>OZ243122.1:0-1255000 GCA_965212515.1 Sulfitobacter sp.
CCTCGCTCATTCAGCCTGGCGGAGGGATCAGCGGCGGTGCCGCGCCACGTCGGGCAGGGCGATGTTCGCCACCTGCTCGGCAATCGGATCGGTGCTCAGGGGATGCTGCTCGGGCCGGAAGCCCTGGGGGTCGCGCATCGCCTGCCAGCGCCCGCCCATGTAAACCTCGAGCCCCGAGAACTTGGCCTTGTAGCCCATCTTCTGACTGCCCGGCACCCAATAGCCCAGGTAGACGTAAGGCAGCCCCGCGGCGCGCGCGATCTCGATGTGATCGAGGATGATGAAGTTGCCGAGCGAGGACTTCGGCCGGTCCGGGCTGTAGAAGGAATAGACCATCGAGACCCCATCGCCGAGCACGTCTGTCAGGCAGACGCCGACCAGCTCGCCGCTGTCGGGCTCGTGGTACTCGATCACCCGGCTGCGGATCGGGGTTTCCTCGATCATGGCGGCAAATTCGAAGACATCCATGTCCGCCATGCCGCCGTCCGCGTGGCGGCTGTCAAGGTAGCGGCGGAAGAGGTCGTACTGGTCCTCCGTCGCCCAGGGCGAGGTGGCCCGCCGCTCCAGGTGGGCGTTGCGCTTCAGCGCGCGCTTCTGGCTCTTGGTCGGACGGAAGCGCTTCACGTCCACCCGCGCGGAGAGGCAGGAGGCGCAGTCGGCGCAGGAGGGCCGGTAAAGCACGTTCTGCGAGCGCCTAAAACCCTGGGCCGAGAGCGTGTCGTTCAGCTCGGCGGCATTGTCGCCCTGAAGGGCGGTAAAGAGCTTCCGCTCCATCCGGCCTTCGAGGTACGGACAGGGTTGGGGCGCAGTCACGTAGAACTGCGGGGCAAGGGGCAAAGTGTGGCGCATGACATCCCATCTGGTCTGTCGAAAAAGATAGCCCCGACCCCCTCATGCGCCAAGGGTGGATTTGCCTAAAATTCCCCCTGTCGCCGCCGGTTGAGCGGCACGGTGCCGAGCAGCAGGTCGGTGAGGCCCTGGCGGCGCGGCGAGAGCATCATCATCAGCACCGAGATGAACTGCAGCGGCGCCATGGCGACCGAGATGGAGTAGCCCAGCGTGTGCATCAGCGCCTGGCCGCCCGAGAGGCGACGGTCGTCGGCGTCGCGTAGCTCCATCGCCACCAGCCGCATCCCCCAGGTGGCCGATCCGTTGGCCAGGGTCGCCACGCGGTAGAAGAAGCCCACCACCAGCCAGAGCAGCGGCCAGTAGAAGAGCGCGGTGAAGGCCGTGAAGGGCAGCACCAGCAGGCAGAGCAGCAGGGTGAAGAGCGCGTCGATCAGCCAGGCCACCAGGCGCTTGCTCAGGAGGCCCGCGTAGAATTCGGGCTGCGTGTCGGGATCAGGGGTCTGCATCGGGTCTTTTCCATGAAAGGGCCCCCCGGCATCGAACCGGGGGGCAGGGGCCGCGGGGGCCATCTTAAATCAGGCTTCGGCGGTGCCGTCGTTGCGCTTGGCACGCTCGTCCATGAACTGGTCGAACTCGGACTTGTCCTTGGCCTCGCGCAGCCGCTCCAGGAAGGCCTCGAAGCTGGCCTGCTCCTCTTCCAGCCGGCGCAGGGTGTCCGCCTTGTAGCTGTCAAAGGCGCTGTTGCCCGTGCTGCGGGTAGTGGTGATGCGGCCTTTGCCGCGCTTGCTGCAGGAACCGTTGAACATGCGTTTGCTCCAGATCATGTACATCAGAAGGGCCAGGCCGACGGGCCAGAAGAAGACGAAGCCCAGCACCATGGCGGCGATCCAGGCGCCCTTGCCCTTGTCGTCCAGCCAGGCCTCGGCCCGGTTGAACCAGTTGCCGCGCGGGGCTCCGAAGCTGCGTTCAGACGTGAGTGTGGTCATGTGTCGTGCCTTTCGTTCGTATGTCAGGCCTGACTGCGGCCCGGTGCAGGAAAGGTCTTATGTGAATGCCTTTCACATTCATCAATGTGGGGATCGCCCGGCGTTTCGCAAGGGAAAATGTGAAAGTCTTTCACATTTTTTCGAAAGCTGTTTGGAAACAGGGCGTTGCGGCGCCCGTGCCCCTCAGATCAGGCGAAGGGCTGGGCCAGCAGGCGGTCCACCGCGCGCACCAGTTCCTGGTCCACGAAGGGTTTCTGCACCCGCCCGGCCTTTTCCAGGAAGGGGCCGAAGCTCTCGGGCAGGTCCGTCGCGCTGGTGAGAAAGACGTAAGGACACTCGCGCGCCGACAACTCGCGCACCACCTCTTCGCTGGTCTGATCGTGCGACAGGAAGATGTCGAGCACCGCCGCATCGGGCGTGCCGCTCTTCATGTGCTCGATGGCCTCTGTCACGTTCTGGCAGACCACGACGTTCCCGAACCCGTGGGACTCCAGCGTCATCTGGACATCGAGCGCCACCAGCATGTCATCTTCCAGGACCATCACTCTTGGATCGGCCATGCGCGTTCCCCCGAATCGTCGTTGCCCGATCCATGGTACAGGTCTTTTGCGGTCCCACTATGTCCTAGGACAGCTTCCCTCAACCTTGGGCGGAAAAGTTCCCCTTTTCTTTGCCCAGTTCCGGAAAACGTGATCGAAGCTTTGAGCTTGAAGAAAAAAAAGCGCCCCGCGGGCGCTTAATTCGTAGGCATCTCTGGAGGGGCCGAGGGGCTCAGCGGCCCCAGCTGCGGACGGATCCGCAATCCATGTGCACGAAGTTCGAGCCGGAGTAGCGGCCCACGCCGCCGCCGCGGCAGGCGATGGCCGCCTTGGCCATCTGGTGCACCGAGCGCGAGGCCAGCCGCAGGTCGGCCGCCTGGCCGGACATGTGCAGCGAATTCTTGGCGACCCCGCTGGAGCGGCGGCGCAGCATCGCGTTGGTCTTGGGGCTGCGGTAGCCGGAGAGGAGCATGTAGGGCTCGTTCACCTCCAGCAGGTTGTGCGAGGCGGCCATGATGTCGATGGTCCGCAGGTCGATGGATTTGACCCCGTCGGTCCGCCAGTCGCGCATGAAGTAGTTCACCTCCTTCACCGCGTCCTTGATATACTGGCCCTCGATCCAGTAGATCATGTCGATCCGCTCACCCGTGCGGCCCGAGTACATGCGGATCCGGCGGATGTCCCCGCCGCCGCGCAGGAAGCCTGCTGCATTCGAGTAGGTTGGTGCCGCCGCCACGGCTGTTGCTGCAAACGCGCCCAGAAGGCCACGACGTGTCATCCCCGAAGAGCTGATACCGGTCATATGTCTGTTTGTCCCGTTTCTGCCTGTGAGACCATGATGTTACACGGTCACAGTTTCTTGACCTCAATGGTGTCACTGGTATCGCATAGCAGATGGGCCCGACCAAGGTTTGAATCCGGAGGGTTCCATGAAATTGCAAATTTAGGCAATTTTTTGCC
This sequence comes from Sulfitobacter sp., assembly GCA_965212515.1. GTDB lineage: Bacteria > Pseudomonadota > Alphaproteobacteria > Rhodobacterales > Rhodobacteraceae > Sulfitobacter. The sequence continues at coordinate 3,335 of OZ243122.1, forward strand.
CACAATCCCGTGAAGCCCCCGTCGCGGCCCTGTCTCGGCAGGGCTTTGCGGCCCCCGCGAGGTGATCCTTTTGCACCAGTTCCGGGCCCACATGAAGAAAATACGGAACTGTGAATGGACAGGCGCATTGGTTCGGCGGAAGTGTCTGAATACCACCCTCAGATGCGGATTTTGAATAGGATACAATATGCTGCGGTCTTTCACCTCGTCTCGTCTGACGGTCCTTCTCGCCACCTCGCTGCTTCTGGTGCTGGCCAGCATTGCCCCCGCACCGCTCGCCGCCCAGGTGACGGCCTTCAAGCAGGCCGTGGCAGAGGCCGCCGCGCGCGACGATGATCTGGCCGCCTTTTACCGCGAAACCGGCTACCAGCCGGTCTGGACCGGCCCGGGCGAGGAACACCGCGCCCGCCGCGCCGAGCTGATGCAGGCGATCCGCGGTGCCGCCGATCACGGCCTGCCGGTGCCGCGCTACGATCCCGAGGGCACGCTCCAGATGCTCGCCGCCGCCCGCACCCCGCGCGACCGCGGCCTGGCCGAGGTGGCCCTCAGCCGCCTCTACCTCAAGTACGCCCGCGACATCCAAAGCGGCATGCTGGTGCCGAGCCGGGTGGACAGCGGCATCAAGCGCGAGATCACCTACCGCGACCGCCGCGACTACCTGAACCGCCTCACCGCCGAGCCCGCCTCCCGCGTCTTCCGCTCCCTGCCGCCACGCTCCATGGAGTATAACGCGCTGCTCAAGGAGAAGGTGGAGATGGAGGCCCTCCTGGCACGCGGCGGCTGGGGCCAGACCGTCCCCGCCGACAAGCTCGAGCCGGGCGACACGGGCACCGCCGTCATCACCCTGCGCAACCGGCTCATCGCCATGGGCTTCCTCGAGCGCACCAACACCCGCAGCTACGACGCCCAGGTAACCGAGGCGGTGCGCCAGTTCCAGGTGGCCCACGGCCTGAACGACGATGGCGTGGCCGGCGCCGCGACCATGAAGCAGATCAACATCGGCGTGGAGCAGCGGCTGCAATCGGTCGTCGTGGCGCTGGAGCGCGAACGCTGGTTCAACACCGACCGGGGCAAGCGCCACGTGCTGGTGAACATCCCCGACTTCTCGGCCAAGATCATCGACGACGGCAAGGTCACCTTTCAGACCCGCTCGGTCGTCGGCGCCCGCTCGGACGACCGCCCGACGCCGGAATTCTCCGACGTGATGGAGCACATGGTCATCAATCCGAGCTGGTACGTGCCGCGCTCCATCGTGACCAAGGAATATCTGCCGGCCCTGCAGCGTAACCCCTACGCGGTGAACCACATCGAGATCACCGACAGCCGGGGCCGCGTCGTCAACCGGGGCGCGGTGAACTTCGCCGCCTATACGGCGCGCAGCTTCCCCTTCTCCATGCGCCAGCCGCCCAGCCGCTCCAACGCGCTTGGCCTGGTGAAGTTCATGTTCCCTAACAAGTACAACATCTATCTCCATGATACGCCTGCGAAAAATCTCTTCTCGCGGGATGTGCGCGCCTTCAGCCACGGCTGCATCCGCCTGGCGCAACCCTTTGAATTCGCCTACGAACTTCTGTCCCTGCAAAGCGACGACCCGGAGAGCCTCTTCAAGGGCATCCTCAACACCGGGCGCGAGACCAAGCTGGACCTGGAACAGCCCGTGCCGGTGCACCTGATCTACCGCACCGCCGTCACCAACGCGCGCGGCCACACCGAGTACCGCGATGACGTCTACGGCCGCGATGCGCGGATCTGGGATGCCCTGGCGCGCGCCGGGGTGGTCTTGGGGGCCGTGAGGGGTTAAATCAGGCGGCATCCAGACAGAGGATGCCCATGTCCCATACCATCGCAGAGATCGCCGCGGCCCTCGGGGCCGAGGCCGTGGGAGAGACGGCGCTGCGCATCACCCACGCCGCCGAACCGCAAGAGGCCGGGCCTGAGGCCCTGGCGCTCGCCATGTCCCCCAAGTACGCCGAGGGACTGGCCAAGGGCGCGGCCCGGGCCGCCATGCTCTGGCCCGGCGCCGACTGGCAGGCCCTGGGTCTTGAGGCCGCGATCCTGCCACAGCGCCCGCGCTATGCCATGTCGGGCCTGACCCGGCTGCTCGATCCCGGCCAGGGCTATGCCCCCGGCATCCACCCCACCGCCCTGATCGACCCCTCGGCGGAGCTCGGCGCCGATGTCTCCGTCGGGCCCTACGCCATCGTCTCGGCTGGCGCCCGGATCGGCGCGGGCTCGGTGATCGGCCCGCACTGCGTCATCGGCTGCGACGTGATCCTGGGCGAGGGGGCCTACCTGCGCGAGCAGGTCACCCTCGGCGCCCGCGTCGCGGCCGGCGCGCGCCTCATCTGCCAGCCCGGCGCCCGCATCGGCGGTGACGGCTTTTCCTTCGTCACCGCCGAGCCCTCCACCGTGGAGGCCGCCCGCAAGAGCCTGGGCGACCAGGGCGAGGCCAAGGCCCAGCCCTGGATTCGCATCCATTCCCTCGGCGCCGTGACCCTGGGTGACGATGTGGAGGTGGGCATGAACTGCACCCTCGACTACGGCACCGTGCGCGACACCCGTGTCGGCAACAACACCAAGCTCGACAACCAGGTGCACCTTGGCCACAACGTGGTGGTGGGCGACAACTGCCTGCTCTGCGGCCAGGTCGGCATCGCGGGCTCCGCCGTGATCGGCGACAACGTCGTCCTGGGCGGCCAGTGCGGCGTGAGCGACAACATCTTCATCGGCGACGGGGTGATCGCGGGCGGCGGCACCAAGCTGCTCTCCAACGTGCCCGCGGGCCGCACCATGCTGGGCTATCCCGCCACCCAGATGGACAAGCAGATGGAAAGCTACCGCGCCCTGCGCCGCCTGCCGCGCCTCGTGCGGGAGGTCGCCGAGATGCGAAAGGCTGTTTTCAAATCCGACAAGGGTGACTAAATCAGGCCCACGTACTTTCTGAGGACCGCGCCATGAGCACGCAGGAGCAGGTGATCGCCATCATCGCCGAACAGGCCATGCTGGAGCCGTCGGATGTGACCCTGGACAGCACCCCCGAGGACCTCGGGATCGACAGCCTCGGCCTGGTCGAGAGCATCTTCGCCATCGAGGAGGCCTTCGACATCTCGATCCCCTTCAACGCCAACGATCCCGCGGCGTCGGACTTCGACATCTCCACCGTGGCCACCATCATCATGGGAATCGAACGCCTCCGGGCCGAGCAGCGGGTCTGAGCATGGGCCGCGTGGTCATCACCGGGGCAGGGACCATCAATGCCCTGGGCCAGTCCGTGCCCGCCACCCTCAAAGCCATGCGCGAGGGCGTCTGCGGCATCGGTCCGCTCGAGTTCCGCGACGTCGAGCGCCTACAGATCCAGATCGGCGGCCAGGTGCGCGGCTTCGAGGCCGAGGGCCGCTACAACCGCCAGCAAATCGCCCTCTATGACCGTTTCACCCAGTTCACCCTGGCCGCCGCGAAGGAGGCGATCGAGCAGTCGGGCCTGACCTTCTCGGGCGATCTCGCGGCCCGCTCGGGGGTTGTCCTGGGCACGGCCGGCGGCGGCGTCTCCACCTGGGACGACAACTACCGGGCGGTCTACGAGGAGGGCAAGAACCGCGTCCATCCCTTCGTGGTGCCCAAGCTGATGAACAACGCGGCGGCCAGCCACGTCTCGATGGAGTGGAACCTCAAGGGCCCCTCCTTCACCGTCTCCACCGCCTGCGCCTCCTCTAACCATGCCATGGCCCAGGCCTTTGCCATGGTCCGCTCGGGCATGGCCCCCGCCATGGTCACCGGCGGCTCCGAATCCATGCTCTGCTTCGGCGGGGTGAAGGCCTGGGAGGGCCTGCGCGTGATGAGCCGCGACGCCTGCCGCCCCTTCTCGGCCAACCGCAACGGCATGGTCCAGGGCGAGGGGGCCGGCGTCTTCGTCTTCGAAGACTACGAGCACGCCCGCGCCCGCGGCGCCGAGATTCTCTGCGAGGTGGCGGGCTTTGCCATGTCCTCCGACGCGGCCGACATCGTCATGCCCTCCAAGGCAGGCGCGGCCCGCGCCATGGAGGGCGCCCTGCGCGACGGCGGCATCAATCCCGAAGAGGTGGGCTACATCAACGCCCACGGCACCGGCACCGCCGCCAACGACAAGACGGAATGCGCCGCCGTGGCCGATGTCTTCGGGCGCCACGCCGACAACCTGATGATCTCCTCCACCAAGTCCATGCACGGCCACCTGATCGGCGGCACCGGCGCGGTGGAGCTTCTGGCCTGCATCATGGCCCTGCGCGACGGTATCGTCGCCCCCACCATCGGCTACGAGGAGCCGGACCCGGAGTGCGCGCTCGACGTGGTGCCCAACGAGGCCCGCGAGGCCAAGGTCTCGGTGGCCCTCTCCAACGCCTTCGCCTTCGGCGGCATGAACGCCGTCCTGGCCCTGCGCGCCATCTGAGGCAATCCGCACGCCGGGGGTGAAATGAAGGCCCCGCGCCGCTAGGCTGCCCCGGAACCCCCGCCGGAGTGCCGCCATGAGAGCCGATCACGTCACCGTCAACCGCGACCTCTGGAACCGCGAGGCCCCCGACTGGGCCGAAACGGGCGCCCGCCTCTGGGCCGCCCCGACGCCCGAATGGGGCAGCTGGGGCAACCCCGAGGCCGAGCTGAAGATCCTCCCCGACGAGATGCAGGGCCTGCGCGCGGTGGAGCTGGGCTGCGGCACCGGCTACGTGGCGGGCTGGATGGCGCGGCGCGGGGCGCAGGTCACGGCGCTCGACATCTCCACTGAACAGCTCGCCACGGCGCGCCGCCTGGCGGCGGAGGCGGGGGCCGAGATCACCTTCCTGGAGGCAAATGCCGAGGCAACGGGTCTGCCCGGCGGCGCCTTCGATTTCGCCATCTCCGAATATGGCGCCGCCATCTGGTGTCCGCCCGCCCTCTGGCTGGCCGAGGCCCACCGCCTGCTGCGCCCCGGCGGGCGGCTCACCTTCCTCGGCAACCACCCGATCTCGCTGATCTGCGCGCCGCTGGACGGCGCCCCGGCCAACAGGCACCTGCACCGGCCCTACCGCGCCATGTGGGGCGCCGACTGGACGGAGGTGCCGATCGAGCCAAGCGGCATCTGCTTCAACCTCACCCAGGCCGACTGGATGGCGCTCTTTGCGGAGATCGGCTTCCGCATCCTGCGCTACCAGGAGCTCTATGCCCCGCCCGGGGTCGAGGGCACGCGCGGCTGCGTCCCGGCGGACTGGGCGCGCGACTACCCGGTGGAGCAGGTCTGGCACCTGGAGCGCGCGGACTGAGGCCCCAAAAGCAAAGGGCCGCCCCGAAGGACGGCCCCGCATCGGTCTATCTGTCGGCGCTTACTGCTCGATCACGGAAACCTTGTCGTAGCTGGCGGTGAAGCCATCGAGCGAAAGCGTCAGGTCCACTGTCTGGTCCGGCGCCAGGGCCGGCACGATGGTGATGACGGCTTCCTTGCCGCGCTTGAAGGCGGCCACGTCCTCGGCGGTCAGGCCCAGGCGCACGTAGCAGCCCACCTGGTTGCAGAAGGCATAAGGATAGCGCCGCGCCTTGCCGCCATCGACGGCGAGGGTGAGCTGGCGGGGCAGGGCGGTCTCGAGCGGCACGATCACGGTGGCGCCGGCTTCGGCCTTGCCGTCCCCGGGCAGCCGGAAGAGCGACACCTCGGCCACCGGGGCGCCCTGGCCGTCATCCATCAGCTGGTACATCTGGCAGGGGTCCTGCTCCTCCTCGGTGCGGATGCAGCGCAGCTCCCAGGCGCCGATGGTCTCGCGCGTGTAGGGCTTGCCCAGCTCGCTCTCGGCGGCGGCATCCTCGCCCAGGCTCAGCTGGCCCTCGACCTCGGCGGCGCGGCCCGTGCCGCTTTCTTCGGTGGTGGCTTCCTCGGTCGCCTCGGCCTGGGTCTCTTCCGGTTTCTTGACCGGCGCGGTGCTGCTCTGGCTCCAGCCGGCGGTGGCGGTGCCCAGCATCAGGGCGGCGCAGATCGGCAGGGCGGTGAAAAGCTTGCTCATATCGGTCATCATTCCAACTTGTTGTCCTTTGCGGCCCTCTAGCACGCGGGGCGCCGGATGTCAGGGGCGCGGGCCACCGGGCCGCGCGCGGAAAAAGCGACAATCCGCCGACCGCCGGGGCACCCCGACAGCCGGGCGGGGCCCAAACTGAAAAAGAGGACGCGCGACGCATCCTCTTTTCCAACTTCGTCTCCCCATCGGACTTCGCCGATTTATGACGCGACGTTACAAAGCCCCCGGGCCCCGGTCAACAGTCTTTTTCACCTCACCCAGGGGCACTCTGGCGGCGGCTAACTCCCCCGGCTGGCGGAGAAAAAAGGGCCGCGCCCGGGGCGCGGCCAGTCTGACAGGGAGGAAGTCCCTTCACCGGCCAAGGACAGGGCCGGGAAGGCGGAAATCAGGATGGCACAAAGAGGTTAAGCAAGTATGCTGACCCCGCGCAGCGCAGGCGCGAGGGCAGCGGAGGGCCACATGGACGCGGAGATCTTCATCGGCGGCGGCGGCCCCGACTACGGCGAAAAGCAATTCCTCAAGCTCGGCTACGCCAACCGCCACGGGCTCATCGCCGGGGCCACCGGCACCGGAAAGACGGTCACCCTCCAGATCCTCGCCGAGGGCTTTTCCAACCAGGGCGTCCCGGTCTTCCTGTCGGACGTGAAGGGCGATCTCTCGGGCCTCGCCAAGCCCGGCAGCGCCGACTTCAAGCTGCACGAAGCCTTCACCAGCCGGGCCCGGAAAATCGGCTTCGACGACTACACCTACCAGGGCTTTCCCGTCACCTTCTGGGATCTCTACGGCGCGCAGGGCCACCCCCTGCGCACCACCATCTCGGAGATGGGGCCGCTCCTGCTGGGCCGCCTGCTGGACCTCTCGGAGGCCCAGGAGGGCATCCTCAACATCGCCTTCCGCCTGGCCGACGAGGAGGGCCTGCCGCTGCTCGACCTGAAGGACCTGCAGGCCCTGCTGGTCTGGATCGGCGAGCGGGCGCGCGACCTCTCGCTGCGCTACGGCAACATCTCCACCGCCTCCATCGGGGCCATCCAGCGCCGCCTGCTGGTGCTGGAAACCCAGGGCGCCGAGGGATTCTTCGGCGAGCCCGCCCTCGCACTCTCGGACCTCATGCGCCACGATCCCGAGGGCCGGGGCCAGATCAGCATCCTCGCCGCCGACAGGCTCATGGCGGCGCCCAAGCTCTATGCCACCTTCCTGCTCTGGCTGCTCTCCGAGCTCTTCGAGGAGCTGCCCGAGGTGGGCGACCCCGACAAACCGAAGCTGGTCTTCTTCTTCGACGAGGCGCACCTGCTCTTCGAGGATGCCCCCAAGGCGCTTGTCGACAAGGTGGAGCAGGTGGCCCGGCTGATCCGCTCCAAGGGGGTCGGCGTCTACTTCGTCACCCAGAACCCCGAAGACGTGCCCGAGGACATCCTCGGCCAGCTCGGCAACCGGGTGCAGCACGCCCTGCGCGCCTTCACCGCCCGCGACCGCCGCGCCCTGCGCCAGGCCGCCGAGACCTACCGCGAGAACCCCCGCTTCGACACCGAGGCGGCGATCCGCGAGGTGGGGGTGGGCGAGGCCGTCACTTCCTTCTTACAGAAGAAGGGCGTGCCCGGCGTGGTCGAGCGCACCCTGATCCGGCCCCCCGCCTCCCAGCTCGGCCCGATCAGCGCGGCGGAGCGGGCCGAGGTGATGCGCGCCTCACCGCTCGCCGCCACCTACGACCGGGCGCTCGACCGGGCCTCGGCCTACGAGATGCTCAAGGAGAGGGCCGCGCGGGCGGCCGCCGAGGCCGAACAGGCGGAGGCGGCGGCCGAGGCGGCGGAGAGTCCGGCGGAGCGCGAGTTCAACAGCGCCCGGCGCTACAGCGGCAGCCGCGTCGGCCGTTCCAGCGCCCGGCCCGCGCGCCGCTCCATGAGCCAGGAGATCGGCGGCGCCATGGCCCAGGCGGTGATCAAGGAGCTGCGCGGCACGACCGGGCGGCGCCTGGTGCGGGGGCTGCTGGGCGGGCTCTTCAAGGGGCGCTGAGAGGGCGGGCGAGGCCGGGGGGCTTTGCCCCCCGGACCCCCCAGGATATTTTGGCCTGCAAAAGAAGGGATGGGGGCAGGGGAAGGGGCCCCTGCCGCCCGCCTACTTCTCGGGGATCAGGCCGCGCGGGCTGAAGCGCAGCACCAGGAGCAGCACCAGGCCCATGGTCAGGAGCCGCATGTGGGCGGCGCTGTCGATCAGGTGCGCCTTGAGGGCCGAGCCCTCGGCCATGCCGGCCGTCACCAGGTTCATCAGCCAGAGGCCCATGGGCTCCACCTGGACCCAGAGGAACCAGATCAGGAAGCCGCCCAGGACCGCGCCCAGGTTGTTGCCGGACCCGCCGACGATCACCATCACCCAGACCAGGAAGGTGAAGCGCAGGGGCTGGTAGGTGCCGGGGGTGAGTTGGCTGTCCATGGTGGTCATCATGGCGCCGGCGATGCCGCAGACGGCCGAGCCCAGGATGAAGACCTGGAGGTGGCGCGCGGTGACATCCTTGCCCATGGCCTCGGCCGCCACCTCGTTGTCACGGATCGCGCGGAGCATCCGGCCCCAGGGCGAGTGCAGCGCCCGCTGGGCCATCCACATGAGGACCAGCAGGACCACCGCGAAGAGGGCGATGTAGAGCACCTTGACCCAGAGGGTCGAGGCCTCCACCGGGCTGAAGCCGAGGCCCGCCGCCCGTTCCACGAAGGCGGGATCGTTCTGCAGGTCGATCTCGTAGGGAACGGGGCGCGGCACGCCGATCACGTTCTTCACGCCGCGGGTCAGCCAGTCCTCGTTCTTCAGCACCGCGATGATGATCTCGGCGATGCCCAGGGTGGCGATGGCCAGGTAATCCGAGCGCAGGCCGAGGGCCGTCTTGCCGATCACCCAAGCGGCCCCGGCGGCGAAAAGCCCGCCCACCGGCCAGGCGATCAGCACCGGCAGGCCGAGCCCGCCGAGATAGCCCGTCTCGGCCGGGTTGATGGCCTCGATGCGCTCAACCGACGGGTCGAGAAGGCCGCGGAAGAGGAAGAAGCCGGCCACCAGGACGGCGATCAGCACCAGGGTCCGGGTCACCCCCGGCGCCAGGCGGCGGTAGAGGTAGATGGCGAGGCCGATGGTCCCGGCCCCGAGGGCCAGGGCGCCAAGGATGCCCCAGCCGCCCGCGGCGAAGGCTCCTTCGGTGGGGGGCATGCCGACCAGCACGGCGGCCAGGCCGCCGAGGGCGACAAAGCCCATGACGCCCACGTTGAAGAGGCCGGCGAAGCCCCATTGCAGGTTCACCCCGAGCGCCATGATGGCCGAGATGAGCCCCATGGCGACGATCAGCAGGGCCGAGTTCCAGCTCTGGGCGAAGCCCACGTAGATGATGAGCAGGGCGATGACCCCGAAGAGGGCCGTGTTCTTGAGGGTGTCGTTCATACCGCTTGCCCCTTGAAAAGGCCCGTAGGCTTGAAGAGTAGGACGATCAGGAGGATCACGAAGCTGACCGCGAACTTGTAGTCCGTCGAGAGCAGCTGGACGAGGCCCGAGGGCTCCAGCGGATCGGGCATCAGGTAGACCAGGATCTTCTTCCAGGCGTAGGTGATGGTCACCTCCGAGAAGGCGATGACGAAGCCGCCGGCGATGGCCCCCACCGGGTTGCCCAGGCCGCCGACGATGGCCGAGGCGAAGATCGGCAGCAGGAGCTGGAAGTAGGTGAAGGGCTTGAAGCTCTTGTCGAGGCCGTAGAGCACCCCCGCCGTGGTGGCGAGGCAGGCGACGATGATCCAGGTGATCATCACCACCCGTTCGGGGTTGATGCCCGAGAGGAGCGCCAGATCCTCGTTGTCCGAGTAGGCCCGCATGGATTTGCCCGCCCGGGTCTTGTTGAGGAACCAGAAGAGCAGCGCCACGACGATGATCGCCGTGACGATCGTGATGCCCTGCGTCGTCTTGAAGGAAAGGCCCTCATCGAGGCCCGTCATCTCCTTGAAATCACGGGCGGAAATGATGAAGCGCTGGCCATCGAAGAAGTTCTGGTCGTCCGCCCCGATGATGAAGCGCGTCACCCCGTTGTAGATGAAGGTGATGCCGAGCGAGACGATCACCAGGATCACCGGCTTGGCCTTCTTCTCGCGGTAGAACTTATAGACCCCCCGGTCCGTCACCAGCAGCAGGCCGATGCAGAAAAGGATGCCGAAGGGCAGGGCGAGCAGGGCCGTGGGCAGGACCCCGAGGCTCAGGCCCCAGGACTGGAAGAGCCAGGTCATGAGCACCGTCGCCATGGCGCCCAGGGCCATGGTGTCGCCGTGGGCGAAGTTCGAGAAGCGCAGGATGCCGTAGACGAGGGTGACCCCGAGGGCGCCGAGCGCGAGCTGCGAGCCGTAGGCCACCCCCGGCACGAAGACGTAGTTGGCGAAGGCCACGATTGCGTTGAGAAAATCCATGGCCTCAGCCCCCCAGGAAAGATTTGCGGACTTCTTCGTCGGCAAGGAGTTCCTTGCCCGTCCCGCTGTAGGCATTGCGCCCCTGCACCAGCACGTAGCCCTTGTCGGCGATCTCCAGCGCCTGGCGCGCGTTCTGCTCCACCATCAGGATCGGGATGCCGGTGCGCGCCACCTCGATGATCCGGTCGAAGAGCTCGTCCATCACGATGGGGCTGACCCCGGCGGTGGGTTCGTCCAGCATCAGGACCTTGGGCTGGGTCATCAGCGCCCGGCCCACGGCCACCTGCTGGCGCTGCCCGCCGGAAAGCTCGCCCGCCGCCTGGTAGCGCTTCTCCTTGAGGATCGGGAAGAGGTCATAGACCTGGGCCATGGTGTCGGAGAAATCGTCGGTGCGGATGAAGGCGCCCATCTCCAGGTTCTCCTCCACCGTCATGGAGGTGAAGATGTTGGAGGTCTGGGGCACGAAGCCCATGCCCTTGGCCACCCTGTCCTGGGGGCTGAGGTCGGTGATGTCCTCACCGTCCAGACGCACGTGGCCCTGGCGCATGTCGAGCATCCCGAAGACGGCCTTCATGCCGGTGCTCTTGCCGGCCCCGTTGGGCCCGACGATGACGGCGATCTCGCCGCGGTCCACGGCGATGGTGCAGTCATGCAGGATGTCCGGGCCCGAGCCGTAGCCGGCCGTCATGCTGTCGCCGATCAGGAAGGGCCCGCCGGGGGCGGGGCGGCTGCCGCCGCGGTGCCTGGGGATCTCGCTTCCCATGCCCTTGGGGTTGGCGATCGAGACATCCTTGTTGCCCCGATCGTCCTTGTAGGGATTGCCGCTCATGGCTTCTCTCCGTTCTGGCGGGGGTCGGGCCCCGCCGCTGTCTTGCGTCTCATGGTCCGGTGCGCAGCCATTTCAGCGCGCCCTCGGCCATGCCTTTGAATTTCGGGGCTTCCGCCAGGGGGGCGACCATCAGGGCCGTGTCCGGGGGAAGCTGATACTTGATGGCGTGATAGAGCCGCGACAGGGTGCGCTCGGAGCGCACCATGAAGAGACCCGCCGAGAGGGGGTGGCTCTCCTCGCCCAGGCTCACGGCGCTTTCGGGCGCCCCGTGCCAGACCAGGAAGAGCGCGGGCCCGCTCATGCCGTGACCTTGCCCTTGTTCTTGAGCCCGGTGCCCAGGTAGGCCTCGATCACCTGCTCGTTGGCCTTGATCTCGTCCAGCGTGCCGGTCGCCAGCACGTGGCCCTCGGCCATGCAGATCACCGGGTCGCAGAGGCGGCCGATGAAATCCATGTCGTGCTCGATCACCACGAAGGTGTAGCCGCGCTCCTGGTTGAGCCGCAGGATGGCGTCGCCGATGGTGTTCAGAAGCGTCCGGTTCACCCCGGCGCCGACCTCGTCGAGGAAGACGATCTGGGCATCGACCATCATGGTGCGGCCCAGCTCCAGCAGCTTCTTCTGCCCGCCCGAGACCTGGCCCGCCTTCTGGTCCGCCAGGTGCTCGATGGTGAGGAACTCCATCACCTCGTCGGCCTTGGCGCGCAGGGCGCGCTCCTCGTCGGCGATGCGCTTGCGCCCGAACCAGGTGTTCCAGAGGCTCTCGCCGGACTGGCCGCCGGGCACCATCATCAGGTTCTCGCGGCAGGACATGGAGTGGAATTCGTGGGCGATCTGGAAGGTCCGCAGCAGGCCCTTGTGAAAAAGCTCGTGCGGGGGCAGGCCGGTGATGTCCTCGCCCGCCATGTAGACCCGGCCCGAGGTGGGCTTGAGCACCCCGGCGATCACGTTGAAAAGAGTGGTTTTTCCGGCGCCGTTGGGGCCGATCAGGCCGGTGATGGAGCCGCGGTCGATGGTCAGGCTGGCACCATCCACCGCGTGGAAGCCGCCGAAATGCTTGTGCACATCGTCAACGACGATCATGTGCTCTTCTTGGTGCGCCATGGGCTATGTCCCTTTCCCGCCCCTGTCGGACGGCAGATCTTGGCGATCTTGTTGTGGCTTATATGCAAATGCAGCCCGCGCTGGGGCGGGCTGCACTTCGCTCAACACGGGTATCTTACTTGAAACCGATGGTCTCGTTCACGCCGTCGCGGACCTCGATCATGCGGTAGGTGCCCGCCGCTTCGCCCGGGCCGACCAGCTCGACCGCCGAGGCGCCAACGTAGTCGACATCCTCACCGGCCGCGATCAGCTCAAGCGCCTTGGCCAGCTCGCCGGGGTAGATCTCGGTGCCGGGGGCGTTGGCCACCTCGAGGATCTTGTCCTTGTAGTCGGCCGGGTCCATGGAGCCCGCCGCCTGCATGGCCAGCATGAAGAGCGCCGCCGCGTCATAGGATTCCGGCGCATAGGGCGAGGTGCCGTCAAAGCCGGCCTCTTCCGCCATCTTGGCGAAGGTGTCGATGCCCTCGCCCTGCGAACCGGCGATCTGGCCGAAGGAGCCATCGAGATCCGGGCCGATGTTCTTGGGCAGGTTCTCCCCGATCATGCCGCCGGGCAGGCCGAAGGTGTCCCAGGCGCCGGCGTCGAGGGCCGACTTGATGATGCCCGCGCCACCCTGGTCCAGGTAGCCCGCGACGACCAGCAGGTCACCACCGGCGGAGGCCAGGGCGCCCACTTCGGCGGAGTAGTCGGCCTTGCCGTCCTCGTGCGCGGCAACGATGGTCACTTCACCGCCGACCGCCTTGAAGGAGCTCTCGATCGCGTCCGCCAGGCCCTTGCCGTAGTCGTTGTTGGTGTAGGTCAGGGCGATGGATTCGATGCCGCGCTCCTGCAGGATCTCGGCCATCACCTCGCCTTCACGGGCGTCCGAGGGGGAGGTGCGGAAGAAAAGACCGTTGTCTTCCATCGTGGTCAGGCCGGGGGAGGTGGCGGAGGGCGAGATCATGACCATGCCGTTCGGAATGGCGACGTTCTGCAGCACGGCACCCGTCACGCCCGAGCAGTCGGCCCCGATCAGGCCGCTGATGCCGTCGGCGATCAGACGTTCGGCCGAGGAGACCGCCAGGCCGTTGTCGATGCAGCCGGAATCGGCGCGCAGCGGGGTCACCTTGGCGCCGTCCAGCAGCAGGCCGCTGTCGGTCACTTCCTTCATGGCCAGCTCGGCGCCGCCCGCCATCGGGCCGGTCAGCGATTCAATCGGCCCGGTAAAGCCGAACTCGATCCCGATCTTGACTTCCTTCGCGTGGCCGTCGGCCAAGGCCGCCCCTGCCACCAGTGCCGCGGCCGTTGTGGCCATAAGCATCTTTTTCATTGGTTTCTCCCTAGTTGGAACAGAATGTTCGCAGGCGAAAGTAGGCAATGGCTTGTCAAAAGAAAAGCGATTTCTGTGCCCTCTGGCCTTGGCTTGCGCCCGGCACGCAGAGGTGACTGGACAAAGGCGGCAAGGCCCTTAGCCTCTGATGCGGTACAGTCCTTGTCGAAGGAGCAAGAAGATGTTCAAGGCCCTCCGCCGCCTCCTGCTGCTCACCCTGCTGGCCGCGCCCGGCCTCTCCGCCGCCCAGGAGGGCTGGCGCATCGAACCGCTGATCACCGGCCTGGACGAGCCCTGGGCCGTGGCGCCCCTGCCGGGCGGCGGCGCCCTGGTGACGGAACGCGGCGGCCGCCTGATCCTGGCGCGCGAGGGCCGCAGCGGCACCGTCTCGGGCCTGCCGGAGGTCGCCGTGACGGGGCAGGGCGGCCTCCTGGACATCACCCTGGCGCGCGATTTCGCAAGCTCGCGGCTGCTCTTCCTGACCTACGCCAAGCCTCAGGCGGGCGGCGGCGCGGGCACGGCCCTGGCCCGGGCGCGGCTTTCGGAGGATGGCACGCGGCTGGAGGAGCTGCGCGAGCTCTTTGCCATGAAGCCCGGCTCCTCGGGCGGGCGCCACTTCGGGAGCCGGGTGGTGGAGGCGCCCGATGGCAGCCTCTACCTGACCATCGGCGATCGCGGGGATCGTCCCTCCGCCCAGGACCGGAGCCGCCACAACGGCAGCGTCATCCGCGTCAACCGCGACGGCTCGGTGCCCGATGACAACCCCTTCCTCGGCCAGGCGGACATCCTGCCGGAAATCTGGTCCTACGGGCACCGCAACCCCCAGGGCGCGGGGCTGGACCTGGCGGGCAACCTCTGGCTTTCGGAGCACGGCGCGCGCGGCGGCGACGAGGTGAACCTGGTGCGCCGGGGGGCCAACTACGGCTGGCCGGTGATCTCCTACGGGCGCCACTACTCGGGCGCCAAGATCGGCGAGGGCACCGCCAAGCCGGGCATGGAGCAGCCGCAGCACTACTGGGACCCTTCCATGGCGCCCTCGGGGCTGCTGGTCTATTCCGGCACGCTCTTCCCGCAGTGGCGCGGCCAGATCTTCGTGGGCTCGCTCAAGTTCGACTACCTCGCCCGGCTCGGCGGCGATCCCCTGCGCGAGCTGGAACAGATCAAGGCGCCCGAGACGGCCCGCGTGCGGGACGTGGTGGAGGGGCCGGAGGGGGCCATCTGGTTCATCTCGGCGCCCCGGGGCACTGTCTACCGGATCGTGCCCGCGGGCTAGTTTCCCTGCGTGGCGCGCCAGGCGGCCCAGGCTTCGGGCGTGTCGAGGTCGGTGCGGGCGCGCTCGCCTTCCAGCGGCACGAGCTGCACCCTGTCCCCCGCCGCCGCCACGACGGAGCGCGCCCCGCCATCGCCCGTCAGGCCCCTGATCTGGTCGAAGAGATCGCGGTGAAAGACTATCGGATGGCCCGGCTTGCCGCTCTCCGTGGCGCCGCGCCAGATGCGCTTGCCGGTCTCCGGCGCCACCGCCGCGGCCACCTTCTGAAGGTCCGCCGTCTCTAGCTCCGGCAGGTCCGCCAGCAGCACCATGGCCCAGGGGCACCCCTCGGGCAGGGCGGCGACGGCGGTGCGGAGAGAGGCGTTCATCCCCTCGGCGGCCGCCATCACCGGCAGGCAGAGCAGTTCCAGCCCGGCAAGGGCCTGGTAGCGCGGGTGCGGCGGCGGGGGCAGGGCGACGATCAGCGGCCCCGAGGTCGCCGCCCGGGCGCGCGCGGCCAGACGGCGCAGCAGCGGCTCGCCCGCGATCTCCTCCAGCAGCTTGTCGCGCCCGCCCATGCGGCGGGAGGCGCCGGCGGCGAGCAGGATCAGGGGAAAGTCCTTCATGGCGCCAGCCTAGAGCGCCGCGCGCCCCGCCGCATCCCCTTTCGGCGCTCGCAGCTCAGCCGCGCAGCCGCGCCCCCTCGGGATCAAGGAGCGGCTCGGTGATGAGCCGGGCGGACCGCATCTGGCCCAGGATCTCGATCTCCACCGCCAGCCCCGCCGCGGCCCGCGCGCGCGGGACGAAGCCCAGGGCGACGGACTTCTCCGCGTGGTGCGAATAGCCGCCCGAGGTGCAGAAGCCGACGACCTCGCCCTCCAGCCAGATCGGCTCGTAGCCCTGGACGTCGGCATCCTCCGCCTCGACCTCGAAGGTGGCCAGCACCCGGCCCGGCGGGCTCTCCCGCTCCCGCTCAGCGGCGGCGCGGCCGATGAAATCGACGTTCTTCTTGAAGCTGATGAAACGGTCCAGCCCGGTCTCCGCCGCCGTGTAGTCGGGCGAGAATTCGGCCATCCAGGAGCCGAAGAAGCGGTCCAGCCGCAGGGACATCATGGCCCTCATGCCGAAGGGCACCAGCCCCAGGGGTTGCCCCGCCGCCCAGAGGCTGGCCCAGAGGGCGCGCTGGTCCATGGCGTCGCAGTAGATTTCGAAGCCCAGGTCGCCCGTGTAGCTGACGCGCTGGACAAGGCAGGAGACCTGGCCCACCACCAGGGGCCGCACGTCGAGGAAGCGCAGGGCGGAGACATCCGTCAGGGTGCAGGCCTGGAGCAGCTCGCGCGCCCGGGGGCCGGCGATCTGGAAGCCCGTGCGCCGGTCCGAGATGTTCTCGACCCGGACGTCGGGCGCCGCCTGGCGCTGGAACCAGCGCATGTGAAAGGCCTGGGCGCCGTAGGAGGCGGTGAGCTGGAACTCCTCCGGGCCGAGGCAGGAGATGGTGAAGTCGCCGATCAGCCGCCCCCGTTCGGAAAGCATCGGGGTGAGCGAGAGGCGCCCCTCGGCGGGCACCCGGCCGGCCATCACCCGGTCCAGCCAGGCCCGCGCGCCGGGGCCGCTGACGCGGTACTTGCCGAAGTTCTGCACCTCGTTGATGCCCACGCCCGCGCGCACCGCCCGCACCTCGCGGCCCGTGGCGGCAAAGGCGTCAGAGCGGCGGAAGGAGGGGGTCTCGAAGGCGGGCTCGCCTTCCCTGGCAAAGTAGTTCGCCACCTCCAGCCCGTACTGCTGGCCCCAGACGGCGCCGAGCCCGGTGAAGATGTCGTACATGGGCGTCGTGCGGTGCGGGCGCGCGGCGGGCAGCTCCTCGTTCGGGTAGGAGACGGAGAAGCGTTTCTGGTAGTTCTCGATCACCTTCGGGAGGGTGTAGCCCGGCGTGATCCAGTCCCCGAAGCGGGCCACGTCCATGGCCATCACGTCGCGCTCGGGCTCGCCCTCGATCATCCACTGGGCCAGCGTCAGGCCGACGCCGCCGCCCTGGGAGAAGCCCGCCATGACCCCGCAGGCGGACCAGTAGTTGCGCATCCCCGGCACCGGGCCCACCAGCGGGTTGCCATCGGGGGCAAAGGTGAAGGGGCCGTGGATCACGTTCTTCACGCCGGCCCGCTCCAGCGCCGGGAAGCGCCGGTAGGCAAAGGCGATGGAGTCCTCGATCTTGTCGAAGTCGTCGGGCAGCAGATCCTGGCCAAAGTCCCAGGAGGTGCCCCCCACGGCCCAGGGGCGGCAGGACTGTTCGTAGAAGCCGATGCAAAGGCCGCGGCCCTCCTGGCGCAGGTAGGATTCGCCCGCCGGGTCCATCACGTGGGGGTGCTCGCGGCCCTCGGACAGCATCTCCTCGATCAGGGGCACCGGCTCGGTCAACAGGTACTGATGCTCCATCGGGTGCAGGGGAAAGTAGACCCCCGCCATGGCCCCCACCTCGCGTGCCCAGAGGCCGCCCGCGTTCACCAGGTGCTCGGCGTGGATGGTGCCCCGGTCGGTCACCACGTCCCAGGTCCCGTCGGGGCGCTGGTTGGTCTCCCGCACCATGCAGTGGGTCTCGATCGTGGCGCCCCCCATGCGGGCCGCCTTGGCATAGGCGTGGGTGGTGCCCGAGGGGTCCAGGTGCCCGTCGAGCGGATCGTAGAGGGCGCCGATGATGCCCTCCAGGTTGGTCACCGGGGCGATCCTGGCGATCTCCTCGGGGCCGACGATCTCCGTCTCCAGCCCCATGAAGCGGTGCTTGGCCCGCTCCGCCAGGAGCATGTCGAAGCGGTCCCGGTTGTCGGCCAGGGTCACCCCGCCGACATGGTGCAGCCCGCAGGAAAGCCCGGTGATCTCCTCCAGCTCGCGGTAGAGCCGGATGGTGTAGCCCTGGAGCGCGGCCATGTTGGTGTCGCCGTTGAGGGTGTGGAAGCCCCCCGCCGCATGCCAGGTGGAGCCGGAGGTGAGGTCCGAGCGCTCCACCAGCATCACGTCGGACCAGCCCAGCTTGGTCAGGTGGTAGAGCACGCTGGCCCCCACCACGCCGCCGCCGATCACCAGAACCCGGGTCTCTGTCTGCATCCTCGCCTCCCTTGCCTGCCCCTCCTTCTTGCCCCCGGGGGGCCCCCCGGCATGGCCGAACGCGACAGGAAATGTCGGTTCCGGGCCGGGGTCGGGTTTCGCGCGCGCGCCATTGGCGGGGCTGCGGCGCGGCCTATCTCAAGCCCCATGCGCCTCAAGACCCTCACCCCCCGGACCCTGCTCCGGCTCTCGCGCCAGGTCACCCGCAAGCTCTGGGTGCGCGTGGTGCTGATGGGCCTGCTGGCCTTTGTCGTCCTGGGCATCGCGCCCTTCGTCCGCACCATCCTGCCGGATGAGCTGGGCCTGAAGCTCGACGGCAGCTCGGCCGACCGGCTGCTGGGGATCATCGCCAATGCCATGCTGGCGGTCACCACCTTCTCGCTCACCGTCATGGTGACGGTCTACCGCGCCTCCTCGCAGCAGTGGACGCCGCGCGTCCACCGCCTCATCATCGAGGACCGGACGACCCAGAACGTGCTCGCCGTCTTCATCGGCGCCTATGTCTACGCCCTCACCGCCATCGTCCTGCGCGAGCTCGACGTCTTCACCGACCAGAGCGCCGTGGTGCTCTTCTTCATGACCGCCGTGGTCATCGCGGGCATCGTCATCTACCTCATCCGCTGGACCCTGCACCTCCAGACCCTGGGCTCCCTCATCGCCACCGCGCGGCACCTGGAAAGGGCCACGCAGGAGTCCTTCGAAGACCGCCTGCGCAACCCCTGCCTGGGGGCCAACGCGTTGCAGGGCGATCTGCCCGAGGGTCTGCGTGCCATCCCCGCCCACCGCACCGGCTATGTCCAGGTGCTCTACCCCGAGGCCCTGCAGCAGGCCGCCGAGGCGCACGGCCTCGAGGTCTTCTTCGACCTGGCCATCGGCACCTTCGTCTTCGAGGGGGAGGCCCTGGCCCACGTGCGGGACTGCGGCGAGGCCCGGCCCAAGGAGGCCAAGCACGAGAGCTTCGAGGAGGCCCTGGAGGTGAACCTCGTCATCTCGGACGTGCGCAACTACGATCAGGACCCCCGCTTCGGCCTCATCACCATGAGCGAGGTGGCCTCCCGCGCCCTCTCGCCGGGGATCAACGATCCCGGCACGGCGATCGACATGGTGACCCGCATCGCCCGCGTCCTCACCTACTACGAGGACGAGGTCTCAAAGGAGCGCGAGAGCGAGGTGCTGGACCGGCTGCACGTCCGCCCGCTCGATCCCATGGACCTGATGGAGGACGGCTTCTACGCCCTGGCGCGTGACGCCGAGCACCTCTTCGAGGTCCAGCTCAGGCTCCAGCGGGCCCTCTGCGGGCTGATGAACCAGGGCGACAGGGGCCTCAGCGCCGCCGCCCGCGAGGCCGCCGTGGTGGTGACCCGCCGGGCCCTGGCGGGCCTCAGCTTCCCGCGCGACCGCGAGCGCCTGCGCCAGGCCGTGCCGCCCGAGATCCTGCGCGCCGCCGAGGCGGGGGAAGAGGCAGCCTGAGCCATCCGCCCCGGGCCGCGAAAGGCCCGCCCATCCCCCGTCTGCGACGCCCCATGTCGGTGCCGTGCAATTGCCGTGCCGACAGGCGCGACAGTCTGGCCGCAAGAGACCCGCAAAAGGAAAGCCCATGCGCACCCAGGCCCAGGCCGTCGTGATCGGGGGCGGCCTCATCGGCTGCTCCATCCTCTACCACCTGGCCAAGGCCGGCTGGACCGAGGTGGTCCTGCTCGAGCGCGACGAGCTCACCTCCGGCTCCACCTGGCACGCGGCGGCCAACATCCACGGGCTGCACGACAACAACAACATCACCCGCATCCAGAACTACACGATGGACCTCTACCGCGAACTGGAGGCGGAGACCGGCCAGTCCTGCGGCATCTTCCAGCCCGGCTCGCTCTACCTCGCCCAGACCGAGGCGCGCGAACACCAGCTGCGCCTCCAGGCGGCCAAGGCGAAGTACTACGGGCTGCCCTTCCGCGAGGTGGACCGGGAAGAGGCCGAGGCGCTGCACCCCCTGGTCAACTTCGAGGGCATCCGCTGCATCATGTTCGAGGAGAACGGCGGCAACGTGGACCCCTCGGGCGTGACCAACGCCTATGCGGTGGGGGCGCGCCAGAGGGGGGCGGAGATTCACCGCTTCTGCCCGGTGACGGGAACGGAGCCCCAGCCCGACGGGAGCTGGATCGTCCGCACCGCGAAGGGCGAGATCCATACCCAGTGGGTGGTCAACGCCGCGGGCCTCTGGGGCCGCGAGGTGGCGGCCCTGGCGGGCCTCACCCTGCCGCTGCAACCAACCGAGCACCAGTATTTCGTGACCGAGACCATCGCCGAGGTGGCGGCGCTCGACCGGCGCCTGCCCTCGGTGGCCGACCGGGACGGCGAATACTACCTGCGCCAGGAGGGCAAGGGCCTGCTGGTGGGGGCCTACGAGCGGGACCTGCGCTTCTGGGCCGAGGGCGGCACGCCGCAGGACTTCGGCCACGAGCTCTTCGCCGACGATCTGGAGCGCATCGAGGAGAACATGCTGCGCGCCATCGAAAGGGTGCCCGCAGTGGGCGCGGCGGGCATCAAGCGGGTCATCAACGGGCCGATGATCTGGTCGCCCGACAGCAACGTCCTCTTCGGCCCCGTGCCGGAGCTCAGCAACTACTTCTGCTGCAACGGCATCATCCCGGGCTTCTCCCAGTCCGGCGGCATGGGTCTCCTGGCGGCCGACTGGATCACCACGGGCGAAAGCCGCTACGACATGTTTGCCTGGGACGTGGCCCGCTTCGGCGCCTGGGCCGATGCCGCCTTCACCAGGGCGCGGGTGGGGGACCAGTACGCCCACCGCTTCAAGATCCACTTCCCCAACGAGGAACGCAGCGCGGGCCGCCCCCTGCGCCGCCGCCCGGCCTACGCCGCCCAGCGCGCGCTTGGCGCGGTCTTCGGGCTCAACTACGGCTGGGAACATCCCCTCTACTACGGCGCGCCGGTGGGCGCGGAGGATGTCACCGAGGGCTTCACCCGCCAGCCCTGGTGGCACCGGGTCGGCGAGGAGTGCCGCATGCTGCGCGCGCGCGCCGGGATCATCGACATCTCCAACTTCGCCAAGTACCGGGTTTCGGGGCCGGGGGCCGAGGACTGGCTCGAGGCGCTCTTCGCCAACCACATGCCCAAGGCGGTGGGCCGCTCCTGCCTGACGCCGCTGATCGGGGTGCGCGGCGGCATCGCGGGGGATTTCACCGTCACCCGGACGGGAGAGACGGAGTTCTGGATCATCGGCTCGGGCATGGCCGAACGCTACCACCAGCGCTTCTTCCGGGCCCTGCCGCTGCCCCAGGGCACGACCTTCGAGAGCCTGACCGAGAGCACCTGCGGCTTCAACGTCGCGGGGCCCAGCGCCCGCGGCCTGCTCCAGCGCCTCACCAACGCCTCGCTGGAGACGGCGGATTTTCCCTTCATGGCAAGCCGCTGGCTCGATCTCGCGGGCATCCGCTGCCTCGCCCTGCGGGTCAGCTTCACCGGCGACCTCGGCTGGGAGCTGCACTGCCGGGCGGAGGACCAGGCGGCCCTCTTCGCGGCGCTGACGGCGGCGGGCGCGGAAGAGGGCATCGGCCCGGTAGGGTCGCGCGCCCTCATGTCGTTGCGGGTGGAGAAGGGCTATGGTTCCTGGTCGCGGGAGTATTCCCCGGAATACTGGCCCCAGGAGGTGGGCCTGGCGCGGCTCTGCAAGCTGGACAAGGATTTCCTCAACAGGGCCGCCCTGGAGGAGGTGCTGGCGCGTCCGGCCCGCGAGAGGCTGGTGCTCCTTTCCCTCGACGCGGAGCAGACGGAGGCCTCCCAGGCCGATGCCACGGGCGGCGAGCCGATCTTCAAGGCGGGCCTGGGCATCGGGCGGGTCACCTCGGGCGCCTACGGCTACTCGGTCGGCCAGTCCCTGGCCCTGGGCTTCGTCGCGGGGGCCGAGGCGGGCGAGACGGTGGAGGTGATGCTCCTGGGCCGCCCGCACCGGGCCACCATCCTCGCAGAACCGCCCTTTGACCCGCAGGGCCGGCGCCTGCGGGCCTGACCCACCTTCGTTTTGCCAGATAAACTCTGCGGGGGGTCCGGGGGGCGCAAGGCCCCCCGGGGTTGGCCTCAGAGCGGGCGGATCTTCAGCTGGGTGATCCGGTTGCCGTCCTTCGCCATGACCTCGAAGCGGAAGCCGTGGAAGGAAAAGACCTGCCCCGGCGTGGGGATCATCTGGGCCTCGTGGATCACCAGGCCCGCCACCGTGTTGGCCTCCTCGTCGGGCAGGGTCCAGTCGGTCGCGCGGTTGAGGTCGCGGATCGTCATGGCCCCGTCCACGTAGTAGTGGCCATCCTCGCCCGGCTTCAGCGGGTGCTCGGCGTCGGGGTCGAACTCGTCGGTGATCTCGCCCACGATCTCCTCCAGGATGTCCTCCAGGGTGATCAGCCCCTGGAGCGAGCCATACTCATCCACCACCAGGGCAAAGTGGGTGCGGCGGCGCAGGAACTGGCGCATCTGCTCGTCCAGGGTCGAGGTCTCGGGCACGAAGTAGGGCTTCATGGCCACCGAGGCCACGTCGAACTTCATCAGGTTGGCGGCGGAGGCCTCGCCGTCGCCGATGATCCGGTGCATGGCGCGCAGCAGGTCCTTGGCGTGGATCACGCCGACGATGTTCTCGGGATCGTCGCGGAAGACCGGCAGGCGGGTGTGGTTGGACTGGAGACACTGCTGCAGGATCTCCTGGGGGTCGCTCGCGGCGTCGATCATCTCGATGCCCGAGCGGTGCAGCATGATCTCCTCCACGAAGCGCTCGCGCAGGTCGAGGGCGCCCAGGATGCGGTCCCGGTCCTCCTTCTCCACCACCCCTTCGGAGTGGCCGAGCTGGAGCGCGCCGGCGATCTCCTCGCGCACGGCGAGGATGTTGCTGTCGGGGTCGATCTGGACGCCGAAGGCGCGCAGGACGCCGCGCACGAAGAGCCGCACGGCGCTCACCACCGGCGAGAAGACCAGCACGACAAGGCTGATCGGGCGCGAGACCAGGGCGGCGGCGCGCTCGGAGTTGGTGATGGCGTAGGTCTTGGGCAGGACCTCGGCGAAGACCAGCACCAGCAGGGTCATCACCAGGGTCGCCATGGCCACGCCGGATTCGCCGAAGACCCGGGTGAACATGGTCGTGGCGAGCGAGGCCGCGAGGATGTTGACGAGGTTGTTGCCGAGCAGGACCGAGCCGATCAGGCGCTCGTTGTCCTCGGTGATCTTGAGCGCCCGCGCCGCCCCGCCCGAGCCCTTGTCGGCCTGGGCCCGCAGCTTGCCGCGCGAGGCGGCGGTCAGGGCCGTCTCCGAGCCCGAGAAGAAGCCCGACAGGACGAGCAGAAGAAGGATGATGCCGGCGCTGGCCCAGAAGGCCCCATCGAGAAGCGCAGTCTCGGTTTCCATGAAAAGAGTGGTCCAAATGTTGCAGGTTGCAAGGGTTATGGGCATGGTCACGCCGTCAATCAAGGGCAGGGGCGGGAGAAAGCGATGCGGCACTTTGATCTGGGCGATCTCGCGGGCCCGCTGCTGATCTTCGGCGGCCCCTATTCCAACGCCCAGGCGACGGCGGCGCTGATCGCCCGGGCCCGGGAGCTGGGCATTCCGCCCGACCGGATGATCTGCACCGGAGATCTGGTGGCCTACTGCGCGGCCCCCGCCCGCACCAC
The DNA here is from genome assembly GCA_965212515.1 of Sulfitobacter sp. Taxonomy (GTDB): domain Bacteria; phylum Pseudomonadota; class Alphaproteobacteria; order Rhodobacterales; family Rhodobacteraceae; genus Sulfitobacter. The sequence continues at coordinate 27,023 of OZ243122.1, forward strand.
GGCCCTGGTGCGCGCCCTGGGCTGCCCCGTCCTGGCGGGCAATTGCGAGATCCAGCTGGCCGAGGGGGCCGAGGACTGCGGCTGCGGCTTCGAGGAGGGGACCGCCTGCGATCTCCTGAGCCGGGGCTGGTACGGCCACGCCGACCGGATGCTGGGCCGGGCCGACAGGGCCTGGATGGCCCGCCTGCCGGAGCTCCTGACCTTCACCCACCGGGGCCGCCGCCACGCCCTCCTGCACGGCGGCGTCAGCGAGGTGGCGCGCTTTCTCTGGTCCTGCTCGCCCGAGGTGGAGTTCGAGGCGGAGTGGGACCTGCTGGAGGCGCAGGTAGGGCCGGTGGAGGTGGTGCTCGCGGGCCATTCGGGCATCCCCTTCGAGAAGGGGCTGCGCCGGGGCCGCTGGATCAACGCCGGGGTGATCGGCATGCCGCCCCACGACGGAGGCCGCGAGACCCGCTTTGCCCTGCTCGATGGCGATGACCTGAGCTTCGAGAGGCTCACCTACGATGCCGAGGGGGCGGCGGCGGAGATGGCCGCGGCGGGCCTGGCCGTGGGCTACCGCGCGGGGCTCTTGAGCGGCTACTGGCCCTCGGAGGAGGTCCTGCCCGAGGCCCTGCGGGTGCCGCCGGAGCTGCGCTGAGCCAGGCCCTCAGCCCTCCTGGCTGTCGGCCCCCTCGCGGGCCTCGCGCGCCAGGGGGTGACGCTCCAGCACCAGCTCCGAGAGGCGGCCCTCCAGGACGTGGGTGTAGATCTCCGTCGTGGCCACGTCGGCGTGGCCGAGCATGGTCTGGATGGCGCGCAGATCGGCGCCGTTGGCCAGGAGGTGCGTGGCGAAGGCGTGGCGCAGGGTGTGGGGCGTGACCTTGCCGGGATCGACCCCGCCGGAGACGGCGAATTCCTTGATCAGCAGGTAGAAGCGGTGCCGCGTCAGGTGGCCCGACTTGCCCCGCGAGGGGAAGAGGAAGCGCGAGACGGGCTTGCGCTTGGCCCGGGCGGCGCCATCCATGCGGTCGCGCTCCTCCAGCCACTCGGCCAGGGCATCGCGGGCGGGCGGCGAGAGGGGCACGAGCCTTTCCTTGCCGCCCTTGCCCGAGATGAGCAGCAGGCGCGGATCGCCCCGCGTGGCGGCGATGGGCAGGCTCACCAGCTCGGTCACCCGCATCCCCGTGGCATAGAGCAGTTCCATCAGGCAGACGTTGCGCAGCCGGTCGGCGCGGGTGCGGCCCGAGCCGCGGGCGGCGGTGAGCAGGCGGTCCACCTCCTCCTCGGAGAGGATCTTGGGCAGGCGCTTGTCCTGGCCCGGCCCGGCGATCTGGATCGCCGGATTGTCGCCCCGCAGCCCCTCCTCGAAGGCGAAGCGGTAGAGCTGCTTGATCGCCGAGAGGCGGCGCGCCCGGGTCGAGCGGGCCAGGCCCTGGGCGTCGCAGTGGACGAGGTAGTTCTCCACCTCGCCCCTGCCGGCGCTGGCGAAGTCGTGCGACTGGCGGGCCAGGTAGGCGGCGAAATCCTTCAGATCCCGGCCATAGGCGAGCTGGGTGTTGGTGGCGGCCCCCAGTTCGGCCGCCGCGGCCTCCAGGAAGGCCGAGATCCAGTGTCCTGTGCCGCTGCCCATAGCCTAGCGCTCCAGCAGCATGAGCTGGAGCGCGGCGCGCCGGGCCACGTCCTCCAGCCCGATGGCGCGCAGGGTGGCGAGGGCGTCGCGCAGGGCGGGGAGGTCTCCCTCGGTGCCCTCCTGGAGCATCTCGACGAGGCGCAGGATGGTCTCGCCCAGGCGCTGCTCCTGCACCGCGCTCACCAGGTCGGCGCGCGGCGGGGCCTCGGTGAAGGCGGCGTGGATGGCGGCGGGCAGGGGGTCCTCGGGCGCACGGCCCGTCACCTCGCCGCGCGCCAGCCCGCCAATCAGGTCCTCCGAGGGGCGGCCGCTGGCGGCGCTCTCGTACTGGGTGGAGAGAAGGCCCACGGTCTCGGCGACCGTGCCCGCGCGGCCCGAGAGTTCCAGTTCCGCCAGGGGCTCGGCGAAGAGACCGACGAAGGTCATCTCCAGTTCCGCCTCCTGCATCGCCTCCCAGACCCGGGGCAGGGTCTTGGTCACGGCCTCGGCGCTGCCGCTGGCGAGGGCCGTGTCGAAGTCCCGCAGGGCGGCGACCCGGTCCCAGACCCCGCCCGAGGCGGCGGGTTCGCGTTCGGTGTAGAGGCCCAGCAGGCGGTTGTCGGGCAGGGCGCCCGCGCGGGCCAGCCGCTCGGCGGCCTCGAGCTGGGCTTTCCAGCCCGCCAGGTCACGCAGATCGGCATTGGCGAAGGGCCGGGGCAGGGAGCCGCTGGGCAGGGGCTCGCCGATGGCCTCGAACATGCGGAAGGAGAGCGGATCAATGCCGCGCGGCACCCGCATCGGCTCCGCCTCCTCGAAGAGGTCGGGGTTGAGGAAGCGGTCGATCAGGTCGAGCTTCCAGTCCGGCAGGAGGCCCAGGGCCTGGGCCGAGCCGAAGGTGAGGGCGGCATCCTCCCAGGCCTGCTCGCGGGCGGCGCAGAAGATGCGGAAGCCGTAGTCGCGCGTCAGGTGCGGGGCGGCGCGCAGGATCGCGCAGGCCCGGTCCTCGGTACCGGCCAGCAGCGACAGCTCCATCCAGAGATCGAAGTGGTCGGGCGAGCGGGTCACGCCCACCTGCTCCACCAGGGCAAGGGCGGGATCAATGGCGCCGCGGCGCATCAGGTCCGACACCCGGGCCAGGGCCAGGCTCTCGCCCGCCGCCGGGTCGCCGCGCGGCGGCGCCGCCTCGGCCAGGAGCAGGGTGTAGAGTAGGGACTGGGCCGCTGGCAGGGTCAGGTCCGGCATCTCGGTGATGAGGCTGCGCAGCACCTCGGCCTCGCTCCCGGCCCAGAGATCCTCGGGCAGGCCGGTCACGTCACCGGGCACCAGGCCGGTGAGGCGCGGCGCGCTCTCGCCCAGGGGGCGCACGGTGACCTGGGGCGGCAGGGCGCTGGTGGCCACGGCGGGCTCCTCGCCCGGCTCGTCCTCGGGGGCGGCGGGGGGCCGCTGGGCGCCAAGCCAGTCGATCACAGAGAGCGGCGGCGCCTCGGCGCCGGGCGCGGCGCTGTCCTGGGCGGCGAGCGCCAGGGGCAGGGGGATCAGCAGGAGCGTGGCGCAGGCGAGGGAGAGGGCGCGCTGGGGCATCGTCAGTCGTCTGTCAGGGTGACGGGCTGCCGGATTTCCACCTGCTCGGGGGCGAAGTCCACCCCGAAGAAGGGGCCCAGGTAGGCAAAGCCGACAAGCGCGATGAAGCCGATCAATAGAAGGAAAATCAACGCCTTGAGTAGTCTGCCCATCTCGCCTGCTCTGTCTGGTCGTGTTCTTTGGCCCATTCTATATATGGCCTTTTCCGCAATATCACGTCATTCAGAGAAAAATGAGCGGATTTAAGCAAAGCATGGCCGACGAGGGTAAGGACCGGCGCCTTTTCAGGCTGAAGAAGACGGTGGTGATGGTGGGCATGATGGGGGCCGGCAAGACCGCCGTGGGCAAGGCCCTGGCGGCCCGGCTTGGCGTGCCCTTCCTCGACAGCGACGCCGAGATCGAGCGCGCGGCCAACCTCACCATCCCGGAAATCTTCGTGCGCGACGGCGAGCCCTTCTTCCGGCGCCGGGAATCGGAAGTGATCCACCGGCTCCTGACCAGCCACCACGGCATCCTTTCGACGGGCGGCGGCGCCTTCCTGGCCGAGCGCAACCGCGAGATGATCGCCCGCGAGGGGGTGGCGCTCTGGCTCGATGCCGACATCGACCTGCTCTGGCAGCGGGTGCGCCACAAGGACACCCGGCCGCTGCTGCGCACCGATGATCCGCGCGCCACGCTCCAGGGCCTCTACGACCAGCGGGTGCCGATCTATGCCCTCGCCGATCTCTCGGTGCCCTGCGACCCGGCCCTCTCGATCGACCAGATGGCCGGTCGGGTGCTGGAGAAACTACTGACCCGCCCCGACGTTCTGGAGACCCGTGATGTTTGAAACGGTTGAGGTGCCCCTGCCGGGGCGCGCCTACGAGGTCCGCATCGGCCCGGGACTGGTGGCCCGCGCGGGCAGCCACCTGGCGCCCCTGCTGCACCAGCCGCGCGTCGCCGTGGTGACGGAGGAGCGGGTCGCCCGGCACCACCTGGCCGCCCTGCGCACCGGGCTCAACGCGGCGGGGATCGAGATGGAGGCGCTGCACCTGCCGCCGGGCGAGGCGACCAAGTCCTGGGACCACCTGATGCGGGTGGTGGAGTGGCTGCTGGACCAGCGGATCGAGCGCCGCGACATGGTGGTGGCCTTCGGCGGCGGCGTGATCGGCGATCTGGTGGGCTTCGCCGCCGCGATCCTGCGCCGGGGCGTGCGCTTCACCCAGATCCCCACCTCCCTTCTGGCCCAGGTGGACAGCTCGGTCGGCGGCAAGACGGGGATCAACACAGCCCACGGCAAGAACCTGATCGGGGCCTTTCACCAGCCCGCCCTGGTGCTGGCCGACACGGACCTGCTGGAGAGCCTGCCCGAGCGCGATTTCCTGGCCGGCTACGGCGAGGTGGTGAAGTACGGCCTGCTGGGCGATGCCGCCTTCTTCGACTGGCTTGAGCAGGAGGGGCCCGCCCTGGCGCGGGGCGACGCGGCGGCGCGCATCCGTGCGGTGCGCCGCTCGGTCGAGATGAAGGCCGAGATCGTCCTGCGCGACGAGACCGAGCAGGGAGACAGGGCGCTTCTGAACCTGGGCCACACCTTCTGCCACGCGCTGGAGGCGGCCACGGGCTACTCGGACCGGCTGCTGCACGGCGAGGGGGTGGCGATCGGCTGCGGCCTGGCCTACGAGCTTTCGGCGCGGCTGGGCCTCTGCGCCCAGGAGGCGCCGAGTCGGGTGCGGGCGCACCTGCGCGAGATGGGCATGAAGGTGGATCTGGCCGACATCCCGGGCGAGCTGCCCGACGCGGCCGCGCTGCTGGATCTCATGGGGCAGGACAAGAAGGTGCTCGACGGGCGGCTGCGCTTTGTCCTGGCGCGCGGCATCGGCGATGCCTTCGTCACCTCGGAGGTGCCGCGCGAGGCGGTGCTGGGGCTGCTGCGCGATCACCTGGACGCGCGCTGAGGCCCGCGGCGCCCCTCTCGGGGCGCGCGGTGCCGGGGCCCTCGGGGCCCGATCTGCTCTTGGTCGGATGAAAAGGGGGGCGGCGCCGCCCGTTTCGGATGTCTTGCGGCGGGGGTCTCCCGCCCGGCTTCGACGTCTCGGCCAGGCCCGGTCTTCTGGGCTGCCATCCTATGGTGCCGGCCCTCTTGGCCCGGCTATCGCGATGGCATGGGTTATCCGCCGCAAAGGTTAAGAAAGCCGCGAGGCAGCGGCCGCAGCGCTCAGTCCCGGCGCAACACCATGGCGATCTTCTCCTGGTCGGTGAAGCCCAGGGCGGCGTAGAAGCCGCGGGCGCCGCGGGCGGTTCCCGTCATCAGCATGATCTTGTGGGCATCGGCCGCCTCGGCCCGGGCGATGGCCCCCTCCATGGCGGCCCGCCCGAAGCCCCGGCGGCGAAAGCCTTGCCGGGTCACGACATTCTCGATCAGGCCGTAGGGGCGGCCCTCCCAGAGGGCGTTGGGCAGGAGATGCAGGGTAACCATGGCCGCCAGGGTCTCGCCCTCGAAGGCGCCGATGACCCAGGTGTCGGGGTGCTCAAGCACCCGCTTGAAAGGCGCAACGGCCCGCGCGGGCGGGCCGTTGGTCAGCTCGTTGTAGAGGATCAGCGCCTGGTCCGCCTCGGCCAGGGTCAGCGGGCGGACCGGGAGCCCGGCCATCAGAAGGGGATTTCGTCGTCCAGATCGCGCGACGAGCCGCCGCCGCCACCGCCGCCCTGGGAGCGGCCACCGTCGTAATCGCCGCCGTAGCCGCCGCCTCCGCCGCCGCCGTAGTCCCCGCCGGAGGAGCCGCCGTAGCCGCCGCCACCCCCGCCGCCGCCGCCTTCGCCGCGGCCGTCGAGCATCGTCAGTTCGGAGCGGTAGGGCCGCAGCACCACTTCGGTGGAGTAGCGGTCCTGGCCGGACTGGTCCTGCCACTTGCGGGTCTCCAGTTGGCCCTCGATGTAGACCTTGGAGCCCTTGCGCAGGTACTGCTCGGCCACCCGCACCAGGGGCTCGGAGAAGATCGCGACGGTGTGCCACTCGGTCTTCTCGCGCCGTTCCCCGGTGTTGCGGTCCTTCCAGTTCTCGGAGGTGGCGATGCGCAGGTTGCAGACCTTGCCGCCGTTCTGGAAGGAGCGCACCTCGGGATCGCGCCCCAGGTTGCCGATGAGGATCACTTTGTTGACGGAACCGGCCATATTTCCCCCTATGCCAATAAATCTGCCCCCGGCGAATCCGGCTTTGCGGGCTTTCGCCGGTTATACCGAAGCCAGCTTCGGGGAACCATGGTAAAGAACCCCTTAAGACCCTCACGCCGGGTCAGCCGGGCCACACCCGAGGGTGGAGTGGGCGGCAAATTCTGCTATAAGGCCCCGGAGCCCGGCAGCAAGGAGCGTACCACATGCGACTTTCCCCCTGCGCGGCGGCCCTGCTGGCCGCGGGAGTAAGCCTGAGCCTGGCCGCGCCGGGCCACGCCCAGAGCCTCAGTTCCAAGAGCCGGGCAAACCTCTTCAAGAGCCAGACCAAGCTGCTCGACAGTCGCGCCTCGGCGCAATATTCCGCCTCCGTCCGGCTCCAGCCGCCGCGGGTGGAGACCCCCTCGAAGTGGAACCTGCCGCGCTACACCGGCAAGTACCGGGGCGAGTACCTGACCATGGCACGCAGCGCCGCCGAGCGGCACGGCATCCCGGTGGACCTTTTCCTGCGGCTGGTGCAGCAGGAAAGCGGCTGGAACCCCCGCGCGCTCAGCCACAAGGGGGCCATCGGGCTGGCCCAGCTCATGCCCGCCACGGCGGCGCTCCTGCGGGTCGATCCGGAGGACCCGGCGCAGAACCTCGACGGCGGCGCGCGCTATCTGAAGATGCAGTACCGCACCTTCGGCACCTGGCAGCTGGCGCTGGCGGCCTACAACGCCGGGCCGGGCGCGGTGCAGAAGTACGGCGGGGTCCCGCCCTATGCCGAAACCCGCCACTACGTGCGCGTGATCGGCGGCCAGTAAGCCCCTGATTTGACGGCCTTTCACCCGTCGGCGGAAATCTGCCCGCGGGCCCCCGCCGCTGCACCGCGGCGGGAACCAAAAATCGCCCTTCGATCTTATATTCACCAGCAGCGGGCCGGCCTGTCGGTTCCGCAACAGAAAGGTGAAGACCCATGTTCGACATGATCAAGAAACTGACCCTTGCAGCCAGCGCGAGCGCCCTGGCCTTTGCCGCGGCTGCCGCCACCCCGGACATGCCGCGGGCCTCCGACATCGACGTCACGGCCTCCTACGATGCCGCCGAAGGGTCCAACGCCGAGGCCCTCTTCCCCGGCATCGGCGAGGACGTGCGCCTGGCCATCGCGGAGCTGGTGCCCCAGTCCGGTGACGGGGCCGACCCGATCATCCGCGTGGACATCCGCAAGATCGCCCTCAACGGCGACACCATCCTGCCCGAGAGCCGCGAGTTCAACGAGCTGGAGGGTGTCGTCTCCATCGAGACCGAGAGCGGCAAGGGCGGCCAGGCCTTCAACGTGAACGTGACCGCGGCCCGCGCCGACGGGATCGCGCCCGAGGGCTACATCCTGCTGCCCCCCTCGACGGGCGATTTCTACCAGGCGATGGTCGACGGTTTTGCCCGCAACGTGGCGGACCGTTTCGCCTCGGTGAACACCGAAGGCGCCTCGATCAACCGCTGAGGCTTTGCGGAGGGGGCGGTGCGCCGCCCCCTCGTCGCGCGCGGCGCTATTCCGCCGCCACCCCCACCTCGATCACCGGCTCCATCTGGTCGAACTTCTCCTGGCTCAGGTGGCACTTGATCTGGTGCCCGTCGGCCATGGTGCGCTGCGGTGGCACCTCCGTTTCACAGAGATTGCCCGGCACCTCGGACTTCCAGCGGCAGCGGGTCTGGAAGGGGCAGCCCGGCGGCGGGTTCATGGCCGAGGGGATGTCCCCCTCCAGAACGATGTGCTTCTTGGTCACCTTGGTGTCGGCGATCGGCACGGCCGAGAGGAGCGCCTCGGTATAGGGGTGATAGGGCGGGGCAAAGACCTGGTCGGTGGTGCCCAGCTCCACCACGTGGCCCAGGTACATGACCATCACCCGGTCGCTCAGGTAGCGCACGATGGAAAGATCGTGACTGATGAACAGCAGGGTGGTCTTCTGCTCGCGCTGGATCTCCATCAACAGATCCGTCACCGCCGCCTGGACCGACACGTCGAGCGCCGAGACGGGCTCGTCCGCCACCACGATGCGGGCATCCCCGGCAAAGGCCCGGGCGATGCCGACGCGCTGCTTCTGCCCGCCCGAGAGCTGGCGCGGCATCCGGCCCGCGAACTCGCGCGGCAGCTTCACCAGGTCCAGCAGCTCCAGCATGCGCTTCTGGCGCTCGGCCTCGTTCTTGCCCACCTTGAAGATCTCCAGCGCCCGGATGATTTGGCGGCCCACGGTCATCGAGGGGTTGAGCGTGTCGAAGGGGTTCTGGAAGACCATCTGCACGTCGGCCACGTTCTTGGTGGTCCGGTTCTCGATCGGCACGTCGCCGATGTTGTGGTTGTCGAGCAGGATCTGCCCCTCGGTGGCCGTCTCCAGCCCCATCAGCACCTTGGCGAAGGTGCTCTTGCCGCAGCCGCTCTCGCCGACGATGGCCAGGGTCTCGCTCTCGCGGGCCTCGAAGGAGAGCTCCTCGTTGGCCTTCACCACCTTGGTGTCGCCGCCGCCGAACATGGCGCTGGCGGCCACCTGGTAGTACTTCTTCAGCCGGTCCATCTTGAGCACCACGTCGCCCACGGCGCTCTTGTCCTTGCGGTCGGCCAGGGTCGGCGGCGCCTGCCAGTCGATCTCCTGGTAACGCAGGCAGCGGGTGTGGTGGCGGTCGTTGCCAGGCACGTGCTCCATGGGGATCGGCCCCTGGTCGCAGCGGCCCGCCTCGAAGTAGTCGCAGCGCGGGCCGAAGTTGCAGCCCGGCGGGCGCTCGTGGGGCAGGGGGAAGTTGCCCGGGATGGCCACCAGCGGGCGGGCGTTCTTGTCCGCGCCGGGCAGCGGGATGGAGCGGAAGAGCGCCTGGGTGTAGGGGTGCTGCATCTCGTCGAAGACATCGTGGATGGAGCCCCGCTCCACCGCCTCGCCAGAGTACATCACGCAGATCCGGTCGCAGGTCTCCAGCACCAGGCCGAGGTTGTGGGAGATGAAGAGCATCGAGGTGCCGTACTTCTTGCCCAGGTCCTTGACCAGCTCCACCACGGCCGCCTCCACCGTCACGTCGAGCGCGGTGGTGGGTTCGTCCAGGATCAGCAGCGAGGGCTCGGACATGAGCGCCATGGCGATGACGATGCGCTGCTGCTGGCCGCCCGAGAGCTGATGCGGGTAGCTGTTGAGGATGCGCTTGGGGTCCGGCAGCTTCACGTCCGTCACCACCTGCAGGGCGCGTTCGTAGGCCTGCTTCTCGCTCATGCCGGCGTGGATCATCGGCACCTCCATGAGCTGCTTGCCGATCCGCATGGCCGGGTTGAGCGAGGCCATGGGCTCCTGGTAGATCATGGCGATCTCGGAGCCGCGGATGTCGCGCAGCTCCTCGTCCGACATCTCGCCCAGGTCGCGCCCCTTGAACTTGATCGAGCCGCCGACGATGCGGCCGTTCTTGCCCAGGTCCTGCATCACCCCCAGGGCGACGGTGGACTTGCCGCAGCCCGACTCCCCCACCAGCCCCAGGGCCTCGCCCGGCAGGACCGAGGCGGAGAAGTCCATCACCGCCGGGATCTCCCGCAGCCGCGTGAAGAAGGAGATGCTGAGCTTGTCGATCTCCAGGATCGGCCCGTCGTAGTCCCACTTTTCCATCTTGTCTCTCCCTTCGGCCCCGGGCGCCCTGGGGCGCCTCTTTTGCAGGCCTCAAATATCCCGGGGGGTCCGGGGGGCTGGCCCCCCGGCCCCTTGCAAAATCAGTCCCTCAGGCTCTCCTCGCGCAGACCGTCGGCCAGCAGGTTCAGCCCCAGCACCAGGCTGAGCAGGGCCAGGGCCGGCGCGATGGCCGCATGCGGATAGAGCGACAGGAGCCGCCGTCCGGCGTTGATCGTCGATCCCCAGTCGGGGCTTTCAGATTCCAGCCCCAGGCCGAAGAAGCCCAGGGTGCCCAGCAGGATCGTCGTGTAGCCGATGCGCAGGCAGAAATCGACGATCAGGGGCCCGCGCGCGTTGGGCAGGATCTCCCAGAGCATGATGTACCAGGGGCCCTCGCCGCGAGTCTGGGCGGCGGCCACGTAGTCCCGCGTCTTGATGTCGAGCGCCAGGCCCCGGACGATCCGGAAGACCGTGGGCGAGTTGACGAAGACCACCGAGACGAAGACCACCAGGATCTCGGGCGGCATGGGGATCCAGTCGATGCCCTCGGGCAGGCCGGGGATCAGCACCTGGTCGTTGGAGACGATGGTGCCATCGTTGGAGATGAGCGACAGGTAGGCCCAGAGCATGCCCCCCAGCACCACGATGAGCAGCGGCGTGCGGATGTGCGGCTGGGTGTAGTAGCGCGAATTCAGCAGCACCCCGAAGAAGATCACCGGGAAGATGAAGAGCGCCGCGGCCATGTAGTTGGGGATGCCCGTCAGGACGATCTCCGGCGTCACCAGCAGGTAGAAGAGCAGGATCACCGGGAAGGCCAGGATCAGGTTCGCCAGGAAGGAGAGGATCGTGTCGAGGCGGCCGCCGTAGTAGCCGGCGGGCAGGCCTAGGGTGATCCCCACCATAAAGGCGAAGAGGGTCGCCATGGGGGCGATCAGCACCACCACCCAGGCCCCCTTGATGAGCCGCGAGAAGACGTCCCGCGCGAGGTTGTCGCCGCCCAGCAGGAACCACTGGAAGTCGCCCTCCTCGGCGCCGCGCAGGGGCGTGCCGGGCTGCTTGTTCTTCATGCCCGAGAACTGGCTCAGGCTGTCGTGGGTCACGAGCATGTCGAAGACCCCGCCCATGACCCCGGTGAAGACCCAGAACATGACGATGGCAAAGCCGATCATGCCCACGGTGCTGTCGAAGAGCTTGCCGTAGAGGCCCAGCCGCCGCTTGAAGGTGATGGAGAGCACGAAGGTCAGGATCAGGGCGATCCAGACCGGCAGGAGCTGCCGCGCCATGCCGCCGAAGATGCCCGCATTGGTGCCCATGAAGAGCCCCAGCACGAGGTAGAGCAGGATCAGCCCGATCACCGCGTAGAAGAGCCCGTTGACGATCAGCCCCAGAAAGCCGGTGATGCCCCGGTCCGCCGCGAGCGAGCCGTCGGAGCCCACGGCGCGGGCCGCGCCCGAGGGCACCAGCGAGAGCAGGATCTGCGCCACGATGCCCAGCGCCAGGAGCAGCACCAGGGCGTAGAAGATGATGTTGAGCCCGGAGAGGGACCCGGTCCAGGTCAATGGTTCCATGTGCCTGCCCCCTTAGGTGATGCGGATGCGCGGGTTGAGATAGACATAGCCGATGTCCGAGATGAGCTGGGTCACCAGGACCACGATGACCGAGACCACCGAGACGGCGAGCAGCAGCTCGATGTCGTTGTTCGAGGCGGCCTGCACCAGGAGCCAGCCGAAGCCCTTGTAGTTGAAGAGGGTCTCGACGATGACCACCCCGTTCAGCAGCCAGGGGATCTGCAGCATGATCACCGTGAAGGGCGCGATGAGGGCGTTGCGCAGGGCATGCTTGAGCACGATGTCGCGGAACTTCACCCCCTTGAGCCGGGCCGTGCGGATGTACTGGGCCGTCATCACCTCGGTCATGGAGGCCCGGGTCATCCGGGCGATGTAGCCCATGCCGTAGAGGGAGATGGTCAAGACCGGCAGGAAGAAGTTCCAGAAGGTGGCATCATCCATGGCCGAGGTGGCCGAGCCCAGGAAAAGCGTCTTGCTGTCGATCCAGCCCCATTCGTTGAGCAGCGGCGAGATGCCGAACTTGGAGGAGGCCAGGAGGGCGATGAAGATCACGCCGGAGACATATTCAGGCGTCGCCGTGGTGGCGATCGAGAAGGTGGAGAGCGAGCGGTCGAGCTTGGAGCCCTCCCGCATCCCCGCCAGGACCCCGACGATCAGCGCCGAGGGCACCATCAGCAGGAGCACGCAGAGCATCAGCTTGCCGGTGAGCGCCAGCCTGGTGGCCACGGTCGGGCCGACCTCGTCCTTGAAGACGGTGGAGAAGCCCCAGTCCCCCTGGAGCACGCCGCAGAAGCTGTCGCGCGCCTCGGGCGGCGTGCCCGCCTCGAAGCAGCGCCCGAAGGTCTCCGCCGGGTCCTCCCGCTCGGTCGTCCAGCCGGGCAGCACGCCGAGCCACTGGCCGAACTTCACCGGCATCGGCTGGAGATAGCCGCGGTCGCCCAGGTAGGAGGCCACGGCCTCGTCCGACATGCGGAAGTTGCCCTGGGTCTTGGCCAGCTTCTCCAGGTTGGGATAGAGGTTCGTCAGCCAGAAGACGATGAAGGTCAGGCAGAGCGCCGTCAGCAACATCACGCCCAGGCGACGTAAGATGAATAGTCCCATGTATCTGCGCCCCTGTTGGTGGCTTGGCGGGTTTGTCCCGCCGATTATCAGGTTCGACCTCCGGTCGCGGGTCGGGAAGGGGGCACGTCGGCGGCTCTTGACGGCCGCGCGGTGATCCCGCCCCCCTCGGTTTCACCCATGCGGAACAGAGGGTTCCGCGGTCGGGCCACTTCGGACCATGAGGCACAAGTTATCCCGCTAGGTCAACGGAAGTTGCCGGGCGGGGATGAAAAATATACGACAGCCGACTTGTCAAAAAACGACATGGGCGGCAAGGGGCGCGGGCTCAGCGGCCGCGCAGCTTGCTCGGGGTGTGGCCCGTGTGCTGCTGGATGAAGCGGGTGAAGTAGGCCGCCGAGCCGAAGCCGAGAAACTTGGCGATGGACTGGGCCGTGGCATCGGTTTCCATCAGCAGGGCGCGGGCCGCGTGCAGGGTGCGCTCGGCCAGAAGATCCGCCGCCGTCTTGCCGGTGGCGGCCTTGACGGCGCGCGACAGGTGGGTCGGCGTGACCCCGAGGGCGGTGGCATAGTCGGCCATCACCTCGCCCGTGCGATAGCGTTCGGAGAGCCTTTCGCAGAAGCGCTTGCTGAGCCGCCCGGCGGCGTTGCGCTTAGCCGGGACGTGGTCCTCCAGGATGATCTGGCGCCTGATCCAGACCGACATGAGGGCGATGTGGGTCTCCACCGCGTCCTGGAAGAGCGGCCGTTGGCGCTCGGCCTCGCGCTGCGCCGCCTCGATCAGGGAGGAGAGCTCGGCCTGGGTGTGGACCTCGCGGATGCGCAGCAGGCGCGGGATCTCGGGCAGGCGGTGCGGGGTGCCCGCGGGGATGGAGACGACCTGCCCGCCGGCCTGGCGCCCCAGCGTCATGGCAAAGAGCGACCCGGCGGGCACGATCACGGCATTGTGAGCGCCGAGCCCCACCCGCAGCCCGTCAAGCAGGCCCACCCCCTGGCCGCGGGTGATCCAGAAGAGCAGGTGATAGGGCCTGTCGTGGGCCAGCTGCAGCTGCCACTCCTGGCCCTGCGTGAACTGCGTGAGGCTGTGGATCTGAATGTCGTTCAGATAAGTGAGCATGGAAATGGCTTGGTTTTGTCAAATTCTGTGCACACTATCACGGACCCTTTGGGCTGAGAAGTCGGGTTTTGTAAAGAACAGGGGGAGTTAGCGGGGGACCCGCGTCCAGCCTGCCATACGGTTGCGCATCCAGGTGCGCTGGCGTTTGGCGAACTGCCGTGTGGCGATGATAGCGGCCTCGCGGGCCTCCGCCAGGGGGCGCTCGCCCCGCAGGTGAGAGATGAGCTCGGGCGCGCCGATGGCCCGGTGCGCGGGCAGGGCGGGATCGTAGCGCGGCAGGAGTGCTGCCGCCTCCTCCAGGGCACCGGCCTCCAGCATCAGGTCAAAGCGCCGCGCGATGCGGGCGTTCAACCACTCCTTCTCCACCTCGAAGACCAGGGCGGAACAGTCGGCCAGCGGCAGGAGCGGCGGGCCGGTCTCCGCCTGCCAGGCGCGCAGCGGGCGACCGGTGGCCTGGAGCACCTCCCAGGCGCGCTGCACCCGGGCGCGGTTGCGTGTGTCGATGCCGGCGCGGGTCTCGGCGTCCAGCTCCGCCAGGAGCACCTCGAGCGCCAGGCCGTCGCCCCGGGCGCGGACCTCGGGCGGGGTGGCGGGGATCTCGGCCAGGCCCTCGGTCAGGGCCTTGAAGTAGAGCCCGGTGCCGCCGGTGATGATGGGCCGGATGCCCTGCGCCAGCAGGGCCGCGACCTCGCGCAGCCAGTGGCCGGTGGAGTAGGGCGCGGCCTCATCCACGTGGCCATAGAGCGCGTGCGGCGCGCGGGCCTCTTCCTCGGGGCTGGGGCGGGCCGTGAGCACCCGCCAGCAGTCATAGACCTGGCTCGCATCGGCATTGACGACGGTGCCGCCCTGGGCCTCGGCGATGTCCAGCGCCAGGGCCGACTTGCCCGAGGCCGTGGGCCCGGCGATCAGCACGGGACGGTCCGCCGGCAGCTCTGCCAGGGTGCTCTCGAAGCGTCTGTCGGCGGCGGGGCACATTTCAGCCCCCTGCCGCGAGGGGTGGATTGAACATTTCGGCTGTTTGCGACATTTTGCGCGGCAATGAAATCCCCCCGCGCCGAAAGGATTCCCATGTCTCTCGACACCCCCGCGCCCACCTTCAACCGCGTGATGCTGAAAATCTCCGGGGAGGCGCTGATGGGAGATCAGGGCTTCGGCCTGCACCCGCCAACGGTGGAGCGCATCGCCCGCGAGGTCCGCTCGGTGCATGATCTCGGGGTCGAGATCTGCATGGTGATCGGCGGCGGCAACATCTTCCGCGGCCTCCAGGGCAGCGCCCAGGGCATGGAGCGGACCACCGCCGACTACATGGGCATGCTGGCCACGGTGATGAACGCCCTGGCGATGCAGTCCGCGCTCGAGGGCCAGGGCATCCACACCCGGGTGATCAGCGCCATCACCATGAACGAGGTGGCCGAGCCCTACATCCGCCGCCGCGCCGTGCGCCACCTGGAGAAGAAGCGGATCTGCGTCTTTGCCGCGGGCACCGGCAACCCCTACTTCACGACGGACACGGCGGCGACGCTGCGCGCCAACGAGATGAACTGCGAGGCCATCTTCAAGGGCACCAAGGTGGATGGCGTCTACGACAAGGACCCGGCCAAGCACGACGACGCCAAGCGCTACGACACGGTGAGCTACGACGATGTCCTGGCTAAGCGGCTGGGGGTCATGGATGCCTCGGCCATCGCCCTGGCGCGCGACAACAACCTGCCGATCATCGTCTTCTCGCTCGATGAGCCAGGCGGCTTCCGCGGCATCCTGGCCGGGCAGGGGACCTACACCCGCGTCCAGGGCTAGGCCCCGGCGGCCCGCAAACCACGCTGGTATTTTGACCCGCTCAGGGGTAAACCGGCAAAAAGCCTCAAAGAAGGGCGCCTGACGTGCGCCTCACCACAGGATGGGATTGATGTCCGAAGAATTTTTGCTCGATACCGACGATCTTGAGCGCCGCATGAGCGGGGCCATCACTTCGCTGCGCACGGAGTTCGCCTCGCTGCGCACCGGGCGCGCCTCGGCCTCCATGCTGGAGCCGGTGATGGTGGAGGCCTACGGCCAGCCCACGCCGATCAACCAGGTGGGCACCGTCAACGTGCCCGAGCCGCGCATGGTCACCATCAACGTCTGGGACAAGGGCCTGGTGGGCAAGGTGGAGAAGGCGATCCGCGAGAGCGGCCTGGGCATCAACCCGCAGCTCAACGGCACCATCATCATGCTGCCCATCCCCGAGCTCAACGAGGAGCGCCGCCGCGACCTGACCAAGGTGGCGGGCCAGTATGCCGAGAACGCCCGCGTCTCGATCCGCAACGTGCGCCGCGACGGCATGGACCAGATCAAGAAGGCCAAGGCCGACGGCATGTCCGAGGATGACCAGAAGTTCTGGGAAAACGAGGTCCAGGAGATGACCAACCGCTTCATCGCGCAGGTGGACACCCAGCTCGAGACGAAGCAGGCCGAGATCATGCAGGTCTGATCCGGCGCCCGCCGCCGCGTCCTTCCCCTTTCCCAACCAGGCCCAACCGATGATCAAAGATGCCAAAGCAACACTCGCCTTCCGGGACGTCCCGGGCGCGCCGCGGCACGTGGCGATCATCATGGACGGCAATGGCCGCTGGGCCACCCAGCGCGGGCGGCCGCGGCTCTTCGGGCACCATGCCGGGGCGCGCCGGGTGCGCGAGATCGTCCAGGCCTGCCCCGATCAGGGGGTCCAGTACCTGACCATCTTCGCCTTCTCGACGGAGAACTGGAAGCGCACCCAGGTCGAGGTGGCGGGCCTGATGAGCCTCTTCCGGCGCTACATCACCAACGAGACCCGCGCCCTGCGCGACGCGGGCGTGCGCGTCCGCTTCATCGGCGACCGCGAGCGGCTGGACGCCAAGCTGCGCCAGCTCATGACCGAGCTGGAGGCCTCCACCGCGCACAACGACCTGGTGCACCTGACCATCGCCATCAACTACGGCGGCCGGGACGAGGTGGCGCGCGCCACCCACCGCCTGGCGCGGGACGTGGCGGAGGGCCGTCTTGATCCTAATGCAGTGGATGAGGAAACCCTGCCAAAGTACCTCGACACCTGCTTTTTGCCCGATCCCGATCTGGTGATCCGCACCTCGGGAGAGGCCCGCATCTCCAACTTCCTGCTCTGGCAGTCGGCCTATGCGGAGTATGAGTTCATCGACACCCTCTGGCCCGACTTCTCGGCCGAGGAGTTTGCCCGTCTCTGCGCCAACTACGGTGGCCGGGACAGGCGCTTCGGGGCGGTGCGGGCATGAGGCTGGCGGGGGAACGCTGGGCCGATCTCTCCACCCGGATGGGTGCCGGGGCGGTCATGGTGGTGATCGGCATCATCGGCATCTGGCTTGGCGGCCATGTCTTCCACGTGCTGGTGTCGCTGGTCTGCGGCATCATGGTCTGGGAGCTGGTGGGCATGCTGCGCCCCGGCGTGCGGCACCTCCAGTTGCAGATGGGCTTCCTCACCGGGGTGGCGCTCTTCCTCTCGATCTACTTGCCGGTGGGCTTTGCCCTGCCGCTTTTGCTGGCGCCGGCTCTGGTGGGCTTCGGACAGCTCAACTCCAACCGCACCCTCTTCATGGCCTTCACCGTGATGATCCTGCTGGCAGGCTTCGGCCTCATGCAAGTGCGCGACGATCTCGGCTTCGGCTGGCTCTTCTGGCTGGTCCTGGTCGTCGTGGTGACGGACGTGGTGGGCTATTTCGCGGGCCGGGCCCTGGGCGGGCCCAAGTTCTGGCCGCGCGTCAGCCCCAAGAAGACCTGGTCGGGCACCGCCTCGGGCTGGGTCGGGGCGGCCATCGTGGGGCTGATCTTCTCGCTCAACTCGGGCGTCGGGCTGCAACTGATCGGCATCTCCATCGCCGTCTCCATGGCCTCCCAAATGGGCGACATGGCGGAATCCGGCATGAAGCGGAAGATGGGCGTCAAGGACAGCTCCAACCTGATCCCCGGCCACGGCGGCCTGATGGACCGTTTCGACGGGATGCTCGGGGCCTCGCTCTTCCTGCTGGTGATCGGCCAGTTCATCGGTTTCCCGCCCGGCATCGGGTAGGCGATGGCGCGCAGGGTTTCGATACTGGGGGCCACGGGCTCCATCGGCCAGAACACCATTGATCTCATCCGCCGCGATCCGGCGGCCTATCGGGTCGTGGCGCTGACCGGGGCGGGCAATATCGCGCAGCTGGCGCAGGATGCGCGCGAACTGGGCGCCGAGGTGGCAGTGACGGCGCGCGAGGACCTGCTGGAGGATCTGCGCGCCGCGCTCGAAGGCTCGGGCGTGGAGGCGGCGGCGGGCTCTGTCGCGCTGGTGGAGGCGGCCTCGCGCCCCGCGGACTGGATCATGTCGGCCATCGTCGGGGCGGCGGGCCTGGCCCCGGGCCACGCGGCGCTTCAGGCCGGCCAGACCCTGGCTCTGGCCAACAAGGAATCGCTGGTCTGCGCCGGGCCGCTGATGATCGAGACGGCGGCGGCCAAGGGGGCCCGCATCCTGCCGGTGGACAGTGAGCACAGCGCCGTCTTCCAGGCGCTCCTGGGCGAATCCATCGAGGCGGTGGAGCGCATCATCATCACCGCCAGCGGCGGCGCCTTCCGCGACTGGCCGCTGGAGCGGCTGGCCCAGGCCACCCTGGCGGAGGCCTCGGAGCATCCCAACTGGGACATGGGCCAGCGCATCACGATCGATTCCGCCTCCATGTTCAACAAGGCTATGGAGGTCATCGAGACCCACGAGTTCTTCGGCGTGGCGCCCGAGCAGATCGAGGTGCTGGTCCATCCCCAGTCGCTTGTCCATGCTCTGGTGGGCTTCAACGACGGGGCGCTCATGGCCCACGTCGGCCCGGCAGACATGCGCCACGCCATCGGCTTTGCGCTGCACCACCCCGACAGACGCGCCCTGCCGGTGGAGCGGCTGGACCTGGCCGCCATCGGCACGCTGGAGTTCCGTGCCCCCGACGAGGCCCGCTGGCCCGCCCTGCGCCTGGCGCGCGAGACCATGGCGGCGGGCGGCCTGATGGGGGCCGTCTTCAACGCCGCCAAGGAAAGCGCGCTCGACGGCTTCATCGCCGGGCAACTGGGCTTTACCCAGATGGCCGAGGTGGTGGAGCAGGTGTTGGCGGAAATGTCGCGCGACAGCGGGGTCACGGCGGAGGCCACGACCCTTGATCTGGTCGCCCGGGTGGACCAAATGGCACGCAAGGCCGCGCGCCGGGCCATCGACAAGAAAGCAGGATAGAGTTTTGGATCTTATCGGACTGTTGCCGCAATTCGGCGGATTGATCTGGACGCTGGTGGCCTTTGTCGTCGCCCTCTCGGTGATCGTGGCGATCCACGAGTACGGCCACTACATCGTCGGGCGCTGGTGCGGCATTCAGGCGGATGTCTTTTCCATCGGCTTCGGCCCGGTGATCTATTCCCGGATGGACCGGCGCGGCACCCGCTGGCAGGTGGCGGCGCTGCCCTTCGGCGGCTACGTGAAGTTCGCCGGCGATGCCAATGCCGCCTCCGGCAAGGACGAGATGGCCATGGCGGCCGCCGCCCAGGACCCCGAGAAGCTGCGCCACACCATGCACGGCGCCCCGCTCTGGGCGCGGTCCCTCACCGTGGCCGCCGGGCCGGCCTTCAACTTTGCCATGTCGATCCTGGTCTTCGGCGCCATCGCGCTCTCCAGCGGCACGCCGCGCGAGCCCCTCACCGTGGGCGATCTGCGGCCCCTGCCGGCCGAGGGCATCACGCTCCAGCCGGGCGACGAGATCCGCGCCATCGCGGGCAGGGCCCTGCCGGACGAGGGGAGCGACCTCTCCGACGTGATCGAGGCCCTGCCGCGCGCCGCCCTGCTGGACTACGGTGTGACCCGCGACGGTCAGCAGATCGAGGTCACCGGCCCCTACCTGCTGCCGCCCCTGGTGGGCCAGCTTGTCCCGCGCTCCGCCGCCATCGCCGCCGGGCTGGAGCAGGGCGACGTGATCACCGCCGTCGAGGGCGAGGAGATCGTGGCCTTCGAGCAGCTCAAGGAGCGGGTCGAGGGCTCGGACGGGGAACCGCTCGCGCTCACCGTCTGGCGCGACGGGGAGCTGCTGGAGTTCACCCTCGCGCCCAAGGTGACGGACGAGCCCCAGGCCGACGGCAGCTTTGCGCGGACCCTGCGCATCGGCATCGTCGGCGCCATGGCCTTCGAGCCCGCGACCGAGGCGCCCGGCCTCGGCACGGCGCTCAGCCGCGGGGTCGAGAGCACCTGGCGCATCATCACCGGCTCCTTCTCGGGGCTGAAGCAGATGATCCTCGGCAACATCAGCACCTGCAACCTCTCGGGCCCGGTGGGCATCGCCCAGACCTCGGGCGCCATGGCGAGCCAGGGGGCCCAGTCCTTCATCTACTTCATCGCCGTGCTCAGCACCGCCGTGGGGCTGCTCAACCTCTTCCCGATTCCGGCGCTGGATGGTGGGCACCTGGTCTTTTACGCCTACGAGGCCGTGGCGGGCCGTCCGCCGAGCGACCGCGCCCTGCGCCTGCTGATGAGCGTGGGCCTGGCGCTGGTCCTGTCGTTAATGATCTTTGCCCTGGGGAACGATCTTTTCTGCCCCTGATTTCAGAGGGCAGGGGCCAAAATGCCCCGAAAAGGCCACAATCCATCAGAATTGCGCCACACTGTTTGGTTAACACCGGGAGTCAAAGACCCTGGAGGCAACCATGCAGACGTTTAACCGATCCTACCGCGGCCTGAGCCTGCTGATGGATCTCAACTGGGATCGCTTCTATTTTGCCGGCGCCCTTGGCCTTGGCCTGATCCTCGGCGCCTGGATCGCGACCCTCTGAGCGGCCCCCGCCGCTCTCATCGAACCCCCACAGTTCAGTCCCCCGGCCCGCCCCGCGCGCGGCCGGGGCCTTGGCTTTGGCGGGGCAACAGCATCCTGCCCCGGGGCCGCGGGGCACCGCATCATCTGGTGCGATTTTGCCTTTGATGGTTTTGACAAAGCAGGGCAACCTGCGTACTCAGGATGGCAACAGGGCCCTGCAGGCGGCCCGATCTTCCAAGGCAGAACGCTGGGGGCGGTGTGGCAGTATCTTCAAAGCAACCGAAACGTGTCGGACACTTTCTGAGGGGCGCTTCGGTTTGTGCCCTCTTGTCAATGGCTTGGCTCGCCCCGGCGGGGCAGGCGGCGGCCCAGGAGTACCGCTTCAACACAGTGGTGATCGAGGGCAACGAGCGGATCGGCGATGCGTCGATCCTGCGGCGCGCCGGAATCACGCGCGGCGCGGCCACCTCGGGCGGGCAGCTCAACGATGCCTACCAGAACCTGCAGAACTCCGGCCTCTTCGAGAGCGTGGCGATCGAGCCGCGCGGCGGCACCCTCGTGATCACCGTGGTGGAGCTGCCGACGATCAACCGGGTCAGCTTTGAGGGCAACCAGCGGATCAAGGACGAGGCCCTGGCGGGGCTGATCGGCTCCACCGAGCGGCGGGTCTTCAACCCCGCCCAGGCCGAGACCGACGCCGCCGCCATCGCCGAGGCCTACAGCAACGAGGGCCGCATCGCCGCCCGCGTCCAGCCCAAGATCATCAAGCGCAGCCAGAACCGCGTCGATCTCGTCTTCGAGATCTTCGAGGGCGACAACGTCGAGGTGGAGAGCGTCTCCTTCGTCGGCAACCGCGTCTATTCGGACCGCCGCCTGCGCCGCGTCCTGGGCACCAAACAGGCCGGCCTCTTCCGCCGCTTCGTGCGCCGCGACACCTTCGTCGAGGGCCAGGTGGAGGCCGACAAGCAGCTCCTGCAGGACTTCTACGTCTCACGCGGCTACGTGGACATGCGCACCCAGGCGGTGAACAGCCAGCTCACCGAGGAGCGCGACGGCTTCTTCGTGACCTACAACATCGTCGAGGGGCAGCAGTTCCGCTTCGGGGATGTCTCGCTCGTCTCCGAGCTGCCGGGCGTCGATGCCGCCGCCTACCGCGCCATCGTGCGCACCCGGCCCGGCGCCGTCTACTCGCCCACCCTGGTGGAGCGCGACATCGCGCGCCTGGAACGCCAGGCGGTGCGCGACGGGATCGACTTCATGCGCATCGAGCCCCGGATCGAGCGCAATGACCGGGATCTCACGCTCGACGTGACCTACGTGCTGACCCGCGGTCCCCGCGTCTTTGTCGAGCGCATCGACATCGAGGGCAACACCACCACCCTGGACCGGGTGATCCGGCGCCAGTTCGATTCCGTCGAGGGCGATCCTTTCAACCCGCGCGCCATCCGCCAGGCGGCGGAGCGCATCCGGGCGCTGAACTACTTCGAGTCGGCCGAGGTGGAGGCCCGCCAGGGTTCCTCGGAAGAGCAGGTCGTGGTCGATGTGGACGTGGTGGAAAAGCCCACCGGCTCGCTCAACTTCGGCGCCGCCTTCTCCAACAACGACGGCTTCGGCGTGGCGGTCAACTTCGCCGAGGAGAACTTCCTCGGGCGCGGCCAGCGGCTGAACCTCTCCGTCTCCACCGCCGACGAGGCGACGCGCTACGGCATCAACTTCGTGGAGCCCGCGCTGCTGGGCCGCGACGTGGCCCTGGGGTTGGAGCTCGACTACGCCGAGACCTCCTCCTCCAACCTGAGCTTCGACGCCAACCGGCTGGTGATCCGCCCCTCGCTGACCTTCCCGGTCTCCGAGAACGGGCGCCTGCAGCTGCGCTACACCGCCGAAGAGATCGAGATGAAGGAGCGCGACCCGAAGGAAAACGGCCTGACGGTGGACGACGACATCGCGGCGGGGGCGCAGTGGTCCTCGGCCCTCGGCTACCAGTACTCCTACGACACCCGCACCACCGGGCTTGATCCGACGGCCGGCGTGCTGCTGCAGTTCAGCCAGGATTTCGCGGGCCTCGGCGGCGACAGCACCTTCGTCAAGACCACCGCCAAGGTGGTGGGCGAGCGCAAGATCTACAACGAGGACGTAACCCTGCGGGCCACCCTGGAGGGCGGGGCGCTTTCCTGGTCCGAGGGCAACAACCGCGTGGTGGACCGCTTCATCCTCAACTCCAACATCATCCGCGGTTTCGAGCCGGGCGGCATCGGCCCGCGCGACCAGAGCGGCGGCAACGACGACGCCCTGGGCGGCAACCTCTACGTGGCGGCCCGCTTCGAGGCGGAGTTCCCGCTTGGCCTGCCGGAGGAGTACGGCATCTCGGGCGGTCTTTTCTACGATGTGGGCAACCTCTGGGATCTGTCGGACGTGAACACCAACGGCGGCACCATCGTCGGCGAGGATGGCTCCTTCCGGCATGTCGTCGGCCTGTCGGTCTTCTGGGACACGCCCCTGGGGCCGCTGCAGTTCAACGTCTCCAAGGCGCTCAAGAGCGAGTCCTTCGACAAAGAACAGTCCTTTGAGATCACGCTGCGCACCCAGTTCTAGGGCCGCCCTGCTGGCCCTCGCGGCGCTCCTGGCCCTGCCGCCCGCGGCGGGGCTCGCGCAGCGCGTAGAGGACCGGCCCGGTGCCGGGCTCGAGCGCGGCGGCGTGACCAGCCCGGTCCTCACCATCGATTCCGACACGGTCTTCCTGGAAAGCGATTTCGGCCGCCGCGTGGCCGAGGAGATCGAGCGCCGGGGCGCCGAGCTGGCCGCCGAGAACCGCCGCATCGAGGCCGATCTGGAGGCCGAGGAGCGCCGCCTGACCGAGCGCCGCGCGAGCACCCCGGCCGAGGAGTTCCGCGCCATGGCCGACGCCTTTGACCGCAAGGTGCAGGAGATCCGCGCCGCCCAGGCCGCCAAGAGCCGGGCGCTCAACCAGATCCTCGACCAGGAGCGCGAGGCCTTCCTCGACGTCGCCGCCCCGGTGATGGAGCGGCTGATGCGCCAGGCCGGGGCCGCGGTGATCCTGGAGCGCCGCTCGGTCTTTGTCTCGGCCAATGCCATCGACATCACGCAGCAGGCCATCTCCCTGCTCAACGAGACCGTGGGCAGCGGCACGGGTCCGCGCGCGGACTGAGCCCGGGGCGCTCATCCTTGCCCCGGGGGGCGCAAATTGCTAGCTCTGGGAACGCCCTTGCAAACAAAGGACTTTCCATGAGCGAAGAGACCCAGCGCG
This sequence comes from Sulfitobacter sp., assembly GCA_965212515.1. Taxonomy (GTDB): domain Bacteria; phylum Pseudomonadota; class Alphaproteobacteria; order Rhodobacterales; family Rhodobacteraceae; genus Sulfitobacter. Next base: position 50,762 of record OZ243122.1, read on the forward strand.
CGGACATCCAGATGATCCAGCGCATCCTGCCCCACCGCTATCCCTTTCTTCTGGTGGACAGGGTGGAAGAGATCGACGGCACCAACGCCGCCGTGGGCTACAAGAACGTGACCATGAACGAGCCCCACTTCCAGGGCCATTTCCCGGGCACACCGATCATGCCGGGCGTGACCATCGTGGAGGCCATGGCCCAGACCGCCGGGGTGATGATCGGCGTGGCGCTGGAACAGCAAGACACGGAGATGCTCATCTACTTCATGTCCATCGACAACTGCAAATTCCGCCGCAAGGTGATCCCGGGCGATGTCCTGCGGATGGACGTGAAGACCCTGCGCGGCAAGCCGGGCGGCAAGATCTGGCGCTTCTCCGGTGTCGCCACGGTGGACGGCGAGATGGCCGCCGAGGCCGAGTTCATGGCCATGGTGGACATCCAGAAATGAGCAACATCCACCCTTCAGCGGTGATCGAGCCGGGCGCCAAGGTGGACCCCAGCGCCCGCGTCGGCCCCTTCTGCCTGGTCGGCCCGGAGGTGACCCTGGGCCCCGAGGTGGAGCTCAAGAGCCACGTTGTGGTGACGGGCAACACCGAGGTAGGCGCGGGCACGGTGATCTTTCCCTTCGCCGTGATCGGCGAGATCCCGCAGGATCTGAAGTTCCGCGGCGAGGCCAGCCGCCTGGTCATCGGCGAGCGCAACCGCATCCGCGAGCATGTCACCATGAACTGCGGCACCGAGGGCGGCGGCGGCCTGACCAAGGTGGGCGACGACGGGCTCTTCATGGCCGGCTGCCACATTGCCCACGACGCCATGATCGGCGACCGGGTGATCGTGGTGAACAGCGCCGCCGTGGCGGGCCACTGCGTGCTGGAGGACGACGTGATCGTCGGCGGCCTCTCGGGCATCCACCAGTTCGTGCGGATCGGCCAGGGCGCCATCATTGGCGCCGTCACGATGGTGACCAACGATGTCATACCCTACGGCCTGGTGCAGGCGCCGCGCGGCGATCTCGACGGGCTGAACCTGGTCGGGCTGAAGCGCCGCGGCGTCTCGCGCGCCGACATCACCGCCCTGCGCGCCGCCTTCCAGATGCTGGCCCAGGGCGAGGGCACCTTCCACGACCGCGCCCGCCGCCTGGGCGAGGAGACGGAAAGCGCCTACGTGCGTCAGATCGCCGACTTCGTCCTGGCCGAGACGGGCCGCCACTTCCTGACCCCGAAATGAGCCTCGCCCTAATCGCCGGGCGCGGCGCCCTGCCGGCCGAGCTGGCCGCCGCCCAGGCCGCGCCGCCGCTCATCTGCGGCTTCGAGGGGGCGCCGCCCGAGGGGCTCTCGGTGGACCTCACCTTCCGCCTGGAAACCCTCGGCAGCCTGCTTGAGGCTTTGCTTGAGAAAGGCATCACAAGCGTTTGTTTTTGCGGTGGAATAGAGCGCCCTTCACTCGATGCTTCAAGACTGGACGCCAAGACCCTGCCGCTGGTGCCCCTGTTCCAGAAGGCCCTCGCGGCGGGGGACAATGGCGCCCTCGCCATCGTGCGCGACATCTTTCAGCAGAAGGGCTTTGAAGTGCTTGGCGCGGAAGCGCTTTTGCCCTCTCTTGTCACGGGACCTGAAGTTCTCTCCCGGGCCCAGCCCGATGCTGCCATGGCGGCGGACGCGGCACGTGGTGCGGCGGTCCTCGCGGCCCTCTCGGCGCTCGACATCGGCCAGGCCTGCGTCGTCGGGCGCGGCCAGGTGCTCGGGGTGGAGGCCATCGGCGGCACGGCCCACCTGATGGCAAGCCTGCCGCCCCGCGCGCGGGAGATGCGCGGCCTGCTCTGCAAGGCGCCCAAGGCGGGACAGATCCGCGAGATCGACCTGCCCACCATCGGTCCCGAGACCCTGCGCCAGGCCGCCGAGGCGGGCCTCGCAGGGATCGTGATCCAGGCGGGCGACGTGCTGATCCTGGAGCGCGACCGCTGCACCGCCCTGGCCGACGAGCTGGGCCTGGTGCTCTGGTCCCGCGCGGAGGGGGAAGGGTGAAGGTCTTCGTCCTGGCCGGAGAGCCCTCGGGCGACAGGCTGGGCGGGGCCCTCATGGCCGGCCTGAAGGCGCTCGCGCCCGAGGAGATCACCTTCGCCGGGATCGGCGGCGAGATGATGGCCCGCGAGGGGCTGGAGAGCCTCTTCGACATGTCGGAGCTGAGCGTCATGGGCCTGGCCGAGATCCTGCCCAAGTACCGCGCGCTCCTGGCCCGCATCAACCAGACCGCCGAGGCGGTCCTGGCGATGCAGCCCGACGTGCTCATCACCATCGACAGCCCGGATTTCTCGCTCCGGGTGGCGCGCCGGGTGAAGGCCCGCAGATCTATCCGCTGTGTCCATTACGTGGCCCCCAGCGTCTGGGCCTGGCGCCCCGGACGGGCCGAGAAGATGGCCCGCCACATCGACCAGGTGCTGGCCCTGCTGCCCTTCGAGCCGCCCTACATGGAGCGGGCCGGCATGGCCTGCGATTTCGTCGGCCATCCGGTGGTTTCCGAGCCCCTGGCCAATGCCGAGGAAGCCGCGACCTTCCGGACCGAGAGCGGTTTCGGTGAGGCGCCGCTGCTGCTCATGCTGCCGGGCTCGCGGCGCTCCGAGGTGGCGCGGCTCGGGCCGATCTTCCAGCAGGTGGCCGGGCGCCTGGCCCAGGAACGGCCCGACCTGCGCATCGTCATCCCCGCCGCCGCGCCCGTGGCGCATGATGTCACGGTCCTCACCCGCAACTGGCCGGTGCCGCCCCTGGTGCTCGACCCGCGCGGCACGGACCCGGCGGTGGCCGCGGCCCGCAAGCGCGCCGCCTTCCGCGCCGCCGATATGGCGCTCGCAGCCTCGGGCACCGTCTCGCTCGAACTGGCGGCGGCGGGCACGCCCATGGTGATCGCCTACCAGATGAACTGGCTCACCCAGCGCATCATGGAGCGCATGGCCCTGATCGACACGGTGACCCTGGTGAACCTCGTCTCCGAAAGCCGCGCCGTGCCGGAGTTCCTTGGTGCCAACTGCCGCCCCGGTCCGATCGCGCGGGAGCTTCTGCGCGTGCTGGAGGCGCCGGAGCGCCAGGAGGCGGCCATGCGGCTGACGATGGAGCGTCTGGGGCAGGGGGGCGAGGCGCCCGGCCTGCGCGCGGCGCGGGCGGTGCTGGCGCGGCTCTGAGGCAGCGCCGGGGTCTCAGCCCTTGTGAATCCAGCCGCCGCCGAAGATCCGGCTGCTCTCGGGATCGTAGAAGACGCAGGCCTGGCCGGGGGAGACCCCCTGTTCCGGCGTCAGCAGCTCCACCTCGGCCGTGGTCTCGCCCGTGGGCCGCAGGATCGCCTCGCGCGGCGGACGCGTGGAGCGGACCTTTACGGCGATGGGCCATTCGCTGCGCGAGGTGAAGGGGGCGTCGCCCAGCCAGTTGATCTCCTTCACCGGCACGGTGCGGGTGGAGAGCATCTCGCGCGGGCCGACGATGACCTCCTTGCGCTCGGGATCGAGCTTCACCACGTAGAGCGGATCGGCCAGGCCCCCGAGGCCCAGGCCCCGGCGCTGGCCCACGGTGTAGTGGATCACCCCTTCGTGGCTGCCCAGGACGTTGCCCGCCGTATCGACGATATTGCCCGGATCGGCCGCCTCGGGCCGCAGCTTGCGGATGACGGAGGCATAGTCGCCGTTGGGCACGAAGCAGATGTCCTGGCTGTCGGGCTTCATGGCGACGCTGAGGTCGTACTTGGCGGCCAGGGCGCGGGTATCGTCCTTCGAGGGCAGGTGGCCCAGCGGGAAGCGCAGGAAGTCGAGTTGCTCCGGGGTCGTGGAGAAGAGGAAGTAGGACTGGTCGCGGCTGGCATCGGCGGCGCAGTGCAGCTCGGCCCCGGCCTCGCCCATCTTGCGCTGGATGTAGTGGCCCGTGGCCATGCAGTCGGCCTCCAGGTCGCGCGCCGTCTCAAGCAGATCCTTGAACTTCACCCGCTCGTTGCAGCGGATGCAGGGCACCGGGGTGGCGCCCGCGAGGTAGCTCTCGGCGAACTCGTCGATCACCGCGTCCTTGAAGACGTTTTCGTAGTCCAGGACGTAGTGCGGGAAGCCCATCTTCTCGGCCACCCGGCGGGCATCGTGGATGTCGATCCCGGCGCAGCAGGCGCCCTTCTTGGCCAGCGCCGCCCCGTGATCGTAGAGCTGGAGCGTGACGCCGACCACGTCATAGCCCTCCTCGGCCAGCATGGCGGCGACGACGGAGCTGTCCACGCCGCCCGACATGGCCACGACGACGCGGGTGTCGGCGGGGGCCTTGGCAAAGCCGAGGGAGTTCAGCGGCGGGGTCTGATCGAGGGCCATGGGGCTTGTCCTGACGGGGCTGGGCTTTCGCGCGCAATATAGGAAAATCCTCCCTACTCACAAGGGGCGGCTTTCATCCCGCCTTAAGGGCGCCCGGGAGAGCCTGCGCCGTGCCTCAAGGAAGCCATGCCATGTACCTCAAGAAAGTCGATGGCCCCCGCGCCGTGACCCTGGCCGACGGCAGCGCCCTGTCGCGCGCCGATCTGCCCAGCCCGGGCACCCGGCGCTGGGTCGCCTCGCGCAAGGCGGCGGTGGTGCGCGGGGTGCTCTACGGGCTCATCACCCAGGAAGAGGCGCTGCGCCGCTACGCCCTGAGCGAGGAGGAATTCGCCGCCTGGGTGCGCGCCGTGTCGGACCACGGCGAGGCCGGGCTGAAGGTGACGCGGCGGCGATAATGTGGACAACTTTAAGTTGTTGTGGTAGTTTGTGATACGCGGTAACCGATGGTTAACCATTCTTGTTCACGATCCGGTCCAATCGCCACCAGCCGATCCGGAGAAGCCGAATGCGTGTCCTGCTAGTCGAAGACGATCCCACCACATCCCGCTCGATCGAGCTGATGCTGACCCATGCCAACCTCAATGTCTACGCCACCGATCTCGGGGAGGAGGGGATAGACCTGGCCAAGCTCTACGATTACGATCTGATCCTGCTCGATCTCGATCTGCCGGACATGAACGGCCACGAGGTGCTGCGCCAGCTCCGCCTCGCCCGGATCGAGACGCCGATCCTGATCCTCACCAGCAGCGACGATACGGAGAACAAGATCAAGGGCTTCGGCTTCGGCGCGGACGACTACCTCACCAAGCCCTTCCACCGGGAGGAACTGGTGGCCCGCATCCACGCCATCATCCGCCGCTCCAAGGGCCATTCCCAGTCGATGATCGACACCGGCCAGATCTCGGTCAACCTCGACGCCAAGACGGTCAGCGTCGCGGGCCAGCCGGTGCACCTGACCGGCAAGGAATACCAGATGCTTGAGCTGCTCTCCCTGCGCAAGGGCACGACCCTGACCAAGGAGATGTTCCTCAACCATCTCTACGGCGGCATGGACGAGCCCGAGCTCAAGATCATCGACGTCTTCATCTGCAAGCTGCGCAAGAAGCTCTCCATCGCCACCGGCGGGGAAACCTACATCGAGACGGTTTGGGGCCGCGGCTATGTCCTGCGCGACCCGGAACCGGCGACGGAGAAGCTGGCCGCCACCGCCTGAGAGGCGGGCGGCGCGCCGGACGGGCGCGTACCGCGGCACGGGCCGGGCCGAACGGGGGCGTCTGGTGGGGCTGCGGACCGGGGACGGTGAGGCCGGCGTGGTGGTGCGGGGCTTGGGCTGAGGCGGCGACGGGCGGCGCGGGCAGGGGGCGCGGCTGGTGGTCAGGGCGCGGAAAGATGCCCTCTTGGATGCAGGCATCTGGCGGCGCGGTCGGCATGGCGCGGCTGACGCGGAGAGGGGCCGAACGGGCGGAGGACCGCCCTAGCATCAATGGGCACCGCGATGGGGCTCGCATTTCTTAGCTCACTCGGGAGCGGCTCAGACAGGGCGGCCACCCCAGCCTGGCGCCGAACACTTCCGTATCACGCTGCCGCCCCGTGCCCCTCATCCTCCGTCGCCTTCCACCCCCGCCCCCGGGGCCAATTCCGCTAGACCTCCTCTTTTGCCCGACCTATCTGTGAGGGACGCAAAAGGGGTTCGGAGGGCAGGCCAGGTGAGCAGCGAAATCGAGGTGGCAGAGCTGACGCAGGCGCAGGCGAAGGCGGAGCTGGCGCGGCTGGCAGAGGCCCTGGGGGCGGCCAACCGGGCCTACCACCAGGCCGACGCGCCCGAGATCTCGGACGCCGAGTACGACGCCCTGAAGCGCCGCAACGCCGAGATCGAGGCGCGCTTTCCCGCCCTTAAGCGCTCGGACAGCCCCAGCGAGCAGGTCGGCGCGGCCCCCGCCGAGGGTTTCTCCAAGATCACCCACGCCATCCCCATGCTTTCCCTCTCCAACGCCTTCGAGGCGGAGGAGGTGACGGAGTTCGACGCCCGCGTCCGCCGCTACCTCGGCCTCGCCGCCGAGGACCCGCTGCCCTACACGGCGGAACCCAAGATCGACGGCCTCTCCCTCTCCCTGCGCTACGAGGGGGGCCGCCTGATCCAGGCCGCCACCCGCGGGGACGGCCGCGAGGGCGAGAACGTCACCGCCAACGCCCGCACCATCGCGGACATTCCCGAGCGGCTGGAGGGAGCGCCCGATCTGCTGGAGGTGCGCGGCGAGGTCTACATGAGCCACGCCGACTTCGAGGCCCTCAACAGGGGCCAGGAGGCGCGCGGCGGCAAGACCTTCGCCAACCCGCGCAACGCCGCCGCCGGCTCCCTGCGCCAGCTCGACGCCGAGATCACCCGCGCCCGGCCGCTGCGCTTCTTCGCCTATGCCTGGGGCGCCCTCTCGGCCCCCCTGGCCGAAAGCCAGATGGGCGCCCTGGAGCGGCTCGAAGCGCTCGGCTTCGTCACCAACCCCCTGACCCGCCTCTGCGACGGCCCGGCAGAGATGCTGGCCCACTACGCAGAGATCGAGGCGCAGCGCGCCACCCTGGGCTATGACATCGACGGCGTGGTCTACAAGGTGAACGATCTCGCCCTGCAGGAGCGCCTGGGCTTCCGCTCCACCACCCCCCGCTGGGCCACGGCGCACAAGTTCGCCGCCGAGCTGGCCTGGACCTGGCTCACCGGCATCGACATCCAGGTCGGCCGCACCGGCGCCCTCTCGCCCGTGGCCCGGCTCCAGCCGGTGACGGTGGGCGGGGTCGTCGTCTCCAACGCCACCCTGCACAACGAGGACTACATCAAGGGCCTCGACAGCCGCGGCGAGGAGATCCGCGGCGGCAAGGAGATCCGCGTCGGCGACTGGGTGCAGGTCTACCGCGCCGGCGACGTGATCCCCAAGGTGGCCGACGTGGACCTCGACAAGCGGCCCGCGGACTCGCAGCCCTACGCCTTCCCCGAGACCTGCCCGGAATGCGGCTCCGAGGCCCTGCGCGAACCCGGCGACGCGGTGCGCCGCTGCACCGGCGGCCTGATCTGCCCGGCCCAGGCGGTTGAGAAGCTCAAGCACTTCGTCTCCCGCGCCGCCTTCGACATCGAGGGCCTGGGCGCCAAGCAGGTGGAGCAGTTCTACCAGGACGGCTGGATCGCCGAACCGGCGGACATCTTCGAGCTGGAGGCCAACTACGGCAGCGGCCTGCAGCAGCTCAAGAACCGCGAGGGCTGGGGCGAGAAATCCGCCCGCAACCTCTTTGCCGCCATCGCCGAGCGGCGCCGCATCGCCCTGCGCCGGGTGATCTTTGCCCTGGGCATCCGCCACGTGGGCGAGACGGCCTCGGGCCTCCTGGCGCAGCACTACGGCACCTGGGAGGCCCTGGCCCGGGCCATGGAGGAGGCCCAGGGAGAGACGGGCCCGGCCTGGGAGGATCTCATCGGCATCGACGGGGTCGGCCAGGTCATGGCCGGCTCCCTCGTCAAGACCTTCGGCCAGGAGAAGGAGCGCGCCTCCATCGCCCGCCTGGTGGCGCATCTGGAGATCCAGGAGGCCGAGCGCCGCGCCAGCGCCGAGGAGAGCCCCGTGGCGGGCAAGGTCGTCGTCTTCACCGGCACCCTTGAGCGCATGACGCGGGCCGAGGCCAAGGCCCGGGCCGAGCGGCTGGGGGCCAAGGTCTCGGGCTCGGTCTCGGCCAAGACGGACATCCTGGTGGCCGGGCCGGGGGCCGGTTCCAAGGCCAAGAAGGCCGCCGAGCTGGGCATCCAGACCCTGGACGAGGATGCCTGGCTGGCCCTCATCGGGGAGCCATGAAGGGCCGCCCGCCCGCGCTCTTCCCGCTCTTTGCCGGGCTCGAAACGCTCGAGGGCGTGGGCCCCAAGACGGCGCGGTACCTGGGCCAGATGGCCATCGAGGCGCCGCGCGACCTGCTCTTCACCCTGCCGCATACGGGCATCGACAGGCGCCCCCGCGCCAGCCTGCGCGGCGCCGAGCTGCCCGCCACCCTGACCCTCGCGGTGACCGTGGGCGCCCACCGACCCGCGCGCAACCGCGGCGGCGCCTACCGCATCCAGGTCGAGGATGCCGAGACCGCCTTCCAGCTCGTCTTCTTCCACGCCCGCGGCGACTACCTGGCGCGGCAGCTGCCCGAGGGGTCGCGGCGGGTCATCTCGGGGCGGGTGGAGCTGTTCGACGGGATGGCCCAGATGGTCCACCCCGATTTCATGCTGCCCGAGGACCAGGCCGAGGAGATCCCCCGCTTCGAGCCCGTCTATCCGCTCACCCAGGGGATCACCCAGAAGCTCATGTTCAAGGCCACCCGCGCCGCCCTCACCCGGGTGCCCGAGCTGGCCGAATGGATCGACCCGGGCCAGTGCGCCAAGGCCCAGTGGCCGCCCTTTGCCGAGGCCCTGGCCCGGGCCCACGCGCCCGAACGGCTGGAGGAAATCACCGCCGCCGATCCCGCGCGCGAGCGGCTGGCCTACGACGAGCTTCTGGCGCACCAGCTCACCCTGGCCCTGGCCCGCGCCTCCGAGCGCCGTAAGGCGGGCCGCGCGAGCCCCGGCGAGGGCCAGCTCCAGGCCCGCGTCCTCAAGGATCTGCCCTACCGCCCAACCGGCGCCCAGGAACGCGCCCTGGCCGAGATCTGCGCCGACATGGCAAGCCCCCAGCGCATGAACCGCCTGCTCCAGGGCGACGTGGGCGCGGGCAAGACCCTGGTGGCCTTCCTGGCCCTGCTCCGCGCGGTGGAGGCGGGCGGGCAGGGGGTCCTCATGGCCCCGACGGAGATCCTCGCGCGGCAGCACCTGGCGGGCCTGCGCCCCCTGGCCGACAGCGCGGGCGTGCGGCTGGAGATCCTCACCGGGCGCGACAAGGGCGCCGAACGGCGCGCCAAGCTGGCTTCCCTGGCGGAGGGCGAGATCCAGGTCCTGGTGGGCACCCACGCCGTCTTCCAGGCCGACGTGGCCTTTGCCGATCTGCGCCTCGCGGTGGTGGACGAACAGCACCGCTTCGGGGTGCGTCAGCGGCTGGAGCTGGGCCGCAAGGGGGACCGGGCCGATGTCCTGGTGATGACGGCCACGCCGATCCCGCGCTCCCTGGCCCTGGCCCAGTATGGCGACATGGATGTCTCGATCCTCGACGAAAAGCCGCCCGGGCGGCAGCCGATCCGCACGGCCCTGCTCTCCACCGAGCGGCTGGGCGAGGTGGTCGAGCGGCTGCGCGGGGCCATCGCCGAGGGGCGCCAGTGCTACTGGGTCTGCCCCCTGGTGGAGGAGAGCGAGGTGAGCGACCTCGTTGCCGCCGAGGACCGGTTCCGCCGCCTGCGTGCCGCCCTGGGCGAGGGGCGGGTGGGCCTTGTCCACGGCCAGATGCCGCCCGCCGAGAAGGACGCGGCCATGGCCCGCTTCGAGCGCGGCGAGACCTCGGTCCTGGTGGCCACCACGGTGATCGAGGTGGGTGTGAACGTGCCCAACGCGACGATCATGGTGGTGGAACGGGCCGAGACCTTTGGCCTGGCGCAGCTGCACCAGCTGCGCGGGCGCGTCGGGCGCGGCAGCGGCGCCTCCACCTGCCTGTTGCTCTACCAGGCGCCCCTGAGCGAGACCGGGCGCCAGCGTCTGGAGGTGCTGCGCGAGACGGAGGACGGTTTTGTCATCGCCGAGACGGACCTGCGGATGCGCGGCACCGGGGATCTGATCGGCACGGCCCAGTCCGGCGTGCCGCGCTTCCGCGTGGCGGACCTGGAGCGCCAGGCCGGGCTGATGCAGGTGGCCCAGTCCGACGCGCGCAGCCTGCTGGCGGCCGATCCGGGGCTCGAGGGGGCGCGCGGCCAGGCGGCGCGGCTGCTGCTCTGGCTCATGCGGCAGGACGAGGCGATTCGTTTGATTACAGTGGGTTAGGGCGGCGCGACCCGATTTGTTCGCATTTGTTCTCAAAAAGTTCTGGACTTGGGGTCAGGGAAATGAGAACAAAGTAGCAACAAAGACGGAGGAGGACGCCATGACCACGCTGAGAACGCTCAAGAGCATCGCCACCCGGTCCCAGGGGACGCTGCTTCAGGATGCGGCGGGCGCCGCCGCGCTGATCGTCATGCTGGTTGTGGGTCTGCACCTGCCTGCCCTCGTCTGAGTTTCTGCCTGCGCTCTCGTGCCGCCGCGGCGCTGCATCTGTCCCAACCCGATGCAGTACCGGAAACTGCCTGTTCCGGCCCCGGAGTTCCCCCGGGGGGCCTATGGCGGGTCCCACACGAGTACCGCTTCTCTGCGCCGCCATCCCGCGAGGGGTGTGCGGCGCCTTTTTTTGGCGCGGCGGGTGAGGGGGCTGCGAGGGTTGGGTGCGTGGGCTGGGCGGTTGGCCGGCGGGGCCTTTGGGGGGACGGTGGGCTGAGAGGTTTTGGGGTCTGGGGGGCCGGGCGAATGGCCGGCGGGGCCTGCGCAGGGCTTCGGCTGAGAGGTGAGGGTCTTCGGGTTGGCGGTTGGTCGGCATGCCTGCGCGGGGCGTCGGTTGAGAGGTGCCGCACTACGGCCTAGCGGTTGGTCGGCGGGGCCCGCGCAGGGCTTGGGCTGAGAGGTGCAACCTCTGCGGGCCGTGCAAGTTGCCCCAATGCCGTGCCGGGCGAGACCTTTAAGGTCAGGGAATGGGGATAATTCGGGGTGGGGCCGACGGCATGGCTCTCGATGCGTGGACCAGGCGGCTGTCCCGGAAGGCTCCACCCAGGCCGTGGCCGTCTGAACCCTGGGGAAGACATCGGCGCGAACCCGGTGTTCCTAGGCCCTTCTCAACCCCCGCCATGCGCCCCCTTCCAACCCCCAAAAAACCAACCGCTCAGGCCGGCGTCATGGCCTTCTCCATGGCCTCGGCCAGGGCCTCCATCGCCAGCAGGATCGAGGCGTGGCGGTTCTTGTAGTCCACCGCCGGGCGCAACACCTCGAAGCCCTCGAAGGGCGCCTCGGGCACGCCGCCCTGGCCCTTGAGCATGGCGCGCAACTGGTCGCGGCCCCGGGCGATCTCATCGAGCGTGCAGCCTGGCGCCGCCTGGCCCGCCACGGCGGCGGCGGCCTGGCCCAGGGCGCAGGCCTTCACGTCCTGGCCCATCTCTGCCAGCCGCCCGTCTTGCACCAGGACATCCATCGTCACGGTGGAGCCGCAGAGCGGCGAGCGGCGCTTGACCGTGGCGTCGGGCGCGGCAAGCCGCTCCTCGTGCGGGATCTCGGCCGCCAGCGCCAGAATGCGCGCGGAATAGAGCTTGATGAGGTCCGTGTCGCCCGACATGACTGTTCCCTTGCTGCCTCTTCCCCTACATAAGCGCGGCGACCCGAGATGCAAAACTTTTCCCAAGAGGTGCGCCATGAGCTTCGACCCCGCCAGCCTGACCTACAACGCCGACGGCCTGATCCCCGCCATCGCCCAGGACGCCGAGAGCGGCGAGGTCCTGATGATGGCCTGGATGAACGCCGAAAGCGTGGCCCGCACCCTGGAGAGCGGCAAGGTCACCTACTGGAGCCGTTCGCGCCAGGCCTTCTGGGTCAAGGGAGAGACCAGTGGCAACCACCAGGCGCTGGTCGAGCTGCGCTTCGACTGCGACCAGGATTGCCTGCTGCTGCTGGTCCGCCAGGAGGGGCCGGCCTGCCACACCGGGCGGCGGAGCTGTTTCTACCGCACGGTGCGCGAGGGCGAGGTGGCGGAGATCATGGCGCCCCTCTAGGGGGCAGGCCGACGAGGGCGCGCACCGCCTCGGGGCTGCGGCCCTCCTGGCGGTAGAGGGCGATGGCCCGGGCATCGTCGCGCTTGGCCAGGCGCTTGCCCGCCGCGTCGCGGATCAGCCGGTGGTGATGGTAGCGCGGCACCGGCAGGCCCAGCAGGTGTTGCAGCACCCTATGGATGCGGGTCGCCTCGAAGAGGTCCGCGCCGCGGGTTACCTCGGTGATGCCCTGGGCGGCATCGTCCACCACCACGGAGAGGTGGTAGGAGGTGCCCATGTCGCGCCGCGCCAGCACGATGTCCCCCACCTCCGCCAGCAGCCCCGCGCGGGTGACGGAAACGCGGCCCGGGTGTTCGCCGCTCTCCTCGAAATGCAGGTCCTGATCCGCCGCGAGGGCCGCCCCCATGTCGAGCCGCAGGGGCAGGTCGCGCGGGCGCGGGCCGCTGCGGGGCCGGGCGTCGCGGCAGGTGCCGGGGTAGATCAGCCCGTCGGGCCCCAGCGGCGGCGCCCCCTCCTGCGGCGCCGAAACGGCGGCGGCAATGTCGGCGCGGCGGCAGGTGCAGCTATAGAGCAGGCCGCGCGCCCAGAGATCGTCGAGCACCGCCGCGTAGACCGCCAGCCGCTCGGACTGGCGCATCACAGGTGTCTCCCAGCTCAGGCCGAGCCAGGCGAGATCCTCGTAGATCTGGGCCTCCCAGTGGTCGCGGGCGCGGCCCTGGTCGATGTCCTCGATGCGCAGCAGGAAGGCGCCGCCCGCGCGGCGTGCCCGCTCATAGGCGAGGAGCGCGGAGAAGGCATGGCCCAGGTGCAGCGGCCCGGTTGGCGAGGGCGCAAAACGGGTGCGCAGGGTCACATCTTTTCAAGCACGTAGACGGTGGCCTTCAAGTCGATACCGGGGAGATGGTCGCCATGTTCCCGACACAGAAGCCGGGCCGCGCCGCAGTCGAGCCATTCGTTCAGGCGGCCCTCGTTGGTCGGGTCTTCCAGGGCGTGATCGTTGAAGGAGAGGACGAGGAAACCGCCCCGCCCGAGGCCCCGCATCAGCAGATCGAAGGTCTCGATCGGGGCCGCGCCCGCGCCGATCACGCCGATGGCGGCGATGGCGCAGTAGTCGCCCGGCTTGTGCGCCAGGGGCGCGCCCGGTTCGATCACCTCGAGGCTGCGGTAGAGGCCCTTTTCGCGGGCCTGGGCCAGCATCTCGGCCGAGGGGTCCACCCCGTCGATCACCTCGAAGCCCACCGCCCGCAGGGCCTGGCCCGAGAGGCCGGTGCCGCAGCCGAAGTCCAGCACGGGGCGCTGTCCGCCCTCGCAGTAGCGCACCAGCGCCTCGGCGCAGCGGCCCGGGGTGGCATAGCCCTGGCCATCCACCTCGTCGTCGTAGCTGGATGACCAATCGTCGTAGAGTTTGCGCGTCGCCGCGGCATCGCGGGCGCCGTAGACCTTGTCCAGAAATCTGTCGCTCATGGACAAAAGGTTAAGCCGGGACGCGCTGCCTGTCCAGCCAGCCCTGCCAGTCCGCCTTGGCGCGGTCCGTGTAGGCCTTGTAGCGGTCCTTGCGGCCCCGGCGGCCGCCGCGCAGCCCCTCGACGGGCGGGAAGAGGCCGAAGTTCACGTTCATCGGCTGGAAGGTCTTGGCCTCGGCCCCGCCGGTGATGTGGGTGATGAGCGCCCCCATGGCGGTGGTGGCGGGCGGCGCCTCCGAGGTCTGGCCGGTGATCTCGGCCACGGCCATGCGCGCGGCCACCAGCCCCATGGCGGCGGACTCGACATATCCTTCCACGCCAGTGATTTGCCCGGCGAAGCGAATGTTGGGCTGGGAGCGCAGGCGCATCTGCTCATCAAGCAGCGTGGGGGAGTTGATGAAGCTGTTGCGGTGGATGCCGCCAAGGCGCGCGAAGGAGGCATCCTCCAGCCCCGGAATCATCTTGAAAACAGAGGTTTGCGCGCCGTACTTCATCTTTGTCTGGAAGCCCACGATGTTGTAGAGCGTGCCCAGCTTGTTGTCCCGGCGGAGTTGCACCACGGCATAGGGCTTGCGCTCGGGATCGTGCGGATTGGTCAGGCCCACGGGCTTCATCGGGCCAAAGCGCAGGGTCTCGCGGCCGCGCTCGGCCATCACCTCGATGGGCAGGCAGCCGTCGAAGTAGCCCGCCGTCTCGCCCTCGCGGAACTCGGTCTTGTCGGCCTCCAGAAGGGCGTCGATGAAGGCCTCGTACTGGTCCTTGGTCATGGGGCAATTGAGGTAGGCGGTGCGTTCCTCCTCGGTCTCGCCCTTGTCGTAGCGCGACTGCATCCAGGCCTTCGACATGTCGATCGAGTCGAAGTAGACGATGGGCGCGATGGCGTCGAAGAAGGCCAGGGCCTCGGCCCCGGTTTCCGCCGCAATGGCCTCGGCCAGGGCACCCGAGGTGAGGGGGCCGGTGGCGATGATCCAGTGGCCCTCGCGGGGCAGCTCCGTCACCTCGCCATATTCCACCGTGACGTTGGGATGGGCCATCAGCGCGTCGGTCACCGACTGGGCGAAGGGGTCCCGGTCCACCGCCAGGGCGCCGCCGGCCGGCAGGCGGTGGCGGTCGGCCATCTGCATGATCAGGCCATCGGCGGCGCGCATTTCCCAGTGCAGCAGCCCCACGGCGTTCTGCTCGGAATCGTCCGAGCGGAAGGAGTTGGAGCAGACCATCTCGCCCAGGAGGCCGGTCTGGTGCGCGAAGGTGCCGACCTGGGGCCGCATCTCGTGCAGAACCACCTTGATCCCGGCGTTCGCCGCCTGCCAGGCGGCCTCGGACCCGGCCATGCCGCCGCCCACGATATGGAGTGTCTGTGTCATGGGGCGGAGATAGGCCGCGCGCGCGCCGGGCGCAATAGCGCAAGGGGATCTGCGACAGTCGGGCGGGGGCGGCAGCTTTTGGGGTCGCCGCCGCGGGAATGGTCGACCGGTGAGAGAAACCGGCCCGGAGGGACCTTCCGCGGGCAGCGACCCGAAGCACCGAGACAGATGATGTCTCGCCGCAAAGGTGCCTCAATAAGGACAGGATCGCCAGAGCGCAGGTTGCAACAATCTCGCCTAAAAGTGGAAACAATCAGTCCCAGTCCGGCGGGCGCTTTTCCAGGAAGGCGGCGATGCCTTCCTCGGTGTCGGCGCGCAGCATGTTCTGCACCATCACCTCGCCAGTGAAGCGGTAGGCTTCCTCCACCGGCATCTGGATCTGGTCGTAGAAGGCGCGCTTGCCGATGCGCACGGCGGCACCGAGCTTGGCGGCCACCTGATCGGCCAGGGCCGCGGTCTCCTCGGCGAGGCTCTCGGCGGGGACGACACGGTTCACCAGGCCCAGCTCGCGGGCGCGGTCGGCCTCGATGAAGTCGCCCGTGGTGAGCATCTCGAAGACCTGCTTGCGCGGCGCGTTGCGCGAGAGGGCCACCATGGGGGTGGAGCAGAAGAGCCCGATGTTGACCCCGTTGACCCCGAAGCGCGTGCCCTCGGCGGCGACGGCCATGTCGCAGGTGGCGACAAGCTGGCAGCCGGCCGCCGTGGCGATGCCGTGGACCTGGGCGATCACCGGCTGGGGCAGGGTGCGGATGCGCGCCATCACCTCGGTGCAGCGGTCGAAGAGGGCGCCGAAGGCCGCCGCGCCGCCGTCCTCGGCCTGGCGCTTGTCGGTCATCTGGCGCAGGTCGTGGCCCGCGCAGAAGGCCTTGCCCGCGCCCGACAGGGTCACCACGCGGCAGCTCTCGTCCCCGGCGATGCGGTCCAGCTCTTCCCTGAGGGCCGCCAGCATCTCGTCCGACAGGGCATTGAGCCGCTCGGGCGCGTTCATCCTCAGGTGGGTCACGCGGCCCCGTTGCGTCATCTCCAGAATTGCCATCTTGCCCTCCTCAGCGGTTCGGTCCAGACCCTAGGCCAGGGACGGACAGGAGAACAAGTATATGCCCATCAAGATGAATGCCGAAGAGCTGACCCAGTTCATGCGGGAGGTCTTTCAGCAGGTGGCGGACGATTTTGCCGTCGATCATGTGGGCGAGGGGGAAATCACCATGCGGCTGCTGGTGGCGGAGCGTCACCTGCGCCCCGGCGGCACCGTCTCCGGGCCCTCGATGTTCGGCCTGGCGGACGTGGCCGCCTACCTCGTCACCCTCAGCCAGATCGGCCCCCAGGCCCTGGCGGTGACGACGAACTGCTCCATCGACTTCATGCGCAAGCCCGCCGCGGGCGTGCCCCTGGTGGCCAAGGCGCGGCTTTTGAAGCTGGGCAAGCAGCTCTCGGTGACGGATGTGATGATCCACTCCGAGGGCATGGCCGAGCCGGTGGCCCGGGCCTCCCTGACCTACGCCATTCCGCCCCGGCCGATCGGCTAGGGCGGCTCTTGGCGCCACCTCTCAGGTGGCCGCGTCGAGCTCCGGCAGGAGCGCGTCGAGCCGTTCCAGGGTGGAGACCATGCCGGCCTCCATGCCCATGCCGAGCACCGTTTCCAGCCCCGCCGGATCGGGGTAGCGGATGAAGGAGTGCACCAGGGTGTGCGCGCCCCGCGCCTCGAAGCTGACCTCCCAGGTGGCGGTGGGCAGATCGCTGGCGATGGCGCCGCTCTCGTCGGCAAAGCTGTCGCGGGTGCTGTAATGCTCCAGCGGGGTGATCTCCAGGTAGGTGGCGTGGCCCCAGTGGGCCTTCCCGGAGGGTTCGATCATTGCATAGTGCCAGTGGCCGCCGGGGCGGAAGTCCATCGACTTGGTGCGCGCCGTCAGGGGGCTGGGGGCGAACCAGCGGTCGAGCAGGGCGGCCTGGGTGTGGCAATCCCAGACAAGCTGCCGGGGCGCGGCGAACTCGCGCCTGATGGTGAGGGTGCCCTTGGCCCGGTCGGGGGCGAAGTCGAAGATCAGATCATGTGTCATTTGGATCATCCAGGGTTGCGAGGAGGTCATCCAACTGGCCGTAGCGGCCCTGCCAGGCGGCGCGGAGCCGGGTGAACCAGGCCTCCGTTTCGGCCAGGGGGGCGGGCCGCAGCCGGCAGGTGCGGACCCGCCCGGCCTTCTCCGTCTCGATCAGGCCCGCGCCCTCCAGCACCCGCAGGTGCTTGAGGAAGGCGGGCAGGCCCATCTCGAAGGGTTCGGCCAGGGTGGTCACCGTCGCCTCGCCCTCGGTCAGGCGGGCGACGACGGCGCGCCGGGTCGCGTCCGAGAGGGCGTGGAAGGTGCTGTCGAGGGCGGTCAATTGGTTTACCATGTGGTGAACCGTAGAGGAAAGTTTGCCACCTGGCAAAGCTTTTCGCGCCCGCGGCCGGGCACAAAAAAAGGGCCGGGAAAACCCGGCCCCAGGAAGAGGTCTGGCAGCGGGAGGGGATCGTCACCCCTGCCAGAACACGCGGGCCGCCTCTGTCGAGGCCTGCGCCGGCGTCAGTCCCACGTCGCGCAACTGCCAGGGCTCGAGCTGCGCCAGGGCGCGGCGGGTCCGGCGGCGGGTGGCCCAGGTCGCCAGGCGCACCGCAAAGCCGAGCGCCAGCACCGCCAGGACCGGGGTGCCGGGCTGGGAAAGGATGCCGATTGTATCGAGCGTTGCGCGGGTCGCCTGTGCCATGGGAAATCTCCTTGCTGAATTGTATTGACACATAGAACAAATTGTCTGCAAGATTACGGTACAATAAGCGATACAAAGCAGCTAGGAAAACATTGTCATGGGTACAATTTGGACGCCGGAGGCGCTCGACAGGGCGGGCCCCAAGTACAAGGCCGTCGTCGCCATGATCCGCGACAGGATCGCCACGGGCAGCCTGGCGGAGGGGGCGCGCCTGCCGCCGGTGCGCGAGCTGGCCTGGCAGCTGGGCATCACCCCCGGCACCGTGGCCCGGGCCTACACCGTCCTCACCGACAGCGGCGTGCTGCGCGCCGAGGTGGGGCGCGGCACCTTTGTGGCGCCGCTGCACGCCCCGGCCGAGCCCGCCCCCGAGGTGCCCCTGAACCTCCTGGAGATCGACTCGGTGATCCATGGCTCGGGCGGCGAGGGGGAGCCGGTGAGCCTCTTCTCCCCGCACCTGCCCAATGGCGGCCAGGTCCAGCTCATCCAGCAGCTCCTGGCCCGGATCGCCCAGGAGCCCCCCTCGGGCGTCATGCACTATCCCTCGCGGCGCAGCGCCCAGGCGGCGCGCCAGGCCATGGTGCACTGGCTGCGCGACGCCCCCATCGGTCCGCTGGAGGAGATGGACGTGGTCCTCTCCCACGGCGGCCAGAGCGCCATCCTGCTGGTCTTCCAGACGATCCTGCGGGGCCGCCGCCCCATCGTCCTGGTGGAGGAGCTGGCCTACCCGGGCTTCCGCCGCGCCGCCGAGCTGATGCGCGCCGAGGTGGTGCCGGTGGCGATGGACGCCGAGGGGATCATCCCCGAGTCCCTGGCCGAGATGGCCGCCCGCTGCCCCGAGGCCCAGGTCATCTGCACCTCGCCCGAGGTCCACTCGCCCACCACGGGCTTCACCCCCACCGCGCGCCGCCGCGCCCTGGTGGAGGTGGCCCGGCGCCACGATCTCCAGATCCTCGAGGATGACTGCTACCGGCTCGGCCAGGCGCGGGGCGAGGGCTACCGCTGCCTGGCGCCGGAGCGCGGCTGGTACGTCTCCTCCCTCTCCAAGTCGATCACCCCGGCGCTGCGCATCGGCTGCGCCGTGGGGCCGCGCGGCATGAACGGCGCCCTGCACCGGGCCGCCGAGCACAGCTTCTTCGGCCTCGCCACTCCGATGATCGACCTCGCCGCCGCGCTCCTGGCCCACCCGACGCTGCCCGCCATCATGGAACGCTCGCGCCAGGGGGTGGAGGGCTACGTGAAGGTGGCCGTGAACGCCCTTGGCGCCTTCGACCTGCACTGGCGCCGCGACGTGCCCTTCGTCTGGCTCTACCTGCCTCAGGGCTGGCGCGCCTCCGCCTTCTGCCGCGCCGCCGAAGAGGCGGGCGTGCAGGTCCGGACCGCCGAGGAGTTCGCCGGCCGCGACTGCCAGTCGCCCCACGCGGTGCGCCTAGCGATCAACGGCGGCGTCCCCCTGGACCGCTTCGAGGCCGCCATGGAGCGCCTGCGCCACCTGCTGGACAACCCGCCGGACCAGATCAGCGTGTGAGGGGGGAACGGCCGCCGGGCCGTGTCGGTTGAGCTCCTGTGTAACCTCACCAAGGAGTAACCATGATGAAACGCCTCACCCTCAGTGCCCTCGCCCTCAGCGCCCTCGGCAGCCTCGCCCTGGCCGAGAGCCACAGCCAGGGGCAGGGCGCCCCGGAGAGCGCCGCCCTGGCCGACATGCAGGAAACCCTGGTCAGCTCCCAGGAGATCATCGGCGGGCCGCTCTACAGCACCAACCAGAACGACATGGAGGACTGGGACCCCGAAACCCCGCGCGACGACCTGGCCTACGACTGGGCCGAGGTGGGCGAGGTGACCGACATCCTCTTCTCGCCCGAGGGCGAAATGCTGGGCATCGTGGCCGCCATCGGCGGGTTCCTGGACCTCGGCGACCGGCACGTGATGATCTCCCTCAAGGACATGCGCCAGATCAACGACGAGCGCGGCAGCCCGGCGGTGATGACGCGCCTCACCGAGGAAGAACTGGAGACCCTGCCGGCCGTGGAGGGCACCTGGCTGCCCGAATGACGGCACCGCGCGGCCCGCGCCTGGTTCGCGGGCCGCTCAAATCATGGGGTAAAATAATACCTAAATCATAACCCCCTGATTTCCATATGATATATCCGCAAGGTGCCGCTTGACCCGGTGCGCGGGACGGGTATAACCCGCCCATCACTACCGGGTGCGCCTGCAAGGGGGCACCGCTGACCCTCAAACAGGAATGTCCGATGAAAACCTTTACTGCGACACCGGCAGACATCGACAAGAAGTGGATCCTCATCGACGCCGAGGGCGTCGTGCTGGGCCGTCTTGCCTCGATCGTCGCCATGCGCCTGCGCGGCAAGCACAAGCCCTCCTTCACGCCCCACATGGACTGCGGTGACAATGTCATCGTGATCAACGCCGACAAGGTCCAGATGACCGGCAAGAAGCGCGAAGAGAACTTCTACTGGCACACCGGCCACCCCGGCGGCATCAAGTCCCGCACCAAGGCCCAGATCCTCGAGGGTGCCCACCCCGAGCGCGTCGTCATGCAGGCCGTGAAGCGCATGCTGCCCGGCAACCGCCTGAGCCGCGAGATCATGACCAACCTGCGTGTCTACGCAGGGTCCGACCACCCCCACGAGGCCCAGAGCCCCGACGTTCTGGACGTGAAGTCCATGAACAAGAAAAACACCCGGAGCGCGAAATAATGGCTGACGAAATCAAGACACTTGAAGACCTGGCCGAGGTCGTGACCGAGGAGATCGGCGGCGTCCAGGGCGCTTCCGAGGAAGAGGCCCTGACCCGCGAGCCCGTCCGGGACGAGCTGGGCCGGTCCTACGCCACCGGCAAGCGCAAGGATGCCGTGGCCCGCGTCTGGATCAAGCCGGGCTCCGGCAAGGTCACCGTGAACGGCAAGGAGCAGAACGCCTACTTCGCCCGCCCGGTGCTCCAGATGATCCTGGCCCAGCCCTTCACCATCACCAACACCACCGGCCAGTTCGACGTGGTCGCCACCGTCAAGGGCGGCGGTCTCTCCGGCCAGGCCGGCGCGGTCAAGCACGGCATCTCCAAGGCCCTGCAGCTCTACGATCCCTCGCTGCGCGGCGCCCTGAAGGCCGCAGGCTTCCTGACCCGGGACAGCCGCGTGGTGGAGCGCAAGAAGTACGGCCGCGCCAAGGCCCGCAAGAGCTTCCAGTTCTCCAAGCGTTAAGCCTTGGGACAGAGACATCGGAAAGGCCGCTCCCCCGGGGGCGGCCTTTTTGCTTTGGCGCTCAGCCGCCCACCAGGAAGCGCGTCAGGCTGACCTGGATGGCAAAGACGGTATCGCCCCCCTCGGTGTGGTTGACGTAGCTGAGCAGGGAGGCGTCGAAGGGCGAATTGCCCTCCTCGATGTCGTAGGTCACCCCCACCTCGTAGCCCGTATAGTCCAGGATGTCGTCCTTCTCGACAAAGGCGTAGGTGTCGATCCTCTCGTTCACGCGGTAGCCGCCCTGCACCTTGTAGACCCAGGCGCCCTGCTCGGGATCGACCCCGAGGTTGAGGGACGCGGTGACGGGATCGCTGATCTGGTAGTCGAACTTGCCGTGCAGCTCGCCGCGCACGTCACCCGTCTCGTTGCGCAGGAAACGGCGGTAGTAGGCATCGTAGGAAAGCCGGTCCGTCAGGTCGCCGCGGTGGCCGAGGGTCAGCTCGAACTGCATGTCATCCACCGGATCGTCGAAGGTCAGGGCGAGGGCGTTGAAGTAGGCCCCGCCGTAGGCCAGCTCGGCGAAGGCTTCGGCCTCCACCGAGGCGGGGTCGCCGGGGCCCTCGTTGAGGCGGTAGTAGAATTGCGGGGTGAAGCCCACCTGGAGGCTCCATTCCGGCGCCTCGGCGGGCGCCTCCTGGGCCAGGGCCGGAGGGCAGAGCAGGAGAAGCGGGAGGAAACGGGCAGGCTGGGGCATGGGCACTCACTTTCACGCAATGGTTACCTCTCTTGAAAATGCGTGAGGCGGCGAAACTGTTCCGCCACGGCGCGGGCCGGCCTGGGCGGGCAGGGGTTTCACCCGCCCGCCGGGCTGCCTAGATTGGCTGCAACGGAAAGGACATCCCATGCAGATCTCGGTACTCGACCTCGCCCCCGTGCCCGAGGGCAGCGACATTCCCCAGGCCCTCCGCAACACCCTGGACCTCGCCCAGATGGCCGAGGGGCTGGGCTATCACCGCTACTGGATGGCGGAGCACCACAACATGCCGGGCATCGCCTCGGCGGCGACCGCGGTGCTGATCGGCCATGTCGCCTCCCACACCAAGACCATCCGCGTCGGCGCCGGGGGCATCATGTTGCCCAACCACGCGCCCCTGACGGTGGCCGAGCAGTTCGGCACCCTGGCGGCCCTGCACGGGGACAGGATCGACCTGGGCCTGGGCCGTGCGCCGGGCGGGGATCAGGCCGTCTGGCAGGCCCTGCGCCGCATCGGCAGCGACGACTTCCCGACGGACGTGGCCGAGCTTCTGGGCTACCTCGGGCCGGCCCGTGCGGGCAACCACGTGCGCGCCCTGCCGGGCGAGGGCACCGAGGTGCCGCTCTGGATTCTCGGCTCCTCGCTCTATGGCGCCCAGGTGGCGGCCCACTTCGGGCTGCCCTACGCCTTTGCTTCGCACTTCGCACCGGACGCGCTGGAGCAGGCGATCGAGCTCTACCGCAGCCGCTTCCAGCCTTCGGCCCAGCTCGACCGGCCACACTTCATGCTGGCGGTGAATGTCTTTGCCGCCGACAGCGACGCGGAAGGGGCCTACCTGCGGACCTCGATGCAGCAGGCCTTTGCCCGGATGCGCACCGGCCAGCGCGGCAAGCTTCCCCGCCCGGTCGAGGACATTGACGCCACCATCGGCGCGGGCGTGCGCCAGTCCGTCGATCATATGCTGCGGATTTCGGCGGTGGGGGCGGCGGCGACGGTGCGCGGCCAGCTCCAGGATTTCGTGGACCGCTATGCGCCGGACGAGCTGATCCTCACCAGCCAGGTCCACGACCACGCGGCGCGGCGCCGCTCGCTGACCCTGGCCGCCGAGGTGGCGCAGGATCTCAAGGTGCCGGAACCGGCCTGATCCGGCTCCGGCAGAGTAGTATGGCGCCCCGGGCGGACCGGGGCGCCGCAGGCATCAGGAGCCGAACTCGTAGCCCAGGGTGAAGCCCAGCAGGCCGTCGCCGTCGTTCGTATCCTCGTAGAGCACTTCCAGCACCAGATCGTCGTTGATCGCGTAGTTCACGCCCACCTCGGCATAGAGGTTGTCGTCGCGGTCGCTGTTGCCGACAAGCCCGACAAGGCTCCAGCGGTTGTCCAGGGCGTGCTCGAAGGCCACTTCCTGGTCGCTCTTGCCGCTCTCGGGGTCGAGGATGATGGCCAAGCCCAGGTCCGTCGCGGGGCCGACGGCCGAGACGATGGCGGCGGTCAGCTCCTCGTCGGTGCCGGCGGAATCGTTCAGGCCGATGACCGCGTAGGTCAGATCCCACTCGACGCCGTTGGCAAAGCTGTCGCCGTAGCCCAGGGCGAACTCGTACTCGAACTCGTCGGTCGGATCATCGTAGAGCGAGGTCAGCGAGAGGCCGAAGTGCAGCCCCTCGTAGGCGGCCTCGGCGGCCAGCTCCAGCTCGTTGTCCTGGTGGTCGAAACCGTCCGAGGTGTTGAAGCGGGTGGTGACGGCGGCGCCGAAGGTAAGCGCGACCTGCGAGGTCATGGGCGCGGGCTGGCCCAGCACGTCGGCGGGGGTGGTGACAAGCTCCTGGGCGGAAAGCAGGGCAGGGGCGGCGGCCAGCAGGCCGACGAGGGGGAGGAGTCGGGTCATGGTATTTCCTGATTGTTTTAGTAGGAAAGCCTCTGCCGGATTCGCCCCCGGCCCGCAATCGGAATGCGCCAGTACCCGCGCTTGACCTTGCGGCTACTCGTCCGGCGGCACCAGGCCAAGGCCGCGCAGGTAGATGCCGATGCCGCTTTCGAGCAGGTCCTCGGGCGGGAAGGGCGAGGCCCGCCCGGGCGAGTTGCGGGCAAAGAGCTCCACCACCCCGTGGCTCATGGCCCAGATGTGGGCCGAGAACATGGAGGCCGGGGGCCGCTTCTCCGCCGGGATGTGCTGGCTGAGATCGCCTGCCGCCTTCTCCAGCACGGCATTGGCCCGGTTCGCCACGGCGGCCAGATCGGGGCTGCGGTTCACCGGGATGCCGCTTTCGAACATGGCGATGTAGTGGCCCGGATACTTGCGGGCGAAGGCCAGGTAGGCGCGTCCCGTCGCCTCGAAGGCGGTGAGGGCCGAGCCGCTGCCCGACTGGTAGGCATATTCCATGAGGTCCGCGAAGATCTCGTAGCCCTGGCGCGCCGCCTCGGCGATCAGGTCCTCGCGCCCGTCGAAATGGCGATAGACGGCGGCGGGGGTCACGCCCGCCTGCTTGGCCGCCTCCGAGAGGGTAAAGCCGGTGGGGCCGCGCAGCTCGATCAGCTCGAGCGCGGCGTCGATCAGGGCCTGGCGCAGGTTGCCGTGGTGATAGCCGCGCTTAGGCATCCCAGATGTCCGGTCCGCCGCAGATGGCGCGGTCGATCTCGCCGATGGCCTCGGCATCCTTGCGGTCATAGGCATGGGCGCTGAGCAGGCTGCGGATCACCGCCAGCCGGGCCCGGCGCTTGTCGTCCGAGCGCACGATGGTCCAGGGCGCGGCCTCCGTGTGGCTGCGCGCCAGGGTCTCGGAGATGGCGGCGCTGTAGGCGTCCCAGCGCGACAGGCCCTTCACGTCGATGGAGGAAAGCTTCCACTGCTTCAGGGGGTCGCTCTCGCGGGCCAGCATCCGGCGCAGCTGCTCGGCCTGGCCGACGTTGAGCCAGAACTTGTGCAGGTGCAGGCCCTCGTCCACCAACTGCGCCTCGAAGGAGGGCACCTGGCGGAAGAAATGTTCACGCTGCTCGGGGGTGCAGAAGCCGAAGACATGCTCGACCACGCCGCGGTTGTACCAGGAGCGGTCGAAGAAGACCATTTCACCCCCCGCGGGCAGGTGCGCGATGTAGCGCTGGAAGTACCACTGGGTGCGCTCCGTCTCCGTCGGCTTGGAGAGGGCCACGGTACGGGCCGCGCGCGGGTTCAGGTTCTGCCGCAGGCGGTTGATCGTGCCGCCCTTGCCGGCCGTGTCGCGCCCCTCGAAGAGACAGACGATGCGGGTGCCGCTCTTCCGTGCCCAGGCCTGGAGCTTGACCAGCTCGACCTGAAGCAGGGCCATCTCGCGCTCGTAGCGCTTGCGGCCCAGGCGGCGCCGGTAGGGGTAGCTGGGGCTGAGGATGTCGCCCTTCTCCGCCCCCCGGATGGCGGCGCGGATCTCGGCCGGGGCCTCTGTCTCGAAGTGGGTGCTGATGGCACCGTCGAAGGGCAGATCCATGGGGCCTCCTGGGCGTGGTTTCCCTGTCAATATGGGGCCTTAAGGGGCCTGACGCAAACCTGCCCGGACGGCAGCCCGGTGGATCGCGGCGATCACGGCATCGGGCTGGGTGTGGTGCGGCATGTGGCCCTCGCCCTCCAGCACCTCAAGGGCGCCGTTGGGCACGTCCTTCATCAGCTCGCGGGCGTGAATCTCCAGCGGCACGATGGTGTCGGCGTCGCCGTGCACAATCTCGATGGGCAGGTCCAGGCCACCGTAGTGCTGCCGCATCTCCACCACGTGGGGCCGCAGGGCGTTGACCTGCTGGGCATTGGCGCGGAGCGACTGGCGGCGCAGGGTCAGGCCCACGCCCAGATGCTCGGCATAGCCCTCGGGCGCCTGCTGCGGCCGGAAGATCGATTCCACCGCCCCGGCGATGTAGCTCTCGGGCACGAAGGCCGTGACCAGGGGCACGAAGAGTGCGCCCCCGGGCAGGGAGCCGTTGACCCGATAGGTCCAGCCCAGGCCGCCGGGCCAGGGTTCGGCCACCGCCGAGACAAGCACCAGCGCCGCCGTCTCCTCGGGGCGCTCCAGCGCCCAGGCCAGGGCCACGATGCCGCCGAAGGAGTGGCCCAGCACGATGGGCCGGCTCACGCCGATCCGGTCCGCCGCCTCGAGCAGCAGCCGGGCCTGGGTGCGCGGCTCCTCCTCCTGGTTGCGCCAGAAGCCGCCGTGGCCCGGCGGACGCCCGGTCCAGCCCAGGCCGGGCCGGTCCATGAGGATCACCCGGTAGTCCTCGGCCAGCCGCTGGGCGAACCCCAGGGTGAAATCGTTGAGGTTGCCGCTGGCGCCGTGGATCAGCACCAGGTCCGGGCCGCTCTCGCCGAGGATGCGGTAGTGCACGGGGGTGCCCGCCACCTCCACGAACTTCCCTGCAGGCGGGGTCTCCGCCTCGGCGGCCCGTTCCTGGGCATTGGCCCGCCACTGGACGACGAAGGCCAGCCCGCAAATCAGAAGGCCCGCCGCGAGGATCAGCTTGAGCCCCATCCTCAGTCCTTCCCGATGCGCTCGAGGTCGAAGGGGGTGGTCTGGTAGATCTCGTTGATCCAGTTGCCGTAAAGCAGGTGCGCGTGGCTGCGCCAGCGGTTCATGGGCCGCTGGGCCGGGTCGTCCTGCGGGTAGTAGTTGCAGGGCACGTTGATCGGGGTGCCGGCCTCCACGTCGCGGTCATACTCCTGCTTGAGGGTGTCGCTGTCGTACTCGAAGTGGTTGAAGACATAGAGCGCCCGGTGGCCCGGATCCTCCACCAGGCAGGGGCCCACCTCGTCGCTGCCGAGGAGCGTCGTCAGCCCCGGGGCCGCGTCCACCTCCGGCTGGCGCATCTCGGTCCAGCGCGAGACGGGCACGACGCAATCGTCCGAGAAGCCGCGCAGGTAGGGCGAGGCGGGCGAGAGGTTGCGGTGCCGGAAGCAGCCGAAGGCCTTCTGCCCCAGGAGGTGCTTCTTGACCCCGTGGAAGTGGTGGATCATCGCCATCCCGCCCCAGCAGACGCCGAAGGTGGAGTGGACGTTGCTCTGGGTCCAGTCCATGACCCGCTCCAGTTCCTCCCAGTAGGTCACCTCGTCGAAGTCCATGTGCTCGATCGGGGCGCCGGTGATGATGAGCCCGTCGAACTTCTCCTCCCAGGCCTCCGAGACCGGGCGGTAGAAGCTCTCCATATGCTCGGCCGCGGTGTTGCGCGTGCGGTGATCGGACATGCGCAGCAGCGACAGCTCGATCTGCAGCGGCGTGGCACCGATCAGGCGGGCAAACTGGTTCTCCGTCTGAATCTTCTTGGGCATCAGGTTGAGCAGCGCGATGCGCAGCGGCCGGATGTCCTGGCGCATGGCCTGGTCCTCGTCCATCACCATGACCCCTTCGCGGGTCAGCACGTCGAAGGCGGGCAGGGTGGCGGGGAGTTTGATGGGCATGGGCGGGTTCCCTCTGGTTCGGGGCTCCTAGATAGGGCGGGCGTCGCCGGGTGCCAAGAGCGGCGGGGCCGGGGCACAAGATCCCGTGATCAGCCCGGCAGCTTGGCGGCGATGAGGTCGGTGAAGTCGCTCTCCGTGCCGAGGGCCGAAATCTCGTCGGGGGTGATGGTGATCCCCCACTTGGCCATCTCCACATAGCGCGGCTGGCGGTGCGCCAGGGCCTGGGCATAGGTCCAGCGGATGAAGCTGTCGGGGTCCACCTCCGCCTCGGTCAGGCCCTCCTGCGTCAGGTAGTCCTCCCAGACCCGGGCCAGGAAGGCGGGCTGGTAGGCCATCGGCTTGGGCGCCCGGTCGAAGCGGCGGATCAGCTCCTCGGTGTGGGCCGCATCGCCCTTGATCCAGATCAGCAGGCATTCCCGCGACAGGGCCGTGAGCAGGGGGTCCTCCGGGTCCGAGGGATCGGCCCACTCGCAGATGGAGCCGCCGGTGTCGCAGATGAAGTGGTCGTAGCCATAGAGCCGCTGGGCCCGCTCGGCAAAATGCGCCGTGTCGTGCAGGGCGGCGATCTCGGCCTGGCGGAAGGCCTCCTGGCGGCGGGCATATTCGGCCATCGGCAGGCCGCCCTTGGCGGGATCGCCCGGCTTGCCGAGCCAGGTGGCGACGGGGCGCAGGTTGTGAAAGGTGATGTTGGAGCCGATGTAGATGCTGTCGCTCAGAAGCAGGTCGCGCAGGAAGGGCACCTTCATCGCCTCGGCCTTGGCATTGTCGGCGATCAGCTCGCCCAGGTAGCGGGTGCCGATCCGGTAGTCGATGGAGTAGTGGAACCAGTCGCCCGCCCCCCGCAGGAGCGAGGCCAGGTGGGTCTTGCCCAGGCCCGACATGCCAAAAACCAGGACCTTGCGGCGCGGCGCGGCGCGCCAGTCCCGGGCGGTGGGGTAGAGCATCTGTGGTCCTCCTGTCCTTGCCCGTTCTACCTAGCCGAGCCTTTCAGCAGACGCCAGATGCGCCCGTCGAGGATCAGCAGCCCAAGCGCCAGGAGGGCAAAGCCTGCATAGGCGGCGGGCCGCAGGCTTTCCCCCAGCAGGAAGGCACCGAGGCCGATGGCGAAGGGCGGGATCAGCAGGGTCACGAGCATCAGGTTGCCCGAGCCGGCCATGGCCAGGACCCGGTAG
This sequence comes from Sulfitobacter sp., assembly GCA_965212515.1. Lineage (GTDB taxonomy): Bacteria > Pseudomonadota > Alphaproteobacteria > Rhodobacterales > Rhodobacteraceae > Sulfitobacter. The sequence goes on from OZ243122.1 coordinate 78,901, forward strand.
TAGAGCAGGTAGGCCAGGGCCGTGGCCGCCAGCGCATAGTAGGCGATGGCCGCCAGGGTGCGCGGCGCCAGGTCCAGGGTCAGAGGCCCCTCCACCGCCCAGGCCAGGGGCAGGATGATCAGGGTCGCCCCGCTCACCATGCCCGCCGCCGCCACCTGGGGCGGCTGGCCGCCCAGCCGCTTGCGCGCCCAGACCGAGGCGAGGGCATAGGAGAGGGTGCCGCCGATCACCGCGAGCTGCGCCAGGGAGGTGATGTCGAAGGCCAGGAGGTTCTCCAGCCCGATGGCCGTGGCCACCCCGGCAAAGCCCAGGGCCACGCCCAGGGCCTTGCGCGGCGTGATCCGCTCGTCCGCGAAGAAGAGCGCCGCCGTCAGGACCCCGAAGATCGCCGTGGCGGCGTTGAGGATCGAGGTCAGCCCCGAGGGGATGTGCAGCTGGCCCCAGGCCATGAGGCCGAAGGGGATGACGTTGTTCAAAAGCCCCATCACCAGGAAGCCGCGCCAGGTGGCGGCATCGCGCGGCAGGGGCAGGCGCATCACCCAGACCGCGGCCCAGAGCGCCAGCATCGCCCAGAGGGTGCGGTGGGCCACCGCCGTGAGCGGCCCCACCTCGTCAAGCGCGATGCGGATGGAGACGAAGGAGGCCCCCCAGAGGGCCGCCAGCAGCGTCATCTCGAGCCAGGCCCGGGTGGAGATGGATTTCTGTACCATTACCCCGGCCTAGCGCCCCGGCGCCGCGCGGGCGACCCGGTTCATGCGGCTTTCCGGGTCTCGGTCCAGATGTTGAGGTAGTTCCCCGCAAAGATCACCAGCGCCCCGACAAAGACCCAAGGATCAAGCGCCTCGCCGTAGACCAGCATGGCGACGATGGCGATGATCGGCAGGCGGGCGAAGTCCACCGGCGCCACCACCGTGGCGGGCGCCAGGGTCAGGGCCTTGGCGATGCAGTAGTGCGCCAGAAGCCCGCAGGCCCCCACCAGCGCCAGGAGCGGCAGGGACGCCAGCCCGGGCAGGGCCAGATCGCCGTCATAGCCGGCCGTGAGGGCGCCGAAGATCATCTGCAGGAGCGTCAGGTAGAACATGATCGCGGTGATCGACTGGGTCCGCGTCAGGCGCTTGGTGAAGATGTAGGTAAGGGCAAAGAAGATGGCGCAGGAGGCGGCGGCCAGAAGGCCCGCGTTCATCCCCGCCATGTCGGGCCGGGCGACAATCAGGATGCCGATGAAGCCCATCAGCGCCGCCGTCGCGCGCACCCGGGTCAGCCGCTCGCCCAGAAGCAGCGGCGAGAGCACGATGACCCAGAGCGGCGAGGTGAACTCCAGCGCAAAGACCTGGGCCAGGGGCACCACGGTCACGGCATAGAACCAGAGGTTCTGGCCGACGAAATGGAAGATGTTGCGCACCGTGTGCTGGCCCAGGGCCTCGGTGCCGACCTGGCGCAGGGTGCCCGTCAGGCTGCCCAGCACCAGGACGATGCCGAAGCCGAAGATCGAGCGGTAGAGCATGATCTCGAAGGTGTCGAACTCGGCGCTCAGGGCCCGGCCCGCCATGGCCATGGTGGAGAAACTGAAGATCGCCCCCAGCATCCAGAGGGCGGCGCACAGGGTTGGCGAGAGGGCGCGGCGCGCCACCTCGGTCAGGCCCTCGGCGGGGCGCTCCTCCACCGGGTCGAGCGGGCTGGTCACGGGGTCATTCCCACTCGATCGTGCCCGGAGGCTTGGAGGTGATGTCATAGGTGACGCGGTTGATGCCCGGCACCTCGTTGATAATCCGCGTCGCCGTCTCGCCCAGGAACTCGTGGCTGAAGGGATAGTAGTCCGCCGTCATGCCATCGACGGAGGTGACGGCGCGCAGGGCGCAGGCAAAATCGTAGGTCCGGCCATCGCCCATGACGCCCACGGTGCGCACCGGCAGGATCGCCACGAAGGCCTGCCAGATCTCGTCGTAAAGGCCGTGGCGGCGGATCTGGTCGATGTAGATGGCATCAGCCTCGCGCAGGATGTCGAGCTTGTCGCGGGTGATCTCACCGGGGCAGCGGATGGCCAGGCCGGGGCCGGGGAAGGGGTGGCGCCCGATAAACGACGGCGGCAGGCCCAGCTCGCGGCCCAGCGCGCGCACCTCGTCCTTGAAGAGCTCGCGCAGCGGCTCCACCAGCTTCAGGCCCATCTTCTCGGGCAGGCCGCCGACATTGTGATGCGACTTGATGGTGACGGAGGGCCCGCCGGAGAAGGAGACCGATTCGATCACGTCCGGGTAGAGCGTACCCTGGGCGAGGAAGGTGGCGTCCCCCACCTCCTTGGCGTGCTTCTGGAAGACGTCGATGAAGAGCTTGCCGATGGTCTTGCGCTTCACCTCGGGGTCGCTGACCCCTTCCAGCGCGCCGAGGAAGAGGTCCTGCTCCTCGGCGTGGATGAGCGGCATGTTGTAATGGTCGCGGAACATGGTCACGACCTCCTCCGCCTCGCCCTTGCGCAGCAGCCCGTGGTCCACGAAGACGCAGGTGAGCTGATCGCCGATGGCCTCGTGGATCAAGACGGCGGCAACCGAGCTGTCGACCCCGCCCGACAGGCCGCAGATGACCTTCTGGTCGCCCACCTGCTCGCGGATCGCGGCAATCGCCTCCTCGCGGTAGGCGCTCATGGTCCAGTCGCCCTTGAAGCCCGCCAGACGGGTGAAATTCTCGTAAAGCCGCGGCCCGTTGGGCGTATGGTGCACCTCGGGGTGGAACTGGACGGCGTAGAACTGGCGCTCCTTGTCGGCGGTCACGGCGAAGGGCGCGTGCGGCGAGGTGCCAAAGACCTTGAAGCCCGGCGCGATCCGGCTCACGTGGTCGCCGTGGCTCATCCAGACCTGCTCGCGGTCGGCCTCGAACCAGCCGGTCAGCAGATCCAGCCGTTCTTCCGAGGGGGTGACGTAGGCGCGGCCGAACTCGGCCGTGCCCTGGCCGCGCTCCACCTTGCCGCCCAGCATCTCCATCATCACCTGCTGGCCGTAGCAGATCCCCAGGATCGGCACGCCCAGCTCGAAGATGCGCTGCGGCGGGCGCGGGCTGTCGGCATCCAGCACCGAGGCCGGCCCGCCCGAAAGGATCACCGCGCGCGGGGCGAACTCCTCGAGGAAGGCTTCGTCCACCTGGTTGAAGGGGTGGATCTCGCAGAAGACGTTCAGCTCGCGCAGGCGGCGCGCGATGAGCTGGGTGACCTGGCTGCCGAAATCGACGATCAGCAGCCGGTCGTGGGCGGAGGGAGGGATGATCTCGGTCATGGGGCCTGATTAGGCGCGCTTGGGGGTGGTGGCAAGGGAGGATAGCCGCGGGGCCCGGGCGCCGCGGGCTTTTTCCCGCGCGCCCCGGAGGGTGCGACCCGCGGGTGCCCGCACGGCGATGTCGTTTTCGTCCCACGCAGGGCGCAATAGGCGCGGGCGGCCCCCGGGCGATGGGCTAGGAGAAGGCACGATTCAGATGCCGGGGGACAGAACATGGCAGAGAGAGCAAGGTCGCGGCGGGGTGGCGGCGGCGCGGCACGGCGGGCGGAACGCAGCGCCGTGTCCTTCGAGACGGCAAAGTTCATCGAGCGGCGCATCCCCAACTTCGAGGTCCTCAATGAAGAGGCCCTCCAGATCATCGAGCACAATGCCGAGACGGTGCTGGAGGAGATCGGCGTCAACTTCGTCAACAACCCCGGCGCGCTGGACCGCTGGCGCGCCGCCGGCGCCGACATCCAGGGCGAAAGGGTGCGCATCCCGCGCGGCCTGGCGCGCCAGCTCTGCGCCACGGCGCCGGGCAGTTACGTCCAGCACGCCCGCAACCCCGAGCGCACGGTCACCGTGGGGGGCAACAGCCTGGTGCTGGCGCCGGTCTACGGCCCGCCCTTCGTGCGCGACGCCTTCGGCGGCCGCCGCTACGCCAAGATGGAGGACTTCAACAAGTTCGTGAAGCTCGCCTACATGTCCAAGTGGCTGCATCATTCCGGCGGCACCGTCTGCGAGCCGACGGACCTGCCGGTGAACAAGCGCCACCTCGACATGCTGCACGCCCACATGACCCTGAGCGACAAGCCCTACATGGGCTCCGTGACGGAGCCGAGCCGGGCGCAGGATTCAGTCGACATGTCCGCCATCCTCTTCGGCCAGGACTTCGTGCAGCAGAACACCGTGATGACCTCGCTCATCAACATCAACTCGCCGATGACCTTCGACGACGTGATGATCGGCGCGCTCGAGGTCTATGCCAGCAACAACCAGGCCTGCATCATCTCGCCCTTCATCGTCGGCGGCGCCATGGCCCCGGTCTCGGTGGCGGGCACCCTGACCCAGGTGCTGGCGGAAACCCTGGCGGGCATCGCCTACAGCCAGCTCGTGCGGCCCGGCGCCCCGGTCATCATGGGGGCCTTCGTCACCTCGATCGACATGAACTCCGGCGCCCCCACCTTCGGCACCCCCGAGGCGGCCCACATCACCTACGGCGCGGGCCAGCTCGCCCGGCGGCTGGGGCTGCCCTACCGCTCGGCCGGGTCCTTCTGCGGCTCCAAGCTGCCCGACGCCCAGGCCGCCTACGAGACCTCCAACAGCCTCAACATGGGGCTCCTGGCGGGGGTCAACTTCATGCTCCACGCCTGCGGCTGGCTCGAGGGCGGGCTGGTCAGCTCCTTCGAGAAGTTCGTCATGGACGCCGACCAGCTCGGCACCCTGCACCACCTGGCCCGGGGCGTGGAGATGGACGAGAACGCCCAGGCGCTCGATGCCATCCGCGAGGTCGGCCCGGGCGGTCACTACCTCGGCTGCGCCCACACCCAGGCCAACTTCAAGAGCGCCTTCTGGAAGAGCGACCTGCTGGACTACAAGCCCTTCGAGACCTGGGAGGACGAGGGCGCGCGCGACACCCAGGCCCTGGCCAGCCTGCGGGTGGAGAAGATGCTCGCCTCCTACCAGCAGCCCGCCATGGACCCGGCGATCCGCGAGGCGCTCGATGCCTTCGTGGCCCAGCGCAAGCTGGCCGAGCCCGACAGCTTCATGTGAGGGACGCGGGGCCTGTGCCCTCGGCCAGGCCCCGGCGCCAGAGCCGGTGCTCTCCCAGGAGCGCGATCAGGACGCTGACATGGGCGGCGTAGCGGTAGCCCGCCTCCGCCGCGGCGCGGCGCCGCTCCAGCCCGGCCTCCAGCTCCAGGAGTTGCGCCAGGGCCGCGGCGGGGCTCGGCGGCACCAGGCCCTCCAGCAGGCGCGGCAGGTGTTGCGCGCGGCGGTACTCCTCGGCCCCGTGGCGCGCGGCCCGCATCAGCAGGCGGGGGCGGCGCAGGGCCTCGAGGCGGCGTTGCAGGTCTTCCATGTTGCACATCCTTTGGTGGAAAAGCGGCGCGGGGCCGCAGCCAGGGCGCGAGTGTTGCACAACCTATTAGGGTGTTGCGCGGCGCGGGCAGGGGGCGTTCGCTGCTCGGCAGACTGTTTACCCTTGCGAAACAATCCTTCCGGCACGACCGCAACTTTAACCATTAGGTAACCAATGCATCTCTAGGTTGTGTGGATAACCTTGGGGATGAGGGGACCGGGAGGAGGAACCGTGGCGGGGAAAGAGGAGAGGTCCGGCCCCCTGCCGGACTGGGTGCCCAGGGGCGCCCGACACTACATCGCCCATGTCGAGGCGGGCACGCCGATCCGCGAACTAGCACGGGGTGCTGGCTGTCATGCCTCCACCGTCTTGCGCCAGATCCGGCGCTTCGAGACCCGGCGCGACGATCCCCTGGTCGATGCGGCGCTGCGGCATCTGGGCCGGGGCAGGGGCCGCCGCGATGCCCCCCGGGGCCTGCCCGACGGGGCCGAACTGGCCCGCCAGGCGCCCCGGCTGCTGGGCCGCCTCTGCGAACCGGGCGCGCTGCTGGTGGTGGCCGCCGAGATGGAGAAGGCCCTGGTGGTGCGCGAGGCGGAGGCGGGCGTGCCGACCCAGACGGCCATCGTCCCCGCCCCCCTGGCCCAGGCCCTGGCCCTGAAGGACTGGATCAGCCCGACCCGGCGCGGCCGCCTGACCCGCTACGAGATCACCGCCGCGGGCCGCAGCGCGCTGGAGGCGATGCTGGCCCGTGGCGCGGTGGGCACCTTGCCCGCCCCCGAGGTCCTGCCCGCGCCGCCCCCCACGGAGCTGGCCAGCCCGCGCAAGCAACGCATGCGCCATGCCCTCTCCGAAAGCCCCATGGTGACCCTCTCGCGGCGCCGCGACGGGCGTGGCCGCCCCTTTCTCAGCGCCGCCATGGTGCGCGCGGGCGAGCAGCTGCGCGAGGATTTCGAGCTGGCCCAGATGGACGGCAAGGCGCCGGCCTGGGAGGGCGCCGAGGCAACCCCCGAGGGCGGCCGCGGCGCCGCCGCCGCCCGCAGCCGCGTCGCCCGGGCGCTCTCCCACCTCGGTCCGGGCCTCTCGGACGTGGCCCTGCGCTGCTGCTGCTACCTGGAGGGCCTGGAGGTGACCGAACGCCGCCTCGGCTGGTCCGCCCGCTCCGGCAAGGTGGTCCTGCGCATCGCCCTGGGGCGGCTGCAGCGGCACTACGAGGAGACCATCGGGCTGGAGGGGCCGATGATCGGGTAGGGGGACTTTCCATGGATTGCTTGCGTGGTGGGGGTTTTCGTCACCCTCGGACCTGATCCGAGGGTCTCTCCGCTCCAAGAGATCCCGGGTCAAGCCCGGGATGACGGGTGGTCTTGGTTCCCCGGCACGGAACAAGGGGGCGCAGCCCCCGCCGTGCCAGCGCCGGACCGGCCCCGTGGGCCGGCGCTTTGGCGGGTCTTGGTGCTGAGCGCAGAGCTAAGATGTACCTGGCTGCCATAAAGTGCTGTAACGGGTAGGTCGAGGCGCCGTCCCCCGGTCCGGCGCTGTCCCGGCTTCTGTCGTAAGGAAGAAGGCGTCACCCTCGGACTTGATCCGAGGGTCTCCCGGCTCAGGGAACTCCCAGGTCAAGCCCCAGGATGACTCGACACAGGAGGCGTGCCAGCGCCGGACCGGGGGACGGCGCAGCAAGCTGCCCGCTACAGTACTTTATGGCGGCAAAGTACATCTTCGCGGCGGGCTACGCGGTACCTTCACAAAAGCGCCGGCCCATCGGGCCGGTCCGGCGCTGGCACGGCGGGGGCTGCGCCCCCTCGTTCCGTGCATTGGGTCTCCGGAGGTCAAGTTTGCCGTCACCCTCGGACTTGATCCGAGGATCTCTCCGCTCCAGGAGATCCCGGGTCAAGCCCGGAATGACCCCCGCGCTCCCACCCCCCTCCACATGGCGGCATTGCGTCCCACGGGCTTTCGCCCGCGCCGCAATATGATAGATACAAACCAGAACAACCCGAGGTCCCCCATGCGCGATCTGAAGATCCCCGAGCAGCGCCACCCCGAGAAGGCGCGCAAGCCGGACAACGCCCAGCCCAAGAAACCCGCCTGGATCCGCGTCAAGGCGCCGGGCGGCAAGGGCTATGCCGAGACCGCCAAGATCATGCGCGACAACAGGCTCGTCACGGTCTGCGAGGAGGCCGGCTGCCCCAACGTGGGCGAATGCTGGTCCCAGGGCCACGCCACCATGATGATCATGGGCGAGGTCTGCACCCGCGCCTGCACCTTCTGCAACATCGCCACCGGCAAGCCGCCCGAGGCGCTCGACGTCTTCGAGCCGGGGCGCGTCGCCGATGCCGTGGCCAAGCTGGGCCTGAACCACGTGGTCATCACCTCGGTGGACCGCGACGACGTAGAGGACGGCGGCGCCGAGCACTTCGCCCAGACGATCCGCGCCGTGCGCCACCGCAGCCCCAAGACCACCATCGAGATCCTCACCCCCGACTTCATCAAGTGCGGCCCCGAGGCGCTGGAGAAGGTCGTCGAGGCGCGGCCCGACGTCTTCAACCACAACCTCGAAACCGTGCCCGGCCTCTACCCGGAGGTCCGCCCGGGCGCGCGCTACTTCCACTCCCTGCGCCTCCTGCAAAGGGTCAAGGAGCTGGACCCTGCCATGTTCACCAAGTCGGGCATCATGGTGGGCCTCGGCGAGGACCGCCAGGCGGTGATGCAGGTGATGGACGACATGCGCGCCGCCGACATCGACTTCCTGACCATCGGCCAGTACCTCCAGCCCACGCCCAAGCACCACCGGGTGGACCGCTTCGTCCACCCCGACGAATTCGCCGCCTACGAGAAGTCGGCCTACGGCAAGGGCTTCCTGATGGTCTCGGCCACGCCGCTCACCCGCTCCAGCTACCACGCGGGCGACGATTTCGCGCGCCTCCAGCAGGCCCGGCTCAAGCGCCTGGGCCAGGCCTGACCCCCCAGCTGCGGCGGGCCCGGGCATTTTTTTGCCCGCCCGCGCGGCCTGTCATAAAACTGTAATGTCCCTGTCACAAAAGGCCGGCATCGCCCGCTTAGGTGGGGCCTCGTGATCGTCACGAGGCGGTCTGACGCATACCTACTGACAGGAGACATCATGTCGCTGAGCAAACTGACCACATCTGCCCTGGCCATCGCGGCCCTTTCCGCCACCGCCGCCGCCGCGCGCGATCAGGTGCAGATCGCCGGTTCCTCCACCGTGCTGCCCTACGCCTCCATCGTCGCCGACGCCTTCGGCGAGAACACCGACTTCCCCAAGCCGGTGGTCGAATCGGGCGGCTCCTCGGCCGGCCTGAAGCGCTTCTGCGAGGGCGTGGGCGAAAACACCATCGACATCGCCAATGCCTCCCGCGCCATCCGCGAGAAGGAAATCGCCGCCTGTGCCGAGAACGGCGTGACCGACATCATCGAGGTCCGCATCGGCTATGACGGCATCGTCTTCGCCTCCCAGCAGTCCGGCCCGGCCTTCGGCGCCTTCGAGCCCGCCGACATCTTCAACGCCATCGGCGCCCAGGTGCTGGTCGACGGTGAGCTGACCGAGAACCCCTACACCAGCTGGGCCGAGTTCAACGCCGATCTGCCCGACGCCGAGATCGCCATGTTCATCCCCGGCACCAAGCACGGCACCCGCGAGGTCTTCGAGGACAAGGTCCTGCTGAAGGGCTGCGAGGACACCGGCGCCATGGCCGCCATGATGGAAGCCGGCATGGACGAGGATGCCGCCGAGGATGCCTGCCTCGACGTGCGCCAGGACGGCAAGTCCGTGGACATCGACGGTGACTACACCGAGACCCTGGCCCGCATCGACGCCAACCCCAACGGCATCGGCGTCTTTGGCCTGGCCTTCTACGAGAACAACACCGACAAGCTGAAGGTGGCCACCATGTCCGGCGTGGAACCCACCACCGAGACCATTGCCTCCGGCCAGTACCCGGTCTCGCGTCCGCTCTTCTTCTACATCAAGAAGGCCCACATCGGCGTCATCCCCGGCCTCAAGGAGTTCGCCCAGTTCTTCGTGGCGGACGAGCTGGCCGGCCCGAACGGCCCGCTGGCCAACTACGGCCTGGTCTCCGACCCGGAGCTTGCCGCCACCCAGGCCGTCGTGAACGACGAAAAGACCATGGACAGCAATTCCTAATCGCGCGCTCATGCGATAGGACAGCCGGGGGCGGTCGCAGGATCGCCCCCGGTTCGCGTCTGAAGGGCGCGCTGCCGACGAGGACTTGATCTTGGGGGATCACATGGCATTGATCTGGCTCATCGCGACGCTCCTGGCGATTGCCCTCCTGGGCTTCGGCCTGGGGCGCCGGCAGGTGCTGGCCCGGGCCGGCGGGGACCGCCGCCGTCTTCACTCGCTGCCTCACTACTACGGGGCCAACGTCTTCATCTACGCCCTGGTGCCCGCGCTCCTGGTGCTCGCCGCCTGGCTCCTGCTGCAGCCTCTCTGGGTCGGCGGCCAGGTGGCCGGCGCGCTTGACCCGGCGGTCCGCGCGGCGGCCCCCTCCGAGAGCCTGCTCATGGCCGAGGTGCGGCGCACCGCGGCGGGGCTGGAGCAGGCCGTCGCCAGCGGCGCCCTGACCGCCGAGGTGGCCCGCGACCGCAGCGCCGATCCCGAAGCCCTGGCCGAGGCCATCAGCGCCGCCGGCGGGGTCGTCACCGGCACCCTGAACGAGGGCGTGCTGCGCGCCGCCCAGGACTACAGCAGCGCCACGGCGCGGGGGCAGGGGGCCATGGTGTGGGTCGTCCTGGCGCTGGCCCTGGCGGGCGCCTTCCTGGGCCTACGCAACGCCCACCCCGAGCACCGCGCCCGCAGCACCGTGGAAAGCGCCGTCCGCGCACTCCTGGTCGGGGCCGCCTCCATCGCCATCCTGACGACCCTCGGCATCGTCCTCTCGCTGGTCTTCAACACGGTGGAGTTCTTCCGCCTCTACCCGGCGGCCGACTTCTTCTTCGGCACCAACTGGGCGCCCAGCTTCTCGGGCCGCGGCGGCTCTTCCGATCTCGGCGTCCTGCCGCTGCTCTGGGGCACCTTCTACATCTCCCTGGTGGCCCTGGCCGTGGCCATCCCGATCGGCCTCTTCGCCGCCATCTACCTTTCCGAGTACGCCACGCCGCGGGTCCGGGCCATCGCCAAGCCCGCGCTCGAGGTCCTGGCGGGCATCCCCACCATCGTCTACGGCCTCTTCGCGCTGCTCACCGTCGGACCCCTGCTGATGACCATCTTCGGCCCCGACGGGGCGGGCATCATGCAGGCCGGCACGGCCGTCATGACGGCGGGCCTGGTCATGGGGATCATGCTCATCCCCTTCGTCAGCTCGCTCTCGGACGACATCATCAATGCCGTGCCCCAGTCCCTGCGCGATGGCTCCTACGGGCTGGGCGCCACGCGCTCCGAGACCATCAAGAAGGTGGTCCTGCCGGCCGCCCTGCCGGGCATCGTCGGGGCCATCCTGCTGGCCGCCAGCCGCGCCATCGGCGAGACCATGATCGTGGTCCTGGGGGCAGGGGCCGCGGCCCGCCTCTCGCTCAACCCCTTCGACGCCATGACCACGGTAACCGCCAAGATCGTCAGCCAGCTCACCGGCGACGCGGACTTCGCCAGCCCCGAGGCACTCGTCGCTTTCGCCCTTGGCATGACCCTCTTCGTCATCACCCTGGGGCTCAACATCTTCGCCCTCTACATCGTGCGCAAATACCGGGAGCAGTACGACTAATGACCGACACGGACATCGAACAGGGCACCGGGCCCGCCCCGCGCCGCCACGCCTCCCTCACCACCGTGGATGCCCGCACCAAGGCGCGCAACCGCGCCGAGCGGCGCTTCCGCCTTTACGGCGTCGCGGCCATCGCCGTGGGGGTCTTCTTCCTCGTGGTGCTGGCCGTCTCGATCCTGCGCTCGGGCCTGCCGGCCTTCACCCAGACGGTCGTGGCGGTGGACTTCACCCTGACCGAGGCCCAGTACGAGGCGGCCGAGGGCGAGCTCTTCAAGACCAAGGCCTACGAGGGCCTGCTGATCGAGAGCATCAGCGCCAAGCTGGCGAGCGAGGGCCTCTCCGCCGAGGTGGATCCGGCGGCCATCGAGCGCCTGCTGGGCAAGCCCGGCGCCACCCTGCGCGAGCACTACCGCGCCAATCCCGGCGACCTTGGCCAGCCCGTCACCTTCGAGCTGGCCGCCGCCAGCCGGGTGGACGGCTACCTCACCGGGCGGGTCAGCCGCGACACCCTGCAGGACAGCCGCTTCCTGCAGATGTCCGACCTGGACCTGGTGGACGAGCTGGTCGAGGCCGAGATCATCACCCGCGCCTTCAACTGGAACTTCATCACCGGCGCCGACACGGGCGTGGACAACCCCGGCGGGGCCGGCATCGGCGCCTCCGTGATCGGCTCCTTCTTCATGATGCTGGTGGTCCTGGTGCTTTCCCTGCCGATCGGCGTCGCCGCCTCCATCTACCTGGAGGAATTCGCCCCGCAGAACTGGTTCACGGACCTCATCGAGGTGAACATCTCGAACCTCGCCGCCGTGCCCTCCATCGTTTTCGGCATCCTGGGCCTGGCGGTCTTCATCCAGTTCATGCACCTGCCGCAGTCGGCGCCCCTGGTCGGCGGGCTGGTCTTGACCCTCATGACCCTGCCCACCATCATCATCTCCACAAGGGCCTCGCTCAAGGCGGTGCCCGCCTCGATCAGGGACGCGGCCCTGGGCGTCGGCGCCTCCAAGATGCAGGCCGTCTTCCACCATGTCCTGCCGCTGGCCATGCCGGGCATCCTGACGGGCCTCATCATCGGCCTGGCGCAGGCCCTGGGCGAGACCGCGCCGCTGCTGCTGATCGGCATGGTGGGCTTTGTCGCCCGCGGCTACCCCGAGGGCTTCGTGGCCGGCTTCACCGAGCCCAACTCGGCCATGCCGGCCCAGATCTACACCTGGGCGGCGCGCGCCGATCCGGGCTTCTACGAAAAGGCCTGGGGCGGGATCATCATCCTCCTGATCTTCCTGCTCTCGATGAACGTCCTGGCCATCATCCTGCGCCGCCGCTTCGAGCGCCGCTGGTAGGAAGGGCCGGACATGAAAGACAACAGACCCCTGGAGCAAGACGTGACCAGCAACACAGCCAAGATCGCCGCCCGCAACGTGCAGGTCTACTATGGCGACAATCACGCGATCAAGGACGTGAACGTCGACATCGAGGACAAGACCGTGACCGCCTTCATCGGCCCCTCGGGCTGCGGCAAGTCCACCTTCCTGCGCTGCCTCAACCGCATGAACGACACCATCGAGGCGGCCCGGATCGAGGGCGACATCCTGATCGACGGCGAGGACATCTACGACCGCAAGGTGGACCCGGTGCAGCTGCGCGCCAAGGTCGGCATGGTCTTCCAGAAGCCCAACCCCTTCCCCAAGTCGATCTACGACAACGTGGCCTACGGGCCGCGCATCCACGGCCTCGCGCGCAACAAGGCGGACCTGGACGAGATCGTCGAGCGGGCGCTCAAGCGCGGTGCCATCTGGAACGAGGTGAAGGACCGCCTGCACGCCCCCGGCACCGGCCTCTCGGGCGGCCAGCAGCAGCGCCTCTGCATCGCCCGCGCGGTGGCCACGGAGCCCGAGATCCTGCTCATGGACGAACCCTGCTCGGCGCTCGATCCCATCGCCACCGCCCAGGTGGAGGAGCTGATCGACGAGCTGCGCCGCAACTACTCGGTGGTGATCGTCACCCACTCCATGCAGCAGGCCGCCCGGGTCAGCCAGAAGACCGCCTTCTTCCACCTCGGCAGCCTGGTCGAGTACGGCGAGACGGACAAGATCTTCACCCAGCCCGAAGACCCGCGCACGGAAAGCTACATTACCGGACGGATTGGATAAAATCATGCCAGATCAACACATTGCATCCGCTTTCGACCGCGACCTGGAGGCCGTTCAGGCGCAGATCATGCGCATGGGCGGGCTGGTCGAGGAGGCCATCCAGCAGGCCGCGCGCTCTCTGGAGACCCGCGACGAGGAGCTGGCCGAAACCGTGAGGGCAGGGGACAAGGCCATCGACAACCTGGAGATCCAGATCAACGAACAGGCCGCCCGCGTCATCGCGCTGCGCGCCCCCACGGCGATTGATCTGCGGCTGATCCTCAGCGTCATCAAGATCAGCGCCAACCTGGAGCGCATCGGCGACTATGCCAAGAACATGGCCAAGCGCACCTCGGTGCTGGCCACCATGCAGCCCGTGGAAGACAGCACCGGCGCCATCCGCCGCATGGCCCAGACCGTCGACGCCATGCTCAAGGACGCGCTCGACGCCTACATCCAGCGCGACGCCGAACTGGCCCAGTCGGTGATCCAGCGCGACGAGGACGTGGACCAGATGTACAACGCGCTGTTCCGCGAATTTCTCACCTACATGGTGGAGAACCCGCGCAACATCACCGCCTGCATGCACCTGCATTTCATCGCCAAGAACACCGAGCGCATGGGCGACCACGTCACCTCCATCGCCGAACAGGTGGTTTACCTGGTGACCGGCGAACACCCCGAAGAGGCCCGGCCGAAGGCCGACAAGACCTCGCTCCTGGCCAAGGGCTGAGCGCCATGACCGGCGCCCAGCCGCACGTGCTCCTGGTCGAGGACGAACCGGCGCAGCGCGAGGTCCTGGCCTACAACCTGGAGGCCGAGGGCTTTGCCGTGAGCCGCGCCGAGAACGGCGAGGAGGCGCTGCTCCAGGTCCAGGAAACCATGCCGGACCTGATCATCCTCGACTGGATGATGCCGCTCCTGAGCGGGATCGAGGTCTGCCGCCAGCTCAAGACCCGCGACGACACCCGCGCCATCCCGATCATCATGCTCAGCGCCCGGTCCGAGGAGATCGACACCGTGCGCGGCCTCGAGACCGGCGCCGACGACTACATGACCAAGCCTTACTCGGTGCGCGAGCTCATGGCCCGTGTGCGCACCCAGCTGCGCCGCACCAGGCCCGCGGCCACCGGCGCGCTGCTCAGCCACGGCGATCTGACGCTCGATCCCGAGAAGCACCAGGTCAGCCGCAACGAGAAGCCCGTGAAGCTCGGGCCCAAGGAGTACCGGCTGCTGATGACGCTGATGGAGAAACCCGGCCGCGTCTTCAGCCGCGACCAGCTGCTCGATCACGTCTGGGGCCGCGACATCTACGTCGACACGCGCACCGTGGACGTCCACGTGGCGCGCCTGCGCAAGGCGCTGCAGGAACACGGCGGCGCAGATCCGATCCGCACGGTGCGGGGGGCGGGCTACGCACTCAACTGAAGGGTGTGGCTGGGTATCCCTCTATATTACATAATACGGATTACAAGCTTTAGAGAAGGGCCCCTCCGGGGGCCTTTCTTGCGTCAAATTGCCACCAAAACCCTTTGAAAAACCTTACGGAACCCCGGTTGCGCAAGAAAGCAAAGCGGACCTAGGGTTAATCCGTGCTGGACAGTCCCGTCCGTGCAGCGATATGACTTCACCTGCTCAACCTGAGGTTTCCGATGCCCTCGATCCTGATCCTGAACGGCCCCAACCTGAACCTGCTCGGCACCCGCCAGCCGGAGGTCTACGGCAGCGCCACCCTGGCCGACGTCGAAAGCCTCTGCCAGGAGGTCGGCGCCCGCCTGGGCTTCACGGTGGACTGCGACCAGTCCAACCACGAGGGCGTCCTGATCGACCATATCCACGCCGCCAAGGGCACCCACGCGGGCATCGTGCTCAACGCCGGGGCCTACACCCACACCTCCATCGCCCTGATGGATGCCATCGCCTCGGTCGAGCTGCCGCTGGTCGAGGTGCACCTGAGCAACATCCACGCCCGCGAGCCCTTCCGGCACCGCTCCTACATCGCCCCCGTGGCCCTCGGCCAGATCTGCGGCTTCGGCATCCAGTCCTACGCCCTGGCCCTCCAAGCACTTGAACAACACCTCGCAATCCCATGAGTCTACGATCTTATCTGGATGCCGTCGCCCAAAGCACGTCACTTGACGCGCTCTGGAGCGCGCATCTGGAGCAGATGGCCGGCTACGGCTTCGACCGCCTGATCTACGGCTTCACCAAGTACCGCACGCCCACCTCCTTCGGTGACCCGGACGACTTCGTCATGCTCACCAACGTGCCCCGCGCCTACATGGAGCCCTTTGTCCAGGAGGGCCTCTTCCGCGAGGCCCCCATGGTCCGCTGGGCATTGGAGAACGAGGGCGCCTGCAGCTGGACGGTCCTGCGCGAGAAGGCCCTCCGCGAGGAGCTCTCGGTGAAGGCGCAGGAGGTTCTGGCCTTCAACCGCAGCTTCGGGATCACGGCGGGCTACACCATCTCCTTCCGCACCACCTCGCAGCGCGCCAAGGGGGCCATCGGCCTGATCGCCGCGCCCGGCACCAGCCAGGAGGAGGTGGACCGGATCTGGGCCGCCCACGGCAGCGACATCCAGCTGATGAACGAGATAGCCCACCTCAAGATCCTCTCCCTGCCCCACCATTCCCCGGCCCGCAACCTGACCCGCCGCCAGCGCGAGGCGCTGCAATGGGTCGGCGACGGCAAGACCACCCAGGACATCGCCCTCCTCATGGGGCTGACCCCGGCGACGGTGGAAAAGCACCTGCGCCTGGCGCGCGAGGTGCTGGCCGTCCAGACCACCGCCCAGGCGGTCCTCAAGGCGGCCTTCGCCAACCAGTTCTTCATGGTCGAAGGCCCCCGCGATTAACGCGATTTTTGCAAAATTAACCAAAAGGTAAGGAAATCCTGACTGGCGAGAATCTGCCCGTGGGCGCAGGTTCGACCTGTCTCCAACGAGGGCTTGTGCCTGGGGACTTTCTGCCTTCAAACCCCTGAAATAACAGGGCTCTTTGCGGGTCGCGAGCGGACCTTCATGTATTCATCCATGGGGGTCCGTTTGATTTTTTTTGGGTTGCTGTTCCGGGCCGCTCTTCCAGCCGAGGGAACAGCAAAAAGGGCGATGCGGCATCCCGCATCGCCCTTTCCATTTCCACGCGGCCCCCTGGGGGGCGGCGGATCAGCCCTTGGCGGCCTTGGCCACCTCGGCGGCGAAGTCTTCCTTCACCACCTCGATGCCCTCGCCCACTTCGAGACGGACGAAGCCGGTGATGGTGGCGCCTGCCTCCTTGGCCGCGTCGCCCACGGTCAGGTCGGGGTTCACCACGAACTGCTGGTTCAGCAGGGTCACTTCGGACATGTACTTCTTCATCCGGCCCTCGATCATCTTCTCGATGACCTGCTCCGGCTTGCCGCTCTCGCGGGCGATGTCCATCTGCACCTGGCGCTCTTTCTCGACAACCTCGGCGTCGAGGTCGTCTTCGGAGAGGGCGGCGGGGTTCACGGCGGCGATGTGCATCGCGACCTGCTTGCCGAAGCCCTCGTCACCGCCGGTCATGGCGACCAGCACGCCGATCTTGCCCATGCCGGGCGCCGCGGCGTTGTGCACGTAGGAAACCACGGTCTCGCCGTCCAGGGCCTTCATGCGGCGCACGGACATGTTCTCGCCGATCACGGCGACGGCGTCGGTCACGGTCTGCTCGACGGACTTGCCGTTCAGGTCCGCGGCCTTCAGGCCCTCGATGTCGTCGGCCTTCAAGCCCACCTTGGCGATGCCGCCAACCATCTGCTGGAAGTCGCCGTTCTTGGCAACGAAGTCGGTCTCGGAGTTGACCTCGACGGCCACGCCGTGGCCACCCTCGACCTCGACGGCCACCAGGCCCTCGGCGGCGGTGCGGCCGGATTTCTTGGCGGCCTTCGCCAGGCCCTTGGTGCGAAGCCAGTCAACGGCGGCTTCCATGTCGCCGTCATTCTCGGTGAGCGCCTTCTTGGCGTCCATCATGCCTGCGCCGGTGCTGTCGCGCAGTTCCTTGACCATGGCTGCTGTGATCGCCATTTCGTCTCTCCTTCAAAAACAATCGGGGTCGGGGGCAGAGATACCCTGCCCCCTTGTCATTGCTGTGACAGATGGCGTCAGCCGTCGGCCTTCTCGTCGGCCTTGGCGACAGTTTCCTTCTTGGACTCCAGGTCGTAGGGCGCGTCCTTCGCCATGGCGTCGTCCGAGACGGTCTCGGAGGAGGCATTGCCGACCTCGACACCGGTGGCCTCTTCCTCCAGCGCCTCTTCGGCGGGGGCCTCTTCCAGGGCGCCGATGTCAACGCCGGCGGCGCCAAGCTGGGCCGACATGCCGTCAAGCGCCGCGCGCGAGGCCAGATCGCAGTAGAGCGAGATGGCGCGGGCCGCGTCGTCGTTGCCCGGGATGATGTAGTCGATACCGTCGGGCGAGCAATTGGTGTCGACAACGGCGACGACCGGGATGCCCAGCTTGTTGGCCTCGGCAATCGCCAGGGCCTCTTTCTTCACGTCGATGACGAAGAGCAGGTCGGGGCGGCCGCCCATTTCGCGGATGCCGCCAAGCGATGCCTGCAGCTTGCCCTGGTCACGCTCCATGCCCAGACGCTCTTTCTTGGTCAGGCCCTCGAAGCCGCGCTCGGACTGCTCGTCGATGGTCTTGAGGCGGTTGATCGACTGGGAGACGGTCTGCCAGTTGGTCAGGGTGCCGCCCAGCCAGCGGTGGTTCATGTAGAACTGGGCGCACTTCTCGGCCGCCTCGGCGATCGGGCCGGAGGCCTGGCGCTTGGTGCCGACGAAGAGAACGGAGCCGCCCTTCGCGACGGTGTCACGGATGACCTGGAGCGCCTGGTCCAGCATGGGGACGGTCTGGGTCAGATCGACGATGTGGATGCCATTGCGCGCGCCATAGATGAAGGGACCCATGCGGGGGTTCCAACGCTGCGTCTGGTGGCCGAAGTGGACGCCGGCTTCAAGCAGCTGGCGCATGGAGAACTCGGGAAGAGCCATGTCTTTATACCTTTCCGGTTTAGCCTCGTCGGGGGTCTGACAGGAAGTCTGCCAACCGGCGGACGCCTGAGGATGTCTCCCCCAGAGGCCCAAACCCCGACTGCGGGTTCAAGTGCGCGCCTTTTAAGCCCAAGCGGGCCCGGGCGCAAGGGGGAAAGGGCGGGCCGTGGCGGCGCCGCGAAAAGGCGTGGACAGGGGCCCCGCGCCTCGCGCAGAGTGGGTGTCAGAAGCCCTTTTCTGCACCAGATGTCGGACCCTGTCATGTTGAAATTCGCTGCCCCTGCCCTGGCCCTCTGCCTGGCCCTGCCCGCCCACGCCCAGGGCCTTGCCCTGGCCCCCGCCGACCCCCAGCCCTCCGCCGCCGCCTTGGCCGAGGGGCTGGCCGTCTCCTATGCCTATCCCTCGCAGATCCGCACCCTGGCCGATGCCGCCCGGGCGCTGGAGAAGGCCAAGCCCGGAGAGCCGCTCATCGGCCTTTCCTACCTCGATGGCAGCGACGGCGAGATCACCCTGACCTCGGACAGCGCCCACAAGGTGGCCGCCGCCATCTCCGGCTACATCCGCTTCGACGCGCCGGGCAGCTACGCCCTTGAGGTGATCAGCAACGATGGCGTCGAGGTGACGATCGGCGGCCAGCAGGTGGCCTTCTTCGACGGCATCCACGGCTGTGAATCGGCCGGCGTGACCCAGGTGCAGGTGCCCCAGGCGGGCTGGTATCCGCTTCAGGCCACCTACTTCCAGCGCAAGGGCTCGGCCTGCCTGCTGATGGACTGGACACCCCCCGGCGGCGAGATGGAGCCGGTGCCCGACGAGGCCTTCGCCTACAGCCGCTAAGGCCCCCTACTCCAGCGGCAGGAGCACCGTGAAGGCGGAGCCCTGCCCCGGTTCCGAGGCGATCCTGAGCCGCCCGCGGTGGCGGTTGAGGATGTGCTTGACGATGGCCAGGCCCAGCCCCGTGCCGCCCAGGGCGCGGCTGCGGTGGTTATCGGCCCGGTAGAAGCGTTCCGTCAGGCGCGGCAGGTGGCGCGGGTCGATCCCCGGGCCCTGGTCCTGCACCGTCACCCGCACCGCAGGGGCGCGCAGGCTGGCCTCGCGCGCCAGCCGCTCGGCGCTGATCCGCACCTCCTTGCCCGGCCCGCCGTACTTGATGGCGTTCTCCACGAGGTTGGTAAAGACCTGGATCAGCTGGTCGCGGTCCCCCACCAGCTCCAGCGCCTCCTCCCCCAGGTCGGGCACCAGGGTCACCTCGCTGTCCACCGCCAGGGGGTTGAGGTTGCGCAGGGTGCTCTGCAGCGCCTCCAGCAGGTCCACCCGCGTGGTGGGCCGCACCCTCTCGTCCGTCTCCACCCGGTTCAGCGAAAGCAGATCGTCCACCAGCCGGTTCATCCGCTCCGCCTCGCCCGCCATGATGGCCAGGAAGCGCTCGCGCGCCGCCGCATCGTCGCGGGCCGGGCCGCGCAGGGTCTCGATGAAGCCCAGGAGCGCCGTCAGGGGGGTACGCAGCTCGTGGCTGACGTTGGCCACGAAGTCGCGGCGCATCTGGCCCGCCTCGGCCATGGCCGAGACATCCTGAAAGGTCACCAGCAGGGCCCCGGCGCCGGCCACGGGCCGCAGATCCACCTCGAAGGTGGCATTGCCGCTCTTCTCGCCGCCCAGGAAGGTGGCCCGGGCGGGCTTGCCCGAGGCCCGCACCCGCTCCACCGCCTCCACCAGGGCGGGCTGGCGCAGGGCCGTGACGAAATGCCTATTCAGCGCCCCCGCGCCCAGCAGCTCCACCGCCGCCTCGTTCATGGCAAAGATCCGCGCCGCCCCGTCGATCGCCAGGCAGGGCATGGGAAAGGCGGCGAGGGTCTCGGCCAGGGGCAGCGCGGGGCTCACGGGCGGGGCCTCAGAGCTTCTTCAGATCCCGGGCAAAGCGGGCCGCGTTCTCGGTATAGTGCTGGGCCGAGGCGGTGAGCATCTGGATCGCCTTCTCGTCGAGCTGGCGCACCACCTTGCCCGGCGCCCCCATGACGAGAGAACCGTCGGGGATCTCTTTGCCCTCGGTGATCAGGGCGCCCGCGCCGATCAGGCAGTTCTTGCCGATCTTGGCGCCGTTCAGCACCGTGGCGCCCATGCCGATCAGGCTGTTGTCGCCGATGGTGCAGCCGTGCAGCATGACCTTGTGGCCGATGGTGCAGTTCTCGCCGATGGTCAGGGGGAAGCCCATGTCGGTGTGAAAGACGCAGTTCTCCTGCACGTTGGAGCCCTGGCCGACCCAGATCAGCTCGTTGTCGCCGCGCAGGGTGCTGCCGAACCAGACGGAGGCGCCCAGGTCGAGCCGGACCTGGCCGATCACGTTGGCGTCGGGCGCCACCCAGGCTTCCTTGTGGATCTCGGGGCGGGTCTCTCCCAGGGCGAAGATGGTCATAGCAGTCCCTCGAATTCTGATTGAAGTTGCCGCACATGATCCTGCAGGCGCGGCTGCTGGGCCAGCTTCATGCGCTCGGCCCGGATGATGGTCTTGAGTTTCTCTTCGGTCTCGGCCAGGTCGTCGTTCACCAGCACGTAGTCGTAGCCGCCCCAGTGGCTGATCTCGTCCCAGCTCTTGCGCATCCGCTTGCCAATCACCTCGGCGCTGTCCTTGCCTCGCCCCTCCAGGCGGCGGCGCAGCTCGGCGATGGAGGGCGGCAGGATGAAGATCGAGAGGGTATGGGCCCCGAGCGAGGAGGTCTGGATCTGCTGGGCGCCCTGCCAGTCGATGTCGAAGAGCACGTCGCGCCCCTCCTCGATGGCCTGGGCGACGGGTGCGCGCGGCGAGCCGTAGGAATTGCCGAAGACGTGGGCGTGCTCCAGCATCTCGTTCTTCTGCACCCAGTCGCGGAAGGTCTCCTCGGTGACGAAGAGGTAGTCCTGGCCCTCCACCTCGCCCTCGCGCGGCTTGCGGGTGGTGGCCGAGACGGAGAAGCGCAGCGTCGGGTCCCAGGCCATGAGCGCCTTGGCCAGGGTGGACTTGCCCGCCCCGGAGGGGGAGCTGAGGATGATCAGAAGACCGCGGCGGTCACTGGGGCTGGGATTCATGCGGCTTCGTCACTCCACGTTCTGGACCTGTTCGCGCATCTGGTCGATGGCCACCTTGAGCGCCAGGCCGGTGGCCGTGAGCTCCTTCATCTGGGCCTTCGAGCAGAGCGTGTTGGCCTCCCGGTTGAACTCCTGCATCAGGAAATCGAGCTTGCGGCCGACGGGCCCCTCGGCCTCCTGCAGGAGCGCCCGCGCGGCGGCGATGTGGGCGCGCAGGCGGTCCAGCTCCTCGGTCACGTCGGCCTTGACGGCGATCAGGGCCAGCTCCTGGGCCAGTCGCGCCTCCTCCAGCCCCTCGCTGTTCTCCAGCAGCCGGGCGAGGTTGCGCTCCAGGCTGGCGCGCATCTGCGGCGCCCGGGCCTCGGCCTGGGCCTCGGCCTCGCCGGTGAGGCGCTCGATCTCGTCGATCTGGGCCGCCAGGACGCGCTCCAGGGCCGCCCCCTCGCCCGCGCGCATCTCCTGAAAGGCCGCCAGGACGGATTCGAAATCGGCCAGCAGCACCCGCGCCAGGGCGGCGCCGTCATCCTCCGGCAGGCTCTGTTCCAGGAGCCCCCGCTGGGAGAGCAGATCGGAGGTGCGTGCCGGAGCCAGGTCCACTCCCGCCTCCATGGCGCGCCGCTCGATCACCTGGAGGGCGGCGAGCAGGGCCTCGAGCTGGCTCTCGTTGACGCTGAGCGTGGCGCCCCCCTCCTCGCGCGACAGGCGCAGGTTGCAGGTGACGTTGCCGCGCTTGATCTCGGCCCCCAGGCGCGCCCGCAGGCCCGCCTCCAGCCCCTCGATCCAGTCCGGCACACGCAGCCGCAGGTCCAGCCCCTTGCCGTTCACGGCGCGCAGCTCCCAGGACCAGGCGTGCGGCGCCTGGGCCCCGCTCTGGGCGGCGAACCCGGTCATGGATCTGATCATGCTGGCGCCCCTCGATGGTGCTCGGCTGCGCCTTCGCAATAGGGCGAAAGGGGGCCAGGGGGCAACCCCAAGAGCTATGCCGCGTTAACCAGAAGCGCGGAAAATCGGGCATTTGAGCGAAAGATGGTGTATTAATGAAATGGTAAGAACGGGGTCCGGGGGGGCCGGGCCGTTCCCGCGCAGACACCCGTTTTCACGATGATTGGTAGCCCTCCGGGGCCTCATGAGGGGTGATGACAGATGGACAAATACAACCCTGGCGCGCAGAATGTGATCCGTATGTCAGCCTACAAGCCCGAAACCGGCTATGCCGCCCTGTCCCAGGTGGAGGCCTACTGGGAGGCCCTGCGCGGCACCCGCCTGATGCCCCGCCGCTCCGAGATCGACCCCCGCGGCATCGAGCAGGCGCTGGAGAGCGCCTTCATCTTGGAACGCATCGCGCCGGGCATCGCCCGGCTGCGCATCGCCGGCACCCACCTGAACGATCTCATGGGCATGGAGGTGCGCGGCATGCCCCTCACCGCGCTCTTCATGTCGCCCTCGCGGCGGCTCATCGCCGACCTGCTGGAGGAGGTCTTCCAGGCCCCCGCCACGGCCCGCCTGCAGCTTCTCTCCGAGGGCGGCGGCGGCAGGCCCGAGCTCATGGCCCGCATGGCCCTGATGCCCCTGAAGAGCGATCTGGGCGATGTCAGCCGCATTCTCGGCTGCCTCGTCGCGCCGGGCCGCCTCGGGGCGCCGCCGCGCCGCTTCGAGATCATCAACAGCCGGGTCCTGCGGCTTGGCCCGCCCCTGCCCGAGAGCTGCGCCAAGGAGCCCACCGTGGCCCCGCCCCTGCCGCCGCGCGGCACCCCGGCGCCCGCTCCCGGTCTGGCCGAGGAGGCCCGCCCCTTCTCTCCCGCCCCCGGCGGCGAGAGCGCGGGCGACAGGCGCGCCCGCCTGCCCGCGCCCGACCGGCCCGCCTACCTGCGCCTGGTGCGCCCCGACGCGGAGGAGGAGGCCGACTGAGCCCTTCCCCGGGCCGCCGGGCTTTGCCATGGTGGTGGCAGATGCCCGAAGGGAGGCCCCCATGACCCCAGAGCGACTCAGAGAAATCTATGGCGCCCCCGCGCCCCTGGCCGCCGGCAAGACAATCACCGAGCTGGACGCGCATTGTCGCCAGTTCATCGACAATGCCACCTTCCTGCTGCTCGCCACTTCCGACGGCACCCACCTCGACGTTTCGCCCAAGGGCGATCCGGCGGGCTTTGTCCAACTGGAGGATGCGCGTACCCTGCTGATCCCCGACCGCCCGGGCAACAACCGCATCGACGGGCTGATGAATATCCTCGCCCATCCCCGGGTGGCGCTGCTCTTCATGATCCCTTCGGTGACGGAGACCCTGCGCGTGAACGGCACCGCCGAGATCAGCGAGGAGCCGGCCCTGCTGGCGCGCTTCGAAATGCGCGGCCGCCTGCCCCGCACCGTGCTGCGGGTGCGGGCGGAGGAGGTCTTCACCCACTGCGGCAAGGCCCCCCTGCGCGCCGGCCTCTGGCGCCCCGAGACCTGGCCCCAGGAAAGGCCCGTGGCGCCGCTCTACGAGATGGTGCGGGACCACGCGGGCATGGAGGTGCCCGACGTGAGCCAGGACTATGCGGAGCGGCGCTATCGGGAGACGTTGTATTGAGGGGGGTGGATCGGCCCGAAGCGCCTCGTCATCGCGGGCCTGACCCGGGATCTCCCCGAAGCGCCCCGTCATCCCGGGCTTGACCCGGGATCTCCCGGAAGAGCCACGTCATCCCGGGCCTGACCCGGGATCTCCCCCTGCGGCGAGACCCTCGGATCAGGTCCGAGGGTCACACCTTCTTCCTCACGACAGAAGCCGGGACAGCGCCGGACCGGGGGGCGGCGCCAATGACTTCTCCGCTACCGTACTTTATGGCAGCCACGTACATCCTAGCTCTAAGCTCAGCACCAAGAGCCGCCAAAGCGCCGGCCCACGGGGCCGGTCCGGCGCTGGCACGGCGGTCGCTGGCGCGACCTTGATTCCGTGCCGGGGACGTAGAACAATCGTCATCCCCGGCTCGACCGGGGATCTCTTTGGCCAAGGAGGCCCTCAGACCAAGTCCGAGGGCGACGTCTTTTCGCAACAGCGGGGGCTGCGCCCCCTCGTTCCGTGCCTGGGGCAAGTAGTTCGACCGTCATCCCGGGCTTGACCCGGGATCTCCCGGAGCGGTGAGACCCTCGGATCAAGTCCGAGGGTGACGCTTTCTTCCTCACGACAGAAGCCGGGACAGCGCCGGACCGGGGGGCGGCGCCTCCGACCTATCCGCTTAAGCACTTTATGGCAGCCACGTACATCCTAGCTCTGCGCTCCGAGCTGCCGACAGCCAAAGCGCCGGCCCACAGGGCCGGTCCGGCGCTGGCACGGCGGGGGCTGCGCCCCCTTGTTCCGTGCCTGAGGGAAGAAGCTCGACCGTCACCCCGGGATCTCCCAGAGCAACGCGCCCCCCGGACCAAGCCCGAAGGCGACGCCTCAGCCGCCCCCCAGTCACCCCGCCGCCTGGGCCCTCTCGCCATCCCGGCGCGCGGTCAGCTCTTCGGCCACCAGGAAGGCCAGCTCCAGCGACTGGCTGGCGTTGAGCCGCGGGTCGCAGGCCGTGTGGTAGCGGTCCGAGAGGTCCTCGTCCGAGACCGCCCAGACGCCGCCGGTGCATTCGGTCACGTCCTGGCCGGTCATCTCGAAGTGCACCCCGCCGGGCACCGAGCCCTCGGCGGCATGGACCCCGAAGAACTCCTTCACCTCGCGCAGGACCGAGTCGAAGGGCCGGGTCTTGTAGCCCGAGGAGGACTTGATCGTGTTGCCGTGCATCGGGTCGCAGGTCCAGACCACCTTGGCCCCCTCCTCCTCGACGGCGCGAATCAGCTTCGGCAGGTGGTCCCCCACCGCCCCCGCGCCGAAACGCGCGATCAGGGTCAGGCGGCCCGCCTCGTTCTCGGGGTTGAGCTTCGCCATCAGGCGCTTGAGGTCCTCCACCGTCATCGAGGGCCCGCACTTGAGCCCGATGGGGTTCATCACGCCGCTGGCGAACTCCACGTGGGCCCCGTCGGGCTGGCGCGTGCGGTCGCCGATCCAGATCATGTGGCCCGAGCCCGCGAGCCACTGGCCGGTCAGGCTGTCCTGGCGGCAGAGGGCCTCTTCGTACTCCAGCAGCAGCCCCTCGTGCGAGGTGTAGAACTCCACCGTCTGGAGCGTGTGGGCCGTGTCCGAGTTGATCCCGGCGGCCGACATGAAATCCAGCGTGTCGGAGATGCGGTTGGCGATCTCGCGGTAGCGGGCGGCCTTCTCGCTGTCGGTGAAGCCCAGGGTCCAGCCATGGACGCGGTGCACGTCGGCATAGCCCCCGGTGGAGAAGGCGCGCAGCAGGTTCAGCGTCGCCGCCGCCTGGGTGTAGGCCCGCAGCATGTTCTCGGGGTTGGGAATCCGGGCCTCCGGCGTGAAGGCCAGGTCATTGATGATGTCGCCGCGGTAGGAGGGCAGCTCCACCCCCTCGACAACCTCCGTCGGGGCCGAGCGCGGCTTGGCGAACTGGCCCGCCATGCGGCCGAGCTTGATCACCGGCACCTTGGCGCCGTGGGTCAGGACGATGGCCATCTGGAGCATCACCTTGAAGGTGTCGCGGATCGCGTTGGAGCTGAACTGGTCGAAGCTCTCGGCGCAGTCGCCGCCCTGGAGCAGGAAGGCCTCGCCGCGGCTCGCCGCCGCCAGGTGCGTCTTGAGCCGCCGCGCCTCGCCGGCAAAGACCAGGACGGGGTATCGCGCCAGCTGGGCCTCGACCGCCTGAAGGGCGGCCTGGTCGGGGTAGTCGGGCATCTGGATTCGCGGCTTGCTGCGCCAGCTCGATGTGCTCCACGTGCTCATGGTTCGGTCTCCGGTCCCTTGGCGCGCCTTTCGGGAAGGGCGGCGCGCCCTGTCAGACCCTTTCTATACAAAAGCGGGCATCCGCTGGCCAGAACCCAATTTCGCCCTCTTGACGTCGCTAAGGGACCATGAGCAAGGTCGAATTCAGCCTTCCCGCGCGGGTCGCCCGAAGGTCCAGACCCAGTTGAACGAAGGACGCCGCGATGTCAGAACCGCGATCGGCCACCCGCATACCTCTCGATACCGACAAACCGCGCCGCTTTGTCTTTGTTCTGCTGGACCAGTTCAGCCTGCTCTGCTTCGCCACGGCCATCGAATGCCTGCGCATCGCCAACCGCATGGCGGACCGCAAGCTCTACCACTGGCACATCATCGGCGAGGGCGGCGAAGTGGCCTACTGCTCGGCCGGCACGGGCTTCCAGCTCGATGCCGATCTGGAGGAGCTGAACCGCGACGACACGATCATGGTCTGCACCGGCATCGACGTCCAGGAGGCCTCGACCCGCAAGGTGATCGGCTGGCTGCGCCGCGAGGCCCGCAAGGGGCTCAAGGTCGGCGGCCTCTGCACCGGCGCCTACACCCTGGCCCGGGCGGGCCTGCTGGATGGCAAGCGCGCCACCATCCATTGGGAGAACCAGGACAGCTTTGCCGAGGAATTCCAGGAGGTTGACCTCACGAAGTCGGTCTTCGTGGTGGATGGCAACCGGATGACGACGGCGGGCGGCACCTCCTCGATCGACCTGATGCTCAAGCTCGTCGCCGACGACCAGGGCGAGGAGCTGGCCAATGCCGTGGCCGATCAGCTCATCTACAGCTCGATCCGCACCGACCAGGACACCCAGCGCCTCTCCGTGCCGACCCGCATCGGCGTGCGCCACCCCAAGCTGAGCCAGGTGATCCAGATGATGGAGAACAACATCGAGGAGCCGATCAGCCCCTCGATCCTGGCCAAGGAGGTGGGCATGTCCACCCGCCAGCTCGAAAGGCTCTTCCGGCGCTACCTCAACCGCTCGCCCAAGCGCTATTACATGGAGCTGCGGCTCCAGAAGGCGCGCAACCTGTTGATGCAGACGGACATGAGCGTGATCAACGTGGCCCTGGCCTGCGGCTTCGCCTCGCCCTCGCACTTCTCCAAGTGCTACCGGGCGCACTACGACACGACCCCCTACCGCGAACGCGGCAGCCACGCGGCACGGCTCTCGATCTGAGCGGGGGCGCGCTGCCCCCTACTCCGCCGCTTCCCGAGCCCGCTCTGCTTCCAGTTCCTCGGCGCGCTTCTCCACCTGATCGACGATGTGGTCGATCATCTCGGCGTTGCTCTGCTTGTGGCTCTGCTTGCCCGCGAGATAAACCATCCCCGAGCCGGCCCCGCCGCCGGTGAAGCCCACGTCGGTCATCAGGGCCTCGCCCGGCCCGTTCACCACGCAGCCGATGATCGAGAGGCTCATGGGCGTCTTGATGTGCTCCAGGCGCTTTTCCAGGATCTCCACCGTCTTGATCACGTCGAAGCCCTGGCGCGCGCAGGAGGGGCAGGAAATGATGTTCACACCCCGGTGCCGCAGGCCGAGCGACTTGAGGATCTCGTAGCCCACCTTCACCTCCTCCACCGGATCGGCGGAGAGGGAGACGCGGATCGTGTCGCCGATCCCCATCCAGAGCAGGTTGCCCAGGCCGATGGCGCTCTTGATGGTGCCGCTCATCAGCCCGCCGGCCTCGGTGATGCCAAGGTGGATGGGGGCGTCCGTCACCTCGGCCAGCTGCTGGTAGGCGGCGGCGGCCATGAAGACGTCCGACGCCTTGCAGGAGATCTTGAACTCGTGAAAATCGTTGTCCTGCAGGATCTTGATGTGATCGAGCCCGGATTCCACCATGGCATCGGGGCAAGGCTCGCCGTACTTCTCCAGCAGGTGCCGCTCCAGCGAGCCGGCATTGACGCCGATGCGGATGGAGCAGTTGTGATCCCGCGCCGCCTTGATGACCTCGCGCACCCGCTTCTCGTCACCGATGTTGCCGGGGTTGATGCGCAGGCAGGCGGCGCCCGCCTCGGCGGCCTCGATGCCGCGCTTGTAGTGGAAATGGATGTCCGCGACGATCGGCACCGAGACCTCGGGCACGATCTCGCGCAGGGCGCGCGAGGAGGCCTCGTCGGGCACCGAGACGCGGACGATGTCGGCCCCGGCCTCTGCCGCGGCGTTGACCTGGGCGATGGTCGCCTTGACGTCCGTGGTCAGGGTGTTGGTCATGGTCTGGACGGAGATCGGCGCCTCGCCCCCCACGGGCACGTTGCCCACCATGATCTGGCGCGATTTCCGGCGGTAGATGTTGCGCCAGGGGCGGACGTGGTTCAGCGACATGGGGGCAACCTTGTGGCAGGGACCGGGAGGGAACTCTTTCCCCCTACCTAGGTCAGGGGGGCGGCCTTCGCAATGGCGTGGCTCAGTCCGTCTTGCAGGGCAGCGCGGCCAGCACCGCCGGGTCGATGTCGCTGGCCGAGAGGTCGGCGAACATGCGGTTCAGGGTGCGCTCGCCGGTGGGGTCCACGGGCTCGTAGCGTTCGGCCAGGGCCAGGTTGCTCAGGGGCAGGTTCGAGGTGATCGCCCCGGCCTCGCCCACCGGGCCGTAGCAGCCGTCGTTCATGGCGAAGTAGAGCGCGCCGGATTCGCCCGTGCGCAGGGTCGGCGGCTCCTCGGTCACGGGGATGTCGTAGGTCTCGCCCTTCTTCATCACCTTCTCGAAGATGGTCGTGCCGTCGGCGGCACGTACCCGGACCCAGCTGTCGTAGGCGGCGATCATGCGCACGCCCGGATCGGGGGTCTCGACCACCTGCGGCGGCAGGGGCTGTTCGGTCGGCGCTTCCGCGGGGGTCACGGCGGCCAGGGTCGGCGTGTCCTCCAGGCGCGGGAAATCCTGCGGGTCGCGCCCGGCCTCGGCAAAGGCGCCAATGGTGCGCGGGTCGATGGTGGCGATGGGGGCGTCGCGCGGCACCAGCACCGGCACGTCCAGCGCCTGGGGCCGGTAGAGCCGGTCCAGCGCCTCGCTGCGCGGCGCCTCGACGGTGCGCGGTGCCTCGGCGCTGCCCGACATTTCGGGCGCGCGGGTCAGGGCCCCGTCCAGCGGATCAAGATCGGAAAGCACCACGGGCGTCTGGTCCACGGGCGCCACCTGGACGCGCTGGACCTCCTTCAGAACGGTCCAGCCGCCAAAGCCGATGGCCCCGATCAGCCCCATGAGCACCAGCATGGAGCCGATGGCGCTGGGTTCGATGCGCGAGAACATGGAGTCGCCCACCGGGGTGAAGGGCAGCGCCGGCCGGGCAAAGGGGTCCATGTCCGGCTGCTTGGCCTTGCGCTCCTCGAAGGTGGGTTTCTTGATGACGGAGGCCTTCTCCGACATGCCGTGGGCCACGGCAAAGCCGCTCTCGGTGCAGAAGGCGGCGAAAGCCTTGTCCGGGTCCATGCCGAGATAGCGGGCGTAGGAGCGCACGTAACCGGCGATGAAGCCGGGCGTGTCAAAGGCCTCGGGATCGGCGTTTTCGATGGCGGCGATGTAGGAGGCCTTGATGCGCAGCTCGCGCTGGACGTCGAGGAGGGACTTGCCCAGGGTCGCCCTTTCGCCCCGCATGACATCGCCAAGCCTGAGCTCAAAGGAGTCAAAACCCTTCGGGGTATCGGTCTCCTCCGCAATGTCCCTCGAGGACCAGCGCCCAATCATAAGTCCGTCCCGTTTCCCGCCTGCAGCCTTCATCCAAATCGTGAGTTTGATTCGAATTTAGCCTTTTCTTAGGAAAAGACTACCACAAGGCAACGCGAAAGACGAACTTAACCACATCATCCTGCGGCTTCGGCGCGATTCAGCGCACAATGTGACCATAGGCCGTCCATCGCCTTCACCAGGGCATCCATCTCCTTCGGGCCGTGGACCGGCGAGGGGGTGAAGCGCAAACGCTCGGTGCCGCGGGGCACCGTGGGGAAGTTGATCGGCTGGACGTAGATGCCGTGATCCTCGAGCAGCATGTCCGAGAGCATCTTGGTGTGGACGGGGTTGCCCACCATGACCGGGACGATGTGGCTGCCGTGGTCGATGATCGGCAGGCCCAGCCCCTTGAGCCGCAGCTTCAGCGCCTTGGCCTGCTGCTGGTGCTTCTCGCGCAGCAGCGGCGTGCGCTTGAGGTAGGCCACGGAGGCGGCGGCCCCGGCGGCCACGGCGGGCGGCAGCGAGGTGGTGAAGATGAAGCCCGGCGCGTAGGAGCGGATGGCGTCGCACATCTTGTGGCTGGCGGCGATGTAGCCGCCCATGACGCCGTAGGCCTTGGCCAGGGTGCCGTTGATGATGTCGAGCCGGTGCATCAGCCGGTCGCGCTCGGCAACGCCGCCGCCGCGCGGGCCGTACATGCCCACGGCGTGCACCTCGTCGATGTAGGTGAGCGCGCCAAACTCGTCGGCCAGGTCGCAGATCTCCTCGATGGGGCCGAAGTCGCCATCCATGGAGTAGATCGATTCAAAGGCGATGAGCTTGGGCGCCGCCGGATCGTCGGCCTCCAGCAGCTCGCGCAGGTGGGCCACGTCGTTGTGGCGGAAGATCCGCTTGGCCCCGCCATTGCGGCGCACGCCCTCGATCATGGAGGCGTGGTTGAGCGCGTCGGAATAGATGATGAGCCCGGGAAAGAGCTTGGGCAGGGTCGAAAGGGTCGCATCATTGGCGATGTAGGCGGAGGTGAAGAGCAGCGCCGCCTCCTTGCCGTGCAGGTCCGCCAGCTCGGCCTCGAGCCGCTTGTGATAGACCGTGGTGCCGGAGATGTTGCGCGTCCCGCCGGAGCCCGCGCCGGTGGCCTCGAGCGCCTCCTGCATGGCCGCCAGCACCACCGGGTTCTGACCCATGCCGAGGTAGTCGTTGCCGCACCAGACGGTGATCTCTTTCTCGGTCCCGTCGGGGCGGGTCCAGACCGCATGGGGGAACTGGCCCTGGCGGCGCTCGATGTCGATGAAGGTGCGGTACCGCCCCTCCTCGTGCAGACGGGCAATGGCCTCGTCAAGCT
Source organism: Sulfitobacter sp. (assembly GCA_965212515.1). Lineage (GTDB taxonomy): Bacteria > Pseudomonadota > Alphaproteobacteria > Rhodobacterales > Rhodobacteraceae > Sulfitobacter. The sequence goes on from OZ243122.1 coordinate 109,984, forward strand.
TCTGCGCGTAGTCCATGGGCCTCTCCATTCTGTCGCCGGTATTTTGTGGGCAGGCCAGACCCGGTCTTCTTCTGCTCTGCTAGATATAGAAGAGTTCCAGAAGCTTCAACGCCAACCGACCCCCCCGGCAGGGTCCAAGTGTCGCAGGATGGAACGCTTTGGCGTTGCGGCAAGTGGCGAATTGGGCGACATCGGGCCATGACCAAGTCCCCCGCCCTGCCCGAATTCATTCTCCTGATCGCCCTGATGATCTCCCTGGTGGCCATGACCACCGACATCATGCTGCCCGCCCTGGGCACGATTCCGGGCGATCTCGGCTCGCCGGCGGTCCATTCGGGGCACCTGGTGGTCTCCCTGCTCTTCGTGGGCTTCGCCCTGGGCCAGCTCGGCGCCGGGCCCTTGTCGGACAGCTTCGGCCGCCGCCCGGTGATCCACGGTGGCTACGTGGTCTTCGTGCTCGGGACCCTGGCCTGCCTCATGGCCCGCTCCTTCGAGATGCTCCTGGTCGGGCGCGTGCTCCAGGGCCTCGGCATGGCAGCGCCGCGGATCGTGGCCCTGGCCATCGTGCGCGACGGCCACGCCGGGCGCGGCATGGCCAAGATCATGTCCTTCGTCATGGCCGTCTTCGTCATCGTCCCGGCCCTCGCCCCCTCCATCGGGCAGCTCCTGATCTCCCTCTCGGGCTGGCGCGCCACCTTCGGCCTGCTTCTGGCAGTGGCCGCCGTCACCTGGATCTGGTTCGCCCTGCGCCAGCCCGAGACCCTGGCCCCGGCGCACCGCCGCCCCCTCTCGGTGCGGGCCATCCTGGGCGGCATCGGGGTCATCCTGCGCACCCGGGCGGCCATCGGCTTCACCCTCTGCGCCGGCCTCATCTTCGGCCCCTTCCTGGCCTACCTCTCCATCGGCCAGCGCATCTTCCACGAGATCTACGGCGCGGGCGAGACCTTCGCCCTCTGGTTCGGCGCGGGCGCCCTCTCCATCGGGGTCGCCTCGATCATCAACTCGCGCCTGGTGGAGCGGCTGGGGATGCGCTTCCTCTCCACCCTGGCCCTGATCTGGGTGATCGGCACGGCGGCCCTCTTCCTGGTGGGCGTGGCCCTGGCCGGCGGGGTGCCGCCCTTCCCGCTCTTCATGGCCTGGCTCATCGCCACGCTCTTTCCCATGGGGCTGCTCTTCGGCAACCTCAACGCCCTTGCGATGGAGCCCCTGGGCGACATGGCGGGCCTCGGCGCCGCCGTGGTGGGGGCCCTGAGCACCTGCATGGCCCTGCCCCTGGCCTACCTCATCGCGGTCAGCCTGGGCGGCACGGTCACGCCGCTGGTGCTGGGCTTCGGCCTCGCCGCCCTCGGCACCCTGATGCTGAGCCACTGGGCCGGGGCCGAGGGCGCCTGACGCTCTGGACACCGCGCGGGGTGCTGCTACGGTCGCGCCGAACCCCCGAAGAAGGAGTATCCCCATGTCCCTTGACGCCGTCCTCGCGCACATCGACGACGACCTGGAGAAGGCCACCGACCGGCTCTTCGACCTGCTGCGCATCCCCTCCATCTCCACCGATCCGGCCTACAAGGCGGATTGCGACCGCGCCGCCGACTGGCTGGTGGCCGATCTCATCGCCATGGGCATGGAGGCCAGCAAGCGCCCGACCCCGGGCCATCCCATGGTTGTGGCCAAGGCCGGCAGCGGCGGGCCGCACCTGCTCTTCTACGGCCACTACGATGTCCAGCCGGTGGACCCGCTCGAGCTCTGGGACCGCGACCCCTTCGACCCGGAGGTGCAGGACACCCCCAAGGGCAAGGTGATCCGCGCCCGCGGCGCGGCCGACGACAAGGGCCAGCTGATGACCTTCCTGGAGGCCCTGCGCGCCTGGAAGGCCGTCGAGGGGGACTGGCCCTGCCAGATCACCGTCTTCCTGGAGGGGGAGGAGGAATCCGGCTCGCCCTCGCTGGTGCCCTTCATGAAGGAGCACGCCGAGGAGCTGAAGGCCGACGTGGCCATGATCTGCGACACCGGGCTCTTCGAATCGCGCACCCCCGCCATCACCACCATGCTGCGCGGTCTGCTGGGCGAGGAGCTGACCATCACCGCCCCCGACATGGACCTCCACTCGGGCATGTACGGCGGCATCTCCATGAACCCGATCCGCGTTCTGACCCGCATCCTCGCGGGCCTGCACGATGACACAGGCCGCATCACCATCCCCAACTTCTACGATGGCGTGCCCGAGCTCTCGGACGAGCTTGAGGCCCAGTGGCAGGGCCTGGCCTTCGACCATGAGAGCTTCCTTGGCGCCGTCGGCCTGAGCGAGCCGGCGGGCGAGCAGGGCCGCACCCCGCTGGAGATGATCTGGTCGCGCCCGACCTGCGACGTGAACGGCATCTGGGGCGGCTACACCGGGGCCGGCTTCAAGACGGTCCTGCCCTCCAAGGCCCATGCCAAGGTCTCCTTCCGGCTGGTCGGGGAGCAGGACGCCTTCGCCATCCGCGAGAACTTCCGCCAGATGGTGCAGGAGGCCCTGCCCGCCGACTGTACCGTGGAATTCACCGGCCACGGCGCCGGCGGCGCCTCGGCGGCGGATGTCTCGGACCCGATGTTCGAGGCGGCGCGCCAGGCCCTGACCGACGAGTGGCAGGTGCCCGCCGCCTACATCGGCTGCGGCGGCTCCATCCCGATCGCGGGCTACTTCCAGGATCTGCTGGGCACAGAGCCCATGCTGGTCGGCTTCGGCAAGGACGACGACGCGATCCATTCCCCGAACGAGAAGTACGACATGGAATCCTTCCACAAGGGCATCCGCTCCTGGGCGCGGATCATCTCGGCGGTGGCCCGAGCGGGCTGAGCCCCTCGGGTCAGGCGGTGCGGTCCGGCGGCGGCACCCGCACCGCCTCCCCGCGCCGCCGCATCTGGCCCTCGCGGACAAAGACATAGACCCCCGAACCGATCACCACGGCGGCCCCGAGGAAGACGGTGCCGTCGGGCCACTCGCCGAAGATCGTCCAGCCCCAGAAGAGCGAGAAGATCAGCAGCACGTACTCGAAGGGCGCCACCACCGAGGCCCGGCTCAGCCGGTAGGCCTGGGACATGAGGTAGCCGACGATCCCGCTCAGCGCCCCCAGGGCGCCGATGGCCGGCAGGTCACCCGGCTCGGGCCAGATCCAGGCCTGCAAGAGGAAGCGCAGGCTGGGATTCGTCCCCTCGTCCACGAAGCGCCCGTCGCCCGCCACCAGGTACATGAGCATGGCGATCAGGATGAAGGCGAACTGCATGTGGATCGCCAGGGCCGAGGCCCGGCTCGTGGCCCCCAGCTTGCGCGTCAGCACCGACATCATGGCATAGCCCGCCGCCGCCAGCACCGGCAGCACAACGACCCAACCCAGGCTCTCCTCGGCGCTGCCCATGAGCTGCGGCGCCATCATCAGGAGCACCCCGGCAAAGCCGATGCCGATGGCGGCGAAGCGGCGCAGGCCCACCTGCTCGCCCAGCACCGGGATCGAGAGCAGGGTGACAAAGAGCGGCGCGACGAAGTAGAGGGCATTGGCCGTGGCCAGCGGCATGGCCACGATGGCGGCATAGATGGCGCTGTTGGAAAGCACGATCAGCACCCCGCGCAGGGCATGCAGGAAGGGCCGCCCGGTGCGCAGCAGGCGCAGCCCGCCCTCCAACTTCAGCAGCCCGAAGGCGATGAAGATGCCGATCCCCGAGCGCAGGAAGATCAGCTCGTGCAGCGGGTAGCTGCCCGAGAGGGACTTGATCAGCATGTCGTTGAGCGAGATGCAGAACATCCCCGCCAGCATGCAGGCAATCCCCAGCCGGGAGGTGCGCGCGTCGGAACTCATGCTCCCTACCTACACCCGGGAAAAATTGTTTGTTAGGCTTCATTTGCATGTAAATTCAGAAAGGTGCGGCAATGACGATCATCCCGGGTTTCGAGGCAGGCAAGATGACGGTGGCGGGGGTGGAGATCGCCTACGCCAAGGGCGGCTCCGGCCCGCCGGTGCTGCTGCTGCACGGCTTTCCCCAGACCCACGCCATGTGGCACGCGGTGGCGCCCGTCCTGGCGCGCGACTTCACGGTGGTCTGCGCCGATCTGCGCGGCTACGGCGACAGCGCCGTGCCCCGGGGCGCGGGCGAATTCTCCTTCCGCAAGATGGCCGCCGACCAGCGCGGCCTGATGCAGGCCCTGGGCTTCGAACGGTTCCACCTGGTGGGCCACGACCGGGGCGCCCGGACGGCCCACCGCCTGACCCTCGACGCGCCCGAGGCCGTCGCCTCGCTCACCCTCATGGACATCGTGCCGACGCACCTGCTGCTGGATCAGCTCAACCGGCACGTGGCCCGGGCCTATTACCACTGGTTCTTCCTGGCCCAGCCCGAGCCCTTCCCCGAGACCATGATCGGCCATGACCCCGATGCCTTCTACGAATCCTGCCTGCTCGGCTGGGGCTCGGCCCGGATCGAGGAGTTCGAGGGCCCGGCACTCGAGGCCTACCGCGCCGCCTGGCGTCGGCCCGAGGTGATCCGCGGCATGTGCGCCGACTACCGCGATGCCCTGAGCGCCGATTTCGCCGACGACAGCGCCGATCTGGAGAGCCGCGTGACCTGCCCGGCGCTGGTCCTCTACGGCGCCGACGGGGCCATGGCCAAGGCCTACGACGTGCCCGCCACCTGGGCCGACAGGCTGACCGATTACGAGGGCCAGGGCATCCCCGGCAGCCACTTCTTCATTGATCAGTACCCCGAGGAAACCACCCGCGCGCTGCGGGATTTCCTGCTCAAGCAGGGCTAGGGACGGGAGAGAATCGGGCGGGGGCCGCGGCCGGCCCCTGCCCCGGCAAGCGCCTGATTCTCCTAGCGAAAATCGTATCCTGAAACGAAAAAGGGACCTCCCGGAGGAGGTCCCTTTTCGGACAGCGGTGGCGCGGTTGACGGGGCTCGAACCCGCGACCCCCGGCGTGACAGGCCGGTACTCTAACCAACTGAGCTACAACCGCCCGCTGCGCGCTGTGGGCGTCACCGCCCGTTGCGTGGGGGTGTAATATGGTCAGCACGGTGGAGGGTCAAGCCGGAATGAGAGGCTTTTGTCAGAAAAATTTCACCCTCCCCAGGTGCCCCCGCGTCAGCCCCTCAGCCTGGCGGCGCGGGGATATGTTCGCCCGCATCCGTGGGCGGCAGGCGGAAGCGTCCGTGGGCCCAGTCGCCCGCCCGCCAGGCCTCCTTGGCGGCCTCGATCTTCTCCTTCGAGGAGGCGACGAAGTTCCACCAGATGTGGCGCGGCCCGTCCATCGTGGCGCCGCCCAGCAGCATCACCCGCGCCCCGCGCTCGCCCGCCCGGGCCGAGATCCGGTCACCGGGCCGGAAGACCAGCATCTTGCCCGCCCCGAAGTCCTGGCCGCCCACCGTCACCTCGCCCGCCAGGACGTAGAGGCCCCGGTCCTCGTGGTTGTCGGGCAGCGGCAGGGCGGCGCCCGGCTCCAGCAGGGCATCGGCGTAGAAGGTCTCGGAATGGACCGCGACCGGCGCCGCCTCGCCCCAGGCATCGCCCAGGATCAGCCGCACCTGCTTGCCCTCCCCCTCGAGCAGCGGCAGGGCCTCGCGCGGGGTATGCTCGAAGGAGGCGGCGCTCTCCTCCTTGTCCTTCGGCAGGGCCACCCAGGTCTGGAGCCCGAAGAGGCTGTGGGGCGCCGCCCGGACCTCCCCGTCGGTGCGTTCGGAGTGGGTGATCCCCTGCCCCGCCACCATCCAGTTGACCGCTCCCGGCTCGATCCACTGGTCGGTGCCGAGGCTGTCGCGGTGGTGGATCTTGCCCTGGTAGAGGTAGGTCACCGTGGCCAGGCCGATGTGCGGATGGGGCCGCACGTCGATCCCCTGGCCGGTGAGGAACTCGGCCGGGCCCATCTGGTCGAAGAAGATGAAGGGCCCGACCATCTGGCGCTGCGCCGAGGGCAGCGCGCGGCGCACCTCGAAGCCGCCCAGGTCGCGGGCCCGGGGCACGATGACGGTCTCGATGGCATCCACCGCGTCGCCGACGGGGATCTCGGGATCGAGGGCGGGGTTCCAGCTCATGGCGGCCTCCTCTGCTTGCCTGACACCAGCTTACCGCAAGCGAGCCAGAGGGCAACGCGGGCCGCCGCACAGGGGCCCTGCGCAGGGGCGCATGTGCTTAGTCGGGCTTGTAACGGTCGGCCCCCGGAGCGGCGTCACCGTTGGCCTCGATGTCCTCGATGTAGAACTTCATCTCCTCGATCTCGCGGCGCTGGGCCTCGATGATCGCCTCGGCCAGCTTCTGCACCCGCGGGTCCGACAGCTCCGCCCGCTCGCTGGTCAGGATGGCGATGGAATGGTGCGGGATCATGGCCTTCATCCAGGCCACGTCCTCCACCGTGGCCTGGCTGCGCACCAGCCCCAGGCCCACCGCAAAGGCCAGCGCGGCGCCCAGGTAGATCGCCAGGTTGGCCTTCCGGTTGGCATACATGCCCAGCATGAAGGAAAGCATGACGACGGCCATCATGGCCCCCATGTAGAGCGCCATCCAGGCCCGCGTCTGGGAGAAGAAGAGATGATCGAGCGCGTAGGTGTTGAGGTACATGAGCCCGTACATCACCAGCGTCGAGGTGCCGATCATGGCAAAGAAGCGCAGGTAGCTGCCGTGGGAATGGGAATCGTCTGACATGGGGTCCTCCGGGTCGGTTGCCTTGGGAAGGCAACGGGCGGGGCCGCGGGAGGTTCCGTTTGGGGGTCAATGGTGGGTCGTGAGAGGCTCGAACTCCCGACATCTTCGGTGTAAACGAAGCGCTCTACCAACTGAGCTAACGACCCGTGGGCTGCTCTTTAGCGCAGCCTGGCGCGGGGCTTCAAGAGGCAAGTCGGCGGGGCTGTGCGGTTTGTTGCGGTTTGGGCGGGGTGTTTTGTTGGGGGGTCACCTTTGGGCTTGTTCCGGAGGTTTCGCGCAGCGGCGGGAGATCCCGGGTCAGGGTTCGGGATGACGGATGGACTTCTTCGCTGGCACGGCATTCGGCACGGGAAGCCCCGTCACCCTCGGACCTGATCCGAGGGTCTCTTGCAGCCATCGACATCCCGGGTCTCCAATGGGAAGACGGAGGGACTTCTTCCCCGGGCACGGAATCAAGGTCGCGCCAGCGACCGCCGTGCCAGCGCCGGACCGGCCCCATGGGCCGGCGCTTTGGCTGTCGGCAGCGCATAGCGCGGGGCTAGGATGTACGTGGCTGCCATAAAGTGCTGTAGCGGGCTGGTCAGAGGCGCCGTCCCCCGGTCCGGCGCTGGCACGGCTTCTGTCGTGGGGAAGAAGGCGTCACCCTCGGACTCGCTCCGAGGGTCTCCCCGACCAGGGAGATCCGGGGTCAAGCCCGGGATGACGTCGGCCCTGAAGACCAACCAACCCCATCACCAAAAACAAGAAAATGGTGGGTGATAAGAGATTTGAACTCCTGACATCTTCGATGTGAACGAAGCGCTCTACCACTGAGCTAATCACCCTTGCGGGGCGAAGTAGCCAATCTGGCGGGAAGGATCAAGGGGGCGCGGCGCGAAAAAGCGCGGACCCCGCCAAAATCCCCGCCCCGCAACGGCAAACGCCCCGGCCGTCAAGCCGGGGCGCTGTTCCTCTTGCCGCGGGACCGCTCAGTGGGTCGTGGCGGCGTCCTTGCTGTCCTTGCGGGCGGCCAGGGAGGCGGCGGCGGCGGCCTCTTCGGCCTCCTGGTCCCACTCCACCGGCTCGGGCTGCCGCACCAGGGCGTGCTCCAGCACCTCCGACACGTGGGTCACGGGGATGATCGTCAGCCCCTCCTTCACGTTGTCGGGGATCTCCGGCAGGTCCTTCTCGTTCTCCTGCGGGATCAGCACCGTGGTGATGCCGCCGCGCAGGGCCGCGAGGAGCTTCTCCTTGAGCCCGCCGATGGCGGTGGCGTTGCCGCGCAGGGTGACCTCGCCGGTCATGGCGATGTCCTTGCGCACCGGGATCTGGGTCAGGACCGAGACGATGGCCGTCACCATGGCGAGACCGGCCGAGGGCCCGTCCTTCGGCGTCGCCCCGTCGGGCACGTGGACGTGGATGTCCAGCGTGTCGAACTTGGGCGGCTTGATGCCGATGTTCGGGGCCACCGAGCGGACGTAGCTGGAGGCGGCGTCAATCGATTCCTTCATCACGTCGCCGAGCTTGCCGGTGGTCTTCATCCGGCCCTTGCCGGGCAGGCGCAGGGCCTCGATGGAGAGGAGCTCGCCGCCCACCGAGGTATAGGCCAGCCCGGTCACGACGCCGATCTGGTCCTCCTTCTCGGCCAGGCCGTAGCGGTGCTTGCGCACGCCCAGGAAGTCATCGAGGTTCTCGCCGGTCACGACAACGCGGTCGGTCTCCTTCTTGATGATCTTGGTCAGCGACTTGCGCGCCACCTTGGCGATCTCGCGCTCCAGGTTCCGCACGCCGGCCTCCCGGGTGTAGTAGCGGATCATGCCGGTCAGGGCGGAATCCTCGATCTCGAATTCCTTCTTCTTGAGACCGTGGTTCTTGATCTGCTTGGGCACCAGGTGCTGCTTGGCGATCTCGCGCTTCTCGTCCTCGGTGTAGCCCGAGAGCGGGATGATTTCCATGCGGTCGAGAAGCGGCCCGGGCATGTTATAGCTGTTCGAGGTGGTCAGGAACATCACGTTCGAGAGGTCGTACTCGACCTCGAGGTAGTGGTCCACGAAGGTGGAGTTCTGTTCCGGATCAAGCACTTCCAGCATGGCCGAGGCGGGATCGCCGCGGAAATCCTGGCCCATCTTGTCGATCTCGTCGAGCAGGATCAGCGGGTTCGTCGTCTTGGCCTTCTTCAGGGCCTGGATGATCTTGCCCGGCATGGAGCCGATGTAGGTCCGGCGGTGGCCGCGGATCTCGGATTCGTCACGCACGCCGCCCAGCGAGATGCGGATGAACTCGCGCCCGGTGGCCTTGGCGACGGACTTGCCGAGGGAGGTCTTGCCGACGCCCGGCGGGCCGACGAGGCACATGATCGGCCCCTTCAGCTTGGACGACCGCTGCTGCACCGCGAGATACTCGACGATGCGCTCCTTGACCTTCTCCAGGCCATGGTGGTCGTCATCGAGGATCTGCTGGGCCTTGCCCAGGTCCTTCTTGGTGCGGCTCTTCTTGCCCCAGGGGATCGAAAGGATCCAGTCGAGGTAGTTGCGCACCACGGTGGCCTCGGCCGACATGGGGCTCATGTTCTTGAGCTTCTTCAGCTCCGCCTCGGCCTTCTCCTTGGCCTCTTTGGAGAGCTTGGTCTCGGCGATCTTGGCCTCCAGCTCGGCGACCTCGTTCTTGCCGTCCTCGCCGTCGCCCAGCTCCTGCTGGATCGCCTTCATCTGTTCGTTGAGATAGTATTCGCGCTGGGTCCGCTCCATCTGGGATTTCACGCGCGTCTTGATCTTCTTCTCGACCTGGAGGACGGACATTTCGCCCTGCATCAGGCCATAGACCTTCTCCAGCCGCTCGCTGACGCTGAGGGTCTCCAGCAGGTCCTGCTTCTGGTCCACCTCGATGCCCAGGTGGCCGGCCACGAGGTCCGCCAGGCGGGCGGGCTCGCTGGCCTCGCCGACGGCCGAGAGGGCCTCGTCGGGGACGTTCTTCTTGACCTTGGCGTAACGCTCGAACTCGTCCGCCACGGAGCGCAGCAGCGCCTGGGTGGTGGCCGCGTCGCCGGGCATCTCGGTCAGGTACTCGGCCCGGGCCTCGAAGAAGTTGTCATTGTCGAGGTACTCGGTAATGCGCACCCGCGCCTGGCCCTCGACAAGCACCTTCACGGTGCCGTCGGGCAGCTTCAGCAGCTGCAGGACGTTGGCCAGAACACCCGCCTTGAAGATGCCTTCGCTGGTCGGGTCGTCCTCACCGGGGTCGATCTGGCTCGACAGCAGAATCTGCTTGTCGTCCGCCATCACCTCTTCCAGCGCCCGGACGGATTTCTCGCGGCCCACGAAGAGCGGTACAATCATGTGGGGGAAAACGACGATATCACGCAGCGGCAGGACGGGATAGGACGCGTTCAGTGGCTCTAACATGCTCTTTTCCTTATACTAGCAAGACGATGCCGGTCCCTCGCGAGGCAACCAATGCCGTCTCCTGTGCAGGACCGATATGGAACCCCGGTCCACCTGTTTCAATCCCTGATCTCGGGCCTCTCCGCATCATTGCCCCCTTTGCGGGCCGAGGCAATGGCGCAGGGCCGATTCGGGTCCTAAAGTGGCGCGGGCCGGGGCCCGCGCCGGGCCGTCAGGCGGCCTTTTCCTGCTCTTCCAGCGTCGGATAGTCGGTGTAGCCGGTGCGGTCGCCGCCGTACCAGCTTGACTGGTCGCCCTCGTTCAGGGGCGCCGCGCGCTCGAAGCGCTCCACCAGGTCGGGGTTGGCGATGAAGGGGCGGCCAATGGCCACCACGTCCACGGCGCCGCTGCCCACGGCCTCCAGGGCCATCTCCCGGTCATAGCCGTTGTTGCCCATGTAGGGCCCGGTGAAGAGGTCGCGCAGGGCCGCGACGGAGTGGCCCTCGGCCAGCTCGCGCGAGCCGCCCGTGGCCCCCTCAACCAGGTGCAGATAGGCCAGATCGAAGGAGTTGAGCTGGCGCACCAGGTAGGTGGCCATCTCCTGGGGGTCGGCGTCGGTGGCGCCGTTGGCGGGCGAGAAGGGCGAGAGCCGCAGGCCGACCCGGCCCGGGCCCCAGACCTTGGTCACCGCCTCCATGACCTCCAGCAGCAGCCGGGCGCGGTTCTCGGTGGAGCCGCCATAGGTGTCCTGGCGCTGGTTCGAGCCGGTCTTGAGGAACTGGTCCAGCAGGTAGCCGTTGGCGCCATGGACCTCGACCCCGTCGAAGCCGGCCGCCTTGGCCATCTGGGCGGCGTGGGCGTAGTCGGCCACCAGGCGGGGGATCTCGGTCAGCTCCAGCGCGCGCGGCGTGGAGGTCTCCTCGAAGCCCTTCTGGGTGAAGGTCTTGACGCCCGCGTTCAGGGCCGAGGGGGCGACGGGCGCCTGGCCCTCGGGCTGGAGCGAGGTGTGGCTGATGCGGCCCACATGCCAGAGCTGGCAGACGATCTTGCCCCCCGCGGCATGGACCGCGTCGGTGACCCGGCGCCAGGCGGCCACCTGGCCCTCGGTGTGGATGCCCGGGGTCTGGATGTAGCCCTTGCCCTCGGGGCTGATCTGGGTCGCCTCGGTGATGATGAGGCCGGCGCCCGCGCGCTGGCGGTAGTAGTCCACATGCATCTCGCCGACCTCGCCGGTGACGTCATCGGCGCGGTTGCGGGTCAGGGGGGCCATGGCGATCCGGTTGCGGATCTCGATGGCGCCCAACTTGGCGGGCTGGAAAAGCTTTTCGGTCATGGTGCCTCTTGGGTCTTCGTTGCTTGGCCTACAGACCTAGAGGCAGGGGCGGGCGCTGCAAGAGGCAATCAGGAAGCCGTGATGGCCCCCTGCCCCTCAGAGCGGCTCGATGTCGCCCTCGGCGCGGGTCTCGTGGAAGTCCTTCTGCCAGGCCGCGAAGGTGCCCGCCGCGATGGCCCCGCGCATCCCCGCCATGATCTCCTGGTAGTAGTGCAGGTTGTGCCAGGTGAGCAGCATGGAGGAGATGATCTCCTGGCTGCGGAAGACGTGGTGCAGGTAGGCGCGGCTGTAGCTGGCGCAGGCCGGGCAGGTGCAGTGCTCGTCCAGGGGGCGCGGATCGTCCTGGTGGCGGGCGTTCTTGATGTTGACCACGCCGCGCCGGGTGAAGGCCTGGCCGGTGCGGCCCGAGCGGGAGGGCAGCACGCAGTCCATCATGTCGATGCCCCGGGCCACGGCGCCGACGATGTCGTCGGGCTTGCCCACCCCCATGAGGTAGCGGGGCTTCTCCTCGGGGAGCTGGTCGGGCGCATAGTCGAGGCAGCCGAACATGGCCTCCTGGCCCTCGCCCACCGCCAGGCCGCCGACGGCATAGCCCTCGAAGCCGATCTCGCGCAGGGCCTCGGCGCTCTCGGCGCGCAGGTCCTGCTCCAGCCCGCCCTGCTGGATGCCGAAGAGGGCATGGCCGGGCCGTTCGCCGAAGGCCTCGCGCGAGCGCGCGGCCCAGCGCATCGAGAGGCGCATGGACTCGGCGATGCGGTCCCTGTCGGCGGGGAGCGCGGGGCACTCGTCGAAGCACATGACGATGTCCGAGCCCAGCAGCCGCTGGATCTCCATCGAGCGTTCCGGCGTGATCTCGTGGCGCGAGCCGTCGATGTGGCTCTTGAAGGTCACGCCGCGCTCGGTGAGCTTGCGCAGGTCCGCCAGGCTCATCACCTGGAAGCCGCCGGAATCGGTGAGGATCGGGCCCTCCCAGTTCATGAAGCGGTGCAGCCCGCCGAGCCTGTCGATGCGCTCTGCCGTGGGCCGCAGCATCAGGTGGTAGGTGTTGCCGAGCAGGATGTCAGCGCCCGTCTGCTTGACGCTGCCGGGCAGCATCGCCTTCACCGTGGCCGCCGTGCCGACGGGCATGAAGGCGGGGGTGCGGATCTCGCCCCGGGGGGTGCTGATGAGCCCCGTGCGGGCCTTGCCGTCCGTGGCCTTGAGTTGGAAGGAAAATGCCGTCATGGCCGCACCTCTTGTCTGTCAGGGCGGCGATAAAGCAGTGCCGCGGAACATGCAAACCGCGCCCGGGGCGCTTGAAGCGGGGGCCGGCGCCCTACCTCATGGCCCATGCGCCGCCCTGTCCTCCCCCTGCCCCGCCTCGGCCCCTGGCTCCTGGCCCTCTGGCTGGCCTGGGCCGCGCCCCTCGCCGCCCAGGAGCCCTACTTCACCCAGGAGGGGCTGAACGAGGGGCTGGACCCGGTGGCCAAAAGCCTCGACCGTGACACCCCCCTGGCCACGGTGGAGGCCTTCCAGGCCCTGACCCGGCTGGGCCGCTACGCCGAGGCGGCGCACCTGCTCAATCTCGCGGGCCTGCCGCCCGAGCGCCAGGCCGAGGAGGGGGCGCGCCGGGCCGAGCTTCTGGCCATCGTGTTGGAGCGCAAGGTGGTCATGCCCTGGTCCCAGCTCACCGACAGGCCCGACGGCTGGATCTCGGGCTCCGCCGACGACAACCGCACCGGGCGGGTGCGCCGCTCCATCCTGATCGACACGCTGGAGCTGGACCGCCACCGGGTGCCGATCCGCCTGAACCGCGTCAGGCCCGGCGAGGAGGCCAGCCCGGTCTGGCTCTTCTCGCAGCAGACGGTGGGCAACATCCCCCTGCTCTACGAGCTCTACGGCCCGACCGAGATCGAGCAGGCCCTGCCCGACTGGGCCAAGCAGCGCTCGCACTTCGGCATGTATGTCTGGGAGCTGCTCTTCATCCCGCTGCTGCTGGTCCTGGTGGGCTGCGTGGCGCCCTTGGTCTACTGGGCCTTCCGCTGGCTCGCGCGGCGCGAGCGGCCCGATTGGCTTGTCGTCGTGGCGCGCGGCTTCAAGTGGCCCGCGACGATCCTCACGGCGGCCCTGCTGGTCAACTTCGCCACCAGCAACGTGCTGGTGGTGACCGGCATGATCGACGCCGTCCTCTCGCCCCTGGTGCTGGTGGCCTACGTCTTTGCCGCCACCATGGCCCTGGTGCTGGTGACGGATCAGCTGCTGGACCGGATCAGCAACAACAACCCCAACGAGCTGGCGGACCCGGAGAACGCCCATCTGCGCTCCATGGCCACCACCATCGCGGCGGCCCGCAAGACCATCATCGTCATCGCCGTCCTGGCCGCGGCGGGGCTGGTGCTCACCTCCATCGACACGATGCACACCTTCGGCTTCTCGCTCCTGGCCTCGGCGGGGGCCGTGACCATCGTGCTTGGCTTCGCCGCCCGCGAGGTTTTGGGCAACATCCTGGCCTCGGTGCAGATCGCCCTCAACCGTTCGGCCCGGATTGGCGATCAGCTCTGGTTCGAGGGGCACTTCTGCACCGTGGAGCGCATCCACTTCACCTACGTGCAGCTGATGATCTGGAACAGCAACCGGCTGATCGTGCCGGTGAGCTACTTCGTCAAGGACGCCTTTCAGAACTGGTCCCTCGAGGAGCACCAGCAGGTGCGGCCGATCCGCATGACCCTGGCCCCGAGCGCCCGGGTGGACCGGATGCGGGAGCGCTTTGCCGAGCTCCTGTCGCGCGAGGACCCCGACCAGGTGGGCCCGATGGCCCGCGCCAAGGTCCACGTGGTGGGCCAGGATGCCTTCGGCGTCGAGGTCCGCTTCGAGGTGCCGACGACCAACCCGGCCACCTTCTGGGAGATCGAATGCCGCCTGCGCGAGGGCCTGCACGCCGCCGCCCGGGACCTCCAGGAGGAAGAGGGCCGGGCCTACCTGCCAAGCCCGCCGGCCGACCGCCCGGAGGGTTGAAGGCCCCCGGGGAACAGGCTAGGCACCGAAATCCGGCCGAGCGGCCGAGAGGGAGAATGAAGCGCATGGATGAGTTGAATTTCGGCTGGGAAGAGTGGGTCGCCCTGCCCGATCTGGGCCTGCCCGCGATCCGGGCCAAGGTGGACACGGGCGCCCGCACCTCGGCGCTGCACGCCCACGACATAGAGACCTTCGGCACGGCCAGCCGGCCCAAGGTGCGCTTCAACGTCCATCCCATCGCCAACCGCGAGGACATCGCCATCACCTGCTCCGCCCCCCTGGTGGACCGGCGCGAGGTGACCTCCTCCAACGGCGAGAGCGAGCAGCGCTACGTCATCTCCACCAACCTCGAGGTGGGGGGCCAGAAGTGGCCCATCGAGGTGACCCTGACCAACCGCGGCGGCATGAACAGCCGGATGCTCCTGGGGCGCCAGGCGCTGGCCGACCATATCACCATCTCGGCCACCGAGCGGCGGCTCCAGCCGGAGCTGAGCTACGACGTCTATCACGATGCCCGGGTGCGCCGGGTGGCCCCCAAGCGGGCCCTGCGCATCGCTGTCCTGAGCCGCGAGGACAACTATTCCACCCGGCGGCTGGTGGAGGTGGGCGAGGCCCGCGGCCACACGGTCGAGGTGATCGACACCACCCGCTGCTACATGGCGATCAACCAGATGGCCCCCGAGGTCCACTACGACGGCAAGCGCCTGCCGCGCTACGATGCCGTGATCCCGCGCATCGGCGCCTCCATCACGCCCTACGGCACCGCCGTGATCCGCCAGTTCGAGACCATCGGCACCTACTGCGTCAACGGCTCTGCCGGGATCACCGCCAGCCGCGACAAGCTGCACGCCCACCAGGTGCTGGCGGCCAAGAAGATCGGCATGCCCCAGACGGCCTTCGCCGCCTCGCCCAAGGACACTTCCAACCTCATGGGGCTGGTGGGCTCGGCGCCGGTGATCGTGAAGCTGCTGGAATCGACCCAGGGCAAGGGCGTTGTCCTGGCCGAGACCAAGAAGGCCGCGGAATCGGTGATCGACGCCTTCCGGGGGCTCAAGGCCAATTTCCTGGTGCAGGACTTCGTGAAGGAGGCGGCGGGCGAGGACATCCGCTGCCTCGTGATCGCCGGCAAGGTGGTGGCCGCCATGAAGCGCACCGGCGCGGAGGGGGATTTCCGCTCCAACCTGCACCGCGGCGGCTCGGCCAAGGTGGTGCGGATCACCAAGGCGGAGCGCGACACGGCGGTGCGCGCGGCCCGGGCCTTCGGGCTGGGCAAGGCGGGGGTGGACCTGCTGCGCGCCGAAAGCGGGCCGAAGGTGCTGGAGGTGAACTCCTCGCCCGGGTTCGAGGGGATCGAGCGGGCCACCGGCAAGGACATCGTGGGCAAGCTCTACGACGAGATCGAGGCGCGGGTGAAGCCGCAGCCGGTGCGGCGCCGCAAGGGCGGGTGATTGCGGGGGGGTGAGGCCGCGAGGTTTTCCCGCTCCTGATCGAATTGTCCTGCCCGGCCCCCGGCCGGGCTGCGCCTGCCTGCCCCCCGGCAGGCGCATCTACCTCACCGCTGGTGGCACGTTTGGGATTTTGCGGGGCGCTTGAGCCGTTTCAGGTGTTTCACGCAGGCGCCCGCCCAGGCAGGCGCAGCCCGGCCTGACGGCGCACGCCGAATGCCCCGCGCGAGGCTTTCCTCGCCGGGGGCATCTTCGTCTTTCATCGGTGGTGTGCCGTTTCCGTTTAGGGAAAAAAGGCGGCGCCGCCAGTCCGGATGGTGAGGACGGGCTTTCGCCCGCACGGGTGAACCGTTCGGTCGTGCCCTTCTCTCGAAGGACCTCGGGTATCCTAGGGCCGATCTTCTGGCCCCAATGGCGTCATGACGCGAAAAGACCTACGCCCCGATCCTTAACCACCCGCCGCGCCACCGCGCGCTTCCCCGCCCAGATCCGCAACGGCCAAACCCTTTGACAGGCCCGGACAAAAGCCCCACCAAGGGGCACGCCCACACGCCGGACCCCGCATGAGCACCACCGTCTTTCTTGCCGTTCTCCTTGCCGCCCTGCTGCACGCCACCTGGAATGCCCTGGTCAAGAACGGCGGCGACAAGCATGCCTCGATGACCGCCGTGGTCCTCGGCCACCTGCCCCTGGCGCTGCTGCTCCTGCCCTTCCTGCCCCTGCCCGACCCGGCCAGCTATCCCTGGCTGGCGGCCTCCATCGCGCTGCACCTGGGCTACCAGCTTTTTCTGATCGCGGGCTACAGCATCGGCGACCTCACCCAGGTCTATCCCATCGCCCGCGGCTCGGCGCCGCTGATCGTCAGCCTCGTCTCGGTGCTCTTCCTCGGGGTGACCCTCTCCCAGGGGGAGCTGGCGGCGATTGCCCTCATCGCCTCGGGCATCCTGTCGCTGGCCCTGGTGCGGCGGGCCGAGGGGCAGCGCAATCCGCGCGCCGTCCTCATGGCGCTGGGCACGGGCTGCTTCATCGCCGCCTACAGCCTGGTGGACGGGATGGGGGCGCGCGCCGCCGGGCACGCCCTGAGCTTCTGGACCTGGGCCACCCTGCTCAATGCCCTGCTCTTCTGCGCCTGGACGGCCTGGGCCAAGCCCGGCCTGCTGCGCCGCCTGCCGCGGGACCGGGGGCTGGTGCGGGTCGGCCTGATCGGCGGGACGGCCTCCTACCTCGCCTATGCGGTGGTGGTCTGGGCCTTCACCCAGGCGCCCATTGCCCTGGTTACGGCCCTGCGCGAGACCTCCATCGTCTTTGCCCTGCTGATCGGCGTCGGCCTGCTGGGAGAGCGGGTGAGCCTGATGAAGGTGGCCTCTACCATGCTCACGATCCTGGGTGCCGGGCTGCTGCGCTACACGCGGCTCTGAGGCGACCCCGGCGCGCCTTCTCTGGCCCCGGCACCTTTACGCCCGGGGCCTTAAACCCTATATCTTCGCTCAGGAATGAATGAGGAAGTGATGACCGAACAGACCCAGCCGCTCGAAGGCACCCCCCTGATCGCGCCCTCCAGCACCGACCATCCGCTCTACGAGCAGGTGGTGGAGGCCTGCCGCACGGTCTATGACCCTGAAATCCCGGTCAATATCTACGAACTGGGCCTGATCTACACCATCGACATCAGCGAGGCCAACGAGGTGGACATCAAGATGTCCCTCACCGCCCCGGGCTGCCCCGTCGCGGGCGAGATGCCGGGCTGGGTGGCCGATGCGGTGGAGCCCCTGCCGGGGGTCAAGCAGGTCAACGTCGAGCTGGTCTGGGAGCCGCCCTGGGGCATGGACATGATGTCCGACGAGGCCCGGCTGGAGCTGGGCTTCATGTGATCCCGCGCGGGGGACGGGGCCTTGAGATTGGCCCCCGCGCCCCCTAGGTTGTTGGGAAAGGAGACCCCCATGTTCGGAATTCCAGGCAAGCAGGCCGTCACCATGACGCCCAAGGCCACCGCCCAGATCCAGAAGCTGATGCAGGCCAAGGGCCACGCCGGGCTGCGCATCGGCGTGAAGAAGGGCGGCTGCGCCGGCATGGAATATACCATGGAGTACGTGGACGAGGCCGATCCCAACGACGAGGTGGTGGAGCAGGAAGGCGCGCGGGTGATGATCGCCCCGATGGCGCAGATGTTCCTCTTCGGCACGGAGATCGACTACGAGACCACGCTGCTGGAATCGGGCTTCCGCTTCAACAACCCCAACGTCACCGAAGCCTGCGGCTGCGGCGAGTCGATCAAGTTCGACGAGAGCCTCGGCGCCAAGTAGGCCCCCCCGACAAGTCGACGCTTCCGAAAGGCCGCCGCTTCAGGCGGTCTTTTCGCGCAGGTGCAGGTAGGTTTCCTTGTAGCGCTTGGAGAGGTGATCGCCCGCGCGGATCACCCTGTCGGAGCCCGGTGGGGCGATGTTGGTGTCGTGCGCCGGGTTGAAGAAGAGCGGCACCGAGATGCGCTCCTGGCTGCCGCCGATCACCCGGTGCGGCGTGGCCACCACGGCGCGGTCTGTCCAGACTTCCATCATCTCTCCGAAGTTGATGACAAACTCGCCCGGCGGGGCCGAGAGGGGCAGCCAGCCGCCGCCGCGGCGGCGCACCTCCAGGCCCGGGGCGCCGTCGGTCGCCAAGAGGGTGAGGCAGCCATAATCCGTGTGCGGCGCGATGCCGAAGTCCTTGGCGCCGGCCGTGTCGGGTCTTGTCGGGTAGTAGTTGCCGCGCAGGAGCGCCATGGGCTTGTCGAAGGCCGCATCGAAGGCGTCGCGCGGGCGTCCGATGGACTGGGCCACGCCGCGCAGCACGTCGAGCCCGACGGCACAGGCGTCGCCGTAATAGGCCTGGATCAGGGGGCCGAAGTCCGCGGGCGCCACGGGCCAGCGGTTGGCGGCGTAGAAGGGATTGGAAAGCAGCGGATCGTCGGGCGCCAGGGTCACGCCGCAGTCGAAGACCTGCTTGAAGTCGGGGTTGGCCTCCGGGTCCACCTGCTCGGAGGCGGCGGCGCCCCAGCCCCGGTTGGAGCCGGTGCGGGCCATGTCGTAGGGCGCCTTGTCGGCCTCGGGCAGCTTGAAGAAGGCGCGGTAGGTCTCGATCACGGCGCTGACGCGGGCGGCGCCCAGCGGCGTGTTGTGGATCGTGGCGAAGCCCACGTCGGTGGCCGCCGCCTCCATCGCCACGAGGGCCTGCGGATCGCCCATTTTCAGGGCAGCAAGATCGATTCTCGGTATCATGGGCGTCCCTCCCCGGGCAGAGGCTAGCACCGGCGCGCGCGCCTTGGGAAGCCGCGTTGTCAGGCCCCGCGGGGGGTGCTAGCTAGGTGCCTCAGCAAGGGAGATGGGACATGCCGCGCAAGATCGCCGCCGGAAACTGGAAGATGAACGGCCTGGCCGAGAACCTGGCCGAGCTGCGCCACCTGGGGGCGGGCCTGCCGCGGGATGCCGCCGAGGTGGTGATCTGCCCGCCGGCCACCCTGCTGCACCGGGCGGCGGAGCTGGTGATCCCGGCGGGGCTGCGCGTGGGCGGGCAGGATTGCCACGCCGCGGAGGGCGGCGCCCACACGGGCGACATCTCGGCCGCGATGCTGGCGGATGCCGGGGCGAGCCACGTGATCCTGGGCCATTCCGAGCGCCGCACCGACCACGGCGAGAGCGATGCAGCCGTGCGGGACAAGGTTGCGGCCGCCTGGGCGGCGGGGCTGACCGCGATCCTCTGCCTGGGCGAGAGCCTGGAAGAGCGCGAGGCGGGCGAGACCCTGGCGGTGATCGGCGCCCAGCTGGCGGGCTCCCTGCCCGAGGGGGCGACGGCGGAGAACCTGGTGATCGCCTATGAGCCGATCTGGGCCATCGGCACCGGCAAGGTGCCGAGCGGCGCGCAGATTGCCGAGGTCCACGGCGACCTGCGGGCGCGGCTGGTGGCGGCCCTGGGCGAGGAGGTGGGCGGCGCCCTCCCCCTGCTCTACGGCGGCTCCGTCAAGGCGGGCAATGCCGCCGAGATCTTTGCCCTGGAGAACGTGGACGGGGCCCTCGTCGGCGGCGCCTCTCTGAAGGCCGCCGACTTCCTGCCCATCGTGGAGGCCCTGGGCCGGGCCTGACCCCGCCTGCCCTACCTGGTGATGATCTCCGGCCCCATCATGAGGGTCGGCAGCCAGGTGGAGAGGAAGGGGATGTAGGTGACCATGATGAGGAAGACGAAGAGCACGGCCAGGAAGGGCAGTGCCGCCCGGACGACCTTCATCATGGGCATGTTGGCCACCCCCGAGGTGACGAAGAGGTTGAGCCCCACGGGCGGCGTGATCATCCCGATCTCCATGTTCACCACCATGATGATGCCGAGGTGAATGGGGTCGATCCCGAGCTCGATGGCGATGGGAAAGACCAGCGGCGCCACGATCACCAGCAGGCCCGAGGGCTCCATGAACTGGCCGCCGATCAGCAGGATCACGTTGACGATCACCAGGAACATGATCGGCCCGAAGCCCGCGCTGAGCATGGCGGCGGAGATCTGCTGCGGGATCTGCTCGTCGGTCAGGACGTGCTTGAGGATCAGGGCGTTGGCGATGATGAACATCAGCGTGATGGTCAGCTTGCCGGCCTCGAAGAGGGTGTCGCGCGTGTCGCGGTGGAAGAAGACCGTGATGAGCGCCTGGGGCCGCCGCAGCAGGGAATGGTTGCGGCCCTCGCCCGCCACGTGCAGCGGGCCCATGTCGCGGTAGACGAAGCAGGCGATGAAGAAGGCATAGACCGCCGCCACCGCCGCGGCCTCCGTCGGGGTGAATATGCCGCCGTAGATGCCGCCCAGGATGATGACGATGAGGAAGAGGCCCCAGCCGGCCTCGCGGCCCGAGGCGAAGACCTCGCCCCAGCCGAGCCAGTCGCCCTTGGGCAGGTCGCGGATCTTGGCGATGGCGTAGATCGTGACCATGAGCATGGTGCCCGCCAGGAGCCCCGGGATCACCCCCGCGAGGAACATCCGCCCGACCGAGACATCGGTGGCCGAGGCATAGACCACCATGACGATGGAGGGCGGGATCAGGATGCCGAGGGTGCCCGCGTTGGCGATGACGCCGGCGGCGAATTCCTTGGAATAGCCCACCTGGCGCATCCCCGCGATGACGATGGAGCCGATGGCCACGACGGTGGCCGGCGAGGAGCCCGAGAGGGCCGCGAAGAGCATGCAGGCGAAGACCCCGGCGATGGCCAGGCCGCCCGGCAGGTGGCCCACCAGGGCGATGGAGAAGCGGATGATCCGCCGCGCCACGCCGCCCGTGGACATGAAGGAGGAGGCCAGGATGAAGAAGGGGATGGCCAGGAGCGTGTAGTGCCCCGCCATGGCCTGGAAGAAGGTCTGGGCGATGGAGGCCAGGGAGGTGTCGGAGAGGGCCAGCAGGAAGACGATGGAGGAGAGGCCCAGGGAAACGGCGATCGGCACGCCGATCAGCATCAGGCCGATGACCATGGCAAAGAGGATGACGACTTCCATGGGCTCAGTTCCCCGCGTTCATGTGCTTGACGTCTTCGACCGCCTCTTCCGCCTCGTGGCTGACGATCAGGCCCTGCTGGCGGCCCTGGAGCACCCGCAGGGTGGCCTGGACAAAGCGCAGCAGCAGCAGGCCCGCGCCGAAGGGCAGCATGAAGTAGGGGATGAAGCGCGGCAGCTTCTCGTAGGCCTCGCCCGCGTTCATGGTGGGTTCGATGAAGCGCAGCCAGTCGGGAATGGGGGTGTCGATGACCTCGTACCAGGCCTGGTCACGGCTGTTCTCGAAGCCCGTGGGGAACCAGCGCCCGGAGGTGGCGTCGAGCCCGGCGAAGGGGGCCCAGTAGTCCCAGGCGCCCTTGAAGAGCAGCGCGGCGTAGACGATGCAGACCAGCCCGGCGATCACCCCGAGGATGCGGCGCGGCCCCTCGGCGAAGAGGTTGAGCACGGCATCCACGCCCAGGTGCGCGGTGACCTTGACCGCGTAGGAGATGCCGAAGAGCACCAGCCAGGCGAAGAGGAAGGTGGTGATCTCCAGGCCCCAGATGATGCCGGTGTTGAAGCCGTAGCGCAGGACCACGTTGATGAAGGTCACCACCGTCATCAGGCCGAGCAGCAGGGCGATGGCGGTTTCCTCGATTTCGCTGACGATGCGGCCCAGCCGCGTCTCAGCCTTCTGATGGGCTGACATTGCTTCGCTCCCCCCGGTCGCGCAAGTGGATGGCCCCCGCCCGGGATGGTGCGGGCGGGGGCCGGGTTCGGGCTCGGATCAGGAGCTCGACTCGTTGAACTTCTGGGCCGCGTCGATGTTCTCCTGGCCCACGTCCTCGCGGAACTGGTCCCAGACCGGGCGCATCACGTCGACCCACTCCTGGCGCTGCTCGGGCGTCAGCTCGCGGACCACGCCGCCGGCGTCGATGATGGCCTGCTTGGCCTCGGCGTTGACCTTGGTGGATTCGGAGTTGCGGGCCTCGGTCACCTCATCGACGATGGTGAGGAACTGCTCGCGCACCTCCGGGTCCAGGCTGTCGAGCCAGTCCACCGAGGTCACCAGCAGGTAGTCGATGATGCCGTGGTTGGTCTCGGTCACGCCGTCCTGCACCTCGAAGAACTTGCGGCCGTAGATGTTGGACCAGGTGTTCTCCTGGCCGTCCACGACGCCGGTCTGGAGCGCGCCGTAGACCTCGGAGAAGGCCATCGGCTGGGGCGAGCCTCCCATGGCCGCCATCTGGGCCTTGAGCACGTCGGAGTTCTGGACGCGGAACTTCAGGCCGTTGGCGTCGGCGGGCGAGAGCAGCGGCTTGTTGGCCGACATCTGCTTCATGCCATTGTGCCAGAAGGCCAGGCCGAGCAGGCCGCGGCGGGTCATCGATTCCTTCATCGCCTGGCCGGTCTCGGAGTTCTGGAAGGCATCGACGGCGTCGATGTCCTTGAACATGAAGGGCAGGTCGAAGATGCGGAACTGCTTGGTGAACTGCTCGAACTTGGAGAGCGAGGGCGCGGCGAGCTGCACGTCGCCCTGGAGCAGCGCCTCGAGCACCTGGTCATCGTTGTAGAGGGTCGAGTTGGGGAAGACCTCCATGCAGGCCTTGCCGTCCATCTCCTCGTTCACACGGCTTTCGAGCAGGGTCGCGGCGATGCCCTTGGGGTGGCGGTCGGTGTTGGTGACGTGGCTGAACTTGATGACGACCTCGCCATCGTCGCAGGCGGCCTGGAGGGCCCCGGCGCTGACGGAAAGGCCCAGGGCCACGGCGGCAGCGGTGATGATTTTCATTGTGATCTCCTCCCGAGAGATTGTTGGTGTCGTTCCAGCAGGCACCCCCAGGGATGCGCTGGCGGTATCAAACCCGATGCCGGGGCAGGCCCACAACAGGCAATTGGGGTGGTACTTCAAGTATGACTTTTTAATGCGTATTATCTGGGGTTTACGCGCTACTTTAACAGCATTACGTGAGCTTGAAGTCTTAAGCTGTGCGAATATCCGCACAGCCCTGCGGCGGGCTGTGCGAAAAACCGCACAGGGCTAGTGGCGGAAATCCTCGGGGCGGATGCCGTAGCGACTCAGCTTGTCGTAGAAGGTCTTGCGCGGCAGCTTGAGCGCCTGGGCCGCGGCGCTGGCCTGGCCGCCGGTGCGGCGCAGGGCCGTCTCCAGCAGGCTCTTCTCCACCATCGACATCTGCTCGGCCAGGCCCAGCCCCGCGTCCGGGGCCGCCTCCTCGGTCAGGCCCATGACAAAGCGCATGGCCACCGACATAAGCGCCCGGGCGTTGCCGGGCCAGTCGCGGCTCATCAGGCCGGCCACAACTTCGGGCGTCACCTCGGGGGCGCTGAGGCCCGCCTGCTCCGCCGCCTGGGCGACGTACTGGCGGAAGAGCACGGGGATGTCCTCGGGCCGTTCCGAGAGGGCCGGGATGCGCACCGCGAGGACGCTGAGGTGGTAATAGAGATCGGCGTTGAAGCGGCCCGCCGCGACCTCTGCCGCCAGGTCCGCCGTGTTGCCCGCCAGGATGCGCGCCGCCTGGGGGCCCGCCTCGGCCTCGCCGATGGCGAGCTGGAGCTGGGCCGACAGGGAGGCGATGTTGTCGATGAAGAGGGAGCCCTTGTCGGCCTCCTTCAGGGCCTCGGCCAGGCTTTCCGGCGTGAGGCCCGCCGCCGCGCGCTTGACGAAGGGCGCCTTGGAGCGGGGCGAGCAGAGGTGGATCACCTCGGCCACCTTGGAGACCCCGGTGCCAGGCTGGCCGGTGATCAGGGCGTCGCCCTCGGCCTGGGCGACGAGCCGCACCTGTCGGCGCAGCCCCTCGGCCAGATCGGAGTGGCCGAAGATCATCCGCGCCGCCGGATCGCCCGATTCCACCAGGCTGCGCAGGCGGCGGTTGTCGAGCACCAGGGCGCGGGTCTTGAGGGCCCTTTCCAGGACCGAGAGCAGCTCCGCCGGATCGCAGGGCTTTTCCAGGAAGCCAAAGGCGCCCCGGCCCATGGCGCTGACCGCCATGGGGATGTCCCCCTCGCCGGTGAGGAGCACGACGGGCAGGTCCGGGTCGCGCGCCTGGGCGTAGTCCAGCAGGTGGAAGCCGTCGCGGCCCGGCATGCGGATGTCGGAGAGGATGACCCCCTCGAAGGAGGCGGCGATGCGTTCCTTGGCGGCCACGAAGGAGCCGAGTGCTATGGGGCTGAGGTCGGCCAGCTCCAGGGTCTGGGCCAGGGCCTCCCGGACCGCCGCGTCATCCTCCACAAGAAGCACCTGGCGCCTCATGCCGCCGCCTCCGTCTCGGTCTCGGCCCGCTCCAGGGTGACGGTGAAGATGGCCCCGCCCTCGGGGCCGTTGGCGCCGCGGATCTGGCCGCCGAGGCTCTGGACGATGCCGTAGCTGATGGACAGGCCCAGGCCCATGCCGCCGCCCTCGCTGCCCGCCTTGGTGGTGTAGAAGGGATCGAAGACCTTGTCGGGCACCTCGATGCCGGGGCCGCTGTCGGTGAAGGAGACCTCGGGCGCGGGCCCCTCGGTGACCCTGATCTCAAGCCGTCGCGGGTCGCTCTCGGCCATGGCATCGACGGCGTTGGTGATGAGGTTGACGAAGACCTGGCCCAGCCGCACCTCGCCGCCGCGCACCCAGAGCTGGCCCGCGGGGGGCTGGTAGGTGAGCACCACGCCGGCCTCGGCCACGCGCTCGCGGGTCATCTCCAGCGCGGCCTCGATCACGCCGCCCAGCTCGATCCGGGCGGGGCGGCGGCTTTCCTGGCGGGCGAAGGCGCGCAGGTTCTGGATGATGCGACCCATGCGGTGGGCCATGTCGGAGATGCGGCGCAGGTTGTCGGCGGCGCGGTCGGGGCGCTCCCGTTCCATGAATTGCAGCCCGTTCTCGGCGAAGGAGCGGATCGCCATGAGGGGCTGGTTGAGCTCATGGCTGATGCCGGCCGACATCTGCCCGAGGGCCGAGAGCTTGCCCGCCTGGACCAGCTCGTCCTGGGCCTGGCGCAGGGCGGCCTGGGCCTCCTCGCGTTCGCGGGCCTCCTCCAGGAGCTTGCTGTTGGTCTCGCGCAGGGCGGCGGTGCGCAGGGCCACGCGGGTCTCCAGCTCGGCGTTGACGCGGGCCAGGGCGCGACGGCGTTCTGCGGCGAGGAAGAGCAGCGAGCCGAAGGCCAGGCAGAGGGCCGCCACCGCCGCTGCCTGGGCCAGGGCCAGGGCGCGGGTCTGGTCCACATCGAGCAGGACCTCGCCGGTCATGCCGATGACCGGCAGCTCCTGGGTCAGGTGCAGAGCCTCGGCCGGCAGGTAGGGGCCCCAGGAGAGGCGCCAGATCTCGTGCGGGCCGAGCCAGTTGGCCGAGAAGTCGGGCGGCGGGCCGGTGGGCGGCACCAGTCCGGGCTCGCCCGGCGGGCGGCGCCAGAAGAGGATTTCCGAGCGGTTGGCGACGATCACCTCGCCGCCCGCGTCGGTGAAGAAGGCCGCCGGGTTGGTGCCGCGCCAGTTGTAGTCGATCCCGTTGAGATCGGTGATGACGACGACGGCGCCGCGCGGCCGCCCCGCCTCGGCAAAGACCGGGGCGGCGTGGAAAAAGGCCCGCTGGGTCAGGGGCTGGGCGGCGCCGTGGCCCCAGCCGAGAGCGCCGCGCAGGGCGCGCCGCACGAAGGGCAGACCGCCGAGATCCTGACGCACCTGGCCGAGGGCCGAGGTGACGGGCCGGCCCTCCCGGTCCACCACCAGGATGTCGAGCGCGGCGGAACGGTCCGCCACCTGGAGCAGTTCCGCCGCCACCGGGCCGGGTGCTGCGCCCGAGAGGGCCCCCTCGACCGAGGGGTGATCGGCCAGGGTGACGGCGAGATCGCGGTAGCGCTGAAGCTGGCTGACCAGCCGGTCGCCCGCCAGGGCGAGATCTGCCTGGCCCCGGGCGGCGAGCTGATCGAGCCCCTGGCGGTAGGCATAGCGCCAGACCCCGGTGGCCAGCAGGGCCACCACCAGGCAGAAGGCCAGGACGATCACCGCCCGCTGTCGCATCCCCTGTGTCATCGCGTCAGATTGCACGAGGCCCCTTGCATTGACCAGACCCGCGCGCTTGAAGGGCGCCATGGACAGACTTTCGCTTTCGCCGCTCGACCCTGCCTTCGTGCAGGACCCCTACCCCGCCTACGCCGAGGCCCGCGCCCGCGGCCCGGTGCTTTACTGGGAGGAATTCGGCATGGCCGCGGCCTTTGACGGGGCCACCGTCCAGGCGTTGCTGCGGGATCGCCGCCTGGGCCGCGAGCCGATCACCCCGCGCGCCTTTCCCGAGCACCTGGCGCACTGGGCCCTGACCGAGCGCCACTCGATGCTGGACATGGAGCCGCCGCGCCACACGCGGCTGCGCGGGCTGGTGCTGCGGGCCTTCACCTCGCGCCGGATCGCGGGCCTGCGACCCGACATCGAGGAGATTGCCCGGAACCTTCTGGCAGAGCTGCCGCGCGACGAGGCCTTTGACCTGATCCCGGCCTTCTGCACGCAACTGCCGGTGCGGATCATCGCCCGTCTGCTGGGGGTGCCCGAGGAGATCTGGGCGGACCTGCTGCGCTGGTCCAATGCCATGGTGGCCATGTACCAGGCCGGCCGCACGGCGGAGACCGAGGCGGCGGCCGAGGCGGCGGCGCGTGACTTCATCGCCTTCCTGCGCGGCTACGTCGAGGAGCGGCGGAGCAGGCCGGGGGATGACCTCATCACCGAGCTGATCGTGGCCGAGGAGGCGGGCGAGCGGCTGAGCACGGATGAGCTGATCGGCACCTGCATCCTGCTGCTGAACGCGGGCCACGAGGCGACGGTGCACAGCCTCGGCAACGGGGTGAAGTGCCTGCTGGAGCATGAGACGCCCCTCGCCGCCCTGGCGCCGGAGCGGATCGAGGGCACGGTGGAGGAGATCCTGCGCTACGATCCGCCACTGCACCTTTTCACCCGCATCGCCTACGAGGAGATCGAGCTGGGAGAGCACCGGTTGCAGCGGGGCGAGGAGATTGCCCTGATCCTGGGCGCGGCGGGGCGCGATCCGGCGCTTTGGGAGGCGCCCGACCGCTTTGACCCGGACCGCCCCAAGCGGCCCCACGCGGCCTTCGGCGGCGGGCTGCACTTCTGCGTCGGCGCGCCCCTGGCGCGGCTGGAATTGCAGATGGCCCTGCCCCTGCTCTTTGACGCCTGCCCGGCGCTCAAGCTGGCCGAGCCGCCGCGCTATGCCCCCACCTACCATTTCCACCGGCTGGAGCGCCTGATGGTGCGGGCCTGAGCCCTCAGAGCGGCAGGGCGACGGTGGACTTGATCTCCTCCATCGAGAGGAGCGCCGTGACATTGTGCACCCGCACCTCCGAGATGAGGGCCTGGTAGAAGGCATCGTAGGCGCGGGCGTTCTTGACCCGGACCTTGAGGATGTAGTCGATGTCGCCCGCCAGGCGGTGCGCCTCCTGGACCTCGGGGCGGTCGCGCAGGGCCTTGAGGAAGGCGGCCTGCCACTCCGCCTCGTGGGCCGAGGTGCGGATCAGGACAAAGAAGCAGGCCTCGAAGCCGAGGGCCTCGGCATCGAGCAGCACGGTCTGCTGGCCGATCACGCCGGCCTCCTTCAATTTGCGAATCCGGTTCCACACCGGGGTCTTGGAAGAGCCCACCCGACCGGCGATGTCGTCCAGCGACTGGCTGGCGTCGCGCTGCAACTCGGCAAGGATTTTCCGGTCCGTCTCGTCGATCCGAACAGTCATTCTGGATTTCCCCTTCTGCGTGGACTGGCCGTTCTCATCTCGCATGAGGTTGGAACGAACGTCCTTATCTCTGCGGTCATCTGGCGAAATATCGGGAAATATTTCTATATTCAAGACCAGTCACAGCAACAGCGGGGCAGACACATGGACCACTTTCCGATCTTCCTGGCCACCGAGGGCCGCCGGATCGTCCTGTCGGGCGGCGGCGATGCCGCCCTGGCCAAGCTGCGCCTGCTGCTCAAGACCCGCGCCCACCTGACCGTCTTCGCCGAAGCGCCCGCCGATGAGATCCGCGACTGGGCGGCGGAGGGGCGGCTGCGCCTGGTGACGCGGCGCTTCGCCCCGGGCGACGCGCTCTGCGCCGCGCTCTTCTACGCCGCCGACGAGGATGCGGCGGAGGATGCCCGCACCGCCGCCATCGCGCGGGCCGAGGGGGCGCTCGTCAACATCGTGGACAACCTGCAGGACAGCCAGTTCATCACCCCCGCCATCGTGGACCGGGACCCGGTGACCGTGGCCATCGGCACCGAGGGCGCCGCCCCGGTCCTGGCTCGCGCCATCAAGGCCGACCTGGAGGAGCGCCTGCCGACGACCCTGGGCACCCTGGCGCGGATCGGCAAGGGCTTCCGCAAGATGGCCGAGGCCCTGCCCTTTGGCCGGGCGCGCCGCGACTTCTGGCGCGACTACTATTTCAACGCGGGCCCCAAGGCGATGGAGGCGGGCGAAGCGGCCCTGCCCCGCGCCCTCGAGGGGCTGCTGGAGGATCACCTGACCCGCACCGCGCGGCCCGGCCACGTGGCCTTTGTGGGCGGCGGTCCGGGCGATCCGGAGCTGCTGACCCTCAAGGCGCGGCGTGCGCTGGATGAGGCCGACGTGGTGATCTACGACCGCCTGATCTCGGCCGAGATCCTGGAGCTGGCGCGCCGCGAGGCGCTGATGATCGACGTGGGCAAGGAAGCCTATGGCCCCGCCACGCCGCAGGAGCGGATCAACGAGCTTCTGGTCGAGCACGCGGGCCAGGGCGCCCAGGTGGTGCGGCTGAAGTCCGGTGACGCCACCATCTTCGGCCGCCTGGACGAGGAGATCGAGGCGCTCGACGCAGCTGGCCTCGGCTGGCACATCGTGCCCGGCATCACCTCCGCCTCCGCCGCCGTGGCCTCCATCGGCCAGAGCCTGACGCGGCGCGGCCGCAACGCCTCGGTGCGGTTCCTCACGGGGCACGACATGAAGGGCTTTGCGGATCACGACTGGGCCACCCTGGCGCGCCCCGACGAGGTGGCGGCGATCTACATGGGCAAGCGTTCGGCCCGCTTCATCCAGGGGCGGCTTCTGATGCACGGGGCGGCGCGCGCCACCCCTGTCACCATCGTCGAGAACGCCTCGCGCCCCGATCAGCGCATCCTCGCCACGACGCTCGACCGTCTGCCCGAGGACCTGGCCTCCGCCGAGATGGCCGGCCCCGAGCTCACCTTCCTCGGCCTGGCGCCCCGCGCCGCCGCAACGGTCCTGCAAGAGACCCCAATCCAGGAGATGGCCTGATGCCCAAGCCCTTCACCCCCAAGATCGTCACCGCCAACGCCCTGCTGGAAGGCGACGTGATCTACCAGACCGCCAATGGCTGGTCGCGGCGCATCGAAGAGGCCGAGGTCCTGACCGATGAGGCCGACGCCGACCTGCGCCTGATCGACGCCGCCGCCCAGACCGGCAGCGTGGTGGGCGCCTACCTGGCCGACGTGGAGCTGGACGGCAAGGTGCCGCGCCCGGCGCACTTCCGCGAGGCCTTCCGCGCCCGCGGCCCGTCCAACTACCCGCACGGCAAGCAGGAAAACGACGCGCCCCGGGCCTAAGCGGCCCCGCGCGAGACCAGACCGACGAAGCGCCGGGCCCGCCCGGTACGGAGGAAACAAGAGATGTACCATTACACAGATTTCGACGCCGCCTTCCTCAAGGAGCGCAACGCCCAGTTCCGGGCCCAGGTCGAGCGCCGCATCGACGGCTCTCTGACCGAGGACGAGTTCAAGCCGCTGCGGCTGATGAACGGCCTCTACCTCCAGCTTCACGCCTACATGCTGCGGGTCGCCATCCCCTATGGCACCCTTTCCAGCCGCCAGATGGAGAAGCTGGCCGAGATCGCGGAGCGCTGGGACAAGGGCTATGGCCACTTCACCACGCGCCAGAACATCCAGTACAACTGGCCCGAGCTGCGCGACGTGCCGGACATGCTCGATGCCCTGGCCGAGGTGAACCTGCACGCCATCCAGACCTCGGGCAACACGATCCGCAACGTGACCGCCGACCACTTTGCCGGGGCCGCCGCCGACGAGGTGGCCGACCCGCGCCCGGTGGCCGAGCTCATTCGCCAGTGGTCCACGGACCATCCGGAATTCCAGTTCCTGCCGCGCAAGTTCAAGGTCGCCGTGACCGGCGCCGAGGCCGACCGGGCCGTCATCAAGGCGCACGACATCGGGCTTCAGATCGTCCGCCAGGGCGCTGAGATCGGCTACCGCGTGATCGTCGGCGGCGGGTTGGGCCGGACGCCGATGATCGGCAAGGTGCTTTATGATTTCGTCGCCGAAGAGGACCTTCTGCCGACTTTGGAGGCCATTGTCAGCGTCTACAACCTGCTGGGCCGCCGCGACAACAAGTACAAGGCGCGGATCAAGATCACCGTGCACGAGAACGGCATCGAGGACATCCGCGCCCGTGTGGATGAGCGCTATGCCCTGATCCGGCCCCAGTTCACCGGCGTGGATCAGCAGCTTCTGGGCGCCATCCGCGCCAACTTCGAGGCGCCCGCCTTCAAGGTGGCGGATGAGGCGCCCTTCCATCAGGCGCGCCAGCATGATCCGGCCTTCCGCGCCTGGTCCGACACCAACCTGGCCGCGCACCGGGCCGAGGGCTATGCCATCGTCACCATCTCGCTCAAGGCCCACGGCAAGACGCCGGGCGACGCCTCGGCGCGGCAGATGCGGCTGATGGCGGGCCTGGCGCGGCGCTATGGCCACGACGAGCTGCGCATCAGCCACGAGCAGAATGTGATCCTGCCCCACGTCCACAAGGCGGACCTGCCCCATGTCTATGCCGCCCTGCGCGCGGCGGGCCTGGGCACGGCCAACGTCGGGCTCATCTCGGACATCATCGCCTGCCCCGGCATGGACTACTGCGCCCTGGCCACGGCCCGCTCGATCCCCATCGCGCAGGAGATCGCCACCCACTTCGACGCGCTCAAGCTGGAGCACGACGTGGGGCCGCTGAAGATCAAGATCTCGGGCTGCATCAACGCCTGTGGCCACCACCACGTGGGCCACATCGGCATCCTCGGCCTGGACCGCGCGGGGGTGGAGAACTACCAGATCACCCTGGGCGGCGACGGCACCGAAACGGCCACCATCGGCGAGCGCGCCGGGCCGGGCTTCTCGGCCGAGGAGATCGTTCCGGCGGTGGAACGGCTGGTGATGGCCTACCTCGATCTGCGCGAGGACCGGGAGGAGACCTTCCTTCAGACCTACCGCCGCCTCGGGCTGGCGCCTTTCAAGGCCGCCCTCTACCCGGAAGCACGCGCCAATGCCGCTTGATACCCCCCTCACCGCGCCGGACCTGGCGGCGCGGGTCGCGCGGCTGAACGCGGCCACCTATCGCCATTCGGCGGTGGATGTGTTGCGCGCGGCGCGCGAGGAGATCCCGGACCTGGCGCTGGTCTCCAGCTTCGGGGCAGAGAGCGTGGTGCTGCTGCACCTCGTGTCGGTCGTGGACCGGGCCATGCCGGTGCTCTTCATCGACACCCGGATGCTCTTTGCCGAGACCCTGGAGTATCAGCGCCGCCTGACCCAGCGGCTGGAGCTGGAGAACGTGCGGGTGATCCGCGCCGCCGACCTGGTGGCGCAGGACCCGGACGGGACCCTGCACCAGCGGGACACGGATGCCTGCTGCGACCTGCGTAAGACGCGGCCCCTGCAGCTGGCCTTGCAGGGGCACGGCGGCTGGATCACCGGGCGCAAGCGCTTCCAGTCCGCCAGCCGGGCGCAGCTGGGCCACTTCGAGGTGGAGGAGGTGGCCGAGGGCGCCGACCGGATCAAGGTCAACCCCCTGGCCTACTGGGCCCCGGGCGACGTGGCCGAGTACATGACCGAGAACGCCCTGCCCCGCCATCCCATGGTGGCGCGCGGCTATCCCTCCATCGGCTGTGCCCCCTGCACCAGCCCGGTGGCCGAGGGCGAGGACCCGCGGGCGGGCCGCTGGCGGGACCAGAGCAAGGAAGAATGCGGCATCCATTTCGAGAACGGCAGGATGGTCCGCACAAGGAGCACGACATGACGCAACTGATCACCGACGAGGGCTTTGTCGCCGACGACTGGCAGCACGGCTTCTGCGAGAACGCGGCGGCCAACGATTGCCGCGCCCTGCACCTGGCCTCGGACACGCGGCCCGAGGAGGTCACCCTCTACGAGGGGCTGGAGATGATCCGCATCGACTTCCCCTCCTTCGCGGACGGGCGCGGCTTCACCATCGCCAAGGCCCTGCGCCTGCGCGGCTTCAAGGGACGGCTGCGGGCCCATGGCCATGTCATCGCCGACCAGTACGCCATGGCGCGGCGCGCGGGCTTCGACGAGGTCGAGGTGAGTGACGAGATCGCCGCACGGCAACCGGAGGCGCAGTGGCGGTTCCGCGCCGACTGGCAGGGCCACGACTATCAGGCCCGCCTGCGCGGCTAGGCCCCGCCTGGCCCACATTGCCCTCACCCCCATCATTCTCTAAGAAGGAGGCACAGGCACTCGCTTGTGTACCAGCAATATGACCGAGCAGACTCCCGTGAACCAACTTGCCGCCAAGGCCGCCCCGACGCTCCCCGACGCCCAGACCGTCACCGAGGTGACCCACTGGACCGACTGGCTGTTTTCCTTCCGGGTCAGCCGCCCGGCCTCGCTGCGCTTCCGCTCGGGGGAGTTCGTGATGATCGGCCTGATGGGCGATCCCGATCCCACCACCGGCAAGCGCAAGCCGCTGCTGCGCGCCTACTCCATCGCCTCGCCCGCCTGGGACGACGAGCTGGAGTTCTATTCGATCAAGGTGCAGGACGGGCCGCTCACCTCCAAGCTCCAGCACATCCAGCCGGGCGACCAGATCATCCTGCGGCCCAAGCCCGTGGGCACCCTGGTCCATGACGCCCTGCTGCCCGGCAAGCGCATCTGGTTCTTCGCCACGGGTACCGGCTTTGCCCCCTTCGCCAGCCTGCTGCGCGAGCCCGAGACCTACGAGAACTACGAGGAGGTCATCATCACCCACACCTGCCGCGACGTGGCGGAGCTGGAGTATGGGCGCCGCCTGATCGAGGATCTGAAGGCGGACGAGATGATGCAGGAGCTGATCGGCAAGGAGAACCTGGCCAAGATCCGCTACTACCCCACGACAACCCGCGAGGAGAGCCCCAAGATGGGCCGGATCACGACGCTTCTGCAGGATGGCACGCTCTTCAAGGATCTCGGGATCGAGGGCATCTCTCCCGAAACCGACCGGGCCATGGTCTGCGGCAGCCTGGGCTTCAACAAGGACCTGATGGCCCTGATGGAGAGCTACGGGCTGGAGGAAGGGGCCAACTCCGAGCCCAAGCACTTCGTGGTGGAGAAGGCCTTCGTCGGCTGATTTGACCGGCTTTGAGACTTGCGGAACCGCGCTGCCCGGGGACGGGGGGCGCGGTTCTGTCGTTTCAGCGGGGGGCGCGGCGGTAGAGCGCCGTGTCGGCCGTGGAGAGGGCCGGATCGGGACGGAAGCCCGCCTTTTCCAGCACCCGGGCGGAGGCGGGGTTGGCCCGGTCCACACCGCCGAGGAGCGTGACGGAGCCTTGCTCTTCGAGCGCCGCCACGAGGCCCGCCAGAAGCTCGCTCGCCAGGCCCTGGCCCCAGTGGGCCTCGCCCAGCAGATAGCCGAGGTGCAGGGTCGGCTCGGGTGCGTCCGGATCGGGGGCGAGGATCAGGAGGCCCGCCAGGGGGCCCTGGGCAAGGTCCACGCGCAGGACGCGGCTTTCGGCGGCGCGGGCGCTGATCCAGGTGTCGAGCGCGCCGGGGCCAGTGCCGAGCTGGAGCGGCGGCGGCAGGTGGGCGAGGACAGGCCGGGTGAGCAGCGGGGCCAGGGCCCGCGCCAGGGCGGCGCGGGCTTTGGGCTCTTCAAGGTCGGGCTGCCAGTCGCGGGCCGTCAGGCGCGCGGTCTCGAAGCGCAGCCCGGCGAGGTCACTCCGCCTCAAGGTTGAGGGCGGCGCGAATCCGCACCAGCACCCGCTCCAGCGCCTCGGGGTTCTCGCCCGCCTCGGCGAGGAGGTTGGCCATGAGGGTCTTCTGCATGGTGCTCAGATCGGCATTTTCCAGGAGCTGCGCGACGCGCGCGCTGTCGAAGCCCTCGACGGTGAGCAGGGTGCGCATTTCCTCGGGGGTCAGCTCGGTCTCGGCGGTGACCTCGGTGCTGGTTTCCTCGGTGCCGTCCGTGGCAACCTCGGCGGCCTCGTCGACGGCTTCGGCCTCGGCGGTGGCTTCAGCTTCGGTGGTGCCCTCGGTGCTGGTTTCCTCGGTGCCGTCCGTGGCGACCTCGGCGGCCTCGTCAACGGCCTCGGCCTCCGTAGTGGCTTCGGCTTCCGTGGTGGCTTCGGACTCAGTGGTGGCCTCGGCCTCAGCTTCGGTCTCCGCCTCGGCGCGGGCGGCCTCTTGGCTGGCCTGGCCGTCGGTCTCGCCGGCCGTGGTCACGGCGTCGGCGGCGTCGGAGGCGGCCTGCTGGGCCTCCTCGACCAGGGCGCGGGCGGCGTCACCGGCCCCCTCGGCGGCCTCGGAAAGGGCGGCGCCCGCCTCTTCCAGGGCCTGGCCGGTGGCGGCGGCGGCCTCGTCGGCGGCCTCGCTCAGGGCCTGGCCCGCGGCGCTGGTGGCCTCGGCGGCCTCGTTCCCGGCCTCATCCAGGGCGGCGGCGGCTTCCTCGGCGCCCTCCTCGGCGGTGGCCAGGGCCTCGGGCGCGTTCACCGCCTCGGTGACCTGGGTGGCCACCTCCTCGGGGCTGCGCCCGGACCAGAGCATGTAGCCTCCCAGGACGACCAGGATGGCGACCAGAATCCAGATGACATTTCTCATGCGATTTCCCCTCCTTAGGCGGTGGCTGCACCAGATATAATGCGCCAGACCGTGCTGTCGTGGCAAATGCGCTGCAATGGCCGCCTGTTCAAGTCCAAATAATGCCCAAAGGCCGCCCGGGGCCGCAAAATCCGCCTTGAAGATGGCTGACACCGGGTCTAATTTGTGGCCCTGAAAACTGAACAACCAAAGGACGATCACCATCGCTCGCAGACCCCACAACGCGCCGCCCACCCGAGACACCGGCCCGCGCGTTAATGACAACATCCGTGCCCCCGAAATCCGCCTGATCGGCGCCGACGGCGAGAACGTCGGAGTGGTCTCGCCCCAGCGTGGCCTGGAGATGGCCGCCGATGCCGGGCTCGACCTGGTCGAGATCTCGCCCAATGCCAAGCCGCCGGTCTGCAAGATCATGGATTTTGGCAAGTTCAAGTACGAACAGCAGAAGCGCGAGAGCGAGGCCCGCAAGAAGCAGAAGATCATCGACATCAAGGAGGTCAAGTTCCGTCCGAACACGGACAAGAACGACTATGACGTCAAGATGCGCAACGTCTTCAAGTTTCTCGAGGCGGGCGACAAGGTGAAGGTGACCCTGCGGTTCCGGGGCCGCGAGATGGCGCACCAGAACCTGGGGCGCGAGTTGCTGGAGCGGGTGGCCGAGGACACCAAGGAACACGGCCGGGTGGAGAACTTCCCCAAGATGGAAGGCCGCCAGATGGTCATGCTGATCGGGCCCCTGCCGAACCGCTGAGGCGGCGCCCCGATCGACGGTTTGAAGCCCCCGCCGCCGCGGGGGCTTTTTTGTTGCGCCCTCAGGCTGATTTGCGGCGCCGTCCCTCGCCGAGCATGAGCATGGCGGGGGTCAGCACCAGGGTCAGGAGCGTGGCCACCACGAGGCCGCCGACGATGGTGCTGGAAAGCTCCGTCCAGTACTGGGTCGAGGGGGCGCCGAAGACGATCTCGCGGGTGAAGAAGTTGAGGTTGGCCCCGAGCACCATGGGCATGAGCCCCAGCGCCGTGGTGACGGAGGTGAGCATCACGGGCCGCAGACGCTGGGCGCCGGTGCGCAGGGCCGCCTCGCGCGGGGCCATGCCGCCGCGGCGCAGATCGTTGTAGGTGTCGATCAGGACGATATTGTTGTTCACCACAATGCCCGCCAGGGCGATGACGCCGATGCCCCCCATGACCACGCCGAAGGGCCGCCCGGTGACAAGCAGGCCCAGGAGCACCCCGGCGATGGAGAAGACGATGGCGCTCATCACCACGAAGGCCTGGTAGAAGTTGTTGAACTGCATCACCAGGATCACCAGCATCAGGAAGATGGCCGAGATGAAGGCCAGGACCAGGAAGGTCATGGTCTCCGCCTGGTCCTCGGCCTCGCCCGCGAAGCTGTAGCTCACGCCCGGGGGCAGCTCCTCCTCGGAGAGGGCCTGCTGGAGCGCCGTCACCTGATCGTTGACCAGGAGGCCCGGGGCCACGTTGGCCTCGATCGTCACGACGCGCTGCTCGTCGATGCGGGTGATGGTGCCGGTGCGCTCCGAGGGGGCGAAGGTAACGAAGTTGGAGATCGGCACGAGGCCGGCGGAGGTGGGCACGCGCAGGTTGCTCAGCTCCGAGAGGGAGCGCTCCTCGGCCGGGAAGCGGACCCGGATGTCGAGCTCGCCCTCGGCGTCGCTGGGCCGGTAGTCGGCCACCGTGATGCCCTGGGTGAGGAGCTGCACGGCCTGGCCCAGGAGGCTCACGTCGGCGCCGTAGCGGGCGGCCTCGGCCCGGTCCACCAGGATCGAGAGCTCCACCCCCGGCAGGGGGCGGCTGTCGGTCACGTCGGTGAAGCCGCCGATGCGCTCCATGATCTCCAGCACCTGGGTCACGGCGCGGGCCTGGACCTCGGGCTTGCGGGCGGCGATCTGAAGGTTGATCGGCTTGCCGCTGGTGGGGCCGCCGCTTTCCGTTTGCACCTGCACGTCGATGCCCGCGATGTCGGCCACGTCGCGGCGGATCTGGGCGCCGATGCGCTCTGCCGGGCGGCGTTCGTCCCAGTCGATCAGTTCCAGTTGCAGGGTGCCGATGGTCTCCTCGTCGCCGCGCCCGGCGCTCATGGTGGAGCGGGCGTAGACGGTGGCGATCTCCTCGTAGTCGAGCAGGCGCGCCTCCACCCGGCGGACCAGGGCGTCGCGCTCGTAGATGGAGAAGTTGTCCCGCGCCCGCACCTGGACCTGCATGAACTCGGGCTCCACGGAAGGGAAGAAGGTCAGCCCCTGGCCGAACTGGCCATAGAGGCCGAAGGCCCCGAGGAGCAGCGCCAGGGCCATGAGCGCCGTCGCACCAGGCCGCAGGATGGCCCTTTCCAGGAGCCGCACATAGGCCCCGGTGAGGCCGCCGATGGAGCGCGGATCGCCCCGCTCGGCGCCGTGGAGCGCGCGCTTGGCGGCGGCGCGCTGGGGCTGGCGGCGGCCGATCAGGCCGCCCAGCACGGGGATGAAGATGAGTGCCATGAAGAGCGAGGCGAAGAGCGTCAGGAGCACCGTGATGGGCAGGAACTTCATGAACTCGCCCACCATGCCGGTCCAGAAGAGCAGCGGGAAGAAGACCGAGAGCGTGGTGGCGGTGGAGGCGATGATCGGCCAGGCCATGCGCTTGGCGGCCTCGGCATAGGCGCTGCGCGGCGGCACCCCCTCCTGGAGCCGCCTGTCGGCCAGCTCGGTCGTGACGATGGCCCCGTCCACCAGCATCCCCACCACCAGGATGAGCGAGAAGAGGACCACGATGTTCATGGTGAAGCCCATCATCCAGAGGGCGCTGACGCCGGCCAGGAAGGCGCCGGGGATGGCCAGTCCGACGAGGATGGCCGAGCGCCCGCCGAGGGCCGCGACGATCACCACCATGACGAGGATCACGGCGGCGATGACGTTGGCTTCGAGGTCCGAGAGCAGGGTCTCCACCTGCTCGGACTGGTCCTGGAGGTAGGTTACCTCGACGCTCTCGGGCCAATCGGCGCGCAGGCCGTCGAGGGCCTGCTTGGTGGCGGCAACCGTGTCGATGATGTTGGCGCCGGAGCGTTTCGTCACCTCCAGCGCCAGGGCGGGCTGGCCGTCGATCCGGGCAAAGCCGGTGGGATCCTGGAAGGCGCGGCGCACGGTGGCCACGTCCTCGAAGGTGACGACGGCATCGCCGCGCACCTTCACGGGGATCTCCATCACGTCCTCCAGATCCTCGATCAGGCCGGGCACCTTGAGCACGATGCGCCCGCCCCCCGTCTCGATGGCGCCGGCGGCGATCAGGCGGTTGTTGCGCTGAAGCTGGCCGATCAGCTCGTCGAAGCTGAGGTTGTAGGTTTGGAAGACCGTCGGGTCGATCAGGACCTCGAGGAACTCCTCGCGGGCGCCGCCGATCTCCACCTCGAGCACGCCGGGCAGGCCCTCAATGGTTTCCTGGGCGGACTCGGCCAGATCGTTCAGGGTGCGCTCGGGCACGGGGCCCGAGATGATGGCCGTGATGATCGGAAAGAGGGCGGTGTTGATCTCGGTGATGGTGAGGTCGAGGGCATCCTCGGGCAGGTCCCCTTCCACCCGGTCGGCGGCCTCGCGCACCTTCTCGAGGGCCTCGTCGATGTCACCGCCGGGGGTGAACTCGAGCTGGACGCTGGCAAAGCCCTCCGAGGCGTGGCTCTCGATCTTCTCCAGCCCCGAGATGGCGGCGAATTCTGCCTCCATCGGCTCGATCAGCAGGCGCTCGGCGTCGATCGGGCTGATCCCCTCAAGCCCGGTGGTGACATAGACCAGCGGCAGGGGCACCTCGGGATTGGCCTCTTTGGGGATGGTGACATAGGCATAGGCCCCCACCGAGAGGATCGTCACCAGGGCCATGAGAACGACCCGGCCGCGCGAGAAGGCGGCGTCGATCAGCTGCATCATGGCTCAGTTTCCTTCGGCGTTCGCGGGCGCGGGGGTGACCTCTTCGGCGGGCGCCGGGGCGACCCGCTCGCCCGCGTTCACGTAGCCCTGGCCCACGGTGATGATGCGGGTCTCCTCGGGCAGGCCGGTGACCCAGATGCCGTTGATCTCGGCGCGCACGATCTCGATGCGGTGAAAGACCACGCGGTCCTCCGCGTCCACCGTCTTGACCCCCAGGAGGCCCTCGGGGCTGAGCGAGACGGTGGAGGGCTGGACGAAGTGCGCCCGCGCCGTGCCGGTGGGGATGCGCACCTCGGCGGAGATGCCCGCCGGGATGGCGCCGTCGGCGTTCTCCACGTCGATCTCGGCCAGGAAGGTGCGGGTTTCGGCGTTGGCCGAGGTGCCGACAAAGCTCACCCTGCCCTGGCGCTCCTCGCCGGTGATGAAATTGATGCTGGCCTGCTGGCCGCTCTCGATCCGGCCCAGGGCCTGCTGGGGCACCTGGATGGCGACGGTGAGAGGGCGGTTGTCCACGATCCGGCCCACCTCGGCCCCGGCCTGGACAAATTCGCCCGGATCGAGGGTCAACCGCTCGATCCTTCCGGCAAAGGGGGCGGTGATTTCGAGCGCCTCGAGGGCCTGCTCGGCGCTGGTCACGGCGGCCTCGGCGGCGGCCAGGGTGGCCCGCGCCTGGGAGACCCGATCCTGGGTGGCGACGCCCCGCTCCAGCAGCTCCGAGGCATTGTCGAACTCGCGCTGTGCCCGGCTCAGCTCCTCGCGGGCGCGGGCAAGGTCGGCCTCGGCGCGGGTGGCCGAGAGGCGGGCGATGACGGCGCCCTGGGCCACCTCCTCGCCCTTCTCCACGAGCACGCGGGTGACATCGCCCGAGGCCTCGGCGCGGATCGATGTGTCGCGATCGGGCTGGGCCTGGCCCTCGGCGGAGAAGGTGAGGGTCACCTCCTCGGTGCGGGAGGCCTCCACGGTGACGGCGACGGGCGCGTCGCCGCCGCCCTCGGGGGCCGCGCTCTCGGCCTCCTCGGCGGGAATGAGATAGCCGCTGCCCATCCAGGCGACGATCACCAGGACCAGCCCCAGGGCCACCCAGAAGGACCGGCCGGCGCGCGGATCGTCCTCGAAGCTCAGCTCTTGGGTTTCTTCGCTCATGGGGCGCTCCTTCGCTGTCCGGTGCTCACGGCCCGGATAGAGGCTTGCGGCGCGCCGGGCAATCTTCTTTGTCTGGACAAGGCAAGACCTGCCGCGCTGGGGTGCACGGCAGGTCCGTCCTTTCGGTCCGGGCCCGAAGGCCCGGGCATTTGTTTAGCGCAGCAGGTTGGTGATGTTGCGCACCACGGCGCGGCGGTTGGCCTGCTCGGCCTCCAGCGTCGGCACCTTGAGGGCCGATTCACCGTAGCCCTGGATCACCATGTTCTCCGGCGGCACGTCGAAGTACTCGGTCAGGGCCAGGGCGACCGTCTCGGCCCGGCGGTCCGACAGGGCGAGGTTGTAGGTGGCGTCACCCACCGCGTCGGTGTGGCCCTCGACAAGGATCACGGTGCGCGGGTTCTCGCGGATCTGCTCGCGCAGGGTGGTGCCGATCTTGGCCAGGCTGCGGGCCTGCTCCGGCGGGATGGCGGCCGAGCCGGTGCGGAACTGGATGGCGTCCAGCTCAAGCTCGGGGGCCAGGGCGCGCACCTCGCGGATCTCGCGCACCTGACGGAGCGAGAAGGTCCGGTTGTTGGTGGCGTCCAGCTCCGCCTGGAGGGCGGCGCGCAGGGCGGCCTCGTCGGCGCTGCTGACGCGGGCGCTGCGCTGCTCCACCTGGGGCAGCTCGTTCACCACGACCTCTTCCTCGGCGACAGTATCGTCAAAGAGGACATACTCGCGGCCCTGCGGATCGAAGTTGATCCGGCGCAGGACGGCGCCGTCGGCGGCGCGGATCGTCACCACGCGGGAGCCGTCGGGCTTGGTCACGATGGTGCGGCTGGAGCCGTCGTTGAAGGTCTCGGTGCGGACCTCGTCACCGGGGCGGCGGATCAGCGCGTCGTCATCCTTGAGAACCCGCAGATCGCCGGCCTGGTCCTGGACCACGATGCGGTCACCGGAGTTGCTGACCACCCGTTCGCCGCTGTTCAGCAGGGTGCCCACGGCGGCGGCACCAAGCCCCAGCAGCAGGGCCTTCTCGAACTTGCTCAGGCCATCGTCGTCATCGGCCTGGGCCTGGGTCTGTGCCTCGGCCTGGGCCTCGGCGCCGGCGTCGCCGGTCACCTGGGTCTGGAACTCCTCGTCGGATTCGCGGACCTGCTCCTCGGTCACCTGCTCGGTGGTCACCTCGGCCTCGGCGGTGGCCTCCTCGTCAGCGGCGGCAGCGGCGGCGGCAGCGGCCTGGCGCTCGGCCTGACGCTGGGCACGACGCTCGGCGCGGCGCTGCTCACGCTCGGCTTCCTTGGCGGCGTCGGCCTCGGCCTGGGCTTCGGCTTCGGCGGCGGCTTCAGCTTCGGCCTGCTGGGCTGCCTCGGCCTCGGCGGCCTCCTGGGCGGCCTGCTCCTCGGCTTCGGCCTGGGCTTCTGCTTCGGTCTGGGCTTCTGCTTCGGCGGCGGCTTCGGCCTCGGCGGCCTCCTGGGCAGCCTGCTCTTCGGCCTCGGCCTGGGCGGCGGCCTCGGCAGCGGCGGCCTCCTCAGCGGCCTGGCGCTCGGCCTCGGCGGCTTCCTCGGCAGCCTGAGCCTCAGCGGCGGCGGCTTCCTCGGCGGCGGCTTCCTCGGCGGCCTGAGCCTCGGCCTCGGCCTGGGCTTCCGCGGCGGCGGCGGCCTCGGCTTCGGCCTGGGCGGCCTCTTCGGCGGCAGCAGCTTCAGCCGCGGCGGCCTCCTCGGCGGCCTGGGCTTCGGCTTCCGCCTGGGCCTCGGCCTCGGCGGCGGCGGCTTCCTCAGCGGCGCGGCGCTCTTCCTCGGCCTGGGCCTCGGCTTCCGCCTGGGCCTCGGCCTCAGCGTCGGCCGCCTCGGTCTCGGTTTCGGCTTCCGCCTCTACCGTCCCCTCGGCCCCCTGGGCCTCCAGGATCTGCTGAAGCATTTCGGCGTCCTGAACCGCCACGTCACCCACCCCGCAGGGGAAGGTGTTGGCCGCGGGATCGTCCAGGCTACAGGCGCCCAGGCTCTGCTGGGCCACGGCTGCCTGGGGCAGCGCCAGGGCAAAACTCAGGCCCATGGCGGTGGTGGATCTCAGAAACTTCTTCATCGTTTGGTCCTTTCATGAGGCAACCGCCCGCAGGCGGTTTTGAAGACCAAACGCACATGGGGTCCAACCGTTCCGCTATTCAATAACGGTGGCGGAAAGGGGCCGCGCCCGGCGCGGGGCGCGGCCCGTTATCGGATAGCCGCGGGCCTAGCCCAGGGCGGCCACGGCGCGGCGG
The DNA here is from genome assembly GCA_965212515.1 of Sulfitobacter sp. Classification (GTDB taxonomy): domain Bacteria; phylum Pseudomonadota; class Alphaproteobacteria; order Rhodobacterales; family Rhodobacteraceae; genus Sulfitobacter. The sequence continues at coordinate 152,390 of OZ243122.1, forward strand.
GTCATGACACCGACGAGGTGGGCGCGGTACTCGCCCGAGCCGTGCAGATCGCCGATCATGTTGCTGCCATCGACCTTGAGGTCGGCAATCGCCTCGGCCTTGAAACTGTCCGACAGTGCCGCCTCGGCCTCGGACCAGCGGAAGACGCCGTCGTTCGAGGCGCCGGTGATGGCCACCCGCACGCCCTCGGCGTACTTGGCGACGAAGGCGGCGACCAGCGGGAAGCGCGAGGCCGGCTGGATGAACTTCTCGTAGTGGGCCTTTTCGGGCACCGGGAACTTCACCTCGGTGACGATCTCGCCCTCCTCCAGGGCGGTGGCGAACATGCCCTGGAAGTAGTCGTCGGCGGCGACCTCGCGGCTGTTGGTGACGATCGTCGCGCCGCTGCCGAGGGCGCCGGCCGGGTAGCAGGCCGAGGGGTCGTTGTTGGCCAGGGAGCCGCCGATGGTGCCGCGGTTACGCACCGCCGGATCGCCGATCCGCGCCGCCAGGGAGGCCAAGGCAGGATAGTGCTCGGAGGCCTCCTTCATCACCGTGGCGTGGGTCGTGGCGCCGCCGATGCAGAGGCGGCCCGCGTCATCCATGCAGACCCCCTTCATCTCCGAAACGCCGCTGAGCGAGACCAGCAGCGAGGGCGCCGCGAGGCGCGCCTTGAGGGTGGGGATCAGGGTCTGGCCGCCGCCAAGGGGCTGGGCCTCCTCGCGCCCCAGGGCCTTCACCGCGTCGGCGATGGTGCTGGGTCTCTCTACGTCGAAATTGTACATCTTTCTTCCTTCCGCTCGGGGGAGGCCGCTTGCCCCGCCCCTGCTTCGTTTTGCCCAATAAACTCCGGGGTCCGGGGCAGCGCCCCGGCCCGTCCTTTCAACCGGCGCTAGGGTTTGGCATTGGCGGCCACCGCCCCCACCGCCGCCCTGGCGGCCTCGCCGCCGTGCATCGCCGCCCAGACCCGGGCGGGGCTGACCGGCATGTCGATGTGGCCCAGGTCGTGCCCGCCCGAGCGCATGGCGTCGAGCACCGCGTTGACCACCGCCGGGGGCGAGCCGATGGCCCCCGCCTCGCCGCAGCCCTTCACCCCCAGGGGGTTGTGGGTGCAGGGGGTCTGGCAGGAGTGATCCACCTGGTACATGGGCAGATCGCTGGCCCTCGGCATGGCGTAGTCCATGTAGGAGGCGCTCAGAAGCTGGCCGTCGGCATCGTAGGCGCAGTTCTCCAGGAGCGCCTGGCCTATGCCCTGGGCAAGCCCGCCGTGGACCTGGCCCTCGACGATCATCGGGTTGATGACATTGCCGAAGTCATCCGCCGCGGTGAAGCGGTCGATGGTGACATGGCCGGTATCTGGGTCCAGCTCCACCTCGCAGGCATAGGCGCCCGCGGGGTAGGTGAAATTGGCCGGATCGTAGAACGCGGTCTCCTCCAGGCCCGGCTCGATGTCCTCCAGGGGGTAGTTGTGGGGCACGTAGGCCGCCAGCGTCACGTCGCCCCAGGCGACGGACTTGTCCGTGCCCGCGACCGAGAAGGCGCCGTCCTTGAGCTCGATGTCGCCCTCCGAGGCCTCGAGCAGGTGGGCGGCGATCTTCTTGGCCTTGGCGATGATCTTCTCCGTGGCCCGGACCATGGCGGAGCCCCCGACCGCGATGGAACGCGAGCCGTAGGTGCCCATGCCCATCGGCGTGCGGGCGGTGTCACCGTGCACGATGTCGACCATGGATTCGTCGATGCCGATCATCTCGGCCACCACCTGGGCGAAGGAGGTCTCGTGGCCCTGGCCGTGGCTGTGGCTGCCGGTCATCACGACAAGCCCGCCAGTGGCGTTGACCCGCACCGTCGCGCTCTCGTAGAGGCCCGCGCGGGCGCCGAGCTGGCCCACAAGATTCGACGGGGCGATGCCGCAGGCCTCGATGTAGGCGTTGACGCCGAAGCCGCGCAGCTTGCCGCGGCTCTCGCTCTCCTTGCGGCGGGACTCGAAGCCCTCGCGGTCGGCGATCTCCAGCAGCTTGTCCATGGTGGCGTTGTAGTCGCCGGTGTCGTACTCCACCGCCACCGGGGTGGCATAGGGGAATTCGGTCACGAAGTTCTGCCGCCGCAGGGCCACCGGGTCCACTCCCAGCTCCACCGCCGCCTTGTCGATGACGCGCTCGAGCTGGTAGGTCGCCTCGGGCCGGCCGGCGCCGCGGTAGGCATCCACCGGCACGGTGTTGGTGAAGACGGCCTTGACGTTCACGTAGATCAGCGGGGTCTTGTAGTTGCCCGCCATCAGGGTGCCGTGCAGCCAGGTGGGCACGGAGGGCGCGAAGGTCGAGAGGTAGGCGCCCATGTTGGCGTAGGTCTCGGTGCGCAGGGCGGTGAAGTTGTTGTCCCCGTCGAGCGCCAGTTCGATCCGGGTCACGTGGTCGCGCCCGTGGGCGTCCGACATGAAGGCCTCGGAGCGGCTCGAGGTCCACTTCACGGGGCGGCCGCAGGCCTTGGCCGCGAAGGTGCAGAAGGCTTCTTCCTGGTAGTGGAAGATCTTGGTCCCGAAGCCGCCGCCGACGTCGGGCGCGACGACCCGCAGCTTGTGCTCGGGGATGCCCAGCACGAAGGCCCCCATCAGGAGCCGGATCACGTGGGGGTTCTGCGAGGTGGTGTAGAGGGTGCTCTCGTCGTCCGAGCGGTCATAGTCGCCGACGGCGACGCGGGGCTCCATCGGGTTGGCCACCAGGCGGTTGTTCTTGAGCTCCAGGGTGGTGACGTGGGCGGCCTCGTCGAAAGCCTTGGCGACGGCCTCCTTGTTCTCCTCCACGAAGCCCCAGTCGTAGCAGAGGTTGGAGCTGAGATCGTCATGCACCTTGGGGGCGCCCTCGGCCACGGCCTGCTTCATGTCCACCACGGCGGGCAGGTCCTCGATGTCGAGCACGATGGCCTCGGCCGCGTCGCGCGCCAGGGCGGCGCTCTCGGCCACCACGGCGGCGATGGGCTCGCCCACGTGGCGCACCTTGCCCTGGGCCAGGATCGGGTGCGGCGGTTCCTGCATGGGCTGGCCGTGGCGGTCCGTCACCTGCCAGCCGCAGGGCATGCCGCCGACGCCCTCGAAATCGGCCCCGGTGAAGACGCGGATCACGCCCTCCATGCCCGCGGCGGCGCTGGTGTCTATGCCGTTGATGCGCCCGTGGGCGATGTCGGAGCGCAGGAAGTGCACGTAGGCCTGTCCGCGCAGGTTGATGTCATCCGTGTACTTCCCGTTGCCGGTCAGAAACCGGACATCCTCGCGCCGCTTGCTGCTGGCGCCAATTCCGCCGTCTTTTGGCATGTCATTCCTCCCTGAGTGGGCAGGTCCTCGCCTGCCTGCCTATGTTGGTCGCGGCCCCCTTGGTGGGGGGCTCAGCGTACCGGACGCGCCGCGCCCGGGGCCGCTCCTGGTGCTGTGATCGGGGCGGCCCCGCCGGGGGGCTGCCGGGTGCGCCGGTCCGTCGCCGCCTCCCCGCGGCGGCGGACCCGGGCGCGCCCTATTCCGCCGCCACCGCCGCGACCTGCTGGCCCGAGGCCGCCATGATCGCCTTGACGATGTTGTGGTAGCCCGTGCAGCGGCAGATGTTGCCGTCCAGGTAGTGCCGGATCTCGGCCTCGCTGGGCTTGGGGTTTTCCTTCAGCAGAGCCGCCGCGGACATGACCATGCCCGGCGTGCAGAAGCCGCACTGGAGGCCGTGGTAATCCTGGAAAGCCTGCTGGATCACGTTGAGCGATCCGTCGGCGTTGGCCTGGCCCTCGATGGTGGCCACCTCGGCCCCCTCGGCCTCGACCGCGAGCATGGTGCAGGCCTTGACCGCCTCGCCGTTGACATGGACGACACAGGCGCCGCACTGGCTGGTGTCGCAGCCGATGTGGGTGCCGGTCAGGCCCAGGTCCTCGCGCAGGAAGTGGGCCAGAAGGGTCCGACCCTCGACCTCCCCCGACGCGGCCTTGCCGTTCACGGTCATGCTGACCTTGGTCATGTAGTACCTCCCCTGTTGTTCGTGTTTGCGGGGAGTTAAGCACGCATCCCGCGGCTTGAGAACAGCAAATATCGGGGCCGGAGCCATTTGGCAGGATAATGCAGCGCGCCCCCCGGGCTCAGCCCTTGGCGGGGCGTCCGCGGCGCGGCTGGGGCCGGGTCGGGATCTCCTTCAGCAGGCCGCCGACGCCCATGGCGGCGATCTCGGCGTCGCCCACGGGGCTGCCGCAGATGGTGCGGCTGAGCACCCAGTCGGCGCCGTTGAGGGCGGGCGAGCGGGCGCAGCCCGGCAGGCCGATCACCGGGCGGCCGCCGAGCGCGCCGATGAAGAGTAGGTTGCCCGGGTCCACCGGCATCCCGAAGCGCGCCACGCTGCCGCCCGCGGCGCGCAGGGCGGCGGGGGCCACGTCCGCCGGGTCCGAGGTGGCGGAGCCGGTGAGGATCAGCAGGAGTTCGCCCCGGGCGGCGGCGAGGGCTTCCTGGAGGGGCGCCTCGCGGTGGGGCACGGTGACCACCTCGGTCAGGGTCATGTCGAGGGCGGCGAGCCGGGCCTCGATGGCGGGCACCCCCTTCTCGCCCGCGCCGCCGGGGATCTCCGTCACGATCAGGCTGGCGGTTCCGATGGCGGGCGGCAGGAGCTGAAGCGCCCCCTGCCCGGCCCGCGCCGCCGCCTCCAGCGCCGCGCCCGGCACGGCGTAGGAGATGATCTTCACCGTGGCCGCCATACCCCCCTCGGCGAGCTGCTGCCAGGGCGGCACGGTGGCCACGGTGATCATCGGGTGGATGCGGTTCACCGCCTCCAGCGCGTCCCTGTCGAGGGAGACCACGCCAGGGCCCTCGGCTAGGAGGTTGACCCGCCCGGTGAAGGGCTTAGTACGGCGCAGGTTGGGCCCCGCGAGGGCCCGGGCGAGGCGCTCGGCGGCTGCGTTCTCGTCCAGGTCGCCCGGCTCCAGCAGGGCCGCAACGACGCTCTCCTGCCCGGCCTCCCGGAGCCGCGCGAGGTCCGCCGCCGAGAGGACCTGGCCCTTGCGCAGCCGCCCCCCCTCCAGGGCGATGGAGTGGGCCAGGATCGCGCCCTCGGCGCTTTCCAGCGGCAGGGGGCCGAACTTCACGCCTGCCTCAGGGTCTGGATCATCTCGGCCAGGATCGAGACGGCGATCTCGGCCGGGCCGACCGCCCCGATGTCGAGCCCGACGGGGCCGTGGATGCGGCTGATCTCGGCCCCCGAGAAGCCGGCCTCGGTGAGCCGCTCGACCCGCTTGGCGTGGGTCCGGGTGCTGCCGAGAGCGCCGATGTAGAAGGGTCGCGCCTTAAGCGCCAGGTGCAGCGCCGGATCGTCGAGCTTGGGGTCGTGGGTGAGGAGCACCAGGGCGGTGCGGGCATCGACGCCGATCTCCGCGAGAGCGGCATCGGGCCAGTCGTTCACCAGCCGCGCCTCGGGGAAACGGGCGGGCGACCCGAAGGCCTCGCGCGGGTCCACCACGATGGGATCGAAGCCCACCGGGCGGGCCATCTCGACCAGGACCTGGGCGATGTGCACCCCGCCGACGATGACCAGCCGCAGCGGCGGGTTGTGGATCGCGATGAAGCTTCGGCCCTCCTCCTCCAGGCCCGAGCGGTCGCTGCGGAAGCGGTCGGCAAAGCCCTCGCGGTGCAGGGCCCGGTGGCTGCCGTCGAGGGCCACCTCGTAGGCCACCGGCTGGCGCGCCGCGCGGGCCGCCACCAGCTCGCGCAGCATCTCCAGCGGCAGGCCGCCCTCGCCCACCTTCTCCACCAGAATGCGGATGGTGCCGCCGCAGGCCAGGCCCACGGCGAAGGCGTCGCCGTCGCTCACGCCGTACTCCAGGAGCCTTGTGCCGCCCTCTTCGAGGACCTCGAGCGCCTCCACCACCACGGCCCCCTCGACGCAGCCGCCCGAGACGGAGCCCTCCATGGCGCCCGTGCCCGAGACCACAAGCTGCGCGCCCACGCGGCGCGGCGCCGAGCCCCAGGTCTCCACCACCGTGGCCAGGACCGCGCCCTGGCCCGCCTCGGCCCAAGCCAGGGCCTGCTCGGGTGCGCTTTCGCTGATCATGGGGGCCTCCTGTGCCGCTGTCGGGTTGCCTCCAGAGAGGCAGGGGCGGGCCGGAATGACAAGCGAAAAGGCGGGCCTCCCCTGCCCCCGTGCGGCCCCAGAGCCCGCTTGCACCCCGGCAGCGGCATGACTACATCTGAGGGCAAGACAAAACAGCCCCCGGAGTGCCTTCATGCCGATGCAAGCCCACGAAATCGAAGAGCTGATCCGCGCCGCCTTCCCGCAGGCCGAGATCACGGTCCAGGGGGACGATGGCGTGCACATGGCGGCCATGGTCGTGGATCCCTCCTTCAAGGGCATGAACCGGGTCCAGCAGCAGCGCGCCGTCTATGCCGCCCTGAAGGGCAAGATGGACGGGCCGAGCGGGGAATTGCACGCCCTGGCCCTGACCACCCGGGCGCCGGACTAGGGCCGTGTGGGGCTGGCTGGCAGCCGCGGCGGGGGGCCTGGTGGCGCTGGTGCTCTGGGCCCAGTACCGGGCCCAGCGGGGCCAGTACCGCAGCCTCGCGTCGCGCCAGCCGCCGCGCCCCAAGGCCACCGAGCGGCCCCTCGGGCTGGAGGCGGTGGACCTGGAGGCGGTGGCCCGGGCCAGCCGCCGCAACGAGAGCTACGAGCGCGGCACGACGAACTGGCTGCGCAGCCGCATGGGTTTTTTCGGCGCCGCGGTGGACACCCGCGTCGAGCCCTGGGCGGACGATGAAACCTACGCCGCGCGCTATCACGCGGCGTTCCTGAAGGACAAAGCAAAGGACAAGTGACGATGAGCGACGCCAAGGCGCAGATCCAGGAAACCATCAGCCAGAACGACGTGGTGCTCTACATGAAGGGCACCAAGGAGATGCCCCAGTGCGGCTTCTCCTCGCGCGTGGCGGGGGTGCTGAACTACATGGGGGTCTCCTACCAGGACGTGAACGTCCTGGCGGACGAGGAGATCCGTCAGGGGATCAAGGACTTCTCCGACTGGCCCACCATCCCGCAGCTCTACGTGAAGGGCGAGTTCGTCGGCGGCTGCGACATCATCACCGAGATGACCCTGTCGGGCGAGCTCGATACGCTCTTCGACGAGAACGGCGTCGGCTACGACAAGGATGCGGCGGAGAAGATCCGGGAAGCCAACGGGTAGGGTTGGCTTTTTTCAGAGGGTGAAGGCCTCGGGCGGGAGTCCGGGGCTTTTTTTTATTTATGGGAGTCTTCGGCGCTCCGCACCCATCCTAGCGGGGAGCGTGGATCATCCCTTCCCCCGCGCGGCCGGGCTGCGCCTGCCTGGGCTGGCGCCGGTGCGAAACATAAGAAGCAGCTAGACTGCGCCGCAAATCCCGACCGTTCCACGGGCGCTAAGGGTGAATGCGCCTGCCGGGGGGCAGGCAGGCGCAGCCCGGCCGGGGGCCGGGCGGGTCATTGGATGGGGAGGCGCGGCACTCGGAGGGGGCGGTCAGGTGGGTGCGGCGCACCCATCACTCCGCAAAACCCCTACCCCGCCTTGCCCTCGACCTCATCGGCCAGGGCCTCGGCCTGGGCGGCGAGTTCCGCCAGGGTGTCGGTCACCGACTGGGGCACCACGGGCACCTCGATGCGCTCGGGTTCGAGCTTGGTGTTGCGCAGGCCCGCCAGCTCGGCCTCGCGTTCGGCCAGCTCGGCGCGGACCTCGGCGATCTTGTCCTCCACCGAGGCGGTCTTGTCGGCCAGCATCAGGCCCGCCATCAGCAGCATCCGCGCCTCGGGCATCCGGCCCACCTGGTCCGAGAGCACCTGGGCCTCGTCGTCCAGCATCTTGGCGGCGGCGTGCAGGTAGGTCTCCTCGCCGTCCTGGCAGGCCACCTCGAACTGGCGGCCGCCGATGGAAATGGTCACCTCGGGCATCAGCCTGCCTCCTCTTCGCGGTGCGCCGCCTCGACGAGCGGCGTGAGGGCGGCCAGGATCGCCCCGGCCTCGGCGCTTTCGGCGGCGCGGGCGGCGCGCAGGCCCTCGAGCTCGGCCAGCATGGCCTTGTTGATCAGCTGGGGCTCGCCCACGCCCTCCTCGTTGGCCTCGATCAGGGCGGCGCAGGCCTCGGTGAGCTGGCCATTGGCGCGGCGCACCCGTTGCAGCTCGGTATCGAGCTGGGTCATCCGGGCCTGGGCCTCCTCGAGCTGGGCGCGCAGGCTGGCGCTCTCGGCCTCGGCGCGGCTCTTGAGCGCACGCACCCGCTCCTGGAGCTGGGCATTGGCCGTGCGCTCCTCCTCGAGGGCGCGCTGGGTCTCCGGGTCGGGCCCGGCGGGCGCGGCCTGGAGCCGCTCCAGCCCCTGAGCGAGCCGGTCCATGGCGGCGCTGAGCCGCCCCTGCAAGTCGTCGATGGTGCTCATCTGGTCGTCGATCCCCCGCACTGTGCCCGCCGGCCCTGGGTCCGGGCGCCCCGCGGGGCGCCCCGAATCGCCGGACGGAGTCCTTTTCGGCGATCCTACCCAAACTCCCGGGCAAATGCGCCCCCCTTTCAATTCAGCCACTTGGTGGGCAAAGTTGATCCTGCGGCATCGGCAGGCCGCCGCCCCTGCGCCCCCAATGCCTTGCACTTTGGTGCTTGACTGCTATTGACGCGCAAAATCCCTTTGCCAGACAAGGAATGTCCCCGTGGATCTCACCGCCCTGCGCACCGCCCACCCCGAACATTGGTCCAAGGCCAGCGCCATCCGCGCCCTGACCCTGGATGCCGTGGCCGCGGCCAATTCCGGCCATTCCGGCATGCCCATGGGCATGGCCGACGTGGCCACCGTGCTCTTCGAGCGGCACCTGAAGTTCGACGCCGCCACCCCGCTCTGGCCGGACCGCGACCGCTTCATCCTCTCGGCGGGCCACGGCTCCATGCTGATCTATTCGCTGCTGCACTTGGTGGGCGACAGCCAGTTCCCGATCGAGGAGCTGAAGAACTTCCGTCAGCTCGGCGCGCGCACCGCGGGCCACCCGGAGAACTTCCTGGCCGACGCCATCGAGACCACGACCGGCCCCCTGGGCCAGGGCATCGCCAATTCCGTGGGCTTCGCCATGGCCGAGGAGATCCAGCGCGCCCACTACGGCAAGAAGGTTGTGGACCACCACACCTACGTCATCGCCGGTGACGGCTGCCTGATGGAGGGCGTGAGCCAGGAGGCCATCACCCTCGCCGGGCGGCACCGCCTGTCCAAGCTGATCGTGCTCTGGGACAACAACGACATCACCATCGACGGGCCCGTCAGCCTCTCCGACCGGACCGACCAGGTGACCCGCTTCCAGGCGGCCGGCTGGCACACAATCGAGATCGACGGCCACAACCCCGACGAGATCGACGCGGCCCTGACCGAGGCGCGCAAGTCCGACCGGCCCACCATGGTGGCCTGCAAGACCCACATCGCCCTCGGCCACGCCGCCCAGGACACCTCCAAGGGCCACGGCGCCCTGACCGACCCCGAGCAGCTGACCGCCGCCAAGGAGGCCTACGGCTGGAACTACGGCCCCTTCGAGGTGCCCGCCGAGGTCAAGCAGGCCTGGGAGAAGATCGGCAGCCGCGGCGCCGAGGCCCGCGCCCAGTGGGAAGAGCGTTTCGCCGCCCTCTCCAAGTCCAAGCAGGAGAGCTTCAACCGCGCCCTCGCAGGCGAGGCCCCGAAGAAGCTCTCGGCCACCATCAAGGCGCTCAAGAAGCAGATCAGCGAGGGGGCGCCCAAGCTGGCCACCCGCGCCAGCTCGGAGAAGGTGCTGGAGGTGGTCAACCCGATCATGCCGGAGACCGTCGGCGGCTCGGCCGACCTCACGGGTTCCAACAACACCAAGACCGGTGATCTGGGTGTCTTCGACGTGGACAACCGCGGCGGGCGCTACGTCTACTGGGGCATCCGCGAGCACGGCATGGCCGCGGCGATGAACGGCATGGCCCTGCACGGCGGCGTGCGGCCCTACGGCGGCACCTTCATGTGCTTCACCGACTATGCCCGCCCCTCGATGCGCCTGGCGGCCCTGATGAAGGTCCCGACGGTCTTTGTGATGACCCACGATTCCATCGGCCTGGGCGAGGATGGCCCGACGCACCAGCCCGTCGAGCACCTGGCGATCAGCCGCGCGACGCCCAACACCATGGTCTTCCGCCCCGCCGATACGGTGGAGGTGGCCGAGGCCTGGCAGATCGCGCTCAGCGCCAAGAACACGCCCTCCGTCCTGTCGCTGACGCGCCAGGGGGTGCCCACCGTGCGCACCGAGCACAAGAACAACAACCTCAGCGAGCGCGGCGCCTATGTCCTGGCCGAGGCCGAGGGCAAGCGCCAGGTGATCCTGATCGCCACCGGCTCCGAGGTGCACCTGGCGCTCCAGGCGCGCGAGACGCTCCAGGCCGAGGGCATCGGCACCCGCGTGGTTTCCATGCCCTGCATGGAGCTCTTTGCCCAGCAGGACGAGAAGTACCGCAAGCGGGTCCTGCCCGGCGGCGCGGTGCGCGTGGGCGTCGAGGCCGGCGTGCGCCAGGGCTGGGACCAGTGGCTCCTGGGCGAGCGCGGCAAGTACGGCAAGGCGGCCTTCGTCGGGATGGAGAGCTTCGGCGCCTCGGCCCCGGCGGGCGAGCTTTTCGAGCACTTCGGCATCACCGCCGAGAAGGTTGTCGAGGCGGCGCGCGGCCTGCTCTAAGCGGCGCGACCTTTTCGAAGATTGCAGTCCCGTCCCTCTCGGGGGGCGGGATTTTGCTTTTCCGGGCTTCCGCGCGGGGCAGAATCCGCAGAATTGGCCGAAAATGGGGCGCCCGCGGCCCTACCCCTGACATTTTTTCATTCCAAAAGGGGAGGAATTCGGGCATAACCTTGGGTTGCAAGGTCAGGGCTCGACACCATTCAGGATTGGGCCTCGGGCCCTGCCCAGCGGGAGAGAGCCATGTCCGTTCCCATCATGCTGATCGCCATCTTCTCCGGCCTCGTGGGGAGCGCCATCTGGCTGCTCTCGGGCGGCTCCTTCTGGCTGGCGATCGGCGTCTACGTGCTGACCGGGCAGCTCGTCAGCCTGGCCATCGTCGTCCAGCTTTTCCGCCAGCCCGAGGACTGAGGGCTCAGGCCACCTTCTTGGGGGTCACGGCGCGCCAGACCGGGGTGATGATCTTCTCGCCCACCGGGATCAGCAGCAGCCCAAGCGCCAGCCCCAGAACGCCGTCCAGCGCCGCCTTGCTCAGCCATTCGACAAAGCCTTCGGCCGCCGCCGGCACCGCGTGGGCCGCGGCATAGGCCAGATCGTGTACCCAGTGGCCCAGGGTGGCGAAGCCCATCTCCTCCAGCCCGTGAATGATGATCGAGCCGCCGACCCAGAGCATGGCGGCGGTGCCCACCACCGAGAGCAGCTTGAGAAAGCCCGGCATGCCCTTGACGAGGCCCCGGCCCAGGGCGCGGGTCAGGCCGAGGCGGCCGCCCTTGGCCATGGCCAGGCCGATGTCGTCCATCTTCACGATCAGGGCGACGGAGCCGTAGACCGCAACGGTGATCATCACCGCCACCGCCGCGAGGGTCGCCGCCTCCATCCAGAAATTGGAGGGCGGAATGGCCGAGAGGGCGATGGTCATGATCTCGGCCGAGAGGATGAAGTCCGTCTTGATGGCGCCCTGGGCCTTCTGCTCCTCCAGGTGCGCGGGATCCTCGATCACCTCTTCCTTGCCCGCGTAGTCCTCGTGGCCGTGACTGAGGCCGAGGGCATGGGCCACCTTCTCGGCCCCCTCGAAACAGAGGTAGGCGCCCCCCAGCATCAGCAGCGGCGGGATCGCCCAGGGGGCGAAATTGGCCAGCAGCAGGCCGATGGGCAGGAGGATCAGCAGCTTGTTGCGCAGCGAGCCCTTGGTGATGCGCCAGATCACCGGCAGCTCGCGGCTGGCCTCGAAGCCCTGGACGTACTTGGGCGTCACGGCGGCATCGTCGATCACCGCGCCGGCCGCCTTGGAGCCGGCCTTGGCGGCCTGGCCGATCACGTCATCGACGGAGGAGGCCGCCACCTTGGCGATGCTCGCCACGTCATCGAGGAGTGCGATCAAACCGCTCATCTTGTTTTCGCCCTTCGCTTGCCTGCGCCATACCCTAGCGCAGCCGCGGCGCGCCGCAATGGGCAGATGCCGCGAGGGGCGCCGCGGGCTTTTGCGCTAACATCATGGTTTATCGCTAACAGCCGGATAAACCGGGACTTTCCCCCGTTTCCCTTCCCTGCCCCCGGGGCTATAGAGCGGCCAATTCCCGTTCCCAAGAAAGAAGTCCCTCCCCATGACCGTCAAAGTTGGCATCAACGGATTTGGCCGCATCGGCCGCTGCACCCTCAGCCACATCGCCGCCTCCGGGCGCGACGACATCGAGGTGGTGAAGATCAACGCCACCGGCCCGATCCAGACCGCCGCCCACCTGCTGAAGTACGACAGCGTGCATGGCCGCTTCCCGGGCGAGGTGCAGGTGGACGAGGGCTACCTGAACCTGGGCCAGAACGACATCGAGGTCATGTCCACCTACAACCTCGAGGAGCTGGACTGGACCGGCTGCGACGTGGTGCTGGAGTGCACCGGCAAGTTCAACGACGGCAACAAGGCCAACGTCCACCTGGACCAGGGCGCCAAGCGCGTGCTTCTTTCCGCGCCCGGCAAGAACGTGGACCGCACGGTGGTCTACGGCGTCAACCACGAGACCCTGGTGGCGGGGGACCGTATGGTCTCCAACGGCTCCTGCACGACCAACTGCCTGGCGCCGCTGGCCAAGGTCATGCACGAGGCCATCGGCATCGAATCCGGCCTGATGACGACGATCCACTCCTACACCGGCGACCAGCCGACGCTGGACCGCCGCCACAGCGATCTTTACCGCGCCCGCGCCGCCGCCATGGCGCTGATCCCCACCTCCACCGGCGCCGCCAAGGCCCTGGGCGAGGTCCTGCCCGCCCTCAAGGGCAAGCTCGACGGGACGGCCATGCGGGTGCCCACGCCCAACGTCTCGGCCGTGGACCTGACCTTCACCGCCTCGCGCGAGGTGACCGTCGAGGAGGTCAACGCCGCCGCCCGGGCCGCCGCCGAGGGGCCGATGAAGGGCGTCTTTGGCTATGACCCGGAGCAGAAGGTCTCGATCGACTTCAACCACACCGAAGAGAGCTGCATCTTCGCCCCCGACCAGACCATCGTGGTGGCGGGCCGCACCGTCCGGGTGCTGGGCTGGTACGACAACGAGTGGGCCTTCTCTGTCCGCATGGCGGACGTGGCCGTGGCCATGGGCGCCCTGGGCTGACGCTTGCGCGGGGCGGCGGGGCCTGTCATCAAGAGGCACCCGCCCACCGCGAAAGCCGCCCCGCCGTGACCAACCGCCTTGCCAGCCTCCTTGCCCTGCTCCTGCTGGCGGCGATCCTGCTGGATGTCTGGCTCTATGGCTCGGAGCACCTGGTGTTCCTCGGCAAGAAGTTCCTGGAGCTGATCGAATGGATGGCCTTCTGGCGCTAGGGCGGGCCCCGACGCGCCACTTTGTATCGGTACCATTTTCCGCCCCCCGCCCCCGTTGACAGTGCGCCGCCAGCGGCCATCTTGGCCCCGACAGGCGCACCAAGGAGGCCGACATGAGCGTGAAACTTGCCATCAACGGGTTCGGCCGCATCGGCCGCAACATCCTGCGCGCCCTCCTGGAGCGCCCCGAGACGGGGCTGGAGGTGGTGGCGATCAACGATCTTGCGCCGCTGGAGACCCTGGGCCACCTCTTCGAGTTCGATTCCGTCCATGGCCGCTTTGGCGGCACGGTGACCCTTGGGGCGGAGACGCTCGACGCGGGGCGCGGCCCGATCAGGGTGAGCCACGCCGCCGATCCCGCCACGCTCGACTGGTCCGACATCGACATCGTGCTGGAATGCACCGGCCAGTTCCGCGCCCGCGAGGCGGCCGAGGCCCACCTGAAGGCCGGGGCGGGCCGCGTCCTCATCTCGGCGCCGGGCCAGGGCGAGATGCCGACCATCGTCTATGGCGTGAACCAGGAGGAGATCAGTCCGGAAGACCGGATCGTCTCCAACGCATCCTGCACCACCAACTGCCTGGTGCCGGTGGCCCATGTGCTGGACCGGGCCTTCGGCATAAGGCGCGGCCACATGACCACGGTGCACGCCTACACCGGCAACCAGCCGACCCACGACAGCCCGCACAAGGATCTCTACCGCGCCCGCGCGGCCGGCCTCTCGATGATCCCCACCAGCACCGGCGCCGCCGAGACCCTGGGCCTGGTCCTGCCGCATCTCAAGGGGCGCATTACCGGCACGGCGATCCGGGTGCCGACGCCCAACGTCTCCTGCTGCGATCTGGTGGTGGAGACGGACAGCGAGCTTTCGGTGGCAGAGGTGCACGGGGTGATGCAAAAGGCCGCCGACGGGCCGCTCAACGGCATCCTCGGGGTGACCGACCGCAAGCTCGTCTCGATGGATTTCAACCACGACGCCCGCAGCGCCATCTATGCCTCGGACCAGACCTCGGTGCAGCAGGGCAACCTGCTGCGGGTCCTGGCCTGGTACGACAACGAGTGGGCCTTTAGCCACCGGATGCTGGACACCGCGCGACACATGGCGGGCCAGCGCTAGGGCGGCTCAGTCCTGGCGCGGGAAGCGTTGCAGCAGCAGCTCGTTCACCCGCGGGGTGACAAACTTGCTCACGTCGCCCTCGAGCCGGGCGATTTCCTTGACCAGCTTGGAGGCGATGGCCTGGTGCTGGGCCTCGGCCATGAGGAAGACCGTCTCGATCGAATCGTCGAGCTGCCGGTTCATGCCGACCATCTGGTACTCGTACTCGAAGTCCGCCACGGCGCGCAGGCCGCGGATGATGATCTGGGCGCCGACGTCGCGGGCGCAGTCGATCAGCAGGTTCTCGAAGGGATGGACGACGATCTCCACGCCGGTCTGGGCGGCGAGGCTGCCGCACTCCGCCTCGATCATCTCCACCCGCTCCTCGAGCGAGAAGAGCGGGCCCTTGTCGCGGTTGATGGCGGCGCCGATCACCAGCTTGTCGACCAGCGTGGTGGCCCGCCGGATGATGTCGATGTGGCCCAGGGTGATGGGGTCGAAGGTACCGGGGTAGAGGCCAACGCGCATGGGGCAGGTCCTGAGCTTGGTTCAAATTTTGCGCAAGCAAACATGCCGCGCCGCCGGGCGCAAGAGCCGGAACCCCCTAGTGGCCCATGATCATGCCTTCGAGGGCATCCTTTTCCATCGAGAGCTCCTGCAGCCGCGCCTTGACCACGTCACCGAGGCTGATCAGGCCGACAAGCTCGCCCTCCTCCAGCACCGGCATGTGGCGGAAGCGGCCCTCGGTCATCTGTTGCAGGATCATGTCGGCGCGGTCCTCGCGGGCGCAGGTGACCAGATCCTTGGTCATCAGCTTGTCCACCGTCAGGTTCAGGCAGCCGCTGCCCTGGCGGCCCAGTTCGCGCACGATGTCACGCTCCGACAGGATGCCGAGCGGCACTTTGCCGTCCGAGGAGATCACCAGGGTGCCCATGCGCTTGTCCGAGAGGGCCTTGGCGGCCTCCGCCACGGTGAGGCTCGGCGGGGCCGTCTCCACCCCGGCACTCGCCTTCGATTTCAAGATCTGCGACACCAGCATCCCGCGCCCTCCTGTCTGAGCTTATCTGCCCTCACCGTCCGCCAGAAGGCCCCGCGCTGTCAAGCACTTGGCGCAAGGCTCCGCTCCAGCCGGGCGACCTCGGCGCGCAGGGCGGCGGCGAGGATTTCGGCAAAGCGGGTGAGGCGCCAGTTGCGCCGGTCGTCGGCGTGGCGGATCAGGTAGAAGGCCCGGGTCAGGCTCACCGCCTCGGTCAGGATGCGGCGCAGGCCGGGGGTGAAGGGCAGCGCGAAGTCGTGCACCACGCCGATGCCACCGCCGCGCGCGATCAGGTGGCCCTGGACGGAGATGGAGTTGGAGGCGAGCGGCACCCGCTCGACACCGAGGTCGGCCAGATAGTCGAGCTCGCGGTCGAAGATCATGTCGGGGATGTAGCCCACCATGCGGTGCTGGCGCAGGTCCGCCACCGCCCTGATCGGCGGGTGGGCGGCGAGGTAGCTCTCGGCGGCGGCCAGGTGCAGGTGGTAGTCGGTGATCTTCTGGACCACCAGCCGCCCGCCCGAGGGTGCCGAGACCCCGATCGCCATGTCGGCCTCGCGCCGCGAGAGGTTGAAGAGCCGTGGCAGAGCGACGATCTGGATCTCCAGGCCCGGGTGGGCCGCGGCGATCTCGGCGCAGACCTGGGGCAGCAGGAAGTTGGCGCAGCCGTCCGGCGCGCCGAGCCGGACCTGGCCGCTGAGCCCCTCGCCCGGGGTGGCGAGGGCCCCGGCGCTGACCTGGCGCAGGGCCTGCTCGGCCGCCTCGGCCCGGGCCATCAGAGCCACCCCGGCCTCGGTCAGGGCATAGCCCTGGGGCGACTTGACGAAGAGCGCCCGGTCGAGCGCCTTTTCCAGCCGTGCCACCCGGCGCCCCAGGGTCGCCGGATCGAGCCGCAGGCGCTTGCCCGCGCCGCTCAGGCTGCTCTCGCGCGCGACGGCGAGGAAGAGCCGCAGATCGTCCCAGTTCTCCACCCCTGCCCGCTCCTTCGTTTTGCCCCTTAAACTCCGGGGGAATCGCCGCCCCGCGGCGATGGGGGCAGCGCCCCCGGCCCCGGTGCCACCTGCGCCACGCTTTGCAGAAATGCAAAACCGTTTTGCCATCTTCCCCCTTTTGCCTTGCATTTTGCAAGACTAGGATCGCGCCAAATCCACATCAGGGAGGCCCCCATGCAAGAACTGACCCACTATCTGAACGGCGCCCACGTCAAGGGCACCTCCGGCCGCTTCGCCGACGTGATGAACCCCGCCACCGGCGAGGTCCAGGCCCGGGTGCCGCTGGCCAACCAGCAGGAGCTGGAGCAGGCCGTGGCCTATGCCGAGGCCGCCCAGCCGGCCTGGGCCGCCACCAACCCGCAGCGCCGCGCCCGGGTGCTGATGAAGTTCGTGGACCTGCTGAACCGCGATATGGACAAGCTCGCCGAGGCGCTTTCGCGCGAGCACGGCAAGACCCTGCCCGATGCCGCCGGCGACGTGCAGCGCGGGCTGGAGGTGGTCGAATACTGTATCGGCGCGCCGCAGCTTCTGAAGGGCGAATATACCGACAGCGCGGGCCCGGGCATCGACATGTACTCCATGCGCCAGGCGCTCGGCGTGACGGCGGGCATCACCCCCTTCAACTTCCCCGCCATGATCCCGATGTGGATGTTCGCCCCGGCCATCGCCTGCGGCAACGCCTTCATCCTCAAGCCCTCCGAGCGGGACCCCTCCGTGCCCCTGATGCTGGCCGAGCTTCTGGAAGAGGCGGGCCTGCCCAAGGGCATCATCCAGGTCGTCAACGGCGACAAGGAGGCGGTGGACGCCATCCTCTACAATGACGTGATCCAGTCGGTCGGCTTTGTCGGCTCCACCCCGATCGCCGAGTACATCTACGGCACCGGCTGCGCCCAGGGAAAGCGCGTCCAGTGCTTCGGCGGGGCCAAGAACCACATGATCATCATGCCCGACGCGGACATGGACCAGGCCGCCGACGCCCTGGTGGGCGCGGGCTACGGTGCCGCGGGCGAGCGCTGCATGGCCATCTCCGTGGCCGTGCCGGTGGGCGACGAGACAGCGGACCGGCTGATCGAGAAGCTGGTGCCGCGCATCGAGAAGCTGAAGGTCGGCCCCTACACGGCCGGCAATGACGTGGACTACGGCCCGGTGGTGACCGCGGCGG
Organism: Sulfitobacter sp.; assembly: GCA_965212515.1. GTDB lineage: Bacteria > Pseudomonadota > Alphaproteobacteria > Rhodobacterales > Rhodobacteraceae > Sulfitobacter. Next base: position 170,150 of record OZ243122.1, read on the forward strand.
CCAAGGCCAACATCGAGCGGCTGGTGCAGTCGGGCGTCGATCAGGGCGCCAAGCTCGTGGTCGACGGGCGCGACTTCAAGCTTCAGGGCTACGAGGATGGCTTCTTCGTCGGGCCGCACCTCTTCGACCATGCCACAAAGGATATGGACATCTACAAGACCGAGATCTTCGGCCCGGTCCTGACCACGGTGCGCGCCAAGACCTACGAGGAGGCCCTGGGCCTGGCGATGGACCACGAGTACGGCAACGGCACGGCGATCTTCACCCGCGACGGCGACGCCGCCCGCGACTTCGCCAACCGCGTGAACGTGGGGATGATCGGGGTCAACGTCCCGATCCCGGTGCCGCTGGCCTACCACACCTTCGGCGGCTGGAAGAAATCCGTCTTCGGCGATCTCAACCAGCACGGGCCGGACGCCTTCAAGTTCTACACCCGGACCAAGACCGTCACGGCCCGCTGGCCGAGCGGCATCAAGGAAGGCGGCGAGTTCAACTTCAAGCCTATGGAGTGAGCCCCGGTTCGGCGAAGCCGACAGAGGCGCCAGTGGCGCTTCTGAGGGGCGAACGGGCGGAGCCCAGGCCTGTCCGGCATTTTTGATGGCGGCAAAGGCGCCGGGGGCGCCTTTGGGTCGCGAACGGGCGGAGCCCCCGGTTCGGCGAAGCCGACAGAGGCGTCAGTGGCGCCTCTGAGGGGCGAACGGGCGGAGCCCAGGAATGTCCCCATGAGTGACGGACAAAGAGGAAGGGGCACAGCGCCCCTTTCTTTTTGCACCTCTTTAGTGTATACTAAGTATACAATAGTAAATCCTCTCCGCCACGTTGGAGGAACCCTTTTGTCCAAGTATGTCCCTCTGAATGAACACCTCTACTCGATGGCTGCGGAGAGCGTCCTGCTCACGTTCAGCCAGATTGAAGAGATTCTGGGGGCACCGCTTCCCCAAAGTGCCCGCAAACATGCCGCCTGGTGGGCAAACAACCCGACCGGGCATAGCCATTGTCGTGCCTGGTTCGATGCCGGCTGGCGCTCGAGGAATGTGGATCTTGTATCCGAAACTGTTGAGTTTGTGCGTGTTTCTGACGGTGGCGCGCGGCTGGTCAGGTCCATCTGGGGAGTCTTGAAGAACTCGGTCACGGTGAAGGACCCCACCGCCCTTACAGCCCCAACTGAAGAGAGTTGGAACGCCGAACAGGGCAAGCTGTGAGCGCCACGCCCCTGTTGCTCGACACCTGCGCGGTGATCTGGGCCTTCACGGGAACGGAGTTGACCGCCGAAGCGCAGGAAAAGCTCGCAGAGGCGGCCGAAGAAGACGTACTTTTCTTGTCGCCCATCTCAGCCTGGGAGATCGGCATGCTGGTCGCAAAGGACCGTCTCGCCTTATCCATTCCGCTTTCGGACTGGATCGACACGGCTTTCCACCATCCGAGTGTCAAGATCGCAGAGCTTGAGCCAGCACTTCTCGCCCAGTCCAGCTTTCTGCCCGGACCTCCGCACGGCGACCCCGCGGACCGCATTCTGATTGCGACGGCGCGGGCCAAGCGTCTCACCCTGCTCACGCGGGACAAACAGATCCTCTGCTACGCGAAAGAGGGCCATCTTGCTGCGGCCGCCTGCTGATGTCCCTCTATGTCTTTCCCCGACCCTGAACTAGGTTTGTCGGATGTTGTTCTAGAGCATTGGGGGTGCGGGCAGGCATGCAAGAAGACTTCACCATCGGCATCGAGGAGGAATACCTCCTGGTGGACCGCGAAAGCCTGGCGCTGAGTGCCGCGCCGGAGGCGCTTTTTGAGGCCTGCAAGGCGGAGCTTCAGGATCAGGTCAGCCCGGAGTTCCTGCAATGCCAGATCGAGGTGGGCACCCGGGTCTGCGCCAGCGTCGCCGAGGCGCGGGCCGATCTCAAGCGCCTGCGCTCGGCCATCGCGCGCCATGCGGCGGCCCACGGTCTTGCACCCATCGCCGTGGCCTGCCACCCCTTCTCCGACTACCGCCAGCAGAGCTTCACCCCCAAGGACCGCTATGCCGCGCTGGAGCGCGAGCTGGAGGGGGTGGCCCGGCGCATGCTGATCTGCGGCATGCACGTGCATGTCGGGATCGAGGACGAGGCCAGCCGGATCGACCTGATGCCGCAGCTCTCCTACTTCCTGCCGCACCTGCTGGCGCTCTCCACCTCCTCGCCCTACTGGCAGGGGGACGACACGGGCCTCTCCTCCTACCGGCTGTCGGTCTTCGACAATATGCCGCGCACCGGCCTGCCGCCGCAGTTTTCCAGCTGGGCCGAGTACGAGCGCACCACCGGCACCCTGATCGAGCTGGGGGTGATCGAGGACACCTCCAAGATCTGGTGGGACCTGCGCCCCTCGAGCAGCTACCCGACGCTGGAGACCCGGATCTGCGACATGCAGCCCAGGCTGGACGACAGCCTGGCCCTGGCCGCGCTGGTGCAATGCCTGGTGCGGATGCTCCTGCGGCTGCGCGACGGAAATCTGCGCTGGCGCGAATATGACCGCTTCCTGATCGACGAGAACCGCTGGCGGGCGCAGCGCTATGGCACCACCGAGGGCCTGATCGACTTTGGCACGCGCGAGATCAAGCCCTTCGGGGCGCTCATGGAGGAGTTGATGCAGTTGATCAGCCAGGACGCGGAAGCACTTGATTGCATGTCTGAAATCGAACGACTTAAAGTGCTGGTTGAAGGGGGCACCTCGGCCACGCGGCAGCGCGCCGCCTATGCCGCGGCGGCCCAGGGCGCGGGGCCGGAGGCGGTGGTGCTGCACCTGATCGAGGAGTTCCAGCAGGATCTCTGAGCGCCGCCCACGAGGGTGCTTGCAAAACTGCTGCAAAGATTAGAATTTAACAGCCGTTCAATAAGGCACACATCGGAGAACCCCATGGACTTCGCCCTGACCGAAGAACAGACCGCGATATTCGACATGGCCCGGACCTTTGGCCAGGATGCCATCGCGCCCCACGCCCGGGACTGGGAGAAGGCGGGCACCATCCCGAAGGAGCTCTGGTCCCAGGTAGGCGAGCTGGGCTTCGGCGGCCTCTACGTGAGCGAGGCGGCGGGCGGTTCCGGACTGAGCCGTCTGGACGCCACCCTGGTGATGGAGGCCCTCTCCATGGCCTGCCCCTCGGTCGCGGCCTTCCTCTCGATCCACAACATGTGCGCCAAGATGATCGACAGCTTCGGCAGCGAGGAGCTCAAGGAGCGGGTGCTGGCGGACGTCGTCTCGATGAACACGGTTCTGAGCTACTGCCTGACGGAGCCGGGCTCGGGCTCGGACGCCGCCGCCCTCAAGACGCGGGCCGAGCGGACCAACGAGGGCTACCGCCTGAACGGCACCAAGGCCTTCATCTCGGGCGGCGGCTATTCCGACGCCTACGTCTGCATGGTACGCACCGCGGACACGGGGGCTGCGGGCGTCTCCACGGTGCTGGTGGAGGCGGGTGCCGAGGGCCTCTCCTTTGGCGGCATGGAGGAGAAGATGGGCTGGCGCAGCCAGCCGACGGCCCAGGTGCAGTTTGACAATTGCGACATTCCTGCGGGTAACCTTGTGGGTGAAGAGGGAATGGGTTTCAAATATGCGATGATCGGCCTGGATGGCGGCAGGCTCAACATCGCCGCCTGTTCGCTGGGTGCCGCCCAGACCGCGCTCAATGCCACGCTCAACTACATGGGCGAGCGCAAGGCCTTCGGCCAGGCCATCGACCAGTTCCAGGGGCTCCAGTGGCGCCTGGCCGACATGGAGATCGAATTGCAGGCGGCGCGCACCTTCCTGCGCCAGGCCGCCTGGAAGGTGGACCAGGGCGCGCCCGATGCCACCAAGTTCTGCGCCATGGCCAAGAAGTTCGTGACGGAAGCGGGCAGCAAGGTGGTTGACCAGTGCCTCCAGCTGCACGGCGGCTACGGCTACCTGGCCGACTACGGGATCGAGAAGCTGGTGCGGGACCTGCGGGTGCACCAGATCCTGGAAGGCACCAACGAGATCATGCGGGTCATCGTGGCCCGGGACATGCTGAAGAACCGATGAGCGACATTCACATCCGCATCACCGGCCGTGCGGGCCGCATCACCCTGACCCGGCCCAAGGCGCTCAACGCCCTCACCTACGAGATGTGCCTGGCGATCGAGGAAGCGCTGGAGGCCTGGCGCGACGACGCCGCGGTGGCCTGCGTGGTGATCGACGCCGAAGGCGAGCGGGCCTTCTGCTCGGGTGGGGACATTGCCGAGCTCTATGCCACCGGCAAGGCGGGCAACTTCGACTATGGCCGCCGCTTCTGGGCCGACGAGTACCGCCTGAACCACAAGATCTTCCACTTTCCCAAGCCCGTGGTCTCCTTCCTCCAGGGCTTCACCATGGGCGGCGGCGTCGGGATCGGCTGTCACGGCTCGCACCGGGTGGTGGGCGAGAGCTCTCAGATCGCCATGCCGGAATGCGGCATCGGCCTGGTGCCGGATGTGGGCGGCTCTCTCATGCTGGCGCTCGCGCCGGGGCGGCTGGGCGAATACCTGGGCACCACCGGCGCCCGCATGGGGCCGGAGGATGCGATCCTGGCTGGCTTTGCCGATCTCTACCTGCCGGAGGCGGACTGGCCCGCCGCCATCGCCCGGCTGGAAGAGGGCGGCGACCCGGCGGTGCTGGAAGGGCAGACACCGCCCCCCGGCACCCTGCGCGAACAGCAGCCGGAGATTGACCGTCTCTTCGCGGGCGAATCCCTCTCCGACATCCGCAACCTGCTGCGCGCCGACGGCGGCGCCTTTGCCGAGGGCGCGCTCAAGGCCCTGGGCCGGGCCTCCCCCCTGTCGGCGGCCGCCACGGTGGAGATCGTGCACCGGCTGCGCGGCCCCAGCCTGACCCTGGAGAAGGCGCTGGACCTGGAGTACCGCTTTACCGCGCGGGCCATGGAGCATGGCGACTTCCTGGAGGGCATCCGCGCCGCCATCATCGACAAGGACCGCACCCCGCGCTGGCAGTACGCCGAGGGCGACGTGCCTACCGCCGCGGTCGCGAAAATGCTGCAACCCCTGGGCGACCGGGGCCTCAAATTCTAGGAGCAAGGCCATGACATCCCTCACCATCGGTTTCATCGGACTGGGCAACATGGGCGCGCCCATGGCCACAAACCTGGCCAAGGCGGGCCACCGCCTGCGCGGCTTCGACGTGGCGGGCACCCGCGCCGAGGGGGTCGAGGAGGTTGCGGACATCGCCGCCGCCGTTGCCGGGGCCCAGGTGGTCATCACCATGCTGCCCAACGGCGCCATCCTGCGCGACGTCGCCGCCGAGGCGGTGCCCCTGATGGAGCGCGGCGCCACCCTGGTGGACTGTTCCACCGTGGACGTGGAGAGCGCCCGCGCCGCCGCCGAGATGGCGCGGGAAGCGGGGCTGCACTTTGTCGATGCGCCCGTTTCGGGCGGCGTGGGCGGGGCCGCGGGCGGCACCCTCACCTTCATGGCCGGCGGCTCGGTCGAGGCCTTCGCCAAGGCCGCGCCGCTTTTCGAGATCATGGGCCAGAAGGCCGTTCACTGCGGCGAGGCGGGGGCGGGCCAGGCGGCCAAGATCTGCAACAACATGATCCTCGGGGCGACCATGATCGCCACCTGCGAGGCCTTCGCCCTGGCCGACAAGCTGGGCCTTGACCGGCAGAAGATGTTCGACGTGGTCTCCACCTCCTCGGGCTACTCCTGGTCGATGAACGCCTACTGCCCGGCGCCGGGCGTCGGGCCGCAGTCTCCGGCGGACAACGACTACAAGCCGGGCTTCGCCGCCGAGCTGATGCTGAAGGACCTCGGGCTGTCGCAGCAGGCGGCGGAAATGGCCGATGCCGACACGCCCATGGGCGCCCGGGCGCTGGAGCTCTATCGCCAGTTCGTCGAGGCCGAGGATGGCCGGGGCAAGGATTTCTCGGCCATGCTGCCGCGCTTTGCCGCGCGGGGCCGCGACAGCTGAGGTCGCAAAGAGGCATCTGAGCGGGCTGGAGCGGGCTAGGCTGGGGGCACCCAGGAGGAGCCCGCGCCATGTCCCTGCCCTTTCACACCTTCGCCGCCGAGCTGCGCCCCGAGGACCTGCCGGAGGCGCTGCGGGCCATCCTGCGCCGCTCCTTTGCCGACACCATGGCGGTGGCCGCCGTGGGCGCCACCACCGGGATGGCCCTGCGCGCGCGCCGGGCGGCGGCGCTCCAGTTCGGCGTGACGGAGGCGGGCACGGCGCGCTGCCTGATGGCGGGGGGTGCCTTCTCGCCCGCCGGGGCGGCGATGGCCGGGGCCTTCACGGTGGATGCCGTCGATGCCCATGACACCACCTCGCCCTGCAAGGGGCACGCGGGCTCGGCGCTCTTTCCCGCGCTCCTGGCCATGGCGGAGGTGGCGGAGGCGCCCCTGAGCGGCGCGGCCTTCGCCGCCCATCTGGCGGTGGGCTACGAGATTTCCTACCGGGCCGGGCTGGCGCAACACGCCACCTGCCCCGACTACCACACCTCGGGCGCCTGGTGCGCCGTGGGAGTCTCCGTGGCGGCGGCGCGGATGCTGGGCTGCGGGCCTGCGATCCTGCGCGAGGCGGCGGGGATCGGCGAGTATCACGGGCCGCGCAGCCAGATGATGCGCTGCATCGACCACCCCACCAACCTGCGCGACGGGGTCGGCTGGGGCGCGCCCTCGGGGATCGTCGCGGCCTATCTGGCGCGCGAGGGCTTCACCGGGGCGCCCGCCCTGACCTGCGAGCAGGCGCCCGACTTCTGGGCAGATCTCGGTGAGGCCTGGCGCACGGTGGAGGATACCTCCTACAAGGCCTATCCCTGCTGCCGCTGGGCCCATCCGAGCATCGACGCGGTGGCCCACCTGATGCAGGCCCACGGGCTGCGGGCGGCGGAGATCGAGCGGGTGGCGATCCGCACCTTCCACAATGCCACCCGCCTGGCCGGGCACTTTCCCGAGACGCCGGACGAGTTTGCCTACGGCATCGCCTACCCGGTGGCGACGATGATCGTGCGGGGGCGGATCGGGGTGGCCGAGCTGGCGGCGGAGAGCCTGCGGGACCCGGAGATAAAGGCCATGAGCGCGCGGATCGAGCTGATCGACGATGCGCATTTCACGCGCATCTCCAAGGGCAAGCGGTGGGCCCAGGTGACGATCGAGACGCGGGACGGGTGGCATTTCGAGGATGAGCCGCGCACGCCGAAGGGGGACAATGACCTGCCCCTGTCCGACGCGGAAATGTCGGAGAAGTTTCACCTCTTCGCCGAGCCGGTGCTGGGGGCGACGCGGGCAAGCGAGCTGGAGGCGCTGGCGCTGAACTTCGATGGGTTGGAGCGGGCGGATTTCGCCCGGCTCCTCGATCTCTGCCTCGCGGCGCCCTGAGGTAGGGCTACTCCGCGGCCACCGGGCGGCGTTTTTCCAGCATCGGGCGGAGGTACTGGCCGGTGTAGCTTTCCGCCACCTCGGAGACCTCCTCCGGCGTGCCGGTGGCCACCACGCGGCCGCCGCCATCGCCGCCCTCGGGGCCGATGTCGATGATGTGGTCGGCGGTCTTCACCACGTCGAGGTTATGCTCGATCACCACGACGGAGTTGCCCTGGTCCACCAGCTCGTGCAGCACCTCCAGGAGCTTGCGCACATCCTCGAAGTGCAGGCCCGTGGTGGGCTCGTCGAGGATGTAGAGGGTGCGGCCCGTGGAGCGTTTCGAGAGCTCCTTGGAAAGCTTGACGCGCTGCGCCTCGCCGCCCGAAAGCGTCGTCGCCTGCTGGCCGACCTTGATGTAGCCCAGGCCGACGCGCATGAGCGCATCCATCTTCTCCCGGATCGAGGGCACGGCGGCGAAGAATTCCTGCGCATCTTCCACCGTCATATCAAGCACATCGGCGATGCTCTTGCCCTTGAACTTGATCTCCAGCGTCTCGCGGTTGTAGCGCTTGCCCTTGCAGGTCTCGCACTCGACGTAGACGTCGGGCAGGAAGTGCATCTCGATCTTGATGACCCCGTCGCCCTGGCAGGCCTCGCAACGGCCGCCCTTGACGTTGAAGGAGAAGCGCCCGGGCTTGTAGCCGCGCGCCTTGGCCTCTGGCAGGCCCGCGAACCAGTCGCGGATCGGCGTGAAGGCCCCGGTGTAGGTGGCCGGGTTGGAGCGCGGGGTGCGGCCGATGGGCCGCTGGTCGATGTCGATCACCTTGTCGAGGTGCTCCAGCCCCTTGATCGTCTCGCAGGGGGCGGGCGTCTGGCGGGCGCCGTTGAGGTTCATCGAGGCGGTCTTGAAGAGGGTCTCGATTGTCAGCGTGGACTTGCCGCCGCCCGATACGCCCGTCACGCAGACGAACTTGCCCAGCGGGAACTCCGCCGTGACGTTCTGGAGGTTGTTGCCGGTGGCGTTCACCACCTTGATCTTCTTGCGGTTGCCCTTGCGCCGGGTGGCGGGCACGGAGATCTCGCGCACCCCGGTTAGGTACTGGCCGGTGATGGAGTTCTTGTCCGCCGCGATGGCCGAGGGGGGGCCGTGGCTCACCACCTGGCCGCCGTGCACGCCTGCGCCGGGGCCGATGTCGAAGACGTAGTCGGCCTCGCGGATGGCCTCCTCGTCGTGCTCCACCACAATCACGGTGTTGCCTTGGTCGCGCAGGTTCTTGAGCGTCTGGAGCAGGCGGTCGTTGTCGCGCTGGTGAAGGCCGATGGAGGGCTCGTCGAGGACGTAGAGAACGCCCGTGAGGCCCGAGCCGATCTGGCTCGCCAGGCGGATGCGCTGGCTCTCGCCGCCGCTTAATGTTCCACTTGAACGTGAGAGTGTAAGGTACTCCAGGCCAACGTTATTCAGGAAGCCCAGGCGTTCGCGGATTTCCTTGAGGATGGCGCGGGCGATCTCGTTCTTCTGGACCGTGAGGTGCTCGGGCACCGTGTTGCACCAGTCAAAAGCCTCGCGGATCGACATCTGCACCACCTGGCCCACGTGCAGCAGGTGCTCGGGGTCCTTGGCCGGGCCGATCTTGACCGCCAGGGCCTCCTCGCGCAGGCGGTAGCCGCCGCAGGTGCCGCAGGGGCGGTTGTTCTGGTAGCGCTCGAACTCCTCGCGAATCCAGTTGCTGTCGGTCTCGCGGTAACGCCGTTCCATGTTGGGGATGACCCCCTCGAAGACGCGGGTGACCTCGTAGACACGGCCGCCCTCATCGTAGCGGAACTTGATCTCTTCCTTGCCGGAGCCGTGCAGGAAGACCTGCTGCACCTTCTCGGGCAGGTCCTTCCAGCGGGTGCTCTGGTTGAACTGGTAGTGCTTGGCGATGGCCTCGATGGTCTGCTTGAAGTAGGGGCTCTTGCCCTTGCGCCAGGGGGCCAGGGCGCCGTCGTAGATCTTGAGGTTCTGATCGGGGACGATCAGGCGCTCGTCGAAGAAGAGCTCCTTGCCGAGGCCGTCGCACTCCGGGCAGGCGCCGAAGGGAGCGTTGAAAGAGAAGAGACGCGGCTCGATCTCGGGGATGGTGAAGCCGCTTTCGGGGCAGGCGAACTTCTCGGAGAAGGTGGTGCGCTCGGGCTCGCCCTCGCTCGGCGCGGTTTCCAGGACGGCGATGCCGTCGGCCAGATCAAGCGCGGTGCGCAGGGAATCGGCCAGGCGGGTCTCCAGCCCCTCGCGGACGACGATGCGGTCCACCACCACGTCGATGTCATGGCGGAACTTCTTGTCCAGCGTCGGCGGCTCGTCCAGCCCGTAGAACTGGCCATCCACCTTGACCCGCTGGAAGCCCTGCTTGCGCAGCTCGATGAATTCCTTGCGGTACTCGCCCTTGCGGTCGCGGATCATGGGGGCCAGCAGGTAGGCGCGGGTGCCCTCCTCCATGGCCATGATCCGGTCCACCATGTCCTGCACCTGCTGGGCCTCGATGGGCTTGCCGGTGGCGGGTGAATAAGGCGTGCCGACGCGGGCGAAGAGCAGGCGCAGGTAGTCGTAGATCTCGGTCACCGTGCCGACGGTGGAGCGCGGGTTCTTCGAGGTGGTCTTCTGCTCGATCGAGATGGCGGGGCTGAGGCCGGAAATGTGGTCCACGTCCGGCTTCTGCATCATGTCGAGGAACTGGCGCGCGTAGGCCGAGAGCGATTCGACATAGCGGCGCTGGCCCTCGGCGTAGATCGTGTCGAACGCCAGGGAGCTCTTGCCGGAGCCGGAAAGCCCCGTGATGACAACCAGTTGGTCGCGCGGGATGTCCACGTCGATGGACTTGAGGTTGTGCTCGCGCGCGCCGCGGACTTCGATGTTTTTCAGCTCGGCCATATCGGTCCCCCATTAACCAATCGTACATAGGTGGAGGTGACGAAATCTCCAACCGAAAAATGAGTACGAAAGGGGAACGATTTAGTTCGACCGGCGCATCTGCCGCAACGTGAGATGGGCCAGCAGGCCGGCCAGGAAGGCCAGGCCCGCGAGAAGCGGCAGGGCGGCGTAGCCCGCGGCGGCGAGGCCGAGGGCCATGATCGGGGTGCCCACGGTGTTGCCGATGTTGCCCATCTGGGCCATGGCGCCGTTGCCCTGGGCCTGGGCGGCGGCCCCGCTGTTGAGCTGCGGCACGGCGGCGAAGGAGGCGCCCTGGATCAGGCCCATGGCCCCGGCGAGGGCGAGGCAGGCCAGGGGATCGCCCGGCAAGAGATAGAGCCAGAGGGTGCAGGCAAAGGAGAGGCCGAAGCCGAGCATGACGACGGCCACGGCGGAGAGGTGGCGCAGCAGGTAGACGCCGAGGGTCATGGAGACCGCGATGCTCATGATCGGCATGGCGCCCAGGATCAGGCCGCGCAGCTCGGGCGCGATGTAGGGCGGCAGGACGGTGAGGATCGAGACGAAGCTGAAGGTGTAGAAGAGCCAGCCCGCCGCCGGCGCCGAGAGGTGCGGCGAGCGGTAGATCGTCAGGTGGACCCGCAGGGCGCTGGCGAGGGAGACCTCGGGCGGCGGGCCCGAGGGGGGCAGGCTTTTCAGGCGGCGCGAGAGGTAGAGGGCGAAGAGCGCCATGTAGGCGCCGTGGGCGGCAAAGAGCGCCTCGGGGCCGAGCGCCTGGGCCAGGGGCCGCCCGGCGAAGGCCAGGAGCGCGAAGGCGACGCCGAAAAAGGTGCCCCAGAGGGTCAGGGTGAGGCCCCGGTCACGCTCGGCGCTGAGCTGGGCGATCAGGGTCGGCGCCGCCACCACGATGGCGAGGTGCGAGAGCCCCTCCGCGACGCGGCTGGCGAGCATCCAGGAGAGGGGCGGCAGGAGCGCCTGGAAGAGCGACACGGCGGCCCCGAGCCAGAGCGCCGAGAGGAGCGCCCGGCGGTAGCGGATGCGGGCCACCAGGAGACCGGCGACGACACCGAAGAGGATGCCCACGAAGCCCACCAGAGAGACCACGAAGCCGAGCGTGGCGCCCGCCTCCGGGTAGGTGGCGGGGAGCAGATCGTAGATCACGGAGACCTTGCCGTACTGGGCCGCGGCCCCCAGCCCGGCCCCCCAGAGCGCGAGGACCAGCGGAAAATCCGTGCGTTCGGTCATCAGCTCTTCTGGGCCAGGGCCCAGGCGCAGATCGGCATCCGGGGGTCGTTCTTGATGTCGTCGGTGGCCTCATCGTACCTGGGCGGCCAGACCTCCTCGAGGTTGCGGCGGGCGACGTGGCGGTTGCCCCACTCCTCGGCGGTGATCGCCTCCTCCTCGAAGCCGCCCTCGATCAGGAGGTTCTTGAGGCCGCGCGCGGACCAGCGGGAGTTGTCCTGCGGGGCAGCATGCAGCGGAGCGAAGAAGGGCACCGCGACCCAGAAGAAGCCGCCCGGGCGCAGCATCTCGCGCACGTGGCCGAGGGCGGCGTAGGGCCTGTCGAGGTGCTCCCAGACCTGGTTGGCGAGGATCAGGTCAAACTGGCGCGGCGCCCCCGCCGCATCGCGGTAGGGGCCCGCGCAGATGTCGTACTCGGGGAACCAGAACTGCTCGTAGCTCTTGAAGTCGAACATCTGGCCCCACTTGCCGGAAATCTCGGCCACCTCGAGGTCCTGCGGCCCGAGGGCCTGGATCATGCGGCGGCTGCGCGGCTGCATGACGACGCGGTTGAGAGAGACCAAGGCCGAAGTTCCTTCCACTGTGGCTTGGCCGCACTAGACCCCAGGGGGGCGGGGCTTGCAAGGCCCCGCCGCGGCCCCGTCAGAGCCTGTAGAGATCGCTGAACTTGGCCTTGAGGTAGGCCAGCAGCGGCGCCTCGGTGGGGGCGCTGCCGGTGGCCCGCTCGATCACCTCGCGCGGCTCATAGAGGCCGCCGTGGGTCTGGACGTTGGCGCGCAGCCAGCCGGTGGCGGCGGAGGTGTCGCCCCGGGCGAGCTGGGCGTCGAGATCGGGAAGATCGGCGCGCAGGGCCTCGTGCAGGCAGCCGGCGTAGACGTTGCCGAGGCTGTAGGTGGGGAAGTAGCCCAGCAGGCCCACGGACCAGTGGACATCCTGCAGGACGCCGTTGGAGGGGCGGTCCACCGCATAGCCGAAGTCGGCCTCGAAGCGGTCGTTCCAGGCGGCTTCCAGATCGGCCACCTGGAGATCGCCCGAGACCAGGGCACGCTCCAGATCGAAGCGCATCAGGACGTGGAGGTTGTACTGAAGCTCGTCCGCCTCGGTGCGGATGTAACCCTCGTTCACGCGGTTCACGATGCGGTAGAAGGTTTCCGCGTCCGCCACGCCGAAGTCGCCGAAGGCCTCGCGCATCTGGCCGTAGAGCCAGCCGGTGAAGGCGCGGCTGCGGCCGAGCTGGTTTTCGTAGATGCGGCTCTGGCTTTCGTGGACCCCCATCGAGACCCCCTGCCCCAGCGGCGTCAGCAGGAAGGCGCGGTCCACCCCCTGCTCGTAGGCGGCGTGGCCGACCTCGTGGATGGTGGAGTAGAAGCAGTTGAAGGGATCGACCTCGTTGGTGCGGGTGGTGATCCGCACGTCGAGCCCCGAGCCCGAGGAGAAGGGATGGACGGCCTTGTCCACCCTGCCATGGCCCATGTCGTAGCCGAAGGCGCGGGCGAGCTGGCGGGTCAGCTTCATCTGGGCCGCCTCCTCGAAGCGGTGCGCCAGGCGCGGCGGGGCCTTGGCGGCGCGGACGGCGGCGCGCAGCTCGGACAGGACCGGACGCATGGCGCCGAACATGGCCTCGATCTCGGCCCCCGTGGTGCCGGGCTCGTAGTCCTGGAGCATGGCATCGTAGGTGCTGCCCTCGGTGCCGGCGGCGAGGGCCTGGCCCTCCTCGCGCTTGAGCGCGATCACCTCGGTCAGGGTCGGCGCGAAGGCGGCGAAGTCGTCCTTGGCGCGGGCCTCGGCCCAGATCCCCTGGGCTTCGGAGGTGACGCGGGCGATGCGGGCGGCCAGGGCGGCGGGCACCTTGACGGCGCGGGCATGGTCGCGGCGGATGTGGCGCAGGTTGGCCCGGCCCACCGGGTCCAGGTGCTCTTCCTCGATGGCGGAAAGCCAGTCGGCCACCTGGGGCGCCACGCGGCGGGCGTGGAGGACGGATTCCATCGCCGCCATCTCCTCGGCCCGCTGCGGGGCTGCGCCGCGCGGCATCACCGTCTCCTGGTCCCAGCCGAGGCGGCCCGCGACCTGGGCCAGGGCCTCCGTTTCGCGCTGGTAGGCCATGAGGTCGTCGTAGGGGGTCATATCAGGTTCCTCTGAGGGATTGGGCAAGGGGGTAGCCGGCCAGGAAGCGGGCCCGGATGATGAGCACCCAGAGCACCACCGCGAGGGCCTGGTGGACCAGGGCGATGTGGACCGGCGCGGCATAGAGGACGGTGAAGATGCCCCAGATCACCTGGAGGGTCAGAAGGGCCATCACCGCGTTGAAGGCGAAGCGGGTGGCGGCATGGGCCGAGCGGCGGCCGCGCAGCCAGACCACCACGCCAAAGACGAAGAGCAGGTAGCCCGAGATGCGGTGCATGAACTGCACCAGGCCCGCGTTCTCGAAGAAGTTGCGCCAGAGGGGCTCGAGCGAGAAGGCGTCGGGCGGGAAGAACTGGCCCTGCATGAGCGGCCAGTCGATGAAGTAGCGGCCCGCGTCGATCCCCGCCACGAGGGCGCCGAGCAGGATCTGCAGGAAGGCGAAGTGCATCAGGCCGGTGGCGAGGGAGAATTGCTTGGCCTCCTTCGCGCGGCGGGCCTGCATCAGGTCCCGCTCGGGGCGGCCCAGCAGCAGGACGAACCAGGTGATGAAGCCCAGGATCACGAAGGCCAGGCCGAGGTGGGTCGCCAGGCGGTAGCTGGCCACGTCCAGCATCCCCTCGCCCGAGGTGACGCCCGAGGCCACCATCCACCAGCCGATGGCGCCCTGGAGGCCGCCGAGACCGCCTAGGAAGAGCAGCCGGGGCGTCCAGCCCGCGGGCACCTGGCGGCGCAGCAGGAACCAGGCGAAGCCGAGGAACCAGACCAGGCCGATGACCCGCCCGAGTTGGCGGTGGCCCCATTCCCACCAGTAGATGACCTTGAAGTCCGCCAGGGTCATCCAGGAGTTCTGGAGCTGGAACTCGTCGATCTGCTTGTACTTCTCGAACTCCGACTCCCATTCCGCCGCCGAGAGGGGCGGCAGGGCGCCGGTGATGGGGCGCCACTCGGTGATGGAGAGGCCGGAATCCGTGAGCCGGGTCATGCCGCCGACGGCGATCATCACGAAGACCAGCGCAAAGAGCACCATGAGCCAGATGCGGATCGCCCGGCGGGCGCCGTCGCGGCCGCGGTCGATGATGCCGGTCTGGGCCTGGGGACGGTCCGAGGTGGTGCCCTCGACCTCCTCGAACAGCTTGCGTTTTTCTGCCATGGCGCGCCTCTTCTGGTCTCGGAAAGGTCCTAGGCCAGGGGGCGGCAAAGGTCTAGAGCCGCCCTGCCCGGCCCGACCCGGGTTGATCCGCGATCTAGCAGGTCAGCCGCGCTCTTTCCAACGCACCATTTGCCGCATCATGCCGTGCAGCATCTGAACGTCGGCCCGGGTCAGGGGCATCCGAGACCACATGTTGCGCAGGTTGAGCTTCATGGAGCCCGCCTTGTGCTCGGGGAAGAAGAAGCCCGCCTCCTCCATGCGCTCCTCGTAGTGGCGCGCCAGGTGCTCCACCTCGCCGCCCGAGGCCCAGTCGGTGCCCGCCAGATCGGTGCCGCGCTGGGGCACCTCGGCGCTCTGGCGGCGCCATTCGTAGCCCATCAGCAGGACACACTGGGCCAGATTGAGCGAGGGGAAGGCCGGGTTCACCGGGACCGAGACGATGGCATTGGCGCGGGCGATGTCCTCGTTCTCCAGCCCGGCCCGCTCCGGCCCGAAGAGCACGCCCACGCGCTGGCCCGCGGCGATGCGGGTGGCGGCTTCCTGCATGGCCGCCTCGGGGGTGAAGTGGGGCTTGGTGAGATCCCGGTCGCGCGCCGTGGTGGCGAAGACGAAGTCGCAATCCTCCAGCGCCTCGGGCAGGTCGGCGCAGAGCCGGGCCTCGTCCAGCAGGCGCCCGGCGCCCGAGGCCAGGGCGGTGGCGGAGGGGTTGGGCCAGCCGTCGCGCGGGGCCACGAGGCGCATGTGCTCGAGCCCGAAGTTCCACATGGCGCGGGCGGCGGCGCCGATGTTCTCGCCCATCTGGGGGCGGACGAGGACGAAGGCGGGGATGGTCGGCGGGGTGATCATGGGGGCCTCATAGTGGCGCCGGGGGCGTGGCGCAAGATGGCGGGCGGGGGTGCGCGCGGGGCCTGCCAAAGCAGTTTCCTTTTCCGGCCCCTTCGGCTAGTGACACCGGCAACATCACTTGAGGACCCCGGCATGACCACGCCCGACCGGCCGCAGATCTACCTGATCACGCCCCCCGAGATCGAACTGAGCACCTTTCCCGGCCAGCTTGCCGCCCTGCTGGACGCCCATGAGGTGGCCTGCGTGCGGCTGGCCCTGGCGACCCGCGACGAGGACCGCCTGGCCCGCGCCGCCGATGCCCTGCGCGAGGTGACCCACGCCCGCGACGTGGCCCTGGTGATCGCCGATCACCTTCTGCTGGTGGAGCGGCTGGGTCTTGACGGGGTGCACCTGGGCGATGCCGCCCGGTCCGTGCGCCAGGCCCGCAAGGAGCTGGAAGACGAGGCCATCGTCGGCGCCTACTGCCACGGCTCGCGCCACGAGGGCATGACGGCGGGCGAGGCCGGGGCCGACTATGTGAGCTTCGGCCCCGTGCAGGCCGGCGCCCTGGGCGACGGCAGCCACGCCGAGGCGGAGCTTTTCCAGTGGTGGTCCGAAATGATCGAGGTGCCCGTGGTCGCCGAGGGCGGGCTCGACCTGGAGCGCATCCGCGCCCTCGCCCCCCATACCGACTTCTTCGGCATCGGCGAGGAGATCTGGCGCGGCGGGGAGCCCAAGAAGGCCCTGGCCGAGATGGTCTCGGCCATGTCCTGAGGGGCCGGGGCGCTGCCCTAGAGCAGCGTCCTTTCGATCACCCACCAGGCGCCGATCAGGGCGATCAGCAGCGAGCCCGAGACGGAGAGGGCGCGGAACATGACCTCATGTTCGCGGACCTCTTCCTCCAGCCCCTCCAGGGGGGCGACGCGGGCCGCGTGGACCGCCAGCCAGATCAGGATCGCCGCCATGGCGATGACCGTGAGCTGCCCCACCTCGACGCCGATGTTGAAGCCGATCAGGGCCGGGATGAACTGCGCCTGGGGCAGGCCGAACTCGGCCAGGACCGAGGCGAAGCCGAGCCCGTGCAGCAGGCCGAAGCCGAAGACCACGGCGGGCCGCCAGGGCGAGAGGCGCGAGAAGAAGATGTTTTCTACCGCCACGTAGACGATGGAGGCGGCGATCAGCGGCTCCACGATGGCGCCGGAAATATTGACCCAGCCGAGGGCGCCGAGCGCCAGGGTCACGGTGTGCGCCAGGGTGAAGGCCGAGACCTGCCAGAGCAGCGGCCCGAGCCGGGTGGAGAGGAAGAAGAGCCCCAGGACGAAGAGGATGTGGTCCAGCCCCTGGGGCAGGATGTGATCGAAGCCCACGGGGATGTAGGCCACGAAGGTCTGCCAGCCGGTGGCCGCGTCGCCCCCGGCAAGCGCGATCTCGTCGCTCACGCTGCCGCCCTCGAGGTAGCCGGTGAAGGGCTCCTCCACCCCCTGCTGGCGCAGCACGATGGGGCCGGCCCCCTCGGGCCAGGCGAAGGTGAGACTCTGGGCCGCCGGGTCCAGCCCCTCGGCGCGCAGGGTCCATTCCGAGGTGCGCGCCAGCTCCGGGTCGATCCCCTCGGGCACCGAGAGGGCGCCGGAGGTGAGGGTGACCGGCGTGCCGTCGAGGGTGATCAGCGGCAGCTCGTTCCACTCCGCCAGGAGGTCCGGCGCGCGCGCCGCGATCTCCTCGGCCGGGAGGGCGCGCAGGCTGTCGTAGTCCTCCGCGTTGGCGGCATTGTCGGTGTCGGTCAGGCCGTCGAGGTCGATCTCGGCCAGGTGGGCCTCGATGTTGAGCCGCAGCACCAGTTCGGCGGTGCCCTCGGCGACGGTCAGGTCGGCCACGGTGGGCTGGAGTTCGTGCGCCTGGGCGCTGCCGCTCCAGACAAGGAGGCTTGACAAGAGCGCCAGCGCCGCCAGCTTCAGGTGAAACCAAAGGTGAGTGATCTTCATGCGTCTGTCCCGTCTTGTTCCGGCCGCCCTGCTGCTGCTGGCCGCCCTGCCTGCCAATGCCCATGAATTCTGGATCGAACCGTTCCAATATCAAGTGGATAGCGGCGAAAGACTACAGGGCCATTTCAAGAACGGGCAGGAATTCGAGGGCACGACCCTTTCCTACTTCGACCGCAGCAGCAGCCGCTATGAGATGGCCAGCGCCGCCGGGGTGGAGGCCCTGACGCCGCGCTCGGGGGACAATCCCGCGCTCGACGTGACTGCGCCCGCGGAGGGGCTGGTGGTGGTGGCGCACGAGACGACGCCCTCCACGGTGACCTACACGGAGTGGCCCAAGTTCCTCAATTTCCTGGCCCACAAGGACCACCGCGAGGGGGTGCAGCAGCACCGCGCGGCGGGCTGGCCGACGGACCGGTTTCAGGAAAGCTACACCCGCCACGTCAAGGCGCTCTTTGCCGTGGGCGATGGCGCGGGCAGCGACCGGGAGATGGGGCTGGCCACCGAGTTCGTGGCCCTGACCAACCCCTACGCGGCGGGCTTCGAGGGGCCGATGCGGGTGCGCCTGCTGCATGAGGGGGCGCCGCGCGGCGATGCCCAGGTGGAGGTCTTCGAGCGCGCCCCCTCGGGCGCCGTGGCGATCACCCTGCACCGCACCGATGCCGAGGGGCTGGCCGAGATCCCGGTCCAGCCGGGGCACGAGTACCTGCTTGACGCCGTGGTGATTCAGCCGCTCGGGGCGGAGGACCCGGAGGCCCCCGTCTGGCAGAGCCTCTGGGCCGGGATGAGCTTCAAGGTGCCCGCGGACTAAGCGCCCTTGCGGCCCCCCCGCCCGGGGGGCTAGATGCGCCCATGAGCGCGACACCTGACATTCTCTGCATCGGATCGGTCCTCTGGGACGTGATCGGACGGGCCGAAACGCCCATGCGCCAGGGCTCCGACATGCCGGGGCGGATCACCCGCCTGCCCGGCGGCGTGGCCCTCAACATCGGCATGGCCCTGGCCCGCTTCGGTCTGCGCCCCGCCCTGCTTTCCGCCGTGGGCCGCGACACCGAGGGCGACGAGCTGATCCGCGCCTGCGACGCGCGGGGCCTGGAGACCCGCTTCATCTACCGCTCGGACGACCTGCCGACGGACCAGTACATGGCCGTTGAGGGCTCCAACGGGTTGATCGCCGCCATTGCCGATGCCCATTCGCTGGAGGCGGCGGGCGACAAGATCCTGCGGCCCCTGGAGGATGGCAGCCTCGCCGCGCCCTACCGGGGCGCCGTGGCGCTGGACGGCAACCTCACGCTGGACCTGCTGGACCGGATGGCGCGCAGCCCGCTCCTGGCCGAGGCCGATCTGCGGGTGGCCCCGGCCTCGCCCGGCAAGGCCCTGCGGCTCAGCCCCTTCATCCTGGCCCGGCGCGGCACCCTCTACGTGAACCTGGAGGAGGCCGGGCTGCTTTGCCAGACGGCCTTCACCCACTCCGCCGATGCGGCCAAGGGGCTGCTGGCGCGCGGCGCCCGGCGCGTGGTGGTGACGGACGGCGCCGCCGAGACCACGGTGGGCGGTGCTGCGGGCCTTCTGACCCGGCGCCCGCCCCAGGTGACGGTGACCCGCATCACCGGCGCGGGCGATACCTTCATGGCGGCCCACATTGCCGCCGAACGGCGCGGCCTGGAGGCGGAAGCGGCCCTGGAAGAGGCCCTCTCCGCCGCCGCCCTCTATGTTTCGGGAGAGACGGAAATATGACCCTGCCCCTGCACTTCAGCCCCGAGGTGGAGGCGGCCCGCGCGGCGGGCACCCCCATCGTGGCCCTGGAAAGCACCATCATCACCCACGGGATGCCCTACCCCGACAACCTCAAGGTGGCACGCCAGGTGGAGGAGGATGTCCGCGCCGAGGGGGCCTGCCCGGCGACCATCGCGGTGATCGAGGGGCGGCTGCACATCGGCCTGGATGACAGCCAGCTCGAGGCCCTGGCCCAGGCCCGCGGCGTCGCCAAGCTGAGCCGGGCGGACATGGCCGTCTGCCTGGCCGCCGGGCGCACCGGGGCCACCACCGTGGCGGCCACGATGATCGCCGCGCGGCTGGCCGGGATCGAGGTCTTTGCCACCGGCGGCATCGGCGGGGTGCACCGCGGCGCTGAGCAGAGCTTCGACATCTCGGCCGACCTGATGGAGCTGGCCCAGACCCCGGTGACCGTGGTGGCGGCGGGGGCCAAGGCGATTCTTGACGTGGCCAAGACGCTGGAGGTGCTGGAGACCCAGGGCGTGCCCGTCATCGCCTACGGGCAGGACAGCTTCCCGGCCTTCTGGAGCGCCACCTCGCGGCTGCGTGCGCCCCTGCGGCTGGACACCCCCGAGGCGATTGCCGCGGCCCACCGGATGCGCGGCGAGATGGGCCTGCCGGGCGGGCAACTGGTGGCCAACCCGATCCCCAAGCAGGACGAGATCCCGGCCAAAGACCTGGCGCCGATCATCGCCCAGGCCCAGAGCGATGCCGATGCCCACGGGATCAGCGGCAAGGAGGTCACCCCCTACCTGCTGCAACGGATCTTCGAGCTGACGGAGGGCCGCTCGCTGACCGCGAACATTGCCCTGGTGCGCAACAATGCCCGGCTCGGGGCGCGGATTGCCGGCGCCCTGGCGGCCCGGAGCGCCTGATCTTGCGGCACTGGCGCCGCGCGCCCCGGCCAAAGGGGGGCGCAACATTGTCGTTCCCCGGCAAAAGACCTAGCTATTAACCAGAACTCGCCGGATTCCGCCTGATGAACACGCCCTTCGACCTTGAACCGCCCCCGGAGCCCAAGCGCGCCACCCTGATGGGCCGCCTGCGCGCCTCCTTCCTCACGGGGCTGGTGGTGATCGCCCCGGTGGGCCTGACGATCTGGCTGATCTGGTCAGTCGTGGGCTGGATCGACGGCTTTGTCCTGCCGCTGGTGCCCCAGGCCTACCACCCCGACAGGATGTTGCAGGACTTCTTCGGGCTCGATCCGTCCGTCCAGTTCAACGTGCGCGGCCTCGGGGTGGTGATCTTCCTGCTTTTCACCGTGGTGGTGGGCTGGATGGCCAAGGGCCTGATCGGCCGCTCCCTGATCCGCTTTGCCGAGGGGCTGGTGGAACGGACCCCGGTGGTGCGCACGATCTACTCGGGGATCAAGCAGATCTCCGAGACCATCTTCGCCCAGTCCGAACGCTCTTTCGAGACGGCCTGCCTGATCGAGTATCCGCGCAAGGGCATCTGGGCGCTGGGGTTCATCTCCACCGATGCCAAGGGCGAGGTGGCCGCCAAGGCCCACCCCGAGGGGCCCATGGTCTCGGTCTTCCTGCCGACCACGCCGAACCCCACCTCGGGCTTCCTGCTCTTCCTGCCCAAGGAGGACGTGATCCTGCTCGACATGACGGTCGAGGATGCGGCGAAGCTGGTGATCTCGGCTGGGCTTGTCTATCCCTCGGACCGGCGCAAGAACGGCGACAGCTCGATGGTGGAGCTGGTCGAGAAGCTCGACGAGGAGAGCCCCGAGAAGGTCTGAGCGGTCAGTTGAACATGGCCCGGAGATCGACCGAGCTCTGCTGGCCGATCTTCTCCTTGTGCTCCTTCAGGAACTGCTGCGCCGCCGCCTGGCCGGCCTCGCGCAGGGTGCCGATGACGGCGGGGTTGGGCACCAGCTTGGTCGCCACCGAGAGCTTGGCCATGAGCGCATCGTCGGCGATCATGTGGACCCGCACGCGGCTCATGCGCTTCTCGCTCACCGCCCCCTCCTCGATCAGGCGCTGCACGAAGTCGATGGCGCGCAGCTCGCGCAGGAGGCTTGTGTTGAAGCTGATCTCGTTGATCCGGTTCTGGATCTGCTTCGGCGTGCGGGGGATGTCGTCGCGTTCCAGCGGGTTGATGTTCACGATCACCACGTCATCCGGCAGGCCCCTGTCGTAGAGCGGGAAGAGCGCCGGGTTGCCGGTATAGCCGCCGTCCCAGAAGGCCTCGACGCGGCCGGTTTCGCTGTCCTCCATCTCGACCGCCTGGAAGAGCGTCGGCAGGCAGGCCGAGGCCATGATCGCCTCGGGGCCGATCTCGTCGCCCGAGAAGACGCGGATCTTGCCGTTGCGCACCCGGGTGGCGCAGATGAAGAGCAGGGGCGCCACGCCGTTGCAGACGCGGTCATAGTCGAAGCGGCGCACGATGTCCGTCAGCGGGTTGCGGTAGAAGGGCCCGTAGGCATAGGGCGAGGAGACGTTGGAGAGGAAATCCGACATGGCCACGGGCCAGGAGTATTGCAGGGCCTGGCTCAGGGCGGCCACGCCCCAGGGAGCCATCCAGGCGTTCATGCGCGGATCCTGCACCCCGGCGACATTCTCCCAGAGCCAGGCGAGGTTGGCTAGCGCCCCCTGGCGCCCGTCGGCCACCCAGCCGGCCTTGAGCGCGGCGCCGTTGAGGGCCCCGGCGGAGGTGCCCGAGATGCCGCAGATCTCGATCTCCTCGTCCGCCAGCAGCGCCTCGAGCACGCCCCAGGTGAAGGCCCCGTGGGCCCCGCCGCCCTGGAGGGCCAGGTTGATGCGCTTCTTCTTCGCCACGGTCAGAGGGCGGTCCAGCCGCCATCGACGGAGAGGGTCGTGCCGGTGATCTGGTCGGCGGCGGCGGAGCAGAGGAAGGTGGCCGTGCCGCCAAGCTGCTCCACGGTGGCGAACTCCTTGCTGGGCTGGCGTTCGAGGATGACCTTCTGCTTCGCCTCCTCTTCGGTCATGTCGTACTTCTTGGCCGTGTCGGGGATCTGGGACTCCACCAGGGGCGTGAGGACATAGCCCGGGCAGATGGCGTTGCAGGTGATGGGCTCCCGCGCGGTCTCCAGCGCGGTGGTCTTGGTCAGGCCGACGATACCGTGCTTGGCGGCGATGTAGGCCGCCTTGTAGGGCGAGGCCGTGAGGCCGTGGGCCGAGGCGATGTTGATGACCCGGCCCCAGCCCGCCGCGCGCATCTTGGGCAGGGCCTCGGCGGTGGTGTGGAAGGCGGACGAGAGGTTGATGGCGATGATGGCGTCCCACTTCTCGGCGGGAAATTCGGGAATCGGGGCGACGTGCTGGATGCCCGCGTTGTTCACCAGGATGTCGCAGCGCCCGGCCTCGCGCACGAGGCGGCGGCAGTCCGCGCCCTGGGACATGTCGGCGGCGATGTAGCGCGCCGTGACGCCGCAGGTCTCGGCGATTTCGCGGGCGATGGCGTGGTCCTCCTCGCGGTCGGTGAAGGAGTTGAGCACCACATCCGCCCCGGCGCGGGCGAACTCCCAGGCGATGCCCAGGCCGATGCCGGAATTGGAGCCGGTGATGACGGCCTGCTTGCCGCTCAGGTCGATCGTGAATGCCATGCTGTCTTCTCCTCTGCGGCGGGTGCCGATGCTGCACCTGCACTATAGGCGACAGAAGGAGCGAGGAAAGGCCAAGGGGCCAGAGGGCGGGAAAAAGGCAAAGCGCCCCGGCGCGGCCAAAAAAAAACGCCAGCACGAGGCTGGCGTTAAGTTATTGAGGCAGGTTTCATACAGGCAAGAAACCTATCGAGCAGTGCCCTCTTTATAGAATATCATGTGGATAAGGCCAAGCTAAAAGTTTGCAGCCGCCGGGCGCGCCCGGTATTCATTGGGCCCACAAAACAAGGGCCGAGCGGGATTGTTGAAAATATGAGTGCGGATTTTTTCCTGAAACTGGGGCGCCTTGCGGCGCTTTCTTCACTTCTTGCCTGGGGGGGATTCGCCAGCGCCGAGCCCCGGCACGGGATATCTATGTATGGAGAGCCCGCTCTCCCACCGGATTTTGTGTCCCTGCCCTATGTGAACCCCGAAGCCCCCAAGGGCGGCGAGATCGTGCTGGGCAACACGGGCGGCTTCGACAGCCTCAATCCCTTCGTGCTCAAGGGCACCAGCCCCTGGCAACTGCCCTTCTTCACCCACGAGAGCCTCATGGGCCGCTCCTGGGACGAGCCCTTCACCCTCTACGGCCTCCTGGCGGAAAGCGTGGAGACGGATGAGTCGCGCTCCTGGGTCGAGTTCACCCTGCGCGAGGAGGCCCGATTCTCGGACGGCAGTCCGGTCACGGTGGCGGACGTGATCTTCTCCTACGAGCTGCTGGGGACCGAAGGCCATCCGCGCTACCACGGGCTCTATGCGCAGATCGAAAGCATCGAGCAGACCGGCCCGCGCAAGGTGCGGCTGACCTTTAACACCGAGAACCGCGAGCTGGCGCTGCTGGCCGGGATGCGGCCGATCCTCAAGAAGGCCCAGTGGGAGGGCCAGGACTTCGCCGATGCGCCATTGCAGGAGGTGCCGCTGGGCACCGGGCCCTACGTTGTGAGCGACTTCGACGCGGGCCGCCAGGTGACCCTGACGCGCAACCCCGACTACTGGGGCGCTGAGATCCCCTTTCGGCGCGGCACCCACAACTTCGACCAGATCAAGCTGGATTTCTACGGCGACGGCAACGTGCTCTTCGAAGCCTTCAAGGCGGGCGAGATCAGCGCGGGCCGGGAGTTCAACGCCGAGACCTGGGAGACCCGCTACAACTTTCCCGCCGTCGAACGCGGCGATGTCATCAAGTCCGAGTTCCCGCATCAGAAGCCTTCGGGCATGACCGGACTGGTGATGAACACCCGCCGCGCCCCTTTCGACGATTGGCGGGTGCGCGAGGCGATGATCCAGGCCTTCAACTTCGAGTTCATCAACGAGACCCTGACCGGCGGCGCCCTGCCCCGGATCACCTCCTACTTCTCCAACTCCGAGCTGGCGATGGCGGAAGGCCCCGCCGAGGGCCGGGTGCGCGCCCTGCTCGAACCCTTTGCCGAAGAGCTGCCGCCGGGCACGCTGGAGGGCTATGCCCTGCCCGTCTCGGACGGCTCCGCGCGCAACCGGCGCGGCATCCGGGCCGCCATGAAGCTCCTGGCGGAGGCCGGTTATGCGGCGGGCGACGACGGGGTGATGCGCAACGCGGCGGGCGAGCCACTGAGCTTCTCGATCCTCGTCTCCAAGGGCAGCGCCCAGGACATCCAGGGCTCCGAGAAGATCGCCGACCTCTACATCGGCGCGCTGGAGCGGCTGGGCATCCAGGCCCGGCTGGAGGTGGTGGATGGCGCCCAGGCGGTGCGGCGGCTGGAGGAGTTCGACTTCGACATGACCACCTTCCGGCGCGCCCTCTCGCTCTCTCCGGGGAACGAGCAGCGCTACTACTGGGGCGCGGCGGCGGCCGAGCAGCCGGGCTCGCGCAACGTGATGGGGGCGACGAACCCGGCCATCAACGCCATGATCGACGAGATGCTCACCGCCCGCAGCCAGGAAGACTTCCGCGCCGCGGTGCGGGCGCTCGACCGGGTGCTCACGGCGGGGCGCTACGTGATCCCCGTCTGGCAGTTCACGGTGGACCGGATCGCCCACGATGCCCGCATGAAGTACCCCGACAGTCTGCCGATCTACGGCGACGGTCCGAATTTCATGCCCGAGGTCTGGTGGTGGGAAGAGGAGTGACTAGACCAGCGAGGTGACCCAGAGGATCGTCGCATCCTCGGGGCTCACCGAGACCACGTTGTGGCCCATGGTGGCGTCGTAATAGGCGCTGTCGCCACGGCGCATCTCCACCGGCTCGTAGAACTCGGTGAAGAGGGTGATGACCCCGGTGAGGACGTAGAGAAACTCCTCCCCGTCGTGGCGCACCCAGCCGTCGAATTCCTCCATCGAGCGGGCCCGCACCCGGGCGCGGTAGGGCAGCATCTGCTTCTTGCGCAGCTGGTCGCCGAGGAGCTCGTGCTCGTAGGTGGTGGTGGCCTTGGCCGTGCCCTCGCCCGCGCGGGTCAGGGCCATGCGGCCGTTGATCTTCTCCGCCGCGGGCGGGGTGAAGAGTTGCGGCACGGAGATTTCCAGCCCCACGGCCAGCTTCTTCAGCGCCTCGTAGGTGGGCGACATCTGGCCGTTCTCGATCTTGGAGAGGGTCGAGCGGGCGAGGCCGGCCTGCCGCGCCGCCTGTTCCAGGGTCCAGTCGCGGGCCTTGCGCAGTTCGCGCACGCGGGCGCCGAGGTCCACCGGGGGGACCAGGTCGGCCTCGCCGCTGGCGCGGGCGATCTGGATCAGGGAGGGGGGCGCGTGGTCTGTCATGAAGCTGCTATATAGTTGCCCCGGGGCGCTTGCAACGGCACCCCGAAGGGGCTAGCGCAGAGCCATGGCACGCGCAGACTTCAACCTGGCCGAATATGTCTTGACCGCGGGCGGCGCCCCGGACGCGGCCCTGGCGCTCTCGGTGCTCGATCCCGCCGGGCGCGACGATTGGAGCTACGGGCGGCTGCGCCAGGCAGTGCGGGGCACGGCGGCGGGGCTCCTGGGGCGCGGGCTTGTGCCCGGCGACGTGGTGCTCATGCGGCTCGGCAACAGGCCGGACTTTCCCATCGCCTACCTCGGTGCCCTGGCCGCCGGGCTAGTGCCGGTGCCCACCGCCGCCGCCCTCACGGCGTCCGAGGTGGCCAAGATCATCGACAGCCTCGCCCCCCGCGCCATCCTGCGCGACCCGGAGGTGCCCTGCCCCGAGAGCCCGCTGATCCTGCCGCTGGAGGCGCTGCGCGACATGCGCGACCTGCCCCCCGCCGACTGGCACCGGAGCGATCCGGAGCGGCTGGGCTACATCATCTACACCTCCGGCACCTCGGGCCGCCCCTCCGCCGTGATGCACGCCCATCGGGCGATCCTGGCGCGGCGCATGATGTTTCAGGGTTGGTACGGACTGGGCGCCGAGGACCGGATGCTGCACGCGGGCGCCTTCAACTGGACCTACACGCTCGGCACCGGGCTGATGGACCCCTGGACTTGCGGCGCCACCGCCCTGATCCCGGCCCCCGGCACCCCGGCGGGCGACCTGCCGGGGCTGCTCAAGGCACACGAGGCGACGATCTTTGCCGCCGCTCCCGGGGTCTACCGGCAGATGCTCAAGGGCGCCCCTCGGCTGGAGTTGCCCGCCCTGCGCCACGGGCTGAGCGCGGGCGAGAAGCTGCCCGCCGCCGTGCGGGAGGCCTTCGAGGCGGCGACGGGGCGGCCGATCTTCGAGGCCTACGGCATGAGCGAATGCTCCACCTTCATCTCGGGCTGTCCCGGGCGGCCAGCGGCGCCAGGCACGCTTGGTCAGCCGCAGGAGGGGCGACGGGTGGCGATCCTCGGCCCCGAGGGGCCCCTGCCCGCCGGGCAGCCCGGCACCATCGCCGTGCACCGCAGCGATCCGGGCCTGATGCTGGGCTACTTCGACGACCCCGAGGGCACGGCGGCCCGCTTTCAGGGCGACTGGTTCCTGACCGGCGACCAGGGGGTGATGGATGGGGCGGGCCAGATCACCTACATGGGCCGGGGCGACGACATGATGAACGCCGGCGGCTTCCGCGTCTCGCCGCTGGAGGTGGAGGCGGTGCTGCTGGAGCATCCCGGGATCGAGGCGGTGGGCTGCGCCGAGGTGGCGGTCAAGCAGGACGTTAGCGTGATCGGGGCCTTCTACACCGGCCCCGCCGCCCTGCCCGAGGCCGATCTGGCGGCATTTGCAGAGGACCGCCTGGCCCGTTACAAGCAGCCCCGCCTCTACCGGCACCTGGCGGCCCTGCCCACCGGGGCCAACGGCAAGCTGCAACGCCGCGCCCTGCGGCAGCTCTGGAAGGAACAGGAATGACGACGCCCATCAAGCTCGACATCATGTCGGACCCGATCTGCCCCTGGTGCTACATCGGCAAGACGCACCTGGACAAGGCGCTGCTGGCGCACCCCGATCACCCCTTCCAGATCGAGTGGCACCCCTTCCAGCTCAACCCCGACATGCCCGCCGAGGGAATGGACCGGCGCACCTACCTGGAGGCCAAGTTCGGCGGCAAGGAGGGCGCGGTGAAGGCCTATGCCCCGGTCGTGGAGCATGCAGAGAAGGCCGGGCTGACGATCAACTTCGAGGCCATGGAGCGCACCCCCAACACCCTCGATGCCCACCGCCTGATCCACTGGGCGGGGATCGAGGGGCGCCAGACGGCGGCCGTCTCGGCGCTATTCAAGGCCTACTTCGTGGAGGCCCGCGACATCGGCGACCCCGAGGTCCTGGCCGATGTGGCCGATTCCATCGAGATGGACGCAGCCGTGGTGGCCCGCCTCCTGAAGACTGACGAGGACCGCGAGAGCATCCGCCAGCGCGACGCCCACAGCCGCGAGATGGGGGTCAACTCCGTCCCCACCTTCATCGTCGGCAACCGCCACGCGGTGCCCGGCGCCCAGCCGCCCGAGCTTTGGGAGCAGGTCATTGCCGAGCTGACCGAGGCCGCCAAGGGCTGAGACGGCAACTGCGGCGAAAGCGCCACAGCGCGGCGCGGCCCGCAACATCGCCTTTGCCAATCCCCGCGCTTGCGCCTACCCTCGGGTCAAGGGGCCCCCGTGGCCCCGCGCGTGAGGGGTTTTGCAAGATGGATCAGTCGCAGATCACCTTGGTGGAGGCCCTGCCGCCGCCGCCTCGGCCCACCGGAATCACCACCATGACGATCGGCAAGTCGCGGGTGCGGCTGCACCTCTGGTGCGGCGGCAAGGCCACGACACCGCCGATCCAGGCGATCTGGCGGTGCAGCCCCGGCAACGCGGGCCTGGCCGAGGAAAGCCACTGATCCCACCGGGCACGGCAACGTGTCTTGTCATCCGCCGGGCCGCCTGACAGGGTTGCCCGACTGCGTAATCGGTTTCTGCGTAACGTCCATCAAACGTGCTTTTGAGGCACCCAAACTCGGTCTGACGTCGATTCAGCGGGCAGAAATTCAATTCATGATTGAATTGCCGGCCGCCGCGCGCTAGGCCTGACGCCAGTGAGCGTCAGAACTGATAACCGGCGCCGCAGGGAGCAAAACTTGAGTAATCTAGTCGACCGTTTTCCAATGGGCCGGGCCGAATTCGTTGCGTTGATCGCAATGATGTTCGCCACCATTGCCTTTTCCATAGATGCCATGCTGCCCGCCCTGCCGGACATCGCGGAGGAGTTGGCCCCGAGTTCCGGCTACCGCGCCTCGCTGGTGCTGAGCACCTTCGTGCTGGGCATGGGCATCGGCACCTTCGTCGCGGGCCCCCTCTCGGACGCCTTCGGGCGGCGCCGGGTGCTCTTCTTCGGTTCGGGCCTCTACATCCTGGCCGCCGCCGTCGCCTGGGCAAGCAGCACGCTGGAAGTGATGCTGGCCGCGCGGGTCGTCCAGGGCCTTGGTGCCGCCGGGCCGCGGGTCGTGGCCATCGCCATCGTGCGCGATCTCTACTCGGGCCGGGCCATGGCGCGCATCGTCTCCTTCGTGATGATGATCTTCACCATCGTGCCGGCCTTTGCCCCGGCGCTCGGCGCGCTGATCATCCTCGGCTCGGGCTGGCGCGGCATTTTCGTGGCCTTCATGCTCTTTGCCGTCGTCACCATGGTCTGGATGGGCCTGCGGATGCCCGAGACCCTGGCGCCGCAGCACCGCCGCCCGTTGCGCTTTAGGCTGATCTGGGACGCCCTGCGCGAAATCTTTGGCGACGGCGCGGTGCGGGTCTCCCTGCTGGTGCAGAGCCTGGCCATGGGCATGCTCTTCCTCACCCTGATGATGATCCAGCCGATCTACATGGAAGAGTTCGCCCGGGAGGAGACCTTTCCCTACTGGTTCGGCGCCATCGCCCTGATCGCCGGGTCGGCCACCATCCTCAACGCGGTCCTGGTGATCCGCTACGGCATGCGCCTGCTGGTGACGATCACCCTGGGCGGGCAGATCCTGGTCAGCGGGCTGGTGCTCTTCCTCGATCCGGGCGGCCTCTTCGAGCCCTACGGTTTTGCCCTCTTCCTGATCTGGCAGTTCTTCATCTTCTTCCAGGCGGGCCTGACCCTGGGCAACCTCAATGCCATCGCGATGGAACCCATGGGACACATCGCGGGCATCGCCGCCTCTGTGATCGGCGCCGTCTCGGCGGTGCTGGCGGCGATCATCGCCTCGGCCATCGCCCAGACGGTGCCCGCCACCTCGGGCAATCTCATCGCCGGGGTGCTGGCCATGTCCGCCATGGGCTTTGTGCTGATGCTGGGCATGCCGCGCAACGCGGTGGGAAACCTGGAAGCGGCTGAATAGAGCCGCTCAGAGGCAGATGATCTCCAGTTCCACGTCCACGTAGACGACGCCGGAAATCCGGCGCTCGGCGGCGCCGCTGCGCGACAGCTCGCGGTAGCCGCCGGGGCAGATGCCCTCGGCCCGGGCGCGGAGTGAGGATTCAGAGACGGGAGTGACCCCGAGGGCGTTGCTGGTGGTGACGCGGACCCGGTAGATGGGCGCCCCCGTGGCGGTGGTGCCCACCACCTGGGGCGGCGGCGGGGTGGTGAGAGCGCCCGGATCAGCGCAGGCCGGCAGCAGGGCCAGGAGTGGCAAAAGCACCAGGTTTCGCATCATCTTCCTCTCCTTCAGGCCGCGTTGGCCGCCTTCTTGCGCTTCTTTTCCTTCGCCACGACATGCTCGGCCAGGTCCCGCGCGATGGCGAAGGCGCCCTTGATCTTGTCGCTGTCCTTCTTCCAGTCGCGCCGCACCACGATCTTGTTGTCCTTGACCTTGGCCAGGCCGCGCTGGTCCTCGATGAACTTCACCAGCCCCTCGGGGGCGGCGAACTTGTCCTTGTGGAACTGGATGGTGGCGCCCTTGGGCCCGCCGTCCAGCTTGGCGATGCCCGCGCGCTTGCACATGGCCTTGATGCGGACCACCAGGAGGAGGGTGTTGACCTCCTTGGGCAGCTTGCCGAAGCGGTCGATCAGCTCGGCGGCGAAGCCCTCCAGCTCCACCTTGGTGGAGAGACCGGAGAGGCGGCGGTAGAGGCCCAGGCGCACGTCGAGATCGGGCACGTAGTCCTCGGGGATGAGCACCGGCACGCCAAGGTTGATCTGGGGCGCCCACTGTTCGTCGGCGTCCGAGAGGCCCTCCATCTCGCCCGCCTTGATCTTGGCGATCGCCTCTTCCAGCATCGACTGGTAAAGCTCGAACCCCACGTCGCGCATCTGGCCGGACTGTTCCTCGCCCAGGAGGTTGCCCGCGCCGCGAATGTCGAGATCCTGGCTGGCCAGGGTGAAGCCTGCCCCGAGCGTGTCGAGCGAGCCGAGGACGCGCAGCCGCTTCTCCGCCGTGGCGGTGAGCCGGGCGCGCGGTTTGGTGGTGAGGTAGGCGTAGGCGCGGGTCTTGGAGCGGCCCACCCTGCCCCGGATCTGATAGAGCTGGGCCAGGCCGAACATGTCGGCCCGGTGCACGATCATGGTGTTGGCGGTGGG
The DNA here is from genome assembly GCA_965212515.1 of Sulfitobacter sp. Classification (GTDB taxonomy): domain Bacteria; phylum Pseudomonadota; class Alphaproteobacteria; order Rhodobacterales; family Rhodobacteraceae; genus Sulfitobacter. Next base: position 200,983 of record OZ243122.1, read on the forward strand.
GATGTCGAGGCCGGATTCGACGATGGTGGTGGCCAGCAGGATGTCGAACTTGCCGTCATAGAAGGCGTTCATCCGGTCATCCAATTCGCCCGCCGCCATCTGGCCGTGGGCCACGACGTAGGTGAGCTCGGGCAGCTGGTCCTGCAGGAACTGCTCGATCTCGGCCAGGTCGCTGACCCGCGGCACCACGTAGAAGGACTGGCCGCCGCGGTAATGTTCGCGCAGCAGGGCCTCGCGCAGCGTGACGGCGTCAAATTCGCTGACGTAGGTGCGAATGGAAAGGCGATCCACCGGCGGGGTGCCGATGATCGAGAGGTCCCGCACCCCGGTGAGGGAGAGCTGAAGCGTGCGCGGGATCGGCGTCGCCGTCAGGGTGAGGACGTGAATGTCCGTCCGCAGCGCCTTGAGCCGCTCCTTGTGTTGGACGCCGAAGTGCTGCTCCTCGTCGATCACCAGGAGCCCGAGGTTCTGGAACTTGACCGTCTTGGCAAGCAGCGCGTGGGTGCCGATGACGATGTCCACCGTGCCCCGGGTGATCCCCTCGCGGACCTTCGCCGCCTCTTTGGAAGAGACGAAGCGGCTGAGTTGGCGGACCTCGATGGGGAAGCCCCGGAAACGCTCGGCGAAGCTCTTGTAATGCTGGCGGGCAAGCAGCGTGGTGGGGGCGATGACCGCCACCTGAACGCCCGACATGGCGGCCACGAAGGCGGCGCGCATGGCCACCTCGGTCTTGCCGAAGCCCACGTCGCCCACCACCAGCCGGTCCATCGGGTTGCCGGAGGTCATGTCGCCGATCACGTCCTCGATGGCCGAGAGCTGATCGTCCGTTTCCTGGTAGGGGAAGCGGGCCGAGAAGGCATCCCACATGCCGGTGGGCGGCTCAAGCACCGGCGCCTTGCGCAGGGCCCGTTCCGCCGCGATGCGGATGAGCCTGTCGGCCATCTCGCGGATGCGCTCCTTGAGGCGGGCCTTCTTGGACTGCCAGGCGCCGCCGCCGAGCTTGTCGAGCAGGCCCTCCTCGTGGCCGTACTTGGAGAGGAGCTCGATGTTCTCCACGGGCAGGTAGAGCTTGGCCTCCTCGGCGTACTCCAGCACCAGGCATTCGTGGGCGGCCCCGGCGGCGGTGATCACCTCCAGCCCGTGGTAGCGCCCGATGCCGTGATCGACGTGGACCACCAGATCGCCGGGCTGGAGGCTCTGGGCTTCGGTCAGGAAGTTCTCGGCCCGGCGTCGCCGCTTGGGCGCCCGGATCAGCCTGTCGCCCAGCACGTCTTGCTCGGAGATGACGGTCAGGCCCGGCGCCTCGAAGCCGTGCTCCAGGCCCCAGACCGCCAGGTGCAGGCCGCGCTTGCCGATCCTTGTGGCGTTGGGCACGGGGATGGCCTCGGCCAGGCCCTTGTCCTCGATCAGGCCGGTCAGACGCTCGCGCGCCCCCTCCGAGTAGGAAGCGATGAGCACCGGCCCCTCTTGAAGCTTTGCCTTAACATGCGCCGCCAGGGCCCCGAAAAGGCTAATGGATTCCTGCTGACGTTCCGGCGCGAAATTGCGCCCGATGCGGGCGCCCGCGTCAAGCACGCCGGGCCCCGTGGCCCGTGCCAGGGGATGGAACTGGATCACCCGCCGGTCCGAGGTCGCCGCCTCCCAGGCCGCCTCGTCCAGATAGAGGCCCGCGGGCGGGGCCGGCTTGTAGACCGTGTCTATCCGGTTGCGGTCGTTCATCGCCAGGCGCCGGGTCTCGTACTGATCGACGATCCCCTCCCAGCGGGCGATGCGCGCCGGCGTCACCTGGTCGTCCAGCGTCACCGTGACCCCGGGCAGGTAGTCGAAGAGGGTCTCCAGCCCCTCGTAGAAGAAGGGCAGCCAGTGTTCCGCGCCCTGGTGCTTGCGGCCCGCGCTGATCGCCTCGTAGAGGGGATCGTCGGTGCCCGCGGCGCCGAATTCGATGCGGTAGTTCTGGCGGAAGCGGGTCATGGCCGCCTCGTCCAGGATCAGCTCGCTCACCGGGGCCAGCTCCACCAGGTCCAGCTTCTCGGTGGTGCGCTGGGTCGCCGCGTCGAAGCGGCGGGCGCCGTCGAGCACGTCGCCGAAGAGGTCCAGCCGCACCGGGCCAAGATCGCCCGGCGGATAGATGTCGATGATGCCGCCGCGCACCGCGTAGTCGCCCGGCTCCATCACCGTGGGGCTCTGGACGAAGCCCATGCGCACCAGGAAATCGCGCAGGCCCTTCTCGTCGATCCGGCTGCCGACCCGGGCCGACCAGGCCGCGTCACGCAGGATCTCGCGTCCGGGCACCCGCTGGGTGGCGCTGTTGAGCGTGGTCAGGAGCACGTAGCGCTCGGGCATGCCGTGCACCAGGGCGGCCAGGGTGGCCATGCGCCGGGCCGAGATGTCGGCGTTGGGCGAGACCCTGTCATAGGGCAGGCAGTCCCAGCCGGGGAAGTCGATCACCGGCATCTCGGGGGCGAAGAAGGCCAGGGCCTCGCGCAGGGCCGCCATGCGCTTGTCGTCGCGGGCGATGTGCAGCACCGGGCCGCCCTGCTGCTCCACCTCCTTGAGGATCGCGCGGGCGTCATAGCCTTCGGGCACCCCCGAGAGGGTCAGTTTGGTCGGATTAGCCATGTCAGGTGTCCAATTGGGCTTCGGTCGCGCCCTGTCAAGCGCCCAGCGGGCCGAGCGCGATGTTCTGATACATGCCCCAGATCGCCGTCACGAAGATCGAGACCATGCCGATGATCTGGGTATAGACGCGGTGCCGGGCCAGCCGCTTGCGGAGCTGCGCGCCGCTGGCCTCCTCGGCCCGGATCAGGCGCGCGGTGGAGAGGCTCATGGCGCCCACGAGCGACATGGGGAAGGCCAGGAGGAAAAGCGCCTGGGCAAACTCCACCGCATAGAGGAAGCCCAGGAGCGCCAGGGTGGTGAGGCCGAAGCAGACGAAGCCCAAAAGCCAGAGACCCGAGACCTGACCGATGTAGAGCAGCCGGTTGACGTTGATCCGCACCAGGTCCTCCAGGTCGATCTCCGCCTGGCCACCCTGGCGGCGGGCCCGCAGCACCATGTCGAAGGGCACCCCGAGGACCCAGTGGCTGGCGGTGGACCAGAGCACGGCGAGGACGATCCAGAACCAGAGGTTCGAGAAGGACCGCATGTCGATCAGCTCGAATATGGTTGCATACCAGTCCACGGTGGTCCCCCTGCGGCAGTGTCGGACTGCCATACCCAAGAGGCGGGGCAATTCCTACCCTTGAGGGATCGAATTTTTCGTGTCACCCAGAGGCGGCCAGAGCGAGGAAATCCCCCCATGCAGCCGATCCATGCCCCCTTCCCCCTGACCCGCCTGCGGCGCACCCGCGCCACCCCGGCCCTGCGCGGCCTGGTGCGCGAGAATGCCCTCTCGGTGGAGGATCTGATCTGGCCGCTCTTCGTGCGCGCGGGACAGGGCATCGAGGAGGAGGTCCCCTCCATGCCCGGGGTCAAGCGCCGCTCGGTGGACCGGGTGGTGGCGGCGGCCCGCGAGGCCCACGCCCTGGGCATCCGGGCGCTCTGCATCTTCCCCTACACCGGGCTGGAGGACCGCACGGAGAACTGCGCCGGGGCCTGGTCGCCCGACAACCCGGCGAACCGCGCCCTGGCCGAGATCAAGTCGGCCCTGCCCGACATGGCCCTGATGAGCGACGTGGCCCTCGACACCTACAACATCAATGGCCACGACGGCTTCGTCGAGGAGGGGATCATCGTCAACGACCGCACGGTCGAGGCCCTGGTCAAGATGGCCCTCTCCCAGGCCACCGCCGGGGCCGACATCATCGGCCCCTCCGACATGATGGACGGGCGCATCGGCGCCATCCGCCTGGCGCTGGAGGAGCAGGGCCACGCCGATGTGGCGATCCTCAGCTACGCGGCCAAGTATGCCTCGGCCTTCTACGGCCCCTTCCGCGACGCGGTGGGCGCCTCGGGGGCCCTCACGGGGGACAAGAAGACCTACCAGATGGACCCGGCCAACGCCGACGAGGCCCTGCGCCTGGTGGCGCGCGACCTTTCCGAAGGGGCCGACATGGTCATGGTGAAGCCCGGCCAGCCCTACCTCGACATCTGCCGAAGGGTGAAGGACCAGTTCGGCGCGCCGACCTTCGCCTACCAGGTCTCGGGCGAGTTCAGCATGATCAAGGCCGCCGCCCAGCAGGGCTGGATCGACGAGGAGCGGGTCATGATGGAGAGCCTCATGGGCTTCAAGCGGGCCGGCTGCGACGGCATCCTGACCTATTTCGCCCCCGCCGCGGCCCGGCTGCTGCAGGGCTGAGCGGGGCCCGCGCCGCTTGACCCAAAGGCAAGTCTCCGCCCGGGGGGCGCAAAGGCCATGACAGGGGCGGCAAAAGCGCCTAGACTGTGCCCCATCAGACCGGGCAAACCGGCTTCAGGCAACAATCACAGGCAGAGACCATGAACAGACCGATCCTCTCCCGGCGCGCCTTCGGCTTGGGCGCCCTGGCGGCCACCTCGGCCCTCGCCGCCTGCGGCAACGGCATCGGCGGGCGCGGCCCGCAGCTGATCGACGCGCGGGTGAACGCCACCCTGGCCGAAATGTACCGCACCTACCCCAACACCGTTCAACTGGCCGAGAAGGCCAACGGCATGCTCGTCATGCCCCTGGTGACGGAGGCCGGGCTCGGCCTCGGCGGGGCCTACGGGCGCGGTGCGCTGATCGTCAACAACGCCACCGTGGACTACTACTCCATGGTCAAGGGCTCCGGCGGGCTCCAGATCGGCGCCCAGCAGTATGCCCACGTGCTCTTCTTCATGACCGAGGCGGCGCTGAGCGAATTCCGCCGCTCGCCCGGCTGGGCCGCGGGGGCGGACCTGGAGTATGTCATCTCCGACCGCGGCGATTCCGTCGCCGCCGAGACCACGACCGTCCTGGCGCCGGTCCTGGCGGCGGTCTTCGGGCGCGCGGGCCTGCGCCTCGGGGCCACCCTGGAGGGCACCAAGTACACCCGCATCATCCCCTGATCGGGCCTCTTTTGCAGGCTCAAGTATCCCGGGGGGTTCGGGGGGCCTGGCCCCCCGATGGGGGGCGGCAGCTCAGCCTGCCGCGCGCAGCCGCTTGACCAGGCTCGAGGTGTCCCAGCGCCCGCCGCCCAGCTTCTGGACGTCCTTGTAGAACTGGTCCACCAGGGCCGTCACCGGCAGGCTGGCGCCGATCTCGTCGCCGGTCTTGAGACAGATGCCCAGGTCCTTGCGCATCCAGTCCACCGCGAAGCCATGCTCGAACTCGTCCGCCAGCATGGTCTCGTAGCGGTTCTCCATCTGCCAGGAACCGGCCGCGCCCTGGGAGATCACCTCCACCACCGCGGCCCCGTCGAGGCCCGCCTTCTCGGCGAAGTGCAGCGCCTCCGAGAGGCCCTGGACGAGCCCGGCGATGGCGATCTGGTTGCACATCTTGGTCATCTGGCCCGCGCCGCTCTCGCCGATGCGGCGGCAGATCTTGGCATAGACCTCCATCACCGGCAGGGCCCGGTCGAAGGCGCCCTGGTCGCCGCCGCACATGATCGAGAGCTGGCCCTTCTCGGCGCCCGCCTGGCCACCCGAGATGGGGGCATCGACGAAGGAGACCTGGGCCGCGTCGGCGGCGGCATAGAGCTCGCGCGTCACGGCGGCGGAGACGGTCGTGTGATCGACGAAGACGGCGCCGCCGGGCATCCCCTTGAAGGCCCCCTCCTCGCCCAGGCAGACCTGGCGCAGGTCGTCGTCGTTGCCGACGCAGGCCATGACGAAGTCGGCCCCCTCGGCGGCCGCGCGCGGGGTCTCGGCCAGGGCGCCGCCGTGGGCCTGCACCCAGTCCTCCGCCTTGGAGCGCGTGCGGTTGTAGACGGTGACATCGTGGCCCGCCTTTTGCAGGTGCCCGGCCATCGGCCCGCCCATCACCCCAAGTCCCAGAAACGCGAGCTTTGCCATCGGCTTTTCCTTGTCAGTCAGTTGCGTTATGCCCGCTCTACCTATCACCTCGCGCGCGCCGGTCAAATGGCCGCGCCCCCCTCGGAGCGGCCCCATGGCAAAGGTCTTTCGCTGGCTCGTGCGGCTCACCGCCGTGCTCATCGCCCTCAGCGTCGTGGCGGTGGGGCTGATCTACTGGCTCGCCTCGCGCTCCCTGCCCGACTACACCGACGAGGTGACGGTCCGGGGCCTCTCCGCGCCCGTCGAGATCGTGCGCGACAATGCCAACGTGCCGCACATCTTCGGCGAAGAGGACCTCGACGTCTTTCACGGCCTGGGCTTTGCCCATGCCCAGGACCGCATGTGGCAGATGGTGACCCTGCGGCGCACCGCCCAGGGACGGCTCAGCGAGGTCTTCGGCAGCGCCACCCTGGAGGTGGACCGGCTGCTGCGGCGCTACGACATCTACAGCCTCTCGGTCCAGTCGGTGGAGGCGCTCGACGCCGAGACCCGCGCCAAGCTCGAGGCCTATGCCGCCGGGGTCAATGCCCGGCTCGACCAGATCAACAGCGAGGCCCTGGGCCGCGGCGCGCCCGAGATGTGGCTCTTCAACGCCCCCATGGCGCCCTGGCGGCCCGCCGACAGCCTGGCCATCGTCAAGCTCATGGGGCTCCAGCTGACCGGGCACCTCAGTGCCGAGGTGAAGCGCGCCCGGACCTCTCTGGCGCTGGAGGACCAGGAGCGGCTGGACGACATCCTGCCCCTGGCCCCCGGCCCCGGCGTGGCCGCCCTGCCCGAGTATGCCGCCCTGGTGCCCGGCGCGCCGCGCTTTGCCGAGAGCATCCCGCTCGATCCCCACCCCCTCTCGCCCTTCAAGCCGATGGAGCTGGCCGGCGCCTCCAACGCCTGGGCCGCCGCCCCCTCGCGCTCGGCCTCGGGCGGGACGCTCCTGGCCAACGATCCCCACCTGGGCTTCACGGCCCCGGCGATCTGGTATCTGGCGCGGCTGGAGCTGGCCTCGGGCGGGGTCATCGGGGGCACCATCCCGGGCCTGCCGCTGATCCTCACCGGGCGCAGCGGCAACCTTGGCTGGGGCCTGACCACCGCCTACGTGGACGATCAGGACGTCTACGTGGAGGAACTGAACCCCGACAACCCGGAAGAGTACCGCACCCCCGAGGGCTGGAAGAAGTTCCGCACCCGGCCCTCGATCATCACCGTCAAGGATGCCGATCCGGTCACCCTCACCCTGCGCTGGACGGACAATGGCCCGGTCCTGCCCGGCAGCCACTACAACCTTGGCGCCATCACCCCGCCGGGCCACGTCACCTCGGTCAACTGGACGGTCCTCTCGGCCCGCGACACCTCGATCCAGGCGGCGCTCGAGCTGATGGAGACCAAGACCATCGCCGAGGCGCTGGAGGCCTCCAAGGGCTACATCGCCCCGGCCCAGAACCTGACCCTGGTGGACCGCAACCAGATCGCCCTCAAGACCATCGGCGCCATGCCGCGCCGCGATGCCGCGCACCAGAGCCAGGGCCGCATGCCCAGCCCCGGCTGGATCGAGGCCAACCGCTGGCAGGGCGTCCTGCCCTATACCGCCAACCCGGCCTTCGTGGCCCCCCTGGGCGGCATTCTGGGCAATACCAACAACAAGACCGTGGACCGGCCCTTCCCGAACCACGTCTCCTTCGTCTGGGGCGACACCCAGCGCGTACAGCGCTGGCAGCGCCTGATGCAGAACCGCGAGGTCCATACCCGCGACAGCTTCATCGAGGCGCAACTGGATACGGTGAGTTTCACCGCCCGGGCGCTGCTGCCGCTGATCGGGGCCGAGCTCTGGTTCACAGGGGAGGCCGCGCCCGAGGGCACGGCGGAACGGCAACGTCAGCGCGCCCTGACCCTGCTGGCCGGCTGGTCGGGCGAGATGAACGAGCACCTGCCCGAGCCGCTGATCTACGCCGCCTGGCTGCGCGCCCTCCAGGATCGGCTGATCCGCGACGAGCTGGGCCCCCTGGCCGCCGAGTTCACGCATGTGGAGCCGCTCTTCATCGAGCGGGTCTTCCGCGATCTCGATGGCGCCTCGGCCTGGTGCGACGTGGCCCGCTCTGCTCCGGTGGAGAGCTGCGCCGACATGGCGCGGCTGGCGCTCGACGATGCGCTCATCTGGATCGACGAGACCTGGGGCGACAACCTGGAATCCCTGCGCTGGGGCGATGCCCACCAGGCCACCCACGATCACCCCGTCCTGGGCGAGGTGCCGGTCCTGCGCTATTTCGTGAACATCCGTCAGAGCACCTCGGGCGGGGACAACACGCTGCTGCGCGGCCGGACCCGCGGCAAGGGGCCCGATCCCTTCCACAACGTGCACGGTGCGGGCTACCGCGGGGTCTATGACTTCGCCGATCCCGACAGCTCGGTCTTCATCACCTCCACCGGCCAGTCGGGGCATTTCCTCTCGCGCCATTACGACGATCTGGCCCAGCTCTGGCGCCGGGGCGAATACATTCCCATGTCGCTCGACGCCGATCTGGCCCGCGCCGCCGCCGTCGGGGTGACGACCCTGGTGCCCGCCGGGGATAGCTGATGGCCCCCCGGGTGATCCTCTTCAACAAGCCCTACGGGGTGCTCTCGCAGTTCACCGACAGGGGCACCGAGGGCTCGCCCCGGCCCACCCTCTCGGCCTTCATCGAGGAGAAGGGCTTCTACCCCGCGGGACGGCTCGACCGGGACAGCGAGGGGCTCATGGTGCTGACCGACAGCGGCCCGCTTCAGGCGCGCATCGCCCATCCGAAGTACAAGCGGCCGAAGAGCTACCTTGTCCAGGTCGAGGGGGCGCCCGAGGCGGCGCAGTTGGAGGCCCTGCGCGCGGGCGTCACGCTCAAGGACGGGCCGACGAAACCGGCCCAGGTGCGGCTCACCGAGCCGCCCGCGACCCTCTGGGAACGGGACCCGCCGGTGCGCTACCGCAAGACCGTGCCCGACGCCTGGCTGGAGGTGACGATCCGCGAGGGCCGCAACCGCCAGGTGCGGCGCATGACGGCCCACGTGGGTCTGCCCTGCCTGCGGCTCATCCGGCTTTCGGTGGGGGACTGGCACCTGAACGATCTGCGCCCCGGCGCCTGGCGCTGGTCCTCCGAGACGGGGCGCTGAGGGCCTAGCTCAGGGCGCGGGTGATCCAGACCCCGGCCAGGGCCGAGACGGCGGTGAGGCTGGTGCCCCAGGCGAAATCGGTGGCCACCATGGTCAGGCTCCAGTCCTTCATCACGGCGTAGGAGGTGAACTCGTAGGTGCCATAGCCCAGGGCCCCGATCAGGGCGCCGTGGCCCAGCACCCAGAGCAGGCTGCGCTCCTCCGTCAGGGCGGGCCAGGAGACGAAGTAGATCAGCACGGCGATGTAGAAGCTGTAAAAGAGCCCGGCGGGCGCCAGCCGGAAGTCCTCCAGCAGCAGGTCGCCGATGTCGCGCTCGAAGGTGGGCTTGATGAGGTAGCTGAGGCCGAGATAGTCGAGCCCCATGAAGACGAGAAAGGTGGCGACGTAGAGGATGATGAGGGTCATGGCGTGCTCCGCTGTGCTGCCCCTCCATATGAAGCGCCGCGCCGCGAAATCGAGCCCTCAGAGCTTGCGGAAGCGGGCCTCCTGGCGGGCGGTCCAGCGCACCGTGATCTCGAAGCCCGCCTCTGTCTGGCGCTCCTCCTGCACTAGGTCCTGCTCGAATAGCCAGGCCCGCTTGCGGCCCTCGGCGAAGCTCAGGGTCAGCTCCTCCTCGCGCACGGCGCCCTGGAGGGCCTCGGCCACGACGCTCTGGAGGCGCTCCAGCCCCTCGCCCTCGGTGGCGGAGATGGCCAGGACGTCCTCGTCCCGCTCGGCGCGGGCGCGCATGGCCTCTGCGCCCTCGGCGGGCATGAGGTCGATCTTGTTCCAGACCTCGATGATCCGGGTCTCCTTGGCGACGCCGAGGGAGTGCAGGATCTCCAGGACGTCGTGGGCCTGTTCCTCGGTCTCGGCGTGGCTGATGTCGCGCACGTGGAGCACCAGATCGGCGGCGAGGACCTCTTCGAGGGTGGCGCGGAAGGCGGCGACCAGTTCCGTCGGCAGGTCCGAGATGAAGCCCACCGTGTCGCTCAGGATGATCTCAGGCCCGTCGGGCAGCACGAGCGACCGCATGGTCGGGTCCAGGGTGGCGAAGAGCATGTCCTTGGCCATCACCTCGGCCCCGGTGAGGCGGTTGAAGAGGGTGCTCTTGCCGGCGTTGGTGTAGCCCACGAGGGCGACGATCGGATAGGGCACCTTGGCGCGCGAGGCGCGGTGCAGGGCCCGGGTTTTGACCACCTTGTCGAGCTGGCGGCGCAGGCGCACGAGCTGCTCGTCAATGGCGCGGCGGTCGGCCTCGATCTGGGTTTCGCCGGGGCCGCCCACGAAGCCCAGCCCGCCGCGCTGACGTTCCAGGTGGGTCCAGGCCCGCACCAAGCGGGTGCGCTGGTAATTGAGCGCCGCCATCTCGACCTGGAGCACGCCCTCGCGGGTGGCAGCCCGGTCCGAGAAAATCTCGAGGATCAGCCCGGTCCGGTCGAGCAGCTTGACCTTCCAGACCTTCTCCAGGTTGCGCTGCTGCACGGGGCTGACCGGCCCGTCCACCAGAACCAGCTCCACCTCCGCCGCCTCGATGCGCTCGCGGATCTCCTCGATCTTGCCCTTGCCGAAGAGCTTGCCCGCATCGACCTTGCGCAGGGGCACGACATCGGCCCCCACCACGTCAAGCTGCGGCAGGGCGCGGGCCAGGGAAATGGCCTCGGCCAGGGCCGGCTGGGGCGCGCGGCGCTCCGGGTCGGTGCGGATCTCGGGATGCAGCACGAAGGCCCGCGTCACGCGGGGGCCTTCAGACTCGTCGATCTGGAAGGGAGCTTTGCTCAAGAAGCGTCTTCGCCCTCGTAGAGGCTGATCGGCTGGCTGGGCATGATGGTCGAGATGGCGTGCTTGTAGACGAGCTGGGACTGGCCGTCCCGGCGCAGCAACACGCAGAAGTTGTCGAACCAGGTGATGACACCCTGGAGCTTCACGCCGTTGATCAGGAAAATGGTGACCGGTACCTTGGTCTTACGCACATGGTTCAGGAAAGCATCCTGAAGGTTCTGTCTGTCAGACGCCATTGGCTTTTCTCGCTCTTCTTTATTGGCACCCGTCGGACGGGCCCCCCCTTTTTTGCGACTATGGAGGCCGGCAGAGGGACTTTCCACCCCCTTTTCCGGCGAAATGGCCGGATTCCCGTCCGGTGAGTGTCAGCTAGGCCACAGGTTGCACCCGGCCCCGGCCCCTCACCCGCGCCAGAGGTCCGGCGTCAGAAGCGCGATGATCGCCAGGGTCTCGAGCCGTCCCAGCACCATGGCGGCGCAGAGAACGGCCTTGGCGCTGGTCTCCAGCTCGATCAGCAGGATCGGCTGCTCGATGGCGAACTCCACCAGCGGCCCGGTGGTCGAGAGCATGGCGACGGAGAGCACCATGGCCTCCTCGAAGCTGACGCCGGTGAGGGTCAGGAGCAGGCAGACCCCGGCCAGGGAGAGGGCGAAGAGCATGAAGAAGACCCAGGCGATGAAGGCGCCGTTGCTTTGCAGGCGGCGCCCGACGACGCCCGCGCCGCTGACCGAGTTGGGATAGACAAGCCGCTCCAGTTCCCGCACGCCGTTCTGATAGAGGGCGAAGACCCGCAGGAGCTTCACCCCGCCCGCCGTCGTGGCCACCCCGCCGCCGAGCAGCGCTAGCCCCATCAGGATCAGCCCCGGGGTGTTGAGGCCCGACCAGCTCTGGGCCTCGCCCCAGTATTCCGAGACGAAGCCCGTGGTGGTGAGGAAGGACAGGACCGTGAAGACGGAGCCCCAGAGGGCCTGGAGCGCCTCCTCCAGGCTCTCCGCTGCCGCCACGTCGTAGGCGCCGATGAAGTGGCGCGCGAAGAGGATCAGGGGCACGCCGATCACGATGATGGCGCCGATGCGGAACTCGGGATCGCTGCGCAGGCCGCCCTGGGTGGCGGTCACCGTGTCCTTGGAGAAGGTGAGCCGCGAGAGGCCGAAGAGCATGAAGAGGGCCATCACCACCTCGCCCGAGAGGCCCAGCCGGGTCTCCGCCACGCCCCCGACGGGCGAGATGCCCGAGGTCGCCATGACGGACATGGCGTGGCAGATGGCCACCAGGGGCCGCTCGCCCCCGCCCAGCAGCAGGAGCCAGAGCAGCAGCGTGAGGCCGCCGTAGATCGGCACCAGGGCGCGGGTGATGCGGATCAGGCGGCTGCGCGGGTTAACCGGGCGCATCATCCGGTTCTCCGGCGTCTCGCGGCCCGGTTCGGCCTGGGAGGTCACCTCGAAGCCGCCCAGGTGCAGCGGCGCCAGGATGGCGGAGGCGGCGATCCACATGAGCAGCCCGCCCATCCAGCCCACCTGGGCGCGCCAGAGGTGAAGCGTAGGGCTCAGGCGCTCGGGGTCCTGGAACATGGTGGCGCCGGTGGTGGTGAAGGCGCTGACCATCTCGAAGTAGACATGGATCGGCCGGGTCGTCGGCAGGGCCTCCAGGAAGGGCACGGCCAGGACGGCGGGCAGGATCACGAAGGCGGCAAAGAGCGACAGAAGCGGCCCAAGGGTGCCCAGGCGCGGGCGCCGCCCGGCGTGGGCCACGGCGATTAGGACAAAGATCACCACCCCCAGGAGGGCCGCGTAGAAGAAGGCCCGCGAGGCCGAGAGATCGCGCGTCGAGAGGGCATAGACCGAGGGCACCAGCATGGAGGCCGAGGTGATGCCGAAGATCAGCAGGAACAGCGGCAGCTTGAGGATCTCGGTGCTGAGGCGGCGGGTCTGGGCCACGGGGCGGGCCTCTCCTCTGTCAGAAAAAGTCGATCGAGACCTGGAGCAACTGTTCCACCCGGGGCACGTCCTCGGCCATGGCGAAGACGGCGATCACGTCGCCCTCCTCGATCCGGGTCTGGGCCAGGGGGCGGATCACCTTGCCGCCCTTGCGCAGCATCCCCACGAGAACCCCTTCCGGGAAGTCGATCTCGGAAATCCGGCGCCCGGCGATGGGTGAGGTGGAGAGGACCTCGGCCTCGATCACCTCGGCCTCGGCATCGCCGATGGAATAGACCGCCCGCACCCGCCCGTGCCGGATGTGGCGCAGGATGGAGGAGACGGTGGTGGCGCGGGGGTTGATGTAGGCGTCGATCCCCAGGGGCGAGAGCAGCGGCGTCAGGGTGGGATCGTTGATTAGGGCGATGACGTAGTTGCAGCCCTCGGCCTTGGCGCGCACGCAGGCCAGCATGTTGGTCTTGTCGTCGTCCGTCACCGCCAGCATGGCATCGGCGCGCGAAATCCCCGCCTCGGCCAGGAGGGCGGCATCGAGGCCGTCGCCATTGAGCACGATGGTGCGCTCCAGCGCCTCGGCGGCGCGCTCGGCGCAGCGGCGGTTCTTCTCGATCACCTTGGTGCGGATGCGCTGGGGCCCGGCCTCCAGGTGCTGGGCCACGGTAAGGCCGACGTTGCCGCCGCCCACCAGCACCACGCGCTCCTGCTTGACGTTGCGCTTGCCGAAGATCTCCATGGTGCGGGGAATGTCATCACGGTGGGTGAAGACGTAGCAATCGTCGCCGACAAAGAGCTGGTCCTTGGCCTCGGGCACGAAGAGCGTGCCCTCGCGGCGCACCCCGACGACCACGGCCCGCAGGGTGGAGAAGAGATCGGTGAGCTGCCGCAGGGGCGTGTTCACCACCGGGCACTCCTCCTCGATGGTGATGCCGAGGAGATGCGCCTCCCCCTCCATGAAGACCTCCGTGTCGAAGGAGGCGGGCGCCGAGAGGCGCTGCAGGGCGGCGGCGGCGACCTCCTTTTCCGGGCTGATCACCACGTCGATGGGCATGTGATCGCGGCGGTAGAGATCGGAGTAGATGGCGTCGAGGTAGGACTGGCTGCGCAGGCGGGCGATCTTGCGGTTGATCCCGAAGACCGAGTGGGCGACCTGGCAGGTCACCATGTTGACCTCGTCGGAGTGGGTGGCGGCGATGATCATTTCCGCATCCGCCGCCCCTGCCCTGTCGAGCACGTCCGGGTAGGAGGCAAAGCCCGCGATGCCCTGGACATCGAGGCTTTCGGTGGCGCGGCGGATCAGATCGGCGTTGTTGTCCACCACCGTCACGTCATTGCGTTCGCCGCTGAGGTGGCGGGCGATCTGCCAGCCCACCTGGCCCGCGCCGCAAATGATAACCTTCATCGTCCCTCTCCGATGGCTGCGGGAAGCGCCGCCTGGCGCCGGGAGTCTTCATCGGATCAGGTTAGAGGCGATGTTGGGCCCCATGGCAAGGGGGTGCACCCGCCGCCTGCCGCAAGGGCCCTTTGACAGGGGCCGAAAATTCGGGCCTTGTGACGGACGGAAGGCTGGTGCACACGTGTGCAAAGCTACGAGGTGATCCCCATGACCCTGTCTTTCGCCACCCCCGAGACCGACCGGCTGCAATCCGCCAAGGCGCTGGTCCAGGCCCACTATGCCGATATTGACGGCGCCCGGCCCGAGGCGGTGGCCGAGATCCTGGCCCGCCGCATGGCGCCCGACGCGCTCTGGCGCGGGGTCCATCCCTTCAACGAACGAACCGGCCCCGAGGGCGCGGCCGAGGCCCTCTGGCGGCCGATCCAGGAGAGCTTCAGCCACCTGCACCGGCGCGAGGATGTCTTCTTTGCCGGACAGAACGGCACGGCCGCCAAGGGGCAGGTCTGGTGCGCCTCAATGGGGCATCTCATGGGGCTTTTTGATGCGCCCTTCCTGGGCATTCCGGCGACGGGCAAGATCTCCATGCTGCGCTACGCGGAGTTCACCCGCGTCGAGGAGGGCCGCATCGTCGAGGTGGCCTTCTTCTGCGATCTGCTGCACCTCATGGCCCAGGCCGGGGTGCGGCGCTTCCCGAACCAGACCGCCGCCCACCTGATCCAGCCCGGGCCGCGCCACCACGACGGCCTGCTGCTTCAGCCCCAGGACCCGGCGGAAGGCGCGCGCACGCTGGAGATCATCGAGCGCATGATCGACAGCATCGACACGGCCAACGCCCATCCCGCCGCCCGCACCCCCAAAGAAGAGCTGCAGGAGAACTGGCACGACGACATGATCTGGTGGGGCCCAGAGGGGATCGGCGCGACCTTCACGATCGACCGCTACATCGACCAGCACCAGGGCCCCTTCCGGCGCGGGCTGGAGGCGCGGGTCTTCAACGGCCACGTCTGCCGCATCGCCGAAGGCAACTTCGGCGGCTTTTTCGGCTGGCCCAACCTGACCCTGACCAACAGCCACGGCTTCCTTGGGGTGCCGCCGAACAACATCCGCGCCGACATGCGCGTGGTGGACATCTACCGCCGCCGGGGCGACAAGCTGGCCGAGAACTGGATCTTCATCGACATGCTGCACTTCCTGAAGATGCAGGGGGTCGATGTGCTGGCTGAGCTGGCAGAGGGCTGATATTTCGGCGCCTTGGCGCCCGCTCTTGAGCTGAAAGGCGAGCCGGGAGGGCGGGCCTTTCAAGCCCTTGCGGCGCCCTCTTCAGGCACCACATGAACCACTCGAACTAAGGCCCTTTGCCGAGGCAAATCAACTGCTTGCCTCGGCCTCCTCATCCACCCTGGCAACCCGCACCCCGGCCTTGGCCGAGGTGACGACGCCCAGGGACTTGAGCTTGCGGTGCAGGGCGCTGCGCTCCATGCCGACGAAGTTGGCAGTGCGGCTGATGTTGCCGCCGAAGCGGTTGATCTGGGTCAGCAGGTATTCCCGCTCGAAGGCCTCGCGGGCCTCGCGCAGCGGCAGGGTCGCCAGGGCGCCGGAGAGAACCACGCGGCCCTCCTCCTCGGTGCCCTCCTCCTCGCCCGGCAGCTCGCGCGCGTCGATCGGGCCGGTGCCGTCACCGAGGATGAGCACCCGCTCGATCAGGTTCTTGAGCTGGCGCACGTTGCCCGGCCAGACCATCGTCTGGAGCAGGGCCACGGCATCCTCGCTCAGGCTGCGCTTGGGCAGGCCCTGGGTGGCGTTGAACTGGCCGATGAAGTGCTCGGCCAGGAGCGGGATGTCCTCGCGCCGGTCCTCCAGGCTGGGGACCGCGATGGGCACCACGTTGAGCCGGTGATAGAGCTCCTGGCGGAAGGTCTCGGCGGCGATGGCGGCCTCCAGATCGCGGTTGGTGGAGGAGATGACGCGCAGGTCCACCCGCACCTTGTCGTTGCCGCCGACGCGGGTGAACTGCTGGTCCACCAGCACCCGCAGGATCTTGGACTGGGTGCCCAGGGGCATGTCCGCCACCTCGTCGAAGTAGACGACCCCGCCGTGGGCCTGCTCCAGCAGGCCCGGCTCTACGCCGCGGTCCGGCGTCTCGCGGCCAAAAAGCACCTCCTCCATCCGTTCAGGCGCCACCCCGGCGCAGTTGACCGTGACGAAGGGCGCGCCCGAACGGTTGGAATGGGCGTGGATGTAGCGCGCCGCCACCTCCTTGCCGCAGCCCGCGGGCCCGGTGAGCATGACCCGCCCGTTGGATTTGGTGACCTTGTCGAGCTGGCCGCAGAGCGAGCGGAAGGCGGCGGAGGCGCCCAGCATCTCGGCGCTGGCCACGTCGCGGCGCTTGAGCGTCTGGTTTTCGCGGCGCAGGCGCGAGGTCTCCATCGCGCGGCGGATCACCACCATGAGCTGGTCAATGTTGAAGGGCTTTTCGATGAAGTCGTAGGCCCCCTGCTTGATCGCCGCGACGGCGATCTCGATGTTGCCGTGGCCCGAGATGATCACCACCGGCACATCCGGGTTGTCGCGCTTGACCGTCTTTAGGATGTCGATGCCGTCCATCCGGCTGTCCTTGAGCCAGATGTCGAGGATCATCAGCGCCGGCGGCTCGCTGTTGATCTCGTTCATGGCCTCGTCCGAGTTCCCCGCCAGCCGCGTCGCGAAGCCCTCGTCCTGGAGGATGTCCGAGATCAGCTCCCGGATGTCGCGTTCGTCGTCAACGATCAGTATGTCACTCATGGTCCGTCTCCGCGTTGGTCTGTGGGGTGGGCAGGATGGGCAGCTGGACCAGGGCCATGGCCCCGGCATGGTCCTGCCCCTCGAAGGGCGCGGCCGTTTCGAGCGAAAGCGTGCCGCCGTGTTCCTCGATGATCTTCTTGACGATGGGCAGGCCCAGGCCGGTGCCCTCGCTGCGGGTGGTCACGTAGGGCTCGAAGAGCCGCGCGCGGTCCTCGGGCAGGCCGATGCCATTGTCCGAGATGGCGATGCGGGCCTGGTGGCCGTTCCGGCTCAGGGCCACCTCGATACGCGGCGCGTGCCCCTCAGGGGCGCCCTTTTTCGCCAGGCTTTCAATGGCTTCGCCTGCGTTCTTGATGAGATTGGTGAGGGCCTGAGAGATCATCGTCGCGTCAAGCTGGGCCATCACCGGCTCTTCCGGCAGGTCCATCGCCAGGGTCACATCGGGCTGGCCCGTCTGTTGCAGGAGCACCGCATCACGCACCAGGCCGGCCAGATCCTGGGTCGAGGTTTCGGGCTCGGGCATGCGGGCGAACTTGGAGAACTCGTCCACGATGCGGCGCAGGTCCCCAGTCTGGCGGATGATCACGCCGGTCATCTGCTCCAGCGCCTCGGTCTCCTCCGGATCGACCTTGGGGGTGAACTTGCGCCTTATGCGCTCGGCCGAGAGCTGGATCGGCGTCAGGGGGTTCTTGATCTCGTGCGCGATGCGGCGGGCCACGTCACCCCAGGCCGCCATGCGCTGGGCGCTCACCAGATCGGTCACGTCGTCGAAGGCCACCACGAAGCCCTCCAGCCGCCCATCCTCAGAGCGGCGCGTGGCCATACGCACCAGCAGGTTTTCCATGGCCCCCTGGCGCGAGACCTTGACCTCGCCCTGGGTCACCTCGCCGCCGCCCTGGGCCAGGGCATCGAAGAGCGCACCGAACTCCGGCACGGCCACGGCGATGGCGACGGACTGCTGATCTTCGGACCAGTCGAGCAGGCGCATGGCGGAGCGGTTCACGAAGGTCACCCGGCCCTCGGGGTCGAGCCCGACAACGCCGGAGGTGACCGAACTCAGCACCGAATCGAAGAGCCGCCGCCGCCGCTCAATCTGGCGGGTGTTGTCGAGCAGGGCCTCGCGCTGGCCCTTCAGCTGGAGGGTCATCTGGTTGAAGTAGCGGCCCAGCATGGCGATCTCGTCGTCGCCCTCCTCCTCGCGCACGCGCACCTCCAGATCCCCCGCGCCCACCTGCTGCGCCGCCCCCGTAAGCCGCCCGACGGGGCCGGACAGACGCTCGGCAAACCAGAGGCCAAGCCAGACGGCGGCCAGGATCAGGATGACGGCGAAGGCGATGTAGAGCAGGCCGAACTCGAAGAGCAGCCGCCCGCGCTCGGATTCGAGCTGCTGGTAGAGGCGCACGGTCTCCTTGGTCTCGTCCAGGAGCGAGAGGATCTCGCCGTCCACGTCGCGGCTGACATAGAGGTAGCGGTCCACGAAGCTTTGGAGCGGCACGAGGGCGCGGAATTCGTTGTTGTCCCAGTCCTCGATGATGAAGAGCCCACGCTCCGCCGCGGCCTCGATCTGGGAGGGGCTCGGGGCCTCGAAATCGAAGAGGTAGGAGCGGTCACCGCGGGCGCGGATCTGTGAGGTGCCGTCGATCAGGTAGGCCTCGCGCAGGCCCCGCTGGATCTGGCGCTGGCCCTCGCCCAGAAGCTCGCTGTCGCTCAGGTTGACGCCCTGAAGGCGGGCCTGGTCGATGTTGCGCGCGAGCGCCCGGGCGTCGGCGGTGAGGTCCTCGCGCTGCTCGGCCTCGTAGGCCTCGGCGGCGGCGAGGCTGTTTCCGACCACGGAACGGACCCTGTCGGAGAACCAGCCCTCCAGGCCCACGTTCACCGTGAGGCCCGCGAAGACGGCGACGGAGACGGTGGGGATCAGGGCCATCAGGGCAAAGACGCCGGTAAGCCGCAGGTGCAGCCGCGAGCCGGCCGATTTGGCGCGCCGGGCGGCGATGAGGCGCGCCACCTGGCTGAGGACCAGGGCGGCGACAACGAGAACGTAGACCAGATCGGCGAGGAGAATCAGGCGCAGGCTGAGGGTATCGGCGCCCTGCCCCAGCGGCCCCAGCACCAGATAGGTGGCCAGGGCCATGACCGGCCCGAGCACCACCAGCCCCAGGGTGGAGAGGTTGCGCAAGCGGCGCAGGCGCCGCAAACGGCCGATGGACTCCAAGGTTAAACTGCGTGACCGGGTTGCCACCCGCTGCCCTCACCCATGATGTGGTGCTATTGCGCACCTACCGCCATATTTTGTGGTCCTGATCACAGCCCATCCTTGGATGGGGCACGATGGCCACGGTTCTGTGGCGGTTTTACATCATTTTGCGGCCCCGTGTCACCTCAATATCGAGTTCGGTGATTTTCTTGCGCAGCGTATTCCGGTTGATCCCAAGCAAATCGGCGCAGCGGGCCTGATTCCCCGAGGTCGCGGCGAGGGAAATCTCGATCAGCGGCACCTCGATCTCGCGCAGGATGCGGGCATAGAGGCCGGGCGGCGGCAGCTCTCCGCCGTGCTGATCGAAGTACCGCCGCAGGTGCCGCTCCACCGAGGCGCCGAGCCTTTCGGTGTTGGCCTGGGAGTGGATCGGCTCGGGCACGGGCTGGGTGCCCAGCACCTGCTCGGCCTCGCTCTGGCTGATCTCGGGCGCCTGGCTTGTCAGGGCAAGCTGGCGCATGGCGTGCTCGAGCTGGCGCACGTTGCCGGGCCACTGGTAGGTGGCAAAGACCCGCGACGCCCCCTCCGAGAGCACCCGCGGCCCCCCGGCGCCGCTTTCCGACTGATCGAGGAAGTGCCGCGCCAGAAGCTCGATGTCCTCCACCCGGTCGCGCAGGGCGGGCACGTGCACCGTGGCCCCCGAGAGCCGGTAGTAGAGATCGCGGCGCAGGCGGCCCTCCTTCATGGCGGCGGCCAGATCGCTCTGGCTGGTGGCCAGGAAACGCGGCGCATAGTCGCCCGGGGCATCCATCATGCGGGCGATGCGGGCCTGGACCTCGGCCTCGATGTCGGCAATCTCGTCGATCAGCAGGGTGCCGCCGCGCACCCGCGCCAGGATGCGGGCCGGGCCCTCGATGTCCGCCAGGTCGGCGCCGGTGACGGTGACGAAGGGCAAGGTGCGGCGGTCCGAGAAATCGTGGATGGCCTTGCCGATGAGACTCTTGCCGGTGCCGCTCTCGCCCCAGATGAGGACAGGCAGATCCGTGTTCATGACCCGTGCCACCAGCCGGTAGAGAGCCTGCATGGCGGGGGTGCGGCCCACCAGGGGCAGATCGTCCCGGTCGCCGCCGCCCTCGGTGGGAGAGACGGGGGTGGCCGTCCGGCGCGGCGCGTTGCGGTCGAGCGCGCGGGCGGTGCGCTTCATCAGGTCAGGCAGGTCGAAGGGCTTGGGCAGGTAGTCGAAGGCATTGGCCTCGGTCGCCTTGATCGCCGTCATGATGGTGTTCTGGGCCGAGATCACGATCACCGGCATGTCGGGCCGGTCCTCGGCGATCTTGGGCAGCATCTCCAGCCCGTTGCCGTCGGGCATGGCCACGTCGGTGATGACGACATCGCCGCGCCCCTCGCCGACCCAGCGCATCAGGGTGGTGAGGCTGGAGGTGGCATGCACCTTGCAGCCGGCGCGGGTCAGGGCTTGGGTCAGAACGGTGCGGATCGTGCGGTCATCGTCCGCAACCAGAACGGTGCCGTCCATGGTCAGGTCTCCTTGTGGGTTCTGGGGGGCGCCGGGGCGCGCGGCAGGGAAATGCGAAAGACCGTCTGGCCCGGCACCGAATCCACCGAAATCCAGCCGTCATGTTCCGAGATGATCTTGCTCACCAGCGCCAGGCCCAGCCCGGTGCCGTTCTCCCGGCCCGAGACGAAGGGATCGAAGATGTCGCCCTTGATCGCCTCGGGCAGGCCCGGGCCATCGTCGATCACCTCGATCTGGAGCGGCAGGGAGGTGCCGCTGCCGTCGGCCCGGCGCATGGAGAAGGAATGTTCGTAGTAGGTGTGCAGGCGGATCGTGCCGCCGCCCTTGCCCGCCGCCTCGGAGGCGTTCTTGAGCAGGTTCAGCACCACCTGGAGGAGCTGGTCCTTGTCGCCCCAGGCGGGCGGCAGGGAGGGGTCGTAGTCCTCCTGGATCTTCATCTGGGCGCCGAAGCCGAGCAGCGCCGAGCGGCGGGCGCGGTCCAGCACGTCGTGCAGGTTGACGGCGGTGCGCTGCGGCTCGGAGAGGTTGCCGAACTGCTCCACCTGCTCCAGCAGCTTCACGATGCGGCGGCTCTCGGCGACGATGAGGTCGGTCAGCTCCAGCTCCTCGGCGCCGAGGTTCATGGAGAGAAGCTGCGCCGCGCCGGTGATGCCCGCGAGAGGGTTCTTGATCTCGTGGGCCAGCATCTCGGCCATGCCGATGGCCGACTTGGCGGCGGACTTGACCGAATGGTTCTGGGTCATCCGGCCCGAAAGCTCGCGCGGGGAGATCATCATCAGCATGTAGCCGGGCATGCCCGACAGGGGCGCGATCTCGAGCGCCGATTTCTGCGGCGCGCGCTGGCCGCTGCCCACGTCCACGTCATTGACGAAGAGCGCCGTCTCGCTGTCGCGGGCCCGGCTGAAGGCGGGTTCCAGCGGATAGTCCACCGCCACCGTGTCCCAGACCGGGCTGCCCACCGTGGCCTTGACGGAGGCATTGAGGAAGCCCTCCGCCGCCGGGTTGATGTCCTCGATGCGGTCGTCCGGCCCGATCAGCAGGGTCGGGATCGGCAGGGAGGTCCAGATGCGCCGGTCGGAGTTCATGCCGCCTGCCGCTCTGCGGGGGACGAGAGGGCCTCGGGCAGGAGGGCCAGGACCTCGGCAGGGTCGCTTGCCGTGAGGAGGCGGCGGCGCAGCGCCTGGGCGGTGCCCGCCTCCTCCATGTACCAGCCCAGGTGCTTGCGGGCGACGCGGGCGCCCAGCTCGGCGCCGTAGAAGGAGAGGATCGCCTCGTAGTGGGCCGCCACCATCTCGGCCAGGGCAGCCCCTTGGGGCACCTCTGGCGCGGGGGCGCCGAAGAGCTCGTGGGCGATCTGGGCCAGGAGCCAGGGCCGCCCCTGGGCGCCCCGCCCCACCATCACGCCATCGGCGCCGGACTGGGCCAGGGCCTGGCGCGCCTGTGCCGCGCCGGTGATGTCGCCATTGGCGATGACCGGGATCGAGACGGCGCACTTCACCCGGGCGATGGCGCGCCAGTCGGCCCGGCCTTTGTAGAACTGGCAGCGGGTGCGGCCGTGAATCGTGATCATGCGGATGCCCGCCGCCTCGGCGCGCCGGGCGATCTCGGGGGCGTTCAGCATCTCCTCGTCCCAGCCCAGCCGGGTCTTGAGGGTGACCGGCACCTCCACCGCCTCGACCACCGCCTCGATCAGGCGCAGCGCATGGTCCGGCGTCTTCATCAGGGCCGAGCCGGAGGCGCCGTTGGTCACCTTCTTGGCGGGGCAGCCCATGTTGATGTCGATGAGCCGTGCGCCCTGGTCGGCGATCATGCGCGCCGCCTCGGCCATGGGGGCGGCCTCGCGCCCGGCGATCTGGACGGCGGTGCCCGCGACGCCGAGGCCCAGCTCCGCCTTCTCGCGGGTGCCGGGGCGCCGGGCCAGCAGCTCCTGGCTCGCCACCATCTCCGACACGACGAGCCCGGCGCCGAAGCGGGCGACGAGACTGCGGAAGGGCAGATCGGTGATTCCGGCCATGGGGGCCAGGAAGACCGGGGGCGTCAGGTTCAGGGGCAGGGCCGCCTCGCTCACATGCTTAATCCTTGTGCAGATGGGATGGGTGTAGGCAGAAGGGCACGAAAGCGCAATGTTTCATCATGGTTTGCGACCGCCTGACGCAGCGCCATGCTCAAATTTTAGGCACCCCGCAAGGGCGATTGCGCCTCTCCCGGCCTTTGCCTAGACAGGGGTATGACCGATCCCGCCCCTCCCTTGCAATGCTATGCGCTGATTGTCGCCGCGGGCCGTGGCAGCCGCGCGGGCGGGCCCCGGCCCAAGCAGTGGCAGCGCGTCGCGGGCAAGCGGGTGATCGACCATACGCTGGCCGCCTTCGAGAAACACCCGGCCATCTCGGGCCTCGTCGTGGTGCTGCACCCCGAGGAGATGGAGAGCGAGGGCCCTGCCCTGGCGGCGCGCGGCATCACCCCCGTGCCCGGCGGCGCCGAGCGGGCGGATTCGGTGCGCGCGGGGCTGGCCGCCCTGCCCGACCGGGGCCGCGTCCTGATTCACGATGCCGCCCGTTGCTGCGTCAGCGCCGCGCTCATCGACGGGGTGATCGCGGCCCTTGAAACCGGCCCCGCCGCCGCCCCGGGCCTGCCGGTGAGCGATGCCCTCTGGCAAGGCACGGCGGGCACCGTGAGCGGCATCGCCGACCGTACGGGGCTTTTTGCCGCCCAGACGCCCCAGGGGTTTGACCTGTCGGCCATCCGCGCCGCCCACGCCAGCTACCAGGGCCCGGCGGCGGATGACGTGGCGGTGGCCCGGGCGGCGGGCCTGCCCGTGACGATCACCGAGGGCAGCGCCGACAATATCAAGATCACCAGCGCCGAGGACTTTGCCCGCGCGGCGCGGCTTCTGGAGAGAGCCATGGACATACGCACCGGCAACGGTTTCGACGTGCACGCCTTCACCGAAGGCACGGAGGTCACCCTCTGCGGCGTCACCCTCCCCCATGACCGCGCCCTGAAGGGCCATTCCGACGCCGACGTCGGCATGCACGCGGTGACGGACGCCATCTACGGCGCCCTGGCGCGGGGCGACATCGGTCAGCACTTCCCCCCCTCCGATCCCCAGTGGAAGGGCGCGGCGAGCGACATCTTCCTGCGCCACGCGGTGGCCCTGGCGGCGGAGTTGGGCTTCAACATCACCCACGTGGACTGCACCCTGATCTGCGAGGCCCCCAAGATCGGCCCCCATGCCGAGGCGATGCGCGCCCGCATGGCCGAGATCATGGGCCTCGCGCCGGAGCGCGTCTCGGTCAAGGCGACCACCTCGGAGCGGCTCGGCTTCACCGGGCGCGGCGAGGGCATCGCCGCCCTGGCCACCGCCACCCTGGTGTCCGCATGATCCTGGCGCGGCTCATCGGCACGGTGCTGGGCGTGGGCTACCTGCGGCCGGCCCCCGGCACCTGGGGCTCCTTCGTGGCCCTGCCCTGGGCCTGGCTGCTGCACGAGCTGGGCGGCGTGACGCTCCTGGGGCTGGGCATCGTCCTTGCCTTCGCCTTCGGCACCTGGGCCACGGCGCGGCTGACCTTCGGCCAGGAGAACCACGACCCCTCCGAGATCGTGGTGGACGAGCTGGTGGGCCAGTGGATCGCGCTCCTACCGCTGAGCTACGCCGCCAGCACCATGGGCATCTCCATCCTCGCCATGTGGCCCGGCTGGATCGCCGCCTTCCTGCTGTTCCGGTTCTTCGATGTGACCAAGCCCTGGCTTGTCGGCTGGGCCGACCGGCGCGGTGACCCGATGGGCGTCATGCTGGATGACGTGATCGCCGGCATCCTCGCCGCCTTCGGGGTGCTGGCCCTGGCCGCCCTCTACCACGGGGTGGCGCTGTGAGCCTGGCCGCCGAGATCCTGGAGGCGGCCCGCGCCCGGGACCTGATGCTGGCCTGCGCCGAGAGCTGCACCGGCGGGCTGGTGGCCGCCGCCCTGACGGATCTGCCCGGCTCCTCCGCCATGATGGACCGGGGCTTTGTCACCTACACCAATGCCGCCAAGGTGGCCCTGCTCGGCGTCTCCGAGGCGACCCTGGCAGAACACGGCGCGGTCTCAGAACCCGTAGCGGCCGAAATGGCGGCGGGCGCCCTGGCCCGTTCCGAGGCGGGGCTTACAGTCTCCATCACCGGCATCGCAGGGCCCGGCGGATCGGAGCACAAGCCCGAGGGGCGGGTCTGCTTCGGCACCGCCAGCGCCACCGAGGTGCTGACCGAAACGCAGGAGTTCGGCGCCATGGGCCGCGACGCCGTGCGCCGCGCCGCGCGGGACCATGCCCTGTCGCTCCTGCTGATGGCGATCCGCAAACTGCCCGAAAGCTAGGCAGAGGTGCCGCCGGGGCGCTGAAAAAACCGCCAGTTCCGCAAATGCGCAGAAAAACGGCAGGCCGGCGCTTTTCGGGGCGCCGCACTTGGCCAAGGTGCCGGGACCTTCACAAGCTGTCCCGGAGACCTGCCCGATGAACGCCGCCGATACCGCCTGGATCATAACCGCCACCGCCCTCGTCCTGCTGATGACCTTGCCGGGCCTCGCGCTCTTCTACGGCGGCCTCGTGCGCGCCCGCAACGTGCTCAGCGTCTTCATGCATTGCTACGCCATCGCCTGCCTCATGTCCGTTCTGTGGTTCCTGGCGGGCTACTCCATCGCCTTCGGGCCAGGCGAGAGCGGCCTTTGGGGCGGGCTGGAGAAGCTAGGCCTGAGTGGCGTCACCGCCGAGAGCCTGAGCGGCACCCTGCCCGAGGTGCTCTTCTTCGCCTTCCAGATGACCTTCGCGATCATCACGCCGGCGCTCATCGTCGGCGCCTACGTGGAGCGCATCGGCTTCGGCTTCATGCTGCTCTTCTCGGGCCTCTGGATGCTGCTCTGCTATGCCCCCGTGGTCCACTGGATCTGGGGCGGCGGGATGCTCTCGGACGGGGGGATCTTCGGCGAGGTGGGCGTGCGCGACTTCGCGGGCGGCATCGTGGTGCACGAGACGGCCGGCATCGCCGCCCTGATCCTTGCCGTGATGCTTGGTGCGCGCCGCAACCAGACCACCCCGCCGCACAATCCTGGCCTGGTGATGGTCGGCGCGGCCCTGCTCTGGGTCGGCTGGTTCGGCTTCAACGGCGGCTCCCAGCTGGCCGCCGATGGGGGCGCCGCCATGGCCCTCACCGTGACCCACATCTCGGCCGCCACGGCCTCCCTCTCTTGGGCGCTCTGGGAAAAGATCAAGTTCGGCAAGGCCTCCCTCGTCGGCCTCGTCACCGGCACCATCGCGGGCCTGGCCTCGATCACCCCGGCCTCGGGCTTTGTCGGCCCCTGGGCCGCGCTCCTGATCGGCGCCGTTGCGGGCATTCTCTGCCAAGAGGCCGTGACCCTGGTGCGCAACCGCCTGAAGATCGACGACACGCTCGACGTCTTTGCCGTGCACGGCGTGGGCGGCATCTTCGGCACCCTGATGATCGCCGCCTTCGGGGCCGGCTCCTGGGCCGCCCAGGTGGGTTCGCTGCTGATCGTCGGGGCCTACACGGTGGTCGTGACCCTGGTCATCGCCTTCGTCTGCCGGGCCATCCTGCCGCTGCGCGTCGATGCCGAGACGGAGACCAACGGCCTCGATCTCTCGGTCCACGGCGAACGCGCCTACGACATGACGAGCTGATCGGTCAGGGCCGAAAGGGCTTCGGCCTCGAGCGCCTGCCAGAGCCGCTCCGCCGCCGCCGCGCCGACCAGTGCGGCGGCCTTGGCACGGAGCTTCTCGGCCCGTTTCTCAAGCGAAAGGGGCGCCATCAGATCGCCCCTGAGCCGCCACATGGCGCCCCCTTCCAGCGAAATGGTCACCTCGCTCTGGGTCTCGGCCAGGGCCTCGTCGGCCTCCACCGTCACCTTCGCGCGCAGGGCCACGACCTCCGGGTCGCGGCAGATCTCATCGGTGAAGTTGTCGATCCCGTCGGTGCCGTGGCCAAGGAGCGCCATGGCGCAGGTCTGGCCGTAGCTGAACTTGGCCTCCAGCCCGGTGCGCGGGGCCGCGATGTTGCAGACGGTCAGCCAGCGCGGATGGGTGCGGACCTTGATGCTCCTGATGCGCTCGGCCTCCAGCGAGACGCCGGAGAGGGCCTCCAGCATGGCGTGCAGCCCGTGGCAGCAGGCGTGGAACTTGTGGCTGATGTCGAGGATGCGCCAGCGCTTGCCCGGCAGGCTCACCTGGGCCGCCTCGCCGTGGTGCGTCTCACCGAAGCCGAGCGGCCCGGCCAGGCCATCCTCGGCGGCGGTCATGCCCGCCTGGGCCCAGAGGGTCGCCTCCACCCCGGTACGGGCCGCCAGCCCGGCGTTGAGCGGCTTGGCCATGGTGCCGAACTGGGCCTTGAGCCCCGAGGCCATGGAGGCGGTGAGGCCCAGGGCCGCGCGCACCTGATCCTTCTCCAGCCCCAGGAGGCGGCAGGCCCCGAGCGTGGCCCCGAAGGCCCCCGCCGTCGCCGTCTGGTGGTAGCCCACCTGGTAGTGCGCCCGGCCCAGCCAGAGGCCCACCAGGATGGAGCCCTCGACCCCGACCGTCGCCGCCTCGATCAGGCTCTCGCGGTCGGCCCCGACCTCCTGGCCCAGGGCCAGGAGCGCGGGCAGGACGGCCACGGAGGGGTGGCCGATGTGGGCGAAGTGGGTATCGTCGTAGTCCAGCGCGTGGGAAAGCGTGCCATTGACCAGGGCCGCCACCGGGGCGGGCACCTGGCCGCCGCCGAAGAGCGTGCAGGGCCCCTGCCCCAGGCTCTCCTGCTGTTTCTTGAAATCGGCGAACTCGGGTTCGCGGGCGCCCGCCAGGCCGCAGGCCATCCAGTCGAAGATCGAGAGCGCCATCATGGCCCCGGCGGCATCGGGCACGGCCTTTGCCTGGAGCTTCAGCAGCTGGTCGGTGATCGTCTGGGCCATCTCAGCGCCCGTGCAGCGCGCGGGCGCGGTCCTCGAAGGCGCGGACGACGCGCTGCATGGCCTCGTTGAAGACCACCCCGATGATCCCCTGGAGGATCGCGTTGCGGAACTCGAAATCGACGTGGAAGTGCACCAGGCAGCCGCCCTCGGCCTCCTCGAAGCGCCAGTTGGAGACCATGTACTTGAAGGGCCCGTCCAGATACTCGGTGTCGATCTTCTTCTGCTCGGGCCAGAGCACCACGCGGCTGGTGAAGCGTTCGCGGAAGACCTTGAAGCTGATCACCAGGTCCGCATCCATGACCGTGTGGTCGCCCTTGTCCACCTCGCGGCGGATGCGCGCGGCGGCGGTCCAGGGCAGGAATTCCGGGTAGGCGCCCACATCGGCCACCAGGTCGTACATCTGGTCCGCGGTGTAGGGCAGCTTCTTGGTTTCGCTATGGGTCGGCATTGCTTTCCACATCTGGTCAGGGTAGCTCTGTCTCTCCATTTGTCGCCGCGAATTCAAGGGCCAAGGTCATGACAGATCGCCGCTATGTGATTGACGAAATGATTTCGGCCAAGGCCATCGCGGCCCGGATCGAAACCCTCTGCCAGGAGATCCACAAGGAGTTCGCGGGCACCGACAAGCTGGTCGTTGTCGGCCTGCTGCGCGGCTCCTTCGTCTTCATCGCCGATCTGGTGCGCGAGCTGGACCTCCCGATCGAGGTGGACTTCCTCGAGGCCTCCTCCTACGGCGACGGCATGGAGAGCAGCCGCGAGGTGCGCATCCTCAAGGACCTGCGCGGCGCCATCGAGGGCCGGGACGTGCTGGTGGTGGAGGACATCGTGGACACAGGCCACACCCTGCACCACGTCACCCACCTGCTCAATTCGCGCCAGCCCGCGCGCCTGCGCACCATTGCCCTGCTGGACAAGCCGACCCGCCGCGAGGTGGACATGAAGGCCCACTGGACCGGTTTCGAGATCCCCGACGAGTTCGTCGTGGGCTACGGCATCGATTACGCCCAGCGGAACCGCAACCTGCCCTACATCGGCAAGGTCCGCTTCACGTGAACCCCCGCCATCTGTGGCGCATGGCGCTCTGGCTGCGCCGCCCGCCCTCGGCGCGGCGGGTGCTGCTGGTCTTCGCCGTCATCGCCCTAGCGCTTCTGGTGGCGGCGGTGGATCACCTCGGCCTCTGGCCTGACTGGGCCCGTGCCAGCGCCCCGCCGCGCCCGATCTGAGAGCCAGGGCGCGCCCGTTGAGCCTCACGAAATTGTGTCCCACGCGGCAGCGAATTCTGTCATCCTCGGCCCATTGAACCGGGAAAACCGACAGGAGGAACGGCATGACATCATTTGCAAAACTCATGGCTGCGGGGGCCGCGGGCGCGATCCTGCTGGCCACCGCGGGCATGGCGGGCAGCCATGCGGCCAAGTCCAGCAACGCGGCCGTCGCGGCGCGCCATTTCCAGATGCAGATGGTGGGCTATCACATCGGAATCCTTGGCGCGATCGCCAAGGGAGAGATGGAATACAGTGCCGAGCAGGTCGATGCCGCGGCCCAGAACCTGGCGCACCTCGCCCGTATGGAGCAGGCGACGCTCTGGGTCGAGGGCACGGAACAGGGCGCGGCGGACAAGTCCCGCGCGAAGGCCGAGATCTGGCAGAAGGCCGATGAGTTCGATGCCAAGTTCGAGGCCCTGGCCGAGGCCAGCATGGCCCTTGTCGGGGCCGCCGATGCCGCCGCCGTGGGCGCGGGCATGGGCAAGCTGGGCGGCACCTGCAAGGACTGCCACGAGACCTTCCGCGGACCCAAGAACGAGTAGACCGTGCGGCGCCTTGCCCTTGGCGGGCTGGCCTGCGTCCTGCTGGGCGCGGGCGCGGCCTGGGCCCTGACGCGGCCCGCCGGGCTTGATCCCGACTATGCCAGCGGCCACAGCCCCGACCCGGCGGCAGGAGAGCTGGTCTTCTACGCCGCCGGCTGCGCCTCTTGCCATGCCGCGCCCGAGGCTCCGGCCGAGGCGCGGCTGGTGCTTGCCGGGGGCGAGGCCTTCGCCAGCGAGTTCGGCACCTTCTACGCGCCCAACATCTCGCCCTCGGCGGCGGGGATCGGCGGCTGGACCCTGCCCGAGTTCGCCCGGGCGGTCACGGCCGGCGTCTCCCCCGGAGGGCAGCACTACTATCCCGCCTTCCCCTACACCGCCTACCAGCGCATGGCCCCCGCCGAGGTGGCCGATCTCTGGGCCTTCATGCAGAGCCTGCCGGAAAGCGACATGCCCAGCAGGCCCCACGAGGTGGGCTTTCCCTTCAACATCCGCCGCAGCCTGGGCGGCTGGAAGCTGCTCTTCATGTCGGATGACTGGGCACTCGAAGAGGTGCCCGACGCCCAGCTCGAAAGGGGCCGCCACCTGGTGGAGGTGCTGGGCCACTGCGGCGAGTGCCACACCCCGCGCAATGCACTGGGCGGGCTGGAGCGCGAGCAATGGCTGGCGGGGGCGCCCAACCCCTCAGGCAAGGGACGCATTCCCAACATCACGCCCGCCGCGCTCGATTGGTCTGAGGCGGACCTAGTCTACTACTTCGAGAGCGGCCTGACGCCGGACTACGATTCCGTCGGCGGCTCCATGGCGGCGGTGGTGAGCAACCTTTCCAAGCTGCCCGAGGCGGACCGGGCGGCCATCGCGGCCTACCTCAAGGCCATCCCCGGCATCGCCGATCCGGCCCCCGAGGGCTGACCCCCGCAACGACAAACGGAGGGGCTGGCCCCTCCGTTTCCCTGCACACACCGCCCCCGGCGGCGTGGTAGCTGCATTGGTCGGGCACGCGCCGCGGCGCGCACCCTGGCGCCCGCCTCACTCGGCGAGCAGCTTGGCCTCGTAGCGCTTGAGCGAGCGGCGCGCGGCGCCGTAGCTCTCCAGCCCCTCGCGGGTGGCAAGCTCGGGGAAGAGCTCCAGGATCTCCTGGCGCTGGGCGTCACCCATGGCGCCCAGGGTCATGTCACCGGGCTGGAAGCTCTCGGTCCAGGCGCCGTCCGACAGGATCACCTCGTGCTGGTCGAACATCAGGTGGATGTAGGTCGTCCCCGAGACCTCCACCGGGTCGATGCCCTCGCGGTCCGTCAGGTGCTTGGCGGCCACCAGGACCTCGCGCTCCTCGAAATAGAGGGCGGTCTTGTCGCTGGCGATCAGGACGCGGTGCTGGGGCGAGACCATCATGTCGCGCTCAGGCAGGCCGCGGCCCAGGGCACCCTGGCGGATCAGGATCGGCTTGAGGTGCGGCGCCTTCTCGAACTCGGCCCCGCTCATCTCGCGCGCCCCGACCCAGCGGATCTCCTGCATGCCGTTGTCGCGGGTGATGACCCGGTCGCCGACCTTGAGGTCCTCGACCCGGCGCTCGCCCTGGGGCGTGGCGATCAGGGTGCCGGGGGTGAAACAGGGCACCACGTTCTCGATCTCCACGAAGTCGAGCCGCCCGGCGTCGCTGCCATCCTCGTTGAAGTAGCTGACGAAGCCATCCTCGCGGTCGTCCGAGGTGTAGGTGATCTCGAAGCGCCCGCCTTCAGGGGCCGACCCGGCCAGGAAGAGGGTGTCGAAGTCCACCGGGCCGGAGCCGCCGTCGATCTGGTCACCGGCGTTCACGTCCTCGAAGACGTCCTCGCCCGCGCCGCCCGACATGGTGTCGGCGCCCGCGCCGCCCATCAGGGTGTCGTTGCCCTGGTTGCCGGTCATGGAGTCGTCGCCGTCACCGCCCGAGAGGACATCGTTCTCGCCGCCGCCGTCCATGGAGTCGTTGCCGTCACCGCCGATCAGCACGTCCTCGCCACGGTTGCCGCGCAGGGTGTCGTCGCCCTCGCCGCCGTCGAGCATGTCGGCGCCCTGGCCGCCCTCGACGCTGTCGTCGCCCTGACCGCCGTAGAGGGTGTCGTCGCCGGTGTTGCCGTCGATGGTGTCGTCGTCGATCTGGCCGTCGATGAAGTCGTTGCCCGACCCGCCCATCAGGAGGTCATCGTCATCGGCGCCGTAGATCACGTCGTCGCCGCCGCCGCCATCGACCGTGTCGCGGCCGTTCAGCGGCTGCCGGTCGGGCGAGAATCCGAAGCCCGGGGTCTCCTCGTCGGGAATATCGAGCACGTCGAGCCCCAGCTCGGGATCGTTGCCGGCATAGATGGTGTCGTTGCCGGAGCCGCCGAGGATGTCGTCGTTGCCCTCACCACCGACGATGCGGTCATCGTCACCGTTGCCCTGGATCACGTCATCGTCGATGCCGCCGTCGATCACGTCGTCGCCGTCGCCGCCAAAGATCGTGTCGCGGTCGTCGCCGGTGCTGATGGTGTCGTTGCCGTCGCCACCGTCGACGAGGTCGCGGTCGTTCTCGGGATCGCTGTCCGGGGCGTAGCCCAGGGAATCTGCGTCCGAGAAGGGATAGCCCAGGTCGGGCGCCACATCGCCGTTGCCGGTCTCGATGAGGTCGTCGCCGTCGCCGCCCTCGACGGTGTCGCTGCCGTCGTCGGCAATCACCGTGTCGTCGCCGCCGCCAGCGCGGACATAGTCGTCGTCCCCTTCGGTGCCCGGCAGGAGGGCGTCGTCATTGTCGATGAAGTCGCCGTTGGGATCGCCGGTGTAGTCCTCGTCGATGAGGTTGCCGGTGTCGTCGCCGTCCACGTAGCCGTCCGGCCCGCCGTCATCCACCGGGCGCACGGTCACGTAGATGTCCGCCTGATCGGTGCCGCCGCGGCCGTCGGAGACCGTGTAGGTCAGGGTCGCCGGGCCATTGTAGTCGGGCGCCGGGGTGAAGGTGACGGAGGTGCCGTTGGTGCTGACCGTGCCGTTGGTGGTGGTCACGCCGGTGATCGTCAGGGTGTCGCCATCGGGATCGCTGTCGTTGGTCAGCGGGAAGAACTCGATGGTCGTGTCCTCGTCGATCTCGAACTCGTCGTCGCGGGCGTCGGGCGGCAGGTTGCCGTTGTCGTCCCGGTCATCGCGGTAGGTGACGTTGTCGATCCCGCCGGAGCCCGCGAAGCGGACCTCGCACTTGGCCACATCGGCCACGAAGAAGCCCACGGTGCGCTCGCCGCCGTCGCCCGTCGGCTCGACGTGGCGCTCCTCGATGACATTGTCGTTGGCATCGTAGAAGACCACGCTGGTGGCGCCGTTGCCGGTTTCCTCGATGTCCTTGAAAGTCAGGGTCTTGAAGAAGACCGGATCGTCGAACTCCAAGCAAATGCTGCCGCCGCCCGCGTTGTCGT
Source organism: Sulfitobacter sp. (assembly GCA_965212515.1). GTDB lineage: Bacteria > Pseudomonadota > Alphaproteobacteria > Rhodobacterales > Rhodobacteraceae > Sulfitobacter. Next base: position 233,820 of record OZ243122.1, read on the forward strand.
CGGGGTCGGAGCTGTCGCCGTCCTCGGAGATGATCAGCAGCCCCTGGAGGTGCTGCGAGGCCAGATCGTCGTCGCCGCCCGTGGGGTTGGCGCTGTCGAAGATCATCGCCTGGTTGGAGCCACCCATGGCCGAGATGTGCAGCCCGATGTCCGCATACTCGTCGTCGATGACGGTGCCGGCGCGGAAGGAATTGAAATCAATGGTTCTAATCATGGGATCGGTCTCCTAAGCCCTGTTGCACGCGGCGCGCAACGCGGCCGTTCTGGAATCGGGTGCGGTCATGGTGGTTTCGGTGCACGAAGTCTGATGCCGTGCGGCCCCGGCCATCCGGCCATCGGGGTAAGCGCGTCTCGATGATGTCATCTCTCCACTCCGTACAATCGCGTCGCCCCGCAGGCTCTGTCATGATCGGAGCGGCGCACACTCTTATCGCGTCCAAGCGGGAGTGACTGCCGACAGCAGCAGCGACCGCGGCGCAGGCGCCTCGATCTTTCGTGAAAACGGTCGCTTTCAACGCGGCGTCGTCACAGCTCCCGCATCAGGTGATGCGAAGGTGTGGCCGCCCCCCGACCAAATTCAGTTACCCCCCAGTTGGGCCCTTCCATTGATAAGCAGTGCCCCGCCACCCACAAAGGAAAAAATGTCGGAAAAGGGGCAATGATGATGGTGCCTTAGCCGGTTCGTGGGGGTCTTTCGGGTTGCCTGGCGGGGCTTTGCGGGTGGCCATTGTTTCCATCGCGGCGCGGGCCGAGCGCGGCGGCGCCCTTGTTTCCTTGGGCCTTTCGGGCGGACGGGTACAGTAGATTACGCAATGGCCCTCGCCATTGTCCCTGTGAGGGAAACAATCAGGCGCCCACGGAGGCGCCCAAAAGGTACGCCTCATTCTCGGCCTTATTCCCAACTCCCTGTTTTCACTTTGGAACCAATGGGCCGGATCGGGCATAACTGATGCGCGATTTCGGGACCGCCGCGCCTCATTTGTCTCGAATCATCGACAAACTCCCGCCGCCGGGCCGCCCGTGCCTTTGCGCTTTGGAATTCGTCCCTCCTGGCCTAGACTGCCCCCATCCCAAAGACCCGAGGTGCGCCATGACCCTGCCCGCCGCCCGCATGACCGACAATGTCGTCTGTCCCGCCGTCACTGGCGTCGTGCCGCACGTCGGCGGGCCGATCCTGCCGCCCTGCGCGCCGACCGTTCTGATCGGCAGCCTGCCCGCCGCCCGCATCAGCGACATGAATGTCTGCGCCGGGGGCCCCGGCGTCGTGGCCAAGGGATCGGGCACCGTCCTGATCGAGAATATGCCCGCCGCCCGGCTGACGGACACGGCTGGCCACGGCGGCCTGATCGTCGCTCCCGGGATGCCCACCGTCCTGATCGGCGGCTGAGCCCCTAGCCCAGCAGCCTGCGCGCCTCGGCCAGCCCGGGGTAGAGCGCCCGGTAGGCCGCCAGCTTGGGCGCAAGCTGCGCGCGCCGGGCGGGGTGCGGGATGAACCAGTGCTCCACCGGCGGCTTGGTCGCCACCTCCGCGGCGCCAAGCCCCTCGGCGCCCATGCGGGCCAGGCGCGCGGCCCCCAGGGCCGGGCCGATGTCGGCGCCGCGGCTGCGGCCAATGGGCCGGTCCAGCACGTTCGCCAGGCACTGCATCAGGAAATCGCTGCGGGTGCCGCCACCGATCGCCAGGAGGCTGTCGATCTCGGTGCGGGCCGCCGCCAGGGCGCGGGCGGCATCGGCGAAGGAGAAGGCGATGGCCTCCACCACGGCGCGCATCAGGTTCTCGGGCCTCGTGCCCTCGCCCAGCCCATAGAAGCCCGCGCGCAGGCCCGCGTCACCATGCGGTGTGCGCTCGCCGCTGAGGTAGGGCAGGAAGAGCAGCCGGTCGGACGGGGCCGCCTCGGCCCCGGCAAGCAGTTCGGCGATGGGCCGCCCCAGGAGCTCGGCCAGCCAGGCCATGGGGCGGGCGCCGTTGAGCATGGCGGCCATGTTGAACCAGTGATCCGGCAGGGTGTGGGCATAGGCGTGGATGCGGCTTTCCGCCAGGGGGCGGTAGGCGCCCTGGGTGGCGAAGAGCTGGCCCGAGGTGCCGAGCGATATGAAGCCATCGCCGTGCGAGACCGCGCCGATGCCCACCGCCCCGGCGGCGGCATCGCCGGCCCCGGCCACCACCGGCAGGCCCGGCGCCAGGCCAAGCGCGCGGGCGGCCTCGGGCCGCAACTGCCCAGCCACCTCGGCCCCCGGCAGGATCGGGGGCAGCCAGGCTGGATCCGTGGCGCTTGCGGCGCAGAGCGCTTCGGACCAGGTGACGCGGGCCTGGTCGAGCCAGCAGGTGCCCGCGGCGTCCGACGGGTCCGTCACGCGGTTCCCGTGCAGGCAGAGGCCGATGAAGTCTTTCGGCAGGAGGACATGGGCAATGCGCGCGTGCAGCGCCGGTTCCTCGCGCGCCAGCCACATCAGCTTGGGCGCGGTGAAGCCCGCCATGGGCAGGACGCCGGTGATTTGCCCCACCTCGGGGGCCTTCTCGATGAGCCGGGCACAGTCCGCCTCGGCGCGGGAATCGTTCCAGAGGATGGCCGGGCGCAGGGGCACCTCGTCGGCCCCCAGAAGAACCGCCCCGTGCATCTGGCCCGAAAGGCCGATGGCCCGCACCGCCGCGCGCTGCTCGGGCGCGAGGGCGGCAACGGCGGCACAGGTGGCGCGCCACCAGAGCGCCGGGTCCTGCTCGCTCGCCCCCTCGAAGGGATGGGACAGGGGATAGGCCTCCTGAGAGGTCGCGAGGACGGCCCCCGCGTCCGAAAGCAGGCAGGTTTTGACCGCCGAGGTCCCCAGATCAATGCCGAGATACACGCTGCCTCCCCCTCGCGGCCTGCCGTAGGGCGCCGCGCCCGGAAGAGCCGCCGCCGCGCCCCAGACTAGCCGACAGATGCACGGTGAAAAGATAAAACTTTACTCGCGCCACCTTTCTGTGGATTTTCGGTAAAAATGCCGCCCCGGCGGCCGCCCGACAGAGGAGCCATGCCCATGGCCAAGACCCAGGTGCGCAACATGGAGGAGTTCGCCGCCTCGATCGGCCTCTCCCGGCCGACCGTGTCGAAGTTCTTCAACGACCCGGACTCGGTGCGCCCGGCCACCCGCGAGAAGATCGAGGCCGCCCTGGCGGATTCAGACTACCGGCCGAACATCTACGCCATGAACCAGAACCGCAAGCTGACCAAGAACGTCGGCATCGTGGTGCCGCTGCTCGTCGATCCCTACTTCGCCGAGATCGCCCGCAGCCTGGAGCAGCGCTGCATCGACGCGGGCTACCGCCCCACCCTCTTCAGCTCGCACGGCACGCCGGAGCACGAGATGGAGGTGCTGGAGAACCTGCGCGCCCTGAAGCCCGCCGGGGCGCTTCTGGCCCCGCTTGGCCGGGCCACCGACAGGCGCGCCCTGCGCAAGTTCTGCGAGGCCGTGCCGACGCTCATCTTCGACAGTTCGGTCGAGCAGGAGGGCATCGCCTTCGTCGGCTCGGACAACGAGCAGTTCACCACCCACATCACCGATTACCTCTGCCGCACCGGGGAGCCGCCCTGCTTCTTCGAGATGCAGACCCCGGCCAACCCCAACGCCCACCGCCGCCGCCAGTCTTACCTCAAGGCAATGGAGAGCTTCGGCCACCCGCCCAAGGTCATCTCGGTCGCGGGCGAGGGCTGGGACTTCGAGGAGATTGGCCGCCTTGGCGGGCACGAGGCCCTGGAAAAGGGGCTCTTCACCACCAACACGATCCTCTGCAGCAATGACCGTCTGGCCATCGGGCTGCTGACCGCTTGCTACGAGCGCGGCCTGCGCGTGGGCCGGGGCGCGGACTGTTCGATTCGCGTCGCGGGGCAGGACGGCCATCCCCATTCGCGCTATACCTGTCCGCCGCTCACCACCATCTCGCACGATTACGAGGCCGTCTCCAAGGGCGCGGCCGAGACCCTCTTTGCCGCGCTGGAGGGCCACGTAGAGCCTTGGAAAAGCACAAGAATGGAGGGCAAGCTGACGCTGCGGGACAGCGCCTGACCGGCTCGCCATTCTTTACGCGTGTAAAAAATTTGTTGACTGCGCGTCACAGGCTCGCCTAGCCTTCTGCATCACATCCAATCAGGGAGGATACCGGATGTCTTTCAGAAGCACCCTTTGGGCGGCCACGGCGCTGACGCTGATTTCGGCGGGCGGCGTTCTTGCAGATGGCCATGCCAAGACGATCACCATCGCCACGGTGAACAACGGCGACATGATCCGCATGCAGGGCTACACCGACCAGTTCACCGAAGAGACCGGCATCGGGGTCGAGTGGGTCACCCTGGAGGAGAACGTGCTGCGCCAGCGCGTCACCACCGACATCACCACCAAGGGCGGCCAGTTCGACATCATGACCATCGGCATGTACGAGACGCCGATCTGGGGCGCCAACGGCTGGCTCGTGCCGCTGGACGATCTTTCCGCCGAGTACGAGGTGGATGACCTGCTGCCCGCCATGCGCGCGGGCCTGAGCCACGAGGGCACGCTCTATGCCGCGCCCTTCTACGGCGAAAGCTCCATGGTCATGTACCGCACCGACCTGATGGAGAAGGCCGGGCTGGAGATGCCCGAGAGCCCGAGCTGGGAGTTCATCCGCGAGGCCGCCGCGGCCATGGATGACCCCGAGAACGACATCAACGGAATCTGCCTGCGCGGCAAGGCCGGCTGGGGCGAGGGTGGTGCCTTCATCACCGTCACCGGCAATTCCTTCGGCGCACGCTGGTTCGACGAGGACTGGAACGCCCAGTTCGACCAGCCCGAGTGGAAGGAGGCCCTGACCTTCTTCGTGAACCTGATGAACGACTACGGCCCCGAGGGCTATGCCACCAACGGCTTCAACGAGAACCTCTCGCTCTTCCAGCAGGGCAAGTGTGGCATGTGGATCGACGCCACCGTGGCCGCCTCCTTCGTGACCAACCCGAACGATTCCACCGTGGCCGACCATGTGGGCTTTGCCCTGGCGCCGAACACCGGCAAGGGCAAGAACGCCAACTGGCTCTGGGCCTGGGCCCTGGCCATCCCGGCCGGCACCCAGAAGGAGGCCGAGGCCAAGCAGTTCATCGAGTGGGCCACTTCCAAGGACTACATCGAGCTGGTGGCGGCCAACGAGGGCTGGGCCAACGTGCCCCCGGGCGCCCGTACCTCTCTCTATGAGAACGAGAACTACCAGGGCGTGCCCTTCGCGGCCATGACGCTGGAATCGATCAAGGCGGCCGATCCGCAGAACCCCACGGTCAAGCCGGTGCCCTATGTCGGCATCCAGTTCGTGGCCATCCCGGAGTTCGCGGGCATCGCCACCGAGGTGAGCCAGGAGTTCTCCGCCGTCTACGCGGGCCAGCAGTCCGTGGACGAGGCGCTGGAAAAGGCCCAGGCCCTGACCAACGACGCCATGGAAGCCGCGGGCTACCGCTGAGCGCACACGCCGGGGGCGGCCCGCGCCGCCCCCGCACCCCTTAACGCCTTCCATCACCTGTGACATCCTTGCGGGCGGGTCCTTCCTGCCACCAGTGGAGACGTGCCAATGGCCACCAAAGCATCCCGATCCGCCGCCCGTATCATGATGGCGCCCGCCGTGGTCCTGCTCCTGGGCTGGATGCTGGTGCCCCTGACGATGACCCTCTACTTCTCCTTCAAGAAGTACCTGCCGATGCGCGGCGACAGCCTCGACCGCGGGCTGGAGTGGGTCGGTTTCACCAACTACGCGCGCTTTATCTCTTCCAGTTCCTTTTGGCCCTCGGTCCAGACGACCCTGCTGATGGTGGGTGGCGTGCTCCTCATCACCGTGACCCTGGGCATCCTGCTCGCCCTGCTGCTCGACCAGCCGATCTGGGGCCAGGGCGTGGTGCGCCTGCTGGTGATCGCGCCCTTCTTCGTCATGCCCACGGTCTCGGCCCTGGTCTGGAAGAACATGCTGATGGACCCGGTGAACGGCATCTTCGCGCATCTCTGGCGCTTCTTCGGCGCCGATCCCGTCTCCTGGCTGTCGGACGTGCCGCTGGGCTCCATCGTGCTCATCGTTTCCTGGCAGTGGCTGCCCTTCGCAACCCTGATCCTTCTGACCGCGATCCAGTCGCTCGACAGCGAACAGCTCGAGGCGGCGGAGATGGACGGCGCCCCGCCGCTGCGCCGCTTCTGGTACATCATCCTGCCCCACCTGGGCCGGGCCATCACCATCGTGATCCTGATCCAGACGATCTTCCTGCTCTCGATCTTCGCGGAGATCTTCGTCACCACCGGCGGCGCCTTCGGCACCCGGACCCTGACCTACCTGATCTTCCAGCGGGTGGTGGACAGCCAGAACATCGGCCTCGGGTCGGCCGGCGGGGTCTACGCGATCATCCTGGCCAACATCGTGGCCATCTTCCTGATGCGCATCGTGGGGAAGAACCTCGATGCCTGATCCCGCCATCCGCACCGCTTCGCGCCACCGCACCACCCACAGGGGGGACCTCTAATGGCCCGCGCCATCAGCACCCGACGCAAGATCCTCACCAGCGGCCTGGCCTGGGCCATCGGTCTGCTGATCTTCTTCCCGATCTTCTGGACGATCCTGACCAGCTTCAAGACGGAGGCCCAGGCGATCAACGATCCGCCGCTCTTCTTCTCCTTCGACTGGACGCTGGAGAACTACGGCGTGGTGCAGGAACGCTCCAACTACATGCGCTTCCTGTGGAATTCGGTCGTCATCGCGGGCGGCTCCACCCTGCTGGGCATCCTGGTGGCGGTTCCGGCGGCCTGGTCCATGGCCTTCGTGCCCTCCAAGCGGACCAAGGACATCCTGCTCTGGATGCTCTCCACCAAGATGCTGCCCGCCGTCGGCGTGCTCTACCCCATCTCGCTGCTCTTCGTGGAGTTCAACCTGCTCGACACCCGCATCGGCCTGATCCTGGTGCTCATGCTGATCAACCTGCCGATCATCGTCTGGATGCTCTACACCTATTTCCGCGAGATCCCGGGCGAGATCCTGGAGGCGGCGCGCATGGACGGGGCCACGCTGAAGGAGGAGATCCTCTTCATCCTCACGCCCATGGCCATCCCCGGCATCGCCTCCACCGTCCTGCTGAACTTCATCCTGGCCTGGAACGAGGCCTTCTGGACGCTCAACCTGACGGCGGCCAAGGCGGCACCGCTGACGGCATTCATCGCCTCCTATTCCAGCCCCGAGGGTCTCTTCTTCGCCAAGCTCAGCGCGGCCTCCACCATGGCCATCGCGCCGATCCTCATCCTTGGCTGGTTCAGCCAGAAACAACTCGTCCGCGGCCTCACCTTCGGCGCCGTGAAGTAAGGAACAGACCCATGGGACAGATTGACCTCAAGCAGGTGACCAAGAGCTTCGGCGACGTGCAGGTGATCCCGCCGCTGGACCTGACCATCGAGGATGGCGAGTTCACCGTCTTCGTCGGCCCTTCGGGCTGCGGCAAGTCCACCCTGCTGCGGCTCATCGCGGGGCTGGAGGACATCACCTCCGGCCACATCGAGATCGACGGCAAGGATGCCACCGGCGTGGTGCCCGCCAAGCGCGGGCTGGCGATGGTCTTCCAGTCCTACGCGCTCTATCCGCATATGTCAGTGCGCCGCAACATCGCCTTCCCGCTGAAGATGGACGGCATGGCCAAGGCCGAGATCGACCGCCGCGTCGAGGCAGCGGCAGCGGTGCTCAACCTGACCGACTATCTGGACCGGCGGCCCGGCCAGCTTTCGGGCGGCCAGCGCCAGCGCGTCGCCATCGGCCGCGCCATCGTGCGCGAACCGGCGGCCTTCCTCTTCGACGAGCCGCTCTCGAACCTCGACGCGGCGCTCAGGGTGGGCATGCGGCTGGAGATTTCCGAGCTGCACAAGCGCCTGGCCACCACCATGATCTACGTTACCCACGACCAGGTCGAGGCCATGACCATGGCCGACAAGATCGTCGTCCTTCAGGCCGGCGTGATCGAGCAGGTGGGCTCCCCGCTGGAGCTGTACCGCACACCCCGCAACCTCTTTGTGGCGGGCTTCATCGGATCGCCCAAGATGAACCTGATCGAGGGGCCGGAGGCGGCCCAGCACGAGGCCACCACCATCGGCATCCGGCCCGAGCACATCGACGTGGTGGAAAGCGGCGGCCTCTGGCAGGGCAAGGTGGGCGTGGCCGAGCACCTGGGCTCCGACACCTTCTTCCACATCCACGAAACCGGCCTTGCCGAGACCATCACCGTCCGCGCCATCGGCGACGTGAGCCTGCGCCACGGCGACACCATTCACCTGACCCCCCGGCAGGAGGAGATCCACCGCTTCGGGCCCGACGGGCTGCGCATCGCATGAAACGACTGACTAACAGGCGCGCCCTCATCACCGGGGCGGCCCGGGGCATTGGCCGGGCCTTCGCCGAGGCCTATGTCCGCGAGGGCGCACGGGTGGTCCTGGCCGACATCGACATGGACCGCGCCCGCGCCACGGCAGAGGAGATCGGCCCCGCCGCCACGGCGGTGGAGATGGACGTGACCTCCCTCCCCTCCATCGAGCGCGCGGTGGAGCAGGCCGCCCAGGCGCTCGGCGGCATCGACATCCTGGTGAACAACGCCGCCCTCTTCAGCGCGGCCCCCATCGTGGAGATCACCGAAGCGGATTTCGACCGCACCTTCGCCGTCAACGTCAAGGGCACGCTCTTCACCCTTCAGGCCGTCGCCCGCCGGATGATCGAGGGCGGCACGGGCGGCGCCATCATCAACATGGCCAGCCAGGCGGGCCGCCGGGGCGAGCCCCTCGTCGCCACCTACTGCGCCACCAAGGCCGCCGTCATCTCCCTCACCCAGTCGGCGGGGCTGGACCTCATCAAGCACGGCATTCGGGTCAACGCCATTTCCCCCGGCGTGGTGGAGGGCGAACATTGGGACGGCGTCGATGCCTTCTTTGCCAAGTACGAGGGCAAGGCCCCCGGCCAGAAGAAGCGCGAGGTGGGCGCCGCCGTGCCCTTCGGCCGGATGGGCGAGGCCGAGGACCTCACCGGCATGGCCATCTTTCTCGCCACCGAGGAGGCCCGCTACATCGTCGCCCAGACCTACAACGTGGACGGTGGCCAATGGATGAGCTGATCCCCCTCTCCCAGGCCCGGCTGGCCGATCTGCCCGCAGAGGTCCGCCGCCCGGGCTACGACCGCGCGGCGCTCTCTCCCGGCATGGTCCACATCGGCCTGGGCAATTTCCACCGCGCCCATCAGGCCTGGTATCTGCACCGGCTCTTCGACCAGGGCCGCGATCACGACTGGGCCATCCTCGGCGCGGGCGTGCGCCCCAGCGACGCGCTCCAGCGCGAGAGGCTGCTGGCCCAGGACTGCCTGACCACCCTGATCGAGCTGGACCCGAAGGGCACCTCCGCCGAGGTCTGCGGCGCCATGGTGGGCTTCCTGCCGGTGGCCGAGGGCAACGGCCCGCTCATCGCCCAGCTCAGCGACCCGGCGATCCGCATCGTTTCCCTCACGGTGACGGAGGGGGGCTACTACCTCGATCCGGCCAGCGGCGGTTTCGATGCCGCGCACCCCGACATGGTGCACGACGCGGCCCACCCGGAAAGCCCGCGCACCGCCTTCGGCGCCATGATCGCGGCCCTTGCCGCCCGCCGCCGGGCGGGCGCCGGGCCCTTCACCTGCATGAGCTGCGACAACCTCCAGGGCAACGGCGCCGTCCTGCGCCAGACGCTGCTGTCCCTCGCCCGGCTGAGCGACCCCAGCCTGGCCGACTGGATCGACAGCCACTGCTCTTTCCCCAATTCCATGGTGGACTGCATCGTCCCCGCCACCGGCCCGGCGGAGATCGAGATGGCCCGCCGCTTCGGCATCGCCGACGCCGCCCCGGTGACCCACGAGAACTTCCGCCAGTGGGTGATCGAGGACGACTTCTGCGCCGGCCGCCCCGCCTGGGAGGAGGTGGGGGTCACCTTCTCCGACCGGGTGCATGCCTTCGAGACCATGAAGATCCGCATCCTCAACGGCGGCCACCAGATCATCGCCGCCCCCGGCGAGCTCCTGGGCCTGGCCACCATCGCCGAGACAATGGCCCACCCCACCATCGCGGCCCTGCTGCACCGCATCGTCAGCCGCGAGATCGCGCCCCACGTGGCCCCCGTGCCGGGCTACAACGCGGCAAGCTACCTCTCCCTGATCGAGGGCCGTTTCGCCAACCCGCGCATCGCCGACACCACCCGCCGCGTGGCCTTCGACGGCTCCAGCCGCCAGCCCGCCTTCATCCTGCCCTCGGTGCGCGACGGACTGACCGCGGGCACCCCCGTCTCGGGCCTGGCCCTGGTCTCCGCCGCCTGGGCGCACTACTGCCTCGGCCGCCGCGAGGATGGCACCGAGATCGCCCCCAACGATCCCCACTGGGCCAGCCTGACGGCGCGCGCCGCCGAGGCCCGCCGCGATCCCGGCGCCTGGCTCGGGATGCGGCATGTCTACGGCACCCTGGCCGAGGCCGCCCCCTTTGCAGAGGCCTTCCGCCGCCACCTCGCGCGGCTCCAGTCCGAGGGCATGGTCGCGGCCATCGAGGCCTACCTGGCAGAGCCATGATCCTCTGCTGCGGCGAAGCCCTGATCGACATGATCCCCGCCCCCCTGGCCGCGGGTGGCGATGGCTTCGCGCCCCATCCCGGCGGCGCCGTCTTCAACACCGCCGTGGCCCTTGGCCGCCTTGGTGCGGAGGCGGGGCTGCTCAGCGGCATCTCGGAGGATCTCTTCGGGGCGCGGCTCCTGGCGGCCCTGGAGGAAAGCCAGGTGGCGACGGGGCTCCTCATTCGCAGCAAACGGCCCACGACCCTGGCCTTCGTCCAGCTCGCCGATGGCCAGGCCAGCTACGCCTTCTTCGACGAGGAAAGTGCCGGCCGGATGCTCACCCCCGGTGACATGCCCGCCCTGCCCGCGCAGGTCTCCTGCCTCTTCTTTGGCGGCATCAGCCTGGCCAGCCTACCCTGCGGCGACGCCTACGCGGCCCTCCTGGCAAGCCAGGCCGGGGACCGCCCGGTGATGCTCGACCCCAACATCCGCCCGCGCTTTATTCTGGAGGAGGCCGCCTATCGCGACCGTCTCGCCCGGATGCTGGCGCGGGCCGACATCGTGAAGCTCTCGGACGAGGATCTGGACTGGCTCGTGCCCGGCGATCTGCCCCCCGAAGAGAAGATCACCCGCCTCGCCGCGGTCCCGCCGCCCCTCACCCTGATCACCCGCGGCCGCCAGGGCGCCACCGCCCACCGCCGCGACGGCAGCCAGCTCTTCGTGCCCGCCCGGCCCGTTCGGGTGGCCGACACGGTGGGCGCGGGCGACACCTTCAACGCAGGCTTCCTCGCCAGCCTCCAGACCCAGGGCGCCCTGACGCGCAGCGCTATCGCGACCCTTTCCGACAGGGCCCTCACCGAGGCTTTGACCCTCGCCACCCGCGCCGCCGCCGTAACCGTCTCCCGCCCCGGCGCGAACCCGCCTTGGGCGGGGGAACTGTAGGGTTCTGGGGGAGGGGAATGGCCTGGTACCCAAGGCCGGACTCGAACCGGCACGCCCGAAGGCGGGGGATTTTGAATCCCCTGCGTCTACCATTCCGCCACTTGGGCACGCCCTGCACCTCTAGCGCGGCGGGATCGGCCGGGCAAGGCCAATTCGGGCGCGGGCCCTTGACCCCGGGCGCGCGCCGTGGTCATGCAGGCGAAAGCACAAGAGCATCTCGATGATCCGTTCCCTCTACGACTGGACCCTGGGCCTGGCCCGCCATCCCCAGGCCCTCTGGGCCCTGGCGCTCGTCTCCTTCGTGGAGAGCTCCTTCTTCCCGATCCCGCCGGACATCCTGATGATCCCGATGATCCTGGCCGCCCCCTCGCGGGCCTTCCTGATCGCCTCGGTGGCCCTCGTCGCCTCGGTCCTGGGCGGGGTCGCGGGCTACGGCATCGGCATGTTCGCCTTCGAGCAGCTCGGCCGTCCGATCCTCGAGAGCCTGGGCAAGGCCGAGGCCATGGCGGAATTCTCCACCCGGTTCAACGACATGGGCTTCTGGGCCGTGCTCACCGCCGGGGTCACGCCCTTTCCCTACAAGGTCATCACCATCATGTCGGGCTGGACCGGGATGAGCCTGGGGACCTTCGTGGCCACCTCGATCCTGGCGCGCGGCCTGCGCTTTTTCGTAGTGGCCGGGCTGCTCTGGAAGTTCGGCCCGCCGATCCGCGACTTCATCGAGCGCCGCCTGGGGCTGATGTTCACCCTCGCCGTGCTCCTCCTGCTGGGCGGCTTTGCCGCCGTGAGGTTCCTGTGACCCACCGTTCGCTTGTTCTCCTGGCCACCCTCGGCTCCGCCGCCCTCCTGCTCGGGGCCTTCGGCTTTCAGCACATCGGCGGGCTCCTGCCCTGCAAGATGTGCCTCTGGCAGCGCTGGCCCCATGCCGCGGCGATCCTGATCGGCGCCCTGATCCTGCTTGGCGGGCCGCGCCTGCTGGCCTGGGCCGGGGCCCTGGCGGCCACCACCACGGGGGCCATCGGGGTCTATCACGCGGGCGTCGAGTGGGGCCTCTGGCCCGGTCCCTCCTCCTGCAGCGGGGCGGGCGCGGGGCTCGGCGGGCTCAGCGGCGCGGATCTGCTCTCCACCGAGGGCCCTGCCGCCCTGATCATGTGCGACGAGGTGGTCTGGCAGCTCGCGGGCCTCTCCATGGCGGGGTGGAACGCGCTCCTCTCCTTCGGCCTCATGGGCCTCTGGATCCTGGCCGCGCGCCACACCTAGCCCACCTTGCGGGTCTTGAGCAGCAGGCTCGTCTCGCTCGCCACGATCCCCTCCAGCCGCCTGATCCGGGTCAGGACCGCGTCGAAGGTCTCCAGCGTATCAGTGCCGATCTCGACGATCACGTCCCAGCGGCCGTTCGTGGCGTGCAGCGCCCGCACTTCCGCCATGGTGGAGAGCTGACGGCTGACCCTCTCGGTGCCCCGGCCCTCGATCTCCACCATCATCAGGCCGCGCACCGGGTCCTTGGCCACGTCCGCCGCCGTCACCACCGTGAAGCCGACGATCTCGCCGCGTTCGCGCAGCCGCGCCAGCCGCGCGCGGGCGGTGGCCCGGCTCACCCCCAGATGCAGCGCCAGGTCCGACAGGGGCATGCGCGCGTCCTGGCGCAGGGCGGCCACCAGGCGATTGTCCACTTCGTCCATCCGAGCCTTCCAATCTGGTCAACATCTTCTCGATAAGGCCAATTCGGCCAGTTGTCGATTGCCGCGATTGAACAGTATCTGGGGCCAAAGCACTTGAGGAGAGTTCCATGCCCGATCAGCACTGCATCCTCGTCGGCTGCCCCATGGACAGCGGCAAGGGCCGCAAGGGCTGCCTCATGGGGCCCGACGCCTACCGCACCGCCGGCATCGCCGAGGCGCTCAAGGCCCTGGGCCACGAGGTGAGCGACCGGGGCAACCTGGCGCCGCGCCCCTTCACCCCGCGCGAGCATCCCAAGCTGGTGGCGCTGGAGGAGACCATCGCCTGGACCGAGAGCCTGGCCGAGGCCTCCGAGGCGGCGCTCAAGGAGGGCACGCCGATCTTCATGGGGGGCGATCACGCCCTCTCGCTCGGCACCGTGCTGGGGGCCCTGCGCCACGCCCGCGCGGCAGGCCGCCCGCTCTTCGTGCTCTGGCTCGACGCCCACACCGATTTCCACACCCCTGCCACCACCGACAGCGGCAACCTGCACGGCACGCCCCTGGGCTATGTCACGGGGCGCGCGGGCTTCGAGGGCTTTCCGGCGGTGGAAGCGCCCCTGCCGCACGAGAACCTGGCCATGATCGGCCTGCGTTCCGTCGATGCGGCGGAGCGGGCGGCGCTGGAGGAGAGCACCATCACCGCCGTGGACATGCGCGCCATCGACGAGACCGGCATCGCCCAGCCCCTCTCGGCCTTCCTGGAGCAGGTCGCGGCGGCCAACGGGATGCTCCATGTCTCGCTCGACGTGGACTTCCTCGACCCTTCCGTGGCCCCCGCGGTGGGCACCACCGTGCCCGGCGGCGCCACCGTGCGCGAGGGGCACCTGGTGATGGAGATGCTGCACGACAGCGGCCTCATGACCTCGCTCGACCTGGTGGAGCTGAACCCCTTCTTGGACGAGCGCGGCCGCACCGCCCAGCTCATGGTGGACCTGGCTGCCTCGGCCCTTGGCCGCCGCGTCTTCGACCGTCCGACGAGGGCCTACTGAGATGCAGGTCCAGGCCCCCGGCGCGGTTGTCATGGTCCGCCCGCACCACTTCCGCTCCAACCCCGAGACCGCGGCCGACAATGCCTTCCAGACGCTTGGCGCAGGCGATGTCGCCGAGGCCGCGCGGGCCGAGTTCGATCACGCCGTCGCGGCCCTGCGCGGGGCCGGCGTCACGGTCCACGATTTCGACGACCGGGGCACCGAGACACCGGATTCGGTCTTTCCGAACAACTGGTTCTCGACCCACGCGGGGGGCCACGTGGCCCTCTACCCGATGCATGTCGCCTCGCGCCGCCGCGAGCGCCGCTGGGACGTGATCGAGCTTTTGAAGGCCCAGTACCGGGTCCAGGACGTGATCGACTATTCCGGGCTGGAGCAGGACAACCTGGCGCTCGAGGGCACCGGCGCCATGGTGCTCGATCACATCGGGCGGGTGGCCTACGTGGCCCGCTCGCACCGCGCCGATCCGGTGCTGCTGGAGCGCTTCTGCACCCACTTCAACTTCGAGCCTCTCGTCTTCGACGCCGCCGACGCTTCGGGCCGCCCGGTCTATCACACCAACGTGCTCATGGCGATCGGCACCCACTGCGCCCTCGTCGGCCTGCCGATGATCACCGATCCCGCCCGCCGCGAGATGGTGCGCGCGCGCCTGGCTGAGACGGGCCGCGACGTGATCTCCCTGAGCGAGGCCCAAATCGGCGCCTTTGCCGGCAATGCCATCGAACTGTCGGGCCGCGAAGGCCGGGTGATGGCCCTTTCCGCCCGCGCCCTCAAGGCCCTCGACCCCGAGCAGGTGGCCCGGATCGAGGCCGGCGCCCGCCTCCTGCCACTCGAGATCCCCACCATCGAGACCGCGGGCGGCTCCGTCCGCTGCATGATCGCCGGCCTGCACCTCGCGCGCCGCACCCCCGCCTGAAAGGACCCGCCATGACCACCCTGCCCCCCTCCGACAAGGCCCTCGTGCCCTTCGTCTCCGTCGATCACATGATGCAGCTCATCCACCACATCGGGCTGGAGGAGATGCTCAAGGGCCTGGCCGACTACATCGAGCAGGACTTCCGCCGCTGGGAGCTCTTCGACAAGACGCCGCGCGTCGCCAGCCACTCCGAGAAGGGCGTGATCGAGCTCATGCCCACCTCCGACGGTGACGTCTACGGCTTCAAGTACGTGAACGGCCACCCCTCCAACACCAAGGCGGGCCTCCAGACCGTGACGGCTTTCGGGCTCCTGGCCGATGTCGCCTCGGGCTATCCGGTGCTGCTTTCGGAGATGACCATGCTCACCGCCCTGCGCACCGCCGCCACCTCGGCCCTGGTGGCCCGCGTGCTGGCGCCCAAGGGGGCCCGCACCATGGCGATGATCGGAAACGGCGCCCAGTCGGAATTCCAGAGCCTGGCGATGAAGGCCGTGCTGGGCCTTGAGGAGGTGCGGCTCTACGACATTGACGGCGCCGCCACCGAGAAGTGCGCGCGCAACCTGGCGGGCAGCGGCCTGCGCGTGACCCGCTGCGAAAGCGCCGAGGAGGCCATGGTGGGGGCGCAGATCATCACCACCTGCACGGCGGACAAGCAGTATGCCACGATCCTGACCGACAACATGGTCGGCAGCGGCGTCCACATCAACGCCATTGGCGGCGACTGCCCCGGCAAGACGGAGCTGGCCCCGGCGATCCTGCACCGGTCGGACATCTTCGTGGAGTACCCCGAGCAGACCCGGATCGAGGGCGAGATCCAGCAGCTCGATCCCGAGCACGCGGTGACGGAGTTCTGGCAGGTCCTGAGCGGCAAGGCCCCGGGCCGCACCAGCGACAAGCAGATCACCCTTTTTGACAGCGTCGGCTTTGCCATCGAGGATTTCTCGGCCCTGCGCTACGTCCGCGACCGGATCGCCGACACGGGGCTCTTCCACCCGCTCGATCTGCTGGCCGATCCGGACGATCCGCGCGATCTGTTCGGGATGCTGCAAAGGGCCAAGGGCTGAGGCCAAGCGCGGCGTCGGGCGTTCAGTCCGCCGCCGTCACGTCGTAGCCATAGAGCCAGTCGTAGGCCCCCACCAGCCGCCCCGGCGCCAGCCGGCTGAGGCCGCGCAGGCCCAGGTGCGCCAGGCTGCGCACCGGCCCGGGCCGCAGGTGATAGCGCCAGGCATTGCCTTCGGCGGCGGCGATCACCCGGCGCACCCGCGCCTCGCGCCGCCGCTGGTAGGCCGCCGCCCCCGGCGCACCCTCTCCGCCCAGGCAGGCGGCCAGCACCCAGGCATCCTCCAACGCCATGTTGGCCCCCTGGGCGAGAAAGGGCAGCGTCGGGTGGGCCGCGTCGCCCATAAGCACCAGGTTGTCCTTGTGCCAGAGAGGCGCCACCGGATGACGGTGCAGGCCCCAGAGCCGGGTTTCCCCGACCGCCGCGAGAAGCGCCCCCGCCTCGCCGCCGAAGCCTGCGAAGGCGCGGCGCAGGTTCTCGGGATCATCCGCATGGTGCCAGCCCTCGGCGGCCCAGTCGGCGCGCTCCTCCACCGCGACGAGGTTCACCAGGCTGCCACCGCGCAGGGGATAGCTCACCAGGTGCCGCCCCGGCCCCATGTGGACATGGGCCTCGTCGGGATGGCGCGTCACGTTGGGCACCAGGGCGCGCCAGGCCACCTGGCCGGTGAAGCGCGCCGCATCCTCCCCGTTCAGAAGCGCCCTCGCCCCGCTGTGGATGCCGTCGGCGCCGATCACCACGTGGGCGCGGCGGCGGGAACCATCGGCCAGGGTCACCTGGGGCGTCTCGCCGGGCGCGTAGGCGGTCACCTCGGCGCCCAGTTCCAGGCTGACCCCGGCCTGGCGCGCGGCCTTGAGCAGGAGGGCGATAAGATCGGCCCGGTGCAGAAAGAGGTAGGGCTCCCGCGGCCGCAGGCGGGCCAGATCGAGCCGCGCCACGGGGACGCCCCGGGCGTGATCGCGCAGCACCACGGCGCGTCCGCGCACCGCGCCCGCCCGCTCCAGGGCCGAGCCAAGGCCCAGGGCGCGCAGCACCGCCATGCCGTTGGGGCTGATCTGAAGCCCGGCGCCCACCTCGCGGATCTCGGGGGCCTGCTCCAGGAGGGTGACGGAAAGGCCGCGCTGCGCCAGGGCGGTGGCCGCCGCCAGGCCGCCGATGCCGCCCCCCACCACGATTGCGTTGGATGCCCTCATGGCCCCCCTTCACATGACAACGCCGAGGCCCCCGCCCCGGCGTTCAAATAGATCAAGGGCGGGCCATCCCGGCCCGCGCTCCGGCGCTCAGTCGTCGCGGTGGACCTTCTCGCGGCGCTCGTGCCGTTCCTGGGCTTCCAGGGTCATGGTGGCGATCGGGCGGGCATCCAGCCGCTTGAGCGAAATGGGGTCCCCGGTCACGATGCAGTAGCCGAATTCACCCTCGTCGATGCGGCGCAGGGCGGCGTCGATCTTGCCCACCAGCTTGCGCGCCCGGTCCCGGGTGCGCAGCTCCAGCGCCCGGTCGGTCTCTTCCGAGGCGCGGTCGGCCACGTCGGGGATGTTGCGGGTGCCATCCTGCAGCCCCTCGATGGTGTCGCGGCTGCCCGCCAGCAGTTCGGCCTTCCAGTTCAGCAGCTTGCGCCGGAAATACTCAAGCTGCTTGTCGTTCATAAACGGCTCATCTTCGGCCGGCGAATAATCGTCCGGCAGGAAAACTTCCTGCTTCATGGCACATCCCTCAACAGTTTTAAGTCCTGGCATCCGAGACCCCCTCTCCCCGAGTTCGCCCCCTGCCGCAGCGTCTATAGGAGCCCCCCTTGATTGTCACTACACAATCCCATGGAATTTTGGTTAAAGCGGCACGAGTGCCCGCGCCATGTTCGATGGTCCAAGTTGCAGAAAACAGAGGAAAAGAGCCGACATGAAGTTTGAAGGAACCGCCGATTACGTCGCCACGGACGACCTGACCATCGCCGTCAACGCCGCCGTCACGCTGCAGCGGCCCCTGCTCGTCAAGGGCGAACCGGGCACCGGCAAGACCGAGCTGGCCAAGCAGGTGGCCCAGTCCCTGGGCCTCGAGATGATCGAGTGGAACATCAAGTCCACCACCCGCGCCCAGCAGGGTCTCTACGAGTACGACGCCGTCAGCCGCCTGCGCGACAGCCAGCTGGGCGACGAGCGGGTGCACGACGTGAAGAACTACATCCGCAAGGGCAAGCTCTGGCAGGCCTTCGAGGCGGAGGAGCGCGTCGTCCTGCTGATCGACGAGATCGACAAGGCCGACATCGAGTTCCCGAACGACCTCCTCCAGGAGCTCGATAAGATGGAGTTCTACGTCTACGAGACCGGCGAGACGATCAAGGCCCGCCAGCGCCCCATCGTCATCATCACCTCCAACAACGAGAAGGAGCTGCCCGACGCCTTCCTGCGCCGCTGCTTCTTCCACTACATCCGCTTCCCCGAGATGGAGACCCTCAAGAAGATCGTCGAGGTCCACCACCCGGGGATCAAGGAAAGCCTCCTGACCACCGCCCTGACCCAGTTCTACGAGGTCCGCGAGCAGGCCGGGCTGAAGAAGAAGCCCTCCACCTCCGAAGTGCTGGACTGGCTCAAGCTGCTCCTGGCCGAGGACATGGACGCCGCCGACCTCAAGGGCGACGGCAAGAGCGCCCTCCCCAAGCTGCACGGCGCGCTTCTGAAGAACGAGCAGGACGTGCACCTCTTCGAGCGCCTTGCCTTCATGGCCCGCGCCCAGCGGTAAGGTTCGCATCAAAGCTGATTCAAAAGCCCGGCCCCCTCGGCCGGGCTTTTTTCATTTCTTCGCCCGCCCCGTGACCGCGCCACCACAAGATCCCGCCGATCAGGGCCCGGTGCGGCGAATTTTCCTGTGCGCGGCCCGCCCCTTGGGGCTATGCTGCCCCCAGAGGGCGCCAAGCCCCGACCGCAGCAGCAGGCCCGTCCCTTGATCCGAGCCCCTCGCCCCGACCGCCACTCGCGCTCCCGGTCCCGCCGGGCGGGTTCCCTCTGTCTGGGCGCCACCCTGTCGTTGCTGCTCAACGCCTGCGTGCCCGCGCCGCCGCCGCCCGGCCCCGGCCCGGCGCCCGAGGTGGCCAGCCGCGCCCGCATCGCCGAGAGCACCCTGCCGCCGATGAAGCGCTTCGCCGCGCCCCGGCCGGCCCCGCCCGCCCGCGCCAATGCCGACCTGGCGCAGGATTTCCTGGAGCTTTCCTTCCAGCTCGAAAGCGGCCGCCGCCTGCCCCACCTGACGCGCTTCGAGGGGCCGATCAGCCTGCGCGTCACCGGCGCCCCCTCGGCCACCCTGATGCCTGACCTGCGCGATCTCTTGGTGCGCCTGCGCCGCGAGGCGGGCATTCCCATCGCCCTCACCGGCAGCCCCGGCGCCAGCATCACCCTGGAGGCCGTGCCGCGTGCCCGGATCAAGCAGGTCCTGCCCGGGGCCGCCTGCTTCGTGGCGCCCAACGTCAGCTCCCTGGCCGACTATGCCCGCGCCCGCCACCAGCCCCGCACGGACTGGACGGCCCTGCCCCGGCGCGACCGCATCGCCATCTTCCTGCCGAACGACAGCAGCCCCCAGGAGGTGCGCGACTGCCTCCACGAGGAGCTGGCCCAGGCCCTGGGGCCGCTGAACGACCTCTACCGCCTGCCCGATTCCGTCTTCAACGACGACAACGTGCACACGGTCCTCACCGGCTTCGACATGCTGATGCTGCGCCTCACCTACGATCCCGCCCTTGCCTCGGGCATGAGCCGGGCGGAGGTCGCGGCCCGCCTGCCCGCCCTGCTGCGGCGCCACAACCCCCGCGGCGAGGGCCTTTCCCCGGCGCCCGGCGGGCCCACGCCCGCGCCCTGGAACGGCGCGCTCCAGGCGGCCCTTGGGGGCGAGGCCAGCCTGCCCGAGCGGGCCCGCGCCGCCGACAGGGCCCTGCAGCTTGCCGCGGCGGGCGGCTGGACGGATCACCGCCGCGCCCTCTCGCACTACGTTCTGGGCCGGGCGCTCCAGGGCCGCGATCCGGCGGCGGCCCAGGCCCAGTACCTCGCTGCCGACCGCTACTTCGCGAGCCGCCCCGAAACCGCCCTGCACCGGGCCTACGTGGGCACCCGCCTGGCCGCCTTCGCCCTCACCCGGGGCGACGGGGCCGCGGCACTGGCCCTCACCGCGCCGCATCTGGAGAGCGCCCGCAACAGCGAAAACGCCGCCCTCCTGGCCACCCTGCTGCTGCTCCGGGCCGAGGCGCTGGAGCAGCTGGGCCGTGACGAAGAGGCGCGCAGCGTCAGACTGGACAGTATTGGCTGGGCGCGATACGGCTTCGGCTCCGAGTGGGCCGTAAGGGCCAAGCTGGAGGAAATCGCATCCCTGAACCCGCAGAAGGGTTAGGAACGCCGGGGGGCCAAGACCAATGATCTACATCCTATTTGCCATCGTCGGCGCCCTGATCGGCGGCCTGACCGCGCGCCGCCGCCAGGGCAACGGCAAGGACATCGCCCAGTATGCCGCGGGCTACGGCATCGCCTTCGCGCTTCTGGGGCTGATCCTCACCATCCTCCTTGACCGGACCCTGATCTAGGAGAGCCCATGTTCCTCCCCTTCTTCGAACAGCTGCGCAAGCACCGCGTCCCCGTCTCCATGCGCGAATTCCTGGCCTTTCTGGACGGCATGTCGGCGGGCCTGGCCACCTACGACGTGGAGGCCTTCTACTACCTCGCGCGGGTCTCCATGGTGAAGGACGAGCGCAACATCGACAAGTTCGACCAGGCCTTCGCCGCCGCTTTCGAGGGGCTGGAGAACATCTCCATCGACGAGGTGCTGGAGGCCGTGGACGTGCCCCGCGACTGGCTGGAAAAGATGGCAGAGAAGCACCTCTCGCCCGAGGAAAAGGCCGAGATCGAGGCCTTGGGCGGCTTCGACAAGCTGATGGAGACGCTGAAGAAGCGGCTCGAGGAGCAGAAGAAGCGCCACCAGGGTGGCAACAAGTGGATCGGCACGGCCGGCACATCGCCCTTCGGCGCCTACGGCTACAACCCCGAGGGCGTGCGCATCGGTCAGAAGGAAAGCCGCCACCAGCGCGCCACCAAGGTCTGGGACAAGCGCGAGTTCAAGAACCTCGACGACACCGTCGAGCTGGGCACCCGCAACATCAAGGTGGCGCTCAAGCGCCTGCGCCGCTGGGCGCGCGACGGGGCGGACGAGGAGCTGGACCTGAACGGCACCATCCGCGCCACGGCGGAACACGGCTACCTCGACGTCAAGACCCGGCCCGAGCGGCGCAATGCCGTCAAGGTCCTGCTTTTCCTCGACGTGGGCGGCTCCATGGACCCGCACGTGAAGGTGGTGGAGGAGCTTTTCTCGGCCGCCAAGGCCGAGTTCAAGCACATGGAGCACTTCTACTTCCACAACTGCCTCTACGAAGGGGTCTGGAAGGACAACCGCCGCCGCTGGAACGCCCAGATCCCGACCCACGAAGTGCTGCGCACCTACGGGCCGGACTACAAGTGCATCTTCGTCGGCGATGCCTCCATGTCGCCCTACGAAATCGCCTACCCGGGCGGCGCAAACGAGCACTGGAACCCCGAGGCAGGCTCCGTCTGGCTGGGACGCGCGCGCGACCACTGGCAGAGCCACCTCTGGATCAACCCGATCCCCGAGAAGTACTGGCCCTACACCCAGTCCATCGCCATGATCCAGGAGATCTTCGGCCCCGACGCCATGGTCCCCATGACCCTGGAAGGGCTCTCGCGCGGGATCAAGGAACTGTCGCGCTAGGCGCCACGTCGCCGCTCTCCTTTCTCCGCGCGCCGGTTGCCCCCGGCGGCCTTGCTGGTGGCCCGCTTCGTCCTACCTGCGGTTGGACCCGCTAGACCGGATGAAAGGAGATCACCATGGCGATCAAGAAAAAGGGCTCCGCCCGCTGGACCGGCCCCCTGAAAGAGGGCAAGGGCTATGTCTCGACCGAGACGAAGGTGCTCGACGATCAACCCTACGGCTTCAACACCCGCTTCGAGGACGGCAAGGGCACCAACCCCGAGGAGCTGGTGGGCGCGGCCCACGCCTCCTGCTTTTCCATGGCCCTCTCGATGATCCTCGGCCAGCATGACCTGACCGCCGACGAGATCGAGACAACGGCCACGGTGCACCTGGAGGAGGGCGACGGGGGCTTCCACATCCCCAAGATCCACCTTGAGGTGAGCGCCAAGGTGCCCGGCGCCAGCGAGGAGCAGTTTGCCCAGGCCGCCCAGACGGCCAAGCAGAACTGCCCCCTTTCCAAGCTCATGACGGCCCAGGTCACCATGGACGCCCGTCTTGTTTAAGCTATTCCGGGGGCCGCCCTGCGGGGCGGCCCCTTGGCCATTGCAAGGCGCGCCGTTGCGCCTAAGCTGGCCCCATGTCCAGCGCCCCCATCACCCACATTGATCCCGCGGCCTTCGCCGCCGATCCCTACCCGACCCTCGCCCGCATGCGGGCCGAGGCGCCCATCACCTACGTGCCCGAACTGGGCGCCACGCTCTTCACCCGGCGGGCGGACATTCACCGCGAGGAGAAGCGCATCGAGGTCTTTTCCTCGCACCAGCCCGAGGGGCTGATGACCCGGCTCATGGGGGAGAACCTGATGCGCAAGGACGGCGCCGCCCACCTGGCGGAACGCCGGGCGCTCTTTCCCGCCCTCTCGCCCCGCACCGTCGCCACCTACTGGCGGCCCCGCTTCGAGGCGGCGGCGCGCGAGATCCTGGCCGAGCTTGCGCCACGCGGCAACTGCGACCTGGTGCGCGACTATGCCATGCCCGTCTCGGCCGCCGCCCTGATCGAGATCACCGGCCTGGCCGAGATGGCCCGCGCCGAAATGGATCAGGTGAGCCAGCGCATGATCGACGGCTGCGCCAACTACCAGGGCGACAGCGCGGTGGAGGCCCGCTGCCATGAAGCTACGGCGCTGATCGACGATCACATCGACCGGATGCTGGGCAAGCCGCCGCCGCGCAGCGCCCTGGCCGTCATGGTCGCGGCGGGCCTGCCGCTGCCTTCCATCCGGGCCAACATCAAGCTCATCATCTCGGGCGGCCAGAACGAGCCGCGCGACGCCATCGCGGGCACCGCCTGGGCGCTTCTCAGCCACCCCGCGCAGCTTCAGCGCCTGATGCGCGGGAAAAGCGACTGGCAGGCCGCCTTTGCCGAATATGCCCGCTGGATCAGCCCCATCGGCATGTCGCCGCGCCAGGTGGCCCGGGACGCCGAGGCGGCGGGCATCCGCTTCGAGGCGGGCGAGCGGGTCTTCCTGATGTTTTCCTCCGCCTGCCGCGACGAGGCCTTCTTCGAGGACCCCGACAGCTTCGACATCACCCGAGACACCGGCCCCGCCATCCCCTTCGGCGCCGGGCCGCACTTCTGCGCCGGGGCCGCCGCCGCCCGTTGCCTGATCACCGAGATCGTCCTGCCGCTGCTCTTCGAGGCCCTGCCGGAGCTTACCCTGGCGGGCCCCGCGCCCTTTCACGGCTGGGCCTTCCGCGGCCCCACCGCCCTGCCCGTGCGCTGGCGGGTGTGACCATGAGGATGCTTGTACCGCACCGCCGCGCGCCCATATTGAGAGCATGATCCGCGTCCTCCCGATCCTCCTGGCGGTGGCCTACGCCATCGCCATGTACCGCTTCTCCGCCTGGCGGACGAAGCGCGAGCTCGACGCCAAGTCGAACGAGCTGCTGGACCCTGCCCTGAAGGAGATGAGCGACCGCCTGGCCCGGGCGCTGGACCTGCCCCGGATCAGGGTGCACATCTACGAGATCGAGCCGGTGAACGGCCTGGCCGCGCCGGACGGGCGCATCTTCATCACCCGGGGGTTCTATAAGAAGTTCAAGGCGGGCGAGGTGAGCGCCGAGGAGCTGGCCAGCGTCATCGCCCACGAGCTGGGCCACGTGGCACTGGGCCATTCGCGGCGCCGGATGATCGACTTTTCCGGCCAGAACGCCATGCGTACGGTGCTGGCCATGGTGCTGGGGCGTTTCATTCCCTTCGTCGGGGTCTGGATCGCCAACTTCCTCACCACCCTGCTGGCCGCCCGCCTGTCGCGCGGCGACGAGTACGAGGCCGACGCCTATGCCGCCGCCCTGCTCACCAAGGCCGGGATCGGCATCGCGCCGCAGAAGAGCCTCTTCCGCAAGCTCGAGGCCCTGACCCAGAGCAACGCCGGCAGCGCCCCGGCCTGGCTTCTGAGCCACCCCAAGACGGAGGAGCGGATCACCGCCCTGGAGAAGCTCGAGGCGCGCTGGAACAGGCCGGTGGATAGGTAGGGATGGGGCGGCCCGCCCGGCCGCGCGTTGAACCTTGTGGCATGAGGCCCTCGGGTCAGGCCCGAGGGTGACGGTGCAGAGGCCAGAGGCCCTACATCACCGCCCCAACATCCACTCCCCCTCGGGCCAGAAGGCGTGGAAGGCAAAGGCGAACATGACATCGTGCGGCAGGTCCCGCCCGGCGTCGTCGCGCACCCGGATCGAGCCCACGTCGCGCCCCGCGCCGATGCTTGCGGTGTCGAGCGCCGAGGCCTGGCCGGGCCGCCAGCTCAGCCGCACCCCCGCCTCCTGCACCTCGCGCTCCTGGGCCAGGCGGCTCAGCGGCCAGGCGCGCTCCCCCACCCGCACGACCCGCGCCAGGGCCGGGATGCCGTGCGGCGGCAGCTCGCCGGAATAGAGGAAGGGCCGCTTTGAGGAATCGTAGCCGCGGTAGGGGTTGCGGCCATAGGCGCGGTTGTAGGCCGGCTGGGCCATCACGAGCCCCTCGGGGTTGCGCGCGGCGAAGTCCGCCCAGCCCTCCATCCAGCTCGGCAAGAGGCTCAATTCCCGCCCCGTCAGCTCGCCCACGATGGCGCGGCCCTCGGCCTGCTGCCACCAGCTCTCGGTCTCACGGTCGTACATGACCATGTCGGAGTTGCGCAGCTTGCCCGTCACCCCAAAGCTCAGGACCCGGCCCGCCACCCGGCGGTCGAAGGTCAGGGCGGAGTTGCAAAGCGGGCAGAAGGTGACCGCAATCGGCACCCCGGCGATGCTGTCGTTGACGATCTCGTGCCAGGTCAGGTAGCGGATCGGGTAGGCCCGCGGGCGGGCGCCGGGCATCTCCAGGGCGATCACCGGCTCGCGCGGCTCCAGCCCCCGCTTCTGCCCCACCGGCACGAACTCGGGCGCATCGAGCGCCGGAATGCCGTCCTTGGGCGGCCCGCCCGAGAGGATCTCGGTCCAACTCTCGACCGTGGTGCGCGAGAAATCGGTGCGCGGCCACTCGTGGCGCCAGAAATCGGGATTGGCCAGGGCCAGGCTGGCCAGGCAGGAAAAGGTCAGGGCAAGGATGAGGCGTAGCATGGCCCCAGCCTGACGCAAAAGGGGCGCGCCTGTCAGCACGCCCCACAGAGATTTGATGGCTGGGTGAGCCTTACTCGATCACCGTGACCTTCTGCATCACGTCCGGTTCGCCCACCACGGCGCCGTTTGGCCCGGTGCCCAGCTTGATGGCATCGACCACCTCCTGGCCCTCGGTCACCCGCCCGACGACGGTGTACTGGCCATTCAGGAAATGGCCCGCGTCGAACATGATGAAGAACTGGCTGTTGGCACTGTCGGGGTTCTGCGAGCGCGCCATGCCGACGACGCCGCGGTCGAAGGGCAGGTCTGAGAACTCGGCCGGCAGGTCCGGCATGTCGGAGCCGCCCATGCCCGCGCGGCGCATGTCGCCGCCCTTGCGGCCAAACTCCACGTCGCCGGTCTGGGCCATGAAGCCCTCGATCACGCGGTGAAAGACCACGCCGTCGTAGGCGCCCGCCTCGGCCAGGGCGGTGATGCGCTCCACGTGCTGCGGCGCCACCTCTTCCAGCAGGTCGATGGTGATGGTGCCCTCGGCCTCGCCCGCGATCTCGATCTCCAGGCCCGTGGCCTGGGCGGCCCCCGCCGCCAGGCCCGCCGCGAGGGTCAGGGAGACAAGCGTCTTAGACATCGGCGGCCACCTTGACGCTGATCATGCGGTCCGGGTTGGCGGGCGGCTCGCCCCGGGTGATGGCATCGACATGCTCCATCCCCGCGATCACCTGGCCATAGACGGTGTACTGACCGTTCAGGAAATCGTTGTCCTTGAAGTTGATGAAGAACTGGCTGTTGGCGCTGTCGGGGTTGGCCGAGCGGGCCGCGCCGAGCGCGCCGCGCGCGTGCGGCACCTTGGAGAACTCGGCCGGCACGTTGCCCAGGTCCGATCCGCCGGTGCCCGCCATGCGGAGGTTGAAATCCCCCTCCATGTTGCCGTGCTCCACGTCGCCGGTCTGGGCCATGAAGCCCTCGATCACCCGGTGAAAGGCCACATTGTCGTACTTGCCCGCGCGGGCCAGTTCCTTCATCCGCTCGACGTGCTTCGGGGCCACGTCGGGCAGAAGCTGAATTGTCACGGTGCCGCCCTTCAGCTCCATCAGGATGGTGTTCTCGGGGTCTTTGATGTCGGCCATGCGGCTCTCCTTTGATGCAATCTTTGCCCCTAACTAGGGGCCCCGGCGGCGATTGCCAAGCGAGCGCATTGACCTTGCGGGCGAGAAAGGCAAAGAGAGGCCCCGTATCAGGCAAGAGGGGATGAGGATGGGCTGGAAGCGGCTGGAAGAGATGGACCTGGCGGAAAAGCGCGTGCTGCTGCGGGTCGACATCAACGTGCCGGTCGAAAAGGGCCGCGTCACGGACGCCACCCGGATCGAGCGCATTGTGTCCACGGTGGAGGCGATACTGGCGCGCGGCGGCAGGCCGATCCTGCTGGCCCACTTCGGCCGGCCCAAGGGCAAGGTGAACCTCGACATGAGCCTTGCCCAGGTGGTCCCCGCGCTGGAGCAGGCCCTGGGCCGCAAGGTGCGCCTGCTGGAAACGCTTGAAGGCGCCGAGGACCAGACCGAGGAGGCCCGCGCCGCCGAGGTGCTGCTTTTGGAGAACATCCGCTTCCACCCCGGCGAGGAGGCCAACGACCCCGACTTCGCCCGCCGTCTCGCGGCCCTGGGCGACATCTACTGCAACGATGCCTTCTCCGCGGCCCACCGGGCCCATGCCTCGACCGAGGGGCTGGCCCACCACCTGCCCGCCTGCGCCGGGCTTCTCATGGCGGCCGAGCTGAGCGCGCTCGAGGCAGCCCTTTCGCGGCCCGAGCGGCCCGTGGGCGCGGTGGTCGGCGGGGCCAAGGTCTCGACCAAGATCGAGTTGCTGGAAAACCTGGTGGAGCGGCTCGACCTGCTGGTGATCGGCGGCGGCATGGCCAACACCTTCCTTGCTGCCCAGGGCGCCGATCTGGGGGCCTCGCTCCAGGAGCGCGATTTTCAGGAGACGGCGCGCGAGATCCTCGCCCGGGCCGAGGCGGCGGGCTGCCGGGTGCTCCTGCCGCGCGACGGCCTGGCGGCGCGGGAGTTCGCCGAAGGGGCGGCCCACGAGGTGGTGGCCCTGGGGCCGGAGACCCGTCTCGAGGCGGACCAGATGGTGCTCGACGCGGGCCCCGAAAGTCTCGCGGCGGTGGAGGCCGCCTTCGCCGAGCTCAAGACCCTGATCTGGAACGGCCCGCTCGGCGCCTTCGAGATCCCGCCCTTCGACAGCGCCACCAAAGGCGCCGCCCGCTGCGCGGCACGGCTGACGCAGGAAGGCGGGCTGATCTCCGTGGCCGGCGGCGGCGACACGGCGGCGGCGTTGAACCAGGCCGGGGTGGCGGATGACTTCAGCTACATCTCCACCGCCGGCGGAGCCTTCCTGGAATGGATGGAAGGCAAGACCCTGCCCGGCGTCGCGGCCCTGGAGGGCTGAGGCCGGGGCATTTCAGGGGTCGGGTGCCGCCGACCCCTTCTACGCCGACCCACAGGTCCTCAGACAATCCGCTTTCCTCCCGCCGTCACCCTCAAACCACACCCCCGCATTTCGCAACGCCCCGTGCACAAAGGGGATTCACAGCCCCACCCCCCTGTGCCATAGTGTTGGAACACGTCCACAAAGAGACGATCGAGGCAGTATCCAGATGACCCGCACCGCGCGTCCCGCTTTCGGCACATTGCTCTTCTTCACCATCGCTTTCGCGCTGTCGCTCTACTTCACCTTTGCCGCCGTGCAGGGCGACTTCGGGCTCTTCCGCCGGGCCGAGATCCTGGCCGAGAGCGAGCACCTTCAGGCCCAGCTCGACGAGGTCAAGGCAGAGGTGGCGCGGATGGAGAACCTCACCCACCGCATGTCGGACGACTACCTCGATCTGGACCTGCTGGACGAGCAGGCCCGCAAGATGCTGGGGATGCTGCGCAGCGACGAGATCGTGATCCGCTAGGCCGCGCCGCCACCCCCCCCTTGCACCCCGCGCCAAGCCCCCTACCCTTTGACGCGCGAATCCGGTAAGGATTAGTTTAACGCTAAACTATCTGGCGCGCCCGGCGCGCGGACAGGGGGGTGCCCATGGCAACGAAGAAATCCACCAAGAAGCCCAACGTCTCGGCCGAGGAGCTCAAGGCCTACTACCGAGACATGCTGCTGATCCGGCGCTTCGAGGAGAAGGCGGGCCAGCTTTACGGCATGGGCCTGATCGGCGGCTTCTGCCACCTCTACATCGGCCAGGAGGCCGTCGTCGTGGGTCTCGAGGCCGCAGCCGAAGAGGGCGACAAGCGGGTCACCTCCTACCGCGACCATGGCCACATGCTGGCCTGCGGCATGGACCCAAACGGTGTCATGGCCGAGCTCACGGGCCGCGAGGGCGGCTACTCCAAGGGCAAGGGCGGCTCCATGCACATGTTCTCCAAGGAGAAGCACTTCTACGGCGGCCACGGGATCGTCGCCGCCCAGGTGCCGCTGGGCGCGGGCCTGGCCTTTGCCGACAAGTACAAGGAAAACGGCCGCGTCACCTTCACCTACTTCGGCGACGGCGCCGCCAACCAAGGCCAGGTCTACGAGACCTTCAACATGGCCGCCCTCTGGAAGCTGCCGGTGATCTTCGTGATCGAGAACAACCAGTACGCCATGGGCACGGCGCAGCAGCGCTCCACCTCCTCTGCGGAGATCTGGGAGCGCGGCAAGGCCTTCGGCATCCCTGGTGAATCGGTCGATGGCATGGACGTGCTGGCGGTCAAGGAAGCGGGCGAGAAGGCCGTGGCCCACGCCCGCAAGGAGGGCCCCTACATCCTCGAGATCAAGACCTACCGCTACCGCGGCCACTCCATGTCGGACCCGGCCAAGTACCGCACCCGCGAGGAGGTCCAGAAAATGCGCGACGAGCGCGACCCGATCGAGGCCGTGCGCAACATGCTGCTCCAGGGCAAGCACGCCACCGAGGAGGACCTCAAGGCCATCGACAAGGAGATCAAGAAGGTCGTGAACGACAGCGCGGACTTCGCCAAGGAGAGCCCCGAGCCGGACCTCGAAGAGCTCTGGACCGACATCTACGCCACCGAAGTCCCGCAGGAGGAAAGCGCCTGATGCCGCATTTCGAGATCCACGCAACCGACGTCGCCGCCGCCAAGACCTTCTACAGCGGCCTCTTCGGCTGGACCTTCACCCCCATGGAGGGGGGCGAGGAGATGGCCTACCACCTGATCGAGGGCCGGGACATCGGCATGAGCCAGGGCCTCACCGGCGGCCTGATGGCGCGCAGCGGCGCGGCCCCCGGCGCAGGCAGCCCGGTCCGCGGCGGCACCATGACCTTCGAGGTCGAGGACTGTGACGCCCGCTACCGCTGGGCGCTCGACAATGGCGGCGCCGAGGCCCTGCCGCCCACCGACTACCCGGGCATAGGCCGCTGCGCCTATGTCGAGGACGGCCAGGGCAACATCGTCGGAATGATCACTCCCGCGGAGAACAACTGATATGCCAACGCAAATTCTCATGCCCGCCCTCTCCCCCACCATGGAGGAGGGCACTCTCGCCAAGTGGCTCGTGAAAGAGGGCGACAAGGTCAGCTCCGGTGACATCCTGGCCGAAATCGAGACCGACAAGGCCACCATGGAGTTCGAGGCCGTGGACGAGGGCACGCTCGGCAAGATCCTCATCGCCGAGGGCACCGAGGGGGTCGCCGTGAACACCCCCATCGCCGTGCTCCTGGAAGAGGGCGAGAGCGCCGAGGACATCGACGCCGCCGCCGAAGAGGCCGCCGAGGAACCCGCCAGCGCGCCGGTCCCCGCCGACAAGGAACAGTCCTCCGAGACCGCGCCCGCCGAGTCCAAGCAGCACCCGGAGCCCAAGGCGGACCGAAGCCCCGACTGGCCCGAGGGCACGACCCTCAAGCAGCAGACGGTGCGCGAGGCCCTGCGCGACGGCATGGCCGAAGAGATGCGCCGCGACGAGAAGGTCTTCATCATGGGCGAGGAGGTGGCCGAGTATCAGGGCGCCTACAAGATCACTCAAGGGATGCTGGACGAGTTTGGCGCCAAGCGGGTGATCGACACGCCCATCACCGAGCACGGCTTCGCCGGCATCGGAGTCGGCGCGGCCTTCGGCGGCCTGCGTCCCATCGTGGAGTTCATGACCTTCAACTTCGCCATGCAGGCGATCGACCAGATCATCAACTCGGCGGCCAAGACGCTCTACATGTCCGGCGGCCAGATGGGCGCGCCGATGGTCTTCCGCGGCCCCAACGGCGCCGCCGCCCGGGTCGCCGCCCAGCACTCCCAGGACTATGCCGCCTGGTACATGCAGATCCCCGGCCTGAAGGTGGCGATGCCCTACTCCGCGTCGGACTACAAAGGTCTCATCAAGACCGCCATCCGCGACCCGAACCCGGTGATCTTCCTGGAAAACGAGATCCTCTACGGCCGCTCCTTCGACGTGCCCGAGATCGAGGACTACACGGTTCCCTTCGGCAAGGCCCGGATCTGGCGCGAGGGCGATGACGTCACCATCGTCTCCTTCGGCATCGGCATGTCCTACGCCCTGGAAGCCGCCGACCGGCTCGCCGAGGAGGGCATCATGGCCGATGTGATCGACCTGCGCACCCTGCGCCCCATGGACACCGACGCGATCCTCGCCTCCGTGCGCAAGACCAACCGCTGCGTGACGGTCGAGGAGGGCTGGCCCCAGCCCTCCGTCGGCAGCTACATCTCGAGCGTGATCATGCAGGAGGCCTTCGATTACCTCGATGCGCCGGTGATCAACTGCACCGGCAAGGACGTGCCCATGCCCTACGCCGCCAACCTCGAAAAACACGCGCTGGTGACCACCGACGAGGTGATCGAGGCGGTGAAAAAAGTCACCTACAAGTAAGGAGCGGACCATGCCCACGGAAATCCTGATGCCCGCCCTCTCGCCCACCATGGAAGAAGGCACCCTGGCCAAGTGGCTGGTCAAGGAGGGTGACACGGTCGCCTCCGGCGATGTCCTCTGCGAGATCGAAACCGACAAGGCGACGATGGAGTTCGAGGCGGTGGACGAAGGCACCATCGGCAAGATCCTCGTCGCGGAGGGCACCGAGGGGGTCAAGGTGAACGCCCCCATCGCGGTCCTCCTGGAGGAAGGCGAAAGCGCCGACGAGATCGAAAGCGCCCCCGCCCCCAAGGAAGAAAAAGAGGCGCCCCACGCCGCCCCCGCCGAGGCCTCATCGCAGACCGAGCCCGCCCAGGGCTACGGCCGCGGCGCCTCGCCGGCCCCTACTTCCAGCGGCGAAAGCAAGGCCCCGGCCGCCCCCAAAGGCAAGGACGGGGAGCGCATCTTCGCCTCCCCCCTGGCCCGCCGCATCGCCGCCGACAAGGGGCTGGACCTGAGCCAGATCGAGGGCTCCGGCCCGCGCGGCCGCATCGTCAAGGCCGACGTCGAGGGCCTCTCGGCCCAGGAGGCCCCGGCCCAGGCCAAGTCCGACGCCCCCGCCGCAGAGGCGCCCCAGGCCAAGGCCCCCGCCCCCGCGGCCGGCCCCACGGCGGAGCAGGTGCTCAAGATGTACGAGGGCCGCGACTTCGAGGAGGTCAAGCTCGACGGGATGCGCCGCACCATCGCCGCCCGCCTCACCGAGGCCAAGCAGCAGATCCCCCACTTCTACCTGCGCCGCGACATCCATCTCGATGCCCTGCTCGCCTTCCGGGGAGAGCTCAACAAGCAGCTCGAGGCGCGCGGCGTGAAGCTCTCGGTGAACGACTTCATCATCAAGGCCTGCGCCCTGGCCCTGCAACAGGTGCCCGAGGCCAATGCCGTCTGGGCCGGGGACAGGGTGCTCAAGCTCACCCCCTCCGACGTGGCCGTGGCCGTCGCCATCGAGGGCGGGCTCTTCACCCCGGTGCTGAAGGACGCGCACCAGAAGAGCCTCTCGGCCCTCTCCGCCGAGATGAAGGATCTCGCCAGCCGCGCCCGCGACCGCAAGCTCGCCCCGCACGAGTACCAGGGCGGATCCTTCGCCATCTCCAACCTCGGCATGTACGGGATCGACAACTTCGATGCGGTGATCAACCCGCCGCACGGGGCCATCCTGGCCGTCGGCGCCGGGGTCAAGAAGCCCGTCGTCGGCGCCGAGGGGGAGCTCACCACCGCCACGGTCATGTCGGTCACCCTTTCTGTCGATCACCGGGTCATCGACGGCGCCCTGGGCGCCCAGCTCCTGGCGGCGATCAAGGAGAACCTCGAAGCCCCGATGACGATGCTCGCCTGAGCCTGGCCGAAAGGAGCCCCCGATGCTCGAGATTGTCCTGATCCTGCTCGCCCTCCTGGCGCTGCCGCTGCTGGCGACCTGCATCGTCATCACCCGCCAGCAGCATGTCCGCTTCATCGAGACCTTCGGGCGCTACAGCACCACCCGGCGCGCGGGCCTCTCGCTCAAGTGGCCCACGCCGATCCAGGTCGCCACCTCGAACTTCTCGCTGAAGATCCAGGAGATCGCCCAGGACATCTCGGTCAAGTCGAGCGACAACGCCTTCGTGGTGATCCCGATCCGGGTCCAGTACGTGGCCACCGCCAGCCGCGCCAGCGATGCCTTCTACCGGCTCGAGGACCCCGAGACCCAGCTCGCCTCCTACGTGGTCAACCAGGTCCGCGCCACGGCGGCGGGCATGGAGTTTTCCGAGCTCTTCTCGGCCAAGAACCGCTTCGAGGAGGATGTGGCCGAGACCCTGACCGACCGGCTCGGCGACTACGGCTACACCATCGAGAACGTCCTGGTGGACGATCCCCAGCCCTCGGACGAGCTGCGCCGCGCCTTCGACCGGGTGCTCGCCTCCAAGCGCCTGCGCGAGGCGGCCGAGAACGAGGGCGAAGCGGTCCGCGTCAAGGCGGTGCTCGAGGCCCGCGCCTCCAAGGAGGCCATGGTGCTCAAGGCCGAAGGCTACGCCCAGTTCCGCGAGATCATCGCCAAGGGCAACTCAACCGCCCTGGCGGAATTCGTCGGCGAAACCGGTCTTTCTGCCCAGGCCGTGCTGGAGTTCTTCGCCCAGACCAACGCCATGGAGGCCCTGCGCGACGCCGCCGCCGAGGGCGGCCGCACCGTCCTCGTCACCGGCGAAACGCCAAGGGCCCTGCACGGCCTCTACGCCACGGAAGAGCGCGAGGGCTGAAGCCCCTTCGTTTTGCCCGGAAACTCTCGGGGAGCGCGAGGGGCAGACAGCCCCTCGCCCAGCCGCCCCGCAGGGGTGGCAATTAAAAGAATGAAAGCCGGGGCTTGCCCCGGCTTTCTCATCTCTTGCCTGAACTTGAGGAAGGCGCGCTCAGCCCTCGGGCTCCTTCCAGGGCCCGAACATCTGGTTCATGGAGACCGCCGGCTGATCGCAGCCCGCCTCGCCCACGATGCGCGCCGGAATGCCCGCCACCGTCTTGCAGGGCGGCACCTCCTCCAGCACCACCGATCCGGCGGCGATGCGGCTGCAATTCCCCACCCGGATGTTGCCCAGCACCTTGGCGCCCGCGCCGATCAGCACGCCGTCGCCGATCTTGGGGTGGCGGTCCTCCTCCTCCTTGCCGGTGCCGCCCAGGGTCACCGAATGGAGCATGGAGACATTGTCCCCCACCACCGCCGTCTCGCCGATGACGATGGAATGGGCGTGGTCGATCATGATGCCCTTGCCCAGCCGGGCGCCGGGGTGGATGTCCACCCCGAAGATCTCGCTCACCCGCATCTGCATGAAGTAGGCCAGGTCGCGCCGCCCCTTCATCCAGAGGTGATGGGCCACCCGGTAGGCCTGGACCGCCTGGTAACCCTTGAAATAGAGGATCGGCTGCAAAAGCCGGTGGCAGGCCGGGTCGCGCTCGTAGACCGCCACCAGGTCGGCCCGCGCCGCCTCGACAAGCGAGGGATCCTCGGCAAAGGCGTCCTCGACGATCTCGCGCACCACCACCATGGACATCTCGTTGGAGGCCAGCTTGGCCGAGATGCGGTAGGACAGGGCCCGCTCGATGGACTTGTGGTGCAGGATGCAGGCATGGACGAAGCCCCCGATCAGGGGCTCTTCGACGATGGCCCGCTCGGCCTCGCTGGTGATGCGGTCCCAGACCGGGTCCAGGGAGGCGATCTCGCGCTTCGGTTCTGCCATGGGAGGTCTCCTTCGATCCCCTCAAGATAGGGTGCCCCTCCTGCTTAGACAAATCGTCGCCCCGGGTTCAACGCATTTCTCCTGCCCTCATGTCACGATTTCTTAACCGTCGCGGCGCGCCATTCCGCCAATTTCTCCAGCAAAAGCCGCGCAGAGGCGAGCGCGCCGGGGCTGTCCCAGGGGGCCTCGGGCGCCAGCGGAAAGCGCATCGCCACCGCCAGAAGCGTGCCCGTTCCCCAGCGCGGATGGGTCCTGCCGGTGCGCCGCGCCCGCGCCTCCGCCGCCGCGGCCAGGCGCAGCATCCGGGCGCAGAGGGCGGCGCGCCGGGCGGGCGGGGCCGCCTCCAAAGCCCGCACCGCCACCCGCAGATCGTTTTGCAACAGGGGCAGCATCAGGGGTGCTGCAGGGTCCGCGCGGGCCCCGGCCCGTAGAGTGCCGAAAGCTGCGCCACCGCCAGCTCGAAGGGCGCCCCCGCCAGCCCGTCCGCCGCCCGTGCCGCCGCCCCGTAGGTCCAGGCGGGCGTACTCACCTCCACGCGTCGCCGCACCGCGCCCTCTGCGCGCACCTCCACGACGTAGGCCTCCCGTTCCTCCCCCAGGGGCACCTCGGGCGCCTCCCAGCTGTCCCCGTCGATCCGCGTGCGCCGCACCCAGCTCAGCGCCAGGTCACCCCCCGCCTGGGCCTCCAACCGCAGGTGGCAGGGGCTCAGGGGCCGCAGCCCCACGCCCGCAAAATGCTCGATCCGGTGCCGGTAGGATCCATCCTCCAGCGGCCGCCCGGCCGGCCCGTAGCGGAAGTGCTGCGCCAGCCGCCGCTGCGCCGGAGCCATCTCGAGCTGCCTCACCGCCCCCTCCAGCAGCACGAAGGCGCTCCCCGCGGGCCAGCTTTCGGGCATGAGCGCATCGCTCCCCGCCTGGCCGCGCAGCAGATCGCTCAGCAGCCAGGTGTCGGGCGCCACCAGCTCGGCCCGGCCAAACTGGATCACCTCCCAGTGGCCCGCCGTGCCATCGCCAATCGCCGCCAGGTTGCCCCCCGCCAACAGGCTCTCCGCCGGGATGGACTGCAGCGCGCCCGCGCGCAGGGTCACCCGCAGCCCCGGCCCCTGCTGCACCAGCCCCGGCCGCGCTGCCGCCAGGGGCGCCGCCAGGCGGCCCATCGTGGCCCGCCGCGTCAGGGTGGCGGCCAGGCGGTAGTCCGCATCGCGCATCGAGGCATGGACCGCCACGCCCCCCGGCCAGGGCTCCGCCCAGGGTGCCATATGGGGCGCGTGGGGCGCCTCGTCGCCGCGCAGGAGCGGCAGATCGAGGAACTGCAGATCCACCGGCAAGGGCGCCAGGAAGGCCCGGGGCCGGGGCGCCGCCTGCTCCGCACCCGGCGGCGGCGGGGTCTCGGGCGCCACACGCACCGCCTCCACCAGCCGCACCGGCCCCTGCTCCACCCGGTCGATCCGGTAGCAACCCGCCCCGGCCGCCCCGGCTCCCGGCAGGCGCACCAGATCACCCGCGCCCAGATGCCAGGCCGAGGGCGGCAGGGCCAGCCGCAACCGCTCCCGCGCCAGCCGCGCCCGGATCAGCCACTGCTCGGCCAGGTGCCGCCCCTCGCCCCGCGTCAAGACCATGTTGAGCTCGCTGGCGCTCACCGCCTGGGTCGCCTCGTCCGGCAGGATCGCCTCCTCCGAGACCACCTCGAAATCCGCCTCCGCCTGCAGGAAGCGCAGCCGCACCCGCCCCGAGAGGGCCGCCTCGGCCTCCCGCACCTGCTCCAGCCCGCCCTCCAGCTCCTCGCTCAGGGCCAGCTCGCCGGGCGCCAGCGCCGCCGCCCTGCCGCCGCCCCGGTTGCGGAAGTGCAGCACCCCGCCCCGCTCCACCGCCTCCACATCGTGGCGCAACATCAGGGGCTGAAGCGCCGCCCGCGCCGCCCCCACCTGCTCCACCCCGTAGCCCCGCACGAAGCCATGCAGCCCCTCGGTGCTGAAATGGCGCAGCCCCGCCGCCGTGCAGATCTCCCGCACCACCGAGGCCAGCCGCCGCCCCGAGGTGCGGCCGTTGATCCAGTGCCCCCGGGCATAGTTCTCGCCGTCGCTCCACTTCTCCTGAAGCCGCGGGAAGAAGGGATAGGGCCGCGTGTCCCAGGTCCAGACGAAGGCCCTTTGCAGGTCGATCATCCGCCCCTCGTATTCATCCGAAAGCGGATTGCGTGCCGGGTCCGACCAGTAGCTCGAGATGGCCCGCAGATAGGCCATCTGGATCAGCCCGTCGCGCGCCCCGTTGGAATGGTAGGGCAGACTGCTCTCCGAGCTCTTGGCGTCGAGGAACTTGTTGGGCTGGTTGGTCCCCTTGTCCACGGCGGCGCAGCCGTACTCCGTGAACCAGATGGGCTTGGACTGGGGCACCCAGGGCGTCGGCGCCGCCTGCCTGACGCCATCCCGCCGCTCGTGGTGCAGGTTGCGCCACCAGTTGCGGATGTCCTTGTAGCGGTGCACCCAGGGCTCGCTCTCCGCCGCGTCGGTGATCGGCGTGCGGATCTGCGCCGCCCGCGCCTCGGGCGAGTGGTAGTACCAGTCGTAGCCCTCGCCGCCCTCGATGTTGGCCTGAAGGTAGCCCTCGTCGTAGATCGCCGCCCATTCCTGCGCGTCCAGGTGGTCCGCCCCGTCGCGCCAGTCGGAGAGGGGCATGTAGTTGTCGATCCCGATGAAATCGACTTCCGGGTCGGCCCAGAAGGGATCGAGGTGAAAGTAGCGGTCACCGCTACCGTCCTGGGGCGCATAGCCGAAGTATTCCGACCAGTCGGCGGCGTAAGAGATCTTGCAGTCGGGCCCCAGCAGCGCCCGCGCCTCCGCCGCCAGGGCACGCAGGCGGCTGACGGCGACAAAGGCATCGCCAGCCCCCCTGATCTGCGTGAGCCCCCGCATTTCAGAGCCGACGCAGAAGGCTGCCACCCCGCCCGCCGCAGCACAGAGCGCCGCCTGGTGCAGGATGAAGCGGCTGAAGCTCCATTCCTCCGGCCCCTGGTAGCTCACCACCCCGTCGCCCACGGCAAAGTCCGCTGCCGTCACCGTGCCGAAGAAGGCCGCAACCTCCGCCTCGGCTGCCGAGGTCCGGTCGGGGCTGCCCGTCTGGCCCGGGGCCTGGCTCAGAGTGATGCGCCCGCGCCAGGGCAGCGGCGGCTGGTCCGGGGCATCGCTGTAGGGGTCCGGCAGGCCATTGCCCGCAAGCTGATCCATCAAGATGAAGGGATAAAGCATGACGGCCTTGCCCGCCGCCTTGAGCGCCGCGATGGCCTCGATCACCGAGGCATCGGCGGGCGTGCCACCATAGATCGACCGGCCCGCCTCGCGCGGGATCTCCTCCGCCGCCGCGCGCCCCATGCCCGAGACCTGCCAGGGCATCTCTTCGCCCTCCAGCCCCCGGTCCTCCACCTTGGGCTTGATGCGGCAGGCGCCGCAGCGCAGATCGTCGCCAAACCAGGATACGACGAGCGAGGCCGCCTCAAGGTTGGGCAGCTCCCCCGTCAAATTGTCCAGCGCCACGGCGAAATCCGGTTTGGCCGCCGGGGTGGAGATGTTGGCGCTCTTGCGCGCCTCGCCCACCCGGTAGCTCACCGGCGTGGTGGCCAGGGCATATTCCCCCGTGCCGGGGATCAGGGCCACCCCGCGCACCCCGAAGCTCGGCGCATCCTCGGCCCCTGGCGCCTCGGGCTGTTCGGGCCGCGTCACCTCGAAGGAGAACTGCGGCACCCGGTTGCCGTAGGGCGCCAGGGGCAGGTCCTCCAGCACCACATAGGCCGTCCCGCGATAGGCGGGCACCTGCCCCGCCCCCTCGATCGCCTCCATCACCGGATCGGGCAGCTGGTCCTGGCTGCCCCGGTAGATGCGCATGTTCAGATCGTCCCGTGGCACCTCCTCGCCATCGGCCCAGACCCGCCCGACATGAGTGATCTCGCCTTCGCAAAGGGCCACGGCCAGGCTCACGGAATAGCTGTAGTCGGTCCGGCTCGGCCCCCGGCTGCCCTTGCCGCCGCCGCTGGTCACGGCGCTCTCGGCAAAGTCCGAGGCCCAGATGACGTGCCCGGCCACCCGCATCCGCCCGAAGATGCGCTTGATCGGATCGCCCTCGCCCGCCCCCGTCAGGCGAAACCGGTCCACCCGGCCCACCTCCACCGCCTCCGAGCCCGCGCCCAGCAGATCCTGGTCCAGCGCGCGCCCGAGGGCGGCCCCCGCCGCCCGCCCGATGGCGACGGAGGAAAGGCCCGCGAAGGTCCCGCCGAAGGTGCCGCCAAAGGCCGCCCCGGCTGCGGAAAGAACGATAGTCGCCATGCTCAGCTCCCCTGCGGAAATTCAAACCGTGCCACGATCCGGCGCTGCCAGGGCAGGCCCAGCGGGCTCTCCACGACGCCCCGCCCGGAATAGGCGTGGACAAAGCTCGCCGCCGCGTCCAGGCCGCCCTGGATGCCCAGGTGCTTGGCCACCGCGCCGCCGCGCATCCGGAAAAGCAGCAGATCCCCCGGCGCCGTCTCCGCGCGGGGCTTCTCCGCCAGATGCCGCGCCGCCGCCTGCCAAAGCAGCTCGGCCCCCTGGGGCTCTGCCCAGTCCATTGAATAGGGCGGCGGCAGCTCCGGCTCCGCGCCATAAAGCTCGCGCCAGATGCCGCGCACCAGCCCAAGGCAGTCACAGCCCGCCCCGCGCCGCGCCGCCTGGTGGACATAGGGCGTCCCCAGCCAGCCCCGCGCGGCCTTCAGCACCTCTTCACCCCTGCCGCTCATCGCCGCGATCCGCCCCCGTTGGCGCCCCCGGCCTTGGGCACGGCCATCACCCAGTCCTCCCCGGGCAGATCGGGGAAACCGCTAAAATTCAGCAGGTTGTCGAACTTCAGGCGGCAGGTCTCGGCGCGCCGGTCACAGCCCGCCGTCAGCCGCAATAGGGTGCCCTCCGCCACCTCCCCCCGGATCGGCGCCCAAAGCACCAGGCTGCGCCCCTCGGGCCCGCTCCGGTCCTCCCGGATCAGCCCCTTCAGGCCCGCCGCGGGGCCCTCCAGCACCTCCAGCCAGCCCCCCGCGAACCAGCCCGCATCGAACCCCGCAATCTCGCCCCAGCTCAGCCGCTGGCGATCCACCACCGCTTCCGCGGCAAGCTCAAGCTGCATCCCGGGCGCCGCCAGATCGACCCCGCAGTCGGCATCTCCCAGAACGGCGGTGCAGGGCTTCTGATAGACCCGCCCGAGCGGCCTGTTGAGCCCCTCCGTCAGGCCCCGCAACTCGGCCCGGAAATGGCCCTCGGCGCGCTGGATCTCCCCCAGGGTGCCGCGAAACTGCACCTCCCGTTGCGCCGGATCGGCCCAGTTGACGAGCCAGGCGGTCACCTCTGCCCCGTCAAAGCGGCCCTGCTCGATCTCCGCCGCGCCGATGGCAGCATCGCTCAAGGCGCCCAGGGCCTCGCTGTTATCGACCGCCAGGCCAGTGGACTGCACCAGCGCCCGCGCCGCCAGCCCGCTCTCAGGGCGAAAGTCGATCCCCTCGAAATTGAGCGGCCCATCGTGATCGGTGAAGCCGTAGCGCCGCCCGTCGCGTCGCTCCAGCAACCAACAATGGCAGGTGGTCGTCTGACCGCCCGCCAGGTGGTCCTGCAATCCCCGCGCCGCCGCCATCAGACGCGCAGCTCCACCACCGGCACGTCGGGCACCTGCCCCGCCTCGAAGCTGGCGACGGAGGCGATGATGCGGTCCGTGTCGAACCGCACCGGCACGTCAAACTCAAACCCCGCCCGGATCTCCACTTCCGGGTCCGGCGGATGGGCAAAGGTCACCAGCCCAGTGGTGATCTCCACCTCGTAGTCCACGCTCTCGCGCAGTGCATCCTCGCCCAGGCCCACCCGAACGGTGCCCGCCACCGGCTTGCGGATCGGCCGAGCATAGGCATGGGGCCCCGAGCGGTAGGTCCGCGTCAGCTGCCAGACCGCCTCCACCCCGTCGCCCATGCCGATCACCTCGTCGTCGAAGCGCGGATCGAGCCGCCCGGTCGAGGTCTTGAAGTCGGCCCAATCCTTCCAGCGAAAGCCGTGCAGCTGGCCCATGCGGGCCTCGAAGAAGCCCAGCACCTCGCGCAAATCGTCAAGCGAGCGCATCGCCACCCCCGCATCGTAGCGCCGCCGCGAATGGGCCCAGGGCGTGTTGCGCTCCTCGAACCCGTTGGCCAGGGTCACCACCTCGGTGCGCCGCTGCGGCCCCCCGCTGGCCCCCAGGCTGAGCGAGGTGGGAAAGCGTACCTCGTGAAATGCCATCTGCCGCTCCTTCCGTGCCGTCTCAGCGATTGCGCGCGCCGGCGCTCAGGGCGCGGGCCATCTGGGCCGCGATCTGGCTGCGCGAGCGGGCAAAGCCCGCCACGTCCGGCGTGCTGATGTTCATGGTGACGGAGACGACGCCGCCGCCCGCGCCGCGCACCCCCAGCTTGCCGTCCGCACCTCGGGCCAGCGGCAGGATCGCCTCCGGCCCGGCCTCCCCCATCAGCCCTGCGGCGCCGCCGCGCAGGGCAAAGGGCGTGGGCCCGGCAACGATCCCGTCCCGCGCCAGGGGCATGACCCGCCCGCCGGAAAAGGCGCCGCCTTCGGCAAAGGGCAGGATCTCCTGCACCAGGCTGCCCACCCCCTGGGCCAGGGCCCCGCCGATGTGCCGCGTCACCGGCCGCATGGCCGCGCTGTAGGCCGTCTCCGAAAGCGACCGCGCCACGCCGCGCAGCGCCTCCGACAGGCTCCGCCCCTCGAAGATCACCCCGTCGAAGGCCCGCCGCAGGCCGCGCCCCAGGCCTCGCTCCAGGGCCTTCACGTCGCGCCCCGTGGCCCCCAGGGTGCCGCCCATGCGGCGCAGCTCGCCCTCAAAGCCCGCGACCAGCCGCCCGGTCTGGGCCAGGGTGCCGTTCAGCCCCTCGGCCTGGCTCTCCAGCCGCTCCAGATCCGCCTCATCCATCCTCTTTCTCTCCTTCCGCCCTGTCGGGGTAGGCCGCCATCAGGGCCGCCAGCCCCTCGCGCCGCAGGGCCCCGGGCGCCCCGGCGCGGCCAAGCATCAGGGACAGCTCCGCCGGGGTCAGGTCCCAGAAGGCCGCCGGGCTCAGCCCCAGCCCGCCAAGGCCCGCACGCATCAGATCGCCCCAGGCCAGCGGCGCCGCGCTCATTCCGGCACCCTGAAGGCCCGCGCCAACAGCGCCGCCGCCGCCCGCGCCGCCGCCAACGGCCCGCCCTCGATCTCCGCCGCCAAGAGCGCCTCCTCCGCCATCGGCGCCCCGCCGCCGGAAAGCCCGGCTGAAAGCAGCGCCACCAGATCACCGCCGGAAAAGCGCCCCGCCTCGAAGCGTTCCGCCAGCTCCAGCAGCGAGCCCGCCCCGAGCCGGTCCTCCAGCGCCACCAGCGCCCCGAGGCTCAACCGCAGCACCCGCACCTCGCCGTCGATCACCAGGGAAACCTCGCCGCGCATCGGGTTCACCATGCTCAGACCTGCGGCTCTTCGATGACCTGCTCGGTCTCCGGCGTGAAGACGAGCATTCCCGCCGATTGCAGGCTCAGCTCATAGGTGGCCTCGCCATTGAGGCTGCCAGCATAGTCCAGCGCCGCCACCTGGAAGGGGCCCTGCACCGCCCCGAAATCGGGGATCACGATGCGGAAATCCGGCGTCAGCCCGTCGAAGAAAAGCTGCCGCGCCCGCTCGTCGGTGTCGGCATCGCGAAAGACCCCGGCCCCGCTGATCGCCGCCGAGCGCACCCCGGCCCCCACCAGCAGCTCGCGCCAACCGCCCTCGCTGTCGAGGGTTGTCACATCCACCGTCTCCGCGTTGAAACTGATCCGCGTGGCCCGCAGCCCCGCGATGGTCTCGAACTGCCCGTCGCTGGTCATGTCCACCTTGACCAGCAGATCCTTGCCTGCCTGAACCGCCATTCATCTTCTCCTGTCCGTTGCGGCCCCGCCCAGGGGCCTCATTCATCCGAGACCCGCGCGCGAAAGCGCAGGTCGATCCGGCGGGCCGATTCCGCGTCGATCCGGCGCGCCCGCGCCCGCTCGAAGCGCAGGCTCACCAGGTGCCCCCGGCTCAGGCTCAGCGCCGCTCCCGAGAGGGCATCGCAGAGAGCCCCGGCCACCGCCTTGGCCGTGCCGAACCCCGGCTGGCTGGTGATGACCGAGAGGGTGATCCGGTGCACCGCCCCGCGCCCCGTCCCGTCCGAGGCGTCCAGCACCTCCTCGCTGCCCAGCCGCACGTAGACCGGCGGAAGCGAGCCCGCGGGCACGGCATCGTAGATGGCGCTCCCCACCAGGGCCGAGAGGGCCGCGTCCCCCATCAGGTGGCCGTAGATCGCGCTCTGCAGGGCGCCCGCCTGGCCATAGCTCATACGACCTCCTCCTCGACGACGTGGCAGACCAGGT
The DNA here is from genome assembly GCA_965212515.1 of Sulfitobacter sp. GTDB lineage: Bacteria > Pseudomonadota > Alphaproteobacteria > Rhodobacterales > Rhodobacteraceae > Sulfitobacter. The sequence continues at coordinate 276,865 of OZ243122.1, forward strand.
AGCGGCCCGCCGCATCCCGCTCCGCCACCGCCTCGATGGCGAAGGTGCGCGCCCCGTCGCGAAACCGCTGCTGCGGCCTTGGCCGCGCGGCACTGCCCCAGGGCGCCCCGCGCACCGTGATCCGGTGGCTCACCCGGCTGATCGGCGCGCCGCCCTGGGCCGTCTCGCGCCCGCTGCGGGCCTCGATCCGCGCCCAGAGGGTGCCCAGCACCTGCCAGCCCTCGTCAAAGCCGCCCGCCCCGTCGGCCACCCGCGCGGGCGCCTCCAGCACCAGCGCCCGGTTCAGCTCCGGCGCGCTCACGGCGCAAACCCCAGCCGCAGCGCCCGGTGCCGGTCGATCAGGCTGGAGACCCCGAAGGGCATGCAGCCGCCGCTCAAGCCCGCCGAATGGCGGAACTCGTAGTAGTGGGCGGCCAGCATCAGCACCGCCTGGGCCAGGTCGCGCGGCAGGTCCCCCCAGCCCGCGCCAAAGCCCGCCTCGAAATGGAGGCGCACCTGCCCCTCCGCAGGCACCGCGGGCAGGCTGCCGCCCCGGGCCCGCAGCACCGGCCGCTGGGCATCCTGCTCCAGCCAGTAGCCCGCCGGGTCCGCCTCCACCTCGCTGCCGTCGCCCGCCACCTGCACAAGCCGCGTCAGCGCCACCACCGGCGCCAGCGGCAGCACCTGCCGCGCGGGGTCGCGCCAGCCCTGCACCGAGAGGGTGAAATCCCGCCTCAGCAGGGCCTTGCCGGTGCGCCCCTCGATGGCCGCCAGGGCCGCCCGCAGAAAGGACACAAGCAGCCCCTCCTGCAGGTCCACCGTGTCGAACCCGCTGCCCAGCCGCAGGTGCGCCTTGAAGGGCTCCAGCGGCAGCACCGCGTCGGGCACCTCTGTCACTTCGCTCAGGATCATCGTGTCTCTCCCTTGGCCCCCGCGCACCCGGACGCGCGGCCCCCGCCCCGCTCGGTCAGAGGGGAGCAGCTAGGCGGTGCGGGGGCGCGCGCCCGAACCGGGGCCAGATCACCCCGGCCCCGGCATCCGGCCACGGCCCCTAGGCCTGGCCGAACTTCAGCAGCTTGATCGCGGCAAAGTCGCTCACGTCGCCGCCCACCCGCTTGGTGGCGTAGAAAAGCACGTGCGGCTTGGCGCTGAAGGGATCGCGCAGGATGCGCAGATCGGGCCGCTCCGCCACGGTGTAGCCCGCGCGGAAATCGCCGAAGGCCAGGGCAAAGCTGTCGGTCGCCACGTCCGGCATGTCCTCGGCCACCAGCACCGGGTAGCCCATGAGCTGCGCGGGCTCCCCCGCCGCCAGCCCATCGGACCAGAGGAAGCGGCCATCGGCATCCTTAAGCTTGCGGATGCGTCCTGCCGTCTTGGAATTCATCACGAAGGAGGCGTTGGCCCGGTAGGGCGCCGCCAGGGCGTAGACCAGGTCCACGATGTCGTCGGCGCTGAGGTCCCCGGCCAGCCCCGTCGCCCGGTAGCCCAGGCTGCCCCAGGCCCAGCTGCCGTTCTCGACCTTGGGGTGGTCCATGAAGCCGCGCGGCTTGTCCACCCCGTCGCCTGAGATGAAGGCCATGGCCTCGGCCCGCGCGAACTTGTCCGCGATCCGGCCCGCCAGCCAGCCCTCTATGTCGAAGGCGCTGTCGTCCAGCAGCCGCTGCGAAGCCTTCGGCAGGGCGCTCAGCTCGTGCAGCGGAATGGTGATCCGGTCGATCTGCGGCGTGTCCGTCTCGGCCTGCGGCCCGGCCTCGGTGGACCAGCCGGCCCCCACGTCCGTATGGTCCACCAGGACATCGAAGGAGGTCGCCTCGACCCGCACCACCGAGGCAATCGCCCGTACCGAGGCGCTTGCCCGCAGGACCGACTGGACCTGCTCCGCGGTCTGCGGATCGACGAGGTAGCCGCCCTCCGAGTTGACCGCCGTGGAGAGCGACTTGCCCTCCAGCTCGAGCCCTCGCAGGGCCGCGTCGTCGCCGTTGCGCAGATAGGCGCCAAAGGCCTTCTGATGGGGCGCCTCGGCCCCTTCCGCCCCGCCCAGCGGGGTCCGCCGGGTCACGGCCATCTTGCGATCCAGTTGTGTCATTCGCTCTTCCGTCTGTTGAAGTTTCGCCTCAATATCGCTCTGGAAGCCTCTGAAGTCGGTGACAAATCCTTTCACCGCCATGCGCACTTCCTCGGTGGGGCTCAGGGCCCCCGCCATCTCGTCACTCATCTATTCCTGCCTCTCTCTTTGCCGCCTCTCAGGGCCGCGCCAGGGCCACCCGGGCCCCCTCGAAGACCGCCGCCATCTCCCGCAGCACCGGCCCCAGGGGCAGAAGATCACCCTTCGCCCCGACCCGCGCGGAGGGCAGCATCGGGAAGGTCACCAGGGAGACCTCCCAAAGCTCCAGCTCCGACAGCAGCCGCTTGCCGCCCTCGGTGCGGCTCGCCTTCACCGTGCGGTAGCCGATGGAAAGCCCGTCGATGGCCCCCGCCTCGATCAGCGCCTTGGCCTCCCGGCCCTTCTCGACCGAGGCAAGGATGCGCCCCTTCACCCAGAGGCCCTTCGCATCCTCCCGCACCTCGTCCCAGACCCCGATGGGCTGGCCCGGCTCGTGCTGCCAAAGCATCTTGATCCGCCGCCCCTCGGCCGCCATCGCCTTCAGGCTCGCCCCGTAGGCTCCCGGCGCCACCACGTCGCCGCCCTTGTCCGTGTCCCCGAAGAGGCTGGCATAGCCGCTGATCTCCAGCCCCTCCTCGACAGCCTTCACCGCCCCGAAGCGCACGAACTTGCATTCCAGCCCGGGCAACCCGCCGGCCGCGCTCAACTCTTCCATCTTCCACTCCTCCAAGCTCATGGCGCGACCACCGCGAAGGACTGCACCGCCTCGGCCAGGATCACCGCCACCACCCCGTAGACCGTCAGCCAAAGCCGCCGCTCGGTCCGCTCCATCATCTCCTCCAGCCGCGCCATCCGGCCCAGCATGTTCTGCCGGTGGATCTCGCTCACCCGCTCGTGCGCCTGCAGCCGCAGCCCCGGCGCACAGTCGAAGGGAGGCACCGGCAGGTCACTCATCACCGCCCCCCGCGGGCAGCCCCAGAAGGGCCCGCTTCTCCGCCTCGCTCAGGAAATCCGCGTTTGAGACCCGCGCCCACTGGGCATCGCGCTCCGCCGCCAGGGCGGGCACCTGGTCCAGGTCCGGTGCCAGCTGCACCGCCTCCCCCGCCAGGATCGACAGCCAGCCGCCCAGGGAGGCCGTCACCCGCGCCGCCAGGGGCAGCACCGTCAGCCGGTAGAAGGCCCGGTGCGCCTCCTGGTAGTTCGCGTAAGTCGCCTCGCCGGGAATGCCCAGCAGCATCGGCGGCACCCCGAAGGCCAGGGCGATCTCCCGCGCCGCGCTCTCCTTGGTCTTCTGGAATTCCATGTCGGCGGGCGAGAAGCCCATCGGCTTCCAGTCCAGCCCGCCCTCCAGCAGCATCGGCCGCCCGGCATTGCGGGCCCCCTGGTGGTGCAACTCCATCTCGCCCAGAAGCCGGTCATACTGATCGTCGCTCAGCTTGCCCTCGCCCTCGGCACCGCGATAGACGATGGCCCCCGAGGGCCGCGCCGCATTGTCCAGCAGCGCCTTGGACCAGCGCGAAGCCGCCCCGTGCACATCCAGCGCCGTCGCCGCCGCCTGCAAGGGGCTGAAGCCGTAGTGATCGTCCTGCGGGTGAAAATTGCGGATGTGGCAGATCGGGCTCGCCCCTTCATCCACCGCAAAACGGTGGCTGCGCCCGCCAAGCGCGTAGTCATAGGCCACCGGCCAGCCATCCGCCCCCGGCACCACCGACATCCGGTCAGAGCGCAGCACATGCAGCTCCTGCGGCCAGGCGGCGCTGCCCGCCACCGCCTCCAGGTAGCCGTTGCCGCTCAGCAGAAGCTGCCCGTAGAGCGCCTCCAGCAGTTCCGCCCGGCCCTGCCCCGCGTTGGGCCGCGCCAGAAGGTCCGCCAGGGGATGCTCGGCATAGCGCCGCTCGGCATCCTGCACCACCAGCGGCAGGGCCGCCGCCGCCTCGGCAATCAGCTTGACCGCGCGAAAGCCCACCGGGTTGCCGCAGAAACCGCTGCGCGTCAGGCTCACCGTGTCGCGCGGGCTCCAGGCCGCGCGACCGCCGCTCTGGAAGGCCACCAGCGCCCCGGTGGCCGAGGCCTTGCGCCCCGGCGCCGCCCCGGCGCCGCCGCCGCCACGCTTGAGAAAGTCGAACATGAAGAGGCTCCTTCACCTGCCCGGTGCCCCTTCTGGGGGCCAACCTGTGAAGGACTATCGCAGCCAGGTGTTAAGGGGCGCCGCGAGGAGCGTTCGCCGCCCCCGCAACACCCCCCTGCCTCAGAGCCCGCGCACCCCGGGCCTGCGCCAACGCGCCGCCGGTTCGATCAGGGCCTCGTGCAGCGCCCAGACCAGGGCATCCACCCGGTCGGGCGAGCCGCGCCCCTCGAAGCCCCGCGCCGTCATGCGGCACATCTCCTCCTCGAGCGCGGCCAGGCCCCGCATGTGGTGCACCCGTCCCTGCTCGTAGAGGGCCGCCACCGGCTCCGCCCGGGCCACCTTGCCGCGGCTGGCGTGCACCGTCTTCAGCGGCACCAGCGGGTCGACCTGACGGATCACCTCCGCCACCATCTGGCCGCCCTGGTTCACCTCCGCCACCAGCCGGTCCGCGCCAAACTCCGCCATGGCCGCGGCAGCCGCCCGCGCCCACTGGGCCGGCCGCGCCCCTTCGACCGTCCGGTCCGCCAGGACAACGGCCCGCGCCTCCTGCGGGCTGGCCCCCTGGATCACCCCCACCACGAGGATACCGCAGGCGTCCCCGCCCGGCCCCCCGCTGGCAGAGGGGTCAAGCCCGACGACAATCCGGTCGAACTCCGGCGCCACCTCACAGCGCGCCGCCTCCAGCATGGCAGAGGTCCAGAGCGCCCCCTCCGCCTCCGCCAGGAGCACCCCCTCCAGCTCCTGCTGGCCGCGTCGCGTGCCGCCGTAGCGCGCCTGGACTTCCTCCAGGAAGGAGGCGGCAAGGTTGGCCGCGTTGGCCCGCGTCGGGGCATGGGTCCGCACCGTCGAGGGCGAATCGAGCAGCCGCCGCAGCACCGCCACGTTGCGCGGCGTGGTGGTGACGCAGACCCGCGGATCCTCCCCCAGCCGCAGGGCAAACTGCAACTGGTCCCAGGTCTCCTCCGCCCGCTTCCACTTGGCCAGCTCGTCCACCCAGGAGGCATCGAACTGCGGCCCCCGCAGCCCCTCGGGATCATGCGCCGTATGAACGCTCGCCACCGCCCCGTTGGGCCAGACCAGCCGCTTGCGCGTCGCCTCCCAGTCGGGCCGCCGGTCCGGCGGCGAGGAGGCCAGGATACCGCTCTCGCCGAAGACCATCACCTCGCGCACCTGCTCGATGGTCTCCCCCACGAGGGCCACCCGGCGGCAGCGCCCTTGATCGAGCGGCCGCGCCCCCTCCACCATGGCGCGCACCCACTCGGCCCCCGCCCGTGTCTTACCGGCCCCGCGCCCGCCCAGGATCACCCAGGAGCGCCAGTTGCCCTCCGGCGGAAGCTGATGCGGCATGGCCCAGAACTCGAATAGATAGGGCAGCGCCAGCAGCTCCCCCTCGCTCAGCTCACTCAGGAAGTCCTCCCGGATCGCTGCATCGGCGGAGGCGATCCAGGCGGCACCCGATCTCAGCCCTTGCCCGCTCCAGGTCGAGCGCATGTCCGCCCTTGGCAATGCCAGCTTGCTGTCTTGTACATTCATTCAGAAAAGTCTCCGCCTTCAGGCACTGGGCCACCAGGTCCCTGGTGGACCTGACGGTCCGCGCCGCCTCGCTGTTGCTCTGGGCCCCGGTGGCCGCGGCCTGCTCCTTCAGGGCCTCGATCTCCCGTCTCAGGTCCCTGATGGCCTTCTGCAGCGCCGCCAGCAGATCGGCGCTGCGTTTGATCTCCTGCTCCCGGATTATTGTTGTCATTGTGGTTCATACCCTTCGTATGGAGCCCCCAACCGACAGGACACGCGGAAAAGCGCCCCCGGGGTCACCCGGGGCCGCTCGCCCTCGTCCTCTAGCCGGCCAACAGGCTGCGCCGGAAAGGTGGATTTTCTGCTAAGGGAGCGTCCGGCGGCTCAGTTGCCGCCGGTCGAGGCGTTGCCCGCCGCCTCCGCGCCGCGCTCGGCCTCGATCTGGCGCCAGCGGGCCACGTTCTCGTTGTGCTCGGCCAGGGTCTCGGCAAAGGCATGGCCGCCGGTCCCGTCCGCCACGAAGAAGACGAAATCGGTCTCGGCCGGCTGGGCCGCCGCCATCAGGCTGGCGCGCCCGGGGTTGGCGATGGGCGTGGGCGGCAGGCCGTCGATCACGTAGGTGTTCCAGGGCGTCTCGGCGCGCAGCTCCGACCGGCGCAGCCCGCGCCCCAGCACGCCCTGGCCCTCGGTGATGCCGTAGATCACCGTCGGGTCCGTCTGGAGCCGCATCCCCTGGTTCAGGCGGTTGACGAAGACGCTGGCCACCTGGCCGCGTTCCTCGGCCACGCCGGTCTCCTTCTCGATGATCGAGGCCAGGATCAGCAGCTCCTCGGGGCTCTCGATGGGCAGGCCCTCGTCGCGCGCCTCCCAGGCCGCGGCCAATTGCGTCGCCTGGCGCTCCGCCATCTCCGCCAGAATGGGCGCCCGGGCATCGCCGGGCCGCACCTCGTAGCTGTCCGGCGCCAGGGTGCCCTCGGGCGGCACCGCGTCGATGTCCCCCTCCAGCAGGTCGATCCCGCGCAGCGCCTCGACGATCTGCCAGGAGGTCACCCCCTCGGCCAGGGCAATGCGGAAGCGGGTGTCGGCCTCGGCCTTCTTCTCCTCATAGACCTCCGGCGCCTCTTCCTCCCCCACGGTGAACTCGGCCCGCTCGACGAAACGGTTGGTGCTCGGCTCCAGCTCGCGCACCTGCACGGAAACCCGGTTCACGCCAACGCGGTAGACAACCTCGGTGCCGCAGGTGCTGGCCCCACCCTGGGTCACGATCTCCACGATCTGCTCCATGGAGGTGCCCGGTTCGACCAGGAAGGAACCGGCCTTCAGCTGGCTCGTCTTGTCGGTGTAGTCCGCCCCGATGCGGAAGATCGCGCCGGAACTGATCGCGCCCCGCTCCTCCAGGTCACGGCTGACCCGCCGCATGTTGGAGCCGCGCTCCACCTGAAGGCAGATGGCCTCCGCCAGGGGCCCCTCGTTCTGGTAGCTGGCGCGCCCCCAGAGGATCACGCCGCCCAGCAAGAAGAGGGCCACCAGCAGGAAGGTGACCGCGTTCGACGCGATGTTCCGCCACATGGATCAGACCTTACAGAAGAGAACGGATGCGTTGGTGCCGCCGAAGCCGAAGGAATTGGAAAGGGCCACCTCGATCTTGCGCTCCACCTTCTTGTTGGGCGCCAGGTCGATCACCGTCTCCACCGCCGGATTGTCGAGGTTGATGGTCGGCGGCGCCACCTGGTCGCGGATCGCCAGGATCGAGAAGATCGCCTCGATCGCGCCCGCCGCCCCCAGCAGGTGCCCGGTGGCCGACTTGGTGGAGGACATGGTCACGTTCTTCGCGTGGTCCCCCATCAGTCGCGTCACCGCGCCCAGCTCGATCGTGTCGGCCATGGTCGAGGTGCCGTGGGCGTTGATGTAGTCCACGTCGGACGGCTCCAGCCCGGCGTTGCGCAGGGCATTGCGCATGGAGCGCTCGCCGCCCTCGCCATCCTCCGACGGCGCCGTGATGTGATAGGCATCGCCCGAGAGGCCATAGCCCTTCACCTCGGCATAGATCTTGGCGCCCCGCGCCTTGGCGTGCTCGTACTCCTCCAGCACCACGATCCCGGCCCCCTCGCCCATGACAAAACCGTCGCGGTCCTCGTCGTAGGGGCGGCTGGCGCGCTGCGGATCGTCCGCGCGCTTGGTGGAAAGCGCCTTGCAGGCGTTGAAGCCGGCAATTCCCAGCTCGCAGATGGCCGCCTCGGCGCCGCCCGCGATCATCACGTCGGCATCGCCGTACTGGATCAGGCGGCTGGCATCGCCGATGGCGTGCGCCCCCGTCGAACAGGCGGTCACGACCGAATGGTTCGGCCCCTTGAAGCCGTAGCGGATGGAGACCTGCCCCGAGATCAGGTTGATCAGCGCCCCCGGCACGAAGAAGGGGCTCACGCGGCGCGGGCCCTTCTCCTTCATCATGACGGCGGTGTCGGCGATGGACTGAAGCCCGCCGATGCCCGAGCCGATCAGCACGCCGGTGCGCTCCAGGCTCTCCCGGTCCTCGGGCGTCCAGCCCGCATCCTCGACGGCCTGCTGCGCCGCGGCCATGCCATAGAGGATGAAGGTATCGACCTTGCGCTGCTCCTTCGGCGCCATGTAGGCATCGGCGTTGAAGGTGCCCTCGCTGCCGTCCCCGTAGGGCACTTCGCAGGCATAGGTGGTGGCCAGCGCGCTGGCGTCGAAGCGGGTGATCGGCCCGGCCCCGGACTGGCCCGCCAGGATGCGGGACCAGCTTTCCTCGACCCCGTCGGCCAGAGGCGTCACAAGCCCCAATCCGGTCACTACCACTCTGCGCATACCGAGCCCCTTCTAAGCCGTTGTTCGCCCCGCCTATACCTTGCGGTTGCGTCCTTTTTCAAGTCCGCAGAACCCGCCCCGGACGGCTTCCGCCGAGAGCGCGAAAGCCGCTGCCGCCACGGAACCGCCCGGCCCCCGGCGGCGTTGATCCGCGTCAGGGGGGCGCCATGCCGGAACTGTGGGACATCGTCATGCGGGTGCCGATCATCGTCGGCAGCATCATCCTGCTCACCCGCCTGCACGGGCTGCGCAGCTTTTCCAAGATGTCGGGCTTCGACTTCGCCATCACCGTTTCCATCGGCTCCATACTTGCCGGGGCCATCACCACCCCCGGCACCGATCTGATGATCTACCTCGGCGCCCTCGCCGCCCTCTACCTGCTCCAGATGATCCTGGCCCAGTCCCGCGCCCGCGCCGCCCCGCTGGGCAAGGCGCTCGACAATGCGCCGCTCCTCGTGATGGAAGATGGCACCCCGCTCGACGGCAATCTCAAGAAGGCCGGCATGACCCGCGCCGATCTCTGGGCCAAGCTGCGCGAGGCCAACGCCTTCGATCTCGCGCGGGTCCATGCGGTGGTGGTGGAAAGCACCGGCGACGTCAGCGTCCTGCACGGCGATCCCGAAGGCCCACCGCCCGACAGCCGCCTGCTCGAAGGGGTGCGCCGCTGATCAGGCGGGCGGCCCCCGCCGGGTCATGAGCTGCACCCTCTCGCCCGCCAGCTCGGCCTCCCGCAGGGGCACGTAGCCCAGGGTCTCGGCGATCCGGCGCGAGGTCTCGTTCTGCGGCGCGATGATGCAGACGGTGCGGCCCGTCACCACCCGGTCGAACCAGGCATGGGCCTCCCGCACCGCCTCCAGGCCCAGTCCCTGGCCCTGGTGCTCAGGCGCCAGGATCCAGCCGGCCTCGGCGAAGCGGTCAAAGTCCTCCCCCAGCCCGCGCGAGCCGAAGAAGAAACCCACCTGGCCCGCCAGTGCCTGGCCGCCGCGCAACTGGATGCCCCACTGGCCGAAACCGGCAATCTGCCAGTGCCCGGCATTGCGCAGGAAGGCATCCCAGGATTCCGGCTTGCTGCGCGGCCTGGCGGAGATGTGGGTCACGACCTCCGGGGTGGCCCAGATCTCCGCATAGCGGCGGAAATCCTCGGCCCGCATGGCACGCAGGGTCAGGCGGGCGGAATTGATGGTGGGTATCGCTCGGGACATACTGCTCTCTCGGCGGCGGTTTCACGCTCTTGCCGACAGCTTGCGAAAGCCGCGCCCGCGGATCAAGCCCCCGCAAAGAAAAACGGCGCCATTCCGCCATGGAACAGCGCCGCCAAATCTCTCCGGCCCCCCGCGGGGCCCCGCACCTGCGATCAGGTGGCTTCTTTGATGAACTTCACCGCATCGCCGAAGGTCTGGATGTTCTCGGCCGCGTCGTCGGGGATCTCGATGCCGAATTCCTCTTCGAAGGCCATGACCAGCTCGACCGTGTCCAGGCTGTCCGCGCCCAGATCGTCGATGAAGGAGGCGTTCTCGGTCACCTTCTCTTCTTCCACACCCAGGTGCTCCACCACGATCTTCTTAACGCGCTCTGCGACGTCGCTCATAATATGTCCTCACACATTCCGGGCCCTCTTGGGCCTATTTCTTTCCGCTCGCCAAGAGGTGGCAGTCGGTCGTTGCCCCCTTGTGGGGGCGGCTCTGAACCTCTTGTTCGCACAAGAGAGAGGGCTCAATCAAGCGCCCCCTGATTTGATTCTGCGCCCCCTTTAGCACATGCTTTCAGTTGCGCAAATGCTCTTGGACGAGCGCTCACAACATGGCCATACCGCCGTTCACGTGCAAGGTCGCGCCGGTCACATAGGCCGCTTCCTCGCTCGCCAGATAGGCCACAGCAGCCGCGATCTCCTTCGGCGTGCCCATCCGGCCGGCGGGAATTTGCTCCATGATTCCAGACTTTTGCTCATCATTCAGCTTATCGGTCATGGCCGTCTCGATGAAACCGGGCGCCACCGCGTTCACGGTGATTCCCCGGCTCGCCACCTCGTAGGCCAGGGATTTGGACATGCCCACCATCCCCGCCTTCGAGGCCGCGTAGTTGGCCTGGCCCGGGTTGCCCGTGGCACCCACGATGGAGGAGACGTTGACGATGCGGCCCCAGCGCGCCTTCATCATGCCGCGCATCACCCCCTTGCAAAGCTTGAAGGTGGCCGAGAGGTTCACCGCGATCACGCTGTCCCACTCCTCGTCCGACATGCGCATGAAGAGGTTGTCGCGGGTGATGCCCGCGTTGTTCACCAGGATGTCGACCGATCCCATGGCCTCCGCCGCCTGCTTGGGCAGGGCCTCCACCGCCGCCATGTCGCTGAGGTTGCAGGGCAGCACGTGGGCGCGCTCCCCCAGCTCCGCCGCCAGGGCCTCCAGGGGCTCGGTCCGGGTGCCCGAAAGGCCCACCTTGGCGCCGCGGCCATGCAGCGCGCGGGCAATCTCGGCGCCGATGCCACCCGAGGCGCCGGTGATGAGGGCGGTCTTTCCTGTCAAATCGAACATTCTGCTTCCTTCATTCCTTGGTCATTCCGGGCTCCGTGAGGAGCCCGAACCGCGCAATCTCGGCGCGGGTCATCTCATGTATCCCGTCTGAGGGGGCGGCCCGCAAGGTAAACCAGTAGAACTCCTCGCTGCCCAGCATCCGCCGCACGTAGGCGGCATTGGCCCGGTGCTCCGGCGCCTCGGGCGGATAGTCCGTCCCCTCGCCAAAGCCATCGACCCAGGAATGGACCCCGATCACCGCCCCCGGCGCCATGGTGCGCTCCCGCCCGGCGATGAAAAGGTCCACCGCCCCGGAATAGATCCGGCTCTGCCCCGTCAGGTGGGTGTCGAGCCCCCGGTCGCGCAGCAGATGCCCCATGCGCAGCACCGCCCGGTCGTCGAGTGATCCCCCCATCTCCAGGGGCACCACAAGCGCCACCTGGGGATGGGCGGCCAGAACCCGCTCGAAGCGCGCCGCCGTCGGCGAGGTGATCTCGCCACTGATATAGAGCCGCTCCCCCGCGACCCGCATCTCGGTGCCGTCGCGCAGGTTCTCCAGCGTGCCGCAGGCCCCCAGCAGCAGGAATAGCGCCAGGAACGCCGCGCGCAGCATCAGGCCTCCTTCAGGACCGCCAGGTCCTCCGGCGTGCCCAGGGCCCGCAGGGTGCTCTCCTTGGCGATGCGCCGGATCATGCCCGAAAGGGCCTTGCCCGCTCCGATCTCCCAGAACTCGGTGACCCCCTGGGAGGCCATCCACTCCACCGAGGAACGCCAGCGCACCCGGCCCGTCACCTGCTCCACCAGGAGCGCGCGGATGCGGTCCGCATCGCTCACGCTCTCGGCGGTCACGTTGGCCACCAGCGGCACCGCCGGGTCCTGCATCGTCACCTCGCCCAGGGCGCGCGCCATCTCGTCGGCGGCGGGCTGCATCAGGGCACAGTGGAAGGGCGCCGAGACGGGCAGCGGCAGGGCGCGCTTGGCCCCCGCCTCCTTGGCCAGGCCAATGGCCCGGTCGATCGCCGCCTTGCTGCCGGAAAGCACGTTCTGGCTCGGGTCGTTCTCGTTGGCGAGCTGGCAGACCTCGCCCTGGGCCGCCTCCGCGGCGACCCGCTCCGCCGCCTCGGCATCGAGCCCCAGGACCGCCGCCATGGCGCCCTCGCCCACCGGCACGGCGGCCTGCATGGCGCGGCCGCGAATGCGCAGCAGCCGCGCCGTGTCGCTCAGCGAGAGGGCACCGGCGGCACAGAGGGCGCTGTACTCGCCCAGTGAATGGCCCGCGACGAAGGCGGCCCGGTCCAGCCCAAAGCCCTCCGCCTTGAGCGCCGCCAGGGCCGCCATGGAGGTGGCCATGAGCGCCGGCTGGGCATTCTCGGTCAGGGTCAGGGTCTCGATCTCGCCCTGCCAGATGGTCTCGGAAAGCTTCTCGCCCAGGGCCTCGTCGACCTCCTCGAAGACCGCGCGCGCGGCGGGATAGGCCTCGGCCAGGGCCTGGCCCATGCCGATGGTCTGGGCCCCCTGGCCCGGAAAGACGAAAGCGATGCTCATGGCGGTTCCCCTAGTTGTTGGTCGGCAAGGGTCTAGCCCGCGCACCCCTTCGGAACAAGGGCGCAGGTGGCCTGTGCGCAGGATCACATTGCGCCCGCGCCCAGGCGCCTTAGGTTCTGCGGCAGATTCTCACCGGAGCACCCCCATGGCCCTGCACGACACCGCCGAGAGCTACGGCAGCCTGACCAAGCTCTTCCACTGGCTCACCGCCCTGCTGATCCTGCTGCTGCTGCCCCTGGGCTGGTACGCCAACCAGCTCCCCTTCGAGACCGACGCCGAGCTGGCCCGCAAGGCCTGGTTCTTCTCGCTGCACAAGACCCTCGGGGTGAGCCTCTTCTTCGTGGCCCTCGCGCGCATCCTCTGGGCCCTGACCCAGCGCCGCCCCGCCCTGCTCAACGCCGACCGCCGGGCCGAGGCCCTGGCCGCCCAGACGGTCCACTGGCTGCTCTACGGCGCCCTCGTGGTGGTGCCCCTCTCGGGCTGGATCTCCCACGCCGCGGCCGAAGGCTTCGCCCCCATCTGGTGGCCCCTCGGCCAATCCCTGCCGCTTGTCCCCAAGTCCCTCGCCATCGAAGAGGCCGCCGGAACGGTCCACTGGGTGGCCGCGCGGCTCCTGATCCTGGCCCTGCTGCTGCACCTCGCAGGCGCCCTCAAGCACCACCTGATCGACGGCGACGACACCCTGCGCCGCATGCTGCCCGGCCGGACCCGGGCCGCCGGCGCGGGCCCGCGCCGCCATGGCCTGGCACCCCTCGGCCTCGCCGCCCTTGCCTGGGCCGCCACCCTGGGCCTGGGTCTCACCCTCAGCCCCGCGCCCCACGCCCCCGCGCCTGGCGAAGCGCCCCTGGCCGAGGTGCCCTCCGACTGGGAGGTCCTGGACGGCCAGATCGAGATCACCGTGCTCCAGTTCGGCTCCGAGGTCACCGGCCACTTCGCCGACTGGCGCGCCGCCATCTCCTTCGACCCGGAGGCCCCGGGCCAGGAGGTGGGCGCCGTCAGCACCACCATCGCCATTCCCTCGCTCAGCCTGGGCTCGGTCACCCAGCAGGCCATGGGGGCGGACTTTTTCGATGCCGACAGCTTCGCCACCGCCAGCTTCGACGCGACGCTCCTGCGCGCGGTGGACGGCTACGAGGCGGTGGGCACCCTTACCATCAAGGACCAGTCGGTCCCCGTCACCCTGCCCTTCAGCCTGTCGCTGAACGAGGGCCTGGCGGAGATGCGCGGCGACCTGGTGCTCGACCGCCGCAGCTTCGGCATCGGCGACAACATGAAAGACGAGGCATCGCTGGCCTTTTCGGTGAAGGTGAAGGTGACCCTGACCGCCCGGCACGCCGCCGGCTCGGCCTGAGGGAAAGCTCCTTTCGATGGGTGCTGAGCACCCATCACCCCACAGCCGCGCCCGCCAGCAATCCCTGCGCCTCCAGCGCCGCCACCAGGGGCGCCAGCCGCTCTTCATAGCGCCGCCAGCCCGCATTGCTGTCGCCGTAGATCGGCCGCTGCACCTGCTCCGCGCTCGCCGTCAGAACCTGTCCCCCCGCCGCCTCGGGGGCCAGCCAGTCGGCGCTCCAGTCCAGCCCCGTCGCCGCCGCCAGGGCCTGCCCCTGGCCCGCCGGGTCCGCCACCAGCGCCTCGTAGGAAAGCCCGAACACCCGCCCCGGCAGGATCGCCTTCCAGTGGGCCATGTAGTTGCGGTGCAGCACCATGAAGCGCGCGATGTCCTCGAAGCTGTAGACAAAGCCGTTGCCCGCCCCCTCGAAGGAATGGCGGTAGAGCGACCAGGCCGTGGCCACCGGATCGCGGGTCATGTGCACGATGCGCGCCTCCGGCAGGGCGGCGCAGATCAGGCCGATGAAACGGAAATTCAGCGGCATCTTGTCAATGATCACCGGCCGCCCGTCGCCGTAGGCGGCCAGACCCGCCACAATCTCGGCCCGCAAGGAGGCGAGGTCCGCCGCCGTCAGCCGCTTCTCCGCCCGCCCCGTGACCGCCCGCAAAAGCCGCCCCACGGCAAGCTGCACCAGGGTCAGTTCCCCGGCCGGCTGAACCTGGGGATCGCGCGATAGCATCCGCTCCACCAGGGTCGTGCCGGTGCGCGGCAGGCCTGTGACAAAGATCGGCCGCTGCGGCAAGGGCGGCTCCGTCACCGCCCCCGCGGCCTCCGGCAGGAGCGTCTTGGCAAGGGCAAAGGCCAGGGCATCGCGCTTGAAATCGTAGGGCGCGGCCTTCAGGGCCAGCCGGTTGCCCCGATGCAGGTGCTCCAGCGCCCCCGGCGCGCCGCGCCGGTCCAGGGCTTTGAAGAGGCCGAAGTGCAGCGGCGCCGCCTCGGGCGCCTCGCCCATCTCGCGGGCCAGATCCTTCATCCCGGCCAGCTCCGCCTCGGACAGCTCGGCCCCGGCGGACTGGGCCAGGTTGTGATGCAACTCCGGGTGGCGCGGCGCCAGCTCGAGCGCCCGGCGGTAGTGGGCCAGGGCCGCCGCCCGGTCACCCCGCGCCCGGGCCGTGATGCCGAGATTGTTGAAGAGGTTGGCCTCCTCGGGCGCCTGGACGAGCGCGGCGCGAAAGCTGGCCTCCGCCGCCCCGTTCTGGCCCAGCCCGCGCAGCGCCCGGCCCCGGTAGAGCAGCGCCCGCACGTTCTCCGGCGCCTGGGCCAGCACCCGCTCGGCCCCCGCCAGCGCCGCGGGCGCCCGGCCCAGCTGAAGCTGACAGGCCACCAGGGCCAGCACCACATCCACCAGGTCCGGCGCCAGGGCCGCGGCGGCCAGCAGGTGCCGCTCGGCCAGGGCCCATTCCCCCTGCTGCTGGGCCGCCTGGGCCTGGGCCAGCAGCCCCGGCAGGGCGGCAGGCCGCAGCTCGGCCAGAGCCTTGGCCGCCCTCTTGTTGGCCGGAAAGCGCGCCTGGACCGCCGCCAGGGCCTCCTGCGCCCCGGCCCAATCCTCGGCCCGCGCCGCCCGCTGCGCCGCCCGAAACAGCCCCTCGATGGAAGTGGATGCCACCCTCGCCCCCTCTTTGCTCTTATGCCGGAAGCCTAGCAGGCCCGGCGCCCGGGGGCCAAGACGGGATGGGTGGCAAGTTGCACCCCCTCACGAAAAAACCCCCGCGGCATCCCGCGGGGGCTCCCGGCACCCCAAAGGGCAGCCTCAGTAAGTCCGATCAGTCCGCCAGCTTGGCCTCTTCCACGTCCGCCTTCATCGCCTCGAGTGAGATGCGGACCTCCACCTCGTCGCTCACATAGGGCGCATAGGCGCCGACGTTGAAGTCCGAGCGCAGCAGCGTCGTCGTGGCGTCAAAGCCGGCCCAGGGCTTGCCCGCCTGGGGATGATCGCCGATCTGGTTCAGGGTGGCATCCAGCACGACGGACTTGGTGACGTCGTTCATCGTCAGGTCTCCGGTGATCAGGGCGGTGGTCTCGCCCGTCACCTCGATCCCGGTGGAGGTGAAGGTGATCATGTCATCCTCCTCGGCGCCAAAGAAATCGCCCGAGAGGAAGTGCTGGGTGCGCTCTTCCCAGCCGGTGAACATGGAGCGCGTCGGCATGGAAACGGTGACGGAGGAGTTGGCCGGGTTCTCCTGGTCGAACATGATCTCGCCCTCGAAGCCCGAGAACATGCCGTAGGTGGTGGAGAAGCCCAGGTGCTGGTAGCTGAAAACCACCTGGCTGTGGCTGGAATCGAGCACGTACTTCTCGGCCGCGGCGGCGCTGGTGGCGCCCAGGGCAAGGGCGGCGGCGATGATCATCGGTTTCATTCAACAGTCTCCATCAGGGTTGCGGCCACGCTGGGCCGGTGTGTGATGGGGAGCATGTGGGTCCAAAGGCGCGAAGCTCAACTCGGCTTCGCTCAACAGGTCCTGCGCATTTGCGAACAGTGCCGCGGGGCCTGACGCAGGGCCGCCAGCAGCCGCGCCATCTCTGCCTCCTCCTCGATCAGAAGCTCGGCCAGGAAGTGGCCCTTCCCGTCCCAGAGGCGCAGGTAGGGGCCGCCGCGCTCGACCCGGCTCAGATCCTCGAAGGCGCAGGTGCGCAACAGCCGCTGCCCCAGGGCGCCCTCGGGCTGAACAAGGCGGAACTGGCGCCGGGCCATGTCCACCCGGACCTGGCGCGCGGGCCGGGGCGCCCCGGCCTGGAAAAAGCCGATGCCTGCCGTCATAGCGCAGACCGCGAGAAAGACCTTGAAGAGCAGTACCTCGGTGGCAAAGCTCGATCCCGGCATCAGCCAGAGCGCCGCCGCCGCCAGGAGCAGGCCAAGCCCCAGCACCCGGCAGACAAGACGGCCGATAAGCCGCCCGCCGGTCAGCATCGCCTGGGGGTCGGGCCCGGCAGGCAGGCGGCTGCCCTGATCGCTGGTGATGAACATCGGCCTGCCTTTCCTTGCTGCGCCGTGGCCAGCCTCGGCAAGGAAAGCGCCCGGAAGATGGCGGACCCGCGGCAGAGCGGGGCCTTTTTGCGGGCCGCCGCGCCCGCGCCAGAGGGCCCGCGGCCCCTTGCCCCGCGCGCCAAAGCGTGTATATGGGCCATTCCCTTGCAAAGCAGATGAACCGCGCAGTCTCTCGTGGTGGGGCCGCAAGGGGTCAAGAGCCCCGCCTTTGAAATGCGCCTTGATAGAAGTAGGAGTACACATGCCACTCTATGAGCATGTCATGATTGCGCGTCAGGACCTGTCCAACACGCAAGCAGAAGGCCTTATCGAACACTTCGGTGCCGTCCTGTCCGACAACGGCGGCAAGCTCGTCGACCACGAGTACTGGGGCGTCAAGACGATGGCCTACAAGATCAACAAGAACCGCAAGGGCCACTACGCCTTCTTGCGCTCCGATGCACCCGCACCGGCCGTTCAGGAAATGGAGCGCCTGATGCGCCTGCACGACGACGTGATGCGTGTCCTGACCATCAAGGTCGAGGAGCACGAGGAGCTGCCCAGCGTCCAGATGCAGAAGCGCGAAGAGCGCGAAGGCCGCCGCGAGCGCCGTTGATCCAAAGCTTGATGAAAAGGACATAACCCATGGCCGCAAAACCGTTTTTCCGTCGTCGCAAGGTCTGCCCCTTCTCCGGCGACAATGCCCCCAAGATCGACTACAAGGACACCCGTCTGCTGCAGCGCTACATCTCCGAGCGCGGCAAGATCGTTCCTTCCCGTATCACCGCGGTATCCGCGAAGAAGCAGCGTGAACTGGCCCGTGCCATCAAGCGCGCCCGTTTCCTCGCCCTGCTGCCCTACGCCGTCAAGTAAGGAGAGAGCACATGCAAGTTATCCTTCTGGAACGTGTGGCCAAGCTGGGCCAGATGGGCGAAGTCGTGGACGTGAAGCCCGGCTACGCTCGCAACTACCTCCTGCCCCAGGGCAAGGCGCTCTCGGCCTCCAAGGCCAACGTCGAGGCCTTCGAGGCCCGCAAGGCGCAGCTCGAGGCCGACAACCTGGAGACCCGCAAGGAAGCCGAGAAGCTGGCCGAGAAGCTGAACGGTCAGCAGTTCGTGGTGATTCGTTCCGCCTCCGACGCCGGCGCGCTCTACGGCTCCGTCACCACCCGTGACGCCGCCGAATCCGCCACCGAGGCGGGCTTCACCATCGACCGCAAGCAGGTCGTCCTGGGCGCCCCGATCAAGTACCTCGGCCTGCACGACGTGCGGATCATCCTCCACCCCGAGGTGGACGCGACGATCCAGCTCAACGTGGCCCGCTCGCCCGAAGAGGCCGAGCTTCAGGCCTCCGGCAAGTCGATCCAGGAACTGGCCGCGGAAGAAGAAGCCGCCGCAGAGTTCGAGATTCAGGAGCTTTTCGACGACATCGGTTCCGCCCAGCTCGACGAGCTGGAGACCGACGTCGAGCAGCAGACCGACCAGCCCGCCGTCCTCGAGAAGGACGAGCTGGACGCGAAACTGGACGACAAGTAAGGCCCCGCGGCCCGCGCGCCGCAGCCTTTCTGGAAACACCAAGGCGCCGCCGGTCCCCCGGCGGCGCCTTTGCTTTGCGCGGCCCCCTGCCGAAGGCGGAAACCCGCGCTTGCGGGGTGGGCCTCGGGCCGTAAAGTCCGCCGGGTCAGCAACCTGGACCTCACGCCATCATGCCCAGACCCTCCCTTTCCCTCCTGCCCGTCCTCGCGCTCTGCCTCGGCCTCGCCGCCTGTGCCAGCGCCCCCCGGCCCGAGGCCGCCCCCGCCGCCCCGCCGCTCTATCCCAACGAGACCCCCGAACTGCGCCAGCAGATCAACTTCTGGGCCGACCACTACGAGGTCCCCCGCCCCCTGGTGCACCGCCTGGCGATCCGCGAAAGCACCCACCGCCCCTGGGCCCGCAACGGCCCCTACTACGGCCTCCTGCAGATCCTGCCCGCCACCGCCCGCTCCATGGGCTTCCAGGGCGATCCGGGCGATCTGCTGGATGCCGACACCAACCTCAAGTACGCGGTCAAGTACCTGCGCGGCGCCTGGCTGCTCTCCGAGGGGGATCAGGCCACGGCGGTCAAGTGGTACGCGCGCGGCTACTACTACGAGGCCAAGCGGCGCGGCATGCTGGTCGAGACGGGCCTGCGCCCGGGCTGAAACAAAGCCCGCCGGGCGGGTTGAAATTGCCCGCCCGCCCCGCCACCTTCTGCGCAGCGCAGGGCCCCCATCAGGCGGCGCCCCAGGCGCCCCAAACGGTGGACACTCGTGACTGACATCCTTCTGATCCTGCTCGGTTTTGTCGGGCTTCTCTTCGGCGGTAACTACCTGGTGCAGGGGGCGGTGGAGATCGCCCGCCGCTTCGGCATCTCGCCCCTGGTGATCGGCCTCACCCTGGTGGGCTTCGGCACCTCCATGCCGGAACTGGTGACCTCGGTGCAGGCCGCCTTCGCCGACAGCCCCGGCATCGCCCTCGGCAACGTCATCGGCAGCAACATCGCCAACATCCTGCTGATCCTCGGCCTCGCCGCCCTGATCCGCCCCATCGCGACGGACCGCGCCGCCCTGCGCCGCGACGGCGGCACCCTGGCGCTGGCCACCCTCTGCGGCCTCGCTGTGGTCCTCACCGGCAGCCTCTCGCGCCCCGTCGGCGGCCTCCTCGTGGTGGCCCTCCTTGTCTACGTCCTGGTCACCCTGGCCATGGAACGGCGCCGCGCCGCGCCCCCCCTGGAGCTGCCCGGCGGCAGCACCGAAAGGCCCCTCTGGCTCAGCCTCCTGGCGCTCCTCGGCGGCCTGGTGCTGACCATCGTGGCGGCCCGCTTCCTGATCCTCGGCGCCGTCAGTCTGGCCCGCACCTTCGAGATCTCCGAGGCGGTGATCGGCCTCACCGTGGTGGCCGTGGGCACCTCCCTGCCCGAGCTCGTCACCTCCGCCATCGCCGCCCGGAAGGGCGAAAGCGACGTGGCCCTGGGCAACATCATCGGCTCCAACGTCTTCAACATCCTCGGCATCCTCGGCGTCACGGCCCTGCTCTCGCCGCTCACCGTCCCGGCACAGTTCAGCGGCTTCGACGTCTGGGTCATGGTCGGCGCCACGGCAGCCCTCCTGGTCTTCGCCCACAGCGCCTCCCGCATCAGCCGCACCGAGGGCGGCCTCCTGCTCGCCGCCTACATCGCCTACACCGGCGCCCTGGTGGCCATGGCCTAGGGCGGGCGCCAAGCCCCTTCCCGCGAACGCCTTACCCCCACAAAAACAAAACGCCCGCCGGTCCCCCCGGCGGGCGTTTCAATCTGCCAAAGGGCCGCCCCCGCGGGGGGGGGCGACCGACGGCCCTAGATCACTCGTCCTCGAGCGCCTCGACGGCCTTCTGGAGCTCGTCCTTCGAGACCTCCTTCTCGGTCACTTCGGCCTGCTCGGCGATGTGGTCCACCACCTTGTCCTCGAAGAGCGGCGCGCGCAGCTGCTGCTGCATCTGCTGGTTCTGCTGCACGAACTCGAAGAACTGGCGCTCCTGGCCCGGGTACTGGCGGGCCTGGTTCATGATCGCCTGGGTCATCTCGGCATCCGTCACCTCGACCTCGGCCTTCTGGCCGATCTCGGCCAGCAGCAGGCCCAGGCGCACGCGGCGCTCGGCCAGCTTGTTGTGCTCCTCGGTGGGCTCGATCTCGGGGTGGTCGTGGCCCTGCACGTCGGGGTTTTCCTCGTGCCACAGCTGGTGCGCGATCTGGCCGGCCTCGGCCTCCACCAGGGAGGGCGGCAGCTCGAAGCTGACCAGCTTGTCGAGCTCGTCCAGCAGGCCGCGCTTCATCACCGCGCGAGCGGCGCCGACGTACTCGGCCTCCAGACGCTCGGCGATCTGGGCCTTGAGCGCATCCAGGTCCTCGGCGCCGAACTTCTTGGCCAGCTCGTCGTTGATCTCGGCGGCGGCGGGCTCCTTCACCTCCTTGATGGTGCAGTCGAAGGTGGCCTCCTTGCCGGCCAGGTGATCGGCCTGGTAGTCCTCGGGGAAGCTGACTGTCACGGCCTTCTCCTCACCAGCCTTCACGCCGACAAGCTGCTCCTCGAAGCCGGGGATGAAGGAGTTGGAGCCCAGCACCAGCGGATAATCCTCGGCCGAGCCGCCCTCGAAGGCTTCGCCGTCGACCTTGCCGACGAAGTCCATGACAACCTGGTCGCCGTCCTTGGCCTTTGAGCCCTTCTTGCGCGGGGTGAAGTCCTGCGCCGTCTCGGCCAGGTTGGCCAGCGCCTCGTCGATGGCCGCGTCATCGGCCTTGGCCACCAGGCGCTCCAGCTTGAGCTGCGACAGGTCCAGCTCGGGGATCTCGGGCAGCTTCTCGTAGGTCATCTCGACCTCGACGTCGTCGCCTTCCTTCCAGTCCTCGTTGGTCATCTTGACCTCGGGCTGCATCGCCGGGCGGTCACCGGAGCTCTCGAAGTGCTCGCTCATGGCGCCGTCGATGGATTCCTGCATGGCCTCGCCCATGACGCGCTGGCCGAACTGCTTCTTCAGCAGCGCCAGCGGCACCTTGCCCTTGCGAAAGCCCTTCATTTCCACCTCGGGCTGGGCCTCGGCGAGCTTTTCGTTGACCTTCGCGTCCAGCTCAGCCGCCGTCAGGGTGATGGAATAGCCGCGTTTCAGACCGTCGTTCAGCGTCTCGTTGACCTGCATGTGTGCTCCATTGGGGTAGGGCCGCGCGCGGGGGCGCGGGGAAAATTTGGGCCGTTCTAGTTAGGTTCACAGGGCGGCGCAAGGGGGCAAGCGGCTGGTGCGCGCTGCTTGCCCCGTCTCCGCCCACGCCGGAACGGCAGCCTGAAGATCGTCCCTCAGGTCCGCAGCCGAATGCCCCCCGCCCGAGAGCATTCCGCCTCGCTTGGCGGTGTCTATGATCCTGGTCCGATGGTGGTCAACGCGGAGGGCGCCGCCAGCCGTCAGCGCACCCCTCCCCTCAGGCTTCCTGTGCCCTGCGCACGGCCCGAAGCGCGGCGCGTTTCGGCATGGCCTTGAGGACCGCCTGCATGATCCGGCGCTTCCTGGTCATGCCGCCGTAGACGTCCATGTCACCGCGCAGCATCGCCGCATAGCCGTCTTCGGCCACGGCGCGCGGGCGCGCGGTGCTCGCGAAGAGCGCGGTGTCCGCCATGCCCGCCACCTCGGCAAACTCGGTCGAAGTGGCCATGGGCATCAGGTTGGTGACCGTCACCTTTGTCTCCCGCAACTCCTCGACCAGCGCATTCGACAGGGAGGCGGCAAAGGCCTTGGTGGCGAAGTAGATCGCCTGAAGCGGCCCCGGCACCTCGGCGGCGGTGGAGGTGACGTTGAGAATCCGCCCGGCGTCGCGCTTCACCATGTCGGGCAGGAAAAGCCGGGTCAGGCCCGCAAGCGCCACGGCATTCACCTGGATCATGGAGAGGCTCTGGTCCCACGGCATTTCGTGAAACGGGCCCCTTGCTCCGAAGCCAGCGTTGTTGATGAGCAGGCCGATCTCGATCCCGGAAGCCTTGACCGCCGCGTGGATCCGCTGCGGCGCCTCGGCGTCGGTCAGGTCCTCGGCGATCACGGTCACCTTGATCCCCTGCGCCTCTTCCAGCTCCGCCTTCAAAGCCTCCAGCCGATCCGCCCGGCGGGCGACGAGCACAAGGTCCCCCTTCCTTGCGGCATGGAGGCGCGCAAGTTCGGCACCGATGCCGCTCGAGGCGCCTGTGACGAGGGCGGTTTCGGTCATGGGGTGCTCCCTTCGGGGCCGGTCCGGGCGGCGACGCTGGAAGAGGCGCGACCGCGCCCCCACCAGAGGCCCGCGAGAACGGTCAGCGCGCCGCGCGTGATGTCGATGAGGGCAAACTGCAGGCTCCCGATGGAAGCAAGCGCCAGCCCAAGCAGAAGGAAGTAGGCGCCGATCACGATGCCGATCAGGCCGCCCGCCGCCCTGCCCCGCCAGACCCAGCCGATGGCGAGGAGGCTGAGAACCACCAGCAAGGCCTGACCGGCAGCCGCCAGCAGCAGAAGGCCCGCAAGGCTGCTCGCCAGGTCAGGCGCCACCCCCGCGGACTGCAACACCGTGCCGGGCACAAGGGTGATCTGCGCGAAGAAGGTCGCCTGGAAGAGGGCATGGAATCCCAGCAGCAGAAGGAGGATCAGCTTGGCAGCGGTGAGGCGGCTTGCGGCAGGGGTCACGGGCACACTCCATAAACCGAATTCGGATTATGTTTTGACCCGGAAAAGCCCCCGTGTCAAGAAGCAAGGGAACCTTTCGACTTGGACCGCCATGATCAAGGACCGCTGGATCTCCGACATTCACTGGCGCCGCGACAGCCGCCAGACGCGCAGCGAGAAGACCCAGTCCGCACTGCTGGACGCGGCCGAGGAGCTGATCGTCGAGAAGGGCATGGAGGGCGCCTCCGTGACCGAAATCGCCGCCCGCGCAGGCACCTCCGTCGGCGCGCTCTACCACCATTTCAAGGACAAGAAGGCGCTCTTCTACGCCCTCTTCCACCGGATGACCTCGGCCATCGCGGACCAGAACAGGCAGGCGGCGGACCCGAAGCGGTGGCAGGGCGCGACCGTCCGCGAGATGATCGAGGCCTTCATCGATTTCCGGCTGCACCAGTCCAGCGCGGGCGGCATGTCGAAACGCGCCACGGCCCTGGTAATGGCCGACGATCCGGAGCTGAAGGCCCACATGGCCGAGATCAAGCGCGAGGCGAGCCAGGCCCTACTCGACCTGATCCTGGCCCGGCGCGAGGAGATCGGGCACCCCAACCCCGAATTCGCCGCCGCCTTCGTGATCGACCAGCTGAGCGCCATGTTCTACGCCCGCTCCGACCCCTACCAGAAGGCCTCTGCCCTCGCCAATTGCAGCGACGAGGCCTTCAAGGCCGAACTCCTGCGCTGGACGGAAGCCGCCCTGGGGTACAGGGACCCGTGAGAATGGCCGCGGCACGGTGATAGGAGACCCTCGTTAGGGTCTTTCTGTCGAAATCACCCCCTGCCCGCCTCCCGCCCCCTTGTTGGCGACCTCACCCCCGACCCGGCAAGATCGTCAGAACAAGGCTCATCGTTGCGAACGAAGCAACCGTCATGACAAACATGGCGAGGGAAGCGATCCTCTCCTCGCCGTAGGTCTGCGCGAGGATGGGATAGATCGCCATGACGGGTGTCGATGCCAGGATGATGGCCGCGGCGACGAGCCGCTCATCCTCGACCCGAAAGCCGAGAAACGACATCCCGACAAGACTCAATCCAATTGCCACCGGGTGCGCGACCAGCTTGCCGAAGGCGATCGTGAAAACCGATGACTGAAGCGATCTGAGCGGCAGAGTCGCAAGGGTGCCGCCGATGACCGTAAGGGAGATCGCCGCGCTTGCGGCGGCGAAGAGCTCGATGGGCCGCGCCACGACCGCGGGCATGGCGTACCCCGACGCCGCGATGAGCAGCCCGAGCAACAGGGCAATCACGATCGGGTTGCGGCACAGGCGGGCGGCGATCTGGGCCGCCAATCTGATCCCGCCCCCGTCCCCTTCCCGGGAGCGCTCGGCCAGGATCAGCACAAGCGGAATCATGACGAGGTTCTCGACGATCATGTTCAGCGCCAGGGCCAGCGAGGCAACGTCAGGGAGGGCTATGAGGAGGATCGGAAACCCGACGAAGCCGCTGTTGGCGCAGGACATTCCCATGCCGCCAAAGGTGCTCGCCGCCGCACTCCCGCCGCTGTGCCGCACCCAGGCATAACCGCCCCAGAAGACGGCCAGAGATCCGATCAAGACGGCAAGAAGATAACCCGCATTGAAGAATTCGCCGATGGGCTGCGAGGAAATCGCCGTCAGGATCAAGGCCGGCAGCGCGAAATTCACGACGAACCTACCCAGGATCGCAAGATCGCTCGGAGCGAAGAGCCGCAAGCGCACCGAGAGGAAGCCCACGCCAATGACGACAAAAATCGTTCCGGTGATCGAAAGGACGTCACCCATGCCTAACTGCTCCCTCCGGAACGCGCCCCGCCGCCGGGCTTCGATTTCTACTGCCTCGGCATGCCCTTCGGCCGCATCAGGCGCTTCTGGGCCGCGATCCGAAAGGCCGCGTTGGCCGCGCCATAGCCATCGTAGGCTCCGGTCCGCTCGACGATCTCGAAGAACAGCCCACCGGCAAAGGGTCGGCTGTAGAACTGGAGGAAGGCCCCTTCCGCGTCCTCGTCATAGAGAATGTTGAGCGCCTGCAACTCCGCTACGCGGCCTGCCTCCAGCCCGAAGCGGGCTTGCAGATCGGCATAGTAGTTGCCCGTCATCGGCAGGGGTTCGAAGCCCGCCTCGGCCATGCGCCGCGCGGTCGCGAAGATGTCGTCCGTGGCCAGGGCGACATGCTGGACTGCGCCGCCAAAGCTGTCCGCCAGGAAGCTGCCCGCCAGTGTGCGGTGGGTCTCGGCGCCGTTCAGGGTGATCCGAAGATCACCGCCGCTGGCCTTGATCGCCTGGCTGCGCACCAGCCCGTCCGGGTCCACCACGTCCACCATGGGGGTGCGCTGCATGTCGAAGATGGCGGTGTAGAACAGGGACCAGCTCAACATCTCGTCGTAGTTCATAGTTTCTGCAACGTGATCGACCCGCGTGAGCCCCGCGCCGACAGGCCGGTCCTCCCCGGTCTTCTCGAACTCGACAGACCAGACATCCGACAGGCCGCTTCTTTCGTCGATGAAGTGCATGACACTTCCGCCCACACTCCGTATCGCCGGGATCTCCAGCTCCCCCGGTCCGACAGCCTGATCGAAGGTGGCGGCCCCCAGCAGAGAGGCCCGGGCCGAGGTGGCCAGCGCGTCCTCGACCTTGAGGCCCACATCGCAGATCGTCGTGCCATGGGTGAGATAGGCGGCGTTGGCAAAGCCCGTCGTCTCCTGGTTGAGGATGATGCGGATCTCGCCCTGCTGCCAAAGCGCCACCTGCTTGGAGATGTGATCGCCCACGTGGGCAAAGCCCATCGACTGCAGAAGCGCGGCGAGATTCCGGGCATCCGCGCCCCGGCAGGCGAACTCGATGAACTCCACGCCCTGGACGCGGATCCGCTCGGGCAGAGCGGGTACCTCGATGCGGATGTCCGGCTCCGAGCGGCGCACGTCGTCCATCAGCGCCACGAGAGAGCGGTAGCCGTCCCGTGCGAGCCCCTCGGGGCGTCCGCCGCGAAACTGGTCATTGAAGATTTCCAGGCTGATCGGCCCGTCGTAGCCGGTGGCCGCCACGGCCCGCATGAACTCGGTCACGGCAAGGTCCCCCTCGCCCGGCATGCTGCGGAAGTGCCGTGACCAGTAGAGCAGGTCCATCTCGATCTGCGGCGCATCCGCGAGCTGCACGAAGAAGATCTTGTCCCGCGGGATCCGGCGGATCGTGTTGGGGTCGATCTTGCGCGCCAGGGTATGGAAGCTGTCAAGCATCAGGCCGATGTTGGGATGATCGGCCCGCCGCACGATTTCCCAGGCGTCCCGGTGATCGTTGACGTGCCGTCCCCAGGCCAGCGCCTCGTAACCGACCCGCAGACCCCGCTCGGCCGCTATGGCCCCAAGCTCGCGGAAGTCGTCCGCGGCGCGGTCGATGCCGCCAAGGGCCTCGGGATGCACCGAGGAACAGACAAGCATCAGGTCCGTGCCCAGCTCCGCCATGGTGTCGAACTTGTACCGGGCGCGGTCAAAGGCTCTTTCGCGCGCCGCTCCCGTGAGGCCCTCGAAATCCCGAAAGGGCTGAAAGAGTGTGATCTCCAACCCATGGTCCCGCACCATCCGGCCAATCTCCGCCGGGGTGCCTGTGTCGGCGATGAAATCCTGCTCGAAGATTTCTATCCCGTCGAACCCGGCCTTGGCGATGGCCTCGAGCTTTTCGCGAAGGTTGCCCGAAATCGAGACGGTGGCGATGGACGTTTTCATGCGGCTTCCTCCCCCTGAAGCAGCTCCTGCCGCAGGCGTCCCTCGTCCAGAGACAGACCGGTAAAGTGCTTCCAGGCGTGCACCCCCTGAAAAAAGAAAAGCTCGTAGCCCGAGATGAGCGCCAGGCCCTGGGCGTTGGCGTCCTGAAGGAACTCTGTCTCCACCGGCGTGTAGACCGCGTCAAAAACCCACTCCGCCCCTTCCATGGCCGCCCGCGCCAGGGGTGTTCCGCCGTAGCCGACCATTCCCACAGGCGTGCCGTTCAGCAGGCCCTGCGCCCCGCGTGCGGCCGCCTCCGCGTCGGCGAAGACGGTGATTTCGGGCGCCCCGGGCACCTGCCTGAGGTCGGCGGCCAGAGCCTCGGCCTTGCCCTGATCCCGGTCGACCAACCGGATTTCTTTGGCCTCAAGGGCAAGCAGCGCGAAGGCCAGAGCCCGGCCCACGCCGCCGGTTCCGATCAGGCAAGCGATGCCCGGCTGGGCCCTCCCCCGCGTGCCGCGGTAGCCGGCGATGAAACCCGTATAGTCCGTGTTCTGGCCCTGCGGTCCGTCGCCTTCGAAGAGCACGGTATTGACCGCGCCGATGGCCCGGACCAGCGGATCATCGATCCTGACCATCCCGGCCGCCCGCTCCTTGTAGGGATAGGTGACATTGATGCCCCGGTAACCCTGCCCGGCGCAGCTCTCGAAGACCGCCTCGAAGGTCTGGTCCAGGTCCTTCGGGATCAGGCGGTTGTAGGTCACCGCAATGCCATGCTGCGCCCCAGCAAGCCGGTGGAGCAGCGGCGAACGCGAGCGCACGATGTTATCGCCGATCAGGCCAAGCTTGAGTGTGTCGGTCATGCCGCGCGTACCTCCTTGCGGAATTCGATGGCCTCCAGCACCGCGCCCAGCACCGCCTGGGTGCGGGCGGCGTCCGCGACCGTCACGAGCGGCGCCTCGGTGCCGCGAGCCACCTGCACGAAATGGGCAATCTGGCGATCGAAGGGGTCGGCCTCTACCCTGGCCACCGCCTCGGTGCGCAGCGGCGTGTACCAACTACAGGGCCCCTCCGGCTGCCAAAGCCTCAGGCTCGGCACCTCCAGGGCCCCCTCCGTGCCCGAGATCATCGTCGAGCTCTGGCCTGTCATGGGATAATCCGGGTTCTCGCCCGCCGTCAGCTCCCAGCTCCAGGGCGTCGTGGCGGTATCGGACAGCAACACCGTCGCCAGCGCGCCGGAAGCGAACCGCAGGATCACGGCGGCGCTGTCCTCGATCTCGAAGCCGCGGATTGCCGATGAGGCCGTCGCCTGCACGCCCTCGACCTCGCCCAGCAGGTACCGCAGCGTGTCGATTTCGTGCACCAGGTTGGTCAGGATCGGCCCGGCGCCCGGTCTGCGCCGCCAGTCGGGCTCGAAGTAGGCATCATGCTTGCAGAACAGGATCGAAACATGGGCGCCGACGACCCGGCCAATGCGGCCCTCTGCCAGCACAGCCCGGGCCGCCGCGATGGCCGGGCTGTGGCGGCGATGGTGCCCCACAAGGACAGGCACCGCCCTCGCCGCAACCAGGGCGGCAAGGCTCGCCGCCTCCTCGGAGGTCACGGTGACGGGCTTTTCGATCAACACCGGCAGCCCTCTTTCCAGGCAATGGCGTGCCTGCTCCAGGTGAAGACCGGTCGGCGTCGCCAGGATCACCGCCCCCGCCGCCTCCGGCAGATCGTCCAGCGACGGCACAAGCGGCACGCCCGCCTGCCCGGCCACCTCGGCCGCCCGCGGATCCGGGTCGACAAGGGCCACAAGCCGAGCCGCCGGGCAGGCAGCAATCGCCTCAACGTGTCGGCGCCCGATGTAACCCGCCCCGGCAATCGCGATCCCAAGGGCCGTCATGCCTGGCGCCCCCGCCCGAAGATGGCCTTCTTGCCGCGCGCCCAGAGAGGTGTCTGGCTGACGAAAATCAGGATCACGGCAACGAACAGCACCAGCGACAGGGGGCTCGTCACCACCCCTTCGAAGAAGCGCCCCAGGTCCTCCCGTTCCGAGATGATTGCACGGCGCCAGTTGTCGTCGAGCAAACGGCTCAGGATCACCCCCAGGATGACCGGCCCCAGCGGATAGCCATAATGTCGCATGAAATAGCCGAAGACACCGAAGCCCAGCATCCAATAGACGTCGGTGATCGAGTTGTTCACCGCGTAGGCGCCGACAATCGAGAGCAGCATGATGAGCGGGATCAGCACCGAGCGCGGCATCTCCACGATTTTGGTGAAAAGCCGGATTCCGGTCAGGCCGAAGATCAGCATGAAGATATTGGCCATCACCAGACAGCCGACGATGAACCAGAACATGTCCGGCTGATCTATCATCAGCATCGGGCCAGGGTTCAGCCCGTGAATGAAGAGCGCGCCGATCATGATCGCCGTCACCGCGTCGCCCGGGATGCCCAGGGTCATCATCGGGATGAAGGCCCCGCCCACCGCAGCGTTGTTGGCCGTCTCGGGGGCCACGAGGCCCTCCATCGCGCCATCCCCGAAGGGCCGCTCAGGGGTCTTTGTCACACGCTTGGCATGGTCGTAGGCCATCAGCGCCGCGATATCGCCCCCGGTGCCGGGCAGCGCGCCGATGGTCACCCCGATGGTCGAGGTCTGGAGGCTCAGCGGCAGGTGCTTCTTCACGGTGGCGAGAGAGGGCACGATACGGCTTATCTTCTGCCGCACGGCGTCCTTGTCCACGTGATGCAGCTGCAACAGCGCCTCGGAGACACCGAACATGCCGATCATCACCGCGATGAAGGAAATGCCGCCCTCGAGGAGTTGGAAGTCAAAGGTGAAGCGCTCGGCAAAGGTCAGCGGATCGCGCCCCACCGCGCCGATGGCGATGCCGAGGGCACCGGCGAAGATGCCCTTCACCAGGCTTCCCTGGCTCAACGAGCCGACGAGCAGGATACCGAGGATCGCCAGCAGCATGTAGTCGCGGGGCTGGAACCCGAGCGCGAAGTCCGAGACCAGCGGCGCCGCAAGGGCCAGCACGCCGATACCAATGAAGCCACCGATGAAGGACATCACCGTGGTCACGCCGATGGCGGTCCCGGCCTCGCCGCGTTTCGCCATGGGGTAGCCGTCAAGCGCCGTGGCGATCGCCGAAGGCGCTCCGGGGATATTGAGCAGGATCGCCGTGCGCGAGCCGCCGTAGACGCCGCCCATGTAGATGCCGATCATCAGAGAGATGGCAGGATAGACATCCCAGGAGAAGGTGAAGGAGATCAGGATCGACACGGCCATGGTGACCGAAAGGCCCGGAATGGCGCCGACGTAGACCCCCGCAAAGGTGCCGAGCCCCACCAGAAGCAAAAGCTGCGGCTGGGTGAAGACGGTGAGAAAATCCATGATCGCGGTCATTGCCCGGCCTCCCCACTGCCCAGCCCCCGGAAGAACTGGATGAACTCGGCTTCCGGCACGATCCCCGCGGGCATCAACACGCTGAAGACGATGCGGAAGATCAGCCAGATGACGATCAGGCTGCCCAGCGAGACCGTGAGCGTCCAGATCCAACCTCGCTTGGCCAGGATCTTGATCGCGGCAATCAGGAAGAGCGCTGACGTCGGCAGGAATCCGAGCGGGCGCAGGACAAGCCCGTAGGCGATCAGGAACAGGGCAAAGATCAGAACCACCGGCGGCAGGATATCCCGGGCGATGGTTTCGGCCCTGTCCAGTGGCAGCCGAGCGGTCTTGAGCAGGACGATGGCCGCAGAGACGACCATGGCAAATGTTGCCGCAAGGGGAATGGACCGGGGCGCCGAAAGGCCGTTCGGGCCGAAGGGGTTCTCGATGCCGTAGGCGCTCCAGAGAAGGCCGAGGCTGGCCGTCAGCAGCACCGCCGCAAAGAGCAGCTCGCCCGGTCGGCGCTGGTGAACCTCGCCGCCCGGCGTCGCGTCGGAGGTCCCGTCGTGGTGTTCAGGGTCTATGTGATCCATGGCTTCCTCCCAGGGCTCTCATGAAAGGGGCGCCGCATTTCGCGATGGAATGCGACGCCCCGCTTCGGCAGCAGCCCATGGGGCGCTGCCAGGGAGATCATTCTCCCGGACGCGCGATCCCGAACTCTTCGGGCGAGGCCTTGGTGAGGCCCGCGTCCTGCAGCAGCCAGGCCGTGCCCTGCTGCCACTTGCTCAGGAAGGCATCCGCCTCGTCACCCGAGATGGCCATCAGGGTGAAGCCGCGATCTTCCATCAGCTGCACGAAGTCGGGGTGTTGCGCCCCGGTGGCATAGGCGTCGGAGAGCTTGGCGATGACATCGTCGGGGGTACCTGTCGGAACAAAGACGCCAAAGAAGGGGCCCCAGGGCAGGTAGGTGTTGTAGCCCTCGTTGAACTGGGTGACGAAGGGCGCATCGGGCAGCTGATCGTTGGCCTCGACGTCCATGATCGCCAGAACCTTCATATTGCCCGCGCGCACGCCCTCGATGGCCGCACCAAGAACCGCGGGCATCACGTCGATGGCACCGCCTTGCAGGCCGGTCAGCGCCGGGCCGTCGCCGTCATAGGGCACGCTGGTGACATCGAGCTCGCCCTCGACCGCGCCGATCATGGCATTGACCACAGAAGGCAGACCGCCCGGACCGGTCGAGCCGAACTTCACCTCGCCGGGGTTGGCCTTCACGTAGGCGATCATCTCGGCGTAGTCATTGAAGGGCGCATCGGGGTTGGCCACCAGGATCGGCGTCCCGCGCGCCAGGATCGAGATCGGGATGAACTGGCTGTAGTCCTTGTCGCCCAGGCCCATGACCTTGTAGAGCATCGGGTTCTCGGCACCCATCAGAAGGGTGTAACCGTCCGCGGTGGACCCGGCGACGTGGTTCAGGGCGATGGCCCCCACCGCGCCGGTCATGTTCTGCATGACCACGGTGCCGCCAAGCGCCTCCTCCGCGTGCGGCGTGACAGAGCGCATCACAGTGTCGGTGGAGCCGCCGGCCCCCCACTGGATGATGCCCTGGATTTCCTTCTCGGGGTATTCCGCGATGGCCGCTGTGGCCGTCAGAGCCAGCGCGCCAAGCGCGCCTACGATAATCCGCTTCATGGTGTCCTCCCTAATACGCGAATTCAAATGCCGAACATTCGGCAGGCGATGAGCGAGTATTGCGCCGCACCTTACTTAACGTCAAATACCCCTTCAGCTGTGTTGTTAACATCATGTTATTTTCGCGACCGGTACCAGGGCCCGTCCTCCACGGCTTTCCCCAGCTCGCGCCGAAATTGCGCGATCGTGTATTCCGCGAAACCTGACAGCACCCGGCCCTTCTTGCGGGCCACGTAACTCTTTACCTTCACGTCCTCCGTGAGCGGCCGCCGCTCAAGGCCGGGCATGTAGACTTCCGCCACCGAAAACTCGTCGATCACCGCAACACCAAGGCCGTGGCGCACTAGGCTGACCACGGTCTGGGCAAAGCGGCCGCGCATGGCGTGGTTCATCTCAACCCCTGCCTGCTTGAAAGGGCTGGCCAGCAAGGCCCCGTAGGGATCCGTCGGATCGACGCCGATCAGCGCCTCGCCGGCAAGATCGGCGGCGGATACGCAGTCCTGGCGGGCAAGGGCATGGCCCTCCGGCAGGATCACAACAAGGCGGCCCTCCGCGATCTCGTCGTTGATGATGGCGGCATTCTGGACGGCAGAACTCATGATCACGAACTCGCCGCGTTCGAGCAGCAGATAGTCCACGGTCTCCTCGATCTTCAGGACGTTCATATCGACAAAAAGATCGTCATAGCGGCTACGCACCCGCTGCAGCGCACGGGCCGCAATGAACTGGGCGATGGAGGGTGCGGTCGCAAAGGCCAAGCGCACCTCCTCTCCCTTCTGGAGCGAGCCCACGGCCACCTGAAGATTTTCCACGCCCTTGTAGACCTCCCGAAGCTGGTCAAAGACCCGG
Source organism: Sulfitobacter sp. (assembly GCA_965212515.1). Taxonomy (GTDB): domain Bacteria; phylum Pseudomonadota; class Alphaproteobacteria; order Rhodobacterales; family Rhodobacteraceae; genus Sulfitobacter. The sequence goes on from OZ243122.1 coordinate 309,649, forward strand.
GCCGCTTCAACCGATGGGGTGAAGAGGCCCGCCTTTCGTTCGAAAAGCCGGATACCCAGGGACTCCTCCGTATGCTTTACCAGCCGGCTGATTCCCGGCGCCGAGACATTGAGCATGTCCGCCGCGCCACTGATCGTGCCGGTCATCATCACGGCTCGGATTACCTCGATCTGTCGAAGCGTCATTTCTCGCATGTCCGCCTCCCCGCGGATTAACCTCATGTTAGCCTAACGCAAGAACAAGCATTTGACGTTATTTTATTCCTCTCGGAGATTGGGGTCAGTGCAACCTTCCGGAGACCCCGAATGACCATCGCCTGGGACGAGACCTGCGATCTGCTTGTCGTCGGCAGCGGCGCCGCCGGCCTTGCGGCGGCGGTGACCGCCGCCCATCGCGGCCTCAAGGTGATCCTGGTCGAGAAGGACCCCCTCCTGGGCGGCACCACGGCCTGGTCCGGCGGTTGGATCTGGGCCCCCGGCAACGGAGTGGCGGCCCGGCACGGCGTCGAAGAAGTCCCCGATGCGCCCCGCCGTTACCTCGAAGCCGTGCTCGGCAACAACTTCGACGCGTCGCTTGTGGCGGCCTTCCTGAAGGCCGCGCCCGAGATGGTCGCCTTCTTCGATCAGAAAACCGCCCTGACCTTCGAGCCGGGCCTGCGCATCCCCGACACCTATGGCGACAAGCCCGGCGCAGGCACCGGAGGCCGGTCCCTCATCGCCCGCCCCTACGATGCGCGCGCCCTCGGGGCTGACATCGCGCTCCTCCGCCCGCCCCTGCGCGAGACCAGCTTCCTGGGCCTGACAATCCAGGCCGGCCCCGATCTGCGCGCCTTCATGACGGCCACCCGCTCGCTCCCTTCCGCCCGGCACGTCGCCAGTCGCTTGCTGAAACATCTGTGGGATCTGGCCCGCCACGGGCGGGCCTTGCAGCTCAGGAACGGCCAGTCCCTGGTGGCGCGCCTGCTGCGTGCCGCTCGGGACGTCGGCGTCGAAATCCGGCCCGGCACCGCTGTCGCCGCGCTCCGGCGGGAGGCGGGCAGGATCGAGGGGGCGACGGTCCAAGGGCCGGGCGGCGCCTATCACATCCAGGCCCGCAGCGGGGTCGTCCTGGCCTGCGGCGGCTTCCCGAACGACGCTTCGAGAAGGCAGGCCCAGTTCCCCGCGCCGGAGCATCACCGCACGCTGGCGGTCCCCTCGGCCACTGGCGATGGCCTGCGGCTGGGCGAGAGCGTCGGCGCGCGCCAGGCGTCCGGGCTTGCCGCGCCGGGGGCCTGGTGCCCGGTCTCGGAGGTCACCTGGCCAGATGGACGGATGGGCACCTTCCCCCATATCATCGACCGGGGCAAACCCGGTGTGATCGGCGTGCTCCGGTCCGGGAAACGTTTTTGCAACGAGGGCCTGGGTTACCACGACTACGTCTTGGCCCTGCTGGAGGCCAGCGGCCCCGACAGGACGCCCGAGTCCTGGCTGGTCTGCGATCATCGCTTCATCCGTCGCTATGGCCTGGGGATCGTGCGACCTGCTCCCCTGCCCCTCCGGCCCTGGCTGCGCTGCGGATACCTCAAACGCGGGCACACCCTCTCGGAGCTCGCGGCCATCTGCGGCATCGACGGTGGCGGCCTGGCCGACACGGTATCACGGTTCAACAGGGACGCGCGCCAGGGAACGGACAGTGCCTTCGCGCGCGGCACGACGCCCTACATGCGGCTCCAGGGTGATCCGGCCGTGCGGCCCAACCCCTGCCTCGCCGCCATCGACAGGGCCCCCTTCTACGCGGTCCGCGTCATCCCCGGCAGCTTCGGGACCTTCGCAGGCCTTCAGACCGACGGTGAGGCGCGGGTTCTGGACCAAGACGGCCATCCGATTCCGGGCCTCTACGCCGCCGGCACCGACATGGCGAGCGTCATGGGTGGCCATTACCCCGCGGGTGGCATCAACCTCGGCCCGGCGCTCACCTTCGGCTTCATCGCAGGCCGCCACGCTGCCAGGAGGCGCCCATGACACGGCCAGTCTCCGTTGCCCACCTCACGGCCATAGATCTGCCTCCGCCGAGGCTTGTGGAGGCGGCGGCAAGGGCCGGGTTCGATGCCGTCGGCCTGCGCCTCCTGCGCGTCACCGACAGCACCCCCGGCTACCCTCTGATGGAGGACGCGGCCCTGATGCGCGCCACCAGGGCCGCCCTGCGCGAAACCGGCCTGCGCGTCAACGACGTCGAGTTCGTGCGCCTCACCCCCGAAACGCAGGTGCAGGAGCTCTCGCCCTTCCTGGAGGCCGGTGCCGAGCTCGGCGCGCGCGAAGTCGTCTGCGCCCCCTACGACCCCGATCTCTCCCGCCTGGCGGCAAGGCTCGGCGAGCTGGCGACCTCGGCCCAGGGCCTCGGCCTCAAAATCTCTCTGGAGTTCTTCCCCTGGACCGTCGTGCCCGACCTCGCAGCGGCGCACCGCCTCGTGCAGCAGGCAGGCCCCGAGGTGGGCATCCTCGTGGACGCCCTGCACTTCGACCGGTCCGGCAGCACCCTTGAGCAGCTCAAGGAAACCCCGAGGGAGCGCCTGCGGCTGGCCCACCTGTGCGACGCCCGGGTCAGCCCCAGCTATTCAACGGAGGCGCTGCTGCACACGGCCAGGGCCGAGCGTCTGCCGCCAGGCCAGGGCCAGATTGATCTGATTTCTCTGCTGAATGCCTTGCCCGACGAAACCGCCATCGGGCTCGAGGTCCCCATGACCGCGCTTCAGGCCCGCGAGGGCGCGGCCTGCGTCCTTGAGCGGGTCATGGGCGCCTATGGGCAGGTGGCGCAGGCTGCGGCGCAGGCTTAGGCGTCGAACACCCGGTTGATCTCCATCGGCCGCGTCCGCCCGACGGCCGCGAGGCTCTCTTCCGAGAGGCCGTTGATCCGGCGCACCCCCTCTTGCAGCTCTCCGCCGTGCGGCAGGCGCACGAGTGTACGCAGAATCTCCGCGACGCCGGAGAGGAAGCTGACCAGCGGCGCTGCGGCCCTGGACAAGGGAAGAGAGGTAAATTCAGTCGACATATGCATTGCTCGATCCTTGCCTGCCTCCCACCTGCAATGTCGGGCCAAAGTCTCCCCTGCGCAACGGACAGGGGCTGATGGCCGGTCTGCACAGGCTGCATGGCTCGGCTGCCGGAAGGTGCCGGGCCACAGATCAGTGTGATGGCGCCAGGCTGCCGCCTGAATCCCGCGCCGCCCGCTGCAAACATTCGGCCAGGACGCTGCGGGCGACACTGATCGGCGCGTCCCGGGCAAGGCTGATCCCCACCGGCCCGGACAAAAGCGGCGAGCCCAGGGGGACCGTCACGAGGCTGCCTGCCGCCAGCTCGTCTGCGACCACCCCGCGGGAGATGAACCAGAGCGCGTCGGTCAGGGCGACGAGCTTACGACCGATGGGCAGGGCGACGGTCTCAAAGGCGCCCCGCAGATCCGGCATGCCGATGCTCGCCAGGTACCGCGCCACCGTCTCAAAGATCACGGCTCCCCCTGGCGGCAGGATCAGGGTCTGGTCGGCAATCACTCTCTCCGGCGCTGACACAGCCAAGATGGGATGCCCCGGTCGGCAGACAAGCACCACGTCCTCTACATAGAGTTGCTGAAAAATCACCCCCGTGGCTGCCTCCTTCTCCGGCATGCGCCCAACAACAAGACCGAGCCGCGCATCGCGGAGCTGGTTGAACAGCAGCCAGTTCGGACCGGTCAGGATATGCAGCCTGACCTGCGGCATTTCCTCGCGAAAAGCCAGGGCGGCCCGTGGCACGAGGTCCGTCGCCGCTGTCGGCAGAACTCCGATGGAAAGGCGCGCGCTCAGTCCACTCTGTTGGGAAAGCCTGTCCCGACCGCGCATCAGCGCCACCATGGAAGCGCTGGCATGGGCCTGGAACAGGCGGCCCGCCTCGTTCAATTTTAGCCCGCGCCCGACCCGATCAAAGAGCGGCACCCCAAGCATCTGCTCCAGCTCCTTGAGGCTGCGCGATACGGCGGGCTGCGTGATGTTGAGCCGATCAGCGGCGATGGACACGCTCTCGACCCGCGCAATCTCGAGAAAGGTGCGGACGTGGCGCAGGCGGAGATGAGCGTCCCAATTCATAATCCCATGATTATGATACCCCGCATAAATAGCAATATTCTAATGCACGGAAGGAATGTACTTCTTTGCCCACAAGCCCGGGAGGAGGAGCCCCACATGACAACCAAGCGCTACGAGACCGGCATGGCCACCCGGCGCGCGGTCCTGGGCGACGCCCACGTGGACCGCGCCCTGGCAACCCAGACCGCCTTCGATCGGCCTTTCCAGACGCTCATCACCGAGGCCGCCTGGGGCACCCTCTGGGCCGACGAGAGCATTTCCCGGCGGGAGCGGTCCATGCTCACGCTGGCGCTCCTTGCCGCGACAGGCAACTTCGAGGAGATCCCCATGCACATCCGTGCCACCGCCAACACCGGGGCAAGCCGGGAAGACGTGATCCAGGCCTTCCTCCACGTGGCCATCTACGCCGGGGTGCCGAAGGCCAACCACGCCATCAAGCTCGCCAAGGCGGCCTTCGCCGAGATGGAGGAAAGCACATGACCCGGCCCGCAGAATTCCACCAACAGGACCGCAGCATCCACCCTCCGGCCCTGACACCGGCCTACAAGACCAGCGTCGCACGCAGCCCACGCCTGCCTCTCATCTCGCTGCAGAATTCGGTGAGCGAGATCACCGGACCGCGCTTCGGACAGAGTGACATCACCCCGGGCGACAACGACCTGCTGAGCAACTACGCCCGGGACGGCGAAAGCCCCATCGGAGAGCGCATCATCCTGCACGGCCGGGTGCTGGACGAGAACGGCCGCCCGGTGCCCCGGACCCTCGTCGAGATCTGGCAGGCAAATGCGGGCGGGCGCTACCGCCACAAGAAGGACACCTACCTCGCCCCGATTGATCCGAACTTCGGCGGCTGCGGCAGAACGCTGACGGACGAGGCGGGCTACTATGCCTTCCGAACGGTGAAGCCCGGCGCCTACCCCTGGCACAACCAGGTCAACAATTGGCGCCCCGCCCACATCCACCTCTCCGTCTTCGGGTCGGGCTTCATCCAGCGGCTGATCACCCAGTGCTACTTCGAGGGAGACCCCCTCATCCCGATCTGCCCCATCGTGCAGACGATCCCCGATCCCGAGGCCATCGCGCAGCTCATAGCCAGGCTCGACCTCAATGCAACCATCCCGCTCGACAGCATCGCCTACCGCTTCGACATCGTCCTGCGCGGACGCCGCTCGACCCTGTTCGAAAACCGCCTGGAGGGGAATTGATGCCACAGGACAGCACCTATCTGAAGCAGACCGCCGCACAGACCGCCGGGCCCTATGTCCACATCGGGCTCGCCCCCGAGGCGGCGGGCTTCGACATCTACGACAAGGCGCTCGGCCAGGAGATCGCCGGACCGGCGGCCAGGGGCACGCGCATCCGTGTCGAAGGAAGGGTCATCGATGGCATGGGCGCGCCCCTCAGGGATGTCCTGATCGAGGTATGGCAGGCCAATGCCGACGGACATTATCCGCATCCCGAAGGCGGCGGCCCCGTCGAGGAGGGGTTCCGGGGCTGGGGCCGCGTGGTCTCGGACTTCGAGACCGGCACCTTTGCCTTCAAGACGGTCAAGCCGGGCCGCACGCCGGGCCGGAACGTCGGCCCCCAGGCGCCGCATCTGAACCTCTGGATCGTGGCGCGCGGCATCAACATCGGGCTCAACACAAGGATGTACTTCGAGGACGAGGCCGCGGCTAATGCCACCGATCCTGTCCTGAACCTGATCGAGTGGGAGCACCGCCGGGCCACGCTGATCGCCGCCCGGGAGGGGCCGGACGAAGCGCCTCTCTATCGCTTTGACATTCGCCTCCAGGGCGAGAAGGAAACGGTGTTCTTCGATGTCTGACACGCCCACCAACCCCTGCATCATCTGCGTTGCCATCACCGGTTCCCTGCCGACGCGGGCCAACAATCCCGCGGTGCCGATCACGGTCTCGGAACAGGTCGAAAGCACCCAAGAGGCCTTCGAGGCCGGGGCCTCCATCGTGCATGCCCACGTGCGCAACGAGGATGAGACCCCCTCCTCGGACCCCGAAAGGTTCGCCCGTCTCAAAGAGGGGCTGGAACAGCACTGCCCCGGCATGATCATCCAGTTCTCCACCGGCGGCCGCTCCGGCGCCGGGCAGCTTCGCGGCGCCATGCTGCCCCTGCGCCCTGACATGGCCTCGCTCTCGGTCGGCTCCAACAACTTCCCGACCCGTGTCTACGAAAATCCGCCCGATCTCGTCGATTGGCTCGCCTCCGAGATGCGGAGCCACGGGGTGAAGCCGGAGATCGAGGCCTTCGACCTCAGCCACATCCTGCAGGCCGCGAAGATGCACGCCGATGGCCGCCTCACCGAAAGGCCCTACGTGCAGTTCGTCATGGGCGTGAAGAACGCCATGCCGGTCGACCGGGAAGTCTTCGATTTCTACATCCGAACCGTGAAGCGCCTCTTTGGCGAGGATGCGCCCTGGTGCGCGGCGGGTATCGGGGCCCAGCAAATCACCCTGAACGACTGGGCCGTCGCGGCCGGTGGCCACGCGCGCACCGGTCTGGAAGACAACCTGCGCCTCGACCGCGAAACGCTCGCTCCCTCCAACGCCGCCCTGGTCCGCCGGGTGGTCTCCCTCTGCGACAGCCACGAGCGCCCCGTCGCCACTTGGCAGCAGGCGCGGCGCATCCTGGGGCTGCAGGAGAGAGCGACGGCTGGCGCCTAACAAGGTGGCCTGTTGATATCCGGTCTTCGGACAAAGACCTCTGGTAATCCTGATCCGCTCCGCCACACTGGGGACATCTTCCGATGACCACGGAGAGAGGGCTGATATGACGATGGTTCACCAGGGCCGCTGCCTCTGCGGCGAGGTCACCTACGGCACGCGCGCCGCGCCCCTGTGGGTCACCATCTGCTATTGCCGCTTCTGCCAGCGCGCAACGGGGTCGGACAGGATGATCGAACCCATCTTCGAACGCGATGCCTTCGCCTTCACCCAGGGCCGGCCGAGCCTCTTCACCCTCCCCTCGGAAGGGAGCGGACAGGACGTGCACGTGCATTTCTGCCAGAGGTGCGGGACCAAGCTCGCCTTGACCTTCGCCCGCTGGCCCGATCGCCTCGGCCTCTACATCGGCACACTGGACGATCCCGCCTCGATCGCCGTGACGCCCGACAACAGCAAACACATCTTCGTCGGTGAAGCGCGGCCGGGCACGATCATCCCGCCCGGCTTCAAGACCTTTGACCGCCACGCGACAGACAACGACGGCGCCCCGGTCGAGCCGCTTGTCCATGCCGCCCCCCATTTCGTGGAGAGGTGAGGGTCGCCCCACGCGCCCCGCGACCCATCGCAACAGATCGCCAGGGCGCAGCCCGTGAAACCTGGCGCTGACGAGGACGCCAGGCCCGGGGCTCGCGGCACTTTTGCGCCGATCAAACCTCGAAAGGCCGTTCCGTGCCCGCGCGGTAGTAGACCCGGCCCGCCCCGGCAGCCCCGCCGAATGCCAGCACGTCGAAACGCGCGGACGGGTCATCGCCCATCCCGGGGGAGCCCATCGGCATGCCCGGCACGGCCAGGCCGCGGATCTCCGGACGGTCGCGCAGGACCGCCTCGAGCGCCTCGAAGGGCACGTGGCCCTCGAAGAGGTAGCCCTCCGCCGTGACAGTATGACAGGAGGCGAGCGCCGGGGGCACACCCAGGGCCTCCTTCTCGGCCTCGGGATCGGTCAGCTCGCTGAGGGTGACGGCAAAGCCCCGGGCCCGGGCAAGATCGGCCCAGGCGTGGCAGCAGCCGCAGGCTGGTGCGGTCCTGACATGCATTGGCGGGGCGGCCCGCGCGGGAAGCCCGGCCAGGGCAATGCTGGCGGCGGAAAGACAGAGGAAGTGTCGACGTGTGGTCATGGGATAGGTCCTTGAGTAGGGTGATGTTGAACGACAAGCCCGGAGGGCAGCGTTCAACCCTTCGGCGGACCGAGAGGCGGTGGCGGCGCGGCGCCCGACGGTAGGCGGCCCGCGCCGATCGCGACCGCACAGCCGCTCGCGGCGGCGCGAACGGGAGAAAGTGATGTGCCGGTTACCAGATCGAAGAGGCAGGCGGCGCCCATCGTCGCGCCCGTCGCGTCACAGCAGGATGGGCCCGCGCCCTCATCTGCCCCGTAATCCATCTCCCCGGTAACCGCCGCCACCCCGGAAGGCGCCAGGGCAAGCACCGGGTGGGCCGCCGCGACGGCTCCCGCCCCCAAAAGGGAAAGCACACAGAGTAGGGCAAGCAGCGACCGAAACATGCGCCAAGATCTACAGCGGCCCCGCCGCCCCCGCAACAGCCACACGGCGCGCGCAGAGCCCCCCTGAAAGGGCCGGACGGGCGACCCGCAAGGCAACAGCCCCGCGCCGCCCCGCCCCAGGCTCACATCCCCAACGCTTCCTTGTACATCTCCAGCACCGCCTCTTCCTCGGCGATGTCGTCCTTGTCGCGCTTGCGCAGGGCGATCACCTTGCGCAGCACCTTGGTGTCGTAGCCGCGCGCCTTGGCCTCGGCCATGACCTCCTTCTGCTGCTCGGCAAGGTCCTTCTTCTCGGCGTCCAGCCGCTCGATCCGCTCCACGAACTGGCGCAGCTCGTTCGCCGTCACCCGATAGGTGGCATCGGCGGGGTTCTCGACGACTTCGGGGTTGGTGCTCTGATCGCTCACGCGGCGCTCCTCTTGCTGGGTCTGCCGCGTCTCCTACAAAGAGCGCCCCGGCGCCGCAAGCGTCACTTGTGCCGGGCGCCGGAATGGCGTAGCCCCGCGCAGATGGAACAGGACGGCCTGGGGGCAATCGACATGGTGATCTGGGGCGGCGCGGCCATTTCGGTGCTGGGCCTGGTAGGCCTTGTCTGGTGCATCCTGCGGGTCATGCGGGCCAAGCGCGCCAACCTCTCGGACGAGGAGATGCGCGCCGTGCTGCAACGGACCCTGCCGCTGAACCTCGGCGCGCTCTTCCTCTCGGTCATCGGGCTGATGCTGGTCATCGTGGGCATCTTCCTGGGCTGACCGCGCATTCCCGCGGCGGGCCGCCTGGGCTCTTGCAAAACATTCAAAAAATGATATGTGTTTGCCACGCCCCGAGCCGCAAAGGAGCCGCGCCATGTCCAGCCCCCTGCCCCATCCCGCGGTCACGGCCTTCTTCGACGAGGCCACCAACACCGTCAGCTACCTGGTCCAGGACCCCGAGGGCAGTGCCTGCGCGATCATCGACTCGGTGCTGGACTTCGACCAGGCGGCGGGCCGCACCGACACCAGCTCCGCCGACCGGATCATCGCCCATGTGCGCGCCGCGGATCTCCAGGTCCAGTGGATCCTCGAAAGCCACGTCCACGCCGATCACCTCTCCGCCGCCCCCTACCTCCAGGAAAGGCTCGGCGGCCAGATCGGCATCGGCAGCCACATCACCACTGTGCAGGACACCTTCGGGAAGGTTTTCAACGAGGGTACGGAGTTCCAGCGCGACGGCAGCCAGTTCGACGCCCTCTTCCGCGACGGCGATTCCTTCCACATCGGCCAGATGCGCGCCGACGTGATGCACACCCCGGGCCACACGCCCGCCTGCCTGACCTACGTGATCGGCGATGCCGCCTTCGTCGGCGACACCCTCTTCATGCCCGATTTCGGCACCGCCCGCTGCGACTTCCCGGGCGGCTCGGCGCAGGATCTCTACCGCTCGATCCAGCGCATCCTGGCCCTGCCCGAGCAGACCCGGATCTTCGTCGGCCACGACTACAAGGCCCCGGGCCGGGGTGATTTCGCCTGGGAAACCACCGTGGCGGAACAGCGGGCGGCCAATGTCCACGTGGGCGGCGGCCGCGCCGAGGCGGACTTCGTGAGCCTGCGCGAGGCCCGCGACGCCCAGCTCCCGATGCCCAAGCTCATCGTGCCCTCGCTCCAGGTCAACATGCGGGCGGGCAACCTGCCGCCGCCGGACGACAGCGGCACGGTGATGCTGAAACTGCCCATCAACAAACTTTGAGGTAAGGACATGCCAGCGGACTGGATGTGGGGCCTGATCGGGGGCCTGATGATCGGCGGCGCTGCCGCCCTCTACCTGCTCGGCAACGGGCGCATCATGGGGGCCAGCGGCATCCTCGGCGGCCTCGTGGATGGCAGCGCGCGCGGCACCTGGGGCGAGCGGCTGGCCTTCCTCTTCGGGCTCCTGGCCATGCCCGCGCTGCTGCACTGGGGCGCGGGCCTCAAGGTGGACACCCAGCTCACCCCCGACATCGGCATGGTCGTCCTCGCGGGGCTCCTGGTGGGCGTCGGCACCCGCATCGGCAATGGCTGCACCTCGGGCCACGGCGTCTGCGGCATCTCGCGGCTCAGCCCGCGCGGCATCGTGGCGACGCTCCTCTACATCGGCGCCGGGGCGCTCACCGTGGCGGCCCTGCGCGGCCTGGCGGGGGGGCTCTGATGCGGCCTCTTCTGGCCCTCCTCGCGGGCGCCCTCTTCGGCGCCGGCTTGCACCTCTCGGGCATGACCGACACGGCCAAGGTCCGGGGATTTCTCGATTTCTTCGGCGCCTGGGACCCGACCCTGGCCTTTGTCATGGGCGGCGCCCTCCTGCCCATGGCGCTCGCCTGGCGGCTCACCGCACGGCGCGCGCCGCTTGTCGGCGGCAGCTTTCCCGCCCGGCCCGATCTCCGGCTCGACCGCAGCCTGGTCATCGGCGCCCTGCTCTTCGGGGCGGGCTGGGGGCTGGCCGGGCTCTGCCCCGGCCCCGCCATCGCCTCGCTCAGCTACGGCGGCAGCGGCGGGCTGATCTTCTTCGCCTGCATGGTCATCGGCATGGGCGCGGCCCCCACCTTCAAGGGCTGGCTGGACAGGCCCGGGGCAATTGCGTAAGGCCAGCCTCATGGACATCCGACAGCTCACCCCCCGCTTCTTCGTCAGCCCGCAGATCGAGAGCGCCGACATGCCCGCGCTCAAGGCCGCGGGCATCACCCGCATCCTCTGCAACCGTCCCGATGGCGAGGTCATGCCGCCCCAGCAGAGCGCCGCGATCCGCGCCGCCGCCGAGGCCGAGGGTCTGAGCTTCGCCGAGCGCCCCCTGACCCACCAGAGCATGGTGCCCGAGGTGATCGCCGAGAACCGCGCCCTGGGCGTGGAAAGCGACGAGGTGGTCCTGGCCTACTGCGCCTCGGGCACTCGCTCCACCATCGCCTGGGCCCTGGGCGAGGCCGGCCGCCGCCCCGGCGACGAGATCGTCGAGAGCGCCGCCAAGGCGGGCTATGATCTGGCCAACCTGCGGCCCATGCTGGATCAGCCCTTCGGCTAGGCCCCCGGCGCGGCCCAAGGCGCGCCAAGGGGCGCGCCGGGCTATCCCGCCGCCGCCCGGCGCGCTGCCGCCTCTTCAGGGTCGCCCTCGGGCGCCAACTCGGGCAGGCCCTCCAGCTCCGGCATCTCCGGCAACCCGTCTAGTTCCGGCATCTCCGGCAATCCCTCCAGCTCGGGCATCTCCGGCAGCGCCGCCATCTCCGCCAGCCCCTCCATCTCCGGCACCTCAGCCTCCGGCACCACCGCTCCCGCCGCGCCACCGCCCGCCCGCGCCACCGGGTGCGCCCCCGGAAGCACCCCTTCCGCCCCCTCAGCGCCTGCCTGCCCCGCCAGCTGCACTGCCCTTTCCCCCGCCACCTGGCCCAGGGCGCCGCGCCCCACCGCCGTGCCGTCGGGCGCCAGCAGCGTCACCGTCTCGAAGCGCGCGGCGGGCAGCTCCAGCAGCTCCCCCGGGCGCAGGGCGGAAAGCCGCTTCAGGGGCAGCCGCAGCTGCGCGATGGCACAGCTCAGCTCCGCCCGCAGGCCCATGACGGCGGGCGCCAGGGTGCTGCGCGGGCGCACCCCCTCGGGCGCGGCACCGACCGCCATCTCGGGACCCTCCTCCTCCGCCCCCACCTGGGGCAGGCAAAGCGTCAGCCGCCCCTGGGCCAGCCCCCCGGCCAGATCAAGCGCCAGGTGGCAGACCTCGTAGTCCGGCGCCGTGAGCGCCATGAGAAGCTGGCGCGCCGTCTCAGCCCGCGCGCCAAAGCGCAGGCCGGCCACCAGCAGCGCCTCCTCGGGCGCCTCCGGGCGGCCCTGGCAACGGGCGAACAGGCCGTCAATGAAGGGCGCGCAAAGGGCCGCGTCGGTCGCCGTCATGGGCCGCGCCGCACCCTCCGCCTCCGGCGCCTGGGGCAAGAGCCGCCCCATCGTCTGCTGCTGGATCAGGGCCGCCACCAGGGGCCGGTCGAGCAGGGCCGCGCCACGGCGACCCGCGGGTCCCTCCAGGATCAGAAGGAGCGCCGCCGCCTCCGCCAGGGGCGCCAGATCGCCCCCCGGCAGGGCCTCGCGGCGCAGGCTGAGGGCCGCCATGGCCATGTCGAAACAGTCATCCGCGCAGCGCGCCACGGCCTGGCGCAGCACCTTGGCCAGGGTCATCCGCCGGGCCGAGGCCCGGGCCTGCCCGCTGGCCACCTTGCGGTGCAGCACGCCCGCCCCCTCCTGGGGCGCCGCCGCCCCCGGGGGCGGCCCCATCTGCGCGTCATCATCCATGCCTCATCCCGCATCCTGCGGTTGCCTTGGGCGCTGGCTTACCGGATCGGGGGTTACCAAGGGATTTAGGAGGCCACGGAAACGGGCGCCGCCCCCGGCACGGGCTCCAGCGCGGCGTTGGGCAGGCTGACCCGGAATCCCGTGCCCTTGGCGGTGGGCAGGTAGGCGATGGCCCCGCCCAGCCGGTGCATGATCTCCTGGCAGATCGCCAGCCCCAGGCCCGCCCCCTCGCCCACCTCGCCGGCCAGGCGGGCGAACTTCTCGAAGATCACCGTCCGCTCCTCTGGCCCGATCCCGGGGCCATTGTCGATGAAGTCCAGGTGCAGCCCCTCGGCGCCCCGGTGCAGCAGGATGCGCAGGGCCGGCGCCTCGGCGCGGCAGTACTTCTGGGCATTGGTGATGAGATTGATGAAGACCTGCACCAGCCGGTCCAGATCGGTATGGACCCGCACCGCCTCCGCCCCCTCGGGGAAGTCGATCGTCAGGGGCCGGGAGACCCCGGTGAGCGAGGTTGTGGCGGCGCGCCGCAGCATGGCGTCCAGGCTGTCGCTCGCCAGGTGCAGCGAGACCTGGCCGTTCTCCATCACCGAGAGGTCAATCAGATCGTCCAGCAGCCGCGTCAGGCGCAGGGCCTCGGCATGGATGATCGAGGCATAGCGCGACTTGTCGGCCTCCCCCAGCCCCTCGGCATCGCGCAGGATCTCCGAAAAAGAGCGGATCGAGGTCATGGGAGTACGCAGCTCGTGGCTGATCTGGCTCAGGAAGTTGTCCTTCTGGACCGACAGCTGGGTCAGCTTCTCGTTGGCGGCGCGCAGCTGGGCCGCCGTCTCCGACAGCTCGCGCGATTTCGCCTCGAGCTGGCTGGAGTATTCCAGCATCTGGGCGGATTCGTCCGCCACGGCCAGCAGGTCCTGCACCGAAACGGAGGTGCCGCCGACGATCTGGCCCACCATGGCATGGGCCGTGGCGGCCCCGACAGAGGCGGCCAGCTCCCGCTCCAGCCCCTGGACAAAGGCCGGCGTGGGCTCCGGCAGCCCCCCCGAAAGACCCTGGGCGCGGGCCTCGCGCCGGAAGAAGGCCTGGGCCTCCCGCGCGCCCAGAATCCGCTGCGCCATGATCATCAGGTCCTCGCTGCCGGCCACCGAGGCGGTCCAGCTCCGGGCCTGGCCCGCATGCTCCAGCACATTGACAAACTGCGCACCCTGGAGCCGCTCGATGGGATCGGGGAAGGTGAAGACCGAGACCAGAAAGAGCGTCAGGCCGTTGAGCGCCAGGCTCCAGACCACCGCATGAACGGTCGGGTCCAGCCCCTCCACGCCAAAAAGCGCCGTGGGCCGCAGCAGGCCCAGCCCCAGAAGCCCCTCCTCGAAGACCCGCGCCGAGAGGGGCGCGCCCACCCCGAAGCTCGGCAGAAGCATGGTAAAGACCCATAGCGCGAAGCCCACGCCAAGCCCACAGAGGGCGCCGGTGCGCGTCGCCCCCCGCCAGAAAAGCCCGCCCAGCACCGCCGGCAGGAACTGCGCCACCCCGCCGAAGGAGATGGTGCCGATGGCCGCCAGGGCCGCCGAACCGCCGGAAAACTGGTAGTAGAAGAAGCCCAGCGAGATGATCAGCAGGATCGAGAGCCGCCGCGCCAGGATCACCACGTTGCGCACGTCGCCCGATTGCGTCGCCCCCTGCTGCCGGAAGGCCAGCCAGACGGGCATGACGATGTGGTTGCTGACCATGGTGGAAAGGGCCAGCGTCGCCACGATCACCATGGAGGTGGCCGAGGAGAAGCCGCCGAGAAAACTCAGCATCGCCAGGCCGTTCTGGCCCTGGCTCAGGGGCAGGCTGAGGACAAAGAGATCGGGGTTGGAGCCCGGCGGAAGGAGGTCCAGCCCGACAACCGCGATGGGCACCACGAAGAGGCTCATGAGCATGAGGTAAAGCGGGAAGGCCCAAGAGGCGATCTGGAGGTAACGCTCGTCGTCGTTCTCCACCACCATCACCTGGAACATGCGCGGCAGGCAGAGGAAGGCCGCCGCCGAGAGGAAGGTGAGCGTCGCCCAGCGGCTGCGCTCCACCTCCCAGGCCCCGATGGGCGAGGCGTCGATGCGGGCGAATGTCTCCTCCAGCCCCCCGGCCAGGCCCCAGACCACGAAGATCCCCACCGCCAGGAGGGCCGCGAGCTTCACCACCGCCTCCACCGCCACGGCGATCACCACCCCGTGGTGTCGCTCGTTCACATTGAGGTTCCGGGTGCCGAAGAGCACGGTAAAGAGGGCCAGCCCCAGGGCCACCCAGAAGGCCGAGCGGATGGGGTTGAAGGCCGCCGTCTGCTCCGTGCCGCCGGGCAGGTCGCCGGTGGCCACAGCCTCGGGCATGGCGAAGATGGAAAGCGACAGGACCACCGATTGCAGCTGCAGGGCGATGTAGGGGGTGACCCCGATCACCGCCATCAGGGTGACGCAGATGGCCAGCAAGTTGCTCTTGCCGTAGCGCGAGGAGATGAGATCGGCGATCGAGGTGACCCGCTGGCTGCGCCCGACCCGCACCAGCCGCCGCAGCAGCCACCACCAGCCGATCATCACCAGCGAGGGGCCGAGGTAGATGGTGACATACTCCAGCCCCGAACGGGCGGCGTAGCCGACGGCGCCGTAGAAGGTCCAGGCGGTGCAGTAGATGGAGAGCGAGAGGGTATAGATCAGCGGCGACTGCAGGAAGCGCCCGCCGCGCCCGCGCAGGGCCATGCGCTCGGCCAGGAAGGCCACGGCAAAGAGCCCGGCGACGTAGGCCAGGCACACCAGGACAAGCTGGTTGAGGGCCACCATCAGGGCTCACCCGGCTCGTCGGGGCGGTCCATCTCCTCCACCGCCCGGTCCCCGGTGCGCCGCCAGAGCAGGAAGGCCACCAGGATCAGCCCGCCCCAGACCAGGAAGAGATAGCGCAGCGCCGTGCCCGTCGTCATCGGGTCCGCCCCCTCGCCGGGCCGGGCCCAGAGCAGCGGCACCAGCCAGAGCGCCAGCCCCACCACCGGCAGGACGCGCAGAAGGTCCATCATTCGCCGCATCCGGTAGCTCCGGGTCTCCAGGAAAAGGCGCTGTCGGGCCATGGCGCGGCTCCTTGCGGGGGCTTCCGGGGTCAGGTGGCGGTCAGGTCGCGCACCGCCTGAAGCATCTCGGCGTTGGAGAAGGGCTTGGTCATGAAGCGGCTCACCCCCGCCTTCTCGGCCATCTCGCGGTCCCGGCTCTGGCCCCGCGCGGTCAGCATCAGCACAGGCAGCTTGGCACAGTCGGGGTCCTCGCGCAGATCATGCAGAATCTCGAAGCCGCTGCGTCCCGGTAGCATCACGTCGAGCATGACGAGGTCCGGGTTGGCCTTGCGGATGATCTCCACCGCCGATCCGCCGTTGGCGATGGTCTCCACCCGCCAGCCCTCGTTCGACAGCAGAAAGCGGATCGCCTCGGCGATGTTCATCTCGTCCTCGACGAGCACGACGTGCTTGCTCATGTGGCCTCAATCCTCCCAAGACGGCCGCCCCGACAGCTCCCATCCCCTGCCGGTGCGCCGCGT
Source organism: Sulfitobacter sp. (assembly GCA_965212515.1). Taxonomy (GTDB): domain Bacteria; phylum Pseudomonadota; class Alphaproteobacteria; order Rhodobacterales; family Rhodobacteraceae; genus Sulfitobacter. The sequence goes on from OZ243122.1 coordinate 325,810, forward strand.
CGTGCCGCAGGATGCACCGAAAAAAGCCGGCCTGTCAAAAAGCGATCACGCCGCCCCCTCGCCGCCCAGGATCGAGGGCTCGCGCCGCGCCGGGCAGGCGGTGCGCGGGCAGACCCGGCAGGTGGCCCCCAGCTCCTGCGCCGGGCCCGCCCCGGCCGGCACGGGCAGCAGCAGCATATAGCCCTGAAGCAGCGCCGGGGCGTTGTAGTCCGCCGCCGCCTGGGCCTCGGCCACGGCCAGGGCGGTGAAATGGGCCTGGGCGCGGCCCAGCTGGCTCACCCTCGCGCGCAGCACCTGTCCCGGCCCGGCGAGGGCCGCGAAAAGCGGCCAGAGCGGGCAGCAGCCGCTGTAGCGCGGCACGCTGAAGCCCTCGACGGACTTGCGGAAGATCACCGTGCCCGAACGGTCGCAGACGACAAGCCCCGCCCCCAGGTCCGGCAGGGCCGCGAGGCGGCGCAGCACCAGGGCCGGCGCCAGGCCAAGCTGCCGGGCGATCTCCAGCGGCTCGGGGCCCAGCTCCGCCACCGCCCGCTCCAGCCGCGCCAGCCCCAGGGCCTGGGCATCGCGCGCCATCTGACGCAGGGCGCCCCGGGCGATGAAGGCGGCGGGCGCCGACAGCGCGGGCGCAGCCGCCCCGATCAGCCGCTCAATCTCCGCCTCCACGTCCGCCGCTGCCTCCAGGCTGGCAAAGCCGAAGCCCGCCTCGGCCAGGAAAAGCTCCACCTCCTCCTGGGGCGTGCTGGCCTCCGCCAGGCCCGCCTCCTCGGCATCGAGGTAGGCCACCAGGGCCTCGGCGCTGTCCGACAGGCGGCGGCTGTCCTGGTTGATGTTGGCGTGGAAGCGGTCGCGCCACTCCGGCTGCAGGGTCTTGGTCTCGGCCAGGATGGCGGCGGTGGAGCGGACGGCGGCGGCGGTCGAAAGCAGCTCGTGCAGGGAGGCCGCCAGGTGCGGATCGTGGGCCAGCCGGTCGGTCAGGGTCTCCACCGTGCGTTCCAGCGCCAGGACCCGCCGCCGCGTGCCCGCCAGCACGTCGGCCCAGGCCGGGAAGCGCCCGGCGAACTCATCGGCGCGCTCCAGCTCCGGCCCCTTCAGCCCGGCCCGGTCCGCCGCCTCGCGCAGGGTGGCGATGAGGGTCGCCTCGGCCCCCTCGGTCAGGCTCTGGGGCTCCACCCCCAGGGCCTGGGCGATGTTCAGCAAGAGCTTGCCGCCGATTCTGCGCCGGTTGTGCTCGATCAGGTTGAGGTAGCTGGCCGAGATGCCGATGTCGCGCGCCAGGTCGGCCTGCTTGAGGCCCCCCATGATGCGCCGCTCCCGGATACGGCTGCCGGTCAGGGCATCGCGTGTCATCTTGGTCCTCCCGGCCCCGGCGCGCCGCTAAGCCCGCCATTTCAAACGGTTTCTGCGCCGCAACATCATCTTCTTTACAAGAAGCGGCACAACCCTGCGAAGATATTTACAGAAAAACCCCGCCAATCAAGGGGCTTATTGATCGGTTTTCACAGACCGCGCCATAGTAACTTTGCACAGACGTGCCATGCGGGTCCCATGGGAGAGGGCTCCGCTTCACCAATTGGGAGGAATTCATGTCATTTTCAAACCTGACACGCCGCGGCCTGATCAAGACCGGCGCGGCTGCCGGTGCCGGGTTGGCCCTGCCGACCTATCTGCGCGCCGACGCCCACGCGGGCTTCAAGAACGCCCCGACGGGCAGCACCGTGACCCTGGGCTTCAACGTGCCCCAGACCGGCCCCTACGCCGAGGAGGGCCTCGACGAGCTGCGTGCCCAGGAGCTGGCCGTCGAGCACCTCAACGGCGAGGGCGACGGCGGGATGCTCAACACCTTCAGCTCCAAGGCGCTGAAGGGCAACGGCATCTTGGGCAAGAAGGTCGAGTTCGTGACCGGCGACACCCAGACGAAGTCCGACGCCGCCCGCGCCTCGGCCAAGTCCATGATCGAGAAGGACGGCGCCATCATGATCAACGGCGGTTCCTCCTCGGGGGTGGCCGTGGCGGTCCAGGGCCTCTGCCAGGATGAGGGCATCATCTTCATGGCCGGCCTGACCCATTCCAACGACACCACCGGCAAGGACCGCAAGGCCAACGGCTTCCGCCACTTCTTCAACGCCTACATGTCCGCCGCCGCCCTGGCGCCGGTGCTCAAGAACGCCTACGGCTCCGAGCGCCGCGCCTACCACCTGACGGCGGACTACAACTGGGGCTGGACCCAGCAGGAATCGATCGACGCGGCCACCACGGCCATGGGCTGGGAGACGGTGAACAACGTCCTCACCCCCCTCGCCACGACCGATTTCTCCTCCTACATCGCCCCGGTGCTGAACTCCGGCGCCGACGTGCTGGTGCTCAACCACTACGGCGGCAACATGGTCAACTCGCTGACCAACGCGGTCCAGTTCGACCTCCTGAACAAGGAGATCAACGGCAAGAAGTTCGAGATCGTCGTGCCGCTCTACTCCGAGCTGATGGCCGCCGGTGCCGGCGCCAACGTGCAGGGCGTGATCGGCTCCATGAACTGGAACTGGCAGCTCCAGGACGAGGGCTCGAAGGCCTTCACCAAGTCCTTCGGCGAGAAGTACGGCCGCCCGCCCTCCAACTCGGCCCACACCTGCTACGTCCAGACGATCCTCTACGCGGACGCCTGCGAGCGGGCCGGCACCTTCAACCCCTGCGGCGTGGTCGAGGCCCTCGAGGGCTTCGAGTTCGACGGCATGGGCAACGGGCCGACCCTCTACCGCGCCGACGATCACCAGTGCTTCAAGGACGTTCTGGTCATGAAGGGCAAAGAGAACCCCTCCAACCAGTACGACACCCTGGAGATCGTCGAGGTCACCCCGGTGGAGCAGGTCATGTACGAGCCGGACCACCCGATGTTCGGCGGCGACGAGGCCACCCTGGGCGAGTGCAACCCGGGCGCCTGATCCGGGCCAGCCATGAGATGGGCAGGGGGCGCCGCCGCGTCCCCTGCCGCCAAAGCGCCCCCGATGCCGCCCGGCATCGCCCGGGGCTTGCCACAAGGTGGGGACAATGGACGCAATCCTTCTTCAATTCCTGAACGGCCTCGACAAGGGCTCGGCCTATGCGCTGATCGCCCTCGGTCTGACGCTGATCTTCGGCACCCTGGGGGTGGTCAACTTCGCCCACGGGGCGCTCTTCATGATCGGGGCCTTCTGTTCCGTGACCCTGCAGCGGCTGCTGACCCTCAGCACCGAAACCCTCTCCGAGACCGAGAAGGACTTCCTGGGCAACCCGCTCAAGATCAAGACGCCCTACGTGGAGGGCTGGTTCGGCCCCGAGGTGGGCGGCGCCATCATAGACTGGTCGGTGCCCCTGGCGATCCTCCTGGCGATCCCGGTCATGCTGCTCATCGGCTTCGTGATGGAACGCGGCCTGATCAAGCACTTCTACAAGCGCCCCCACGCCGACCAGATCCTCGTCACCTTCGGCCTCGCCATCGTGCTCCAGGAGGTGGTCAAGTACTTCTACGGCGCCAACCCGATCCCCACGCCGGCCCCCTCGGCCTTCGCCGGCTCCTTCGACTTCGGCGCGCTCCTGGGGCTCGAGACGATCATCGCCTACCCCTACTGGCGGCTCATCTACTTCGCCTTCTCGGCCCTCATCATCGGCGCCGTCTTCGCCTTCCTGCAGTTCACCACCTTCGGCATGGTGGTCCGCGCCGGCATGGCCGACCGCGAGACCGTGGGCCTGCTGGGCATCGACATCGACCGCCGCTTCACCATCATGTTCGGCATCGCCGCCGCCGTGGCGGGCCTCGCCGGGGTCATGTACGCCCCGATCAACTCGCCCAACTACCACATGGGCATGGACTTCCTAGTCCTGAGCTTCGTCGTGGTCGTGGTCGGCGGCATGGGCTCCCTGCCCGGCGCCGTGCTCGCGGGCTTCATGCTCGGGGTGCTGGAATCCATCGCCTCCATGAACGAGGTCAAGGCGATCCTGCCCGGGATCGACCAGATCATCATCTACGTCATCGCAATCGTCATTCTGCTGACCCGTCCTCGGGGCCTCATGGGCCGCAAGGGCGTGATGGAGGAATAAGCCATGTTCGGATCGGAAAAGCGTGACCGCACGCTGCTTCTCGTGGTCGCCATCCTGACCCTCTTCGCCCCCTTCATCCTCAACCCCTTCCCGACGGACAGCGCCCTGGCGCAGTTCAACGCGGGATACCCGGACCTGATGCAGCGCTTCGTGATCTTCGGGATCTTCGCCATCGGCTTCAACATCCTCTTCGGGCTCACCGGCTACCTCAGCTTCGGCCACGCCGCCTTCCTCGGGATCGGCTCCTACGCGGTGGTCTGGATGTACAAGCTGCTGGACTACAACATCCTGCCGGGCCTGGTCCTCTCGGTCATCGTCTCGGGCATCTTCGCCCTGGCCATCGGCTTCATCAGCCTGCGCCGCTCGGGCATCTACTTCTCGATCCTGACCCTGGCCTTCGCCCAGATGATGTTCGCCATCTCCTACTCGGATCTCGTCGGCCGCTTCGTCGGCACCACCATCACCAACGGCGAGACCGGGCTCCAGGTCTATACCTCGGACCCGCAGATCCTGATCGATGACTGGGAGACCGTGCCCCACCTGTTGGGCCTGGTGGAGATGCGCTCCACCTACACCCTGGAGGCGGGCGCCTGGTCCTTCGACTTCAACGCCGGCTATTACTTCTGCGCCCTGGTCATGCTCCTGGCCTTCTACCTGGCGGTGCGGATCTTCCGCTCCCCCTTCGGGATGATGCTGCGGGCCGTGAAGTCCAACCAGCAGCGGCTCAACTACACGGGCCTCAATGCCCGGCCCTACACCCTCGCGGCCTTCGTCATCTCGGGCATGTACGCGGGCCTGGCGGGCGGCCTCATGGCCTCGATGGACCCCCTGGCGGGCGCCGAGCGGATGCAGTGGACGGCCTCGGGCGAGGTGGTCCTGATGACGATCCTCGGCGGGGCCGGCACCCTGATCGGCCCGGTCCTCGGCGCGGGCTTCATCAAGTACTTCGAAAACATCTTCGCCAAGATCAACGACAACGTCCTGCACTCCTGGTTCGCCTTCATGCCGGACGGGCTGGAGGACTTCATGGTGACCATCATCCACCCCTTCGTGGGCAAGGGCTGGCACCTCACCCTGGGCCTGATGTTCATGGCGGTGGTGATCTTCCTGCCCGGCGGGCTGGTCGAGGGGGGCTCGCGGATCGGCCGCTGGGTCTTCCGCCGCCGCGACGCCAAGGCCACCTCGGTGGAATCCGACGCCGCCGAACAGCGCAACCCCGCAGCCGAGTAAGGAACCCAAAATGGCCATTCTCGAAGTCAAGAACGTGGGCAAGCGCTTCGGCGGTCTCCAGGCCCTCTCCAACGTCAACCTCTCGGTGGCGGAGAACTCCGTCCACGCCATCATCGGCCCCAACGGGGCGGGCAAGTCCACCCTGCTCAACTGCTTCGTGGGCAAGCTCATCCCCGACACCGGCTCGGTCATGTTCGACGGCCAGTCGGTGCTCGGCCGCAAGCCCTACGAGATCAACCAGATGGGCATCTCCCGGGTCTTCCAGACGCCCGAGATCTTCGGCGACCTGTCGGTGATGGAGAACATGCTCATCCCCTGCTTCGCCAAGCGCGACGGGGCCTTCCGGATGCACGCCATCGAGGCCGTCGCCTCGGAGCGCGAGGTGATCGGCAAGGCCGAGGCCATGCTCGAGGAGATGAAGCTGATCGACAAGCGCCACATGCAGGCCGCCGCCATGTCCCGCGGCGACAAGCGGCGGCTCGAGATCGCCATGTGCCTGGCGCAGGATCCGCGCCTCCTGCTGCTCGACGAGCCCACTGCCGGCATGGCCCGGGCCGACACCAACAACACCATCGACCTGCTCAAGCAGATCAAGGAAGAGCGCGACATCACCATCGCCATCATCGAGCACGACATGCATGTGGTCTTCTCCCTGGCCGAGCGGATCACCGTCCTGGCCCAGGGCCAGCCCCTGGTGGAGGACACGCCGGACCGGATCAAGGGCCACCCCAAGGTGCGCGAAGCCTACCTCGGCGAAAGCCAGGACGCCGCCTGACGCCCGCCCCATCACAGGATAGAACCCCATGAGCACCGAGACACTCGACCGCAACGCCAACCACGCCAGCACCGCCCCGGCCTTCCTCTCGGTCTGGGATCTGGAGGCCTACTACGGCGAAAGCTACATCGTGCAGGGCATCAGCTTCAACGTCCACGAGGGCGAGATCCTGGCCCTCCTCGGCCGCAACGGCGCGGGCAAGACCTCGACCCTGCGCGCCATCGCCCGCCTCGCCTCGCCCGAGGCCCGGCGCGGCGAGATCTGGCTCGACCACCAGCCCCTGCACCGGATGAGCGCCCACCAGGCCAGCCAGGCGGGGCTCGGCCTGGTGCCCGAGGACCGGCGCATCATCGCGGGCCTGACGGTGGAGGAGAACCTCAAGCTGGCCCAGATCGCGCCCCCCATCGGCTGGTCGCTGGACAGGCTCTACGATCTCTTCCCGCGCCTCGGCGAGCGCCGCAGCCAGGAGGGCACGACGCTGTCGGGCGGCGAGCAGCAGATGCTGGCCATCGCCCGGGCCCTGGCGCGCGACATCAAGGTGCTCCTGCTCGACGAACCCTACGAGGGCCTGGCCCCGGTGATCGTGGACGAGATCGAGAAGACCCTGGAGATCATCAAGGCCCAGGGCATCACCACCATCCTGGTGGAGCAGAACGCCGTCCGCGCCCTGCAACTGGCCGACCGCGCGGTGATCCTCGACACCGGCGGCATCGTCTTCGACGGCTCCGCCAAGGAGGTCCTGGAGAATGCCGAACTGCGGGCGGAGTACCTCGCCATCTGAAGCCTTCAAGCCAGCGCGCCGCCCGCCCCGCCGGGCGCCGCCCCCGCCCCTTCGCTTTGCCCAAAAAACTCCCGCCGGAGGCTCCCGCCCTCCCGGCCCGCGCGGCCCTCGCCCTGCCGGGCGCCGTCACAGCAGCTTGCGCAGCTCCGTCTTGAGCACCTTGCCGTAGTTGTTCTTCGGCAGCTCCGCCAGCCGCCGGTACTCCTTTGGCCGCTTGAAGCGCGCGATCCGGTCCAGGCAGAGGGCCTCCAGCTCCGCCGCCTCGGCCTCGCCCACCAGGAAGGCCACGATCTCCTCGCCCCACTCCGGGTGCGGCCGCCCCACGACGGAGACCTCCTGCACGCCTGGGTGGGTCAGGAGCACCTCCTCCACCTCGCGCGGATAGACGTTGGAGCCGCCGGTGATGATCACGTCCTTTGAGCGGTCCAGCAGCGTCAGGTAGCCCGCCGCGTCCAGTCTGCCGATGTCCCCGGTGTGCAGCCAGCCCTCCTTCAGGGTCCGCGCCGTGGCCTCCGCATTGCGCCAGTAGCCGGGCATGACCGTGGCCCCGCGCACCAGGATCTCGCCCTGGGCGCCCGGCGGCAGGGGCTGCCCCTCGGCGTCGGCGATGCGCAGCTCCACCGCCGCCTGGGCCCGCCCGACGGAGGAGAGGCGCGCCTGCCAGTCCGGATGGCTGCGGTCCGCCACCTCGGCGCGGCTCAGGGCGGTGATCCCCATGGGGCACTCGCCCTGGCCGTAGATCTGCACGAAGCGCGGCCCGAAGTGATCCACGGCGGCAATGATGTCTTCGTTGTACATGGGCCCCCCGGCATAGACGAGGGTGCGCAGGCCCTCCCCGGTGCGCCCCTCCTCCCGGGCCCGGGCCGTCAGCCGCCGCACCATGGTCGGGGCGGCAAAGAGGTGGGCCCGCCCAAAATGCGCCGCCAGATCCAGCACCTCGCCCGCCTCGAAGCCGTCCGAGGCGGGGAAGACATGGCGCGCCCCGGCCCGCACGTGCATCAGGTTGTAAAGCCCCGCCCCGTGGCTCAGCGGCGCGGCATAGAGGGCCGCATCCTCGGCGCTCACCTGGTCCACGTCGGTGCCGTAGCAGAGGGCCATGGAAAGGAGCATCCCGTGGGTGATCATGACCCCCTTGGGGGTGCCCGTGGTGCCCGAGGTGTAGAAGAGCCAGGCCAGCTCCTCGGGGCCGCGCGCCACGATCTCCAGCGGCGGCGCGGCCGCCATCGCCTCGAAGTCGGGCCCCAGCACCAGCCCCTCGCAGCCCTCGGGCAGCACGAGCCCCGCCGCCAGCTCGGGCGACAGGAAGGCCAGCCGCGCGCCCGCGTCGCCCAGGATGAAGGCGGCCTCGCGCGGGTGCAGCTTGGCATTGATCGGCACCGCCGCCGCCCCCGCCAGCCAAATGCCATAGAGGGCCACCAGGTAGTCGGGCCGGTTCGCCATGAAGAGCGCCACCCGCGCCCCCGGCGTCACCCCGCGCGCCGCCAGGGCACCCGCTAGGCCCGCCGCCCGGCGCGCGAAGGTGCTATAGTCGGCCACCGCCTCGGTGCCCTCGAAAAGTGCCGCGCGCCGTGGCGCCGCCGCCGCCTGCTGCAGCAGCCAATGTGCCAGATTCATCCCGCCCTCCGCTTTTTCGGCACAATGGCGCGGGGCCGCGGCCAAGACAACTGGCGGCTTTCCATGCGTCACCCCATGCCATATAAGCCCCCAAAGGGTTCGACCGCGGCGACAAGCGGCAACCGACCTTACCTTGAGGACGTTATGACCAAGAACACCCATGAAGCAGACGTGGCCTTCATCCAGGCCCTGGCAGAGCTGCTGAACGAGAACGACCTGACCGAGCTGCAGGTGAAACGCGAGTACGGCGAGGACGACAGCCTGAACGTGCGCGTCAGCCGCAAGACCCCGGCGCCGATCATGGCGCCCCAGCAGATGTACAGCCCCGGCCCGGCGCCCGCGGCCCCCGCCGCGTCGGCCCCCGCCGCCGCCCCCGCGGCCTCCGCCCCCGCCAATGACAGCGCCCCCGCCGACCCGGCAAGCCACCCCGGCGCCGTCACCTCGCCCATGGTGGGCACCGTCTACATGCAGGCCGAACCCGGCGCCCCCGCCTTCATCACCGTCGGCGCCGCCGTCTCCGAGGGCGATACCCTGCTCATCGTCGAGGCGATGAAGACCATGAACCACATCCCCGCCCCCCGTGCCGGCACGGTGAAGCGCATCCTCGTCGGCGACGGCGATGCGGTGGAGTTCGGCGCCCCCCTCGTCATCATCGAATAGGTGGCGCGATGTTCAGCAAGATCCTAGTCGCCAACAGGGGCGAGATCGCGCTGCGGGTGATCCGCGCGGCGCGCGAGATGGGCATCCAGTCCGTCGCCGTCCATTCCACCGCCGACAGCGACGCCATGCACGTCCGCATGGCGGACGAGAGCGTCTGCATCGGCCCCCCCTCCTCGAGCCAGTCCTACCTCTCGATCCCGGCGATCATCGCCGCCTGCGAGATCACCGGCGCCGAGGCGATCCACCCGGGCTACGGCTTCCTCTCCGAGAACGCCCAGTTCGTGCAGGTGGTGGAGGACCACGGCCTCACCTTCATCGGCCCCACGGCCGAGCACATCCGCATCATGGGCGACAAGATCACCGCCAAGGAAACCATGCGCAAGCTGGGCGTGCCCTGCGTGCCGGGCTCCGAGGGCGGCGTCGCCTCGCTGGAAGAAGCCAAGCGGCTCGGCGAGGAGATCGGCTATCCGGTCATCATCAAGGCCACCGCCGGCGGCGGCGGCAAGGGCATGAAGGTGGCGGGCTCCGCCGCCGAGATGGAGCGCGCCTTCCAGACCGCCCGCGCCGAGGGCAAGGCCAACTTCGGCAATGACGAGGTCTACATCGAGAAGTACCTCACCACGCCGCGCCACATCGAGATCCAGGTCTTCGGTGACGGCAAGGGCCGCGCCGTCCACCTGGGCGAGCGCGACTGCTCGCTCCAGCGGCGCCACCAGAAGGTCTTCGAGGAGGCCCCCGGCCCCGCCATCAGCGAAGAGGAGCGCGCCCGCATCGGCAAGACCTGCGCCGATGCCATGGCCGACATCAACTACATCGGCGCGGGCACGATCGAGTTCCTCTACGAAAACGGCGAGTTCTACTTCATCGAGATGAACACCCGCCTGCAGGTGGAGCACCCTGTGACCGAGGGCATCTTCGGCGTCGACCTTGTGCGCGAGCAGATCCGCGTCGCCGCCGGCGAGGAGCTCTCCTTCCAGCAGGAAGATCTGAAGATCAACGGCCACGCCATCGAGGTCCGGATCAACGCCGAGAAGCTGCCCAACTTCCGCCCCTGCCCGGGCCGCATCACCCAGTACCACGCCCCCGGCGGGCTCGGGGTGCGGATGGATTCGGCGCTCTATGACGGCTATTCCATCCCGCCCTACTACGACAGCCTGATCGGCAAGCTCATCGTGCACGGGCGCGACCGTCCCGAGGCCCTGGCCCGCCTGGGCCGCGCCCTGGGCGAGCTGATCGTGGACGGGGTGGACACCACCGTGCCGCTCTTCCACGCCCTCCTGGCCGAGGAGGCGATCCAGACCGGAGACTACAACATCCACTGGCTCGAGCACTGGCTGGAGACCAACCTGTCAGAGGGCTGAAGCCCCATGTCTGAGCTGACGCCGGAGCTGCTTCTGCACGGCTACGCCATCGGGATCTTCCCGATGGCGGAGTCGCGCGGCGGATCGGAGGTCTTCTGGGTCGATCCCCGGCTCAGGGGCATCATGCCGCTGGAGGGCTTCCGGATCTCGCGTTCCCTGGCCAAGGCGATGCGCCGCACCCCCTTCACCACCAGCTTCAACCGGGCCTTCGGCGCGGTCGTCTCGCACTGCGCGGACCGCGAGGAGACCTGGATCAACGACGAGATCGAGGAGCTCTACAACCAGCTTCACGCGGGCGGCGATGCCCACTCCGTGGAGGTCTGGGAGGAGGACCGCCTGGTGGGCGGCGTCTACGGCGTCACCCTGGGCCGGGCCTTCTTCGGGGAATCGATGTTCTCGCGCCGCACCGATGCCTCCAAGATGGCCCTGGCGGCCCTGGTGGAGCGGCTGCGCCGGGCGGGCTTCGTGCTCTTCGACACCCAGTTCATCACCGATCACCTGGCCTCTCTCGGGGCGGTCGAGATCCCGCGCCGCAGCTACCAGGCCCGCCTGGCCGATGCCCTGAAGGGAGAGGCCGATTTCACCGCGCCCGAGGCCCTGAGCCTTCAGGAGGTGCTGCAGCGCATGACCCAGACGTCGTAGCGCGCGTGCTCCAGCGCCGAGAGGGCCGGCGAGGCGGCGATCATCCAGCCGGAAAACAGCGTGCCCTCCTTGCCCTGCTCGGAAATCTCAAGGGCGGCAAAGGCGTTGCCCGCCGGATTGCCCGCCGGGAAGCGGCAGTCGATCATCACCACCTCCAGCGTGCCGACACGGGCGCGGCCGCCGCGCGGCACCTCCAGGTCCAGGGTCTCGCCGGAAAGCTTGTCGAGCGCCCGCAGCACCCCGCCCGGCGCGCTCGTCACCTCCTGGGCGGCAGCCCCGCCAGCCGCCAGGCCAAGGCCCAGCAGAAGGGCAAGCAGGGGCCGCGTCACTCGGGGCTCCAGGCCTCGTAGTCGGACCTGTCCTTGGGCTGCTTCTGCCGGATCGAGCCCGCTGGCGCATAGGCCAGGGCCGTGCCCGTCAGGTTCTCCACGTGGGGCTTCTCCCAGGTCTTGTGGGCCAGGGGCTTGTCGGTGGGCGGCTCGTTCCAGGTGCGGTGCAGCCAGCCATGCCACTCCGGGCTGACCCGGCTGGCCTCCATGTCACCGTTGTAGATGACCCAGCGGCGGCTGTCGTCGGCATTGCGGTAGTAGACGTTGCCCTGGTCATCCTCGCCCACCTTGGTGCCCTTGCGCCAGGTGAAGAACTGGGTGTTCAGAGTCTGCCCGTCCCACCAGGTGATGGCGCGAAAGATGGTGTTGAGAAGGCCCATGTTCGTCTCCGCTTTGCTTGCCGGGGTTATGCACCATAGGCCCCCTGTCGTCCAGCCAAGTGTTGCAGCAAAGACGATGCCTCGGCGGCCCTTGGCGCAGCCCCTTGGCGGCGCCTCCGGGGGCCAATAGGCTGCGCCGAAAGAGCAGGAGGAAGGCCCATGCCGCGCAGCCCCGCAGAGCCGCCTGTCGTCGCCCGGTGCCACGGCGTCCGGGTGCCCGACAGCCCCCTGCTGACCCCCGAGAGGATCGCTCGGATCGAGGCCCACCGCTATGAGGGCCCCGAGATCGCCGGCGCCCTGCGCGTGGTGCGCCCGGGCGACCGGGTGCTTGAGCTGGGCGCGGGCCTGGGCCTTGTCGGGGCCGTGGTGGCCCACCAGGCCCGGCCCGAGCGGGTGCTTTCCTTCGAGGCCAACCCCGAGCTCCTGCCCCACATCACAGCCCTGCACCGCCTCAACGGGCTGGAAGAGCGCATCAGCCTGGAAAACGCCGTCCTGGTGAGCGATCCCGAGGCCCCGCCCGAGGTGACCTTCCACCTGCGAAGCTCCTACCTCGGCTCCTCCCTGCTCAACTCCGCGGCCCGGCCGGCCCGCGAGATCTCCGTCCCCACCCGCACCTGGGCGGAGGTGATGGCCCAGTTCCGCCCCGACGTCCTCCTGATGGACATCGAGGGGGGCGAGCTGGCGCTCTTGGAGGGGGCGGACCTGAGCGGCCTGCGCGCCATCGTGCTGGAGTTCCACCCCGACACCTACGGCAAGCAGGGCATGCGCCGCTGCAAGGCGCTCCTGGAGCGGGCCGGCTTTGCCAAGGTGCCCGGCCACTGCAGCCGCACGGTCTGGACCCTGGTACATGACCCCGCCCTCAGCGCGCCCCAGCCCGAGGCAGGTTGGTCGCGCGAGATCACCACGCTCGAGGGGGCCACGGTGGTGCCCCCGACCGAGACGGGCTTCGTCCAGCCCGCGGGCCTCCTGCGCGCCGACGGCAGCCACCACCCCGGCGGCGCCCTCTGGCGCAACGGCCGCGCCCTGACGGAGGCCCCCCCGGCGCCCGAGGGCGAACCGCCCCTGCGCCCCGGCACCTGGCTCTGGGGCGGGCTGCTCTGGATGCACTTCGGCCACTTCCTGGTGGAAAGCAGCGCCCGCCTCTGGGCCCTCGATCACCTCAAGGAGCCCATCGCGGGCATCCTCTACATCCCCAAGCGCCCCCGCAACGGCGCCGAGGTGGTGACCTTCCAGCAGGACTTCCTGCGCCTCCTGGGCCAGGAGGTGCCGCTGATCTGCCTCGCCGCACCGGAGCGCGTGGAGCGGCTGATCGTGCCGGGCCAGGGCTTCGGCCTCGGCAGCCTGATCGAGGGCACGCCCGAGTACCGCCACTTCATGCGCAGCCAGTTCGCCGCCGAGATCCCGCCCGAGGGCCCGGAAAGGCTCTACATCAGCCGCTCGGGCCTGCCCGCCGGGCGCGGCAACCTCATCGGCGAGCCCGAGCTGGAGGCCCACCTGGCGGCCCAGGGCTACGAGATCTACCACCCCGAGCGCCACGACCTGGCGCACCAGGTCGCCCGCTACAAGGCCGCCCGCCAGGTCATCGCCGCCGAGGGATCGGCCCTGCACCTGCTGGCCATGGTGGCCCCGTCCGAGGCCCGCGTCGCCTGCATCGTGCGCCGGCCCTCGGGGGCCACCCGAAACATCGAAAGGCACCTGGCCAGCTTCACCGGCAGCCCGCCCCTGATGGTGACCCGCCTCACCCGCTCCTGGAAGCCGCGCGGCAAGGCCAAGCCCCGCCTCTGGATGGGCGAGCTCGACATGCCGGGCCTCCAGGCCGAACTGACGGCGGCGGGCTTCCTCGCCCCCGCCGCCCCCTGGGCGCCGCTCGACCCCGGGACGGTCCGCGCCCGCCTCGGCAAGCGGTTCGAGGAGGTCGCCTGAGCGCCTAGCCCGCCAGGGCCGTCACCTCGATCTCGATCCGGTACCTGGGGTCGATCAGGCCGCATTCGATCATCGTCGCGGCGGGCGGATGAGCACCAAAGGTCTCCGCGAGGAGCGGCCAGCAGGCCTCGAACTCGGCCCGGTCCTGCAGCATGTAGGTCACCCGCACCACCCGGTCGAACCCGCTGCCCGCCTCCGCCAGGGCGCGCCCGATGATCGCCAGGGCATCGGCGCACTGGGCCACCACCCCCTCCCCCTGGCCAACCGTGCCCGCCACATGCACCAGCCCCCCGGCCACCACCGCCCGGCAGTAGCCGATGCGCGCCTCGTAGGCGCCGCCCGAAGATATGCGCTTCATCCATCCCTCCCCAGCACAAAGAAAAAGGGCGCGCCCCGCCGGGCACGCCCCTCAGTCTATCCAGCCATCGCCAGGATCACCCGGCAGTGGCGGATTCCTTCTCGGCCTCGCCGTGGATCATCAGCGGCGCCGCGTCAGAGGTCACGGCCTCCTCGTTGACCACCACCTCGTTCACGCTGTCCAGACCCGGCAGCTCGAACATGGTGTCGAGCAGGATGTCCTCCAGGATCGAACGCAGGCCGCGGGCGCCGGTCTTGCGCTCGATGGCGCGCTTGGCGATGGCGGTCAGGGCGTCGTCGGTGAAGGTCAGCTCGGTGTCCTCCAGCTCGAAGAGCCGCTGGTACTGCTTGACCAGGGCGTTCTTGGGCTGGGTCAGGATGGTCACCAGGGCCTCCTCGTCCAGATCCTCCAGCGTCGCCAGCACCGGCAGACGGCCGACGAATTCCGGGATCAGGCCGAACTTCAGCAGGTCCTCCGGCTCCAGATCGGTAAAGATCTCGCCCACGCCGCGCTCGTCATTGTCGCGCACGTCGGCACCGAAGCCCATGGCAGAGCCCTTGCCGCGCGCCGCGATGATCTTGTCGAGGCCCGCGAAGGCGCCACCGCAGATGAAGAGGATGTTGGTCGTGTCCACCTGCAGGAACTCCTGCTGCGGATGCTTGCGCCCGCCCTGCGGCGGCACGGAGGCCACGGTGCCCTCCATCAGCTTCAGCAGCGCCTGCTGCACGCCCTCGCCCGACACGTCGCGGGTGATCGAGGGGTTCTCCGACTTGCGGGTGATCTTGTCCACCTCGTCGATGTAGACGATGCCGCGCTGCGCCCGCTCCACGTTGTACTCGGACGCCTGGAGCAGCTTGAGGATGATGTTCTCCACATCCTCGCCCACGTAGCCAGCTTCGGTCAGCGTGGTTGCGTCGGCCATGGTGAAGGGCACGTCAAGGATGCGCGCCAGCGTCTGCGCCAGCAGCGTCTTGCCGCAGCCGGTGGGGCCGATCAGCAGGATGTTGGATTTCGCCAGCTCGATGTCGCCGCCCTTCTGGGCATGATTGAGCCGCTTGTAGTGGTTGTGTACCGCCACCGAGAGCACGCGCTTGGCCATGGCCTGGCCGATCACGTAATCGTCCAGCACCTGGCAGATGTCCTTCGGCGTCGGCACCCCGTCGGAGGCCTTCAGACCCGAGGCCTTGGTCTCCTCCCGGATGATGTCCATGCAGAGCTCGACACACTCGTCGCAGATGAACACGGTCGGCCCCGCGATCAGCTTGCGCACCTCGTGCTGGCTCTTGCCGCAGAAGCTGCAGTAGAGCGTGTTCTTGCTGTCGCCGCCTGAGTTGTTCGCCATTCCCAACCCTTTCAGGTCTGTCGTGAATTTCGTGCGCCGCGGGGCGCCGCACCACTTTGAAAATACCCTAGGCCACCGCTCCGGCCGCTACAATCGCAAAATCGACGCGCCCGGAGGGGGCCCCCGTCAGGCCCGGATCAGCTGTCGCCCTTGCCCTTCTTGGGAGCATCCGGATCGTCCGCCTTGCCGCGGCTTTCGACGATTTCGTCGATCAGGCCCCAGTCCTTGGCATCCTCGGGAGACATGAAATTGTCGCGCTCCAGCGCATCCTCGACCTTCTTCAGGGTCTGGCCCGTGTGCTTGACGTAGATCTCGTTCAGCCGGGTCTTGAGCTTCTGGGTCTCCTGGGCGTGGATCATGATGTCCGTCGCCTGGCCCTGGTAGCCGCCCGAGGGCTGGTGCACCATGATCCGGCTGTTGGGCAGCGAGAAGCGCATGCCGTGCTCACCGGCGGTCAGCAGCAGCGAGCCCATGGAGGCCGCCTGGCCGATCACCAGGGTGGAGACCTTGGGCCGGATGTACTGCATGGTGTCGTAGATCGACAGGCCCGAGGTGACGACACCGCCGGGGCTGTTGATGTACATGGAGATCTCCTTGGAAGGGTTCTCCGCCTCCAGGTGCAGCAGCTGCGCCACGATCAGCGAGGACATGCCGTCGTGCACCGGGCCCGAGACGAAGATGATCCGCTCCTTCAGCAGCCGCGAGAAGATGTCATAGGCCCTTTCCCCGCGCGAGGTCTGCTCGACCACCATGGGGACAAGGGTGTTCATGTAGGTTTCATAGGGATCGGTCATGGGGTGCTCGCCTGTCTTCTTGTTTGCGGGACCATACCCACAAAGCCGTTGACCAGAGATTAGTCGTGGGGTCCCGGAGCTTCAAGGGGGGCCGGCGCCCGCTTGAACCTGCCCCCGGGTGACCTAGCTCCGCCGCCATGACAGAGCACCCAGATGCCTTCCCCGCCAGCCTCGCCGCCGCCCAGGAACGGCTGCGCGCCTTCGCCCCCCATGCCGGGACCGCCTACGCCGAAGGGCGCAATCACGATCTCGGGCCGGGCCATCACAAGCACGTGTCGCAGCTCTCGCCCTACCTGCGCCTGCGCCTGCTGGACGAGGTGGCGGTGACCCGCGCGGTTCTGGCCGAGCAGCCCCGCGAGGCCGCCGAGAAGTTCCTCACCGAAGTCTATTGGCGCACCTACTGGAAGGGCTGGCTGGAGCTGCGGCCTCAGGTCTGGACCCAATACCAGGCCGATCTTCAGCGCCTGCGCGACGATCTGCAAACCCAGTCGGGCCTGCGCCGGCGTTGGGAGGAGGCCTGCCTCGGCAAGACCGGAATCGCCCCCTTCGACGCCTGGGCGCAGGAACTGGTCCAGACCCACTACCTGCACAACCACGCCCGCATGTGGTTCGCCTCGATCTGGATCTTCACCCTCGGCCTGCCCTGGCAGCTCGGCGCGGATTTCTTCCTACGCCACCTGCTCGACGGCGACGCCGCCTCCAACACCCTCGGCTGGCGCTGGGTCGCCGGGCTCCAGACCCGGGGCAAGACCTACCAGGCGACGGAGGAGAACATCCGCCGCTACACCGGCGGCCGCTTCGCCCGGGTGCCCGGCCTGGCGGCGGAGGCCCCCATGCAGGAGGGCCCCGAGAACCCCGCCCCCGGCGATCTGCCCGCCCTGCCCGCCTTCCGCCCCGGCCAGCGCCCCGGCCTGCTCCTGCACAGCGATGACGTCGATCCGGCGCCGCTGCTGGAGGAGGTGCCCGGGGTCGCCTCCTGGGCCTACGCCGATGCCACGGCAGAGCAGACCCCCTGGCAGATGGCCCCCGCCGTGCCTGCCTTCCGCGCGGCGGCGGCACGCGACAGGGCGCCCGAGGGAGAGGCCCTGCCGCTGATCGAGGGTGCCCAGGCGCTGGCCGATTGGGCCAGCGCCCAGGGTCTCGACAGTATCGTCACCCCCTATGCCCCCGTCGGCCCGACCCAGGCCCTCTTCGCCGCCTACCGCGCCCGGCCCGATGCCCTGCCGCTGCTGGAGCGGCGCCGCCCCCTCGACAGCGCCGCCTGGCCCCGGGCCACCAAGGGCTTCTTCAAGTTCAAGGGCCACATCCCCGACCTGATCGACCGCTTCGCCCTGGCGCGCTAGTCGAAGGTGATGACCCCCGGGCGGCTCTCCACGCTCGGCGCCGCCAGGTGGCGCGCCACCACCGGGCCGAGCGGCGCCCCGGCCACCCCCCGCCCGACACGGGCAAGCTGGTAGCGCCCCGCCGGGTCCAGCGCCTTGCCGCTCTGGGCCAGCCAGGGGTCCCGCACGAAGGGCGCCGCCTCCTGCGCCAGGGTGAAGGAAAGCCCGCCTACCAGCGGCGCACCTCGCGCGGGCAGACCCTCCGGCGCCAGCACCGCCGCAATCCCCGCCTCCAGCTCCGTCAGCAGCTCTGCCCCGGTGACCTCCGCCACCCGGAACCGCAGCCCGCCCGTCACGCTCAGCAGGTCCTCCGCCGTCACCGTCATCCCGGCCCGCACCGTGTGGCCGCCCAGGGGCGCCTCGATCAGCGCCAGCTCCGCCCCCGCCTGAGCCTGGAGCGCCGCCGTGAGGAGCCGCGACCAGCCGTTGCCCAGGGGCTCGGCGCTCTCCAGCAGTTCCGGCGCCACCCCGAGGGGCGCCGACAGCCTCTCCCGCAAAGGCGCCCGGGCCGCGCGCAGGGCCCGCAGCGTCGCGGGCAGCGGCGGCACCAGATCGGCAAAGACCGGAATCAGCCGGTGCGACAGGTCCACCACCCGGCCCCCCTCGACCGCAAGGTCGATCCGCGCCAGGAACCGGCCCTGACTGCCCGCCGCCACCAGGGGCGCCCCCGCCACCCGCGCCACTTCCGGCAGGGGCACCCCGCGCGACAGGATCAGGGCCAGCCCCGGCAGCCGCTCGGCCAGCATCCGGTCCGCCGCCAGCCCCAGGGGCGAGATCAGCAGCACCGGCCCGGCGGGCGCCAGGGCTTTCACCGCACCTTCCAGCGCCGTCACATCCTCCAGCGAGAAATCATCAGCTAATTCAACAATATGCAGCACGAAGTTTCCATGCCGGATGAGCTTCACACCCCAGGCCCCGCGCCGCCCGGGCCGGGCCACCAGCGAAGGCGCAAGCCCCGCCAGCAGCGCCCGCTCCGCCCGCCGCGCGCCCAGCCGGGCCAGGGGTCCGCCCAGGCTCTCGCCGCCCATCAGCAAAAGGCTCTGGGGCCGCGCCTGCCGCACCGCGCCCACCAGCCGGGCGATCTGCGGCAGCCCACCCATGGCGCCGTAGGCGGGCGCCAGCTCATCCCAGCTCTCGGCGGTCAGGGCATGGTCCAGCGGCCCGCGCCCGCCGACGCCGTAGCGCACCCGCAGGGCCTCGCCGCGCAGATCCTCCGGCCCGCCCCGCAGCAGCCGCCGCGACGCCGGGCGAAAGTGGTGCGGCTCAAAAAGCCCGCCCAGGTCCGCCAAGTAAAGCAGCGTCACCTGCCCCAGGCTGTCAAAGCGCAGAAGCTCCGCCAGGTCGTAACGGTCCTGCGCCCGCAGCCCTCCCGCCGCCAGGCCCAGCCCGCTCGCCAGGCCCGCCAGTGCCGCCCGCCTTGTCCACATGGATCATCCTCCGAAGCCGCCCTGCCCCCAGAGTGGGGCCAGCGGCACGCCACGGCAAGCGCGGACATTAGGGCTGGCCCGGGGGGCTTTTTCGGGTAACGTGGCGGCAAGGCCAAGGGAGGGCACATGCAGGCGCAGGTGGTGATCATCGGGGGCGGGCCGTCGGGCCTGCTGCTGGGACAGCTGCTTCACTCGATCGGGGTGGAAGCCACTGTCCTGGAACGCAAAACCAAGGAATACGTGCTCTCGCGCATCCGCGCAGGCGTGCTCGAACGGGGCACCGTGGAGATGCTGGAAGAGGCCGGCGTCGGCACCCGCCTGCGGGCCGAAGGCATGGCCCACGGCGGCTGCCTCGTGGCCCACGGGGAGGAGATGTTCCGCCTCGATTTCGCGCGCCACACCGGCACCCCGGTGATGGTCTACGGCCAGACCGAGGTGACCCGCGATCTCTACGAGGCGCGCGAGGCCGCCGGGGCCCGCACCCACTTCGAGGTGGAAGCCGTGGAGATCGAGGGCGCCGATGGCGAGAGCCCCGCCGTGAGCTTCACCCAGGGCGGCACCCGGCACCGCATCGCCTGCGATTTCGTCGCCGGCTGCGACGGCTTTCACGGGGTCAGCCGCCGCGCCATCCCCGAGGCGGTGCGCCGCGAGTACGAGAAGGTCTATCCCTTCGGCTGGCTCGGCATTATCTCCGACACGCCGCCGGTGCAGGAGGAACTGGTCTATGCCAACTCCGAACGCGGCTTCGCCCTCTGCTCCATGCGCAGCACCGCGCGCAGCCGCTACTACATCCAGTGCTCCATGGCCGACGGCGTGGAGAACTGGCCCGACGAGCTCTTCTGGAGCGAGCTAAAACGCCGCCTGCCCCAGCAGCTCAGCGCGGAGATGGTCACCGGCCCCTCGCTTGAGAAATCCATCGCGCCGCTGCGCTCCTTCGTGACCGAGCCGATGCGCTGGGGCCGCCTCTTCCTCTGCGGCGACGCGGCCCACATCGTGCCCCCCACCGGCGCCAAGGGGCTCAACACCGCCGCCTCCGATGTCCACTACCTCTTCGAGGGGCTCAAGGCCTGGTACAAGGCGGGCGAGGCCGAGGGGCTCGACCGCTATTCGGAGCGCGCCCTGGCGCGGGTCTGGAAGGCCGAGCGCTTCTCCTGGTGGTTCTCCTCCCTGATGCACCGCTTCCCGGACCAGTCCGAGTTCGACCTGCGCATGCAGCGGGCCGAGCTGGACTTCCTGCGCCAGAGCGAGGCGGCCCAAAAGGCCATGGCCGAAAACTACGTGGGACTGCCCTACTGATGAGCGATCAGACAAAACCCCTGGGCGGCTTCGCCCCCCGCCAGCCCCGGCACCACCCGGCGGCCCTGCATCCGCCCTACCGCACCTCCGTGGCGCGCAGCCCGCGGCTGGCGCCGATCTCCTTTCCCTCCACCCCGTCGGAGGAACATGGCCCGGTCTTCGGCCAGGATCTGATCGGCCCGCTCGACGCAGACCTGCTGCACAACTTCGGCGCGCCCGACCAGTCGGCCATCGGCCCGCGCATCCTTGTCCAGGGCACGGTGCGCGACCAGTTCGGCCGCCCCCTGCCCGACACCCTGATCGAGGTCTGGCAGGCCAACGCCGGCGGCCGCTACCGCCACGCCAGGGAGGGCTACATCGCCCCGCTCGATCCCAACTTCGGCGGCTGCGGTCGCTGCATGACCGATGCCGAGGGCCGCTACGAATTCCGCACCGTCCTGCCCGGCCCCTACCCCTGGCCCAACGGCC
Source organism: Sulfitobacter sp. (assembly GCA_965212515.1). Lineage (GTDB taxonomy): Bacteria > Pseudomonadota > Alphaproteobacteria > Rhodobacterales > Rhodobacteraceae > Sulfitobacter. Next base: position 346,643 of record OZ243122.1, read on the forward strand.
CCAATGACTGGCGCCCGGCGCACATCCACTTCAGCCTCTTCGGGCGCAGCTTCGCCCAGCGGCTGATCACCCAGATGTACTTCGAGGGGGACCCGCTGATCCCCCTCTGCCCCATCGTCGGCGCCATCGCCGACAGGGCGGCGGTGGAGCGGCTCATCGCGCCGCTCGACATGGGCGCCACCCTGCCGATGGATGCCCGCGCCTACCGCTTCGACATCACCCTGCGCGGCCGCCGCCAGACCCTCTTCGAAAATCGCATGGAGGGCCTCTGATGGCGGACCTGCCGGAAAGCGCCAGCCAGACGGCCGGCCCCTACGTGCACATCGGCTGCACCCCCAACCTCGCCGGGATCGCCGCCCCCTGGCCCGAAGACCTGGGCGCGCGCATGATCCTCGGCCCGGTGCAGGGCACGCCCATCACCCTCACGGGCCGCATCTTCGACGGCACCGGCACGCCCCTGCGCGACGCCCTGGTGGAGGCCTGGCAGGCGGACGCGGCGGGCCGCTTCGCGGGCCAGGAGGGGGCCGATCCGGGCTTTGCCGGCTTTGGCCGCTGCGCCTGCGCGGGCGAGGATGGGCGCTTTGTCTTCGAGACGGTGAAACCGGGCCCCGTGCCCTGGCCCGGCGGCGGCCTTCAGGCGCCCCACATCAGCCTCTGGATCGTCGCCCGGGGCATCAACCTCGGCCTGCACACCCGCGCCTACTTCGAGGACGAGGAGAATGGCGCCGACCCGGTGCTCTCCCGGATCGAGCACCGCAGCCGCCTGGCCACCCTCCTGGCCCGGCCCGAGGGAGAGGGCCGCTACAGCTTCGACATCCACCTCCAGGGCCCGCAGGAAACGATCTTCTTCGACGTCTGAGCCGTTGCCCGCGCGGGCTGTTCGGCGCGCGCTGGCGGGCGGGATGGTTAAGAGATGCCAGGTAGGTCTTTTCGCGTCATGACGCCATTGGGGCCAGAAGATCGGCCCTAGGATACCCGAGGCCCCGAGAGGGGCACGATCGAACGGTTCACCCGTGCGGGCGAAAGCCCGTCCTCATCATCCGGACTGGCGGCGCCGCCTTTTTTCTTATGCGGAAACGGCACACCACCGATGAGAGATGCAGATACCCCCCGGCGAGGATAGCCTCGCGCGGGGCATTCGGCGTGCCCGCAGGCCAGGCTGCGCCTGCCTGGGCTGGCGCCTGCGTGAAACACCGAATGCGGTTCGACCGCCCCGCAAAATCCCAACCGTCCCACGGGCGGAAAGGGTGAATGCGCCTGCCGGGGGGCAGGCAGGCGCAGCCCGGCCAGGGGCCGGGCGGGACATCTACAGCGGCGGTTCGATACCCGCGCCCTTCCCTCTCACGTCACCGCATTGCGCACCTGATATTCCTCGGCGCGCCAGAGCTCCTCCACCATCACCTCGCGCAGGATCGCCACGGCCCGGCTCACGTCCGCAGCCTCCAGGTAGAGCGGCGTGAAGCCGAAACGCATGATGTCGGGGGCGCGGAAATCGCCGATCACACCGCGGTCGATCAGCGCCTGCATCGCCTCGTAGCCATGGGCGAAGCGGAAGGACACCTGGGAACCGCGCACCGCGCTGTCGCGCGGGCTGGCCAGCTCCAGCCCCGGCACCTCCGCCTCCACCTCGGCGATGAACTGCTCCTGCAGCGCCACCGAGGCGGCGCGCAGCTCCGCCATGTCCACCCCTTCCCAGAGCTTCATGGCCTCCTCCAGGGCGGCCATCTGCAGGATCGGCGGGGTGCCGACGCGCATCCGCTCGATGCCCCTGCCGGGCCGGTAGTCGAGATCGAAGTCGAAGGGCGCGCGGTGGCCGAGCCAGCCCGCCAGGGCCGGCTCCGCCGCCTCGGCCAGGTCGGGCCGGACGTAGATGAAGGCCGGCGCGCCGGGGCCGCCGTTGAGGTACTTGTAGGTGCAGCCCACGGCAAACTCGCAGTTGGCCCCCGTCAGATCCACCGGCAGGGCCCCCGCCGTGTGGGCCAGATCCCAGACCATCACGGCCCCCGCCGCGTGGGCCAGCTCGGTGATCACCTTCATGTCGTGCTTGCGGCCGGTGCGGTAGTCCACCTCCGTGAGCATGACCACCGCCACCTCCTCGGTGATCGCCTCGGCCACCGCCTCGGGCGCCACCTTGCGCAGCTCGTAGCCCTTGTCGAGAAGCCCCACCAGACCCTCGGCCATGTAGAGATCGGACGGAAAGTTGCCCGTGTCGCTCAGGATCACCCGGCGCTCGGGGCGCATCTTCAGGGCCGCGGCCAGGGCCTGATAGACCTTGATCGAGAGGGTATCGCCCATCACGACGGAGCCCTCGGGCGCCCCCACCAGGCGGCCCACGGCGTCCCCCACCTTGGAGGGCATGGCCATCCAGCCGGCCTTGTTCCAGCCCCGGATCAGGAGCTGCGCCCACTCCTCCTCCATCACCCCGGCCACCCGCGCGGGCACGCTCTTCGGCATCGGGCCCAGCGAGTTGCCGTCGAGGTAGACAACCCCCTCGGGCAGGATGAACTGGTCTTTCTTCAATACATTGGACACCTAGAGTGCTCCTCTGACGTGCCACAGCTCGGGAAAGAGCTCCACCTCGAGCATCCGGCGCAGGTAGGCCACCCCGGAGGTGCCCCCCGTGCCGCGCTTGAAGCCGATGATGCGCTCCACCGTGGTGACATGGTTGAACCGCCAGCGGCGGAAGTAATCTTCGAGATCGACAAGCTTCTCGGCCAGCTCGTAAAGCTCCCAGTGGGTCGCCGGGTCCTCGTAGACCCGCTGCCAAAGCGCCTGGACCGCCGGGTCGGCCTGCCAGGCCCCCTCGCCCGGCGCCCCCGCCAGGGAGGCCACCCCGAGCCGCGCGCAGGTCACCGAGATGGCCACCTGGTAGAGCGAGGGCCAGGCAAGCTCCGCCTCGAGCGCCGCCAGGGCCTCGGGCCGATGCTCGTGGACCTTCTTCAGCGCGCCGATGCGGTTGCCCAGGAGGTACTCGACCAGCCGGTACTGGTGCGACTGGAAGCCCGAGGAACTGCCCAGCGAGGGCCGGAAGGCGGTGTACTCGCTCGGCGTCATGGTGCGCAGCACGTCCCAGGCCGAGTTGAGCTGCTCGAAGATCCGCGCCACCCGGGTGAGCATCTTGAAGGCGGGCTGCAGCGCGTCGGCCTGCAGGGCCTGCCGCGCCGCCTGCAGCTCGTGGATCGCCAGCCGCATCCAGAGCTCCGAGGTCTGGTGCTGGACGATGAAGAGCATCTCGTCGTGGGCGCTGCTCAGGGGGTGCTGGGCGTTGAGGATGGCGTCCAGGCCAAGGTAGTCGCCGTAGGACATGTCCTTGGCGAAATCCATCTTGGCCCCTTCCGAGGCCTCCTCGAAGCCGCTCATTCCGCCTCCCGCAGGGCAAAGCGCTGGATCTTGCCCGTCGCCGTCTTCGGCAGGGCCTCCAGGAAGAGCACCTCGCGCGGGTACTTGTAGGGCGCGATGGTGTTCTTCACGTGCTCCTGCAGCTCCTTGACCAGCGCCGCGTCGCCCACGGCCCCCTCCACCAGCACCACATGGGCCTGGACGATGGCGCCGCGGGCCTCGTCGGGCTTGGCCACCACGGCACATTCGCTCACCCTGGCGTGGGACAGCAGCGCCGCCTCCACCTCAGGCCCGGCGATGTTGTAGCCCGAGGAGATGATCATGTCGTCGTTGCGGGCGGCGAAGTGCAGGTAGCCCTTGTCGTCCATCGAGAAGCTGTCGCCGGTGACGTTCCAGCCCGCCTTGACGTAGCTTTCCTGGCGCGGATCGGCGAGGTAGCGGCAGCCCGTCGGCCCGCGCACCGCCAGGCGGCCCACCTGCCCGGTCTCCACCTCCCGGCCCTCCTCGTCGATCACCTTGGCCTCGTAGCCGGTGACGGGCTTGCCGGTGCAGGCGGGCTGGTGATCGTCGAAGCGGTTGGAGATGAAGATGTGCAGCATCTCCGTGGCCCCGATTCCGTCCAGCATGGGCTTGCCGGTCTTCTCCATCCAGTCGTGGTAGACCGGCGCGGGCAGGGTCTCGCCCGCGCTGACGGCGGCCCGGAGCGAGGAGAGGTCGGCCCCCTCCTCCATCGCCTGAAGCATGGCCCGGTAGGCCGTGGGGGCGGTGAAGCAGACCGTGGCGCGGTAGGTCTCGATGATCTCGATCATGTTGGGCGGGCTGGCCGTTTCCAGCAGCGTCGCCGCCGCCCCGAAGCGCAGCGGAAAGACCGCGAGGCCGCCCAGCCCGAAGGTGAAGGCCAGGGGCGGCGAGCCCACGAAGATGTCCTCCGGCGTGACCCCGAGCACTTCCCTGGCGTAGCCATCGGCGATGATCAGCAGGTCGCGGTGGAAATGCATCGTGGCCTTCGGGTCCCCCGTGGTGCCCGAGGTGAAGCCGAGAAGCGCCACGTCATCCTGGGCGGTCGCCACGGCCTCGAACTGGACGGGCTTCTGAAGCGCCAGGCGGTCGAGCTCGGCATCGTGGTTGGAAGTGCCGTCGAAGCCCACCACCGTCTTGAGGTACCTGGAGGTCTTGGCGCAGGTGGTCAGCTCGTCCATCAGCCGCGTGTCGCAGAGGGCATGGCTGATCTCGGCCTTGTCGACGATGGCCGCCAGCTCGCCCGCGCGCAGCATGGGCATGGTGTTGACCACCACGGCCCCCGCCTTGGTGGCCGCCAGCCAGGCCGCCACCATGGCCGGGTTGTTGGCCGAGCGGATCAGGACGCGATTTCCGGGCTTTACGCCCAGATCCTCAACCAATGCGCGGGCCAGGCGGTTGGTCCAGTCGGCCAGCTCCTTGTAGGTACGGCGGCGGCCATTGCCGATGAGGGCCGTGTGATCGCCAAAGCCCTGCTCGACCATCCGGTCGGTCAGCTCCACCCCGACGTTGAGCCGCTCGGGGTAGTCGAAACCCTCCAGCAAGAGATCGGGCCACTGGGCGAAGGGCGGCAGGTTGTCCCGCGCGAAGCTGTCTTCGTGGGCCGAGGGGTAGAGTTCCATCACCTTGCTCCCAGAGTCTGGCGGGCGATCACCACCCGCTGCACGTCGGATGCGCCCTCGTAGATGCGCAGGGCGCGGATTTCGCGGTAGAGGCTCTCGACCATCTGGCCCTGGCGCACGCCGTCGCCGCCGTGCAGCTGCACCGCCCGGTCGATCACCTGCTGCGCCCGATCGGTGGCAAAGAGCTTGGCCATGGCCGCCTCGCGGGTGACCCGCGGCGCCCCGCTGTCCTTGGTCCAGGCGGCACGGTAGACCAGCAGGGCCGCCGCGTCCACGTCCAGCGCCATGTCGGCGATGTGGCCCTGGACCATCTGCAGATCGCTCAGGGGGGCGCCCTGGACCTGGCGGCTGGTGACCCGGTCGATGGCCTCGTCCAGCGCCCGGCGAGCAAAGCCCAGGGCGGCGGCGGCCACGGTGGAGCGGAAGACGTCGAGCACCGACATGGCGATGCCGAAGCCGCGGCCGCGTTCCCCGATGAGGGCCGAGCCGGGCACCTTCACCCCGTCGAAGTGCAGCGTTGCCAGGGGATGGGGCGCCATCACCTCCAGCCGCTCCTCCACCTTCAGGCCCGGCGTGTCGGCCGGCACGACGAAGGCCGAGAGCCCCTTGGCCCCCGGTGCCTCACCGGTGCGGGCAAAGACGGTATAGACATCGGCGATCCCGCCGTTGGAGATCCAGGTCTTGCGGCCATCGAGGACAAAGCCGTTGCCATCGGGCTCCGCCGTCATGGTGGAGGCGGCAACGTCGGAACCCGACTGGGGCTCTGTCAGGGCAAAGGCCGAGATGGCCTGGCCTGCGCGGGTCTTCGGCAGCCACTCGGCCTGCTGCTCGGGCGTCCCGAAGAGCGAGATCGCCCCGGTCCCCAGGCCCTGCATGGCAAAGGCGAAATCCGCGAGGCCATCGTGCCGGGCCAGGGTCTCGCGAATGAGGCAAAGGGTGCGCACGTCCAGCGCCTCCCCCTCGGGCGCGCCGGAATGCTGCAGCCAGCCGCCCTCCCCCATCTCCCGCACCAGGGCGCGGCAGGCCGTATCGACATCGGCATGGTCGATCCCGGCCAGATTGCGCCCGGCCCAGTCGTCCAGCGCGTCGGCCAGCTCGCGGTGCCGCTCCTCAAAAAACGGCCACGTCAGAAAGGACCTGTCAGACATGAAGCACTCCCCCTGCTTCCAAATGGTAAAAAATCCCCGCCGGAGGCTCCGACGGGGAAAGCCTCAGTTGCCCTCGAAGGTGGGGCGCTCCTTGGCCACGAAGGCCCGGTAGGCCCGCTCGAAGTCGCCGGTCTGCATGCAGATCGCCTGGGCCTGGGCCTCGGCCTCGATGGCCTGCTCGATCGACATGGACCATTCCTGAGCCAGCATGGTCTTGGTCATCATATGGGCGAAGTTGGGCCCGGCCTGGATCTTGCGGGCCAGCTCAAGCGCCTCCGCCTCCAGGCTCTCGCCCGGCACCAGCCGGTTGAAGAAGCCCCAGCGCTCGCCCTCCTCGGCGGACATGGAGCGCCCCGTGTAGAGCAGCTCGGCGGCGCGGGTCTGGCCGATGATGCGGGGCAGGATGGCACAGGCGCCCATGTCGCAGCCCGCCAGGCCCACCCGGGTGAAGAGGAAGGCGGTCTTGGCCTCGGGCGTGCCCAGGCGCAGGTCCGAGGCCATGGCGACGATGGCCCCGGCGCCGACGCAGATGCCGTCCACGGCGGCGATGATCGGCTTGCCGCAGTTGACCATGGCCTTCACCAGATCGCCGGTCATGCGGGTGAACTGCAGAAGCTCCTTCATGGACATCTTGGTCAGGGGGCCGATGATGTCGTGCACGTCGCCGCCCGAGGAGAAGTTACCCCCGTTCGAGCCGAAGATCACCACGTCCACGTCGTCGGCATAGACCAGGTCGCGGAACCAGTCGCGCAGCTCGGCGTAGCTCTCGAAGGTCAGGGGGTTCTTGCGGTCGGGCCGGTCCAGCCGGACGGTGGCGATGCCCGCCTCGATCTCGCACTTGAAATGTTTCACGTCACTGCGCATGGGCTCTGCCCTCCTCTGTGTCTTCGGCCGCGGCGGCAAAATCCTGAAGCCGGGCGGCCATCTGGCGCGCCTCTTCGGGGGTGATGCCGCGCAGCATCTCGTCGATCCATTGTTCGTGGGCCCGGGCCTGGGCCGCAAATTCCGCCTGGCCCGCGCGGGTCAGCCGCAGCAGGGTGGCGCGGCGGTCGCCGGGCACGGGGATGCGTTCCACCAGGCCCTCGTCGCTGAGCCGGTCGGCGATGCCCGTGACATTGCCGTTGGAGACCCGCAGCACCCCGGAGATCTGGCTCATCTTCAGCCCCTCTGGGTGGCGCGACAGGGCCGACATGACGTCGAACCGCGGCAGGGTGGTGTTGTGGTCGCGGCGCAGCTTGTCGCGCAGATCGTTTTCGATCCCGCGGACCACCTTGAGCAGCCGCAGCCAGAGCCGCACCCTGTCCTTGGCGTCGCTCATATCTCTCCGCCCGAGACGGACATGGCGTGGCCATTGACCATCGAGGCCTCGACGGAGGCCAGGAAGCGGACGGCGGCCACCACCTCGTCGGGGGTGATCATGCGGCGCAGGGGGTTGTTGGAGACGAGCATCTTCTCGGCCTGGTCGCGCTCCACCTCCATGCGCTTCATGACGTTGCGGATGGCCCCCTCGGCCATGTCCGTGTCCACGAAGCCGGGGCAGACGGCGTTGCAGGTGATGCCGCTGCGGGCCACCTCGACGGCGACGGAGCGCACCAGCCCCAGCACCCCATGCTTGGCCGCGGCATAGGCCGCGAGGTTGCCGCCGCCCTTAAGGCTGGCGATGGAGGCCATGGCGATCAGGCGGCCGCCCTTGGGCATCTCCTGGAGGGCCTCGCGGAAGGTCAGGAAGACCCCGGTGAGGTTCACGGCGAGGGTGTCGGTGAAGACCTCGGTGGGCATCTGGGCAAGCGGCATGGCGTGGCCCGCGCCGGCGTTGGCGACGACCACGTCGTAGGGCCTGTCAAAGACCGCCTTGACGCTCTGCTCGTCGGTCACGTCCATCGTCAGGCAGCGCATGTCGGTGCCCTGGGCCGTCTCCTCCAGCGCCTCCAGGCGGCGGCCCGCGATGGTGACCGCGTCGCCCTTGGCCGCGAATTCCTGCGCCACGGCGCGCCCGATGCCGGAGCCGCCCCCGGTGACCAATACCTGTCTCATACCTGCTCCATTTCCGCGGCCCGATCGGCCAGCCGCCATGTTTGGTCACGCCCGGCCTCGTAGGGCCTGGGCCATTTCACATGGCGGTCGCCGATCGCCGCGCCCGCGTGAAGGGTCCAGTAGGGATCGCTCAGGTGGGGCCGCGCCAGGCAGACGAGGTCGGCCCGACCGGCCATGAGGATCGAGTTGACGTGGTCGGCCTCGTAAATGTTGCCGACGGCCATGGTGGCGATGCCCGCCTCGTTGCGGATGCGGTCCGAGAAGGGGGTCTGGAACATGCGCCCGTAGACCGGCTTGGCCTCGGTGCTGGTCTGGCCCGCCGAGACGTCGATGATGTCGGCGCCCGCCGCCTCGAAGGCGCGGGCGATCTCCACCGCCTCTTCCGGGGTGACGCCATCGTCACCGGCCCAGTCGTTGGCCGAGATGCGCACCGACATGGGCTTCTCCTGCGGCCAGACGGCGCGCATGGCCCGGAAGACCTCGAGCGGGTAGCGCAGGCGGTTTTCCAGGCTGCCGCCGTAGTCATCCTCGCGCCGGTTGGAGAGGGGCGAGATGAAGGAGGAGATGAAGTAGCCGTGGGCGGCGTGCAGCTCGATCATGTCGAAGCCCGCGCGCGCGGCCATCTCGGCGGCGGCGACGAACTCGTCGCGGATGCGGTCCATGTCCGCGCGGGTCGCCTCCTTCGGGACCGCGTTCTCCTCGGACCAGGGGATGGCGGAGGCCGAGATGATCTCCCAGTTGCCCTCGGTCAGGGGCCTGTCCATGCCCTCCCAGCCGATGCGGGTGGAGCCCTTGCGGCCCGAGTGGCCGATCTGGCAGCAGATCCTGGCGTCGGTCTCGGCGTGGACGAAATCGGTCAGGCGCTTCCAGGCGGCCTCGTGCTCGGGCGCGTAGAGGCCAGGGCAGCCGGGGGTGATGCGGCCCTCGGGGGAGGTGCAGGTCATCTCCGTGTAGACAAGGCCCGCGCCGCCCTTGGCGCGCTCGGCGTAGTGGACGAAGTGCCAATCGGTCGGGCAGCCGTCCACCGCCTTGTACTGGGCCATGGGGGAGACGACGATGCGGTTCTCCAGCTTCATGTCGCGCAGCTGGAAGGGGGCGAACATGGGCGCGCGCACCGGGCCGTTGGCCCCGGCGCCGGCCTGCTCCATGAACCAGCGTTCGGCCCCTTCGAGCCACTTGCCGTCGCGCTCGCGCAGGTTCTCGTGGCTGATCCGCTGCGAGCGGGTGAGCATCGAGTAGTTGAGCTGTACCGGGTCGAGATCGAGGTAGCGCTCCACCTCCTCGAACCATTCCAAGGAGTTGCGGGCCGCCGACTGGAGCCGCAGCACCTCGAGCCGCCGGGCCGCCTCGTACTTCTCGAAAGCCTGGGCGATGTCCCTCTCGGCGTGGACATGCTCGGCCAGGGCGATGGCCGATTCCATCGCCAGCTTGGTGCCCGAGCCGATGGAGAAGTGGGCCGTGGCGGCGGCATCGCCCAGGAGCACGACGTTCTCATGATACCAGCTTTCGCAGAGCACGCGGGGGAACTTGATCCAGGCCGAGCCGCGGATGTGGTTGGCGTTGGTCATCAGCTTGTGACCGTCCAGGTGATCCTTGAAGACCTCCTCACAGATGGCGATGGTCTCCTGCTGGCTGATCTCGCCGAAGCGGTAGTTGTCGTAGGTCTCCTGGCTGCACTCCACGATGAAGGTCGCCGTGTCGTCGTCGAACTGGTAGGCGTGCACCCAGAGCCAGCCCTTCTCCGTCTCCTCGAAGATGAAGGTGAAGGCATCGTCGAACTTCTGGTGGGTGCCGAGCCAGACGAACTGGCACTTACGCACGTCCACGTCGGGCTTGAAGCTGTCCTTGAACTCCATCCGGGTCTTGGAGTTGAGCCCGTCGCAGGCCACCACGAGGTCGTAGTCGTCCATGTAGGCGGAGGCGGACTGGACCTCCGTTTCAAACCGCAGGTCGATGCCCAGCTCGCGGGCGCGCTCCTGGAGGATGATGAGCAGCCGCATGCGGCCGATGCCGCAGAAGCCGTGGCCCGAGCTGAGGGTCTTGGTGCCCTTGTAGACGAGCGCGATGTCGTCCCAGTAGGCGAAATTCTCGCGGATGCGCTGGCCCGAGACGGGGTCGTTCTCCTCCAGGTTTTGGAGGGTCTCGTCGGAGAGGACGACGCCCCAGCCGAAGGTGTCGTCGGGGCGGTTGCGTTCCAGCACGGTGATCTCGGCCGACGGGTCGCGCAGCTTGAGCGAGATGGCGAAGTAGAGGCCGGCGGGACCACCGCCCAGACAGATTGCGCGCATCTTCTTCCTCCCTTGATGATTTGCCGGGACGGTAAGGCGAATCCGTTTATGCTTCAAGTAAAAACATTTTAGGCGTGAAGTAATGGCACGGGGGCCGCTCAGAGCAGGATCAGGAGCACGCTGGCGGCCATCAGGAGGGCCATGAGGCTCATGCACCCGCGCCAGAGGGCATCGGAGCGCAGGAGCGGCGCCAGGAGGTGGCCCACGGTTGTCCAGAAGAGGCAGACGCCGAGGTTGATGGCGGCAAAGACGGCGAAGAGGCGCAGAGCCTCGGCCCCGGGGCCGAGGGCGGCGCCGAAGCCCGCCGAGGCGGCCAGGGTGACGGCCCAGATCTTGGGGTTCACGGCCTGGAAGAGCACCGCTTCGAGAAAAGTGAAGGGGCGGCCCCTGTCGGCCTTGCGGGGGGCGCGGGCGGCCTGGGCGGTGCGCCAGGCGAGCCAGAGGATCCAGAGCACGGCGATGGCCTGGAGGGCGATGCGCAGGTCCGGCAGGGCCAGCAGGAAGGCCCCCACCCCGAGGCCCGAGGCGGCGGCCAGCAGGCCCGTGCCCAAGGGCACGCCCAGCAGATGCGGCAGGGTGGCGCGGAAGCCGAAGCGGGCGCCCGAGGCGGTGAGCATCACGACGTTCGGGCCGGGCGAGAAGAGCCCGGCAAAGACGAAGACCGCGAGCGGCAGGAGATCACTTGTCATGGTGGCGGCTTAGCGGATCCGCAGCTCCGTGTCCGCATCGAAAAGCATGGCGCGGCGCGGCTCGAAGGTGATCTCCACCCGGTCGCCCTCGCGGGCCCGCTCGTCGCCCCGCTCCTCGGCGATGAGGCGCTCCTCGGTGTGGGTCGCCAGGTGCAGGTAGCTGACCCCGCCCAGCGCCTCGGAGAGATCGGCGCGCAGGTTTTCGCCGCCCGGCACCACCTCCAGGTGCTCGGGCCGGATGCCGAGGATCACCGGGCGCCCCTCCTCGGACAGGCGGGCCGTCACATCGACGCGGCGGCCCAGGGCCGGCAGATCGACCTGGCCGCCCGCCACGGTGCCGCGCAGGAAGTTCATCGCGGGCGAGCCGATGAAGCCCGCCACGAAGCGGTTGTCGGGATCGCGGTAGAGCTCCAGCGGGGCGCCCACCTGCTCGATGTGGCCCGCGCGCAGGACGACGATCTTGTCGGCCAGGGTCATGGCCTCCACCTGGTCGTGGGTGACGTAGATCATGGTGGCGCCGATCTCCTTGTGCAGGCGCGCGATCTCCACCCGCATCTCGACCCGCAGCTCGGCATCGAGGTTGGAGAGGGGTTCGTCGAAGAGAAAGACCTCGGGCCCGCGCACGATGGCGCGCCCGATGGCGACGCGCTGGCGCTGGCCACCGGAGAGGTTGGCGGGCTTGCGGTCAAGGTACTGATCGAGCTTCAGGATGTCGCTGGCCTGGCGCACCTTCTCGCGGATCTCGGCCTTGGGGTGGCCGTTCATGCGCAGCCCGAAGCCCATGTTCTCGGCCACGGTCATGTGGGGATAGAGGGCGTAGGTCTGGAAGACCATGGCGACGCCGCGCTCGGAAGGGTCGAGCCGGGTGACGTCACGCGCGCCGATGTGGATGCTGCCCTGGCTTGTCTCCTCCAGCCCCGCGATCATCCGCAGGAGGGTGGACTTGCCGCAGCCCGAGGGGCCGACGAAGACGCAGAACTCGCCGTCCGCCACCTCCAGGTCGATGCCGTGGATCACCTGGACATCGCCGTAGCGCTTGATCGCGTTTTGCAGGGTGATGCCTGTCATCTCTGGGCTCCCATGGCTTGCTGCGCCTCTGCCGTGTCCTCGCCGTAGCCGGGAAAGACCCAGGCCTCGGCCTCCGCCGCCACGGCGCGGGCGGTCTTGTGCAGGTCGGGCACGAGGCCCGTCAGTGTCTCCAGGCTCAGGGCCTTGGTGGTGCCCGTGACCGACATGCCGCCCAGCACCCGGCCCCTGTCGGAGAGGATCGGCACGGCGACGCAGATGATGCCCGGCTCGTGCTCCTCTCGGTCGTGGGCGTGGCCGCGGGCGCGGATCTCGGAGAGTTCGGCGGCGAGGGCCTCGGGACTGGTCAGGGTGGTCTCTGTGAAGCGGTGGTACGACTGCTGGGTCAGGAGCCGGGCGCGCTCCGTCTCGGGCTGGAAGGCCAGCATGACCTTGCCCACCCCGGTGCAGTAGGCCGGGCCGATCTTGCCCGCCTGGCTGAACATCTCCACCGGTTGGGCGGCGGAGCGCTTGTCCACGTAGAGCACCTGGCCGTTGTCGAGCTGCGCCAGGTGGACCGTCAGGCCAAGCCGCGCCGAGAGGGCATCGAGGTGGGGCCGGGCGATGGGGGCGAGGCTGGACTGGCTCCAGGCGGCATGGGCCAGGCGCACCAGGCGCACGCCCAGCGCGTAGGTCTGGCGCTCGGGGTCATATTCCAGCAGGCGCTGGCGCACGAGGGTCTGGAGGAAGCGGTAGAGGGTCGCCTTGGGATAGGGGCTGGCCGAGAGCAGCGAGGCAAAGCGCACCGGACGGCCAAAGGCCGCCACCTGGTCGAGCACGTCCATCGCCTTTCCCACCGTGCCGTCGCCGGACATGGCTTTCTCTCCTCCCTTGGGGGCGCGGCCAAGCGCCAAGTCCCTTGACAAGATTGGCAGGCTGCGGTGTAGTTTTCAATATATAAAACCTGGTCCCAAATATTGGAACCCAAAAAGACCAAGACAACCACCGCACAGACAGCATGTCATATCTGGGAGGATCACGATGACATTGACGAAACTCACCCTGCTGGGGGCCCTGGCCGGCTCCACGGTGCTGGCCGGGGCCGCCCTGGCCGATGGCCACGCCAAGCTGACCGGCGATCTGAAGATCTTTCTGGACACCTCCAACCCCGCCCCCCGCGCGGCCATGGAGGGCATGATCGGCCGCTTCCAGGAGCAGCACCCGGACCTCAACATCGAGACCACGGTGATCGACCGGGAGGCCTACAAGACCCAGATCCGCAACTTCCTGACCGCCGACGCGCCGGACGTGGCGACCTGGTATGCCGCCAACCGGATGCGGCCCTACGTGGAGGCCGGGCTTTTCGAGGACGTCTCCGACCTCTGGGCGGAGGAGGAGATCGCCAACAACCTCGCCTCCACCAAGGGGGCCATGACGATCGACGGCAAGCAGTGGGGCGTGCCCTACACCTACTACCAGTGGGGCGTCTACTACCGGGAGGACATCTTCGAGGAGCTGGGCCTGAGCGAGCCCGCCACCTGGGAGGAGGAGAAGGCCAACTGCGCCAAGATCGTCGAGTCGGGCCGGGCCTGCTATACCATCGGGACCAAGTTCCTCTGGACCGCCGGCGGCTGGTTCGACTACCTCAACATGCGCACCAACGGCTTTGATTTCCACATGCAGCTTTTGCAGGGGGATGCCTCCTGGGAGAGCGACGAGGTGCGGGCCACCTTCGCCAACTGGCGCGAGCTGATCGACATGGGCGGCTTCATCGACAACCACCAGACCTACTCCTGGCAGGAGGCCCTGCCCTTCATGGTGAATGGTGAGGCCACGGCCTACCTGATGGGCAACTTCGCCGTCGCCCCCCTGCGCGAGGCGGGCCTGAGCGACGATCAGCTGGGCTTCTACCAGTTCCCGGCGATCAACCCGGATGTGGAGCTGGCCGAGGATGCGCCGACGGATACCTTCCACATCCCCGCCAACGCGGAGAACAAGGAGGCCGCGCGCGCCTTCCTGCGCCACGTGGTCTCGGCCGAGGAGCAGACGATCATCAACGCGGGCGACGCCCTGGGGCAGTTGCCGGTGAACGCCCAGTCCTCGGTGGATGACGATAAGTTCCTCAACGAGGGCTTCGCGATGCTGTCCTCCAACTCGCCCGGCGGGGTGGCCCAGTTCTTTGACCGGGACGCCCCCGCCGAGATGGCCAAGGTCGCGATGGAAGGCTTCCAGGAGTTCATGGTGAAGCCCGACAACCTGGACCGCATCCTCGCCAAGCTGGAGCGGGCGCGGGACCGGATTTACGACTGATCCCATGATCGAGCCGCGCCCGGGCATGCCTCGGGCGCGGCGACTTCGCTGCCCTCAAGGATCACCCGATGACCCGCGCCGCCCTGCCCGAGACCGCCGCCCCCGATAGGGGCTTCTGGCTGCGCAACCAGCAGAGCCTGGCGCCCTGGCTGTTCCTGGCGCCCGCGCTGCTGTTCTTTGCCTTCTACGTGGTCTTCCCGATCTTCCAGTCCTTCAACCTGTCGCTCTACGAGTGGGACGGGCTGGGCCAGGCGGAGTATATCGGCCTGCGCAACTACGAGGACCTCTACTACGAGTGGGTGGACCGGGACGCCTTCTACGTCTCGCTCAAGAACAACCTGATCTGGCTGGTGCTCTACCTCGCCGCCATTCCGGCGGGGCTCTTCATCGCGCTGTTCCTGAACCAGACGGTTGCGGGCATCAGGCTCTACAAGTCGCTCTTCTTCTTTCCCTTCGTCATCTCCCAAGTGGTTGTCGGCCTGGTCTTCACCTGGTTCTACGATCCCGCCTTCGGGCTTCTGAACGTGGTCCTGGGGTGGTTCGGCCTTGGCCCGGTGAACATGCTGGGCAACGAGAACCTGGTGACCTACGGGGTCATCATCGCCGGGCTCTGGCCGCAGACGGCCTACTGCATGATCCTCTACCTCACCGGCCTCAACGCCGTGGACCCCGAGCAGATCGAGGCCGGGCGGCTGGACGGGGCCAAGGGCTGGCGGATGCTCTGGCACGTGGTGCTGCCGCAGTTGAAGCCCGCGACCTTCATCGCCTTCGTGGTGACCATCATCGGCGCCCTGCGCTCCTTTGACCTCATCTCCATCATGACCGGCGGCGGGCCCTTCGGCTCTTCCCGGGTGCTGGCCTTCTACATGTTCGAGGTGGCGCTGTCGGAGTATGGCTTCCGCATGGGCTACGGGGCGGCCATCGCCGTGGTGCTCTTCCTCATCATGCTCTGCTTCATCGCCTACTTCCTCTGGTCCATGTACCGCGACGAGAGAGGGGGCCGCTGATGGTGTCCGATCTGCTGCGCCAGCGCCTGAACGCCATCTGCGCCGAGCTGCCGGGGGCCGAGGTCTCGGACCCCTGGGGCGGCGGGCACGATGCCTGGAAGGTGGGGGGCAAGATGTTCGCCTGCGTCGGGGCGGTCACGCCGGGCCTCTCTCTCAAGACGCCGGACGTGGAGACGGCCACCATGCTGATCGAGGCGGGCGTGGCCAAGAAGGCCAAGTACTTCCACCGCTCCTGGGTGCATCTGCCCGACGGGGTGGAGGAGGATGAGCTGCGCCACCGGGTCCTCGTTTCCTACGACACGATCCGCGCCGCCCTGCCCAAGCGCACCCAGGCCGCCCTGCCGCCGCGCCCGGGCAGCGAGGAGGAACGCTGATGTTTCCCACGCCGCTTGAAAAACGCCGCCCCGCCGCCCGCGCCACCTACCAGGCGGTCCTGCCCCTGGCGCTGCTGACCTGGCTCCTGCCGCTGCTGGCCGTGGCGGTCTTTTCCGTTAAGCCGGGGGCGGACTTCACCAATGCCAACTACTGGGGCCTGCCCTCCTCCTTCGATCTGGCGGAGAACTACGGCCAGGTCTTCTTCAACTCGGACATGCCGCGCTACCTGCTCAACTCCTTCCTCATCACCGTGCCGACGGTGCTGGGGGCGGTGGCGCTTTCGGCCATGGCGGGCTTCGCGCTCGGGGTCTATCGCTTCAAGGCCAACATCTGGATCTTCTTCATGTTCGTGGCGGGCAACTTCGTGCCCTTCCAGATCCTCATGGTGCCGGTGCGGGACCTGACGCTGGACCTCGGCCTCTACAACACCAAGACGGGGCTGGTGCTTTTCCACATCGCCTTTCAGACGGGCTTCTGCACCCTCTTCATGCGCAACTTCATCCGCGCCCTTCCTTTCGAGCTGATCGAGGCGGCGCGGGTCGAGGGGGTCTCGGAGTGGCGCATCTTCTGGTTCGTGGTGCTGCCCCTGATGAAGCCGGCCCTGGCGGCCCTCTCGGTGCTGATCTTCACCTTCATCTGGAATGACTACTTCTGGGCCGTGGTCCTGACCCAGGGGCCTGAAAGCCAGCCAGTGACGGCGGGGATCACGGCCTTCAACAGCCAGTTCCGGGCCATGTACCACCTGATGAGCGCGGGCTCCATCGTCGCCGCCCTGCCGCCGGTGGCCATGTTCTTCCTCATGCAGCGGCACTTCATCGCGGGTCTGACCCTGGGCGCCGTGAAATGAGCCGATACTGGCGTCTGGAGGGAGCCGGGCAGTGCCTGGTGCTGGGGGCTGCGGCGGGGCAGATGCCGCGGGTGGTCTACTGGGGCGATCCCCTGCCCGAGGCGGAGGATCTGGCGACGCTGGATCTGATGGCGGCGCGGGACGTGACCGGCGGGATGCTGGACGCCCATCCGCCCCTGAGCCTCTGCCCCGAGGCGGGCCGGGCCTTTCCGGGCCAGCCGGGGCTGCTTCTGCGGGATGCCGGGGGGCGGGCGCTGCATCCGCGCTTTGCCTTCGCGGCGGCGGAGGAGGAGGCGACGGGCCTGCGGCTGGTGAGCCGGGACGCGGCCCTGGGGCTGGAGCATGTGGCGGAGATCGCGCTCGACCCGGTGACGGGGATGCTGACCCTGCGCGCCCGGTTGCGCAGCGACGCGCAGGTGATCCTGGAGTGGTTCGCCGCCCCCGTCCTGCCGGGCCTGGCGGAGGCCCGCGAGATGCTGGACTTCTCGGGCCGCTGGATCGGCGAGTTCCAGCCCTGCCGCAGCCCCTGGGGGCCGGGCATCCGCATGCGCGAGAGCCGCACCGGGCGCAGCGGGCATGAACACTTCCCCGCGCTGCTGGTGCCCGCGCCGGGGGCCAGCAACGGCGCCGGGCGGGTCCAGGGCTTTCACCTGGGCTGGTCGGGCGGGCACCGGATGGTCGCCGAGGAGCTGCCCGACGGGCGGCGGCAGGTGCAGTTTGGCCTGGCGGCCGGGCTGGAGGCGGCGCCAGGCACAGAGTTCGAGACGCCGCCGCTTTTCGCGGTGCAGAGCGGTGCGGGCTTCAACGGGGTGGCGCGGGCCTTCCAGCGCCACCTGCGCGACAGGGTGGTGACCTGGCCCGGCCCCGCCCTGCCCCGACCCGTGCATTACAACTGCTGGGAGGCGGTCTACTTCGATCACCGGCTGGAGGAGCTGAAGGAGATCGCCAGCCGCGCCGCGGACCTAGGGGCGGAGCGCTTCGTGCTCGATGACGGCTGGTTCGGGCGGCGCGACGATGACAGGCGCGCCCTGGGGGACTGGCAGGTCGACGCGCGCAAGTACCCCGAGGGGCTCGGGCCGCTGATCGCCCATGTGGAGGGGCTGGGGATGCAGTTCGGGCTCTGGCTGGAGCCGGAGATGGTGAACCCCGAGAGCGACCTCTACCGTGCCCATCCCGACTGGGTGCTGGGGCCTGCGGACCAGGTGACGGGGCGCCAGCAGTTGGTCCTGGACATGGGCCGGGACGCGGTGCGTGACCACCTCTTCGATGTGATTTCGGCCCTGCTGGAGGCCCATCCCATCGGCTACATCAAGTGGGATCACAACCGGCTTCTGCCGCACCCGGAGGCGGCTCAGGCGCGGGGCACCTATGCCCTGCTCGACCGGCTGCGCGCGGCTTTCCCGGAGGTGGAGATCGAATCCTGCGCCTCCGGCGGCGGGCGGATCGACTTCGGCATCCTGGAGCGGACCCAGCGCGTCTGGCTGAGCGACAGCAACGATGCCCTGGAGCGGCTGCGGATGCAGCACGAGGCGGCGCTGTTCCTACCCGCCGCGGTGACGGGCAGCCACGTCGGGCCGCGCCGCTGCCACACCTCGGGGCGGGTTCAGGAGATGGCCTTCCGGGCCTGGGTCGCGGCCCAGCGGCACCTGGGCTTTGAGATGGACCCGCGCGAGCTGACCGAGGCCGAGGCCCAGACCCTGCGCAGCGTCACCGGCTGGTGGAAGGCCAACCGCCACTGGCTCTGGGGGGCGGACATCCTGCGGCTCGACAGTGACGATCCGGCGCTCCTGGCCGAGCTGCAACTGGCCGAGGATGGCAGCCGCTTTGTGCTTTTCGCGGGCCAGGCGGCGGCCTCGGCCCAGAGCGTGCCGCGCTGCCTGCGGCTGAGTGGGCTGGTGCCAGAGGCGCGCTACCGCGTGACCCTGCGCAACGGCGCCGAGGCGCCCGCCCTGTCGCGCGGCGCGATGGCCCTGAAGGAGGGGCCCCTGGTGGCCAGCGGGGCGGCGCTGATGCAGCAGGGGATCGCCCTGCCCTGGTCCTTCCCGGAGCGGATCTGGGTGCTGGAAGGAGAAAGAGAGTGACGAAGGAGCCGACCCCATGAGCCAGCGGGCAACCTTTCACGACCTGGCGGGCAGGTCCGTCTACATCACGGGGGGCGGCTCGGGCATCGGCGCGGCCCTGACCGACGGATTCCTGGCGCAGGGGGCGCAGGTGGCCTTCATCGGGCGCTCGGACGCGGGCCCCTTCGTGGCCGAGATGGAGCAGAAGCACGGGCGCGCGCCGCTCTTTTTGCAGGGCGACATCACCGACACGGCGGCGCTTCAGGAAAGCCTGGCGCGGGCGGCGGAGATCCAGGGGCCGGTGGAGGTGCTGGTGAACAATGCCGGCAATGACCGCCGTCACAGCCTGGCGGAGCTGACGCCGGAGGCGTGGGACGCCATGCTGGCGATCAACCTCAAGGCCTATTTCTTTGCCGCCCAGGCGGTGGCCCCGGCGATGAAGGCGCGCGGCGACGGGCGGATCGTCAACTTCAGCTCGGTCAGCTACATGATGGGCAATGCGGGCTACCCGGCCTATGCGGCGGCCAACGGCGGGATCACCGCCCTCACCCGCGCCCTGGCGCGCGAGCTGGGGCCGGACGGCATCCGCGTCAACGCCATCGCGCCGGGCTGGGTCCTGACCCAGAAGCAGCTGGACCAGTGGGCCACGGAGGAGGACCTCAAGGCCCACCTGGCGCGCCAGTGCCTGAAGAGCCACCTGGTGCCGGAGGATGTGGTCGATGCGGTGCTCTTCCTGGCCTCCGACACGGCGCGCATGATGGCCGGGCAGTGCATTGTCGTCGACGGCGGCGTGGTCCATACGGGCTGACGATGAGCAAGAGCGAGATCATACCCGAGTGGATCGCCCTGGACTGGGGCACGAGCAACCTGCGCGGCTGGGCCATGCGCGGCAGCGAGATGCTGGACGGCGCCCGCTCAGAGGAGGGCATGGCGCGCCTCGGGCGGGGAGACTTCGGCGCGGCCCTGAGGCGGCTCTGCGCGGGCTGGCAGGTGGGCCCCGGCACGCCGGTGGTGGCCTGCGGCATGGTGGGCTCGCGCCAGGGCTGGATCGAGGCGCCCTACCGCGCCCTGCCCTGCGCCCCCATGGGCGGCCCCTTCGCGGCCCTCTCGGAGGGGCCCTTCGCGCTGCGCGTGGTGCCGGGGCTGAAGCAGGCCAGCCCGCCCGACGTGATGCGCGGCGAGGAGACCCAGATCGCCGGGTTCCTGGCCCTCAACGAGGGCTGGGACGGGGTGATCCTGCTGCCCGGCACCCACAGCAAGTGGGTCCAGGTGAGCGCGGGCGAGGTGGTGAGCTTCGAGACCTACATGACCGGGGAGCTTTTTGGCCTGCTGAGCGAGGGCTCGGTGCTGCGCCATTCCCTGCAGGGCGGCGCGTGGGACGGGGAGGCCTTCGAGGCGGGACTGGAGGAGGCCCTGATGAAGCCCGAGAAGCTGGCCGCGCGGCTCTTTTCGCTGCGCGCGAGGGACCTGCTGGAGGGGAGCGATCCGGGGGCGGCGCGGGCGCGGCTCTCGGGGCTGCTGATCGGCGCCGAACTGGCGGCGGCGCGGCCCTACTGGCTGGGCACCCGCATCGCCATACTGGGGGCCGAGGGCATGGCCCGGGCCTATGCCAAGGGGCTGGAACGGCAGGGCGCCCCGGCCACCCTGGCGGAGGCCGAGCGGATGACCCGCGCGGGCCTGACGGCAGCCTGGCGGCAGGGGAAGGAGACCCCATGAGCCTGCCCCTGATCGCGATCCTGCGGGGCATCACCCCGGCGGAGGTGCTGGAGATCGGCGCGGTGCTGATCGAGGCAGGCATCACCACCATCGAGGTGCCGCTCAATTCGCCCGAGGCCCTGGACTCCATCGGGCGCCTGGCCGGGCGCTTCGGGTCCGAGGCGCTGATCGGCGCCGGGACCGTCCTGAGCGTGGACCAGGTGGCGGCGGTGGACGCGGCGGGCGGACGCCTGATCGTTTCGCCCAACTGTAATACGGCGGTGATAGGGGAGACCAAGGCGCGCGGGCTGGCAAGCTGGCCCGGCATCTTCACCCCGACTGAGGCCTTTGCCGCGCTGGAGGCCGGGGCCGACGGGCTGAAGCTCTTCCCCGGCAGCATGGCGGGGCCCGGCGGGCTTAAGGCGCTGCGCGCGGTCCTGCCCGAGGGCACCCTTGTCTATGCCGTGGGCGGGGCCGGGCCGGAGAACTTCGCCGCCTGGCGCGCGGCCTCGGCGGACGGCTTCGGCATCGGCACGGCGCTCTACGCCCCGGGCCGGTCGGCGGCGGAGGTGGCGCGCCGTGCGCGGGACATCGTGACAGCCCTGAAGGAGGCCCCATGAAGTGCTTCGACGAGACCCTTTGCGCGCTTGGCGAGGGGCCGCTCTGGCATCCCCTGACGGGCACGCTCTACTGGTTCGACATCCTGGAGAAGCGGCTCTACGCGCGCCAGGGTGAGGCGCGGCGAGAGTGGCAGTTCGAGGAGCACCATTCGGCGGCCGGCTGGCTTGACGAACGGCACCTGCTCATCGCCTCCGAAAGCGGCCTCTGGCGCTTCGATACGGAGAGCGGCGGGCGCGAGCGGGTGGTGGCACTGGAAGCCGACAATACCGTGACCCGCTCCAACGACGGGCGCGCGGACCCCTGGGGCGGCTTCTGGATCGGCTCCATGGGCAAGCGGGCGGAAAAGGGCGCAGGTGCCATCCACCGCTACTACCGGGGCGAACTGCGGCGGCTTTACGAGGGGATCACGGTGGCCAATGCCATCTCCTTCGCGCCGGACCGGAGCTGCGCCTACTACACCGACACCCACACCCAGCGGGTGATGCGCCAGCCGCTGGCCGCCGAGACCGGCTGGCCCGAGGGCGCGCCCGCGACCTTCCTGGACCTGCGCGCGGCGCGGCTGAACCCCGATGGCGCCGTGACCGACATGGCGGGCAACCTCTGGGTGGCCTGCTGGGGGGCGGCGCGGATGGTCTGCTACTCGCCCCAGGGGCGGGAGCTTCAGATGATCGAGGTGCCCGCGCGCCAGCCCACCTGCCCCGCCTTCGGCGGGCCGGAGTTGCGCGACCTCTATGTCACCTCCGCCCGGACGGACCTGGGCCCCGAGGCCCTGGCCAAGCGGCCCCTCAACGGGGCCACCTTCCGGGCCGAGGGGCTGGGCCAGGGCCTGCCGGAACCTCGGGTCCTGCTGTGACGCGCAGCCTGGGCGTCTGCTACTATCCGGAGCACTGGCCCGAGGAGACCTGGGCCGAGGATGCCGCGCGCATGGCGGCCCTGGGGCTTGAGTGGGTGCGGATCGGGGAGTTCGCCTGGTCGCGGCTGGAGCCGGAGCCGGGGCGCTTCGACTGGGGCTGGCTGGACCGGGCGATCGAGACCCTGGGGGCGGCCGGGCTGAAGGTGATCCTGGGCACCCCCTCGGCCACGCCGCCGCGCTGGATGCTGGCGCGCTTTCCCGACATGCTGGCGGTGGATGTGGAGGGGCGGCCGCGGCGCTTCGGCTCGCGGCGCCACTATTGCCACAGCCACGCGGGCTACCGCGCCGCCGCCGCCGAGATGGCCGCCCGGCTGGGCCGCCGCTACGGCACAAATGGCCACGTGGCGGCCTGGCAGATCGACAACGAGTATGGCTGCCACGAGACCGTCCTGAGCTACTCCGAGGCGGCCCGCGCGGCCTTCCGCGACTGGCTGGGCCAGAGATACCAGAGCATCGCGGCGCTGAACCGGGCCTGGGGCAATGTCTTCTGGTCCATGGAGTACGGCAGCTTCGAGGAGATCGACCTGCCCAACCTCACCGTGACCCAGGCCAACCCGGCGCACGAGCTGGCCTTCCGGCGCTTCGCCTCGGACCAGGTGGTGGTCTGGAACCGCGCCCAGGTGGCGGCCCTGCGGCCCCTGACAAAGGCGCCCCTGATCCACAACTACATGGGCCGGGTCACCGAGTTTGACCACCACGCCCTGGCGCGGGACCTCGACGTGGCCTCCTGGGACAGCTACCCCATCGGCTTTCTCTCGGACCGGCTGGAGGGGGACGCGGGCCACAAGGCGCGCTATCTGCGCCAGGGTGACCCCGACATGCAGGCCTTTCACCACGATCTCTACCGGGGCCTGAATGGGGGCCGCTGGTGGGTCATGGAGCAGCAGCCCGGGCCGGTGAACTGGGCGCCCTACAATCCCGCCCCCCTGCCCGGCATGGTGCGGCTCTGGTCCTGGGAGGCCTTTGCCCACGGCGCCGAAGTGGTGAGCTACTTCCGCTGGCGGCAGGTGCCCTTTGGCCAGGAGCAGATGCACGCGGGCCTGCGCTTTCCCGACGACAGCGAGAGCCCCGCCTGGGCCGAGGTGGCGCAGCTGGCAGGCGAGCTGGAGGCCATGCCCGAGACGGGCCAGGCGCGGGCGCCGGTGGCGCTGATCTTCGACTATGCCTCGGACTGGGCCTGGAAGGTCCTGCCCCAGGGGGCCGACTTCGACTACTTCCGCCTCACCTTCGAGACCTACCGCGCCCTGCGCCGCCAGGGCCTTTCGGTGGACATCCTGCCGCCCGACGCCGAGAGCTTCGCGGGCTACGCGCTGATCCTGGCGCCGGGCCTCGCCCAGGTGCCAGAGGCGCTCCAGGCGCGGCTGCGCGAGAGCGGCGCGCACTGCCTCTTCGGGCCGCGCAGCAACCAGGTGACACCGGAGCTGAGCCTCCAGGTGCCCATGGGGCCGAACCTTGCCGGGCTCGACTGCACCGTGCGGCGGGTCGAGAGCCTGCCGCCGGGCACGAGGCGGCCCCTGGCCGACGGGGGCGCGGTGCAGCACTGGCTGGAGGAGATCGAGGGAAGTGCCGAGATCCTGCTTGAGGACTACACGGGCGCGCCCCTGCTGGTGGCGGGCGGGCCCTTGCACTACCTCGGCGGCTGGCCCGATACGGCCCTCTGGGAGCGGGTGCTGCACCTCCTGGCGGAGGGCACGGGGCTGGTGCTGCGCCCCCTGCCCGAGGGCCTGCGCCTGCGCGACACCGCCAGCCACCGCTTCGCCTTCAACTACGGGCCCGACCCGGTGCGCTACGGCGGCCTGACCCTCGCGCCCGCCGGGCTGCACTGGTGGCCCCTGTCGGAGGCGCCCGCCGATTGACAGGCGGGGGCTGTCCTTTAGACAGGCGTTAACAAATTATTGGGGGAGAGGCAGATGAGCGGCAACCAGCAGACAGGAGAGGTGCGCCCATGAAGTGGGAGGAGTTCGCCGAGCGCGGCGCCGAGGCCGCCCGCTGGGCCGCCGAGTACCACCGCACCCTGCGCGACCGCCCGGTGCGCGCCAGCACCCGCCCCGGCGAGATCCTGGCGCAACTGCCCGAGGCGCCGCCCGAAGAGGCCGAGCCGCTGGACAGCATCCTGGAGGACTTCGACCGGACCATCGTGCCCGGCATGACCCACTGGCAGCATCCCCGCTTCTTTGCCTACTTCCCGGCCAATGCCGCCCCCGTCTCGGCCCTGGCCGAGGCCTATGTGACGGCCATGGCGGCCAACTGCCTGCTCTGGCAGACCTCGCCCGCCGGGACCGAGCTGGAAACCCGGGTGATGGACTGGCTGCGCCTGGCCACGGGCCTGCCGGGGCATTTCACCGGGGTGATCCAGGACAGCGCCAGCACGGCCACCCTCTGCGCCGTCCTGACAATGCGCGAGCGGGCGCTGAACTGGGCGGGCAACCGGGCCGGCCTCTCGGGCCAGCCACGGCTTCGGATCTATGCCAGCACCGAGGTCCATACCTCCATCGACCGGGCCATCTGGATCGCCGGGATCGGTGACGAAAACCTGGTGCGCATCCCCGCCAGGGGTGAAAGGCGGGCCATGGACCCGGAGGCCCTGCGCGCCGCCATCGCGGCGGACCGGGCGGCGGGGATGTTGCCTGCGGGGATCATCGCCTGCGTCGGCGGCACCTCGGCCGGGGCGACGGACGATGTCTCTGCGGTGATGGCGGTGGCCGAGGCCGAGGGGCTCTATACCCACGTCGATGCGGCCTGGGCCGGGGCGGCCATGATCTGCCCCGAGATGCAGCCCCTCTGGCAGGGCGCCGAGCGGGCCGATTCCATCGTGCTCAACCCGCACAAGTGGCTCGGGGCACAGTTCGACTGCACCGCCCACTACCTGCGCGACCCGAAGGACCTGGTGAAGACCCTGGCGATCCAGCCCGAGTACCTCAAGACCGAGGGCGCCGACGGGATCGTCAACTACTCCGAATGGTCGGTGCCCCTTGGCCGCCGTTTCCGCGCCCTCAAGCTCTGGTTCCTGCTGCGGGCCTACGGGCTGGAGGGGCTGCGCGCCATGATCCGCAACCATGTCGCCTGGGCCGAGGGGCTCTGCACCCGGCTGGCAGCGCTGGAGGGGGTGGAGATCGTCACCCCGCCGATCCTCTCGCTCTTCACCTTCCGGCTGACCGGCGCGAGCGCGGCGGCGGGCGAGGCCCTGACCCAGCGCGCCCTCACGGAGATCAACGACCGGGGCCGGATCTACCTCACCCAGACGCGGATCGACGGGACGCTGGTGATCCGCTTTCAGGCCGGCAGCTGGAGCTGCACCGAGGCGGACGTGGAGGCGGCCTACCAGGAGATTAGCGAGACGGTGGCGCGGCTTAGAGGGTGAAGCTCATCTGCCTCAGGGGCTGAGGAAGGTGATCCCGGGCAGCTGGGCCACGAGGTCCATATCCTCATCGTAGAGGGCGGTCAGCTCCTCCACCAGTTCCTCGGTCCAGCCCGCCATGTCGAGCTCCTCCTCGATCTCCTCCTCCAGGGCGAACTTGTCGAGGAAGGCGGCGATCACCTTGCGCTTCTGGATCTCGCTCATGTTGGGGTGGCTGTCGATGTAGGCCCGGAAGCGCTGCATCCCCTCGCGGCTCATGATGGAAGAGAGCAGATCGAAGCCGCCGACGATCTTCTCCCCCTCGGGCAGGCCGCAGATGGCGCGGATGATGGAGGCCCAGAGCAGCGGCATGTCCTCGTTGCACCAGACGGTGATGGGCACCTCCGGCACGGCGGCGCGGATGTCGTGCAGGGTGTCGGACCAGCGGATCTCCTGGGGCGCGCGGCCGCCCCAGAAGGCCCCCTCGGAGGGGTCGAGCGAGACCCCGTGGAAGATCGGCAGGAGGGCGGCGGGGTTGCGCATGGCGATGAAGATCTCGATCTCGTCCTCGGGAAAGAGGGCGGCCATGTGGGCCATGCGGCTGGCCGCCGCCGGGTAGAGCCGCCCGGCCTGGACGGCGGTGCCTGGGGTGCGGAAGAAGTTGGGATCGGAGAGCAGGACGCGCTCGGCCGGTTCCTCGTCGAGGATGGCGTCGAGCAGGATCTCGCGGGCGTTCTCGGAGGGGGCCTGGCGGTGCAGGGCGTTGAGCGTGTCGCGCATCAGCGTGCGGTAGCGCCCCGGCCCCGGCACGGCCATGCCGCGCGCGCGCAGCATCTCCTTGTTGCGCAGGATGGATTTCATCAGCCGCTCCTGCTCTGTGTAGTGGGCGCCTGTGTGCAGGATGAGCCGCATGGAATGGCTTCTCTCTTGGGTCCTCGGGTGGGGGATGGATAGCCTCTTGGCGCCGCGCGGCACAACGGCAATCTGCCCCGGGGCGGGCCGCGGGGGCCGGGCTGAAGAATTCGCGCAACGGCCCGGCAAGAGCGCTTGCATCGCCCCCGGCGATCCCCTAAGCATCCCCCAGGCGCGGCCCCGCCCCGCCCTGACGCCCGGCGCGTCGGCCCCTATAGCTCAGCTGGTAGAGCAACTGATTTGTAATCAGTAGGTCCGCGGTTCGAGTCCGTGTGGGGGCACCATTTTTTCGACGATCAGTCATTCCTAGCGAAACGCGCGCTCGGTTCATTGCGCTTCGCGGCATCTCCGACCGTCGAGACGCCCCACGCTAGTTCTGCAAGACCGCGCTTTCCCACTCCGCGAGAAAGGCCGCCCGCTTGAGCTGGTCGAGGAAAACCAGCAGGCCGGGGCCGAGCCGGATGCGGTTGAGAGAGGTTTCGATCCTTTGCAGGTCGATCGCCGGGTGCGTGAGAGGTTTTGCCTGAGGTCCGAAGGATCGGGCCAGCAGGTGATCCACGAAATCGCGGGCCAGGCCGGGCGACGGGGCGTTTGCGGGGATCAGGGCGGTGCGCAGCATGACGGTCGTGAAATCGGCGGGCAGGATGATCTCGAACTCCTCGCGGTCTGTGCGGTTCGCCGCGTAGCTTGCCAGCACGTTGTAGGCGATCAGGAGCTCTCCGGTCTTGACCGCCTCGATCATCTCGGAGGAACAACAGTAGAGCCTTGCGTCGAGGCTGCCGAGAACCTCGGCTAGGCGCCAGAAGGTCTCGGAGGCACGGGTGTCCTGCGTGGCAAAGAGATAGCCCAGCCCGGATTGGCGCACGTCGTAGGTGCCGACACGCCCTCGGAACCGGTCAGGGTTTTCACGGAGCAGATCAATCAGGCCCTGGCGATCCTTCGGGATCGCGCCGCCCTCGAAGGCCGCCCGCGACACAACGATGGCGGCCGGTTCCTGCGTGAAGGCGAAGAGAACTTCGTTCCAGCTTGCCCAGTCTGGCAGTTGCTGCTTCGCCGGTGAGGCGTGACGCACCGCCTTGCCGTCATTGGCGAGCTTCGTCTGCAGGTCCATGGCCGAGGAAATCACGACATCGAAGGCCTCGCCCTCCTTGTCGATGGCGCGCATCACCTCGGCGGAGCTGGCGACGGTGTAGTCAATGGCGGCCTCCGGCTCGGCGGCCAGGAAGGAGGCAATCATCGGCTCGAAGAAGGAGATGTCGGCGGTCGAGAGAATGCGGAGCTCAAGGGGGCTGTCAGCCGGTCCGAAGCGCGCCTGGGCCTCGATCTCGAAGGCAGCCGCGAGGCCCGCAAGCCATGTCAGGCCAAGGGCAAGAAGAACATGACGCATGCGCCGCCTCCATCAATGTTTCCGGTCTGCATCCTGCCGCGGTGGGCCCTGACCACCTCTTGCACGATGGTCAGGCCGAGGCCCGAGCCCACCACACCCTGCGCATTGGCGCCGCGCACGAAGCGACCGGTCAGGTCTTCGGCCTGGGTCTGCGGAAAGCCGGGGCCGGTGTCGATGACGCGGACCACCGCTTCCGCTCCGATCTGCCGGGCCTCGACATTCACCCGCGCGCCGCCGGGCGCATACTTGATCGCGTTGTCCAGGATGTTCTGCAGGGCGTTTTGCAGAAGGATGGGGTCGCCGCGCACCTGCAGGGCTTCCAGGTCCCCGGTGGCAAGAGTGATGTTCTTCAGGTCGGAAAGCGGGGCGAGGCGATCCACCGAGTCGGCGATCAGGTGCCGGAGATCGACCAACTCTTCGGAGAGGTGATCGAGCCGGAACGTGACCATGGCATGGTCGAGCAACTGACCCGCCGTGCGCGAGCTGTCGTCGATGGCGTGGATCATTTCGCTCAGGGCAACACGGGTCTCGGCGTCGCTGGTCTTGCGCTGGATGATCTCGGCCTTGGTACGCACGATGGCCAGCGGGGTGCGCACCCGGTGCGCCGCCTCGGCAATGAACTCTTCGGAGCGCGACAGAGAGGTCTGCAACCGACCCATGAAGGTGTTCAGCGAGGTCACAAGAGGCACCATCTCGACGGGCACGGGCGCCGCAACCGGGCGCAGGTCCTGCGGCCCGCGCCGGGATACCGAGGCGGTCAGCCGGTCGAGCGGGTGAATGGTGCTGCGCGCGATGAGCGCCGCGAAGGGCACGAGCAGGAGGAAGATGCCGCCTGCCACAGCGATTGAAGTCCGGAAGATACCGGCGAGGGTCTGCTTTTGCCCTGACAGGGTCTGGGCGACCGAAACCATCAGCACCTGCTGGCCAATGTCCGTCGACAGGGGGCGGCGCACGGTGGCGATACGGACCTCCTCGCCGAGGAATTCGGTGGAGGCGAAGGTGGCCGCCGGGCTGGTTGGCCGGCCTGCTTCGGGCAAGCTGTCGTAGCCGGACAGAAACTCGCCGCCGAGCCGGATGGCATAGAAGACCCGCTCCTGCGACACGCTGTCGAGCATCGAGAGCGCGGCATAGGGCAGGTCCACGGTGATGCTGCCGCCTGATATGCGCGCGCTGTCGAGGATGGACTGGGCCGAGGCGGCCAGCACATTGTCCTGACTGTCCTGCGCGACCTGTCGGGCCACAATTAGCACCATGACATAGACCACCACCGCAAGCACCGCTGCCCCGGCCAGCAGCGACGCCAGCAACCGCCGACGGATCGAGCCCTGCGACGCGGGTTGGTTGGCGTAGGTCACGGCGTATCCAGCCTGTAGCCAAGGCCGCGCACGGTGGTGATCTGGAGGTTTGAGCCCTCTAGCCTCCGGCGGAGGCGCCCGACATAGACCTCGATGGCGTTTTCGGTGACCTCCTCGTCATAGGAACAGAGCCGGTCGACAAGCGCCGCCTTGGGAAAGATCTGCCCCGGCGCGTTGGCGAAGACTTCGAACAGGCGCAGCTCGCGGGTGCGCAGTTGCACGGACCGCCCGTCAATCAGAATCGTGCCGGCCCGCGAATCGAACTTGAGGTCTCCCAGCGTGTGCAGGTTGCGTGCCTCCCCCCTCCTGCGGCGCAGAACCGCCCGGCAGCGGGCCTCCAGCTCGGAAAAATCTATCGGCTTGATCATGTAGTCATCCGCCCCGAGATCGAGAATCCCGACGCGGTCCGACACTTCGGAACGGGCCGTGACAACGATGATCGGGGTTTGCGACTGCTCTGCGCGGTGGCGCGCCAGAAAGGCGCGGCCATCCCCGTCGGGCAGCATGATATCGAGCAAAATCAGGTCGTAGCTGGTTGTCGCCGCATAGTCCCACGCGGTTTCGATGTCTGCGGCGTGATCCACCACATGCCCGTCCAGCCCCAGCCGGTCTACCACCGCCTCGGCCAGTTGCGCATTGTCTTCGACCAACAGGAACCGCATGCTTACAGTCCTCCCGCGCACCAACGGGCGGTGCGTGTCAGCTTTGTGTCAGGTTTATCCCCCAAGTGAGGACGACAGAAGCGGTGGAGGCCGCTGTTGTCAAATGGGAGGACACACAATGACATTCGAAATGGGCCGTCGCGCCCTACTGGCCGCGGCTGCGGCCTTCGCATTCACCGGCTCGGCCATCGCGGGCGGCCACCAGGTGGTCGAGAGCATCCACTTCCTGATCCCCGGCGGCGCGGGCGGCGGCTGGGACGGCACGGCGCGCGGCACGGGCGAGGCGCTGACCGAGGCGGGACTGGTGGGGACCGCTTCTTACGAGAACATGTCCGGCGGCGGCGGCGGCAAGGCGATCAGCTACCTGATCGAGAACGCCAAGAGCCAGCATGGCACCCTGATGGTGAACTCCACCCCCATCGTGATCCGCGCCCTGACCGGCGAGATCGCCAACAGCTTCCGGGACCTGACGCTTGTTGCAGGCACGATCGGGGACTATGCGGCTGTCGTGGTCGGCAAGGACAGCCCGATCGACACCATGGATGACCTGCTGGCGGCCTTTGACGCGGATGCGTCGGGCACTGCCATCGGTGGAGGCTCGGTGCCGGGCGGCATGGACCACCTTGTCATCGCGATGGTGATGGAGGCTGCCGGCAAGGACCCGCTGGCGGTCAATTACATTCCCTACGATGCGGGCGGCACGGCCATGGCGGCCCTTCTGTCGGGTGAGATCAAGGCCCTGTCGACGGGTTTCTCCGAAGCCGTGGCGCTGGCCGAGGCGGGTGAGGTGAAGATCATCGGCGTCACCTCCGACGCCCGCGTTCCGGCCTACGACAATGCGCCGACCATGAAGGAACAGGGCATCGACACCACCTTCGTCAACTGGCGCGGGTTCTTTGCCGCGCCGGACCTGCCGGCGGACAAGCTGGCGATGTATCAGGATGCCCTGACCAAGATGTACGAGACCCCGGAATGGGAGGAAGTCCGTGCGCGCAACGGCTGGGTCAACATCCACAACAGCGGCGATGAGTTCGCAGCGTTCCTGGAAAAGCAGGAACAGGTGATTGGCGACCTGATGAGAAAGCTCGGCTTCCTGTAAGCTGAACGCGTCACATTGTCACCGGCCCGTCCGTTCGGGCCGGTGGCGCCTTAGACTGGGGAGGGTTTCATGGCACTCGATCGCTGGATCGCGCTGGTCATTCTTTGCATGGCACTGGCCTATGGCTATGCCGCTTTCTTCACGATGGATCAGGCCTTGCCACCCTTCATGCAGCGCAACCCGATCTGGCCCTCGACCTTCCCCAAGATCCTCGCGGTGCTGGCTGTGCTCACATCGCTTGTCATCCTGCTGGGGCTGGAGAAGGCACCGCAGACCGGCAAAGAGCCGGACATCGATTACCGGCGTCTGACGGACTACAACCTGGGACAGGCGCTCGTCCTCCTCGGGTTGATGGTTGCCTACGCGCTCCTGCTCCGGCCTGCGGGGTTCCTGCTGGCGACGGCGGGCTTCCTGACCCTCGGCGGTCTCATCCTCGGCGAACGGAAGTATCATATCCTGGTGCCCGTGGCCGCCTTTGCCAGTTTTGTCGTCTGGTATCTCGTGGATGAGGTGCTGGGCATCTTCCTGCGGCCCTGGCCGTTCCTGCTGAGCGGAGGCTGATCCATGATTGAAGGACTGTTGATCGGCCTTGGTGCCGCCTTCTCGATCCAGAACCTGCTGATGGTCATCGCGGGCTGCCTGATCGGCACCTTCATCGGGATGCTGCCTGGGCTGGGCCCGATGTCAATCATCGCGATCATGATCCCGGTCGCGATCACCATCGGAGACCCCTCGGCGGCGCTGATCCTCTTGGCGGGGGTCTACTACGGTGCGATCTTCGGCGGCTCGACCTCCTCTATCCTGCTGAATGCGCCGGGCGTGGCGGGCACCGTGGCGACCAGTTTTGACGGCTACCCCATGGCGCGGCAGGGCAAGGCGGGCAAGGCGCTGACCATTGCCGCCATCGCCTCCTTCTGCGGCGGCACCGTGGGGGCGCTGTTGCTGATGGTCTTTGCGCCGGGCCTGTCGACCGTCGCACTTCTGTTCCACTCGGCGGAGTACTTCGCGCTGATGGTCGTCGGCCTCTCGGCAATTGCCGCCTTTGCGGGCAGCGGTCAGGTCGGCAAGGCGGTGCTGATGACCATCGTGGGGCTGATCATGTCCACCGTGGGCGAAGGCGCGCTCTTCCCGCAGCCGCGATTCACGGGCGGTATCATGGACCTTCAGTCGGGCTTTGGATTTGTCACCCTGGCCATGGCCATGTTCGCCCTGCCCGAGGCCCTGTTTCTGGTCCTGAAACCGAAGGAGGTGAAGGGCGACGAGGGCGAGATCAAGGAACTGCGCATCACCCGGCAGGAGGCCCGCGCCATTGCCCCTGTGATCGGCAGGCAGTCGGTACAGGGGTTCTTTATCGGCGTCCTGCCCGGCGCCGGCGCGACGATTGCCAGCTTTCTGGGCTACGCCGTGGAACGCAACATCGCGCCCAAGGCCGAGCAGGACGAATTCGGCAAGGGATCGGTCAAGGGGCTTGCCGCACCGGAAACCGCGAACAATGCCGCCTGCACCGGTTCTTTCGTGCCGCTGCTGACCCTGGGCATTCCCGGCTCGGGGACCACCGCGATCCTGCTGGGCGCGCTCATCGCGCTCAACGTCACGCCGGGCCCGCGCCTGATGCTGGACGAACCGCAGATTTTCTGGGCCGTCATCATGTCGATGTTCATCGGCAATTTTGTCCTGCTGATCCTGAACCTGCCGCTCATCCCCTACATCGCCAAGGTCCTTGCGATCCCGCGCAACTATCTCATCCCCTTCATCCTCTTCTTCACGCTGATGGGGGCCTACATCGGGCAGAACAATGCAACCGAACTACTGCTGCTGGTGGGCTTCGGCATCTGTGCGACGGCGCTGAAATTTGCCGACTATCCGCTGGCCCCGCTGCTGATCGGATTCATCCTCGGCAAGATGATGGAGAACAACTTCGCCCGCTCGATGCAGCTTTATGACGGCGTTGGCTTCGTGGTGGACCGCCCGATGACGCTTGGCCTGCTGGTCATCGCGGTCTTGCTGGTGATCGTGCCGAGCTACCGGGCGCGCCGTGCGCGGGCGCGCGCGGCGGGCGTGGCCGAGGGGGACTGATGCGGACAGCGGGAGGACCGGAGGACGGGGGCCGTTTGCCCGCCCCCCGGTCGGCAGTTGTGCGCCGCGCCCTTCACGTCACGGTCCGGCCTCCGCCCAACCGCCGAAGCGGACGGCCAGGGCGATGATCGCGCCGTAGACCAGCATGGCGCCCCCAATCGCCGCGAAGATGCCCGTGACGCCCAGGTCTGTCTGCCCTGTGAGGATGAGGGCACCGGCAAGGGCGACGGCCATGCGCCCGAGGCTGCTGATCACCGGCCAGACCATGCGGCCGGCGCCCTGCGAGGCGAAGTAGAGCGCAAGGCCCAGCCCGAAGAAGCCGTAGAAGGGACCGACGATGCGGAAATAGCTGCGTCCGGCCTCGAGCGCGGCGGTGTTCGATGGCTCCAGGAAAAGCCGCAGCCAGAGATCCGGCTGGATGGCCAGCACAAGGCCGATCCCGCCGACGATCCCGGCAGCCGCGCAGGAGCCGGTCCAGGCCACCCTCAGCGCGCGGTCAATCCTGCCCGCGCCGATGTTCGCGCCCACCATGGCCGTCATCGCCGCACCGATGCCGAAGATCACCGGGATCATCATGAACTCCAGCCGCGCGCCGAGGCCGTAGCCGGCCAGCGCGGCTTCGCCGAAGCGGCCTACGAAGCCTGTCATCATGATGATCGTCGCGGTTGTGAGCACGGTATTGATGGAGGCGAGCGCCCCCACCTTGAGAATGTCACGGAACATGTCAACATTGAGCCGCCCGATCGCCCCCCGGAATGCCAGACCGGCGCGGCCGAGGACGATGTAGCCTATGGCGAGGCTGCCCCCGGCTGCGAAGGCCAGGACCGGCCCGAGCGCCAGCCCGGCCATGCCGAGCGCAGGCAGAGGACCCCACCCAAGGGCAAGACCGCCTGCGAGCAGGATCGACAGCAGTGATACAAGAAGCAGGATGAGCGCCGGAATCCGCATGTCGCCCGTGCCGCGGATCACGCTGAGCGAGGCGTTGCAGAGCCAGATCGCAATGCAGCCGGGAAAGAACACCAGTGCATAGGTTGTCGCGGCCGCGATGGCCTCCGACCCGCCTCCGAGCAGCTCAAAAAAGCGGGGGCCGAGCAGGATGACCAGCAGCGCCATCGCAAGCGCGAGGCAGGCGGCGATGATCCAGGCCGCGATTGTCAGGGTGGCGGCCCGCGCCGGGTCCGACGCCCCGAGCGCCCGAGCAACCGAGGCCGAGATCGCACCGCCGATCGCACCGGCTGAAAGCATCTGCGTGAGCATCACGAGAGGAAACACCAAGGCCAGCCCCGCAAGGGCGGTGACTCCCATTCTGCTTGCGAAGTAGGCCTCCGCGATGCCCTGTGCGGCCTGCACGAACATCGCGATCACGTTTGGTGCGGCCAGCTTTGCCAGGGTCGGGGCGATGGGAGCTTCGAGCAGGAGGCGCGTGCGGGACGCCCGTGCGCGCTCCGCCGCATCGGCGTGCAGAAGCGCGGCGGAGGTGGGCGGCGCGACAGCCATCAGAAGGCTCCTCGGGGACGGGTGCCTGGTAGAGCGAAAATCCCTCTTACTGTCGTGGTATTCCTGCTCGCACTCATCCGATCCTCCCCCAGAAGCTCTTAACGTCCGTTCTTTTTTTGAACGCACCATCTATGAGTTCCTTTTCGGAACCTGTCAATTGCTGCTATGATGGGACCATGAAATGGAATGATCTGCAGAACGAAGCCTGCCCCGTCGCCCGCGGCCTCTCCGTCATCGGTGACCGCTGGACCATGCTTGTCCTGCGAGACTGCTTCATGGGCATCCGCAGGTTCGAGCAGATGCAGGAGAGGCTCGGCATCACGCGCCATCTTCTGTCCGAACGGCTGCGCAAGCTGGAGGCCGCCGGCGTGTTGCGGCGCGAGCCCTACCAGGAACGCCCGGTTCGCTACGAATACCGGCTGACGGATCGCGGCAAGGCGCTCTACCCGGTGCTGGTGTCCCTGATCGAGTGGGCAGACGAACACGTGCCTGCACCGGATCGGTCCGCTGTCACCCTGGTTTCCCGCAGGACGGGGGAGCCCATTGCGCCTGTTCTCATGGATGCCAAGTCGGGCGAAGAGATTACCCACCGCAGCGTGACGGCCCTCGGGCCGGAATAGAAGATCAGAGACGGGGAGAGTCGATCCTCAGTCTGCTACCCCAGCCTCACCGCGCGCCCCAGGTGTCCGACAGCCGGTAGCCCTCCGGCCAGGGGTCCGAGGGGTCCAGCATGTGCTGGTGGATGCCGGTGATCCAGCCGCGGCCGGAGATTTCCGGGCGGATGGCGGGGCGGCGGCCGACGTTGGTTTCGCCCAGGATCTTGCCGCCGAAGGTCGAGCCGATCACCGAGCGGGCGGTGAGCCGGTCGCCCACCTGCATTCTGCCGCGGGCGTGCAGCACGGCCATGCGGGCCGAGAGGGCGGTGCCGGTGGGGGAGCGATCCACCTTGCCGGGCTGGATCGCGACGGCTGATCCGGCCTCGAGCCCGTCCGGCCCCTCTTTCAGCGGCCCGGCGAAGAGGCAGAAGGAGATGTGCCGCCAGTCGGGGTTTTCGGGGTGCTCGAAGCCGAGCTGGGCGTTGGCGGCGTTGGTGATGCGGACGCCGAGGGTGGCGATGTCGTGGGCCTCGTCTGCGCTCAGGGCAAATCCCAGGGCCTCGGCATCGACGATGACGAAGCTGTCGCCGCCGTAGGCGGTGTCCACGGTGAGGCTGCCCAGCCCCTCGACCTCCAGCGGCACATCGAGCTGCGCGGCGAAGGAGGGCACGTTCTCCACGAAGATCCGCTCGGCCTTGCCCTCCCGGCAGGAAGCCCGCACCCGCACGAGCCCGCCGGGTGCCTCCAGCACCAGGTGGGTTTCGGGCTCCTGCATGGGGACGAGGCCGCCGTCGAGCAGTACCGTGGCGACGCAGATGGAGTTGGAGCCGGACATGGGCGGCGTGTCCTCCGGCTCCATGATGATCCAGGCGGCCTGGGCCTCGGGGTGCTTTGGCGGCACCAGCAGGTTCACGTGGCGAAAGACACCGCCGCGTGGCTCGTTCAGGACGAAGTTGCGCAGGGTCTCGTCGCGGGCGATCCAGCGGCTCTGGTCCCAGAGGGTCTCGCCCGGCGGTGGCAGGACGCCGCCCACGATCACGTCGCCCACCTCTCCCTCGGCATGGGCCGAGATCACGTGAAGGGTCTTGGTCGAGCGCATCTCAGATCACCTTGCAGAAGCGCAG
This sequence comes from Sulfitobacter sp., assembly GCA_965212515.1. Taxonomy (GTDB): domain Bacteria; phylum Pseudomonadota; class Alphaproteobacteria; order Rhodobacterales; family Rhodobacteraceae; genus Sulfitobacter. The sequence goes on from OZ243122.1 coordinate 382,659, forward strand.
CGCGTCGTAGATCGCCGCGTGGGTGTTGCGGGCGGCGACGGCATCGCCGACGCGGAAGAGCTGGTAGCGGCCTTCGGGGTTGCGCAGCACCTCCTGCGGGCGGCCCGCGATGAGGGCCTCGTAGTCCACCTCGCCGAGGTTCGTGGCCCCCTCCCGCAAGTCAAAATAGAGATCGTCGAGCGGCCGGGTGCCGTGGTTGACCACCACCTGATCCACAGGGCGTTCGCGGGTCGCGCCGCCGTAGTCGCTGCCCAGGGTGGCGATAAGGCCGTTGCCCTCCCGCCGCACGGCGTCGAGCTTCCAGGTCACGGTGAAGGTGACCTCGCGCTTTTGCAGCTCCCGCATGGCAGGGGTGAGGGACATGCCCATGACCTCGGCGGCGATGCCCCGGTCCCGGGTGACCACCTCGACCCGGGCGCCCGTGGCCGCGATCTTCTCGGCCGCCTGGAGGCCCGCGAAGTCCCCGGCGTCATCGAAGATCAGAACGTTCTCGCCCGGTGCCGCGTCGCCCGAGAGGATGTCCCAGGCGGAGACGACCAGGGGGTTGCCCTCCGCCAGGACCTCGGTATGGGGCAGCCCGCCGGTGGCGACGATGACGACATCGGGCCTCTCCGCCAGGACGGTCTCGGCCTCGGCGTAGCTGTTGAAGTGGAAGGTGACGCCCTGGCGGGTGCATTCCTCCAAGCGCCACTGGATGAGCTGGATCATCTCCGCCCGGCGCGGGGTCTGGGCCGTCAGGCGCACCTGGCCGCCGGGATCGTTTGCCGCCTCGTGCAGGATCACCTCGTGGCCCCGCTCCGCCGAGACGCGCGCCGCCTCCAGGCCCGCGGGGCCGGCCCCGACGATCACGACGCGCCTGCGCCTCCCGGCCTTCGGGACAAGGTGCGGCTGCTCCAGCTCGCGGCCCGTGGCGGGGTTGTGCAGGCAGAGGGCCATGCCGCCCTGGTAGATCCGGTCCAGGCAGTAGTTCGCACCGACGCAGGGGCGGATGCGGTCCTCCTCGCCGCGCAGGATCTTGGCGACGATGTGCGGATCGGCGATATGTGCCCGGGTCATGCCCACCATGTCGAGCTTGCCCGAGGCGATGGCGTGGCGCGCCGTGGCGACATCCTGGATCTTGGCGGCGTGGAAGGTCGGGAACTGCGTCGCCGCCCGGACCTCGCCCGCGAAATCGAGGTGCGGGTTGGCCCGCATGCCCTGGACCGGGATCACGTCGGTCAGGGCCGCGTCCGTGTCGATGTGGCCGCGGATCACGTTCAGGAAGTCCACTAGGCCGCTGTCCTTCAGGATGCGCGAGATTTCCAAGCCTTCGGCCTTGGTGATGCCGCCCGCCATGTCCTCGTCCGCGACGGGGCGGATGCCGACGATGAAGCGCGCCCCCACCCGCTCGCGGATCGCCTTGAGCACCCGCAGGGAGAGCCTCATCCGGTTCTCGAGGCTGCCGCCGTAGGGGCCTTCGAGGTCGTTCGTGGCGGGGGACCAGAACTGATCCAGCAGGTGGCCGTTGGCCTGGATTTCGATGCCGTCGAGCCCGGCGGCCTGCATCCGCTCGGCCGCATCCGCATAGTCCTCCACGATGCGATCGAGGTCCCATTCCTCGGCCTTTTTCGGGAAGGCCCGGTGGGCCACCTCGCGTTCCCAGCTGGAGGAAACCACGGGCAGCCAGTCCGCCTTGTCCCAGCGGGTGCGGCGCCCGAGGTGGGTCAGCTGGATCATCACCGCGCAGTCGTGCTCGTGGCACTCGTCGGCGAGCTTCTTCATCCAGCCGACGACCTCGTCCTTCCAGGCCAGGATATTGTTGAAGACCGGCGGGCTGTCGCGCGCGACGCTGGCAGAGCCCGCCGTCATGGTCAGGGCCACCCCGGCCCGCGCCCGTTCGACATGGTAGGCGCGGTAGCGGTCCTTCGGCATGCCCTCTTCGGGGTAGGCCGGTTCATGGCTGGTGATCATCAGGCGGTTCTTCAGCCGCAGGTGCTTGAGATCGAAGGGCTGGAGAAGGGGATCGTGCGACATGGCCTGGGCCTCCCGTGGCGGATGGGCCGATCATTGGGAATAATGTTCACTTGTGTCAATAAAAAGATCATCGGTGAACATTTTTCTTGTGGGCCCGAGGCCAGGCGCGTACTTTGAGCCCCATGGAACAGGGCAATGACAGTTTATCGACGAAGGCCACGGGCTGGCGCGGCTCTTCCGCGCTCTGGCTCGAGGCCGCGCAGCAGGCCCTGATCGAGGGCGGGGTCGAGGCGGTCAAGATCCAGCCGCTGGCGGCGCGGCTGGAGCTGTCACGCACCAGTTTCTACTGGTTCTTCAAGGACCGCCGCGCGCTGCTCGAGGCCCTGCTCGACGCCTGGGAGGAGAAGAACACCGGCGCCTTCAGGGAGGCCTGCACGGCCTACGCCGGTACCATCTCGGAGGCGGTGCTCAACCTCATCACGGTCTTCCACGACGAGGCCCTCTTCGAGCCGCGGCTCGACTTCGCGGTGCGGGGCTGGGCCCACCGCTCGGAGGCCGTGACGGCGCGGGTGAATGCCGCCGACGAGGAGCGGCTCGCGCTGATCCGCGCCATGTTCGCGCGCTTCGGCTATGCGCCGGAAGACGCCGACGTCCGGGCGCGCACGGTTTACCTCGTCCAGATCGGCTACATCGCCATGCAGGTCGAGGAGGACCGCTCGGTCCGCCTGGGCCGGGTGCCCGGCTACGTGCGGACCTACTGCGGGACGGACCCGAGCGAGGGCGAGATGGCGCGGTTCTACGCCGGGCTGGGCTATGATGCGGCAGAGGAGGCCTAGGGGCGATGCGGCCGGAGCTGATCACCTATGAGGAGACCATGCCCAGGGTCTCTTGGGCGGGAGCGGTCGAGGCCCTTGTCGAGGGGCACCGGGCCGCGCGCGCCGAGGTGGCCGACATCTTCCTCGGGCCGGACGCGGGCACCCTGCTGAGCCGCGGCGCCTACATCCCCGGGCTTGGCTACGGGGTGAAGTCGGTCACCGTGTTCGGGGCCAATCCCGCCGCCGGGCTGCCCACCGTGCAGGGGGCCATGCTGCTCTTCGAGGCGGAACAGGGGCGGCTTGTCGCGACCCTGGAAAGCCGTCTTGTGACAGAGGTGAAGACGGCGGCGGATTCGCTGCTGGGGGCCCGGCTCCTGGCGCGCCCGGAGAGCCGCCACCTGCTGATCGTCGGGGCCGGCACGGTGGCGCGCAGCCTTGTTGCGGCCTATGCTGCGCTCTTTCCGGGCCTGGAGCGGATTTCCGTCTGGGCCCGCCGCCCGGCACAGGCCCGCGCCCTCGCCAAAGAGTTTGCCGCGCTTTCGCAGGAGATCAGCCCCGTCACGGACCTTCAGGGCGCCTGTTTACAGGCGGACATCGTCTCGACCGCGACGATGGCGCGGGATCCTGTCATTTTCGGCGACTGGATCGGCCCCGGCACCCACGTCGATCTCATCGGCGCCTACAAGGCCGACATGCGCGAGGCGGATGATGCGCTGATGGCTGCCGGGACCCTCTACGTGGACAGCCGCGAGACCACGATCGGGCACATCGGTGAGCTGGACATTCCGATCGCGCGCGGGGTGCTTTCGGCCTCGGACGTGCGGGGCGACCTTTACGATCTGGTGCTGGGCCGGGCGCAGGGGCGGCGCTCGGGGGAGGAGATCACGCTCTTCAAGAACGGCGGGGGCGCGCATCTGGATCTGATGATCGCGCGGTATCTTTCGGGCATTTTGGCGAAGGCCGGCTGAATGGTTGATGGAGACCCCCCGCCCCCTAAGATGGCGGCATGGGGGATCAGGGCGCCAGCGACCGAGAGCGGCTGTTCCGGCTCTACGAGGCCGGGGCCTTTGGGGCGGTCATCGACTGGTACAAGGCGCAGCCCTCGGGGGTGGCCGACGCCGGGCTGACCAATCTGGCGGGCCTGTGCCATGCCCGGCTGGGGGACCACGCGGCGGCGGCCGGTGCCTTTCGGGCGGTGGCCGGGATGGATGCCCGCTTCACCGACGTGCAGGTCAACCTGGCACTGGCCGAATGGAAGCTCGGGCATCTGGAGGAAGCCGAGGGCCTGTTGCGGCGGGCCCTGGCACAGGACGCCGGCCTTGTCCGGGCCTGGGTCGCCCTGGGGCGCCTTCTGGCAGAACGGGGAGCGGTCGAGCCGGCTCTGGCCGCCCTCGCGCAGGCCGTGGCGCGTGCCCCGGAGGATGCCGCCCTGTTGCGGGAGCTGGGCCTGCTGTTCGGCCGGCTGGGAGAGGCGGAGCGGGCCCTGGCCTGCCTGTCGCGGGCCGCGGGGCTGGCGCCGGGGGAGGCTTCGGTCTGGAACAGTCTGGGCAACATCCTGCGCGGCCGGATGGAGACCAGGGGGGCGGAGGCGGCCTACCGGCGCGCCCTCGCGATCGACCCGGCGCAGATCGACACGCTGATCAATCTGGCCAGCCTGCAACGGGAGGGCGGCCAACTGGAGGCCGCCCTGGCGACCCTCCGGGGGGCCGCCCGGCAGGCACCGACCCACTTAGGGGTGGCGCTCGACCTCTTCGGTTGCGCCATGGCGCTGGGGGACTGGTCGCATTTTGCATCCGCCAAGAGCCTGGCCGACCGGTCGCTCGAGGCGGCAGAGCAGGCACCGCCCTTTCCGCTTCTGGCGCTGGAGGACGCGCCGGCGCGGCAGCTGCTGAGATCGGCCAAGTGGGTGGCCGCGAAACACCCCCGCCCCGCCAGAGGCGCCCCACGGGCGCGCGCCCGGGGCGCCGGTCGGCTGCGGATCGGGTATCTTTCCGCCGACGTGCGCCAGCATCCAGCCATGCAGCTCTTCGAGGGGCACCTGCGGGCGCATGACCGCACCTGCTTCGATGTCTCGCTCTTCAGCTACGGCCCGCCGGACGGGGGCGGCGTGGCGGCCCGGGTGGCGCGCCATGTGGAGACCTTCCTCGATCTCTCCGGCCAGCCTGACGCCGCCATCCTGGAGGCCGCGCGGGCGCAGGACCTGGACATCGCGGTCGATCTCACCGGCCACACGGCCTATTCGCGCAGCGGGCTCTTCGCCCATCGGCTCGCGCCCCTTCAGATCAGCTATCTCGGCTATCCCGGCAGCTCGGGCGCGCCCTTCATGGACTATATCGTCGCGGACACGGTGGTCCTGCCGCGCGGCCATTTCGGGCACTACGCGGAGAAGGTCATCTACCTGCCCCACAGCTACCAGCCCAACGACAACCGGAAGAGGATCGCCGCCCCCGAAGAGGTGCCGCGCGATGCCGCGCTGCCGGAGGGGGCCTTCGTCTACTGCTGTTTCAACGGGACCTACAAGATCACGCCCCGGGAGTTCGACATCTGGATGCGCTGCCTGGGGGCTGTCGAGGGCAGCTGTCTCTGGCTCCTGTCGCGGCATCCCGGCGTGGCGGCGAACCTGCGGCGGGAGGCGGCGGCGCGGGGCGTCGATCCGGCGCGGCTGGTCTTTGCGCCGCCCCTGCCCCCTGCCCGCCACCTGGCGCGGCACAGACATGCGGACCTCTTTCTCGATACCTTCGTGATCAATGCCCATACGACAGCGAGCGATGCGCTCTGGGCCGGGCTGCCGGTGCTGAGCCGGATGGGAGAGCAGTTCTCGGCCCGTGTCGGGGCAAGCCTGCTGCAGGCCATCGGATTGCCGGAGCTGATCGCCGAGACGGACGCGGCCTACGAGGCGCTGGCCATCGACCTGGCAGGCGATCCGGCGGCCCTGTCGGCGCTGCGCGCCCGCCTTGCGCGGAATCGCGACACCCAGCCGCTGTTTGACACGGCAGGCCACTGCCGCACCCTGGAGAGGGCTTACGAGGCGGCCATCGCGCGCCACCGCGCGGGACTGGCGCCGGACCACATCAGCCTGTGAGGCGCCGCGGTCAGACCGCGAAGGGATCGTCGAGGACACCGACGACCGAGATGAGGAACTCGCCGTCGAGCGGATCGACCGCCTCGGCGTAAAAGGCCTCGATCGCCTCCTTGGCCACGAGGATGCTCGCCTCGGAGCCGTCGTAGAGGGCGGCGACGGCGCGGGCGTTGTCGATGTTGCTCATGCCGAGGATGGCCGAGTAGTAGGCCCCAAGATCGCCCTTGTTGTCGAGGTAGGCCACATCCGCCGCGCGGTTTGCGAGGAGCTCCTCGCTGTCGCCGGGCTGGGGCTCGGCCCGGGCGCCCCGCAGGGTGGCCAGGACGAACTCCCCGCGCGAGACCGTGCCCCCCTCCAGCACGCTCCGCCAGAAGGCGAAGCCCTCGTCGTCTGGCAGGCGGCCCAGCACGTTGTCGTAGATGGCAAGGATGAATTCGGCATCCTCGGCATCGTCCGGGAAGAGCGCCTGGGCCTCGGCGCTCTCCGAGAAGAAGGTCGCGATCTCTTCCAGCGAGGTGCCGGTGGAGAGGGCGTTGGCCCAGAAGAAGAGCCCGATCGCGTCGGGCGCGCGGTTGAAGTAGGCGATGTACATTTCGATGAAGGTGCTGAACTCCTCCTCGGTGAGGCCCACCACGTCGGAGAAGATGTTGAGCCTGAAATCCTGGTCCAGGAAGCTCAGCTGCTCGATGCTGCTGATCTGATCGACCCCGTCGCGCCCTTCCGCCGCGCGATCGGCGATGAAAGTGCCCGTGGTGCTGAGGGTGACGGAATATTCGTCGAAGTTGCCCGCCAGGACCAGGGTGTCGAACTCGTTCAGCCCGTTGATCACCTCGTTGGCGGCGGTGCCGAAGAGGAAATCGGGGTTGGGGGTGCCGAGGATCGAGTTGGAGAGCGCGAGCGGTGCGCTGGCGAGCCTTTCCAGCAGGCCCGCCCCGTCGAAGAACTGCGCCTCCACCGTGATGTCGGTGTTGGTGAGGCTCGGCGTGATGATCAGCGTCTGGTCCGTCGCGCCGGGGATAGGTAGGCCGTTGCTGAACCACTGGAAGGTCAGGGTGCTGGGCAGGATGCCGTCGGGATCGCTGATGGCCGAGAGGTCCGCGACCATCAACTCGAAGAGCTCCGAGCCGCCGACGATGGCGGGCAGACCCTGGGCCGGGCTGCCTTCGGCCAGGATCGGCCGGGTGGCGCGGCTCTCGGCGCTCTCGTCGGTGCCGAAGGCGTCCCTGTAGGAGACGACAACCGTCATCTCGGCCCCCACGTCGGCGGCGGTCAGCGCGTAGGTCGGCCCCGTCGCGCCGGCGACCTCGGCGCCGTCGCGCTGCCACTGGTAGGTGAGGGTCTCCTCCAGGATGCCGTCGATGTCCGCGAAGAGCGACAGGTCCACGGCGAGTGTTTCGCCGACGACCGTGGGGCCGGTGATCAGGACGGCGCCGAAGGGGCTGGTATTGCCGGTGTAGGGCGTGATGCCGAAGAGACCTTCGGCGATCTCCTCGAAGCGGAACTCCGGCCTGTCGAAATCGCCCTCGATCGTCACGGTCAGGTCCACCACACCGTTCTGATCGAGATCGAAGTCGAAGATAGCGGACCCAAGCGACATGTGGAGGCCGTCATACAAAGCCAGTGCCTCGATCGACACATTCGGCAGGAAGAGCATTGTGACGCCGCCGGTTTCGTTGAGTTTGGTCGCCGTGATGGTCGCGTTGCGAAGGTCCGCCACCTCACCGGAGGCGCTATGTGCGCCTCCGGGCGAGCCCAGGGGGGTTGTCGCCACCTCTTGCGTCGGAATGCCGGAGGCGGCCGCGAAGGGATTGACCTTGGTTTCCACCCGGATCTTGGTGCCCGTCTCGGTTGGCGGCGCATCCGCTGGAGAGGTTTCCGGCAGGGTCCCGGTGGTGCTGCCATCGGGCGTCGTGAGGTCGAAGGTGCCCGCGAGCGGATCGACCGCCACCTCGACGGTTCCGTTCTCACCGCCGTCGAGGCTCTGCTTGCAGGCGACCCACTGGCCGCCAACCAACTTGTAGACGGTCTCGAGCGTCAGGTCGGGCGCGGCTGGGTCGAGCTCGGGCGGTGGCACTTCGTCCGTCAGGAGATCGCCCAGCACCTCATCCACCGCCGAGGTCCAGGCGTCGCGCGCCGTGCTGGGGATCGAGCCCCAGACCTGGTCGACGAGGGGGACCGTCGCGCCGGGGTGCCCGACGCCCAGGTCGAAGAGAGCGGCAAAGGAGGTCGCGTCGTTCAGCGGAATGAACTGCGCCCCCTCCTGATTGGGGTCGGGGGCCCCGTTGCCCACCTCGGGCAGCGCCTGGGGGGCAAAGTCCAGGTCCACCAGGTCGGTCTCCTGGGGGTCGACAAAGGCGCCCGTGACAAGAAACACCGGCGAAGGAGGCGCCGGTTTATCGAGGATGGCCGCGCCTGTCAGGAGGGCCGCCTCGGCCTCGCCGGTCAGGGCCTGCAGGCTGTTCAGGAGGGAGGCGCGGTTGATCAGAATGTCCTGTGTGGCGACCTGGTCATCGCCGTCGAAGGCCGGATTGTCGGGGTGCGGCACGTTCAGCAGGATCTTGGCCTCATTCCCCTCGTCGTCGAAGGCGGCGATCTGGGTGCCGCCCTGTTGCAGCACCTCCCGGGCCAGCAGGTTGGTCATGGGGGCGATGGCCGCCGCCCCGAAGACCGCCTCGGCGGAGAAGAGCGCCACATTGCCGACAGAGGATTCCATATTCTCCACGACGATCCGGTCCAGGCCCTCCTCGAAGTCCAGGATGCGGGTCGTGGTGCCGGGCAGGACAACGAAAATGTCCCTGCCCGGCCCGCCGATCAGGTAGTTCGTGCCGGGCCCGCCGATCAGAAGGTCATTCCCTGCCCCGCCGAAGAGCGTGTCGTTGCCCTCCTCGCCCTGAAGCAGGTCGTCGCCCGCCGCGCCGCGCAGCAGGTCGTCGCCCGCGCGGGCGGCAATCTGCTCCGGGCCACTGGCGCCGTTCAGCGTGTCGGCCAGGGGCGTGCCGACGATCTGCCCGGCCCTCTCGGACACGATAATCTGGAACTCCTGCGGCGCGCTCGCGCCCTGCGGGTCGGTGACGACGATCCGCACCTGGTGGGGGCCGATGTCGTCCAGTGTCGGGAAACCCGCAAAGCCGGTGCCGCCATCGTAGAGGAGCCAGTCCGGCAGCTGGCTGGCGGTGCTGTCGAAGGTGATCGTGTCTCCCTCGGCATCCACCCAGGTGGCCTCGTAGAGGTAGACAACGTCGACGGTCGCCTGCAGATCCGGGGTGCCCTGGATCTCGGGCGGGCTGTTCGTGGCCACCTCCTCCAGGGTGAAGCGGTACTGTCCTGTGGTGCCGCCAGAGGCGGTGGCCCCGAGGTAGTAGAGGCCGCTTTCGGTGGGCGTGTAGAGCACCTCGACGCTGGAGGCGCCGGCCGCATTGTCGCTTGTCGTGTCGGAGATCAGCTGGCCGTCGCTGTCGAAGAGGCCCTGGATCTCGGGCCGCGCCAGGGGATCGTCGCCGAAGCCGGAGAGGGTAACGGCATAGCCTTTGCCCGCCGTGAGGCTGGCCCGGAACCAGTCGGCGTCGCCGGGGCTCTCGATGGTGCCGGTCGCGCTGCCGTCCCCGGCGATCTCGCCCGTCCCCGCCAGGTCCGGGATCGCGGCGAAATCGTCGATGCTTCCGAGAAGCGAGAGGGTGAGTATGTAGTCCCCCAGGCCAAAGTCGTTCGCGCTGCCCACTTCGACCTGGTAGGTGCCGTCGCTCCCGACGGTCAGGCCCTGCAGGAGGGCATTGCTCCCGACGCCGCTGTTTGCGTCCGTCGAGTCGGCCAGCAGAAAGCCGAATTCATCGAAGACCCCGAATAGCTCCGGGTCAGCCAGCGCGCCGCCGCCCGTGGCGATGCCCTCGAGCGAGATCTGATAGAGCAGCCCCGCCTCCAGCGTGATCTCGAAGCGGTCCCGGTCCCCCGCCCGCTCGATCTGTCCTGATTGCGGCTGATCGACCTGGAGCGCGCCAAAGGCGGAGGCGGTTGCGCCGGGCAGGTAGTCGTCCGGCGGGGCGCCGAAGATGAGCTGCTGTTGGCCCTGGGTCTCGGCGCCGCGGGTGTCCACCACCGTGAAGTCGATCAGGACGGCGGTGCCCTCGTCGGCGGAGGCCCCGGTGATCGAGAGGTCGCCGTTGGCCAGGACCTCGCCCTCGACCGGGAGGCCCGCCAGGGCAAAGGGGGTGACGGAGAAGACCTCGCCGCTGCCGTCACTGAAGTTGGTGAGCAGGTTGCCGACGATCTCGGGGCCGATGAAGGTATAGTCCGTGATCGGGGTCGGCGTCCCTTCGGGGGCGGAGTTGAGCGTGGCCTCAAGGGTGAGATCGAGGTAGCGGCGGGCCACGTTGCCCATCACGGACGTGCCCGCGAGGCTCTGGATCTCGGTGCCCCCGAAGGTGGCGGGGAAGATCCAGTCGATGTAGCCCGTGACCCGGGCCAGGACGGTCTCGTCATCCTCGACCAGGGCATCCTCGAGGGCCTCGAGGTGCAGCCGCTGGGTTTCTCCGAAGTCGTAGGAAAAGGTGAAGTCCGTCCCCGCGGTGGCGGTGCTGCCGGTGAGATCGACCGAGATCTCGCGCGCCGCGATGAAGGCGTCGAGCGGGCCGGAGGTGCCGGGCGGCACCAGGGCCTCGCTTGGCAGGAGGGCATCGAGCGAAATCTCCAGCGCCGCGCCCTCGTTAAGGCTCTCGGTCCGCGTGACGCTCTGGGTCAGCGCCGCGATGTCCACCGGCCCCTCGTCGTGAACCTCCAGCGAATAGGCGCCCGTGTCGGAGAGGGGGCCCAGCGCCTTGCCGTCGGGCGGGCCGCGCACGGCGATGTAGTAGGTGCCCGTCTGGTCGGGGATGAAGCGGCTTTCACTGTACTGGAGGCTCTCGGAGGCATCGTCGTTGCCGAAGCCCAGGAAGGTGCCGCCGCTGTCGTAGACCCCCGCCAGCGCCGGGTCGAGGATGCGGCCGTCCGGGGTGCCGCCGCCGTTGGCCTGGAGGAGATACGCGCGGCCCGCCTCCAGGGTGACGGCGAACCAGTCCACGTCGCCGATGATCTCGATATCGCCCAGGGTCGGGACGGCGAGCGCCACGGTGCCCGTGGTCGCGGTGCTGGCCGCGAAGTCGTCCGGCTTGGGCGAGACCAGGAGATCGTAGGTCAGGGTGGCGCTGCCGCCCATGCCGTCCGCGATGGCGATGTTGACCTGGCTGCTGCCCAGGTCGATCTGGCTCGGGGTGCCCGTGAAGGCCCCAGTCCCGGCATTGTAGGCAAGCCAGCCGGGCAGAACCGAGTTCCCCAGGTCCACGGTCGGCAGGTCTCCGTCCTCGTCCTCCAGGACGGGCAGGTAGCTGTAGGTCTGGCCCACCTCGGCGGTGCCGGGGGGCGCGTTCGCGAAGGTCGGATCATCGTTGACGTTGAGCACGTCGAGGCTGAAGGTCTGGGTCGCGGTGCCGCCCCGGCCATCGGAAATGGTGAGGCTGAAGCTGACGCCGTTGGCGACGTCTGCCTGGGTCGGCGTGCCGTACCAGAGGCCGCCGACCGTCACGCTCGCCCAGTCCGACGGGCCCGTGGCGGCGATGGCCGAGACCGGGTCTCCGTCCGGGTCCGTCCAGGTGGTCTGGTAGGTGAAGGGGGTGTCCTCCAGGGCCGTCAGGGGCGGGGCGCTGGTGAAGCTGGGAGGCCGGTTGGGAAAGACCCCCAGCAGGGTGACGGAGGTGTCCCCGTTGAAGGTCAGCACGCGGTAGCCGTCCGCGTCGGTGGTCTCGACGATGGTGGGGGCCGTGGCCCAGCCGCTGGTGGCCAGGGAATCCGTTCCGACGACAAAATCGGTGATGACGTCGTGCCCGCCGCCGGGCGAGAAGACAAAGACGTCCGCGCCAGCGCCGCCGGTCAGGGTGTCCGACCCCTCGGCCCCCGCCAGGGTGTTGTCCCCCGCATTGCCGGTGAGCACGTTGCCGACCTCGTTGCCCGTGGCGCTGATGTCGTTCGTGCCTTCGAGCGTCAGGTTTTCGACGTTGAAGCCGTCGGAATCCCACTGCTCCAGGACCCAGGTGATCGAAGAGCGGATCTCGTCCACGTCGCCGGTTGCCGTGTCGCCCGGGCCGTAGGCGTCGTAGGTGAACTCGTCGACGACATCGCCGGGGTCATCGACGTAGTAGACGTCCGCCCCGCCCTGCCCGACCATCGTGTCGGCCCCGGTGCCGCCGTTCAGCGTGTCGGCCAGGCCGTCGGGGCCGCCGGTGAGGGAATCGTCGCCGGGGCCGCCGTGTAGCAGGGAATTGCTGCCGAAGCCGCTCAGCGTGTCGTTGCCCGCCTCGCCGTAAAGCTCGTCCGTGAGCAGGGGATCGGTGTCAAAGCCGCTCTCGTTGGCGCCGTTCAGGCTGTCATTGCCTGCACCCCCCTCGAGCGTGTCCTGGCCCAGTCCGCCGAAGAGGGTGTCATCGTCATCGCCGCCCTGCAGGAGATCGTCGCCGCCAAAGCCGGTCAGGGTGTCGTCGCCCGCGAGGCCGGAGAGCGTGTCGGCCTGTGCCGTGCCCTCAAGGTCGTCCGGGCCGGATGTTCCCGTCCTCGTCACCATGCTGTTGTCCCCCAGGGGGCCAGCCTAAGCGCAAAGGGTGGGATCACAAAGGAGATTTCCGAACAGGTCCTCTCCGTGCACTGGTCGGTCCTTCTCAATCCCCCTCCTCCAACGCCTCGGGCATCCCCGCCGATGCGAGGGCGGCGGCGTACTGATTCCGAAACTCCGCGTCCCGCAGATAGGCGATATGCCTGGTGTAGTCGGCCAAGAGGGCCTGCGGCTGGGCGGCGCGTAGGTCGGAGACGATCCGTTGCGCCTCGGCGTGGTCGCCCTGCTGCACGAGCGCCACCGCCAGCGCGCCGGCGTAGAGCGGGTTGCCGTCCCGCTCGTGGACCTTTCGGAGGGTTGCCTCTGCCTGCTCGTACTGGCCCGTTATCATCAGTGACAAGGCCAGGCTGGCCGCCACCCAGGTCGGGTAGACCGGCTCCGTGCGCATGGCGAGCCGGATCAGTTCGATGCCGCGGACCGGCTCTCCGACGGCAGCGTAGACCCAACCGGTGAGGGCGGCAGTACCGCCGCCGCCCGGGTAGAGTGCGAGGGCCTTGTCGGCATGGGCGCGGGCCGCCGCATGGTCGCCCGCGAGAAGCTCGAGCCAGGCGAGGACGGAGTGCGGGTCTGGCGAGGCGGGCTCCAGCTCGAGCGCCGCTTCGGCGTGGTCTCGGGCCAGGCGCATCTGGGCCGCCGGGTCATTGCCCATCATGACCTCGTACCAAGCGATCCAAGCCAAGGTGGTGTGCGCGCCGGGAGAGTCAGGGCGGCGCTCAAGGGCGGCCTCGGCCAACTGTCGCGCCGCAAAATTGCTCTCGGGCGTGAACTTCTGGAACTCAGCGATGGCCTGGCCGAGCAGACTGTAGGTCTCGAGGTCACCGGCTTGCCGGAAGGCATCGGCAGCGCGCCTGTAGATGAGTTTCTGATCGAGCGCCACGAGGACCTTTTGCAGAATGCTTTCATTGATCGCAAAGAGGCCCTCGACTGACAGATCGTGCTGGTAAACCTTTGACCAAAGATGCTTTTCGCTCAGAGCGTCAATGAGGTGCACAGTGACCCTGAGCCCGCCGTCCGCCAGCTGAAAGCCCCCCTCCAAAACATAGCGGACGCCCCTCTCGCGCGCGATGGACTGGAAGGTGGCGCCCTGCCCCCGGTAGGAGAAGCTCGAGCGGCGGGCGATGACGAAGAGTTTCGGATGCTGCCCTAGACCGGCGATGATTTCGCTCGCCAGGCCCTCTCCGATATAGTCGAGCGCCGGATCGCCGGAGAAGTTGTCGAAGGGCAACACGATGATCGAGGGTTTCTCGGGCAGCGTGAGCCCCTCTGCCCCAGCCGCACCCGGCGGGTGCTCCGGCAGGCCCAGTTTCCGCCAGACGGCGTAGCGCCTTTCCGGCAGGCTGCGGTCGAGGTAGGGGATGTCGAAGGCGCCCAGCGCCGCGATGGAGATCTCGGGCCAGCCGCGCTTGGCCCGGGCGATCCAGTCCCGTGCCGCCGCCTCGTTGCCCAGTTGCCATTGGACCATGGCCGGGTAGGCCATGAAGGCCGCGCGCCACATCTCGGGGGCCGCGCCGAGGAAGGTCTCCGTCAGGTCCGCCGCCGCTTCGTAATTGCCGGCGTCGATCTGGGCGACAAGCTCGTCCATGATCTCGTCCCAGCGGCGGTGCACCTTCATGCGCTTAGCCTTCCGATGATGGAGGACCGACTGCTCCGACTGGCCGAGGTTGCGCAGGACCCAGGCGACGCGATATGAGACCGAGCTATCGCCGGGGTTGAGGCTGTTGGCGCGCATCGCCAGGCGCCGGGCCTCCTCACCCTCGCCGCGCAGGAGCGCCAGGATCGCCCGGTCCCCCTCAACCATGCCGTCTTGCGGGTCAAGGCGGCGCGCGCGGTCGAGGTAGGTCTGGGCCAGCTCGAGCGCCTCTGGCCCGTCTTCGGCGTAGCCCAGGCGGACGGTCATCAGATGGGTGAAGCCGATGCCGGCCAGGGCCCTTGCATAGCCCGCGTCCAGCCCCGCCGCCGCCTGGAAGCGCTGGCGCGCCTCGAGGAGGGCATCGGGCGTGAAGGGCTGGATCGCGTCCCAGCCCCGCACCACCTCGATGAACGCCTTCAGGTTGTGGGTCTGGACGGGCCTGATCTTCGGCCCGGTGACGGTGCCCTGATAGATCTGCGACAGGATCGCCAGGGTGATGCGATCCAGTACCGCGAAGTAGTCCTCCAGAGCCACGTCATAGGTCTCGGCCAGGATGTGGTTGCCCGCCACGGCGTCGATGAGCTGGGCGGTGATCCTCAGGCTATCGCCCGATCTGCTCAGGCTGCCCTCCAGGATGTATTGGACCCCGAGCTCCCGGGCGATCTGGCGCACGTCCACGGCCCTGCCCTTGTAGACGAAGGCTGAGTTGCGGGCGATGACGAGAAGCCCCGGCAGCTTCGCGAGGTTGGCGGTGACGTTCTCGCTCAGACCATCGGCGAGGTAGCTGTCGTCATCCTTTTCGGGGCCGAGGTAGTCAAAGGGCAGGACCACGATGGAGGGCACCTCCGGCAGGGCAAAGGCGAACTCCTCGGGCTGGACGGGTGGAAAATCGGGCAGGCCGCTGGCCCTGAGCGCCCGGGCAAAGCGTTCTTGGGCCTCCGCAGGGACCCAGTTCAGGCTCCGCAGAAAGCTCTCGATGGAATAGTCGGGCGATCTTTCGCGCAGGGCCGCGATCTTCTGGGTGGCCGCGCCGATCCGCCCGGTGAAATAGAGCGCCACCGCCGTGCGGGCCTCGGTGAAGGCGCTGCGCACCGCCTCCTTCTCAAGCTGCTCCAGGGCCTCATCGTAGCGGCCCATGATGGCATAGAGTTCACCCAGGCTGGCGTTGAGATTGGCCTGCTGGGTCGGGTTGAGGCGCTGGTTGCGTTCAAGTATCTCGATGGATTTATCGAAGTCGCCCCGGGGGGTCAGGACAAAGCGGGCGTAGTCGCGCTGCACGAGAATGTCGCCGCGGTTGAGATTGAAGGAGCGCTGCGCCCAGGCGCTGGCGCCCTCGGCATCGCCCGCACGCGAGCTGCAATAGGCCCGCGCCATGTAGGCCATGTAGTCGTTTGGCGAGAGGCTGATGGCATGCTCCGTCAGCTCCGTGCAGTGCCGCACCACCTCGGCGTGGTCGTGCTTGTGCCCCGCCCAGGCCTTGCCCAGGTGAAACCAGGCCAGGGAAAGGTAGCCGCGCGGGTGGTCGGGGAAGCGTGCGATCATCTCGTCGGAGAGCCGCTTCACCTCGGCCTGGCCCTCGTCGGTGAACTGCAGGTAGATGCCCGTGGCCTTTTCCCAGAGCTCAAGGATGGCGAGCTGGTCGTTCGGGATGCGGCTCACCCGCTCCCTTTCGGCCCGGAAGAGGCCGCCCCCGGCCCGCCCGCCGATCTCCAGCACCAGGTCCCGGATCAGCTCGTCCTGCAGGGCGGTGAAGCTGGCCACATCCCTGTCGTAGCGCCCGGACCAGACCTGGCGGCCCTCGACCGCATCCATCAGCCGGGCATTGATCCGCAGGCTCTCCTCCTGGCGCTGGAAGCTGCCCTCGAGCAGATAACGGACGCCCAGGCGCTCGGCGATCTCTGCCGTCAGTACCGGCTCGTCCCGGAAGGAGAAGCTCGAGTTCTTGGCGATGACCACAAGGTCATGGAGCGACATGAGCTCGGTGATGAGGGTATCGACAAAGCCGTCGGCCATGTACTGGTCATCCGCCCGGGGCGAGAGGTTCTCGAAGGGAAGGACGGCCAGGGAGGGCTTGCTGGGCAGCGGGTAGGCCAGCGCGGCGGGATCAAGCGGCGCGAAATCGGGCCGCTGCTGCCACCAGAACCCGGCCCCGAGCAGGAGCAGCAGCATCAGGGCCGCGGCCAGGCGCGGTGTGCGGCGCCGGGTCAGCGGCGGCGGGGCGTCGGGCAGGCCCGCCACCACCTGGTAGACCCGCACGGGGGTAGCGATGTTTTTCAGGTGCTTTTCGCCGAGGTATTGGTAGGCCACCTCCACGTTGGCCTTGAGCACGTCATAGGCCGTCCCCGAGACGACCACGCCGCCGGGCACCGCCAGGGCCTCGAGCCGGGCCGCGATGTTGACCCCGTCGCCGTAGACGTCGCCCTCGTCGAAGACCAGATCGCCGAGGTGGATGGCGACGCGGTAGACGATCCGCTCGGCCTCGGGCTGGTCCGCCTCCCGCGTCACCATGGCCTCCTGGATCGCGAGGGCGCACTGGACGGCCTCCACCACCGAGGTGAACTCGGCGATCAGGCCGTCCCCCGTGAGCTTGACGATGCGGCCGTGCCGCTCGGCGATGGCGGGCCGGATGAGGGCGCGCAGGTGGCCCTTCTGGCGTTCGAGCGTGCCCAGCTCGTCCCTTTCGATCAGACGAGAATAGCCCACCATATCGGCGGCCAGGACGGCAGCAACCCGGCGTTCCATCGGTCCTCCTATCCCCTTGCCCCTTGGCCCCCCTACCCCGGCCGGATGTTGTGGTTCAGCCGGAAGAGGTTTTCCGGGTCCCAGGCGGCCTTGACCTCGGCCAGGCGGGCGCTGTTGGGGCCGTAGGCCTGGCCCAGGCGGTCGCCCTCGTCGGCGGGCATGAAGTTGACGTAGACGCTGCCCGCGGCGTGGGGGGTCATCTTTGCAAAGAGGTCGCGCGCCCAGGCGATGCAGGCCTCGTCGCGGGCCGGGTCGGTCCAGCGGCCGTGGACGTTCATCACGAAGTGGGCCGCGCGCTGGGGGAAGGCCGTCTCCTCCGCCGCCACCCGCGCCATGGCGCCGCCGAGGTGGGCGACGAAGATCTCGCAGGCCGGGTCCGGCAGGGCATCGACGGCCCCGAGCAGGACCTCGATGGCGCCCCTTTCGAGGTGCAGCAGGTCATGGCTCTTCCAGTAGTTGCGGGCACCGGGGGTCAGGAGCGGGTCGAAGCCCGCCTGCCAGTCGACGAAGGCGTGGGGCGAGATGACGTCGGCGATGGGGCTGCCAAGGCGGCGCAGGTCGGCCAGGGCCTCTTCGCCCTCCTCCATCGGGCCGGCATAGCAGGCGGCGAAGATGAGCACCGGGCGGCCGTGCCATTCCTCTGGCAGGAAGGGCAGCGGCGGGGCCTTGCGCAGGACGCTCCAGACCGTGAGCTCGTCGGGCGCGGCCTCGGCGATGCGGGCATATTCGTCCAGCAGGTGCGGCGCGGCGGCGATGGGATGGACGATCAGGCCCGAGAGGACCTCGGGCCCGAGGGGGTGGAGGGCGAACTCGAAGGAGGTGACGACGCCGAAGTTGCCGCCGCCGCCGCGCAGGGCCCAGAAGAGATCGGCGTTCTCCTCCGCAGAGGCGGTGAGGATGCGCCCGTCCGCCGTGACCACCTCGGCCGAGAGCAGATTGTCGATGGTCATGCCGAAGCGCCGGGTCGTCCAGCCGAAGCCGCCGCCGAGGGTCAGCCCGGCGATGCCGGTGGTGGAGTTGATTCCCGTGGGCACGACAAGCCCGTGGGCCTGGGTCTCGCGGTCCACGTCGCGCAGGAGCGCGCCCGGCTCCACCCGCGCGCGGCGCGCCTGGGCATCCACATGGACGGAGCGCATGGCGGAGAGATCGAGCAGGACGGCCCGGTCCTCCACCGCGTGGCCCGCGATCTGGTGGCCGCCGGACTTGATGGCCAGGAGCAGGTCCGCGCCGCGGGCGAAGCTCACCACCTGGCGCACGTCGCTGGCGCCCTGGGCGCGCACCACCATGGCCGGGCGGCGGTCCACCATGGCGTTCCAGAGGGTGCGGGCCTCCTCGTATTCGGGGCTGCCGTCGAGGTAGAGGGCGCCGCGCAGGGCACCCTTCAGATCCTCCAGGGCATCCTGGTCAATGTCGGCGGTGCCGCCGTGCAAGTTCCTGAAATGCAGCATTCTTTGTCCCTCCGGTTGGAAGGTCTCCTGCATGTCGGTCCTGCCCTGGGGTGCGGTCCGCGAGGGACGCGCGCTTTCTTTCAAAGGGTCTGCCGGGGCCTCAGGCGAAGATGCCGGGGTCGATCCGGTCCACCGGGGTGATCACGTCCGCCGGGATGTTGAGCCGCTTGGCGGCGCGGCGCAGCGATGCCTCGTCCGGGGCCTCGTAGAGGCAGTAGGTCTTGCGCTTGTCGGCGCTGAGGAAGGAGAAGATCCATTCCACCTCCTCCTCGTCGTTAATCTGTTTGATATGTTGCTTCGCCGCGTCGTCAATCTGCAACTGTTCAGCGAAGTTCCTCTCGATGATGAATCTCGGCATCGGATCCCCCTTGTCACGCCTACTGCGGACGGCCCTCCAGTTTCGCCTTGAGCGCGATCATACCCAATTTTTGCGCAATCGCCAAAGCCTCCGTTTCCAGCGCCGTGGCGCGGACGAGGTCCGCGCGGCGCCCGCGGCGGCGGAGGGCCGCGCCGAAGCTGGCCTTGTCGTGGGCGATCCAGGGCGGGGCGCGCATGGCCGCATCCACCGCCAGGGCCTTCTCGAAGAGCGCCTCGGCCCTCTCCCAGTCGCCCATCAGGGCGGCCAGATCACCCAGCCGCCGCGCCGCCGCCCCGGCGCAGACAGTAGTGGCCCCGGCGGTGATGGTAAGATCCTCGTAGGGTTGCAGCAGGGCAAAGAGCGTCTCGGCGTGGCGGTCATGCTCCAGGGCGGTGCAGATGTCGGAGAGATAGCCGAGGATGGTGGAGTAGATGGCATCGGGCGAGAGGGCGAAGCCCCCCTCCGCCAGCTCATCCAGCAGGCGCGTGGCGGCCTCCCGGTAGCCCAGCTCGGCGGCGATGAGGGCAAAGCCCGGCTTCCAGGTGGCGGTGCCCTCGTCCTCCTCCATCAGGCGCTTCATCACGGCGGCCACCTCCTGCAAGCGGCCCTGCTCGCGGCGCAGGGTGAACATCTGCACGCCGAAGACCCCCTCGACATGCTTGCCGTGGGTCTGCCGGCCGATGCCCACGGCCTCCTGGGCGCAGCGTTCGGCCAGGGCGAAATCCCCGTCCAGGATCGCCAGCATGGCGCGGGCATGGGTGTGGACCCAGTAGAGATGCGGATGGCGGTCCTTGCCCGCCACCTCGGCCAGGAGCTTGAAGGAATGCTCCATGCGCGCCCGGTCGGCCATCTCGGCGGCGACGAAGAGGTGCAGGGTTCGGTCCCGGCCCTTGTCGAGCGTGCCGAGCTGCGAGGCCACCTGGCGCATGTGATCGAGGTTGGCCTTCCAGAGGTTCTTCTCCTCCGCGCCGCGGGCGATGAAGGGGGCCGCGAAGCGGGCCATCATGACGGCGAACTGGGCCTTGAGATCGCCCGAGGCCTCGGCCAGGACCAGGGCCTTGCGGCTCATCTCGCGGCTGAGAGCGAAATCGCCCAGGTTGGTGTAGGCCCGGGCGAGCTGGCTGTAGAGGGTGCAGGCCCGGCCCTCGTCCGCCTTCGGCAGCGCCTCCAGCGCGGCCTCACAGAGCTGCGCCGCCTCGCGGTAGCCCTCGCCCGCGAGCATGCTGGATTCCGTGAAGTGGATGGCCGCATCGGCCGTCAGGGCCCGGTTGCCCAGGGCGCGGGCGCCCG
Source organism: Sulfitobacter sp. (assembly GCA_965212515.1). Classification (GTDB taxonomy): domain Bacteria; phylum Pseudomonadota; class Alphaproteobacteria; order Rhodobacterales; family Rhodobacteraceae; genus Sulfitobacter. Next base: position 402,608 of record OZ243122.1, read on the forward strand.
CGATGGCCTCGCGCAGGATCGCGAGCGATTCCGGCAGGCGTCCGTTGCTCTCGTAGCTGCGGCCCACGAGGATCCGGGCCTCGACGATCCTCAGCCCGTCGGCGGCCTCGATTTCGCGGGCCGCTGCCAGACAGGCCTCGGCATTGACCACCGCCTCCTGACTGGCGGACCGATTGAGCGCCTTTTCCGCCGCCGCCCCCCAGCGCGCGAAGGCCGCCGCGTGGTCACCCGCCTCTGTCAGGTGCCGGGCCACAAGCTCGGGCCGCCGTTCCACCTCCGCGCCCCGTCGCTCGATCAGGGCCTCCGCCACCCGGGCGTGGCGCTGGCGCCGGGTCTCTTTGAGCAGGGACTGGTAGGCCGTGTCGCGGATGAGGGCGTGGCGGAAGACGTGGTGATCGGGGCGGTGGCCGCTCTCGAAGATCAGGCCCGCGCGGCGCAGCTCCTCCAGGGCCGGGCCGATCTCCGCCTCGCCCTGCCCCAGGGATGCCGCCAGTAGCCCGCGCTCGAACTCGCGCCCGATGACCGAGGCCGCCAGGGCGACCTGCTTGGTCTCCTCCGAGACCGCATCCAGCCGCGCCATGAGCGCCCCGCGGAGCGAGACCGGCACGCGCCCCTGCTCGGGGTCCGAGACCATGGCGCGGGTGATCTCCTCCACGAAGAGCGGCACCCCGTCGGTGCGCTCCATGATGTCGCCCACCAGGCGCGCCTCGGGCGCCTTTCCGGTGATCCCCTCGATCAGGGCCGAGACCTGCCTGCCGTCGAGCCGCCGCAGCTGCAGGGCATGGATGTGGGCCTCGCCCTGGGTCCAGTCGGGCCGCCATTCGGGCCGGTGGGTGACCAGCAAGAGCAGCGGCAGATCCCCGCAGAGGCTGCCGATGCGGCTGAGCAGCGCCTGGGTCGAGGGGTCGATCCAGTGGGCATCCTCAATCAGCAGGAGCACCGGCTGGCGGGCGCTGCGCGCCTTCAGGACCTCGACCAGGGTGCGGATCGTGACGTCGCGCTGGTCCTCCGGCGGCAGGCTCGAGACCTCGCGCGCCGCCTCGCTCTCGGGGGCCAAGAGGGCGGCGTAGACGGGCAGGACGCGGGCCGGATCAATGCCCGGTCGGCTCTCCAGCAGGCGCGCGAGGCTCTCGACGATCTCGGCGTCACTGAAGTGGGGCGCCACCCCGGCATCCTGGGTGATCCGCTCGGCCACCGGGTGAAAGGGGCTGCTGCTGAGGTAGGGAACGCAGTTGAGGCGCAGGAGCTCCGACGCCTCGCCCGCGATCTCGGCCAGGAAGCCCTCGGTCAGGCGGGACTTGCCGATGCCCGGCTCGCCGGAGATGAGCACCACCTCCCCCTGCCCCGCGCGGGCCTGGCGCCAGGCCTTGCGCAGCAGCTCCATCTCCAGGTCCCGCCCGATCAGGCCATGGCCCGGCTCGGCCCCGTGGGCGGCGCGGAAACGGCTCTCGACGGCCCGCTCCGCCGCCACCCGCAGCAGGCTCCGGGGCCGGGAGAAGCCCTTGAGCGCGCGCCTTTCCAGCGGCACCAGGGTGAACTGGTTGGCGATGGTCTCGGCACAGTCCTCGGCGCAGAGGACCACGCTGTCGGGCGGGGCGGCGGCCTGGAGGCGGGCGGCGAGGTTGACGCTCGGCCCGGTCATGGCCCCCTCCTCGTAGCTGTTCGGCCCCACCCTGTCGCCCACCACCACATCGCCCGTGGCGATGCCCACGCGCGAGCTGAGAGCCGCCCCGTCGGGCGCCTTGAGCGCCTGGACCCGGCGCACCGCCTCCAGCCCGGCCTTGATGGCCCGGACCTGGTGATCCTCGAAGGCCCGGGGCCAGCCGAAGAAGACCAGGAGCCCGTCGCCCAGGTACTTGGCCACATAGCCGCCGTAGCGGCTGACGGCCCCGGCGACGGTATCCTGGTAGCGTTGCAGGAGGGCGCGCATGTCCTCGGGGTCGAGCCTGTTGGTCAACTCCGTGGAGTGGGCGAGATCGACGAAGAGCACCGTCAGATGGCGCCGCTCGGCCCCCTCGGCGCGCTTTTCGGACGGCGTGGGGCCTTCGGGGGCCTGAAGCACCTCTGTGCCCAGCGCGGCGATGGCCGCCAGCATCAGCCGCCGGTGCCCGAGGCTGACGCCCAGCTCCTTCAGATCCTCGCCCGTGAGCAGCGGCAGCGAACGCGCGTCGATGTCGTTCTCGGCAAAGCGGGCCGCATACTGCTCCAGACCGAGGCCCGAGAGCCACTGTGCGATCTCTGGGGGCATAATGGCGGAGTATGGGACAAGGGCGCGGGGGGAGGAAGGAAAATTGCCGGGGGCCGGCGCGGTCGGGGGCGCGGGCCCGGCAGAGACGTTCGCGCCTTTTCGCCACCCCACCGGCGGAACCCTGCCGGTGCTCCGTCCGTTAAGCCCTTGAATCGCCTGCCGCCTGGCGGGCCAACGAAGGGGAGGCAGCCTGGTGCAGCGGCTGGCAGAGCGTCTTGGTCTGAGGACCGATCCAACCATTTTCTTCATTTCCGCCGGGCTCACCGTGGCCTTCGTGCTGATGCTGATCAGCGCGCCCGAGCCGATCGGGGGGGCCTTTGCGGCGGGGCGGGCCTGGATCGTCACCAACCTCGGGTGGTTTTTCATCCTCGGGGTGAACATCTGGCTCGGCTTCCTGATCTGGGCGGCCATGTCGCGGCACGGGCACATCCACCTGGGGCCGCGCGGCTCCACCCCGGAGTATTCCAACCTCTCCTGGTTCACCATGCTCTTTGCCGGGGGGATCGGCACGGTCCTGATGTTCTGGGGCGTGGCCGAGCCGATCAGCCATTTCCAGAGCCCGCCCCTGCCCGGTGTCGAGCCCTTCTCGCGGGAGGCGGCGCAGGATGCCATCGCCATCTCGATCTACCACCTGGGGCTGCACACCTGGACCATCTTCACCCTGCCGGGGCTGGCCTTTGCCTACTTCATCAACCGCTATGACCTGCCGGTGCGGGTTTCTTCGGTCTTCTACCCGCTCCTGCGCGAGGGGATACACGGGCCGGTCGGCAAGGCCATCGACATCGCCGCCATCCTCGGCACGGTCTTTGGCGTCGCCGTCTCGCTCGGGCTCGGCTCCTCGCAGATCGCCGCCGGGCTCTCGGCGCTCTTCGGCTGGCAGGACGGGACCTTCCTGAAGATCATGATCCTGGTGGTTCTCACCGCCGTCGCCCTCACCTCCATCGTGGCCGGGCTGGACCGGGGCGTGAAGCTGCTCTCGAACCTCAACATCGGCATGGCGGTGCTGCTGATGATCTTCGTCCTCATTTGCGGCTCCAGCCTCTTCATCCTGCGCGGCATGGTGGAGACCTTCGGGCTCTACCTGCACAACCTGCCGCGCCTGGCCTTCTGGAACGACATGCTGGCCAACAAGAACCCCGAGACCGAGGCCTGGGGCTGGCAGGGCGACTGGACGGTCTTCTACTGGGCCTGGACGGTCACCTGGTCGCCCTTCATCGGGCTCTTCGTGGCGCGCATCTCGCGCGGGCGGACGATCCGGGAGTTCGTCTTCGGGGTGCTCCTGGCGCCCTCGCTCTTCACCCTGATCTGGTTCTCGGTCTTCGGCTGGCAGGCGATGGAGTTCGACGGCATCGGCGCCGCCGCCCGCTCCGCCATGGGCGAGAGCGCGGGCGAGATCAGCCGCGCCGTGGCCGAGAGCGTGCCTCTGGCCATGTTCGCCTTCCTCGAAAACCTGCCCTTCGCCACAATCGTGCAGGGCTTCGCCGTGGTCATCGTGGCGATCTTCTTCGCCACCTCGTCGGACTCCGCCTCATTGGTGGTGGACATGCTTTGCACCGGCCACGCCAAACCCGGGCCGGTGCGCCAGCGGGTCTTCTGGGGCAGCGCCGAGGGGCTGGTGGCGGCCATGCTGATCGTCCTGGCGGGCGAGGCCGGGCTGACCGCCCTGCAACAGGTGATCACCGTGGTGGGCCTGCCGATCTTCGTCATGGTGAGCCTGATGATCCCCGCCCTGGTGCGCGGCTTCAGGATGGAGGAGATCGACCATGTGACGATCGCCGCCAAGCCCGACCTTGAAGATTTCTAGGGCAGCCTAGGCCTCGAAGGTCACCACCCCGTCGCAGATGGTCATCACGGGCGTCACGGCGCCCAGCTCCTGCGGCGCGGTCGCCTCCAGATCGGCGCCGAGGATCACCAGATCGGCGGCGAGGCCGGGCGCCAGGCGGCCGTGCAGCCCTTCCCGGAAGCCGACCCAGGCATTGTCCCGCGTGTAGGAGGCCAGGGCCGCCATGAGCTCCTGGCGCTGGTCGCCCCAGCCGGGGCCAAGATCGAGCGGCGCCAGGGCGGCCTGGAGGCTGGGCATGACTTCGAGCGGTACGACCGGCCAGTCGGTCGAGAAGCAGAGGGGCGCGCCGCTCTCGCGCAGGCGCTGCCAGGGGAAGGCCAGGGCAAGCTGATCCTCGTGGAAGATGGTCCCCGGCGCGGGCGGCGGGAAGTGGCCGCCGAAGGCCGCGTGGCGCGGCTGCATGGAGGCGACGACGCCGAGGGCGGCCAGGCGCGGCAGGTCCTCGGGGTGCAGGGCCTCGATATGTTCGATCCGGTGGCGGCTGTCGCGGGCGCCGTTGGCGGCACGGGCCGCCGCGTAGCCGTCGAGGGTGCGGCGCACCGCCAGATCGCCAATGGCGTGAACGCTGATCTGGAGGCCCAGGGCATCGGCGCGGCGGCAGGCCTCGTTGAAGTGCTCGGGCTCGAAGATGGCCTCGCCCCGGATGCCGGGGCTGTCGGGATAGTCGCGCAGCATCAGGGCGGTGCGGCTCTCCATCACGCCATCCATGAACATCTTCACCCGCCCCGACCAGAGCCTGTCGCCCTGCCAGCGGCGGGCCATCTCGGCCCCCTCTGCCAGGCGGTCCAGGGGGTCGTAGTTCTTGAGGTGGAAGGGCACCTGCATCCGGGCCTTGAGGCGGCCCTCCCGGTCCAGCTCCTCCAGCAGTTCGAGCTGGTAGAAGTTGCCATCCATGTTGTGCATCGCGGTGATGCCGCAGGCGGCGGCGTGGTCGAGGCCGCGGGCGATGAGATCACGGTCGGCGGCCCGCTCGGCGGCGGTGGCGGGCGGCTCGGGGTCGGCCCCGGTGACATAGCCCAGCATGTCGCGGCCGCCGGTGCGGGAGAGCTTGAGGACCGGGCCCATGGCCCCCGTCTCCAGAAGCTCGCCGGTGGCCAGCCCGTCCGCCCCCATGACGACGGTGCTGCCCTCGGGCACCTCGGCGCCCCGGAGAAGGCCCGCCCGCTCCAGCGCGGCGGTGTTGGCCCAGAGGGTGTGGATGTCGGGCGCGAGCAGGGCCAGGGGCCTGTCGGGCAGGATCGCGTCGAGGTCCTGGCGGGTCGGGTTGGCGCCCTCCAGAATGCCGTAGTTCGTACCCGTGCCCACCACCATGGGCTCCTCCGGGCGGGCTGCGGCGTAGCCTTGCACCGCCTCCGTCAGGGCCGCGCGGCCCGAAACGGCGCCAAGATCGAGGAAATCGAGCGAGGCCGAGCCCTGGAAGAGGTGCACGTGGCTGTCGATGAAGCCGGGCAGGACGGTGCCGCCCTGGGCGTCGATCAGACGGGCGCCGGGGGCCGCCAGGGCGCGCATCTCAGCCTCGCTGCCGAGCGCCAGGATGCGCCCCTCCGCAAGGGCCAGGGCCTCGGCCCGGGGCTGTGCCGGGTCCATCGTCAGGACCCTGCCGTTGAGGATCACCATGTCCGCCTGTGCCGCCATCTTCATCGCCCCTTCTCTTTGTCCTTTCAGGGGCCTAGCATGGGGTGGTAACCAGTCACCGTAAATATCCCTTTGGGGAAAGGCCGCGGGGTCAGCCGCGGGTGCCCAGCTTGCCAACAGATCATCACCAAGAGACCACCGAAGAGGCCCTGGCGCGGGCGATCACGGCCATTGGCTCGGCCGATTTCGTGCCGCGCGGGCTGGATTACCTGCGCACCGTCGCCCCCTTCGAGGGCTGCTTTCTCACCCTGCTCGATGGCCAGCGCCCGCCGCTGCACCTCTATGACACGGTGCGCGACCAGTTCCGCAGCCATGTCGTCGATTCCTACCTCGACGGAATCTACCTGCTCGATCCCTTCTTCGTGCTCTACCGCCGGGCCGGGGCCGAGGGGGTCTTCAGCCTGCGCGAGGCGGCGCCCGACCGCTTCCAGCAGTCGACCTACTTTCACAGCTACTATGGCTCCATCAAGCTCCAGGACGAGGTCGCGGTGCTGATCGCCCTGCCCTCGGGCAAGCATCTCTTCTACTCCATCGGGCGGCGCGCCAACGAGCGGCGCTTCCAGGCCCGGGACCTACGCAACCTGCGCCAGCTCTTCCCGGTCTTCGCCGCCATGAACCGGCGCCACTTCGCCCAGGAGAATTACGCCGCGCCCGACAGCAAGATCGAGCAGGCCATGGCCCGCTTCGGCGCCGAATCCCTGACCGACCGGGAGCGCGAGATCGCCATCCTGGTGCTCAAGGGCCACTCCACCCGCTCCATCGCGGAGGTGACCGGGGTGACCGCGGGGACGGTCAAGATCCACCGCAAGAACCTCTACCGCAAGCTCGCCATCTCCTCGCAGAGTGAGCTTTTCTCGCTTTTCCTCTCTTCCCTGGCGGCCCCGATCGAGGCCTGAGGCGCCTATCCCTTGGGGGATATTTACGGCCCCGGGCCCCGGGGCCTACCCTTTTTGCACGAAGAGGGGAAAGCAGATGATGCAAGCTGAGGCCGTCCCGGCCGACCAGATAGAGGTGCCGGCAGAGCGCGACATGGTCTTTGCCGACACGGTGACCAAGACTTTCGGACAGGGCGATGCCGCGGTCACGGCGCTCGATGCCGTCTCCCTGACCATCCGGGAAAACGAATTCTTCACCCTGCTGGGCCCCTCGGGCTGCGGTAAGACCACGCTCCTGCGGCTGATCGCCGGATTCGAGCTGCCGAGCGGCGGCCATATCCTGCTCGATGGCGAGGAGATCGGCCACCTGCCGCCCTACAAGCGCCCGGTGAACACGGTGTTCCAGAGCTACGCGCTATTCCCGCACATGACCGTGGCCGAGAACATCAGCTTCGGGCTGGAGATGCTGGGCAAGCCCAAGGCCGAGATCGCGGAGACCACGGCCCACATGCTTTCGCTCGTGCGGATGGAGGCCATGGCCAACCGCCGCACCGATCAGCTTTCCGGCGGCCAGCAGCAGCGCGTGGCCCTGGCCCGCGCCCTGGCGCCGCGGCCCCGGGTGCTCCTGCTCGACGAGCCCCTCTCGGCGCTGGACCTGAAGCTGCGCAAGGAGATGCAGATCGAGCTGAAGCGGCTCCAGGGGGAGACGGGGATCACCTTTGTCTTTGTCACCCACGACCAGGAAGAGGCCCTCACCATGTCCGACCGGATCGCGGTGATGGAGGCCGGGCACATCCTCCAGGTGGGCACCCCGCGCGAGATCTACGACCACCCGGCGCGGCGCTTCGTGGCGGACTTTATCGGCGACATCAACATCCTCGACGGCGAGCTGGGCGAGGTCTCGGGCCGTCAGGGCCGGGTGACCCTGCCGGGCGGCGCCAGCCTGGGCGCGGCGCTGGCCGACAGCACCATCGGCAAGGGCAAGGTGAGCATCGCCTTCCGGCCCGAGAACGTGGTGCTGGTGCCCCCCGAGGACCCCCGCGCGACCCTCACCGGCGCGGTCGAGAACGTCGTCTATTTCGGCTCGGGCCTGAACCTGCACCTGCGCCTGCCCTCGGGCGCGCCGCTCATGGTGCGCAGCGCCCACTACGCGGGCGAGATCGGCGACCTTGTCGGGCTCGAGATCGCGGACCGCCACGTCCAGGTGCTGGTGGACTGATGGCTGTGACCGATCATAGCGCCGCCCCCGATGGCCGCCTGGCCAGCGCCCGCGCCGCGCGTGGCGCCGAGGCCCGGCGCCGCCGCCGCCTCCTGCTCGCGCCCGCCCTCATCGTCATCGGCATCTTCGGGCTCTTTCCGCTCACGATCAGCCTGATCTATTCCTTTCTCACCCCCGGCACCTACGGCGGCGTGACCTGGGAATTCTCGACCGATGCCTATGTCCAGTTCCTTTTCGAGCGGGACATCTTCGACGACACGCTCTCCTTCTCCAGCACCTACCTGCAGATCTACGCCCGCTCCATCGGCCTGGCGCTGGTGGCGACCCTGGGGGCCCTGATCCTGGGCTTCCCCACGGCCTACTTCATCGCCTCCAAACCGCGCGAGCAGCGCAACTTCTGGCTCTTTCTCATCACCCTGCCCTTCTGGACCAACCTGCTGATCCGCACCTACGCGATATTGCTGATCATCCGCGACGAGGGGATCATCAACATCGGCCTGATGAAGGCCGGGGTCATCTCCGACCCGCTGAACATCCTCTACACGGACACGGCGGTCTTCATCGGCCTGATCTACAGCTACCTGCCCTTCATGGTGCTGCCGCTCTATGCCTCGCTGGAGAAGCTCGACTTCCGGATGATCGAGGCGGCCTACGATCTCTATGCCAACCGCTTCCAGGTGCTGCGCCGGATCATCGTGCCGGCCGCCAAGCCGGGCATCGTGGCGGGCTGCATCCTGGTCTTCATCCCGGGCCTCGGGGCCTACATCACCCCGACCCTGCTGGGCGGCGGCAAGGAGCTGATGATCGGCAACATGATCGCGCTCCAGTTTGGCTCCTCGCGCAACTGGCCCTTCGGGTCTGCCGCGGCGCTGATCCTCATGGTGGTCGTGATGCTCGCGCTTCTCGTCTATGTCCGCAACGCCAGCCGGGAGCCCGTTCGCCATGGCTGAAAGTGCCCGCAAACCCCGCATGAAGGACCTGCGCCGCCAGCCCTTCTTCACCGAGATCGCCTGGGCCTGCATCTTCGTGCTCTATGCGCCGATCCTCGTGCTGATCATCTTCTCCTTCAACGACAACCGCTCGGTCGTGCTCTGGACGGAGTTCTCCTTCCGCTGGTACGTCGAGGCCTTCGAGAACGAGGGCATCCGCAAGGCTACCATCGTCTCCTTCCAGGTGGCGGCGGTCTCCACCTTCTTTGCCACCATCATGGCCACCATGGCGGCCCTCGCCACTACCCGCACGCCGCCCTTCAAGGGCCAGACGGCGGCCTATGCGATCATCAACCAGCCCCTGATGGTGCCCGAGATCGTCACCGCCGTGGCCACGCTCTCCTTCTTCGCCATCATCAAGCGGGCCACGGGGATGACGGGCATCGGCTACCTGATGCTGGCCCACACCGTCTTCTGCATCCCCTTTGCCTACATGCCGATCCGGGCGCGGCTGGAGGACATGAACCTGACCCTGGAGCAGGCCGCCGCCGATCTCTACGCGCCGCCCTTCAAGGTCTTCCGCCGGGTGACCCTGCCGCTCCTGCTGCCGGGCATCGTGGCGGGCGCCATGTTGGCCTTCGTGGTCTCGCTCGACGACGTGATCATCACGCTGCTGGTCGCGGGCCCCGGAGAGACCACCCTGCCGATCTACATCCTCGGCCAGATCCGCCGGGGCATCACCCCCGAAATCAACGCCGTCTCGACCCTGCTGCTGGGGCTGAGCCTGGTGTTCGTCACGCTCTTCTTCCTCCTGGGAAGAAAGCGCAAATAGGAGGGCCGCCGCCGCGCGGCCTCCATCAACAGAGGAGACTACCGATGAAACTCAAGGCAGCACTACTGGCCAGCGCCCTGGCCGTCGGCGCCCTGCCGGCCTGGGCCGAGGGCAAGCTGAACATCTACAACTGGGGCAACTACACCAACCCCGAGATGATCGAGAAGTTCGAGGCCGAGCACGACGTCGAGGTGACGATCGACGGCTACGACAGCAACGAGACCATGCTCGCCAAGGTCCAGGAGGGCAACACCGGCTACGACATCGTGGTGCCCGGCGACTACATGATCAAGGTGATGATCGGCGAGGGCCTCCTGGCCGAGGTCAAGCCGAACGAGATGGAGAACTTCGGCAACGTCGATCCCAAGTGGGTCGATGTCTGGTGGGATCCGGGCCGGAACTACTCCATCCCCTACCAGTGGGGCACGACCTCCTTCACCGTGGACACGACCGTCTACGACGGCGAGATCGACACGCTGGAGCTGCTCTTCAACCCGCCCGAGGAGCTCAAGGGCCGGATCAACATGCTCAACGACATGAACGACGTGATCAACGCCGGTCTGCGTTACCTGGGCTATGGCCGCTGCAACGGCAACAAGGAGGAGCTGCGCGAGGTCACCGAGCTGCTGGTGAACTCCAAGGAGCACTGGCGCACGATGGACTATTCCATCATCGAGAAGCTCACCTCCGGTGACGTGGACCTCTCGCAAAGCTGGAACGGCGCCGCCCTGCGCGCCCGCCTGCAGCGCCCCGAGCTGGCCTACGCCTACCCCAAGGAGGGCTTCACCGGCTGGATGGACAATGTCGCCGTCCTGGCCGATGCGCCCAACATGGAAAACGCCAAGCTCTTCATCAACTTCATGATGGACCCCGAGAACGCGGCCATGACCTCCAACTTCGCGCGCTACGCCAACGGCATCCTGGGCAGCGACAAGTTCATGGACGAGGAGATGCTGACGGCGCCCGAGATCGTCATGCCGACCGACGCGCCGAAGCCCGACTTCGTGCAGCCCTGCCCGCAGGAGACGGTCGATCTCTATAACAAGATCTGGACCCGGCTGAAGCAGTAACGGCCCTCCCTGAGACCTCCGGCGGCGGCCCCCTGCCGCCGCCGGACAAGAAACGAGGCCCCGGAGGCAACGACGTCATGGCAAGCTCCCCCCACCCCGCGGCCGCCGAGCGCCCCCGCACCGCCCGCGAGATGGGCATCATGCAGGGCTTTCCGCCGCCGCCCGAAAAGCGCCCGACGCTGGAAAACTGGGATCTGCCGCCCTTCAACCGCTGGTCCTTCCAGAACATGCGCAAGCTCTTTCCCACGGCGGACGTGCGCCGCGCCGGGCCGGTGCTGCCCTTCGATGAGGACCTCCAGGAGCTGAGCCGCCTGCCCTACCTGGGCGCCGACGGGGTGCGCCGCAGCGTTGCCGAGGGGCTGCGCCGGACCTACGCCGACGGCTTCCTGGTGCACCATCGCGGCGCCCTGAAGGCCGAGACCTACTTCAACGACATGAAGCGCCACAGCCCGCACCTGAGCCAGTCCGTCGCCAAGTCCGTGGTGGGGACCCTGGCCGGGGTGCTGGCCAGCGAGGGGCGGCTGGACCTGGAGGCGCCCCTGGGCGATCTCATCCCCGAGCTGCGCCAGTGCGGCTATGCCACGGCGACGCTCGATCAGGTGCTCGACATGCGCAGCGGCGTGCGCTTCATCGAGGACTACGGCGCGCCCCATTCCGACATGACCCGCATCGACATCGCCAGCGGCTGGCGCCCGCCGCGCCCCGGCGAGGCCGTGCCGACGATCCGCGACGTGATCCTGACCCTGCCGCAGGAGCGGCCCCACGGCGGCGATTTCCGCTACCGCTCGATCGAGACCGACGTCATCGCCTGGGCCCTGGAGCGGGCCGCCGGGGCGCCCCTGGCCGAGCTTCTCTCTGAACGCATCTGGTCCCGCCTCGGGGCCGAGCGGGATGCCTTCTTCACCGTCGATGCGGCCGGCACGGCCCTGGCCGACGGGGGCTTCAACGCCACCCTGCGCGACTACGCCCGCTTTGGCCTGATGATGCTGCGGGGCGGCCGCGTCGGCGCCGATCAGGTGGTGCCCGAGGCCTGGGTGACGCGCTGCCGCCAGGGCGACCCCAGCCGCTTCGGCCCGCCCTTCGACAGCGGCACCCCGGAAGGCGCCTACCGCGGCCAGTGGTGGATCATGGACCACCGCCGCGGCGACATCATGGCCCGGGGCGTCTTCGGGCAGCTCATCTATCTGGATTTCGAGACCGACTTCATGGCCGTGATCCTCTCCACCTGGCCGGACTACCTGATCGAGAGCTTCAAGTTGGAGAGCTTTGCCCTGGTGCGCGCCCTGAGGGATGCGCTGAGCCCGCCCGGTGGGGTGTGACGGGGTTGAGATTTTGCATGAGGTATGTTGAAAAATTGATTTTCTTCAGATCAGTGTGGCCTCTTCTTGAAACTCCACATGAGCCTTAACCCTCCCCACTTCCCCGCCTGACGGAACCCCGGCGGCCCCGGGGCGTTGCCCTCCGAAAGGAGATGCCGCCATCCGCACCTCGGTCTTCACCATCGTCACCCTGCTCCTGGGCTTCGCCCTTCTCCAGATGAGCAACGGCCTCCAGGGCACCCTCCTGGCGATCCGCGCCGGGCTCGAGGGCTTCGGCGGGCTGCCCACCGGCCTCATCATGTCGGGCTTCTTCGCGGGCATGAGCCTGGGCTCCTTCGTGGCGCCGCGCCTGATCGACGGGGTGGGCCACATCCGCACCTTCGCCGCCCTCGCCTCCCTCGCCTCGGCCGCCGCCCTGATGCACCTGGCCTTCATCGACCCCTGGGTCTGGATCGCCGTGCGGCTGATCACCGGCTTCGCCTTCGCCGGGCTGATCATCGTCACCGAAAGCTGGCTCAACGCCTCGGTCGATTCGGCGCGCCGGGGACGGCTCCTGGCGATCTACGGCATGGTCGGCATGGGGGCCGGGGCGGCCGGGCAGTTCCTGCTCAACCTCGGCGATCCGGCGGGCTTCATCCTCTTTGTGCTGGTCTCCATCGTCATGTCCCTCTCGCTGGTGCCGATCTCCCTCGCCCGGGTCGAGGGGCCGCGCGCCGAGGAGGCGCAGGAGCCGCCCTCGATCCGCCGCATCTGGGGCCTGTCGCCCTACGGCGCCGTGGCCGCCGCCCTGATCGGCGCCTCCATCGGCACCTTCTACGGGCTGGCGCCGCTCTTTGCCCAGGAGCTGGGCTACACCCAGTCGCGCATCGCCACCCTGATCGCCGCCTTCACCATCGGCGGGCTGATCCTGCAGTTTCCCCTGGGCTGGATCTCGGACCGCATCAGCCGCCGCGGCCTGGGCATCGGCCTGGGCGGCGCCGGCGCCACCCTGATGCTGGTGGCCCTGCCGCTCGAGGCCCCCTCGGGGCCCATGCTGCTGGCCATCGGCTTTGCCATCGGCGGCCTCGTCCTGCCCGCCCAGTCCATCGCCATCGCCCACGTGAACGACCGCACGCCGCGCTCGGCCCTGCTCGCCGTCTCCGGCGGTCTGGTGCTGATGCAGGGCATCGGCGCGGCCCTCGGCCCGCTCTTCGCGGGCCTCCTGATGGATCTCATCGGCCCCCGCGGGCTGCCCCTGGCGCTGGCCAGCCTGCAGGGCGCGATCGTCCTCTGGGGCCTCTACCGGGTCACCAAACGCTCGGACCCCGAGACCCGCGACCGCCAGGGCGCCCCGCCGCTCACCGCCCACCCCGTGGAGGGGGACCTGAGCCGGGAGTGAGGGCGCGCTCAGTCGCTGCTGGAGATGAAGGTGAAGGCCCCTGGGGCGATGCGCACGGCGCTGAGCCGCCCGGTGCGGTAGACCCCGGTATCGACGGAGATGCGGCTGCCCGTGGCCACGGGCTCGGGCACGATGGTGTGCCCGTGCACGACGATCTGGCCATCGTCGCGCGGCGCCCTGAGGAAATCCGGGTGGCCCCAGAGCATCACCTCCTCGCGCTGATCTTCGGGGTCCAGGCGCGGACTGAAGGCGGCGTGGGTGCAGTGCAGGTTGCCGCTTTGCCATCGCAGCGGCAGGCCGCGCAGCCAGTCGAGCAGCCCGGCGGGCAGCTTCTCCTCCAGCGCATCGGCGATCTCGACGGCGACGTCCGCCTCGGAGGCCTGCTTGCGCAGCAGCACGCCGAAGCTCGCCAGGGTCTCCAGCCCGCCGTTCCTGAGCCAGATGGCCCCGCGCCCGGCCGGGTCGTCGATGAAGTCGATCATCATGCGCTCGTGGTTGCCCATCAGGCAGGTGACATCACCGGGCCGTTCCTGGCTCAGTTCGAAGAGCCAGGCGAGCATCTGCCGGGAGTCCGGGCCACGGTCGATGTAGTCGCCGAGAAAGACCATGGCCTCCTCGCCGGTGGCCTGGGCGTCGAGGCGCTCGTGAAGCTCCTTGAAGGGCTCGGTGCAGCCGTGCAGGTCCCCTACTGCGAAGAAAGGCCGCGTGGGCGCCAACTGGTCGGCGCTGAACCCGGCCCGCCCATCGGGCCGCCGGGACAGCATGGATTTGATCTGCTTCAGCAAGCCCGTCTCCGTCTTCTTTGCTCCCTCCACTAGGCGCTCTCCGCGCCATCGTACAGAGTGACCGGACGGAGTGCGACAGATCGGCCACAGACTGCCGATTCTACCTTGAGCCGAAACAACTATTGGTTGTGTCGCATTGTAGCTGGCCCCGGCACAGGATAGGTTAACGACCGAAGGCAGCGGCATCCGATTGTTGCCGATCCATCACCTAACGGAACGTTCGATGCTGGCAAGGCTCCTTTGGCGCAACCCCCTTCTTCGGCCCAGCGCCCCCCTTCTCGGCGTGCTGATGTGCCTGCCTGCCATGGCCCCGGGCCAGCAGAGCACCTCCTACACGACCTTCGGCACCCCCGGCCTGATCGACATGCCGACGGCGGAGAGTGCCGCCGACGCCGAGCTGGCCGCCACGGTGAGCCATTTCGCCGGATCGACGCGCAACACCCTGACCTTCCAGATCACGCCGCGGCTGTCGGGCAGCTTCCGCTACAGCAAGATCGACAATGGACCGGGGCGCGCCGGGGCGCTCTATGACCGCTCCTTCGACCTGCGCTACCGCTTCCTGGACGAGACCCGCTACCGGCCCGCCATGGCGATCGGCCTGCAGGACTTCATCGGCACCGGGGTCTATTCCGGCGAATACATCGTCGCCACCAAGACCGTGACGCCGCGCCTGAGCGTCACGGGGGGCCTCGGCTGGGGGCGTTTCGGCAGCTACAACGGCTTCACCAACCCGCTGGGGGTGATCGACAGCCGCTTCGAGACGCGGCCCGGCGGCTTCACAGGGACCGGCGGGCAGATCGAGAGCGCCAAGTGGTTCCGGGGCGACGCGGCCCTCTTCGGCGGCATCGCCTGGCAGGCGACGGACCGGCTGAAGCTCAAGGCGGAGTATTCTTCGGACGCCTACACCCGCGAGGTCGGCCAGGGGCTCTTCGAGCGGGAGTCGCCGGTCAACCTCGGGCTCGACTACCGTCTGCGCGACAATCTCAACATGCAGGCCTACTACCTCCACGGATCGGAGGTCGGGGTCTCCTTCAACTTCACGATCAACCCCCGGACCTACGGCGTGAACGGGGGCCGCGGGCCGGCACCGCTGCCCGTGAAGGTGCGCTCTGGCGCGACCTACGACGATCTGGGCTGGACCGGTTCGCCCGACCAGATCGCCCAGATCCGGGCCGAGACGGTGCGCCTGCTGGACGCCGACGGGATGGAGGCGGAGGCGCTCGAAATCGCCCCCCGCGCGGTGACCCTGCATCTGCGCAACACCCGCTACCTGGCCCGGGCCGAGGCCATCGGGCGGGCGGCGCGCATCCTGACCCAGACCATGCCCGCCTCCGTCGAGCGGCTGACCATCGTGCCGGTCGAGGAGGGCATGGCCCTGGCCGCCGTGCGGCTCTCCCGGTCGGATCTGGAGGACCTGGAGCACGCCCCCGACGGCGCCTGGCAGAGCTACGCCCGGGCGGAGGTGCAGGAGGCGGCGGGCGCCTTCGAGGCCGGGGCCCCCGCGCCGGGCCTCTACCCGCGCTTCCGCTGGTCGCTCGGGCCCTACCTCGAGGCCAGCTACTTCGACCCGGACGAGCCGGTGCGCCTGGACGCGGGCCTGCAGCTCAAGGGCCGCTACGATCTGGCGCCCGGCTGGATCCTCTCGGGCACCCTCAAGCAGCGCCTGGCGGGCAATGTCGGCGATGCAACGCGGGCCTCCGACTCGGTCATCGAGCGGGTCCGCTCCGAGGCCTTCCTCTACGCGCGCGAGGGCGAGACGGCGATCAGCGATCTCACCATCGCGCACTACTTCCGCCCCGGCGAGGACCTCTACGGCCGGGTCACGGCGGGCTATCTGGAAAGCATGTTCGGCGGGGTCTCGGGCGAGCTGCTCTGGAAGCCGGTGGGCAGCCGCCTCGCGCTGGGGGCCGAGGTCAACTACGTCAAGCAGCGCGACTTCGACCAGGCCTTCGGCTTCCGGGATTACGAGGTGGCCACGGGGCACCTGTCGGCCTACTACGACATGGGCAACGGCTTTCACGGCCAGGTCGATGCCGGGCGTTACCTGGCGGGGGACTGGGGCGCGACCTTCACGCTGGACCGGACCTTCAACAACGGCTGGAGCGTCGGCGCCTATGCCACCTTCACCGATGTCTCCTTCGACGATTTCGGCGAGGGCTCCTTCGACAAGGGGCTGCGGCTGACCGTGCCGCTGTCGGCCCTGCTGGGCCGTCCGACGCCGGAGACCTACAAGACCGTGATCCAGCCCATCGTCCGCGACGGCGGCGCCCGGCTCAAGGTCCAGGGGCGGCTCTACGACAAGGTGCGGAGCTACCACGACCCGGAACTGAAGGATACCTGGGGGAGGTTCTGGAGATGATCGGCAAGCCACTTCTCCCGCTTATGCTGGCCCTCTCGCTCAGCGCCTGCGGCACGGAGCAGGGCCGCACGGCGCTCGTCGGCACCGCCCTCTCGGGTCTGATTTCGGGGCGCGACGCGGCCCCGGCGGGCCCGACGGCGGAGCAGATCAAGGCGCGGGTCACCCCGGCCGTCCGGGCGCGCTTCGGAAATGTGCCCCTGAAGGTGGCGACGCTTGAGGAACAGGGCCTTTCCTCCATCCTCTTCCGGCGCGCGGTCAATGGCGGGGTGGAGACCTACTTCACCCCCGACGGCACCTCCGTGGCGCTGCAGGAGGGCCTCCTCGTGGCCACGCGGGGGCTGGGCTACGATCTCATGTCCGCCGATGTCGGCGCGGTCCGGGAGGGGCTGCGCACGGGCCGCCAGTCGGTGCGCGTGCACCGCTATCTCGATGGCGAGGACCGGCTCTTCATCCGCAGTTTCGTCTGCGACTACGCGGGCGGCCGCGAGGTGCGCGAAACCTGCTATTCCGAGGATCTCAAGATCACCAACAGCTACCAGCTCGATGGCGCGGGCCGGGTGATAAGCTCGCGCCAGTGGATCGGCCCGGAGCAGGGCTTCATCACCATTCAGGAGGTGCCCTGACCATGCGCACCGCATCCAACCGGAAGGCTGACCCGATGGCGCTCTGGGCAGAGACCCGCGCCTTCGCTATGGCAGCATCCAAAGCCGTTTTGTACCCAGGGGGACCCCATGCTTAGAACACTTGCCGCCGCCGTCCTGGCGGGCTCACTGATCGGCTGCGGAGCCGCCTACATTCCCTCCAAGGTCAGCGAGGCCGAGGGCAAGGTCCGCATCGTGCCGCTGACGCCCCAGACGGTGCTGGCGGCCAACCGCTCGACCTACCAGGCCAAGCAGCTGCCGGCCGTCTTTTTCCAGAATGCCGGCGGCGCCTCGGGCGCGCGGGGGGCCGGCGCCCTGCCCGCGCCCACGCTCGATCCCCAATCGCGGCCCGATGCCCTGGCCCTGCGGGTGCCGGGCACGCCGCCGCGCGGCGCCTACCAGATCGGGGTGGGCGATGTGCTTCTGCTCGCCACGCGCAGCGGCGGCACGACGGTGGAGGAATTGAGCGGGCTGCTGGCTGCGCAGAACCGCCGCCAGGGCTACACGGTGCAGGATGACGGCGCCATCGCGATCCCCGACGTGGGCCGCGTGCGGCTCGAGGGCCTGACCCTGGAGGAGGCCGAGGCGACGCTCTTCCAGGAGCTGCTGGAAAACCAGATCGACCCCTCCTTCAGCCTCGAGATCGCCGAGTTCAACTCCAAGCGCGTCTCCATCGGCGGCGCGGTGGGCAACCCGACGGTGGTGCCCATCACCCTGACCGATCTGACCCTGGACCAGGCCATCGCCGCGGCGGGCGGCATCCAGACGCCCGACCTCGATTTCGCCTCCATTCGGCTCTACCGGGACGGCGAGCTTTTCCAGATCCCGCTCAACGAGTACCTGCGCCGCCCGGACCTGCAGAAGACCCGCCTGGTGGCCCAGGACAGCGTCTTCGTGGACACCGAGTACCAGCTTGACCGGGCCCAGGCCTACTTTGCCGAGCAGATCACCCTGGCCCAGTTCCGCCAGCAGGCCCGCACCCAGGCCTTGGCCGAGCTTCAGGCCGAGGTGAACCTGCGCCGCAGCGCCCTTGGCGAGGCGCGGGGCAACTTCCAGGCCCAGATGGAGCTGGACGCGGTGGACCGCGACTATGCCTACCTCTCGGGCGAGGTGAACAAGCCGGGCCGCTTCACCCTGCCCTTCGGGCGCACCGCCAGCCTGGCCGACGCGCTCTATTCCGAGGGCGGCTTCAGCAGCGCTACGGGCAACCCGGGGCAGATCTACATCCTGCGCGGCTCCGCCGACCCGCGCGAGTTCGGCGCCGTGACCGCCTGGCACCTGGATGCCAGCAACGCCGCCAACCTCACCCTGGCGACGCGGATGGAGCTGCGGCCGAACGACGTGGTCTTCATCGCGGAGCAGCCGGTCACGCGCTGGAACCGGGTGATCACCCAGATCACGCCTTCGCTGATCACCTCGGTGGCAAACGCCGCCTCCAACTGACCGGGGGTTGCCCACGGAGACAAAGAAAGAGGGGCGCCGCGGGGCGCCCCTTTTGCTTTGGCCAGAGGGCCGGATGGCCTTCGTGAATCCTACCCCCGGAAGCCCGTCGCCACGACGAACTTTTCCGAACTGTCGGCGCGGCTGGCGGGGGGCTTTACGTTGGCCACCTTGGCGAAGCGCTGTTTCAAGAGCTTCTGGAGCTCCCCCTCGGCGCCGCCCGCGAGGACCTTGGCGACGAAGGTGCCGCCCTCCTCCAGCACGTCGAAGGCGAAGTAGGCGGCGGCCTCGCAGAGCGAGATGATGCGCAGGTGGTCCGTCTGCTTGTGGCCCGAGGAGGCGGCGGCCATGTCGGACATGACCACGTCGGCCTTGCCGCCGAGCCATTCCTTGACCCGCTCGTCGGCATCGTCCTCCATGAAGTCCAGCTGGTGCAGCTCGCAGCCGGCGATGGGCTCCATCTCCTGCAGGTCCACCCCGAGAATCGTGCCGCGCGCCTTGCCGCCCTTCTCGCCAAGGACGTTGCAGCGCTTGACCGCCACCTGGCACCAGCCGCCGGGGGCCGCGCCCAGGTCCACCACCCGGGCGCCGGGCACCAGGAAGCGGTACTTGTCGTCCAGCTCCATGATCTTGTAGGCGGCGCGGCCGCGGTAGCCCTCGGCCTGGGCGCGCTTCACGTAGGGATCGTTGAGCTGCCGCTGCAGCCAGCGGGTCGAGCTGAGCTTGCGGCCGCGGGCCGACTTGACCTTGACCTTGAGCTCGCGCTGGCCGCGGCCGGAGGTGTTCTTGCCGGTGGGTGTCTTTGCCATTGTCGGACCTTTCCTTCGCCCGTCACATAGGGGCTCGGCGCCCGGGACGCCAGCCATTCCCGCCCTGTGGCCGCCCGGGGCGGCTCAGAAGGCGCCCTCTTCCAGCGCCCCGTCGGCCGACATCTGGGCATAGAGCAGCCCCTCGCGCAGGCCCCTGTCGGCCACCGAGAGCCTGTCCGTGGGCCAGAGCCGCATCAGGGCCTGGAGGATGGCCGCGCCCGACATGATCAGGGCCGAGCGGTCCGAGCCGATGCGCGGGTCGCTGCGACGGCCCTGGGGGCCCATGGTCAGGTAGGAGCGGATCACCCGGTCGATCTGGTCGGAGGTCATGCGCAGCCCGTCCACCTTGGTGCGGTCGTAGCGGCGCAGGCCCAGGTGGCTGGCCGCGACGGTGGTGACCGTGCCCGAGGTGCCGACGATCTGGAAGTTCTCTTGCGGCTGGGCCGACTGGTAGGGCGTGAAGTCGGCCAGGTTCTCCTCGAAGAACCAGCTCATCAGGGCAAAGCGGGCGGCATCGTCCTCCACGTCGGTGAACTGGTCGCGCAGGGTGGCCACGCCCAGCGGCACGGAAATCCAGTCCACCACCTTGGCGGCAGGCAGATCGCCACGCGCCTGGTTGAAGCCCCCGTGCAGACGCATGATGGCCTGGGCGCGCTCCTTCTTGGGCACGTGCTTGACGTCGATCCAGACCAGCTCGGTGGAGCCGCCGCCGATGTCCACCACCAGGAGGTTCTCTGTCTTGCGGTTGACCAAGGGCGCGCAGGAGATGACGGCGAGCTGGGCCTCCTCCTCGGGCTCGATGATCTCCAGCCGCAGGCCGGTCTCGCGCTGGATGCGGCGCATGAACTCGGCCCCGTTCTGGGCCCGGCGGCAGGCCTCCGTCGCCACCAGACGCATCCGGCGGACGTTGCTGCGGCGCAGTTTCTGCTGACAGATGCGCAGGGCCTGGATGGTCCGGGCCATGGAGCCGCGCGAGAGGCGGCCCGTGCGTTCCAGGCCCGCGCCCAGCTGGACGGACTTGGAGAAGCTGTCCACCACCTGGAAACCGCTGCCCTTGGGCTGAGCGATCAACATGCGGCAGCTATTTGTGCCCAGATCGAGGGCTGCATATAGCTCGGATGATCTGGACGGAACTGGCGCGGGGCTCAGAGCCGGTCGTTTATCCTTTTCGAGCGCGCCCGCACCTTTGGGACGCTTTGGCGCCATGACACGCGCCTTTCATATCGAGTTGCCATCAGGTTACGGGCAGACGCCGCCCGGTGCAAGTGTGAAGCGGGCCGCAGGGGGCCCCGGCAGGCCTCCGCAAGGGCCCTTCGGCGGCCGCCCGCGCGGGCCAAAGTGAAGCCGCCTCAAGTCCTTCATCAGTATTTTGAGGGCGCGCGCCCCTCGCGCTTGGCCGCCCCTTGGCTTATGTCTTTCCGCGACGTCGCGGGCAGCACCCAACCTGTCGAAAAAGGGCACCGCGCGGCGCGAGACAGAAGCTAGAACCCGGCAAACGCAACCCGAGGAATCAGACCCATGCCCGACCTGACCATCGTCTTTTGGCGCGACATCCCCGCCCAGGTCATCGTCGGCAAGGGACGGCGGGGCGCCAAGCGGCAGTTGCCGGAGCGGTTCGAGCAGGCCATCGACCGGGCGGCAATGAAGGTGGGGGCGGCCGAGACCGACGCCTACCTTGCCGAATGGCGCAAGGAAGCCCAGGGCGAACGCCCGGGCGACCCCGAGGAGATCGCGGATGCGGAGGCGGCACGTCTGGATGCCACCTACGACAAGGCGCGCCTCAAGGCGCTGATCGACAACGATGGCCGGGCCCCGGGCTGAGTGCCCCGCCCGTGATAAAGGATAGGCTCATGTCTCTGCTGAATTTCCGCCGCAAGGAAGTCACCCCCGAGGCGCCCACCGCCGGGGCCGAGGTGGAGGCCCTGCTCAAGGGCTACTCCATCGAGGTGATGCCGCGCACCGCCGAGAAGGTCGAGAGCTTCCGCGATCTGCTGCCCGCGGGCACCCGCGTCTACATCGCCCACATCGAGGGCACGCCCATCGAGGACATGGTGGCGACCGCCAAGCGGCTCAATGCCGAGGGCTATCCGGTGATGCCCCACTTCCCGGCCCGCATCATCAAGGACCGTGCGACCCTTGCGGACTGGATCGCCCGCTACCAGGGCGAGGCCGACGTCAAGCAGGGGCTGCTGCTGGCCGGGGGTGTGACCACGCCCCACGGCGACTTCGAGGATTCCATGCAGCTCATGGAGACCGGCCTGTTCGATCAGGCGGGCTTCGAGCGGCTGCACGTGGCGGGCCACCCCGAGGGCAACCGCGACATCGACATGGACGGCGGGCGGCTCAAGGTGGATGCGGCGCTCAAGTGGAAGAACGACTTCCAGAGCCGCACCGACGCCGAGATGGCCATCGCCACCCAGTTCGCCTTCGAGGCTCAGCCGATCATCGAGTGGGCCGACAGCCTGAAGGCCGCGGGCATCACCCTGCCGATCCACATCGGCATCGCGGGCCCGGCCAAGCTTCAGACCCTGATCAAGTTCGCCATCGCCTGCGGCGTCGGCCCCTCGCTCAAGGTCTTGCAGAAGCGGGCGATGGATGTCACCAAGCTGCTCCTGCCCTACGAGCCAACCGATGTGGTCCGGGACCTGGCGCTCTACCGGGCGGCCCACCCGGACTTCAACATCACCCACGTCCACTTCTTCCCCCTCGGCGGCATCAAGACCAATGCCACCTGGGCCATCGAGAACGGCGGCACCTCCGCCGTCCCCGCCAACGCCTAAGCGCAAGGAACCCCGCATGACCCGCACCATCGTCGAATCCAGGACCAAGACCGCCATCATCGGCTTTGACCAGCCGTTTTGCGTGATCGGGGAGCGGATCAACCCCACCGGCCGCAAGATCCTGTCGGAGGAACTGGAGCGGGGCGATTTCAGCCGCGTGGAGGCCGATGCCGTGGCCCAGACGCTGGCCGGGGCCAACATCCTCGACGTCAACTCCGGCGCCGTCTTCTCCAACAAGATGGCCGAGGATGCGCGCTACGCCGACAACAACTTCGTCGAGCCGATGCTCATGCCCGAGCTGATCAAGCGGGTCCAGGCGGTCTCGGACCTGCCGATCTGCATCGACAGCTCGGTCCCCGGCGCGCTGGAAAACGGGCTCGAGGCCTGCGAGGGCCGCCCGCTGCTGAACTCGGTGACGGGCGAGGAGGAGCGGCTGGAGATCGTCCTGCCGCTGGTCAAGAAATACAACGTGCCGGTGGTGGCCATCTCCAACGACGACACGGGCATCAGCGAGGACCCGGAGGTGCGCTTTGCCGTGGCCAAGAAGATCGTCGAGCGGGCGGCCGATTACGGCATCCCGGCGCATGACATCGTGGTCGATCCGCTGGTCATGCCGATCGGCGCTATGGCAACGGCGGGCCACCAGGTCTTTACCCTGGTGCGCCGCCTGCGCGAAGAGCTGGGGGTGAACACCACCTGCGGCGCCTCCAACATCTCCTTCGGGCTGCCCAACCGCCACGGCATCAACAACGCCTTCCTGCCGATGGCCATGGGCGCGGGCATGACCAGCGCCATCATGAACCCCGTCGCCCTGCCGGTGAATGCCGCCAAGATCGCCGAGAAGAAGGCCGAGCTGGAAGCCCTCGGCGTCACCCTGCCTGACGAGATGGACGACGAGGCCTTCGTGCAGCTCTTCGGCATGGGCTCCACCAAGCCGCGCCCGGGCAAGGAGATGGAGGCCATCCGCGCCGCCAACTTCCTCTTTGACCGCGATCCCCACGGCCAGGCCTGGATCGAGTTCAACAAGGTCGCGCCCAAGGCGGGCCACGAGGGCCGGGGCCGCGCGGGCCGCGCCGGGGGCCGCCGCCGCCGCGCCTGACCTCGCGCGAACCCGCCTTTACGCCCCCCCGCCGGGGGGCGTATCCTTCCCCCATGGGGGCAAGCTCAGATTTCATCACCGTCACGCTGCTGAAAAGTGACGTCTTTTCCGAAACGCAGTCCGGCCACCTGGCGGCGGACCCTTCCACCCGTCTGACCCGCCGCAGGCTCGACCGCCTGCCCCTCTGGTCGCGCGGGATCGGGCGCCTGCTGGCGGCGCGCGAGGCCAGGGCGCTGCGCCGGCTGGAGGGGATCGCCGGGCTACCCCAGTTGATCCGCCAGGACAGGGACAACCTAATCCGCAGCTGGATCGAGGGCACGCCGCTCCAGCTTTCCGGCGGGCTCGACAGGGCCTGGACGCGCGACGCCCACCGCCTCCTGCGCCAGATGCACCGGCGCGGGGTCACCCACAACGATCTGGCCAAGCCGCAGAACTGGCTCATCACCCCCGAGGGCCGGGCGGCGGTGATCGACCTTCAACTGGCCTCCGTGCACCGGCGGCGCGGGCTGATCTTCCGCCTCGCCCGCTACGAGGACCTGCGCCACCTCCTCAAGCAGAAGCAGCGCTTCGCGCCGGAGCTGCTGACCCCCACCGCCCGCCGCCTGCTGGCCCGCCGCTCGCTGCCCTCGCGGCTCTCGCGCGGGACCCTGAAACCGCTCTACAACTTCGTCACCCGGCGACTCTTGAACTGGTCCGACGGGGAGGGCCTGGGGGCCGACATGGGCGCGCGCATCGCGGCGGGCGAGGCGCGGCTCAACGCCCTGCCCGGGGTGCGGCGGAGCTGCCTCTGCCCCTACCAGAAGGCGGGCGGCGTGGGGCTCTATGCCTTCATCGAGTCGGACCGCGCCCCTTCCGAGAGCCGGGCCGAGGCCGACCACATCCAGCCGGTGCCCGCCCTGCCGCGCGGCCCCGAGGGCAGGCTGAGGCGCGATCTCCTGGCCCTGGTGGCCGAGAACCGGGTGGCCGAGGTGGACCCCCTGCTGGCGGAGGACCCCGCCACCGCCCGGATCATGGCGCCGATCATCGCCGGACGGCTCAACCTGACGGACCGCTACATCCGCTAGGCCCGCCGCGCTGAGAGGCGGATAACCGGGCATTAACGCGCCCCCGGCTAGAAGGCTCCCACCCAAGGAGGAGCCGACGATGTCCCCCACCCCTGCGCACCGCCATGGCTGAGCCGCTGCGCCTCTCCGGCCGGCTGGACCTGGCCGCCGTCGGCGCCCTGCACCGGGCGCTGCTGGCGGCCCCGCCGGGCGATCTGCGGCTGGACCTCTCTCAGGTCAGCCGGATCGGCGCCCTGGCCCTGCAATGCCTCCTGGCCGCCGCCCGGGTGGAGGGGCGGCGCCTGCTGCTAGAAAACGTGCCCGATGCGGTGCGGGAGGAGTGCCGCCTGCTCGGCCTGCCGCCCGAGCTTCTGATGGAGGGGGCGCCGTGAGCCTCGCCGTCCTGGCGGTGGACGACAGCCGCACCATGCGCGACCTGATCCGCGCCGCCCTCACCCCGGCGGGCTTTGCCGTGCGCACCGCCGAGGACGGGGCGGCGGCGCTCGATCACCTGGCCGACCCGCGGCCCGACGTGGTCTTGACCGATCTCAACATGCCCCGGCTCGATGGCTTCGGCCTCATCGCCGAGCTGCGCCGCCGCGAGGCCCTGCGCGGCCTGCCGATCCTTGTCCTGACCACCGAATCCGCCCCCGCCCTGAAGGACCGCGCCCGGCGCGCGGGCGCCACCGGCTGGATCGTCAAACCCTTCGAGCCGGGGCAGCTTGTCGCCGCCCTGCGCCGGGTGGCTTGCTAAGATGGCCGCCCCGGACCCCATGGAGGAGATGCGCGCCGCCTTCTTCGTCGAGTGCGAGGAGCTGCTCGAGGGCCTCCAGGCGGGGCTCGACAGGCTCGCCACCGGGGAAGCGGGCGAGGCGGGGGTGCACGGGCTCTTCCGTGCGGTCCATTCCATCAAGGGCGGCGCCGGGGCCTTCGGGCTGTCCGGGCTCGTCGCCTTCGCGCACCAGTTCGAGAGCCTCCTGGCCGCCCTGCGCGGCGGGCAGATCGCCCTCTCTCCCGGCCTCCTGGCCCTGCTCTTCCGCGCGGCGGATCACCTGGCCGATCTGGTGAGCCTCTCACGCCGGGGGGAGGCCCTGCCCGAGGAACGGACGGCGGCCCTGCTGGCGGAAATGGCGCCCCTGGCCGGGGCAGAGACAGAGTCGGCGGGGCCGGACTTCGCCCCCCTGCCCCTGGCGCTCGACCTGCCGCCGGACGCCGCGCCGCGCCGCTGGCAGATCACCTTCCGCCCCCGCGCCGCCCTCTTCGCCCATGGCCACGAGCCCGCCGCCCTGCTGCGCGCCCTGGCCGAGCTGGGGAGGCTGGAGGCGCGCTGCTGCCTGGAGGATCTGCCGCCGCTCGCAGAGCTCGACCCGGAAGAGCCGCACCTGAGCTGGGAGATCACGCTGGAGGGCCCCGCGACCGAGGCCGAGGTGGCGGCGCCCTTCGACTTCGTCGAGGACCTCTGCACGCTCATCATCCGCCCCCTGGCGGCAGACCCGCCGGAGGCCCCGGCACAGGCCCCGCCCCCGCCCGCCCCGGCGGAGGCGCCGACCCTCGTGCGGGTGGACCTGGACCGCGTCGAGCGGCTGATGAACCTCGTTGGCGAGCTGGTGATCAACCAGGCCATGCTGGGCCAGAGCCTGGCCCGCCTGCCCCTCTCGCCGCACGGCGACACGATGAAGGGGCTGGAGGAATTCCAACGCCTGACCCGCGACATTCAAGACAGCGTCATGATGATCCGCGCCCAGCCGATCCGGCCCCTCTTCCAGCGCATGGCCCGCACCCTGCGCGAGGCCTGCGCGGCCCTCGGCAAGGAGGCCCGGCTGGAGACACGGGGCGAGATGACCGAGGTGGACCGCACCGTGATCGACCGCCTGGCCGAGCCCCTGACCCACATGGTCCGCAACGCGCTTGACCACGGGATCGAACCGCCCGAGGACCGCCGCGCGGCGGGCAAGCCCGCGCAGGGCCGCATCACCCTCTCGGCCGCGCACCGCGCCGGGCGGGTGGTGATCGAAGTCTCGGACGATGGCGCGGGGATCGACCGGGCCGCCGTCCTGGCGCGGGCCCGTGCGGCGGGCCTGATACCCCCAGGCGCCACCCCCGGCCCGGCGGAGATCGAGCGCCTGCTCTTCCTGCCCGGCTTCTCCACCGCCGAGGCCCTTTCCGACCTTTCGGGGCGGGGTGTCGGCATGGATGTGGTGGCCAGCGCCATCGGCAGCCTCGGCGGGCGCCTCAGCCTCAGCTCCACGCCCAGCCAGGGCACCGCCATCCGGCTCTCCCTGCCCCTGACGCTGGCGGTCATGGAGGGGATGGTGGTGGAGGTGGCGGGCGAGACCCTGGTGCTGCCCCTGACCCAGGTGAGCGAGAGCCTGGCCCTCGCCCCCTCGGACCTGGCGGAACTGGCCCCGGGCCGCGCCCTGGTCCGCCGCCAGGGCAGCCTCCTGCCGCTGGCCGATCTGGGCGCCCTGCTGGGCTACCGGCCCCCCCGGGCGGCGGGCGGCGGCGGCGTCGCGCTCCTCACCGGGGGCGAGGATCAGCCGCGCCGCGCCCTCCTGGTGGACCGCATCCTCGACCAGCGCCAGGTGGTCATCAAGGGCCTGGACGAGAGCTGTGCCCGCGCCCCCGGGGTGGCGGCGGCGACGATCCTGGGCGACGGCAGCATCGCCCTGATCCTCGACCCGGGCGATCTGCCCCCGGCGCCCGGCCCCGGCCCCGCCCCGGCGCGGCCCCCGGCTGAGGCGTGCCCGGCATGAGCGGCGCGGGGACCCGGATGGAGCTGCTCACCTTCCGGCTGGAGGCGGCGCTCTACGCGATCGACATCATGGCGGTGCGCGAGGTGCGCGGCTATGCCCCGCCCACGCCCCTGCCCCAGGCGCCGCCAAGCCTGAAGGGGGTGATCAACCTGCGCGGAAGGGTCCTCCCGGTGATCGACCTCGGCGTCACCCTGGGCCCCGCGCGCCCCGAGGCGGGCGACCGGCGGGTGATCATCGTCGTGCAGCTGGGCGAGAGCCTGGCGGGCCTCCTTGTGGACCGGGTGCTCGACATCCTGCACCTGCCCGCCGAGGCCCTGCAAGAGCCGCCCGAGCTGGCACCGGAGGGCGCCGCCCCCCTGATCCGGGGGCTGATCCTCGAGGAGGAGCAGGTGATCCGTCTGCTGGACCTGGAGCGCTGCCTGGAACCGGCGCGCCGGGGGGCGGCATGAGACAGGCGGAGGCCCAGCGCGCGGGCGCCCCCGCTCGCCTGGAGGGGGCCACCTTCCGCGCCCTCGCGGCCCTGGCCCAGGCGGAATGGGGCCTGACGCTGGTGCCCGAGAAGGCGCCGGTGGTCCAGGCGCGCCTGCGCGGGCGGCTCGGCCAGCTTGGCCTGGAAGATTTCGGCGCCTACTGCGCCCTGCTGGGAAGCGCTGCCGGGCGGCGCGAGCGGCGGCACCTGATCTCGGCCCTCACCACCAACGTCTCCCACTTCTTCCGCGAGCCGCACCACTTCGAGATGATCGCCGCCCTGGCCCGCGAACGCCGCGCCGGGGCGCCGCTGCGGCTCTGGTCAGCCGGCTGCGCCAACGGGCAGGAGCCCCTCTCCGCCGCCATGGCGCTCTTGGAGGCCGGCGCGCCCGAGGGCAGCCGCCTGCTCGGCACGGACATCGACCCGCGCGTCATCGCCTTTGCCCGGGCCGGGCTCTACCCCGAGCGCCTCCTTTCGGGCCTCTCGGCAGCGCGGCGCGGGCGCCACTTCCGTCGCCGTAACGGGCCCGAGGGGCCTGCCTGGCAGGCCCTGCCCCGCCTGCGCCGCTGCCTCACCTTCCAGGAGGGCAACCTGCTTGGCGCCTGGCCCCCCTTCGGCCCCTTCGACGTGATCCTCTGCCGCAACACCGTAATCTACTTCGAGGCCGCGACCCAGGCCCGGCTCTGGCCCCGCTTCCGCGCCGCCCTGCGCCCCGGCGGGCTGCTCATGCTGGGCCATTCGGAGCGCATCCCCGATCCGGCGGCTCTGGGTCTGGCGCCTGCGGGCCCCACCAGCTACCGGCGGGTGGCGCCATGAGAGGCGCGCGCCGCGGCGGCGCGAGGGGGGGCTGGCCATGGCTCTGAGGGACCAGATCAGAATCATGGTGGTGGATGATATGTCCACCAGCCGGGGCCTCATCACCCAGGCGCTCGACGCCTTCGGCGTGCGCAACGTGGTGACGGCGGAGAACGGGCGCGATGCCTTCCGCAGCCTGGTGACCCGGCCCGTGCACCTCGTCATCTCGGACTACAACATGCCCGGCATGGATGGGCTGCACCTGCTCCACTACCTGCGCGCCACGCCTCAGACCAAGGGCCTGGGCTTTGTCCTCATCACCGGCCGGGCGGAACGCCAAATCATCGACCAGGGCCGCCGCCTGGGCATGAACAACTTCCTCACCAAACCCTTCCAGCCGGAGGACCTGCGCAACTGCATCGAAAAAGTCGTGGGCCGGCTGTGAGTGCTGCGCTCTGGGCGCGGCTGGCGGCGCACCTGGCGGGGCTGGAGGCGCGGGCGGCGCGGCTCGAGGCGGCCATTGCGGTGCCCGCCCCCCTGCCCGAGGAGCTGATCGGCCCCCTGCAGGAGCTCGACCACCTGCACCAGGCCCTGGCGGACCTCGCCCGCCTCTGCGCCGCCCTGGCCCAGGCGCCCGCCGCCCCGGGCGATGCGACAGCCGAGGCGCGGCTGATCGCCGGCCTGCGCCTGGCGGAGACCCGGCGGCTGCTCACGGGCGCCGCCGCGCCGGCGCCCGTGCCGAGTGGGCGGCTCGATCTCTTCGGGTGATTTCGACCGAGGCGGAGCACCTGCCACTCCCTTGCGGTAGGTCCGGCGAACTTAGGCCGCCGAGCGATGGACAAAGACGGGCTCTCACTGCTTCGCCACTTAAGTTTACGAAAACAAAAATT
This sequence comes from Sulfitobacter sp., assembly GCA_965212515.1. GTDB lineage: Bacteria > Pseudomonadota > Alphaproteobacteria > Rhodobacterales > Rhodobacteraceae > Sulfitobacter. Next base: position 431,819 of record OZ243122.1, read on the forward strand.
TGCCGGCCCCGCGTCGGAGCCTGCGGCCCCCTCTTCTCCACCCTCACCCCCTCAGCGCCCCCGGCGCCACCTCCAGCACCCCCTCGCGCCGGCCCAGGCGCTGGCGGGCGGCGCCGCTCACCGGATGGAACCGAACCAGCCGCGCCCGCGATCCGCCGAGCGACTGGGCCAGGCAGGGAATTCCCGCCTCCGCCAGAAAGCCGAGGGCGTAGACGGCATTGGCAGGCCCCACCTCGGAGCCTGCGCCGAGCATCCGCGCGCCGCCGAAAAGCTTGGCCCGCAAAAGCTCCTGGCGGGCACCGCGCGCCACAAGCTCCGCCACCAGCCGCGCGAGGGGGGCCGCGCCGCCCCGCGCCTCCGCCCCGCGCGGCGGCACCAGCAGGTGCAGCATCCCGCCCAGCGCCGCCTCCTCGTCCCAGAGGCAGCAGGCCACGCAGGAGCCCAGCAGGGCCGCCAGATGCAGCCCCGGATCGGCCGAGATGCGGCTCTCGCCCTGGGTCACGGTGACCAGTCTCATGTCGCGCTCCGATGAGGCCCCCGGCGCCCCTCTTGCCGCAGCAGGCATGAAGGCCCCCTTAACGGCCCCCGCGCCCTTTTGCCCCTTGCAACCGCGCCCCCGATCTGGAGGCTGGCCCCGAGAGCAAGAAGGAGGCTTGGCGCCATGCAGGTGATACTGGACCACATTCTCTGGGCCGTGCCGGACCGCGACAGCGGCATGGCGCTTTTCGAGAAGATGACCGGCGTTGCCCCCATCGTGGGCGGCGCCCACCCCGGCTTCGGCAGCCGCAACGCCCTGGCGAGTCTCTCGGCGCGCACCTACCTGGAGATCCTCGCCCCCGATCCGGCCCAGGAGCTGGCGGGCACCTGGGGCGCCGAGGTGGCCGCCCTGCCCGTGCCGCAGATGTACAGCCTCTGCCTCGGTTGCGATGACCTCGAAGGCATGGCGGCACGCGCCCGGGCGGCGGGCCTCGAGGCGGAGGATCCGATCGCCATGTCGCGCACCACGCCCGAGGGGCAGGAGCTGTCCTGGCGGATCATGCGGCTGCGCGACGAACGCTGGCCCACCCGCCTGCCCTTCTTCATCGACTGGCAGGGCACGCCGCACCCCGGCGGCACCACCCCGCCCGGCTGCCGCCTGGAGGAGCTGACCTTCACCGATCCCGATCCGGCGGCCCTGGCCGGGCTGCTGGAGGCCCTGGGCTGCACCCTCCCGGTGGTGGCGGGCGCCCGCTACGGCCTTGTCGCCCGGCTCTCCACCCCGCGCGGGCCGGTCCTGCTGAGCTGAGCACCGCCCCCCCTGAGCGAAAGCCCGCGCGGCGGTCATAATTTGGCCCGAAAGGGATTGGTAAGTGGGCCGAGACCGGGCAAAATGACCCCAGGCAAGAAAACCTTAAGAAGGGTGTGCTTCTGACACCCCACAGCGGCGCCGACGGGGTGCCCGCGACGGAGACCCGCCATGGCCTTCAGCATCCGCTTCGACTACCGCTTCGACAGTTCGGGCTTCTTCGACGATCCCGCCCGCCGCGCCACCCTTGAGGCCGCCGCCGCGGCCTGGGAAGAGCTGATCGGGGACGATTTCGCGGCCATCCCCGCGGGCGCCAGCTTCGAGGTGAGCAACCCCTCGGTGGCAAACCAGAGCCAGACGGTCACGCTCGATGAACCCATCGCCGATCTGCTCGTCTTCGTCGGGGCGCGCTTCTTCAGCGGCACCGTGGCCGCCGTGGCGGGCCCCACCGGCACCAACCTCGCGGGCGACATCTACCGCGCCCGGGTGGCGCAGGACTACCGCGGCACCGGCCCCGTCACCGATTTCGAGCCCTGGGCCGGGCAGATGTCCTTCGACATCGACACCGACTGGCACTACGGGCTGGAGCCGCCGCCCTCGGGCAAGCTCGATCTCTACACCGTGGCGATCCACGAGCTGGGCCACGTGCTCGGCATCGGCACCTCGGGGGCCTTCGATGCCCTCATCACCCCCGGCGCGGGCGGCAACCCGCCCACCTTCGACGGGGTCAACTCAATGGCTCTGAACGGCGGCGCGGGCATCCCGCTCGATTCCGGGCTGGGCCACGTGGAGGAGGGCTTTGCCGGCAACAGCGTCGTGCTCGACCCGATCATCACGACGGGCACCCGCCTCACCCCCAGCGAATTCGACAAGGCGATCCTGGCCGACATCGGCTACCAGGTGCCCGGCTACGTCGCCCAGGGCAGCACCCCGCCGCTGGCGACCGAGGGCGCCGAGACCATCACCGGCAGCGACCTCGCGGACCTGATCGAGGCCCTGGGCGGCGGCGATCTCGTCTTCGGCGGCACGGGCGACGATACGATCCTCGGCGGGGCGGGCGATGACCAGCTCCAGGGCGAGGCCGGGGCCGACAGCCTCGCGGGCGGCACCGGGGCGGACCTCATTTTCGGCGGCGCGGGGGCGGACTGGCTGCTGGGCGACGCGGGCGATGACCAACTCCAGGGCGGCACGGGCGACGATACGCTCAGCGGCGGGGCGGGCACGGATTCGCTCTGGGGCGAGGGCGGCGCCAACACCTTCCGCTTCGGCCTCGGCGGCGGCCACGACCGGATCTATGATTTCGACCTGGCGCTGGATCACCTGCTTCTCGTCGAAAGCGGCTTTGCCGACACCCAGGCGGCGCTCGATGCGTTCGTTGAGCTGGCGTCGAACGTCTCGCGCCTCACCCTGAGCGACGGCAGCCAAGTGGACATCTATCACGGCAGTCAATCTAGTATGCCGCTCGACGCCTCGACCGTCACGGTGGCGGCCGCCCCCAACAGCCCGCCCGAGGGCCTGCCGCAGATCACCGGCACCCTGGCCGAGGGCGAGACCCTGAGCGCCGAGACCGGCAGCATCACGGATGCGGACGGGCTCGGGACCTTCGCCTACCTCTGGTTCCGCGATGGCGTGAGCACCGGGGAGACGGGCGCGAGCTATCTCCTCGGGGCCGCCGACATCGGCGCGGCGATCTCCCTGCGGGTGAGCTACGTGGACCAGCGCGGCGCCGCCGAGAGCCTCATGAGCGCCGCGACCGCCCCGATCCAGAACGTCAACGACGCGCCCCAGGGGTTGCCGCAGATCAATGGCACGCTGGCAGAGGGTGAGACCCTGAGCGCCGAGACCGGCGGCATCACGGATGCGGACGGGCTGGGCACTTTCACCTACGACTGGCGCCGCGATGGCGTCAGCACCGGGGAGAGCGGCGAGACCTACCTCCTCACCGCCCAGGACATCGGCGCCGTCCTTTCCCTGCGCGTCAGCTACACCGATCAACAAGGCACCGCCGAGAGCCTCACCAGCGCCGCCACGGCCCCGATCCAGAACGTCAACGACGCGCCCCAGGGCCTGCCGCAGATCAATGGCATCTTCGCCGAAGGCCAGACCCTGAGCGCCGACACCGGCGGCATCACGGATGCGGACGGCCTGGGCCCCTACACCTACGACTGGCGCCGCGACGGCGTGAGCACCGGCGAAAGCGGCGAAACCTACCTGCTCACCGCCCAGGACATCGGCGCCGTCCTTTCGCTGCGGGTGAGCTACACCGACAGTCAGGGCACCGCCGAAAGCCTCACCAGCGCCGCCACCGATCCGATCCAGAACGTCAACGACGCGCCCCAGGGCCTGCCCCAGATCACCGGCACCCTTGCGGAAGGCCAGACCCTGAGCGCCGAGATCGGCGGCATCACGGATGCCGACGGGCTGGGCCCCTTCACCTACGACTGGCGCCGCGACGGGGTGAGCACCGGCGAGAGCGGCGAGACCTATCTGCTGACCGCCGGGGACATCGGCGCCGCCATTTCCCTGCGCCTCAGCTACACAGACGGTCGGGGCACCGCCGAGAGCGTCACCAGTGCCGCCACCGGCCCTATCCAAAACGTCAACGACGCGCCCCAAGGCCTGCCGCAGATCACCGGCATCTTCGCCGAAGGCCAGACCCTGAGCGCCGACACCAGCGGCATCAGCGACGCGGACGGCCTGGGCACTTTCACCTACGACTGGCGCCGCGATGGCATCAGCACCGGCGCGACCGGCGAGACCTACCTGCTCACCGCCCAGGACATCGGCGCCGCGATTTCACTGCGGGTCAGCTACACCGACAGCGAAGGCACCGCCGAGAGCCTGACCAGCGCCGCCACGACCCCGATCCAGAACGTCAACGACGCGCCCGAGGGCCTGCCGCAGATCACCGGCACCCTGATCGAGGGCAGCACCCTCAGCGCCGACACCACCGCCATCACCGATGCCGACGGGCTGGGCCCCTTCACCCTGCACTGGCTGCGCGACGGGGCCGAAACCGGGGCGACGGGCGAGACCTACCTCCTCACCGCCGAGGACGTGGGCGCGGCCCTCACCCTGCGCGTCAGCTACACCGACCAGCAGGGCACCGCCGAGCGGGTGCTGAGCGCCGCCACGGCGCCCGTGGCCCTGCGCAACGGGGCGCCGACGGGCGAGGTGATCCTGACCGGCGGCGATGCCGTGGGCGCGCTGCTGAGCGCCGATCTGAGCCAGCTCAGCGATCCCGACGGCCTCACCGGCGCCAGCTATCTCTACCAGTGGCTGCGCGACGGGGTGGAGATCGCCGGGGCCACCGGTGCCAGCTACCGCGCCACCGCCGCCGATGCGGAGACGAGCCTGAGCCTGCGGCTCTCCTTCACGGACGATCGCGGCAGCCCCGAGGTGGTGGAAAGCGCGCCCCTGCTGCTGCGCCCCGCCGGGCTCTTCTACCAGGGCGACGCCAGCTCCGAGAGCTTCTGGACCACCGCCGGGGACGACACCCTGATGGGCGCCGAAGGGGTGGACACGGCCCTCGTGGCGGGGCCCCAGGCCAGCTTCACCCTGACCCTAAGCCCGGAGGAGACCCTGCTCCAGGACCGCCGCTCCGCCGAGGCGGGGGGCCAGGGGACGGACCGGCTCAGCTCCATCGAGGTGCTGGACTTCGCGACCGAGATCCCGACCTTCAACGGCAGCCCCATGCCGCTGGACATCTTCAACGGGCCGGCCAGCCTCTCGGCGCCCGAATTTATCGAGATCATCGAGCTTTACATCGCCTACTTCAACCGCGCCCCCGATGCCCTCGGGCTCTATTTCTGGGCCACCCAGTATGCCGTGAACGGCTTCACCGTGGCGCAGATGGCGCAGGATTTCTTCGGCCAGGCCGAGACCCGGGCGACCTATGCCGCCCTGCTCGACCAGGAGATGCGCCTCGACGTGACCGACCGGGACAAGGTGGAGGCCTTCGTCACCGAGGTCTACGGCAACGTCCTGGGCCGGGTGCCGGACGGGCCCGGCTTCGACTTCTGGATCGACCAGCTCCAGAACACGCCCTGGATGACGCCGGACATCTTCATCATGGAGATCCTCAAGGGCGCCAAGTACCCGGCGGACCCGACCCCGCAGCACGCCATCGACCAGGCCTATCTCGCCACCAAGGCGGACCTCGGCGCCTACTTCGCCGTCATCAAGGGCATGTCCGACGTGGCGGACGCGCGCGACGCCATGAGCCTCTACCTCGGCACCGAGGCGAGCCGGGACGCCGCGCTCCAGGCGATGGAGGCGCACCACGCCGAGGCGCTCGATCCCGAGACGGGGGATTTCCTGATGCCCCTTATCGGGGTGATCGAGGACCCCTTCCTGGGCCTCTGAGGCCCAAGCGCCCCCTGCCCCGCGCCCCTGCTCAGAGCCGCAGGCCCTGGGCGTCGAAGCGCATCTCCTGGGCGCTGTCCCAGTCGAGCGCGCAGCGCTGGCCCTCCTCGGGGATCGGCAGCCGGGCCTCCTGGCGGGCGGTGATCTGGGTGCCGTCGGCGGCGCGCAGGTGCACCAGGGTCTCGGCCCCCAGGGCCTCGGCATAGCCCACCGTCGCCTCGAGCTTGCCGCTCTCGCCAAGGCGCACGTGCTCGGGCCGGATGCCGATGCGGCCGGGGCCCTGCGCGCCCACCAGCCCCGCCTCCAGGAAGTTGGTCGGCGGCGAGCCGATGAAGCCCGCGACGAACTCCGTCGCCGGGTTGGCATAGACCTCGAGCGGGGCGCCGATCTGGTCGGCCACCCCGGCGTTCATCACGATCATCCGGTCGGCCAGGGTCATGGCCTCCACCTGGTCGTGCGTCACGTAGAGCGAGGTGACCCCCAGCTCGCGCTGCAGGGCCTTGATTTCCAGCCGCATCTGCACCCGCAGCTTGGCATCGAGGTTCGACAGGGGCTCATCAAAGAGAAAGACCGCCGGCTTGCGCACGATGGCCCGCCCCATGGCGACCCGCTGGCGTTGACCACCCGAAAGCTCGCGCGGCTTGCGTTGCAGGAAGGGCTCCAACTGCAAAAGTCGGGCGGCATTCTGCACCCGCTCGGCGATTTCGGCCTTGCTCTTGCGCGCGATCTTCAGCCCGTAGGCCATGTTGTCGAAGACCGACATGTGCGGATAGAGCGCGTAGTTCTGGAAGACCATGGCGATGTCACGGTCCATCGGCTCCACCTCGTTGACGCGGCGCCCGTCGATCCGCACCTCGCCGTCGGTCACCGTCTCCAACCCCGCCACCATGCGCAAAAGGGTGGACTTGCCGCAGCCCGAGGGGCCAACGATCACAATGAATTCGCCATCGGCGATGTCGATGTCCACGCCGTGGATCACCTCGGTCTTGCCGAATGTCTTCTTGAGTTTGTCCAGCGTTACTGTCGCCATTGTTCTATTTCTCGCTTTCGACCAGGCCACGGATAAAGAGTTTCTGCATGCCGATCACCACCAGCACCGGCGGCACCATGGCCAGGATCGAGGTGGCCATGATGACCGGCCAGTCGGCAAAGTCGTCGCCGCTGGGGAACATCTGCTTGATGCCCATGACGATGGTGTTCATCTCCGGATCGGTGGTGATGAGCAGCGGCCAGAGGTACTGGTTCCAGCCGTAGATGAAGAGGATGACGAAGAGCGCGGCGATGTTGGTCCGGCTCATCGGCAGGAGGATGTCGATGAAGAAGCGCATCGGCTTGGCGCCATCGACGCGGGCCGCCTCGGCCAGCTCGTCCGGGACGGTCATGAAGAACTGCCGGAAGAGGAAGGTGGCCGTGGCCGAGGCCACCAGCGGCAGGATCAGGCCCGAATAGCTGTTGAGCATCCCGAAGTTGGCGATCACCTCGAAGGTGGGCACGATGCGCACCTCGACCGGCAGCATCAGGGTCAGGAAGATCAGCCAGAAGAAGACCTTGCGGCCCGGGAACCGGAAGTAGACGATGGCGAAGGCCGAGAGCAGCGAGATCACGATCTTGCCGAGCGAGATGCCCAGGGCCATGATCAGCGAGTTCAGCAGCATGGTGGCCACGGGGGCATTGATGCCCGAGGTCAGGGCCTTGCCGTAGTTGGTGAAGAAGTGCTCTCCGGGCCAGATCGGCATGGGCGGGCGCACGATGTCCTGCTGCTCCACCGTGGAGGCGACGAAGGCCAGCCAGATCGGGAAGAAGATGAAGAGCACCCCGACGATGAGCCCGAGATGGGTCAGCCAGAGGCCGGCACCGCGCTTCTCGACCATGCCGTCGGGCTGGGGCTTGCGGCCCTTGGGCGGCACCTCGGCCGCGAGGGGATCAGGGGCGGTCAATAGTGCACCCTCCGTTCGATGTACTTGAACTGCACCACGGTCAGGAGCGACACGATCACCAGAAGGATCACCGACTGGGCGGCGGAGGAGCCGAGGTCCTGCCCGACGAAGCCGTCGGCGTAGACCTTGTAGACCAGGATCGTGGTGGCCTGCTGCGGGCCGCCGCTGGTGATCGTGTGGATCACGCCGAAGGTCTCGAAGAAGGCGTAGATGATGTTCACCACCAGCAGGAAGAAGGTCGTGGGGCTGAGCAGCGGCCAGACCACGGTGCGGAAGCGGGTCCAGAAGCGCGCGCCGTCGATCGCCGCCGCCTCGATCACCGACTTCGGGATCGCCTGGAGCCCGGCCAGGAAGAAGAGGAAGTTGTAGCTGATGCGGCCCCAGGCGCTGGCCACCACGACAAGGCCCATGGCCTCGCCCTCATTCAGGACGTGGTTCCAGTCATAGCCCAGATGGCCGAGATACCAGGTGGCGACGCCAACCCGGGTGTTAAACATGAAAAGCCAGAGCACGCCCGCCACGGCGGGGGCCACGGCATAGGGCCAGATCAGCAGCGTGCGATAGGCGCCCGCGCCCTTGATCAGCCGGTCCGCCAGGACGGCGAGGTAGAGGGCCACGCCCATGGAGACCAGGGTCACCAGGATCGAGAAGACCGCCGTGGTGACGAAGGAGGCCCGGTAGTAGCGATCGCCCAGCAGGTACTCGAAGTTGCCCAGGCCCACCCACTGCATCGAGAGGCCGAAGGGATCGGGGATGTAGAGCGATTGCCAGATCGCCTGGCCCGCCGGGTAGAAGAAGAAGATGGCCGTGATCAGGATCTGGGGCAGGACCAGCAGAAGCGGCAGCCAGATGCCTTTGAAGGTGACGCGTTTTTCCATGGGTCAAGGCGGGCCGCCCCGGTCACCCGGAGCGGCCCTGCGTCTTCAGCGGGCGGCCTGCTCGAAGCGGCGCAGCAGGGCGTTGCCCCGCTCCACGGCGCTGTCGAGGGCTTCCTGAGCTTCCTTGTCACCGGACCAGACGGCCTCCAGCTCCTCGTCGATGATGCCGCGGATCTGGTCGAAGGACCCCAGGCGCAGGCCCTTGGAGTTGTCCGTGGGCTCCTTGGCGGTCATCTGGGTGACGGCCACGTCGGTGCCCGGGTTGGCCTCGTAGAAGCCCTGGCTGCGGGTCAGGTCACCGGCCTCCGAGGTGATCGGCAGGTAGCCCGTGTCCTGGTGCCACTTGGCCTGGATCTCGGGCGAGGAGAGGAAGTCGAGGAAGGCGGCGACGCCCTCGTACTCCTCGGCCTCGTGGCCCTCCATCACCCAGAGTGAGGCACCGCCGATGATGGTGTTCTGGGGCTCATCGGCCACGGCTTCCCAATAGGGCAGCGGGCGCACCTCGAAGTCGAAGTCGGCCTCGGCCTTGATGCCCGCGTAGCCGGCCGAGCTTTCGGTGAAGAGCGCGCATTCGCCGCCGCGGAAGTTGGCGCCGCCCTCGTTGCGGCGGCCGGCGTAGATGAACTTGCCCTCCTCGGCCCAGTCACCCATGGCCGAAATGTGCGCCACCTGAGCGGCACTGTTGAAGGCCAGTTCGGTGTCGGTGCCGCCAAAGCCGTTGGCCTTCGTGGCGAAGGGCGTGTCGTGGTAGGCCGAGAAGTTCTCCAGGTGGATCCAGCTCTGCCAGGCGGTGGTCATGGGGCACTCCACGCCCGCCTCCTTGAGCTGGTCGAGCACCTGGCCCACCTGCTCCCAGGTCTTCATCTCGGTGTCGGGGTCGATGCCCGCCTCGCTCAGCATGTCGCGGTTGACCCAGAGCACGGGGGTGGAGGAGTTGAAGGGCAGCGAGAGCATGTTGCCGTCCGAGGAGGTGTAGTAGCCCTTGACCGAGCCGATGTACTTGGACTGGTCAAAGCCCTCGCCCATCACCTCGTAGACCGGCTTGATGGCGCCCTTGGCGGCCATCATGGTGGCAGTGCCCACCTCGAAGACCATCAGGATGTGCGGCTGCTCGCCGGCGCGGAAGGCGGCAATGCCGGCGTTCAGGGTCTCGGAGTAGTTGCCCTTGTGGCTCTGGACGACGGTGTAGTCGTCCTGGCTGGCGTTGAAGGTCTCGACCTGCTCGGCGACAAGCTCGCCCAGGCGGCCGGTGAAGGCGTGCCAGAAGTCGATCTCGGTCTCGGCGTAGGCCATGTGGCCGGTGCCCAGCACGGCGGCCGTGGCAAGGATGGATGTGCTCAGTTTCATGGTTTGGGTCTCCCTTTGGTTTTGGTTTGCAGGCAGGCGGGGGCCGTCTGGCGGCGGGCGGCGGGGCTCATCGGCCCCTCCCGCCGCCGCTGGCGGCCCTGGCATCGGGGCCCAGCAGGGCTTCGACCAGCCCCGGCAGGGCGGCGAAGTCATCGAACTGGGCAGCGTGGGGAATGCGCTCGGGCGGGCGCTTGCGGTAGCCCTTGGTGAAAAGCAGGAAGGGCACGCCCGCCCGCTCGGCGGTCTCGGCGTCGATCTCGCTGTCCCCGACAAAAAGACAGGGCCCCTCGCCCAGCGCCATGAGCGTGGCAAAGAGAGGGGCCGGATCGGGCTTGCGGCCCTGCGGGTTGTCGCCGCCGGTGATGGCGCCGAAGTGCTCTGCCAGCCCGAGGTGGCGCAGAACCTTGAGGCAGGGCGAGCGCAGCTTGTTGGTGCAGATGCCCAGCCGATGTTCCCGGGCCAGCCGCGCCAGCACCTCGGGCACGCCGGGGTAGGTCACGGTGTCGGCGTGGGCCTCCTCGTAGCGGGCCGTCATGTCCGCCAGCAGCGGCGCCTGGCGCTCCTGGCCGAGGTCGCGGGCGGCGCGCATCCGGGCCACGAAGGTCTCGATGCCCTCGCCGATGAAGGCCCGGGTCTCCTCCAGGCTCAGGGGCGCGGCCCCCAGGGTGGCAAGGCTCGCGCTGGCGATGCGGCGGATGTCGGGGGCACTGTCGATCAGCGTGCCGTCGAGGTCGAAGACGATGCGCGCGCTCATGGCCGGTCCACCAGGTAGTCGGGCACGATCCCGGAGCGGGCGATGGCCGCCTCCACGTCCTGGCCCGAGAAGAAGCCCCAGTGGGCGATCAGCGCCGAGGCCACCCCCGCCCCCTGGGCGCCCAGAATGTCCGTGTGCAGGCTGTCCCCCACCATCAGTACGCGGCTGCGGTCCACCGGGCCCAACCGGGCGAAGGCCCGCTCGAAGATGTTGGTGAAGGGCTTGCCGAAGAAGCGCGGCGCGATCCGCGTGCGGTCCGCCAGGCGGTGGGCAAAGTGGCCCGGCTCCGCCGAGAAGCCGCTCTCGCGCGGGGCCACGATGTCCGGGTTGCCCACGAGGACGGGGCGCGGGCGCTCTTCCAGAGCCTCCTCCAGAAGCGCCTGGCGGGCATCGGTCCAGGCCGCCGCGCCGATCATCAGGAAACCGTCCACCTCCGCATAGGGGCCCGGGTCCTCCTCCAGGTAGGTAAGGTTCAGCCCCTCCAGATCCGCCAGGCCGGTGCTGCGGGTCGCCATGAGCCCCCAGTGCAACCCGCGCTGGCCGTTGAGCCCGGCCAGCAGGGTGGCGCGGCTGGTGATCACGTCTTCCGGGGCGAAGCGGTAGCCGAGGCGGGCATATTTCTCCATCAGGGCGGCGTGGGAGGTGCCGGCCGCGTTGGAGACGATCAGCACCCGCTTGCCCGCGCCCTGAAGGGCCGCGATGCGCTCGGGCGTTCCGGGGATGGCGCTCTCGCCGATGTTCAGCACCCCGAAGGCGTCGAGCAGGAAGACGTCGAAGTCCCCGGCCAGTTCTTCAAGGCTTGCGGCCCTGCGGAAGCCCCCGGCGCGCGCCGCCACGGGCGGCAGGCGGTGGCGGACCGCCTCGTAGGCCAGGAAGGCCTCCTCTGCCGACAGGGCGCTCAAATGATCGCCCCCCGCACCTTGGCCGAGACCCACTCGCTGATGACGACGGCGGCCAGGATGACCAGCAGGATCAGGCTCACCTGGGGCCAGGCCAGGACATTGAGCGAGGCCGAGAGCTGCAACCCGATGCCGCCCGCGCCGACAAGGCCGAGAACGGTGGATTCGCGAATGTTGATGTCCCAGCGGAAGACGGCGATGCCGGCGAAGGCGGGCAGGATCTGGGGCACGATCCCGTAGGCCATGACCTGCCAGCGGCTCGCGCCGGTGGCGGTGATCGCCTCCACCTGGGTCTGGTCGATCTCCTCGATCGCCTCGTAGAGCAGCTTGGCACAGAAGCCGATGGAGCGGATGGCGATGGCCACCACCCCGGCAAAGACCCCGGGCCCGATGATGGCGATGAGCAGGAGCGCCCAGATCAGCGAGTTGATCGAGCGGGTGGAGACGATGATAAGGAGCGCGACGGGCCGCACCAGGAAGCGCGAGGGGGTGGTGTTGGAGGCCGCCAGGAAGGCCACCGGCACGGCCAGGCAGAGGGCGATGAGGGTGCCCAGGGTGGCGATGTTGAGGGTGTCCCAGATCGGGCGGCCCAGCTGGGCGATGTATTCCCAGCGCGGCGGGGTCGCCCTTGTCCAGATGTCGCCCGCGATGCGCGGCGCGTCCCAGACGAAGAACCAGGTCGTGGCCTCGGAGATGAGCTGCCAGCAGTAGAGAAAGACCGCCACGCCAAGCAGCCAGCCGAACGAGCGCAGCAGGCTCTCGTTGCGCGTCCGGCGGCGCCAGACGGCGGTTCCCTGTCTTTCCAGCACCGGCATTACTGAACCCTCGCGCGGATCACGCCCGAGAGATACTCGAGCGCCATGACGATCCCGATGATCAGGATCAGGATGGCGGCGGCCGTGTCATACTCGTAGCGGTCGAAGGCCGTGTTGAGGGTGGCGCCAATGCCCCCGGCACCCACCAGGCCCAGGATCGCGCTTTCCCGGAAATTGATGTCCACCCGGTACATCGAAAGGCCAACAAGTCGTGGCATGACTTGGGGTTGGACGCCGTAGTTGATCCACTGCATCCAGCGCGCGCCCGAGGCGCGGATGGCCTCGGCCTGGCTCCGGTCCATGGCCTCGATGTCTTCGGCCAGGAGCTTGGAGAGGAAGCCGATGGTGGCAAAGGAGAGGGTCAGGAAACCGGCCAGCGGGCCGAAGCCGAAGATCGCCACCAGCAGGATCGCGACGATGATCTCCTGCAATGCGCGGCTCACGGCGACGATGCCGCGGCAGATCACGTAGACCGGCAGGGGCGCGATGTTGCGCGCCGCCCCCAGGCCGATGGGAATGGAAATGAGGATGCCCACCACCGAGGCGGCGACGGTCATGACGATGGATTCCAGCAGTCCGCTCCAGATGTCGCTCCAGCGCGAGAGGAAATCCGGGCTGGTGAAGGCCAGGACAAAGGCCCAGCCCCGGTCCAGCCCCTCGTAAACGCGGTTCCAGTCCACCTCGATGGTCAGGTAGGCGGCCACCAGGTAGGCGGCAAAGCCCAGCCCGAGGCTCCAGCGCAGGAGCGCGCTGCGCACGAAGGGCGGCTTGCGCCAGCCCCTGCCCAGCATGTCGTCCAGTTCGCGGTGCTGGCTCATTCCGCCGCCCTCATGTCGGCGTCATCCTCTTCCTCTTCTTCCTCCACCTTCTCGATGGTGGCCTCCCAGTCCTCCTCGCCGTAGATCTCGGTCAGCTTGTCGGGGGTCAGGCCGGTGGGGCCACCGTCATAAACGATCTCCCCGAAGCGCAGGCCGACAACGCGCGGCACGAACATCTGCGCCAGGGCCACGTCGTGAATGTTGATGATCGCCGCCAGGCCGCGCTCGCGGCAAAGCTCGGTGATGAGCCGCATGATCTGGCGGCTGGTCTTGGGGTCGAGCGAGGCGGTCGGCTCGTCCACCAGCAGGAGCTTGGGGTTCTGGATCAGCGCCCGGCAGATGCCCACCCGCTGGCGCTGCCCGCCGGAAAGCTCGTCGGCGCGCTTGTCGGCCATGTGCAGCAGGCCCACCCGGTCCAGCAGGCGGAAGGCCTCGTCCACGTCCGCCTGGGGGTAGCGGCGCAGGAAGGAGCGCCAGAAGCCCACGTAGCCCAGCCGCCCGGAGAGGACGTTCTCCATCACCGTGAGCCGCTCCACCAGGGCATACTCCTGGAAGATCATGCCCATCTCCCGGCGCGCGCGGCGCAGGGCCCCGGCCCCGAGGCGCGTCAGGTCCGTCCCCGCCAGCAGGACGGCGCCGCCGGTCGGCTCCACCAGCCGGTTGATGCAGCGGATCATGGTCGATTTGCCCGCGCCCGAAGGCCCGATCAGGGCCAGGACCTGCCCCTCGGGCACCTCCAGGTCGATCTCCTTCAGGGCCTGATCGCCGGTTTTGTATGTCTTTGTCAGCTTTTCAAGGCGCAGCATGGTGAAGCCCCTAAAGGCGCAGTGTGACAGGCCCATGACAGGCCTGCCTCTTCTGCGGTTTTCTTTTTATTCGCAGGCGTAGGAGACGCCGTTGGCCGCGTCGATCTTGCGGATCACCTCCCAGAAGTCCTTGTAGTTCATCTCAAGGAACTGGCCCTCGCCGTTCTTCTCGAACTCTTCCTGCAGGCTGGTGCCTTCCCAGTCGAAGTTGAAGAAGGCGTTCTGGATCTTCTCCTGAAGCTCGGGCTTGAGGTTGTAGACCACGCCGTAGCCCGTGGTGGGGAAGGTCTGGCTCTTGTAGATCGAGACGAGCTGATCCTCGGAGACCACGTCGCGCTCCAGCATCCGCGCCAGGACGGAGTTGGCGATGGAGGCCGCCGGATAGTCCTTGTTGGCGACGCCCAGGATGGAGTTGTCGTGCTTGCCCGAGAAGACCGGCTCGAAGTCGCGGTCGGCCTCCATGTCGAAGTCGCTCTTGAGGATCGCCGAGGGCGCCTTGAAGCCCGAGTTGGAGGTGGGCGAGGTGAAGGCGAGCTGCTTGCCCTTGATGTCCTCGACGCTCTCGATGCCCGAACCGGGGTGGGTCAGGATCTCCATCTCGTAGCCGAAGCTGCCGTCGGGGGCGGCCATGATGGTGAAGGGCCGGAAGCCCGCGCAGTTCACCGCCAGCGGGTTGGAGCCGGTGTTGAAGCCCGCGATGTGCAGGCGGCCCGAGCGCATGGCCTCGATCTGGGCGGCGTTGTTCTGCACCGGGAAGAAGACCACCTCCTTGCCGGTCTCCGCCTCCAGGTGCTCCAGGAAGTCGGACCAGGCGGTCTTGTAGACGGCCGGATCCTCCACCGGGGTGTAGGCAAAGATCAGGGTGTCCGGATCAAGCTGGTCCGCCGGATCGCTGGGAATGTCGGCGATCAGGTCGCCATCGGCGTCGCAGAAGCGCGCATCAAGATCGCCGCGCGGGCAATCCTGGGCGGCGGCCCCGCCCGCCATCAGCGCGATGGCCGAGGCCCCGAGCAGAAGTTTGAAGTCTATCATCATGTTTTTTCTCCCTGTTTTGGCGGCGAAATGGTGCCGCGAATCCCTCACTATCAGTCCTCTGTAACAATGATATCGACATTCCCGGCCACGAGCGCGCTCAGGAGCGCCCCCTTGGGCCGGGCATCGACGACGATGGAGCTGAGGCCAGACATCTCTCCCACCTGGGCCAGCCCCTTGCGGCCGAATTTCTGCGAGTCGATCAGCAGGTGCCGTCGCTCGGCCCGCTGCAGCATCATGCGCTTGACCGCGGCAAAACCCTGGACAGTCTCCGAAGGCCCCTCGGCGGAGACCCCGGAAGAGCCGATCATGCAGCGGTCCACGTTGAAGCGGGACAGGAACTCCAGCGTCTCGGTCCCGATGACGGCGGATTCCGCCGCCAGATACTCCCCCGGGCAAAGCAGCACCTGGGGCGCGCCGTGGCCCAAGGTCATGGCGACGGGGATGGAATTGGTGATGACGGTGCAGGGCGTCCCCAGATAGGCCAGCGCGCGGGCCATCTGGATCGTGGTGGAGCCGGAATCGATCATCACCGTCTCCCCCTCGTTGACCAGCTCGGCGGCGCGCCGCCCGATCCGCTCGCGCTGCTCGATGCGGGCGGTCACCCGCTCGTCCAGGCTGGGATAGTGGCCCTGGGTCGGGGCCGAGGCGCCGCCGTGGGCGCGCGCGATCAGGCCATCGTCCGAGAGGGCATCGAGATCCCGGCGCACGGTCTCGGTGGAGACGTTGAAACGGTCGGACAGGTCCGAGATGCGGACATGGGGGCGCAGCTTGAGCTCCAGCAGGATCAGCCGACGGCGCTCGGATTTCTTGAGCCGCGTCGTGCCCTCGCCATCCTTCTCCCTTGCGCGTGTCTTCGACATTCGCCCTCCCCCGGTGCGCCGAACTTGTGGCCTTTCCGGCGAAATATCAACGATTTTGTTGCATTAGCCACTTTTTGGTGTGACATTTCCAAAAACCACAAGGAATTTCGAGGCTTGACCAGCAGATTGCCAGATCGCCACCCCGCCCCGGGAGGGCCCGCCGGATGATCCTCATGGCGGCCCACCTGGCGGCTGCGGTCGCCCTTCTGCTCTGGTCCGTGCGGCTCATCCGCACCGGGGTCGAGCGGGCCTTCATGCCCGAGCTCAAGCGCCGCCTGAAGGAGCTCTCGGGCAACCATCTCTCGGCCGCGTCGGGGGGCCTCCTGGCCGCCATGGCAATGCAGAGCTCCACCGCCGTGGTGCTCATCGCGGCGGGCTTCGCCACCTCCGGCATGCTCACCTTCGCCGCCGCCCTGGCGCTGATCCTGGGGGCCGATCTGGGCACCGCGCTGATGGCCCAGGTGCTGATCCTGCCGGTAAGCCAGGTGATCCCCTTCGCCCTGCTCGCCGGGGTCCTGATCTTCTCCAAGGCGCGCAGCCGCCGCACCAAGCAGCTTGGCCGCATCGTGATCGGCCTGGCCCTGGTGCTCATCTCTCTGGGCATGATCCGCGCCGCCACCGCCCCCATCGGCGAGAACGAGATCGTCCAGGCCATCGCCGTCTACTTCGAACGCGATCTCATCAGCGCCTTCGCCCTGGGCGCGCTCCTGGCCTGGGCCATGCACTCCAGCCTGGCCGCCGTCCTCACCTTCGCCGCCTTCGCGGGCACTGGCCTGGTCTCCCTGCCCGTCGCCCTCGCCCTGGTGATCGGGGCCAACCTGGGCGGCGCCCTCATCCCCTTCGGCCTGCTCTGGTCCGGCCCCCGGCCCGCCCGCATCGTGGCCCTCGGCAACCTCCTGGCGCGCGGCGCGGCCACCCTGCTCTTCCTCGCGCTGCTGCTTCTGGCGCCCCCCACCGCGCTTCTCGCGACGCTCGATCCGGCCCAGGGCGCCATCGCCCTGCACATCGCGCTCAACCTGGTCCTGCTCTGCCTCGCCCTGCCCCTGGTCCGCCCCACCGTGGCCCTGATGGAGCGCCTGGTGCCGCGCCACCTGGAGAGCGACGCCCCCTCCGTCACGGCGCTGGACCGCGCCGCCCTCGACCACACGCCCCTGGCCCTGGCCTGCGCCCGCCGCGAGCTTCTGCGCATGGCCGAGACGGTGCAGGCCATGCTGGTCCCGGTGATCCACCTGCTGCGCGCCTGGGACGACGAGGTCGCCCGCACCATCGAGATGCGCGAGCAGTCGATCGACAGGATGCACTTCGAGACCAAGATCTACGTCTCCCAGCTGCGCGAGAAGAACCTCTCCCCAGAGGAGGAGAAGAAGACCCTCGAGATCGTCACCATGGCCAACAGCCTGGAGGAGGCGGGCGACCGGATCGCCGTCAACCTCGTCTCCCTGGCCCGCAAGATGCGCGACGAGGCCCTCTCCTTCTCCGATCAGGGCCTGGCCGACGTGGCCCACTTCCACGACCAGGTGGTGACCAACGGCCAGCTCGCCCTCAGCGTCCTGACCACCGGCGACGTGGAGGCCGCCCTGCAACTGGTGGCCGAGAAGGACCGCCTGCGAGTCGAGGAGCAGCGCCTCCAGGAGCGCCACCTGAAGCGCCTGCAGGAGCGCGCCACCGCCTCCATCGAAACGACCAACATCCACCAGGAGGTGCTGCGCCTGCTCAAGCAGATCAACGCCTCCCTCTCCTACCTGGCCTACCCCATCGCCGAGGAGACCGGCGACCTCCTGGGCAGCCGCCTGGCCCGCCCCGACCGGATCGAGGGCCTGGGATGAGCGGCAAGGCCAAGGACAAGAAGGACAAGCCGGCCCGCCAGATCGCCGCCCTGCCGGTGCACTGGGACAAGAACGGCAAGCTCCGGGTGCTCATGGTCACCTCCCGCGACACGGGCCGCTGGGTCATGCCCAAGGGCTGGTTGATGGATGGCAAGAAACCCTGGGAGGCGGCCAAGATCGAGGCCCTGGAGGAGGCCGGCGCGGTGGGCTGG
Source organism: Sulfitobacter sp. (assembly GCA_965212515.1). GTDB lineage: Bacteria > Pseudomonadota > Alphaproteobacteria > Rhodobacterales > Rhodobacteraceae > Sulfitobacter. The sequence continues at coordinate 449,656 of OZ243122.1, forward strand.
ATCTCCGACCAGGCGATCGGCCGCTACCACTACGCCAAGCGCCTCGCCAAGGGCCGCAAGCTGCGCACCCGCGTGGTCGTCTACCCCATGCTGGTGGAAAAGCTGAAGCGCCGCTGGAAGGAACGCAAAGAACGCAAGCGCCACTGGTTCTCGCTCAAGAAGGCCGCCAAGCTGGTGGACGAGCCGGAACTCACGGAGCTGCTCCTCGCCCTCGCCAAGGATTCGGAGGCCCTGGCCGAGGTGGAACAGCGCCAGGCGTCCTGAGGGGGGCCGGGGCTTCCATGCCGGCGCGCAATTCTGTAGGACAGCCGCGATGGTCGAAAAGCGACCCTCACGATGTCGGTTTTGACGAGAGGCTTCGCTTTCCGCACGCTTCTTGGGCGCCCTCCGGGATTTCCGCCCAATAACCGTGCAGAAAGCCCGGCCCTGCGCCCCGCGCGCCGTCAGGCAGCCCGGAAAGTTGATTTCGCCGGGTTCCGCCCCATCGTCAAAGCCAGATCAGAGGTGCCCCCCTCCCGGGCGCGCACCCGAACGAGCCCGCAGCCGCCCCCTGGGGCGCCCGCCGCGGCCCTACCGAAACGACAGACAGGACCCTATGAATTTGACAACAGACACCGCCATCGACCCCATTGCCAACAAGAAGCTCGTCATCGCAACCGATCTAGACGGCACCTTCCTGGGCGGCACCGAGACCGCGCGCCAGGGCCTCTACCGCTGGATCGAGCAGAACCGCGAACAGGTCGGGCTGATCTTCGTCACCGGGCGCGAGCCGCGCTTCGTGCGCGACCTCTGCCGCTCGGGCAAGGTGCCGCGCCCAGACTTCGTCGTCGGTGACGTGGGCACCACCGTCGCCCGCATGGAGAAGGAGCTACTGCTGGCCCCCATCGCGGAGCTGGAGGAGGAGATCGCCAGCGCCTGGGGCGATGCGGGCAACCCCGTTCAGGCCAAGCTGCGCGGCGTCGCGGGCCTCACCGCCCAGTCCACCGGCTTCCGCTACCGCATGAGCTACGACATGGACCCGGCGCGCTTCGACAACCGCGCGCTCGACATCGTGGCCGAGATGGGGCTCGACGCGCTCATCTCCGACAACCGCTTCTTCGATGTCCTGCCCAAGGGCGTGAGCAAGGGCCCCTCGCTGCTGCGCCTGCTGACCCACCTGGAGGTGGACAGCCGCCGCGTGCTGGTGGCGGGCGACACGCTGAACGATCTCTCCATGCTGGAGCTGGGCCTGCCCGCCGTCATGGTGGGCAACAGCGAGTCCGCGCTGGTCGAGAAGCTGACGGGCCGGGATCACGTCTACCACGCCAAGGGCGAGGGGGCCGAGGGCATCGCCGAGGCCATCCTGCAGTTCGATTTTTTCGGTAAGAAAGCAGCCTGAAGGAGCCTGCCATGTCATCTGACCTCGTCATCGTCTACCACCGCCAACCCTACGAAGAGGTGGAGGGCCCCGATGGCGAGGTCACCCTGAAGGAGAATTCCTCGCCCAACGGCATCGTGCCGACCCTGAAAAGCTTCTTCGGCTCGGTCGATCACGGCGCCTGGGTGGCCTGGAAGCTGGCCGAGGATCCCTCCAACCCGGGCTTCGACAAGGTGGTCGAGATCAAGGACAGCTACGGGACCTATTCGGTCTCGCGGCTGCCCCTCTCCTCGGACCAGGTGCGCGAGTTCTACCACGTCACCTCCAAGGAGGCCTTCTGGCCGATCCTGCACAGCTTCAAGGACAAGTACAATTACGACAGGGTGGACTGGCCCAACTTCCGCGAGGTCAACTGGGCCTTCGCCGAGGCCGCCGCCAACGAGGCCGCCCAGGGGGCCCTGGTCTGGGTCCACGACTACAACCTCTGGCTCGTCCCCGGCTACCTACGCAAGCTGCGCCCGGACGTGCGCATCGCCTTCTTCCACCACACCCCCTTCCCCTCGGCCGACATGTTCAACGTCCTGCCCTGGCGGCGCGAAATCGTGGAGAGCCTGCTCTGCTGCGATGACGTGGGTTTCCATATCCCGCGCTACGCCCAGAACTTCGCCGCCGTTGCCCAGAGCCTCTTCGACGTGGACCCGGGCACGCCGGTCCGGGTGCCCGAGAGCCTGGTTTCCGAGGGCACGGCCCTCTCCGAGGGGCGCTGCCACGAAAAGCTCAGCTACGCGGGCCGCGAGATCAGCCTCAGCGTCACCCCCGTCGGGGTCCACGTGGACTATATCGAGAGCCTCTCGAAGCGGCCCGAGACGGATGCCGCGGCCCAAGCCATCCGCGAGGACCTGGGCGAGTGCCAGCTCATCCTCTCGGTCGGCAGGACCGACTACACCAAGGGCGGCATCGAGCAGCTCTCCAGCTTCGCGCGCCTGCTGGACGATCACCCCGAGCTGCGCGGCCGGGTGCGGCTCATGCATGTCTCGGTCAGCGCCAACCGCAACATGACCGTCTACAACCGCATCCAGAGCGAGATCGAGCGCATGGCGGGCCAGATCAACGGCGCCCACGGGCGGCTCGACTGGCAGCCGGTCACCCTCATCTCCCGGCCCATCGCCTTTGACGAGCTGGTGGGCTACTACCGCGCCGCCGACGTGGCCTGGATCACGCCCCTGGCGGACGGCATGAACCTTGTCTGCAAGGAATTCGCCGCCGCCCGGCTGGACGAGGACGGGGTGCTTGTCCTGTCTGAATTCGCCGGCGCCGCGGTGGAGCTGCAGGAGGCGGTGATCACAAATCCCTTCTCCAACCGCTCCATGGACACGGCGATCCTCCAGGCCCTGCGCATGGAAAAGACCGAGCGTGCCGACAGGATGCGTGCCCTGCGCGCCCGGGTCCGCGAGGGCGACATCAAGGCCTGGGGCGATGCCGTGCGGGCGGGCCACCGCAAGAACGCGGGCCCCGGCCCGATCTCCGGCACCGCCGCCTGAGCGCCGCGCCTCAGTCCGCCCCGCCCGGGGCGGGCCCGAGGGCCCGGGCAAAGAGCACCTCGTAGCCCGGCAGCAGCCGCTCCGGCCCCAGGAGGGTCGGCCCGAAGGGGGCCGCCGCGTCGGCCTGCCAGCGGCCCGGCGGCAGGGTCACCGCCTGGGCATCGGGGCTCAGGTTGAAGGCGCAGAAGAGCCGCTCCTCGCCCTCGCACCGCAGAAAACTCAAAAGCTCCGGCTGGCGGTCCAGGAATTCGATCGAGCCCAGCCGCAGGGCCCTGCGGGCACGGCGGTAGGCGATCATTCGGCGGTAGAACTCCAGCATCGAATCGCGCACCCCGGCCTGGCGTGCCACCGCCTTCTCGCCGTGGTCCACCGCCGCGGGCAGCCAGGGCTTGGCGCCCGAGAACCCCCAGTTGGGCCGGTCCCCCTCCCAGGGGATCGGCGTGCGGCAGCCGTCGCGCCCGTGGTAGCGCGGCCAGAAGCGCAGCCCGTAGGGGTCCTGCAGGTCCTCGAAAGGCACGTAGGCCTCGGTCAGGCCCAGCTCCTCCCCCTGGTAAAGGCAGACGCTGCCCCGCAGGCTCAGGAGCAGCGCGGCATAGGTGCGCGCCGCCCGGTCCAAGAGGTTCCAGCGGCTCAGGTGGCGCGTCACGTCATGGTTGGAGAAGGCCCAGCAGGCCCAGCTGTCGGGTCCCGCCCGCTCGAAGGCCTCCACCACCTCGGCGATGCGGTCCCCCGTCGGCGGTTCCTGGGAGAGAAAGGCGAAATCGTAGCACATGTGCAGCTTGTCGCCGTCCGCCGTGTAGGCGGCCTGGATCTCCACGCCGCGCTGGGCGTCGGAAATCTCCCCGATGCTGGTGATGGCGCCATAGTCGTCCAGCAGGCCGCGCAGGCGCTTGAGAAAGGCCAGGTTCTCGGGGCGGTTCTTGTCGTGCAGGTGGTCCTGCCAGTTGTAGGGGTTCACCTGGGGCGTGAGGATGGCGTTGCGCGCCGCCAGCGGCAGGACCGGATTGTCCGTCAGGGCGGGATCGTGGAAATAGAGGTTCACCACGTCGAGCCGCAGCCCGTCGACACCCCGGTCGAGCCAGAAGCGCACCACCGCCAGAAGCTCCTCCTGAACCTCCGCGTTGTGCAGGTTCAGGTCCGGCTGATCGACGAGGAAGTTGTGCAGATAGTACTGCTGCCGCTCGGTGGACCATTCCCAGGCCGGGCCGCCGAAGATCGAGAGCCAGTTGTTGGGCGCCGTCCCGTCCGGGCGGGCATCGGCCCAGACGTACCAGTCGGCCTTGGCGCTCTCGGCGCTGGTCCGGCTCTCGCGGAACCAGGGGTGCTGGTCCGAGGTGTGGCTCAGCACCAGGTCGATCAGCACCTTGAGCCCCAGGTCGTGGGCCCGCGCCACAAGGGCGTCAAAATCCCCCAGGGTGCCAAAGATCGGGTCCACGTCGCGGTAGTCGCTCACGTCATAGCCGAAGTCCCGCATCGGCGAGCGGAAGAAGGGGCTGATCCAGAGCGCATCGACCCCCAGCTCGGCCAGGTGCGGGAGGCGCTGGATGATGCCCGCCAGGTCGCCGATGCCGTCATCGTTGCTGTCCTGGAAGGAGCGCGGATAGATCTGGTAGATGGTCGCCCCGCGCCACCAGTCCCTCTCTTCCGTCGCGCGGCTCTCTGGATCGCTCTGGTCTTGGGTCAGCATGGCCAAAGGCTAGGCCCTGGCGCGGGGGGATGCAACGCGCCCCGGCCCGCGGGGCGGCCTTTTTCCGCCCCCTGCCAAAGGCTTGGGCAGCGGCGCCCACCCCGCGGCAGGAGGCCGCGCGGGGCGCCCCTTGCCAGGGGTCCGCGGCGGATCACTTCCTCCCCATGACCGATGATTCCGCCCGCTCCCGCCCGCTCTCCGTTCCCGCCGGGCGGCTCACCCGCGTCTCCCGGCTCGGAGCCCTGACCGCCGGGGTGGCCGGGCGCATGGCCCTCTCCGCCCTCGGCACGGCGGCGCGCGGCGGACGCCCCGAGATGCGGCAGCTCCTGATGACCCCGCGCAACCTGCACCAGGTGGCGGAGGAGCTCTCCCGGATGCGCGGCGCCGCCATGAAGGTGGGCCAGCTCATCTCAATGGACGCGGGCGAGGTCCTGCCCCCGGAGCTGGCCGAGGTCCTGGCCCGCCTGCGCGATCAGGCCCACTTCATGCCGCCGCAGCAGCTCCGCCAGGTGCTGAACGACAACTGGGGCCCAGACTGGCTCGGCCGCTTTGAAAGCTTCGAAGTGCGCCCCCTTGCCGCCGCCAGCATCGGCCAGGTCCACCGCGCGCGCCTGCGCGACGGCCGGGAAGTGGCGATCAAGGTCCAGTACCCCGGCATCGCCCGCGCCATCGACAGCGACGTGGCCAATGTCGGCGCCCTCGTCCGGCTCAGCGGGCTCCTGCCAAGGGGGCTGGAGCTGGCCCCCTACCTGGAGGAGTCCCGCCGCCAGCTCCACGAGGAAACCGACTATGCCCGCGAAGGCGCCTACCTCGCCCGCTTCGGCACCCTGCTGGCAGGGGATGAGGACTTCACCCTGCCCGCCTACCACGCGGACTGGAGCACCGGCGCCGTCCTCACCATGGACTACTGCCCCGGCAGCCCCCTCGAGGCCGCCGCCGATCAGCCCCGCGACGTGCGCAACCGCCTCGCCGCCGCCCTCCTCCGCCTCACCCTGCGCGAGGTCTTCGCGTTCGGCCTGACCCAGAGCGACCCCAACTTCGCCAACTACCGCCTGGCACCGGATGGCCGCATCGTCCTGCTGGATTTCGGCGCCACCCGCCCGCTCGATCCGGATATCGTGGCAGGCTACCGCGCGCTCCTGCGGGCCGGGCTGGCCGGGGACGCGGCAGGGCTGGAGAAAGCGGCCCAGGGCCTGGGCCTGATCACCGGCGCGGGCCCCTTCGACGCGCGCATCCTCGCGATGATCTCGGAGGTCTTCAGCGCCCTCACGGCCCGCGAGACCTTCGACTTCACCGACCGCAGCCTCTCCGACCGAATGACCCGCCAGGGCCTGGCCCTCGCCGAGGCAGGCTACGTCCCCCCGCTCCTGCCGATGGACGTCCTCTACCTGCAACGCAAGTTCGGCGGCATCTTCCTGCTCTGCCAAAGGCTCGGCGCCACCCTGCCCCTGGCGGGCCTGCTGCGCGGGTTTCTGGAGATGGATTGAGACGGGCCCGGGCACGGCGGCGGGGCCGGCGCAAAAAACCAAATGATTTCAGATAAATGGCGGACCATAGAGGATTCGAACCTCTGGCCTCTGCCTTCGGAGGGCAGCGCTCTATCCAGCTGAGCTAATGGTCCTTGGGGGGCGGTATAGCCAGCGCCGACCGCCCCTGCAATGCAAAAAGCCGCGCCTAGGCGAAGAGTTCGTGGGCCAGTTCCAGGGCCTCGACGAGGGTGTCCACCTCCTCGGTGGTGTTGTAGAGCCCGAAGGAGGCGCGGCAGGTGGCCGAGAGGCCGAGGTGCGCCATCAGGGGGCCGGTGCAGTGCTGCCCGGCGCGCACGGCGACGCCCTTCTTGTCGAGGATGGTGGAGATGTCGTGGGCATGGGCCGCCCCCTCCAGGGTAAAGCTGAAGATCGCCGCTTTGTCCTTTGTGGTGCCCTGCATCTGAAGCCAGTTCAGCCCCGAGAGCCGTTCCACCGTGTAGTCGCGCAGACGGTCCTCGTGGGCGGCGATGTTCTCCATGCCAAGGCCCATCATGTAGTCGAGCGCCACGCCAAGCCCGATGGTCTGGACGATGCCCGGGGTGCCCGCCTCGAACTTCATTGGCGGATCGTTGTAGATGATCCCCTCCTTGCTCACCTCGCGGATCATGTCGCCGCCGCCGATGAAGGGGCGCATCTCGGCCATGCGCTCGGGGCGGATGTGGATCGCGCCCGAGCCGGAGGGGCCATAGAGCTTGTGGCCGGTGATGGCGTAGAAGTCGGCGCCGATCTCCTGCACGTCGACCGGCATGTGCACGGCGGCCTGGCTGCCATCCACCAGCACCGCGATGCCGCGGGCGTGGGCCGCCGCGGTGATGGCCTTCACGTCCACCCTTGTGCCCAGCACGTTGGAGAGGTGGGTGACGGCCACCAGCTTGGTCTTGGGCCCCATGGCCGCGATCACCGCCTCGGGGTCGAGGGCGCCCGAGGCATCCACGTCCACCCAGCGCAGCTTGACCCCCTGGCGCTCGCGCAGGAAGTGCCAGGGCACGATGTTGGCATGGTGCTCCATGACGCTGAGGACAATCTCGTCGCCCGCCTCGAAGCGCGGCATGGCCCAGCCGTAGGCCACCAGGTTGATGCCCTCGGTGGTGCCCGAGGTGAAGACGATCTCGTCCTCCGAGGGGGCGTTGAGGAAGCGCGCGATGGTGCCGCGCACGTTCTCGTACTTCTCCGTCGCCAGGTTGGAGAGGTAGTGCAGCCCGCGGTGGACGTTGGAATATTCCTCGGCATAGGCCCGGGTGACCGCGTCGATCACCACCTGGGGCTTCTGCGCCGAGGCGCCATTGTCGAGGTAGGTCAGGGGCTTGCCGTTGACCTCGCGCGAGAGGATGGGAAAGTCTTCCCGGATCTTGGTGACGTCGTACATGTCATGCTCCCTGGGCGCCAAGCCCGATGACCGACAGCAGCAGGCCCAGCCCCAGGATCAGGCCCACGCCCGCCAGGATCAGCACCAGCAGGCCGTGGCCGACCGAGCGCAGGTTGAGCGCCGCCGTGATGAAATTGAGAAAAATCCAGAAGCCCCAGATGGCCACCACCAGGGACAGGAGAAGCCCGAGCGGCGGCAGGGCGAGGCCCACCAGGATCACCGCCATCTGGGCCGCCGCACGCAGCACCTGGAACCAGACCAGCACCGCCAGCACATCGTCCAGCAGGCCCTGCCCGCCAAGCGCCCGCCCGGCCCAGAACATGGCATGGACATAGACCACCATGAGCCCGGCAATCAGCAGGAAAAGCGCGATCGGCGCCTCCACGTAGCCCGGCATGGGCATGGCGGCGGCGGAGCCACGCACCAGAAGCAGCACCAGGAAGGTGTTGGCGATGGCCACCAGGGTCAGGGCCGTCCAGAGCGCATCGCGCCTTAGCGAAAGCTCCATGATCCGGCGCGCCGCCGCCTGCGGGTCGCGCAGGCTGGTCTGGGCCAGGTCCATCCAGGGCGCGGCGGTCATGCCTCGGCCCGCGCGGCGGCGCGCAGGCCGCCGATCCAGAACCAGGCGAAGATGCCGAACCAGAGCATCCCGGTCAGGGTCATCTCGATCCCCGGCCCGATGAAGCCCGCCGTCAGCCCCCAAAGCAGGACCAGCGGCGAGGAGGCGAGGAAGGCCCAGAAGAGCGCCAGGCGGGCGCCGAAGGGGCTCATCCCGGTGCGCAGCAGGCGGCCCACCAGCCAGGTCAGCCCGGCCAGCAGGTACAGCAGCAGTGGCGCAATGAAGATCAGCGCCATCAGCGAGGCCCCCATCAGCATCCCGAGGTCCTGGTCCGTCTCCACCGCCTCGCGGGCCAGACGCGGGGTCTGGGCCACGAAGAAGAGCAGGCAGCCGACCATGAGGAAGATCAGGTTGCGATCCTCGCGCGGGCCCTGCGCCAGCATCCGCCGCACGACCCGCCCGGGCCCCCGGTAGGAGGCCACGATATCCCGGGTGGCCGCCATCAGCCCCGGCGGCGCGTGAGCCAGGAGGCCATGCGGCCGTTGATCTCCTCGCGGAGCTCCTCGGCGGCAATCTCCTCCACCGCCTCGGCCAGGAACGACAGGGTCAGCATGTCGGTCGCGTCGGCCAGGGGCACGCCACGGGCGCGCAGGTAGAAGAGCGCATCCTCGTCGATGGCCCCCGAGGTGGAGCCGTGCGAACAGGCCACGTCGTCGGCGTAGATCTCCAGCTCGGGTTTGGCGAGGAACTGGCTGTCCTCGTCAAGCAGCAGCGACTGGCTGATCTGGTAGCCGTCGGTCTTCTGGGCCCCCTCCTTCACGAGGATCTTGCCCTGGAAGACGCCGGTGGCGCCGTTGCGCAGCACCTTCTTGAAGACCTGGCGGCTCTCGCAGTTCACCGCGTCGTGGGTGATGAAGACTGTGTCGTCGTGGTGGAAGGCACCATCGCCGACGCAGGCACCGGCCACATGGGCCGAGGCATCGTCGCCGGTCAGCTCGATGACGCACTCGTTGCGCGTCAGCACGCCGTTCACCGTCAGGGTGAAGCTCTTGAACTGGCTCTCGGTCCCGAGACGGGCGAAGATATGCGTCGCCGCCCGGCGCTCGTGGTCCCGGCCCTGGGCGCGGACGTGGTGGAAGGCGGCGCGGTCGGCCACCTCGACCTCGAGGCACTTGTTGAAGCGCGCGGCCGCCGGGCCATTCTCCAGCAGGGTCAGCTCGGCCCCCTCCTCCAGCTTGATGCAGTGGTGGAGGATCGCGTCCGAAGTCTCTGATTCGTGGCGGTAATTCAGGCTCACAGGCTTGCTCGGCTTGCCGGTCACCCGGATCAGCACGCCGTCCGTCGCGAAGGCCGTGTTGAGGGCCGCGAGGGGCCGCTCCACGGGCTGCTGGCCACGGGCTTCAAGGGTGCCGTAGAGGTCGCGCGCCCAGTGCAGATCGCTCTCCGCCTCGGCCAGACGCTCGATGGTGATGCCTTCAAGGCTCAGGTCGTCCGAGGCCGCGGCGTCAAAGACGCCATCGACAAAGACGATCTTCAGCCGGTCCACCTCGCCAAAGAGCGGCGCCTCGTCGTTGACGAGGGTGGCCGCCGTCTCGGGGGCGGGCTGGGTCAGGCTGTCGGGCCGGGTGAACTTCCAGTATTCGTCCCGCCGGTGCGGCAGGCCCATGGCGCGCAGCCGCGCCAGGGCATCTTCACGCGCCGCCTTGGACCAGCCCTGCGCGGGCAAGTCGTGCGCGGCGATCATCGCCTCGGTGGCGTCCTGTTTCAGTGCCGGTGCCGCCATTACGCCACCTCTGCCAGGATGTCCGCGTAGCCGTTGTTCTCCACCTCGAGCGCCAGCTCGGGCCCGCCGGTCTTGACGATCCGGCCATCGGCCATGATGTGCACCACGTCCGGTTTGATGTGGTCCAGCAGGCGCTGGTAGTGGGTGATGACAAGGAAGCCCCGGCCCTCGGTGCGCAGGGCGTTCACGCCCTCGGCGACCAGCTTCATGGCGTCCACGTCGAGGCCGGAGTCGGTCTCGTCCAGGATGCACATCTTGGGCGCCAGCATGGCCATCTGGAGGATCTCGTTGCGCTTCTTCTCGCCACCGGAAAAGCCCATGTTGACCGGCCGCTTCAGCATCTCGGCGTCGATCTTCAGCTCCTTCGCCTTCGCGCGGATCTCCTTGAGGAAATCGGCGGCCGAGATCTCTTCCTCGCCGCGCGCCTTGCGCTGCGCGTTCACGGCGGTGCGCAGGAAGGTCATGTTGCCCACGCCGGGGATCTCGACGGGATACTGGAAGGCCAGGAAGAGGCCCGCGGCGGCGCGCTCTTCCGGTTCCAGCTCCAGGATGTCCTCGCCCAGCAGGGTGGCGGAGCCTTCGGTGACCTCGTAGCCGTCCTTGCCCGACAGCACGTAGGACAGGGTGGACTTGCCGGAACCATTCGGCCCCATGATGGCGTGCACCTTGCCCGCCTCGACCTCGAGGTCGACCCCCTTGAGGATCTGCTTGTCCTCTTCTTCCAGCTTAACCTTCAGGTTCTTGATGCTCAGCATGTTCGTTTCCTTCCAGCCTCTTTCCCGAGGCGATAGTCAATTCAGTTGCGGTCGTCGCGCCGAAACAGGGCGATGCCCGCGATGATGGCGGCGTAGATCAGGCCAAAGACCAGCGTGGTCGCGACCGCGGTGTAGATCCGGCCTTCCCCGACCCCGAAGAAGATCAGTTGCAGGCCGAAGAAGACGGCCACCGCGATGAGGAATTGCAGCTTCTTGCCCTGCATGGATCAGGCTCCGCTTTCCAGGGTCGCGCCCCCACCGGCCATCAGCCGACGGAGCCTTCCAGCGAGATGGCCACCAGCGCCTGGGCTTCCATGGCAAATTCCATCGGCAGGGCCTGCAGCACGTCCTTGCAGAAACCGTTGACCACCAGGGCCACCGCCTCCTCCTCGTCCATGCCGCGCGAGCGGCAGTAGAACATCTGGTCATCGTCCACCTTGGAGGTGGTGGCCTCGTGCTCCACGCGGGAAGAATTGTTTTTCACCTCGATGTAGGGCACCGTGTGGGCCCCGCACTTGTCCCCGATCAGGAGGCTGTCGCACTGGGTATAGTTGCGCGATTCCTTCGCCTTGGGGTGCATGGAGACCAGCCCGCGATAGGTGTTCTGCGCCCTTCCCGCGCTGATCCCCTTGGAGACGATGCGGCTCTTCGTGCGCTTGCCCAGGTGCACCATCTTGGTGCCCGTGTCGGCCTGCTGCATGTTGTTGGCAATGGCGATGGAGTAGAACTCGCCCTGGCTGTCGTCGCCCCGCAGGATGCAGGAGGGGTACTTCCAGGTGACGGCAGAGCCGGTCTCCACCTGGGTCCACATCACCTTCGCCCGGTCGCCGCGGCAATCCGCGCGCTTGGTCACGAAGTTGTAGATCCCGCCCTTGCCGTTCTCGTCACCGGGATACCAGTTCTGCACGGTGGAGTACTTCACCTCCGCGTCTTCCTCGACGATGATCTCCACCACCGCGGCATGAAGCTGCGCCTCATCGCGCTGGGGCGCGGTGCAGCCTTCGAGGTAGGACACGTAAGAGCCCTTGTCGGCAATGATCAGCGTTCGCTCGAACTGGCCGGTGTTCTCGGCGTTGATGCGGAAATAGGTGGAGAGCTCCATCGGGCAGCGCACGCCCGGCGGCACATAGACGAAGGAGCCGTCCGAGAAGACCGCCGAGTTGAGCGTGGCATAGAAGTTGTCCGACACCGGCACCACGGAGCCGAGGTACTTCTTCACCAGGTCCGGATACTCGCGGATCGCCTCCGAGATGGAGCAGAAGATGACGCCCGCCTTCTTCAGCTCGTCCTGGAAGGTCGTGCCCACGGAAACGCTATCGAAAACCGCATCCACGGCCACCTTGCGGCCCTCGGCCGGGGCCGCCTCGGCGCCCTCGACGCCCGCCAGCACCATCTGCTCCTTCAGCGGGATGCCCAGCTTCTCGTAGGTCGCCAGCAGCTTGGGGTCCACCTCGTCGAGCGACTTGGGCTTCTGCGCCATGCTCTTGGGCCGGGCGTAGTAGTACTGTTCCTGAAAGTCGATCTCGGGGTAGTCGACCATGGCCCACTTGGGCTCCTCCTTTGTCAGCCAGCGCTCGTAGGCCTCCAGCCGCCAGTCGGTCATCCACTGGGGTTCCTCGTTCTTCTCCGAGATCAGGCGCACGATGTCCGGGGTCAGGCCCTTCGGCGCGTACTCCATGTCGATGTCGGTGGACCAGCCGTACTTGTACTTGCCGCCAACCTCGCGCACCGCCTCGACGGTCTCCTGATCGACGCCTTCCTTGACTTTCTCGGTCCCTTTGAGGGTCTGCGTATCCAAAGCCATCTTCCCTTCCGCTCTGCCGCCTTACGCGGCGCGTTCTTCGTATTTCTTCAACTTCGCGGTCCACGCATCGGCGAACCGCATGACATCTTCCCGGCGCGTGTCCAGACCCAGGGATACCCGGATCGCACTGGCGGCCGAGAGGGCATCGAAGCCCATGGCCTGCAAGACCGCGCTGGCCTTGACCTTGCCGCTGGAGCAGGCCGATCCCGCCGAAATGGCAAAACCGGCAAGGTCCATCTGCATCACCTGTGTCTCGCCCTTCCAGCCGGGCAGCAGGATGCAGGAGGTGTTGGGCAGACGCGGCCCGTCTTTCCCGACAAAAATAATCTTGTTTGAGGCCGGCTCAAGAGCACTTTCTAGAATATTTCTAAGTTCGGCCACCTCGTCCCAGCGGCCTGATGCCACATCCTGTGTGGCAGCCTCCGCCGCGGCACCAAATCCGGCAATGCCAAGGATGTTCTCCGTGCCCGAGCGGCGCCCCATCTCCTGGCCGCCGCCGCGAATGAGCGCGGGCACCTCCTGACCACGCCGCAGCACCAGCGCCCCGATCCCGCGCGGCCCGCCCAGCTTGTGGGCCGAGACCAGGGCCATGCGCACCCCCGAGGCGTTGAAATCCAGCGGCAGCTTGCCGAAGGCCTGGGTCATGTCCGACAGCGCCAGCCCGGCGGGCAGCTCCTGCAGCACGCCGGTCTCCGAGTTGGCCCTCTGCAGCACCGAGCTGGCAGGCGCCGCGACCGTCACCTGGCCGTCCCCCGCCACCGGCAGGCTCTCCTCGATCCAGGCGCGCACCGCGTCATGCTCCACCGCCGCCCCCCGAAGGCCGCGCCCCGAAAGCCCCAGGGCCGCCGCCTCGGTGGCGCCGGAGGTAAAGACGATGTCCGCCCCCTCGGCCCCCAGGGCCCGGGCCACCTGGGCCCGCGCCTTCTCGATCAGGCCCTTGGCCGCGCGCCCCTCGGCATGGACGGAGGAGGGATTGCCCACAAGATCCATCGCCGCGACCATGGCGTCGCGCGCCTCGGCCCGCAGCGGGGTCGTGGCATTATGGTCGAGGTAGGCCCTCATCCCTCGTCCACCACGGCAAAGAGGGTCGGCACCGCCGGACAGGGGGCCAGCTCGTTCTCCACCACGTCCGACAGGCGCGTCTGGTGCAGAAAGACGTAAACATGGGCGCTGAGGCCCTCCCAGAGGCGGTTGGTCAGGGACTGGGCGCGGCTGCCCGAAAGGCCGCCCGAGGCCCCTGCCCCCTTGTGCATGGCATCGACCTTCTCGTCCACGGCAGCGAGCACGTCCACCACGCGGATGTCGGCGGCGGGCCGGGCCAGGCGGTAGCCGCCGCCGGGGCCGCGCACCGAGGTCACCAGTTCGGCGCGGCGCAGCTTCACGAAGAGCTGCTCGAGATAGGGCAGTGAGATCGACTGGCGCTCGGAAATGTCGCCCAGGCTGACCAGCCCCTCCTCGCCCTGGAGGGCAATATCGGCCAGGGCCACCATGGCATACCGGCCCTTGGTAGAGAGCTTCATCGCGCACCCCTCGAAATAGGCCGGGCTTGATTGACGCCAGCCTGCGTTCCGCATACATCGAACGGGGCCTGACGAAAGCCGTCGGCCACCAGATTAGAACCGTTCTAAAGTGCCCGAGCGATACAGTCAACTATCGCCGGGCGGTCCGAACCAGTCGAGAGGCGCACATGCCAGAGGTCATCTTTCCCGGCCCCGAGGGGCGACTTGAGGGTCGCTATCACCCGCAGAAGGAAAGGGACGCGCCGATCGCCATCGTGCTGCACCCCCACCCGCAGTTCGGCGGGACGATGAACCACAAGGTCGTCTACAACCTGCACTACGCCTTCTACAACATGGGCTTCACCGTGCTGCGCTTCAATTTCCGCGGCGTGGGCCGGAGCCAGGGCGAATATGACCAGGGCGTGGGCGAGCTGTCGGATGCCGCCTCGGCGCTCGACTACCTCCAGTCGATGAACAACAACTCCAAGCACTGCTGGGTCGCGGGCTTCTCCTTCGGGGCCTGGATCGGCATGCAGCTGCTGATGCGGCGGCCCGAGATCACCGGCTTCATCTCCGTCTCGCCGCCCGCCAACATGTACGACTTCTCCTTCCTCGCCCCCTGCCCCTCCTCCGGGCTGATCATCAACGGCACGGCCGACCGCGTGGCCCCGCCCGCCGACACGGTGAACCTGGTGAGCAAGCTGCACGAGCAGAAGGGCATCACCATCACCCACGAGGAGGTCGAGGGCGCGGGCCACTTCTTCGAGGAGCCGCACATGGAGACCCTCATCGGCACCACCACCGACTACGTGAAGCGCCGCCTCACGGAATCGACCCGCTGATGGCCGATCCCGTCCTCACCGAGCTGGCCAACCGCCTGGCCGAGGAATGCCTCGCCGTCCAGGCGGAGACCGGCGAGGAACGTCTCTTCATGGAGGTGGGCGAGGTCCTCGGGACCTCCTCCCAGACCCTTGAGGAGGCCTTCCTGACGGCGGTGCGGACGCGCATGGCAAACGACAAGGCGCGGGCCTTCCTGGCGGCCCGGCTCAAGGCGCACCGTGGCCAGTCCGGTCAGAATGGCTGAGGCCCCCGCCCCCGCCCGCCTCGACCGCCAGATCGCCTTTCTCAACGAAGCCGACAGGCTCAAGCAGGTGGTGCGCGGCACCACCCTCTGCGACGCCTCGCGCTACGAGAACTCGGCCGAACACTCCTGGCACCTGACGCTCTATGCCCTCGTCCTGGCCGACCAGGCGGGCCCGGGGGTGGAGATCGACCGGGTGCTGCGGATGCTCATCCTGCACGACCTGGTGGAGATCGACGCGGGCGACGCGCCGATCTTCGGCGAGCACGACGCGGCGGCCCTGGCCCGGGCCGAGACGGCGGCGGCAGAGCGCATCTTCGGCCTCCTGCCCGCGGACCTGGCACAGGAGTTCCGCGCCATCTGGGAGGAGTTCGAGGCCGCCGAGAGCCCCAGCGCGCGCTTTGCCAAGGCGCTCGACAGGTTCCAGCCGCCGATGCAGAACCTCCAGTCCGGCGGCGGCAGCTGGACCGACTACAATGTCACCCAGGAGCAGATCGCCGCGCGCGTCGGCAGCAAGATCGACCGCGGCGCGCCCGCCCTCTGGGCCTACGCCCGGGCCCGCATCGCCGCCTTCTTCGCCGCCCGCACCGCGCCCTGAGCACCGCCGCGGGCGGAATTCGGCATACCATCGTATACCATCTTCCCCTCGGCCCCCGAATGCGCTAGACGCGCTGCAAATCCATAGCCACAGAGGATTCTGTCCATGTCCAAGATCAAGGTAGACAACCCGGTCGTCGAGCTCGACGGCGACGAGATGACCCGCATCATCTGGGACTTCATCAAGAAGAAACTCATCACCCCCTACCTGGACGTGGACCTCAAGTACTACGACCTGGGCATCGAGGCCCGGGACGAGACCGAGGACCAGATCACCGTGGACGCCGCCGAGGCGATCAAGAAGTACGGCGTCGGCGTCAAGTGCGCCACCATCACGCCGGACGAGGCCCGGGTCGAGGAGTTCGGCCTCAAGAAGATGTGGCGCTCGCCCAACGGCACCATCCGCAACATCCTCGGCGGCGTCGTCTTCCGCCAGCCGATCATCTGCAACAACGTGCCGCGTCTGGTGCCGGGCTGGACCAAGCCCATCGTCATCGGCCGCCACGCCTTCGGTGACCAGTACCGCGCCACCGACATGAAGTTCCCCGGGCCGGGCAAGCTGACCATGAAGTTCGTCGGCGAGGACGGCACCACCGTGGAGCACGAGGTCTTCGACGCCCCCTCCGCCGGTGTCTTCATGTCCATGTACAACCTCGATGCCTCCATCATCGACTTCGCCCGGGCCTCCATGAACTACGGCCTGAACCTGGGCTGGCCGGTCTACCTCTCCACCAAGAACACCATCATGAAGCAGTACGACGGCCGCTTCATGGAGCTCTTCCAGAAGGTCTACGAGGAGGAGTTCGAGGAGAAGTTCAAGGCCAAGGGCATCCACTACGAGCACCGTCTGATCGACGACATGGTGGCCTGCGCCATGAAGTGGAACGGCGGCTTCGTCTGGGCCTGCAAGAACTACGACGGCGACGTCCAGTCCGACACCGTGGCCCAGGGCTTCGGCTCGCTCGGCCTGATGACCTCCCAGCTGATGACGCCCGATGGCCAGATCGTCGAGGCCGAGGCGGCCCACGGCACCGTCACCCGCCACTACCGCCAGCACCAGAAGGGCGAGGAGACCTCGACCAACTCCATCGCCTCGATCTACGCCTGGACCGGCGGCCTCAAGCACCGCGGCAAGCTCGACGGCAACGCGCCCCTCACCAACTTCGCCGAGACCCTGGAGCGGGTCGTGGTGGAGACCGTGGAGAGCGGCCACATGACCAAGGACCTGGCGCTGCTCGTCGGCCCCGACCAGAAGTGGCTCACCACCATGGGCTTCCTGGAGAAGGTGGACGAGAACCTGAACAAGGCGCTTCAGGGCTGAAACAGGAAGAGGGTCGCTGCGGCGGCCCTCTTTTTTTTGGGGGGGGGTGGAGGCTACGTCATCCTCCACTCATCCCGTCATCCCGGGCCTGACCCGGGATCTCCCGAAACGGCGAGACCCTCGGATAAGGTCCGAGGGTGACGTTTCTCTCGTGACAGAAGCCGTGCCAGCGCCGGACCGGGGGACGGCGCCTCCGACCTCCCCGCTACAGTACTTTATGGCAGCCAAGTACATCCTCGTGGCGGGCTATGCGGTACCTTCACCAAAGCGCCGGCCCAGAGGGCCGGTCCGGCGCTGGCACGGCGGGGGCTGCGCCCCCTTGTTCCGTGCCTTTGGAGAGAAGCCAGAGGGTACCAATAACAGCCGTCATCCCGGGCCTGACCCGGGACCTCCTGGGGCGGCGAGACCCTCGGATCAGGTCCAAGGATGACCTTTGAAGTGAAACGAAAGCCGTGCCAGCGCCGGACCGGGGGACGGCGCCGCAACCTGCCCGCTACAGTGCTTTATGGCAGCCACGTACATCCTAGCCCCGCGCTCCGCGCTGCCGACAGCCAAAGCGCCGGCCCACGGGGCCGGTCCGGCGCTGGCACGGCGGTCGCTCGCGCGACCTTGATTCCGTGCCGGGTGCTTTGCCCTACTGTTTGAGCGCCGTCATCCCGGGCTCGCCCCGGGATCTCCCGGGGCGGAGAGATCCTCGGATCAGGTCCGAGGATGACGTCCGCACCGAGCCCCCCCTAAACTGCCACCGCCAGCGCCCCCGCCTCCGGCGCGAAGGGCACCACCGACACGCCCTCCCGGGTGAAGGTGCAGAAGCTCCCCTTGGGCACCTCGGTCCATTCCCCGGCCGCCGTCGAGTAGGGCTCCGAGACCACCGACCAGCCCTGCCAGGCCGCGTTCCACTGGTAGAAGAGCGAGGGCGCCAGATCGTCCGAGGCGTAGCGCACGGCAAAGAGCCGCTCCCCGTCCGAGAGGGCCGCCGCCATCCGCATGTGGGGCAGCACCCCGGCCTGCCGCGAGAGGCCCTCGAAGATCGCCGTGGCCCGCGCCAGGGCCCCCGCCGGGTCCGCCTCCAGCCCCAGCCCGCAGGCCACCAGGAAAAGCGCCTCGCTGTCGGTGGCGCCGCGCCGCTGGTCGTAGAGCTCCTCGGCGATCAGCATGTCGGCGCGCTTGCGGAAGCCCTCGAAGCCGCCCACCTGGCCATTGTGCATGAAGCACCAGCGCCCCACCACGAAGGGGTGGCAGTTGTTGCGGCTGGTGGCCGTGCCGGTGGAGGCCCGCACATGGGCCAGGAAAAGCCGCGCCCGCACCTGATGGGCCAGGGAGCGCAGGTTGGGATCGGACCAGGCCGGGTAGACGTCGCGGTAGAGCCCCGGCTCGGGCCGCTGGTCATACCAGGCCAGCCCGAAGCCGTCGGCGTTGATCGCCGTCTTGCACTTGCTGGCCTCGCGCGACTGGCGGATCAGCGAATGGTCCGGCGCGGAAAGGATCTCGCTCAGATAGAGCGGCGCCCCCAGCCAGGCAGCCCAGCGGCACATCGGCTCAGCCCCGGTTGTGGGTGCGCTCGTAGAGGCGCCGGATGATCCCGCTGGCGGTCTTTTCGAAGAGGCAGGGCACCAGGGCATGAACCAGGGCCGCACCGGCCGCGGCAAAGAGCAGGCCCGAGAACTTCAGCGCAAAGGCCATGTGCTGGAAGAAGCTTTCATCCACCTTGGCGGGATGGTCGAGGAAAATGCGTGCGATCATGGGAGCCTCCTGTTCGATTTCGTGCAGATTAACCGCAAGGCGCCGAGATTTTCTCCCAAACTGCGCAGCATTTGGCCTCGACTTGGGAGGATTTCTCGCCTATACCCCACTTCATGAGACAGATTGACGAGATGGACCGCCGCCTCCTGGCCGAACTGCAACGCGATTCCGACGCCTCGCTCGAAACCCTGGGCGAGCGGGTCGGCCTGTCGCGCAACGCCTGCTGGCGCCGCATCCGGGCGCTGGAGGAGGCGGGCGTGATCCGCGGCCGGGTCACCCTGCTCGACGCCGCCCGGCTTGGCCTCGGCCTCACCGTCTTCATGCAGATCCGCACCAACGCCCACGCCCCCGACTGGCTCGAGCGCTTCTCGGCGGCCGTGAAGGCCATGCCCGAGATCCTCGGCGTCTACCGCATGTCCGGTGACCTGGATTATCTGATCCGCGCCCAGGTGACCGACATGGCCGGATATGACAGTCTCTACCAGCGACTCATCCGCAAGGTGCCCCTGTCGGATGTCTCCGCAAGCTTCGTGATGGAAGAAATCAAGGAAACCACGGCGCTGCCGCTGTGACAGACGTGCAATCAGGATCCTCCCCATGCCCACCCACTACATCTGGCTCTTCTTCGCCATCCTGACCGAGACCCTCGGCACCACCGCCCTCCAGGCCAGCCAGCAGTTCACCCGGCTCTGGCCCGCGCTGGCCACGGTGGCCTTCTACGCCGCCTCCTTCTACTTCATGTCCCACGCGCTCAGGGTCATGCCGGTGGGCATCGTCTATGCCATCTGGTCGGGCCTGGGCATCGTGCTGATCGCCATCATCGGCTTCGTGCTCTTCGGCCAGAGGCTCGATCCGGCGGCCCTGCTCGGGCTCGCCCTGATCATCGGCGGCATCCTCGTGATCCACCTCTATTCCAAGACCTCGGTGCACTAGGCAGGGAACCCCGGGCCCTGACGCGGCGTTAGCGGTCCATGATCAAGGACCTCTTCGGCCCGCTCTGGCAGAGCTTCCCCGCCCCCCTGCGCGACCAGCTGCAAGGCTACGCGACCTCCTTCTGGGAGGTCCTGCCGCAGCTCGTCCTGTCGCTGCTCTTCATTCTCTTCGTCTGGCTGGTGGTGCGCGCCGTCCGCTGGGCCCTGCCCAAGTTCCTGCGCCGCGCCCGCATGCGCCGCGCCCTGGTGGATGTGCTGCTGATGCTGGCCACGGTGAGCCTCTGGCTCTTCGGGCTGCTCATCGCCGTCACCATCGCCTTCCCGACGATCACACCGGGCCGCGCCCTCACCGCGCTCGGCGTCGGCGGCGTGGCCATCGGCTTTGCCTTCAAGGACGTCTTCGAGAACTTCCTCGCCGGCGTCCTGCTGCTGATCCGCGAGCCCTTCTCGATCGAGGACTATATCGAGTGCGAGGAGATCGACGGCCAGGTCGAGGAGATCACCATCCGCGACACCCACGTGCGCCAGACCGACGGCCAGCTCGTTGTGGCGCCCAACGCGATGTTCTTCAAGAACCCGGTGACGATCCGCACCGCCAAGGACGTGCGCCGCACCACGATCATCGCGGGCATCGCCTACGGCGAGGACGTGGACGAGGCGCGCGAGGTCATCACCCGGGCGGTGAAATCCGTCGATGCGGTGCGCGACGACGTGCGCGACGTGCAGATCTTCGCCAAGGAGTTCGGCGACAGCTCGATCAACTTCGAGGTGACCTGGTGGACCGGCTCCAAGCCGGTGGACATCCGCTCCAGCCGCGACAAGGTGGTGGCCGCGATCAAGCGCGCGCTCGACGAGGCGGGCATCGAGATCCCCTTCCCCTACCGCACCCTCACCTTCCCCGAGACCCTGCGCATCGCCCGCGCGGGCGGCGACGGCACGGCGAAGGAGGAGGCGGAGGAGACAGAGGAGGCGCCCCCCGCCGAGGCCCGCCGGGCCAGCGGCTGATCCTTTTGGGCTGGCCATCGCTGCGCCTGCATAGTATGGCCCGCGCAACTCCCTGACAGAGGTATATTCATGGACCTGCGCAACATCGCAATCATTGCCCACGTGGACCACGGCAAGACCACCCTGGTGGACGAGCTGCTGAAGCAGTCCGGCACCTACCGCGAAGGCCAGGCCACGACCGAACGCGCCATGGACAGCAACGACCTGGAGCGCGAGCGCGGCATCACCATCCTGGCCAAGGCCACCTCGGTGGAATGGAAGGGCATCCGCATCAACATCGTGGACACCCCCGGCCACGCCGACTTCGGCGGCGAGGTGGAGCGGATCCTGTCGATGGTCGACGGCGTGGTCCTGCTGGTCGATGCCGCCGAGGGCCCCATGCCCCAGACCAAGTTCGTCACCTCCAAGGCCCTGGCCCTCGGCCTGCGGCCCATCGTGGTGCTCAACAAGGTGGACAAGCCCGACGCCGAGCCCGACCGTGCGCTCGACGAATGCTTCGATCTCTTCGCCAACCTCGGCGCCGACGACGACCAGCTCGATTTCCCCGCCATGTACGCCTCGGGCCGCTCCGGCTGGGCTGACATGGAACTCGACGGCCCGCGCGAGGATCTCTCGGCCCTCTTCGACCTCATCGTCGATCACGTGCCCGCCCCCAAGCAGCTTGAGGCGCGCGACGAACCCTTCCGCATGCTCGCCACCACCCTCGGCTCCGACCCCTTCATCGGCCGCATCCTGACCGGCCGGGTCGAATCCGGCACCCTCAAGGCGGGCGACACCGTGAAGGCGCTCTCGCGCAAGGGCGACCTGATCGAGAACTTCCGCTGCACCAAGATCCTGGCCTTCCGCGGCCTGGGCCAGCAACCCATCGACCTCGCCGAGGCGGGCGACATCGTGACCCTCGCGGGCATGTCCAAGGCCACCGTGGCCGATTCCATCGTCGCCCCCCAGGTGACCGAGGCCCTGCCCGCCCAGCCCATCGACCCGCCGACCATCACCGTCACCTTCGGCATCAACGACAGCCCGCTCGCGGGCCGCGACGGCAAGAAGGTGCAGTCCCGCGTGATCCGAGAGCGCCTGATGAAGGAGGCCGAATCGAACGTCGCCATCAAGGTGACCGACACCCCCGGCGGCGAGGCCTTCGAGGTGGCGGGCCGCGGCGAACTGCAGATGGGCGTCCTGATCGAGAACATGCGCCGCGAGGGCTTCGAGCTCTCCATCTCGCGGCCCCAGGTGCTCTTCCGCGACATCGACGGCCAGCGCCACGAGCCCATCGAGGAGGCCACCATCGACGTCGACGACGAATACTCCGGCGCGGTGATCGAGAAGCTGACCGGCGCGCGCAAGGGCGAGCTGGTGGAGATGAAGCCCGCCGGTGCCGGCAAGACCCGCATCGTGGCCCACGTGCCCTCGCGCGGGCTCATCGGCTATCACGGCGAATTCCTCACCGACACCCGCGGCACCGGCGTGCTGAACCGCGTCTTCCACGGCTGGGCGCCCCACAAGGGCCCCATCCCCGGCCGCCGCGCGGGCGTGCTCATCTCCATGGAGAACGGCCAGTCCGTGGCCTACGCGCTCTGGAACCTGGAGGAGCGCGGCAAGATGATGATCGGCGCCCAGGCCGACGTCTACATGGGCATGATCATCGGCGAGCACAGCCGCGAGAACGATCTCGAGGTGAACCCGCTGAAGGGCAAGAAGCTCACCAACGTCCGCGCCTCCGGCACCGACGAGGCGGTCCGCCTGACACCCCCGATGCAGCTCAGCCTGGAAGAGGCCATCGCCTACATCGACGACGACGAGCTGGTCGAGGTGACGCCGAACGCCGTGCGCCTGCGCAAGCGGTTCCTGGACCCGCACGAGCGCAAGCGCATGGCGAAGGCGAGCTGAGGGGGGGCTCGCTCTCGGCTCCGATTTTCACGAGGCGTCACCCTCGGACTTGATCCGAGGGCCTCTCCGCTCCGGGAGATCCCGGGTCAAGCCCGGGATGACGGTCGGTCGGAATGACCGCCATCCTGCACGACATTCGCGAGACGTCACCCTCGGACTTGATCCGTGGGTCTCTCCGCCCAAGGAGATCCCGGGTCAAGCCCGGGATGACGCCCTCTAAACTTCTTACCCCGGCACGGAATCAAGGTCGCGCCAGCGACCGCCGTGCCAGCGCCGGACCGGCCCAATGGGCCGGCGCTTTGGCGGGCCTTGGTACTCAGCACAGAGCTAGGATGTACTTGGCCGCCATAAAGTACGGTAGCGGGTCAGTCGGAGCGCCGCCCCCCGGACCGGCGCTGCCCCGGCTTCTGTCTCTCTTCCGCCGTCACCCTCGGACCTGATCCGAGGGTCTCTCTGCCCCAGGAGATCCCGGGTCAAGCCCGGGATGACGCTCGGTAGAAACGTCCGCCTTCTCTCCGACTTTTGCGAGACGTCACCCTCGGACTTGATCCGAGGATCTCTCCGCCCAAGGAGATCCCGGGTCTAGCCCGGGATGACGCTCTCTAAGCTTCCAGACCCCGGCACGGAATCAAGGTCGCGCCTGCGACCGCCGTGCCAGCGCCGGACCGGCCCCATGGGCCGGCGCTTTGGCTGTCGGCAGTGCTGAGCGCGGGGCTAGGATGTACGTGGCATCCATAAAGCACGGTAGCGGGTCAGTCGCAGCGCCGTCCCCCGGTCCGGCGCTGCCCCGGCTTCTGTCACAAGAGACACGTCACCCTCGGACCTGATCCGAGGGTCTCTCCGCTCAAGGAGATCCCGGGCCAAGCCCGGGATGACGCACCGTCGAAACGGCTGCCTTCCTTTTCAACATTCGCGCGACACGACACCCTCGGACCTGATCCGAGGGTCTCCCCGCCCCAACGAGACCACGGGTCAGCCCCGGGATGACGCCACATTCACTCCGTCGTCTCAACCACCATCAACTCGCGCTCCGAGGCCCCCCGCGCGTGGTCCAGCGCCGCCTGGTAGTCGTCCGAGTTGTAGCATTCCACCGCCGCCTCCACGGAAGGGAACCGCGCCACCACGTTGCGGGGCCGTTCCTTGCCCTCGAGCTGCACGAAGCGGCCGCCGCGGGCCAGGAAGGTGCCGCCGTGCTTGGCGATGGCGGGGCCCGCCAGCTTGGCGTACTTGCCGTAGGCCTCCTCGTCGGTGACCGTCACATGAGCAATCCAGAGCGCTCCCATCGTCCTATCCTTTCAACAGTGCCTGCGCCGCGGCGATGGCCGCCTCGGCATTCTCCGCGCTCGGGCCGCCGCCCTGCGCCATGTCCGGGCGGCCGCCGCCACCCTTGCCGCCCAGCTCCGCCACGGCGGCGCGCACCAGCTCCACCGCCGAGAGGCGCCCGGTCAGGTCCGGGGTCACCCCCGCGGCCACCGCCGCCTTGCCGCCGGTGTCGGCGATCAGCAGCACCGCGCCGGAGCCCAGGGCCGCCTTGTGCTCGTCGATCAGGGCGGGCAGATCCTTGCCCGTGACGCCCGAGAGGCTCTGGCCGATGAACTTCGTGCCGTTCACCTCCTGCGCCGCGGCCCCGCCACCCGTGCCGCCACCGGCCATGGCCAGCTCGCGGCGCAGCTGCGCCACCTCGTTGGAGAGCGCCCGGCGCTCCTCCAGCAGGCCCTTGACCCGGGCGGGCACGTCGGGCGCGCTGGCCTTCAGCTCCAGCGCCGTCCGCGCCAGGAGATGATCCTGACCGCGCAGATAGTCCAGAGCCGCCTGCCCCGTCAGGGCCTCGATCCGGCGCACGCCCGCGCTGCTGGCGCTGTCCCCGAGGGTGACGAAGGCGCCGATGTCCCCCGTGCGGGCCACGTGCGTGCCGCCGCAAAGCTCGATCGAATAGGTGCTGCCGTCCGTCCCCTTGCCGGAACCCGCCTC
Source organism: Sulfitobacter sp. (assembly GCA_965212515.1). GTDB lineage: Bacteria > Pseudomonadota > Alphaproteobacteria > Rhodobacterales > Rhodobacteraceae > Sulfitobacter. The sequence goes on from OZ243122.1 coordinate 474,073, forward strand.
CCGGCCCATGGAGACCACGCGCACCTCGTCGCCGTACTTCTCGCCGAAGAGCGCCTGGGCGCCCAGGGCGCGGGCCTCGTCAGGGGCCATGATCCGGGTCTCGACGGGCGCGTTCTGGCGGATGTAGGCGTTCACCTCGGCCTCGACGCGGGCCAGCTCCTCCAGCTCCAGCGCCTTGGTGTGGCTGAAGTCAAACCGCAGCCGGTCGGCGGCATTGAGCGAGCCGCGCTGCGCCACATGGTCCCCCAGGGCGGCGCGCAGGGCCTCGTGCAGCAGGTGGGTGGCCGAGTGGTTGGCCCGGATCGCCGTGCGGCGCGCATGATCCACCTCCAGCACGGCGGCCTGGCCCGTCTCCACCGTGCCCTCGACCACCTTGCCGATGTGGGCAAAGACGCCGGCCGTCTTGCGGGTGTCGCGCACCTCCACCAGGCCGCTCTCGGTCCTGATGGTGCCCGTGTCGCCCACCTGGCCGCCGGCCTCGGCGTAGAAGGGGCTCTGGTTCAGGGCCACCTGCACCTCGTCGCCCGCCTGGGCCGCCTTGGCCTGGGCCCCGCCGATCACCAGGGCGGTGATCTGACCCTCCGCCGTCTCCAGCTCGTAGCCCAGGAAATCCGTCGTGCCCTGCTGGTCGGCCACGTCGAACCAGACGGAGGCATCGGCCGCCTCGCCCGAGCCCGCCCAGGCGGCGCGCGCCTTGGCCTTCTGCTCGGCCATGGCTTCATCAAAGCCCGCCGTGTCAACGCCCCGGCCCTGTTCGCGCAGGGCATCCTGGGTCAGGTCCAGCGGGAAGCCGTAGGTGTCATAGAGCTTGAAGGCCGCCTGCCCCGGCAGGTCCGCCCCCTCGGGCAGGCCGCCGACCTCCTCCTCCAGCAGCTTCAGCCCCCGGTCGAGGGTCTGCTTGAAGCGGGTCTCCTCCAGCTTCAGGGTTTCGGTGATGAGCGGCTGGGCGCGGCCCAGCTCCGGGTAGGCGCTGCCCATCTGCTGCACCAGCGCGGGCACCAGCCGGTACATGAGCGGGTCCTGCGCGCCCAGCAAATGCGCGTGGCGCATGGCGCGGCGCATGATCCGGCGCAGCACGTAGCCGCGGCCGTCGTTCGAGGGCATGACCCCGTCGGCGATCAGGAAGGAGGTGGAGCGCAGGTGATCCGCGATCACCCGGTGATGCACGTTGCCCGTGCCGAAGGGATCGACGGAGAGGGCATGGCCGCTCGCCTCGATCAGGGCGCGCATGGTGTCCGTGTCGTAGTTGTCGTGCTTGCCCTGAAGCAGCGCGCCGATCCGCTCCAGCCCCATGCCGGTGTCGATCGACTGCATGTCGAGCGGCCGCATGGTGCCATCCTCGAACTGCTCGTTCTGCATGAAAACGAGGTTCCAGATCTCGATGAAGCGGTCGCCATCCTCGTCCGGGCTGCCCGGCGGGCCGCCGGGAATGTGATCGCCGTGATCGTAGAAGATTTCCGTGCAGGGGCCGCAGGGCCCGGTCGGCCCCATGCGCCAGAAGTTGTCGTCTGTGGCGATGCGGATGATCCGCTCCTCGGGCAGGCCCGCGACCCGCTTCCAGATGCCCGCCGCCTCATCGTCCGTGTGATAGACGGTGACCAGCAGGCGCTTGGGGTCGATCCCGAACTCCTTGGTCAGCAGCTCCCAGGCAAAGGCGATGGCCTCTTCCTTGAAGTAATCCCCGAAGGAGAAGTTGCCCAGCATCTCGAAGAAGGTGTGGTGCCGCGCCGTGTAGCCCACATTGTCCAGGTCATTGTGCTTGCCGCCCGCCCGGACACACTTCTGGGCCGTGGTGGCGCGCACGTAGTCGCGGGTCTCGACGCCGGTGAAGAGGTTCTTGAACTGCACCATGCCCGAGTTGGCGAACATCAGCGTGGGATCGTTGCGCGGCACCAGCGGGCCGGAGGACACGATCTGGTGCTCCTGCGTGCCGAAGTAGGACAGGAAGGTCTGGCGGATCTCGTTGAGCGTCTTCATCGGGGGGCCTTTTGCCGCGGAAAGGGGGGTATGGCCCAGATAACCGCGCGGCGGGGGCCTGTCCACAGGCCAAAGCGAAAGTTGCCCGCCCTAGCCCGCGCGCAGCTTCTCAAGCCGGTCGCCGAGCCGGATCACCCCATCCTGCTCCACCGCGCAGAGGATGCCCCGCAGCCGCAGCGGCCGGTTCTCGGGGCGGTTGATCCACGCCTTCGCGGCGGCGCCGTAGCGGGCCTTCCACTTGACGCAGGCATCGTTGAAGACCTCCGACACCCGCAGCCGCGCAGTGCCCACGGTGAGGATCTGCCCGGCGGGCAAGTTGGCCTCCGAAAGGTCCATGTCCACCACGAAGGTGTCCCCGGGGTGGACCGTCCCCTCCCGGTCGCGCCAGACCAGATCAAGCACGCGCTTCTGGAGGATGCAGACCTGGATGCCCGGATGGGGCGCGCCGTCCGGCAGCTTCAGCCAGGGCGCGCGGGCCCAGCGTTCGCCGGGAATGCCCTGCGCGCGGGTCATCTCGATCTCTTCCACGAACTGGCGCTGGCCATAGTCGGGCCGCAGGCAGAGCATCTCGACAGCCGCCCCCGTCTTGGGGGCGGCCTGGATCTGCGGCAGGGCCGCCGCGAGCTCCTCTTCCGTGACCGGGGCCAAGCCTAGCCGTCCAGCAGCTCGTCGCTGTCGGCATCGCTGCTGCCGAAGTCGAGCCCGTGGGCGGCGCGGATCTTGTCCTCGATCTCCAGCGCCATGGCGCTGTTTTCGCGCAGGAAGGTCTTGGCGTTCTCGCGGCCCTGGCCGATGCGCTCGTCCCCGTAGGAGAACCAGGAGCCGGATTTCTCCACCACCCCGGCCTTCACGCCCAGGTCCAGCAGCTCGCCCATCTTGGAGATGCCCTCGCCGTACATGATGTCGAACTCGACCTGCTTGAAGGGCGGCGCCACCTTGTTCTTGACGATCTTCACCCGGGTCGCGTTGCCCACCACCTCGTCCCGGTCCTTCAGGGCGCCGATACGCCGGATGTCGAGCCGGACGGAGGAGTAGAACTTGAGCGCGTTGCCGCCCGTCGTCGTCTCGGGCGAGCCGAACATGACGCCGATCTTCATGCGGATCTGGTTGATGAAGATGACCATGCAGTTGGAGCGGCTGATCGAGCCGGTGAGCTTGCGCATGGCCTGGCTCATCAGGCGCGCCTGGACGCCGACGGAGCTGTCGCCCATGTCGCCCTCAAGCTCGGATTTCGGGGTCAGGGCGGCGACCGAATCCACGATCACCATGTTGACCGCGCCCGAACGCACCAGCGTATCCGTGATCTCGAGCGCCTGCTCGCCGGTGTCGGGCTGGGAGATTAGCAGCTCGTCGATGTCGACGCCCAGCTTCTTGGCGTACTGCGGGTCCAGCGCGTGCTCCGCATCGACGAAGGCGCAGACCCCGCCGGCCTTCTGCTGCTCGGCGACGCAGTGCAGCGTCAGGGTCGTCTTGCCCGAGCTTTCAGGGCCGTAGATCTCGATGATGCGGCCCATCGGCAGGCCGCCGATGCCGAGCGCGATGTCGAGGCCCAGCGAGCCGGTGGAGCTGGCCTTGATGTCCTGGATCGCCCCCTCGGCGCCCAGTTTCATGATCGAGCCCTTGCCGAACTGGCGTTCGATCTGGGCCAGGGCGCTGTCCAGCGCCTTCTGCTTTTCCGCCGACTTCTTGGTGTCCATTGTCAAAAGATCTGCCGTTGCCATGTGCATTTTTCCCTTAGTGTCACAGTGCCGCCCGGCCCGCAATCGCCGTGACGCCACGCTGCTCTTGTTCCTCGAATGTTCTTATGGGACCAAAAGCAGAACATTTCAATCGAATTGTGTTCTCCCCATCTTTTTGCTGCATTGGTTAAGAACTCGTTTAGATTGGCGCCGAACCGGGCAGCAGAGGCAGGAGGTCACGCAGGTGCTTGTTTTCTATAAGGAACGTCTCGCGTTTCTTTCCGTGCCCAAGACCGGCACGACGGCCTACGAGACGGCCCTGGCGCCGCGCGCGGACCTGGTGCTCCGCGATCCGCCGATGCTCAAGCACGCGCCGGTCTACCGCTACAACCGCTTCATCCGGCCGATGTTCCTGCGGGTCTGCGAGGCCGAGATGGAGCTCATGGCGGTGATGCGCGAGCCCATCTCCTGGCTCGGTTCCTGGTGGCGCTACCGCCAGCGCCCCTTCATGGCGGGCAAGCCCAATGCCACCCACGGCATCAGCTTCGACGAATTCGTGCTGGCCTACCTCAAGGGCAAGAAGCCCGGTTTCGCAGACGTCGGCAGCCAGGCCAACTTCATGGAGCCCCAGCCCAACGGCTGCCGCATCACCCACTTCTTCCGCTACGAGGACCAGCCCCGCCTGCGCGCCTTCCTCGAAGAGCGCCTCTCGGTCGCCCTGGAACTCGGCCGCGAGAACGTCTCGCCGGAGATCCCGCTCGACCTCTCGCCCGAGGTGGAGACCCGCCTGCGCCGCAAATGCGCCGCCGAGTTCGAGCTGTACGAGTCCATTCCTTGAGGGGGCGGGCGCTGTTCCTATCCTTTCCGTAAGGGGCAGGCACTGTTCCTATCCTTTCCGTAAGGGGCAGGCACTGTTCCTTTCCTTTCCGTAAGGGGGCGTGGGCTCTGCTCTCAGTCGCCTGATCATCTGTGGCCTGAAGGACGCGAGCGCCATCCCCTGAAGAGCGCCAGCCCCGTCCCCTGACGTAAGGTCGGCACACCGGGCGACCCGTCCCACCCGGTGGTCCGGCGTCCTCTGCGGGCGTCCCGTCCCACCCGGTGTTCCAGCGTTCTCTGCGGGCGCCCGGGCACCACTGTCCATCTGTCGCTGCGGTATCGTCCCAGCGGATGCCATGGCGCCCGCGTGGTCGGCGCAGTTGTGACGCCGCAACCCCAGGAAAGGATCGCGCCAGATTAGCATCCCCGCGCCCGCTCCGCGCAACACCCTGAGTCGCCCCTCGGCTGGCTCCGAGCCGCTGCGCCGCCACCGTTTCTGCACCAAGCGCCCGAACCGCCTGCCCGACATGGCGCAGAGCGCATCGGACTGCGCCCGCACCGCGCACACATCCGCGCCGTACAGCACCCGCGTTCCCTGCGCAGCAGCGCAACAGAGCCGCGCCATCTGCCTCGACGCCCGAGTCCGAGGTCCCCGCCCGTCGACTTCCGGCACCGCGGCCTATCTCTTGCTGCGCCTGAACGCCCTGCCCCGCAGCGCCGCCTCTCTCTCTGTCCGTCTGTCACATACTCCTTTCCACAGCCCTCCTTCCTTACTGCAAAGGCGCGTGCAGCTGCCGCTGCACCGTCTCCGTCAGATCCGTCAATGAAAAGGGCTTGGGCAGGAAGACGGAGTTCGGAATCCGGGTCTGGATCTCGCCAAAACTGTCCTCGGCGTAGCCCGAGACGAAGACGACCCGCACGCCCGGCCTTTCCTTCAGGGCCTCGCGCACCCAGCTCGGCCCGTCCATGCCGGGCATCACCACGTCCGTGACGAAGGCGTCGATGGCCAGGGCCTCGTCCTCCAGGATGGAGAGCGCCGCCTCGGCGGATTCGGCCTCCAGCACGGTGAAGCCGCGCAGCCGCAGGGCGCGGCTGGCGAAGGCCCGCACCGGGGCCTCGTCCTCGACCAGCAGGATCACCCCGTCCTCGGCCTGGGCCGGGCCGCTGGCCAGGCGCGGCGGGGCCCGCTTGGGGGCGGGCGCCGGGTCCGCCAGGGTGGGGAAGTAGAGGCAGAAGCTCGTCCCCGCCCCCACCACCGAATCGACGAAGATGAAGCCGCCGGTCTGCTTGACGATGCCGTAGGCGGTGGAGAGGCCGAGGCCCGTCCCGTCGCCCGCGCGCTTGGTGGTGAAGAAGGGCTCGAAGATCTTCTCCAGCCGGTCGGGCGGGATGCCGCCGCCCTCGTCGCTCACCCTGATGGTCAGGTAGTCGCCCGGCGGCACGGTGGCGCGGTCGCGCTCCAGGGGTGCCTCCAGGTGGCAGGATTCGGTCACGATGCGGATCTCGCCGCCCTCGGGCATGGCGTCGCGCGCGTTCACCACCAGGTTCATCAGGACCTGCTCGAGCTGGCGCTTGTCGGCCCGGATCGGCTTGAGCACGGGATCGTGGCTCAGGGTCAGGGTGATCTTCTCCCCCACCAGGCGGTTCAACAGGTGCGTCAGGTCGGCCAGGGTGTCGCGCATGTCGAGCCGCTCGGGCTGGAGGGTCTGCTTGCGCGAGAAGGCCAGAAGCTGGCCCACGAGGGAGGCGGCGCGGTTGGCGTTCTGGTTGATCTGCATCAGGTCGCCATAGTCCGGGTCGCCCTGGTCATGGCGCAGGAGCAGCAGATCGCAGTGGCCGGAGATGGCCGTCAGGAGGTTGTTGAAGTCGTGCGCCACGCCGCCCGCAAGCTGGCCGATGGCCTGCATCTTCTGGCTCTGGACGAACTTCGCCTCGAGCGATTTCAGCTCCGTCGCGTCGTGCATGACGGCGATCAGGGCCGCCGCGCCATCCTCGGTGACTGGGTTCAGCACGACCTGGACAAAGACCTCCCGGTCGGCCCGCTTGAGGCGCAGGAACTCGGATTTCTGGACCCGCCGGTCCGCCAGGGCCTCGCCGATCCAGTCGCCGATGGCGCGGCCCAGGCCCTCCATCAGCTCGCCCAGGTGCACCGCCTCCTTGAGGCCCGGGCCGACGAGCCGCGCAGCCATGCGGTTGAAGGCCTGGACCTGGCCGTCGGGGGCCACCTTGAGGAGCGGCACGGGGAGCTCCTGGAAGGCCTGCCAGCCCTGCCCGGCAAGGGCCGCGGCGGGGGGCGGCAGGAGGTAGAGGGCGCGCCGCCCGGCCCCCGCGGGCCGCTCCAACAGAAGAACCTGGGCGGGCCCCTCCTCCGTCGTGATCTCGGCCAGGCCCGCCTCCGGCAGGGGCAGTCTGTCGAAGAGCCGGTCGAGCGACTTGACCCGCGCGCCGATCATCTGGCGCGCCGCCTCGTTCATCGAGAGGATGGCATCGGAGCGGCCCAGCATGAGCATCGGCAGGCTGTGCCCCGCCTGCCCCTTGGCCGCCCCCCTGTCGCCCAGCGACTCCAGCCGCCAGAGGTAGCGGCCCTGCCCCGCCAAATGCACCGAGAGCCGCTGGTGGCCCGTCCGGGTCACCAGATCCTCGCGGGCCTGGCCACTGGCGTTGGCCCGGCTCTGGAGCCGAAAGAGCAGCGCGGGCGGGTTGGCGAAGCTCTCGCGCAGGAGGGCCGCGAGGGTCTCTCCGCTGGTCAGGTCAAAGCGCCGGGCGGCGGCGCGGTTGCTGGCCAAAAGCGCCCCGTCGGACGCCGTGATGAAGCAGGGCACGGGATCGCGCATGATGAGATCGCTCTGGGCGCGCAGCAGCGCCGCCCCCGCGTCGCGCCCGCGCCAGAGCTGCCAGAGGCCCAGCCCCGCGCAGCCCACCAGGGCGGCGGCGGCGGACCAGAGGACCAGCACCAGCGTCCGCTGGGGCACCAGCAGGCCCACCACCAGGCAGAGGAAGGCCAGGGCACAGAGCACCCTGACGCGCTGCCCCGTCTCGGCCGGGCCGGGCCCGGGCGGCGGGCCCCTGTCACTGGCGGTTTCTGACGTCACCTCTGCCCTCACGCACGAATCGACCGTCATTACGCGCAGAAAGGGTTAATCGCGGCTTAATCCGCCTTGGCAAAACACGTAATGGTTGAGTATATCAATCCGTAGCACGCTTAAGATGTGCAGTAAAGAAACCGTCGCCCGCCTCGGAGACGTCGAAGCGGCGCGTCAGGGTCGCCTCCCAGCCCTCCTGGCGCGCCAGGAAGGCGGCGACCCGGTCCTCGTTCTCGCAGCGCAGCAGCGAACAGGTGGCATAGGCCAGCGTGCCGCCCGGCGCCACCAGCGCCGCCGCCTGGTCCAGGATCGCGTCCTGGGTGTCGCAGAGCGCCGCCAGCCCCTCGGGCTCCAGGCGCCACTTGCCCTCGGGCGCCCGCCGCCAGGCGCCGGAGCCGGAACAGGGGGCATCGCAGAGCACCAGCTCGAAGGGCGCCGCCTGGGGCAGCTCGGCAGTCGTCAGGGTGGGAATGGGGGTGCCCGCGCGGGCCGCCCGGGCGGGCAGGTCCACCATGCGCCCGGGGTCGGCGTCGTGGGCCAGGACGGTGGCGCCGCGCGCCGCCATGGCGAGCGCCTTGCCGCCGCCGCCGGCACAGTAGTCGAGGGCCCGCGCGACGGGCGGCAGGAGGTCCGTCACCGCCTGGCTGGCGGCATCCTGAAGCTCCACGTAACCCTCTGCGAAGGCTTGCGAATTGCGGATGCGGCGGGTGCCTTCGGTGACCGTGAGGGCGCTCTCCGAGAGTTCGTTCTCAAGCGTCTCGATGCCCTCCGCCGCAAGCCTCTCGCGGGCCGCGGCGCGGCTGCCCTTGCCCAGGTGCACCCGCAGGAAGACAGGCGCCCGGGCCTGGAGCGCCAGGGCCGCCGCCTCGGCCCCCTCCCCGAGGGAGGCCTCGAACTCCGGCAGGAGCCAGTCAGGCAGGTTCCAGCGCAGGCCCTGCGCCTCGGGCGGCGCGGGTTCGGAGGCCTCCGCCGCGCTCAGGGGCGCGGGGGCGTGACCCTCGCCGGTGAAAAGACTTTCCGGGTCCTCGCCCAGGTCGCGCAGCAGGCCGATCATCAGGGCCCGGCCCGACTCGCCGCCGCCCCGGTGGGCCGCGCTGCGGCGGCGGCGCAGCAGATCAAAGACATGGTCCCGCACCGCCGCCCGGTCCTTGGAGCCGGCAAAGCGGCTGGCCCTGGCCCAGCGGGTCAGGGCCTGCTCGGCGGCCAGGCCGCCCGCCATGGCGTCAATCACCTCGATCGCCGCGGCCACCCGCGCGCCCGGCGTCATGCCTCACCCATCAGGTGAAGAGTGCCTCGCAAACCACTGAAACCAAACATCTACCCGATCCGGTAGTTGGGCGACTCGCGGGTGATCTGCACATCGTGCACGTGGCTCTCCTTGAGGCCCGCGCCGGTGATCTTCACGAACTTGCAGTTGCGCCGCATCTCCGGGACCGTGGCGCAGCCGGTGTAGCCCATGGCCGCCCGCAGACCGCCGACGAGTTGATGCACCACCGCCCCGGCGCTGCCCTTGTAGGGCACCTGGCCCTCGATCCCCTCGGGCACCAGCTTGTCGCTGGCGGCATCCTTCTGGAAGTAGCGGTCGGCCGAGCCGCGCGCCATGGCGCCGAGCGAGCCCATGCCGCGGTAGCTCTTGAAGCTGCGGCCCTGGTAGAGGATCACCTCGCCCGGGCTCTCGTCCGTGCCCGCGATCATCGAGCCGACCATGGCGCAGGAGGCCCCGGCGGCGATGGCCTTGGCGAAATCACCCGAGAACTTGATCCCGCCATCGGCGATCACCGGCACGTCACCCGCCGCCCCGGCGCAGTCCATGATGGCCGTGAGCTGCGGCACGCCCACCCCCGCCACCATGCGCGTGGTGCAGATGGAGCCCGGCCCGATGCCCACCTTGATGGCATCGGCGCCCGCGTCGATCAGGGCGCGCGTCGCCTCTCCGGTGGCCACGTTGCCCGCCACCACCTGGACCTCGTTGGAGAGGTTCTTGGCCCGGCGCACGGCCTCGGCCACGCCCTCGGAATGGCCATGGGCGGTGTCGATTACGATCATGTCCACCCCGGCATCGACAAGCGCCTCGGAGCGCTCGAAGCCCGCATCCCCCACGGTGGTGGCCGCCGCCACCCGCAGGCGGCCCAGCAGATCCTTGCAGGCCGTGGGGTTGAGCACCGCCTGCTCGCTGTCCTTGAGGGTCAGGAGGCCCGTGAGCTTGCCCTCCCGGTCGGTCACCAGGAGCTTCTCGATGCGGCGCGACTTCATCAGGCTGATGGCCTCGTCGCGGTCCGCCGGCTCCTGCAAAATCGCCAGCCGGTCGGCGGTCATCATCACCCTCACCGGCGTCTTGTCGTCCGAGGCGAAGCGCATGTCGCGGTTGGTCACGATGCCGACGACGCGGCCCCGCTCATCCACCACCGGGAAGCCCGTGACCCGGTAGCGTTCCTGGAGCGCCTTGGCGTCGGCCAGGGTCTGGTCCGGGGTCAGGGTGATGGGGTTGTAGACGATCCCGCTCTCGAAGCGCTTGACGCGGCGCACCTCCTCGGCCTGCTGCTCCACCGTCAGGTTGCGGTGCACCACCCCCATGCCGCCGGCCTGGGCCATGGCGATGGCCATGCGGCCCTCCGTCACCGTGTCCATGGCCGAGCTGAGCAGCGGGATGTTGAGTGCGATAGCGCGGGTCACGTGGGTGCGGGTGTCCGCCGTGGAGGGCAGCACCGATGAGGCCCCGGGGACCAGCAGCACGTCGTCGAAAGTCAGGGCCTCACGAATTTCCATAGTAGCACCTCGGGCTGATGGCTTCATTTGGCACTTTCCTATTTCACGGACGAGAAGGGATGGAAAGCCCATTCGTTCCTGCCCGCTTGCCTCCTCCGGCGCTTTGCGAAAAGCTGCGCGGCAAAGGAGGCCGCGCATGACGACACATGGCTACGACGCGGGCAGGCTCAACCTGCCCTTCGTGGGAATCTCCACCTTCGGCAAGCGCCCCTACGAGCCCGACTGGGAGAGGCTGGACGCCGACGTGGCGATCCTCGGCGCCCCCTTCGACGCGGGCACCCAGTGGCGCGCCGGGGCCCGCTTCGGCCCGCGCGGCGTGCGCGAGGCCTCGACCCTCTTCAGCTTCGGCCACGCCGGGGCCTACGATCACGAGGATGATGTCACCTACCTGCCCGGCGACGTGAACATCGTCGACATCGGCGATGCCGACATCATCCACACCGACACCGAGGGCAGCCACGCCAACATCGAGCGCGGGGTCCGCGCGATCCTGGCCGCCGGGGCCCTGCCGGTGGTGATCGGCGGCGACCATTCGATCAACATTCCCTGCATCCGCGCCTTCTCGGACCAGGCCGACATCCACATCCTGCAGATCGACGCCCACCTCGATTTCGTCGATGTGCGCCACGGCGTCCGCCACGGCCACGGCAACCCGATGCGCCGCGCGGCCGAGCGCGATCACGTCACGGGCCTGACCCAGGTGGGCATCCGCAACGTCTCCTCCACGGCGCGCGAGGGCTACGAGGATGCCCGCGCCATGGGCTCCGACATCATCTCCGTGCGCCAGGCCCGCGAGATGGGCACCCGCGGCATCCTGTCCCACGTGCCCATCGGCGCCCGGGTCTACGTCACCATCGACATCGACGCCTTCTGCCCCTCCATCGCCCCCGGCACCGGCACCCCGAGCCACGGCGGCTTTCTCTACTACGAGGTGCTGGAGCTGCTCCAGGCCCTGGCCGAACGCCACGAGGTGGTGGGGGTGGACCTGGTGGAGGTGGCGCCCGACTATGACCCCGGCGGCGTCACCTCGATCCTGGCGGCGCAGCTCCTGCTCAACTTCCTCGGCTTCATCTTCCACGCCCGCAGCCAGCTCTGAGCGGCCCCGCGTCAGGATGAAGCAGCCCGGAAGGCGCAGGCGGCGCCTGAAAGGGCGCCAATTGGCTTTCACCCGGCGCGCTGGGCGCTATGGTGCGGCCAGGCACCAAAGAGGCACGACATGAGCAAAGATCCCCTGGTCATCTTCACCCCCTCGGGCAAGCGCGGGCGCTTTCCCGTGGGCACCCCGGTGCTGACGGCGGCGCGGCAGCTCGGGGTGGATCTCGATTCCGTCTGCGGCGGCCGCGGCATCTGCTCCAAGTGCCAGGTCTCGCCCAGCTACGGCCAGTTCTCCAAGCACGGCGTCACGGTGGCCGACGATGCCCTCTCCGAGTGGAACAGCGTGGAACAGCGCTACGACGAGAAGCGCGGCCTGCCCGAGGGCCGCCGCCTGGGCTGCCAGGCCCAGGTCCGGGGCGACGTGGTGATCGACGTGCCGCCCGAAAGCCAGGTCCACCGCCAGGTGGTGCGCAAGCGCGCCGAGGCCCGCGAGATCACCCTCAACCCCTCGACCAAGCTCTACTACGTGGAGGTGGCCGAACCCGACATGCACGACCCCTCGGGCGATTTCGAGCGTCTCCAGTTGGCCCTGAAGGAACAGTGGGGCTTCGAGAACGTCTCAGCAGACCTCAACATCCTGCAGATCCTCCAGTCGACCCTGCGCAAGGGCAACTGGAAGGTCACCCTCGCCGTCCACCTGGGCGACGAGGAGAACCCCCACCGGATCATGCAGCTCTGGCCCGGCTACTACGAGGGCACCCTCTACGGCCTCGCCGTCGATCTCGGCTCCACCACCATCGCGGCCCACCTCTGCGATCTGCTCACCGGCGAGGTGGTGGCCTCCTCGGGCGTGATGAACCCCCAGATCCGCTTCGGCGAGGACCTGATGAGCCGGGTCTCCTACTCCATGATGAACCCCGGCGGCGCCGCCGAGATGACCCGCGCGGTGCGCGAGGGCATGAACGGCCTCTTCAGCCAGATCGCCGCCGAGGGGGGCGTGGACAAGCAGCTCATCGTCGACGTGGTCTTTGTCTGCAACCCGGTCATGCACCACCTCTTCCTCGGCATTGATCCCTTCGAGCTGGGCCAGGCGCCCTTCGCCCTGGCCACCTCGAACGAGATCCGCCTGCGCGCCGCCGATCTCGACCTCAACATCCACCCCTCGGCCCATGTCTACCTGCTGCCCTGCATCGCGGGCCACGTGGGCGCCGATGCCGCCGCCGTGGCCCTCTCCGAGGCGCCCGAGAAGTCCGAGGACCTGCTCCTGGTGGTGGACGTGGGCACCAACGCGGAGATCCTGCTGGGCAACCGCGAGAAGGTCCTGGCCTGCTCCTCGCCCACCGGCCCGGCCTTCGAGGGGGCGCAGATCTCCTCTGGTCAGCGCGCCGCCCCCGGCGCCATCGAACGGGTGGAGATCGACCCCGTGACCAAGGTGCCGCGCTTCCGGGTGATCGGCTGCGATCTCTGGTCCGACGATCCGGGCTTCGAGGCGGCGGTGGGCGCCACCGGCGTCACCGGCATCTGCGGCTCAGGCATCATCGAGATGGTGGCCGAGATGCGCATCCACGGCATCGTCGATGCCGCGGGCCTGATCGGCAGCCCCGCCCAGACCGGCTCCGACCGGGTCTTTGCCGATGGCCGCACCCATTCCTACCTGGTCTACGACGCCAGCGCCCAGGGCGGCCCGCGCATCACCGTCACCAACCGCGACATCCGCGAGATCCAGATGGCCAAGGCGGCCCTCTACTCCGGCGCGCGCCTGCTGATGGACAAGTTCGGCGTCGACAGGGTGGACCGGATCGTCCTCGCCGGGGCCTTCGGCGCCCACATCTCGCCGCGCCATGCCATGGTCCTGGGCATGATCCCCGATGCGCCGCTGGAAAAGGTCACCTCGGCCGGCAACGCGGCCGGCACGGGGGCCCGCATCGCCCTCCTGAACACCGACGCCCGGGCCGAGATCGAGGCCACGGTGCGGGCCATCCACAAGGTCGAGACGGCCATCGAGCCGCGCTTCCAGGAGCACTTCGTCAATGCCTCGGCGATGCCCAACGCGGTGGATCCCTTCCCGCTGCTCAATGCCATCGTGGACCTGCCCAAGGGCAGCTTCAACACGGGCGGCGAGGACGGCGGCGGGGGCGGTCGACGCCGCCGCCGGAGGGCCTGAGATGACCGACAGCGACCAGGCCCGCTTCTGGGACAGGGAGGCCGGGCCCAAGTGGGTCCGCGAGGCCCGCGCCATGGATGCCCTGCTCGCCCCGGTATTGGAGGCCCTGCTGGCCCGCGCCGCCCCTGGGGAGGGAGAGCGGGTGCTCGACGTGGGCTGCGGCAGCGGCGCCAGCAGCCTTGCTCTGGCCGCCCGCGTCGGGCCCGGGGGCCATGTCCTGGGGGCCGACATCTCCGCCCCCCTGCTCGCCGCCGCCCGCGATAGGGCCGAGGCGGCGGGCCTCTCGCAGCTCGAGTTCCGGCAGTGCGACGCCGAGACCGAAGCCTTCGCCCCCGCCGCCACCGACCTGATCTTCTCGCGCTTCGGCGTGATGTTCTTCGAGGACCCCGCCGCCGCCTTCGCCAACATGGCCCGCGCCCTGCGCCCCGGCGGCCGTCTCTGGATCGCCGCCTGGGGCGAGATCGCGGAGAACCCCTACTTCACCCTGCCCGCCGGCGTGGCCCGCGAGGTCTTCGGCGGCGCCCCGCCGCGCGGCGACCCGGACGGCCCCGGCCCCTTCGCCTTCCGCGAGGTTGCCCGCATCCGCGCCATCCTAGAGGCGGCGGGTCTCAAGGAGGTGGCCGTCGAGGCCGCCCCCCTGGCCCTGCCCGCGCCCGCCAGCACCGAGGCACTGGCCGACCTGATGTGCGAGATCGGCCCCGTCGCGGGCGCCTTCACCCACTTCGAGGCCAGCCCCCGGCAACGCGCCGCCACCCGCAACGGCATCGTCACCGCCCTGCGCCGCTACGAACGCGCAGGCCGCGTCCTGCTGCCCGCGCAGATCAACTTTGCGACGGCAATCAATTCGAAAGATGCATGAGGGTTGAACTGACTATTCGCGCTGACCAGCCCATATTGACTGGTTTCGACAGTAACGCCACTATCACGGGAACATGACCTTCCGCCGATGAACGATGAGAAGCCAATGAACGTTGTTTGTCCCTCTTGCCAAGAGCAAAACCACCAAGATTTCAGAGCGGAAGGCGACTACTCACTCACGTGTCCATCCTGCAACAAGAGTTTCGACGCGATATTTGGCACTACGAAATCGAAGCGGTCACGGGGAAATAAAAGGTCAAACAGCCGGTCATACGATCTTAGGTATACTCAGAATGGGTCGGAATGTTTTGTTCAATTTGAATCGGATACTTACAATGACGCAGAGTTGCGATCAAAGGATCGGTTCATCTTGACCACTGTCGCCACGAAGGCATTCATCCTGCAAAATCTGACGATCAATCAGTACTGGAAGATCAACGAACCACCTCTCAGTCCCACGGCCCTGTTTGTAACGCTGGCCATCATTGGAACAGTAATCTTGATATTGATCGGAATGCTGAGCTGATCCGGCCTTTGTCTATTTTCTCGTAGGATCGTCGCAATTGGTCGCTTCGATTTCTTGAAGAGAAAAATGAGAACAACGGATCTTGGAGCGGGTAACGGGAATCGAACCCGTAACTGAAGCTTGGGAAGCTTTCGTGATACCTTTTCACCATACCCGCCGCTCGGCCCCATCTAGCACCAGCGGGCGGGGGGCCTCAAGCCAAATGTGCGGCCTCTCTGGCGCCCTCGTGGCCGAGGCCCTATCATGCGGCTCCAGTGTCCCGTCACGATGAAGAGGTTGCCATGCCTTCCCTGCCCCGTTCCGCCACGGCCCTGCTGCTGCCGCTTCTGCTGGCGGCCTGCGCCACCCCGCGCGAGACCTGCATCAGGGGCGCCACGGCGGACCTGCGGGCCACCCAGGCGGCCCTCTCGGAGGCGCGCGAGAATGTCGCCCGGGGCTATGCCGTCTTCAGCCAGCAGGTGCCCTACACGGTCTACGCCACCTGCTACCGCACCGATGCGGCGGGGGCGCGGGTGCCCTTCCCCTGCCCCCAGACGGCCTACCGCACGGAGAGCACGCCGGTGGCGATCGACGTGGCCGAGGAGCGCGGCAAGATCCGCGCCCTGGAGCGCCGCCTGCCCGCCCTGGAGCGGCAGGCCCGGGCGGGGGTGGCCCAGTGCGAGGCCACCTATCCCGCCACGGGCTGAGGGCCCTAGCCGACCAGGATCTCGCCGTAGCTTTCGCGCAGGTTGCGCTTGAGCACCTTGCCGGTGGCGTTGCGCGGCAGCTCCTCGGCAAAGACCACCCGGTCGGGGATCTGCCACTTGGCGATCTTGCCCTCGAAGACCTGGAGGATCTCCTCCTCGGTCGGCTCCTGGCCCACGGCCTTGACGGCCACCAGCACCGGGCGCTCGTCCCACTTCTCGTGGCGGGCGCCGATCACGGCGGCGTCGGCCAGCTTGGGGTGGCCGATGGCGATGTTCTCCAGCTCGACCGAGCTGATCCACTCGCCGCCCGACTTGATGATGTCCTTGGAGCGGTCCTTGATGGTGATGTAGCCGTCTTCGTCCATCGTGGCCACGTCGCCGGTGTCGAACCAGTCGCCCCGCAGGGTCTCCTCGCGGCTCTTGCGGAAGTAGCTGTCGAGGATCCAGTGGCCCCGGGTCACCAGGTCGCCCTGGGCCTTGCCGTCATGCGGCAGCGGGTTGCCCTCGTCGTCCAGGATCTCCAGCTCCACGCCAAAGACGGGGCGGCCCTGGTTCTCGCGCAGGCGGTGCTGCTCCTCGATTGGCAGCTCGCCGTGCTTGGCCAGGGGCCGGTTGACGGAGCCCACCGGCGACATCTCGGTCATGCCCCAGGCATGCACCGTGTCCACCCCGAACTCCTCGCGGAAGGCGGTGATCATCGAGGGCGGGCAGGCCGAGCCGCCGACGACCGTGCGCTTGAGGCTCTCCAGCTTGCTGCCGGTCTTGCGCGCCTCGCCCAGCAGGCCCAGCCAGATGGTCGGCACGCCCATGGCCAGGGTGATGCCGTAGGTGTCGATCAGCTTGACCAGGGAGGCCCCGTCCAGGCCCGGCCCCGGCATCACCATGCGCGCGCCGGTCATGGCGCAGGCATAGGGCGCGCCCCAGGCCTTGACGTGGAACATGGGCACCACCGGCAGGACCACCTCGGAGGCCGAGATGGCGACGGAATCGGCCAGGTTGATGGCGAAGGAATGAAGCACCGTGGAGCGGTGGGAGTAGAGCACGCCCTTGGGGTTGCCCGTGGTGCCGGAGGTGTAGCAGAGGCTGGAGGCGGTCTGCTCGTCCAGGTCCGGCCACTGGTAGTCCTCGTCGCCCTCGGCGATGAACTCGTCGTAGAACTTCAGGCCCGGCAGGGTCTCGGCGGCCTCCTCGTCGCGGCCCTCCATCAGGATGATGTGCTCCAGGTGCTCCAGCTTGTCGCGCACGGCGGCGACCAGCGGCACGAAGGTGCGATCGATGAAGAGCACCTTATCCTCGGCGTGGTTGAGGATGTAGACAAGCTGCTCGGGGAAGAGGCGCGGGTTGATCGTGTGGCAGACAAAGCCGCCGCCCGAGGTGCCGTAGTAGATCTCCAGGTGGCGGCGGTTGTTCCAGGCGATGGTGCCGCAGCGGGCCTGGGGCGCCAGCCCCAGCTTGGTCAGCGCCGAGGCCAGGCGGCGGCTGTTCCGGCCGACCTCGCCCCAGGTGGTTTCCTCGACACCGCCGCCGGTGTTGACGGAATAGATCTGACCGCTGGAATGATACCTCTGGGCGTGCTCGATCAGGCTTGAAATCAGCAGCGGTTTGTTCATCATCTGGCCGAGCATTGCGGGTCTCCTCCGGGGTTTTTGAATTTCGCGCAGATTGGACAAAGGCCGGACCACTTGCAAGCGCCGCCGGGGGCCAAATGGCCCTTCCGGGCGGGGGTGACGCTGTGTCATCCGACCCGTCACCGCTAACAGTCCAAAGGGGATCTTTCCATGGCCGCCACCATCCGCCCGCTCCGTCCCGAAGACCGCGCCGGGTGGGACCCGCTCTACCGTGGCTACGCGGACTTCTACGGCGTGCCGCAAAGCGATGAGATGCGCGAACGCGTCTTCGGCTGGCTGATGGATGAGGCGCACCCGGTCGAGGGCCTGGTGGCCGAGAGCGAGGGGCGCCTCGTCGGGCTGACCCACTTCCGCCCCTTCCACAGCCCCCTGCGGGCCCTCACCAACTGCTTTCTCGACGATCTCTTCGTTGCCCCGGCGGCCCGCGGCAGCGGCGCCGCCCGCGCCCTGATCGAGGGGGTCGAGGCGGTGGCGAAGGAGCGCGGCTGGGCCACGGTGCGCTGGATCACGGCAGAGGACAATTACCGCGCCCGGGGCCTCTATGACCAGGTGGCCGAACGCACCCGCTGGGTCACCTACGACATCAAGGTGGGCTGAGGGGCGGGGCTACTCCGCCCGCGCCCGCAGGTAGTCAAGCAGCGCGGCGGTGGAGCCGTCCTTGCCCTCCGTCCCGGCCCGCCCCTCGACAAGCGGCTGCAAAGAGGTGGCCAGCTCCTTGCCCAGCTCCACGCCCCACTGGTCATAGGAGTTGAGCCCGAGGATCGCCCCCTCGACAAAGACCCTGTGCTCGTAAAGGGCGATGATCTGGCCCAGGGTGAAGGGGTCGAGGCATTCGTAGACCAGCGTGGTGGAGGGCCTGTTGCCCGGAAAGACCCGGTGCCGCGCCTGGCGCTCCAGCTCCGCCCCCTCCAGCCCGCGGTCCCGCATCAGCGCGCGCGCCTCCTCCAGGCTGCGGCCCCGCATCAGGGCCTCGGACTGGGCCAGGCAGTTGGCCACCAGAAGCTGGTGATGGTGCACCAGGTCCGGCTCGTGGCCCCGCGCCGCCACCATGAACTCGCAGGGGATGACCCGCGTGCCCTGGTGGATGAGCTGGTAGAAGGCGTGCTGCCCGTTGGTCCCCGCCGCGCCCCAGACAACCGGGCCGCTGTGCCGCTCCAAGGCGGCGCCGGACAGGGAGACACCCTTGCCGTTCGATTCCATCTCGAGCTGTTGCAGGTAGCTCGGCAGGAGCGCCAGCCGCTGGTCGTAGGGCAGCACCGCGCGGGTCGCGTGGCCGAGGATCTGGTTGTGCCAGAGCCCCACCAGGGCCAGCATCACCGGCATGTTTTCCAGGGGCTCGGCCACCTGGAAATGGCGGTCCATCGCCTGGGCGCCGCGCAGGAAGCTGTCGAAGGCGCGCGGCCCGATGGCGATCATCAGCGAGAGCCCGATCGGCCCCCAGACGGAGTAGCGCCCGCCGACCCAGTCCTCGAAGCCGAAGACCCGCGCCTCCTCGATGCCGAAGGCCGCCGTCTTGTCGCGGGCGGTGCTCAGGGCGGCGAACTGGCGCGCCGGATCGCCCCCGCCCTCCTCCATCCAGGCCCGGGCGGTGCGGGCGTTGGTCATGGTCTCGATGGTGGTGAAGGTCTTGGAGGCGACGATCACCAGGGTGCTGCGCGGATCGAGCCCGCGCAGGGTGTCCGAGATGTGGGCCCCGTCCACGTTGGAGACGAAGTGGCAGCGCGGCCCGTCGTGGTAGGGCAGCAGCGCCGCCGTGGCCATGGCGGGCCCCAGGTCCGAGCCGCCGATGCCGATGTTCACCACATCCGTGAAGGGCCCCTTGCGGACCTCCTCGGCAAAGGCGCGCATCCGGCTCAGGGTCTCCAGCACCCCCGGCATGATGTCCGTCCCCGCCACCTCCACCGGCCCGCCGTCGAGGTTGCGCAGGGCCCAGTGCATGACGGCCCGGTCCTCGGTCTCGTTGATCCGCTCTCCGGCAAAGAGTGCCGCGCGCCGCTCCGCCGCGCCGCTCTCCTCGAAGAGCGCGACCAGGGCCGCCCGCGTCTCTTCGTCGATGTTGGTCTTGGCATAGTCGAAGCGCATATGCTCCGTCTCGACGGCGAAGGCCGCCGCCCTGTCGCCCGCCTCGAAAAGGCTCAGCATGTGCCGCTCGCCCAGGGCCTTGCCCCGCGCCTCCAGCGCCGCCCAGGCGCCGCTCATGGCGCCCAGTGGACGGTGCCACCCCCCAGGACGGCGGCGATCGGCGCCTGCTCGGCGGGCAGATGGCGGGCCTTCTCCAGGGCCTTGCGCTTCTCCTCGCCGAAGATCAGCAGATGGGTGGAAAGGGCGCCGCGCAGCACCTCGGCCGAGAGGCTGACCCGCTCCTCCTGGTCCGCCGGGTGCAGGGCACAGACTGGCGGCGCGTGGTGCGCCATGGCCGCCTTCAGCCCCACCGCCCCGGGAAAGAGCGAGGCCGTGTGCATGTCGCTGCCCATCCCCAGCACCAGGAGCGACAGGGGCAGCTCGCCCTTGAGCCGCCCGCTGGCCCGCTCCGCCCCTTCGCCGGGGTCGAGATCGGCATCGTAGAAGGGAATGAAGGGCGCCGCTGCGGCCTCCCCCGTCAGGAGCTTCTCGCGCACCAGCCGGGTGTTGGAGCGTTCGTGATCCTCCGGCACCCAGCGCTCGTCGGTGAGCATCACGTGCACCCGGCTCCAGTCCAGGTGGATGCCGCTCAGGATCTCGAAGATCTCGCCCGGGCTGCTGCCCCCGGGCACGGCGAAGGAGGCGAACTCGTGCGTCGCCAGGCACTTGCGCAGCTCGCTGGCCAGCTCGTCCGCCACCTGCATGGCCAGCATCTCGCGGTCGGAATATTCGATGATGTTCATGGGTCCACCTTTCGCCATTGCCGCCCGTCGCGGCGCAGCATCTCGGCCGCGTCCGTCGGCCCGTCCGAGCCGCTGTCGTAGGGCTTGGGCACGTCGTTGCGGGCCTCCCAGCCCTCGATGATGGGGTCGGTCCAGGCCCAGGCGGCCTCCACCTCGTCGCCCCGCATGAAGAGCGTCTGATTGCCCCGGATCACGTCCATGATCAGCCGCTCGTAGGCCTCCACCTTGTCGCCCCCCTCGCCCAGGGCCTCGGCGAAGGTCATGTCGAGCGGCACGTCGATCAGCCTCATGCCGCCCGGCCCCGGCTCCTTGATCGTCACCCCCAGGGTGATGCCCTCGTTCGGCTGCAACCGGATCGAGAGCACGTTGCGGTGCCGCCCCGCCTCCTCGCCGAAGATCGAGTGTGGCGTCTCCTTGAAGACCACCGTGATCTCGGAGGAGCGGGCCGACATGCGCTTGCCGGTGCGCAGGTAGAAGGGCGTGCCGGCCCACCGCCAGTTGCTGATGTGGGTCTTGAGCGCGATGAAGCTCTCGGTGCGGCTGCGGGCATCGCCCACGGCGGTTCGGTAGCCGGGGTGTTCGGCCTCGTTCATCGGCTCGGCCTGGTACTGGCCGCGCACGATATGGTGCGTCTCCACCGGGTCGAGCGCCCGGATCACCTTGAGCTTCTCGTCTCGCACCGCGTCCGGGTCGAACCGCGCGGGGGGCTCCATGGCAATGAGGCAGAGGAGCTGCATGAGATGGTTCTGCACCATGTCCCGCATGGCCCCGGCCTTGTCGTAGTAGTCGCCGCGCCCGCCCACGCCCACCGTCTCGGCCACGGTGATCTGGATGTGGTCCACGTACTGGCTGTTCCAGAGCGGCTCAAAGAGCATGTTGCCGAAGCGCACCGCCATGAGGTTCTGGACCGTTTCCTTGCCCAGATAGTGGTCGATCCGGTAGATCTGGTCCTCCTCGAAGTGGGCCGCCAGGGTGCGGTTGAGATCCCGCGCCGTTGCCAGATCCCGCCCGAAGGGCTTCTCCACCACAATCCGCGCCTCCCGGTCCGCCAGGCCCCACTTCTGAAGCCGCTCCGCCAGGTCCCCGAAAAGCGCGGGCGAGACGGAGAAGTAGTAGGCCTCGATCCGCTCGGTGCCCTGCATCAGCGCCTGAAGCTCGGCCCAGCCGCTCTCGCCGCGGGCGTCGATGGGGATGTAGTGGGTCTGCCCGAGGAAACCCGCCAGGTGCCGCTCCTGGCCCTTCTCCAGCGGGCCGAACTCCTCGATCGCCTCCTGCACCAGGGCGCGGAAGTCCTGCTCCGTCATCTCGCTGCGGGCGGCGCCGATGATCCGCGCGCCCTCGGGCATCTGGCCCGCGCAGTAGCGCCGGAAGAGCCCCGGCAGGATCTTGCGGCGCGCCAGATCCCCGGTGCCACCGAAGATCACCAGATCGAAGGGCTCGACCGGGATGACCCGGGAGGACATGCGCGTCATCACCTCTGGCCGCTGTTCCATCTCGTCACCCGATCCCCGCCCCCCGGGGCGACGGAACGCCGGGCCAGGCGGGCTTCACAAGGTTGTGCACCGTCCGGTTGCGGGACTTTTCATGTGTCCGGCAATATCTTAGCACAAGGAACACGATCGCGGACCGCATCACAAGGACCAATCATGAAAGATTTTCTGCCCGCCAACGTGGGAAAGTTCACCGATCCGAAACGCACGGCAAAGGGCGAGGAGCGGGCCACGGTGGCGCTCCGCAACCCGCGGACGCTCTGGTTCAACACGGGCACGCTCTGCAACATCGAATGCGTCAACTGCTACATCGAATCGAGCCCCACCAACGATGCGCTGGTCTACATCACCGCCGACGAGGTGCGCGACTACCTCGACCAGATCGAGGCCCGCGCCTGGCCGGTGGAGGAGATCGCCTTCACCGGCGGCGAGCCCTTCATGAACCCCCAGATGATCGAGATCACCGAGGCCAGCCTGGCGCGCGGCTACGAGGTCCTGATCCTGACCAACGCCATGCGCCCGATGATGCGCCCCAAGGTCCAGGAGGGGCTCCGCCGCCTCAACGAGGCCTACCCCGGCAAGCTGACCCTGCGCATCTCCGTCGATCACTACCGCGCCGATCTGCACGACACCGAGCGCGGGGCCGGCGCCTTCGAGAAGACCGTCAGGGGCATGGCCTGGCTGCGCGACGCGGGCATCCGCATGGCCGTCGCCGGGCGCACCATCTTCGAGGACAGCGACGCCGACAGCCGCGCGGGCTATGCCGCCTTCTTCGCCGAGCACGGCTTTAAGATCGACGCCGCCGATCCCACCATGACGGTGCTCTTTCCGGAGATGGACGAGAGCGTCGAGGTGCCCGAGATCACCACCGCCTGCTGGGGCATCCTCGATGTCAGCCCCGATGCCGTCATGTGCGCCTCCTCGCGCATGGTGGTGAAGCGCCGCGGCGCCGAGAAGCCCGCCGTCCTGGCCTGCACCCTCCTGCCCTACGACAAGCAGTTCGAGCTGGGCGAGAGCCTGGCGGAGGCGGAGCGGGACGTTTCCCTGAACCACCCCCACTGCGCCAAGTTCTGCGTCCTCGGCGGGGCCAGCTGCTCGGGCTGAGCGCCCCTCAGAGCCGCACCACGTGGCCCTCGCGCGGGTCCGCCGCGCCCCGGGCCAGGGCATCGTAGATCGCCGGGGCCGCGCCGATGCCCTGGTGCACCTTCACCTCCATCCAGTCGCCCGCTTCCGCCGCCAGGCGCTTCCAGGCGGCGGTGATCCGGCGCTCGATCTCGCCCGGGCCCCACTCCTCGCGCCGCTTGGCGATCTGGGCGGGGGCAAAGAAAAACTGCGGCTTGGGGCCCGCCAGCGCCTGCCCCGGGTTGAACTGGTCCCAGTGGCTGATCCCCACCGCCGCCGAATGTTTCAGAGCCCCCTCCAGGTGGCCATGGAGCGCCGCCTTGACGCGGGCATTGCCCGACATATCGACGTAGACGCTCGGTTCGTCGGGGATCTCGGCGATCTGATCGTAGGTGAAGGTCGCGTCGCAAGCGCCCAATTTTTCGACGAATTCTCGGCTTCCGGCGGAGGTCAGGCCGACCACCCGGTAGGCCCGCTCGGCGGGCTCCGCCAGATACTTGCAAAGCCCCAGCCCGGTCTTGGAGGAGGCAGAGCCGACGATGATCTGGCGGGCCCCGAAGCAGTCATTGTCCATCAGCCAGTCAAAGAGCAGGTAGGAGGTGGCCAGCAGCGGCTGGAGCAGCGCGCGCAGGTGGTCCTCTTCCGCCGTCCCGGCCTTCACCGGCGCGTAGCGGTTGTAGACGGCGGGCAGCTCGGCCCGGTGCGGCGCCGCATCGAGGATCGTGCCCGGCCCCTCCGCCTGGGGCACAATCACCAGCTCCTCCGCCAGGGGGTAGAAGCCATAGAGCCGCGCCCCCTGTTCAAGCAGATCGCTGCGGCTCTCCACCACCTCAGCCACACCCCAGACCGGCACCAGCCCCTCGCCCGCCTCGCCGGTGGGAAAGAACTTCCAGTAGCCGATGGCGAAGCCCGAGGCGGCATAGGTGACATTGTTGGCGGTGAGGGCAAAGCTCTCGATCCGCAGCCGCGCCTCGCCCGCCGCGAGGGGTGCCGAGGGCACCTCCTGAAGCCGGGTCTTCGTGATCTCCTTCTGGTTCACCAGCAGTCTGTGCATTTCTCGCTCCCTTGTTGCGCGGCCAGCCTAGGCGGCGGCGCGCGAATTGGAACGGAAACGTGGCGGCACGGCTCAGTGCAGGGTGAACTCTCCCACCTGGTGCTGCCACTCGCCCGGCCCGATCAGGCGGCGGTGGCAAAAGCGCACGGAGTGCAGCGGGCCCTCGATCTCCTGCTGCCAGAATTCGACGAATTCAAAGAGCTTGGGATGGTCGGGCGCCAGGTCGTACTCCTGCCAGGTGAAGCTGTTGAGGACGTGGGCATAGTCCGGCATGTGGTAGAAGAATTCCGCCGTGGTCAGGCCATAGCCCTTCAGCATCAGTTCGGTCTCGGATGGGGTCATTTTTGCCTCTCGTTCTTGCTCACCCCTTGATGATGCGGCAAGAGCAAGATAGTTTCCAATGAAAACAGCGTGTTGGCACTCCGCCCCGCTGGCTGCCATGGCCATTCCGCCACAGGCATTGCACCCGATATGCCCCCTCTGCTATACTCCACCGCAAGATATAGAGCCGCCCCAAGAGCAGAGCAGATTTCGTGAGCGACACGCCAGAAACCCCTGAAAACGAAGACGAAATGCCGCCGGAGCGCCCCCACTACGAGGGCCCGACCGTGTCCATCGAGGAGGAGATGCGCACCTCCTACCTGGACTATGCCATGTCGGTCATCGTCAGCCGGGCGATTCCGGACCTGCGCGACGGCCTGAAACCGGTCCACCGGCGCATCCTCTACGCCATGCACGAGACCGGCAATTCCGCCGACAAGCCCTACCGCAAGTCGGCCCGCCCGGTGGGCGATGTCATGGGTCAGTACCACCCCCACGGCGACAGCGCGATCTACGACGCCCTGGTGCGCATGGCGCAGGATTTCTCCATGTCCCTGCCGCTGCTGGACGGCCAGGGCAACTTCGGCTCCATGGACGGCGACAATGCCGCCGCCATGCGCTACACCGAGGTGCGGATGGACAAGCCGGCCGCCTACCTGCTGGCCGACATCGACAAGGAAACCGTCGATTTCCAGGACAACTACGATGGCAAGCAGCAGGAACCCACGGTCCTGCCCGCGCGCTTTCCCAACATGCTGGTCAACGGCGCCGGCGGCATCGCCGTGGGCATGGCCACCAACATCCCGCCGCACAACCTGGGCGAGGTGATCGACGCCTGTCAGGCCCTGATCGAGGACCCGGACCTCACCTCCGAGCAGCTGATCGAGCACGTGCCCGGCCCGGACTTCCCCACCGGGGGCATCATGCTGGGCCGCTCCGGCGCCCGGAAAGCCTACCTGGAGGGCCGCGGCTCGGTCGTGATCCGCGCCAAGACCCGGCTCGAGGAGATCCGCAAGGACCGCTGGGCCATCGTCATCGACGAGATCCCCTACCAGGTGAACAAGGCCACCATGATCGAGCGCATCGCCGAGGCGGCGCGCGAGAAGAAGATCGAGGGCATCGCCCACGTCCAGGACGAGAGCGACCGCACCGGCGTCCGTGTCGTGGTCGAGCTGAAGCGCGACGCCAATGCCGAGGTGGTGACCAACCAGCTCTTCCGCTTCACCCCGATGCAGACCTCCTTCGGCTGCAACATGCTGGCCCTGAACGGCGGCCGCCCCGAGACCCTGACCCTGCGCCGCTTCCTCACCGCCTTCATCGACTTCCGCGAGGACGTCGTGGCGCGCCGCACCGCCCACCTGCTGCGCAAGGCGCGCGACCGGAGCCACATCCTCTGCGGCCTGGCCGTGGCCGTCACCAACATCGACGAGGTGGTGAACACCATCCGCGCCTCCGCCGACGCGGCCGAGGCCCGCGAGAAGCTGATGACCCGGCGCTGGCCCGCCCAAAACATCCTGCCCTACATCAAGCTGATCGACGATCCGACCCACACGGCCAACGAGGACGGCACCTACAACCTCTCCGAGGCCCAGGCCCGCGCCATCCTGGAGCTGCGCCTGCAACGCCTGACCCAGATCGGCGTCAAGGAGGTCACCGACGAGCTCGAGGAGCTGGCCGGCAAGATCAAGGAATACCTGGAGATCCTGGGCAGCCGCGAACGCATCATGGGCATCATCTCGGACGAGCTGGCCGAGGTGAAGGACCTCTTCGCCGTGCCGCGCCGCACCGAGATCGTCGACTGGTCGGGCGACATGGAGGACGAGGACCTCATCGCCCGCGAGGACATGGTGGTGACGGTCACCTCCGGCGGCTACATCAAGCGCACGCCCCTGGCCGATTTCCGCAGCCAGCGCCGCGGCGGCAAGGGCCTCTCGGGCGGGCAGCTCAAGGAAGACGACGTGGTGACCACGCTTTTCGTGGCCAACACCCATACGCAGCTTCTGTTCTTCACCACGGACGGGATGGTCTACAAGCTCAAGACCTGGCGCCTGCCCGCGGGCGGCCGCACCTCCAAGGGCAAGGCGATCGTCAATATCCTGCCGATCCCCTCGGGCGTCTCCATCGCCGCCATCATGCCGGTGGACCGGGACGAGAAGGAGTGGGACGATCTCCAGGTGGTCTTCGCCACCTCGGCCGGCACGGTGCGCCGCAACAAGCTGTCGGACTTCACCAACGTCATGCGCAACGGCAAGATCGCCATGAAGTTCGAGGAGGAGCACGCCGAGACGACCCTGATCAACGCGCGCATCGCCTCGCACGAGGACGACGTCATGCTGGTGACCAACTCGGGCCGGGCGATCCGCTTCTCGGCCACCGACGTGCGGGTCTTCAACAGCCGCTCCTCCGTGGGCGTGCGGGGCATCAAGCTCAACGGCGACGACCGGGTGGTCTCCATGTCGATCATCCGCCACTTCGAGGCCAGCCCCGACGAGCGCGCCGCCTACCTCAAGATGCGCCGCGCCATGGCGGGCCTCGCCGACGAGGGCGAGGAGGGCCCAGACGAGGAGGAGGGCAACGCCAACATGCCCCTCAGCCAGGAGCGCTATGCCGAGATGTCGGCGGCGGAGAACCTGATCCTGACCATCACGGCGCGCGGCGCGGGCAAGCTCAGCTCCTCGCACGACTACCCCCTGCGCGGCCGTGGCGGCATGGGCGTGATGGCCATGGACAAGGCGATGCGCGGCGGCGACATCGTGGCCTCCTTCCCGGTGGAGATGGACGACCAGATCATGCTCGCCACCTCGCGCGGCCAGTCGATCCGGGTGCCGGTGGAGGGCATCTCCTTCCGCTCCCGCTCGGCCGGCGGGGTCAAGGTCTTCGACACCGGCAAGGGCGAGGAGGTGGTCTCCGTCGCCTGGATCGCGGACCAGGGCGAGGAGGAGGAGGCCGGGGAGTAGGTGTCCCGGGCTTTGCGTGAGAATTGGAGCAGCGTCGCCTCGGGGTGGCGCTGTTTCTTTTTGGGGGCGCTCAATATCTAAGGGCAGCGTCGACCCGCGGGGGGCGCGATAGCGCCGCCCCATGGGGGCGGGTCGGCGCTGCCCGGCGTGCCGCCGGGCGGGACTTTGAGACTAAGTATGCGAAAGGATGACAGAAGGGACAGGCGCCCTCACCCGCCTGCCCCGCTCAATTCATAGGGCGGCGTCGACCCGCGGGGGGGCGCAAAGCGCCGCCCCATGGGGGCGGGTCGGCGCTGCCCGGCGTTGCCGCCGGGCGGGACATCGAGGCTGAGGACAGAAAAGGAATGGCGAGCTGGATAGCCCCCCTCAAATATGGATCACCCGCCCATAGGCATCGAGCACCGACTCATGCATCATCTCGCTCAGCGTCGGATGGGGGAAGACCGTCGCCATCAGATCCTCCTCCGTGGTCTCCAACTGGCGGCCCACCACGTAGCCCTGGATCAGCTCGGTCACCTCGGCCCCAACCATATGGGCCCCCAGAAGCTCGCCGGTCTTGGCGTCGAAGATGGTCTTCACCAGCCCGCTCTCCTCGCCCAGGGCGATGGCCTTGCCGTTGCCGATGAAGGGGAAGCGGCCGACCTTGATCTCGTAACCCAGCTCCTTGGCCTTGGCCTCGGAATAGCCCACCGAGGCCACCTGCGGATGGCAGTAGGTGCAGCCGGCGATGGTCTCGGGCTTGACCGGATGGGCCGCCTGCCCGGCGATCAGATCGGCCACCATGACACCCTCGTGGCTCGCCTTGTGCGCGAGCCAGGGCGCCCCGGCGATGTCGCCGATGGCGTAGAGACCCTCGACCCCGGTGCGGCAGTAGTCGTCCGTTACCACGTGGGTCTTCTCGACCTTCACGCCCAGCTCCTCGAGTCCCAGGCCCTCCACGTTGCCGACGATCCCGACCGCCGAGATCACCGTGTCGAACTCCTGCGTCTCCACCTTGCCGTTGGTCTCGATGTGGGCCGTCACCTTGCCCTTGGCGCGGTCCAGCTTGGTCACCATGGCCTTCTGGAGGATCTTCATGCCCTGCTTCTCGAAGGCCTTCTTGGCAAAGGCCGAAATCTCCGCATCCTCCACCGGCAGGACCCGGTCCATCACCTCAACCACCGTGGTCTCGGCGCCGAGGGTGTTGAAGAAGCTGGCGAACTCGATGCCGATGGCGCCCGAGCCGATGACCAGGAGTTTCTTCGGCATCCGCTTGGGCTGGAGCGCGTGCTTGTAGGTCCAGACCAGATCGCCGTCGGCCTCCAGGCCCGGCAGCTCGCGCGCCCGCGCGCCGGTCGCCAGGACGACGTTCTTCGCCGTCAGCTCTTCCGTGCCCTTGTCGGTCTTGACGGAGACCTTGCCCTGGCCCGGCAGGGTCGCCTCGCCCATGAAGACCTTGATCTTATTCTTCTTCATCAGGTGGCCGATCCCGCCCGAGAGCTGCCCCGCCACCTTGCGCGAGCGCTTCACCACGGCCTCCAGGTCATAGCCGATGCCCTCGGCCTTGAGGCCGAACTCCTTGGCCCGGTGCATCAGGTGAAAGACCTCCGCCGACCGCAGCATCGCCTTGGTCGGGATGCAGCCCCAGTTGAGGCAGATGCCGCCCAGGTGCTCGCGCTCGACGATGGCGACCTTGAGCCCGTGCTGGGCGCCGCGGATAGCGGCCACGTAGCCCCCCGGCCCCGCCCCGACAACGATCAGATCGAAGGAATTTTCGGCCATGCTGGCACCTCGTGCTGTGTCGGTTGAAAACTAGTTTAGTGCTAAACCAAAAGTCCAACCGTCACAACAGCGGCCAAAGCGGGTCTGCCCTGCATTCCCGCCCTGGCGCTTTTGTCGCGGGCGGGCGGCTCAGGCCGCCGCCGCCTCGGCCTGGAGGGCGCGCACCGTGGCGCCGTAGCCGCCGTGCGCCATGAAGGCGCGCTCCGGCTCGGTGTCGGCGCGGCTCAGGGCATCGTTGCGGTAGGGGAAGCGGCCGAAGCGCCGGATCACCTCGCGGTGGGCGCGGGCGTGCAGCAGGTTGCTTTCGCGGTTCTGCGGCATGCGCCCGCAGATCAGCCGGACGGACCGGTCCTGGTCGCAGAGGTTCTCCGAGTGCATCAGCGGCAGGTAGAAGAACTGCCGGGCCGGCTCGTCGATGCGCAGGTCCCAGCCCCGCTCGATGGCCGACTTGGCGGCGGCCAGGGCGATGCGGTCGCTGGCGAAGGCCCGGCCCTCGCCGCGGAACATGTTGCGCGGGAACTGGTCGGTCAGGATGATATAGGCCAAGGCCCCGGTGGGGTAGGTCAGCCAGAGCGAGAAGCGGCCCTCGCAGGCCCCCTCCCAGGTTTCCATGAAGCGGCTGCGGATCTTATCGTCCAGGGCATCGGACTGCTCGTACCAACCCTTGGGACCGACCTCATCCAGCCAGAAGGCAAGTATTTCGTCGGGGCCTGTCATTCCTGCACTCCTCATGTGCGTCTAAGAACTCCTTGATGTTAAGACGCAATTTGCCATCTTGCCCACTCACGTTTTGCTTCATTTCCGACAAGAATGTCGCGTTCAGGCCGCACTTTCCGCCTCCTGTTCGGCCTCGATGGCGACTTCCTGCGCATATTCCACCGCCACGGCCGTACCGGTGGCGCTGACCGGCACGTAGGAGCTGGTGTCCTCGACCGGCACGGAGGCCCGCTGCGTCGCCCGGTAGGCGGCATAGAGCGCCATGGCGCCGAAGAGCACCGCGGTGAAGAGGTAGAAGCCCCCCGGCCCGAGCGCCGTGCCCATCAGCCAGCCGGTGATGATCGGCCCCAGGATGGCCCCCAGCCCGTTGATGAAGACGAGCCCGCCCGAGGCGGCCGCCATGTCCTCGTGGTTGAGGAAGTCGTTGGTGTGGGCGATGAGCAGCGAATAGAGCGGGTTGGACATGCCCCCCACCACGAAGGCCGAGACCAGGAGCAGGCTGAAGAGGTGGCCCAGCATCATCCCCAGGATCGAGCCGCCGAGGCCGATGATGGCGACGATGATGATGAGCTGGCGGCGGTCCATCCGGTCCGAGATCCAGCCGATGGGATACTGCAGCAGCACCGAGCCGACAAAGAAGGTGGCCACGAAAAGCGAGATCTGGGCCACGCTCAGCCCCGCCTCGGCGCCATAGACGGAGGCCATGCCGAACTGGGCCGAGAAGATCCCGCCGAGCAGGAACATGCCCGCGCAGCCCAGGGGCGAGAAGCCCACCAGCTCGCGCAGGCTCATCGGCTTGGTGGTGTCGAAGGCCGGCACCGGGCTGATCGAGAGCAGGATCGGCGTCACGGCGATGGAGACCAGCACCGAGGGGATGACGAAGAGCACGTAGCCCGAGGGATCGGCCGCCAGGAGCAGCGCCTGGGAGGCGACGATGCCCAGGGTCTGGACGATCATGTAGAGCGAGAGCGCCTGGCCGCGGTTGGAGTTGTCGGCGGCATTGTTGAGCCAGCTCTCCGCCGTCACGTAGACCGCCGAGAAGCAGAAGCCGATCAGGATGCGCCCGGCGGACCAGACGATCACGTTGGGAAAGGTCGGGTAGATGATCATCACCGCCGAGATGAGCGAGGCCAGGGCCGCGAAAACCCGCACGTGGCCGACCCGGCGGATCATGTGGGGCGCCAGCCGCGAGCCGCCGAGGAAGCCGACGAAGTAGCAGGACATGACGATAGACATCTCGAAGGTCGAGAAGTCCTCGATCGCGCCCCGGATGCCGAGCAGGGTGCCCTGCATCCCGTTGCCGACCATCAGCAGGCACATGCCCAAGAGCAGGGCCCACGCGCTTGTAAGAACCTGTAGCATTGGCGACTCCTTTCCCGCTCCTGCCCTCCCTGAACCTCTCGGCGCCGGAGTTCACCCCGGTCCGCGACATTTCAGGGGGCGCGGGCGGTTTTTTGCGACATCACCCGCGCGGCGGGATCAAGAGGGACGCGTCCCCGTAGCTGAAGAAACGGTAGCGCGCGGCAATGGCGTGGCCATAGATCGCGCGGATGCGGTCGGCCCCCATGAGGGCCGAGACCAGCATCATGAGGGTGGATTTCGGCAGGTGGAAATTGGTCATCAGGGCATCGGTCACCCGGAAGGCGAAGCCCGGCGTGATGAAGATGTCCGTCTCGCCCTCCCAGGCGGCGATGGTGCCGCCGCCGTCGCGGGCCGCCGTCTCGATCAGGCGCAGGGCGGTGGTGCCGACGGGAATGATCCGCCCGCCCGCCGCCCGCGTCGCCTCGATCTCCGCCGCCGCCTCGGCGCTGACGCGGCCCCACTCGGCGTGCATCCGGTGCTCGCGGATGTCATCCACCTTGACCGGCAGGAAGGTGCCCGCCCCCACGTGCAGGGTGACATGGGTGAAGCCGACGCCGCGCGCCGCGAGCGCCGCCAACAGCGGCTCGTCGAAGTGGAGCGAGGCGGTGGGCGCGGCCACGGCGCCCGCGTGACGGGCCCAGACGGTCTGGTAGTCCTCGCGGTCGCGCGCGTCGGCGGGGCGCTTGGCGGCGATGTAGGGCGGCAGGGGCATGGCGCCGGCCGCGTTCAGGGCGGCGTCGAAATCCTCGCCCGTGCAGTTGAAGCGCAGCTGGCCCTGGCCCTCCTCCACCCCTTCGAGGGTGGCGCGCAGCTCGTCCGAGAAGATCACCTCCTCGCCGACCTTGAGCTTGCGCAGGGGCTTGATGAGGGCGCCCCAGGTGCCATCGCCCCGGGGCTCCAGCAGGGTCACCTCGATGCGCGCGGTGACCGGGCCCTGGGCGCTCTCGCGGTGCCGTTCGCCGCTCAGCCGGGCGGGGATGACGCGGGTGTCGTTCAGCACCAGGCGGTCTCCGGGCTTCAGCCAGTCCACCAGGTCGGTCACCCGCGCGTCGTAAATCGCCTCGCCCTCGGCCACCAGCAGCCGCGCCGAGGAGCGGGGGCTGGCGGGCCGCGTGGCGATCAGCGCCTCGGGCAGCTCGAAGTCGAAATCGGAGAGTTTCATGGGCGCGCCCTAGCGCCCCTCGTAGTCCCTGACAACTGGTTTCTGCGTCTCCTCCTCGGGATCGTTGCGGGTGCCCGTGGTGGGGGGCCGGGGCCGCGTGCGGAAGAGGTCGCGCGCCGCGCCGGGCGCCAGGGCGGAAAGCGGATTGACCGAGACCTCGGGATCGCGCGCCGGGCCGCTGAGGCTGTAGTTGAAGCCGATCAGCCCCTCGCCCCTGCGGCTGATGAGGGAGCCGATACCGTTGAGCAGGTAGACCGGGGTGATCACCCCCTGCATGGCGATGTTGTTGCTTTCCAGCCCGTAGAGGCCATCCATCGAGAGCCCCATGGAGGCCCCCACCGCGCTGCCTTCGCGCAGGATCAGGCGGTCCGGCGTCAGGGCGAAATCCGCCTGGACCGTGTCGAAGTAGATGCCGTCGCCGTTCAGCTCGTTGATGAGGCCCACCACCGAGACGGCGTTGAGCAGGGCCGCGATGCCCGGCGCGTTGCGGACCCGCACGTCGGTCACCTTGAGGTCCCCCTCGAAGGAGCCCGCCGCCCCCACCGGCAGGAGCACGAGGTCCATCTCGCCGCCCGAGATCTGGCGCAGCAGCCCGGCCGAGCGCAGGACCCCGCCCGCGTCCGAGGAGGTGAGCCGCACCGCCGTGCGGCCGTTGCGCGGGGTCACCCTTCCCTGGACCGGGGCGCCGCCGTTGAGCCGCGCCTCGAAGCTCCCGTCGAGCCCGCCGCCACCGGTGGTGAAATCGCCCCGCATGTCCGTCAGGGCGATGGTGTCGGTGATCTGGAGCCGGTCCAGCGCCAGCCCCAGGGGCGCCCGCGGCCCGCCGCCCGCACCGCCGCCGCCACCCTCGCCGAGGTTGGCGCGCCGCAGATCCAGCGAGCCGCCGCGCAGGACCACCTGCACCGGGTTGCCCCGGCCCCTGCCCAGCAGGTCCACCGGGGCATCGAGCCAGTCGCCCACGCGCAGATCGTCGAAGCGCACCCGCTCCAGCCCGCCGCCCTCGGTCAGCTCCACCCGGCCCGCCGCCTGGAGCCCGAGGCCGCCGACCCGCAGCCGCTCGATCTGGGGCGGGCTGCCCAGGGTGCCCGCCACCTCCAGCGTCCCCTCCTGGCCCGCGGG
Organism: Sulfitobacter sp.; assembly: GCA_965212515.1. GTDB lineage: Bacteria > Pseudomonadota > Alphaproteobacteria > Rhodobacterales > Rhodobacteraceae > Sulfitobacter. Next base: position 507,280 of record OZ243122.1, read on the forward strand.
CTTGACCCACCCGACCTGGGGCACCGCCACCCGCAGGCCGCGCAGGTCCGAGCTGAGGGCGAAGCTGGGCCTTGCGCCCCTCTCCAGGGTGATCTCGATCGCCGCCGCGCCCTCGCCCGAGACGGCGCCCCGGGGCAGGGCCACGCCGAAGGTCTCCAGCGCGCCGGGGCTGAGGGTGACGCTGCCACTGACGCTGCTGCCGGTGACGCCCTTGCCGATGGGCTGGCGCCAGGTGCCGGTGAAGGGCACCCCGTCCAGCTCCCCCGCGCCGCCGATCTCGACCCGCTCATCCGTGACCGAGAGGTCGAGGCTCTCGGCGGTGAGGGTGCGGCCCTTCACCAGGCTGTCGGAGGTGACGCCGCGCAGGGTGCCGTCGAAGTGGTAGCTCACGTTGTCCAGGCCGTTGCCCTTCTTCAGGGGCGCGGCGACGGCCCCCTCCAGGAGCACCCGGCCCTCGGCCAGGTCCACCCCCTGGCCGACGCGCGACATGATCCTGAGCGGCGGCTGGTCGATCACCGAGAGGGCCGCCTGCAGGCCCCCGCGCAGGCGCAGGCGGCTGATCGAGGGGGCGCCGTCCTTCACCCGCACGTCGGGGATGATGAAGGAGGAGCCGGCCAGGTCCACCGCGCCGCCCGCCGGGGCCGTCACCTCGCCCGCGTCGAGGGTGACCACCATGCGGTTGTCGTTCAGGCTGAAGTGGCCCTGGCCCGCTTCGATGGGCGGCATGCCGCGCAGGAAGCGGGCGCTGGCGCCGGTGAAGTCGAAGGCCAGGTAGGTGCGCGGCGGGGCGCCGGGATCGGCCCGGAAGGCCAGATCGGCGTTGCGCACCTCGCCCGCCAGGAGGTTCTGGTCCAGCCAGGCGCGGGTCTTGGGCTTGAGGGCTTCGGGCCAGAGGGTCAGGAGCCGCTCCGGTGCCAGGGCCGCCATCTGCCCGTCCACCGCCAGGCGCCAGCCCTCGGGCTCGGCGGTGAGGCCACCCGAAAGGCGCAGGGTCCGCGCGCCGTCGCGGATCTCGAGCCGTCCCAGCTCCACCCGGAAGGGATCGAGGGCGAGGCGGAAATCCATGCCCGCGCCGCTCAGGGTCACCGGCTCGGGGTAGAGCCTCTGGGGGTTGGCGCTGAGGTCGGCCAGCTCGATCTGGGCCACCAGGTCCTCCAGGCGGCCGCTCTCGGGGTCGATCCCCAGACTCGCCGTGCCCGAGGCCTCGCCCGAGATCCAGGCGCTGCGCACCGAGAGGGCATCGAAGCGCAGAAGCTTCTGGCGCGGCAGGTAGCGGAAGTAGCTGCGGGCGCCCTCGAAGGGGATCGGGCGGGTGCCCTCGTTGGGCTGGACGACGCCCGCGCCGATCTGGAGCGTGGCGTTGAGCGGCTCGAAGCGGCCCTCGGCATCGAGCCCGGTGCGCACCGAACCCGAGATGGGCGCGCGCAGGATGTCGAGCCAGGCGAAGGCCGGCCCCTGGGCGGCGATGTCCCCGGCTGGCACGCCGTCGAAGGAGACCCCGAAATCCGCCTCCGTGGCGCCGATGATGGAGCTGTAGTTGGCCTCCAGGGTGGCCGCCTCGGCGCCGCCGCCGAGCAGGGCGAGATCGGCGGCGATGGTGAGGTCCCTGCCCTGCCGGTTGAGCCGCGCGCGGGCCCCGTCCACCGTCCAGGCCCGGCCCGCGCGGCGGTCCTCGTAGCGCAGCGTGACGGCGCGCAGGTCCACCGTGGTGAGGGCCGAGAGGGCGGGCGACTGCATCACCGCGTCCAGCTCTCCGATGAGCTGCGGCAGGGTCGCCGCCTCGCGCCGGGGCGCCCCGGCGGTGAGCCCGCCGGAGAGGACGAAGCGGCCCTCTTCGGTGCGCACGAGCTGGCCGATCAGGCCCGAGAGGGAGATGGCCTGGGGCTGGACCTGGCCCTCCAGCAGGGGGCGGCCCGCGAAGGTGGCCTTGAACTCGTTGACGCGCAGCACCTCGGCCCCCTCGGAGGTGCGCAGGACCAGATCGCGCAGCCGGACCCGCGGGGTCCAACCGCCGTCCATGACAAAGACCATCTCGCCGAAGGTCACCTCGGCCTGGGGCAGGACCTCCTCCAGGCGCTGCTCGATCCGGGCCTGGACCCAGGCGGGGGCCGGCAGGGGCCTTTCGCGCAGGTAGACCCCGGCCAGGGCGGCGAGCATCCCGGCCAGGAGCAGCAGGCCGATGGAGGTGGAGCCGAGCCAGTGCAGGAAGCGGTGCCAGCGGCCACGCCGCGGGCGCGGCGCCCGGGGCTTGCGGGGCGGGCGCTTTGGCGGCGGGGCGTCCTGCGGCTTGTCGGGGGGATCAGCGTCGCGCATCGTCATCCGAGGTTGCGGGCTTGGCCTGCGCCCGTTACGCCCTACTATGCCCCCTCGCCCCTAACCTTCCAAGCGAAAGAGCCTTGCACCATGCCAGAGATCTCACAAGTGGCCCCCGATTTCACCCTGCCCGTGACGGGCGGTGGCGAGATTACGCTCAGCGACCTGCGCGGCGCGCCGGTGGTTCTCTTCTTCTACCCGCGCGACGACACGCCGGGCTGCACCAAGGAGAGCATTGGCTTCTCCGAGGAGCTGGACCAGTTCGACGCGGCGGGCGCCCGGGTCTTCGGGATCTCACGCGACAGCATGGACAAGCACGACAAGTTCGCCGCCAAGCACGGCCTGACCGTGCCGCTCCTGTCCGACACGGACGGCGCCGTGACCGAGGCCTACGGGGTCTGGGTCGAGAAGAACATGTACGGCAAGAAATCCATGGGGATCGAGCGGGCCACCTACCTGATCGACGCCGAGGGCAAGATTGCCCGGATCTGGCGCAAGGTGAAGGTGCCGGGCCACGTGGAAGAAGTGCTCGAGGCGGTGCGCGCCCTGTGACACCGCTTGCCGAGATGGCCGAGGCAGTGCTGCGCTGCGCCGACGGGCGCGAGAAGACCGCCCTGTCGCGCCGCTTCGCCGCCGAGTGGCAGGCGGCCCGCAAGGCGGGCGAAACGCCCGAGGTGGGCCGTGCCGATCCGCCCCTGCACCCGGCCCGGCCCGAGGCCCCGGCGCTGCTGAACCCGCGCGACGTGCCGCGCCGCCGCCCCGGCTCGCCCGAGGGGCGGATCGCCCTGCTCCATGCCGTGGCCCACATCGAGCTCAACGCGGTGGACCTGCACTGGGACATCATCGCACGCTTCACCGACGTGCCTTTCCCGGTGGGCTTCTACGACGACTGGGTCAAGGCGGCGGACGAGGAATCAAAGCATTTCAACCTCATGTGCGACTGTCTGGAGGAGATGGGTAGCCACTACGGCGCCCTGCCCGCCCATGCTGGCATGTGGCGGGCCGCCGAGGACACGGCGGCGGACATCCGTGGCCGCCTGGCGGTGGTGCCCATGGTGCTGGAGGCCCGGGGCCTCGATGTGACGCCGGGCATGATCGAGGTCTTCCGCAAGGCCGGAGCCGACTCTGCCGTGGCGGCGCTGGAGACCATCTACGCCGAGGAGGTGAGCCACGTGGCCTATGGCAGCAAGTGGTTCCACTTCCTTTGCGGGCGCCACGAGCTGGACCCGACGGAGGAGTTTCACCGGCTGGTGCGGCGCTACTTCCACGGCGCCCTGAAGCCCCCCTTCAACGAGGAAAAGCGCGCCGAGGCGGGCATCCCGCCGGACTTCTACTGGCCCCTGGCCGCCGGGAGCTGAGCCGGGCCGGAAACAATCCGCCCGAAAGGGGCGGATTGTACACGACGGCATGGTATTGAATTCGCGCTACATCAAGTGCTTGAAATCGGCGGTTTTTTGCCCATAGGCCCCCTGCCGGTGCTTTGCCGCGCATGGGCCGGTCATATGGGTTGCCCCATCAGAGCCCACTGGATAAGGAATTTGAAACCTGGGCGCACCGGAGGAGGACCGGTGCCCCCCTTGGCCACGACAGACGGGGTGGGACACGTGCGGACGACCATGGGCATCAGAATACATGCGTTCCTGGAAAGGCACTTTCCCGAACGCCGCGTCTTCCTCAAGTCCGACAGCGATACCCGCTTCATCCGCCTGCGCCCCGGCACCCAGATCGTCGCCCTGGCGGGCTCCGCCTGCCTCGTCGCCTGGGCCATCGTCGCCACCGCCATCATCCTGATGGATTCCATCGGCTCGGGCAATTTCCGCGAGCAGGCCAAGCGCGACCAGCGCACCTACCAGGCCCGGCTCAACGATCTTTCGGCGCAGCGCGACCGCCGCGCCGAGGAGGCCCTGGCGGCCCAGGAGCGCTTCAACGCCGCCCTGGCGCAGATCTCCGTCATGCAGAGCGACCTGCTGGACAGCGAAAACCGCCGCCGCGAGCTGGAGACCGGGATCGAGGTGATCCAGACCACCCTGCGCGAGACCATGAAGCAGCGCGAGGCCGCCCGGACCGAGCTGGCCTCCCTGCGCGGTACGGTGGAGAACGGCGGCACCGGCCCGGCCCGCGCCGTGGCCGCCGCCGCCCCGATCGACTTCCTCGCCGAGGCCCTGGAGGAGACCGCCAAGGAGCGCGACCAGGTGATCGCCGATGCCCAGGACGCCCTGCTCCAGGCCGACGAGCTGCAGCAACGCATCGCCCTGATGCAGGACCAGAACGACGCCATCTTCCGCCAGCTCGAGGAGGCCATGACCGTCTCGGTGGCGCCGCTCGACAAGATGTTCCGCTCGGCTGGGATGCCGACGGACCGCATTCTTGAGACCGTGCGCCGGGGCTACTCGGGCCAGGGCGGGCCGCTGGCCCCCCTCTCCTTCTCGACCCGTGACAGCGACGAGCTCTCGCCCGACACGCTGCGCGCCAACCGCCTGCTGGGCCAGATGGACCGGCTGAACCTCTACCGCATCGCCGCCTCCAAGGCGCCCTTCGCCAATCCCATCAAGTCGCCCTTCCGCTTCACCAGCCAGTTCGGCTACCGGCGCGACCCGAAGACCGGCGGCCGCCGCATGCATTCGGGCGTGGACTTCGCCGCCGGCATGGGCACGCCGCTCTATTCCACCGCCGACGGGGTGGTCACCTACGCGGGCTGGCAATCGGGCTACGGGCGCCTGGTGAAGATCCAGCACGAGTTCGGAATCGAGACCCGCTACGCCCACCTGAGCCGGGTGCGGGTAAAAGTCGGCCAAAGGGTCTCGCGCGGGCAGCGGATCGGTGATATGGGAGCTTCCGGACGTGTCACCGGCGTGCACCTTCACTACGAGGTCCGCGTGGGCGGTAAGGCTGTAAATCCCATGATCTATATCAAGGCTGCAAACGATGTTTTCTAAGAGCAAAATCAACGATCCCGCCCCGAGCAAGGAAAGCGATTCCGCCAGCACCTCCGCCGCCGCGTCGCATTCCTCCAGCGCCTCCAGCCAGCCCAAGTCGAGCGAGTTCAAGGCCAGCGCCCCCAAGGCCAAGCCGCCGGCCTCGGTCCTTTCGGCGGACCTGCATGTCACCGGCAACATGAAGACCACCGGCGACATCAACGTCGAGGGCACCGTGGAGGGCGACATCCGCGCTCACCTGCTGACCATCGGCGAGAGCGCCACGATCAAGGGTGAAGTGGTGGCCGACGACGTGGTCATCAACGGCCGCATCGTGGGCCGGGTGCGCGGCCTGAAGGTGCGCCTCACCTCCACCGCGCGGGTCGAGGGGGACATCATCCACAAGACCATCGCGATCGAGAGCGGCGCCCACTTCGAGGGCTCGGTGCAGCGCCAGGACGATCCGCTGAACCCCGGCGCCAAGAGCGCGCCCGCGGCCAAGGCGAACCCCGCCGCGGATTGATCAGGCGCGGGGTAGAGAGACGGGAAGGCATCGCTGCGGCGGTGCCTTTTTTGTTTTGGGGGTGGAGATGGGGGCGGAGAAATGGTGGCCCATCCTCCGTCGCGCCCGGCCCGGTCTCGCGCAGGCGCCCGCCCAGGCAGGCGCAGCCCGGACAGCCCACGCCGAAGGCCCCGCGCGAGGGCTTCCTCGCCGGGGGTATCTGCGTTCCGTTTCGGTGGAGTTGCCGTTTTCGCGTAAGGAAAAAAGGCGGCGCCGCCAGTCCGGATGGTGAGGACGGGCTCTCGCCCGCACGGGTGAACCGTTCGGTCGTGCCCCTCTCGGAGCCTCGGGTATCCTAGGGCCGGTACTCTGGCCCCAATGGCGTCATGACCGGGACAGAACTACTCAGCGATCCTTAACGCTCTCCCCCACCGGCGCGCGCTGCCCGCGCAACGGCGGTGCCTAGCCCAGGGCCTTGGCGAGCCGCGGCAGGCGGGCCTTCTTGAGCAGGGGGCGCATCTGCCAGTCCGCGTCGGAGAGGCGGCGGGCCTCGGCCAGGACGCGGGTCGCGGCGGCCTCGATCCGGGCGGGGTGGGCCTGCCAGAAGCCCATGAGCAGGCTGTCGGGGTCCTCGCGGGTAAGCTCCTGCTCGGCCAGGAGGTTGCGCGGGAAGTCCTTGGCGTTGAGCGTCAGGATGCCCGCCGCCTGGCCCGAAACGGCCACGGCGAGGACATGCAAATCGTTCGGATCGGGCAGCCAGAGGCGGGCCTCCAGCCCCGGCGCCGGGGGCAGGCTCGCGGCGGGCCAGGCGGCGCGCAGCAGGGCGATCTCGCCGCGTGCCTGGGCCTCACCCGCGGGGCCGAGCCGGGCGGCGGCGCGGGCCCATTCCTCCAGGATGCGCTCGGACCAGAGGGGCGTGAAGAGGCCCTCGGCGGCGGCCTCCAGCACCATGGCGCGCATCACCGTGGGAAAGAGCACGCAGGCGTCGATCAGGAGGCGCGGGCCGCTCACAGGTGGAAGAAGAGCGACTTGAGGTAGCCGCTTTCGGCGAGCTGCGGCAGCTGCGGGTGATCGGGCCCGGCAAAGCCCGTGTGAAGCAGCGTGCCGCGGCGCCCGGCGCGGCCGATGCCGCGGGCGGAAGCGGCGCGGAACTGGGCCAGGTCGGCGGCGTGGGAGCAGGAACAGAGGCCCAGGACGCCCCCCTCGGCGACCAGCGGCGCGGCCAGGCGGGCGATGCGCTCGTAGGCCCGGAGGCCCGCCTCGAGGGCCGGCTTGGCGGGGGCGAAGGCGGGGGGATCGCAGATCACCAGATCGAATTTCTCGCCCGCCTCGCCGAGGGCGGCGAGGACCTCGAAGGCATCGCCCTGGCGGGTCTCGAAGCGCGCGGCCTGGCCCATGTGCGCGGCCCCCTCGCGGGCCAGCGCCAGGGCCGGTTCGGAGCCATCCACGGCGAGGGCGCTTTCGGCCCCGGCGGCGAGGGCGGCGAGGGAGAAGCCGCCGACGTGGGAAAAGACATCGAGCACCCGGGCGCCCCGCGCCAGGCCCGCCGCGAAGGCATGGTTGGGGCGCTGGTCGTAGAAGAGGCCGGTCTTCTGGCCGGTGGTGAGATCGGCCAGGTAGGTCGCGCCGTTCATGGGCACCGGCAGGGGCGCTGTCGGGGTCTCGCCCAGCAGGGTCTCGGAGGTCTCGTCCAGCCCCTCCAGCGTGCGGGTCCGCCCGGCGGCGTTCTTGAGCACGCTCCTGGCGCCGGTGACGGTGACGAGGGCCTCCGTCAGGGGGGCCAGGAGGGCCTCGGCCCAGGCGGCGTTGGGCTGGATCACGCAGGTCTCGCCGAAGCGGTCGATGATGACGCCGGGCAGGCCATCGGCCTCGGCATGGACGAGCCGGTAGTAGGGCGCCTCGAAGAGCCTCTCGCGCAGGGCCAGGGCGCGGCGCAGGCGGGCCTCGAACCAGGCGACGTCGATGCTGGCCTCGGGGTCACGGTCCAGCATCCGGGCGATGATCTTGGAGAGCGGGTTGACGGCCACCAGCCCCAGGGGCGCGCGGTTGGCATCCTCGAGCCGGGCCAGGCTGCCGGGGGCCAGCTTCTTGGTGCGGCGGTCCGTCACCAGTTCGTTGGCATAGACCCAGGGAAAGCCGTGGCGGATGGCCCGGGCGTTGGCCTTGGGCATGAGGCGGACGGTGGGGAGATCGTCGGAGGGGGTGTGGGGCGCTGTCATGGCGCCCCCTGTAAGCCCTTCGCGCGGATTGTGGAAGGGGCGCCGCGCGGCCTGCCCCTTCAGTTGCGCGGGCGGCTGCGCCAGCCGCCGCGGCGGCGCGGGGCGGCCATGGAGGTGAGGCCCTCGGCCATCACCCTGGTCATGGGATGCTCCGGGTGGGCCTCGCGGTAGCGCGCGAGGAGGGTGCGGATGGCGCTGCCGGTGTTGCTCTCCAGGGGCAGGCTCATGGCCCAGTCGAGGAAGATCGAGCGGCACTCCTGCTCGGAGATGCCCTCGATCCGGTAGGCCTCGTAGATGAGCCCCTTCGGGTCCGTGCCGTCGCCCTTCATGGGCTGCCCTCCTCTGCCTCTTCCCCGGCGCCGTAGACGCCCTCGATGATCTCCGCCGCCTTTGCGTAGTGCGCCAGAATCGCCGCCTCCGCCGCCTCCAGGCTCTCGCAGCCCAGGGTGCGGGCCAGGAAGTGGCCGCCGGCCCGGCCCAGGCCAGCCCCCTCCAGGGGCTGGGCGGAGAGCAGGCGCGCGGCGCACTGGAGCGCCCAGCAGGCGTGGTAGGCCGCCTTGAGGGTTGCCAGGTCCCCTGCCCCGATTAGGCCCGCCCGGTGAGCGGCCTCCAGCCCCGCCGCGATCTCCCGCGCCGGGCGGCCCTCCAGGAGGGCGCCGCCCTGGGCGAAGAGCTCGATGTCCTGCAGGCGGCCGGGGCCGATCTTGGCGTCCCAGGGGCCCGAGGGGGCCTTGGCGGCGGCGATGCGGCGGCGCATCTCGGCGGTCTCGCGGCGGACGCGGGCGGGGTCGCGCGGCTGGGCCAGGAGATCGGCGCAGAGGTCGGCCACCTCCTGGCGGAGCGCGGCGGGGCCCGCCACCGGGCGGGCGCGGGTCAGGGCCAGGTGCTCCCAGACCCAGGCCTCCTCGCGCTGGTAGCGGTCGAAGCTGGCGAGCGCCGTGGCCACCGGCCCCTGGTTGCCCGAGGGGCGCAGGCGCATGTCCACCTCGTAGAGCTTGCCCTGGGACATGGGGGCGGTCATGGCGGTGATCATGGCCTGGGTCAGGCGGGCGTAGTACTGGCGCGTCGGCAGGCTCTTGGGCCCCTCGGACATCTCCACCCCCTCGGCGCGGTAGATCACCAGCATGTCGAGATCGGAGGTGGCGGTGAGGCGCCCGGCGCCGAGCGAGCCCATGCCCAGGATCACCGCCCCCTGCCCCGGCGGCGGCCCGTGGCGGCGGGCGAACTGATCCACCACCAGAGGCCAGAGGACCTCCAGCACGGCCTCGGCCAGATCGGCATAGTGGCGGCCGGCGCTTTCCGGGTCCGTCAGGCCGCGCAGGAGGTGGACGCCGATGCGGAAGTGCCACTCGCGGGTCCAGCGGCGGGCGGCGTCGAGCCGGGTCTCGTAGTCGGTCTCGTTGTCCAGGACCTCCTGGAGATGCTCCGCCAGGGCGGCGCGGCCGGGCCATTCGCTGAAGAAGTCGCCGCCGATGACGGCATCGAAGACGCCCGCGTTGCGCGAGAGGTGCGCGGCCAGGGCCGGCGAGGTGGTGACCACGTCGATCAGCAGGTCCGAGAGCTGGGGATTGGCCTGGATCAGCGAGAAGAGCTGCACGCCGGCCGGCAGGCCCGCGAGAAAGCCGTCGAAGGCGAGGAGCGCCTCGTCGGGCCGGGCGGCCTGTTGCAGGCGCTCCAGCAGGCCGGGCTTGAGCCGTTCGAAGATTTCCGCGCCCCGGGCCGAGCGCAGGGCGGGATAGGAGTGCCAGCGGTCGATCACGGCGCTGTCGAAGGCATGGGCCGCGACGGCGGGCTTGGCCGGGGCGCGGCTGTCGGCAAAGAAGCTCTCGATCAGGGAGTGGACCTCCTCCAGGCGGTCGCGCAGCTCGCCCTTCAGGTCGTCCGTGTCGCGGTCCATCAGGGCGGCGAGCCGGGCGAAGCCTTCTTCCGTCTGGGGCAGCTCGTGGGTCTGGGCGTCGCGCACCATCTGGAGCCGGTGCTCCACCGTGCGGTGGGCCACGTAGTGGTCCGTCAGGCGGTCGGCCACCTCCTCGGGCACCCAGCCCTTGTCCGCGAGGGCGGCGAGGCCCGCGCAGGTGCCGCGCAGGCGCAGATCGGGGTCGCGCCCGCCGGCGATGAGCTGGCGGGTCTGGGTGAAGAACTCGATCTCGCGGATGCCGCCGCGGCCCAGCTTCATGTTGTGGCCCGGCAGGGTGATGGGGCCGCCGGTGCCCTTGTGTTCGCGGATCGCCAGGCGCATGTCGTGGGCATCCTGGATGGCGGCGAAATCGAGGTGGCGGCGCCAGACGAAGGGCCGCAGGGTGCGTAGGAAGGCCTCTCCCGCCGCGCGGTCCCCGGCGCAGGGGCGGGCCTTGATGTAGGCGGCCCTTTCCCAGGTCCGGCCAAGGGATTCGTAGTAGCGTTCCGCCGCCTCCATGGCCATGCAGACGGGGGTGACGGCGGGATCGGGGCGGAGCCGCAGATCGGTGCGGAAGACGTAGCCCTCGCCGGTCATCTCGCTCAGGGTCTGGGACATGGCGCGGGTGGCGCGGACAAAGCCGGTGCGGGCCTCCTGGAACTGGTCGGGGGCGAAGCGGGTCTCGTCGAAGAGGCAGATGAGATCAATGTCGGAGCTGTAGTTGAGCTCATTTGCGCCCATCTTGCCCATGGCGAAGATCACCATGCCGCCGGCCTCGGCCAGGTCATCCTCCGTCAGGCCGGGGATCTTGCCGCGCCTGATCTGGGGTGCCAGGGCGCCACGCAGGGCGGCCCCGGCGGCGGCATCGGCAAAGCGCGTGAGGGCGCCCGTCACCTCCGGCAGGGACCAGACGCCGCCGAGATCGGCCAGGGCGGTGAGCAGGGCCATGCGGCGCTTGCCCTGGCGCAGGGCGGAGCCGAGGCCCTCGGGCGGGGCTGCCTCGGCCTCCGCAACGAGCGCGTCGAGGGCGGCTTCCGGGTCTGCCAGGGCGCCCTCCAGCCAGGGGGCCTCCTTTTCCAGGAGCGACATGAGGTAGGGCGCGCAGGAGGCGGCGCCGATCACCAGGGGGCGCACCTCGGGCGGCAGGGGCTGGGCCAGGGCCTCGGCGTCGGCGGCCCTCTCCTGGTTGAAGGGGCGCGGGGCGCGGCTGATGCGGGAGGCGAAGGGGCGGCTCATGGGGCCAGCTTTGCGCCCTTGCGGCGGCAGGGGCAAGGGGGCCCCTGTCAGACCAGGGCGAAGGGATCGTCGAGCACGCCGATGAGGGGGAAGAGGAACTGGCCGTCGAGGGGATCGAGCGCCTCGGCGTGCAGCGCCTCCGTCGCCGCGACGGCTTCGGCGGTGCCGGCCTCGGTGCCGTCGAAGAGGGCCATGATGCGGGCCGCCTCCGCCACGTCGCTCAGGCCCTTGATGACGGCGTAGTGGGCGCCGATCTGGGCCTTGGTGGCGAGGTAGGCCTGATCTAGGTAGTGCTGGGGTGTGGGATCGGCGGGGTACTTGGCGCCCGCGAGGATCGCCATGATGAAGACCGGCGGGGTGATCGCGGGGCTGTTTTCGAGCTGCCAGACCCAGTAGGCGAAGCCCTCCTCGTCCGGGGTGCGGCCCAGGATGTTGCCGTAGACGGCGCGGACGAAAGCGCCATAGTCCGAGACCTCGCCCCGGGCGTCCATCAGGGCGGCGTAGGTGGCGCGGGTTTCGGGCTGGGTGAAGAAGTTCTCGGCCATCTGGGGGATGGTGAAGCCGCGGCCATACTCGGTAGCCCAGTAGTAGAGCCCCAGGGCATCCGGGGCGCGGTTGAAGTAGGAGATGTAGAGCTCTGTAATCTCTTCAAATTCTTCCCTGCTGAGGGCGGCGGGGCCGTTGAAGGAATCGAAGGCCAGGACCTGCCCGCCGAGGGCTGGGAGGTTCTCCGCGAAGCCGATCCGCTCGATTTCGGAGAGGCTGTCGCGGCCGTCGCCGCCGGTGCGGCGGTCCTGGAGGGTGACGCTGCCGGGGCCGAGGGTCAGGGTGTAGCTGCGGTGGCTGCCGGAGAGGACCAGGGTGTCCGTCCCGTTGCCGCCGAGCAGGAGCTCGTTCTCGGGCCCGCTGACGAAACGGTCCGCGCCGCCGGTGCCCTCGCGCACCTCGACCGTCCCGTCCTGGGGCACCAGGAGGCCCGGCAGGGCGGGGATTTCGAAGACCTCCAGCTCGGGCGCCAGGCTGTTCAGAAGCGGCGAGCGGCGGTCGATCAGCAGGCCCTCGACCTGCCCCGCGGCGAGCTGCGCGAGGCCCGCGGCCTCGGACCGGGTGAGCAGGACCGGCAGGGAGACGCCCGCCGCCGCGAGGGCGGACTGGACGTCGGCCCGCTCGCTGCCCGCGAGAGTGCTGGCCCAGGTGTTCTGACGGGCGAGATCGGCGGTGTTCTGGGTGCCCTCGGCGCGGCGCTGGAGCAGGACCGCCACCTCGATGTTGGGCACCGGGGGGGCTGGGGCGTCGGAATCGGTCTCCGCGGCGAGGGAGAGGAGCGCGCGGTTGTTGCTCTCCACCGCTTCGGGCAGGCTGTCGGAGGGATCGACCCAGAGGCCGAGGTAGCCATTGCGCGACGGCAGGGTGAGGCGCGCGGCGAGGTCCGCCAGGGCGCCGGGATCGAGGGCGGGAAGATCGAAGCTGCGCAGGAGCGTGTCCGCCGTGCTGAGCTGATCGTCGGCGGAGTGGTAGAGGGCCACCTGGGCGGCCTCCGCACGGCCATCGCCGATGTTGGCGATGACGCCGGTGAAGTCGATCGTGGCGCCGTTGGCGCCGGTGAAGAGAAAGCTGAGCCCGGCGACCTCGAGGTCGGGGCCGATTTCCTCCTCCTCCATGGTCAGGCCCGGCGCGGGGCGGCGCGGGCCCCCGGTGCTGTCGATGGCATGGTCCGTCCCCCGGCAAAGGCAGTTCCGGCTAGGGATAGGACGGGCGCCCTTGCGGAAGGCTTAATGCGGCGCCTGAAGAAGATGGGATAGTCTTCTGATTTTAGGCAATTTTACCTGATATCAATGGTCAGACGGCGCCGTGGGCGCGGGCGCCCTTGAGGTTGGAGCGGCTGAGGTCGGTCAGGCCGGTCTGGGCCATGGCGATGCTCATCTCCTCGGTCAGGACCTCCCAGAGCCGGTCGAGCCCCGCCTCGCCCGCGGCGGCGATGGCGAACTGGAGCGCGCGGCCGAAGAAGGTGAAATCGGCCCCCGCCACGAGGGCCTTGAGGGCATCCTCGCCCGAGCGCAGGCCGCTGTCGTAGAAGAGCGGGAAGTCCGGCCCGACGGCGGCGCGCATCCGGGGCAGCATGAGGAAGGGCGCCGGGGCGCTTTCGAGCTGGCGGGCGCCGTGGCTGGAGACCTGGATCGCGTCCACCCCGGCGGCCTTGGCCTTGCGCGCGTCCTCGGCATCGAGCACGCCCTTGAGCACCAGGTTGCCGGGCCAGGCGTCGCGCAGGCGGCTCAGGGTGTCCCAGGTGGCGCGGGCGCGGCTTTCGGTGCGGTCGAAGTGGAAACCGGGGCTGGTGAAGTTGGCCATCTGGGGCTTGCCTGCCCTGAGCGTGGCGAGGGACCAGCGCGGGTGCAGGGCGAAGTCGACAAACTGGCGCGGGCCGAGGCGGAAGGGCATCTTGAAGCCGTGGCGCAGCTCGCGCGGGCGACGGCCCACCTCGGGCACGTCGACGGTCAGCACCAGGGTGCGGTAGCCCGCCTGGCGGGCCCGCTCCACCAGCTTGAAGGTGCCGCTGCCGTCGCCGCTGAAGTAGAGCTGGAACCAGGCCTGGCCCTCTGCCACCGCGATGATCCGCTCCATCGGGGTGGAGGCCACGGTGGAGACCCCGTGCGGCACCCGGAAACGCGCGGCGAGGCGCGCCAGCATGAGATCGGCGCCGGGGGCGGCGAGGTTGCACATGCCCATCGGGGCGATGCCGAAGGGGCGGGAGGTGGCCTCCCCGAAGAGGCTGGTGGCGAGGCTCCGTTCGCTCACGTCGCGCAGGATGCGGGGCCGCAGGGCGGTGGCATCGAGGGCGGCGCGGTTGCGAGCGGCGCCGGTTTCCGCCCCGGCGCTGCCGTCGATGTAGTCAAAGACCATCCAGGGCAGCCGCCGCCGGGCCAGCCGCCGCGCATCCTCGGCCGAGTGTATCCGCGCGGCGGCTCCCATCAATCAGGCCCGGACCGCCTTCATGAAGCGGTCGCGGATGACCACCGGGTCTATGGTGATGACCGGCAGCTTGATGTTGCCGCTGTCGCACTTGACGACGATGACGGTCATCTTGCCGCTGTCGATGGCCGCCTGGAGCACCTTGCCGGTGTCCACGTCGCGGCACTCGATGACGTTCTCGCAGCCGCAGGCGCGGGCCACGTCGGTCAGGTTGGTCTTCTTGCCCGCATAGGTCGGCTGATCGCCGGTGGAGCCGTAGGAGCCGTTGTCGATGATCAGCAGGATGTAGTTGTCGGCCACGTTGTTGGCGATTGTCGGCAGGGTGCCGAGGTTCGTCAGGACGGAGCCGTCGCCGTCGATCGAGATGACCGTCTTGTCCTGGGCCAGGGCCAGGCCGAGGCCGATGGAGGAGGAGAGACCCATGGTGCCGAGCATGTAGAAGTTGGTCGGCTGGTCGTCGATCATGTGGAGCTCCTGGCTCGGCAGACCGATGTTGCAGACGACCAGCTGGTCGCGCAGGATGGGGGCGATTTCCTTGAGAATTTCAGAACGGATCATTGGTCGCCGTAGCCTCCCCAGAAGTTGGCGTCGGTCAGGATCGCCACCGGTTTGTTGCACATGAAGGTGTACTTGAGGATCATGTCCAGCTCCTCGGCGTCCTTCTGCGTGTGGAAATGGTAGGTCGGAATGTTCATCTGGGCCAGCAGTGCCTTGGTGTGGACGGCCATTTCCACTTGGCAGGCCACCGGTTCGCGCAGCTCGCCGCGGTAGGAGATGAGCATCGGCAGGGGCATCCGGTAGTACTGGATCAGGGTCGCCAGGGTGTTGATCGTCACCCCGATGGCGGTGTTCTGCATGATGATGCAGGGCCGCTTGCCGCCCATCCAGGCCCCGGCGCAGAGGCCCATGCCCTCGTCTTCCTTGTTGGCGGGAATGTGAAAGATCTCGTCGCGGGCCTCCACCTCTTCGATCACCCCGGCCAGCTGCTTGCAGGGCACGGTGGTGACGAAGGAGATGTCGTTGGCGACAAGATCATCCACGATCTTCTTGTCGATGCTCATCCTGGGGTTCCTATTCGTTCGGGATTGCGTGGGGTTAGGGGTGACGGGAGCTGCGCAGCACGTGCACGGCGCAGGGGGCGAAGCGGGTGACCCGGGCGGCGGTGGAGCCCAGGAAGAAGCCCGTGAGGCCGGGCTTCTGGGAGCCGATGACGATGCAGTCGCAGCTGTTGCCCTTGGCATAGTCGATGATGGTGCGGGCAGAGTGGCCCTTGATCAGCACGCCCTTGACGCCCTCGGCGCCGGCCAGCTTCTCGTCGAGCCGTTCCTGGGCCCTGTCGTAGCCCGCGCGCACCGTCTCGGCATCGAGGTAGGAGCTGACGCTGCCCGAGGGGGCCTCGTAGACGTGCAGGGCGATGATCTCGCCGCCCTCGGAGAGGAGGGTGCGGGCGACGCCCAGCGTCTGGGGCGAGAGGCCGTGGTCGAGGGCCATGGGGACGAGGATCCTGTGGTACATCTGCGCGCTCCTTTGTTGCCCTTTCAGCCCCAGGGGTCGAGGATGATCTTGGGGGCGGCCACCGTCCCTGCCCTGAGATCGCGGAAGGCCGCGGCCCCCTCGGCGAGGCTGCGCCGCTCGACCCAGTCGAGGGCGCCGAGGCGGCCCGAGAAGATGGCCTCTGCCGTATCGCGAAAATCCTGCGCGGTATAGGTGTAGGTGCCGATGAAGGTGATCTCCTGCAGGGTCATGCGCCGCACGTCGAGCCCGCCCGTGTCCTCGCCCAGGCCGACATGGGCGATCACGCCGCCGGGGCTGGCGTGACTTGAGGCCGCCAGCCGGGTGGCGGCGTAGCCCACGGCATCCACCACCAGGGGCCAGAGCCCCGTGGCGACGGAGACGACTGAGAGGCCGCAGGTCTCCTCCAGGTAGCGGCGGCGGGCCGGGTTGGGCTCCACCAGGGTGATCTCGGTGAGGCCCATGGCGCGGCAGGCCAGGGCCGCGGCGAGGCCGATGGCGCCGCCGCCGACGATCAGGGCGCGCCTTTCCTCCGAGGGGTGCAGCGCGGCGAGGGCCAGGCGCAGGGCGTGCCAGGAAACGGCCAGGGGCTCCGCCAGGGCGGCCCGGGCCAGGGGCACCTCGCGCGGGACCGTGACGAGGTTGCGGGCGGGCATGGCGAGGTACTGGGCAAAGGCCCCCTCGCGCGGTGGCATGGAGATGATCTGACGTTCCGGGCAGAGGTTCTCGCGACCCGCCTGGCAGGCGGGACAGGTGCCGCAGGTGACGAGTGGATTCACGGTGACGCGCTCGCCGTCGCGGGGGCCGCCCTCGATCACGCCGGCGGCCTCGTGGCCGAGGATCAGGGGCGCCGGGCGGCGGGCGTCGTGGCCCAGGTAGGCGTGCATGTCGGAGCCGCAGATGCCGACGGCGGTGACGCGGATCAGCTCCTCGCCCGCGCCGGGGCGCGGCGGGTCCACCTCGCGGTAGCCCAGATCCTCGGTGCCTTGGTAGACCAGTGCCTTCATTTCGCGGTGAACCCCCCATCGACCATCAGGATCTGGCCGGTGACATAGGAAGAGGCCTCGGAAGCCAGGAAAAGCAGCGGGCCGTCGAGATCGGCCAGGGTGCCGTTGCGGCCCAGGCAGGTCTGGGCGGCATTGGCGCGGGCGCGCTCGGGGTCCTCGAAGACGGCCTTGGTGAGCTCGGTCGGGAAGAAGCCGGGGCCGATGGCGTTGGCGGTGACGCCCCGGGGCGACCAGGCCTCGGCCATGGCGCGGGTCATCTGGGCGACGCCGCCCTTGCTGGTGCCGTAGGCGATGCCGCCCGGAAAGGCGCGGTGGCTTTGCAGGGAGGCGAAATTGACGATCCGGCCCCAGCCCTTCTCGATCATGGCGGGCACCAGGGCCTGGCTGAGGAAGAAGGGCGCCGTGAGGTTGAGCGCCAGGGTGATGTCCCAGCCCTCGGGGCTCACCTCGTCGGCCTTCTGGCGGGTGTTGATGCCGGCCGCATGGACCAGGATGTCGGGCGCGCCGAAGGGGGCGGCGATCTCCTCGGCGATGGCCGGAAGGGATGCCCTGTCGGAGAGGTCGGCCACCACCTGGGCGGCCCCCTGCCCGTGCTGGGCCTGCCATTCGGCCAGCTCCGCCTCGCGCCGGGCCAGGCCGACGACCCGGGCCCCGGCGGCGGCCAGGACATCGGCCGCGCGGCGGCCCAGGCCCGAGCTGGCGCCGGTGACGCAGGCCACCCGCCCGCTCAGGTCGAAGAGGGCGCGGGGATCAGCCATGGGCGGTGAGATCGAAGTTCTCGCCCGGGAAGTACTTGGCCAGGCGCACGTCGGCGGCGCGGGCGTGGCCCTCCATCCCTTCGAGGCGGGAGATCCGCGCCGTGGCCTCGGCCACGGGGCGCGAGCCCTCGCGGGTGGCGCGCTGCCAGGTAACGATCTTCATGTACTTGTGGACCGAGAGGCCGCCCGTGTAGCTCGCAGCACCCGAGGTGGGCAGGACGTGGTTGGTGCCGGTGGCCTTGTCGCCGTAGGAGACGGTGGTCTCCTCGCCCAGGAAGAGCGAGCCGTAGCAGGTGAGCCGCTCCAGCCACCAGTCGAGATCGGCGGCCTGGACGGTGAGGTGCTCGGGGGCATAGTCGTCGGAGCAGGCGGCCATCTCCTCGCGGTCGGCGCAGAGGATCACCTCGGCGTAGTCGCGCCAGGCGGCGAAGGCGTTGTCGCGGTTCACCTCGGGCAGGTCGGCGATCAGGTCGGGCACCAGGGCCATGACCTTCTCGGCCAGGGCGCGGTCGTCCGTGACCAGCCAGACGGGCGAGTTGTAGCCATGCTCGGCCTGGCTCACCAGGTCGGTGGCGACGATCTCGGCGTCGGCGCTGCCGTCGGCCAGGATCAGGCTGTCGGTGGGACCCGCGATCATGTCGATGCCGACGCGCCCGAAGAGGATGCGCTTGGCCTCGGCCACGAACTGGTTGCCCGGGCCCACCAGGATGTTGGCCTTCGGCAGGCCGAAGAGGCCGAAGGTCATGGCCGCCACGCCCTGGACCCCGCCCAGCGCCATGATCTTGTCGGCGCCGCAGATGTGGGCGGCATAGACGATGGCCGGGTTCACCCCCTCCTCGGGGCGCGGCGGGGAGCAGGCGGTGATGTGCTTGCAGCCGGCCACCTTGGCGGTGGTCACCGTCATGATGGCCGAGGCAATGTGGCTGTAGCGCCCGCCCGGCACGTAGCAGCCGGCCGCATCCACCGGGATCGCCTTCTGGCCCGCGATGAAACCCGGCTGGACCTCAAGCTCCACGTCAGAGACGGTGGCCTTCTGGACCTCGGCGAAGCGCTTGACGTTGTCGTGGGCGAAGCGGATGTCGGCCTTGAGCTTCTCGGGCACCTTGGCGCAGGCCGCCTCGATCTCCTCGGGGGTGAGCAGGACGTTGCCCTCGTAGCGGTCGAACTTCTTGGCATACTCCAGCGCCTTGGCGTCGCCCCCCTGCTCGATCTCCTCGAGGATGGTGGTGACGGTCTGGTGGACCTGGCTGGCGTCCGATTTGGCGGTCAGGGTCGCTTTCTTGAGGTATTCGCGGGTCATTGCAGGGTCCTACTTGTAGATGTCGGGCAGAAGCGTGGTGGAAAGGGCGGGCACGTAGGCGATCAGCAGGACCACCACGAACATGCAGAGCACGAAGGGCACGGCGCGGGCGGCGATCTTGAGGATCGATTCCCCGGTGATGCCGGAGACGACGAAGAGGTTGAGCCCCAGCGGCGGGGTGATGAAGCCGACCCCGAGGGCGGTGATCATCATGATGCAGAACTGGATCTCGTTCATGCCGATGTTGTCGGCCAGGGGCTTCAGGATCGGCGCCAGGATGACGATGTTGGGGGTCGTCTCCATGACGCAGCCGGCCGCGATGAGGATGCCGATCATCAGCAGGATCAGCAGCCAGGGTTCCTCCGTCAGAGAGGTGACGGAGGTGACGAAGCCCTGGGGCACGCCCATGATCGCCAGGGCCTCGGCCAGGGGGGCGGAGAAGGCGATGATGGGCAGGATGACGCCGTTGACCTTGGCCGAGCTGACCAGCATGGCGGGGAAGTCCGCCAAGGTCAGGGTGCGGAGGATGAAGCCCATGATGATGGTCACGACGACGGCGGTGGCGCCCGCCTCGGTCGGGGTCAGGCGGCCCGAGAAGATGCCGTAGAAGATGATCCCCGGCACGATGAAGGCGTACCAGCCCGAGCGCAGGGCGCGGCCGAGGTTGCCGAGCCACTCGCCGAAGCTGAGGTTGCCGCCGCCCTCGTAGGCGTAAAGGCGGTTGACGATCAGGTTGGTGATGAGGATCGAGATGAGGATGGCGAGGCCCGGGATCAGGGCGGCGAGGAAGAGCGTGGAGGCGGAGATGCCCAGCACCAGGCCGATGATGATGTAGGCGATGGAGGGCGGGATGAGGATGCCGGTACAGGCGCCGGCGGCCACCAGGGCGCAGGCGTAGGGCCGCGGGTAGCCCGATTCCACCAGGCGGTTGATGGTCATCCGGCCCACGGCGGCGGCGCCCGCCGCGTCGGAGCCGGAGATGGCGGCGAACATGCCGCAGACCAGCACCGTGGCGGAGCCGAAGCCGCCCTTGGCGAAGCAGGTCAGGGCCTCGGCCACGTCGAGGAACTTGCGGCTCAGGCCGGTGCGCACCAGGACGTCACCGGTGAGGATGAAGAGCGGGACGGCGGTGAGGGCGAAGGCGTCGATCCCGGCGAAGAGGCTCTCGCCCACCAGGCTCAGGGGCAGATCGCCCGACATGACGAGCATCAGGATGGCGGCGCCGCCGATGGCCGCCCAGACCGGCACGGCCAGGGCGATGAGGGCGACGAAGAGGATCACCGGCAGGTAGAAGTCCCAGCCGAGCTCCACGGTTTGGTTCATGGTCTGCCAAAGCATCTACCCGCTCCTCAGTCGAACAGCTTGTCGCCCTCGAAGACGGGGGTCCCGTCCCGGAGCGCGCGGAGGTCGCGCAGGAAGGACTGCACGAGGCGGAGGATCATCAGGGCAAAGCCCAGCGGGACGGCCATCAGGAACCAGACCTTGGAGATGCGCAGCCCGTCCGTGACGGAGCCGAACTTGGCCGAGACGTGGACCGTCTCGAAGGACCAGTAGAGGGCGATCAGGGCCACCGCGAACATCACCAGATCGCCAAGGATGTAGAGCAGCGCCTTGGGCCGGGGCCCGAGGTAGTGCATGATCACGTCGATGCGGATGTGGGCCCTTTCCTTGACCGCCGCGGCGGCGCCGATCCAGGCCAGGTAGATGAAGGAGTAGCGGACGATCTCCTCGCCCCAGATCGAGGAATAGGCGAAGACCTCGCGGCGCAGCACCTCGATCGCCATGGTGATGACGAGCATCACGTAGAAGACCAGCAGCAGCCACCTCTCGGCGTCGCGGTCCATTCGGCGCAGCATCTCCATTGCGGTCCCTCCCCTGTTGACCCCTGCCCCCGCATCGGTCGGCCCCCGGCTGGCGGGGGCCGCCGGTGATCAGGCGTCGTGCACGTAGTACTTGCCCTGGGTCGAGGCGGCTTCCTCGAGCTTGTCGAAGGCCGCCATGGAGCCGGCCAGCTCGGTCTTGAAGCTGTCCCACTCGCTGCGCTGGTAGCCGCCGGCCTCCTGCCATTCGGCAAGCTGGTCGTCGCTGAGGCTGTGGAACTCGACCCCGGCCTTGGTCAGCTCGGCCATGGCGTAGGCGCGGGCCGAGGGCACCTTGGCGAGGTTCTGGTGGGCGGTCATCTCGGAGGCCCACATGATCCCCTCCTGGACATCGGCGGGCATGGAGTTGAACCATTCGAGGTTGCAGGAATAGACTTGGCTGTCGGGCACCGCCTGGGTGAAGGTGACGTGGCTCAGGATGTCCTTGAAGCCAAAGACGTAGAGCGCGCCGACCGAAGGATCGAGGGCATCGGCCACGCCCTGCTTGATCGCCGAGGGGGTCTCGCCCCAGGCGACGGGCGTGGGGTTGGCCCCGACCATGCGGTAATACTGCTGGAGCATCTTGGAGCCGGGCACCCGGAACTTCACGCCGGAGAGATCCGAGGGGCTGAGGACGGCGCCCGCGCCGCCCTTGCGCACGGCCACGACGCGCGGGTCGATGTTGACGTAGAAGAGCGCCTTGAAGCCCGCCGCCTCCACCTTGGGGTGGACCTCGTTGTTCCAGTGGTCCGAGGTCACCAGGTTGGTGAAGCGCTGGTTGGAGCCGCAGAGGTAGGGCATGTTGATGAGGTCGACCGTCGAGGCGAAGGGGGCGAAGTTGGAGAGGCTGTGCTGGGCCGCCTGGATGGTGCCGCCCTGGACCTTCTGCACCAGGCTGCCGCCCGCGCCGAGCTGGCCGCCGGGGGCGAGCTTGACGTAGACCTTGCCGTTGGTGGCGTTCTGGATGTTCTCCTTGAGGTCGAGCTGCATGATCGGGTAGCTGCGCGAGGCCCCCAGCACGTAGGCGGTGGCCACCGTCATGATGTGCTCGGCCGCCTTTTCGCGGGCGCGCTCCTCGTTGGCGGTCTGGGCCGCGGCCTCGGAGGACCAGAGCAGGCCGCCCGCCCCGGCCACCATGGCGGCGGTGAAGCCGCCGACGGCTGTCAGCTTGAGGAAATTGCGGCGCTCGGCCGAGGCCAGCTCCTGACGTTCTTTCTTGTCCATCTCTCTTGTCCTCCCTTGGACGTGCTAGCGACCGTTCCTTTTGTTGCGGTCGGCCTCCCTTTTCAGAATGGCGACGACGAAAAGGATCGACGCCGCGAACAGGACCAGCATCTCGCCCACGTCCCCGAGGAATGCGCTGCCGGCGAAGGCGCCGAGGGCGACGTTCGCGAAATAGACGATGAAGACGACGATGGCAGCGTAAAGGAACATGGGACCCTCCCGGTGTGAATCGGCCCTTACGTCAATGTAACCGCTTACATGGCGTCAATGCAAGCCTTTACATTTGCCCCCGGGGGTCTTCTGTGATCTTTTGCTGGGAAACCAGCCTGAGGGGCGCCGCGCCATGACCCGATCCACCTCTGCCCCGACGCTGAGCGACGTGGCCCGCCAGGCGGGGGTCTCCACGGCCACGGTCTCGCGCTGCCTCAATGCGCCGGACCGGGTGGTGGAGGAGACCCGGCAGCGGGTCATGCAGGCGGTGGAGAGCCTGGGCTACGTGCCCAACTTCGGCGCCCGGGCCATGGCGGCCAAGCGCACCTTCACCATCGGGGCGATCATTCCCACCATGGAGAACGCCATCTTCGCGCGCGGGCTTCAGGCCTTCCAGGAGGAGCTGCACGCCTCGGGCTATACCCTGCTGGTGGCGAGCTCCGCCTACCGGCCCGAGGTGGAGGAGGAGCAGATCCGCGCCCTGGTGGCGCGGGGGGCCGACGGGCTCCTCCTGATCGGCCATGACAGGGACCCGGCAATCCACGATTACCTGCGCCGCCAGGGGGTGCCCGCCATGGTCGCCTGGACCTTCGCCGACGGGCTGGACCGGCCCGCCATCGGCTTTGACAACAGGGCCGCCATGGCGCGCCTGGCGGCGGAGGTGCTGGCGCGCGGTCACCGGCGGATCGGGGTCATCTCGGGCCTGCGCCAGGGCAACGACCGGGCGCGCCACCGGGTCGAGGGGGTGCAGGACGCCATGGCCGCGGCGGGGCTGGCGGCGGCGGAGCTGGCCGTGGAGGAGGCGCCCTACGAGATCGAGCATGGGGCGGCGGCGCTGGACCGGCTGCTGACGCGGGTGCCGGGCCTGACGGCGGTGATCTGCGGCAACGACGTTCTGGCCACGGGCGCCCTGCGGCGGGCGCGGGAACGCGGCCTGGCGGTGCCGGGGGATCTTTCGGTCACAGGCTTCGACGACATCGAGCTGGCCCGGATCACGGTGCCTGCCCTCACGACCGTGCATGTGCCCCACCGGGAGATGGGGCGGAAGGCGGCGCGGGCGCTGATCGAGATGGTCGAGGGCAAGAACGAGGGCACCTCGCTTGAGCTGGAGACCAGCCTCAGGCTGCGGGAGTCCCTGGGGCCCGTGCCGCCGGGCCGATGAGATCGCCCAGGCGGGGGTGCGGGAAGGACCGCTGGACCGTCACGGCGTAGAACTGTTCCTCGATCCCCAGCGGGTGCGGCGCGGTCTCCAGCAGGCCCGTCGCCAGCTCGTCCCGGAAGACGACGGAGGGGGCCACGGCAAGGCCCACCCCCTCGCGCGCCAGGAGGCGCACCATGGCCATGTCATCCACGTCCGCGACGATGCGGGGCGTCAGCCCTAGGCGGGCGGTGAGGCTGTCGAAGGCGCGGCGGATGGCGCTTTCGGTGGGCAGGATGAGGGGCGCGCGGGTGAGCAGATCGGTCAGGTCGGCGTAGCTGGCCAGGGGCGCCAGGCCGTGGATCGAGACCCTCTCGGCCGAGAGCGGGTGGGCGACGAGATCGCGCCCTGCCCCGCCCGGCGGCGGTTCGGTGGTCAGGACCACGTCGAGGGCCAGCTCGCGCAGGGCCTCCAGCAGCCTTTCGGTGGAGCCGGAGGTGAGTTTCAGGTCCGCCCCCTCGGCCCCCAGGAGAGGCTGGAGAAAACGCAGCTGGAAATTGCGCGAGAGGGTGGACTGGGCGCCGACGCGGAGCGGCGCCTGGGCCTGGCCCGCCCCGCGCAGGGTCTCCAGCAGCTCCTCCCCGGTGCCGAAGATGCGGTCCGCGTGGTCGAGGGCGATGCGCCCCGCCTCGGTCAGGCGGAGCTGGCGGCCGACGCGGTCGAAGAGGGCGTGGCCGAGCCGCTCCTCCAGTTGGCGGATCTGGGTCGAGAGGGCCGACTGGGAGAGGTTCATCCGCTCCGCCGCGCGGGTCAGATTGCCCTCGTGCGCGACAGCGTGGAAATACTGGAGGTGGTGATAGTTCATCCGGGCCATCGTTCACTTTTATCGAACGTTTCGTTCAAAAAGAAGAATTTTATTTCTGCTTCGCGCCGCCCTACCTCTGCGCCACCGCAAAAGGGAGCAGATAGATGGACCTACTACTCGAGCTCATGGCCACGCTGGTGGCCCAGGTGCAAAAGCCCACCCTCGCCTTTTTGATCGGCGGCATGATGCTGGCCGCCCTGGGCAGCCGATTCGAGATCCCGGTGCCGATCTACAAGTTCATCGTGGTGCTTCTGCTGCTCAAGGTCGGCATGGGGGCCGGCATCTCGATCCGCGAGGCGGACCTGGTGGATCTGCTGGTCCCCGCCCTCTGCGCCGCGGCGGTGGGGATGCTGATCGTGCTGCTTGGCGGGCGGATGCTGGCCCGGCGGCCGGGGATTTCTGCGGTGGACGGGATGGCCACGGCGGGGCTTTTCGGGGCCGTCTCGGCCTCCACCCTGGCGGCGGGCATGGCCATGCTGGACGGGGCGGGCGTGGCCTACGAGGGCTTTGTGGGCGCGCTCTATCCCTTCATGGACATCGCCGCCCTGGTGACCGCCATCGTGCTGGCCAAGAGCGCCCAGGCGCGCAGCCTGAGCGGGAACGGCAAGGGCGGCAGCGCCACGGCGACCCTGGGCGGGGGCGGCGGCGGCACTGCCGGGGGCGGGCTCTTCGGCCAGGGCGCCATGGTGGGCGAGATCCTCAAGGACACCTTCCGCAGCCCCGCCATCTCGGCCCTGGTGCTGGGCCTGGCGCTCGGCACCCTGGGGCGGCCCGACGCGGTCTACGCTTCTTTCTACGAGCCGCTCTTCCGAGGGCTCCTGTCGATCCTCATGCTGATCATGGGCATGGAGGCCTGGTCGCGCCTGTCGGAGCTGCGCAAGGTGGCCCACACCTACGTGCTCTACGGGCTCACGGCGCCCCTCGTGCACGGCCTGATCGGCTTTGCCGCCGGGCTCGCCGCGCACCATCTGACGGGCTTCTCGGCGGGGGGCGTGGTGTTGCTCTCGGTGATGGCCGCCTCCTCCTCCGACATCTCGGGCCCGCCGACGATGCGCGGCGCCCTGCCGGAGGCCAACCCCTCGGCCTACGTGGGGGCCTCGACCGGGCTAGGCACGCCGGTGGCGATCCTGTCGATCCCGCTCTTCATGGCCCTGGCCGACCGCTTCATCGGCTTCTAGCCCCCTGCAATCACTGCCGAAAACCTGCGCGCCGCCCGGTCACCACCGGGCGGCGTCTGCGGTCAAACTACATGCATTTGCAAATTAATTATTGCCAGCGCGGGCGCCCTTGTCATAGCAAGGTGGCACCAGCGCCGCCCCCGTGCGGCCTGTCTCAGCGCCGTCCGAGGGAGGGCCGGCGCGCCCCTCTCCCGCCCTGCGGGAAAGGCGGAACGGACCAGCAACCGCCCCCAAAAGGGGCGGGCAGATAATTGGGAGAGAACCACCATGACCATGAGAACCTTGATCGCCGCGGCCAGCCTTGGCGCCCTCGTCGCGGGCGGCGCCCTGGCCGAGGAAGTGACCCTGCGCGGCGTCTCGGCCTTTGCCGGGGGCACCACCTTCAGCCGCGCCTTCGAAGACTTCGTCAAGCGCGTCAACGAGACCGGCCAGGGCACCGTCCAGATCGACTACGTGGGCGGCCCCGAGGCCGTGCCGACCTTCGAGCTGGGCAATGCCGTGAGCGCGGGCATCGTCGACATCGCCAACAACACCACCGCCTTCTACACCAACCTGCTGCCCATCGGGGATGCCCTGCACCTGGCCACCAACACGATCCAGGAGCAGCGCGCCAACGGCTGCTACGAGAAGATCGACCAGCTGCACCAGGACCAGATGAACGTGAAGTACCTGGCCCGCACCGGCGACAACATCCAGTTCCACCTCTACCTGACCAAGCCGATCGAGAGCACCGACCTGTCGGGCCTGACGATCCGCACGACGCCGGTTTACCGTGCCATGTTCGAGGCCCTGGGTGCGACCCTGGTGCGGACCGCGCCGGGCGAGGTCTATACCTCGCTGGAGCGGGGCGCCATCGACGGCTACGGCTGGCCGGTGCAGGGGGTCATGGACCTTGGCTGGGACGAGCAGACCAAGTACCGCGTCGATCCCGGCTTCTACCAGGTGGACGTGAACTTCCTGGTGAACATGGACACCTGGAGCGGCCTCTCGGATGAGGCCAAGCAGGTGCTCGAGGCGGCCGCCGCCTGGACCGAGGAGCGCAACGCCGAGAACCTGGAGATCAACGAGCGCGAGGCCGCCGCCCAGGCCGAGGCCGGGATCGAGACCATCGCCTTCGAGGGGGAGATGGCCGAGAGCTGGCTCCAGACCGCCCAGGAGGCCGGCTGGGCCGGGGTGGCCGCCGTCGATGCGGGCCTGGCCGAAGAGCTCAAGGCCTGCCTGACGGACTGAGCCGCGGCCCGGTGACAGGGGGCCGCGCCCTTGGGGCGGCCCCGCGACCACGCAAAGGACAGAAGTGATGTTCGACCGCCTGCTCCAGGCCTGCGCCGCCCTGGCCGCGCTGATCCTCGCCGCCATCGTCATTGGCATTTCCCTCAACGTGCTGCTGCGCAACCTCTTCGGCGCGCCGATCTACGGCCTGCTGGACCTGGTGGAGTACGGCCTTCTGGTGGTGACCTTCCTGGGGGCGCCCTGGGTTCTGAGCCAGTCCGCCCACGTGGTGGTGGACCTGGTGACCGGCGCCCTGCCCCGCGCCGCCGCGCGCCAGCTGGCGCGGGCCATGTCGGCGGTGGGCCTGGTGGCCACCCTGGTGATGGTCTGGTACGCGCTTCAGGCGGTGACCACCTCCTACGCCCGCGGGTCGATGATCCGCACGGCCTTCGACACGCCGGAATGGTGGGTCCTGTCGGTCATGCCGGTGGCCTTCCTGCTGATCGCGGCGGAGTTCCTGCGCCAGATCGTGCATCCGCCCTCGCGCGGCGATGCCCAGGCGGGGCTCTGATCCATGGAATGGCAACTACTTCTGCTGCTGATGCTCGGCGGCCTCGGGGCGCTGCTGCTGCTGGGCCTGCCGGTGGCCTTTTCCTTCCTGGTGGTGACCATCTTCGGCGCCTTCACGGTGCTGGGCGGCGAGCGCGGCCTGGTGCAGCTGGCGCGCAACGCGACCCAGGCGGTGACCAACTTCCAGCTCGCGCCGATACCGCTGTTCATCCTGATGGGGGAGATCCTTTTCCAGACCGGGGTGGCCCACAGGGCCATCGACGCGGTGGACCGGGTGGTGACCCGCATTCCCGGGCGCCTCTCTGTCGTCACGGTCTTCGGCGGCACCATCTTTGCCGCCCTCTCGGGCTCCACCATCGCCAACACGGCCATGCTCGGCTCCACCCTTCTGCCGGGGATGCTGAAGAAGGGCTATGCCCCGACCATGGCTATGGGGCCGATCATGGCCTCGGGGGCCATCGCCATGCTGATCCCGCCCTCGGCCCTGGCCGTGCTGGTGGGCAGCCTTGCGGGCATCTCCATCGCCGGGCTGCTGCTGGCGGGGGTCCTGCCCGCCCTGCTGCTGGCCCTGATGTTCGTCGGCTGGATCGTCTTCCGGGCCATCACCGCGCCGCACCTGGCGCCGCCCGAGGACCGGCAGGAGATGTCGCTCGGCGAACGCTGGCGGCCCTTCCTGATTTACGTCCTGCCGCTGGGCTCGATCTTCGTGGTGGTGATCGGCAGCCTCCTGGCGGGCTTCGCCACGCCAACGGAGAGCGCCGCCCTGGGCTGCGTCGCCTCGGTGGTGCTGGGGTTCGTCTACCGCGCCATGGACTGGCCGCGGATGCGCAAGGCGCTGCTGGAGACGGTGAAGCTCTCGGTGATGATCCTTTTCATCATCATGACCTCTCAGACCTTTGCCCAGGTGCTCTCCTTCTCGGGGGCCACCTCGGGGGTGATCCGGGTGATCGAGGGCTACGAGCTGGATCCCTTGGGCGTTGTCCTGGGGATGATCGGGCTGCTGCTGCTTCTGGGCTGCTTCATTGACCAGGTCTCCATGCTGATGGTCACCGTGCCGATCTTCGTGCCCCTGGCCAATGCGGCGGGGATCGACCCGATGATCCTTGGCGTGGTCTACCTGCTGACCATGGAGATCGGGCTGCTGACCCCGCCCTTCGGGCTGCTGCTCTTTGTGATGCGCGGGGTGGCGCCGCCGCAGATCGGCATCCGCACGATCTATGCCGCGGCCATGCCCTACGTGCTGATGAAGCTCTTCGTGCTGGGGATCGTCGTGCTCTGGCCGCCGATCGCCACCTGGCTGCCCGCGCTGCTGCGGTGAGCGGGGCGGCGGAGCATCTGCGGCTTGATCTGCGCCGGGGCCTGCCCGAGGCCCTGCGCGTGCTTCTGGCCGAGTACCCCCGCGCGGGCTGGGCGCAGGAACCGGGCTACGAGGGGCTGATCCGCTTCTGGCTGGACCGGCACATGATGTTCCGGCGCCTGCTGGAGACCATGACCGCGCGCACCGAGGCGCGGCACGAGGGCGAGATGGACCCGGCGCGCTACCGGGCGGAGCTGTCGCGGCTGGGCGGCGGCTTTGTCCAGGAGCTGCACGGCCACCACAGCATCGAGGATCACCACTACTTCCCCGTCCTAGTGCAGAAGGAGCCCCGCATCGCCGAGGGTTTTGCCCTGCTGGACCGCGACCACCAGGCGCTCGACGGGCTGCTGAACAGCTTCGTGGAGCGGGCCAATGGGGTGCTTCAGGCGCCCGAGGGGGAGCGCCGTGCCCAGGCGGCCTTCCTGGCGGAGCTGGGGCGGCTCGCGCCGCTGCTGGACCGGCACCTTCTTGACGAGGAGGAGCTGGTGGTGCCGGTGATCCTGAAACACGGCGCCGGCGGGCTGGCTTGAATAAGCCCTTGCAACCCCCTGTCCTGAAAGCATACTCCGGCCCCGAGGAGCCCCATGATCGAGATAGACCCACCCGCCCCCGCCATGCCCGTCGCAAAGGGCATCATCGACCAGCTGCGTGCCAATGCGCAGGCCCACCCCGAGCGCCCGGCCCTTGTCTGCGAGGACCGGAGCCTGAACTGGGCCGCCTTCGAGGCGCGCCAGAACCGGGTGGCGCAGTACCTCCTGTCGCTCGGGCTGGCGCGGGGCGACAGGATCGCCGTGCTCTCGCCCAACTCCATTGCCTATGCCGAGGTCTTCCTGGGCACGGTGCGGGCGGCGGGCTGCATCACGCCGCTCTCCACCATGGCCTCCGCCGAGGCCCTGGCGGGAATGCTGCGGGACTGCGGCGCGCGGGCGATCTTCGCGGCCGAGGCCTACCTGCCGCTGGTCGCGGACTTCATCGAGGAGATGGACCTCACCCGCGTCGCGCTGGACTTCGAGCGGCCCGGCTGGGTGCCCTACGAGGCGGCCCTGGCGGGCGCACCGGAGGCGGACCCCACCCTGCCCCTGGGCCCCGAGGACAGCTTCAACCTGATCTACAGCTCCGGCACCACGGGGACCCCCAAGGGCATCCTGCACCGCCACGACATGCGCCTGGCGCAGATGGAGCGGACCAGCGCCAACGGCTATGACCTGGCGGCGCGGACGCTGCTTTCCACGCCGCTCTATTCCAACACCACCATCGTGAGCTTCCTGCCGACGCTCTACGGCGGCTCGACCGCCTATCTGATGCCCAAGTTCGACGCCCGAAAGTACCTGGAGATCGCCGCGGCGGCGCGGATCACCCACACCATGCTGGTGCCGGTCCAGTACAAGCGGATCATGGAGCTGCCGGACTTCGACAGCTTCGATCTGAGCGCCATGCAGGTGAAGTTCTGCACCTCGGCGCCGCTGCGGGCCGATCTGAAGCGGGACGTGCTGGCGCGCTTTCCCGGCAAGCTGATCGAGTACTACGGCCTGACCGAGGGGGGCACGGTCACCGTCCTGTCGGCGAGCGACTTTCCCGACAAGCTGCACACAGTCGGGCGGCCCGGCCCCAATGCCGAGGTCCGGATCATCGACCCGGAGGGCCGCGAGCTGCCCCAGGGGGCCGTGGGAGAGGTGGTGGGCCGCGCCCCCGCCATGATGGCGGGCTACTTTGGCCGCGACGACCTGACCGCCGACTACATCTGGCGCGACCCCGAGGGGCGCGTCTTCTTCCGCTCGGGCGACATGGGGCACTTCGACGAGGAGGGCTTCCTTGTCCTGTCGGACCGCAAGAAGGACATGATCATCTCGGGCGGGCTGAACATCTATGCCAACGATCTGGAGCTGGTGCTTCTGGCCGAGCCGGAGGTGACCGACGCCGCTGTGATCGGCGTGCCCTCGGAGGATTGGGGCGAGACGCCGCTGGGGCTTGTCGTCCTGCGGCCCGGGGCCAGCCGCAGCGCCGAGGAGATCCGCGCCGCCGTGAACGCCCGGTTGGGCAAGAGCCAGCGGCTCTCGGCCCTGGAGATCCGTGAAGAGCTGCCGCGCAGCAGCATCGGCAAGATCCTCAAGAAGGAACTGCGCGCGCCTTATTGGGAGAAGGAAAAGGTATGAGTATGAATGGCGCCGAAAGCCTGGTCCGCAGCCTGCTGGCCTCGGAGGTGGAGGTCTGTTTCACCAACCCCGGCACCTCGGAGATGCACTTCGTGGCGGCCCTTGACCATGTGGAGGGGATGCGCTGCGTCCTGGCCCTGCACGAAAATGTCGCCACCGGGGCGGCGGACGGCTACTACCGGATGAAGGGGCGGCCCGCCTGCACCCTGCTGCACCTGGGGCCCGGCCTGGCCAATGGTCTTTCCAACCTGCACAACGCCAAGAAGGCGGGCAGCGGCGTGGTCAACATCGTCGGCGAACATGCCGAGACCCACGTGGCGCTGGAGGCGCCGCTATACAGTGACATCGAGGGCATCGCGCGGCCCGTCTCGGGCTGGGTCCATACCTCGCACAGCGCCGCCGACGTGGGCGCCGATGCCGCCACCGCCGTGGCCGAGGCGCGGCGCGCGCCGGGCCAGGTGGCCACACTGGTGCTGCCCTCGGACACGGCCTGGAACGAGGGCGGCGTGGTGGCCGAGCCGCAGCCGGTGCCCGCCCCCGAGGGGGTGAGCGAGGCGGCCGCGGCGGAGGCGGCGGCCCTGCTCGACGGGCCCGAGACGCTGCTCCTGCTGGGCCAGGGCGCCGTGGGCGCGGAGAACCTGGAGCTGGCCGGGCGGATCGCGGCCAAGACCGGCTGTCACCTGCTGTCGGAGTGGAGCAACGCGGTGATGGAGCGCGGCGCGGGCCGGGTGATGGTCAACCGGGTGCCCTACCCCATCGACCAGGCGCTGGAACTGCTGGCGCCCTACCGCAACATCGTGCTTCTGGGCGCCCGCGAGCCCATCGGTTTCTTCGCCTACCCGGGCAAGCCCGCGCGGCTGACGCCGGAGGGGGCCAATCTTTACACCCTGGCCGACCGGAGCCGCGACCTGGACCAGGCGCTTGCGGCCCTCTGTGCCGCGGCGGGCGCCGCCGAGGTCCCCCCGGCGCATGTGGCTGAGGCCCATCTGCCGGAGGTGCCCGAGGGCCCCATGGGCCCCGACACCTTTGCCCCGGTGCTGGCCCGCGCCATTCCCGAGAATGCCATCGTGGTGGACGAATCCATCACCACCGGGCGGGCCTTCTTTCCGGCCACCGCCGGGGCCGCGCCCCATGCCTGGTTCAACAACCTCGGCGGCTCCATCGGCTACTCCATGCCCTGCGCCGTGGGCGCCGCCATCGCCTGCCCGGACCGCAAGGTCCTGGCCCTGACGGGTGACGGCTCGGCCATGTACACGCCCCAGGCGCTCTGGACGATGGCGCGCGAGAACCTGAACATCTGCGTGGTGATCTGGGCCAACCGCTCCTACCGCATCCTGCGCGGCGAGCTGTCCGGCGTGGGGGTGCAGAACCCCGGGCCGCGGGCCATGGACATGCTCTCGCTCGACCGGCCGGCCATCGACTTTGCCGCCCAGGCCCAATCCATGGGGGTGGAGGCCGAGGCGGTGACCGAGGTGGAGCAGTTCCAGGAGGCCCTGGCGCGGGGCATCGAAAAGGATGGCCCCTACCTGATCGAGGCCATATTCTGAGCCCGCAGAAGAGACACCAGACAAGAAGAATGACCCACGGGAGGAAAAGACCATGAACCTGAACCGACGCACGACCCTGGCCCTGATGGGGGCCACCGCCGCCGCGGGCCTGGCCGCTCCGGCCATTGCCGCCAATCCGAAGATCAAGGTGGGTGCCCTGCGCTTCACCTCGCACTCGGGCAGCTTCGTCGCGAAGGAGCGCGACTACTTCAAGGAGGCCGGCCTCGACGTTGAGTTCGAGTTCTTCCAGGCGGCCCAGCCGATGGCCGTGGCCATCGCCTCGGGCGACGTGGACTATGCCGTGACGGCCATCTCGGGCGGGCTCATCAGCCTGGCCGACAAGGGGGCGATCAAGGTGATCGGCGGCGCCCTCTCCGAGGAGGAGGGCATCGACGGCCAGAAGTACCTGATCTCGGACGCCAGCTACCAGGCCGGGATGCAGAGCCTTAAGGACCTGGACGGCAAGAAGTATGCCGTGACCCAGGCGGGCTCCTCCTTCCACTACATGGGCTCCCGCATGGCCGAGAAGGAGGGCATCTCGCTCAACTTCGTGCCGTTGCAGAAGGTCGGCGCGATCATCGGGGCGATGAAATCCGGCCAGGTCGATGGCTGGTCCATCGTGCCGCACATCGCCAAGCCGCTGGCGGCGGCGGGCGCCTGGCACATGGTGGCGGATGTCTCGGCCTACATTCCCGACTACCAGGTCACCACGGTCTTCACCTCGGCCAGCAACGCCGCCGAGGAGCGCGGCCAGACCGAGGCCTTCCTGGCGGGCTACTCGAAGGGCGTGGAGGACTACACCGCCGCCATGATCGAGGGCACGGCGAGCCAGGACGAGATGGTCGATCTGATCCACAAGTACGTCTACACCGACCGCCCGCGCGAGAAGGCGGCCCCCTCGATCATCAACGGCACCATGCGGCTGAACCGGAACGCGGCGCTGAACACCGCCTCGGTGCAGGATCAGCTGTCCTGGTTCCAGTCCGAGGGGCTGGTGGACGCGGACATCACGCTCGACACCCTGGTGGACAGCTCCTACGTCGAGACCCTCGGCTAGGCCGAGCCCCGGCGGGGCCCGCGCGGCCCCGCCCCTTCCTCCCCCTCCAGCCTACAGGAACACCCCCATGGACATCCGTCTCGAGGGCATCGGCCACGCCTATGACAAGATCGAGGTGATGCGCGGCATCGACCTGAAGATCCCGGCGGGGCAGATCCTCTGCATCGTCGGGCCTTCAGGCTGCGGCAAGTCCACCCTGCTGCGCTTCATCGGCGGGCTGGAGCGGCCCGACCGGGGCCAGGTGCTGCAGATCGGGGCGCCGCCGCCGGGCTGTCTGAACCCCCTCACCTACATCTTCCAGGATTTCGCCCTGCTGCCCTGGCGCAGCGTGGAGGGCAATGTCTCGCTCGTGCTGGAGGACCACGGCATTCCCGAGGCGGAGGCGCGCGAGCGTATCGCGGACGTCCTGGCGCGGACCAAGCTGACGGAGTTTGCCAAGGCCCTGCCCAAGCAGCTTTCGGGCGGGATGAAGCAGCGCGTGGCCATCGCCCGCGCCCTGGCCGTGACGCCCGCCGTGATGCTGATGGACGAGCCCCTCTCGGCGCTCGACAGCCAGACGCGGGAGCTTCTGATGGATGATCTGGTGGATCTCTGGACGCGCCAGCCCTTCACCGCCGTCTATGTCACCCACAACCTGGCCGAGGCGGTGCGCCTGGGGCACCGGGTGGTGGTCCTCTCGCGGCGGCCCGGGCAGATCCGCGAGGTCGTGGAGATCGACCGTCCACTGGAAGAGCGCGGCTTCGGCGATGCCGAGCTGGAGGCACACCAGCGCACCCTCTGGAACCTGATGCGCGAAGAGGCCCGCGCGGCCGATGCGGAGCTGCTCCATGTCTGACACCAGCCTTTCCCCCGCCGCCGCGGCCAGCGCCACCACCGAGGCGGCCCGCCAGGTCACCTTTCGCGGCGGCGGCTTTGCCCCCGTCTCCTACCGCTGGATCGGCCTGGCCGTCTTCGTGACCCTCATCCTGCTGGCCGAGTGGGGCACCCGGGCGGGCTGGATCAGCGCCCTGACCCTGCCCCGGCCAAGCGACGTGCTGGCCACCTTCGGCGAGCTCTACCAGAGCGGGCTGCTCTTCAAGCACATGGGCCCCTCTCTCTCGCGGCTCCTCGTGGGGGCCCTGATCGGCACCGGCCTGGGCATCAGCGTGGGCGTCCTGATCGGGCTCTTCTCCTTCGTGCGGTCGGGCCTGGTGCCGCTGGTCGCGGCGCTCTTCCCGATCCCCAAGATCGCGCTCCTGCCGCTCTTCGTGATCTGGTTCGGCATCGGCGAGGGCTCCAAGTATGCCCTCATCGCCTTCGGCACCTTCACCCCGACGGTGGTGGCGACCTACGGCGCGGTGGACAATGTGGACCGGACCCTGATCCGCATGGGCCAGAGCTTTGGCCTTTCCTGGTGGTCCATCGTGCGCAAGATCGTCCTGCCGGGGGCCATGCCGGGCATCCTCTCGGGCCTGCGCATCAGCCTGGCCATCGCCATCATCCTGCTGGTCGCGGCCGAGATGCTGGGCGCCCAGTACGGCATCGGCGCCTACATCCTGGAGGCAGGCTCGCTCTACGATCTGGAGCGGCTCTTTGCCGGCGTGGTGATCCTCTCGCTGCTGGGGGTGCTGGTGAGCGCCCTGATCGGCATGGTGGAGCGGCGCCTGCTGGTCTGGCGGAGCTGACGGAGGGGGGCGCCGGACGCCCCCGCCTGTGCTATGCTATCCCTCGCAGGTTGTGGGGAGAGGACGGATGCTGCCAGACGCAGGCTTCCTCAAGGCCGCCTCGGGCGAGCTGCGCGGGGTGCTGGACCGGCTGTCGCGCGAGGTTCACCTGGCCCGGCAGGAGGTGCTCTTTTCGGAAGGTGACGAGGGCGACGCCCTCTACATCATCGTCTCGGGCGTAATCGAGATTTCCAAGGTTTGGGAGGATGGCCGCCGCCTGGGGCTGGAACTGATGCGCCCCGGCGCCGTCTTCGGGGAGATCGCGCTTTTTGATCCCGGGCCGCGCACCGCCACCGCCATGGCGCTGGAGGCGAGCACCCTGGTGGCCGTGCGCAACAGTGACCTCATGGCCGAGCTGCGCCGCGAACCGCGCCTGGCGCTGGAGCTGCTGCAACTGGCGGGCAGCCGGATGAGACTGATGAACGGGCAGCTGCACGAGTATGTCTTCCTCGCCCTGCCCGCCCGCCTGGCGCGCAAGCTCCTGCACCTGACAGCGGGCACCGCCCAGCCGGGGGCGGCCTTCCGGCTTTCCCAGACCGATCTGGCGGATTTCACCGGCGCCACCCGCGAGGCCGTCTCCAAGTGCCTCTCGGGCTGGAAGCAGGAGGGGCTTGTCGAGACCGGGCGCGGCAGCCTGCGGGTCCTGGACCGCCCGGCGCTGGAGCGGATCGCCGGGCTGGAAACGGGCTGAGGCGGCTTTTTTCAACTTTATGGCTTTTGTGTGACCTGCTTCACAGACCCGCCCCGCGGGAAGGGGTAGGTTTGATACATGGCGCAGGGAGCGCCGCCCCAGAGAGGACCAAGGCCATGACCCGCCCGGACTGCATCACCGTAGAGAAGCCCATCGCCGCAGGTGTCACCTTCCTGAGCACCCTGGCCGACTACCTCGTCGGCGCGGCCCAGGCCGTGGGCGACATGGAACAGCGGGTCGAGGCACACAAGGCCCGCTGGTGAGCAGGGAACCGGGTGCCTCCCGCCCGGTCCCCTGCAACCCCTCCCCCTTCCCCCCTACCCAACCGAGGCCGCCGATCTTTCCCCCGATTGCCCCGCACGCGGGTCTTGACTAACCGATCAGTCAGGTCTTTAGTGGCGCCCATGACCAGCGCCGCCGCCGCCCCCACCGATGCCCTGCCGGACACCGCCCAGCGGATTGTCCTGGCCGCCGAGCGCGAGTTCGCGGAACGCGGCTTCGACGGGGCCGGGATGAAGGCCATCTCGCAGCGGGCCGAGGTCTCGCAGGCGCTGCTGCACTACCATTTCGGCAACAAGGACCACCTCTATTCCGAGGTCATCCGCCGCCGCTCCAAGCTCATCAACGAGGAACGCGAGGCCCTTCTGGGGGCCGTGGACCTGAGCGGCCCGGGGGCCGTGGCGGGGATCCTCGATGCGCTCTTCCGCCCCCCGCTGGGCCCCGCCGGGGGCGACCAGGCCTATACCCGGATCTTCGGCGGGCTCGTCGTGGGGCGGGAGCGCGAGCGGGCGCTGGTGAAGGAGTACTACGACCCCACCGCCAAGAAGTTCATCACCGCCCTGCAGGAGGCCCTGGGCACCGAGAGGGAGGTGGCCGCGCTCTGCTACACCCTGTCGCTGGGGGCGCTGGTGGTGGTGATCGCGCGGGACGGGCGGGTCGAGCGGCTGATGGGCCGGGAGGCGGTCCAGGGCATGGAGGAGATGCTCGCCCACCTCATCACCTACGCTTCGGGCGGGATCGCAGCCCTCACAGGAGGCGCGCCCGGCTAGGCACATTTCACCGTCATAAGGGAGGAAACCATGACGAAGACACTGAGAGGACTGCTGCTGGCCGCCACCGCGATGGCGCCGCTGCCCGCGCTGTCCGAGACCTTCAACGCCACCATCGCCGCCGGCCACCCGCCGGTCTTCCGCTGGGTCAAGATGCTCGACGAGGTCTTCATCCCCGGCGTCCAGCAGCGGCTGGAGGGAAGCGAGCACATGGTCAACTTCACCGGCCAGTACGGCGGCTCCATCGCCAAGGTCGGCGAGGAGCTGGAGGCCGTGGAGGCCGGGCTGGCCGAGCTGGGCACCTGCCAGGCGCTCTTCGATCCGGCCAAGATGGCGCCCCAGAACGTCACCTACTACACGCCCTTCGTCTCGGCCGATCCGGGCGCCGTGAGCGACCTGATGCACCGGCTGCAGATGGAAGATGCCAACATGCAGCGCACCTACGAGACCAACGGCGTGGTCTACGTGGGCGCCCCCATCGCGATTGACGACTACCTGCTGATGACCAACTTCCCGGTCTCCTCGCTGGAGGATCTGGAGGGCAAGAAGATCGGCGCCCCCGGGGCGGCGCTCAACTGGCTCGCCGGGACCGGGGCCGTCGGGGTCTCGGGCAACCTGACCACCTACTACAACGAGATCAAGACGGGGGTCTTCGACGGGGTGATCGTCTTTGCCTCGGCCGCCCTGCCGGGCAAGCTGCACGAGGTGGCGCCCTATATCACCCGGGCGGGTCTCGGGGCCCAGTACGCGGGCTCCATCTGCGCCAATGTGGACTGGTGGGATGGCCTGCCGGAGGAGGTCCAGACGGCCATGCGCGAGGCGGCGGACGAGACCGCCGACTGGTATGTCGCCAACCTCGAGCAGGCCGTGGAGACGGCCTTTCAGGTGATGGGCGAGAACGGCGCCCAGATCAGCGATGCGCCGCAGGAGATGCGCGAGGCCTGGGCCGCGGGCATGGACAATGCCGCCAAGAGCTGGGCCGCGGACATTCCGGGCGGGCCGGAGGTGCTTTCCACCTACATGGAGGGGATGCGCGCCGCCGGGGCCACGCCGCTGCGCGACTGGGACAAGGAATAACCCATGTCCGCCACCCCACGGCATGAACCCGCCCCGCTGCGGCTGCTGGATGCCTGCACCCAGGCGGCCAATGTCGTGGGGTCGGTCCTGATCTTCGCGCTGACCCTGCTGATCGGCGCGGACGTCCTGGGCCGCAACCTTTTCAACGCGCCCATCTCGGGGGTTCCCGAGATGGTCAAGCTCTCCATCGTGGCGATCGTCTTTTTGCAGGCGCCGCAAGCGCTGAAGGCCGGGCGGATGACCCGCTCGGACGCCCTGATCGACCGCATCAACGCGCGCCTGCCGCGCCTGGGCGGCACGATGGAGACGCTCTTTGACCTTCTGGCCATCGGGGTGGTGGGGGCGATCCTCTATGCCACCTGGCCGATCTTCCTGAAATCCTGGGTGCGGGGCGACTTTGTCGGCGCCGCCGGAGACTTCACCGCCCCGACCTGGCCGGTCAAGGCGATGATCCTGCTCGGGGCCGCCCTGCTGCTCTTGCAGTTCGCCGCCCGCATCCTGCGCCGCTACCTGAAAGCCACCCCATGACCCCCTTCGAGATCGGACTGGCCGCCCTTGCCGGCATGGGCCTCTTCGTGATGGCCGGGATGTTTGTCCCCATCGCCCTGATCCTCATGTCCTTCCTCGGCGTCTGGGCCATCAAGGGCTCGCCGCTGCTGGCCGCCAAGATGCTGGGCCTGGCCGCCAACGACGCCATCGCCAGCTACTTCTTCGGGGTCGTGCCGCTTTTCGTGCTGATGGGCTTCCTGGTCTCGGAGTCGGGCGTTGGGCGGGATGCCTTCGACGTGGCCAACGCCATGTTCCGCCGGATCAAGGGCGGGCTGGGCGTGGGCACGGTGGCGGCCAACGCCATTTTTGCCGCCGTCACCGGCATCTCCATCGCCTCGGCCGCGGTCTTTACCAAGATCGCCGTGCCCGAGATGCGCCGCCACGGCTATTCCAGCCGCTTCTCCGTGGGGGTCGTGGCGGGCTCCTCCGTGCTCGGAATGCTGATCCCACCCTCGCTGCTGCTGATCCTCTACGGGCTCCTGACCGAGCAGAGCATCGGCGACCTCTTTGTCGCGGGGATCGGGCCGGGGCTGCTGCTGGCCACCTTCTTCGGGGTCGGCGTGGTGCTCATGGCGATCTTCAGCCCGCGCTTCGTGGGGGAGAACATCTCCCGCGACGAGGGCCAGCTGTCGGGGCGCGAGCTGCTGGCCAAGTCGGTGCCGCTGACGGCCCTGATCCTGCTCACGCTCGGGGGCATCTACGCGGGCTTCTTCACCCCCGTCGAGGCGGGCGCCGTGGGGGCCCTGGGCGCCCTGGTCATCGGCCTGCTGAAGCGGACGCTCAACCTCGCCTCGCTCTGGCGGGTGCTGGTGGAGACCGGGCTTGTCACCGCCGCCGTCTGTTTCCTCATCATCGCGGCCCAGATGTATTCGCGGATGCTGGCCTTCTCGGGGGTGCCCAACGCCTTTGGCGAGATCGCGGCCACGGCCGATCTGGGCCTGATCGGGCTGGTGCTGCTCTATTGCCTGGTGGTGATCGGCCTGGGGATGATCCTCGACAGCTCCTCCATCATGCTGATCCTGGTGCCCCTGATGCTGCCCATCCTCCAGCCCATGGGGGTGGATCTGATCTGGTTCGGCATCGTCACCGTCGTGGCCATCGAGATCGGGCTGCTGACGCCGCCCTTCGGGATCTCCGTCTATGTCATCAAGGCGACGCTGGACGATCCCGAGATCAGCCTGGGCGACATCTTCCTCGGAGCCGCCCCCTTCGCCCTCATGATGCTGGCCTGCCT
This sequence comes from Sulfitobacter sp., assembly GCA_965212515.1. GTDB lineage: Bacteria > Pseudomonadota > Alphaproteobacteria > Rhodobacterales > Rhodobacteraceae > Sulfitobacter. The sequence goes on from OZ243122.1 coordinate 546,579, forward strand.
CGGGCTCATCATCGCCTTCCCGGTGATCGCCACCGGCCTGCTCTAACCCACAAGGACACCGCCATGCCGCGCACTTTCGTCGATCTTTCCGTCCCGCTCGAGGCGGACATCCCCTCCGACCCGGAGATCATGCTGCCCCAGATCGAGTACATGGACCACAAGGACACGGCCGAGCAGATGGCGGGCTTCTTTCCCGGCCTGACGCCCGAACAGCTGCCCGGCGGCGACGGCTGGGCGGTGGAGAAGCTGACCATCTTCACCCACAACGGCACCCATCTGGACGCGCCCTATCACCACCATTCGACCATGAACAACGGCGAGCGGGCGATCACCATCGACGAGGTGCCGCTGGAGTGGTGCTTCAATCCCGGCGTGAAGCTGGATTTCCGCCACTTCGAGGACGGCTACATGGTCACCCCCGGGGACATCGACGCCGAACTGAAGCGCATCGGGCACGAGCTGAGGCCCCTCGACATCGTGATGATCAACACCTCCGCCGGGGCCAGCTACGGCCAGCCGGACTACCTGCTGAAGGGCTGCGGCATGGGCCGCGAGGCGACCCTGCACCTGCTGGAGCAGGGCGTGCGGGTCACCGGGACCGACGCCTGGTCCTGGGATGCGCCCTTTCCCATGACCGCCCAGCGCTTTGCCAAGGAGGGCGACCCCGCGATCATCTGGGAGGGGCACCGCGCCTCCATGGAGATCGGCTATTGCCACATGGAGAAGCTGGCCAACCTCGACCAGTTGCCGGGGCACGGCTTCATGGTCTCCTGCTTCCCCTTCAAGATCAAGGCGGCCTCGGCCGGCTTCATCCGTGCCGTAGCCATTATCGAGGAGTAACCCATGCCCAAGACCATCATCACCTGTGCCATCACGGGGGCGATCCATACGCCCACCATGTCGGACGCCCTGCCGATCAACGCCGACATGATCGCCGAGCAGGCCATCGAGGCGGCGCGGGCGGGGGCGGCGATCCTGCACCTGCACGCCCGCCACCCCGAGACCGGCGCCCCCTCGATCGACCCGGCGCACTTCATGGACTTCCTGCCGCGCATCAAGGCGGAGACCGATGCCGTCGTGAACATTTCAACCGGCGGCAGCCTCTCGACCGGGATCGAGGCGCGCATGGCCCCCGCCGTCGCCGCCTCGCCGGAGATGTGCTCGCTCAACATGGGCTCGCTCAACTTCTCCATGCATCCCCTGGCGGACCGCTACAAGGAATGGAAGTACGACTGGGAAGAGGCCTACGTGCGCGGCTCGGTCGGGAACATCTTCCGCAACACCTTCGAGGACATCGGCAAGGTGGCCGAGACCCTGGGCGGCGACCATGGCTGCAAGTTCGAGCACGAGTGCTACGACGTGGGCCACCTCTACAATCTTAAGTTCTGCATGGACCGGGGCCAGTTCGAGGCACCGATCTTCCTCCAGTTCGTCATGGGCATCCTGGGCGGGATCGCCGCCAACATCGACAACCTGGTTTTCATGAAGCAGACCGCCGACCGGCTTTTTGGGGACAGCTACCAGTGGTCCGTGATCGGGGCCGGCGGGCAGCAGATGAAGCTGGGCGCCGTGGCGGCCCAGATGGGCGGGCACGTGCGCGTGGGGCTGGAGGATTCGCTCTTCATCGAGCGCGGCGTCCTGGCCTCTTCCAATGCCCAGCAGGTGACCAAGATGCGCGGTATCCTGGAGGAACAGGGCAACGAGATCGCCAGCCCCGAGGAGGCCCGCGCGATGCTGGGCCTCAAGGGCGGCGACCGGGTGAATTTCTGAAAGGAGCAGGCATGACCATCGAGCAACCGAAAGACCCGCTGGAGGTCGTCTTTACCTGCACCGGGCAGGCCACCGGCAAGATGCGCAACGATCTCGACGTGCGCATGGTGTCCCCGATGGAGGAACGCTTCGAGCTGGCCACCGACGAGGGCCCCTTCCACGGCGGCGATGCCAGCGCGCCGCCGCCCCTGGCGCTTTTCGTGGGGGGCCTGACGGGCTGCATCATGACCCAGATGCGGGCCTTCGCGAAGCGCATGGGGGTGACGATCGAGGATCTCTCCGTCGATACCCGCGTGGTCTGGCAGTGGACGCCCAAGGGCCGGATCTACGAGACCGCGCCCAAGCGCTTCGAGATCGACGTGACGCTGGAGAGCCCCAACAGCCTGGAGGAGCAGCGTGCCCTGATCGCGGCGGCCAAGAAGGGCTGTTTCATCGAGCAGACCTTGGGCCAGGCCAACCAGATCCGGCACCGGCTGAAAACGCCCGAGGGCTTCGTTTCGGCCGACTGACCACGGGGGCGGCGGCGCGGTGCCGCCGCCCTTGACGCCCGGGCGGGCCGGCCCCCATATCTTGTGGTGGCCGGGGCCTGCCAAGGGCCCCCTCTTTCCCCCTCATCCGGCGCGCCGAGCGGCCTCTGGACACAGAGTCGCAGGGTCTCAGAATATCCCCCCTCTCCCCCCATATCTGGTAGGCAGGGGGAGCCCGGGCCTGTGCCTGGCTGTTCCTGTGCCGAAAGACCGACAGAGAGAGCCCGACCCGCCATGATGGACACCCTGATTCTGAGCCGCATTCAATTTGCCGCCAACATCTCCTTCCACATCCTCTTTCCGACCATCACCATCGCCCTTGGCTGGTTCCTGCTCTTCTTCAAGCTGCGCTACCAATGGACGAAGGACCTCAAGTGGATGGAGGCCTACCGCTTCTGGGTGAAGATCTTCGCCCTGAGCTTTGCCATGGGCGTCGTTTCCGGGATCACCATGTCCTTCCAGTTCGGCACCAACTGGCCGGGCTTCATGGAGAAGGTCGGCAATATCGCCGGGCCGCTCCTGGCCTATGAGGTGATGACCGCCTTCTTCCTGGAGGCCGTCTTCATCGGCATCATGCTCTTCGGTTTCAGCCGCGTGCCCAGCTGGCTGCACACCCTGGCGACCTTCCTGGTGGCCTTCGGGACCACCATGTCCACCTTCTGGATCATCGTGCTGAACTCCTGGATGCATACGCCCCAGGGCTTCGAGATGATCGACGGGGTGGCCCATGCGACCGACTGGAGGGCGATCATCTTCAACCCCTCCATGCCCTATAGGCTGGTGCACATGCTGCTCGCCTCGGGCCTGACCGTGAGCTTCCTGATCGCGGGCCTCGCCGCCCTGCGCTGGCTCATGGGGGACCGCAAGGAGACCGTGCGCTCGCAGCTCCGCGTCGGCCTGATCTTCGGCGCCCTGCTGATCCCGGTGCAGATCCTGGCCGGGGACATGCACGGCCTCAACACGCTGGAGCACCAGCCCGCGAAGGTGGCCGCCATGGAGGGCAACTGGGAGACCCGGGGCAACGTGCCGCTGCTGCTCTTTGCCCTGCCCAACGAGGAGACCCGCTCGAACGATTTCGAGCTGGGCATCCCCAACGGCGCCTCGCTGATCCTCAAGCACAAGCCCGAGGGCGTGGTGCCGGGCCTCAATGACTTCGTGGCCGAGGATGGCACCGTCCTGCACCCGCCGGTGGACAAGGTCTTCTGGTCCTTCCGGGTCATGGTCGGCACGGGCATGGCGATGCTCCTGCTGAGCTGGGCCTCGGTGGCGCTGATGGCGCGCCGCAACGCGGATGGCCGCCGCTTCCAGATCGACCGCCTGCCCAAGCTCTTCCTGCTGGCGCTGGTGCCCATGGCCCTCTCGGGCTGGCTGGCCACCCTGGCGGGCTGGTACACGACCGAGATCGGCCGCCAGCCCTGGCTGGTGCAGGGGGTCATGTCCACCGCGGAGGCCGTGGCCGACGTGCCCGCGCCGATGGTCCTCTCGACCCTGCTGGGCTACCTGGCCGTCTATGCCGCCCTGCTCTTTGCCTACATCGGCGTGGTGATCTACCTGGCGCTCAAGGCCCGGCACGGGGCCCCGCTCGAGGAGATGGGGCCCACCTCCGGCGGTGCCGTGGTTGACGTGATCAGCCGCGAGGACCGCGGCGTGGTGCCGGCGGAGTGACAGAGATGATGATCCTTGGACAACCCGCCGCCGAGTTCCTGCCCGTGGTCTTTGCCACCCTGATGGGCTTCTCGATCCTGCTCTACGTCATCCTGGACGGCTACGACCTGGGGGTCGGCATCCTGACCCCCCTGGCCGCCAGCGACGAGGAGCGCGACACCATGGTGGCCTCCATCGGGCCCTTCTGGGACGCCAACGAAACCTGGCTCGTCCTCGCGGTGGGGCTTCTGCTGGTGGCCTTCCCGACGGCCCACGGGCTGATCCTCTCGACCCTCTACCTGCCGGTCTTCATCATGCTGATCGGCCTGATCCTGCGCGGCGTTTCCTTCGAGTTCCGGGTCAAGGCGCGGGCCAAGTACAAGGCGCTCTGGAACCGGCTCTTCTTCATCGGCTCGCTGATGACCTCGCTGAGCCAGGGCTTCATGCTGGGGCTCTACGTCATGGGGCTTCAGTTCACGCCGCTGACGCTGCTCTTCTCGCTGCTCTGCGCCCTGGCCCTGACGGTGGGCTATGCCTTCATCGGCGCCGCCTGGCTGATCCTCAAAGGCGAGGGCCAGCTTCAGGTGCGGGCCGTCCGCTGGGCCAAGGAGTGCATCTGGGGTCTGGTCATCGGCATCGGGGCCATCTCCCTGGCCTCGCCGCTGGTCTCGCCGCGGATCTGGGAGAAGTGGTTCTCCTTCCCGGAAATCCTGCTGCTCTCGCCGCTGCCGATCCTGTCGCTGCTGCTGCTCTTCATCCTGGGCCGGTCCTTCCGGCATCTGCCGGACGAGGGCGACCGCTGGGCCTGGGCGCCCTTCGTCTCGGCCCTGGGGCTTTTCACCCTGGCCTTCATGGGGCTGGCCTACAGCTTCTATCCCTACGTGGTGCCCGAGCAGCTGACGATCTACGAGGCCGCCGCCGCGCCCGAGAGCCTGGCGATCATACTGGTGGGGGCGATCTTCGTGGTGCCGACGATCCTGGGCTACACGGCCCTGGCCTACTGGGTCTTCCGGGGCAAGGCCCAGCCGCTGCGCTACGACTGAGGCAGATTTCCCGCGCCAGGGGGCGGCAGGGGTGCTAGGCTGAGGCCATGATCCTCTGCTGCGGCGAAGCCCTGATCGACATGGTCCCCGGTGCCACCGCGGCGGGCGCGCGGGCCTTCGTCCCGCGCCCCGGCGGGGCCGCGCTCAATGCGGCGGTGGCCCTGGGGCGGCTGGGCTCCGAGGCGGGGCTGTTCAGCGCCCTCTCGGGCGACGGGCTGGGCGCGGAGCTGGCCCGGCACCTGGGCGAAAGCGGCGTGGACCTGTCGCTCTGCCCCCGGGTCTCAGCCCCGACGACCCTGGCCTTCCCGGCCCTCTCGGCGGGGGATGCGGCCTACAGCTTCTACGACCGCGGCACCTCGCTCAATGCCCTCACGGAGGCGCCTGCCCTGCCGGGCCGGGTGCGGGCCGCCTGCTTTGGCGGCATTTCCCTGGCCCTGCCGGGCTGCGGCGCCACCTTCGAACGGACCATGGCGGCCCTGCCCCAGGACTGCCTGCGGCTGCTCGACCCGAACATCAGGCCCGCCCTGATCGAGGAGGCGGCCCCGATGCGCGCCCGGATCGCCCGCATGTGCGCCCTGGCGGACATCATCAAGCTGAGCGACGAGGACCTGGCCTGGCTGGCGCCCACGCGCGGGGCCGAGGAAGAGGCCGCCGCCCTGCGCCAGGGGCGGCCCAAGCTGATCCTGGTGACCCACGGGGCGCGCGGGGCCAGCCTCTATACCGACAGGGACAGGATCAGCCTGCCCGCGCCGCCCCTGCCCGGCCCCCTGCGCGACACCATCGGCGCGGGCGATACCTTCACCGCCGGCTTCCTGCACGCGCTCGACGGCGGCGGCGCCCTCAGCCCCGCCGCCCTGCCGCTCCTGTCGGAGGGGCACCTGGCGCGCGCCCTGGAGTTTGCCTGCCGGGTGGCGGCGATCAGCGTCACCCGGGTCGGGGCCGATCCGCCCTGGCGGGCGGAGCTGGCCGCCTAGCGGTAGACCAGCGTGCCGTCGTCGAGATCGGCGCAGGGCAGCTCCTCGCGGTCGCGGTAGTAGTCCTGGGTCATGATCCAGGGCTGCCTGTCGCCCTGGCGGGGCATCCTGTCGAGCCCGCGCATGATGTAGCCGGGGTTGAAGTTCTCCGGGTCGATCCAGGGGCCGCGGGGCATCTCCCGGTCCGCCGGGGGCAGCTCGGGGGTGACGGAGCGCGCGCCGTCCGCGTCGAGCCGCGCCAGCAGGCGGCAGAGGTAGGCCGAGACGAGATCGGCCCGCAGGGTCCAGCTGGACCGCAGGTAGCCGAAGACGGTGGCGAAGTTGGGAATGTCGGAGAACATCATGCCCCGGTGGGTGACATGCTGGGAGATGTCGATCTCGCGCCCCGCGACGCGCAGCGGCAGATCGCCGAAGAGGCTCAGCTCCAGCCCCGTGGCGGTGACGATGATGTCGGCCGCCAGCTCCCGCCCGGAGGTGAGGCGCAGGCCCTCGGGCGTGAAGCGTTCGATGCTGTCGGTGACGATCTCGGCCGCTCCGCTGCGCAGGGTGGCGAAGAGATCGCCATCGGGCACCAGGGCGACGCGCTGGCGCCAGGGCTGGTAGCTGGGGGTGAAGTGCTCCGCCACCATCTGCTCCTCGCCCAGGTGGGCCGAGACCCCGGCAAGGAAGTCCGCCGCCAGGGCCTCGGGCTCCTCGCGGGCGCGGCGGGCCGTCACCTCGCCGTCGCGCAGGAACTTGCGGCGCATGATGGCGTGGAACTCCGCCTCGGGCAGGCCCAGCTCTGAGAGGGTCTGTTGGAACTCGTCCATCCGGGGGCGCGGAAAGTAGTAGGTGGGCGAGCGTTGCAGCATGGTGATCTGGCCCGCCGTCTCTGCCATGGCGGGGATGATGGTGGCCGCCGTGGCGCCCGAGCCGATGACCACGACGCGCTTGCCCGCGTAGTCCAGCCCCTTGGGCCAGGTCTGGGGGTGGACGATGGTGCCCGTGAAGTCCGCCATGCCGGGCCAGTCGGGGGTGTGGCCGCGCGCGTGGTCGTAGTAGCCCGCGCACATCCAGAGAAAGCGCGCCGCGATGGTCCGGGGCCCTTCGGGGCCTTCCGCGGTGACGATCCAGCGTGCCGCCTCCGCGTCCCAGTCCGCCGCCAGAACCCGGTGCGAGAGCCGCAGGTGGCGGCCCAGGTCATTCTCCTCGATGGCCTCCTTGAGGTAGGACAGGATCTCGTCCGCCGTGGCGATGGGCACGCCGCGCCAGGGCTTCCAGGCAAAGCCGAAGGTGAAGAGATCGCTGTCGGAGCGGATGCCGGGGAAGCGGTGGGTCTGCCAGGTGCCGCCGATGTCCTCCTGGGCCTCCAGCAGGGCGAAGCTCTTGTCGGGGTGTTCCTTGCGCAGATGATAGGCCGCGTCGATGCCCGAGATGCCGGCCCCCACCACCAGGACATCGAGCTGCTCGATCCCCGTGCCACTGTCTTTCGCCATGAAATTTTCCTTTCCTCACCTGTGGCTTAGGCTACCCGTCCTGCGCGAAGGCACAAGGGCCGGGGGCGCTTTTTCGCGCTTGAAGATGGCCCGGGGGCGGCGCACTCTGCCGCCGACAAGAGTGAGGAGAGCCGCCGTGCCGAAGGACGTCCACCCCCAGATCCAGCAGATCATCGACCGCACGGCGGAGCTGGGCATTCCGCCGCTCAGCCAGATGGAGACGGGGGCGGCGCGGGAGCTGGTGGAGAACATGGCCCGGGCGCGCCTGCGGGACTATCCGGCACCGCCCCTGGCCGCCGTCTCGGAGGCCTCGACCGGGCCGGGCTTCGGCCATGTGCCGGTGCGGATCTACCGGCCCGAGGCGGCGCAAGGGGCGCCCGCGATCGTCTTTTTCCACGGCGGCGGCCATGTCATCGGCAGCCTCGACAGCCATGACACGGTGGCCCGGATGATGGCCCTGAAGAGCGGCGCGGTGGTCATCTCCGTCGATTACCGGATGGGGCCGGAGCATCCCTTCCCGGCGGCGGTGGAGGATGCCTTCAACGCCCTGCGCTGGACCTTTGCGCGCCACGCGCGGCTGGAGATCGACCCTGCCCGGATCGCCGTCAGCGGTGACAGCGCGGGGGGCAACCTGGCCGCCGTCGCGGCCCTGCTGGCGCGGGAGGCGGGGCTGGCGCTCTCGGCCCAGGCGCTGGTCTACCCGGTGATCGACTATCGCGGCGGCACCCCCTCCTACGACCGTTACGGCACGGGATACGGCATTCTGGACCGGGGTGCCGTGGACTGGTTCCGGGAGCGCTACCTGCCTGATCCGGCCCACCACGACGACTGGCGCGCCGCCCCGCATCTGGCCGAGAGCCTGGCGGGGCTGGCCCCGGCGCTGGTGCTCTTGGCCGAGTGCGATGTGTTGGTGGAGGAGGGCCGGCGCTATGCCGAGGCCCTGGCGGCGGCGGGCGTGCCGACAGAGGTAGAGAGCTACGCGGGCATGACCCACGGCTTCTTCGGCTACCTGGGCCTTGCCGATGCGGCGGAGGCGGCGCACGAGAGGCTGGCCGCCTTCCTCAAGGGCCGCTGGGCGGGCCAGGTTTGATCCCGCCGCGCGCAGCCTGTAGAAGGAGCAGGCCCCAGAGGACGCGACGCTGATGCCCCCTGCCCCAACCCCCAAGGAGATCGCCCCGACCGAGGCCGAGCTGATGCTGGAACGCTCGGAGGAGGCGGCGGCCTTTCTCAAGACCCTCAGCCACGAGGGGCGGCTGATGATCCTCTGCCACCTGGGGAGCGGGGAGAAATCGGTCAACGAGCTGGAGGAGCTGCTTTCGGCGCGCCAGGCGGCGGTCTCGCAGCAGCTCTCTCGGCTGCGGGCCGAGGGGCTGGTGACACCCCGGCGCGAGGGCAAGGCGATCTACTACAGCCTGGCGGACCCCCGCGCGGCGCGGCTGCTGGAACTGCTTTACGAGCTCTTCTGCGCGCCCGGGCCGAGGGGCTGATTTGCCGCAGGCATGGGGCCCTTTGCGCCCCGCTGCCGCCCGCTATCTCCTGCCCCGAGTGCCGCTGCAAGGAGAGCAAGATGACCCAAGCGCCCCCCACCCGCCTTGACCGCCCGAGCGAGAGCGCCGAGGCGACCCGCATCCAGGAGACCCCCTGGCAGGTCCAGGGTCGGCGCGGCGCGCTGAACCTGGGCGGCGACTCTGCCGGCCACCGGCGCAGCCAGTCGCTTTTCGAGGACCTGATGAACTAGGCGGCCCGCCTCAGTTGAGGCCGGGCAGCCAGAGGATGAGCTGCGGGAAGGCCACCATCAGGGCCACCACCACGGCATCGGCGACGAGGAACCAGATCACCCCGCGGAAGATCACGCCGAGCGAGATGCCCCGTTCCACCACGCCCTTGATGACAAAGACATTGAGCCCGACGGGCGGGGTGATCATGCCGATCTCCAGGAACTTGGCGACGAAGACGCCGAACCAGATGAGGTGGATGCCCGCCTCCTCCACCACCGGCAGGAGCACCGGCAGGGTCAGGAGCATGGCGCCGATGGGATCGAGGAACATGCCCAACAGGATATAGACCAGGGCAATGCCGAGGATCAGCGCCAGCTCGGAGGCGCCGAAGGTGAGGATGGTTTCGGTAATCAGCTCGCCCGAGCCGGAGAGGGCCAGGAAGCGGGTCAGCAGGTTGGCCCCGATGGCGATGAGGAAGAGGGCGGCGGAGGTGACGATGGTTTCGTTCACCGAACGCCGCAGGGTGGCCAGGGTGAGGCCGCCGTTTACCCAGGCGATCAGGCAGGCGGCGAGCGCGCCGACGGCACCCGCCTCGGTGGCGGTGAAGAGGCCCGCGAACATGCCGCCGATCACCACCACGAAGAGCAGGATCACCGGCCAGATGCCGCGCAGGTGGGCGAAGCGTTCGGCCCAGGGGGCGGCGGCCTCGCGGGTCGGGGCCAGCTCGGGGTTGAGGCGGACGCGGATGTAGATCATGGCGGCATAGACCAGGGCCGTCAGGACGCCGGCGCCGATGCCCCCGAGGAAAAGCTCGCCGATGGGGACCTGGGCGAAGATGCCGAAGAGGATCAGCAGGATCGAGGGCGGGATGAGGGCGCCGAGGGTGCCGGCCGCCGCGATGGAGCCGGTGGCGAGGCCCGGATCGTAGCCTGCGCGGGTCATCTCGGGGACGGCGATGCGGCCCATGGCGGCGGCGCAGGCCACGGAGGAGCCGGTGACGGCGGCAAAGCCCCCGGCTCCGAAGACTGAGGCGATGGCCAGGCCGCCCGGCAGGGCGCCGAGCCAGGAACGGGCGGCGGAGAAGAGCGCCCGGGTCATTCCGCCGTGGTAGCAGACGTAGCCCATGAGCAGGAACATGGGCACCGACGAGAGGGTCCACTTGGCGGCGAATTCGTAGGGTACGGAGGTGAGGATGCCCCAGGCCGGGCGCGGCCCGAGCAGGACGTAGATGCCGGTGAAGCTGACCAGGATCAGCGAGAGGCCAACGGGCATCCGCAGGAGCAGCAGCAGGGCCAGGATGGCCAGGCCGACCAGTCCGATCAGTTCGGGTGTCATCTTTGGGCCTCTTCTTGGATGTCGGCGGGATCGTCGATCAGGGGGGTGCGGGCGGCGGCGCGGCCGAGGAGCGCCAGGGCGATGCGCAGCAGGTAGGTGAGGGTCAGCAGGGCAAAGCCCGAGGGCAGCAGGAAGTAGCCCTGCCAGATGGGCATGGAGACGCCATCCTCCACCGCCACGGTGCCGCTGCCGAAGCGGCGCAGGGCCTCGTCCCACATGGTCCAGGTGAGGCAGGCGCAGGTGACGGCGGCCAGCCCGTGGACCAGCAGCGCCGCCCACCGCTGGAACGCCGGGGCAAGCTTGCCATAGACCAGATCGACCGAGATGTGGCGGTCCTGGGCCTCGGCCAGGGCCAGGGGCAGGAAGGCGATGGCCACCATGAAGTACTTGGCCACGATGACCGAGACAAAGGGCATCCGCAGGTCCAGCACCTGGCGGAAGAAGGCATCGGTGGCCACCACCAGCATCATGGCGATCACCGCAAGGGCTGCCAGGGCCGCGGCGGCCCGGGTCAGCCAGAGATCGAGTTGCACCAGTCTGTCCACGCGCGGCCCTCCCTGTGCGCTGAAGAAAGCCCGCCCCGGTCAGCCGGGGCGGGCACGGTTTTTAGCCCAGCGTGGCCGGATCGACCTTGGAGAAGACCTCCTCCAGGTAGAGGTCGCCGACGGCCTGGGGGTCGCTCGTGTCGATCCCCTCGACCAGGGTCTCCCACTTGGCCACCAGCTCCTGGAAGCGGGCCACCTGATCTTCCGCGTCGCCGATGCCGTAGGTGTCGCGGTTGAGGCTCACGACGGTCTCCATGTCGCTGGTACGGAAGGCCTCGGACTTGGCCTTCACGTCCGCCGAGGGCTCCAGCAGCTCAACCCCGTGGGCCTGGGGATCGTCCAGGATGGTCTTGGCCTGGTTCACGCTGTCGATGGTGGCGATGGCGTGGCCCAGGGCGGCGCCGTCGATCATGGCGCGCTTGGTGGTGGCGTCGAGCCCGGCCCAGGTGAGCTGGCTGACGTTGAACATGGTGTTGCCGATGAAGACGGCGACGGGCTGGTTCAGGGCATAGTCCGCCACCTCCCCGGTGGAGAGGGTGTCGAGCGTCTCGAGCGTGTGGACGTTGCCGTCAATGTGGCCCTGGCTCATGGATTCGTAGATATCCGTGGCGCCGAGGCTGACCGCCGAGGCGCCCATGGCATCGAGCCAGCGGCTGAAGGGGCCGAAGCCGCGCACCTTGATGCCCTCGAAGTCCTCCAGGCTCTGCACCGGCTCCTGGTTGTACATGTAGTAGGGCCCGGTCACCGTGTTGCCGAGGAAGATCTGGCCCGCGGCGTTGAACTCGGCCAGGCAGGGCTGGCAGGTGAACATGAACTCGTTGGCGGCCCCCGCCATGGCCACGGGATCGACCCCGGCGGTGCCCATGTCGCTGAGCAGGTTGGCGTAGGGCAGCTCGGCCCGGTGGTAGGCGGGGACGACGAAGCCGCTGTCGGCGATGCCGTCGCGCAGGCCGGTGAAGGTTTCGGTGAAGTTGAGCAGGGAACCCGCGTAGATCTTTACCTCGACCTCGCCGCCGGTGGCCTCTTTGATGTGGTCGGCCCAGGCCTCGGTGCCGTCGAGCAGGCCCGAGACGGCGGCGGCGCCGATGGCGTGGCGCAGGGTCTCGGCCTGCAGGGCCGGGGCCAGGGTCAGGGCCGTGGCGGTGGCCAGGGCGGTCAGTTTCAGATGCTTCATGGTATCCTCCTCATACTCATCTGCCTGCGGGGGCACGGCCCCCGCGCGTTCCTCTGCCGCCCCGCTCAGAGCAGGGCCGACAGTTCCTCTTTCTTGACCTTGCCGGTGGCGGTCATCGGCAGGCTCTCCACCAGCCGGATCTCGGGCACCTTGAAGGAGGCCATCTGGTCGCGGCACCAGTGGCGCAGGCCCTCGGCGTCGAGCCCCTCGGCCTGGGCCGGGTCGAGCTGGATGAAGGCCACGGCCACCTCGCCCTTCTGGGCGTCGGCGCGGCCCACCACGCCGGAGCCGATGATGGCCGGGTGGCGGCCCAGCAGCATCTCGATCTCCGCCGGGAAGACGGGCATGCCGTTGACCTTGAGCATCTCCTTGCGGCGGCCCAGGTAGTGGACAAAGCCGCGTTCGTTCACCATCCCGATGTCGCCCGTGTGCAGCCAGCCGTCGCGCAGGGCGTGGGCCGTCTCCTCGGGCTTCTGCCAGTAGGACTTGAGCACCGAGGGCGAGCGCACGCAGATCTCGCCGGACTCGCCCAGCGGCTTGAGCGCGCCGGTCTCGAAGTCGCGGATGATGATGTCCGTGCCGGGCACCGGCAGGCCCACGAAGACAGGCTGCTGGGCCAGGTCGTAGTTGCCCTCCTGCAGGCCCACGGTGAAGGTGTCGCAGGTGTTGGTTTCGGTCATGCCGTAGGCGGCCTCGACCATGGTGCTCTTGGTCAGGGCGCGCCAGTCGCAGCGAAAGCCCTCGCCCAGCTTCTTGACGAAGGAGCAGACGGAGGTGTTGCGCAGGGAGGTGAGGTCATACTTGCTCACCTCCGGGTGACGCATCACCTCAACCGCGTTGTCCACCAGCAGGGTGACGACAGAGGCCCGGTGGTGATCCACCGCCGCCATCCAGCCCAGGGCATCCCAGCGGTGCAGCAGGCAGACCGCCGCGCCGGTGTAGACCGGCGCCAGGACGCCCAGGTCCTCGCCCGCGATCCAGAACATGGGGAAGAAGTTGACGATGGTGTCGCGCGGGCCGGCCTCGGCCATGGCGGGGCCGCAGTAGGCGGCAACGGTATAGAGCATGTCGCCGTGGGTGTGGACGCAGCCCTTGGGCATGCCGGTGGTGCCGCCCGTGTAGTTGAGCGCCGCCATGGCATCGAGATCGAGGCAGTCGGGCCCGGTGAAGGGGTCGGCCTCTTCGAGGGCCGCCAGCAGGCGCTCGACGCCCGGCGCCTCGGGGGCAGCGCCCATGCCCTCGGGGCGGGGAATGGGGCTCTGCTCGGCCGCCATCTCGGCGGCGCCGGTGGCCAGGTAGCTGCGGACTGTCACGGCCTCCTGCACCTGGGCCACGAGAGGGGCGAGATCATCCTGGAAGACCAGCAGGTCGGCGCCGCTGTCGTTGAGCTGGTAGGTCAGCTCCACCGCCTTGAACATGGGGTTCACCGGGACCAGGACGGCGCCCAGCTTCATGATGCCCCAGAAGCAGATGGTGAACTGCGGGCAGTTGCCCATCATCAGGGCAACGCGATCCCCCTGCCCGATCCCGCGCGCCCGGAGGAGCCCAGCGAAGCGGTCAGAGAGGCGGTCCACCTCGCCCCAGGAGAGGCTGCGGCCGTAGTAGTGGATCATCGAATCGTCGGGGCGGCGCTCGGCCTCGGCCCGGACATACTGGCTGAGTGGAACCTTGCCGCCGCGGTAGCGCAGCTCGCGCGAGACGCCTTCGGGCCAGCTTTCCGCCTGCAAAAGGCGCAGTTCCTGAACCTGCTTTTCGATTTCCTGCCTCAACTGCTGATCCTCCCTTGATCCGGCCCCGGCTAGCGCGCGGCGGCCATGCGTAATCCCTTGGCGATCCAGCCCCGGGTTTCGGAGGGGTCGATCACCGCGTCGATCTCGTGGGTGGAGGCCACGTTCATGGCCCCGCCCCTTTGGTAGAGCTCCGCCACCAGCCGCTCGTAGAGGGCCTCCCGCGCCGCCGGGTCGCTCTCGGCCTCCAGCTCCTTGCGGTAGCCCAGCTGGATCGCCCCCTCGAGGCCCATGGGGCCGAACTCGCCCGTCGGCCAGGCCAGCGAGAAGGTCGGCTCGCCGAGGCTGCCCGCGGCCATGGCCTGGGCGCCGATGCCGTAGGCCTTGCGCAGGCAGACGAAGAACATCGGCGCGCCCAGGTTGGCGCCGGCCGAGATGAGCTCGCAGGCGGCGGCGACGGCGCCCTCCTCCTCGCTCTCGGGACCGACCATGAAGCCCGGCGTGTCGCAGAGCGACAGAACCGGCAGGGCGAACTTGGCGCAGAGCTTGAGGAAGTGGGCGCCCTTGGCCGAGGCCGCCGCATCGAGCGCGCCGCCCAGGTGCTGCGGGTTGTTGGCGATGAGGCCCATGGGCCGCCCCTCGATGCGCAGGAAGCCGGTGATCATGCCGGGGGCATGCTCGGCGCCCAGCTCGAGGAAGCTGTCACTGTCGGCCAGGCCCTCGATCACCGGGCGGATGAGGTAGCTCCGCTTGCGGTCCTCGGGGATGGCGTGGCGCAGCAGGCGCTGATCGGGCGCGTCCCAGTCCGGCAGATCGCCCTGGAAGTAGGAGAGCACCTTGCGGGTCGCCGCCACGGCGGCGGCGTCGTCCTCGGCCAGGATGTCGAGCAGGCCCCGGCGGGCGTGCATCGGGGCGGGGCCGATCTCCTTGGGGCTGAAGGTGCCGATGCCCCCGGCCTCGATCATCGCCGGGCCCGCCAGGCCGATCCAGGAGTTGCGGGTGGCGATGCGGATGTCGCCCGCCCCGAAGAGGGCCGCGTTGCCGGCAAAGCAGAAGCCCGAGTTGACGGTGATGCGCGGGCCCCAGCCCTGAAGCCGGGCATATTCGGCGAAGGTGGTGACCTTGAGGCCCGACTGGACCGTCTGGGCGAAGTCATCGTCGTTTGGCCGCCCGCCGCCGCCCTCGGTGAAGAAGACGCTCGCCAGGCCCCTGTCGCGCGCCACCTCGATCATGCGGTCGGTCTTGAGGTGGCCAAAGTAGCCCTGGGTGCCCGCCATGACGGTGGAATCGTAGGCCAGGAGCGCCACCTGCGCGCGCTCTTCGGCGAAGGTCGCGCCGTTGATGGCGCCGATCCCGGTGACGATGCCGTCGGCGGGCGAGAGGTCGATCAGCTTTTCCAGGCCCAGCTTGCGGCGCTGGCCCGCCAGGACAAGCTGGCCGTATTCGTGGAAGTCGCCGCCCTCGCAGAGGCCCTCGACGATCTCCCGCGTGGTCATCTGGCCCCGGCTGCGGCGCCGTTCGACGGCCTTGGGGCGGTTTTCGTCCAGGGTCTTGGCCAGGCGCGCCTGGAGGGCTGCCAGGTCGGGCCGGATGTGGTCCGGGTCCGGCGGCTCCTCCTCGGCATCCACAGCCGCCAGGCTGTCGTCGGGGCGGAAGGCCAGCATCGGCGCCCCGGCGGGGATGGTCTGGCCTGCCTCGGCGAAGATCTCCACCACCTCGCCGCCCTCTTCTGCGAGGACGGTGTGCTGCATCTTCATGGCCTCGATCAAGGCCACCCGCTGCCCCTTGGCGACAAGCTCGCCCGGGGCCACGCAGACCTCCTGCACCATGGCCTGCATGGGGGCGCGCAGGGCGGCACAGCCCGCGGGCAGGCGGACCTCCTCGGGCCCCTCCGCCGCCGCCGTCTCGAAGAAGCGCGCGGCCCCCTCCCCGGCCTCCACCAGCTCGGCCTGGCGCCGGTCGAGGGTGCGCACGTCCACCTGCCACTCGGCCAGGCCCGGTAGGGAGAGGAGGCGCCGCAGGAAGGGGATGTTAGTCTCCACCCCGCCGACCTGAAATTCCGAGAGGGCCCGCTCGGCCCGGGCCAGGAGGCGGCCGAGATCATCCGATTTTTCGTGCAGGATCAGCTTGGCCAGGAGGGAGTCGAAGTTGGGATTGGTGGCATAGCCCGCATAGCCCGCGTGATCGACGCGGACCCCCGGCCCGCCGGGCACGGCATAGGCCGAGAGGTGCCCACCGGTGGGGGTGAAGTCCCCCGTCGGCTCAAAACGCTCGGTGTTGATCCGGGCCTGGAGGCTGTAGCCCCGTGGCGGCACCGGCGCGCCGCCCAGGCCCAGGTCCGCCAGGCTGGCGCCCCCGGCGAGGCGGAGCTGGATCTCCACCAGATCCTGGCCGGTGATCTCCTCGGTGATGGTATGCTCGACCTGGATGCGGGGGTTGGTCTCGATGAAGTAGAACTGGCCCTCCGGCTCCACCAGGAACTCCACCGTGCCGAGGCCGCGGTAGGCGCAGGCCCGGCCGATCGCCACGGCGGCCTCCAGCAGAGCCGCGCGGGTCGCCTCGGGCAGGTGCGGCGCGGGGGCCAGCTCGATGATCTTCTGGTGCCGCCGCTGGACCGAGCAGTCGCGCTCCCAGAGGTGGGTCACATCTTGCCCGTCGCCGATGATCTGAACCTCGATGTGGCGCACGGAAGCCAGGAACCGCTCGGCGTAGAGGGCCCCCTCGCCGAAGGCCGAGAGGGCCTCGGCCCGGGCCGCCTCGAAGGCCGGGGCGACCTGGTCGCGCTCCCGCACGATGCGCATGCCGCGGCCGCCGCCGCCGTTCACTGCCTTGATCATGAGGGGCTGACTGCCCTGCTCTTCGAAGAAGGCCAGGGCCGCAGAAGCATCCGCGAAGGGCGCCGAGCCGCGCAGCACCGGCACGCCCGCCTTCTCGGCCAGGGCGCGGGCCGAGACCTTGTCGCCCTGCTGCCGCAGGGTCTCCGCCGTGGGCCCGACGAAGGTGAGGCCCGCCGCGGCACAGGCCTCGGCAAAGTCCGCCCGCTCGCTCAGCAGGCCGTAGCCGGGATGGATGGCATCGCAGCCGGTCTCGCGGGCGATCTCGATCAGGGCGGGGATGTCGAGATAGCCCGCCACGCCGCCCTGGGGCAACTGGCGCACCTCATCGGCGTGCTTGATGTGCAGCGAGGCGGCATCGTCCGCCGTGTGGACCGCGACGGTGGCGAGCCCCAGGGCCGACGCTGTCCGGGCGACGCGGATCGCGATTTCGCCCCGGTTGGCAATCAGCACCTTCTCGATCATCGCACGCCCTCCCCTGCGTCTGCGCGTGATGGCCCCCGGTCCTCACCATGACTGAATGGCGTCTTGGTAACCGTTGGTCATAAAATCGCCCGATGATTAGCAACACGCCTTTCGGGAAGTCAACTTGATTCCGTTCATTCTATTGACGCCCTTCGGTTGAGCGCGGATAAGGTGTGGATGACACCCCTTTCCGGCTTTCCCACCAAAGAGCAGCTGCGCGACCTCAAGCGCCGCGAAATCGTCCGCTGCGCGGCCGAGAAATTCGGCAACGAGGGCTACGAAAACGTGCCCCTGGAGGCCATCGCCGCCGAGCTGGGGGTGACCAAGGCCGCCCTCTACAACTACGTCAGCAGCAAGAACGACCTGCTGATGCAGTGCTACGAGGTGGGGATGGACCGCCTGGTTTCGGCGGTGGAAGGGGCCATGGCGGGCCAGGGCACGGCGGCCGAGCGGCTCGACCGGGGCCTGCGCGCCTACATCGAGACCATGGTCCAGAAGGACATGCAGTACCTCTGGAGCTACACCCGCCCGATGGTCACCTCGGGCGAGAAGCGCACCGTCCAAACCAGCCGCGACCGGATCGACGAGCTGGTGCGCGAGGCCCTGCGCGCGGGCAAGACGGATGGCTCCCTGGCGCCGGACCTGGAGCCGAAGCTGGCCAGCCTGGTGATCCTCGGGGCGGTGAACTGGGTGGGCATCTGGTACCGCCACCGGGGCGAGCAGCGGCCCGCCGAACTGGCCGCCGAGATCGCCCGCGAGGCGCTGCGGGGCTACCGGGCCGGTTGAGTTGTCAGCTTACTGAAGGGATTGATCGAGCCGCCGCACCGGGCGCGCCTGGGCGCGCAGGGTGACGCGATGGTGCCGGTAGCTGCGTTCGCAATGGCCGGGGGTGAAGAGGATCACCCAGATGGCCCAGAACCAATGTTCCTCGCGGTACTGCCAGGCGCGGGCGCAAAGCGATTGGTCCGCATCGGAGAAGA
The DNA here is from genome assembly GCA_965212515.1 of Sulfitobacter sp. Taxonomy (GTDB): domain Bacteria; phylum Pseudomonadota; class Alphaproteobacteria; order Rhodobacterales; family Rhodobacteraceae; genus Sulfitobacter. Next base: position 564,790 of record OZ243122.1, read on the forward strand.
AGCAGTTGTGCAGGAGCCTGGACCAATCTCGAACGTGCGCCAACATCGACGACCTCGCTTTCTGGCGGCAACAACCCAAATTCTGGTTGTCAAGTATTAATCTCCTTTACCGGCAAGAATGTTCCGATAACATTTTGCCAATAATTTGAAGAAACCATGCCGGGAATCGGCTGGACGCGGGGATTTTGGGGGCTAGGGACGGTTTTGTGCCCGGGAAGCACGGCGGGAATGGGGCGGTGTTAGGGGCGCCCGATTCGGGATGCGGTTGGTAAATGGCGGAGCGACAGGGATTCGAACCCTGGAGACGGTCTCCCGCCTACACACTTTCCAGGCGTGCGCCTTCGACCACTCGGCCACCGCTCCGTTGGGGGGCGGTTTAACGTGCCCGTGACGGGAGTTGCAAGAGGGAAAATGGCCCCCCTGCCCCGCCCGCGCCTCACTCTTCCAGGTGCAGGTAGAGGCGGCGATTCATGCGGCCCTTCTTTTCGATCTTGCCAAGCCGCAGGGCACCGATTTCGCCGGTGCGGGCGACGTGGGTGCCGCCGCAGGGTTGCAGGTCCAGCGGTTCCTCCGGCGCGCCGATGCGCACCAGGCGGATCTGGCCCGCGCCGCGCGGCGGCTGCACGGACATGGTCTTGACCAGTTCGGGCCGGGCCTCCAGCTCGGCGCCGCTGATCCAGTCGGCCTCGACCCGGGCGTCGCGGGCGACGTAGTCGTTCAGGAGCGCCTCCAGCGCCTCGCGGTCCTCGGGGGCCTCGGGCATGTCGAAATCGAGCCGCCCCTTGCCCGCGCCGATCTGGCCGCCGGTCACCCCGTAGGGCACGGCGACGGAGAGCAGGTGCAGGGCCGTGTGCATGCGCATGTGGCGGTAGCGGCGGTCCCAGTCGATCTCCTGCACCAGGTGGGCCCCTTCGGGCGGCAGGGCGCTGGGTTCGGCGGGCACGAGGACCACCTCCTCGCCCTCGCCCTTGACCGCCGTGGCGATCGGCAGGGCGCGCCCGTCCCAGGTGATGCGGCCGGAATCGCCCGGCTGGCCGCCCCCGGTGGGATAGAAGACCGAGCGGTCGCAGACGATCCCGCCCTCGGGGGTGATCCGGGTCACCCGGGCGGGGGTCTCGCGGCTGTAGGCGTCTTCGCGGAAGAGGGCGTCGGTCATGTCTGTCCTTCTGGGTCTGGGTCGGGGTCCGGCGTGCGCATCTCTGGCCGCTCCTCCGGATTGTCGGTCTTGACCGCCGCCGCTTCGCCGCGCTGGGTTGGGTGCAGCACCTCGGGGTTGCGCAGCCAGATGTCGCGCTGCGCGAAGGGGATCTCGATCCCCTCCGCGGCGAAGCGTTCGGCGATGGCATGGTTGATGTCGCTCTTGACGACCATCATCCAGTTCACGTCGCGCAGGTAGCAGCGGATCTCGAACTCCAGCGAGTCGGCGCCGAAGTTGAGGAAGAGGATGTTGGGCCCGGGCTGGGTCAGCACCATGGGCTGGGATTCCGCCACCTCTGTCAGGATGCGCTCGATCTTGCGGGTGTCGGAGCCGTAGGCCACGCCGACCGGCACGATGAGGCGGCCGACGGTGTTGCCGCGGGTGTAGTTGGTGACGGTGCCGCTCACCAGGTCGGCGTTGGGCACGATCACGTCGGTGCGGTCGAAGGTCTCGATCCGGGTGGAGCGGACGGAGATGTCGCGCACGTAGCCCATCTGGCCGCCGACCTCGATCCAGTCGCCCTCGGAGATGGGCCTTTCGATCAGCAGGATGATCCCCGAGACGAAGTTGCTGACGATGTTCTGCAGGCCGAAACCGATGCCGACGGAGAGGGCACCGGCGACAATGGCGAGGGAGCTGAGGTCGAGCCCGGCGCCGGTGATGGCGGCCAGGGCGGCGAGGAAGATACCGACGTAGCCGAGGCCGGAAACGATGGCGTTCTGGCCGCCGATGTCGAGCCGCGTCTTGGGCAGGACGTTGGTGCGCAGGGCCGATTGGATCAGCCGGGTGAGGACGTAGCCGATCGCGAAGATGACGGCGAAGGCCAGGAAGTCCGTCGGGGAGATCCGGTTCTCGCCGATGGCGAAGCCGCGGCTGAAGGCGGCCCAGAGCTCCGTCAGGTCGGTCAGCCGGGCGCCCCAGATGAGGGCCAGCACGGGGGCCACCAGGACCAGCAGGAGCATCCCGAAGAGGACCGGCATGAGGGCCTCGCGGGCCGCCACCCCCTGCCCCGTCACGGCGCCGTAGACATCCGCCGTGAAGCGCTGCAGGGCCATGACGAGGCCAAGCAGCGCGAGGGTCATGATGTAGGGCGGCAGGAGCGCCTCGGCGGCGTTGAAGTAGCCCGCCGCCAGCAGCAGGGGCGCGATGCAGGCCACTGCCACGGCGCCGCTGCCCAGCATCCGCACGACGCGGCTCAGGGTCGAGGCGCGGACCTCGGCCAGGGCGGCGTCATCGTTTACCGGGTCGTGGTAGCCGCGCAGGAGCATCCCGATGCGGAAGAGAACGAGGCTGGAGGCCAGGTAGAAGGGGAAGGTCAGGGCCGCGATCGAGGCCTCGGCCGGGTAGCCCGCCTCCAGCACCAGGATCACCAGCTCGGAGAGGATCAGGGTGACGGTGATGAGGTTCACGTAGACCCGCGCCAGGGTGCGCTTTTCCGGCGGCAGCAGGATCAGGGCCTCGTCCTCGTCCTTGGCAAAGACCCTTTCGGCCACCCAGCGCACGCCGAGCATGATGCCCCCCAGAACCGCGAGGGTGAGGATCACCTCGTCCCCCTTGGGCCCGAAGAGATCGGTCGAGATGGCCGCCAGGGCCAGTAGCACGAGCCCGGCGAAGGGCAGGATGATGCGCAGGAGCGAGACCAGGAAGCGCCAGATGCCGATGCCGCGGGCGCCGAGGCTCTGGAGTTGCTGGACAAGCAGCAGGGACCAGGCCTGCCCCTTGAGGATCAGGACGGCACCGAGAAGGCTCAGCCCGAGGACCAGCGGCAGGGTCTCGCGCAGCTCCTCCCAGGAGACCGCCTGGTCGCTCTCGGGGCTGCCGGACCAGAGCAGCTGGGCCGCCTGGACGAGATCCGTCAGGGCCTGCTGCCAGTGCACGGGGTTGAGCGGCGTGGGCACCACCTGAAGCAGCCTGTCGGCCTGCCTTTCGCGCAGGATCTGGTCGATCTGGGCGATCAGGGCGTCGGCCCGCACGTACTCCGCATCGGCCTTCTGAACCGGCACCAGGAGGGTGTTGAGCTGCTCGTTCAGCTCCTCGCGCTTGGCCGCCACGTCGGGCGCCTCGGGGGGGGCGTTCTCGCCCTCGGGCGGGGGGCCGAGGGCCGCGATCTGCTCGCGCAGGGTGGCGATGCGGTTGGCGTTGAGGTCACGGGCCGCGTTGAACTGGGTGCGGAAGTCCGCGATGGAGGCGCGCAGGCTCTCGAAGAGCTCCTCGCTGCCCTGGCCCAGGTCCACCGCCGTCTCGGCCCGCTGGGCCAGGGTGGACCAGCGTTCCAGGTCGGCGCTCAGCTCCTCCTGGGCGGCAAGCGGGGCTGCAATGACCCAGAGGGCGCAGAAGAGCGCCGCCGCTATGCCGAGGAGGCGCCGCATCAGACGTCTTCGAAGACGCTCGGGATCTCGGCCGGGGCCTGATCCAGCCAGCCCGGCACCGGCAGATCCTTCTCGCGCAGGAACTCCGGGTTGAAGAGCTTGGACTGGTAGCGCGTGCCGAAGTCACAAAGGATGGTGACGATGGTGTGGCCGCGACCCAGGTCGCGCGCCAGGCGCATGGCGCCCGCCACGTTGATGCCCGAGGAGGCGCCGAGGCAAAGGCCCTCGTGCTCGAGCAGGTCAAAGACCACCGGCAGGGCCTCCTTGTCGGAGATGTTGTAGCTGTAGTCGGGCGTGAAGCCCTCGAGGTTCTTGGTGATCCGCACCTGGCCGATGCCCTCGGCGATGGAGCCGCCCTCCATGGCCAGCTCTCCGGTGGTGTAGTAGCTGTGCAGGGCCGCGCCGTCCGGGTCCGCCAGGCCGATCTTCACGCCCTTGGGCTGAAGCGCCGCGGCGACGCCCGCGAGGGTCCCGCCCGAGCCCACGGCGCAGCAGAAGCCATCCACCTTGCCCTTGGTCTGCTCCCAGATCTCCGGGCCGGTGGTCTCGATATGGGCCTGGCGGTTGGCGACATTGTCAAACTGGTTGGCCCAGATCACGCCCTCGTTCGTGGTGCGCGCCAGCTCCTTGGCGAGCCTTTCGGAGTAGCGCACGAAGTTGTTGGGGTTGCGGTAGGGGGCGGCGGGCACCTGGACCAGCTCGGCCCCGGCGAGGCGCAGCATGTCCTTCTTTTCCTGGCTCTGGGTCTCGGGGATGACGATGACCGTCTTGAAGCCCATGGAGGCGCCGACCAGCGCCAGGCCGATGCCGGTGTTGCCGGCCGTCCCCTCGACGATGGTGCCGCCGGGCTTGAGCTCGCCGCGCCTGATCGCGTCCTGGATGATGAAGAGCGCCGCCCGGTCCTTGACCGACTGGCCGGGATTCATGAACTCGGCCTTCCCCAGGATCTCGCAGCCGGTCTCCTCACTGGCCTTGCGCAGGCGAATGAGCGGTGTGTTTCCAATGGCTTCCGCCAGTTCCGACGCGACATGCATGGGGCTTCTCCAGTCTTAAGGCTTCCCTGATGTAACCCCGCCCCCCTGTGACCTCAAGCGATCCCTGTGCCGGGCCAGCCAGTTTACCGCCAGCACCAGCGGCGCGTTGCCAAAGGCCATCCGGTCCGCCATGCCAAGAAGCTCGTCAAAAGGCACAAGCCGGCTGCGGATGTCCTCGTGCTCGCTCTCCTCGCCGCCGAGGCCGGTGATCTCGTCCGGCAGGTCCGTCGGGGCGAGGTAGATGTAGAAGAATTCCGTGGCATTGCCGGGCGAGGCATAGACCTCGGCGATGGGTTCGAGATGGTCGATCTTGAGCCCCGCCTCCTCCAGCGCCTCGCGGCGGGCCGTGGTCTCGGGATGCTCGCCCGGATCGACGTTGCCGGCGATGGGCTCCAGCATCCAGACGCCGCCATCGCCCCGCGCCAGGGGCCCCATGCGGATCTGCTCGATCAGCAGGACCCGGTCCCGCCGGGGATCGTAGGGCAGGACGATGGCCGCGTCGGAGCCGATGAAGACCAGCCGGTCCACCTGCTCCGACAGGCTGCCGTCGAAGCGTTCGAAGGCCAGGCGCAGGTGGTCGAGGGCGTAGAAGCCCGCGTGGATGCGTTGGCGCTCGGCCAGCTCGATCCGGCCCTGGGTCACGCCCTCGCCGTGGCGGGCGCTGGCGGCATTCACCTGGGCCTGGGCGCGGGCGCGGATGCGCGAGAAGATCTTGGCCACCTCCTCGCGGCTCTGGCGGCCCATGAGCTGCATCACCTCCCAGGCGGCATGGCAGGAGAGGGCGCCCCAGGTCTCGGCCCATTGCTCCAGGTCCCAGGGACCATCCGGCGTCCAGAGGCCGGGCTGCGGCAGGTAGACCTCGGCCTCCTGGCCGTCGCCCAGGGGTGCCAGGACCAGATCGTAGGCAAAGCCGCCCTCGTAGTAGTCGAGCCGGGCGATCTGGGCCTCGGTCAGGCCGCGCACCAGCAGGCCCGGCGCCTCGTCGCCGGGGCTCTGCTCGATCATCGGGAAGGGCCCCTCGGCCACGGCCGAGACCTTGAAGTCGGGCAGCGCCATGGGGGTGAGGTCGATCTCCGAGGCGCTCTCGCCCAGGACCGTCTCGAGCAGCGGCACATGCCGAAGCGTGCCGTAGAAGAACAGGTTTCTCAAAGTGTTACCGCCAGCGGTTGCTTGCAAACTCGGTCAGCAGGCCAGAGACGGCGGCGGCCACCAGGAGGGCCAGGCCGATCTCGACGGTGCTGATGATCACGGCGAACTCGGCGCCGATCTTGAAGGTGTCCACGATGGCCTCGAGCGGGCCGTCGTAGCGGTTGCGCATGGCCAGGCGCACCATCTCGTTGGCGGCCTGGATGAAGATGCCCCAGAGCATCAGCACGAAGACCCCGGTGAGGCCGTTGTTGAGCGCCGAGGTGGTGCCCCGCCCGGCCCGCTTGCCCATGACGACCCAACCGACGATGGCGCCGAGGATCACGTTGAGCTCCACGAAGCGGCCGAAATCCGTGCTTTCGGGCATCAGCGGCTTGACCATCTCGGAGATGACGAAGCCCGTGACGGCCAGGCAGATGGCGGCCATCAAACGCGCGGCGGTGGGCATCCGGTCACTCCTTGCTCGGCCCTCTCAGGCGGGTCGCCGGATGGTAATCTGCGTCACGTCGCAATTTCCACTGTCAAATGTCGCGGCACAGGAAGTGAGGTAAAAATTCCACATCCGGCGAAAGCGATCGTCGAAGCCGAGCGAGGCGATCTGGTCCCAGCGGGCGTTGAAGGTCTCGTGCCAGCGGCGCAGGGTGATGTCGTAGCTCTTGCCGAACTCGATGGACTTCTCCACCACCAGCCCGGCCCGCTCCACCTGTTCGCGCAGCACTTTAGGAGAGGGCAGCATCCCCCCGGGAAATATGTATTTTTGGATGAAATCAACGCCGCGCTTGTAGACGTCCCAGCGGGCGTGATCGACGGTGATGATCTGCAGGGTGGCGCTGCGCCCGGGCTTCAGGCGGTCGCGCACCGTGTCGAAGTAGACGGGCCAGTACTTCTCGCCCACGGCCTCGAACATCTCGATGGAGGCGATCCCGTCGTAGTGGCCGCGCTCGTCCCGGTAGTCCTGGAGCTTGAACTCCACCAGATCGGAAAGCCCAGCCTTTTCAATACGCTCCTTGGCGTAGTTGAACTGCTCCTGGCTGATCGTCAAGCCCGTCACCCGGAGCCCGCGCTCGCGCGCGGCGTATTCGGCAAAGCCGCCCCAGCCGCAGCCGATCTCCAGCACGTGATCGCCCGGGTCGACGCCCATCTGGTCCACCATGCTGGCGTATTTGGCCTGCTGTGCCGCCTCCAGCGACTGCTGGGCGTCCTTGTGGAAGAGCGCCGAGGAGTAGGTCATCGTCTCATCCAGCCAGAGCCCGTAGAAATCGTTGCCGAGGTCGTAGTGGTAGCTGATGTTCTTGCGCGCCTGGCTCTTGGAGTTGCGCTGGAGCCAGAAGCGGAGCTGCTCGAAACGACGCACCAGCCCCATGCCGGGGAAGCCGTCGTAGAGGTTCTCGTTGCCGTCGTGGGCAAGGTCCATGAAGGCCTGGAGGTCGGGCGTTGACCAGTCGCCGTCGAGGTAGGCGTCGCAGAAGCCCAGATCGCCCTCGCGCACGAGGCGGGCGAAGAGATCGCGGCTGTGGACGTGGATCTCGGCCACGTGGCCGGGGCCCTGGCCCTCGGCCCGGAAGTGGCGCCCGTCGGGCAGGATGAAATCCACGCGCCCCTTGCGCAGATCCTGGGCCATGGCGAAGACGCGCGCGAAGTAGCGCGGCAGGTTCTTCTGGCCCTCGGTGCTGGTCAGTATCATGTTTTTTCCCTGATGGGTGGCTCGGGTCTCAGACTACCCGATCAGCCACGATGCACAATTGTCAGAAGTTTCGGTTCTGGTAGGCGTTCAGCGCCCGCTCGCGGCCCTCCTGGGGGGAGACGACGGGATCGGGGTAGGCATCCTTCGGAGAGAGGCCCCAGTGGCGCGGGATGGCCTCGAAGTAGGCCAGCGCATCTGCGTGCGGGTTGCCCTGCCCCTCGGCGATGAAGCGGTCCGTGTAGTCGCGGTTCTTGTCGAACTTGTCGAGCTGGGTGACCGGGTTGAAGACCCGGAAGAAGGGCGTGGCATCGGGGCCGGAGCCCGCCGACCACTGCCAGCCCATGGCATTGCTGGCCGGGTCCCAGTCGATCAGACAGTCCTCGAACCAGCGCTTGCCGATGTCCCAGTGGCACATGAGGTGCTTGGTGAGGTAGCTGGCGACGATCATGCGGCCCCGGTTGTGCATCCGCCCGGTGACGTAGAGCTCGCGCATGGCGGCATCGACGAAGCGGATGCCGGTGCGGCCCTTCTTCCAGGCCCAGACCTCGGCCTTGCGCTCGTCCTCGTTCCAGGGGAAGGCCTGCCATTCCTCGCGCCAGTTGCTGTGGGTGATGCGCGGCGTGTGGTGCATCAGGTGGTAGGCGAACTCGCGCCAGACCAGCTCCTTGAGGAAGGTCTCGGCGCCGCGCTTGCCCTCCTCGCGGGCGCGCTGGCCCGCGTGCCAGCACTGGAAGGGAGAGATTTCGCCCAGCGCGAGGTTCTCCGACAGGTTGGAGGTGCCATCGACGCCGGGCAGGTCGCGGGTCTCGCCGTAGTCGGCCACGCCATGGGCCATGAAGCTGCCAAGGCGCGACTTGGCCGCGCCCTCGCCCAGCTGCACGAAGGGCCGCACCACCTCGGCGCCCCGGTCCATGGCGCGGTCCGTCCGCCAGCTGGCTAGGTTGTCGCTCTCGGACCAGCTGTCGGGCGCCGGGATCTTGCCGGGAGTACTCAGGGGGGCGGCCACATCGTCCGATTTCACGGCGCGCCAGAAGGGAGTGTAGACCTTGTAGTAGCCGCCGGTCTTGGTCTCCACCGTCCAAGGCTCGAACATCAGGTGGCCGCCGAAGGAGCGCGCCTCGATTCCGGCCTCCTTGAGGCTCTCCTTGATCTGGCTGTCGCGCGCGATGGTTTCGGGATCATAGAGCCGGGTCCACCAGACGGCGTCTGCGCCGGTCTCCTCAATCAGCTTTTTGAGCGCGTCCAGCGCCTCCACCTCCCGGCGCAGGATCAGGCGGCTGCCCTTCTCCGCCAGGCTCTCGGCCAGGTGGCCGACGCCGAGGCCCAGCCGGAAGAGCGGCGCGGCGCCCAGGCCCTCGGAGAGGCGGTCATGGATGAAGACCGGGATCACCGGCCGCCCGCTCTTGCAGGCGGCATCGAGGGCCGGATGATCGCTCAGCCGCAGGTCGCGGCGAAACCAGAGCAGGATCGGTCTTTTGTCGCTCATCCGGGGGCCTTCCATCGGGACTGTTCGGCTGGAAGTAGGCCGCGGGGAGCGGGTTCAAGATGGCGGGGCCTACAAAACCTCATCCAAGGCATTGAGAAGCTGATCCATTTCCGCGGCACTGGTGTAGTGGGTGAAGCTCAGCCGCAGGACGCCCTTCTCAGGGTCCACCCCCATGGCCGAAAGCGCCCGCCCGGCGTAGAAATCACCGCCCCCCGCCATGATGCCGAAGCGCGCGAGATCCGCCGCCGCCTCGGCGCCGGGCCGGTTCAGCGCCAGGGCCACAGTGGGGGCCCGGCTCTCGGCCTGCGCGGGGCCGATCAAGCGCACCGAGTTGCGCGCCTTCACCGCATCGAGCAGCGGTTGCAGCAGACGGGTTTCCTGACCGCGCATCAGGTCGTGTGCCGCGGCGCCCCGGGTGGCGGCATCGGCCCGGGCATCGCCGCCGTGGTGGGCGTAGAGCGCGTCGATGTAGTCCGCCATGCCGGCGCTGGCCGCCACCTGGGCATGGTCCGGACCGGCGGGGGTGAAGCGCTTGTAGAGCACATCGCCGTTGAAGAAGTGCCCCTGGTTGGGCAGGAGCTGGCCGAGGGCCTTGCGGATCACCATAATCCCCTGGTGCGGCCCGAAGGTCTTGTAGGCCGAGAAGAGGTAGATGTCCGGCCCCAGGTCGCCCACGTTGGCAAAGCCGTGGGGCGCGTAGGAAACGCCGTCGACACAGACGAAGGCCCCCGCCGCGTGGGCCAGGGCGGTGATCTCCACCACCGGGTTCACCTCGCCCACCACGTTGGAGCAGTGCGGGAAGCAGACCAGGCGCACCTTCTCGTCAAGCAAGTTTTCCAGGTCCGCCGGATCGAGCCGCCCGGTCTCCGGGTCGATGGCCCATTCGCGGATCTCGATCCCCTCCTCTGCCAGGCGGCGCCAGGGGCCGGAATTGGCCTCGTGGTCCTGGTTGGTCACGACGATGGCCTCGCCCGGCGCCATGAGCTGGGCAAAGGCGCGGGCAAGCACGTAGGTGTTCTGGGTGGTCGAAGGGCCGAAGCTCAGCTCCTGCGTCTCAACACCCAGAAGCGCGGCAAGGCGGCTGCGGGCCTCGTCCATCTCCTCGCCGCCGAGGCGGCTGGCGCCGTAGGGGCCATAGGGCTGGACCTTGCGCTGCGTGTAGAAACGGGTCAGCCGGTCGATCACCTGGCGGCAGGTGTAGGAGCCGCCGGCGTTCTCAAAAAAAGCCTGCCCCTCAAGCGATGGTTCTGAAAAAGCGGGGAATTGGGACCGCACCCAGTCGATGTCTAATGTCATGGGCGCAAGGTTCCCTCTTCCGCCCGTGTCGTCAAATGCAAAATGCTGCATCGGCATGAAAAAACCCCGGCAAGTGATTGCCGGGGCTGATCATTTACACTCTCAGGTTGCCTCAGTTCGCCTGGTTACGCTCGCTCTGCAGGCCGCGCAGGATGCAGACGCAGAGCAGCAGCAGCACGATGGTGAAGAGCAGGCCGGTGGAGATCACCATGGACTGGAGCGAGGCCAGCCCGCCGCCGATCAGCAGCGCGATGGCCACGGCACCCTCGAAGATGCACCAGAAGACCCGCTGCGGCACTGGCGCGTCGATCTTGCCGCCCGCGGTGATGGTGTCGATCACCAGGCTGCCCGAGTCCGAGGAGGTCACGAAGAAGACGATGACCAGCACGATCCCGATGAAGGAGGTGATCGCCGTGAGCGGCAGGGCGTCCAGCATCTTGAAGAGCTGCAGCGGCAGATCGGCGTCCTGGGCGGCGGTGTAGCCGTCATTCAGAACCTGGTGGATCGCCGTGCCCCCGAAGATGGACATCCAGAGGACGCAGACCAGAGAGGGGATCAGCAGCACGCAGACGACGAACTCGCGCACGGTGCGGCCGCGGCTGACGCGGGCGATGAACATGCCGACGAAGGGCGACCAGGAGATCCACCAGGCCCAGTAGAAGGCCGTCCAGCCCTGGGAGTAGTTGATGTCCTCGCGCCCGAAGGGGTTGGCCAGGGCCGGCAGGTACTCGGCATAGGCCTTGAGGCTGTCCCAGAAGAAGCTGATCAGGAAGGCCGTCGGCCCGGCGATCAGCACGAAGAGCGCCAGCAGGGCCGCCAGGCCCATGTTGACCTCCGAGAGCACCTTCACGCCGCCGTCGAGGCCGCGCAGCACCGAGACCAGGGCCACGGCGGTGATCAGGGTGATCAGAACCACTTCCGTCGTGCGCCCGATCGGCACGCCGAAGAGCTCGTTCAGGCCGGCGTTGGCCTGGGTCGCCCCGAAGCCGAGCGAGGTGGCGAGGCCGAAGAGGGTGGCAAAGACCGCGACGATGTCGATCACGTGGCCCGGCCAGCCCCAGACACGCTCGCCCAGGAGCGGGTAGAAGGCCGAGCGGATGGTGAGCGGCAGGCCCTTGTTGTAGGTGAAGAGCGCCAGCGCCAGGGCCACCGTGGCATAGACGGCCCAGGGGTGCAGGGCCCAGTGGTAGATGGTGGCCGCCATGCCAAGCCGGATCGAACCGGGCTCATCCCCGGTCGCGGCCCCCAGGGGCGCCCAGTCGGTGCGCAGGCCGTTCTCGTCCAGAGCGGTCTCGCCGAAGGCGGTGGAGAAGTGGGTCAAGGGCTCGGACACGCCGTAGAACATCAGCCCGATACCCATGCCGGCGGCGAAGAGCATGGCGAACCAGCCCAGGTAGGTATAGTCCGGCGTGGCCTCCTTGCCGCCCAGCCGGACCGACCCGAAGGGCGTGACGATCAGGAGGAGCGCGAAGAGCACCACCAGATCGGCAGCCCCGATCAGGAACCAGTCGAAGTTCTTGGTGGTGAAGTCGAACATGCTGGAAAAGACACCCTCGGCCTGTTCCGGCAGGGCCAGGGTGTAGAAGACGAAGGCCATCACGGCGAGGCCCGAAATCATGAAGACCGGGTTGTGGATGTCGAAGCCGAAGCCGATGAAACGGCCGTCCACGTTATCCTGTCCGATCTCGTATTCCGTCTCGATGACATCCGCGGCGCCCTCCGGCGCCGGTATGCCTTGATTCACGGTTTCATCAGCCATGGGCTTCCTTTCGCTTGGTTCTTGTACTGTCGAAGAGGGCGGGTGCCTAACATCTCAGACTCGGGGGGCAACCCGATAGTCCGGGCCCGTCCGGGCCGCCGCGCGGGGGCTCGGGCCGGGGCTGTCCTCCTCCTTCCCTCTGTCGCACCATCAGGGGAACGGGGCCCGCCGGGCATAGCTGCCGGGGGGGCGGGTCCGCACCGCTGACCGCGCAGGCAAGCCAGGCTTACCTAGGGGCAACATTCACCGTCGCCCGTGAAATATCAAGTAATTTAAAGGATTTCCCCGGCAAGGGCCGGGGCCATATTCACCTTAAGAGGGAATCTCCGCGGCAATCGCCGCGGCGTGGCGCTTGATCGCCTCCATGTCGCCGGCCTGACCGGGCGGGCGGATCGAATCGCCCGCGTGGCGCGGATGGATGTGGAAGTGCAGGTGAAAGACCTCCTGCCCCCCGGCCGCCTCGTTGAACTGAAAGAGCGTGATGCCGTCTGCCTTAAAGGCCCGCTTGGCGGCATTGGAGACCTTGTTCACGGTCGCCATGCAGGCGGCGAGCTGCTCGGGCGTGGCATCGAGCATGTTGCGGCAGGGGCTCTTGGGAATGACGAGGCAGTGGCCGTCGGTGCGGGGGAAGATGTCCATGAAGCAGTAGGTCTCCGCATCCTCGTAGACCTTCACGCTGGGGATCTCGCCGCGCAGGATCTTGGCAAAGATGTTCTCGTCGTCGTAGGCGCTCATGGGGGTCTCCTCTTGCTTCAGCGGGTTTCTAGGACGAAGCGGCGGCGGCGTCGAGCCTCAGGGCCAGCGCAGGCGCCATTCGGCACTGCGCAGGAGCAGCCGGGCGTAGAGCCGGTGCAGCGGCAGCAGGGTGCGCACCGGGGCCGAGAGCCGCCCGCCCTGCCCCGGCAGCACCGCCGAGCCGAAGAGCAGCCGCGTGGCCCCGCCCTGCTTCGGCGCCGCCGCCAGCCAAGAGTGCGTGCGGCCCGCGCGGTCCGCCAGGAGGATCTGCACCGCGTCGCGTCCCTCGACGGTCCAGACGGCGAAGTGCTTGGCCCCCGCCGCCAGGGCCACCACCTCGGCCTGGCGCACCGGGCGGCGCAGCACCAGGGCCAGGATCAGGCGCTCCAGCCGGAAGAGCGGCGTGCTGTAGAAGGCCGTCAGGAAGGCGGCAAGGTCGACCGCTCCGGGGTGCATCACCTCGAAGCAGTCGGCATAGGTGCCTGGCTGCGCGGCCCGGGGCGCCAGGAGGCTGTCCCCCGGCACCGCGCAGGGGCGGGCGATCATGCGTTCACGTCCACCACGACCCGGCCCTTGACCTGGCCCTTGAGGATGTCGGCGCCAAGCTGCGGCAGGTCCGACAGGGTGGCGGGCTGGACCATCGCCTCGAGCTTCTCCATCGGCAGGTCCTGGGCGATCCGCTCCCAGGCGCGCAGGCGGTTCTCGTAGGGCTGCATGACGGAATCGATGCCCAGGAGGTTCACCCCGCGCAGCAGGAAGGGAATGACCGTCGCGGGCAGGGCCGCGCCCCCCGCCAGGCCCACGGCGGCAACGGAGGCGCCGTACTTCATCTGGCCCAGCACCCGGGCCAGCATCTCGCCGCCCACGGCGTCGATGCAGCCGCCCCAGGTCTCGCCCTCGAGGGGCCGCTTGGTGGTCTCGTTCAGTTCAGAGCGCGGCACGATCTGGCCGGCCCCCAGGGAGGTCAGGTAGTCCGAGGCCTCGGGCCGCCCGGTGACGGCCGCCACCTCGTGGCCCAGGGCCGCCAGGAGCGCCACCGCCACCGAGCCGACGCCACCCGCCGCCCCGGTCACCAGGACGGGGCCCGACTTGATGCCGTGGTCCTCCAGCGCCATGACCGAGAGCATGGCGGTGAAGCCCGCCGTGCCCACCGCCATCGCCTGGCGCGTGTCGAAGCCCTTGGGCAGGGGCACCAGCCAGTCGGCCTTCACGCGGGCCTTCTGGGAATAGCCGCCCCAGTGGGCCTCGCCGACGCGCCAGCCGGTCAGGACAACCTTGTCGCCCTCCTTGTAGCGGGCGTCGCTGCTCGCCTCGACGGTGCCTGCGAAGTCGATCCCCGGCACGTGGGGGTAGTTCCGCACCAGGCCGCCGCCCGGCCCGATGCAGAGCCCGTCCTTGTAGTTCACCGTGGAGTACTCCACCGCCACCGTGACCTCGCCCTCGGGCAGATCCTCGAGCGAGAGCTCCTCGACCGCGGCAGAGGTCTTGCCCGCCTCATCCTTCTTCACGACCAGCGCGTTGAACATCCTGCTTCCTTTCCGGGGCGCCTGCCCCTCTTCGTTTTGCCAATAAACTCCGGGGGTCCGGGGGCTGGCCCCCGGTCCCGCCGGCTCACCCGGGCGCTCAGGCCCAGAAACTCTCGCGCACCAGCGCCTCGCGGCTGCCCTCGTGGGTCTGCAGCTCCAGCACCGTGCCGGCCTCCCAGTGGGTCATCCGCACCATGCCGATGGCCACGTTGGTGCCGTGGTCGGGCGACCAGGCCGCCGAGGTCACCTGCCCCACCCGCTTGCCGCCCGCCAGAAGCGGCCAGGCCCTGTCGCAGCGGGGCAAGGCCGCGCCCGCCACCTCGATGGCCCGGATCTGCTGCACCGGGCCCTCCTTGGCAACCCGCAGGAGGGCATCGCGGCCGATGCAGCCGATTGCCGTCTGGGTGTCGCAAAAGCGGCCCAGGCCGCATTCATGGGGCGTGTTGTCGTCGTTCATGTCGTTGCCGTAGCTCAAAAGCCCGCCCTCGACCCGCTCGATCCCGTTGGGGCAGCCCGCCCGCACGTCGAGATCGCGGCCCGCCTCCATCAGGGCCTGCCAGAGCGGCATGGCAATGTCACGCCCCTCGACGTAGATCTCGAAGCCGCCCTGCTTGGAGTAGCCCGAGCGGGCCACGACCATCTGGCGGCCCTGGAAATCGAAGAGCCCGAACCGGAAGAAGCGCACGTCGCGCACCCCATCCCCGAAGACCCGGGCGGCCAGCTCGTCGGCCTTGGGTCCCTGGATCGCCAGGGGCGAGACGTCGGGCTCGTCCACCAGCACGTCGAGCCGGTAGCCGTTGGCGATGCCCTTGACCCAGTAGAGCAGATCGCTGTCGGCGATGGAGATCCACCAGCGGTCCTCGGCCAGCTTGACGGCCACGGGATCGTTCAGCATGCCCCCCGTCTCGTCCACGATGGGCACGTAGAAACAGCGCCCGGGCAGCATGCCGCGCAGGTCGCGCGGGGTGAGCATCTGCATCAGCCGCGCCGCGTCGGGGCCGCGCAGTTCCACCTGGCGCTCGCAGGCCACGTCCCAGACCTGCACCGCAGACTTGAGGTGGTGATAGTCCTCCTCGACGCTGCGAAAGACCGTGGGCAGCAGCATGTGGTTGTAGACCGTGTAGGCGGACACGCCCGCCGCCTCGACCCCGTCGGAGAAGGGCGTGCGGCGCAGGCGGCGCGAGGGAGAGATCAGGGCCATCCGGCATCCTCCGGCATGAAGACCAGGTCGCTTGTCGGGGCGCCCTGGCCCGCGGCTGTCAGCATGGCGTGAACCTGGCCGCGGTGGTGGGTCTGGTGGTTGAAGAAATGGGTAATGCAGGTGGCCAGGGGCTGCCGCACCTCGCGGCCCAGGGCGCCGGAGTACCAGCTCAGATCGCCCGCCAGATCCGCCGGGCCAAGCGCCCCGGCCCAGGCCAGGATCTGGCCGTCCAGTTCGCGCCGGGCCTGGGCCCAGTCCTGCGCCGATCCGGTGAGGTGGGGGCTCTCGGCAATACCCCCGGGCGGGCGCGTCACGCTATCGCTCCAACGGCTCATCCAGAGGCCATCGCCCCAGAGGAGGTGGTTGAGCGTGCCCAGAATGGAGCCGAAGAAGCTGCCCCGGTCGCGCGTCATCTCTTCCGCCGACAGGGGCGCCACCTGCTCGGACAGCTGGTGGTTCTGCCAGGCGTTGTAGCGCGCCATCAGAAGGGGATAGCCCCCCTCGATCACGGCTTGGGGCCCTGCCAGTCGATCGGGCAGACCTCGGCGGAGAGGCCGCCGAAATCCCAGACCCGGCCATAGTCGCGCACCCGGCTCTTGAGGCCGCGGGCGGCGATGATGTCCGGCCCCATCCAGTACTTGGAGTTGGAGACCATGACGGGATGCTCCGGGTCCTTGCCCGCCAGCATCTCGATCTCGCCCTGGATCTTGCGGCCGATCATGATCGAGCGTCGGTTGCCGTCGCGGACGATCTCCACGGGCGCGCGCTCCGCGCCGATGATCTCGCTCACCAGCATGGTGAAGAGCCCCGTGGTGCCCCCCGCCGCGCCCGAGAAGATCTGCAGGATGCCGTTGTAGGCCTTGCCGCTGGCGCGCTCGTCCACGTAGGCGGCCACCTTCCAGTTTCCCTCGCCCATGCGGCCGGGGATGTCCACGAGCAGGCCCACGTTGAGGCCGGACAGGTCCTCGCCCTCGTAGTGGCCCTCGTCGATGGCGATGGCCATCCAGGCGTGGCAGTGACCCTCTGTCGGCGGGTGGGCGCCCAGGCTCACGACGCAGGGGCAGAAGACGGTGCAGGAGCAGTTGAGGAAGAGCTCGCCCTTGATCGCCCACTCCGTCGGGTTGCTCTGGCGGCGGCCGGGGTTGGGCATCCGGCTGTCGATCCGCTGCGAGATCGGCAGGCGGTCGGCGTCGGGTCGTTTCTTGGCTGGCATCTTATCCTCCTGTCAGCAGGGGCCAGCCCGCCACGACCGCGCTGCCCGCGATCAGGGCCAGGCCCATCGGTTTTGTCACGTAGTGGCCCACCTGGGGCAACTTTTCGATCACCATGAAGAGCGTGGCAAGGCCCATCCAGGCCAGGTTCATCACCCCTCCGGCAAAGCCCAACACCATGAAGCCCCAGCAGCAGCCGACGCAGAAGGTGCCGAGCCCCAGCCCCATGCGCAGCCCGCCCCGGGCGCCGGTGCGCCAGTGGCCGAGAAAGTACATCATGGGCGAGTGGCAGACGCCGTGGCAGATCTCCTTGGCGCGGGTGAACTGGAAGAGCCCCACCGCCAGCAGGAGCCCCGCCGCGACCCAGCGCGAGCGGGCGATGCCCAGCATGTCGATCACGCCCGCAAAGAGCAGCGCCAGTTGCAGCCCTGCGATCAGGGCGGCGAAGGCCAGCCAGACGGCAAAGTAGCCCGCCAGCACGCCCAGCCAGCCGGCCCGGGTGCCGTTGGCCGAGACCATCAGATCCTCGTAGGCGCGCAGGGTGGGCACCAGGGTGGGCAGCATCATGGCCGCCATCATCGCCCCCCACATGACGAAGAGTGGCCCGAAGCGGGCCATCGGCATGTCCATGTCCATGCGCGGGTCCATGAAGCGCATCAGGTTGCCCATCTCGCCGGGGCGGCCCAGCAGATCCAGGTCCATCTCCGTGGCCATCATGTACATGAGGCTCCAGGAGAGCAGGATCAGCCCGAAAAAGGCGAGCCAGAGCGTGGTGCGCAGGGCGTGGGTCATGGGCGGTTCTTCCGACTCAAGCGTTGCCAATCTAATGTCAGACAATTACAAAGGCGGCAAACAATAAATGTCTGACAAATGAAGCTCGACCCCGACAGCCCCGCCGACCTCTCGGTTCAGATCGCCTCGGCGATCCGCGACGCCATCGTCGCGGGGGATCTGATCGTGGACGAGCGGCTGCCCTCCGAGGCTGAGCTCTGCGCCCAGTTCGACGTGGGCCGCACCACCGTGCGCGAGGCCCTGAAACGGCTGGCGGCGCAGTCCCTGATCCGCACCCAGCGCGGGGCCACCGGTGGGGCCTTCGTCAACCGGCTCAGCTTCGAGGAGGCCCAGGCCCAGCAGATTACCACCTCCACCCTGCTTCTGAGCATGAACGCCGTGAGCTTCGACACGGCCTGCGAGGCGCGCTTTGCCCTTGAACGGGCCTGCGCGCCCCTCTCGGCCCAGCGCCGTAGCGTCGATCACCTCGCCGCCATGCGCGCCGAGGTGCATCGCCAGGGCCAGCCCGGCCTGACGGACGAGGCCTTCTGCGCCTCCGACGTGGCTTTCCACCGGGCCCTGGTGGATGGGGCGGGCAACCCCGTCCTCTCCTATCAGCTGGCCGGGGCCGTGGAGGCCATGCAGCCCCTGATGAACATGATCACCTTCTCCGCCCGCGACCGTGCCCGCATCGTCGAGATGCACGATGCCATCGCCGGCGCCCTGGAGGGGCGCGACGGGGCGGCCGTCGAAGCGGGCCTGAGCGTGCTGGAGAGGGAGACCCGCGCCCTGGCCCACAAGGCCCTGGAAAGACGCGCCCGGGAGCGTGAACGGGCCAAGGCATAGACCCGGCGCAGGCCCGCCCTATGTGACAGGCTTCACCTGACACGCGAAGGAAAGGGCGCGGCATGGACTGGATCATCTACATCAACTGGGCCCTGGCGGCCCTTTCGGTGGGCTTCGGCCTCTTCGGCTGGCTGGCCCCGGGCTACACTATGGAGAAGGTGGACCTGCGCGATGGCGGCTCCACCATGGGCACATCTGAGGTGCGCGCCGCCTCGGGGGCGCTCTTTGTCTTTGTCGGGCTCGGCGCGCTGATCCTGCACACCCCCGCCGCCTACGCCATGATCGGCTTTGCCTGGGGCGGCGGCGCCGTGGGGCGGCTGACCTCGCTGATCCTTGATGGCACGACGCGCCGCAAATGGGGCTTCTTCGCCGCCGAGCTGGCGGTGGCCGTGGTCGCCCTGGGGATCAATCTCTGAGCCGCGCCATCTTGAAAAGTGCCGCGCCCCCTTCTATTTAGGGGGTGTCCTTCGGGACTATGGACATAAACGCGCTCGTAATAAGCGGATCGGACCCGGGGGCGGTACCCGGCGGCTCCACCAACCATCCTTCGTTTGGGGATCATGGGGCCGAAACAGGATCGACGAACGTCTAAAGGAGTTTGCTTTGTCCCGGTGAGATACCACCGTTATCGGTTCAAACTGTACAATTGCAAACGACAATCGTGCACCGGTTGCTCTGGCTGCGTAAGCAGTCCGAAAGACCGAAACCTTAAGTCCTAGGGCCTTGCAGTCCTAGGCGGGGTTCGCAGGTACCTGGCAACAGAAACCTGCACCATCCCCCCTCCCCTTAAAGTTGACAAAGCCAAATCCGGCCCTTTTGCGCAGCGAAGGGGGCCAACCGCGCCCGGGCCCCGTTTTTTGGTCACCTTTCGGACACAACCTTGCAACTCAAAGTTTAGTCAATCGGCACCTTGAGGCGCCAAAGCCAAGCCACGTTGACGCCGCGCAAGCTTCGCGCGATAGGTGTGAAACTGGCAACAATGAAGCGAATTTCCCTTAATCTGCCGCAAATTCAGCCGAATGTGCTGCCATTCCTGAACCCAAGAGAAGATGCCCGAGCAGTCGAATGGGTTCGCAATGAGCAAGACAACCTCCCGTCCCACCGTGGAAGCGGCCGCGCCTGTCAGGATCCCCTCGCGGATTCTGCGCCTGGTCGTGATGGGGGTGGTGAGCCTGGTGACCGCCGCGGTGCTGCTGCTTATCTCGCTGCGGCTTGAGACGCTCTCCTACGAGAATTACGTGCGCGACCTGAAGCTCGATTCCACCGTCAAGCTGATCGAGGCGCGCGAATCCGTCGAGGCGGACATGTTCCGGCGCATCGTCGCCCTGAACGAGCTTGCCGCCGCCGTCGGCGCCAACCCGGAGATGAACGAGACCGAGTTCAACCTCAAGGCGCTCGACTTTTTGCTAGAGAACGAGGACGTCATCTCCGTTTCCGCCGCCCCTGGCGAGGTGGTGACGATGGTCTTCCCCAAGCGCGGCAACGAAGAGGTCATGGGCCTCGACTACCGCCAGTTCGCCCAGCAGTATCCGGCGGTGGAGGAGGCCACCCGCACCGGCGAGGCCATCATCACGGGCCCCGTGAACCTGGTGCAGGGCGGCAAGGGGATCATCCTGCGCAAGCCCGTCTTCGTCCAGAACGAGCTGGGCGCCAACGAGCTCTGGGGCCTGGTCTCGGTGGCCCTGCGTTACCATTCCTTCATCGAGAGCTTCGGCATCGCCGACATCGAGCGCGAGTTCGACATCGTGATCCGCGAGACCTCGCGCGAGGATGGCGCCAATGCCGTGCTCTACGGCGATCCCGCCGTGCTGGAGGGCGACCCCATCCTGCTCGACCTGAAGTTCCCCTATGGCAGCTGGCAGCTTGCCGCCACCTCGGACGGGGGCTGGCCGCTGCACAAGCCCGGCTATGTCCAGCGCTGGCTGGAGCGGCTAGGCGTGATCGCGGCCATCCTCTGCGCGCTCATCTACGTCATGTGCCTGGCCTACAACCGCCGCCTGGCCGAAAGGCAGCTGTCTATCGGCATCGAGGCGCTCGACCACGGCTTCGTCATGTTCGATCCCGAGCGCCGGCTGGTGGCCTTCAACAAGCGCTACAAGCAGCTTGCCGGGGGCTCCGGCATGGTTCGCGTCGGCGCCCGCTACGAAGACATCGTGAAGGCCAACCTGCGCAAGGGGCTTATCCCCGATGCGGTGGGCCGCGAGGAGGAATGGTACGAGAACTGGTCAAAGCGGCTGGAGGAGAAATCCTCCGACAACGAGCAGGTGCTGGCCGATGGCCGCCTGATCCGCGCCTATGACCGGCCCATGGAGGACGGCAGCGTCGTCGGCCTGCGCATCGACATCACCGACCTCAAGCGCGCCCAGATGGCCGCGGAGTCTGCCAACAAGGCCAAGACGGACTTCATGGGCGTCCTCAGCCACGAGCTGCGCACCCCCCTCACCGTGATCCTGGGCCACGCCAAGCTGGCCAAGAACTTCAAGAACCTGCCCGCCTACCGCAAGCTCATCGCCGAAATCGAGAAGCACCCCGAGATTAGCGAGGACGTGGTGCCGCAGCTCGACGCCGTGCACCGGCAGATCGTCACCATGATGTCCTCGCTAGAGAAGTCGGGCGACCACCTGCTCTTCCTGATCTCCGAGATCCTGGACTTCGCCAAGATCGACAGCGGCACCCTGAGCATGGACATGGAGCCGATCACCACGGACGAGGTGGTGGGCCCGGTCTGCGACCAGATGCGCACCATGGTGGAGGAGAAGGGCCTGACCTTTGAGGTGAAGGACCGCACCTGCCTGCTCGCGGGCGACACCAAGCGCCTGCAGCAGATCCTGATCAACCTGATCGGCAACGCCACCAAGTTCACCGAGCAGGGCACCATCACGCTCACGGTGGTGGAGAGCGACGAGAACGTCGTCTTCCACGTCAAGGACACCGGCATCGGCATCCCGCCGGAGCACGTGAACCGCGTCTTCGAGGCCTTCCACCAGGTGGACAACAGCTCGGGCCGCAAGTTCGGCGGCACCGGCCTGGGGCTGGCCATCTCGCGCGACATCGCCCAGGCCCACGGTGGCGACCTGACCGCCGCCAGCGTCGAGGGCAAGGGCTCCACCTTCACCCTCACCCTGCCCCGCCGCCAGCCCGGCGAGGGGATCGAGGAGGACCGGGCGGACGAGAGCCTGGTGGCCTGAGCCGATCTCTTGACAGAATCCCGGGCCGGGCGCAGCATCCCGGCGCGGGGTCCACGCGAACACCCCGGTAGGCCTGGCCCAAGTTTCGCATGTATGCCTGTTGCAAGGACACATGCCATGGCCCCTTCCCCCGACATTTCCGCGGCAGCACTGCTGCGCCGCATCGGCAGCCCCGACCTGCCCGCGCTCGTCGATCTCACCCTGGAGGCGGACTTCGCCGAGGATCCGCAGCTCATCCCCGGCGCCTTCCGCCACAACCACGAGGACCCCGCGGGGCTGATGGGCCTGCTCGATCCAGGCGCGCCGGTGGTTCTCATCTGCCAGAAGGGCGGCAAGCTGAGCCAGGGTATGGCGGCCCTGCTGCGGGCGCGGGGCTACTCGGCCTCATGCCTTGCGGGCGGCAACCGGGCCTGGGCCGCCCTGCCCGGCGCGCCCCGGCTGAGCGTCGCGGCGCTGCCGCCGCTTCGGCCCGAGGGCAGCCGCTGGGTGATGGCGGAGGAGGCGCCAGTTGCGGGCCTGGCCTGCGGCTGGCTGGTGCGGCGCTTCCTCGATCGCCGGGCGGAGATGCTTTTTGTACCCGCCGAGACGGTGTCGGAGGTTGCCGAACGCTTTGCGGCGCGGCCTCTTGATCTGAGTGGAGACGATCCGCAGGGCCAGCTCTGCCGCGAGGTGGGGCTGGAGATGGCGGCCTTGGCGGAGCTGTCGCATCAACTGCGCGAGGCCCCCCTCGCGCCGCTCTGGCGGGGGCTTGAGCGCAGACACCCGGAGGTCTTGCCCCGCCTGGCGGCGGCCCTGCCGATCTTCGACATGCTCTTCGAGGGCCTGCGCGACGGGGAGGCGGCGGCATGACACCCCCTTCCTGGCGCGAGATGTGGCGCACCTTCGGGCGCATCGGCCTGCTCTCCTTCGGCGGCCCGGCGGCCCAGATCGGCCTCATGCACCGCGAGCTGGTCGAGCGACGCCCCTGGCTCGACGAGGCCACCTACCTGCGCGCCCTGTCGCTCTGCATGCTGCTGCCCGGACCCGAGGCGATGCAGCTTGCCACCTACGCGGGCTGGCGCCTGCGCGGTGTGGCGGGCGGCCTTCTTGCGGGGCTGCTCTTTGTTCTGCCGGGGGCCTGCGTGATCGCGCTTTTGGCCCTGGGCTATGCCCGCTACGGCGATCTGCCCTGGGTTCAGAGCGCCTTCCTGGGGATCAAGGCGGCGGTGGTCGTGATGGTCTTCCAGGCCCTTGCCCGGGTGGCCCGCAAGGCGCTGCACGGGGTCGCGGGCTGGGCCCTGGCGCTGGGGGCCTTTCTCGGCCTCTTCCTGGCGGGCCTGCCCTTTCCGCTGATCGTCCTGGCGGCCGGGCTCTGGGGCCTGCTGCGCGGCACCGACGGGGCCGCACCGCCCCCCGCCGCGGCCCCCGTGCCGCCACGCCACGCGGCCCGCACCCTGCTCCTCTGGGGCAGCCTCTGGGCCGCGCCGCTGCTGCTCCTGGCGCTGCTTGATCAGCCCTTCCTGCTGGACCTGGGGCTCTTCTTCTCCAAGCTCGCGGTGGTGACCTTTGGCGGCGCCTACGCCGTCCTCACCTACATGACCCAGCAGGTGGTGCAGGACTTCGGCTGGATCAACACCGACCAGATGATCGACGCCCTGGGCCTGGCCGAAACCACCCCCGGCCCGCTGATCCTTGTGACCCAGTTCGTGGCCCACCTGGCGGGTCACCTCCAGGGCGGCCTGGCGCTCGCCGTCGCGGCCGGTCTGCTGGCGCTCTGGGTCACCTTTACCCCCTGTTTTCTTTGGATCTTCCTGGCCGGTCCCTATCTGGAGCGAATCTCCGCCCAGCCGCGCCTGGCGGGGGCCCTGCGGGCCATCTCGGCGGCGGTCGTGGGGGTCATCGCCAACCTCTCGGTCTGGTTCGCGCTGCACCTGCTTTTCGCCCGTCTCGCCCCCCTGCCGCCCTTGGCGACGCCCCTGCCCGTCTGGGCCAGCCTGGACGGCCTGGCCCTGCTGCTGACGGCCTTCTGCGCCCTCCTGATGCTGGGCCTGGGCCGGGGTTTTGTGCTCACCATGGGGCTGGCCGCGCTGCTTTCGCTGCTCCTCTCGATGATCTGACCGCAGCCCCTTTCCAACAGGATCGATTCAGGTATGTTGAGGGCATCACGCCGCCTGCCGGAGAGGACGATGAGCCGGGACATCGACTACGGAAACCTGATGCACGACGCCATGCGGGGATTGATCCGCAAGGTGCTTCAGGACGTGGAGCAGAACGGCCTGCCCGGCAGCCACCACTTCTTCATCACCTTCGACACTTCGCACCCCGACGCGGAACTGGCCGACTGGCTGTCGGACCGCTACCCGGGCGAGATGACGGTTGTCATGCAGCACTGGTACGACAACCTGAAGGTGACAGAGGAGGGCTTCTCGGTGACGCTCAACTTCGGCGACGCGCCGGAGCCGCTTTATATCCCCTACGATTCCATCCGCACCTTCGTCGATCCTTCGGTCGAGTTCGGCCTGCGCTTCGAGCAGCAGGAGCCCGAGGATGAGGAAGAGGACGCACTGGACGAGGAGGAGGCCGCCGAGGGCGAGGAAGAGGCCGCCCCCGAGGAGAAGAAGGCGCCCGCCAAGGACGCCGAAATCGTCTCGCTCGATTCCTTCCGCAAATAGGCCCGGCCCCGCCCGGTTAGCGCCACCGGTTTGTTGCACCGCCCCCGGCGGAAGGCTACACCACCGGCAACGCATGACCACAGCAGGAGCCGCAAGATGGCCGAGACCCGCACCGAAACCGACAGCTTTGGCCCTCTCGAGGTGCCCGCCGAGAAGTACTGGGGAGCCCAGACGCAGCGCTCGATCATGAACTTCCCGATCGGCTGGGAGCGGCAGCCGGTGGCTATCGTGCGCGCGCTCGGCGTCATCAAGAAGGCCTGCGCCACGGTCAACACGGAGTTCGGCGATCTCGACAAAGAGCTCGCCCCGGCGATCCAGCAGGCGGCCCAAGAGGTGATCGAGGGCCGCTTCGACGACAACTTCCCGCTGGTGGTCTGGCAGACCGGCTCGGGCACCCAGTCCAACATGAACGCCAACGAGGTCATTTCCAACCGAGCGATCGAGATCCTGGGCGGCGAGAAGGGCTCCAAGAGCCCGGTGCACCCGAACGACCACTGCAACATGGGCCAGAGCTCCAACGACACCTTCCCCACGGCCATGCACGTGGCCATCGGCATGGTGGCCCGCGACACGCTCCTGCCGGGTCTGCGCAAGCTCCAGGAGGCGCTCGCCGCCAAGTCCGAGGAATTCAAGGACATCATCAAGATCGGCCGCACCCACACCCAGGACGCGACGCCCCTGACCCTGGGCCAGGAGTTTGGCGGCTATGCCCACCAGATGGCCAAGGGGATCGAGCGGGTCGAGGCCTGCCTGCCCGACATCTACGAGCTGGCCCAGGGCGGCACGGCGGTGGGCACCGGGCTCAACACCCGCAAGGGCTTTGCCGAGAAGGTCGCCGCCGAGATCGCCGAGATCACCGGCCTGCCCTTCGTCACCGCGCCGAACAAGTTCGAGGCGCTGGCTGCCCACGACGCCATGGTCATGTTCTCGGGCGCGCTCAAGACCGTCGCCGCCTCCATGTTCAAGATCGCCAACGACATGCGCCTGCTGGGCTCCGGCCCCCGCTCGGGCCTGGGCGAGCTGATCCTGCCCGAGAACGAGCCCGGCTCCTCCATCATGCCCGGCAAGGTGAACCCCACCCAGGCCGAGGCCCTGACCATGGTCTGCGCCCAGGTCATGGGCAACGACGCCGCCGTGGGCTTCGCCGGCAGCCAGGGGCACTTCGAGCTTAACGTCTACAACCCGATGATGTCCTACAACGTCATCCAGTCCATGCAACTTCTGGGCGACGCGGCCTCCAGCTTTACCGACAACATGGTCTCGGGCACCAAGGCCAACGAGGCCCGGATCGACCGGCTGATGAAGGAAAGCCTGATGCTGGTCACGGCCCTGGCGCCCACCATCGGCTACGACAATGCCACCAAGGTGGCTAAGACGGCCCACAAGAACGGCACGACCCTGAAGGAGGAGGCCATCGCCCTCGGCTTCGTGGACGAGGAGACCTTCGACCGGGTGGTCCGGCCGGAACAGATGATCGGGCCCAAGTGAGCGGGCCGATCAACCTCAACAAGGTCCGCAAGGACCGGGCGCGCGCCGAGAAGAAGGCGCGCGCCGACAGCAACGCGGTGAGCCACGGGCGCACCAAGGCCGAGAAGCTGGCGGAGCGGGAGGCCAAGGCCCGCGCCGCGCGGCTGCTAGATCAGCACAAGCGCGAGACATGAGCGGGCGGCCGGTCAAGCATTCGGTCACGCTCCGGGGGCACCGCACCTCCATTTCCCTCGAGGACGAATTCTGGCAGGCCTTCCGCGAGATCGCGGCGGACCGGCAGATGCCGATCAACGCCCTGGTGGCCGAGATCGACGAGGCGCGCGGCCTGGAGATGGGCCTGGCCTCGGCCATCCGGCTCTTTGTGCTGCGCAGCTTAAGGGACCGTTAACCAAGGGTGCGGCAGGATGGGGGGATGGGCCTCCCCGTCGAACTGACCCCGGAACGCTGGATGGCGCACCTTTTCAGCGCCAAGGCCGCCCGTGACGGCGGTGTCGTGCGGCGCAAGCTGCGCGATGTGGAGCGATATGTGGGCCTCGCGCGGTTCCTGGAGGAACTGGAGCGACGGGGCTATTCTGCCGTGGAGAATGGCGGTCAGCTGGTGATCTTCTGCAACCGCGAGCAGGTTCGGCTGGTGCGGCCCCAAACAACCTTCAGCGCCGAAGAACCTATCTTTTCAAAAAGATAGGTCCAAAGCCTTTGAAGGCTTTGGACCCGCATTCTTGCAAGAATGCGAAACCGGAACCTTTAAAGGTTCCGGTTTCCGGTCCCATCAGGCGATCGACGCCTCGTAGATCTGCTTGATGTTGTTTCCAAGCGCCGCGTTGAACTCCGCGTCGCTCATCTTCACGTCCAGCCCCTCGGTCAGCGCGCGCGAGAAGGAGGCGATCATCGTGCCGTTCTGGGCCAGGCGGCGGCAGGCTTCTTCGGTCGTGTAGCCCCCCGAAAGAGCCACCACCCGCAGCACGTTCTCGTGGCCCGCCAGGGCGTCGTAGAGGCCCGGCTGCTCCGGCAGGGTCAGCTTGAGCATCACCAGCTCTTCCGGCCCCAGCTCCGCCACGTGCCGCATCAGGGCCTTGGAGAGCATCTCTTCGGCCATGGCCTTGCTCTCGGAATGGATGTCCACCTCGGGCTCGATGATCGGCACCAGTCCCGCGGCACAGACCTGGCGCGCCACCTCGAACTGCTGGGCCACGACGGCCTCGATGCCCTCGGGGTTGGCCTCGTGAATGACCGAGCGTTCCTTGGTCCCGAAGATGCCCTTCTCCTTGGCGCGCTTCAGCAGGGCGCCCAGCTCGGGCATCGGCTTGAGCATCTGGACGTCCCGGTCCCGCTCGGCCAGGCCCTTGTCGATCTTCAGGAACGGCACGACGCCGCGCTCTTCCCAGAGCAGCTCGGCGGTGGGCCGGCCCTCGATCTCGCTGTCCAAGGTCCGCTCGAAGAGGATGGCGCCGATCACCTGCTCCTTGGTAAAGGCGTCGGAGAGGATGATCCGGGCGCGCATCCGGTGCATGGCCTCGAACATCTCCTCCTCGCCGCTGTAGTCCTCGGGCATGACGCCATAGAGGCTGAGCGCCTTGGGGGTCGAGCCGCCCGACTGGTCCAGGGCGGCGATGAAGCCCTGGCCACTTTCCATCTGCGCGCGTTGTGTTGCGTTCACACCCATCGTCGATCCCCGTTCTGAAAGCTGATTCCGATTTTGGCCCTGTCTACTGCAATGTTCCGGGGGATGGTAGCGGCGCGCGTGGCCTGATGCGCAGGCGAATGCCGCTGGCGGCGCGCACGGTGAGGTGGGCCACCGGTACGGGCGCGGGGCCCGGCGCCGGGCTCACCTCGAAGTCGCGCAGCAGGCGCGACAGCAAAAGCGGCCCCTCGACCATGGCAAAGCCCGCCCCGGTACAGACGCGCGGCCCGGCGGAGAAGGGAATGAAGGCCTCGCGCTGGCACTTCTGGCCGTTCTCCGTCTGCCAGCGGGCGGGATCGAAGGCATCGGGGTTGTCCCAGAGCCGCTCGTGGCGGTGCAGGTGCCAGGGGCTGAGGACAAGCTGGCTGCCCCGGGGCACGGGGCGCTCGCGGAAGCGCTCCAGGCAGGCGTTTTCCCGTACCATCATGGGCACGGGCGGATAGAGCCGAAGGGTCTCGCGGAAGACATCGCGGCTGAGCTTGAGCCGGGCAACCTGAGCGAAGTCCGGCCCGCTCAGGGCCTGGGCCTCCTCGGCCAGGCGGGCCTGCCACTCGGGGTGGGTGGCCATGAGGTAGAGCGCCCAGGCCAAGGCCGAGGCGCTGGTCTCGTGCCCGGCAAGGAAGAAGATCGCCACCTGGTCCACCATCTCCCCGGGGGCGAAGGTCTCGCCGCTCTCGGGGTCCGGCGTGGTCATGATCTTGGTCGCCAGATCGTCCGGCGCCCGGCCCGCCTCGATCTCGCGGCTGCGCGCTTCCGTCAGTTCGGTGATGAGGCGGCGGATGCGGGCGGCGCTACGCCGGGTGTCGCGGCGGAAGAGGCGCGGCATCCAGCGCGGCAGGGGCAGGAAGGCGCCGAGGTTCAGGATCGGCTGAGAGCGCTGGTAGTCGCGGAATTCGTCGAAGACCTGCCGCGCCAGGTGGTGCTCGATGGGGATGGAAAAGAGCGTGCGGAAGATCACGTCGGCCGCCGCGTGGCTCGTCTCGGCCTCGATCTCCACCTCCTCGCCCGCCCGCGCGCCAAGCCGCGCCGCCGCCGCCTCGGCCGCCGCCCACATGGCGGGATAGGTCTCGCGCAGGCGCCCCCCTTCGAAGGCCGGGTCGATGATCCGGCGCTGGCGCTTCCAGGCCTCGCCGTTGGTCAGGAAGACGGAATTGCCCAGGAGCGGGCGCAGCCCCTCGCTGATCCGGTCGGACTTGGGGAAATCCTCGGGCCGCTCCTTGAGCAGGAGGCGCACCAGCTCGGGTTGGTTGAGCAGGAAGCTGCGGAAGAAGGGAGTGCGGAATTCGGCCATCCAGGCGCGGTAAAGCCGGGCCGGCTGGGCCGAGAGGATGTCCTGACGGAAGAGCCGCGCGTAGCGCCAGAGCGACACCCGGTCGGGCCGCGCGGGGGGCTTGGGGGGCAGGCTCATGCGGTGACGGAGGTGTGCTTGCTGACCGCCCGGTCGATGCGCGAGCGCGAGGGCGCGCGCCCGGCGTAGCGGGTGCCCAGGGTCAGGGGCCCGGCCGTGATCTGGAAGTAGTCGTAATCCTTGGGCCGGTCGAAGGCGCAGAGGTACTGGAAGTGCAGCCGGAAGAAGCGCCAGCGCAGTTCCTTCCAGCGCGCCGGGCTCAGGCTCTGGGTGAAGGCGGCGGAGAAGACCAGCGGCCAGCACTTGTCGGGCGGGGCGACGCCCGAGACGGAGACGGGGTCGCAGAGGGCAAAGGCGCAGCCGTCGCCGGGGGCCGTGACGTCGACCCAGGTGAGCGCCCGGCTGGCCGAGAGGTAACGCAGATCGGCCCGCAGGCGCCGCGCCTCGGGCAGGAAGGAGACCATGGGCACCACCTGGCCGAGGGTCAAGAAGGAGAGCGCCGGGCCGCCCTCGGGCAGGCGCCCCGCGCGGAGCAGGTCGGACAGCACCGAGACGCCCAGATGCGCGCCGGAGGAGTGGCCCACCACCAGCACCTCGTCCAGGTCCGGTTCCCGGAGGGCCGCCGCGATGCTCTCGGCGAAGGTGGCCATGCGGGCCTCCAGCGCGGGCGGGTTGGCGCCCCGGGTGGCGGCGGAGAAGGCATAGTCGTGCATCAGGTAGTAGGCGAAAAAGCGGCCATCTTTGCGCTTGAACCAGCGCAGCAGCCAAACCAGGGCCGCGGCCCCGCCCAAGGCCCCCGCAAGACCGGCGAGCAGGCCCGTGGCGCCCGCCGCCAGCCCCAGGAGGGGCAGCAGGGCCGCCAGCAGGGCCGAGAGGCCCAGCCAGACGCCCCAGCCCAGGAGGAGCGCCAGCAGAAGCTGCACCAAGAGCATGCCCACAGGGTAGAGGGCGGCGATCACCGGCCCCTTGCGCAGCCGCATGAGGCGGCCCAGGGCGCCGGTGGAGATGTAGACCCAGGCGGTCCGGGCGAGCTGCAGGTAGGTGCCGGGGATGGAGGCAGCCATGCTGTCGCGCACGATGTCGGACCAGACCAGCACCTCCACCTCGCCGCTGACTTTGTCCGGGCCGAAGCGGGCCTCGGTGCGCCAGCCGAAGTTGGCCGCCTTGGGCCGGGGTTTCAGGCTGATCTCGTAGCCCGACAGGGCCGCCTGCGCGGTGCCCTCCTTGCGGTAGAGCTCGCGGTAGCGTCGGGGATGAATGGGATCGTAGCCGGGGATGTAGAATACCCGGCGCCGTCTCACCTTGTCCTGCCTCTCTGTGCCCATGGCGCCCTCGTTTGCCTCACCCTAGCGGCCTTTTTCGGCAAGAGTAAGGCGCGGGCGCGTCAGCCGAGGGCCCCGAGCGCCGGGAAGGTCTCCAGGAGCCAGAAGGAGAAGGTGGTGAAGGCCCCGGTCACCATGGCGACACCGACCAGCACCAGGAGCCCGCCCATGGCCCGCTCGATGGTGCGCATGTGGCGCTTGATGCGGTTCATCAGGCCCATGGCGCGGGTGATGAACATGGCCGCCAGCAGGAAGGGAATGCCCAGCCCCGCCGCATAGACCCCCAGCAGCAGCGTCCCGCGCGAGACGGAGGCCTCGGAGGCGGCGAGCGAGAGGATGGCACCGAGCTGCGGCCCGATGCAGGGCGTCCAGCCAAAGGCGAAGGCCAGGCCCAGGATATAGGCGCCGAAGCTCGATCCGCCCTTGTCGCCCGCATCCATGCGTGCCTCGCGGTCCAGGAAGGGGATGCGGAAGAGGCCAAGGAAGTGCAGGCCGAAGACCACGATCACCAGGCCCGAGACCTGGGCGAAGAGCACCTGGTTCTGCAGGAAGAAGGCGCCGAAGGCCGAGGCGGTGAAGCCCAGGATCAGGAAGACCGTGCTCAGGCCCATGACGAAGAAGAGCGCCGCCGTCACGGCGCGGCGCCGCGAGGGGGTGTGCCTTTCGGCCATGGCCTCGATGGAGACGCCGCTCATGTAGGCCAGGTAGGGCGGCACGATGGGCAGGACGCAGGGCGACAGGAAGGAGATGACCCCGGCGATGAGGGCCACCAGCATGGCGGGCAGGAGGCCCGCGTCGATGATTTCGATGCCGAACATGGGGCCTGTCTATGCCCTGTGACGGGCCGCGTCACGCGGCATCTGGTCACAAGGTTGTGGACGGCGTGAAACAACTGGCATAGGTGCTCGGCCATGAAAATCCACGATCTCGATGCCCTCGGGCTGCTCTGCCCCCTGCCCGTCCTGAAGCTGCGCAAGCGGCTCGCCGCCCTGCCTGCCGGCGAGGCGATCCGCCTCCTGGCGGATGATCCGGCGGCCATCGTCGATGTGCCGCACTTCTGCGCCGAAAGCGGGCACGAGCTGGTGGAGACGGGTGAAGTGGGCGCTGCCCAGAGCTACCTGGTGCGCAAGGTGGGCTGATCCCCCCTCGCTTTAGCCCCGGAGGGCAAATGAAAAACGCCCCCGCAGGCTGCTGCGGGGGCGTTTTCGTTTCTCAGGTTGTCAGGCAGCTCAGCCGCGGCCCAGGGACCACCAGCCGCGCTTTTTCGGCTTCTTGTCCTCCTCGGTCTCCGCCTCGGCGCTCTCCTCGGCGGCTGCCGTCACCGGCTCGGGTGCCTTTTCGGCCTCCGGCTCGGGGGCGCTTTCCGCCTCGGGCGCGGCCTCCTCGCGGGCCTCCTGCACCGGGCTTTCCACCGGCTTGGCGGGCTCGGCGGCGGGGGGCACGGCCTCGGGGGCCGGGGTGCCCTCCTGGACCTCCGCCTGGGCCTCGGCCTCGGGCGTCGCCGCCTCTGCTTCCGGTGCCGGGTCGGCCTTCTTCTTGCGCGCGCGGCTCCGCTTCGGCTTCTCCTCGGCCTCGGCGCCCTCTTCGGCCTTGGCCTTGGACTTGGCCGGGGCCCGCTTGCGCTTGGGCTTCTCGGCCGGGGCCTCCTCGGTCGCCTCGGCTCCCTCGGCCGCGGGAGTCTCCTCCTCGGCCTTTTTCTTGGTGCTCTTGCGGGTCCGCTTCGGCTTGGGCTTCTCCTCGGGGGCCTCTTCCGAGGTCACCTTGGCATCGCCGTCCGCCGCCGCCTCGGCCTCTTCCTTGGCCTTGGAGGTGCGGCTGCGGGTGGTCCGCTTGCGCTTGGGCTTTTCCTCGGTCTCCGCCGTCGCCGCCTCGGCCTCCGGTGTCTCCTCGGTCACGGCCTCGGCGGGCTCGGCGCTGGTGTCGGCCTGCTCGGCCTCCGGCGCGTCGGAGCGGTTCTCCTCATCGGAATCGCCGTTCTCACCGTTCTCGCCATTCTCCTGGCTCTCGCCACGCTGGCCCGAGGAGCGGCCCCGTCCGCCACGGCTGCGACGGCGGCGGCGGCGGCGCTTGGGCTTGCCCTCGCCATCGCCGTTCTCGTCACCATTGTCGCGGCCCCGGTTGGAACTCTGCTGCTCCTCCTCCTGGGCCTCCTCGGCGGCGGCTTCGGCCTCATCCTCGTCCACCTGCTCCATCAGCGAGGTGTCGACGGAGACCACGTGATCGTCCGACTGGGCGACGTTGCGGGTCGCCGTCTTGAACTTCTCCATGGTGAACTCGGGGCTGATGAGGTGCGGGTCGCCCTCGATCCGCACCGAAAGGCCGTAGCGCGCCTCGATGTGGGCCACGTGCTCGCGCTTCTGGTTCATCAGGTAGTTGCCGATGCCGACCGGCACCTTCAGCAGCACCTCGCGGGTGCGGCGGCGGGTGCCCTCCTCCTCGATCTGGCGCAGGATCGCCAGGGCCAGGTTGTCGTCCGAGCGGACCAGGCCGGTGCCGTGGCAGGCCTGGCAGGGCTGGGTCGTGGCCTCGATCATGCCGGGGCGCAGACGCTGGCGCGACATCTCCATCAGGCCGAAGCCCGAGATGCGGCCGACCTGAATGCGCGCGCGGTCGGTCTTGAGCTTGTCCTTCATGCGCTTCTCGACGGCGGCGTTGTTCTTGCGCTCGTCCATGTCGATGAAGTCGATCACGATGAGACCGGCGAGATCGCGCAGGCGCAGCTGGCGGGCCACCTCCTCGGCGGCCTCCAGGTTGGTCTTGAGCGCGGTCTGCTCGATCGAGCCTTCCTTGGTGGCCCGGCCGGAGTTGACGTCGATCGCCACCAGGGCCTCGGTCACGCCGATCACGATGTAGCCGCCCGAGGGGAGCTGCACCGTCGGGTTGAACATGGCCGAGAGGTAGCTCTCCACCTGGTAGCGCGCGAAGAGCGGCAGGGGGTCCTCGTAACGCTTCACGTTCTTGGCGTGGGACGGCATGATCATCTTCATGAAGTCCTTGGCGATGCGGTAGCCGCGCTCGCCCTCGACAAAGACCTCGTCGATCTCGCGGTTGTAAAGATCGCGGATCGAGCGCTTGATGAGGTCACCCTCCTCGTAGATCTTCGTCGGCGCGATGGACTTCAGGGTCAGCTCGCGGATCTGCTCCCAGAGGCGCTGCAGGTACTCGTAGTCGCGCTTGATCTCGGCGCGGGTCCGCTTGGCGCCCGCGGTGCGCACGATCAGGCCGGCGCCCTGGGGCACCTTGATCTCGTTCGCGATCTCCTTGAGCTTCTTGCGGTCCGCCGCGTTGGTGATCTTGCGGCTGATGCCGCCGCCACGGGCGGTGTTGGGCATGAGCACGCAGTAGCGCCCGGCCAGGCTGAGGTAGGTGGTCAGGGCCGCGCCCTTGTTGCCGCGCTCTTCCTTGACAACCTGCACCAGCAGAACCTGGCGGACCTTGATGACCTCCTGGATCTTGTAGCGGCGCGGGCGCGGCTTGCGGGCCGGGCGGATGTCTTCCTGGTCGTCATCGTCGGCCACGGCCTCGATGGATTCGTCCTTCGCGGCGGCGTCGGGGCCCTTGGCCTCTTCCTCGTCGCCTTCCTCGTCACTGTCGGAGGCCTCGGCCTCTTCCTCGTGGTGCTCGGGCGTGTCGACGGGGCTCTCGGGCACCCGCTCCATCGGCGAGGAGCCCTCCTCGTCGTTGATCTCGTCTTCCTCGTCGTCGAGGTCGACGGTCTCCATGCCCTCGATCTCTTTCGAGCTCTTGGCGTCGGCGGAGGTGGCATCCTCGGCCTTGCTGCGGCTCTTGCCGCGGCCACCGCGCGAGCGGCGCTTCGGCTTGGTCTCTTCCTCGTCCTTGGCCGCCTGGGCCTCGGCGTAGGCGCGCTCCTCTTCCAGCAGCGCGCGGCGGTCGGCCACGGGGATCTGGTAGTAGTCGGGGTGAATTTCCGAGAAGGCGAGGAAGCCGTGCCGGTTGCCGCCGTAGTCGACAAAGGCCGCCTGAAGCGACGGCTCGACCCGGGTTACCTTGGCGAGATAGATGTTGCCGGCCAGCTGCCGACGGTTTTCGGATTCAAAATCGAACTCCTCGACCTTGTTTCCATCCACCACCACGACGCGGGTTTCCTCCGCGTGGGTGGCGTCGATAAGCATTTTCTTAGCCATATTTCCATTTTGCACAGCGCGCGAATGGCCGCCTGCCCCGGCGGGGCGGCGGATTGCGGGATGTGTCTTGTCAGTGCGATGGGTGACACGGGCAGGCGGGGGCCGAAACCGGCCACTGTCCCTCTGCTCAATGCATCTGCGCGCGTCATCGCGGTTCTTCTCCGATGTGTGCGGGGGCCGCCACATCCATTGCAAACTGTGACTGGCGCGGGGGTTCCCTGCCCTTCATCAGCGGTTCGTTGGCCGTTTCCGGCCCAATCGGTCTGTTCGGCGCGCCGCCTTCGGGGGTCGCGCGACCAGCGAAACTGTCTGGGGGCAAGGGGTCCGCGCGCCCGCGCGGCCGACTGCCCTTCCGTCTAGATAATGGTTTTCGGTGTGCAATGACAATGGGCAATCGCGTTTCGCGCGATTGTTGCGCGCGCCCTGCCCCTTGCTTGACAGGCACCGGGGGCTTGGGAACATTGGCCCGACAGGCGACGTTTTGCGCATGAAACAACGCCCCAGACAGATCAAGGAACCATCCCATGCCCCTCAGACTGCCCCTCGCCCTCCTGCCCGCCCTGATCGGCCTGGCCGCCTGCGACGAGATCGCCGTGGCCGATGACCCCGTGGCCCTGGCCGAGGTGCGCGGCCAGAAGAGCTGCGTGGCGGCGGTGGCGAACCACACCGGGGTCGCGGCGGCGACACTCAACACCACCCTGCCGGTAGTCGAGGTGGACCGCTTCATCGTTGATGTGCCGGGGGGCAACTCCTGGACCTGCGTAACCGACGAGCGGGGCAAGGCGCTGGAGATCGTCGAGCGCACGCGCGGCTGAAGGGCCGCGCGCCGCGCTTCGGCTCAGAGGTAGTCGGAGCGTTGCAGGCCGTACTTGGCCATCTTCTCGTTCAGGGTCCGCCTCGGCAGGCAGAGCTCCTCCATGACGGAGGCGATGGAGCCCTTGTGGCGGCGCATGGTATTGTCGATCAGCATCCGCTCGAAGGCTTCCACATACTCCTTCAGGGGCTTGCCCTCGGTCGTCATGACCGGCTGCATCTCCTCGTGATCCGACATGAGCAGCGAGGCAATGGTGCCCGAGCCGCGCCGTGACTGGAGCACCGCCCGCTCGGCCACGTTGATGAGCTGACGCACGTTGCCCGGCCAGGGCGCCTGAAGCAGCTGCGCCGCCTCCTGGGCCGAGACCTGCGGCGCCTCGCAGCCGTACTCGTCGGCGAACTGCTCGGAGAGGCGGGTGAAGAGGGTCAGGATGTCCTCGCCGCGCTGACGCAGGGGCGGGACGGTGATCCGCAGGGCCGCGAGACGGTAGAAGAGATCGCTGCGCAGGGCATCCTCGGAGGTGCGGCCCGCCTCCTGCAGGTTGGAGATGGCGACGATCCGGGTCTCCGCCGGTGTGCCCTGTTCGTTGATGACGCTCAGGAGCCGCGCCTGGAGCGTCTCGCTCAGGGCCTCCACGTCCTCCAGCACAAGGGTGCCACCGCGGGCCTCCTCGATGGCCGGGAGCTGGGCATCCTCGGGCTGCATGGGGCCGAAAAGCCGCTTCGAGAGGGCCTCCTCCTCCAGTGCCCCGCAGGAGACCAGGACAAACTTCTTGCCCGCACGGCTGCCCACGGCATGCAGGGCATGGGCCACCAGCGTCTTGCCGGTGCCTGTCTCACCGTCGATCAGCACATGACCGTCGGCCTGGCCGAGATCGAGAATATCCTCGCGCAGCCGCTCCATCACCGGGGACTGGCCGATCAGCTTCTTCATCAGCTGGCCGCCGTCCGACAGCTCGCGGCGCAGGGCGCGGTTGTCCATCACCAGGCGGCGGGCGTTGGTGGCCTTCTTGGCCAGCTCGCTCATCCGGTCGGGGTTGAAGGGCTTTTCCAGGAAGTCGAAGGCGCCGACGCGCATCGCCTCCACGGCCATGGGCACGTCGCCGTGGCCGGTGATCATGATGACGGGCAGCGCGCTGTCGTTGCCCATCAGCTTCTTGAGGAACTGCATCCCGTCCATGCCGGGCATCTTGATGTCCGAGATGACGATGCCGGGATAGTCCGGGCCCAGTGTCTTGAGCGCATCCTCGGCGCTCGCGAAGGTTTCCGTGTCGTAGCCCGAGAGGGCCAACCACTGGCTGATCGACTGCCGCATGTCCTGTTCGTCGTCGACGATCGCGATCTTCATTGCTTGTGCCATTGTTCTATTCCGCCGCTTCTATGGTGGTCTGATCACCCATGATAGGGAGTTGCATTTCAAAAACCGCCCCGCCCTGCTGTCCGTTCCGAGCGGTGAGCCGGCCGCCCAGGTCGTTGACGATCCCCGAAGAAATGGCAAGCCCCAGCCCGACCCCGTCGCCGGGCTGCTTGGTGGTGTAGAAGGGTTCGAAGAGGGAGTCCAAATCCGTGATCCCCGGCCCATTGTCGCGCACCGTGAGGGTGGCGGTCTCGCCCGCCGTGAGGATGATCTCCACCGCCGGGTGCCTTACCGATTTGGTGGCGTCGAGGGCGTTGCGCAAGAGGTTCACGATGACCTGCTCGATCCGCATCCGGTCCCCCAGCACCGTCACCGGCTCGTCCGGGACGATGCGGCTGATCTGCACCTGGCGCTGCCGCAGCTGGGGCTCCATCATCGAGAGGGAGGAGGCCACGGCGGCCCCCATATCAACGGGGGAGAGCGTTTCCTGGCCCTTGCGGGCGTAGGATTTGAGCTGCCGGGTGATGGCCCCCATGCGCTCGATCAAGTCGTCGATGCGGCCGAAGGAAGAAAGCGCCTCGTCGGGGCGGTTGCGGCGCAGCAGCAGGCGGGCGCCGGCCAGGTAGGTCTTCATGGCGGCCAGGGGTTGGTTCAGCTCGTGGCTGACGGCGGCCGACATCTCGCCCAGGGCGGCCAGCTTGGAGGACTGCTCCAGCGTCTGTTCAGCTACCGCGAGGGTCTCCTGGACGCGCTTGCGCTCGGCGATTTCCCGCTGAAGGGCGGCGTTCAGGGCGCGGAGTTTGGCCGATTCCCGCTGGAAGATGGCCAGTCGGCCCGCCGTGCGGCGGCTCAGGAAGTAGAAAGCGAGCGCCAGGAGGATGGCAAACCCCATCACCTCGAGCGCCAGAACCCCGTTCACCCGCTCCCGCACGCTCGCGTAGGTGGTGTAGCTGACCATGCGCCAGCCGCGGAAGGGAATCCGGGTCTCCAGCCGCATCACCGCCTCGCCCTGGAGGTAGGCATCGGGCGGCAGCGCCGTCCAGTCGGCGGTGGCCTTGATGGCCCGCTCGATGGCGATCTGGGGCGTCGTGTCGGAAAGCGCCTCCGGCTCGGTCAGGCCGCGCCAGCGCGGCGAGGTGGCCAGGATGATCTCGCCGGTGCTGTCGGTCACGATCACGGCGTCGGAGATGCCCGCCCAGGCGCGCTCGAACTTTTGCAGGTCCACGTCCACGGCGATCACGCCAAGGGTATTGCCGCCGCTCTGGATGCGCTTGGAATAGACAAAACGGTAGCCCCCGCCCTCGCGCTGGATGGTGGAGAAGATGGTGGCGTTTGAGCGGATGGCATCGACGAAGTAGGGATCGGAGCGGTGGCTGGAGCCCAACAGGTTGCGGTCCGTCGCCGCCACCGTGCGCCCGTCGATGTCGTAGAGCATGAGAGAGGCGGCGCCGATCTCGTCCACGAAGGAGATCAGGCGCTGGGTGGAGAGCGAATAGTCCTGCGACTGGAGCGCGCTGATCAGGGTCGGGTCGCGCGCCAGGAGCTGCGGCACGATGGCGTTCTGGCGCAGCTCGGCCATGAGGTTGCCGCCGTAGAGCGCGATGCGTAGCTCGGCCCGGTTGCGGGTGCTTTCGGTGAAACGGTCGGTGAGCAGCTTGTTGGTGATCGAGATGGTGACCACCGCAAGGATCATGAGCACGGCGATGGCCGCCCTGACCCGCCATGAGGTGGTCAGGAAAGACTTGTTCTCTTCGGGCTCACTCATGAAGGCAATCTACGCCCCGGCGGGGGCGCACTCAAGTCATGCCGCCGCGAGCGTCCCGGTCAATGCGCGGAAGAACGCCACCCCGTCGGTGCCGCCATGGCGCGCGTCCACCGCCCTTTCGGGGTGGGGCATCATGCCCAGGACGCGCCGGTTTTCCGAAAGGATGCCCGCGATGTCGTGCTGGGCGCCGTTCGGGTTTTCGGTGTAGGTGAAGGCGATGCGGTCCTCGTCGCGCAGGCGCGCAAGGGTCTCGGCATCGGCGAAGTAGTTGCCGTCGTGGTGGGCGATGGGGATGCGGATCTCCTGCCCGGCGTCATAGTCGGCGGTGAAGGCGCTCTCGCGGGTCTCCACCTTCAGACCGACGGTGCGGCAGATGTACTTGAGCCCGGCGTTGCGCAGCAGCGCCCCAGGCAGCAGGCCCGTCTCTGTAAGCACCTGGAAGCCGTTGCAGATGCCCAGGACGTAGCCGCCCCGCGCCGCATGGGCCGCGACGGAGCGGCAGATCGGCGAATGGGCCGCGATGGCGCCGCAGCGCAGGTAATCGCCGTAGGAAAAGCCGCCGGGCACGCCGACGATGTCAATCCCCTCGGGCAGGGTGCTGTCCTTGTGCCAGACCATCTGCACCTCGGCGCCCGCCGCCTCGAAGGCCACGGCCAAGTCCCGGTCGCAGTTGGAGCCGGGAAAGACGACAACCGCAGCCCGCATCAGAGGATCTCCACCCGGTAGCTCTCGATCACGGTGTTGGCGAGCAGCTTCTCGCACATCTCCGAAACGGTCGCCTCGGGCGTTCCCTCGGCCAGCTCCAGCTCGATCACCTTGCCCTGGCGCACGCCCTCGACCCCGTCAAAGCCAAGCGCCCCCAGGGCATGGCGCACGGCCTCTCCCTGCGGGTCCAGCACACCGTTCTTCAGCATCACATGCACCCGTGCCTTCATCGCGCCACGCTCCCCTGCTTCTTCTTGCTCAACAAATTCTGCTTCCCGTCCCTGATCTCAGTTGATCAGGGTCGGCTTGGTGATCGGCGTGGAGGACTTGGGCATCACGCCCAGCCGCCGCGCCACCTCGGTATAGGCATCGGTCAGCGATCCCAGATCGCGCCGGAAGACATCCTTGTCCAGCTTCTGGCCGGTCTCGATGTCCCACAGGCGGCAGCTGTCGGGACTGATCTCGTCCGCCACGATGAGGCGCTGGAAGTCGCCCTCGTAGACGCGCCCGATCTCGATCTTGAAGTCCACCAGGCGGATGCCCACGGCGAGCATCACGCCGGAGAGGAAATCGTTCACCCGCAGCGCCAGGCTCAGGATGTCGTCCATGTCCTGCTGGCTGGCCCAGCCGAAGGCGGCGATATGCTCCTCGGTGACCAGGGGATCGCCCAAGGCATCGTCCTTGTAGCAATATTCGACGATGGGCCGCGGCAGCTGCGTCCCCTCCTCGATGCCCAGGCGCTTGGCCATGGTGCCCGCCGCGTAGTTGCGCACGATCACCTCGAGCGGCACGATCTCGCACTGGCGCACGAGCTGTTCGCGCATGTTCAGCCGCCGGATGAAGTGGGTCGGCACGCCGATCTGGTTGAGGCCGTTCATGAAGAATTCGGAAAGGCGGTTGTTCAGCACCCCCTTGCCGTCGATCACGTCTTTCTTCTGGGCATTGAAGGCGGTGGCATCGTCCTTGAAATACTGCACGATTGTCCCCGGTTCGGGACCTTCGTAGAGGATCTTGGCCTTGCCTTCGTAAATCTTCTTGCGCCGAGCCATGGGCACCCTTTCGCAACTGCGCCGGGCCAGGCCCGGTCGGTTTCGCCCCTCTTAGTCGAAGGGCTCTATTGCCGCAAGCTTGCAACGTGACCCGCCCGGGCGCATATTATGTTAAGGATCAGTTCAGCCAGGAGGACCAGCGGATGACCACCTTCGACGAACGCGAACGCGCCTTCGAGAACAAGTTTGCCCATGATGCGGAAATGCAGTTCCGGGCCGAGGCGCGACGGGACCGATTGCTGGGGCTCTGGGCCGCCGGATTGCTGGGCAAGCAGGGCCTGGAGGCCGATGCCTACGCCGCCGAGGTGGTGCGCTCCGACCTTGAGCGCGCGGGCGACGAGGACGTCTACATCAAGGTCTCGCACGACCTCGGCCTGCGCGCCGACGAGGCCACGATCCGGGATCGCATGGCCCACCTCATGGCCGAGGCCAAGGCCCAGATCATGAGCGAGCACGACTGAGACGGCCCGGCGGGCGCGGGCCACTTGCCGCGCCCCTCATGATGAAGATGAAGATTATGAATTTGCCTCGCCCCGCGCGGGGTGACATGTGGGGCCCCTGATCCACGGAAGGGGCCCCGGCATGAGCGATGTTCTGAACGATCTCCTGGCAAAGCGCGGTTTCCTGCTGGCCGACGGCGCCACCGGCACCAATCTCTTCAACATGGGGCTCATGTCCGGCGACGCGCCGGAGCTCTGGAACACCGACGAGCCCCAGAAAATCCTGGCCCTCTACCGCGGCGCGGTCGAGGCGGGCTCGGACCTCTTTCTCACCAATTCCTTCGGCGCCAACGCCTCCCGGCTCAAGCTGCACGATGCCGCCAGCCGCGCCCACGAACTGAGCCGCGTCGCCGCCGAGCTGGGCCGCGAGGTGGCCGACCGGGCCGAGCGCAAGGTCATCGTCGCGGGCTCCGTCGGCCCCACGGGCGAGATCATGGAGCCGGTGGGCAGCCTCACCCACGCCCTGGCGGTGGAGATGTTCCACGAGACAGCCGACGGCCTCAAGGAGGGCGGCGCCGACATCGGCTGGCTGGAGACCATCAGCGCCCCCGAGGAATACCGCGCCGCCGCCGAGGGCTTTGCCCGCGCGGGCCTGCCCTGGTGCGGCACCATGAGCTTCGACACGGCGGGCCGCACCATGATGGGCGTCACCTCCGAGGCCATGGTGGAGCTGGTCGAGGGGCTCGACCCGGCCCCCCTCGCCTTCGGCGCCAACTGCGGCACCGGCGCCTCGGACCTGCTGCGCACGGTCCTGGGCTTTGCCGCCAAAAAACCCGCCCGCCCGATCATCGCCAAGGGCAACGCGGGCATTCCCAAGTACGTCGAGGGCCACATCCACTACGACGGCACGCCAGAGCTTATGGGCCGCTACGCCGTCATGGCCCGGGACTGCGGCGCCAGCATCATCGGCGGCTGCTGCGGCACCATGCCGGAGCACCTGCGCCACATGCGCGAGGCGCTCGACAGCACCGAGCGGGGCGAGGCCCCGACGCTGGAAGAGATCGCCGCCACCCTGGGCGATTTCTCCTCCCCTAGCGATGGCACCGGCGAGGGCGCGGCCCCGGCCCGGCGCCCGCGCCGCGGTGGCCGCCGCCGGGCCTGAACCTCAGATCAGGGTCAGCTGCCGGGCATCCGGCCCCGGCTTTCTGAAGAGATCGCAGCGCATCGGCGGCGCGGGCCTGTCCAGGCCCAGCCGCTTGCTGGCCAGCTCGAAGCGCCGGGCGATGATCTCGGCGTAGGGCCCCTCCCCCCGCATCCGCCGGTGCCAGGCGCTGTCATATTCCTTGCCGCCGTGCATCTCCTTCAGCCGCGCCATGATCCGCGCCGCCCTGTCGGGGAAATGTACCGCCAGCCATTCCTGCACCAGGGGCGAGACCTCCTGAGGCAGGCGCAGCATGATCCAGCTGGCGTGGCGCGCGCCCTGCTCCTTGCCCGCCTCCAGGATCGCCTCCAGCTCGGGATCGGTCAGGGCCGGGATGAGCGGCGAGGCCATGATCCGCACCGGCACCCCGGCCTCCGAGAGGCGGCGGATGGTGCGCAGGCGCCGCGCCGGGGCAGGCGCGCGCGGCTCCATCAGGCGCGAGAGCCCCGCATCGAGCGTGGTGACAGAGATCCCCACCCGCACCAGCCCGCGCCGCGCCATGTCCGACAGGATGTCGAGGTCGCGCTCGATTAGGCTGCCCTTGGTGACGATGGCCACCGGGTGCCCCACCTCGGAGAGGACCTCCAGGCAGGCCCGCATGATGCCGTGGGTCTTTTCGATCGGTTGGTAGGGATCGGTGTTGGTACCGATGGCGATGGGCGCCACCCTGTAGCCCCGCGCACCCAATTCCCGCCGTAGCACCTCCGGCGCCTCGGGC
Source organism: Sulfitobacter sp. (assembly GCA_965212515.1). GTDB lineage: Bacteria > Pseudomonadota > Alphaproteobacteria > Rhodobacterales > Rhodobacteraceae > Sulfitobacter. Next base: position 606,923 of record OZ243122.1, read on the forward strand.
CGGGCCACCAGCCGGGTTTCGAAATCCAGCCCCGGCGAGAGGCCCAGGTAGGCATGGGTGGGCCGGGCAAAGCAGTAGACGCAGCCATGCTCGCAGCCCCGGTAGGGGTTGATCGAACGGTCGAAGGGCAGATCGGGCGAGCGGTTGTAGGTGATCATCCGCCGCGGCCGCTCCAGGCTGGTCTCAGTCCGCAGCACCGGCAGCTCCTCCTCGCGGTCCCAGCCGTCGTCCGCCTGGTGCCGCGCGTGGCGCTCGAAACGGCCCGCGTGGTTGCTCTGCGCGGCGCGCCCGCGCACCTGAAAACGGCGCTCTTCCCTGTCCATGGCGGAGGATATAGAACAAAAGCGGAACATGCGCAAGATTTTCCCGCTAATCCCTTGTCCATGCACCCAAAAACATCATATCAGAAAGGGCGTTCCGAAGGTCGCGCACGTCCCGGTCCATGTCGCAATTCGCGCACCCGGCAGGCCCTTTTCGTGACACAAGGACGCAGGTAGCAAGCGCCCGAGAGGGCCTGAAAGGGAAGCCGCATGTCCGACGAAGACGAAATCATTCTGTCCGAACTCGATGACGAGGAACTTGTCCAGCAGATGTTCGACGACCTCTACGACGGTCTCAAGGAAGAGATCGAAGAGGGCGTGCAGATCCTGCTCGACCGCGGCTGGGAACCCTACGACATCCTGACAAAAGCCCTCGTCGGCGGCATGACCATCGTCGGCGCGGATTTCCGGGACGGCATCCTCTTTGTCCCCGAGGTGCTGCTGGCGGCCAACGCCATGAAGGGCGGCATGGCCATCCTCAAGCCGCTTCTCGCGGAAACCGGCGCGCCCCGCGTCGGCAAGATGGTGATCGGCACGGTGAAGGGCGACATTCACGACATCGGCAAGAACCTCGTCGGCATGATGATGGAGGGTGCGGGCTTCGAGGTGGTGGACCTGGGCATCAACAACCCGGTCGAAAGCTACCTCGAGGCGATCGAGAAGGAGGGCCCGGACATCCTCGGCATGTCGGCCCTGCTGACCACCACCATGCCCTACATGAAGGTGGTGATCGACACGATGGTCGAACAGGGCATCCGGGATGACTACATCGTCCTGGTGGGCGGCGCCCCCCTGAACGAGGAGTTCGGCAAGGCCATCGGGGCGGATGCCTACTGCCGCGATGCCGCCGTGGCGGTGGAGACGGCCAAGGAATGGATGGCGCGCAAGCACAACTCCGCCCGGTCGGCCTGATCCCGCCGGGGGCTTTGACCTGGGCCGCCGCCTGCCCATATTGGGATCAGGAGGTGCCCCATGCCCCTGCACAGACTGCTGCTGATCCTGCTCTGCGTTCTCATCGCGGGCCTGGCCACGATCTGGCTGGGCGCGCTCCTTTCGGCCAGCCTCAAGGTGCCCCTCGCTGGGTTCCTGCTGCTGCCGATCACGCTTCTGGCCTTTCTCGCCTACCGGGCCCTGGCCGACAGGGCCTCCGGGCGTGACGAGGGCCCCTGACCCGCAGAGGCCCGCCATGGACCTGCCCCGCGACGAGACCCTGACCGAAAGTGGCCTGGCCCTGGCGCCGGGGCGCGGGCGGGTGCTGCTCATCGCCTGCGGCGCCCTGGCCCGCGAGATCCTCGATCTCAAGGCCCGCAACGGCTGGGATCATCTCGATCTCACCTGCCTGCCCGCCAAGTACCACCTCTATCCCGAGCGGATCGTCACCGCGGTGCGCGCGACGGTCGAGAAGCACCGCGCGGACTATGGGGAGATCTTCGTCGTCTATGCCGACTGCGGCACCGGCGGCGAGCTGCAAAGCGCCTGCGCCGAGCTTGGCGTGGAGATGGTTGCAGGCCCCCACTGCTACAGCTTCTTCGAGGGCAACGCAGCCTTCGCCGAGAAGGCCGAAGAGGAGTTCACCGCCTTCTACCTGACGGATTTCCTGGTGCGCCAGTTCGAGGCCTTCGTGATCCGCCCCATGGGGCTGGACCGCCACCCCGAGCTGCGGGACATGTACTTCGGCAACTACGAAAAGCTGGTCTACCAGGCCCAGACGGACGATCCCGCCCTGACCGAGAAGGCCCGCGCCTGCGCCGATCGCCTGGGCCTCGCCTTCGAGCGGCGCTTCACCGGCTACGGCGACCTCTCCACCGCCCTCGAAAAGCTCTGATCCTTCGTTTTGCCAGAAAAACTCTGCGGGGGTCCGGGGGTGCAAAACCCCCGGGCGGTGGCCACAGGCGCACCCGCCGGGGCCCCTACCCCGTGGCCGACGCCGCCGCCGTCTCGCGGATGCGCTCGATCATCGCCCGCAACCCGTTGGACCGCTGCGCCGAGAGGTGGTCGTTCAGCCCCAGGCGCGCCATCTCGGCCCGGGCATCGACCTCCAGCACCTCCCGCAGGGTCAGGCCGTTGTAGAGCTTGCGCAGGACGGCGATCAGGCCCGAGACGATCATGGCGTCGCTGGCCCCGTCGAAGTGGAAGCGGTCCCCTTCGACCTGGGCGTGCAGCCAGACCTGCGAGGCGCAGCCCTCGACCTTGGTGGAGGGCACCCGCAGCGAGGGATCGAGCGCCGCCATGGACTTGCCCTCCTCGATCACGTGCCGGTAGCGGTCTTCCCAGTCCTCGAGAAACTCGAAGTCCTCGACCAGCTCCTCGAAAGCTTCGCTTGCCATTGTCACAGCCCTCATCTTGTCTGGCTCAGACCTAGGGGCGCGGCGGGCCAAGGTCCACCCCCTTCCCAAGGTGCCGTTGATGGGCTAGTCACGAAGCAACGCGATTTTCGAGAAGGCCAGTCATGCGCAAGACCCTCACTCTTCTCCTGGTCTCCTCCCTGGCCCTGGGCGCCTGCGGCACCGTGCGCGACAGCCGCATCAATCCCTTCAACTGGTTCGGCCCGGCCCGGTCGGAGCCGGTCACCGCCACGGAAGTGAGCACCAACCCCCTGATTCCACGCAGCTCCGGGCTCTTTTCCCGCCCCCTGCTGAGTGAGGTCACCTACGCCGGGCAGCCCTTCCAGCAGGTGACGGACCTGACGGTGGAGCGGGTGCCGGGCGGGGCCATCATCCGGGCCACCGGCCTGGCCGAGCGGCAGGGCATCTATGCGGTGCAGCTCACGCCCGAGAACCTCGAGGAACGGCCCGTCGAGGGGGTCCTGACCTACCGTCTGGAGGGCGTCACGCCCGAGCGGGCCACCCCCGTCGGCACCCCGCCGACGCGCGAGGTGACGGCGGCGCGCCGCCTCACAAACCAGCAGCTTGCCGGGGTCCGCACGATCCGGGTGGAGGGGCAGCTCAACGCCCTGGTGGCGCGGCGCTGAGGCCGCGCCGTCGCGCCGGAATGGGCGCTCAGCCCTTGGCGGCGATGACGATGATCTCGACGGTAAAGTCCGGCCGGGCCAGCTTGGCCTCGCCGCAGGCGCGCGCCGGGGCCGCGCCTTCGGGCACCCAGGCATCCCAGACGCCGTTCATCTCCTCGAAATCATCCATCGAGGCCAGCCAGATCACCGCCTGAAGGAGACGGCTCTTGTCCGAGCCCGCCTCCGCCAGCAGCGCGTCGATCTTGTCGAGGCAGTCCCGGGTCTGTTGCGCCACCGAGGCACCGGCGGTCCCGACCTGGCCTGCCAGATAGATCGTCTCCCCGTGGGTGACGATCTGGCTCATCCGCTGATTCGTATGTTTGCGTTCAATATCAGACATCTGTCGGGCCTTCCTAAACCTTCACAACTCTCACGTCAGATCCCTCGGCGGTGAGGGCGATCTCGCCCTGGCAGAGCCTCAGGGCATCGCTGCCGAAGACCTCGTGCCGCCAGCCCTTGAGGGCCGGCAGGTTGCGCTCGCCGGCGGAAATGGCATCGAGATCGGCGGCGGCGGCGATCAGCTTGGCGGCCACCCCCTCCTGCTCGGTCTTGGCCTTCAGAAGCACCCGCAGCAGATCGGCCAGGGCCGGGTTCACCTGGAGCTTGTCACGGCTGCGGTCGGGCTGGGGCATGTCGCCCGGCTTGACGGAGAGGCCCGCGGCCACGGCCTTGAGGATGCCCTCAGCGATCTCGCCGCGCCGCGCCTCGCGCAGCAGCAGCCGGGCGCGGCCCAGCTCCTCGCCGTTGGCGGGTTTGAGGCTCGCCAGTTCGACCAGGGCATCGTCCTTGAAGACCCGGTTGCGCGGCACGTTGCGCTCCTGGGCGTAGCTCTCGCGGAAGGCCGCCAGCTCGCGCACGATGGCCAGAAATTTGGGCGAATTGGTGCGGGTCTTGACCCGCTTCCAGGCCTCGCGCGGATGGGTGATGTAGGTCTCGGGGTTGGTCAGGGTCTCCAGCTCCTCGGCGACCCAGCGCGCGCGCCCGCTTTCCTCCAGCTTCTCGGCGAGGAATTCGTAGATCTGACGCAGGTGCGTCACGTCCGCCAGGGCATACTTCTTCTGGGCCTCCGAGAGGGGCCGCCGCGACCAGTCGGTGAAGCGCGAGGACTTGTCCACGCCCGCCCGGGCAATCTTGCGCACCAGGGTCTCGTAGCCGACCTGATCGCCGAAGCCGCAGACCATGGCCGCCACCTGGGTGTCGAAGAGCGGCTCGGGAAAGACCTCGGCCTCCACGAAGAAGATTTCCAGGTCCTGCCGGGCCGCGTGGAAGACCTTCACGACAGAGGTGTCGCGGAAGAGGTCGTAGAGCGGTTCGAGCGAGATGTCCTTGGCCAGCGGGTCGACCAGGACGGCGTTGCTGTCGTCCGATCCGGGCATGGCAAGCTGCACCAGGCAGAGCTTGGAGTAGTAGGTCCGCTCGCGCAGGAACTCGGTATCGACGGTCACGTAGGGGTGCCGGGCGGCTTCGGTGCAGAATTCGGCCAGCGCGGCGGTCGTGGTAATTGTCTTCATAAGGGTCGCTTCAATCTATCGCGGATCAGGGCGCGGTCCGGGTCCGCCTGTCAAGGGTGCTACAACAAGAGCGCCGCCTTGACCAGTCAGGCCGTCAGCGTCACCGGGCGCCTGTCGCCCGCCGCAAAACGCCGCAGCACCGCGGGGTAGAGCCGGTGCTCCAGGTCCAGCACCCGAGCGGCGAGGCTTTCGGGGTCATCCTCGGGCGCGACGGCGAGGCTGGCCTGGCCCAGGATCGGCCCATCGTCGAGCGCCGCCGTCACCTCGTGCACGGTGCAGCCGTGGCGGCTGTCGCCCGCCTCCAGCGCCCGGGCGTGGGTGTGCAGGCCGCGGTACTTGGGCAGGAGCGAGGGGTGGATGTTGATCATCCGCCCGGCCCAGGCATCGGTGAAACCGCCGGTCAGCTTGCGCATGAAACCGGCCAGGCAGATGAGATCCGGCCGATGGGGCGCCAGGGCCGCGCTCAGGGCCGCCTCGAAGGCGGCGCGGTCGCCCTGGAAGGGGCGGTGGTCCACCACCTCCGTCGGGATGCCGCGCTCCCGGGCCCAGGCGATGCCCCCCGCCTCGGCCCGGTTGGAGAGGACGAGGCAGGGCCGCGCCGGGTGGTCGCCCGCCATGTCCTCCACCAGCGCCCGCATGTTCGATCCGCCGCCCGAAATGAAGATCGCGACCCGCTGGGTCAAAGCAGCGCGCCCCGGTAGCTGACCCCCTGCCCCGCAACGACCCGGCCCACCTCGAAGGCCGCATGGCCCGCCTCGGCAAAGGCCGCCAGGGCCGCGTCGCGCTTGGCCTGGGGCACCACGGCCACCATGCCCACGCCCGCGTTGAAGGTCTTGAGCAGCTCGGCCTCCGCCATGCCGCCCTGCTCGGCCAGCCAGCGGAAGACCGGCGGCAGTTCCCAGGCGCCAAGGTCCAGCTCGGCGCCGAGACCCTCGGGCAGGACGCGCGGCAGGTTCTCCGTCAGGCCGCCGCCGGTGATGTGCGCAAGGCCATTGACAGCCCCCGCCTTGAGCGCCGCGACGGCCCCCGTCACGTAGAGCCGCGTCGGCGTCAGGAGGGCCGCGCCGAGCGTGCCCTCGGCCCAGGGGCAGGGATCGTCCCAGCCCAGCCCGCTCTGCTCCACGATGCGGCGCACGAGGCTGTAGCCGTTGGAGTGGACCCCGTCGCTCGGCAGGGCCAGCAGCAGGTCTCCCTCGGCGATCTGGCGCGGCAGCTCCCCGCCCCGCTCCATGGCGCCGACGGCAAAGCCCGCGAGGTCGAAGTCGCCTCGGGCGTACATGCCCGGCATCTCGGCCGTCTCGCCGCCGATCAGGGCGCAGCCCGACTGCGCGCAGCCCTCGGCGATGCCCTCGATGATGGCGCTGGCCTGTTCCAACTCGAGCTTGCCAGTGGCGAAATAATCCAGGAAAAACAGCGGCTCCGCGCCCTGACAGACAAGATCGTTGACGCACATGGCGACAAGGTCGATCCCGATGGTGGCGACGTTACCGGTGTCGATGGCGATGCGCAGCTTGGTGCCCACTCCGTCCGTCGCGGCCACCAGGACCGGATCGCTGTATCCCGCCGCCTTTAGATCGAAGAGCGCGCCGAAGCCGCCGAGCCCGGCCATGGTGCCGGGCCGCGCGGTGCGCTGGGCGGCGGGCTTGATGCGCTCCACCAGGGCGTTGCCCGCGTCGATGTCCACCCCCGCGTCCGCGTAGGTGATGCCTTTGGTGGGGTTCTTCATGGGGATGCCTCGCCGCCGCTGTTCCATGCCTGGCGCAGGGGTTAGTGCATCCCCCCGCGGGGCGCAACGGTAAGCCTTGACGAAAGCCGCACCCCGCCCTACCCAAAGGCCGTGGCGGGCCTGTAGCTCAATTGGTTAGAGCAGAGCGCTCATAACGCTTTGGTTGCGGGTTCAAGTCCTGCCGGGCCTACCATTCGCCGCTTGATTGAGGCCGATCTGGCCGCAAAGGTGAGCCACCCCCCCTGCACGAACAACGAGCGACTCGCGCCCCCGCCCCCGGTTTACAGATTGTTAAGCGTTCCGCCGTTACATGGCCCCGGCGGAGGATGATGGACAGGATCGAAGAACTTTCAACGAAGGTTAACAACAGCAGGAGGTGATCGATCGGCTCGCGAGAGAGATCGAAATTCTGAAACTTGGCCTGCAAGCGGCCACGCAGGCGGCAATCTCGGTCCTGCACATCGCGACGGAGCCGCCTTCCGAGGCGGGCGATGACAACTGGGATCTCCTGTCGACGAGCGTCGATGAGATTAGGCAGATAGCGTCGGCCTCGCGGCCCAGCGGCGACCTCCCGCAGTTTCTAGGCAAGGCTGCCGATGAGTGATATTGTCCAAGACATTACGGGCCGGGATCGTTCGTTGGAACAGATGGCCGAAGACGTTCATCAGATGGCCAGACGATCCAGCTCAGGAGGGGGCGATGGCATGGAGCCGCGAATAGCACGCCTGGAGGCACACACCGATCATCTGCTCAAGGGCACCGAAGAGCTCAAGGCGGACATGCGCAATGTGCGCGATAGGTTGGCCGCCATCGAAGTCCGCGTCGATCACTTGCCCTCGAAGGGGTTTATCGTAACGGTGGTTCTTGCCGCACTTGCCGTCATCGGGGCGATGATCGGCTTTCAGGAGGGCTTGCAGTCCTTGCTGGGGTCCTGAGCCGACCCAGACAATCTGCCGGGGCCAGTGTGAGGTGACGCGCCCTTTCCCTACCGCGCCGCGCTCACGTACCAGTTCACCGTCATCTCCACGACCACGTCGCCCGCGCTGTCGGTGATCTCCACCGCCACGTCGAAGGCCACCTTGCCCGCGCTCTCGATCTCGGCCATCAGCTCGGCCCCCGGGCGCGAGGTGCGGGCCCGGGCCGTCAGGGTGCCCAGGGCCACCTTCTTGAAGGCGATCTGGCCCGTCGCCGCCACCGGGCGCATGTCCAGGATCACCGGCGCCAGGGCCCCGGCCATGGCGGCGCCCGAGGCGGCCTCGCCCAGGGTGAACATGGCCCCCGCGTGCATCGACTTGATGTGATTGGAGACCGCCTCGCGTTGCTCCAGGGTGGCGCTGGCCGTGCCGTCGCCGATCTCCTCAAGGCGCACGCCCACGTGGTTGGCGAAGGGCACGGCGCTGTCGAGGTGGGACTTGATCATCTCGTAGGGGGACATGGGCACTCTCCTCTGGCTTGTCGCGGCGACAGTGGCCCGCGGCGGGCCCCGGCGCAACGGTGCCGCGAGGTCGCCCTCAGCGGGCGATGACGATATCCGCGCGCAGCCCGCCAAGCCGGGCTGATTCGCCCAGCCGCAGGACACCGCCGTGGGCCCGGGCGATGTCCGTCGCGATGGCCAGGCCAAGGCCGACGCCGGTGCCCTTGTCCTGGTTGCGCGCGGGATCGAGCCGGGTGAAGGCGCGGGCCGCCTCGGCGCGGCGTTCGCGCGGGATACCGGGGCCGTCATCCTCCACCCGGATGCGCAGGGAGCGGTCACTCAGCATGACCGAGACCTCGGCCCGCTCGCCGTAGCGGATGGCGTTGGAGATGAGGTTGTCCACCGCCCGCCGCATGGCCAGGCGGCGCAGCCGCACCAGACCGCTGCCCTGGCCCTCGGGTGGCAGGAGTGTCACCGCGCGGCCCGCGCGCCGGGCCTCCTCGACGATCTCGGCCACCAGGGCGTGGGGGTCCAGCTTTTCCGGCTCCCCCTCGGCCGAGCCCTTGGCGAAATTGAGGAACTCGTCGAGCATCCGCTGCATCTCGTCGAGATCGCTCAGGAGCGGCGCCGCCGCCCCCTCGTCGAGCATGGAAAGCTCCAGCCGCATCCGGGTGATGGGCGTGCGCAGGTCGTGGCTCACCCCCGAGAGCATCAGGGTGCGCTGCTCGATGTGGCGCTCGATCCGGGCCCGCATGTCCACGAAGGCCGCCCCCGCCGCCCGTACCTCCACCGCCCCGGTGGGCAGGTAGGGCACGTGATGGCCGCGCCCGAAGGCCTCCGCCGCGCGGGCCAGGCGCCGGATCGGGCGCAGCTGGTTGCGCAGGTAGATGAAGGCGATGAGGGTCATCACCACCGAGAAGAAGACCGTGTAGACAAAGAGCTGGTGCGGGTTAGAGGCCGAGATCCGGCGCCGCGGGAAGACCATCTCGAGCGGCCCCAGCGGCCCCTCCAGGAAGAGCTGCACCCGGTCATCGTCGCGCAGGTCCACCGCCAGGAAGCCGGGCAAGCGCTGCTCCAGCCGCCCGATCAGGACGAGGCCGGAATAGTCGTACCAGGTCCGCGTGCTCTCCTCGGGCACTTGGGCGGGCCGCAGGGGCCGCACCCGGATGCCCAGGGGCCCCAGCTCACGCCGCATCAGGCCGGGGATCGCCGCGGGCCGCTCGGCCTCCTCCAGCACCTCCATCACCAGGGCGATCTCGCGCAGCATGGTGTCCGTCATCTGGTGGGTGACGCCCTCGAAATGCCGCTGGGCAAAGATCACCGTCACCACCAGCTGGAGAATCACCACCGGCAGGAGGACAATCAGGGCGGCCCGTCCGTAGATGCCGGGCGGGACATATCGTTTGAGCCAGGCGAACAACATGGATAGGACCTAGCGCAAGTGAGTACCGCCGTGAAAGGTCAAACCATGCAAGCGCCCGACGACTTCGACCCGCCCATCGGGGTGGCCCAGACCCTGGAACCCGGCCTGCGCCGGATCCTGGCCCCTAATCCCTCCCCCATGACCTACCGCGGCACCAACACCTACCTCCTGGGCGAAGGGCCCTGCTGCGTGATCGACCCCGGCCCGGACGATCCGCGCCACCTGGAGGCGATTCTCGCGGCCCTCGGCCCCGACCGGGCGGTGAGCCACATCCTGGTGACCCACACCCACCTCGATCACAGCCCCCTCGCCCGGCCCCTGGCCGAGGCCACCGGCGCCCCCGTCCTGGCATTCGGCGGGGCCACCGCGGGCCGCTCGGCGATCATGCAGGAGCTGGCCGCGGCGGGCGAGATCGGCGGCGGCGAGGGCGTGGACGAGAGCTTCGCCCCCGACGAGACCCTGGCGGACGGCGCCGAGGTGCGGGGCGCGGACTGGGCCCTGCGGGTGATCCACACGCCGGGCCACATCGGCAACCACCTGGCCCTGGCTTGGGGCGACAGGCTCTTCACCGCCGATCACGTGATGGGCTGGGCCACCTCCCTGGTCTCCCCCCCCGACGGCGACCTGACGGACTTCATGGCCTCCTGCGCCCGCCTGCGGCAGGAGGATTGGGCGCGCTTCTACCCCGGCCACGGCGCCCCGGTCGAGGAGACCGCCGCCCGGCTCGACTGGCTCGTTGCCCACCGCCGCGGCCGCGAAGACGCCATCCTCGCAGCCCTCGAGGCGGGCCCCGCCCGGGCCGCCGACATCGCCGCCCGGGTCTACACCGAGACCCCCCCGGCCCTGCTCGGCGCCGCCACCCGCAACGTCCTCGCCCACCTGGTGGACCTCACCCTCCGCCAGCGCGTCCGCCCCCGCGAAAGCCTGCACGCCGAGGCCGCCTTTGCCCTGACGTGAGGGGAGACAATTTTTTTCCGCAAAAACCTGCCAAACCCCTCTGGACGCCCCAAAAGACCACTGCTATATCGCCCAGACCGTTCCGGCGTAGCTCAGCGGTAGAGCAGTTGACTGTTAATCAATTGGTCGTAGGTTCGATCCCTACCGCCGGAGCCAAAACTTCACTAAGTAGTTGAAGTTAAGCAGAAAACCCCCGGGTCCTCAGCAGAGGCCCGGGGGTTTTGCGTTGCGCGTTGCACAATCCGTTGCACAGGCGTTTGCACAAGCCCCTCGGAGCCAAGGCGCGGCACCTCCACTTCAGGAGGCTCCTTCGCCATGTCGACCAAGCAACCACATCTTGAACGCCGACCTTCGGGCTACTACTGGCGCCGCCGCGTTCCGGCGGCTGCAAAAAATCGATTCAAACCCGAATTCTTCTGCTTTCCCCTGCGCACGCATGTCCCCCGCGAAGCCGCAGAACGCGCCCGGCAACTGACCGCCATCAGCGAGTTCTGCTTCAACGCGGAGCCGGACGTGTCGCCTGATATCATGACCAACATCCTGGAGACCTATGCCAGCATCGCGATTGAGACCGGCGATCGCATGCGTGCGCTCTCCGGTCCTCGCACCAGGGAAGCCGGAGAAGCCGCCATGGCGATCGAGGCGGCCACGCGCACCTCTCTTCGTGATGCCATCTTCCGTTGTGACACCTCTCCCGCCCTCGAACCCATCCGCGATATTGCCATGCGACTTGGCGTCACTCTTGATGAGAGCGAAGAGGATTTTGGGATCCTCGCCGACACCATGGTCCGGCTGATGATCGAAGTCAGCGAGGAAAAGGAGCGCCGTGCGCGGGGTCATTTCGCCGAGCCGCTGCCCTATCTCACCTCGGCGCTGGGAAAAATCGGGGATGCCGCGTCCTCGACAGTATCCAAACCGAGGGTCCTTGCTGACGCGCCCGAAGCGCCGGTCCCGGGCGTCCCAGCCGACATCGAAGTTCGCGAAACCGTGGATACCGCAACCTCAAGCAATAGCGAGGCAGCTCAGAGGCCGGCATCCGAACCCTCGGTAGCCGCTGATGGCATTTCCATCGCACGTAGGCAGGAGCCCAAAAGTGAACCGGAAGGGTCGGCCATGGAGAAAATCGTTCTCTATAAATCCAAGAACAGGGCCATCTCGCTCGATCCCGAACTCCTCGAGCCAGCCCGCATCCTCGACGGCAGCGATCCACGTATCGTGGATCTCTGGGACGATTGGTTTGCTGACAGATCGTCCGGTTTGCGAACCGAGGGGGCCTACATCTTTGAAGATGAGGGAAAAGCCAAGAAATTTGAGAAAGATTCTGACACCATCCGTTCGACACGCAATCTGGTGGCAGACATATTCGGCGATCTTCGCCTGTCCGAGGCCAATTGGCAGCACTGGAAGCTCTTCAACGATACCCTTTGGCTACTTCCGACCAATCGTGGCCGATCGTGCAATCTTCGCGACCTCACCTGTTTCGAGTTCATCGAACATGAAAAGCGCGAGGAGAAAAAGAGGATCGCTGATGCTCGCAAGCAGATCAAGGCGAGGCAGCTGACCGGCGACATGGCCGATGGGCTTCTCCTGGAAGCAAAGACCAGCACGATCGGACCGAGAACGTTCCAGCGTCACCAGAAGTATCTGTCCGCCCCGCTCGACCATGCGGTGTCGCAGGGTCGCATCTCCCACAACCCGTTCAAACCGTTCGTCCTGGGCGAAAAAGTTATCGATGAGATGCGCAATTCGCGTCCGGAGACGGCGAGGATGACATGGACAAGCCAAGAGTTCACGAAGCTCTTGTCTTCTGGCAAGTGGGCCTCGCAGAAAACGCACATCGAAGACCACGTCTACTGGGTCCCCTTGATCGCACGACTGCACGGAATGCGCAGCGAGGAGATCCTGCAGCTCAAGCCTCAGAACATCCGCTGCGACGACGGAATCTGGTTCTTCGATATCGAGCGCGGCACAGGTCAGTCCATCAAGAGCAACAATGCAAGGCGGATGGTGCCGATCCACAGCCAGATCATCGAACTGGGCTTCCTGAAACTGGTCGAGATCCAGCGTAAAAAGGGAGAGCGTCGCGTGTTCTCGAAAGTGACACGCTCGTCTTCCAAACGCCTCAGCTACACCGCGAACTTCACCAAGAATTTCACCTACTACCGAAAGAGTCGGGGTGTTTACGTCAAGCGGCAAGACCTCCACGCCATGCGAACCACCTTCAACACGAAGTGCGTGTCCCGTTCGGTGCCGGATACAGCGCGACGCTATCTTATGGGTCATCGGAATGAGGATGTCGGTATCGTCAACTACCTGCCCGAGGGCTTCCCCCTGGCAACGCTGAAAGACTACATCGAACTCGAGCAGCTGGACCTGAGCATGGTAACCCGGCGTTTTGGCGCCGCCCCTGAGCCGACCATGAACGGGCCGAGACTGGCGGTGCGCGATGGCGTCGCGCTGTCCGCCTGACGCTGGAGCCGCACCCGCGTGACAGGGGCCGAGGGTTCCCCCTCGGCCACATTATCAGCCGCGGAGCCGCTGGGCGATGCGCTCAGCTTCTTGCCGGTTGCGCAAAAGGGTCAACCGTTCAGCGAACTTGAGCAATGCAGAGCGAAGCCGGATTAGCGCGAAACCCACGTCGGACGTAGCAGTTTCCTCATGGCCGCCGGACATGTCGTGCTCATCATGAACGAACCATGTTTTGGTCTCTGCTTCAATCTCAGGTTCCAAGCTGTCCGCCAGGCCTCTGAGTGCTTCGATCGCCTCTCTGGCGATCTGATCTAAAGGCAGAGCGGCCGGTCTCAAATCGCGCAACTGGTTGAGCTGCGCGCATGTCAGAGCATGAACTGCCTCGACGGCCGCGATGGCATCCGCCAATCTGTCCGCGGCGCTGAGCGCTTCGAATACGGCCTCTTGCAGCGGGTCTCTCCACTCCTTGCTCTCACACATCGGTCCGCTCCTCGATTGCATCGATTTCCCTGGTCTGCGAGTGCGCTACCGTTTCATCGAGAGCGTCAGACAGGAGCTTCGCCAGCAGCCAGATCTCATCGGCTTCAGGATCGGCCGGATCGAGTGCAGCGAAACAGGCGGATTCTGAACGGAGCACGTCCCTTTGGGTGAGTAACCCCAGCACGGCCGCCGCTTGGCGCTTTGTAGAGCATGTTACGACTGGCGTATGCTGGAGGTGATCCAGCAGGCGCTGCACGCGCCTTAGCCAGGGCCGCCCCCCCAGCAACAGGGCGGCGTTCTGAATGGGTCCGTAATGCTCCTGAGCGAAGCGGTGCAGCGCACTGGCTGACATGGGATGATTGAACATGATGTTCTCCCAAATGGTGCCGTCGGCGGGATGCCTCAGGTGACAAGATCGGCTCCTTCTCCTTTCGAGCCGAGGATGTAGATTTGCAGTTGGTTTTCTCGGGGCTGCTTGTTTTGCAGCGTCTCTCACTCAAGTGAGACGCTACAAGACAAGCCAGCTCCGGTGTCGCTTGCTCTGTCAGGATCAGCGCACCACGGCACCTCTGAGTGTCAGCCTATGCGGCTTGCCTGGCGGATGGCTCGTATTTTTGCGCGACCTCGGCGCCCAGCACGTCTTCGTTGGCCATCCAGGATGTAGGCCTGCGCTGTGCGGGCATTGCCTTGCCCACAAAGAGCCAATGCGATCCACTGGTCGTCATCTTCGCTCTCGAACATCAGGCTGTGCCAAAGAGAGCGGACAATGTGGGCCCCGATACCGAAGTGCCGAAGCCAGCACCGCGTTGGCCAGGTGACCGCCAGTTGGGTTTCGCCCCCGTCTCGCGAGAACATCGCGGTGCCGTGCCTGGCAGCGTAGGCGTCATGAAAGTCGCGACCCGCCTGATCCAGCATCACCAAAGCGTCGAGAAAAGGCGTGACCTCCGGCCAGAGCTCCGGCCGATGATAGGATTGGCCAGTTTTGCGTGTATCAATACGCAGCGACCACCCCTTCTCCTTGCGGACCAGCTCGGTGCCGATCTGGACCCGATGCAGGTCCCCGCAGCGCAGCGGACAGACAACGCTTAGCGCCAGACAGGCGGCATCCAGCGTCAGGGTTGCCTGCAATTTCGAGGCTTCTGGTGCTGCCGCTGAAAGTGCCAACAGCTCTTCTGCCTTGGCCCAGACGTGCCCGATGTCCAGGCCATGCTCGGCAGCCCAGATGTCCTTGCGCTTTCGCTCCCCGTTCGCTGCACGGGCATAAAGGATGTGCAACCGCACAAGCTTTCGGATCACGTCCTCGTCGGCGTCGCACCATCGTGCAAAAGTCAGGAGCTCCTTGAGGCGACTTGCAATGCTGACACTTGCGTTTCCCTCGGCATGACGAGCTGCCCGGTAGAGATCGATGGTCTCGCATGTGACCTCCACCGGGAGGCCGTGATTGGCGCAGACTGCGCCGAACACGCGGAGTGTCGAGGCGACGTTTCGGATGACAGTCGCGCTGGGCGGCGTGCGGTCCTCCAAGTCCAGCAGCCCGCTATCCAATGTAGTGCGGCAGGTGCGCATCTCCCGAAGAGCCCGTCGCCAGGCACGAGGAAGGTCTGCCTCGGGCATCGACAGCCGCGTGCGGGCCCGCGACTGTCGGTTCTCTTTGGTTTCCGGCTCAGGGTGCGCCTTCCGCCAATTCTCCGCGCGTTTCTGGCGCAATGCCAACCGAATGGCGCCGGCTGAGGTTGGGCGCTGCCGGTTCAAGGCAGAGCGCAGCTTCTCAAGGCGGGAGACGCTTCCAAAGCTCAGGAAATGCTCCATCGAAGGTTGATAGACCCCGTGCTTTTTCAGGTGCGCATCCCACTTGGTCAGCAGTCGCTGCTGTGCGGCCTCCTGCCGATCGGTGGGAGGGGTATGCTCTTCATGACGCATCGTCGAAAGCTCCTGATCGGTGCTTGCGGAGCCCCTTGCGGGCCTGCTGAAGCTTGGCCCGACCGGCTTGCGAGGCCCGGCGCTTGCTCATCCAGCCGTAGTATTTTCGCACAGTGAGCTCATCGTCACCGAGCAGGGCTGCAGCCTCGTCCCAGGCATTCGGATCCATAGATAGGATCCAGTAGGCGCAGATATGACGCGCCTGATGCATCGTCATGTCGAAGTTCACTTCGAGGCAGGCGCGCCGGAACATCGCCGTGAAGTTGGATCGCTCCATGGGCCGGTCGGTGGTCGACGGAAACAGGTAGTCGCTATCCGCATAAGGCTTGTTAAACGGATGGGCCGAAATGAGGCGCGGGCGGATCTCCCTCAGATACCATGCGATCACAGGGGCCAGTTCATCGTCGGCGATTTCGTCGATATGTGCCTGGTTCTTTACTTGTTCTCCTGGAATCGACAGTCGCAGCTCCGCCAGTCGCGTATCTCGCTCGAAAGCGCTGAGGTCAAATTCCGCGCCTTTGCCGCGCATGCGGAGCGTGCGCAGATTGGCTGAACGCACGGGCGAAGCCCGAAACAGGATTGCCGCGATCGTCGCCGCAACGCCTGCCCGGAGGGCATCCATCCTCTCGCTCGGGCGTAGTTTCCTGCCAGAACGTTCCTTCGCGAACACCCTTTCGGCACGCGACATCAACTCCTCGGGAAGCCGATGCGCACGTTCCTGCTTGGCCGGATCGAGATCGAACTCCTCTATCCAAGTCTCTCGCGCCTTCGACATGCGCCCTACCGATGTCGTCCGAAACGTTGGTTTCTTCCGCAGCTTGCGCAAGCGGTCCGCTTCATTGGGAGACACCTCCAGATAGGTCACCGCCAAGTGCACCAACCTGGATACATGGTTGTGCAGCGTGCTGGTCTTGATGCTCTGGCCACGTGCCTGACGTGCGTTGATCCAGTGGTTGGTAGCCTTGACGAGATTGGCATGGGTGATGGTTTCGGCGAGGTCTGCACCATCATCGATCAAATCTTCGGCAGCCAGACCGCCCAGGAGCCAATTCAGCGACTCCTCGTAGGCCTTCGCAGAGTTCGGCTTGAACTGAACCGGTGCACCGACGAGCGGCGCGTCCTCGCCATGCTGCTTCAGCGCGATGATCTCATCGAACTCCGCCCAAATCAGATGGCCGCCAGGGTGCCCTGCGCTTCGGAGCCAACGGCTGCCAGGCGGTTTGAGTGCACCAGGGCGTGCCACCGCATTCACCGGCAACAGGTGCTCCAGCTCGGGCAGACAGGCTCTCTGCGCGATCATGGCGTTGAAGCGTTCGATCCCGCGGCGGAAAGACTTCCGCTTGTCGGCCTCAAGAGCAACCGACACACCTTGGGCCCAGGCATCAGTGATTTCGGCTGGCCGCACTCCAGCGGCCGACGCCGTGCGCGCGAACATGCCAAAGGTGAAGTGCGAGTTGGCGCCGAGCAGCCTTCCTTTGCCCTGGTTCTTCTTTACGAAAGCAAGCAGCGCACTCCACTCGGCGTCGAGCGCGACGGCAACCGACGTGCCGAAGAGACGGCGCAACACCATGCGGTTATGCTTTCGCCAGGTTCGAAACTCGTCGGCCGTCCGGAACGGGGTGGGCACGTTGCGCACGCGGCCGCGCCCCCATGCTCTGTCAAAGGCGGCGAAGTCAGCCGGGATGTTCTTCAGCTCGGTGTTGTAAACCTTGGCGCTTTTACGGATCGAGGCCCGCAGGTTCTTTTCAAAGCTCGGGGCGTAGCCCAGATTAGGCAGGTGTTCTTCCACCTGCTTGAGATTGGTGATGGTCATCATGTCGTCCTTCTGATGGGATGTTCGGGGAGTTGGAGAGGTTCGGCGAACAGCCTCTCCAACCTCCTCGACAGCCCAAGAAGGATCGAAGCTGCCGCTGCGCCAAATCAGCCGGTTTGGCGCAAATTGCTGGAAATTAGGGTGGTTTCACGTGGACACCCTTCGCCATACATTCCGGGTATGTCGGAGGGTGTTCGAGTGAGGTCGCGGCAAACGATGTGCCCCTGCGCGAAATGAACCCATTTGGCGCGGAATTCGGGTAATGGTCCCAGCAATCAGCCATGGACCGCTGCCGTGCGCATGTCGCGGTCCCGGAATCGCCAATCACTTCCGAGGAGTATTCCGGGAAGATGTCCCTTCTTCGCCCGGTCTGTGATCGTGCGCGGCGACAGGTGCCTGAAGTAGAGGAAGGCAACTTCTGCCGGTTTCAGCAGCGGCTTCTGAAACTCGACTACCAGTTCGGCAGGCACGTAGGCAGCGCCCTCCAGCTGCCAGATATCCTGCCAAGCATAGCGTTGCGGAGTGCGATCCACTGGTCGGATATTGGCCGCTGCCAGCAGCTTCCGGGTGGTCGCCTCACCCAATTGGAAATGGCGCGCGGCATCTGCGACGCTAATGGGAATGTCATGTGGCAAATGCATGGGCCCAGCTCCTTTTCCTGGAACTGGGCCCCAGTGCGCTCACCCTGAAATTCTCGGCGCATATTTTTTTTGGGGGGGGGAAGGCGAGAGCGGATGTCCACCGCCCCCCAACTCATCATTTGCCCCAGCTGCGGCGTCAGGAAGCCTGCCGGTGGCCGCTTTCGGAGCCGGAAGGAAGAGGCACAACGTTGCAGGTTTCGTCCTGCCCCTGGCTCACAGGATGCAGTGGTTCGCCCTGGTCGCGGTAGGCCTTCAGCAGGCGCTGGAGGCGTTTCTTGTTTCGCTGGGCCTCTTTCGTGCGGTCGCGTTCCCGAACCGCGTCGTATTGCTGCGCGAGAAGCTCGGCCTTTCGCTGCCGAATATCCTCCTGTGATCCAGCATCGCTGAGAACCTCGTCGAAGAGTTCCGGGGATGTTTCCACCCGATCGAGCGCGCCGAGAATCTGGGCGATGCGATCCCGCGTCAGTTCCTTGCTTTGCTTTTTGCTCAACCGGCGCTGGACGTCCCGGACCGTCACCTGCGCCAAGCCGTTGCCCAGCAGAGCCTCCCGAACCCGGGCGACCTTCTCGACCTGGCTCCGTCCCCTGGAGCCATACTCGCGCATCATGATCAGCGTGCACTCGAGGTGGTATTCCGCATACTTTGTCGCCAGTTCTGCGGTTTCCAAATCGATCTGCCGGTTCGACTTCCCGAGCAAGAACTGAAGCACGACGAGATAGCTGAGGACCGAAAAGCCCGTGCGCCGGATGAACGAGCCTGGAAGAACTCCATCGCCCCAATTGCTCCTCAGGCCCCGCCACCAGTTTTCGAGATACGGCAGGACTTCGTCATTCAGCTGATATGCATCGAGCGCGCCCTCTTGAGCGCACAAGGCGTGCCAGATTTCGCGAAGCTCGTTTTTTCTGGTTTCGAACTCTTCCCCCGCGAAATAGAGGAAATGGTCGAACATGTCGGTATCGCTGCGCGGCTCGGCGATCACGTAGTTGAACCGTTGGCAGAAGCCGTCGAGCATGCTCGCCGCATCGACATCATCGGTCCAGGTTTCCCGAACGCTGAGACCCAGGAATGTGAAATGGGGGTCTTCGATCTCAAGCTTATCCGCCTCGCCTTTGAGACGGTTAGAGATCGGCTTGTTCGAGTAGGCGTCCAGCATCCAAGGCTTCATTCGCGCGAAATGCGATTGGGTGAGGATCGCGTGGAACAACTTCCCAGCCTCATCTTGATACCAGTAAGCGCCGTTGTTCTCGCGCACCTCAATAATCCACTGTGCGTCGCTTCCGGCCTTGGGCAGCATGCGAACGGTCTCAACTTGCCCTTCAGGCAAGAGGATTTCGGCAACCTTGTCGGTAGCGAGCGTCTTCGAGCTTGCGGACGGAGCCAAGACCGTTGTCCAGAGGATTGGACGTTTGCATCCAAGGCCCGGGATCCAAAGGGTTGCGCCACCCTGCGTGAGGTAGGAGGACGCGATCATGATGAGTTGGATCAGCGGCAGCACGTAGCTGACATCTGTTTTCTTGAAGTAGGAGCTGATCCGCTCGAGGTAGGAGCCTTTCGGGATGAGGCTGTCCACCGACAGGGCTTCGGGGCATTCCCGGATAGCGAGCATAGCGATGATCTGTTCCTGCTCGCCGTCATTGAGTGCGCGTCGTTTCCCCTTCTCAAGGACATGGAGATTCTGAAAAAGGTCTCGCTCCTTCTTCTGGTTACGGTTGGTCTTGCGGGTCTTTGTCGTCATGTTGTGCACCTTGTAGGCTTTTTCAGTGCACGGGAGATGCGGTCGTTGCCAGAAGGGACTGCATTGGTTTGATCTTCACCCAGGAGAGAACCTTCGCCGACGACCGACACAGCACCCAAGATAATGATTTTGTTTATTTATCTTGGTTGTGAACGACCGACAGTGGGCCGACAGAACAGCGACGTAGCGGACCCATGGAAGGTCAGATCGTCTCGACCGGTGAACGGAGGCACTGCGAGACCACCTCGCTTACCCAAGGGAAGACACCTACCGAATGCTTCCTCACGCACCGCCTGGCGGCTTGCTTGTTCTACGAGAAGCCTGAGTTGGTAATACTTGCGATTGAATCTCTACACCATCATGGCCGATAGTGGCGCTAAACAACCGGGCCAATTCGAAAGAAGGGCAAGAAATGACAATCGAGAAGACGCTGTTCGCGGCGGCGGACAAAATGCGCGGAGCAATGGATCCCGGCGAATACAAACACGTAGCTTTGGGCCTGCTATTTCTGCGTTATATCTCGACCGCCTTCGGTCGGCTGCACGATAAACTAATGGAAGAAGAAGGCCCGGAGGCGGCCGAAGATATTGATGAATACATTGCTGAGGGGATCTTCTGGGTGCCGGAAGCTGCGCGCTGGCGCCGACTGTCGGCGAGCTCCAAGGACCCGAAGATTGGCGTCATGGTCGATGAGGCCATGCGCGAGATCGAGCGTGAGAACGACAGCCTCAAGGGCGCCCTGCCCAAGGTCTTTGGCCGCGAAGCATTGGACCCCGCCGTCGTCACCGGCCTGATCGACCTGTTCTCGAACATCGAACTCGACGGCACGCCGAAGGACTTCGACCTGATCGGCCGGATCTACGAATACTTCATCTCCGAGTTCGCCTCGAACGAAGGCAAGCGCGGCGGCGACTTCCACACGCCCAAATCTGTGGTCGAACTGATCGTCGACATGATCGAGCCGCTGAAGGGCCGGCTCTACGAGCCTTGCTGCGGCTCCGGCTCCTTCATGGTGCAGTCCGAGAAGTTCATCGACGCCCATGATGGCCGGCGGATCGACCTCGCCATCTATGGCCAGGAGCGCAACCACACCACATACGGCCTCGCCCGGATGAACCTTGCCATCCGCGGCATCGGTGCGCGGCTCGAGTGGAACCCGGAGGGCACGCTGCTGCGCGATGCCTTCCCGGACGAGAAGTTCGACTTCGTCCTCGCCAATCCGCCCTTCAATGTCTCCGACTGGTCCGGCGACATCCTGGCCGAGGATCGCCGGTGGAAATATGGCACGCCCCCCGTCGGAAACGCGAACTTCGCTTGGATGCAGCACATCTACGACAAGCTCGGCGCCGCCGGGATCGCCGGGGTCGTCATGGCTAACGGCTCGATGTCCTCGATGTCATCCGGCGAGGGCGACATCCGTCGCGCCATGGTCGAGGCTGAGGCGGTGGATGCCATGGTCGCCCTGCCGGGGCAGCTCTTCTACGGCACCCAGATCCCAGCCTGCATCTGGATCTTGGCCAAGGACAAGTCGAACGGCATCGCCAAGAACGCCAAGTTAAGAGATCGGCGCGGCGAGGTGCTGTTCATCGACGCCCGCAAGATGGGCGCACTGGTGCCGGGATCGCGCAAGCAGAAGCAGCTGGCGCCTGAGGAGATCGCGCGCATCGCCGGAGCCTACCACGCCTGGCGTGGAGAGCCTGATGCCGGCGCTTATGCCGACGAACCGGGCTTCTGCAAGGCAGCTTCCACGGAAGAGATCGCGAGGCATGGGCACGTCCTTACCCCGGGACGATATGTCGGCGCCGGTGCGGCCGAGGAAGATGGCGAGCCTTTCGAGGAGAGGTTCGACCGGCTGACGGCGGAGCTGCGAGCACAGTTCGCCGAGGGGCGGCGGCTGGAGACGGAGATTGAGGCTCGGCTTGGAGAACTTCTTTGATGTCTCGAAAGACCGCAGGACGAGAGGCGACTACAGGAGTCATTGAAGGGCAGTATGTCCTCGGCGTAGGCAACCCTGGAACGCCTGCGCCGGATGGATGGCGATGGACAGCACTCTCAGAAGTAGCCCGCCTGGAGTCAGGCCACACCCCAAGCAGGAGAAAGCCGGAGTATTGGGGGGGCGATATACCTTGGATCGGCATCAAGGATGCGACCGGCAATCATGGCCGCACGATCTACGAAACGATGCAGCATACCAACGAGCTTGGAATTGCAAATTCGGCCGCGAGGGTGCTTCCTGTTAATACCGTCTGCCTCTCCAGAACCGCATCGGTCGGCTATGTCATCGTTATGGGGCGACCGATGGCGACCAGTCAGGATTTCGCCAACTGGGTATGCTCTGACAAGCTTGACCACCGGTTCCTGAAATATGCGCTCCTCGCCGAGCAGCACTCGTTTTCGCGGTTCTCATACGGGTCTACCCACCAGACCATATACTACCCCGAATTGAAGGCGTTTCACATCTGCCTGCCGCCATTGACGGAGCAGAAGCGCATCGTGAACACCCTTCAGGCCCTCGACGACAAGATCGAGTTGAACCGCCGGATGAGCGCGACGCTGGAGGAGATGGCACGGGCGCTCTATCGGTCCTGGTTCGTGGATTTCGACCCCGTCCATGCCCGCGCCCTCGGCCAGCCCCCCGCCCACATGGACCCCACCACCGCCGCCCTCTTCCCCGACACCTTCGGCCCCGACGGCCTGCCGAAGGGGTGGAAATGGCGGTCCCTCGACGACATCGCGGATTTCCTGAATGGCGCTGCCCTTCAAAAGTTTCCGGCGGAAGACGGTGGGGAAAGCCTTCCTGTGATCAAGATCGCCGAACTCCGGTCAGGCATCACAAACAAGACAAATCGAGCAGGTCTGCAAGTTCCCGAGAAATATAAGATCGTCAACGGCGATGTCCTCTTCTCGTGGTCAGGCTCGCTTTTGCAAAAGGTCTGGACGGAAGGCCCCGGAGCGCTGAATCAGCATCTATTCAAGGTCACCTCGGACGCGGTGCCGAAGTGGTTTCACTTCTTCGCCGTGGACCAGCACATGGAGGAGTTCCGGCAGGTCGCCGCCTCCAAGGCAACCACTATGGGACACATCCAGCGGCATCATCTCAAGGAGGCAATGGTGGCAATGCCTGGCAACGAGGCCATCCTCGCGGCCGCCGGAGAGGTCGCCGGACCTGCATTCGATCGTGCGATATCTGCCGACATTGAAAACCAGACTCTCGCCGCGCTCCGAGATACACTTCTTCCCCGCCTCATGTCGGGAGAACTCCGCATCCGTGAGGCCGAAAAGCAGGTCGAGGAGATGGTTTAATCATGATCGCCTCTGGAGATCTCCGAGCCTATCTGAGGGGGCTTTCGCATCAGGTCTGGACCGACCAAAACGACGCCATTCAGCACGGCTTCACCCTCCAAGAAGAAACTATCACGGAGATGCTGCTATTACGGATGGCTCGCGAGTTGTCGCCGTCTGGCCTGAAGATCAAAATGTTCACTAAGACGGAAGAAGGCGGCTACAAGAAAAAAGATGGAACAATAGTAAAGCAGGGAAATGGCGCAGACTGGGAATGGTTTGTGGAGTTGCCGAGCTGCAAAGTCGGCTTCAGAGTTCAGGCCAAGCGGCTGTTTCCATCCATGACAAAGCCGGGCCGGTATGACAGCTTCAAGCCAAAAGACAAGCAGATCGATTGGTTGATCAAATCCTCAGGAGAGATGAATCCCATCTACGTCCTTTTCAACCATAAGCACGTTGCTGATTCCTCCTATTTTTCTCGTTCGGCTACGACGAATTGGCACGGCCGTAGCGCTTGGGGATGCTCGGTTGCTTCTGCCCAATTCATGAAAGATTGCACGACCAACAAGCTTGAGGAAATATACCCGGGCTCCATCCCCTGGCACAGATTCTTTGCCGTCAGCGGTGGTGCGCGCTATGGCTGTGCAGTAGGCCGTATGATGCAAGATATGGCCGGGAAGCAAGACTTCCGAACCGCCGAGGAGCGCCCGGACTGGGTCAACGATCTGTTGAGCAGCCCACCCTCGATTTCGCGGCAGATCGACGCGACCGTCGATCAAGTCGATTTTTTCGATGCCAGGCAGAAGCGACTATCCAACATCTTGTCCGCGCGGGAATTGGATGGCGTGGCGTATTTTGACTTTCGAGATTTTGATGGTGATTAGATGTTCCAGATTGATCGTTCCGCCAACCGCCTGCGCAAGCTTGAACGCACCAGCTTTTCCGAGGTCGGATTCAGGGAGCGAGAACACCTTCAGGAATGGCTTGCCACGATGCCGGACGCGCTCTGCGAAGCGATGAGCGAGGGCGAGGATGGCCTGCTGATCATTCAGAAGGAATTCGATGGCTTCGATGGCACCCGGGAGCGGCTCGACTTGCTGGCGCTCGACCGGAACGGGCAGCTGGTGGTCATCGAGAACAAGCTCGATGATTCCGGCCGTGATGTGGTCTGGCAGGCGCTGAAATACGCCGCCTACTGCTCGAGCCTGAAAAAAGCCGAGATCGTTGGAATCTTCCAGCAGTATCTCGACCGCCATGGCGGCGGCGATGCGGCCGGGACGATCTGTGAGTTTCTGGGGGAGGACACACTTGACGAGGTGGTCCTGAACGACGGCACCGACCAGCGCGTCGTCTTCATCGCGGCAAATTTCCGTCGCGAGGTGACGGCCACGGTGCTCTGGCTGCGGGAGCACCAGATCGACGCACGATGCGTAAAGGTTGTGCCCTACAGGTTCGGCGAGGAACTCTTCATCGATCTTCAGCAGGTGATCCCGACGCCGGAAGCGGCCGACTACATGATCCGCATGGCCGAGAAGGACAGCGAGGAGAAATCGGCCAAAGGCGCCCAACGGTGGAGTCACCAGATGAGGCTCGAATTCTGGGAGCAGGCACTCAACTCATTGAAGAATGCTGGACTTGAGCGCTGGCAGAACATTACCCCTTCACGGGATCACTGGCTCAATTCGAGTATCGGCGTTTCGGGGGTCACCCTGACCTTGATTTTCCTACGCCATGAAGTGCGCGTCGAATTTCAGCTGAACCGTTCCGATCCTGCCGAAAACAAATGGCTCTTCGACCAACTCGCAGCAAACAAAGAGCAATATGAGCAGAGCGTGGGCGCTCCGCTCGAGTGGCGTCGAATGGACGATAAGAAGGTCAGCATGATGACCTGCAAGACGGCGGTGCAGGGATACAGCAAGGAAAACTGGCCTGAGATGGTGTCTTGGCTGGTGGAGCACTATCGAAAGATGGACCAAGCCTTCTCCGAGCCGGTCCGCTCTTTGGCGGCCCGCATGAAGCCAGGAGGGGGTATCTGATGGCCTGGCTTTCCGAGAGCGACCTCGAGAACTGGATGATGGAGAAGCTGGGCGCACTCGGCTTCGCTACAGCTTCCGGCGCGGAAATTTCACCTGAGAAACGCGACCCGGAGCGGCGCAGCTTTCATGATGCAGTCCTGCGGAAGATTCTCATGAAGGCCGTGGCTCGTCTCAATCCCCAACTGCCAAAGGGCGCCGTGGCGGAGGTGGTATCGCGCGTGGCCGACGATACCTATGCGGGCGACCTGATCGCTGAGAACCGGCGCATGCACCGCCTGATGACCGGGGGGGTGCCTGTCACCTACGTCGTCGGAAGCGAGGAGCGGCATGACCGGGCTCGGCTGGTGGACTGGGCCGACGAGGATAACGCCTGGCATGCATTCAATCAGGTCGACATGGTGGGGCGTGTTGCTCGGGTCCCGGATGTCGTTGTCTACCTCAATGGCCTGCCCTTCGTAGTGGTGGAGCTGAAAGGCACCGAAGGCGCAGACCTCGAGGCCGCCTACAATCAGATTGAGACCTACAAGGCCGACATCCCTGCTCTATTCGCCAGCACGATCTTCTCGGTCATCTCCGATGGTGTTGGCGCTCGATACGGAACGCTGTCGGCCGATTTCAACCGCTTCATGCGCTGGCGGACTGTGGATGGGGAGACGATCCGTCCGGACAATGAAGCGATCGCCTTGGGAACGCTGACCGAGGGTCTTCTGCAACGCCGGACGCTGCTCGACATGCTGCGCTGGTTTGTCGTCTTCGAGGACGAGGGCAAGGGGCCGATCAAGAAGGCCGCCGGCTACCACCAGTTCCATGCGGTGCGAAAGGCCGTCGACTCGATCAGCGCCGCTCGCTCTGATGACGGCAAGGGTGGCGTGATCTGGCACACCCAAGGTTCAGGAAAATCCCTGCTGATGGCGTTCCTCGCGGGCCGCCTGATGCGTGCGCCCGAACTCGAGAACCCTACGATCGTTGTCCTGACGGATCGGAACGACCTCGATAATCAGCTGTTCGCGACCTTCGGCCGGTGCCGCGACCTCCTCGGCGAAGAGCCCGTGCAGGCAGAGAGCATAGATGAACTCAAGAGCCTGCTGTCTCGACAGGTTGGCGGTGTCGTATTTTCCACCATCCAGAAATTCCGCCCCGAGCGCGGGCAGGATTTCCCGCAGCTGACTGACCGAACGAATGTCGTGGTGATGGTCGATGAGGCACACCGGACCCAATACGGGTTCGATGCCAAGATCGACGAGGGCTCGGGTGAGGTCAGGCGGGGATTGGCCCATCATCTCAGGTGTGCCCTACCCAAGGCAACCTATGTCGCCTTTACCGGCACGCCTGTGGAACTCATCGGCGCGAACACGCGCTCGGTTTTCGGCGACTACATTGATGTCTACGATATCGCCCGCGCCGTGGAGGACGGGGCGACGGTTCCGATCTACTACGAGGGACGCGTCGCGAGGATCGAGCTGGACTCCGAAGCTGAAGCCGTCATCGACGAGGAGTTCGAGGAAGCCACTGAAGACCTTGAAGACAACGAGGCAGGCGCCGTTGCCCGCAGGTGGTCACGGGTGGAAGCTCTGGTCGGAGCGGACAAGCGGCTCGATGCCGTGGTTGCCGATATCTTGGACCATTTCGGCACTCGGCTGGAGGCGATCGACGGCAAGGCGATGATCGTCTGCATGAGCCGACGCATATGCGTGGAAGTCTACAAGCGTATTGTCGCTGCCCGTCCGGATTGGCACTCCGAAGACGACAATGCAGGGGCCGTGAAGGTCGTGATGACCGGAAACGCTACCGATCCCATCTGCTTTCAGCCTCATATCCGCAGCAAGACAAGGCAGGAAGCTCTGCGACGCCGCTACAAAGATACGAGCGATCCGCTCAGGCTGGTGATCGTCCGCGACATGTGGCTGACCGGATTCGACGCTCCTTGCATGCACACGCTCTATGTCGACAAGCCGATGCGCGGCCACGGGCTTATGCAGGCGATCGCTCGGGTCAATCGGGTTTTCTCCGGAAAGCCGTCGGGTTTGGTCGTCGATTACATCGGGCTCGCGGCAGAGCTGAAGAATGCGCTCTCGCACTACTCAAAGGGCGATCAGGCCCAGACCGGCATCGACGAGCGAGAAGCCGTCAGAGCCTTTCTGACAGCCTTGGACGTGGTGCGCGGTTTTTTCCATGGCCTCGACTACCAGTCTGCTCTGGGAACCAGCAGCTCGGCTCGCATCGACATGCTGGCGAAGGCCATCGATCATGTTCTTGGGCAATCGCTGGGAGGTAAAGGGAAGGACGAGAAGGATTTCGGCAAGCGCTTCCATGATGCTGCCGCTGCTGTCGCCAAGGCATTCAAGCTGGCAGCAGGATCTCCCGAGGCGACAAAGCATGGAGAAGAGGTGGCCTTCGTTCTGGCCGTTCGGGCAGCGCTCAGAAAGATGGATGTCGGCGGGGGGCACTCGACAAATCGCGAGCCAGATTTTGCAATCGAGCAACTGGTCAACAGAGCCGTCGCATCCACCGAGGTCATCGACATCCTCGAGTCATGCGGGTTCGACCGACCTGACATCAGCGTTCTGTCCGAAGAGTTTCTGATTGAGATCCAGAACCTCAAGCAGAAAAACTTGGCTGTCGAGGCCCTGAAGAAACTTCTGAATGGCGAGATTAAAGCAAAGACGCGCGGCAACGTGGTGCAAAACGCGAAGTTCTCCGAGCGTCTGACCGACGCCATTGCGCGATACCACAACCGCAGTGTCGATGCCCTTCAGGTTATCCAAGAGCTCATAGCGCTCGCCAAGGAGCTGAAAGCCGAGCCGGATGACGAACTCTCGGAAGCGGAACGCAGTTTCTATGACGCGCTCGCGCAGAACGAGAACGCTGTCGAGGTCATGGGGAACGATGAACTCCGGGTTATCGCGACGGAGCTTGTGAATTCCGTGCGCGAAAGCTCAGGGGTCGACTGGTGGCAGCGTGAGGATGTCCGTGCCAAGATGAGGGTCGCTGTGAAGCGGATCCTGCGCAAATACGGATACCCGCCTGATCTCCAAAGCGACGCAGTGAAGCTGATAATTCGTCAAGCAGAAGCTATGGCGAAGACTGAGCACTGAAATCAAAAGGTCCAGATTCACCCAACGCGATTTCGCAAGCGCTCACCTTCGCGCTAATGATCCTTGAGACACTCAGCGATCAGGGATTTCGATTTCGCGTTGTTTCCACTTTGGATCAGGATGAATGGCCATGTCGACTCTTCGCGCAGCATCCTTACCCCATACGCGGCATGATACCCATCGGATCACCCGCCAGAGTCCCCATTGAGCAAGCCTGCCCACCGGATAGATTCCGACGATAAGAAGAAGGACGACCAGGGTAGTGCCCCGTGGGGTGGTGTAAGAGGCCGCGCGCGAAGCCCTTGGCGTAGCGCAGCGCGCGGCCGGGCTGGCGGCCATCGCGCTTCTTCGTAGTCTGAGGTTGTTCGAAGACCGACGACGACGAAGGAGAGCACGATGACCGAGAACATGATCGACCTTCCGGGCATGATCGCCAAGAGCGATGACGCGGATTTCTTGCGCGAGCTGATCCAGGATGCCGCGCAGCGGCTGATGGATATCGAGGTGGCCACCGTTTGCGGTGCGGGCCATGGCGAGCGCAGCCCGGACCGGGAGAACCAGCGGAACGGCTACCGGCCGCGGCAATGGGATACCCGGGCGGGGACCATCGGCCTGAACATCCCGAAGCTGCGCAAGGGCAGCTATTTTCCGACCTTCCTGGAGCCACGGCGGACGGCGGAGAAGGCGCTGATGGCAGTGATCCAGGAGGCCTACATCCATGGTGTTTCCACGCGCGCTGTCGATGACTTGGTGCGCGCCATGGGGCTGACGGGCACCTCCAAGAGCCAGGTCTCGCGGCTCTGCGAGGAGATCGACGAGCGGGTGCAGGCGTTCCTGAACCGGCCTCTCGAAGGCGATTGGCCCTTCCTCTGGCTCGACGCCACTTATGTGAAGCTGCGTGAGGGCGGGCGGATCGTCTCGATGGCGGTGATAGTGGCTGTGGCGGTCAATACAGACGGGCGGCGCGAGATCTTGGGGATTACCGTCATGCCCTCGGAAGCCGAGACGTTCTGGGCCGACTTCCTGCGGTCTCTTACTCGGCGCGGCCTGCGGGGCGTGCAGTTGGTGATCAGCGACGCACATGAGGGCCTGAAAGCTGCCGCACGCAAGGTGCTCAGTGCCGGCTGGCAGCGCTGCCGCGTGCATTTCCAGCGCAACCTCCTGGCCCGCGTGGGCAAGACCCACAAGCCGGTGGTCAGCGCGGTGGTAAAGACCGTTTTCGCCGAGAAGGACCGCGACCAGGCCCATGCCCGCTGGCGTGAGGTCGCCGACAGCCTGCGGGACCGGTTCCGCGATGTTGCCGAGCTGATGGATGAGGCGGAGCATGACGTGCTGGCCTACATGGCCTTCGACGAGAGCCTGCGCTCGAAGCTGCACAGCACAAACCCACTGGAACGCGTCAACAAGGAGATCAAGCGGCGGACCAATGTCGTCGGCATCTTTCCCAACCGCGAAGCCGTCATCCGGCTGGTCGGCGCGCTCATGCTGGAGCAAAACGATGAATGGGCCGTCTCCCGCCGCTACATGCCGGTGGAAAAGCTGACGGCCGTGTGCAACGATACCGGCGCGGCGACGATGATCGCCGCGCAGTGAACGAGCAGCACCAGCTATGAAGAAGCAGGTGGACGCCAGTTCCTACACCATCTCCCGGGACACTACCGACGACCAGTGCCGCCTGAGAAGAGGCCAGATCCTGCAGCATAGGCGCTATCATAGCCGATCTTTCGCTGCAGTCACTCCTGCCATTGAACGTGGAGCCGGGATCCGTCCAATCTCTGTTGGCGATACTGGCTCGGCATGCCGAAAACAAAGCGTCCACATCACGCAAGGAACCGCCCACTGCTCTCAAGTAGTTGGGGTCGACACTAAATCCCTAAGCAAGGTTTTCTGACAAGTGGCGATTTTCGCCTTCTTTCCGGTTATCTGCGCAAGCGGTGGTGCTTTTTCGATCTCTTCTATCGGTCTGAAGAGAGGCCGCTGCACCTCAACTCAACGAAGTGTTGCCCGCGACATCGCCCCACACGAAACAATGTAAGCCCTACAAGGCTGCTTCAACCGTGCAAGGACCTTCCGATGCCATGGCGAAGCAAAAATCCTCGTTCCGGCACCTGATCGTAGATCAGAAAGGGTGGATGGACCTTATGCTGCCATGTGCGTCCAAACTCTAACGCACAAGCCGATGGAACAGCGGGAAAGACAGACAAATCCACATCCATCCCGTGCTGATCCTTAATGGCGTCGAATGTCTTGCCGACGAGTTGCCGGAAGCGAGAGAGGTCGTCCTTGTTGCGAAGCTCCGACGCACCCAGTCTGGTGCTCCGTATCTCCCAGATTGAAACCGGTTCGCCAGGGAGCGCCTGGATGACACGATCATCTGAAATGCCGGCTGTTATAGACAGCTTCAGTGCCACTTTTTTTGAACCAGGGGCCCCTGGGACGCAGGTGAACTTGAGAGGCTCACGATCATTCGGCCAGGCCCAGCCTGGCATCGGTTCCCTATGTCTACCGTATACTGACACTGCTGACAGGTCCGATAGCAGTCGGCCAAGCTCCATGAGGACGGGCATCGGCGCGAAACCGAACACCGCGAGATGCTCCAGGTCACCGTCCGCGAACCTTCCGTCGACTTCCCGCTCGATCTTCTTGCGAAGTGCGTGGATGACGACGGGGTAGTAGTCGGAATCGCTGTCATTCTGCGCAATGTCGCGGATCTTGATGTCGATGGGACGCCGATCCGCCGGGGTGAACTCCGGCCTCATTGCCTCGATACAGTCCCGGAGCGGAACGGCTGTCTCGTTGTCGCCGATCGCCGCAGCAATCCGAAGGATATGTGCGGGCGTTGCATTCGGGTTCTCCAGGAGCCGCTCGATCCGCTCCTCGTTGGCACGCTTCATCTCCTGCAAGACGTCCACGGTGTAGCGGTCGATCTTGGCGGGATCGTCGATCTCGCGGTGGTGCGGATCGCACATCAGCATCAGGTTCTCGGGATCGTCCGATAGCTGTGGTGACAAGACCGGGTCGCCGCGCAATCCCCCGGGATCTGAGGCGACGATATGTGCCAGATAGGCGTTGTTCTTCTTCAAGTCACCCGATACCAGATCGCCGTCGAGGCGCTTCCCGCACCCATGATACTGACAACGACCGGCGGCACGCCCCCAGACGAGAATTCGCTCCTTCTGCCCTGGACTACGACCCCGCGCCATCTGCCGCCTCCTGCCGCTGCCTGAGGATCTCGCCCACGGAGATCGGGCCCGGCGCGTTCGAGCCGCGCCAAACACCGTCGAGATGCCAGATTTCATAGAAATGGAGCCACTCGGACGCCCATGGCACGATCCGGTCGGCGATGAGCATCGTGCTGTCCCATTCCCCGGCATCGGGATCGAACAGGCAGAGCGCCGAGTCTTCCGGAGTCTGATGATCGTAGTTCAGGTGCGGCAGATCGATGAAGTCGGTCCCCGGCCGGGGCTCGATCGGCGGGTCCAGAACATGGACCAGAGGGACGGCTTGCGGGTTCTGCCATTCCCAGATGACGGCGACCTCATATTTCATCTGGAAACCCCGGAGAGGTCCGATCCACGCGATGGCCCGACCTTCTTCCAATATCCGCGGCCGTAGGTCAGGCCAGCGATGCCGCATGCGGTTGAGCTGGACCTGAGCGGAGCGCGGCTTCCGGGGCTTGGTCTTCATTTTCCGCGGAAACCGGGATGGAAGTGGTGGGCAGGGGCCTTCGAGACCTTGGCCGCCTGTTTCGGCGCGGGCGAAATGAGGCCGGGATTGGCCACGAACCCCTTGTTGTGCTCGTAATGTGCGGCGCCGGCGAACGAGGAAAGACCGTCGATATAGGCCCGAACCGCCTTCTCGCTGACCCGCTCGCCGAACAGGTCGTCGAAGATCTTGCGTGTGTCCGCCAGGGTGGAGGTCGGGGCGCGAGCCAGTTCCGATCCCAGATGACGCAGATCCATGCGGAAGAGCTTCATCTCCCGATCGTTCTTCGGCCACCGGTCGTTGAAGTTCTCTTCCCAGAGTGCCGGATTGCGCTCCTCGGGGCGGCGACCGCTTTCCAGGGCAACTGCCATGCGCCTGTCGAGTTCTGCGGCATAGTTCTCGAGCTGCGCGCAGATCCCGAATGGGGAGAGAGGGACCTCGGCGGCGATCTTGGAAAGATAGACAGACACCGGGCGCTTCTCGTCCCGGTTGGCATAGCGCAGGTTGAGGTATCGTTTCATGAGCTTGAGGGCGATGACCTGCGGCGTGTCCCGGATCGGATCGATCGGCTCGGGGAGCGCGTCGATGTCCGCATCGGCCATGATGGTGCCTGGCACCAGGCGATCCTTCATCTGCAGCTTCGAGCGCACATCGCGGACATGATCCTGGAAGCTCCGGCTCGGCATCGTGATGCGGGCCCTGAAGTCTTCCGCAAAGCCGTAGGGGTTCACGCGGAACCGCTCATCACGCCCTTTATCGGGGCTGTGATAGATCTCACCGACACGCTCGTCCCGAGGATCACGGTCCGGATCCATCGGCGTGACGTCCAGGTGCATGAAGGCGAACTGGAGCTGGATGCAGCGCGTGCACCGCTCGATCCTCTTCACGTCGGGAAAACCTGCGAAGGCGGCGTGCAGCTCGTCAAGAACCTGCCTCGGCGTCCACCCGATCGGAGTGCGGAACTCGAGAATGGCGTCCAGGTCGAACCTGTCGTCGTCCTCGCCATGAACGATGGTGGCGCCAATGGCGCGGGAGCCCTGAGGATAGACGTGTGCACTCTCCATATAATGGCGGATCGGACTACTCGGCCTCTGGAGGTGTTCCGGAATCAGGTTGTATCGTTTCGATGCGACCTGATTGTCACGCGAGCTCAGTTCCATCTCGAGAACGGTGCCGAGCAGCAGGGCGTCGAGTTGCGGTGCGGTATCGTCGAGCGGCATCGGAAAAACCTCCTCCAGTGTTGTGCCCGTCCGATTGCCTCCCTTCAATCTTTCGCGGTGATGCCTACATTATATGGTGTAACCGGCTTCAGCGCAACACTATAGCGTGTGCCTCGCCATATACCCCAGCGGCGCCGTGGAGTCCCTCTTCTGGTGGTCCATAGGTTCGGCGGTCGGGGGCTTCAGAAACATTCGGGCGGCTCAGGGTTCGAGACCGCCGCGGCGCTCCTCCGCAGTTGCTTGGCAGACTGCACAGATCATGGCACAGTTCACTGCACAAACTGGTGCCGCATACGCTGATGGCCCCGGTTTTCCGTTTGATTTCAAGGCTGTGCATTTTGGCTCCGATCCCTACCGCCGGAGCCAATTTCCTAATAGACAGTTGATTTCATTGAGAAAACCTCACGATGGAGTCGCTTGCGCCCAGCCGCTGCTCCGACGTCCCGATTCCCCCTCCCCCTCACGTAAACTTCCGAAACAGCTTCGTCTGGTCGAAGAGGTCCTCGAGCGTTTCCATCCGGCGGCGGGTGTCTTCCCAGAGCAGGTCCTGCACCGCCGAGATCATGGTCTCGACCAGCAGCAGCGGCATGGCGGCGCTGTCCCAGGCGGAGGGGACGACGATGCGGCAGGAGAAGCAGATCTCGGCCAGGCTGTGCACCGGGGAGCGCCACTGGTCGGTGAAGAGCAGGATGCGGGCGCCGCGGGCGTGGGCCATCTCGGCCAGCTTCAGGGTGTTGTTCTCGTAGCGGCGCATGTCGAAGATCACCACCACGTCGCCCTCGTGCAGGTCCAGCAGGTAGTGCGGCCAGGTGTTCGAGGTGGACTGCACGTGGGTCAGGCCGGGGCGGATCACCTGCATGTGCAGGTAGAGATACTCCGCGATGGTATGCGAGATGCGGCCGCCGACGATGTAGACGGCGCGCCCGGTGTCGGCCAGCAGCGCGCAGGCGGCGTCGAAGGTGTCGGGCTCGATCTGCGCCATGGAGTGGCGGATGTTGTCGATCACCGCCTCGGTGAAGCGGTTGAGCACGTGGCCCGAGGGGGCGTTCTCGGCCCAGGTGTCGTGCTTGGCGATGGGGTTGCGGACCTTGGCGCGCAGCTCCTCGCGCAGCTCGGCCTGGAACTCCGGGTAACCGCTGAAGCCCAGCTTTTGCACCATGCGCAGCACTGTCGGGCCCGAGACGCCCGCATCCTTGGCCAGGGCGGCCAGGGGACCGAGGCCGCTGGCGGGGTAGTTTTCGAGGATCGAGTGGGCCAGCTGGCGCTCCGCCCGGGTCAGGGTGTCGAGCCCGCCCTGGATGCGGTCGGCGATGGTGATTTCGGAGTCGGCCACGGGGGAATCGCCCCTTTCTGATGCGTATCGTTACAGGATGATAGCAGATGTATTTTCGATTACAGAATTTTGTTGACAGAATCTGAACCGGCCCCGACTGTTGGCCAAAAGCGGGGGAAACGGGTGTCGACGCAGGCGGCAACAGCAGAGGAAGCGGTGGTGAGCTGCCGGACGGGCGCATCGGAGATCGTGCTGGTCTGCGAACATGCCTCTGCGCACATCCCTGACGCACTTGCGGGCCTCGGCCTCGCGCCGGCGGACCGGCTGAGCCACGCGGTCTGGGATCCGGGCGCCCTCGCGGTGGCCGAGGTCATGGCCGAGCGCCTCTCCGCCGGGCTCGTGGCGGGCCGGGTCTCGCGCCTGGTCTACGACTGCAACCGCCCGCCCGAGGCGCCCGACGCCATGCCCGCCCGCTCCGAGTTGATCGAGGTGCCGGGCAACCGCCAGCTCAGCCCCGAGGACCGGGCCGAGCGGGTGCGGACCTACTACGAGCCCTTCCGCGCCGCCCTGGCGGAGGTCCTCGCGGCCCAGGAATCGCCGGTGATCGTCACCATGCACAGCTTCACGCCGCTCTTCCATGGCCGCCCGCGCGCGGTGGAGATCGGCCTGCTGCACGACAGCGACAGCCGCCTGGCCGATGCCATGCTGGAAATTGCGCCGCAGCACACGGAGCTCACCTGCCGCCGCAATGAGCCCTATGGCCCGGGCGACGGGGTGACCCACACGCTCAGGCACCATGCCCTGCCCGGCGGCCACCTGAACCTGATGATCGAGGTGCGTAACGATCTGATTGCTACCCCCAACCAGCAGAGCGCCATGGGCGAGATGCTCGCGGGCTGGCTGGAAGCCGCCCTGCCCGCGGCCAGGGGGGCCTGAGATGCGGCGCTTCATCTCCCTCGTCGATGGCCTCAACTACCGCCTTGGCCGCCTCATCATGTACGGGATCTTCGTGCTCATGGGCGTGCTCCTCTGGTCGACCGTCAGCAAGGCCTTCTTCCTGCCCTCCCTCTGGACCCTGGAAATGGCCCAGTTCATCATGGTGGGCTACTACATCCTGG
This sequence comes from Sulfitobacter sp., assembly GCA_965212515.1. Classification (GTDB taxonomy): domain Bacteria; phylum Pseudomonadota; class Alphaproteobacteria; order Rhodobacterales; family Rhodobacteraceae; genus Sulfitobacter. The sequence continues at coordinate 642,071 of OZ243122.1, forward strand.
GCGGCCCCTACTCGATCCAGATGGGCTCGAACGTGCGGATGGACCTGCTCTATGGCGAATGGTCGCCGCGGCGGAAGGCCTGGGCCGATCTCTTCACCGTGCTCTTCCTGATCTTCTATCTATGCGTGCTGATCTACGGCGCCGTGGGCTCCACCGCCTATTCCCTGGGCTACTGGGGCTCCGAGCCCTTCTCCTTCTTCGCGGGCCTCGCCACGGGCAGCGAGGAGCTGGGCCGGATGGAGACCTCTCCGTCGGTCTGGCGCCCCTACATGTGGCCGATCAAGGTGGTCATGGTCGTCGGCTTCTTCCTGATGCTGCTCCAGTGCCTGTCCGAGTTCTGCAAGGATCTCCTGCGTTTGAAGGGTGAGACGATCTGATGTCCTACGAGTTGATCGCAACCCTGATGTTCGCGACCATGATGCTGATGCTCCTCACCGGGCAGCGCGTCTTCGGCGCGATCGGCTTTGTCGCCGTGGTGGCGGCGCTCCTGCTCTGGGGCGATCGCGGCGGCTACGACATCGGCTTCTCGGCGGCCATGAAGCTGATGAAGTGGTATCCGCTGCTGACCCTGCCGATGTTCATCTTCATGGGCTACGTGCTCTCGGAGAGCCGCATCGCGGATGACCTCTACAAGATGTTCCACGTCTGGATGGGCGGCCTGCGCGGCGGCCTGGCCATCGGCACCATCGGCCTCATGGTGCTCATCTCGGCCATGAACGGGCTTTCGGTGGCGGGCATGGCCATCGGCTCCACCATCGCCCTGCCGGAGCTTCTGAAACGCGGCTACGACAAGAGGATGGTCACGGGGGTGATTCAGGCCGGCTCGAGTCTCGGCATCCTGGTGCCGCCCTCGGTGGTGCTGGTGCTCTATGCCATGATCGCGCGCCAGCCGGTGGGCCAGCTCTGGCTCGCAGGGGTCCTGCCGGGGCTCATGATGGCGGCCATGTTCATCGCCTACATCACCATCCGGTGCTGGAAAAACCCCGTGCTTGGCCCGGTGCTCCCTCCGGAGGAGCGCGACGTGCCCCGCGCCGAGAAGATGCGCCTGCTGCGCGCGGGCATCCTGCCCCTGGTGATCTTCGCGGTCATGATGGTGCCCTTCGTCCAGGGCTGGACCTCGCTGGTGGAAAGCTCCGCCATCGGTGCCATCGCCGCTTTCTCGGCCGCCGTGCTCAAGGGCCGGATGACCCGCGAGGTCTTCGAGAATTCGGTGCGCAACACCCTGGGCATCACCTGCATGTTCATGTGGATCATCCTGGCCGCCCTGGCCTTCGGCGCCGTCTTCGACGGGCTCGGCGCGGTCAAGGCCATCGAGGGGCTCTTTACCGAGCGGCTGAACCTCAGCCCCTGGACAATCCTCATCCTGATGCAGCTCAGCTTCATCCTGATGGGCACCTTCCTCGACGATACCGCCATGCTGGTCATCGTCGCCCCGCTCTACGTGCCGCTTGTGGGGGCGCTCGGCTTCGATCTGATCTGGTACGGCATCCTCTACACGATCACGACCCAGATCGCCTACATGACCCCGCCCTTCGGCTACAACCTCTTCCTCATGCGGGCCATGGCCCCGCCCGAGGTCACCCTGCGCGACATTTACGCCTCCATCACGCCCTTCGTGCTGGTCATGGTCCTGGCCCTGACCCTGGTGATGGTCGTCCCCGGCATTGCCACCTGGCTGCCCGATTACGTCTACAACAACTAATCAAGAGCCGCGCGAGGCGGTCCCATTTCAACAAAGGAGAGTGACATGACCACAAGACGCAAGTTTATCCAGGGGGCCGCCGTCGCAGGCCCAGCCGCCCTGGCCACCCCGGCCCTGGCCCAGTCCAAGATCACCTGGCGGCTGCAGACCTACGCCGGCGCCGCGCTGGCCGAGCATGTCGTCCAGGGCATGGTCGACAACTTCAACAAGATCGCCGGCGACCGCATGGAGATCGAGCTCTACTACGCCGACCAGCTTGTCCCCACCGGCGAGCTTTTCCAGGCGATGCAGCGCGGCACCATCGACGCCGTGCAGTCCGACGACGATTCCATGGCCTCGCCCACCGAGGTGACCGTCTTCGGCGGCTACTTCCCCTTTGCCTCGCGCTACTCGCTCGACGTGCCGGTGCTTTTCAACCAGTACGGCCTGAACGAGATCTGGGACGAGGAGTATTCCAAGGTCGGCGTGAAGCACATCAGTGCGGGCGCCTGGGATCCCTGCCACTTCGCGACGAAGGACCCGATCCGCAGCCTGAAGGACCTTGAAGGCAAGCGGGTCTTCACCTTCCCCACCGCCGGCCGCTTCCTGCAGCAGTTCGGCGTGGTGCCGGTGAACCTGCCTTGGGAGGACATCGAGGTGGCCGTCCAGACCGGCGAGCTTGACGGCATCGCCTGGTCCGGCATCACCGAGGATTACACCGTCGGCTGGGCGGACGTGACCAACTACTTCCTCACCAACAACATCTCGGGCGCCTGGGCCGGATCGTTCTTTGCCAACATGGAGCGCTGGAACGAGCTGCCGGAGGATCTCCAGACCCTCTTCCGCGCCTGCTGCGACCAGTCGCACTACTACCGCCAGTACTGGTACTGGGGCGGCGAGGCGCGCCTGCGTGTCCACGGCGAGAAGATGCAGCTCACCTCCATCCCGGACGAGGAATGGGCCACCGTCGAAAACGCCGCGCGCGAGTTCTGGGACGAGATCGCGGCCCAGAGCGAGACCAAGGCCCGCGTCGTCGAGATCTTCAAGAAGTACAACGCGGACATGGAAAAGGCCGGTCGGCCCTACCGTTACAACGCCTGATGACCTATGGGGGGCGCCGATCCCGGCGCCCCCTGCCCCCTGATCCGAAAGAAGAGACCCCATGCCCGGCACCCTTTCCTTTGACGACCTGAAGAAACACGTCAGCGACGGCACCATCGACACGGTGCTGGTCTGCATGGTGGACATGCAGGGCCGTCTGATGGGCAAGCGCTTCCACGCGGCCAACTTCGTGGAGAGCTCCTACAAGGAGACCCACTGCTGCAACTACCTGCTGGCCACCGACCTGGAGATGGCGACGCCCGACGGCTATGCCTCAACCTCCTGGCAGTCGGGCTACGGCGACTACGTGATGCAGCCCGACCTGAGCACCATCCGCCCGGTGCCCTGGCTGGAGGGAACGGCCATGGTGCTCTGCGACGTGCTCGACCACCACGACCACAAGCCCGTGCCGCACTCGCCCCGCGCCGTGCTCAAGCGCCAGATCGCGCGCCTGGAGGAGCTGGGCTTCGAGGCCATGATGGCCACCGAGCTTGAGTTCTTCCTCTTTGCCGACAGCCTCGACAAGATCCGCGCGGGGGGCTTCCGCGAGCTCACCCCGATCAGCGGCTACAACGAGGACTACCACATCTTCCAGACCACCAAGGAAGAGGCGGTCATGCGGCCGATCCGCAACCACCTCTACGCGGCGGGCCTGCCGATCGAGAATTCCAAGGGCGAGGCCGAGACCGGCCAGGAGGAGCTGAACATCCGCTACTCCGCCGCGCTCGACTGCGCCGATTACCACACCATCGCCAAGCACGCGGTGAAGGAGATCGCCTGGCAGAACGGCCATGCCGCCACCTTCCTGCCCAAGTGGCGGGCCGACAGGGTCGGCTCCTCCAGCCACGTGCACCAGTCGCTCTGGCAAAAGGGCGAGCCCGCCTTCGTGGACGCGGACGACAAGCTGGGCATGTCCCAGCTGATGAAGCACTACATGGCCGGGCTCATCGCCTACGCGCCCGACTACACCTATTTCCTGGCGCCCTACGTGAACAGCTACAAGCGCTTCGCCAAGGGCACCTTCGCCCCCACCAAGACCGTCTGGTCGGTGGACAACCGCACGGCCGGCTTCCGGCTCTGCGGCGCAAACACCAAGGGGGTGCGGGTGGAGTGCCGGATCGGCGGATCGGACCTCAACCCCTACCTCGCCCAGGCGGCCATGCTGGCCGCGGGCATCAAGGGCATCGAGGAGAAGATGGAGCTCTCCCCTCCCACCCGTGGCGACGTCTACGAGGACCAGAAGGCCGGCGACATCCCGCAGTCCCTGCGGGCGGCGTTGGAGAACCTGCGCGGCTCCGCCTTCCTGCGCGAGGTGATGGGCGATGCGGTCGTCGATCACTACGCCCGCTGCGCGGAATGGGAGCTGGAAGAGTTCGACCGGGCGGTCACCGACTGGGAAATCGCGCGGGGGTTCGAGCGGGCTTGACCCCTCCCCGCACCTGAATGAAAGAGCATCCAATGCTGGCCGCCCCCGGGCGGCCCGAGGGCTGAAAGGACCCCCCATGACGATCACCTGCATCTCTCCCATCGACGGCAGCACCTATGCCACCCGCGACCCCCTGAGCGAAGCCGCCGCCTTCGAGGCCGCCGCCCGCGCCCGCGAGGCGCAGCGCGCCTGGGCCGCTCGGCCCCTGAAGGAACGGACCGAGCTTGTCCTCAAGGCCCTGGCCGAGATCGAGGGCAGCAAGGACCGGATGGTCACCGAGTTGGCCCACCAGATGGGCCGCCCGGTGCGCTACGGCGGCGAATTCGGCGGCCTTCAGGAGCGCACCACCTACATGGCCGAGATCGCCGAGGAGGCCCTTGCCCCCAAGGTGATCGAGGAGAGCGCCGCCTTCACCCGCAAGATCGCCCGCGAGCCGCACGGCGTGGTCTTCGTCGTGGCGCCCTGGAACTACCCCTACATGACGGCCAACAACACCATCGCCCCCGCCCTCATCGCGGGCAACACGGTGATCCTCAAGCATGCCGCCCAGACCATCCTGGTGGGCGAGCACCTGGCCGATGCCTACCATGCGGCGGGCGTGCCGAAGGAAGTCTTCCAGAACGTCGTGCTGGACCACGCCACCACCGCCAAGCTGATCGGCGCGCGGGCCTTCGACTTCGTCAACTTCACCGGCTCCGTGGGCGGCGGCCAGGCCATGGAGCGGGCCGCGGCCGGCACCTTCACCGGTGTCGCCACAGAACTGGGCGGCAAGGACCCCGGCTACGTCCGCGCCGATGCCGACCTCGACACGGCGGTCGATGGCCTGATGGACGCGGCCATGTTCAACGCCGGCCAGTGCTGCTGCGGGATTGAGCGGATTTATGTCCACGAAAGCCTCTACGAGGGCTTCGTCGAAAAGGCCGTGGCCTGGGTCAAGGGCCAGGTCCTCGGCAACCCGCTGGAGGAGGCCACCACCATGGGCCCCATGGCCAACGTGCGCTTTGCCGACGAGGTCCGGGCCCAGATCGCCGAGGCGGTGGAGGCAGGCGCCACGGCCCACATCGAGAAGATGCCCGCCGACGACGGCGGCGCCTACATCACGCCCCAGGTCCTCACCGGGGTGAGCCACGAGATGCGCGTCATGCGCGACGAGAGCTTCGGCCCGGTGGTGGGGATCATGCCGGTCAAGGACGACGAGGAGGCCATCGCCCTGATGAACGACAGCGAATTCGGCCTGACGGCGGCCATCTTCACCAAGGATGCCGAGGCCGCGGAGGCCATCGCCGCCCGGCTGGAGAGCGGCACGGTCTTCATGAACCGCGCCGACTACCTCGATCCGGCGCTCTGCTGGACCGGCTGCAAGAACACCGGGCGCGGCGCGGGCCTGTCCGAGCTGGGCTATCTGGCCCTCACCCGCCCCAAGTCCTACCACCTGAAGAAGGCCTGAGACATGACCCTGACCGCAAACTGGTCCTACCCCACCGCCATCCGCTTCGGCGCCGGGCGCATCGCCGAGATCGGCGAGGCCTGCATCGCCGCGGGCATCACCAACCCCCTGCTGGTGACGGACCGGGGCCTGGCCAACATGGCCATCACCCAGTCCACGCTGGACTTGCTGGAGGCCGCAGGCCTGGGCCGGGCACTCTTTGCCGAGGTGGACCCGAACCCGACAGAGGCCAACGTGGAGGCCGGCGTGAAGGCCTTCCGCGAGGGCGGCCATGACGGGGTCATCGCCTTTGGCGGCGGCTCCGGGCTGGACCTGGGCAAGGTGGTGGCCTTCATGGCGGGCCAGTCCCGCCCGCTGTGGGATTTCGAGGACATCGGCGACTGGTGGACCCGCGCCGACGCCGACGCCATCGCCCCCAACATCGCCGTGCCCACCACCGCCGGCACGGGCTCCGAGGTGGGCCGCGCCAGCGTCATCACCAACTCGGAGACCCACGAGAAGAAGATCATCTTCCACCCCAAGATCCTGCCCAGCGTGGTGATCTGCGATCCCGAGCTAACCCAGGGCATGCCCAAGGCGATCACCGCGGGCACCGGGATGGATGCCTTCGCCCACTGTCTCGAGGCCTTCTGCTCGCCCCACTACCACCCCATGAGCCAGGGCATGGCTCTGGAGGGAATGCGCCTGGTGAAGGACTACCTGCCGCGCGCCTACGCCGACGGGTCGGACCTGGAGGCGCGGGCCCACATGATGTCCGCTGCCGCCATGGGGGCAACCGCCTTCCAGAAGGGCCTCGGCGCGATCCACGCCCTGAGCCACCCCATCGGCGCGGTGCACCATACCCACCACGGCACCACCAACGCTGTGGTCATGCAGCCCGTGCTGCGCTTCAACCGCGCGGCGGTGGAGGAGCGGCTGGAGATGGCGGCGCGCTACCTCGGAATCGAGGGCGGCTTCGAGGGCTTCTACGCCTTCGTGGGCGATCTCAACCGCGAGCTGGGCATCCCGGCCAACCTGACCGAGCTGGGCGTGAGCGATCCCGACATCCCCGCCCTCGTGGCCTCGGCCCTGCGCGATCCTTCGGTCGGCGGCAACCCGGTGGCGATGACCGAGGAGAACACCACGGAGCTGCTGCGCGCCTGCTTCTAAGCCCGGCGCGCCCCAAAAACAAAGGCCGTCCGGCGGGTGCCGGGCGGCCTTTTTGTTGCGCCGCGCTCAGGCGGCAGGGCTCACTCCCGCCGCCGCTGAAGCAGCAGCGAGGCCAGCCCGAGGATCGCTGAGGCCACCATCAGCAGCAGCGACACGGCGTTGAGCACCGGCGTCGAGCCCAGCTTGAGCCTGTCGAACATGGTGATCGTCAGGGGCGCGTCGGAGCCCACCAGCATGAGCGTGGTGTTGAAGTTCTCGAAGCTCATCAGCACGGCCACGACCCCCGCCGCGGCCATGGCCGGAAAGAGGTAAGGCAGCGTCACCGCCCGCACCGCGCCCCAGGGCGTGGCCCCGAGGTTCAGCGCCGCCTCCTCCAGGCTCGGATCGAACTTCTGCAAGCGCGCCGAGATTACCAGCGTGGCGAAGGTGGTGATGAAGGAGAACTGCCCCAGCACCACCAGGATCAGCCCCGGCCGCAGCCCGTCGAACCAGAGCCCGGTGGCATCCTCCAGCGTGTTGGCGACAGTGGAGGAGAAGACCAGGATGGAGATGCCCAGGATGATGCCAGGGATGATCAGCGGCAGGAGCATCAGGATATAGAGCAGAGCCTTGCCGCGGAAGTCGTGCCGCACGAAGAGGAAGGCGTTGCAGGTCCCCACGGCGACCGAGAGCAGCGCCACCCAGAAGGCCACGACCCCCGAGGTGACGATGGAGCGCAGGATCGGCCTTTCGTGGAAGACCCCGATATAGGGCGCCTCGTCGCCGAAGAACCAGGCCCAGGTGAAGCCCTCCCAGGGCAGGGAGGGAAAGAGGCTGTCGTTGAAGGCGAAGACGCAGACCGTGACCAGCGGCAGGGCCAGGTAGACGAAGAAGAGCAGCACGTAGGCGCGGTAGGTCCAGCGGAAGGTGCTGCTTTGTGGGATGCCGACAATCATGACTGGGCCATCGTCTTGCTCAGCGACTGTCCCGAGAGCTTGAGCCCCAGGAAGACGATCAGGGAAGAGAGCCCCAGCAGCAGGAAGCCGAAGGCCGAGCCCAGCTCCCAATTGAAGCGGGTGATGAACTGGTCGTAGATCAGCCCGGTGAACCAGAGGCTGTCCTTGCCGCCCAGCAGGATCGGCGTGAGGTAATTGCCCAGGCTCAGCATGAAGACCACGATACAGCCCGAGACGATCCCAGGCATGGCGTGGGGGATGACGATCTCGCGCAGGATGGCAAAGCCGCTGGCGCCCAGGTCATAGCCCGCCTCGATCAGGCTGTCGTCGAGGCTGTCGAGCGTCGTGACCAGCGGCACCACCATGAAGAGCATGGAGGTATAGATCAGCCCGGTCATGATGGCGGCATCGTTGTAGAGCATCTCCACCGGCCCGGCGGCCAGGCCCAGGGACTGGAAGAGGTTGGAGAAGATCCCCGTCTCGCGCAGCAGGATCATCCAGCCGAAGGTGCGCACCAGCTCGCTCACCCAGAAGGGAATGAGGCACATCAGGAAAAGCGTCGTCTTGGTCCGCCCGCGGGTCAGCTTGGCGATGTAGTAGGCGATGGGAAAGCCGATCAGCAGCGTCAGGGCCGTGGCCGAGATGGACATGTAGGCGGTGCGGGCAAAGGTGTTCCAGTAGAGCGGTTCGTTGAAGAAAACCGCGTAGTTGGCAAAGCTCGTGTCATATTCCCGGATGCCCACCTTCTCGCGCAGGGAGACGACGAACATGCCGAGGTGCGGCAGAAGGATCAGCAGCACCAGCCACAGCAGGAGCGGCGCCAGGAGCAGGTAGAAGGCCAGCTTGGAGCGGTCCGTCATCAGAGCGCCCCCCCGGCCCGGCCATAGACGCGGGTCTGTTCCGGGTCCCACCCGAAGTGGATCAGGTCCCCCTGCGCCAGGTCGCGGAACTCGCCGGTCTGGGGCAGGGCCACGTTCAGGTCCGCGCCGGTCACCTCGTCGCGCAGGATGATCTGGCTGTTGGCCCCGTTGAAGAGGATCGAGGCGACCCGCCCTGCCCCGCTGTTGGCGAGCGCCGCGACTTCCTGCTCCTGCCGGGCCAAGCGCACCGCCTCGGGCCGGACAAAGACGGAGACCTCGGCGCCCTGCCCCAGGCCACCCTCGGCATCGGTGCCGCGCAGGCGGCGGCCCTCGGGGGTGACCATCGAGAGGGTGCCCGCCTCGGTCCCCTCGATGCGGGCGGCAAAGCGGTTGGCCTCGCCCACGAAGCCCGCGACGAAGGCGGTGCGCGGCTGGTAGTAAAGCTCCCGCGCCGTGCCCACCTGCTCGAAGACGCCACGGTTCATGACTGCGATCTGGTCGCTCATCACCAGGGCCTCGGACTGGTCATGGGTGATATAGACAAAGGTCGTGTTGAATTCCGATTGCAGCTGCTTGAGCTCAATTTTCATGTGCTCGCGCAGCTTCAGGTCGAGCGCGCCCAGGGGCTCGTCCAGCAGGAGAACGTCGGGCTCCAGGACCATGCAGCGGGCAATCGCCACGCGCTGCTTCTGGCCTCCGGAAAGGGAGCTGACCGGCCGCTCGGCGACGCCCGCCAGGCCCACGCGCTCCAGCACCCGCTCCACCTGCCGCTTGATGTCCACCTTGTTGACGCCGCGCTGGCGCAGGCCAAAGCCCACGTTGGCGCCAATGTTCATCATCGGGAAAAGCGCCAGATGCTGGAAAACCATGGAGACCGGGCGCTGGTTCGGCGGCACCTCAAGCACCGAGCGGCCCTTGATCAGCAGGTCCCCGCCTGAGGGCCGCTGGAAGCCCGCGATCATGCGCAGAAGCGTGGTCTTGCCACAGCCCGAAGGCCCGAGGATGGAAAAGAAGGTGCCCTGGGGCACGGCGAAGCTGACCTGATCGACGGCGGTGAAATCGTCGAACTTCTTGACGATTTCCCGGCATTCGAGGTCGGGGGTCTGGGACATTGGGGAGGCCTTCATGCAAAGGGGGAGCGCGGTTGCCGCGCTCCCCGTGGTGTCATCGTCGGTGGCGGGCTTAGTTGGCCGCGTTGATCCGGTCGAGCGCGGCGCCCTCGAGGGCCTCCAGCCCGGCGGGAACGGCCGGATACCACTTGATGTTGTCGATGGCCGCCTGCGGGAAGGACTGCTGGTACTTGGCCTTCAGGGCCGCATCGACATCGGCATCACCCCCCTGGGAGGCGGTGAAGTTGCCCGCAGAAGCGGTGATCATGGCCGCGATCTCGGGGCGCATCACGAAGTTGATCCAGGCATAGGCGGCCTCGTCCGCGCGGCCACGGGCCGGCAGGGCAAAGGTGTCGATCCAGCCCAGGGCGCCCGAGGCGGGGGCGACGAAGGTGATGTCCTTGTTGTCGTCATTGAGCTGCCAGCCGCCGGTGTCCCAGGCCATGGCCGCCTGGACCTCGCCCGAGCGCAGCAGGTTCTTCAGCTCGTCGCCACCGGACCAGTAGGTCTTCACGTTGGCCTTGCACTCGATCAGCTTGGCCTCGACCTGGTCGAGGATCTCCTTGTAGGCGGCCTCGTCGCCGTAGGCCGCGAAGGGATCGAGGCCCATGGCATAGGCAAAGCCGATCAGCGTCGGGCGCTTCAGACGGTAGGAGACCTTGCCCGCGTAGGCATCGCTGCAAAGATCGGTGTAGTCCTTCACGTCGCCCGCCTCGGCGGTGTTCACCACCAGGCCGGAAGTGCCCCAGACGTGCGGCACGCCATAGACCTCACCCTCGACGGTGGTGTTGCCCTTGGTCGCCGCCAGCATGGAAGGGATGAAGAGGCTCTCGTCGATCTTCGACATATCAAGCGGCTTGTAGATGCCGAACTCGATCTGCGGCCCGGCGATGCGGTCCTGGCTCGGCTGGGCCAGATCGAAGCCGCCGCCGTTGGTGGCGCGCAGCTTGGCGATCATTTCCTCGTTGTTGGACTTGGTCACCTCGACGGTGTGGCCGGTCTCGGCCTCGAACATCTCGATGACGTTCTCGGGCGCGTAGCCGCCCCAGGTCAGCAGGCGCAGGGTCTCGGCCTGGGCGGCAAAGGATGTGAGCGCTACCACCGCGGTGGAAAGAAGGATTTTGGTTTTCATGTCGTACTCCATTATTGTTGGCCGAACGGCGCGGCGGGCCGCCCTCCCCCACCCTTCGGCGCGGTCTGGCAGCCTTGGTCATCACCTGCTGGCCAAGGGCCCCCTGTCGGTAACCGCTCCGTGTGACACGCAAGTGACAAACAACGGCAAGCGGGTTCCCCACGGCAAAGTTGTACAGGCTTTTCCCCGCAAGACAACGCCGCAGTTGGAAAAAATGCGCCCGCGCGGGTGCTTAGAGCGGCGTCGCGAAGGAGGGGCTGGGCCGCCCCTCGGCGCGGCGCCGTTCCTCGGCGGCGGCGATCTCGGCGTCGATCTGGCGGCGGTCCAGCGTCCCGTGGGGGTTTTCCGCGGTCGGCAGGCACTTCGACATGATGAGGAACCGCTCCTGGGCCACCGCATAGAGGCGCCGCAGCTCGGCCAGGGGATCGGCGTGATCGTCGGCCCGCAGGTCGAGCCAGGGGTAGGCTTCCCTGCCATGCACCACCACGGCGGCGGACTGGGTGCCGCGCTTGTCGCCTCCCGCCTCGGCACCCGCCTCCATGGCGCTCATCAGGCGTTCGATCAGGGGCTGGTCGGTCTGCTGCTGGAAGGCCGCGAGGGTCTCCTGGATCACCCCCTCGCCCGCCAGCATGTTGCCCGCGACAGAGACCCCCGGCGCCGTCACGTGGCCGCACCAGCCCACGCAATCGGCCCCCGTGTAGGCGGCGCTGCGGCCCTGGGCGTCCACCATGTGGAGCTGCCGGTTGGCGCGCCCCTCGTCGGCCCGCACGAGCGCCTCGATGACATCCTCCGGCGCCTCTCCGCGGGCCAGCCTGTCAGCCCCCTCGATGCCCCAGAGCGGGTTGACGAAGGCCTGGGTGGCCACCGCCCCGCCCAGGGGCCGGATGTGCGGCACCAGGGCCCCGACGGCAAAGAAGCGGCTGGCCACGGCCACCCCCAGCTCGCCCGTGGCGGCGTCCCGTGCAACGATGGAATAGGTCATCTGGTCTCTCCTCCCTCTAATCCCTAGCGTCCGATGGCGTAGGCCTGCATGAGCCTTGGCGTGGCGGCGGCCCTCAGAAGCCCGTCCGGCGCCCGGCTTGCGGCGGTCAGTCGCCCGATGGCCCAGGGCTCGGAGACCTCCAGCCGGTGGCCCCGCGCGCGCAGCTCCTCGATCACCTCGGGGCCGAAATCGGGCTCCACCATGAGGTGGCCGGGGCTCACCGCGCGGGGGTCGAAGGAGGCCTGGAAATGGGCCGTGTTGAAGAGCGGCGCGTCGATCGCCTCCTGAAGGTTCATGCCGCCATGGACCAGGCGCAGGAAGAGCATCAGCTGCCACTGGTCCTGCTGGTCGCCGCCCGGCGTGCCGAAGGCGTGGCGGGTGCCGTCCGGCGCCTCGGCCATGGAGGGCGAGAGGGTCGTCCGGGGCCGCCGCCCCGGTGCCAGCGAAGTGGCCATCCCCTCCTCCAGCCAGAACATCTGCGCCCGGCTGTTGAGCGGCATCCCCAGGCCCGGCACCACCGGAGAGCTTTGCAGCCAGCCGCCCGAGGGGGTGGCCGAGACGGCATTGCCCCAGCGGTCGATCACGTCGATGTGGACGGTGTCGCCGCGCTTTTCCGAAAGGTGCGCCATGGTCGGCTCGCCCGCGCTCACCCCGAAGCCGCCCAGCGCCTCGCGGGCCTTGGCCCTGGCGATGGCGGCCGCCGCCTGGGCCTCGAAGCCCTCGATGAGGCCGGGCCGCTGTTCCAGGCTCGCCGCCCGGCCCACCAGCCCGCGCCGCCCCTCGGCATAGGCGCGCGAAAGCAGCACCTCGTCGGGGATCTCGGCCTGGGCGGGATCGCCGTAGTAGGCTTCGCGGTCGGCGAAGGCGAGCTTCATCACCTCGGTCACCTGGTGCACGAAATCCGCGCCCCGGCTGTCCATCCCGGCAATGCCGCTGCCCTCCAGCAGGCGCAAGGATTGCAGCATGGTCGGCCCCTGTGTCCAGAAGCCGCCCTTCCAGAGCGTCCAGCCTTCGTAATCGACCGAAAGGGCCTCCTCGTAGCTGGCCTGCCAGTTGGCCATGTCCTCGCCCGTCAGGACCCCGCGGTGCGCCGTCCCGGAGGCATCCATGAGGCAGGCCTCCCCCACCCAGCGGTCGATCTCCTCGGCCACGAAGCCCTGGTAGAAGGCCCGCCGCGCCGCCTCGATCTGGGCGCTGCGGCCGCGCGCCGTCTCGGCCTCGGAAAGAAGCCGCTCCCAGGTGTCGGCCAGAACCGGGTTGCAAAAGAGCGCCTCGGCCTGGGGTCGTTTGCCGCCGGGCAGCCAGGTGGCGTGGGAGGTGGGCCATTCCTTGGCGAAGAAGTCCTCCAGCGAGGCGATGGTAGCGGCCACCCGAGGCAGCATGGGATGGCCGTGGCGGGCGTAGTGGATCGCCGGTTCCAGGACCTCGCGAAGGGAAAGCCGCCCCTGGTCGCGCAGCAGCAGCATCCAGGCATCGAAGGCGCCGGGCACGACGGTGGCCAGGAGGCCCGAGCCGGGGATCGTCTCCAGCCCCTCGCCGCGATAGTGCGCGATGGTGGCCCCCGCGGGCGCCACGCCCTGGCCGCAGATCACCCGCGGCGCCGCCTCCTCCGCCGCGCGCACCAGCAGCGGCATGTCCCCCAGGGGGCCGTTCAGGTGCGGCTCCACCACGTTGAGCGTGAAGCCCATGGCGACGGCGGCATCGGCGGCGGTGCCGCCCGCCTCGAGGATCTTCATGCCCACGGCGGAGGCGATCCAGTGGGTCGAGGTGGCCACCCCGAAGGTGCCCTTGATCTCGGGTCGGGTCGTGAAGGTCATGGGGTGCCCCGCTCAGTTGTCACGCGGGTCCAGGGCATCGCGCAGCCCGTCGCCCAGAAGGTTGAAGCCCAGCACCACCAGGAAGATCGCGACCCCGGGATAGAGCGCCATCCAGGGCGCCTGTTCGAGGAAGTTCTTGGCCGTGTTCAGCATCGCACCCCAGCTCGGGGCCGGCGGCTGCTGGCCAAGCCCCAGGAAGGAAAGCGAGGCCTCGGCGATGATCGCCGTGGCGATGGTCAGGGTGGCCTGGACGATGATCGGGGGCACGATGTTGGGCAGGATGTAGCGCCCGATCATGCCCAGGTGGCCGATGCCCACGGCGCGGGCGCTCTCCACGTAGTCCTCGGTCATCACGGTCAGGGTCTGGGCCCGGGCCAGGCGCACGAAGATCGGCATGGCCGAAAGGCCGATGGCGATCATGGCATTGGTCAGGGAGGGTCCGAGGAAGGCGGCGAGCGCGATCGCCAGGATCAGGAAGGGGGCGGCCAGCAGGGCCTCGGTGAAGCGCGAGATGATGGCATCGGTCCAGCCGCGCAGGTAGCCCGCCAGCATCCCCAGGGGCACCCCGAGCAGGACCGCGATGAGGACCGAGACGACCCCCGCCAGGAGCGAGGCCTGGGCGCCCCAGATCATGCGGCTGAGCACGTCGCGGCCGATCTCGTCGGTGCCGAAGGGGTGCGCCAGGGTGGGCGCCTTGCGCACGGCGGACCAGTCCGTTTCGGCCGGGCCGGGCACCGGCAGGAGCGGCGCCAGGAGGGCCACCAGCAGGAAGAAGATCACGATGACCCCGCCCATCAGGGCCGAGGGGCTGCGGCGGAACTTCTCCCAGGCGCGGCTCCGGCGGCGCGGCGGCAGGGGATCGGCGGCGACCTGGGGATCGACAACGGCGGTCATTGCTGGGACATCCTCGGGTTCAGGACGCGGTAGGCCGCGTCGGCCAGAATATTCATGAAAATGAAGGCGATCCCGGTGCAGAGCACGATGCCCTGGACCACCGCATAGTCACGGTTGAAGACGGCATCCACGACAAGCTTGCCGAAGCCGGGGATGGTGAAGATCTGCTCGGTCAGGACGGCCCCGGCCAGGAGCTCTCCGAAGAGCAGCGTGATCACCGTCACCACCGGCACCAGGGCGTTGCGCAGCGCATGTTTGACCAGCACGACCCGCTCGCGCAGGCCCTTGGCCCGGGCGGTGCGGACGTAGTCGGATTTCAGCACGCTCAGCATGGCCGAACGGGTGTGCCGCATGAGCGTGGCGGCGATGGCCGTGCCCAGCACGAAGGCGGGCATGAGCATGGTGCGGATGGATTGCAGCGGGTCCTCGCTCAGGGGCATGTAGCCCGAGGCGGGCAACCAGCCGAGCTGCACCGAGACCAGCAGGATCAACATGATCCCGAGCCAGAAGTTGGGCACCGAGAGGCCCGAGAGGGCAATGACGTTGGCCACCCAGTCGATCCAGGTGCCCTTCTTGTAGGCCGAGAGGACGCCCGCCGGGATGCCGATCAGGATGGCGATCAGCAGGGCCATGACGGCAAGCTGGATGGTCACCGGCAGCTTCTCCCCGATCAGCTCCAGCACCGGCTGCTGGGTGCGCAGCGAGATGCCGAGATCGCCCTGAAGCGCATTGCCCGCCCAGGCGAAGTACTGGACCGGGATGGGATCATTCAGGCGGTACTTCTCGCGCAGGGCCGCGATCACGTCGGGGTCACGCTCCTCACCGGCCATGACGAGGATCGGATCGCCCGGCAGAAGCTGCTGGAGAGAGAAGACGAAGATCGAGATCAGGATGACCGTCGGGATCGCGATGAAGAGCCGACGAAGGATGAAGGTGAGCATGGATAGATCCGGTGCCAGGAGGGATGGGGAGGGCCGCCCCGGTCACCCGGAGCGGCCAGTGGTGCGGCCTTGCCTATTCGGTCATGGAGACGCCGTGCAGGCGGATCATCCCGTCAGGATAGGCCTGGAAGCCCTCGATCGCCTCGTCCAGCGCCCAGATCCACACGGGGTGGTAGAGGTAGACGATCGGCATGTCGGCCTGCTGCTTGGCGATGGCGGCGTTGTAGCTCTCCTTGCGGGTCGCCGTGTCGTTCGACAGGCGCGCCTCGTTCAGGTGCTTGTCCATGTCCGGATCGGAATACTTGGAATCGTTGATCCCGCCGCCCGTGGTCATGAACTGGTGGATGTTGCCGTCGGGATCGACCCGCCCGGACCAGCCCACCTGGCTCGCCGTGTACTCACCCGCCGACTGGTCGGCCAGCAGGGTGGCGAACTCCTTGGCCGCCAGCTCCACCGTGATGCCCGCCTCGGCCGCCATGGCCTGGACCACCTGCATCACCTGTGTCTGCACCGGGTTGTTGGCGACCTGGACCTCGATGGTCACGCCGTCACCGTGCCCGGCCTCGGCCAGGAGCGCCTTGGCCGCTTCCACGTCCCGCTCGGGCACGGGGAAGTCCTTGTTGTACCAGGGCGAGGTGGGGGCGTAGGGTTGGTTGCCCGGGGCAAAGGCGCCCTCGAAGACGACCTGGTTCAGGGCGTTGCGGTCAATTGCCAGCGAAAGGGCCTGGCGCACCTCGGGGTTTTGGCCCAGCGGGTTCTCGGCGCGGGGGCCATTGGCCACGTTGATGGTGATGCCCTGGTAGCCCAGCGAGGTGGCCTTCTCCACCTGCAGCCCGTCGTCCCCCTCGGCCGAGGCGAGGTCCGTCGCGGCCAGGCGCTCGAGCATGTCGAGATCACCGGCGCGCAGGTTGGCCAGGCGCACGGTGGTGTCGGGGATCGGCAGGAAGGTCACGCTGTCGAAGTTGATCTCGTCCGCGCGGTAGTAGTCGGCGAACTTCTCCAGCACGATGCGGTCCTGCTGGATGCGCTCCTTGAACTTGAAGGGCCCGGCGCAGACGGGGTTGAGGCCAAACTCCTCGCCCGCCGCCTCGGTCGCCTTGGGCGAGAGCATCATGCCCGAGCGGTCGGCGAACTGGGCGATGAGCGTCGCATCGGGGGCCGAGAGGTTGAACTTGATGGTATAGTCGTCGATCACCTCGGTGGACTCGATGGACTTCACCTCCGACTTGCGGCGGCTTAGCTCGAAGTTCTGCGAGCGGTCGATGTTCGCGGCCACGGCCTGGGCGTTGAAGGGCTCGCCGTCATGGAAAGTGACGCCCTCGCGCAGGGTCATGGTAAGCTCGGTGCCATCCTCGTTCCAGTCCCAGCCGGTGGCCAGCATAGGGATGATCTCCAGCTCGGGGGTGATGTCGACCAGCTTGTCGCAGAGCGAGGCATAGACGATCCGGCCAACGAAGGTGCGGGACTGATCGGGGTCCAGCACGTCGGGATCTTCCTGCAGGCCGATCCGCAGGTCCTGGGCCTGGGCCAGGCTGCTGGTGGCCGCCAGCATCGCGGCCAGCCCTAGGGTCTTCAAGATACGCATTGCGTTACTCCTCTGTTGCAATTGGTTCAGGCGTCTTGACTTGGGTGATCTGTCCCTGGGCCGCGCTGTAGCGGGCAAAGCGGCGCGCCACGGCGTCGCCGCGGGCCTGGGCTTCCACCTGGATACCCTCCAGGGCCAGCTCCTCGGCCAGGTGACAGGAGACCTGCCGCCCCGGCCCCGCGTCGCGCAAACGGGGCCTTTCGGTGCGGCAGATCTCCTGCGCGTAGGGGCAGCGGGTGTGAAACCGGCAGCCCGGTGGCGGTGAGATCGGGTTGGGCGGATCGCCCTCGATCTTGGTCTGGACCTTGCGCGCGCCGGCCATGGGGATCGGAATGGCCGAGAGCAGCGCCTCGGTGTAGGGGTGCTGCGGCCGGGCGAAGACCTCCGCCGCATCGCCCAACTCCACGATCTCGCCCAGGTACATGACGGCCACCCGGTCCGCAATGTGGCGGATCACGGCCAGGTCGTGGGCGATGATGATCAGGGTGAGGCCCAGCTCCTCCTTCAGGTCCTCCAGGATGTTCACCACCTGGGCCTGGATGGAGACATCGAGCGCCGAGACGGGCTCGTCCCCGATCACCACCTTCGGCCCCGTGGCCAGGGCCCGGGCGATCCCGATGCGCTGGCGCTGGCCGCCCGAGAACTCGTGCGGGTAGCGGTCCGCGTGCTCGGGCCGCAGGCCCACCTTGCCCAGTAGCTCCGCCACCTTGGCGCGGCGCTCGGCGGGCGTGCCGATGCCGTGGATGCGCAGGGGCTCCGCGATAAGGGAGCCGACCGTCATGCGCGGGTTGAGCGAGGAGAAGGGATCCTGGAAGATGAACTGCATCTCGCGCCGCAGATCGCGCAGGGCCTTGCCCGAAAGCCCCGAGATGTCACGTCCGTTGTAGACGACGGACCCCTCCGAAGCCGGGATCAGGTGCGACAGGAGCCGCGCCAGGGTGGACTTTCCACAGCCCGACTCCCCCACGATGGCAAAGGCCTCGCCCTCGCGGATGTCGAGGTCGATGCCATTGACCGCCTGGACCACGCTGGCCTCCCCGAAGAGCGGCTTGTTGGCGACGAAGCGGCGGGTCAGGCCGCGGGCCTGGAGGATCGTGCCGGTCATGCGGTTTCCTTCCAAGCGGCGGCGGTCTCGGCCTGTTCGATGGGGGCGTGCCAGCAGGCGACGCGGTGGCCGCGGCCGATCTCCTGAAGCGGCGGCGGCGCCTCGCAGGTGGCATCGGCAAAGGGGCAGCGGGGGGCAAAGCGGCAGCCCACGGGCATGTCCTGCGGGCTCGGCACGGTGCCGGGGATGGTCACCAGGCGGGCATCGCGCCCGCTGAGCGAGGGCATGGAGGACATGAGCCCCAGGGTGTAGGGATGCTGCGGATCGTCGAAGATCTGGGCCATGGTCCCGGCCTCGACGATGCGGCCGGCGTACATGACGGCCACCTTGTCGGCCATCTCGGCCACGACGCCGAGGTCGTGGGTGATCATGATCTGGGCCGCCCCCGTCTCCCGCCCGAGGTTGCGCATCAGCTCCAGGATCTGGGCCTGGATCGTCACGTCGAGCGCGGTGGTGGGCTCGTCCGCGATCAGCAGGGCGGGATCGTTGGCCATGGCCATGGCGATCATCACCCGCTGGCGCATCCCGCCCGAGAGCTGGTGCGGATACTCGTCCAAGCGGCTGGCGGCGGCCGGGATGCGGACCCGCTCCAGCATCTCCAGCGCCCGCGCCCGGCCCGCCTCGCGGGTCACGTCGCGGTGTTCGCAGACAGCCTCGGCGATCTGGTCGCCGATCTTCAGCGCCGGGTTGAGCGAGGTCATGGGCTCCTGGAAGATCATCGCCATCTGGTCCCCGCGCAGCTGGCGCAGGTGTGCCGTGGGCGCCGAGAGCAGATCCACCCCCTGGAAATGCGCCGTGCCCGCCTCGATGCGCAGCGGCGTGCCCCCCAGCAGGCCCATCAGCGCCAGGGCCGTCAGGCTCTTGCCGCAGCCGGATTCGCCGACGATGCAGAGGGTCTCTCCGGCTTCGAGGGTGAAGCTCATGTCGTCGATCAGGGGCCGCTTGGCGCCGGAGACCCGGACCGACAGGCCGCTGACGTCGAGAAGGGGGCGGGTTTCAGTCACCGGGGGTCCTTTTCCAGGGAGTTCTTGAGGTTGTCGAAGAGGGTGTTGAGGTGGTCGCGCATGGCCGCCGCCGCCGCCTCGCCGTCGCGGGCGTCGATGGCGTCGATGATGCGGTTGTGCTGGTCGTCGTAGGCGGCGCGGGTCTCGGGCGTGCGGGCGCGGTGGCGCTTGCGCTGCCACTCCTCGCCCATGCGGACCTCGTCGATCAGGGTGAAGGCGGTGAGCATGACCCGGTTGCCTGCGATCCGCGCGATGGCCCGGTGCAGGGCCCCGTCCCAGAGTTCCGCCGCCTCCGCCTCCCCGGCCGAAAGGGTGCGGTCGGCCAGCTGCCGCAGCTGGGCCACGTCATCCGCGGTGGCCCGGCGGGCGCAGAGATCGGCCAGGGCCGGCTCGATGCAGAGGCGCGCCTCCATGGCGGTCAGGGGGTCCACTTCCGAGACGATCTTGGCCGCAAGCTCCTCGGTCGGATCGGGCGGCTGGCCCACGAAGGTGCCCTTGCCCTGCTTGCGCCAGAGCAGTCCCTCGGTCTCGAGCTGATCGAGCGCCTTGCGCACCGAGCGCCGCCCCGCGCCCAGCTCCGCCGCGAGCTGCCGCTCCGTCGGCAGGCGACCGTCCGAGGGCAGGCGGTGCTCGGTCACGATCTGGCGGATCGCCTGAAGCACCCGCAGGTTCTCCGAAAGGTCCGGGCTCTCGGTCTGGTCGGCGGCATTGGCCTGGGGGTCGGGCTGCATGGACATGCGGAACATATCACCTTTGGTTTGAACCAATGTTCAGTTGGTTCGCACCACTCTGTCAATAAGGAGATTGTCGGCCCGACCCGCATGGCGGGAACTGCGGATGCGTGCAGGCTGAGCGACGGCAGCGCTCGGGCACCCAACCCCCTGCCTCCATTGAAAAAATGCCACCGCCCAAATTTGAGGCGACGGCTGGAAGCAGATCGAAAAAAGTTGCGTTCAGCCCCCGCCCGGCGCAACAGGTGACATAGAATCACCCCGACCCAAGCAAGAACCGCGCCCCCCCGGCGGACCACGACGTGCCTTGGTTCGGCGCCTCAAAAGGGCGAAATCGGGGTCATAGGGCACCTGCCCCAGCACCTCGGCACCGATCATCTCGCCGCAAAGATCGAGCGCCATCCCCTGCCCCGCCGCACCGAAGGCGGGCTCGACGGAGGCCAGGGCCAGGTTCAGCCCGGTGCGGTGGCCCCAGGCGCCGGAGGTGACGGTGCCCACCACGCGGCCCTCTGCCATGAGCGAGGCACCGGGATGGGCCGGGGCGTGGGTGGCCTCAATCTTCAGGGGCACCAGGCACCGCCGTGGCCCGGCCTCGCGCCGCGCCAGGAGCGCCGCGCGGCCGACGAAATCGCCCTTCTCCAGCGCCACGAAACGGTCGAGTCCGGTCTCGAAGGGGTCGTACTCGGTGATCAAGTCAGCCTTCCAATGCAGGAAGCCCTTCTCCAGGCGCATGGATTCCACGGCCCGGGCGCCGAAGAGGCCCAGCCCGTGGGCCGCGCCCGCCGCCCGCAGGCTTTGGTAGGCCGAATAGAGATAGGCGTTTGGCAGGTGCAGCTCGTAGGCCAACTCGCCCGAGAAGCTGACCGCCATGACCGTGGCCGGGGCCGTCCCGATGCAGCATTCCCGGACCGACAGCCAGGGAAAGGTCGCTTCGGACCAGTCGCCCCGGGCGCAGGCCGCCAGGACCGCGCGCGCCTTCGGCCCGGCCAGCACCAGCACCGTCATCTCGTTGGTGAGAGAGCGGATCTGCACCGCCTCGTTCGCCCGCAGGTGAGCGCGTAGCCAGTCCATGTCGTGCCACTCGCTGGCGGCGGCGGAGCCGTACCAGGTGCGCGCCGGTCCCCGCTCGGAGGCGGGCAGGTTGGCCAATGTCGCCTCGGCTTTGACCGTGCCCTGGTGGGAGAGCAGGTAGGCCAGGCCCACCCGACCCGGCCGCCGGTTCAGGCGCCCACAGATGAGGCGGTCCAGGAAGGCGTGGCGGTCCGGGCCGGTGATCTCGATGCGGTTGAAACCGCTCACCTCGCAGAGGCCCACCCCCTGCTGGAGGCCCCGAACCTCCGCCGCGACCAGATCGAAGGTCTCGTCGAAGTCGAAGGTCAGGCGCGGGTGGAAGGCCGGATCTGGCTTGATGTAGTCCACCCGCTCCCAGCCGTTGACCGTGGCGAAGGCGGCCCCCTTGGCGGCCAGGACGGGCGTCAAGGGCGTGGTCTTGGCGGGCCGCCCGGCGGGGCGGTGCTCGTGCGGGAAGTGGAAGCGGAACTCGTTGCGGTAGTCCTCCACCGCCTTCAGCGCAGTCAGCTCCACCGTCGCATGGCCGGTGAAGCGGCGCGGGTCGAGGCACCAGGTGTCGTAGCAGGCCTCGCCGTGGACGATCTGCTGCGCCAGCAGCCAGCCGTGGCCGCCGCCCTCGCCCAGGCCCGCGCGCAGGCCGACGATGCAGTAGGCGTTGCGCTTGCCGGGGATCGGCCCCACCAGGGGCGCCCCGTCGATGGTATAGGTGATGGGGCCGTTGACCACCCGCTTGATGCCCGCCTCGGCCAGGGCGGGCATCCGGGCGATGGCCCCCTCGAGCACGGCCATCACGCGGTCGAGGTCATCCGGGCAGAGATCGTTGGAGAAATCCGGGCTGATGCCCTCCAGCCCCCAGGTCTTGCAGTCCTGCTCGTAGAAGCCCACCAGCAGGCCGCCCTTCTCCTGGCGCGCGTAGAAATCCGAGATGGGGCAGCGCAGCAGAGGCATCCGGTGCCCGGCGGCGGCGATGGCGGGAATGTCTTCGGTGACGAAGTACTGATGCTCCATCGAGGCCACGGGGTGCTGCACCCCCATCAGGGCGGCCACCTCGTTGACCCGGTAGCCGCAGGCGTTGACGACGATGTCCGCCGCGATCTCGCCCCGGCTCGTCGTCACCCGCCAGGTGTCGTCGGACAGCTGGCTCAGGCCCGTCACCTCCGTCCCGCGGTAGACTTCGGCGCCGGCGCGGCGGGCGTGAAAGGCCAGCGCCTGACAAAGCTGCGCCGGGTCGATGTCACCATCCTCGCCGTCCCAGAGGCCGCCCAGCAGGTTCTCGGTCGCGATCAGCGGGTGGCGGCGGGCACATTCGGCGGCGTCGAGCACCTCGAAGGTCACCCCCATCCCCCGCGCCATGGAGGCGAAGTGCCGGTAGCCGCGCATCTGCTCCTCGGTGTTGGCCAGGCGGATGCCACCATCGCCATGATGGTAGCCCACCGGGTAGTCGGGGTCGTCGCGCAGCCGCTTGTAGAGGGCGATGGAGTGCTTCTTCAGCCCCACCATCGTCTGGTTCATGCCGAAGTTGGTGACCTGCGCCGCCGAGTGCCAGGTGGTGCCCGAGGTAAGCTCGTCCCGCTCCACCAGGACGACGTCCGTCCAGCCCTCCTGCGTGAGGTGGTAGAGGGTGGAGCAGCCGGCGATGCCGCCCCCGATGACCAGAACCCGGGTGCGTGACTTCATTGGCGGACCTCTTTGCTGCTGCCGCGGGCCGGTACTGGCCCGCGCCCCCAGAGCAGCACCTCCCGTCCGGCCCTGCCGCCCCCTTTCCGACGCCGCCTGTCGCTTCCGGGCCTTGTGCCCACCGGGCGGTTCAGGCGGGCGCCGCCGCCTCTGGCCGCAGGCGCCCGGCCAGAAGCGCCGAGAGGCCCACCATCAGGCTCGCCGTGCCGAGGACCAGGGCAAGACCGCCGAGCTGGTAGGTCAGGCCGGAGAGGAGCGTGCCGAGGAGCCGCCCGGCTGCGTTGGCCATGTAGTAGAAGCCCACCTCCATGGTGACCCGCTCGGCCTTGGCGAAGGCCAGGATGAGGTAGGAATGAAGCGCCGAGTTGACGGCGAAGAGCGCCCCGAAGGCCAGAAGGCCCAGGACCAGCGTGGCGGTCAGCCAGGGCGCCGGGCCGGGGGCCGTCAGGACGGCGAGCGTCAGGGCGGCGGGCACAAACAGGAGCGCCCCGGCCCAGCCGCGGGCGGCGCCCACCAGGGCCGCTTCGGGCCGCCGCTGCGCCCCCAGGAGGCGCGGCGCGGCGGCCTGGACGGCGCCGTAGAGGATGATCCAGAGCGCCATGAAGCTGCCGATCAGGAAGAAGGCCGCGCGGTTGCCCTCGGGCGTGCCGTCCGAGAGGACCGCGTAGAAGTAGATCGGGATGCCCACAACGAACCAGACGTCCCGCGCCCCGAAGAGAAAGACCCGCGCCGCCGAGAGCCAGTTGATGTTGGCCGAGCGCGAGAAGACGTCGGAGAACTTGGCCCCCTTGCGGCCGCGCGGCAGGCCCGCGGGCATGAGCAGCAGGGTGGCCAGCAGGATCAGGCCGAGCACAAGCGCCATGACCAGCAGCGCCGGGACGAAGCCCGCGGTGGCGAGGAGCCCGGCCCCGAGCAGGAAGCCCAGGCCCTTGACCGCGTTCTTCGAGCCGGTCAGGAGCGCCACCCAGCGGAAGAGCGCCCCGCCCTCGGCCGGGGCCAGGAGCTTCACGGCGCTCTTGGCGGACATCTTGGCCAAGTCCTTGGCCACGCCGCTGGCGCCCTGAACCAGCATGACGAAAAGCACCGAGAGGCCCAGGGTCCAGCCCGGATCAAGCTGGGTCAGGGCCAGAAGCGCCAGCACCTGGAGCCCGAGCCCCGCGTAGAGGGTCATGGTCAGGCCGAAGCGCGCGGCGATCCAGCCCGCCGCCAGGTTGGTCACCATGCCTGCCAGTTCGTAGAGCAGGAAGAGATAGGCGAGCTGCACCGGCGAGAAGCCCAGGGTGTGGAAGTGCAGCAGGACGAGCATCCGCAGGGCCCCGTCCGTCAGCATGAAGGCCCAGTAGGCGGCGGTGACCGCGATATAGGCCGAGAGGCCCTCGGGCCGGGGGCTCACAGCCCCTGCCCCACCTTCAGCGCCAGCTCCGCCAGGCGGTGCGCGTAGGCCATCTCGTTGTCGTACCAGGCGTACATCTTCACCTGGGTACCGTTGACGACCATGGTCGAAGGCCCATCGACGATGCTGGACCGGGTGTCGTTGCAATAGTCGGTGGAGACCAGGGGCCGCGCCTCGAAGCCCAGGATGCCCTTCAGGGGGCCTTCGGCGGCGGCCTGGAAAAGGGCGTTGACCTCCTCGGCGGTGGTCTCGCGCGCCACCTCGAAGACGCAGTCCGTCAGGGAGGCGTTGAGCAGGGGCACCCGCACGGCGTGGCCGTTCAGACGGCCCTTGAGCTCGGGGTAGATCAGGGTGATCGCGGTGGCCGAGCCCGTTGTCGTCGGGATCAGGGAATTGAGCGCCGAGCGCGCGCGGCGCAGGTCCTTGGCAGGGCGGTCAACGATGGTCTGGGTGTTGGTCACATCGTGGATCGTGGTGATAGACCCATGGCGGATGCCCAGGCTTTCGTGGATCACCTTGACCACCGGCGCCAGGCAGTTGGTGGTGCAGGAGGCCGCCGTGACGATCCGGTGCCGGGCGGGATCATAGCTCTCCTCGTTGACGCCCATGACGATGTTGGCGCTCGGCCCGTCCTTCACCGGAGCGGACACGACCACCTTCTTCACCCCCGCCTCGAAGTAGGGGGAGAGCTTGGCCTCGGTCTTGAAGGCGCCGGTGCAGTCGATCACCACATCCACCCCCTCCAGCGGCAGGGCGCCCAGGTCCCGGGCGCCGACGAAGGGAAGCCGCACGCCGTCGATGGTCACGCTCTCGGCATCCTGGGTAAAGTCCGCCCGCCAGCGGCCATGAACCGTATCGAACTCCAGCAGGTGCGCGTGCATCTCCGGGTCGCCCACCGCGTCGTTGATCCAGGCGATGCGGGCACCGCTCTCCAGCAGGGGCCGGAGGGCCAGCTTGCCGATGCGGCCCAGGCCGTTGATCGCGTAGGTGGTCATGGGGGTCTCCTTCACTTCTCGGGGCGGCCGCTCGCCGCGTCTGTTCCTTATTTCGCGAAATACCGAATTACCAGCCGGGCGCAAGTTACCATTTCATGACAGGCGCCATGCGCTAGACTGATCGCACCGGGGTCACAAGGGGAGCGGGGCATGAGCGGGCAGACCATGAAGGGCGTGATCCTCACCGGCCACGGCGGGCCCGAATGCCTCTCCTGGCGCGAGGATCTGCCGCGCCCCAGCCCCGGCCCGCGCGAGGTGTTGATCCGGGTGCGCGCGGCGGGGGTGAACAACACTGATCTCAACCTGCGCACCGGCTGGTACTCAAAGCAGGAGGGCGCCGCCGAGGATGCCACCTG
The DNA here is from genome assembly GCA_965212515.1 of Sulfitobacter sp. Taxonomy (GTDB): domain Bacteria; phylum Pseudomonadota; class Alphaproteobacteria; order Rhodobacterales; family Rhodobacteraceae; genus Sulfitobacter. The sequence continues at coordinate 667,462 of OZ243122.1, forward strand.
GTCCGGCAAGGCCCTTACCTTTCCGCGCATCCAGGGCGCCGACGTCTGCGGCGAGGTGGTCGAACTCGGGGGAGAGGTGCGGCCCGCGCTTCTGGGCCAGCGCGTTCTGGTGGAGCCCTGCCTGCGCGAGGCCGGGGGCGCGGAGCTGGCGACGCCTTGGTACCTGGGTTCGGAATGCGACGGCGGCTTTGCCCAGTACATGACCGTCGCCGCCCGCCATGCCTATCCCGTCCAGAGCGGCCTGAGCGACGCCGAGCTGGCCTCCTTCCCCTGCTCCTATTCCACCGCCGAGAACATGCTGACGCGGGCCGCAGTCAGCGCCGGGGAACGGGTGCTGATCACGGGCGCCTCGGGCGGCGTCGGCTCGGCGGCGGTGCAGCTTGCCCTGGCGCGGGGCGCGCGGGTGACGGCCCTGACAAGCCCCGCCAAGGCGCAGGATCTGCTCGATCTCGGGGTCGAGCGCACCATCGACCGCTATGCCGACCCCATCGCCGCCCTTGGTGCCAACAGCCAGGACGTGGTGTTGGACCTCGTCGGCGGCCCCACCTGGCAGGCCCTGCCCGAGCTCCTGACCCACGGCGGCCGCTATGCGGTGTCTGGTGCCATCGCTGGGGCCCTGGTGGAGCTGGACCTGCGCACCCTCTACCTCAAGGATCTGAGCTTCTTCGGCTGCACGGTCCTGGCGCCCGAGGTCTTCGGCAATCTGCTGCGGCGCATCGAGACGGGCCAGATCAGGCCCTTGCTGGCCGCCACCTACCCCCTGAAGGAGATCGGCGCGGCCCAGGCGGCCTTCGCCGAGAAGGCCCATACGGGCAAGATCGTGCTCGAGGTGCCCTAGAGGCCCGAGAGCGCGCGGATCGCGGCGAGGATCTCCGGCACCCCTTCCCCCTTCTTGAGGGCGGCAAAGCGGAAGGGCCTCTCGCCGCGCATCCTCGCGGCATCCCGGTCCATCACTTCCAGGGAGGCGCCCACGTGCGGGGCAAGGTCCACCTTGTTGATGATCAGCAGGTCCGAGCGGGTGATCGCCGGGCCGCCCTTGCGGGGGATCTCCTCGCCCGCCGCCACGTCGATGACGTAGAGCGTCAGGTCCGCCAGCTCCGGGCTGAAGGTGGCAGAGAGGTTGTCGCCCCCGGATTCGATCAGCACCACCTCCAGGTCGGCGTGGCGGGCCTGCATCTCGGCCACGGCGGCCAGGTTGATGGAGGCATCCTCCCGGATCGCCGTGTGCGGGCAGCCGCCCGTCTCCACCCCGATGATCCGATCGGAAGGCAGGATCTGCATGCGCATCAGGGCCTCGGCATCCTCCTGGGTGTAGATGTCATTGGTGATGACCCCGATGGAAAAGTCCGCCTTCATGGCCTCGGCGAGGCGCGCGGTCAGGGTCGTCTTGCCCGCCCCGACAGGGCCGCCAATGCCAATGCGCAGGGGTCCGTTGGTCTGTGTCATGTCTGGAAAAGCCTCGGTTGCAGGGTTTCGTGCCGCATGGCGGCGATGTCGGAAAGGAAGGCGCTGGAGTGGATGTCTTCGAGGGTGGCGTCTCGCGTCTCGGCCACCACCTCAAGGCAGAGCGGCATCAGCTCGGCCAGGAGCCCCTGCCCCGCCACCTGGCCCAGGGCCATGAGCCGCATGGCCCCGGAGATGAGGTTCGAAAGCCCCGCCTGGAGATAGAGGGCGAGGGTCGCCTCTACCTCCAGCCCCGCCCTTCCGGCCGCGGCCCCCACCGCAAGCGGCAGGAGCAGCGGCGGCAGGTCCAGCCGCCAGATGGCGTTGGTCGTCTCGACGAAGGCGCGGCCCTGACGCTCGGCCTCGACCAGCCTCTCGGAGGAGGCGGCCCAGGCGCGGGCCCAGTCCTCCAGCACCTCCAGACTATCCGTCTCCGGCGCGTGAAAAGCCAGCCGCAGGAAGATGGCATCGGAGCGCAGGCTGCCCGACGCAAGGCAGCCCGAGAGCCAGCCCGCCAGCCCCGCCCGGTCCCCGATCCAGCCCTCGGCAATGGCCTGCTCGATTCCGTGGGAATAGGCGAAGGCCCCGGTGGGATAGGCCGGCGAGAGCCACTGGGTCAGGGTCAGGAGGCGCGGATCAGTGGGCATGGGCGCTGTGGCCGTGCGCGTGGCTGTGGGTGCGCCCATGGCCGTAGGCGCCGCCCTCGGGGGTGAAGGGCGCCTCCAGCGCCGAGATCTCCGCCCCCAGTTGCTCCAGCATATGGGCGATCACCCTGTCCTCGCGGATCAGCAGGCGTTCGGCCTCGATCTGGCAGGGGGTGTGGCGGTTGCCCACGTGCCAGGCCAGGCGCGCCAGGTCAGGGCCGCGCACGGCAAGCAGCGGCTCGGGCGCCGCACCGATCTCCACCAGGCGGCCATCGGAAAGCACCAGCGCGTCCCCTTCCTCGAGCGACAGGGTCTGGGAAAAGTCCGCCACCAGGGACCAGCCCGCCAGGGTGGTGAGCTTGCGGCGGCGGAAGAAGCGGTCCTCGTAGGTCAGCTCGCAGCGGGCCGCGGCCCCCTGCCAGGTGCCCCGGCGGCACAGCTCCTGGGCGATCGGTAGGTCGGTCATCGGGTCAGTCCTTCAGAAGAGAAAATAGCGTTGCGCCATGGGCAGCACCTCGGCGGGGGCGCAGGTCAGCAGCTCGCCGTCGGCGCGCACCTCGTAGGTCTCGGGGTGGACCTCGATCTCGGGGCAGGCGTCGTTCAGGATCAGGTCCGCCTTGCCGATCTCGCGGCAGTTCTCCACCGCCAGGGTCCGCTTGGCGAGGCCGAGCCGCGCGCCGATGTCCTCCGCCTGAGCGGCCTCCGAGACGAAGCAGACGGCATTATGCTCCACCGCCCGCCCGTAGGCGCCGAACATGGGCCGCCCCATGACGGGCTGGGGCGTGGGGATGGAGGCGTTGGGATCGCCCATCTGGGCGCAGACGATGCTGCCCCCCATGAGCACCATCTCGGGTTTGACCCCGAAGAAGGCCGGGTCCCAGAGCACCAGATCGGCCCGCTTGCCCACCTCGATGGAGCCGATGTGGCGCGACAGGCCATGGGCGATGGCCGGGTTGATAGTGTATTTGGCCACGTAGCGGCGGGCGCGCAGATTGTCGTTCTCGCCCTGCTCCTCGGGCAGGCGGCCGCGCTGCTTCTTCATCTTGTCCGCCGTCTGCCAGGTGCGGATGATCACCTCGCCGACCCGGCCCATGGCCTGGCTGTCGGAGGCGATGATGGAAAAGGCCCCCATGTCGTGCAGGATGTCCTCCGCCGCGATGGTCTCGCGCCGGATGCGGCTCTCGGCAAAGGCGATGTCTTCCGGGATCGAACGGTCCAGGTGGTGGCAGACCATGAGCATGTCGAGATGCTCGTCGATGGTGTTGACGGTGAAGGGCCGCGTCGGGTTCGTCGAGGAGGGCAGGACGTTGGCCTCGCCGCAGATCTTGATGATGTCGGGCGCATGGCCGCCCCCCGCCCCCTCGGTGTGGAAGGCGTGGATCGTCCGGCCCTTGAGGGCGGCCACGGTATGCTCCACGAAGCCGCTTTCGTTCAGGGTGTCGGTGTGGATCATCACCTGAACGTCCATGGCATCGGCCACCGAGAGGCAGCAGTCGATGGCGCCGGGCGTGGTGCCCCAATCCTCGTGCAGCTTCAGGGCGCAGGCACCGCCGCGCACCTGCTCCTCCAGCGCCGCCGGCAGGGAGGCGTTGCCCTTGCCCGCGAAGGCCAGGTTCATCGGGAAGGCATCGGCGGCCTGGAGCATCCGCCCGATGTGCCAGGGCCCGGGCGTGCAGGTGGTGGCCAGGGTGCCGTGGGCCGGGCCGGTGCCGCCGCCGAGCAGGGTCGTGACGCCCGACTGCAGGGCCTCCTCGATCTGCTGGGGGCAGATATAGTGGATGTGGCTGTCGAAACCACCGGGCGTGAGGATGCGCCCCTCCCCCGCGATCACCTCCGTCCCGGGGCCGACGATGATGGAGACGCCGGGCTGGGTGTCGGGGTTGCCGGCCTTGCCGATGGCGGCGATCAATCCGCCGCGCAGGCCGATGTCGGCCTTGTAGATGCCCCCCGCATCAAGGACGAGCGCATTAGTGATGACCGTGTCCGCCGCCCCTGCGGCCCGGGTCTCCTGGCTCTGGCCCATGCCGTCGCGGATCACCTTGCCGCCGCCGAACTTCACCTCCTCGCCATAGTGCAGGGCATTGGCGCCGCTGCCGCCCGCCTCAGAGGCGCCCACCGCCTCGGCGGTCAGGTCGCGCTCCACCTCGATGATCAGGTCCGTGTCCGCCAGGCGCACCCTGTCGCCCTTAGTGGGGCCGAACATGGCGGCATAGTCGGCGCGTGAAATGCGTGCGGGCATCAGAGCTCTCCCATGATCTGCTGGTTGAAGCCGTAGATGCGCCGCCCGCCCCCGATGGGGATGAGGGAAACCTCGCGGCGCTGGCCCGGCTCGAACCGCACGGCGGTGCCCGCGGCGATGTCCAGCCGCTGCCCGCGCGCGGCGACCCGGTCGAACTCCAGCGCCGGGTTGGCCTCGGCGAAGTGGTAGTGGGAGCCGACCTGCACCGGCCTGTCGCCGGTGTTGGCCACCATGAGCTGGGTAACGGGACGGCCCGGGTTGAGGGTCAGCTCGCCCTCGGCGGGGATGATCTCTCCTGGGTGCATCGGGGGCTCCTTCTCAGCGGATCGGGTTGTGAACGGTGACGAGCTTGGTGCCGTCGGGAAAGGTCGCCTCGACCTGGACCTCGGAGATCATCTCGGGCACGCCCGCCATGCATTGATCGCGGGTCACCACTTCGGCCCCCGCCTGCATCATCTCCGAGACCGGGCGGCCATCGCGGGCGCCCTCGACCACGGCATCGGTGATCAGGGCCACCGCCTCGGGGTGGTTCAGCTTGACGCCGCGCGCCAGGCGGCGGCGCGCCACCTCGGCGGCCATGGAGATCAGCAGCTTGTCCTTTTCGCGGGGGGTGAGGTTCATCAGAGGCTCCAGGATCGGGGAAGGGCCGCGCCCTTCAGGGTTTCGAGAATGGGGACCAGGGCGCGGCGCAGTTCAAAGCCGTCCGGCGCCAGAAGGCGGGCCACCAGAAGATCGGGCGCCAGCAGGCTGGCCCCGCCGGTGGTGGGCAGGAGGGCGCGCACCGCCCCCAGCCGGGCGGGCGCCTCGGGGGCCCGGAAGACCAGGCTCGCCATGGCGCGCGCGCCGCGCGCCGCAGGGGCGCGCGAGAGCTGGGCCTCCGCATCGCCCGAAAGATGCAGGGCATCGGCATAGAGCGGCCTACCCCCCTGGCGCAGCAGGATGCGGTCGCGCAGGTGCAGGCGGGTCAGGCGCTCGCCCATGGCGAGGCGGCCAAAGAGCAGCGGCTCCACCATCAGCAGGCGCGCGTCGGGCGCGAGGTCGATCTCCAGCCGCCGATCCAGCGCGCTCCCCTGGTAGAGGATCGTCTCCTGCGGCAGCCAGGCCAGGCGCGCCCCGGCGCCGAGGCTGAGCCGCGTGGTGACCCGGGCCGCCCCCTCCAGCGCGCGGTAGGCCCTCTCCGCCGCCTGGGTGGTGAAAACCGCGTCCGTGCCCTGCCCAGTCGAGACCGCAAGATCGAACCTGTCACCGCCCGTCAGCCCGCCCGCCGTGTTGATGAGTATCGCCTGGAAGGGCCGCGTGCGGGGGAAGAGCACCTTGGTCGCGCCGCCCGTGCGGAATCGGTCGATGGCGGTGCCCACCGGGCCCTGTTTGAGGGTCAGCTCGAGCGCGCCCCGGGCCCGGGGCTGGCGCTGCGCCGCCTCGCCGATCTTGCCTTGCAGAAATGACATGCCCGTCCCGACTGGTTACCGGCGCGAGCTTGGCCCGGAGGGCCGGTAGGGGCCATGGCGGGTCGGCGCCGCAGACTTTGCGCGGACCGGGTTGCACAGGATTTGGGCAGCCAGCGCACCGCCGCCCAAGGGAGCGGCAGAAAGCAAAAGGCCCCGCCGGGGTTGCCGACGGGGCCTTCGCCTGTTCCTGCAAGGGGCTCAGATCGACTTGATCGAGCCGCCGTCGATGCGGATCTTGGAGCCGGTCACGTAGCCCGCCCTCGTCGAGGCAAGGAAGGTCACCACGTCGGCGAACTCCTCGGGCTTGCCGTAGCGCCCCGCCGGGATCGTCGCGCGGGACTTGGCGGCCACCTCGGCCACCTCCGTGTCGGTGCGCTTGGCGGCGGCGGCATCGAGCTCGTCCACCCGCTGTGTGTGGATGCGCCCCGGCATGACGACGTTCACCGTCACGCCCGCGCCCGCCACCTCGTTGGCCAGGGTTTTGGACCAGCCCACCACGGCGGAGCGGATGCCGTTGGAGAGGGCCAGATTGGGGATCGGCTGCTCCACCCCGGAAGAGGTGATGGAGATGATCCGGCCCCAGCCGCGCTCCTTCATGGCGGGCAAGAGCCGCCCGTTGAGGTGAAAGAGGTTGGCCGCCATGGCCTCGAAATGGGTGATCCAGGCGCCCCGCTCCGAGGCCTCGGCCGAGCCCGGCGGGGGGCCGCCCCCGTTGTTCAACACGATGTCCACGCCGCCCTCTTCGAGCAGGCTCTCCACCACGGCATCGACGTTGGCCAGATCGGCGAGGTCCAGCGCCACGGGGTGCACATTGCCCATGCCCTCGGCCCAGGCGGCGATCTTGTCCCTGGAGCGGGCGGCGGCAAAGACCTCCGCCCCCTCCTCGGCAAGGCCCTTGGCGATGGCCATGCCGAGGCCCCGGCTGGCCCCAAGGACGAGCGCGCGTTTTCCTTTCAGTCCGAGATCCATCAGGCCAGTTCCTCCAGTCTTTTTTCCTGCCGCGCGATCAGCCGGTCCACCTCGGCCCTTGTCTTGTCGGACAGGGCCGAGCCCGGCTTGCGCAGCGCGTCGTGTGCGATGACCCCGCGCTTGGCGAGGGTGTACTTGCGGATTGCCAGGCCCATGCCCGGCTGTTGTTCGAAGCGGGCCAGCGGCAGGTAGGCGTCGAAAAGGTCGCGCCCCCTCTCGGCCTCGCCCCGATTATGGTGATCGACGACCTGGGCCATCATCTCGGGGTAGGCAAAGCCGGTCATGGCCCCGTCGGCGCCGCGCGCCATCTCCTCGGGCAGGAAGAGCCCGCCATTGCCGCAGAGGATAGAGATACGGCGGTTGAGCACACCCTCCTTGCGCAGGTAGCTGATCTTTTCCAGGCCCGGCCAGTCCTCGTGCTTGAGGCAGACGCAGGTGGGCAGATCGTTGAAGATGCGGGCGATGACCTTCGGCGATATCTGCACGTTGGTCACCAACGGGAAATCCTGCAGCACGAAGGGCACTTCGCCCAGCAGCTCGGCCACCTGGGTGTAGTAGGTGTAGATCTGATCGTCGGTGCGCAGGGCGCCCGGCGGCGCCACCATGACGCCCGCCGCGCCCAGCTCCATCACCATGCGAGTCAGGCTTTCGATCTGGGCAAAACCGGGGGCCGACACGCCCACCACAACGGGCACCCGGCCCGCCACGCGCTTGAGGATGCGGGCCACCACGTCGCGCGATTCGTCCACCGTCAGTTTCGGCGCCTCGCCCATCATGCCCAGCACGGTCAGGCCCGTGGCCCCCGCCTCGAGGTAGAAATCGACCATGCGGTCGCAGCTTTCCATGTCGATCCGCCCGTCCGGGTGGAAGGGGGTGACGGCGATGGTGAAGACGCCCGCGGCGTCGGTGGTCAGGTCTGTCATCTTGGTTCCTATCGTGTTTTCTGCAATGCCACCCGGCCTATGGCGAGGGCGGCGGCGGCCTGGCAGGGCTCCACCACGGGCACCCCGAGCCGCGCCTCCAGATCGGCGCGGTAGGCGGTCATGCCCGCGCAGCCGAGGATCAGGACATCGGCCCCGGCCCCGTCGCGCAGCTCCTCGCCCACCGTGACGAGCCGCTCGAAGGTGCGCGCTCGGTCCTGAAGCTCAAGCACGCCCAGCTCCAGCGGCCGGTCGGCGGCCAGCCGGCCCATCACCCCCATGGCCCCGAGGTATCGCATGTGGCGCGGGATGCTCTTGGAAAGGATGGAAATGATGCCGAAGCGCTGGCCCAGGGTCATGGCGGTGAGGACGGCGGATTCCGCGATCCCCAGCACCGGCCGGGCGGACTGTTCGCGCAGGGCCGCCAGCCCCGGATCGGAGAAGCAGGCCACCACAAAGGCGCTGGCCTCCTCCTCGAGCGCGGCACAATGGGCCAGAAGCGGCGCCACCACGCCATCGACGTGGGCCTGGCTCTCGATGCCCGGCGGGCCCTCCTTGAGGGTCCGCGCCTCGATCGGGACGGGGCAGACCGCGCGCATCGGCGCAAGGGCGGCGTCGATGCCCTCGGTCACGTGCTGGCTGCTGTTGGGATTGACGATGTAGATGGTCATGGCTGGCCCCCCTCCCGGCCCCAGATGCCCTCCGGCAGGGCAAGGTCGGCCCTTGCGCCGATCCGGTCAATCATCAATTCCGCCTCGCGCGCCGCCTCCTGCAGGATCTCGGCCTCCGACACGCGGGTCGGGCGCCCCTCGGAAAGGACCATCTCGCCCCCCACCATGACGTTGCTGACGTCATTGCCGTTGGCAAAGCAGACCAGCCGGTGCAGCGGCATGTTGGGCGGGTAGAGGTGCGGGCGGCGCAGGTCCATCGTCACGAGGTCCGCCGCCTTGCCCACCTCGAGCGAGCCCACCTCCTTGTCCATGCCAAGAGCGCGGGCGGCGCCGATGGTGCACATCTCCAGCACCTGGCCGATGGGAAGGACATCCGCGTCGCGGTGGTGGCGGCGGTGGTAATGCATGGCCTGCTGCATGTGCCGGAACATATCGCCCGAACGGTCGGGCGCCGTCGCGTCCGAGCCCAGGGCCACGCTGCCGCCCCGGGCCAGGATCTCCGTTGCCGGGCAGCGGCCCGCGATGGAGGCATTGGCCGAAGGGTTGTGGGCCACGCGGGTGCCGCTCTCGACGATCAGGTCGATCTCGTCCTCGTGCAGGTCGATGCAGTGCGACAGCAGCGCATCCGGCCCGAGCAGGCCGAGCCCCTCGGCCCGGCGGACGGAGCCGCGCCAGTGGCCATCCTGGGTAAAGACAAGGCCCTTCTCGCGGGCGAAGGCGCGCACCTCCTGCACCTGATCGCAGGCGGCGGCATAGTCCGCCGGATCCATGCCCTCTTCATGTTCGTTGCGCAGCACCGGGTAGAGCATGGCAATGCCGATGCGGCCCCCGTGGCTGCCGTGCCAGGCCTCCACGATCTCGGCGCAGGTCTGCATCTGCGCCTCGAAGGTCACCGGATAGGTGCGGCGCTGGCCGCCTTCCCAGTCGGCGTAGGTGCGCGGATGAGGCGCACGGGTCGGTCCCACGGCCACAAGGCTGCGGGTGCCCACCTCCGCCACGCCCCCGCAGTGGGCGGCGGCATGTTCGGGCCTGTCGGTGCGCATGATCGTGTCCCCCCCGCCAAGGAGGGAAACGCCGGTGGTGACCCCGAAGCGCAGCCGCTCCAGCGCCGCCAGGCGGGCCTCGGCGCGCCAGAAGGCGGGGGGCGAGGCCTGGGTGTAGACCTCGCCGCAGATCTCCTCCCAGCGGTCGCCGCCGTGCATCCCGATGGACTTGACGAGCCCGTGGCCCGCGTGGGCGTGCACGTCGATCAGGCCCGGAAAGATGATGTGCCCCGTGCAGTCCACCCTGTTCTCGGCCTGCACCCGCTCGGCCAGGTCCGAGGCGGTGCCAAGGGCCACGATGCGGCCCTCCTGGACCGCGACGGCACCGTCCTCGATCAGACGGCGCTCCGCATCCATGGTGACCAGCCAGGCGCCGGTCAGGAGTGTGTCGGCCTTGATCATGTCTCCTCCAGGGCCGGCAGGCGGGCCACGTCGATGACCCCGTCGGCGGGCATCTCGAACGCCGGGTGGCGCCCCTTGAGGCCGATCACCCGCAGCGGATTGTAGAGCGTCAGCCAGGCCGGGTCCTCCTGGAGAAGCGCGTAGGCCTCCTGCCAAAGTTCGGCGCGGCCCGCCCGGTCCGCCGTGACGCGGCCACGGTCGATCAGCGCCTCGATCCTGGAGTTGGCATAGCCCTGCCACCAGGAGCCCGCGACGCGGCTGTCGATCTTCTCGTAGAGCACGCGGTAGGTGCTCATGGGGCTGGAATCGAAGACGCAAAGATCGCGGATCTCCTTGCGCCGCACCATATGGGCATAGTCCTCGCGCTCGGGGTGGATGTGGACCTCGAAATCAATCCCCACCTCGGCCAGCTGCGCCGCCAGGGCCGCCGTCAGTCGCTCCGCCTCGTCCGGCAGGCGCGTCGGGCAATCGACAGCAAGTGTCAGGCCGCCGCCATGCCCGGCCTCTTCCAGCAGGGCGCGGGCCTTCTCCCTGTCCATCAGGGCTCCGGCGCCCTGCCCCGCGCCATAGTGGTTGGGGCTGACGAAGCCGCGCAGCGGCTGGGCGGCGCCCGCCATGACCGTCTCGACCAGGGCCTCGCGGTCCACGGCAAGGCTCAGGGCGCGGCGCACGCGCGCATCTTTCAGGGGGCCCTTGGCGGCGTTCAGCAGGTAGATGATGGCGACGGGCGAGAGAAATTCGTGCCGCCCCTCGCCGAGCCTGCGCGAGGCCTCGAAGTCCAGCCCGTTGGCCACCTCCACCTCGCCCGCCTCCAGCAGGGCCAGGCGCTTGGCGGCATCCTCCTCCAGGCGCCAGGTGACGGCGCTGTTGGCAGGCAGGCCCGCGAAGTGCGACGCGACCCGCTCCGCCACGATCTCGCGCGCCCCGAGCGAGACCAGCCGGAAGGGCCCGCTGCCGATCTGGGTGGCGTAGTCCTTGGCATCGAGGGCGGCAAAGGCGCTCGGGGCCACGATGAAGCCCTGCTCCAGCACGTCGAGCAGGTCCGCCATGGGGGCGGCGAGGGTCACCTCCAGCGTCAGGGCGTCCTTCACCTCAAGCCGGGCACCGCCCAGGTACTGGCGCCAGACGGCTGGCGCGCCGAGGGTATAACCCTTGTCCTCCCGTGCCATGCGCTCGAGGCTCTGGGCCACAGCCGCCGCATCGCAGGGCGTGCCATCGTGAAAGCGCACGCCCTCGCGCAGATGGAAGGTCCAGCGCCGCGCCTCATCGGCCACCTCCCAGCGGGTGGCCAGATGGGGCACGAAGCTCTGCCCGACGCGGCGCACCAGGGTGTCGTAAATCGCGTGCAGGATCGGCAACTCGTCGCTGGCGTCCGTGCAGTCGTGCGGGTCGTGGATTCCCAGCCGGGCCTGGGCAATGGTGATCATTGGCTGTCCCTTTCCGGTTCGTCGATCAGGTGGCAGGCCACGCTGTGGCCCTCGCCCGCGTCCTGAAGCTGCGGGCGCTCCCGCGCGCAGCGCTCCCAGGCAAAGGGGCAGCGGGTGCGGAAACAGCAGCCCGAAGGCAGATCGAGCGCCGAGGGCACCTCCCCCTTGAGCTGGATCTCCTCCTTGTCGCGCTTGGCCTTGATCGAGGGCGCGGCGGAAAGGAGCGCCCGGGTGTAGGGATGGCGCGGGCGGGCAAAGAGCACGTCGCGCGGCGCATTCTCCACCATGAAGCCCAGGTACATCACGCCGACCCAATCGGCGATGTGGTGCACCACGCTCAGATCGTGGCTGATGAAGAGGTAGGAGAGCCCGAACTCGTCCCGCAGGTCCTTCATCAGGTTCAGGATCTGCGCCTGGATCGACACGTCGAGCGCCGAGACGGGCTCGTCCGCCACGATCAGCCCGGGCGTGACGGAAAGCGCCCGGGCGATGCCGATGCGCTGACGCTGGCCGCCCGAGAACTGGTGCGGATAGCGGCCCGCATGTTCGGCGTTGAGGCCGACGCGGGCCAGCAGCTTCTCGATCCGGGCGGGCACCTCGCGGCGCTCGGCGGCGCCGCGGGTCTGCTCCAGCAGCGGCTCGGCCACGATGTCGCGCACCTTCTGGCGCGGGTTGAGCGAGGCATAGGGATCCTGGAAGATCATCTGCATCTTAGAGCGGATCGGCAGCATCTCGGCGAAGCCGTGGTTGGCGATGTCCTCGCCCTCCACCAGCACCTCGCCCCGGGTCGGCTTGTAGATCCGCGCGATGGTCTTGGCGACGGTGGACTTGCCGCAGCCGCTTTCGCCCACCAGGGCCATGATCTCGCCGCGCTTGATGGCAAAGCTGACCCCGTTGACGGCGTGGACCACGGGGCGCTCCAGGCGCAGGCCCTTGCTGTCCAGCTTCAGCCTGTCGAGGATGCCGCCGCCGATCTGGAAGTGCATCTGGAGATCGCGGACCTCCAGCATCGGGGCTTCGGTCTGGGTCGTCATGCGCGCTCTCCGGGTTTGAGCGGGAAGTGGCAGGCGGCCGAGAGGCTGCCGTGCTGCGGCGTGAGCTGCGGCTCCTTCTCGGCGCAGAGCGCCTGGGCCCGTGGGCAGCGTTCGCGGAAGTTGCAGCCCTTGGGCAGGTTGCGGATGTCCGGCACGGCCCCGGGGATCTGGTTCAGCCGCTCCAGCCGCTGCGAAGTGTCGGGGATCGAATCGATCAGCCCGCGGGTATAGGGGTGGGCCGGGTTCTCGATCAGGTCGCGGGTCCGCCCCCGCTCCACTACGTTGCCGCAGTAGAGCACGGTGATGTGGTCCGCCATCTCCGACACCACCGCCAGATCGTGGGTGATGAGGATCATCGAGGCCCCCTTCTCCGCGATCTGCTGGCGCATCAGCTTGAGGATCTGGCTCTGGATCGTCACGTCAAGCGCCGTCGTGGGCTCGTCCGCGATGATCAGCTTGGGCCGGGCCAGCATGGCGATGGCGATCACCACGCGCTGCCGCATCCCGCCCGAGAACTGGTGCGGGTAAGCCTTGAGCCGCTCCGCCGCGCGGCTGATGCCGACGCTTTCGAGCATCTCGATGCAGGCCTGGCGACGCTCCTCGGCCGGCAGGTCGGTGTGGAGCTTCAGCACCTCCTCCATCTGGCGGCCCACCGTGTGCAGCGGGTTGAGCGAGGTCATGGGGTCCTGGAAGACCATGGAGATCTCGCGCCCGCGAACCTCGCGCAGCCGCTCCTCCCCGGCGCTCACCAGGTCGTCCCCCTCCAGCAGGATCTGCCCGCCCTCGATCTTGCCGGGGCTGTCGATCAGCCCGAGGATGGAGAAGCCCACAACGGACTTGCCGCCGCCGCTCTCGCCGACCAGGCCCATTACCTCGCCCTCGCCGATCTCGAAGCTCACCCCGTTCACCGCCTTCACGGTGCCCGCGAAGGTGTGGAAGTAGGTCCGCAGGTCGCGCACCGACAGGAGCGGTTTGTGCTGCTCGTCTTTCATCACTTCAGCCTCGGGTTCAGTTCATCGCGCAGAAAATCGCCAAAGAGGTTGATGCCGAAGACCAGCATCATGATGGCCACGCCGGGAAAGACCGAGGTCCACCAGAGCCCCGAGAAGAGGACATCGAAGCCGTTCTTGATCAGCAGCCCCAGCGAGGGCTGGGTGATCGGCACGCCGACCCCGAGAAAGCTCAACGAAGCCTCGATCAGGACGAAGGTGCCGACCTGGATGGTGGCGATCACGATGAGCGGGGTCAGGACGTTGGGCAGGACGTGCTTGCGGATGATCTTGTGGTTCGGCAGGCCCGCCACCCGGGCGGCCTGGACATACTCCTTCTCGATCTCCGAGAGGGTCGAGCCGCGCACCGTCCGGGCATAGACGACCCAGCCCACCGCCGTCAGGGCGATCAGCACCTTGTCCACGCCAGTGCCCACGGCGGACATCAGGAAGAGCGCGATCAGGATCGAGGGGAAGGAGAGCTGGATGTCGGCGATCCGCATGATCACGCTGTCCACGATGCCGCCGTAGAAGCCCGCGATCAGCCCCAGAAGGGTGCCGATGGTGCAGGAGGCGACCATGGCCACCAGCCCGATGAAGAGCGAGATGCGCGCGCCGTAGAGGATCGAGGCCCAGACATCGCGCCCCTGCCCGTCCGTGCCGAGCGGGAAGCGGGCGTCGCCCCCCTCCAGCCACATGGGCGGCTTGTAGCTGTCCATCAGGTCGAGCGAGGCGATGTCATAGGGGTTCTGGGCCACCAGGAAGGGCCCGGCAAGGACGGCAAAGGCAAAGAGCGCCATGAGCGTGCTGCCGATCACCGCCGAGGAGGAGCGCTTGTAGTTGTGGAAGAATTCCGAGCGCAGGAAGGTTGTCATGGGTCTCTCCGCCTCATTTCAGCGTGATGCGGGGGTCGATCAGCGTGTAGACGATGTCGACGAGGAAGTTGATCACCACGAAGATGAAGGCCACCAGCATCAGGTAGACGACGATCACCGGCCGGTCGGCCCGGTAGATGGAGTCGATCAGCAGCTTGCCCATGCCGGGCCAGGAGAAGATCGTCTCGGTGATGGTGGCGAAGGCGATGAGATCCCCCAGCTGCAGGCCAAAGATCGTCACCACCGGGATCAGGGCGTTCTTCAGCCCGTGCTTGTAGAGCACGTCGCGGCGGGTGGCGCCCTTGGCGCGGGCGAACTTCATGAAGTCTTGGCGCCCCACCTCCATCATGCCGGCCCGGGTCATGCGCAGCAGGATCGCCATGGTCGCCAGCGACAGGGTGATGGCGGGCAGCAGGATGTGGTGCCAGCCGTCCCAGGTCAGCAGGCTGATGCGCAGGCCAAGAAACTCCTCGGTATCGCCGCGCCCGGACGAGGGGAAGATGCCCCAGTGGACGGCGAAGAGGTAGATCAGCACCATGCCGACCCAGAAGCCCGGCAGGGAGATGCCCAGAAGCGAGCCCGCCATGATCGTCCGGCTGATGCGGCTGTTGGGGTTGGCCCCGGCATAGACGCCCAGCGGGATGGCGATGGCGATGGCCAGGAACATGGCCACCAGGACCATCTCGACCGTCGCGGGCAGCCGCTCGAGGATCAGGGTCATGGCCGGCTGGCGGAAGACGTAGGAGCGGCCGAAGTCCCCCTGCAGCAGGCTGGTGAGGAATTTCCAGTACTGGACCAGCAGGGACTGGTCGAGCCCCAGGAGCCGCCGGGCCTGGGCGATCTCGGCATCGGTGGCGTCGATGGGCACCACCATGAAGACCGGGTCGCCGGTGAAGCTCATCATCAGGAAGACGATGACGGAGACGACCCAGAGGACAAGCGTCATCTGGATCAATCGTTTGATCAGGTATCCGAACATCGCGTATCGGGGCTTTCTGTCGGGGGTCGAGGGATCGGGCGATGGCCCCGGCGGCGCATGACCGCCGGGGCGCTGGGGGCGTCGGGGTTACTCGACGTCCATGTCGAAGGCCCAGATGAACTTGTCCACGCGGGGCTCCAGGGTCACGCCGTCACGGGCGGCGTAGATGTCCTGCTCGTAGTGGACCGGGATCATTGGGATGTCGGCCATGAGGATCTTGGTGGCCTCCTGCAGCAGGCGGTCACGCTCCTCGACGCTGGGCGTCGCGTCGGCCTGATCGACCAGGGCATCCACCTCCGGGTTGGAGTAGGAGCCGCGGTTCACCTGGCCGTAGCCTTCCTTCTTGTCGCGGGTGTAGAAGAGCGCGCCGTACATGGAGCCGGCATCGCCCGCAGGCACGTCCCAGCCGCTCATGATGAAGCTGGAGTTTTCCGTCGGCACCCGGATGTAGCCCCAGAAGTTGGACTTGGGCATGATGTTCAGCTCAAGCGTCACGCCGATCTTGGCCAGCATCGAGGCCAGCGCCTGGGCGATCTGGGCATCGTTGACATAGCGGTTGTTGGTGGCGTCCAGGGTCATGGTGAAGCCATCGGGATAGCCCGCCTCGGCCAGCAGTTCCTTGGCCTTCTCGATGTCGTGCGGGTACATCTCGCGGAAGTTCATGCCCTCCACGTAGCCGATGTGCGACGAGGGCACGTACTGGTCAGAGGGGGTGGCTAGGCCGTTCATGACGATCTTGTTGATCGCATCCACGTCGATCGCCCGGGCGATGGCCTCGCGCACGCGCTGGTCGGTCATCGGGTTGGGGCCCTCGATGGTCGGGGATTCGGCACGGGTGTCCATGGCCAGAACCACGTTCAGCAGGCTCGGCCGGGTGATCACCTCGAAGCCCTCTTCGCTGCGCACCCGGTCCACGTCGCGCACGGCGAGGTCCTGGATCACGTCGACTTCACCGGTCAGCAGCGCCGCGGTGCGGGTCGCCGGGTTGGTGATCGGGCGGAAGGTCACCTGGTCGATGGTCGGCTCGCCGGCCCAGTAGTCATCGAAGGCGCTCAGGACGAGCTTTTCTTCCTTGATCCACTCCTCCAGCTTGTAGGGGCCGGTGCCCATCGGCTTGAGGTCCATCTGCTCGTCGCCGGTGGCCTCGGTGTACTCCGAATCCAGGATCAGCAGCTCGGCCAGATCGTTCGGCAGCACGGCATAGGGCGCCGGGGTCTTGATCTCGACGGTCAGGTCATCCACCGCCGTGATCTCGGCAATGTTGGCCACCAGGTCGGGGCGGATCGATTCACGCGCCTTGTTGACGGTAAAGACCACGTCCTCGGCGGTGAAGGCGTTGCCATTGTGGAAGGTCACGCCCTCGCGCAGCTTGAAGCGCCAGGTGGTGTCATCCACGTTCTCCCAGCTTTCCGCCAGGCCCGGCCCGAAGGAGAGGTCCGCGCCGCGCTTCACCAGCGGATCGTAGAGGTGGTAATACATGATGTTGGAAGACAGCTCCTCGCCCGCCAGGGGGTAGAGGTGGCTGGGGTCGGCGGTCAGGCCGATGGTGATCGCCTTCTCCTGGGCGACGGCGGCGGTGGCGGCCAGGATGGCCACCCCCACGGCACCGGCGCGGAGCGCGGATTGGGACAGGTACTTCATGGAGACTCCTCTGGTTGGTCGCTTGCGCGAAGGGTAAAGCGGGCGTTTGCCGCCCTTCTTGATTTTGTCTGTGTCAGTGACCGGGTTTCGCCGTCTGGACCTCGATCTGGTAGCCCTCGGGGTCGTTCATGGCGAAGGCGCGGATGCCCAGCTCTGCGCTGTCGAACATCTGCGTCAGGCCCGCGACACCGCAGTGCTGCGCCCAGGCGTACCAGGCGTCCACGTCGGGCACCCGCAGGCAGAGCTGGACGGTCTTCTTCTCCTGCCACTTCTGCATGCCGCGGGTTTCATCCACGAGGCCAACGTGGGCCTGGCCGTCGATCCGGTAGATCTTCGACCAGCCCTGGTCGATCGCCAGGGTCAGGCCCAGCACCTCCTCGTAGAAGGCCATGGCGCGCGGAAGGTCGCGGTAATACTGGAACGTGATCGCCAGGACGATCCCGTCATCGGGTCTTTTGACGTCGGCTGAACTCATACGGCACTCCCTTCCGGCACTCATGGTATGCGGATGGTATACACACGGCACACCGTGTCAACAGAGCTTCGCCTTTTCCCCCATGCCGGGAGGCGGCGGGCCCTTAGAAGGGGTGGTGAATGTGCGAAATGATGGCCTGGCGCACGTTGGTGAGGTGCAGCTTCATGGCCTCGCTCGCGGCCTCGGGGTCGGCGGCGGTGATGGCGTCGATAATGGCCAGGTGCTCGTGGCAGCCAGGCTCCAGCCGGTCTGGGATGGAGCCCTGGTCAAACATGCGGGTCTTGGTCTTAAGCCCTTCAATCAACTCGACAAGTAGCTTTGACCCGGCGAGCCGCGCGATCTCCAGATGCAGCCGCGAATCGAGGCTGTAATGGGTCGCCGCGTCGGGCCGCGGCCCCTCCAGAAAGCCCACGATCTGGGCCCGCATGGCCAGCAGATCTTCCGTCACCTTGCCGCTCTGTGCCGCTTTTTTAGCCGTTTCGCATTCCAGCAGGCTGCGGGCGTGGAGAATCTCCATGATGTCCGACAGGGAGACCCGGCTGACCACGGGAATCCCCCCCTCCGTGCGGGTCGCCAGGCCCTCGCTGATGAGCAGGCCGATGGCTTCGCGTACCGGCGTACGCGACACGCCGAGCCGGTCCGCGAACATCTTTTCCCGCAGGCGGGTGCCCGGTTCCAGCGTGCCGTCGAGGATCATCGCCTTGATCCGCTTGAAGGCGGAATCACCCAGCGTCTCGATCGTCTCACCCATCTTCCCTGTCCTCCCGAAGGCGCCGGTGCGGTTGCTCTTTTCGGCGCATCCCCTTTCGCTTAGCATGAAACGGTATACACTTGGTATCCGAATAATCAAAACACAGCTTCGGGATCGTCATGGCACCTACCTCCTTCGACACCATCATTCGCGGCGGCACCCTCGTCACCCCAGAGGGGCGGCAGGAGGCCGACCTGGGCCTGGCCGAGGGCCGCATCGCAAAGATCGCCCCCTCCCTCAACGCTCCCGCCGACCGGGTGATCGAGGCGGCAGGCCGGCTCGTCCTGCCCGGCGGGGTCGATACCCACTGCCACATCGAGCAGATCTCCGGCGCGGGCCTGATGAACGCTGACACCTTCGAGACGGCGACCCGCTCGGCCGCCTTCGGGGGCACCACCACCGTCGTCTCCTTTGCCGCCCAGCACCCGGGCCAGCGCATTGCCAAGGTGGTGGCGGACTACGCCGCCCTGGCCCAAAAGGGCGCCCTGATCGACCATGCCTTCCACATGATCGTGGCTGACACCGGCGGCGGCAACCTCGAGGAGGACCTGCCCGCCATGATCGCCAAGGATCACCGCTCCATCAAGGTCTTCACCACCTACGACCGGGTGCGCCAGGACGACAAGTCGATCCTCGATCTGCTGGACCTGGCCCGCCGCGACGGGGCGCTTGTCTGCTTCCACGCCGAGAACGACGGCATCATCCGCAACGCCACGGAAAAGCTCCTGGCCGCGGGCAAGGTGGCGCCCAGGTACCACGCCGCCTCCCACCCCCGCGAGGCCGAGATCGAGGCGATCGACCGCATGTGCCGCTTTGCCGAATACACTGGCGCCCGCATCATGATCTTCCACGTCTCCACCCGCGAGGGGGCGGAGATTGTCCGCCAGGCCCGCGCCCGCGGCGCCCCCGTCCAGGCCGAGACCTGCCCCCACTACCTCTTCCAGACCGTGGAGATCCTCGAGAGCGAGAACGCCGCCCGCTTCATGTGCTCCCCGCCGCAGCGCACCCGGGACGATCAGGAGGCGCTATGGGAGGCCCTGGCCGATGGCACCCTGCAGCTCGTCACCTCGGACCACGCCCCTTACCGGATGGACGAGAGCGGCAAGTTCGCCAACGGCGCAGATGCCCCCTTCAACCGCATCGCCAACGGCATGCCCGGGCTGGAAACCCGCCTGCCCCTGATGTTCGACGCCATGGTGCAGGGCGGCCGCGGCGGCCTGGAGGCCTTCGTCGAGGTGACAGCCACCGCCCCCGCGCGCGCCTTCGGCCTGCCCACCAAGGGCGCCCTCGCCCCCGGCCTCGATGCCGACATCGCCATCTGGGACCCGGAGTGCCGCCACACCTACGGCGCGAACGACCTCAAGGACAACGTGGGCTACAACCCCTTCGAGGGGGTGAGCGTGAAGGGCCTGCCCGTCACGGTCCTATCCCGTGGCGAGGTCATCAAGGAAGAGGACCAACTGCGCGGCACGCCGGGCCGGGGCCAGTGGCTGCCAATGGCGGCACCGGTCCGGGGATAGGTGCTTGTCCCCCGCGCCCCGCTGACGCAAAGTCCGGCGCGACGGCACGGGGGACAGACCATGGCAAATCCGCTTTACGACGCGCTCTTCGGCATTCACGCGGGCAAGCACACACCCTTCCTGCACCTGCCCGATGGCAGCACGCTCAGCCACGCCGCCTTCCTGGCCCGCGCCGCCCGCTTCGCCAACGTCCTGAGCGAACTCGGCCTACGCCCCGGGGACCGGCTGGCCCTTCAGGTGAAGAAATCCCCCGACGCCCTGGCCCTCTATGCCGCGGCGGTGCAGGCCGGGGTGATCTTCCTGCCGCTCAACACCGCCTACCGCCCGGCGGAGGTGGACTACTTTGTCGGCAACTCAGGCGCGCGGCTGCTGATCTGCGATCCCGGCAGCGCGGAGGCCCTGGCGCCGGTCGCCGAAGCCCAGGGCGCGCGGCTCGAAAGCCTGGGCGCGTCGGGTGACGGCAGCTTTGCCGCCCTGGCCGAAGAGGCCGCCGAGAGCTTCGAGACGGTGCCGCGCGAGGCCAGCGACCTGGCCGCCTTCCTCTACACCTCGGGCACCACGGGCCGCTCCAAGGGGGCCATGCTGAGCCAGGCCAACCTGCTCTCCAACGCCGAAACCCTGCGCGACGCCTGGCGCTTCACCGAAGATGACGTGCTTCTGCACGCCCTGCCGATCTTCCACACCCACGGGCTTTTCGTCGCCACAAACGTGATGCTCCTGGCGGGCGGCGCGATGATCTTCCTGCCCGGGCTCGACGCCGATGAACTGGTTCGCCTGATGCCCCGCGCCACCAGCCTGATGGGCGTGCCCACCTTCTACACCCGGCTGCTCGATCATCCCGGCTTCACCCGTGATCTGACGGGCCACATGCGGCTCTTCATCTCCGGCTCCGCGCCGCTGCTGGCGGAAACCCACCGCGCTTTCGAGGCCCGCACCGGCCACCGCATCCTGGAACGCTACGGCATGACGGAGACCAACATGAACACCTCCAACCCCTACGAGGGCGCGCGCGTGGCGGGGACCGTCGGCCCGCCGCTGCCGGGGGTGGAGCTGAAGGTGACCGACCCCGAGAGCGGCAAGCCCCTGCCCCAGGGCGAGATCGGCATAATCGAGGTGCGCGGGCCGAACGTCTTTCAGGGCTACTGGCAGATGCCCGAAAAGACCGCCGCCGAGCTGCGGAAGGATGGCTTCTTCATCACCGGGGACCTTGGGCGGATCGACGAAGACGGCTACGTCACCATCGTCGGCCGGGGCAAAGATCTGGTGATTTCGGGGGGGTACAACATCTACCCCAAGGAGGTGGAGCTGGTGCTGGACGAGCAGCCCGGAGTGCTGGAATCGGCGGTGATCGGCGTGCCCCACGCCGACCTGGGCGAGGCCCCGGTAGGCATCCTTGCTCGCGCGCCCGGCGAGGCGCCGGACCTCGCGGCGATCAATGCCGCGCTTTCGGATCAGCTCGCCCGCTACAAGTGCCCGCGCCAGTTGGTGGTGGTGGAGGCATTGCCGCGCAACACCATGGGCAAGGTGCAGAAGAACCTCCTGCGCGAGGAGTATGCGGACCTTTTCAAGGGCTGAACGGCTTCATGTGCAAGGTGAGCTTCGTCATCCATCCACCTGATAAGAATAGAAATCAGCTCTCGGGCCCCTCGCTGAGAATGCAGAGAACGGTAGAACCCGCGTCCAGGCCCAGCGCCGCCCGCTGCGCTTCGTCAGCGGCCAGCAGGCCCGCCACCCCGGCGGCGCCCGAGGGTGTCGAGGCCAGTCCCGCCACCATGACGGCCCCGGCGCCCACCTCGCCCTCGGCCTCCGAAATCAGGGCAAAGGCATCGGCATCCCGCGCCAGCCCCTTGAGCGCGATGAGCGAGGGCATCTTGCAGTCGAGCCGCCCCATGGCGCTGACCGGCCCGCCGCTCTCGCGCGCCGCGCCCGCCCGGATCGAGCCGTAGAGGGCCGCCGCCACCTCCGGTTCCACCACCACGATCATCGGCGTGGCCCCCCAGCGCGCCCGCGCCAGTGCCGCACAGGCCCCCTCAAGGCCGCCCACCCCGGCCTGGAGGAAGATGTGGCTCGGCACCCGGGGCATCTCTGCCACCACCTCCTCCATCAGGGCCAGGTAGCCCTCCATCAGCCGGTGCGGCGCCTCCATGTAGCCCTCCCAGGAGCTGTCGGAGAGAAGCTGCCAACCCTCCGCCTCTGCCGCCGCTTCCGCCGCCGCCATGGAGGCTTCGTAGGTGGCCCCCCCGCGCACCACCTCGGCCCCCTCGGCGCGCAGCCTCTCGGCAAAGCTCTCGGGCACCGTTTCGGCGATGTAGATGATGGCCCGCGCCCCGAAGGCCGACGCCCCCGCCGCGACCGAGAGGCCGTGGTTCCCCGCCGAGGCCGTCACGAAGGTCCGGCCCCGCGCCTCGCCGCGCTCGGCGGCATGGGCGATGACATAGGCCGCCCCCAGCGCCTTGAAGCTGCCCAGCCCCATGCGCGCCCTTTCGTCCTTGATCCAGAGCGCGCCGACGCCCGCCTCCGACGCCAGGGCAGGCGCCTCCAGAAGCGGCGTCTGACCCGCCGCAGGGCAGCGCCGCAGAAGCGCCAAGGGCGCCTCGGCATCGGTCGAGGGAAAGGGCACGTCCGCCAGCCCTTCCAGCGTCACGGGGCGGGTGATCTGGTGAATCTGCATGGCCTACCGGACAGCGCCCGGGCGCCCGCGTCAAGCCCCGCAGATTAGCGGCAGGGCATCCCCGCGGCACCCCAGGCGCGCACATCGGCAACCAGGTCGGCCAGGCTCCCCGGCGCAGGTTCGCGCCCGCCGCCGGGCGCAAAGCCCCAGGCCACGAAGGGTGAGGCTTCGAGATGCGCCACGAAGCTCTCCAGATCATGCCCGTCGTTGCGCTCGGGATCGCGCAGCTGGCCGCAGAGGTCATCGGAAGAGGCCCCCAGCCAGGCCAGCTCAACCGGCGGCAGGCGCCAGGCCTCCAGGATGTGGGGCGCGGCGTGGGGCCACACATTGGGCCGCCCCGAGGTGACGTGGCAGGTCCGGCAGGGCACGCTCTCGGCGCCAATCCGGGTCTCGTCGGCGCGCACGTTCATGCCGTGGCGCTGATCCGTCCCATAGCCCAGGCCGTTCCACATGGGTTCCTCCTGCGGCCCCACGTGGCAATTGGTGCAGCGCGGGTGGCTGGCGACCGCATAGATGCGGTCCCAGGCGGCCAGGCCCGGCGCCTCCTCGGCGGCCAGGGGCGTGGCCAGCAGGAGAAGCGCCAGGAGCCGCCGCATCAGACGAAGTCCACCGTATTCCAGAAGGGCAGCTCGCGGATGCGCTGGCCCGTTGCGGCGAAGATGGCATTGCCCAGGGCCGGGGCGGCGGGCGGCACGCCCGGCTCCCCCACCCCCTTGATGCGCGGCCCGTTCTCCAAGGCCCGCACCTGGATCTCCGGCGTCTGGTAGAGCCGCAGCCCCTCGTAGAGGTGGAAGTTGTCCTGCTCCGGCACGCCGCCCGAATAGGTCAGCTCGCAATTCATCGCGTGGCCCAGGCCAAAGATCAGCCCGCCCGAGAGCTGCGCCTCGAGGTTCACCGGATCGAGCACCCGGCCCACGTCCGCCACGACAAAGGCGCGGTCCAGGCGGATGCCCTCCTCCGTGTCGGTCACTTCGATCACCTCGGCCACGGGCACCCCGAAGGAGAGGGTGAAGGCCAGGCCCCGGCCGCGCCGCGGGCCCAGATCGCTGCCCCAGTTCGACATCTCGCCCACCGCCTCCAGCACCCGGCGCGAGGGCATGTGATCGACCAGCCGCAGGCGTTCTTCCAGCGGGTCCAGGCCCCCGGCGTGGCAAAGCTCGTCCATCAGGGTCTCGTGCAGGAAACCGTTGCCCGAGGCCCCGACGGAGCGCCAGGAGGAGACGGGCACCATCGGCGGCACCCGGTAGCCGGTGACCCGGTAGTCCGGGATGGCGAAGGGCTGATCCCAGGCGCCGGCCACGATGGCCACGTCCGGCCCCATGGCGGGCTGGCCCAGCCTTTCCAGAGAGGAGGCCGTGACCGAGGGCGCGGCGATGCCCAGATCAAAGGCGCGGATGCCCTCGGGGCCCGCCTGGCCCCTGGCCCGGGCCACCGCGAGGGGGCGCGGGAAATCGTGGGTGAAGTCCTCTTCACGCGACCAGGTCATCTTGATCGGCAGGCCCGGCAGGGCCACGGCGATCTCCACCGCCTGGCGCACGTAGTCATCCTCCAACCGCCGCCCGAAGCTGCCGCCGGAGCTGACCACGTGGATATGAACCTGCTCGGGCGCCAGGCCCGCGATGGCGGCGGCGCCGGCCTGCATGAAGCGCGGGATCTGGGTGCCCGTCCAGATGTCGAGCCGCCCCTCCTCCAGCTTCACCAGGGCATTCATCGGCTCCAGCGGCGCGTGGGCCAGATAAGGAATGCGGTACTCGGCCTCCAGCACCGTGCCCTCGGCCAGGCGCGCCTCAACGTCGCCCTCGTCGCGGAAGCGGCTGTCCTGATGCTCCGGCGTCATGGCACGGGCCGCCGCCTCGAACATCTTCTCGGTCTCGCCGATGTAGGGCGCGGGGCCCCAGTCGATCTCCACCGCCTGGGCGGCCTGGAAGGCGCGCCAGGTGTTGTCCGCCACGACGGCGATGCCACCGCTGATCGGCAGGATCTTGTGAACCCCGCGCATCCCCTCGGCCTCACTGGCGTCAAAGCGTTCCATGCCGCCGCCCAGCGCCGGGTTGGTGCGGGTCGTGGCGTGGACCATGCCCTCCATCTCCAGGTCGATGCCGTAGCTCTGGGTCCCCGTGGACTTGGCCAGGATGTCCGTCCGCTGGTGGGGCTTGCCAAGGGCGCGCCACTGCGACGGCTCGCGCAGCGGCACAGGGTCGGGCGCCGCCACCTCGGCAGCGCGGGCGGCCAGGGCGGTGTAGGCCAGGCGGCTGCCGTCGGGCAGGATCACGGCGCCCGCCTCCGTCCGCAACTGGTCGCGCGGCGCGCCGCTCTCCGCCGCGGCGGCGGAGATGAGAGTCTCGCGGGCCATGGCGCCGGCCTCGCGCAGGCGGTCGTACATGTCCGGCACGGTGGTGGAGCCGCCGGTGATGTGCAGCCCCAGGACCTTGCCGAGGAAATCGGCGGCGGTGCGCCCGCTCTGGGCCGCCAGGCCATCTGCGGTCGCTGCGATGGGCATGCCCTCGGCAGCAACCACATGATTGTAATAGGCTTTCGCGGGCGGCCCGAAGTCCAGCGTGACCTTCGCCGGATCAACATCAAGCTCCTCGGCGATCAGGTGCGCCTGGATGGAGCTGGCCCCCTGGCCCACGTCGGCGCGGGGCGTGATCAGGGTGATCTCGTCGCCCGTGATCTTGACGAAGGGGTTGAAGGAGACATCGTCCGGCCCAAGCTCGGCCAAGAGCGGGTTCTCCACCTCGCGTTTGAAGGCATAGACCCCGAAGGCAACCCCGCCGAGGATGGCGGCGGAGCCCACGAGCAGGGTGCGGCGGGCGATCTTGGCGGCGCGTCCCATGGTCAGGCCCCCTTCAGCTCTTCCGCGGCGGCCTTCACGGCGGCGCGGATGCGCGGGTAGGTGCCGCAGCGGCAGAGGTTGCCGCTCATGGCCTCGTCGATCTGGGCGTCGGTGGGGCTGGGGTTCAGCTCCAGCAGCGAGGCCGCCTGCATGATCTGGCCGGATTGGCAGTAGCCGCACTGGGCCACCTGGTGGGCCACCCAGGCCGCCTGCACCGCGTGCAGCGCCTCTGGCGTGCCAAGCCCCTCGATGGTGGTGATCTCACCCTCCACGTCGCCCGCGGCCACCTGGCAGGAGCGCACGGCGATGCCGTCCATGTGCACCGTGCAGGCGCCGCACATGGCGATTCCGCAGCCATACTTGGGGCCCTTGATGTCCAGCTCGTCGCGCAGCACCCAGAGAAGGGGCATCTCCGGTTCCACATCCACCTCGTGGGTCTTGCCGTTGACGGTCAGTCGCATGGGGCCTCCAATCTGAACTAATCAGTTCAGTTAGACGCAGGGACGGCGGCCCTTCAAGTGACATTCACGTGAGTCTGCGGGCCAGTTTGCGCATAAATCTCAACATATGTGAATTTCATCATGAATTGGGAGGAAAATGGACAAATCTCGCGCTTTCGGGTCCCCCGCGCCACCGCGTAGGCAGGGGCGGAAAGGAGCCCCCATGGACCACCCCCGCCGCACCCTCGCCAAATGCCTCACCTGGCAGACCACCGGCCTCTGTGTCATGCTCACGCTCGGCTGGCTCACCACCGGATCGCTTGCCCTGGCCGGGGGGCTGGCGCTCTCCTCCACGCTCATTGGCAGTCTCACCTACCTGCTGCACGAAAGGATCTGGGCGCGCATCCGCTGGGGCCGCAGCGGACCTGAAGAAGCCGCCATAAACACCTGATTTCCCGACCTATCCACCGCGCAAAGGTGCCTGAGACTTGATCCGCCGCAGCACCACGTTGGTCTGGGCCGAGGCAACGGCCGGCTGGGTGAAAAGAAAGCTCTCCAAAAACGCATTGTAGGCCTCGATGTCGCGGCAGAGCACCCGCAGGTGATAGTCCGCCGCACCCGTCGTCGCCAGGCACTCGGTCACCTCCTCGCGGCGCTGGACGGCGGCGATAAAGCGCTTCAGCGCCTCGGCGTCGTGCCGGATCAGCGTGACGTGGACGATGGCCTCGAAGTTGAGCCCCATGGCGGTGGGCTCCACCACCGCGCCGTAGCGGCGGATCACACCCCCCTCCTCCAGCGCCTTGACCCGCCGCCAGCAGGCCGAGGCCGAGATATTCAGCCGTTCCGCCAGTTGCGCATTTGGCAGGCGCGCATCCTGCTGCAAAAGCACGATCAGGGCGCGGTCGGTGTCATCGAGCCTCATGGATAAATCATCCGCCATTCTTCACTTCATCGAACAGATTATCCCCGAATACGCCCTTCTGCCAGCAAGATCGGCAACCTCTTTCGTCCCACCTGGCATAGACTGGTGGAAAGGAGACCCCCATGAGCAAGCCAGAAAGCCAGTTCCAGCCCTACCAGCTCGATGACCGTTACAACCGCACCTCGGGCCGCGTCTTCATGACCGGCACCCAGGCGCTGGCCCGGATCATGCTGGACCAGGCCCGCCGCGACCGCGCCGCCGGGCTCAACACCGCGGGCTTCGTCTCGGGCTATCGCGGCTCGCCCCTGGGCGGCCTGGACCAGGAGATGTGGCGCCTCAAGGACCGGCTGGAGAAGGACCGGATCAAGTTCATGCCCGCCGTGAACGAGGACCTGGGCGCCACCGCCGTGCTCGGCGCGCAGCAGGCCCACCTGGACCCCCACGCCGAGGTCGAGGGCGTCTTTTCCATGTGGTACGGCAAGGGCCCCGGCGTGGACCGCTCGGGCGACGCGCTGAAGCACGGCAACGCCTATGGCTCCGCCCCGAAAGGTGGCGTGCTGGTGGTGGCGGGGGATGACCATGGCTGCGTCTCCTCCTCCATGCCGCACCAATCGGACGTGGCCTTCATGTCCTGGTTCATGCCGACGCTGAACCCCGCCTCCGTGGCCGAGTACCAGCAGTTCGGCGAGTACGGCTTCGCCCTCTCCCGCTTCTCCGGCACCTGGGTCGGTTTCAAGGCGATCTCCGAGACGGTGGAATCCGGCGCCTCCCTCACCCTCCAGCCGGACCGCACCTTCACCCAGCCGGACTACACCGCCCCCCAGGGCGGGCTGCACATCCGGCTCGGTGATCTGCCCTCCCCCGGAATCGAGACCCGGCTGCACGACAAGCTGGAGGCCGTCCAGGCTTTCGTCGAGGCCAACCCGATCGACCGTCACATCTACGAGGTCCCCGACGCCCCCTTCGGCATCGTCACCACCGGCAAGGGCCACCTGGACCTGATGGAGGCCCTGCGCCTGCTGGGCCTGGACGAGGCCAAGTGCCGGAGCCTCGGGATCGACATCTACAAGGTCGGCATGGTCTGGCCCCTGGCCCGGCGCGACGCGCTCGACTTCGTGCGCGGGAAGCGCGAGGTGCTGGTGATCGAGGAGAAGCGCGGCATCATCGAGAGCCAGTTCAAGGAGGCCTTCTACGACTGGCCCGGCTCCAAGCCCGCCCGCATGGTCGGCAAGCACGACGAGAACCTCGACGAGCTGGTGCCCTGGACCGGCGAGCTCTCCCCGCTGAAGCTGGTTCCCATCGTTGCCGCGCGGCTGCACGCCTTCTTCCCCGGCGAGGGGCTATTGGAGAGGGCCCGCGCCCTGACCGAGACGCCGCCCCAGCTCCTCAACCTGCCAGGCGCCACCCGCACGCCCTACTTCTGCTCGGGCTGCCCGCACAACACCTCCACCAAGCTGCCCCAGGGCTCCCGCGCCAATTCCGGCATCGGCTGTCATGTCATGGCCTCCTGGATGGACCGCGAGACGGCAGGCTTTGCCCAGATGGGCGGCGAGGGCGTGCCCTGGATCGCCACCTCCCTTTTCAACGGCGGCAAGCACATCTTCCAGAACCTCGGAGAGGGCACCTGGTATCACTCCGGCTCGCTCGCCATCCGTCAGGCCGTGGCGGCGGGCACCAACATCACCTACAAGATCCTCTACAATGATGCCGTCGCCATGACCGGCGGCCAGCCGGTGGACGGGCCCGTCTCCGTCCAGGGCATCGCCCAGGCCTGCCGGGCCGAGGGCGTGGCCCGCATCGCCCTGGTCTCGGACCACCCGGAGAAGTTCCGCAGCGCCGATTTCCCCGCCGAGGTGAGCTTTCACCACCGCCGCGATCTCGACACCGTGCAGCGCGAGCTGCGTGAGGTGCCGGGCGTCTCGGTCCTGATCTACGAGCAGATGTGCGCGACCGAGAAGCGCCGCAAGCGCAAGCGCGGCCAACTCGAGGATCCGCCGAAGTTCGTCATGATCAACGATCTGGTCTGCGAGGGCTGCGGCGACTGTTCGCTGGAGAGCAACTGCCTCAGCGTCGAGCCGAAGCGCACCGAATGGGGCACCAAGCGGCAGATCAACCAGTCCACCTGCAACAAGGACTACTCCTGCCTCAACGGCTTCTGCCCCTCCTTCGTCACCATCGAGGGAGCCCGGCGCCGCCGCAAGGAGGGCGCAGACCTCGATCTCGAGGCCCTGCTGGCCGATCTGCCCAAGCCCGCCCTGCCCTCGCTTGCCCAGCCCTACGACCTGCTGGTCACCGGCGTCGGCGGCACCGGCGTGGTCACCGTGGGCGCCCTCATCTCCATGGCCGCCCATCTTGAAGGCAAGGGATCGAGCGTGCTCGACTTCACCGGCTTCGCCCAGAAGTTCGGCACCGTCCTGGGCTACGTCCGCCTGGCCGCCCGGCCCGAGGATGTGCACCAGGTGCGGATCGAGGAGGGCTCGGCCGATGCCGTGATCGGCTGCGACATGGTGGTCAGCTCTGCCCCGAAGGCCAGCGCCCACTACCGCCGCGGCACCCGGATCGTGCTCAACCGGGCCGAGATGCCGACGGGCGATCTTGTCCTGAACCGCGACGCGGAGCTCAAGATCGACCAGCGCGAAGCCCTGATCGCCAGCGCCGTGGGGGCCGAAAACCTCTCGGCCTTCGATGCCAACGCCATGGCCGAGCGGCTCATGGGCGATGCCGTCTTCGCCAACGTGATGATGCTCGGCTTCGCCTGGCAGAAGGGCCTGGTGCCCCTCTCCCTCGGCGCCCTGCACGAGGCCATCGAGCTGAACGGCGTGGTGCCCGAGAAGAACCGCCGCGCCCTGGTCTACGGCAGGGTCATGGCCGCCGCCCCCGAGAAGCTGGACCCGCCCGCCCAGGGTCAGGAGCCGGAGAGCACCGATGCCCTGATCGACCGCCGCGTGGCCTTCCTGACCGACTACCAGGATGCCGCCTACGCCGCCCGCTACAGCGGCACCCTGACCGCCTACGCCGCCCGCGACGGCTCGGACGCGGCCCTCCGCGCGGCGGCTCGGTCGCTCTTCAAGCTGATGGCCTACAAGGACGAGTACGAGGTGGCGCGCCTGCACAGCGAGACCGGCTTTGCCGAGCGCATCGCCAGCGAGTTCGAGGGCGACTACCGCATCCACTACCACCTGGCGCCGCCGCTCTGGCCCACCGGGAAGGACACGCGTGGCCGCCCCTTCAAGCGCAAGTTCGGCCCCTGGATGGGCCGCGCCTTCGGCCTGCTCTCTTCGATGAAGGGCCTGCGCGGCACCTGGGCCGATCCCTTCGCCTACGGTGCCGACCGGAAGCTGGAGGTCTCCCTGATCCCCTGGTTCGAGGGCCTCATGGATCAGGTCGCCGCCTCCGACCTGCCCGAGGAGACCCGCGTTGCCCTGCTGTCCGCGCCAATGGAGATCCGCGGCTACGGGCCGGTCAAGGAGAAGGCCGCCCATGCCGTCCAGGCCGAGGTGGCGGCGAAGCTGGCCGAGGCGCGGCAGCGGTAACATCCTTTGCCCAGGCGAAGGAAAGGGGGCCTTTCCGGCCCCTTTCCCGCTTTTTCGGAACAGCGCAGGCAAGCCTCCGTTGGGACAATAGATCGCAGCACAAAGGAGGAACCAATGCGACAAGCACATTTCATGAGCACGTCCCTGCTGGCCCTCGGCATCTGCGCCTTTGCCGCGCCCGCCACCGCCCAGAGCCGGTGCGGCGCGACCTACGAGATTCAACCTGGCGACACGCTCTACCAGGTGACCCAGCAGTGCCGCGTCTCGCTCTCGCGGATCTACGACCTGAACGAGATCGGCAATCCCCGCGACATCGCGGTCGGCACCGTGCTTCGCCTCGCCGCGGACGCGGAATACGGCGATGACGGCACGACCCGCAGCGGCGGCAGCGTCAACGCAGGCAACAGCTACCGCGTCGAGGAGGGCGATACGCCCTACGCCATCGCCCAGGCGCTCGGCGTTTCGCTGATGTCGCTCCTGGCCGAAAACGAGGATCTGGACCCGCTGCGCCTCGCCGTGGGCGAGACCCTGGACGTTCCCGATGGCGACCGCACGGCGGCCTTCAACGTCAGCCCCCTCTCCGGACAGCCGGGGCAGGAGATCGACGTCACCGCCCGGGGCCTGACGCCCAACGCCTACGTGACCCTCGGCGCCGGGCTCCAGTCTTCCGAGTGGCAAGTCCTGCGCGACGATCAGGTCTCCGCGGATGGTGAGTTGCGCACCGAAGTCCAGGTGCCGACCTGGGCCGAGGAGGGCGACATCCTGACCTTCGTGATCGACACGGACCAGGGCGTGACCCTCAAGTCCCGCGATTTCGACGTGGTCGATGCCCGGGCCGGCTATGACGACGGCGAGGGCGAAACGACCCTCACGGGCCGCGTCGAACGAGGCGTGGAGTGCTACACCCTGACCACCTCGGACGGCGATCTCTGGTCGCTCGTCAGCGACGAGGTGAACTTCACCGCCGGTGAACGCGTCGAGGTGAGCGGCGATCGGGCCGACATGTCCTTCTGCCAGCAGGGCATCGGCACGCTCGACGTCGAGACCATCGAGGAAGTCTCCTAAGCCACCTGCCTCAGCACCAAATGAGAACCGGGGCGCCCGCGCGCCCCGGTTCTCCATGTCCTATCCCAGGTAAACCCGCCCCTCCGGATAGCGCACCCGGGGCATGGCCCTTGTCGCCAGGAAGAAGCCCAGGGTCAGCGGCCCGAGACGGCCCAGGAACATCACCAGCACGATCATCAGCTGCCCGAAGGCATCCAGCTCCCCGGTGGCGCCCCGCGACAGGCCAACCGTGCCGAAGGCCGAGGTCACCTCGAAGACCAGATCGAGGAAATCCCCGCGCCAGGTGATCGACATCAGGAAAATCACGATCAGCACCAGGAAGAGGCTGGTGGCCGTCAGCGCCAGGACCTTCATGATCTCCGAAAGGCCCAGCGACCGGCCGAAGATCTCAAGCCGATCCTGCCGCCGGAAGAAGGCGATGGTGGCCAGCCCCAGGACGATCAGCGTCGTCACCTTGATCCCCCCGGCGGTGGAGGAAGGCCCGCCGCCCACCACCATCAGCATCATGGTCAGCATGGCGGTGCTTTCTTCCACAGCGGCATAGTCCAGCGTGTTGAAGCCCGCCGTGCGCGGCGTCACCGCCTGAAACCAGCTGGCCAGAAGGCGCGCGCCCGTGCCCTCCAGCCCGCCCAGGGTGGCGGGGTTGCGCCATTCCAGGGCGGCGAAGCCGGCCCAGGCCCAGACGATCAGGACAAGCGTGCCGACAAGCATCAGCTTGCTGTGCAGGGTCAGCCGCTGCCAGCCCCGGACGCGGTAGAGATCGGCCAGGACAACAAAGCCCAGGCCGCCGACGATGAAGAGCAGCGGGATCACCAGGTTGATGAGGGGGTCGCCGACGTAGCCCATGAGGCTGTCGGGAAAGAGCGCGAAGCCCGCGTTGTTGAAGGCCGAGATGGCGTGGAAGAGCGCCTGCCAGAAGCCCAGCGCCCAGCCGAACTCGGGCACGAAGACGAACATCAGGAGCGCCGTGCCGATGGCCTCGGCCAGCAGGGCGACGATGATCACCACCTTCACCAGGCGGCCCAGGTCATGCAGGCTGCGCTCGCCCAGCTCGTCGCGCAGGACCATGCGCTGCGGCATCCCGATGGGCAGCCCCAGCATGGAAAGCAGCAGGGCGGCGAAGGTCATCAGCCCGAGCCCGCCAAGCTGAATCAGGAAGGCGATAATGATCTGCCCGGTCAGGGTGAAGGCGCTGCCGGTGTCCACCACCACCAGCCCCGTCACCGTGACGGCGGAGGCGGCGGTGAAGAGCGCCTCCAAAAGCCCCACCTCGCCCCGGTTGGAGAAGGGCAGCCAAAGCAGCAGCGCCCCCAGGAGGATGAAGGCGGCATAGATCAGCGCCAGGACGGCGGGCGGCGAGAGGCGGCGGCGGTGCAGCGACAGGCGCAGGTCGCCAAGCGGGCGGCGCATCACAGGCTCCCGGCGAATTCCCGCAGGTCATTGCGGCGCCCCAGCAAGAGCAGCAGGTCATCCTTCTGGAGTTCAGAGGGGGTCCCGTCCTGGCCCAGAAATTCGGTGCCGCGCAGGTGGCCGATGCAGCGCAGGTTGTACTCCTTGCCGTAGCTCAGATCGGTCAGGCGCTTGCCCTCCAGGCTCTCGGGAATGCGGAAGTTCACCACATGCTGGCCGTTGCCCAGGCTCACGTAGTCGCGCACCAGCGGGTTGTGCAGCATCTGGGCGATGTGCTGGCCCACCTCCATCTCGGGGTGGATCACCCGGTCCACCCCCAGCTTGGAGAGGATCCGGTGGTGATTGCGCGAGGTCGCCTTGGCCCAGACCTTGGGCAGGCCCAGGGTCTTGAGGTTCATGGTGGTCAGGATCGAGGCCTCGATGTCCGAGCCCATGGCCACCAGCGCCGTGCCGCAGCCATCAAGCGCCGCCTCGCGCAAGGCGGCATCGTCGCGCGCATCCAGGATCAGCGCCTGGCTCAGGCGCTCGGCCTCGGCGCTGACCCGCTTCTCCGAGATGTCGATGCCGATGACGTGGTTGCCGAAGCGCACCAGCTCGTGGGCAACGGTGGCCCCGAAGGTGCCCAGCCCGACAATCACAAAGGTCCTGTTCCTGCTCGCCATGGCGCGCCCATCCTCGTTACGCAATTGCAGCGAAGATAGGGTGCGCCAGGCGCCAGGGAAGATCAGCC
This sequence comes from Sulfitobacter sp., assembly GCA_965212515.1. GTDB lineage: Bacteria > Pseudomonadota > Alphaproteobacteria > Rhodobacterales > Rhodobacteraceae > Sulfitobacter. Next base: position 700,539 of record OZ243122.1, read on the forward strand.
GAGAACTTCTTTCACCGCCCCCGCCGTGGCCGCCACCACCTCGTCGGCCTCGGCCCGGCTCAGGCAGAGCGGCGGGGCAAAGCCGATGATGTCGCTCTGCGGCATGGCCCGCGCGATGACACCACGGTCGAGCATCTTGGCCACCACCTGGGGCACGATCTTGTCGCCCGCGTCGAAGAAGGCCCGGTCATCCCGGTCCTTCACCAGTTCGACGGCGCAGAGCATCCCCTCGCCGCGCACCTCGCCGACGTTGGCATGATCGCCCAGCGCCGCCTGCATAGTTTCGGTGAGGTAGGCCCCCACCTCGCCCGCGTTCTGCACCAGGTTCAGCTCGTCGATCAGGCGCAGGTTGGCCACCCCGGCCGCCGCCCCGATGGGGTGGGCCGAGTAGGTCCAGCCGTGGCCGAAGGGGCCGAAGCTGTCGGTCCCCTGCTCCAGCACCTCCCAGACGTGATCCGACACGATGGAGCCCGAGAGCGGCGCATAGGCCGAGGTGAGGCCCTTGGCGATGGTCACGATGTCCGGCTTGATGCCGTAGTGGTCCGAGCCCATCATCGTGCCCAGACGGCCAAAGCCCGTCACCACCTCGTCCGCGATCAGCAGAATGTCGTGCTTTTTCAGCACCTTCTGGATGCCCTCCCAGTAGCCCGCCGGGGGCGGCACGATGCCCCCCGTGCCCAGCAGCGGCTCGCCGATGAAGGCGGCGATGGTGTCGGCGCCCTCCTTCTCGATCAGGTCCTCCAGGGCCTGGACGCAGTGGGCGGTGAAGGCCGCCTCGTCCATGTCGCGGTCCGGGCGACGGAAGTAGTAGGGCGCCTCGGTGTGGATGACCTGGTTCAGCGGCAGGTCGAACTTGGCATGGAAAAGCCCCAGCCCGGTGAGCGAGCCGGTCATCAGGCCCGAGCCGTGGTAGCCGCGCCAGCGCGAGATGATCTTCTTCTTCTCGGGGCGGCCGCGGACGTTGTTGTAGTACCAGGCGATCTTCACGTTGGTCTCGTTCGCGTCCGAACCGCCAAGCCCGAAGTAGGTGTGGTTCAGCCCCTCCGGCGCGCGCTCCGCCACCATCTTCGCGAGGGTGATGGAGGCCTCGGTGCCGTGGCCCACGTAGGCGTGGTAGTAGGCCAGCTCGCGGGCCTGGTCGGCGATGGCCTCGGCAATCTCCTGGCGGCCGTAGCCCACGTTCACGCAGTAGAGCCCGGCAAAGGCGTCGAGCGAGCGCTTGCCCTCGCGGTCGGTGATGTAGACACCCTCGGCCCCCTTGACGATCCGGTTGCCCATCTCGCGCCGGGCGAACTGGCCCAGCGGCGTCGAGGGATGGAAGAAATGATCGTGGTCCCACTGGGTTAGCTGGTCGTTCTCGAGTGTCATGTCGGCTCCCTTCGCAAGCGTGTCTCGCGGACCTAATCGCGTTCCGCGCCGCAATTCAACCTCTGCGCCGCTTGCAAAAGGGCGCCGAATTTCGGAACGCTGGCGGCAGGCAGCCCAGGAGGACCGATGACGACCTTCGAAAACAACTTCACCGATGGGGAGTACATGCGCCGGATCGAGAAGACCCGGCGCGCGATGGAGAAGCGGGGCCTCGAGGCCATCGTGGTCAGCGACCCCTCCAACATGTCCTGGCTCTCGGGCTACGACGGCTGGTCCTTCTACGTGCACCAGGCGGTGATCCTCACGCTCGAGGGAGAGCCCACCTGGTGGGGAAGGTCGATGGATGCCCTGGGCGCCAAGCGTACCGTCTTCATGCACGATCCCGACCGCATTGTCGGCTACGACGACACCTTCGTCCAGAACCCCCAGAAACACCCCATGGAAACCCTCGCCGCGCTCCTGGCCGAGCTGGGCTGCGAGCGCGCGCGCCTCGGGGTTGAGATGGACAACTACTACTACTCCGCCGCCGCCCACGCCTGCCTGACGGAGCGCCTGCCCGGGGCCCACTTCGAGAACGTCACCGGGCTGGTGAACTGGCAGCGGGCCGTGAAATCCGAGCGAGAGGTGGAGTACATGCGCCGCGCCGCCCGCATCGTGGAGGAGATGCACAGCCGCATCTTCGAGCTGGCCCAGCCCGGCATCCGCAAGAACGATCTCATCGCCGAGATCTACGCCACCGGCATCCGCGGCGCGGACGGCTTCTGGGGCGACTATCCGGCCATCGTGCCCATGGCCCCCTCGGGAATGGATGCCACCGCCCCGCACCTGACCTGGGACGACCGCCCCATGTACACCGGCGAGGCGACCTTCTTCGAGATTGCCGGCGCCCACCGCCGCTATCAGTGCCCGCAGTCGCGCACCCTCTTCCTCGGCGAGGTGCCGCAAAAGTACCGCGACGCCGAGCAGGCCGTGCTGGAGGCCATCGAGGCCGGGCTGGAACAGGCCAGGCCGGGCAACCAGGCGCAGGACATCGCCAATGCCTTCAACGCCACGCTCAACGCGGCGGGCTTCGAGAAGGACAGCCGCTGCGGCTACGCCATCGGCATCTCCTACCCGCCCGACTGGGGCGAGCGCACGATCTCTTTCCGGCGCGGCGACACGACGGTGCTGGAGCCCGGCATGACCTTCCACTTCATGCCCGCCCTCTGGCTGGATGACGGCGGGCTCGAGATCACCGAGCCGATCCTCATCACCGAGGAGGGCCACGAGTGCCTCTGTTCCACCCCCCGCGAGCTCTGGGTGAAGGCATGAGCGGCTCGCCGATCCGCCCCACCGTCCCGCTCGACGCGCCCGGCACCCACCACGGCTTCCTGCGCCTGCCCTACAGCCGCAACGACAGCGCTTGGGGCTCGGTGATGATCCCCCTGACGGTGATCGCCAACGGCGCGGGCCCCACCGTCCTGATGACCGGGGGCAACCATGGGGACGAGTACGAGGGCCCGATCGCCCTGCAGGAGCTGGCCAGCAGCCTGCGCCCTGAGGAGATCACCGGGCGTGTGATCCTTCTGCCGATGATGAACCTGCCCGCCTTCGCCGCGGGCACCCGCTGCTCCCCGCTCGACGGGGGCAACCTCAACCGCGCCTTCCCCGGCAGGCCCGATGGCACCGTGACCCAGAAGATCGCCCACTACCTGGCGACCGAGCTGGTGCCCCTGGCCGATCTGGTGCTGGACTTCCACTCCGGCGGGCGGACGCTGGATTTCCTGCCCTTCGCCGCCGCCCACGTCCTGCCCGACAAGACCCAGGAGGCGGCCTGCATGGCGGCCATGCGGGCCTTCAACGCCCCCTATTCCGTGCGCATGCTGGAGATCGACAATGTCGGCATGTTCGACACGGAGGTGGAGAGCCAGGGCAAGACCTTCGTGACCACCGAGCTGGGCGGCGCGGGCACCGCCACCGCCGCCTCCGTCGCTGTGGCCCGCAAGGGGGTGCGCAACCTGCTCAAGCACGCGGGTGTGATGGCGGGGGAGCCCGAGATGGCCGAGACCGTGGCGCTCGACATGCCGGACGAGAGCTGCTTCCTCTTCGCCGAGGAGCCGGGCCTGATCGAGTTCCGCTGCGACCTCGGCGCGCGGGTGGAGAAGGGCCAGGAGATCGCCCGCATCTGGTCCGCCTATCGCAGCGGCCAGCCGCCCCGGTCGGCGCGGGCGGCGCGCAGCGGCATCCTGGCCGCCCGCCACGTGCCCGGGCTCGTCCAGATGGGAGACTTCATCGGCCTCGTGGCGGTGGAGGTCTGAGGCCTGGCCTCAGCCCCGCAGCCGCTCCACGATGGAGCGCGCCGTGACCCGCCCCACCAGGCGCCCCTCCTCCATCACGTCGAGCAGGGCCTCATCGCCCGCAAGCTGATCCATCAGGGCGCTCACCGGGGTCTCCACCTCCACCGTGCGGCCGCCGCCGGGGGCCTCGGCCGGTTCCATCACGTCGCGCGCAGTGAGCACGCCCAGGGGGTTCATGTTGGCCACGAAGTCCGCCACGTAGTCCGAGGCGGGGTTGGAGAAGATCTCGCGCGGTGTGCCAAGCTGCACGATGCGCCCCCCCTCCATGATGGCGATGCGCCCGCCCAGCTTGAAGGCCTCGTCCAGGTCGTGGCTGACAAAGATGATGGTGCGCTTGAGCTCGCGCTGGAGGTCCAACAGCTCGTCCTGAAGCCGCGTGCGGATCAGCGGATCGAGCGCCGAGAAGGGCTCGTCCATGAGCAAAATCGGCGCCTCGGTCACGAAGGCCCGCGCCAGGCCCACGCGCTGCTGCATCCCGCCCGAAAGCTCGCCCACCTTGCGGTCCGCCCAGTCGCCCAGGCCCACCAGCTTGAGCTGCCGCTCGGCCCGCTCGATGCGCTCGGCCTTGGGCACGCCGGACAGCTCCAGCGCCAGGGCCACGTTGTCGCGCACCGTGCGCCAGGGCAGCAGGCCGAACTGTTGGAAGACCATGGAGACACATTCCCGGCGGACCCGGCGCAGCTCCGCGCTGGTGCCCTCCTGGACGTTGGCCGACCAGTCGCCGACATTCACCGTCACATGGCCGCGCACCACCGGGTTGAGCCCGTTGACCGCCCGCAAGAGCGTGGACTTGCCCGACCCGGAGAGGCCCATGAGCACCAGGATCTCGCCCTCAGCCACCTCGAGCGAACAGTCGTGCACGCCCAGCACCTGGCCCGTCTCGGCCTCGATCTCGGGCCGCGAGAGGCCCTGGTCCATCAGCGGCAGGGCCGCCTCGGGCCGCTCGCCGAAGACGATGGAGACATTGTCGAAGGAAACCGCTGTCGTCATTTCTCACCCACCCGCAGCATCCGGTCCAGCATGATGGCCACCACCACGATGATGAGGCCCGATTCAAAGCCCAGGCCGGTATTGACCTGGTTCAGCGCGCGCACCACCGGCACGCCCAGCCCGTCGGCGCCGACAAGGGCCGCGATCACCACCATCGAAAGCGAGAGCATGATGGTCTGGTTCAGGCCGGTCATGATCTGCGGCAGGGCATAGGGCAGCTCGATCTTCCAGAGCGTCTGGCTCGGCTTGGCGCCGAAGGCCTGGGCCGCCTCCAGGAGCGCCTTGGGCGTGGAGGAGATGCCGAGCTGGGTAAGCCGGATCGGCGCGGGCAGCACGAAGATCACCGTGGCGATCAGGCCGGGCACCATGCCGATCCCGAAAAAGACAATGGCCGGAATGAGATAGACGAAGGTCGGCAGGGTCTGCATCAGGTCCAGCACGGGCCGCATCACGCGGTAGAGCCGGGGCCGGTGGGCGGCGGCGATTCCGATGGGCACGCCGATCCCCATGCAGACGACGCAGGCCGAGAGCACCAGCGTCAGGCTCTCCGTGGTCTCCTCCCAATAGTCCTGGTTGAGGATGAAGAGAAACCCCAGGGTGACGAAGAGCACCGTCTGCCAGCGCCGCTGGATGAACCAGGTGAGCAGCGCGAAGAAGGCCACTACCAAGAGCGGGTGGGGCGTCTGCATGGCCCAGAGAATGGCCTCGATCAGCCTCTCCATGAGCGCGGCCAGCCCGTCGAAGAACCAGCCCCCGTTGATCTGAAGCCACTCGAAGGCCGCCTCGGCCATGTCGTCGATCGGCACCTTGTTGTCGGTCAGCCAGTCCATTCGGTCATCCTGTCCTTCAGATATTTCTTGTCCCCGCGCGCCCAGCCAAGGCGCAGAATCATCCCGTCTCGCAGCCTTGTATCACCACTGCTGTCCACGCCTGCCTGCACACCGAACAGGTCCACAAAAGAAGCGAATGACTCATACCACCTGTTTTCTTCGGAAAAACTCTGGACGATCATGGCCGCAACCGGACGCCGGAAGCGCCGCGCCTCGATGACCGCGGCGGCGGTTCGATGGAACAGTTGATAACTCAGGGTTCTCTCTACTTTACCCTGCAACCCAAGCAACTCGCAGATGCCTTTCAGGCGCAGGCGGCGATTGACACCTCCGGCATCTAGCCAATCCGAAACCGATGGACCAAATGGCTCTTCAACTTTGGCCTCGACAGCGACGGCCTGATCGAGACCTCCGCCATGGACCAACGCAAAGACATCGCACTGCGAGGGAGAGCCACCGCCCGGCATCGGAACCTTGTGTTCGGCGATGGCGATCTGAAGCTCTGCATCCGGCCCGAGAAGTGCCGCCACCTCGGGGGGAAAGCCCGCGTCCCAACTCTGTGCCGTTGCCATAGCTGAGAAACCCGCGCGCCAGTGCTTTTCAGGATCACCCAAAAGGGCCCTCCAATCGGAAGGCCCTTTCGTCGTGATCAGTGGCTTCATTCCATCGCCGCTTTCACGGCCGCCATGGCATCGCCACCGTCCTTGGTGGTCACGCCGTCGAGCCAGCCCGAGACGATCTCGGGGTTGGCCTTGAGCCAGTTGGCGGCGGCCTCTTCCGGGTCCTCGCCGTCATCCAGGATCGCGCCCATGATCTCGTTCTCCATGGCCAGCGTGAACTCCATGTTCTGCAGCAGCTTGCCGACGTTCGGGCACTCTTCCACGTAGCCCGCGCGGGTGTTGGTGTAGACCGTGGCACCGCCCAGGTTGGGGCCGAAGAAGTCATCCCCGCCCTCGAGGTAGGTGAGATCGAAGTTGGCGTTCATCGGGTGCGGCTCCCAGCCCAGGAAGACGATCGGGTCGCCCTTGCGGGTGGCCCGCTGAACCTGCGCCAGCATCCCCTGCTCGGAGGATTCCACCACCTCGAAGTCCTTCAGGCCGAAGGCGTCGTCGTCGATCATGGACTGGATCAGACGGTTGCCGTCGTTGCCCGGCTCGATGCCGTAGATCTTGCCGTCCAGCGCCTCGGCCTGGGCCGCGATGGCATCGAAGGAGGTGACGCCCATCTCGGCGGCCGCCTGGTTCACCGCCAGGGTGTACTTGGCGCCCTCCAGGTTGGCGCGCACGGTGTCCACGGTGCCGGCCTCGCGGTAGGGGGCGATGTCGGCCTCCATGGTGGGCATCCAGTTGCCGAGGAAGACGTCGATGTCGCCGTTGGCCATCGAGGTGTAGGTGACCGGGACCGAGAGGATCTTGGTCTCGGTGTCATAGCCGAGGGCATCCAGCACCACCGACGCGGCGGCCGTGGTGGCGGTGATGTCGGTCCAGCCGACGTCCGAGAAGGTGACCTCGTCGCAGCTGGCCGCGGCCAGCGAGGTGCCCATGCTCAGGGCAAGGGCGGTCGTCGCAAACAGGCGTTTCATAGGTTTTGGTGCTCCCGCTAGGTTTTTATTGATTGGCGAGCCAATAAAAAGGCATCCCAGCCCACATTGCAACGTGATTCATGAGACCGCGCAAGGGGCCTTGTGGGGCAGCGCCATCGACCGCCTATGGCGCGTGCGGGCCGTCTCGGGCGCTGCGGGCCGCGGGCGGCGCTTCCCGCAAGGCGCGAGCGGTGGCGATTCGGGGCGCGGCGCCTCCCCTCACACCGCCGTCGAGAGCCGCTCCAGCCCCTCGATCACCCCGTCGGTCAGGCTCTGCAGGTTCTCCTGCAGTGCCAGGGCCGGACAGGGCCGCTCCAGCCGCTTCGCCACGGCGCCCATGTCGAAGTGGTTCGCCCCCGGCAGCTCTTCCAGCTCTTCCCAGGTCACGGGTGTGGCCACGGGCGCCCCGGGCCGGGCGCGCAGGGAATAGGGCGCCACCGCCGTGGCCCCGCGCTCGTTGCGCAGCCAGTCGATGAAGATGCGCCCCCGCCGCTTGGCCTTGGACATGGTGGCGGTGTAGCGGTCGGGCGCCCGCTGGGCCAGGACATGGGCGAAGGTCTTGGAGAACAGCTTCACCGTCTCCCAGCCGCGGGTCCGGCGCAGGGGCAGCCAGACGTGCACCCCCTTGCCGCCGGTAACCATGGCGCCGCTCTCCAGCCCCAGCTCGGCCAAGGTGTCGCGCACCTCGAAGGCGGCGGCGCGCACCGCCTGCCAGTCCAGCCCCTCGTCCGAGTCCAGGTCGAAGACCAGCCGGTCGGGCCGCTCCAGCCGGTCGCGCCGGGCGCCCCAGATATGGAACTCCAGCGTGCTCATCTGGGCCGCCGCCACCAGGCTTTCGGGCCGCGTCGCGTAGAGGTAGTCGGCACTCTCGCCGTCGCTCTCCTCGATCGCCACCCGGCCCAGGGCATCGGGCATGCCGCCGTTGTCGTGCTTCTGGAAAAAGCACTGCCCTTCGATCCCCGAGGGACAGCGGAAGAGCGAAAGCGGCCGTTGCTCGATCAGGGCCAGCATCCGCTCCCCCACCCGCGCGTAGTGGCGCGCCACGTCCGCCTTGGTGCAGCCCGCCTCGGGAAAGACCCGCCGGTCCGCGCTGCTGATGCGCACGCCCGCCACTTCCGTTTCCGTCTCCTCGTCCTCCGCCATGGGAACCTCCAGTGTCACCTCTTCCGCCCGTTTGTCCTGCCGCAGTCCCTGGAAGGCCGCGTGGCGCAGGTGGCCGTCGGCGGTGAATTCTGCAAAGTCGATCTCGGCCACCAGCTCCGCCCGGATCCACTTGGCATCCCGGGCGATCTCCGGCGGCACCGCCTCCACTGGCGGGGTCTTGCGGGCGTGAAAGGCGCGCTTGATCTCCGCCATCGTCTCACCCGAGAAACCCGTGCCGACGCGGCCCTTGTAGCGCAGCGTCCCGCCCTCGTGGCTGCCCAGCAGGAGCGAGGCGAAGGGCCGCCCGCGCTTGTCCGAAGGGGTATAGCCGACAATCACGAACTCCTGCCGCCGGGTGCACTTGACCTTGACCCAGGCGCGGCTGCGGCGCCCCCGGTAGGGCGCGTCGATGCGCTTGGAGATGATCCCCTCGGCCCCCGCCCGGCAGGCCGCCTCAAAGACCTGCGGCCCCTGCCCCACCACGTGATCGCTGATCCGCAGCGGCCCCTCCTTGGGCAGCCCTGAGAGAAGCTCGGCCAGCCGCCTACGACGGTCAAGCTGGCCCTCGCCGCGCAAATCCTCACCGTCGAGCGAGAGCAGATCGAAGGCGTAGAAGACCAGCGGCCCGCCCTCCTTGAGCGCCTTTTGAAGCGAGGAGAAAGCTGACCCCTTGACCCTGGCGGCCATCACCTCGCCGTCGATCAGCGCCGCGCGGCAGGGCAGCGCCTCGAAGGCCTCGGGCAAGCCGGTGAACTTCTCGCTCCAGTCCTTGCCGGAGCGAGTGTAGAGCCGCGCCCCGCCCTTGCCCAGCGCCGCCAGGCAGCGGTAGCCGTCGAACTTGGTCTCGTGCAGCCAGTCCTCCCCCTCGGGCGCCTCCGCCACCAGGGTGGCAAGCTGCGGCTTGGCAAAGGCGGGCGCCTTGTCGCGCTTCGGCGCCGCCTTGGGCGGCTTTGGCTTGCGCGGTTTCCGTCCCTCGGCGATCTCCTCCATGGTACGCCCGCTCTTGACCGAGCGCGCTTCGCCCCCGGTCAGGCCCGCCAGGTCATCCTCCGCGTAATCGTCCCGCTCCTTGATCAGGAGCCAGTTCTCGCGCTTTTCGCCGCCCTTGCCGCCCATCCGGACAAGCGCCCAGCCGCCCTGCATCCGCCTCCCCTGAAGGATGATCTTCAGCTTGCCCTTCTTGAGCCCCTTGGCAAAATCCTCCTGCGGCGCCCAGGTGCCCTCATCCCAAAGCATGACTGTCCCGCCGCCGTACTCCTTGGCCGGGATGGTGCCCTCGAATTCGGCATAGTCGAGCGGGTGATCCTCCGTCCGCACCGCCAGGCGCTTCTCGCCCGGATCGGGCGAGGGTCCCTTCGTCACCGCCCAGGAGAGCAGGACGCCCTCCCAGGCCAGCCGGAAATCGTAGTGCAGCCGCGAGGCGTCGTGCTTCTGGACGATGAACCGGCGCGGCGTCTCCCGCGCCGCCGCCATGGCCCCGGCCGGCTCCGCCGTGCGCTCGAAGTCGCGCTTTGCACGGTAGTCGGCCAGGCGGTCGGCACCCTTCGCCATGGGTCAGCTCGCCTTCTTGCGGCGCGGCTTCTTCTTGCCCTTGTCGGCCTCCTTCAGGCTCTCCTTCAGGGCGCTCATCAGGTCCACCACGTTGTCGCCGCCCTCCTCGCCGCGCTCGCCCTCGGCCCGGACCCGCGGCGCCTTCTTGTCCTTGCGCTTGGCCTCCAGGAGGTCGCTCAGGGCCTCGGCATACTTGTCGGAATAGGCGCTGGCGTCGAAGGCCGCGGTCTTGCGGTCGATCAGGGAGGTGGCCACCTCCAGCAACTCGGGATCGGAATCGCCATCCTCGATCCCGGTGAAGAGCGCGTCGGCCTCGCGCAGCTCGTCGGCGTAGCGCAGGGTCTCCATCAGCAGCCCGTCGCCGCAGGGCTTCACGGCGGCCAGGTATTCCTTGCCCCGCATGGTCACCTGGCCCAGCCCCACCTTGCCCGCCTGGCGCAGGGCGTCGCGCACCACCCGGTAGGCATCCTGCGCCAGCTCGTCCGAGGTGGTGATGTAGTAGGGCTTGTCGAAGTAGAGTGGCGGGATCTCGCAGGCCTCGACGAACTGGACCAGCTCGAAGGTCTTCTTCGTCTCCAGCTTGATGGCGTCGATCTCCTCGGGGTCGATCAGAATGTACTCGTCATCCCCCACCTCGTAGCCCTTCACGATGTCGTCCGTCTTGACCGGGCCGACCCCGGGCACCGTCTTCTCGTAGCGCACCTTCTTGCCCGAGGGCTCGTGGATCTGCCGGAAGGAAACCCGCGCCCCGGTCTTGGTGGCGGAGTAGATTTCGACGGGGATAGAAACGAGGGAGAGGCGCAATTGCCCCTTCCAAAGCGCGCGCGGAGCCATGGCAGGCCTTTCGGTGAGTGAACGCCGGGTCAACGCGCACGGGCGCGCGCCGGTTCCGCCGCTACTCCGCCGCGGTCCCCTCGGGCAGGTCCTCCAGCCCGCACCAGGTGCTGGTGCCGAGGTAGTGGTAGCCGGTATCCTCGGCCCAGTCGGCACGGTGGTGCAGGGTCAGGGTCTTGGGGCCAAGGCTGATCGCCCCCTCCGCCTTGAAGCGCCCCATGAGCTGCGAGATTGTCACCGCCGACAGGCCCACGATGTCCGCCAGGTCCACCATCTTGAGCTGGAAGCTCATCCGCTCGCCCTGGGCCGCGCGGATGTCCGTCAGGCGGGCGTGTAGCAGCAGCAGGAAGTGCTTCACCCGGTCCGCCGCCGAAAGCCGCCGCGCCGCGGCAATGTGCTGCTGGGTGCGCACGAAGCTCTGCTGTTCGAGCTGCGCCAGGGCCCAGATCAGCTCCCGGTCGGCGCGGCGCTGGCCGGTGGGCTTGGTGTCGAGCTGCGGGATGTGGCGCACCGATCCATCGGCGATCATGGAGATCTGGAAGGGGTGGCGGCCGCAGGATTTCTCGGAAAAGCCAATAAGATCACCCGGTAGATAGAGCCGCACGATGGGGCCGCGCTTGCCCTCCGAGAGGTCGCGCGCAATGGCCCAACCCGAGCGCAGCTCGCGCACGCCGGCCACCTCGCTTGCCTGCTCCGCCAGCACGGTGCGGCGGCGCACAAAGTCACCCTGCTCGGAGAACTCGGGCGCGGTGGCGTCATAGCCGACCGACGAGAGCCTGCGTTGCAGGGCCGTCTGGGGGACGAACTGATGCTTGCTCTGGGTCATTGTCGCTCTGTCTTGGCCGGGAAGCCCCGTGGCGGGGCGGCCCAGCACCTCTTCACGGTTTGTTTATCAATTAACGCGAGAGCGGGGAATTAGTTCGCCAGAAATGTGTCGCGGCGTTAGGGGGTTGGCGGGGGTCCGCCAGCCTATGGCCGCTTTAAGGAATTGGTCATTTCCGATGCGGCAGCGCAGCATCGCGCGGAACCCTTTGCCCCGGGGGCGGTTCTGGAAGGGTGATTTTGGTCCAGACAGGGGTACGCAGCATGGCACGATTCGCGACGGCAATCTTCCCGGTGGCGGGCATGGGCACCAGGCTCCTGCCGGCCACCAAATCGGTTCCGAAGGAGCTTCTGCCCGTCTTCGACACGCCGCTCTTGCAGTTCGCCATCGACGAGGCGCTGGAGGCCGGGGCCAAGCGGCTGGTCTTCGTCTCCCACCGCTCCAAGCGGGCCATCGAGGACTACGTGCAGGACAACATGAAGCTGCGCGAGAGCCTGCGCGCCAGCCGCAAGATCGAACTCCTGCGCGCCGTGGAGCGGGCCGGCGTGAGCAGCCGCATCGAGACCCACTTCGTCTACCAGGATGAGCCGCTGGGCCTCGGCCATGCCGTCGCCTGCGCCGCCGACCACGTGCGCGGCGCCCCTGTCGCCGTGATCCTGCCCGACGATCTGATCCTCGGCGCCCCCTGCCTCAAGGAAATGGCTGAGGCCCACGCAGAGGGCCCCGGCGGCAACATGATCGCCGCCATGGAAGTCCCCGCCGAGGAGGTGAATCGCTACGGCATCTTCCGCCCAGAAGGCCCTGCCCGGGGCCAGAGCCAGCCCTGCACGGGCCTGGTAGAGAAACCCGCCCCCAAGGAGGCCCCCTCGCGCCTGGCCGCCGTCGGCCGCTACCTCCTGGCGCCCGGCATCTTCGATCTGCTCAAGGATCAGGCCCCGGGCCACGGCGGCGAGATCCAGCTCACCGATGCCATCGAGCGCATGGCCCGGACGGACGGCGTCACCGCCTTCCGTTTCTCCGGCACCCGCTTCGACTGCGGCCAGAAGGCGGGCCTCCTGGCCGCCAGCAACCACTACGCCGCCGCCCAGGAGGGTGCCATCGCCGCCGAGTAGAGGGGCGGAAAAGTAGAATGAGAGCAACAAGGGGCGCCCGCGGGTGCCCCTTTTTTCATGCCCTTCCCAACGCTGAACCGCCCCCCCCCCCTGCCGCCAAGGAACCCTTTTTCCGGGCAGGTGTTGGTCCGGCAAGCGATCACAGACCCAGGAGGCGCATCACCATGCATCAACTTTTCTACCTCATCGGCCTGATCGTGGTCATCCTGGCGGTCCTGAGCCTCCTTGCCTGACCGCCCCGGACCCACAAACGACTGAACCAAGGAGCAAGAAATGTCAGCGCAATCGCAAACCAAACAAGAGGTGAAGCAAACCGCCCAGGAGGCCGCCAGCAGCGCCTCCGACATGGCGCGGGAGGCCACCGAGACCGCAAAGGCCCACGCCACGGCCAAGACCGAGGAGGCCCGCGACGGCCTCGCCAGCGAGATGCAGGGCACCGCAGAGGCCCTGCGCAAGGCCGCCGAGGAGGTCCGCAACGGATCGCCCCAGGGCAGCGCCTTCAGCTATCTCGCCGACGGGCTGGCCGACATGGCCGACAGCGTGAAGGACCAGAGCGCCAACGACATGGTCGGCACGGTGAGCGACTTTGCCCGCCGCAACCCCCTGGCCTTCCTCGGCGGCGCCGCCCTCTTGGGCTTCACCGTCTCGCGCTTTGCCAAGGCGTCTGACCAGGGCCGCTACGCCAGCGACGGCGCGCCCCAGCCGGCCCGGCCCTCGGCCCATGGCACGCCCTACAACCCGAACATGCCGCAGATGGACTTTTCCAATGACTGAACCGACCCCCAAATCCGCAACCGACCTGGTCAGCGACGCGCTCCAGAACGTGAGCAACCTTGTGCGCAAGGAAGTCGATCTGGCCCGCGCCGAAATCAACGAGAACCTGCGCCGCGCCGCCACCGCCATCGGCCTTCTGGTCGGCGCCGTGGTGATCGCCCTGGTGGCCCTCAACGTGCTGGCCGCTGCCCTGGTCTCCGCCCTGACGGCCCTCGGCATCCCGGCGGGCTGGTCCGCCGTGATCGTCGGCGGCGCCCTGGCGCTGATCGCCTTCGGCATGACAGCCAAGGGCACCAATGACCTGAAACTCAGCAGCATCGCGCCGAACCGGGCCGCCCGGAACGTCAAGCGCGACGCCGAAGTCATCAAGGAGAGCACCCATGCCTGACACCAGAAGCCCCGAACAGATCGAACGGGACATCGAGCGCGAACGCGAGCAGCTGTCCGGCAACATCCACTCCCTGCAGGACCGCTTTTCCCTCGACGGGGTGGCTCGGCAGGTCTCGGACCACCTGCGCGACAATGGCGGGGAGATTGCCCGCAACGTCAGCGCGACGGTCAAGGAAAACCCGCTGGGCGTGGCCCTCGTCGGCGCCGGGCTGGCCTGGCTCGCCTTCGGTGGCCGCGGCCAGAACAGCCAGCCGCCGGCGCCCCAACCCCAGGCCGGCCGGCCCGATCCCGGCGCCATGGCCGTCCCCACGGCGGGCGCTCGCCCCGTGGCCGAGGCCGACGGCAGCGCCGCCTATGGCGATCCCATCGGCTATCCGCGCGGCGGTCACGTGCCCCGTGCGGGCACCCTGGGCGCCCCTGCCCCGGCCCACTACCGCGACGACGATCCGGCCATGGACTGGCTCTATGACGATCTCGACGAGGCAGACGACGGCCCGGGCCTGACGGAACGGGCCGGCGCCTGGGCAGGCAGCGCGCGGGACCGCGCCGCTGGCGCCGCCGCAGGGGTCCAGGAAGCCGCTGGCAGTGCCGCCGCCACAACGCGCGACAAGGCCGCCGGGGCCGCCGAGGGCGCCCGAGCTGCCGCCGGGAGCGCCGCCGAGCGGGCCCGGAAGGCAGGGCAGGCCACGGCAGATGGCGCCCGCAGCGCCGCAGGATCGGTACGCGACGGTGCCGCCTCGGCCGCCGGCTCGGCCCAAGAGGCCGCCGCCCGCACCCGCGCCCGCCTCGCCCAGGGCACCGAGAAGCTGAGCGAGGAGGCCCGCGAGCGTGTCGTTCAGGCCCGCCTTGCCGCTCTCCGCGCCCGGGACCGCGCCGCCGCGGCCACCCGCGACGCCCGCGCCCAGTCGGCCGAGATGTACGACCGTCAGCCGCTGGTCTTCGGCGCCCTGGCCTTTGCAATCGGCGCTGCCGCTGCGGCCACCCTGCCCCGCACCCGGCAGGAGGACGAATACCTCGGCGCCCACAGCGACCGCCTGATCCGCCGTGCCCAGCGCGTCCTCGAAGAGGAGACGGCCAAGGCCCAGGAAGTGGCCGAGGCCCTGCGCGACGAGGCCCAGGAGATCGCCGACGAGACCAAGAAGGGCATCGACGAGAGCGCCCCCGGCGACAAGAGCGCGGTCCAGGCCGCCGCCGATCACGCCAAGGACTCCGCCCGACGTGTGGCCGACCGCGCCAAGAGCGAGGCCGAGGAAAAGGATCTGGGCAAGTCGCTCCAGAAGAGCTGACCCCGTGACCCGTTCGAGGGGGCCGCGTGAACCATCGCGCGGCCCCTTCGGCAATTCAGAAAGGACCTGAAGATGAGCAGAGGCAGAGAGGCCCGCACCCCCACCGACATTCCCGCCCCCGGCTGGAAGGACATCGCCTTCCGCGTCAAAGACGAGATCGCCGCCGACCGTGTCGGCCTCGTCGCCGCCGGGGTGGCCTTTTACGGGCTGCTCGCCCTCTTTCCCGGCATCACCGCCATGATGGCCCTCGCGGGCCTGCTGGTGGAGCCGAACCAGGTTCTCAGCCTCATGCAGGGCCTCGAAGGGCTGGTGCCCCAGGAGGTGCTCACCATCGTGACGGACCAGGCCGAGAAGGTCGCGGGCTCCCGCGAGGGGGGCCTGGGCCTCGCACTGGTGCTGGGCCTGCTGCTTGCCCTCTGGTCCGCCTCCAAGGGCGTGGGCAGCCTCATGCAGGGCATGAACATCGCCTACGACGAGGAGGAAGAGAGGGGCTTTTTGATGCTCAACGCGGTGAAGCTCGTGTTGACCCTGCTGGCCATCCTCTCGGCCCTCCTCGGGCTTGCCATGCTGGGCGGCCTGCCGCTCCTCGTAGCGCTCGAGCAAACACCGCCCTGGCTCGACTGGGTGCTGAGCGGCGCGGGCCTGCTCGGCGCGCTCCTCATCGCCATCACGGGCCTGGCCCTCTGCTACCGCTACGGCCCCTCGCGGGACCGCGCCGCCTGGCGCTGGATCTCGCCCGGGGCACTGGTGGCCTGCCTGGTCTGGATCATTGGCTCGGCGGGGTTTGCCTTCTACGTGGCCAACTTCGGCACCTACAACGAAACCTTCGGCACCATGGCCGGGGTGATCGTCCTGCTCATGTGGATGTGGCTCTCGGCCTTCATCATCCTCCTCGGGGCGGAACTCAACGCCGAGATCGAGGCTCAGACCCGGAAAGACACCACCGTCGGCGAGGGCGACCCGATGGGAGAGCGCGGCGCGACCAAGGCCGACACCCTGGGCGAGGCCGCCAGCTAGCGCTCCTGCCGCACCCAGCCGTCGGGCCCGGCGGCAAAGTAATGCCTGTCGGCGGCGACGAAGCGGTCCTCCCCGGCGGGCACCTTGTGGCGCTCCACCATCACCTCCCCGGCAGACACCTCAAGCAGGGCACACTCGTTAGGCTCGCCGCGCAGGCGGGTGGAGAGGCCCGTGCCCACATGCACCTGGAGCGTCATGGACTGGTTCTTGCGGGTCACGAAGGGCTCCACCGTCCAGCGATGCAGGTGACCTGAGAGGATCACGTGGCGCCCCGCCTCGGCCCAGACGTCGAGCGCCCGGGGCGCCCCGCGCATCAGCTTCTTCTCGATCTCGGCACCGTGGTGAAAGGGGTGATGCGCCAGGATCACCACCGTGCGCGCCTGGCCATGGCGCCGGATCAGCCGCGCGATGCGCTCGATCTGGGCCTCACGCACGTAGCCGCTCTGATGGTGCAGGCGGTAGGTCGTGTCGATCCCCGCCACCACGGCGCCCTCGCCCTCCACCAGGGGCTCGGTTTCCGGGGCGATGTAGCGGCGAAAGGCGCGGCGCGGCGTGACGAAACGGCGGATCGGGTTAATTAGCGGAATGTCATGGTTGCCCGGCACGGCGATCCAGGGGTGGCGCAGGCGGCGCAGGAAATCCTGCGCCTTGCTGTACTGGCTCTTGCGGGCGCGTTGCACGAAATCGCCCGCGATCGCCACCAGGTCCGGGTCTTGCTGCTGGATCGTCTCCAGCAGCGCAGGCACCAGTTCGGCGCGGGCACGGCCGAAGTGCAGGTCGGACAGAAGACACAGCCGCATCAGGCCGCGCGTTCACCCGCCGGGGGCACCTTCACGGTGAGGGCCTCGGGACGCAGGCGAAAGCGGTAGGGGCCCTTCATGCGCTCCCTCTCGCCGTCGCGCGCCACCAGGCGGTTGCTGCGGCTGGTCTCGATGTCGATCTCCTTCCCGGTATAGAGCACATAGTCCTCGTTCAGGCGTGCGCCCTTGAAAAAGATGCGGATCGCCCGCCAGAGCAGCCCCAGCCGCCCCGAGGAACGCGCCACCAGGAGCGCCATCTCACCCTGCTCCACCGCCTCGGCCCCGGCCAGCTCGAATTCGCGCAGCTGGTAGGCCCGGATCGCCACGAAGGCCACGGGCGAACGGATGTGGTGCACCTCGCCGTCCACGGTGATCTTCATCTTGAGCGAGCGGTAGAGCACAGCCATCGCCTTGATCACGGACCAGTAGGCCGCCAGGCGGCTGCGCCCCCAGTCGCGGTAGACGTTCTCGCGCACCTCCAGGACCGCCGCGTAGGCGCCGATGCTGGCATTGTTGAGAAAGACCCGGCCATTGACCTCGCCCACCGAGAGGGGCCGGTCCGCCCCCTCCAGCGCCACCTCGAGCGCCGCTGCCTCCTCGGCCGGAATGTCGAGGCTGCGGGCGAAATAGTTGAAGGTCCCCAAGGGCATGAGGGCCAGGCGGCGCCCCTGCCCCGCCAGCGCCTCGGCGACGCCGCAGATGGTGCCGTCACCGCCCGCGGCGATGATCGGATCGTGGCCCGCCTCCAGCGCGCGCTTGACGGCGGCGGGGATCTCCTTGCCGGATTTCAGTTCGATGGGGGTGACGCCCCTCTGGGCCAGTCGGTCCGGGTCGAGGCGCGGCTGTGCCCGCGCCTTGCCCTTGCCCGAGGCCGGATTGACGATCACGCAAGCGTTCTTGGTCATGGTGCCCTGCAAAGCCTTGTCTGGGTGACAAATGCGCGGCGCTTGGTCGCGGTTCCGGCGGGGCGTAGATTTCGCCAACGGGGTCCGCTTTGGCCGGTTGCCCATGGCAGCTCTTGACTCTGCGCCATGAGCCGCATGATTCCCGCTCTTTTTTCTTGCAAGAAAAAGGATTTGTGCGATTATTCTTGAAAAAACAGGCGGGCAGGACCATGGAAATTTCTTTCGCAGCGGCGGCATCGGCGCCCCTGCTGGACGCGGAGAGCGAACGCGCGCTCCTGTCCGAATGGCAAAGCGCGGGCGACCGCGCCGCCCTGGAGCGGCTTGTCCTGTCCCACCTGCGCATCGTCTTCACCACCGTGCGGCCTTTTGGCTGTAGCCGTATCAACCAAGAAGAGCTGGTCGCCGAGGGGGTCTTCGGCCTCATCAAATCGGCCGAGATGTTCGACCTCAGCCGCGAGGTGCGCTTCTCCACCTATGCCCGTTTCTGGGTGAAGAACCGCGTCCTGAGCGCCTACCGCCGCATCCTCTCCGTGGTGGAAGTGCCGGAAAACGAACGGCTTTCCGGCGGCGCGCAGGTCCAGGGGGAGGAGATCTTCGACCACCTCGCCTGCGAGGCACCTACCCCGGAGGAGCAGCTCATCACCGCCGCCGCGCAGGACCGGCTGCGCGCCGAGGTCGCCGCCGCCCTGGCCGAGCTCTCGCCCCAGGAGCGCCGCGTGGTCGAGGCCCGCGCCCTCGCCGCCCGCCCCGAAAGCGTGGGCGACCTGGCCGCCGAGCTGGGCCTGAGCAACAGCAAGCTGCGCCAGATCGAACGCCGCGCCCTGGTGCGCCTCAAGCAGGCCCTCCTGGCCCGCGGCATCACCACCAGCCGCCTGAACTGACATGGAGAACCTCTTTTCTATCCTTGCGGGTGCAAGCACATCCGCCGCTGGTGGTCCCAAGGGGGCCGCCCCAGCGGGCGGCCCGGCGGGGCTCTTCGCGGCGCTGATGGGCACCGGGGCAGTGGCGCCCGTGGCCCCGACAGCTGCCCAACCCGGCGCGACGCCGGGGAACCTGCGGACCGGGGCGGCGATCCTTGTGCCGCAGAGCGTGGCTGATGGGACGGCGGAGGAAGGGACCGTCGCCGAGCAGAGCGCGGAGGTGACCGAGGGCGTGCCGGGTGAAGCCGCGCTGACCCTGACCCTTGCGCCAGTGGAGGCGCAGATCAGCCCCCCCCAGCCGCAGGCCGCTCCAGCGCCCGCGCTCATCACCGATGAAGCTGCGCCCGCCCAGATCGGCAAGGCCAAGACCCCGACCGCCCCCGCTGCGCCCTTGGCCGACACCCCTTCCGCGCCCGCTGCGTCTCTGGCCGCTGTCCCGGCGGCTCAGACCATCACCCTCCCGCAGGCGACAAACCCAGTCGCGAACGCCGCCGCTCCACTTGTCCCCGCGATGCCCCCAGCCGAAGGCACAATGCGACCGACCCTCGCTGCGCCCGCGGCTATTCAATCACAGCCGCCCGCGAGCCCTCTGCCCGCCTTGACAAATACCGCGATTGCCCAAACCCAGCCAGGCACACCCGCCGCACCGGCAGCCCCCATGGTGGCCCAGGCCACCCCGGCCGCCGCGCCCGCCAACGTCGCCCCCCAGACCCCAGCGGCCGCGCAACCGCAGGCGACCCCGATCGCCGCGCAGGTCGCGGGCCTCCAGCCGCAGCCATCCGTATCCGCCCCTCAGGCCACAGCGCAAAACCTGACGCCGCAGCCCACGGCACCCACACCGGCCAGCCCCTCGACACCCTCCCAGGCGCATCCGCCTGTCGCCACCGCCCTGCCGCAGCAGAGCGCCACTCCGGCCCCCCCCCAGCCCGCGCCTGTCTCGCCGCAAGCCCCCGCCGCACCGGGGATCACCGTCACACCAACCGCCCCCGTCGCCCCGGCACCGGCTCAAGCCGCGCTGCCGCCCCAACAGGCTATCCCGACCGCGCCCCCAGCAGTCGCCACGCCGACCGCCGCGCCGGTCACGCCCCAGCCTCTCGCCGCGCCGCTGCCCCAGCGGGCCGTCCAGCCAGCCGTCACCCCCCAGCCCACCAGCGCGCCGGTCCAGCCCGCCAACCTCGAAGCCGCCCCGCAGGCCCCGGCCCCCGCCGCCACACCCAGCGCCCCCACCCTCGCGGCCCCCGGCACCACCCGCCCGCAGCCGACCACCGCCCAAGCGCCCGCACCGCAAGCCACCGCACAGCCCCCCCTCGCCGACCCCACGCCGTCCGCCCCCCTCCCCCAAGCCACCGAAACAAACCCCGCCCTCGCCCTCTTCGCAGCCAAGCCCGGCCAGCCGAAGCCCGCCACCGCCGCGGCCCCGCGCGAGCCCCTCCTTGCCACCGCCGAGATAGAGCCCCGCGCCGCCGCGCCCCTCCCCGAGGCGCGCCCGCTGCCGGAAACCACAGCCGCCCGCGCCCCCCTCGCCCCGCCCCCGGCATCGGAGCAGCCGCCCCTGCCCGCCAAGGCCGTGCTCCTGGCCCAGATCAAGTCCGTCGCAGCCGCCGCCGGGCGCACCACGGTGAACCTGGTGCCCCGTGGCCTCGGCGCCGTTGAGATCGAGATCATGGGCGAGCGCGACGCCCCCACCCAGGTGGCCGTGCGGGTGGAGAACCCCGCCGTCCTCCAGGCCCTGCGCGAGGACCGCCAGATGATCGCTCAGAGCCTCGGTATCTCCGACAGCAGCCTGCTGGACTTCCAGGAACAGGCGCCGCGCCAGGAGACCCCCGAGGAGACCGCGACCGCCCCCGGACCTGGCACCGGCACGGGCCCCGAGGGCAGCCCCCAGGAGCGCCCCCAGCGCGCCCACACCGACACGATCCAAGACCACAGCCTCGACATCCTGACCTAGGAGAGACGCCATGCTGACAACAACGGAACTGCTGGACCGCGCCGCCGCCGCAGGCCAGGCGAACAGCAACACCTCGCTCCAGAACCTCAACGAGGACTACACCAACTTCCTCACCCTGCTGACCGCGCAGATCTCCAACCAGGATCCGCTGGAGCCGATCGACAGCACCCAGTTCGTCTCCCAGCTCGCCCAGCTCTCGCAGGTGGAACAGGCAGTGCGCACCAACAGCGAGCTGGAATCGCTCAACAGCCGCCTGAACTCGGTGATGAACCTGGCGGGCACGCACCTGCTGGGCCGCGAGGTGACCATCGAGAGCGACGAGGTGATCCTGAAGGACGGGGCCGTGGGCAGCACCTACCTCCTACCCGAGGGGGCCGAGGAGGTGAGCGCCCGGATCATTGATCCCCTGGGCACCACCGTCCGCACCCTGACCGATCTGCCCACCACCCCGGGTGAGGAAATCGCCCTGGGCTGGGACGGCAAGGATGACCTCGGCACGGACCTGCTGGAGGGCCGCTACCGGGTGGAACTCACCGCCCTCGACAACCTCGGCGAGCCGGTGGAGGCGCGGCTCCAGCGCAGCGCCACGGTCAAGGAGGTGCTCTTCCGCGACGGCGAGATCCGCTTCGAGATGGTGGACGGCACCGAGGTCTCCTCCGTCACCGTCAAGGCGGCCGGCACGGCGGACTGAGCCGCCCCCCGGCGCCCTTGGCCGGGGATCAGTTGCGCAGCGTGGTGTTGGTGATGAAGCTGTTGACCCGCGCCGTGCGGATGCGCGGGAAGTTCACGTAGAGCTTGCGGACGATCTTGTGCGCCAGGTCCTCCTTGGCGTCCGCGCCGATCTCGCCGGTGCTGAACTCCAGGTCCGTCTCGGCCAGCTCGGCCACCGCCAGGACAACGGCATCGCGCAGCCGGGCCTTGCCCATGCTGCCGTTGATCTCGTGAAAGGAGGTGGCCCCGTTCACGTAGACGTCGATGTCGAAGAGCAGGTGCAGCACCGTCTCCTGTTGCGAGATCTGCATGGTGAACTTGCCCAGCGGCAGCTTGAAGAGAAGGACGGATTCCTCGGTCTCCATCGCCGCCCCCTCGGGTGCCGGGGCCTTGGTGGGGCGCAGGTAGCTTTCGCCGAAGTAGCCCAGCGCCCCGGCCGCCGCCACCAGAAGACCGATGAGCGCGACCTTCAGCATCCCCCCCGCCCGCTAGTAGGGCAGCACGATCTCGAGCACATCGTGTCCGATCCGCGCCTGCTGGACCACGGAAAGCTGGCCCCGCCCCCCGTAGGAGATCCGGGCCTCGGCGATCTTGTCGTAGTCGATGGTGTTGTTGAGATAGATGTCCTCGGGCCGGATGATCCCGGCGATGCGCAGCTCGCGCAGCTCCTGGTTCACCTTCACCTCCTGGCGGCCGGCGATGACGAAGTTGTTGTTGGGCAGGATCTGCATGACCGTCGCCGCGACCCGCAGGCGGATGTTCTCGTTGCGCCGGATCGAGCCCTGGCCCTCGCGCTCCGAGGTGCTCTCGAGCCCCACGGCGACGCCGCTGTCGGTGTCCGTGTCGAAATCGAGGATGTCCGGGTCCAGCACCGTCTGGGTGGCGCTGCGGCTGCGCTCGGTGGCGTTGGCCAGGTTGGCGCGGTCGTTGATGTTGATCAGCACGGTCACCAGGTCGCCCACCTCGGTGGCGCGCCGGTCGGTGAAGAAGGAGGCCGTGTCGGTGCGCCAGAGGCTCGCCGCCTCGGCCCGCTGCGGCGGCGGATCGAAGTTGGGCGGCGGCATGGGCACGTTGACCCGGTTCAGCTCCGACATGGCGCCCCGGTCGAGCACCAGGTCGCTCACCTGCGGATCACGGACCTCCTGAAGCTCGGCGCAGGCGCCCAGCAGGAGCGCCGCGGCGGCGCCAAGGGAGAGGGAGAGGCGTTTCATCTTCAGAACCCCGCGCCCGTGACCGACACCAGGCCCTCGGCCACGGCGACGGCCGAAAGGGCCTTGTTGCTGGAAAGGTTGACCACGCGCAGCTCCTGGCCCTGATGGGCGTCAGAAAGGGCGCGGCCCTCGGCGGTCAGCTCCAGCGCGCCCTGGCGCAGCCGGATCTTGACCTTCTCGCCCCGGTCGATGATCCGCGGCGGCGCGATGGAGGAGACGGGCACCGGGCGGCCCAGGGCCAGGACGCGGCGCACCTGCTGGCCCACCAGGGCGGCCGGATCATGGATCGAAAGGGTGCCGACCCGCTGCAACGGCAGGCTGAGCATCGAGAGGTCCGCCTCGGTCACGATCTCGTCGGGCAGAAGGCGGCGGTTGGGCACGGGGATCTCCACCGTCACCATGGCCATTCCCCAGACCCGGTCCACCAGGCCCCGCTCCGAGACCACGTTGGCGATGAACTGGCCGCTCTTCGGGTCGATCCAGAACTCCTTGATGAAGGCGCCCTCGGCCACCCCGCCCTCGGCCAGCCGCACCTCGATGGTGGCATTGGGCGGCACCTGGGCGCCCAGCTCGTCGAGCGCACGCTCGGCCACCAGCTCGTCGATGGGGGCGGTGGTGGCCCCGGCCCGGGAGGGGGGCACAAGGGCCACCGTCGCCGCCAGGGCGAAGGCTATCAGCAGGGATCGGGGGCCTCTCATGGCGCGCCTCTACTTGATCTGGTTGGTCGAGGTCATGATCTGGTCTGCCGTCTCGATGGCCTTGGAGTTCATCTCGTAGGCACGCTGAGCCGAGATCAGATCGGTGATCTGCTGGATGATGTTGACGTTGGAGTTCTCCAGGAAGCCCTGGCGGGTGATGCCCACCCCGGGCGTGCCGGGGGTTGAATCGATGGCCTCGCCCGAGGCCGCCGTGGCCTCCAGCAGGTTGTCCCCCACGGGCTTCATGCCGGCCTCGTTGAGGAAGGTGGCCAGGGTCAGCTGTCCCAGTTCCACCGGCGCCGTCTCGTTCTCCACGTAGGCCATGACGACGCCCTCCTGGTTGATCTCGACGGAGCGGGTCAGCTCCGGCACGATGATCGCCGGTTCCACCTCGTAGCCGTTCAGGGTCACGATTTGGCCCTCGCTGGAGAGCTGGAAGTTGCCGTCGCGGGTATAGGCGCGGGTCCCGTCAGGGCGGTTGATGACGAAGAAGCCGCGCCCGTCGATGGCCATGTCCAGCTGGTTCTCGGTCTGGATCAGGCCGCCCTGGGTGTTGTGCCGGATCACCCCCGCCGCCTGGACGCCAAGGCCGATGTCAGTGCCCACGGGGCGCGCCGTGCCATCCTCCGAGGTGAGGGTGCCGGCCGAATGGACGCCCTGGTAGATGAGGTCCTGGAAGGCCGCGCGGCCGCTCTTGTAGCCTGTGGTGGTAGCGTTGGCGATGTTGTTGGCGATCACGTCCACGTTGGTCTGCTGCGCCAACATGCCGGTCGCGGCGATGCCCAGTGCTTTCATGTCCTCTGTCCCCTCTGCCCTGTCAGACGCGGCCGAGCCGTTCGATGGCCGAGCGCGTCAGGTCGTTCTCTTCGGTCATCAGCTTGGTGGAGTTCTCGTAGGCGCGTTGAATGTCGATGAGCCGGGTCATCTCCAGCACGGCGGCCACGTTGCTCTGTTCGATGTAGCCCTGGCGCAGGGCCGGTGCCTCGGCCTGGTCCGGGTCCGCCGCCCCCTCGGGCAGGGCATAGAGACCCGCACCCAGGGGCTCCAGCCGGGCCGCGTCCTCGATGTTGACGACGCCGATCCGCCCCAGGTCCACACCCTCCACGTCGGTCAGGGTGCCGTCCGGGCCAACGATCACCGACTCCCCAAGATCACCCGGCAGGAGGATCGGCGCGCCGCCCTCGTCCAGCAGGGCAAAGCCCGAGGCGTTCTTGAGCTGGCCGTCGATGTCCAGCACCAGCCGCCCGTCGCGGCTGTAGCCGGTGCCCCCATCCGGCAGGGCATAGGTGAACCAGGCATCATTGGTGACGGCCAGGTCGAAGGGGTTGCCGGTGGGCACGAAATCCCCGTCGCGCAGGTCCAGGTAGTTGCCCTTGTCGAGCACGTAGCTCACCCCGCCCTCGGGGCCCTGCTCGTTCACCGTCTCCAGCAGCGGGTTGATCGCCTTGAAGCCGGCCGTGTTCAGGTTGGCCAGGTTGTGCGCCGTCATGTTCATGGAGCGCTCGAGCGCCGCGGCCCGGGAAAGGGAGACATATCCTGTCGCGTTCATCTGCTCTGCCTGCCTCCCCTCATGGCGCCGCCCGCGGACAGCGAGTCTGTTGCAAAGTTAATTTTTCACGGATACAAGATTAAATCAACACAGTTCTTACCCACAAGGATAAACCGGGGACAGTGGCAAGCTTAAAACTTCTCACCACTGGAATTGTTTTTGCACTGGCCGTTTGCCCGCTGGTCGGCTCTGCCGCCGAGACCCCGGCACCCGCCGCCGCGCCCCCCGCCCAGGCCCTGCCCTGGGACCGCGCGATGAACCTGCAACGCTGGGCCAGTGACAGCTTCTACCCCGATCTCACCGCCGCCATCGACAGCCTGAGCCTCACCTACGGCCCGCGCCAGGAGGTGCTGATCCTCGACATCGCCGAGCTCTACCTGACCCACATGCTGGTCCAGGAGGCGGCCGAGATCCTGGAGGGAGACCGCCCCGAGAACCCCGCCCTGGAGGAGCGGCACCGCGCCCTGTCGGACGCCGCCCAGCTTTTCCTCGGCAACCAGATCGCCTTCGCCGACTCCCCGCTGAACCGCCCCGAACGGCCCGACCGGGCCTTCTGGGCCAGCCTCCAGGCCATCGCCAGCAGCGACATCGACCTTCTGGAGCGGCATCTGGCCGAGAGCTTCGCCGGGCTCGGCCAGCAGTCCCGCGCCGTCCTGCGCCAGATGCTGCCGGTTTTCACCGAGGCCGCCATCGAGCTTGGCCTACCGGACCACGCGCGCGGCGCGCTGGAGGTTTTTGACCAGTTCCCCGATCTCGCCGGGGCGCCCGTGGCCCACTACCTCCGGGGAAGGATGGAGCAGCAGCGCGGCAACGACGCCTCGGCGCTCGAGGCCTACCTCGAGGCTGTCACCGGCTGGGATCAGTGGGCGGTCCGGGCCCGCCTGGCCGTGGCCGACATGTCCCTCGAAAACGGCTCCGAAGGAGCATTGCTGGCGGCCCAGAGCGTGCTCGACGAGGGTGCCGAGGCCTGGCGCGGCGGCCGCTTCGAGCGCGAGGTGCTGCGTCGCCTGGCCCGGGTCTACGGCGCCCGTGGGCTCGATGTGGAGGAGCTGCTGGTGCTGGGCAAGCTCCTCTCCCGCTTCCCCAACGCCCCCTCCGCCGGCGCCACCGAGGCACGGGTGGAGATGCTCCTCGCCCGCGCCTACCAGCGCGATCCCTCGGCCCCCCGCCCCATCGGCGCCTGGATGCAGATCCACCTCCGGCTCCTGCCCTACTACCGCGACTGGCCCGCCTTCGCCGCCCACGTGGAGACCATCGCCGATCACGCCCTCTCCCTCGGCGCGACGGACCTAGCGGTGCAGGAATACAGACGCGCCCGCAAGCTTCTGGACCGGCAGAAGGATCTGCCCGATGCGGCGCGGCTGGAGGGGCTCGTCCGGCTGGACCTGAAGATCATCCGCGGCCTGCGCCTTGCCGGTCTCAACCCCGAGGCCCGCGCCGTCCTCGAAGAGATGCCCGCCCCGCAGCTTCCCGCCCAGCAGCAGGAGCTGGCCGAGACCCGCGCGCGCATCCTCTCGGACCTCGACGAGCGCCGCGCCTTCCTCGCGGCGGTGGTGGAGAAGCCCTCCGCCGAGCACCTGCGCAACCGCGGTGCCGCCCTCGCGGCGGCGGACGACTGGCCCGGCGCGGTGGGCGCCTACCTCCAGCTCTGGCGCGACTTTCCGGGCCGCTTCACCGCCGACGATGCCACCTACCTGCTGATCGCCGCCAACCGGGCCGAAGACCTCCAGACCCTGGACCGCGTTGCCCGCGCCTTCCCCAGCCTCACCTCCTCCAAAGAGATCGTGGAGCTGGCCCGCGGCATCAACGAAAAGGCCCCCGAGCTCATGCCCCTGCACGCCGCCGCCGCCGAGGAACGCCTGGAACGGCTGCGCAGCACCTTCGACCTGATCAAGAACACCACGGGCACCCCGGCGGACTAATCCTTCCCCCGCCAAGGTGAGGAAGAAGAGAAAGTTAAGAATTTCTAAAAATTTAACCGCGCTTAAAACTTGAGTTGATACAAAGGAGGCACAAAAAGACTTTATCCTTGTATCGAGGCGGCAGAATGAGCATCCAAAGCACCCTTCAAACGGGCCTGAGCGGCCTATTGGCCAACTCCAAGACCGTTGGGACGATTTCGGAGAACATCGCCAACGCGAACACCGTCGGCTACCGGCGCAACTTCTCCCACATGGTCACCACGGCGGCCTCCGGCACCTCGGGCGGCAGCACCGGGCCGCTCTCGGTTTCCTCTCACAGCGTGATCGACATGGCCAACGCGGGCAGCCTGATCAGCAGCAACTCCCCCACCGACATGGCGATCGGCGGCGCGGGCTTCTTCAACGTCTCGCTCAGCCCCAACGATTCCAACCCGGCCAACTACTTCCTGACCCGCGCGGGCTCCTTCCTGCCGGACGAGAACGGCAACCTGCGCAACGCGGCGGGCTATTACCTGGCGGGCTACCCCTACAGCCTCGACGGCACCGTCGGCGCGGTGGACCGCGGCTCCTTCGACCAGATGCGCACCGTGAACCTGGGCGACCTCGCCATCTCGGCCGGCGTCACCACGGAAATGAGCGCCTCGGGCAACCTGCCCTCCACCGACACCGGCCTGGCCACCCCCGGCGCGCCCTTCGCCACCTCCGCCTGGCTCTACACGCCCCTGGGCGAGACCCAGCGCATCTCCATGTCCTGGCAGCCCACCACGGCCCCCAACGAATGGGACCTGTCGCTGACCGACCCGGACGGCAACCCGATGGGCTCGGTCACCGTCACCTTCAGCGATTCCGGCCCCGAGGCCGGCTCGCCGCTCTCCTACACCAACGTGGTGAACTCATCGACGGTCCCGGCCAGCTTCGCCTTCGATCCGGCCACCGGTGTCGCCACCATGACGATCAACAACGGCGTCACCCCCCAGGTGGTGGAGATGACCTTCGGCGCCCCCGGCACCTTCGACGGGATCACCCAGTTCGCCGGTGACTTCGGGCTCAACTTCGACCGCGACGGCTCCAGCGTGGGCCAGCTCTCGCGCAGCGAGGTGGGCTCCGACGGCATCCTCTACGGCATCTTCAGCAACGGCATGCGGCGCCCCCTCTTTGAGGTGCCGATCACCGTGGTGGACAACCCCAACGGCCTCGTCGAGGTGAACGGCAACGCCTACATGATGACCGACGCCAGCGGCTCCTTCAGCGCCCTCAAGGCGGGCACCGGCACGGCCGGCTCGCTCAACGGCAATGCGCTGGAGGCCTCCAACGTGGACATCGTTCAGGAGATGACGGACCTCATCAAGGCGCAGCGGGCCTTCTCCTCAAACGCCAAGGTCATCACCACCACGGACGAACTGATGGACGAGATCACCCGCCTCAAGCGGTAACGGGACGCCGGAGTAACATATGAGCCTGACAGGGGCCCTCAACTCAGCCGCATCGGGCCTGCGCACCTCGCAGGAACTGGCCCGGGTCTCGTCCGAAAACGTCGCCAACGCCATGACGCCCGGCTATGTCCGGCGCACCGCGACGGTGATCTCGGGCAATGCCGCCACCGGCGGAGCCATGGTCGGCGACATCCGCCGCGACGTCGATGCCTCGCTGCAACGGCTCTCGCGGATGGAGGGCAGCCGCATGGCGCGACACCAGGCGATCCAGGAGGGGCTCAACTCCTACACGATCCACATCGGCCAGCCGGGCGACGGCAACTCCCCGGCCGACCGCTTCACCGCCTTCGAGACCAGCCTCACCACCCTCGCCAACATGCCCTCCTCGAACGAGGCCCAGTCCGGCGCCGTCCTGGCCGCCGAGGATCTGGCCTCGGCGATCCGCGGCGCCTCGGACCAGCTTGCCCTGACCCTGAGCGAGGTGGACATGGAGATCCGCTACGAGGTGGCGGACCTCAACCAGTCCCTCTACGAGCTGCGCGAGCTCAACCGCCGCATCCAGGGCGTGCCCCCCGGCTCCGCCGAGGCGGCCCGCTTCGACGACACCATGGACCAGCTCATCGACGGCATCTCCACCATCGTGGACACCCGCGTGACCAAGAGCCCCTCTGGCGTCGTCAGCGTCTACACCGTGGGCGGCGCGGCCCTGATCGAGGGTCAGTTCGTCCAGGACGTGACCTTCAACGCAGGTGACGGCACCCTGATGGCCGGCAGCCAGGACATCACCCCGCTCAAGGACGGCGTGCGCGGCGTCCAGCAGGGCAGCCTCGCGGGCCTCTCAGAGCTCAAGCGCGACATCATCCCGCGCTTCGGCGCCCAGCTCGACGACTACGCGCGCGGCCTCATCACGGCCTTCGAGATGGCGGACCAGAGCCTCATGCCCGGCCAGCCCGGCCTCTTCACGGACAACGGCTCCGCCTATGACGTGGCCAACCTGGCCGGCCTCGCAGGCCGCATTCAGGTCAACGAGAGCGTCTCCTACGCGGGCGACGCCGAGGTCTGGCGCATGCGCGACGGCCTGGGCGCCACCGCCCCCGGCGATGCCGCCGACGCCAACCAGGTGGACGGCTTCGTCGCGGCCATCGACCAGCCGCTCGGCGCCTCGCCCGCCAGCGGCCTGCCCGCCTTCGTCTCGGTCAAGGACTTCGCCGCCGAGATGATCACCAGCCAGTCCACCGCCCGCTTCCGGGCGGAGAACGACTTCAAGGCCGCCGCCTCGGCCGCCGAGGTGGTGAACGCCGCCCGCCGCAATTCCGAGGGCGTCAGCATCGACGACGAGATGCAGCGCCTGATGCTGATCGAACAGAGCTACGCGGCCAATTCGCGGATGTTGAGCACCATTTCCGAGATGATCGACACCCTCATGGCCGCGGTCTAGGGAGGCCGACAAGATGCGCGTGCTCAGCACCATCTCCAGCTACCAGTTCAACCTCTTCAACCGCCAGAACGTGGCCCGCACCACCGCGGACCTGCAGAAGGCCAGCCAGGAGGCCGCCTCGGGCAAGCGCGCCGATGTCTTCGGAGAACTGGGCCCCCGCGCCGCCTCGGTCATCAAGCTCCGGGCGCGCGAGGCCAACACCCAGACCTTCCTCACCTCCAACGGGGTCCTGGGCAACAAGCTCTCGGCCATGATGGCCTCCGTCGAGGCCGTGCGCACCCAGATCCAGGGCGTGCTGGAGAACAGCCTCGCCAACGCCACCCGGCCCAACAGCGGTGCCGAAATGCTGCAGCTCCAGGCCCGCTCCGCGCTCGAGGGGCTGGTGGCCTCCATGAACACCAGCTTCAACGGTGATTTCCTCTTCTCCGGCCTGAAATCCGACACGCCCCCCTACCTGCGCTGGAACCAGACCAGCGGCACCAGCGGCCTCTCCCCAGAGGATGTGCTCCAGAATATCGTCGGCGCGGGCCCCGCCGATGCCACCGATGCCGCCACCATGATCGCCGAGATCGACCTCTCCTTCGCCTCCCAGAACGGCGGCCAGCCTGCCCACAACTTCGAGGCCACCTTCTACCAGGGCACCGCCGCGCTCGACGGCGGCGGACAGCCCACCCGCCAGGTGGCCGCCTGGGTCAACGTGGGCCAGCAGGTGGTCTATGGCGCGCGCGGCAACGACGCCCCCTTCATCGAGGCCTACAAGGGCCTCGCGATGCTCGCCTCGACCGACGTGAGCCAGCTCGATCCGGCGGCCTACGAGGCCTGGATGACCAAGGTGATCGACAGCCTCTCGCAGGGTCAGGAGGGGCTGCTGGATGTCTCCGCCCGGATCGGCTTCAATCAGCAGATCGTGGAGAAGACCCAGCGCCAGCTCGAGGACATCTCCATGGTGCAGCGCACCCAGATCGCGGATTTCGAGAATGTTGACCCCTACGAGGCGGTGACCCGGCTCAACCTCCTGGAGACCCAGCTCGAGGCCAGCTACCAGGTCTCGGCCCGGCTCGGAAACCTGACAATCCTGCAGTTCCTGCGCTAGGGGCTCAGCTCGCCTCGGAAACCTTCTCCGGCTGGGTCAGCTTGTAGCCGCGGCCCTGGACCGTCTCGATGTACTGCCAGCCCGAGGAGGAGGCGGCCGAGATCTTCTTGCGCAGCTTGCAGATGTAGACGTCGATCACCTTGTCGAAGGGCTGCTCGATGGCCGAGCCATAGACCGCGTCGTAGATGGCATCTTTGGAGATCACCTTGTTGGAATTCAGCGCCAGGTGCTGAAAGACCGAATGCTCCCGCTTGGAGAGCTTGATCCGGTTGCCCGAGATCACCGGGTCGCGCCCGTCGAAGTAGGCCGTCAGCTCCCCCACCACCACGGAGTCGGAAGCATGGCCGTGCAGGCGCCGGATCACCGAGTTGATCCGCGAAAGCACCTCGGCGCCGCGGATCGGGCTGACCATGACGTCATCCGCCCCCAGGTCCAAGAGCTCCGCCGTGTCGCGGGCATTGCGGAAATCGCGGATCACGATGACCGGGCTCGCGCACTTGTTCTGCCGCAGGGTCTGAATCTGGCGCCGCACCTCCTCGCTCTCGGCCAGCAGGACGGCGCATTTCTCCTGTTCGATCTTGGCCAGGGCAAGAATATCGGTTGTGAAGAACTCGGGGGCGATGAAATGGGGCTGAAGGTCCACGCTGCGCAGCTCGGCCTCCAGGCCAGCGCGGCGGTTCAGCTGCTCCTCGAAAACAAAAACTCTCATGTTTTTCTGGGCCCCTCCAAACTATTCTTGAAAATTAGCAAGAATATCTCTCCTTTACAACAACAAACAGCTCAACTATTCTACAAGGCATCCCGGACCGACGCGATTGAACAGTTTTATGCTTGCTCAATACTTGAACCGCCTCGCCCACCTCAGCGCCCGCCTCGCCGCGGCGGTGCTGGTGGCGGCGCTCGCGCTGGCGCCCCTGCCCGGGGCGGCGGATGTGCGCATCAAGGACATCGCCCATTTCGAGGGGGTGCGGGAAAACCACCTGATCGGCTACGGCCTCGTCGTCGGCCTGCTGGGCACGGGCGACAAGCTCAAGTCCAGCCCCTTCACCGCTGAATCGATCCGCGGCATGCTGGAGCGCCTGGGCGTCGCCAACCTCGACGCCAACGACCTCAAGACAAAGAACACCGCCGCCGTCATGGTCACCGCCAAGCTGCCGCCCTTCGCGCGGCGCGGCGCCTCCATCGACATCACCATCTCGTCCCTCGGCGACGCCACCAGCCTACGTGGCGGCACGCTCCTGGTTACCCCCCTGACCGGCGCGGACGGGGCCGTCTATGCGGTGGCGCAGGGCCCCATCGCGACCTCGGGCTACCGCATAGACGGCAATGCCGCCTCCATCGTGGAGGGCGTGCCCACCATCGCCAAGATCGAGAACGGCGCCCTGGTGGAGCGCGAGATCGGCTTCAGCCTCTTCGATCTCGATTCCGTGCGCATCGCGCTGCGGGTGCCGGACTTCACCACCGCCGCCCGGATGAGCGACGCCATCGCCGCCCGCCTCGGGGACGGCGTGGCCGAGGTGCTGGACCCGGGCACCGTGGAGGTCTGGATCGGCGACAAGGGCAACGTGGCCGAGACTCTCACGGCGATCGAGAACCTGACCCTCACGCCCGATACCGTCGCCCGCGTGGTGGTGGACGAGAAATCCGGCACCATCGTCATGGGCGCCGAGGTCCGCATCGCCCAGGTGGCGATCAGCCAGGGCGGCCTGACGGTGCGCATCCAGGAAAGTTTCGGCGTCAGCCAGCCCGGCCCGGTCTCCTACGGCGGCAGCACCGCCGTGGTCACCGGCGCCCCGATCCAGATCGGCGGCAACACCGTCATCGTGCCGGAGACGGAGATCGACGTGGAGGAGAGCGAGGGCAGCTTCACCATCCTGCGCGGCGACGTGAGCCTGCAGGAGCTGGTCAACGGGCTCAACGCCATCGGCGTCGGCGCCCGCCAGACCATCGCGATCCTCCAGGCCATCAAGGCGGCCGGCGCGCTTCACGCCGATCTGGAGATCATCTGATGGAGCTGCGCCCCGGCCCCCTGCCCGCCGCCCCGGCCGAGCGCGCCACCCCCGCCGCCGAGCGCGATCCGGTGGCCGCCGAGAAGGCCAAGGAGTTCGAGGCGATCTTCCTCACCCAGTTCGTGGACGAGATGCTCAAGACCACGGGCGACAGCGCCTTCGGCAGCAAGCAGCAGTCCGAGATGTGGCGCTCCTTTCTCTCCGAGGCGGTGGCCGAGCACCTGGCCGAACAGGGCGGCCTGGGCCTGGCGGGCCACGTGGAGCAGATGATCGGCGCCTACAGCCAGGCCAGCAAGGGCGGCGGCTCATGACCCCGCCGCGCCGCTTCCGCTTTTCCGAGCACCGCGCCGCCGCGGCCCTCCCCGCCGACAGGGCCCCGCGCCGCGACATGACCCGCGAAGACCAGGGCAACCTGGAAACCTACGCCCGCCGCATCAGCGAGACGGTGACGCTCCTCCGGGCCGAGGTGGCAGGCATCCAGGAGGGCAATCTGGAGGTCGTCGGAAGCCTCTACGAGGAGAAGGCCGCGGCCCTCAAGTGGATCGAACTCCAGACCCCGGTGGTGGAGCCCTTCCTCGACAGCGAAGCGGCGCGCCGGCTCAACCTGCGCGGCCTCCTGGCGGACTTCCAGAAGGCCATCGAGGAGGACAGCGCCTACCTCTCGCGCATGGCCGTCGCCGCCCGCACCATCCTGCGCGAGGTGGAGAAGATCAGCAGCCGCAATTCCCTGGGCGGGAGCTACGGCAAATCCGGCAAGAAGCTGGACCAGACTGGCAAAAATAACACAGGCATCGACAGGGAATTCTAAGAAAGTCCCGTCCCGCGCCAAACCTTAACCACCGCTTAACCCTGATCCTTAAGTGAGGTTGGTGCAGGCAAGTCCTGTTTCAGTCAGAAGACTGACAGAACTGAGAAATCAGGAGAGCACGAAATGTCATCCATTCTCTACAATAATTCCGCCATGGTGGCCCTGTCCACGCTGAACGACATCAACCGGGGCCTGACGGAAACGCAGAACCGCGTCTCCTCCGGCCTGGCGATCCGTTCGGGCAAGGAGAACGCAGCCTATTTCGCAATCTCGGAGACGATGAAAGGCGACAGCGGCATGTTCAAGGCTATCAACGAAGGTATGACCGCCACCAAGAACTCGGTCGCCACCGCGCGCCTCGGCGCCGAGACCGTTGCCGATCTTGCCCAGCAGATGGTCGAGCGCATCGCCTTCGCCCAGTCCGACGGCATTGACAAGGCCGACGTGCAGCTCGAGCTGGACGCCCTGGCCGAGAACATGCAGGCAGCCATCGACCAGGCCACCTTCAACGGCGACGATCTGGTCAGCGGGGCCGCCGCGGCCGTGACCGTGGTGACCGGTGTGACCCGCACCGGCGGCACCTTCGCCACCACCTCGATCAGCTTCAACTCGGTGAACCTGACCGCCATCCAGACAGCGCTCGCCGGGATCGACCTCAC
The DNA here is from genome assembly GCA_965212515.1 of Sulfitobacter sp. Lineage (GTDB taxonomy): Bacteria > Pseudomonadota > Alphaproteobacteria > Rhodobacterales > Rhodobacteraceae > Sulfitobacter. Next base: position 734,679 of record OZ243122.1, read on the forward strand.
CACCTCGACGGACCTTGCCGCCGATCTGGTGACGGCCGAGGGCCAACTCGGGGCAGCCATCACCGCCGCCACCGAAATGGGCGTGGCGGAGAACACGCTGGACGGCCAGATGCAGTTCCTCGATGCCCTGACGGACACCCTGGACAGCGGCATCAGCTCCATGGTCGACGCCGACATGGAAGAGGAGGCCGCGCGCCTTCAGGCCTACCAGGTGCAGCAGCAGCTGGCGACGCAGTCCCTGTCGATCGCCAACCAGTCGCCGCAGAACATCCTCAGCCTCTTCCGCTAAGGATGGGGGCCCTCGCGGGCCCGCTGACCCGGCACGAGATCAGCCGACCCCGGACATCGCGGGGTCGGCTTTTTGCTGCCCCGCCCCCTGCGCCGCCTCGAAGAACTCCTTGAGCGGATCGGGAATGCCCGCCTCCAACAGCAGCTTGTAAAGCTCGCCGAAGGCCGCGTCGGTCGTCATCCGGTCGCCCCGCCCCTGGTTGAGGAAGGTGCGCGCCGTGTCGAAGAAGCGCACGGCGGCGTCCGTCTCGGGGTCGGTGCCTGTGCGGTAGGCGCCAAGGCGGATCAGATCCTCCATGTCGGCGTAGCGGGCAAAGGCGCGCCGCGCCGTGCGGATGATCTCGTACTCCTCCGGCGCGTGGCAGTCCGGCAGCATCCGCGAGAGTGACTTCTGTAGGTCGATGGCCGGAAAGCGTCCCTGTTCGGCGATGCGCCGATCCAGCACCATATGGCCATCCACGATGCCCCGCACGGCGTCGGAGATGGGATCGTTCAGATCGTCCCCGTCCACCAGCACCGTCAGCAGGGCGGTGATGTCCCCCTCCCCCTCGCGGCCCGGCCCGGCCCGCTCCAGCAGGTGCGGCAGCTCGGCAAAGACCGAAGGCGGATAGCCCCGCAGGGTCGGCGGCTCGCCCCGCGCGAGGCCGATCTCGCGCTGCGCCATGGCAAAGCGGGTCACGCTGTCCATCAGCAGCAGCACCTGCTTGCCCGCCCGCTTGAAGTGCTCGGCGATGGCCATGGTGGTCAGCGCCGCATGCTTGCGCAGCAAAGGCGCCTCGTCCCCGGTGGAGACGACGACGACGGCCCGCGCCATGCCCTCCTCGCCCAGATCCTCGGTGATGAACTGGCGCACCTCGCGGCCGCGCTCGCCGATCAGGCCGATGACGATCACGTCCGCCTCGGCGTTGCGGGCCAGCATCGCCATGACGGTGGACTTGCCGACGCCCGAGCCGGCAAAGACCCCCATGCGCTGGCCCCGGCAGATCGGGGTGAAGAGGTCGATGCACTTGATCTGGGTCTGGAGCCTGTCGCCCACCTTGCGCCGCTCGAAGGCCCCCGGCGCCCGGCCCCGGCGCTCGCGGCTCTTGCGCGGGCGGCGGGCGCGCGGGCTGAAGGAGAGGGGCGCGCCCAGGGCATCCACCACCGTTCCGATCCAGCTCTCGTCCGGCGCGATCAGGTCATCGAGCGCCACCAGCTCCACCGCGTCGCCCACCGCCACGCCTTCCCAGGTCCCGAAGGGCAGCAGGCAGAGGTCGCTGCCCTCGGCGCCCACCACCTCGCCCTCCACCGCGCCCTTGCGCGAGGAGACCCGGCAGCGGCTGCCGATCCCGGCCACCCCCTGAAGGCCGCGCACCGTCAGGGTCATGCCGGTGATGGCCCGGACCTCTCCGAAGTGCCGGGCACTGGCCGCCTGGTAGATGTCTTTCTGCATGGTGGAAAAGATTGACATCAGGCTTTAAACCTTCTTTAATCTTGCTATACTTGGATACATCAAGAATAGATCGCGAGTCTACCATGAATAGCGAACCCTCCTCTCTCTTTGCTCTCGCTCCCAAGCGGTTGCAATGGCTGGCGGCGCGTCAGAAGTCGATCTCCGAGAACATCGCCAACGCCGACGTGGCGGGCTACAAGGCCCGCGACGTCCAGAGCTTCGCCAGCTACCTCGACAGCCGCGCCTCCGGCGGGGCCGCCACCGACATTCAGGAAATCGAGGCCCGCGTCGGCTGGGACGTGGACATGTCCGGCAACAACGTCGTGCTGGAAGAACAGATCATCGAAGCCAACAGCAACGCGGGCCAGTTCCGTCTGGCCTCCAGCCTCTACCGCAAGGCGCACGAGATGCTCTACGCGGTGGCCGGGCGGCGCTAGGCAGGGGGATAGGCCATGGACTTTCTCAGCAGCATTCTCACCACCGCCGCGAGCGGCATGCGGGCCCAGGGCGCGCGCCTGCGGATCGTGTCGGAAAACGTGGCCAACGCGGGCTCCACCGCCCAGGCACCCGGCGGCGATCCCTACCAGCGCAAGACCATCTCCTTCGAAAGCGGCACCGATTCCCGCACCGGCGCGGCCATCGTCTCGGCCGGCGAGGTGAGCCGCGACACGACCGATTTCGAACTGCGCTACGATCCCTCGCACCCGGCGGCGGACGAGATGGGCTACGTCAAGATGCCCAACGTCAACCCGCTGATCGAGATGAGCAACATGCGTGAAGCCTCGCGCAGCTACGAGGCCAACCTGTCGATGATGGAGAACGTGCGCGAGATGCGCCGCCAGCTCGTCGACATGCTGAAGTAGGGGCCGAGCCATGTCCGATTTCTCCGCCATCCGCGCCTCCTACGCCCAGGCCGCCTACTCCAAGGCGACCGAAACGAAGCCCGCCAAGGGCGCCCCCGAGGAGGTTGCCGGCAACTTCTCCTCCATGGTCGCCGAGGCCGCCTCCAAGGCGGTCGAGACGGTGCGCGCGGGCGATGCCATGGCCGTCTCGGGCCTCCAGGGCCAGGCCGGGCTGCAACAGGTGGTCGAGGCGACGATGGCCATGGAAAGCACCGTCCAGGTGTCGGTCGCCGTCCGCGACAAGCTCGTCGAGGCCTACCAGGACATCATGCGGATGCCGATCTGAGGATCGCCCGCACCGGCTTGAGGGGGCCAACATGGACACGGTCACGGCCTACGCCATCATCCGCCAGTCACTGACGGCCACCCTCATCGGGTCGGCGCCGGTGCTGGGGATCGCTCTGGCCGTGGGGCTCGTCATCGCCTTCGTCCAGGCCCTGACGCAGATCCAGGAGATGACCCTCACCTTCGTGCCCAAGATCGCCGCCATCTTCCTCACCGTGGCGCTTTCCCTGCCCTTCATCTTCGCCACCCTCACCCGCCTCTCGGACCGGGTCTTCGATCTCATCGTCAGCGGCGGGCCCTGAGATGCGCGGCCTGATCCTTGCCCTCCTGCTGGTCCTGCCCGCCCTGCCCCTCCGCGCCACCGAGGAGGGCCCCTGGGCGGGCTTCTATCGCCCCGCCGAGAAGCCCGAGGCCGCGCTCGGCCAGGCGCCCGACGCCAGCCGCTGCCTGACGGCCATCCTGGAGGCCGAGGCGCGCTACGGCATCCCCGAGAACCTGCTCCTGGCCATCGGCCTGCAGGAGGCCGGGCGCGAGGTGGGCGGAGAGCTCACCGTCTGGCCCTGGACGGCCAATGCCGCCGGCCGCGGGCTCTTCTTCACCGACAAGGACGCGCTCGAGGCCTGGGTCCGCCAGACCCAGGCGGCCGGCACCAGCTCCATCGACGTGGGCTGCATGCAGGTGAACCAGAAGTGGCACGGCCAGCACTTCAGCGGCCTGGAGGAGGCGACCACCCCCGAGGCCAACGTGGACTATGCCGCCCGCTTCCTCCTGGCCCTCAAGGAGCAGACGGGCGACTGGTGGCGCGCCGCGGGCCGTTACCATTCCGCCACCCCCGACCTGGCCGAGACCTACCTGACCAAGCTGGCCCACAACCATGACCTGGCCCAGGCCCACAGCGCGGGCTTCGCCGCCCTGGCCGAGGCGCCCCAGCCAGGGCGCAGCCGGCAAAGGGCCCAGGTGGGCAAGGTGGGCGAGACCACAGGCGGCCTGCTCTGGAGCTCCGAGCTCACCGGCACCACCGTCGCGGCGGCCCGCAACGGCCTCTCGATCTACTCCGACCGCCCCGTGCAATGGGCCCTGCCCGACTTCGAGGAGGTCCAGGGATGAGCTCGCGCGCCGATCCCCCGACCCTGAGCTTCGCCAAGTTCGGCCACAGCCACCGCGACATCGCCTTCGCCGTCGGCATCGTGCTGATCCTGGCGATGCTCTTCGTGCCCCTCCCCGCCTTCCTGCTCGACATGGGCCTCGCCCTCTCGCTCTCCATCGCGGTCCTGATCCTGATGGTGGCGCTCTGGATCGGCACGCCGCTGGAGTTCAACTCCTTCCCGACGCTGCTCCTTGTGGTGACCATGCTGCGGCTGGCCCTCAACGTCTCCTCCACAAGGCTCATCCTCAGCGAAGGCCACACCGGCACCGATGCGGCGGGCAATGTCATCTCGGGCTTCGCCTCCTTCATCGTGGGGGGCGATTTTGTCATCGGGATCATCATCTTCGCCATCCTGGTGATCATCAACTTCATCGTCATCACCAAGGGCTCCACCCGCATCGCCGAGGTGGCCGCCCGCTTCTCGCTCGATGCCCTGCCCGGCAAGCAGATGGCCATCGACGCCGATCTCGCCGCCGGCGTCATCACCGAGGACGAGGCCCGCCAGCGGCGCAAGACCGTGGAGGAAGAAAGCTCCTTCTTCGGGGCCATGGACGGTGCCTCCAAGTTCGTTCGGGGCGATGCCATCGCGGGCCTGATCATCACCCTGATCAACATCCTCGGCGGCATCCTCATCGGCGTCATGAGCCACGATCTCAACGTCTCCCAGGCCATGGGCCTCTATACCGTCCTGACCATCGGCGACGGCCTGGTGACCCAGATCCCCGCCCTCATCGTCTCCCTCGCGGCGGGCCTGCTGGTCACCAAGGGGGGCACAGAGGGGGCCGCCAACGTGGCCGTCCTGGGCCAGCTCAGCTCCTTCCCCAAGGCCCTCTACGTGGCCGCCGCCCTGATCTGCGGCATCGGCTGGCTGCCCGGCTTCCCGCTGCTCGTCTTCCTGCCCCTCTCCGCGGGCATCGCCCTCTTCGGCTACGCCATGCAGCAGCAGAACGCCCGCGCCGCCGAGGAACAGAAGCGCGCCGACATGGCCTCCCTGGCCGACGAGGGCCCCAAGGAGCAGTCCATCTCGGATCTGCTGCGGGTGGACGACATCAGGCTCGACCTGGGCAGCGCCCTGGTGCCGATGATCACCACCTCCGGCGCCGCCCTGCCCGGCAAGGTAAAAAGCCTGCGCGCCCTCTTTATCGCCGACTTCGGCTTTGTCCTGCCGATGGTGCGGATCAAGGACGATGCCGATCTGCCGCCCAACACCTACGCCGTCTCGCTTCAGGGAGTGGAGGTGGCCCGCGGCGAGGTGGAGCCGATCATGATGATGGTGATCCACCCCGACGGCCAGGCGGTGTCGCTCCAGGGCAAGCGGGTGCGCGAGCCCACCTTCGGGCTCGAGGCCATGTGGGTGGACGAGGCCCGCGCCTCCGAGGCCGAGCTGGCGGGCCTCACCGTGGTGGATCCCGAGAGCGTCATCACCACCCACCTGACCGAGGTGATCAAGGAGCACATGCCCGAGATCCTCACCTATGCCGCCACCCAGGAGCTGATCGAGGCCCAGGACAAGGATTACCAGAAGCTCCTCAGCGACTGCTCGGCCAACAGCCCCGCGGTGCTGCTCCAGCACGTGCTCCAGGCGCTCCTGGCCGAGCGGGTCTCGATCCGCAACCTGCCCAAGATCATCGAGGCCGTGGCCGAGGCGAGCGCCAACACCAAGGACCTGCGCACCATGATCGAGCATGCGCGCTCCAAGCTCTCAAAGCAGATCTGCCAGGCCCTCAAGGATGGCCAGGGCTACGTGCCGGTGATCAACCTCAGCGGCGACTGGGAAAGCGAATTCCTCCAGTCCGTCACCACCAACAACGGCGAGGAAAGCTTCCTCATGTCGCCCTCGCGCATCCAGGACTTCATCGTCGCCGTGCGCAAGGAGATCCAGAAGTACTCGGCCGGGGACGAGTGGCCCGCCATCCTGGTCACCCCCCAGGCCCGGCCCTACGTCCGCTCGATCCTCGAAAGGGTCAGCCCGATGACCCAGGTGATTTCCCACAACGAGGTGCACCGCAAGGCCTCCCTGCGCACCATCGGCACGATCGGGCCCTGAGCCGTGTCGTTCGAGGCCCTCTCCGCCGCTCTCGTGCTCTCCTACTTCCTGGTGTTTGCGCGGCTCGGCTCGGCCCTGATCTTCATGCCCGCCTTCGGCGAGGTGCAGATCCCGATCCGCGCCCGTCTCTCCTTCGCCCTGGTCATGTGCGCCGCCCTCCTGCCGATCACCCCGATCCCCGGCAACCTGCCCCAGGGGCCCCTGCCCATCGCCCTGGCGCTGGCGGCGGAGGTGACCGTGGGCCTCTGGATCGGCCTGACCGCGCGCGTCCTGCTCTCGGCGCTCCAGTTCGCGGGCTACCAGGCGGGCCAGGTCTCGGGCCTGGCCAACGCCTTCGGGCCCAGCTTCGGCTCCTTCGAGGGGGCCACCATGGTGGCCACCCTGATGCTGATCGGCGCCGTCGCCCTGATCTTCATCACCGACACCCACCACATCATCCTGCGCGCCCTGCTCGCCAGCTACCTGGTCTTTCCGCCCGGCGGCATCATGCTGGCCGACATGACGGACACCCTGCTGAAGATGGCCAGCCACAGCTTCTACATCGGCACCGCCGTGGCCGCCCCCTTCTTCGTCATGGGGGTGATCCTCAACCTCGGCATGGGCCTGGCCAACCGCATGATGCCCCAGCTTCCGGTCTTCTTCGTGGCCGCCCCGCTGCTGATCTTCGCGGGCATCCTGATCCTGGCCTTCTCCATGCCCGCCCTGCTGGAGTTTTTCATCCAGGAGCTGCGCGACTGGCTCATGGGCTTCAGGATCTGAGCCATGGCCGAGCAGAACGACAGCAACGAAAAGACACTAGAACCGACGGAGAAGCGGCTCCAGGATGCCCGCAAGAAGGGCGATGTCCCCTCCTCAAAGGAAACCGGCAACATGGTGGTGGTGCTGGCGCTGCTGGGCATCGTGGCCTTCGTCCTGCCCTTCCAGACGCCCCGCGTGGTGGGCGGACTGAGCGCCCTGATCGAGCAGTCGGCGACCCTCCAGGTCGGCCACGGCGCGCCCGGGGTGGCCCGGCTGAGCGAGATCCTCGGCGGCTTCTCCTACGGCATCGCCCTGGCGGTGGCCCCGGTCTTCGCGCTCCTGGCGCTCGGCGGGGCCTTCGGGGCCGCGATCCAGGGCGAGATCGTCCTCTCCTTCGAGCGGATCAAGCCCAAGCTCTCCAAGGTCTCGCCGATGGAGGGCTTCAAGCGGCTCTTCTCGGCCAACACCCTGGTCGAATTCGTCAAGAGCATCATCAAGGTCCTGGCCGTGGGGGCCCTGGCGATCTGGATCTCCTACGGCGCCGTCACCGGCCTCTGGACCACCGTGGGCTTCCTGCCCGAACATCTCGGCGGCTACCTCGTCGGGGCCTCGCGCAAGCTCCTGATGGCGGCGGCGGCGCTCCTGGTGCCGATCGCCATCGCCGACATCCTCTGGCGCCGCTTCGACTGGCGCCGCAAGCAGCGCATGAGCCACAAGGAACAGCGCGACGAGATGAAGGAGATGGAGGGCTCGCCGGAGCTCCGCGGTGCCCGAGCCCGCCGCCGCCGCGAACTCTCGCGCCAGCGCACCATCGCCGTGGTGCCCCTGGCCGACGTGATCCTCACCAACCCGACTCACTACGCCATCGCGCTGAAGTACGACCCGACCGTGGACGAGGCGCCGATCTGCATCGCCAAGGGCGCGGACCTGGTGGCCCTGAAGATCCGCGAGATCGGTTTCGCCAACGAGATCCCGGTGATCGAGAACCGGCCCTTGACCCGCCTGCTCTACCAGGCCGTCGAGGTGGACCAGGTGGTCCCCGTCGCCCACTGGGAGATCGTCGCCGAGATCATCTCCTACGTCTTCGACCTCAAGCAACGCAAAAGGCGCTCCCCGCCCGCCGGCTCGACGCTGCTGGAGGGGGCGTAGGGGGCTGGGGGGCTCCTCTCTTTGCAGCACCGTCACCCTCGGACTTGATCCGAGGGCCTCTCCGTGGTGGGAGATCCCGGGTCAGGCCCGGGATGACGGTGGCGCGAAGGAGTAAGGGCCGCCCCTCGCCCTCCTGCACCGTCACCCTCGGACTTGATCCGAGGGCCTCTCGGCGGCGGGAGATCCCGGGTCACGCCCGGGATGACGGTGGCACGAAGGAGTAGGGGCCGCCCCTCGCTCTCCTGCGCCGTCACCCTCGGACCTGATCCGAGGGCCTCTCGGCGGCAAGAGATCCCGGTGCAAGCCCGGGATGACGCCACTTAAGGACACGACATCCGGCTCCTCACCCCGGCACGGAATCAAGGTCGCGCCAGTCCCCGCCGTGCCAGCGCCGGACCGGCCCCATGGGCCGGCGCTTTGGCGGGTCTTGGTGCTGAGCGTGGGGCTAGGATGTACGTGACTACCATAAAGTGCTGTAGCGGAGATGATGCAGCGCCGTCCCCCGGTCCGGCGCTGGCACGGCTTCCGTCTCTCTTGGGACGCCACCCTCGGACCTGATCCGAGGGTCTCCCCACCCCACGAAATCCCGGGTCACGCCCGGGACACCAGCGCCTCAAGGCCCCCCCGCCCCCGTCACCCGCTTCACCTCCGTCACAAAATCCTCGCCGCGCTTCTCGAAGCTGTCGTACTGGTCGAACGAAGCCGCCGCCGGGGCCAGGAGTACCACATCCCCCGGCTCGGCCTCTTCCGCGGCGCGCGCCACGGCCACGGCCATGGTGCCGCAGACCTCCGCCTCGACCTCGAGCTGCATGGCGAAGCTGGCCGCCTCGCGGCCGATCACGTAGGCCTTGCGCACCGCCCCCGTGGCCCCCGCCAGGGCCTCCAGGCCGCCCTCCTTCTCCAGCCCGCCGCAGATCCAGCGGATGCGCTCGAAGGCGGCCAGCGCCTTGGCGGCGGAGTCCACGTTGGTCGCCTTGCTGTCGTTGACCCAGCGCACGCCGCCCGCCTCAAGCACCGTCTGGGAGCGGTGCGGCAGGCCGCTGAAGGAATGGAAGGCCGCCTCGATCACCTTCGGCGCCAGCCCCAGGGCGCGGCAGGCGGCATAGGCGGCGCAGGCGTTCTGGTGGTTGTGCGCCCCCGGCAGCCCGGCGATCCCCCGCAGGTCGATCGAGCCCACCTGCTTGCCCTTGCGCTGCTCCGAGAGGAAGCCCTTGCGGGCAAAGACCTGCCAGCCCGGCCCCTTCAGCTTGCGCGCCACGGAGATGCGGATCACCCGGTCGTCGCCCGGCCCTTCGGAGAGCTGCCCGGCCAGGAACTGGCCCTCCAGCTCGTCCACCCCGACAACGGCCCGGTCCGGCCCGCCCTCGGCAAAGAGCCGCCGCTTGGCGGCGAAGTAGCCCCCCATGCCCCGGTGCCGGTCCAGGTGATCGGGGCTGAGGTTGGTGAAGACGGCCACGTCGGGCGTCAGGCTGCGCGCCAGGTCGGTCTGGTAGCTGGAAAGCTCCAGCACCACCACCTCGCCGTCGCGCGCGGGCGCGAGGTCCAGCACGCCGCGGCCGATGTTGCCCGCCAGCTGGGCCGGGCGCCCGGCCTCGTGCAGGACATGGTGGATCAGCGCCGAGGTGGTGCTCTTGCCGTTCGAGCCGGTCACGGCGACAACCCGCGGCGGCGTGTCGAAGAGGTGCCAGTCGCCCGCCGCGAAGCTCTGGAAGAAGAGCCCGATGTCGTTGTCCACCGGCACCCCGGCCTCGAGCGCGGCCAGGACCACCGGGTTCGGTGCGGGATAGAGGTGCGGGATGCCGGGGCTCACCACCAGCCGGGCCACCGCCTCGAAGAAGCCGGGCCGTCGCGGATCGGCGATCTCGAAGCCCTCCGCCTCGGCCGCCTCGCGGGCCGCCGGGTTGTCGTCCCAGCAGATCGGCTCGGCCCCGCCCGCGGCCAGGGCCCGCGCCGCGCTGAGCCCCGAGCGGCCAAGTCCCAAGACCGCCACCCTCTCGCCCTTCATGCCCTGCACTGGAATCATGCTCTGCCCCCTGCTACCTGTCGGCGGCAGAATGGGGGCAAAGGCCGCCCATCACAAGGAGCCCCGATGCCCCACCTCGAGACCCTCCTGACCCGGCTCGACGCCGAGATGCGCGACGACCCCCACTGGGGCGACGTGGCCGCCTACATCCCCGAGCTGGCCCGGGTGAACCCGCGCCAGTTCGGCATCGCCGTGGCCACCGCCGACGGCCAGCATTTCACGGCCGGCGACACCGAGGTGCCCTTCTCTGTCCAGTCCATCACCAAGGTCTTCACCCTGGCCATTGCCTTGGGCCGCTCGGGCGATCAGCTCTGGCAGCGGGTCGGGCGCGAACCCTCGGGGCGGGCCTTCAATTCCATCGTACAGCTCGAGCAGGAGCAGGGCCGCCCGCGCAATCCCTTCATCAACGCAGGCGCCATCGTCACCACGGACGAGGTCCTGGGCAACCGCCCCCCGCGCGAGGCCCTGGCCGAGATCGTCCAGTTCGTGCGCGCCGCCGCCGGCTCGGACGAGATCCACATCAACGAGGCCGTGGCCGCCTCGGAAACCGACTATGGCCACCGCAACTTCGCCCTGGCCCATTTCCTGGCTGCCCACGACAACCTGCGCAACAGCCCCGAGCGCACCCTGGGCACCTACTTCCACCACTGCGCTCTGGAGATGACGGTGAGCCAGCTGGCCCGCGCCGGGCGCTTCCTGGTGGATGCCCCGGGCCTGCCGCGGCTGGTCTCGCCGGGGCGGATGCGGCGGCTCAATGCCCTCATGCTCACCTGCGGCCACTACGACGGGTCGGGCGATTTCGCCTACCGCGTCGGCATCCCGGGCAAGAGCGGCGTTGGCGGCGGCATCCTGGCCATCGTGCCGGGCCGCGCCTCGGTCGCCGTCTGGTCGCCGGGGCTGAACCGCTACGGCAACAGCCTCAAGGGCACAGAGGCCCTGGCCCGCCTGGCGCGGGCCATGGACTGGTCGATCTTCTGAGGGGGCGCCGCCTCAGCGGACCTTGAGGGTGGCTAGGCCGATGGCCGCCAGGATCAGCGAGATGATCCAGAAGCGGATCACGATCTGAGGCTCTGCCCAGCCCTTCTTCTCGTAGTGGTGATGGATCGGCGCCATCAGAAAGACCCGCTTGCCGGTGCGCTTGAAGTAGAGCACCTGGACGATCACGCTCAGAGCCTCCACCACAAAGAGCCCGCCGACGATGGCCAGCACCAGCTCGTGCTTGGTGGCCACCGCGATGGCCCCCAGGGCCCCGCCCAGGGCAAGCGAGCCGGTATCCCCCATGAAGACGGCGGCGGGGGGCGCGTTGTACCACAGGAAGCCCAGCCCACCCCCGAAGAGGCCCGCGCAGAAGATCAGGATCTCCCCCGTGCCCGGCACGTAGTGCACATCGAGGTACTCGGTGAAGTCCACCCGGCCCACGGCGTAGGCGATGATCCCCAGGGCGCCGGCCGCGATCATCACCGGCATGATGGCCAGCCCGTCCAGCCCGTCGGTCAGGTTCACCGCGTTGGCGGCCCCGACGATGACGATGATGGCGAAGGGTACGAAGAAAAAGCCCAGGTTGATCAGGGTGTCCTTGAAGACCGGCAGGGCCAGCTGCCAGCGCAGCGCCTCGGGGTGGAGCTGGGCCGCCGCATAGGCGGCGATGCCCGAGATCAGGAAGCCCAGCAGCAGCCGCACCTTGCCCGACAGGCCCGAGGCGTTCTGCTTGCTCACCTTGGCATAGTCGTCGGCAAAGCCGATGGCGGCGTAGCACATGGTCACGAAGAGCACGATCCAGACGAAGCCATTGTCGAGCCGCGCCCAGAGCAGCGTCGAGGTGAGAAGCGCGCCGACGATCAGCAACCCGCCCATGGTGGGGGTGCCCGCCTTGGCGAAGTGCCCCTCCGGCCCGTCGTCACGGATCGGCTGGCCCTTGCCCTGGTGGCGCCGCAGCACGGCGATCAAGGGCCGCCCGAAAAGGAAACCGAAGATCAGCGCGGTCAGGAAGGCGCCGCCAGCGCGGAAGGTGATGTAGCGGAAAAGGTTGAAGAAATCGCCACCGTCCGACAGGAGGGTCAACCAATAGAGCATCTGTCTTGTCCTTGCCTATCGAAGGGGGCCGGGGCCCCGCTCACAGAATTGGCTCCCGATGGCCCATTTTGCGGATCGCGTCAACGATCACGGCCAGCCGCATGGAAAGGGAGCCCTTGGCGAGCACGACATCGCCGGCGTCGATGAGGCCGCGCAGCCGTCCGGCCAGCTCTTCCGAGGTCTCGGCCCAGGCGCCGCGCTGGGTCTCGGGCAGGCGCGCGTGCAGCGCCTTCATCAGGGGGCCGATGCAGTGCACCTGGTCAAGCTTCGCGGTGGCCTCCAGGTCGGCCAGGGCGGCGTGCAGGCGGGTCTCGTCGGGGCCCAGCTCCTTCATGTCGCCGAGGATGGCGATGCGGCGGCCCTTGCCGATGCGGCCGATGTCGTCCGTCACCCGGGCCGCCGCCAGGACCTCGAGCGCCGCAGCCATGGAGGCCGGGTTGGCATTGTAGCTGTCGTCGATCAGGTCGAGCGTCAGGGCGGGCTCCACCGGATCGAGGTGGATGGTCTCGCGCACGCCCCGCCCGGCATAGGGCTGCCAGCGGCCCAGCGACTGGGCTGCCAGGGCCAGGTCCGCGCCAAGCGCCTCGCAGGCGGCCAGCGCCCCGAGCCCGTTCATGGCAAAGTGCCGCCCCGGCGAGGAGAGCTTGAAGAGCAGCGGCAGGTCTGCCGCCCGGGCCCGCACCACCGTCACCTCGGACTGGAGCTGCACCTCCTCCAGGACATAAGGATCGCCCCCCTGCCCGAAGGAAAGGGCGCGCAGCCCGCAGGCGGCGGCCTTCTCGGCCAGGATGCCGCTGGTCTCGATGTCGGCATTGAAGATCGCCTGCCCGCCCTCGGGCACCCCCTCGAAGATCGAGGCCTTCTCCACGGCGATCCCGGTGATGTCCTCGAAGGCCGCCAGGTGGGCCGGCGCCACAGTGGTCACTAGAGCCACCTCGGGCCGCGCCAGGCGCGACAGGGGCGCGATCTCGCCGGGGTGGTTCATGCCGATCTCGATGATGGCGAACTCCGTCTCGGCGGGCATCCGCGCCAGGGTCAGGGGCACGCCCCAGTGGTTGTTGTAGCTGGCGACGGAGGCATGGGTGCGGCCCTGGTCCGCCAGCATGGTCAGGAGCATCTCCTTGGTCGAGGTCTTTCCGACCGAGCCGGTGATGGCCACGACCCGCGCATCGGTCCGAGCCCGGCCCGCGGCCCCCAGCCGCTCCAGCCCTTCCAGTACATCCTCGACCACCAGCAGCGGCGCCCCCTCGGGCAGACCCTCGGGGCGGCGCGAAACGAGGGCCGCGGCGGCCCCCTTCTCCAGCGCCTGGGCCACAAAATCATGCCCGTCGCGGGCATCCTTGAGGGCCACGAAAAGATCCCCCGGCTGAAGCGTCCGGGTGTCGATGGAAATGCCCTCGCAGGCCCAGTCCGGCCCCTCGGCACGGCCCCCCGTGGCCTCTGCCGCCGCGGCGCTTGTCCAAAGGCTCATGCGCCCCTCCCGTCCAGGGCCGCCACCGACAGGCTGGCCTGTTCCGCATCGTCGAAGGGCAGGATGTCGTCGCCGACGATCTGCCCGGTCTCGTGCCCCTTGCCCGCCACCAGAAGGGCATCGCCCGGCCCAAGGGCGTCGATCCCGCGCAGGATCGCCTCGGCCCGGTCGCCGATCTCGGTCGCCTGGGGCGCCCCCTCCAGCACCGCCGCGCGGATGCTTGCGGGATCCTCCGAGCGGGGATTGTCGTCCGTCACGATGACCGCATCGGCATGCTCCGCCGCCGCCTGCCCCATGAGCGGCCGCTTGGCCCTATCCCTGTCGCCCCCGGCCCCGACGATGGCGATGAGCCGCCCCATGACGTGGGGCCGCATGGCCTGGAGCGCCGTGGCGACGGCATCGGGCGTGTGGGCATAGTCCACGAAGACGGTGGCGCCATTGTCGCGCGTGGCGGCTAGCTGCATCCGCCCGCGCACGGTGGTGAGCTGCGGCAGGACCTCGAAGACGGCCTCCGGCGCGCCCCCCGCGGCAATCACCAGGCCCGCCGCCAGGAGCACGTTCTCGGCCTGGAAGCCGCCGATCAGCTCCAGCCGCTTCTGAAAGCCCTGGCCCTGCCAGGCAAAGAGGATCTCCTGCCCGGTGGCGTCAAACCGCTGGCCGCGCAGGTGCAGATCGCCCCCGTCCCGGCCCACGGTGAGCACCCCGCAGCCCCGCGCCTTGGCGATGGAGGCCATGTCCACGCCCTTGGGATCGTCGAGGTTGATGACGGCCGTGCCCTCCTCGGGCAGGACCCGGGCAAAGAGCCCGGCCTTGGCGTCGAAGTAGGCCTCGAAGCTCTCGTGATAGTCCAGGTGATCCTGGGTGAAGTTGGTGAAGCCCGCGGCCCGCAGCTCAACGCCATCGAGCCGCCGCTGGTCCAGCCCGTGCGAGGAGGCCTCCATGGCGGCGTGGGTCACCCCCTGGCGCGCGGCCTCGGCCAGGGCGCGGTGCAGGGTGATCGGCTCGGGCGTGGTATGGGCCAGCGGCGCGGTCCAGCTGCCCTCGACGCCGGTGGTGCCCAGGTTCACCGCCGAGAGCCCCATGAGCACCCAGATCTGGCGCACGAAGGTGCTCACCGAGGTCTTGCCGTTGGTCCCGGTGACGGCCACCATCACCTCGGGCTGGGCGCCCGACCAGAGGGCGGCGGTCCGGGCCAGGGCGGCGCGCGGCTGGTCCGAGATGACAAGCGCGGCACCGCTCTCGGCCAGGGCATCGGCGGCAAGCCGCGCCCCCTCGGCATCGGTGAGGATCGCCACGGCCCCCTGCTCCAGCGCCTTGGGCACGAAGCTGGCGCCGTGGTGGCGGGTGCCCGGCATGGCGGCAAAGAGCGCCCCGGGCCGCACCGCGCGGCTGTCCACGGTGATCTCCTCGATCACGGGATTCGCCCCCGAAACGGACATCAGCCCCAGGGAATTCAAAGTGGTGCGGGGGGGGCGATCCATCGCTGCGGCCCTTGGCTCAGTTGCTGCTGGTCAGCGTTACCACAGCCTCATTTGCAGGTTCAACAGTGGGCCGGAGCCCCAGCAGCGGGGCCACCCGGCGGACCATCTCGGCGGCCACCGGCACGGCCGTCCAGCCCGCCGTGCGGCGCGGCTTGTCGCCCGAGGATTCGACCGGCTCGTCCAGGGTCACGATGAGCACGTAGCGCGGCGCGTGGGCCGGGAAGATGGCCGCAAAGGTGGCGATCACCTTGTCCTCATAGTAGCCGCCCTGGGGCCGTGGCTTGTCCGCTGTGCCGGTCTTGCCGCCGATCTGGTAGCCCGGCACCTCGGCAAAGCTCGCCGTGCCCGAAGTGACCACCTTGCGCAGCATCTCGCGCGCCGCCTGGGCCGCCTCGGCGGACATGACCCGCTCGCCGCGCTGCGTGCGCTCCTGCTTCAGCAGCGTCGGCGCCACCCTGAAGCCGCCGTTGGCAATGGCCGCATAGCCCGCCGCCAGGTGCATCGGGCTGGTCGAAAGGCCGTGCCCGTAAGAGACCGTGACCGAGGAGAGCTCGGTCCACTTCTTCGGCAGGAGCGGCTTGCCGCCCGCCGCCTCGACGATCTCGAAGCCCGTGGCATCGAAGAAACCGAGCGACTTGAGGAATTCCTGCTGCCGCTCCGCGCCGATCTCCAGCGCCAGCCGCCCGGTGCCCCGGTTGGAGCTCTTGACGATGATGTCCGCCACCGAAAGCTTGCCGTAGTTCTTGTTGCGGAACTCCCCGATGCGGAAGCCCCCCACCTTCATCGGGCCCTTGGTGTCGATCACCGTCTCGGCATGTGCCAGCCCGAGGTCGAGCGCCTGGGCCGCGGTGAAGATCTTGAAGACCGAGCCCAACTCGTAGACGCCCTGGACCGAGCGGTTGAAAAGCGGGCTGTCGGAGGCATCGCCACGGGTCGCCGGGCGCGGCCTGTCGTTGGGATCGAAGCTCGGCAGGGAGACCACGCTCACCACCTCGCCGGTGTGGGCATCCATCAGGACGGAGGTGGCCCCCTTGGCATTCATCAGCCCCATGCCGCCCTGGAGCACCCGCTCCGCCGCCGCCTGCACGGTGAGGTCCAGCGACAGTTCCAGCGGCTTGCCCGCATTGGCCGGGTCGCGCAGCACCTCGTCGAAGTACTTCTCCACCCCGGCCACGCCGATCACCTCGGCGGCATGGACCCCCTCCTTGCCGAAGGAGGCCCCGCCCAGGACGTGGGCGGCCAGCTTGCCATTGGGATAGAGCCGCATGTCGCGCGGCGCGAAGAGCAGCCCGGGATCGCCGATGTCGTGCACCGCCTGCATCTGCTCGGGCGAGATTTTCTTCTTGATCCAGAGGAACTTGCGCTTGCCCGTGAAGTCCTTCATCAGGCGCTTCTCATCAAGGTCCGGGAAGACCTTGACGAGCTTCTGCGCCGCCGCCACCGGGTCCACCATGTGACGCGGCTGGGCATAGAGCGCGTGGGTCTCCAGGTTGGTCGCCAAAAGGTTGCCGTGGCGGTCCACGATGTCCGCCCGGCTGGCCGAGATGACGGCGCCCGGCGCATGGGCACGGGGCTCCATCGGCTCGGAGGTGGCCAGCATCCCCATCCGCGCGCCGACAACGGCGAAGGCGCAGAAGAAGCAGACCCCAAGCACCAGGAGCCGCCCCTCGGCGCGCTGCCGCGCCTGGTCGCGCATCTGCTCGTGGCGGATGCGCTTGTTCTCGCGCTCGATGGCGTCGGGGTTCTCGCCCTTCTCGCGGGCCTCCAGGATGCGCGCCAGGGGGCGCAGGGGGGTGCGGATCATGAGGGGTTCTCCTCCTCAACGAGGGCGTTGAAGCCCGAGACATCCACCGGGTTGGTGATCGGCAGCAGCGGCGCGGGCGGGTAGGCCACCTGGTCGATCCGGCCAAACTGGTCGGGCCGCAGGGGCAGCAGCCCGAGCCGGTCGAAGTTGAGCACCGTCAGGTCGCGCAGCCGCTCGGGGCGGTTGAGATAGGCCCACTCGGCGCGCAGCACCGCCAGCCGGGCATGGGCCGACTGGATGTTGCGGTGCAGCCGGTCGGCCTCGCTCAGGGCCTGCTGGGTGGCGTAGTTCTCGCGGTAGGCCCAGAAGGCCAGGCCGATCACCGCGAAGGAGGTCAAGATATAGAGAAACGCGCGCATCGTTACAGTCCTTTCACCTGGGGCATCCCCAGGGCCTTGGCATCCACCGCGCCCGAGGGCGCCTCGGTACGGATCGCGACCCGCAGCTTGGCCGAGCGGCTGCGCGGGTTCTCCTCCAGCTCCTGGGCGTCGGGGCCGATGGCCTTCTTCTTCTCGACCCGGAACTGGGGTTCCTCGCGCGCCACCTGGGGGGCAAAGCGGTTGGCATTGCCGCCCCCGCCCGAGCGCGCCGTGAGGAAGCGCTTGACCATCCGGTCCTCGACCGAATGGAAGGTCACGACAGCCAGCTGGCCACCGGGCTTGAGGGCCCGCTCAGCCGCCATCAGGCCCTCGAAGAGGGCGCCATATTCGTCGTTCACCGCAATCCGCAGGGCCTGGAAAGAACGCGTCGCCGGGTGGCTCTGGCCCGGCTTGGGGCGCGGCAGGTTGGCCTCGATCAGGCGCACCAGCTCCAGCGTGGTGGTGATCGGCGCCGTCTCGCGGGCCCGCACGATGGCCCGGGCGATGCGGCGGCTGGCGCGCTCCTCGCCGTACTGGAACAGAATGTTGGCCAGGGTCGCCTCCTCGGCCCCGTTCACCAGGTCCGCCGCCGAAGGCCCCTCCTGCGACATGCGCATGTCGAGCGGCCCCTCCTTCATGAAGGAAAAGCCCCGCTCCGCCTGGTCGAGCTGCATGGAGGACACCCCAAGGTCCAGCACCACCCCGTCCAGGTCCTGGGCATAGTCGTCCATCTGGGCAAAGTTGCCGCGCTGCATGACAAGCCGCTTGCCGTAGGCTTCCGCCCAGTCCGCCGCCATCTCGAAGGCCAGGGGGTCGCGGTCCACCGCGATCACGCGGTCGGCGCCGGCCTCAAGCAAACCCTTGGTATAGCCGCCCGCGCCAAAGGTGCCGTCCAGCCAGGTGCCGGTCACGGGCTCCACCGCCTTCAGGAGGGGGCGCAGCAGGACGGGAACGTGGGGGGCGGGATCGGTGGCGGAGGGGGCAGCGGCCATGATCCTCAGCTCCCCGGCCTGCCGTCCAGGAACTGGAGCGGATCGAAGTCCTCGGGCAGCTCCTCGAGCCACTCCTCCTCCTTGGCCCGCTCCACCGTGTCGTAGGTCTCGGGCTTCCAGATCTGGAAGGTGTCGCCCGCGGCGATGAAGAAGGCCTCGCCCTCCAGGTCGATCTTCTGGCGCAGCTTGGCGGGCAGCACCAGGCGCCCGGTCTCGTCCACCGTGGTGGGAAAAGATTGGCCGTGGAACAGCCGCTGCAGCATCTTGCGCTCCATGGAGCCGCGCGGCAGGGCGTCGATCTTGTCGTCCACCTCGTTGATGGCGTCCATGGTGTAGCATTCCAGGAAGGTGCGGCGCTGGTCGCCGTAGACGATCACGAGCTCGGGGTTGTCGCCGTTCTTCCAGTTGGGATCGCCGGCCTCAAGGACACGACGGAAGGAGGCGGGAATGGAGACCCGCCCCTTGCTGTCGACCTTGTGGTGGCTCTCGCCTCTGAACCTGCGGCTCACGTCCCGTTTCCTGCCTGTGCGCTGCTGCGCCTGTCCCGTTTGCGCCCCCGCGCTGAAAGTCCGATCCCCAGATAAAGAAACGGCGGGTTGATCTGCTGCCACTGATCAACCCGCCGCCCTCATCCCGCGACTTGCGGGGAAGTCCGACTGCGCGCGCCACCTGGGGGGATGTCTGCTCGCCCGCGCGCCGGATCTCTTGGTCTGATGAAACCGAGGTGCCTGTATGAAACCTGCTTGGTTCTTTGTTTTGGTGGGGTCGTTTGCTGCCCCGTGTCCCGTTCTCATCCGATGCACTAGGGATGCCATGGGAATTCATGGGCGTCCACATATTTTTGCGAATTTTCCCCAATATTTTGTTTTCCACATTTCTCCACAGCAACATCTTGTGGAGCGTTTCAGCGGATTTTTGCCACATGCTGATCCTATTTGCGGGTGAGAACACTATATATGGTAGTCATGTGGGTGTGTCCAAAATGTCCCACGAATTCCCACCAAATTTGATCCCCGTATTTATCCACAGGGCGTGTTCCCAATACGTTCCGTCATTCAGAAACAAATCACCCGCGCGTCCCGCGCAAATCACCCCTGAATCGCCCCGATGGCCCACCCTGTCCCATGGATTTCCCATGGGGTCCCGCGGGAATTCCCATCCTTTCCCACGGCCCGCCCCGGCGCCTTGCGTCTTGCCCGCCTTGCCGCCACAAAAGATCCAGCACATCCACACGGAGAAGTAGCCCCATGCAGGCCAGCCTGGCGATCGCCACCCACGCCCTTCGGATGCTGATTTTCGAGACGGGCACGACCCTCCGGGTGCTCCTGCCCGCCCTCGCCCTGATCTTCGGCAGCAGTCTCCTGGCCGTCTTTCTGGCGCCCGAGGCCATGGCGCTCCTAATGCAGGGCGCCCCCGAGGATATGGCCGACCTCGCCCTGCCCGACGGCTCCTTCCTGCTGATCGGCTTCGCGCTCCTGCTGGCGGCGATCACGGGCTACATCCTCATGGCGATCCTCTGGCACCGCCACGTGCTGCTCAGCGGGATGGAGCGGGAAAGGATCATGTCCCCCAGCGCGCGCATCTTCTTTTCCTACCTGGGGCGCGCGCTGCTGGTGGGGCTGGTGCAGCTTCTCGCCGCCGTTCCGGTGACCCTGATGGTCGGCGCCCTTGCCGCCCTCGGCGGCGGCGGCGCGCTGATCATCTCGCTGGCCACCCTGCTCGGCGGGGTCATCTTCTCCTGGATCGGCCTGCGCATCAGTCTGATCCTGCCCGCAGCCGCCGTGGCCGCCCCCATGACCATCCCCGACAGCTGGGAGGCCACGGGCCGCTTCAACGGCCCGATCCTCGGGCTGGCCCTGATCGTGGTGTTGCTCAACCTGGCGCTCTCCACCCTCGCCCTGCCCCTCCTGGGGCTCGCGGGGGGCCTGGCCATCGCCTTCCAGACGGCGCTCTACGTGGTCGAGGGGCTGATCTTCATCTCCATCCTCACCACCCTCTACGGCCACCTGGTGGAGGGCCGCGCCCTGGGCTGAGCCGGCCTCAGGCCAGTCCGCGCGCGACGAGCCCCCGGGCCATCTCGGCATAGGCCTCGGCCATGGCACCCTCGCTGGCCGCCACGGGGGTGCCGCCATCGCCCGCCAGGCGCGTCTCTAGGTCGATCGGCAGGGCGCCCAGCAGGGGCACGCCCAGCTTCTCGGCCTCGGCCCGGACACCGCCGGCGCCGAAGATCTCGTGGCTGCTGCCGCAGTCGGGGCAGACGAAGTGGGCCATGTTCTCGATCAGCCCCAGCACCGGCGTCTTGAGCGTGCCGAACATGTCCAGCGCCTTGCGGGCGTCGAGCAGGGCCACGTCCTGCGGCGTGCTCACCACGATGGCACCCGCCAGTTCCGTCTTGGTGCAGAGGGTGAGCTGCACGTCGCCCGTGCCCGGCGGCAGGTCCACCAGCAGCACGTCAAGCTCGCCCCACTGGACCTGCCCCAGCATCTGCTGCAGGGCCCCCATGAGCATGGGCCCGCGCCAGACCACGGCCTTGCCCTCCTCCATCATGAAGCCGATGGACATGAGCGTGACGCCATGCGCCTCGAGCGGGATGATGGTCTTGCCGTCGGGGCTGGCGGGGCGCCGGTTGACGCCCATCATGCGGGGCTGGCTGGGGCCGTAGATGTCGGCATCGAGCAGGCCCACCCGGCGGCCCTGGCGGGCCAGGGCCACGGCCAGGTTGGAGGAGACGGTGGACTTGCCCACCCCGCCCTTGCCCGAGCCGATGGCGATGATGTTCTTCACCCCGGCGGGCTTGGTCGGCCCCTCCTGGGGTTTCGGATGGCCGCCGATCTTCAGGCTCGGCGGGGCGGCGGGCTTCTTGGCCGGACCGTGGGCCGTCAGGGCGGCGCGCACCTGGGCCACGCCGGGCAGCTCCGCGACCACCCGCTCGGCGGCCTCGCGCACCGGCGCCATGGCCTGGGCCACCTCGGCCGTGGGGGCCTCGATCACGAAGGAGACCGTCTCCCCCTCGACCCGCAGCGCCCGGACCATGTCATGGTCCACCAGGCTCTTGCCGTCGGGCAGGGTGACACGGGCCAGGGCGGCCTCCACATCGGCTTTGGTGACGCTCATCTCTTCCTCCTGTTACCTGCGACTGACATGGCAGGTTTGCCCCGAATCGCAAGCCCCCGGCCCGCCCTGCGCCATTTTTGTGCGGCGCGCTCAAGGTTTACACAGGGTCACCATGTTTATGCTGCATAGCAGCATTGCGCATTTGATCGTTGTGCATCTGCAGCATTCATCGCATATTCAACTCACCGAAGCGCAGCAATGTGCTTCTGCAGAAAGATCAGACAGCTCCTCCTCCTCCCTGAGCTGTCTGCTTTTCGGCGGCGACATCCTCCTCCTCCCTGATGTCGCCGCCATTTCTGTTCTCCCCCCTCTCTAGCACCGCGGGAGGTGACGCCGCGTTCCGCCTTCGACGGCCCGGAAAGGCCCGCCTGCGACAGCCTGCCTCAACTTATTTTTCATATTCAAATCAAACCTTTGCGAGAATTCTTAATCTATGCACGGGGCGCATATCGGATTTGCCCAGCGAACCATTGAAGACGCCGAAAGAGGGCGTATATGCGCCCCACTACCGAATGACAGACACAGACTGACTGAACCGCAAGAGGCGCCAAAATGGCATATACGACGACACAATCGGCAGCGACGCCGACCTTCTCCCAGGCATCCGGCCTGCTCAGCAAGCTGGTGGCCCGCTACAAGGCCTACCGCCTGTACCGCGAAACCTTCGACGGGCTGAACGCACTCAGCAACCGCGAGCTGGCCGACCTCGGCCTGAACCGCTCCGAGCTGCGCGCCGTCGCCCAGGAAGCGGCCTACCGCTAACAGAGATCCGGCAGGTCTGCCTCCCCAGACCTGACCGGTAAGGGACCCCGCATCGGTTTCTCCTCCCTACGATGCGCGGTCCTGCCAGTGCCGAAGCAGCTTCCCTCCCTCGCCGCTTCGGCCTACCTTAGAGCAGCCGCACCCGTCCTCCCCGGGTGCGGCTGTTTCTTTGTCGAGGGTGGCAAGGTTGGGCGGCGGGGTCAACCGGGGGGGGTGGCGTCTCCTCCGGTGCGCATGAATGCGCACCCTACGCGGGACCCCAGGCCATGGCGCTCGAGGTTGGTCATCTCACCCCAGGCACGGAATCAAGGGCACGCCAGCGACCGCCGTGCCAGCGCCGGACGCTGTCACCTCTTGCATTTTCAATGAAACGTCACCCTCGGACTTGATCCGAGGGTCTCGTCGTACATGGAGATCCAGGGGTGGCCTAAAATGACGGTGCTCCGACAGGCGGACAAAGCACCCGGCACGGAATCAAGGGAGCGCCAGCGACCGCCGTGCCAGCGCCGGACCGGCCCCATGGGCCGGCGCTATGGCTGTCGGCAGCGCGGAGCCCGCCGCGAAGATGTACATGGCCGCCATAAAGTACTGTAGCGGGGAGATCGGAGCGCCGCCCCCCGGTCCGGCGCTGGCACGGCTTCCGTCGCACTCCACCCGCCACCCTCGGATGTGATCCGAGGGTCTCTCCGCACGAGGAGATTCCCGGTCAAGCCGGGGATGACGGACACCCTTTTCCCCGGACACAACTACCGCCGCACTGCAAACGTCATCCTCGGAATTGATCCGAGGGTCTCGTCGTACATGGAGATCCAGGGGCGGCCTAAAATGACGGTGCTCCGACAGGCGGACAAAGCACCCGGCACGGAATCAAGGGGGCGCAGCCCCCGCCGTGCCAGCGCCGGACCGGCCCCATGGGCCGGCGCTTTGGCAGTCGGCACCCCATAGCCCGCCGCGAAGATGTACGTGGCTGCCATAAAGTACAGTAGCGGGGAGATCGGAGCGCCGCCCCCCGGTCCGGCGCTGTCACGGCTTCCGTCGCACTCCACCCGTCAACCGCGGACCTGCTCGGAGGGTCTCTGCGCACGAGGAGATCCCCGGTCAAGCCGGGGATGACGGACACCCTTTTTCCCCGGACACGACTACCGCCCCACTGCAACCGTCACCCTCGGACGTGATCCGAGGGTCTCGCCGCACGAGGAGATCCCCGGTCAAGCCGGGGATGACGGACACCCTTCCTCCCCGGGCAGGCCTTCGTCGCTCTTTAGCCGTCACCCTCGGACTTGATCCGAGGGTCTCCCCGCCGGAATGGATCCCCAACCAAGCCGCAGACACCTGACCACCCCCCTCAAAAAGGCACATCGTCACACCCGGTCAGAAACCGCGAGACGACCTTCTTCACCCCGGCCTTCTCGAAATCCACCTCGAGCTTGTCGCCCTCGATGCCGATCACCGCGCCGTAGCCGAACTTCTGGTGGAACACCCGCTCCCCCATGGCAAAGCTGCTCACCGCGTTCATGTCGATGGTGACGTTCCGGCTCTCCCGGGGCTGGCTCATGCCGCGCTGGCCCGCGCGGGCCTGGAGCCGCTTCCAGCCGGGCGAGTTGTAGACGTTCGCCTCCGCCGCCTGCTGGTGCAGGGTGCTCTGGGGCATGGCCGCGCCGTAGCCGCCGCCGTAGAGCCCCGGCGGGGTCAGCACCTCCACGTGGGCCTCCGGCAGCTCGTCGACAAAGCGCGAGGGCATGGAGCTCTGCCACTGGCCAAAGACCCGCCGGTTGGCGGCGAAGGAGATGGTGCAGATCTGCTCGGCCCGGGTGATGCCCACGTAGGCCAGACGGCGCTCCTCCTCCAGGCCCTTGATCCCGCTCTCGTCCATCGAACGCTGCGAGGGGAAGAGCCCGTCCTCCCAGCCCGGCAGGAAGACGGCGGGAAACTCCAGCCCCTTGGCCGCGTGCAGGGTCATGATGGAGACCTTCTCCTCGCCCTCGTCGCTCTCGTTGTCCATGATCAGGCTGACGTGTTCGAGAAAGCCCTGGAGGTTCTCGAACTGCTCCAGCGCCTTGATCAGCTCCTTGAGGTTCTCCAGCCGCCCAGGTGCCTCGGGCGTCTTGTCGTTCTGCCACATGCCGGTGTAGCCGCTCTCGTCGAGGATCACCTCGGCCAGCTCCATGTGGCTCATCTCGGGCGGGCCATACTCGACCCGGGCCGGGCCGCTCTCGTCGTCCAGCACCTCGTTGTCGAGGTCCACCGGCAGGGCGGGGCCGCGCAGCAGGGCGTTCCAGCGATCGATCCCCTCGACCAGCAGGCGCAGCTGGCCCGCGCCCTTGCCGCTCAGGCCGCCCTCGGCCAGCAGGATGCGCGCCCCCTCGACAAGGTTGGTGCCGTGCTGGCGCGCCGTCACCTGGATCTTCTGCTGGGCCTTGTCGCCCAGGCCGCGCTTGGGGGTGTTGACGATCCGCTCGAAGGCCAGGTCATCGTCGGGCGAGGTGACGACGCGGAAATAGGCCATGGCGTCGCGGATCTCCATGCGTTCGTAGAAGCGCGGGCCGCCGATCACCCGGTAGGGCAGGCCGATGGTCAGGAAGCGATCCTCGAAGGCGCGCATCTGGTGCGAGGCGCGCACCAGGATCGCCATGGAATCGAGGCCCATCGGGTCCAGCCCGCGGGTGCCGCGCTGCATGGATTCGATCTCCTCGCCGATCCAGCGGGCCTCCTCCTCGCCGTCCCAGTGGCCGATCAGGCGTACCTTCTCGCCCTCCTCCGCCTCGGTCCAAAGAGTCTTGCCCAGACGCCCCTCGTTGCCCGCGATCACGCCGGAGGCGGCGGCCAGGATGTGCGGCGTGGAGCGGTAGTTCTGTTCCAGCCGCACCACGTGGGCGCCGGGGAAATCCGTCTCGAAGCGCAGGATGTTGCCCACCTCGGCGCCGCGCCAGCCGTAGATCGACTGGTCATCGTCGCCCACGCAGCAGATGTTGCGGTGCCCCTGGGCAAGAAGCCGCAGCCATAGATACTGGGCCACGTTGGTGTCCTGGTACTCGTCCACCAGGATGTAGCGGAACCAGCGCTGGTACTGCTCAAGCACGTCCGGGTGGCTCTGGAAGATGGTCACCATGTGGAGCAGCAGATCGCCGAAGTCGACGGCGTTCAGCTCCTTCAGGCGGGCCTGGTACTGGGCATAGAGGGCCGGGCCGCGGTGGTTGTAGGCCCCGGCATCGGCCGCCGGAATCTTGTCCGGCGTCAGGGCGCGGTTCTTCCAGCCGTCGATGATCCCCGAGAGGAGCCGCGGCGGCCAGCGCTTGTCGTCCACCCCGTCGGCGCTGATGAGCTGCTTGAGCAGCCGCAGCTGGTCATCCGTGTCGAGAATGGTGAAGTTGCTCTTCAGCCCGGCCAGTTCCGCGTGGCGGCGCAGCAGCTTGACGCAGATGGCGTGGAAGGTGCCGAGCCAGGGCATGCCCTCGATCTGCTGGCCCAGCATCCGGCCCACCCGGTCCTTCATCTCGCGCGCCGCCTTGTTGGTGAAAGTCACGGCGAGGATCTCGTTGGGGCGGGCGCGGCCAGTGTTCAGAAGGTGCACGATTCGCGCCGTCAGGGCGCGGGTCTTGCCGGTGCCCGCGCCGGCCAGCATCAGGACCGGCCCGTCAAGCTGCTCCACCGCCGCCCGTTGCGCGGGGTTGAGCCCCTCGAGGTAGGGCTGGGGCCGCGCCGCCATGGCCCGGGCCGAGAGGGAGGCGCCCTCGAAGGCGTCCATTTCGTCAAAACTGCTCATGGGGCAAACATAGCCGCAGCGGGGCCAAAGGAAAACCCGTGTTCGCGGCTTGTTCCCGGTGGATCCGGGGCCTGCCGGGCCGCTGCCCGGCCCCAGCGCGCGCCCAGCCCGCCCCGTGCCGGGGGCGCTGCCCCCATCGGCGCCGGCGGCGCCGATTCCCCCGGAGTTTATCCGGCAAAGCGAAGGGGCACGGGGGCGCGCAGATCGAGGCTGGACATTGCCCGGCCCTTGCGGCCCTATCCGGCCCATGGACCTGCACGCCCGCTACCCCGCCCTCGCCGACCTGCGCGCCCGCGCCCGCCGCCGCATCCCGCCCTTCGTCTGGGAATACCTCGACAGCGGCACCGGGACCGAGGCCACCAAGGCGCGCAACCGCGCCGCCCTGGACCGCATCGGCATGATGCCCGCCATCCTCGACGGGGAATTCACCCCCGATCTCTCCACCCGCTTCCTGGGCCAGGAACTGCCCCTGCCCTTCGGCATCTCGCCCATCGGCATGTCGGGACTGATCTGGCCGGGCGCGGAAGGGCACCTGGCCCGGGCCGGCGCCGCCCACGGCATCCCCTACTGTCTCTCCACCGTGGCCACCCAGAGCCCCGAGGACCTGGCCCCGCACCTCGGCCCCCAGGCCTGGTACCAGCTCTACCCGCCGCGCGACCCCGAGATCCGCCGCGACATGCTGGACCGGGCCCGCGCGGCGGGCTTCTCCACCCTGGTCCTGACGGTGGACGTGCCCGCCTCCTCGCGGCGCGAACGCCAGGTCCGCTCGGGCCTGACCAACCCGCCCACCGTGACCCCGCGCATCCTCGGCCAGATCCTGACCCGCCCGGCCTGGGCCCTGGGCACGGCGCGGCGCGGTATGCCCTCGATGCGGGGCATCGCCAAGTACACCGGCGAGGCCACCCGCGGCATGTCCCCCACCGCCCACATGGGCTACCTGCTGCGCACCGCGCCGGACTGGGACTACGTGAAGTGGCTGCGCGACACCTGGCAGGGGCCCTTCCTCGTGAAGGGGGTGATGAAACCCGGGGATGCGGAGCGGCTGGAGGCGGCAGGCGTCGATGCCCTCTGGGTCTCCAACCACGCCGGGCGCCAGTTCGACGGGGCCCCCGCCTCGATCGAGATGCTGGCGGCGATCCGGGCCGCCACCGCCCTGCCCCTGGTCTTCGACAGCGGCGTTGAATCGGGCCTCGACATCCTGCGGGCCCTGGCCCTCGGGGCGGACTTCGTGATGCTGGGCCGGGCCTTCCACTTCGCCCTCGGCGCCCTCGGGCGGCCCGGGGTCGATCACCTGATCGACATGATGGCCAAGGACATGGCGGCCAACATGGGCCAGATCGGCGCCCGCAGCCTCCGGGAGCTGCCCGAGCCCATCACCTTGACCTAGGGGCAACCTGCCCCTTCCGGCCCCCGCGGAATTGTTGCAAAATTGTGCAGGGCCGCCGCCGACGGGACTTGCGCTGCACTGCAGCAGAACTAAGGTGAGCCCCAGATTGACCCAAGGGGAGGCCGCCATGCCCGAATTCTCGAAGATCCTCGTCGCCAACCGCGGAGAGATCGCCATCCGGATCATGCGGGCGGCCAACGAGATGGGGAAGCGAACGGTCGCCGTCTACGCCGAGGAGGACAAGCTCGGCCTGCACCGATTCAAGGCGGACGAGGCCTACCGCATCGGCGAGGGCCTGGGCCCCGTCGCCGCCTACCTCTCCATCGAGGAGATGATCCGCGTCGCCAAGCAAAGCGGCGCCGACGCCATCCACCCGGGCTACGGCCTGCTTTCCGAAAACCCCGAGTTTGTCGATGCCTGCGCCAACAACGGCATCACCTTCATCGGCCCCCGGGCCGAGACCATGCGCGCCCTGGGCGACAAGGCCAGCGCCCGGCGCGTGGCCCAGGAGGCCGGCGTTCCGGTGATCCCTGCCACCGGCGTGCTGGGGGACGACATGGACGCCATCCGCGCCGAGGCCGCGGAGATCGGCTATCCCTTCATGCTCAAGGCCTCCTGGGGCGGCGGCGGCCGCGGCATGCGGCCGATCCATTCCCCCGACGAGCTGGAGGAGAAGATCCGCGAGGGCCGCCGCGAGGCCGAGGCCGCCTTCGGCAACGGCGAGGGCTACCTGGAGAAGATGATCGAGCGGGCGCGCCACGTGGAGGTCCAGATCCTGGGCGACAAGCAGGGCGGGCTCTATCACCTCTACGAGCGCGACTGCTCGGTCCAGCGCCGCAACCAGAAGGTCGTGGAGCGCGCCCCCGCCCCCTACCTCACGGAGGACCAGCGCGCCGAGATCTGCGAGCTGGGTCGCAAAATCTGCGCCCACGTCAACTACGAGTGCGCGGGCACCGTCGAGTTCCTGATGGATATGGCCGACGGCAAGTTCTACTTCATCGAGGTCAACCCCCGCGTCCAGGTGGAGCACACCGTCACCGAGGAGGTGACCGGCATCGACATCGTCCAGGCCCAGATCCTGATCGCCGAGGGCAAGACCATCGCCGAGGCCACCGGCAAGGCAAGCCAGGAGGAGGTGCGCCTGAACGGCCACGCCCTCCAGACCAGGATCACCACGGAAGACCCCCAGAACAACTTCATCCCCGACTATGGCCGCATCACCGCCTTCCGCGAGGCCACCGGCATGGGCATCCGGCTCGACGGCGGCACCGCCTACTCCGGCGGGGTCATCACCCGCTACTACGATTCGCTCCTGGTCAAGGTGACGGCCAAGGCGCCGACGCCCGAGGCGGCCATCGCCCGGATGGACCGGGCCCTGCGGGAGTTCCGCATTCGCGGCGTCTCCACCAACATCGCCTTCGTGGAGAACCTGCTCAAGCACCCGACCTTCCTGGGCAACGAGTACCACACGAAGTTCATCGACCAGACCCCTGAACTCTTTCAGTTTTCCACCCGCCGCGACAGGGGCACCAAGGTCCTCACCTACATCGCCGACATCACCGTGAACGGCCACCCCGAGACCAAGGGCCATCCCCGCCCGGGCAGCCACATCCGCGATCCGCGCCCCCCCGCCAGCCGGGCCGAGCCCCTCATGGGCACCCGCAACCTGCTGGAACAGAAGGGCCCCCAGGCCGTGGCCGACTGGATGGGCAAGCAGCAGCAGCTTCTCATCACCGACACGACGATGCGCGACGGTCACCAGTCACTCCTGGCCACGCGCATGCGCAGCCACGACATGATCAAGGTGGCCCCGGCCTATGCCGCCAACCTGCCACAGCTCTTCTCGGTGGAATGCTGGGGCGGCGCCACCTTCGACGTGGCCTACCGCTTCCTGCAGGAATGTCCCTGGCAGCGCCTGCGCGACCTGCGTGAGCGGATGCCCAACATCATGACCCAGATGCTTCTGCGCGCCTCCAACGGGGTGGGCTACACCAACTACCCCGACAATGTGGTCCAGTTCTTCGTCAAGCAGGCCGCGGAAAGCGGCGTCGATGTCTTCCGGGTCTTCGACAGCCTCAACTGGGTGGAGAACATGCGCGTCGCCATGGATGCCGTGATCGAGGCCGAGAAGGTCTGCGAGGGCACCATCTGCTACACGGGCGACATCTATGACCCCGACCGGGCCAAGTATGACCTCAAGTACTATGTCCAGATGGGCAAGGACCTGAAGGCGGCAGGCGCCCACGTGCTCGGCCTCAAGGACATGGCGGGCCTGCTCAAGCCGGCCCAGGCGCGGGCCCTGGTCAAGGCGCTGAAGGGCGAGGTCGGCCTGCCGATCCACTTCCACACCCACGACACGGCGGGCATCGCCTGCGCCACCATCCTCGCCGCCTCCGAGGCCGGGGTGGATGCGGTGGACTGCGCCATGGATGCGCTCTCGGGCAACACCTCCCAGGCCACCCTCGGCTCCGTCGTCTCGGCCCTGCGCCACACGGACCGCGACACGGGCCTCTCGATGGAGGCGGTGCGCGAGATTTCCGACTACTGGGAAGAGGTGCGCCACCAGTATGCCGCCTTCGAGACGGGCATGCAGGCCCCCTCCTCCGAGGTCTACCTGCACGAGATGCCGGGCGGCCAGTTCACCAACCTCAAGGCCCAGGCGGCCTCCATGGGGCTGGAGGAGCGCTGGCCCGAGGTGGCCCGCACCTACCGCGACGTGAACCAGATGTTCGGCGACATCGTGAAGGTCACCCCCTCCTCCAAGGTGGTGGGCGACATGGCCCTGATGATGGTCTCCCAGGGCCTCACCCGCGCCCAGGTGGAGGACCCCCAGACCGATGTTTCCTTCCCCGACAGCGTGATCGACATGATGCGCGGCAACCTCGGCCAGCCGCCGGGCGGCTTCCCGGAAGGGATCGTCAAGAAGGTGCTCAAGGGCGAGAAGCCCAACACCGAGCGCCCGGGCAAGCACCTGGCCCCGGTGGACCTGGAACAAACCCGCAAGGAGCTCTCGGAGGAGCTTGAGGGCATGACCGTCGATGACGAGGATCTGGCCGGGTATCTCATGTATCCCAAGGTCTTCCTCGATTACATGGGCCGCCACCGGCTCTATGGCCCGGTCCGCACCCTGCCGACCCAGACCTTCTTCTACGGCATGGAACCGGGCGAGGAGATCAGCGCCGAGATCGACCCCGGCAAGACCCTCGAAATCCGCCTCCAGGCCGTCGGCGAGACCAGCGAGGACGGCGAGGTGAAGGTCTTCTTCGAGCTCAACGGCCAGCCCCGGGTGATCCGCGTGGCGGACCGCAAGGTCAAGGGCGCCACCGCCGCACGGCCCAAGGCCGAGGCGGGCAACGAGAACCACATCGGCGCCCCCATGCCGGGGGTCGTCGCCTCGGTCGGGGCCAGCGCGGGCCAGAAGGTCAAGGCGGGCGACCTGCTGCTCACCATCGAGGCCATGAAGATGGAGACCGGCATCCACGCCGAGCGCGACGCCACGGTGAAGGCCGTGCATGTCCAGCCCGGCGGCCAGATCGACGCCAAGGACCTCCTGGTGGAGTTGGAGTAGCCCCTTGCGCCTTGCCGCCCTCAGCCTGATCGTGCCCGACTACGACGCGGCCATCGCCTACTACTGCGGCACGCTCGGCTTCGAGCTGCTGGCGGACGAGGACCAGGGCCGCAAGCGCTGGGTCAAGGTGGCCCCGCCCGGCGGCGGCGCCGCCTTTATCCTGGCCCGGGCCGAGGGCGCGGCCCAGCGCGCCGCCATCGGCAACCAGGGCGGCGGGCGCGTCTGGCTCTTCCTCGAAAGCGAGGACTTCGAGGCTGACCACGCGCGCCTGCTGGCAGCCGGAGTCACCTTCGAGGAGGCGCCGCGGCACGAGCCCTACGGCAAGGTCGCCGTCTTCCGCGACACCTTCGGCAACCGCTGGGATCTGATTCAGCCCGCCTGAGCGCCGCCCGGCGCGGATTGACGCATTGCCGCCGCCGGTGGCGCCGCTATCCTGACGCACCTACAGTTCGGACAAGCGCCCATGCCCTACGAATGGAAAACCCCGCCCGATGCCCCCGCCCAGGAGCTGCGCCTCTGGCCGCACCAGAGCCTGCCCGCCCGGGGCTTCGCGGCCTTCATCCTGACCACCTTCACCCTGATCCTGATCCCCACCATGACGCTTCTCGGCACGGCCCTGCTCTGGGGCATGCTGCCCTTCGTCCTGGCCGCCGTCGGGGGGGTCTACGTGGCCCTACGCCACAACCACAATTCGCGCCAGATCGAGGAGATCTTCACCCTCGACCCCGAATGCGCCCACCTGACCCACCGCACCGCCAAGGGCGAGGTGAAGGAGTGGGAATGTAACCGCTACTGGACCAAGGTGCTCAAGTACGAGGCCGAGGGCCCGGTGCCCCACTACGTCACCCTGCGCGGCGAGGGCCGCGAGGTGGAGATCGGCGCTTTCCTGAGCGAGGAGGAGCGCATCGCCCTCTTCGAGGACCTCAACCGCAGCTTCGCCCGCTCAGCCTGAGCCCCGCCCGAAGGCCTCGGCCAGGGCATCGAAGACGATCCGCAGGCGGCGGCTCGTCGCCAGCTCCCGGTGCGCCGCGAGCCATATCTCGTAGCGGAAGGGCGCCATCTCCGGCGCCGCCCGCGCCACCCCCGGCGTGGCATCGCCCACGTCGGCGGTCATGATCCCCAGCCCCAGCCCCGCCTGGACCATCTGCCACTGCACCAGGATGGAGCCGCTGGTCAGCCCGAAGTGGGCCTGGGTCACCGCCAGCCCCATCTGCCGCAGGCCCGCCACCAGGGGGCCGTTCTCGGCAAAGCCCACGAACTCGGCCGACAGCAGATCGCCGCCCCGCGCCGCCAGTTCCGCCAGGTAGCTCTCGCTGCCGTAGAGGTGGGCCTCCCCCTCCCCCAGCCTGCGGGCCACCAGATCCGGGTCGGCGGGCCGGGCGCTGCGCAGGGCGATGTCGGCCTCGCGGCGGCGCAGGTCGCGCAGCTCGTCGCTCGCCACCACCTCCAGCCGAATGCCGGGATGGGCACGGCGCAGCCCCGCCAGCACCGGCGGCAGGTTGAAGGCCGAGATGACCTCGCTCGCCGTGATCCGCACCAGCCCCTCGACGCGCTGCGACTGGCCCGTCGCCACCCGGCTCAGGGCGCTCGCCGCCGTTCCCATGGCGCGGGCCTGCTCCACCAGCTCCAGCCCGGCGGGGGTCAGGCTCAGCCCCTGGGCGCCGCGGTCGAAGAGGGTCAGCTCCAGCTCCGCCTCGAGCGCCGCCACCTGCCGCCCCAGGGTCGGCTGGGTCAGCCCCAGGGCGCGCGCGGCGGCGGAATAGGAGCCCTCCTCCGCCGCCACCAGGAAGGCGCGGGCGCGGTTCCAGTCAAAACGGATCGAACGCCAGTCCATGCTAAAACGTATATCCAGAGTACGGATTTCGTCAATTCCCCTGCATATCCGTATCTCCTAAGGTGCCGCCACCACGCCCCTCTTGCCGGAGAAACCCATGACAGCCCAGGTCCACCGCGATGCCCGCTTCTGGAACCGCATCGCCCCCCGATACGCCCGCAGCGCCATCGCAGACGAGGCCGCCTACGCCCGCAAGCTCGCCGAAACCGCCGCCCTCCTGCGGCCCGATATGCAGGTTCTGGAGCTGGGCTGCGGCACCGGCAGCACGGCCCTGCACCATGCCCCCCGCGTCGCCCACCTGCGCGCCACGGACCTCTCGGAGGGGATGCTCGCCATCGCCCGCGACAAGGCCGCCCGGGCGGGCATCGGCAATCTCAGCTTCGAACGGGCCGCCGCCGAGGAGATCGACCAGGCGCCCGGCAGCCTCGACATGGTGATGGCCCACAGCCTGCTGCACCTGGTGCGCGACCCCGCCGCCCTCACCCGCCGCATGGCGGGCTGGCTCAAGCCCGGCGGCCACCTCGTCACCTCCACCGCCTGCCTCTCGGACGGCATGGGCCTGCTGCGGCTGGTCACCCTGCCCGGCCACGCTCTGGGCCTGCTGCCCCGGGTCACCTACCTGTCCCGGCAGGAGCTGCGCGCCATGACCGAGGCGGCGGGCCTTCAGATCCGCCAGGACTGGCGGCCGGGCCCGCGCAAGGCGGTCTTCATGATAGCGGAAAAGGTGGGCTGAACCCGGCCTGGCTCAGGCGCTGAGCCGGTCCTTGACCATCGGCCCCACCTTGCCGAAGTCCATCTGGCCGGTATAGCGCGACTTGAGCGCGCCGATCACCTTGCCCATGTCGCGGATCGAATTGGCATTCTGCTCCGTGATCGCGGCCTCGACGGCGGCGGCCACTTCCTTGTCGCTCAGCTTCTGGGGCAGGAACTCGTCGATCACCGCGATCTCCGCCCGCTCGCGCTCGGCCAGGTCCAGGCGGCCGCCCTCCTCGTAGGCGCGGGCCGATTCCATGCGCTGCTTGCTCATCTTGCCCAGGATCGCCAGGACCTCCTCTTCCGAGGCGCCATCGTCGTTACCGGTGGCCCGGGCCGCGATGTCCTTGTCCTTGATCGCCGCGTTGATCAGGCGGAGCGTGGAAAGCCGGTCGGCGTCCTTGTCCTTCATCGCCTGTTTCAGGGCCTGAGAAATGCGCGCGCGCAGTGCCATGTGAACCATCCTGTCACCGTGATCGTCAGATTTGCCAACATAGCGGCAGCGGCGCCCGCAAGCAATGCCCGCACCTGCGCCACAAGTGGCTGATTTTCCACAATAGTTCAAATTTCCCCACACCCTTGACCCCATCCCGCCAGGGCATTAGTTTCGCGCGAATTTATCCGCCACATATGCCGGAGGCTGCCCCATGTCCGCACCCGCCCCATCCCGCCCGACCGCCTGCCTCGCCCTGGCGGACGGCTCCATCTTCTACGGCATGGGCTTCGGTGCCACCGGCCAGACGGTGGCCGAGCTCTGCTTCAACACCGCCATGACCGGCTACCAGGAGATCATGACCGATCCCTCCTACGCGGGCCAGATCGTGACCTTCACCTTCCCCCACATCGGCAACGTCGGCACCAACCCCCAGGACGACGAGACCCAGGACCCGGTGGCCGAGGGCATGGTCGTCAAGTGGATGCCCACCGACCCGAGCAACTGGCGCAACGTCCAGCCCATCTCCGAGTGGCTGGCGGCGCGCGGCCGCATCGCCATCGGCGGTGTCGATACCCGGCGCCTGACCCGGGCGATCCGCAAGCAGGGCGCGCCCCACGTCGCCCTGGCGCACGATCCCGAGGGCAACTTCGATCTCGAGGCCCTGGTGGCCGCCGCGCGCGGCTTCGCCGGGCTCGAGGGGGTGGACCTCGCCAAGGACGTGACCTGCGCCCAGACCTACCGCTGGAACGAGATGCGCTGGGCCTGGCCCGAAGGCTTCGCCCCCCAGGAGGGCGCCAGGCACCGGGTCGTCGCCGTGGACTACGGCGCCAAGCGCAACATCCTGCGCTGCCTCGCCTCGGCGGGCTGCGAGGTGACGGTCCTGCCGGCCTCGGCCACCTACGAGGATGTCATGGCGCACAATCCCGACGGCGTCTTCCTCTCCAACGGTCCCGGCGATCCGGCGGCCACCGGCGCCTACGCCGTGCCGATGATCAAGGAGGTCCTCGACAAGACGGACCTGCCGGTCTTCGGCATCTGCCTCGGCCACCAGATGCTGGCCCTGGCTCTGGGCGCCAAGACCGTCAAGATGAGCCACGGCCACCATGGCGCCAACCACCCGGTCAAGGAGAAGGCCACCGGCAAGGTGGAGATCACCTCCATGAACCATGGCTTCGCGGTGGACGCCCAGAGCCTGCCCAAGGGCGTGGTGGAGACCCACGTGTCGCTCTTCGACGGCTCCAACTGCGGCATCGCCCTGGCCGACCGTCCGGTCTGGTCCGTCCAGCACCACCCCGAGGCCTCGCCCGGGCCGCAGGACAGTTTCTACCTCTTCGAGCGCTTCGCCGCCGCCATGGCGGCGCGCGAGGAGGCCCGCGAGGCGACCCCGGCGGGGGCCTGAGGCCCCCGCAACAGGACGCGGCAAGTGCCTGTTAAGACTTAATTAACCTCTTTGGCGGACCCTAATGCTTGGTTAACAAGTGGGGCCGCACGCATGAGCAACCTGAGGCTGTCCTTACCCCAGCCCCGCGCCGCGGCGGAGCCGCTGCGAATGCCGATCGGGCAGATCCTGCTGGCGGAGGGCAAGATCGCGCGCGGGGATCTCAACCACGCACTCCAGCTCCAGCAGCACGTCGATGCCCTCCTGGGCGAGATCCTCATCTCCGAAGGTCTGGCCGACCGGGGCGATGTCATGTCGGCCCTCTCGCGCCAGCAAAGCGCCCAGCTCGCCGATCTGGAGCGTGATCCCCCCGAGGCGGCCCTGGCCGACCACCTGCCCGCCAGCCTCTGCCTGGAACACGGCGTCATCCCCTGGATGGAGATCGGCGACACCCTCCTGGTGGCCACGGCGCGCCCCGCCCGCTTCGATCACCTGCGCCGCGCCCTCGGGCCGGATGGGCCGCGCCTCCTGCCCGTCCTGGCCGACGCGCGCCAGATCCGCCGCCAGATCGGCCGCCTCTACGGCACCGAACTGGCCCGCCGGGCCGCCACCCGGGTGCCCGCCGCCGAAAGCTGCCGCACCTGGGAAGGCGCCGGCCGCCGCGGCGCCCTGGCCCTGCTGCTCCTCTGGGGCCTCTCCCTCGGCCTCGTCGCCAGCCCCCTCTGGGGCTTCACCCTGCTCACCCTCTGGGCCTGCCTCACCCTCCTGGCCTGCATGGCGCTCAAGGGGGCGGCCCTC
The DNA here is from genome assembly GCA_965212515.1 of Sulfitobacter sp. Classification (GTDB taxonomy): domain Bacteria; phylum Pseudomonadota; class Alphaproteobacteria; order Rhodobacterales; family Rhodobacteraceae; genus Sulfitobacter. Next base: position 770,663 of record OZ243122.1, read on the forward strand.
TGGGCCCACCTCACGGCGCGGAAGGAAAGCGCCCCGCCCGCCTTCTCGGAGCGGCAGCTGCCCTTCCGCCTGCCCCGGGTCTCGATCCTCGTCCCCCTGCTTGAGGAGAAGGAGATCGCGGGCCACCTGATCCGCCGCCTGACCAGGCTCACCTACCCCAAGTCCCTGCTCGAGGTCGTCCTGGTGCTGGAGGAGGAAGACGCGGTCACCCGCGCCACCCTGGAACGCACAGCCCTGCCGCCCTGGATCTCCACCATCGAGGTGCCCAGCGCGGGCCGCCTGACGACCAAGCCGCGCGCCCTCAACTACGCGCTCGATTTCTGCCGGGGCTCCATCATCGGCGTCTGGGATGCGGAGGATTCGCCCCAGCCCGATCAGATCGAGCGGGTTGTGAGCCGCTTTCAGGAGGCCCCGGCGCGGGTCGCCTGCCTGCAGGGCGTGCTCGACTACTACAACAGCCGCGCCAACTGGCTCGCCCGCTGCTTCACCCTCGAATATGCCGCCTGGTGGCGTGTCATCCTGCCCGGCATCGCCCGCCTGGGCCTGGTCATCCCCCTGGGCGGCACCACCCTCTTCTTCCGCCGCGACATCCTGGAAGAGCTCGGCGGCTGGGACGCCCACAATGTCACCGAGGATGCGGACCTGGGCCTGCGCCTGGCGCGCCACGGCTACCAGACGGAGCTCCTGCCGACGGTCACCTACGAGGAGGCCAACTGCCGCCCCTGGCCCTGGGTGCGGCAGCGCTCGCGCTGGCTCAAGGGCTTCCTCATCACCTGGTGCGTCCACATGCGGCGGCCCACCCAGCTCCTGCGCGATCTCGGCCCCAAGCGCTTCTGGGGCGTCCAGGCGCTGCTCCTGGCGGGCTTCTGCCAGTTCGCCTGCGCGCCCCTGCTCTGGGCCTTCTGGCTGATCCTCGCGGGCCTGCCCCACCCGGTGGAGCTGACCCTCGGCCCCCTCGCCCTCTGGCTGATGGTGACCCTCTTCATCACCGCGGAAACCCTGAACATCGCGCTGGCCATGGTGGCCGCCGCCGGGCGCGAGCACCGCCACCTGATGGTCTGGGCCTTCACCCTGCCGCTCTACTTCGCCCTCGGCGCCCTGGCCGCCTTCAAGGCCCTGCACGAGCTCATCGTGAGCCCCTTCTACTGGGACAAGACGGAGCATGGCGTCACCCCCGCGCCCGAGGGGGTGGAGGCCCCCGCCGCCCCCTTGGCAGGCCCCCCTCCGCCCCGCTAGGCTGCCCGCGCCAGAGCCGGGAGATGCCCATGCCGACCCTCCGCTCCGCGCGGCCGGAAGATGCCGCGCCCTGCCACGCGATCGAGCGCGCCGCCTACCCCGACCAGGAGGCGGCGAGCCTGGAGAAGATCGAGCGCCGCGTCGCCCTCTACCCCGAGGGCTTCATCATTCTCGAACAGGGGGGCCGCATCGCCGCCTTCCTCAACAGCGGCTGCACCCACCGGGTGAACCTCGCCTCCGCCGCCCTGAAGGATCTCGAGGGCCACGACAGGCGCGCGCCCCACGTGGTGATCCTCTCCGTCGCCGTGAACCCCGACTGCCAGGGCCAGGGCTACTCGCGCCTGCTGATGGAGGATTTCCTGCGCCGCATGGCCGCCCGCGGCAAGGAATCGGTGCATCTCATCTGCAAGGAATCCCTGGTGCCGCTCTACGCCCGCTTCGGCTTCGACTACGTCCAGCCCTCGCGCGCCGACCACGGCGGCGCCCGCTGGCACGAGATGTCCCTGCTGCTGCCCACCGGGCCGGAAAGCTAGGCCCTCAGCCCTCGCCCGCCTCGCGCCCCTCCAGCCGCGCCGCCTCCTGCTTGAGCCGGGTGACGAAGGCGACCGAGATGTGATCCCGCAGCGCCCGGCTGGCGCCCTCCTCGTCCCGCGCCTCGATCATCGTGACGATCCGGTCATGCTCGGCCTGGGCGATCTCGCCCCGCCCCTCGGCGGCCAGAGAGGTCGTCGCCATGAGCGCCATGGAGCGGTAGAGCAGGTCGAGCTGCTGCACCAGGTAGCGGTTGTGCGAGGCCAGGTGGATCTGCTTGTGGAAACGCCGGTTGCTGCGCGCCAGGGCCACCGGCTGGTCCACCAGGGCATTGTCCGCCTCGACCATCTCGCGCAGCACCCGCACCTCCTCCACCGTGGCGTGGCGCGCCGCCAGCCGTGCCGCCAGCCCCTCCAGCTCGCCGCGCACCACGTAGAGCTCGGCGGTCTGGTTGTGATCCAGCGAGGCGACGATCAGGCTGCGCCCCTCGCGGGCCAGCAGGGACTGGGTCTCGAGCCGCTGCAGGGCCTCGCGGATCGGGGTACGCGAGACGTTGAAGCGATCGGCCAGTTCGCTCTCCACCAGCCGGTCGCCGGGGCGGAAGACGCCGGAATCGATGGCATCGAGGATCATGGAATAGGCGTCGGTCGGACCGGGGCGCGGCGCGGGCATGGCAAATCCTTTCTCACCAGCACCTTAGTGGCCGCGTCCATTTGCGCAAGACGCCCCGCGCCCATGCCGCTTGCGGCAGCCCCGCCGAGGCCCTAACAGGGAGCCATGCCGCGCGATGCCTTCTCCCATGTCACCACCTGGGTCTTCGACCTGGACAATACCCTCTACCCGCCCTCGGCGCGGCTCTTCGACCTGATCGAGGTGCGCATGACCGACTGGGTGATGCGCAGCCTCAAGGTGGACCGGGCCGAGGCCGACCGCCTGCGCTTCCAGTACTGGCAGGACCACGGCACCACCCTGGCGGGCCTGATGCGCCTGCACGGGGTCGATCCCGGCCCCTACCTGGAGGAGGTCCACGACATCCCGATGGACCGCCTGACGCCGGACCCGGACCTCGCCGCCCGCATCGGCGCCCTGCCCGGCCGCCGCATCGTCTACACCAACGGCTGCGCGCCCTACGCCGAGAGGGTCCTGGCGGCGCGCGGCCTCGCGGGCCTCTTCGATGCCGTCTACGGGGTGGAGCACGCCGATTTCGAGCCCAAGCCCGACCGCCGCGCCTTCGACAGGGTCTTCGCCCGCGACGGGCTGGAACCGCGCCGCGCCGCCATGTTCGAGGATGACCTGCGCAACCTCGAGGCCCCCTTCGCGCTCGGCATGAAGACGGTCCACGTGGCCCCCGCGCGGCAGGATGCCGCGCATGTCCACTACCATACGGACAATCTGTCCGGTTTCCTGCAGGCCCTGGCACCCTAGCTCTGTCCCATGACACACGATTGCGACATCCTCATCTCGGGCGGCGGCATCGCCGGGCTCACCGCCGCGGCCGCCTTCGGCAGCGCGGGCTTCCGGGTCATCTGCCTCGATCCCGCCCCGCCGATCACGGCGCGCGACGCCGAGGGCGCCGACATGCGCACCACCGCCATGCTGCAACCGGCCCGCACCGTGCTCGAGCAGGCCGGCGTCTGGCAGGCCTTGGCCCCCGAGGCCGCCGATCTCCAGGTGATGCGTGTGGTGGATGCGGGCGGCGAGAGCGGCGAGCCCCGGGTGACCCGCGAATTCGACGCCGCCGACATCTCCGACCTGCCCTTCGGCTGGAACTTTCCCAACTGGCTCCTGCGGCGCGAGCTGGTGGCCCGGCTGGAGGCCCTGCCCAACGTCGATTTCCGCCCCGGCACCGGCACCACGACCCTCTTCACCCGCCTCGCCGAGGCCCGCGTCGGCCTGAGCGACGGCAGCCGCCTCAGCGCCCGCCTGGTGGTGGCCGCCGATGGCCGCAATTCTCCCATGCGCGCGGCGGCGGGCATCGGCGTCTCGACCCGGCGCTACGGCCAGAAGGCCCTGGCCTTCGCCGTGACCCACCCGATCCCGCACCAGAACGTCTCGACCGAGATCCACCGCACCGGCGGCCCCTTCACCCTGGTCCCCCTGCCCGATCACGAGGGGCGGCCCTCCTCCGCCGTCGTCTGGATGGACGATGGCCCGCGCGCCGCCGCCCGCGCCGAGATGCCGGTGGCGGACTTCGAGGCGGAGATGAGCGACCGCTCCTGCCACCTCTTCGGCCCCCTGACCCTGGCCAGCCCGCGCAACCTCTGGCCGATCATCAGCCAGCACGCCGAGCGCCTCGCGGGCCCGCGCCTGGCCCTCATCGCCGAGGCCGCCCACGTCCTGCCGCCGATCGGCGCCCAGGGGCTGAACATGTCGCTGAAGGATGTCTCCACGCTGCTCGACCTGGCGCTCAAGGCGGGCGACAACCTCGGCGGCCCGGAGATGCTCGAGGCCTACCACCGCGCCCGCTACCCCGACATCCAGCTCCGCATCCGCGGCATCGACCTGCTCAACCGCGTCAGCCAGGCCGCCAGCCCCCTCGCCCGCGACGCCCGCGCCCTCGGCCTCGACGCCCTCTACGCCCTGCCCCCGGTGCGCCGCCTGCTCATGCAGATGGGCCTGGGGGCGCGGTAGGGGCGCGCGAGGGGGGGGGCTCGTGGTTGGCGGGAGATCCTGCGTTAAGCCCGGGTTGACGGCCGTTCTAACTCCCAGGCACGGAAGGAGGGGGCGCAGCCCCCGCCGTGCCAGCGCCGGACCGGCCCCGCGGGCCGACGCTGCCACGGCTTCCGTCCTAGAGAGTCTGTTACCGTCGAACCTACTAAAAGGGTCTCCCCGGCCAAGGAGATCCCGGGTCGAGCCCGGGATGACGCTCACTTTACAGGCACTTTACAGGCCCGCCCCCAATCGCCGCTGTCACCCTCGGACGTGATCCGAGGGTCTCCCTGTCCCGAAAGATCCCGGGTCAAGCCCGGGATGACGGCGGAGGGCTTCTTCCAAGGCACGGAATCAAGGTCGCACCAGCGACCGCCGTGCCAGCGCCGGACCGGCCCCGTGGGCCGGCGCTTTGGCTGTCGGCAGCGCGGAGCGGCCTGCTAGGATTTACATGGCAGCCATAAAGCACGGCAGCGGCCACGTCGCAGCGCCGTCCCCCGGTCCGGCGCTGTCCCGGCTTCCGTCCTGGAGAGTCTGTTACCGTCGAACCTGCTGAGAGGGTTTCCCCGGCCGAGGAGATCCCGGGTCGGGCCGGGGATGACGCTTACTTCAAGGCCCCACTCTCTCCACCTTTACCCACGGACCTGATCCGAGGGTCTCCCGCACCAAAACCTAGCCCGAGCACCCGCCCTAGAGCACCACCTCCACCACCCGGCGCAGGCGGCCCAGTGTCCCCTCGACGCCGCGCAGCTTGTCGAGCCCGAAGAGGCCCAGGCGGAAGGTCGAGAAGCCCGCCGGTTCGTCCACCTGGAGCGGCACGCCGGCGGCGATCTGCATGCCTTGGGCGGCCCAGGCCCGGCCGCTCTGGATCTCGGGATCGTCGGTGTAGCTCACCACCACGCCGGGGGCGCCGAAGCCCTCGGCGGCGACCGAGGCCACGCCCCGGGCGGCGAGCATCTCGCGCACGCCCCGGCCCAGGGCCCACTGGGCCTTCGCCAGGGTCTCGAAGCCCTCTGCCTGCATCTCCAGCATGGTGTCGCGGAAGCCGCGCAGGGCATCCGTCGGCATGGTGGCGTGGTAGGCATGGCCGCCGCCCTCGTAGGCGCGCATGATCTCGCGCCACTTGCCGAGGTCCATGGCGAAACTGTCCGAGCGGGTCTCGGCGAGGCGCGCCTCGGCCCTTTCCGAGAGCATCACCAGCCCGGCCGAGGGGGAGGCCGACCAGCCCTTCTGCGGCGCCGAGATCAGGACATCCACGCCGAGCGAAGCCATGTCGAGCCAGATGCAGCCCGAGGCGATGCAGTCGAGCACCATGAGGGCCCCGACCTCGCGCGCCGCGGCGGCCATGCGCCGGATGTAGTCCTCGGGCAGGATCACCCCGGCCGAGGTCTCCACGTGGGGCGCGAAGACCACCGCGGGCCGCTCCTCGCGGATCGCCGCCTCGACCGTCTCGATGGGGGCCGGGGCGAAGGGCGAGGTGGCGGTGTTGCCCTGCTGGCGGGCCTTCATGACGCGGGCCTCGGCGGTGAGGCCGCCGCTCTCGATGATCTGGCTCCAGCGGTAGGAGAACCAGCCGTTGCGCACCACCAGCACCCGCTGGTCGCGGGCGAACTGGCGCGCCACCGCCTCCATCGCGTAGGAGCCGCCGCCCGGCACCAGGGCCACGCCCGCCGCGCCGTAGACCTCCCGCAGGATCTGCGAGATGTCGCGCATCACCTGCTGGAAGGTGGCGCTCATGTGGTTGAGCGAGCGGTCGGTGAAGACCACCGAGAATTCCTCAAGCCCCTGGGGATCGACACCCGCGTCACGTGCCATCGCTGGTTCTCCTTTTTCTGTTGTCTCCTCAATAGGCAGGGGCGGCGGGCTTGGCAAAAGCTATCTCGGCGGGTGGGTAGGTGCGAGGGGTTCCGATCGGGGGCGGCGGGAGGCGGATGTCGGGCGTTTTCTTATCTCGTCACCCTCGGACCTGATCCGAGGGTCTCTTCGCGCGAGGAGATCCCCGGTCTAGCCGGGGATGACGGATGGCCTTCGACACAGGTACGGAATCGAGGGCGCGCCAACGACCGCCGTGCCAGCACGGGACCGACCCCGTGGGCCGGCGGTGCGCCAAAAAATCACGGGGCGCCTCTGGCGTGCCGGGCCGGCGCTGGCTTGGCTTCTTTTTGGAAGGTACTCGTCACCCTCGGATCTGATCCGAGGGTCTCTCCGCTCGGGGAGATCCCCGGTCTAGCCGGGGATGACGGATGGCCTTCAACCCAGGCACGGAATCAAGGTCGCGCCAGCGACCGCCGTGCCAGCGCCGGACCGGCCCCGTGGGCCGGCGCTTTGGTGAAGGTAGCGTATAGCCCGCCGCGAAAATGTACTTGGCTGCCATAAAGTACGGTAGCGGGCCGGTCAGAGACGCCGTCCCCCGGTCCGGCGCTGGCACGGCTTCTGTTGCGAGCGATACGTCACCCTCGGACTTGATCCGAGGGCCTCTCCGCCCGAAAAGATCCCGGGTCAGGCCCGGGATGACGGTCTCCGCACGAAGCGCGCCCTGTCTTCTCCCCCTACCCCCCCAACGGCCCCGGCAGACGCTCCTCGCTCAGCAGCACGTTGGCCTCCACGTCGCCGGCGCCGGGCAGGGTCATGATGCGGCGCCGCAGCACCCTCTCGAAGTCCGGCAGGTCGCGGGCCACCACGCGCAGGCGGTAGTCGTAGAGCCCCAGCACGTGCTCCACCGTCTGGACCTCGGGGATGGCGCTCACGGCGCGCTCGAAGTCCTCCAGGCTGGCCCGCCCCTTGGTGGCCAGCTTGACCCCCAGGAAGACCGTCACGCCGAAGCCCAGGGCCTCGGCGTCGAGGCGCAGGCGGCGGCCGCGCAGGATGCCCGCCTCCTCGAGCCGCCGGATGCGGCGCCAGGTGGCGGGCTGCGAGAGGCCGAAGCGGCGGCCCAGGGCGGAGGCGCTCTGGGTGGCGTCGCGGGCCAGGGCGCGGATCAGGCGGCGGTCGATCTCGTCGAGGGCGATCACAGGGGCAGGCTCTCGTCGGTCTTGATCCGGGCCACGTGCATCAGGGGTTCGATGTCGGCGATGTGCGGCAGGGTCAGGATGGCGCTGCGGTAGATCTGCTGGTAGTGGCCCATGTCGCGCGCGATCACCGAAAGGCGCACGTCGACCCGGCCCAGGAAGGTCTGGATCTCGATCACCTCGGGCACCTGGCGGGCGGCGGCGAGGAAGGCGTCGAAGGCGTTCGACTGGGTCTTCTCCAGGGTGACCCGCAGCGAGACCTCGACGGCATAGCCCAGGGCGGCCCAGTTCACCACCGCGCCGACGCCCTTCACGAGGCCCGCCTCCTCCATCCGGGCGATGCGCCGGGCGCACTTGCCGGTGGTCAGCCCGGCCCGGTCGGCCAGCTCCCCCGGGGAGAGGCTGGGTTCCGCCTGCCAGTAGCGCAGAATGCGCCTGTCGATGTCATCAAGCATGATTTTTCCGTTTTGCCTTTAAATCACGAATTACCATCTTCGCCAAGCCGCGAAAAGCCGCGATTTCACCACTGGCCCCCCGCCCCGAGTTGCCTATGGTGCGGGGCAGGAACAGCAAACCAAAGGACAGACCCATGCGCGTTTACTACGACCGCGACTGCGACGTGAACCTCATCAAGGACAAGAAAGTCGCCATTCTCGGCTACGGCTCCCAGGGCCACGCCCACGCCCTGAACCTGCGCGACAGCGGCGCCAAGAACCTCGTCGTGGCGCTGCGCGAGGGCTCCGCCTCGCGCGCCAAGGCCGAGGGAGAGGGCCTGAAGGTCATGGAAATCGCCGAGGCCGCGGCCTGGGCCGACCTGATCATGTTCACCATGCCCGACGAACTCCAGGCCGAGACCTACAAGAAATACGTGCATGACAACATCCGCGAGGGCGCGGCCATTGCCTTCGCCCACGGCCTCAACGTGCACTTCGGCCTGATCGAGCCGAAGGAAGGCGTCGACGTCATCATGATGGCGCCCAAGGGCCCCGGCCACACGGTGCGCGGCGAGTACACCAAGGGCGGCGGCGTGCCCTGCCTGGTGGCGGTGGACCGCGATGCCTCGGGCAAGGCGCTGGAAATCGGCCTCTCCTACTGCTCGGCCATTGGCGGCGGCCGCTCGGGCATCATCGAGACCAACTTCCGCGAGGAGTGCGAAACCGACCTCTTCGGTGAGCAGGCGGTGCTCTGCGGTGGCCTGGTGGAGCTCATTCGCATGGGCTTCGAGACCCTGGTCGAGGCCGGCTACGCCCCCGAGATGGCCTACTTCGAGTGCCTGCACGAGGTGAAGCTGATCGTGGACCTGATCTACGAGGGCGGCATCGCCAACATGAACTACTCGATCTCGAACACCGCCGAGTACGGCGAGTATGTCTCGGGCCCGCGCATCCTGCCCTACGACGAGACCAAGGCGCGCATGAAGGCCGTGCTGACGGACATCCAGACCGGCAAGTTCGTGCGGGACTTCATGCAGGAAAACGCCGTCGGCCAGCCCTTCTTCAAGGGCACCCGCCGGATCAACGACGAGCACCAGATCGAGCAGGTCGGCGAGAAGCTGCGTGAGATGATGCCTTGGATCTCCGCCGGCAAGATGGTGGACAAGGCGAAGAACTGAGCCCTTTTTGGGATGGATCGGCAGGGGCCCCGGGATTTCCGGGGCCTTTGTTTTTCGGGCCACCGAGAAATGCCTGGCGCTTGGACCGGAGCGCCCCCGTCCGCAACCGTCCCGCCCGGCCCCCGGCCGGGCTGCGCCTGCCTGCCCCTCGGCAGGCGCATCTACCTCACCGCTGGTGGGACGGTTGGGGATTTGCGGGGCGGTTGAGCCGCTTTAGGTGCTTCGCGCAGGCGCCAGCCCAGGCAGGCGCAGCCTGGCCTGGCGGCGCACGCCGAATGCCCCGCGCGAGGCTGTCCTCGCCGGGGGGCATATGCATCTCTCATCGGTGGTGTGCCGTTTCCGCGTAAGGAAAAAAGGCGGCGCCGCCAGTCCGGATGGTGAGGACGGGCTTTCGCCCGCACGGGTGAACCGTTCGGTCGTGCCCCTCTCGGGGCCTCGGGTATCCTAGGGCCGGTCTTCTGGCCCCAATGGCGTCATGACGCCCAAGGATCTACCCGCCAACCGTTAACGCGCCCGCCCGGCACCGCACGGCCCCCGCCGCCCCGGGGCAACGGCCCGCCCCTTGTCACGGCCCGCCTCTTGTCACGGGGTCGCATCCCTGCCACCAGAGCTTGAAGCGCGGCCGCCGCGCCCCACCTTGCGCCCCTGACGCGCCGCAAGCCGAAGGCCCGAGATGGACACCACCCCCCGCATCACCCTCAACAGCTGGCTGATGATAGCCACCCTCGCCCTGGTCTGGGGCGGCACCTTCATGGTGACGGAGGTGGCCCTGACCGGGATGCCGCCCTTCTGGGTCGCCGCCAGCCGGATCAGCCTCGCCGCCCTCGCCCTCCTGCTGCCCTGGGCACTGCGCGGCTGGCGGCTCTTTGAAAGCCCGCCGCCGCGCGCTGCGCTTGTCGCCCTGGTCGCCATCGGCCTGGTCTCGGCCAGCCTGCCCTTCGCGCTGCTGGCCTGGGGCCAGCAATATGTCACCTCGGGCTTCGCCGGGGTCTCCATGGCCTCCACGGCGCTCATCATCCTGCCGCTGGCCGACCTCTTCGTGCCGGGCGAGCGGCTGACCCTGCGGCGCTGCGCGGGCATGGCGGTGGGCTTTGCCGGGGTGGTGGTGCTGATCGGCACCCAGGCCTTCGAGAGCTCCGGCGCGCGGCTCGAGGTGGCGGGCCGCCTGGCCTGCCTCGGGGCCGCCTGCTGCTATGCCACCAGCTCCATCCTGATGCGCCGCCTGCCCCCGGTGGACCCGATCGGCCTGGCCACCGTGCTGCTGCTCATCGGGGCCCTGGTGAGCCTGCCGCTGGCCCTCTACATGGAGGGCCTGCCGCCCCGGCCCAGCGGCCAGATCTGGGGCGTGCTGCTCTTCCTCGGCCTGGTGCCCACCGCCGCCGCGGCGCTCCTGCGGGTGCTGGTGGTGCGCTCGGCCGGGCCGGTCTTCATGTCCCTGGTGAACTACCAGGTGCCCCTCTGGTCGGTGCTCCTGGGGGCCCTGATCCTTTCCGAACCCCTGCCGCCCTCGCTGCTCTGGGCGCTGGCGCTGATCCTGGCCGGGCTCCTGGTGAGCCAGTGGGGCGCCCTGACGCGGCTCTTCCGCGGCGCCGCCGCGCGCCGGGCCTAGGCGGCCGAGGCGCGCTCCACGGCGGCGGAGACCTCCGCCACCGCCGCCTCCATCAGGTCGGCATCCTCGTGCTCGGCCATGACGCGGATCAGGGGCTCGGTGCCCGAGGGCCGGATCAGCAGCCGCCCGCCGCCTGCCAGCCGGGCCTCGGCGCTGGCGATGGCCTGCTTGACGCCCGCCTCCTCCAGGGGCGCGCTGCCGCGGCTGAAGGCCACGTTCCTGAGCAGCTGCGGCACCCGCTCGAACTGGTGCAGCAGCTCCGACGCGGGGCGGCCCGAGCGGACCATCTCGGCCAGGAACTGGAGCCCCGCCATGAGCCCGTCGCCGGTGGTGGCGTGGTCCGTCATGACGATGTGGCCGGACTGTTCGCCGCCCAGGTTGAAGCCGCCGGCGCGCATCCGCTCGACGACGTAGCGGTCGCCCACGGCGGTGCGCTCGAGCCGCAGGCCCTTGCCCTCCAGGAAGCGCTCCAGGCCGAGGTTGCTCATCACCGTGGCCACCAGGGCGCCGCCCTTGAGGCGCCCCTCCCCGGCCCAGCGGGCGGCCATCATGGCCATGAACTGATCGCCGTCGCCGACCCGGCCCTGCTCGTCGATCAGGATCACCCGGTCGGCATCCCCGTCGAGGCAGATGGCCACGTCGGCGCCGTGCGCCAGGACCATCTCGGCAGCCCGCTCGGGGTGGGTCGAGCCGCAGTCGCGGTTGATGTTGTGGCCGTCGGGCGAGACGCCCACCGGCACCACCTCGGCGCCCAGCTCCCAGAGGGCCATGGGGGCCACGTGGTGGGCCGCGCCGTTGGCGCAGTCGATCACCACCTTGAGCCCGTCGAGCCGCATCTGGCGCGGGAAGGAGGACTTGACCCGCTCGATGTAGCGGTAGCGGCTGTCGTCGATCCGCTTGGCCCTGCCGATCTGGCCCGCCGCGTTGGGCTCCACGCCCTCCGCCACCAGGGCCTCGATCTCTGCCTCGACGGCATCGGAGAGCTTGAAGCCGTCGGGTCCGAAGAACTTGATGCCGTTGTCCTGGGCCGGGTTGTGGCTGGCCGAGATCATCACCCCGAGGTCGGCCCGCATGGAGCGGGTCAGGAGGCCCACCGCCGGCGTCGGCACGGGGCCGAGCAGCAGGACGTTCATCCCGGTGGAGGTGAGGCCCGCGGTCAGGGCGTTCTCGAACATGTAGCCCGAGAGCCGCGTGTCCTTGCCGATCACCACCCGGTGCACGCCCTTCTTCTCCTCGCGGAAATGGCGGCCGACGGCGGCGCCGATGCGCAGCGCCATCTCGGCGGTCATGGGGTGGATGTTGGCCGTGCCGCGCACGCCGTCGGTGCCGAAAAGCTTGCTCATAGGGGTCTTCCTGTGGTGGCGGCGCGCCAGAGGGCGACCGCCTGGAGGGTCTGGGGCACATCGTGGACGCGCAGCATCTGGACCCCCTGGGAGAGCCCCGCGAGGGCCACTCCGATGGAGCCGGGGGCGCGCCGGTCGGCCCGTTCCGCGCCGCCGATGGTGCCGATGAAACGCTTGCGCGAGGCCCCGAGGAGGAGGGGCACGCCGAGCCCGTGGAAGAGGCTCAGCCGCGCCAGCAGGGTGAGGTTGTGCTCCAGCGTCTTGCCGAAGCCGATGCCCGGGTCCGCCAGGATGCGGGTGCGCGGAACGCCCGCCGCCTCGAGCGCCGAGATGCGGGCCTCCAGGTGGTCGTAGACGTCGAGCAGGACATCCTCGTAGCGCGGGTTCTCCTGCATCGTCGCCGGATCGCCCTGGGCATGCATGACGCAGACCGGCAGCTCCTGGGCCGCGCAGTAGGCGGCGAGGTCGGCATCGTAGGTGAAGCCCGAGACATCGTTGACGAGGCCCGCGCCCGAGGCCACCGCCGCCTCGGCCACGGGGCGCTTGCGGGTGTCGATGGAGAGGGGCAGCGAGAGGCCCGCCGCACGCAGCCCCTCGATCACCGGAGCGGTGCGCCGGATCTCCTCCTCGGTGGGGACCGTCTCGGCCCCCGGGCGGGTGGATTCGCCGCCCACGTCGATCAGGTCGGCCCCGGCGCGGGCCATGGCCTTGCCGCCCTTCACCGCATCGGCGCGGGCCGCGTGGCGGCCCCCGTCGGAGAAGCTGTCGGGGGTGGTGTTGAGGATGCCCATGGTGCGCGGCCGGTCAAGCGAGAGGCCCGCCAGGTCGGCCCGGGGGGCGACCAGCGGCTCCAGCGCCTCGGCCGAGCACTCCTCGATGCGCAGGACCTGGGGCACCTTGTCCCGTTCCAGGCATTCCACGTGGGTGAACCAGCCCCAGCCACCGGCCAGGCGCAGGGCGCCCTTGGGCTGGCCCGGACCCACCTGGACCAGGGGGCGGAGGTAGAGACGGCCGCTCACAGGCGCGCCTGGTCAAGCGGCAGGGCGCGCAGCGGCACGGCGGCGCCCTGGGGCAGATCGGCCCCGATCACCAGCATTTCCTTGGCGCTGAAGGTGGCGGCGAACCAGGCCGCGAGGGCCACCGAGTCGCGCGGCTGGACGGAGGGGGTATCGACGGAATCGAGCACGATCTTGGAGGGCGCCCAGACGCAGGTCTGGCCGTTCTTCATGGCCCAGTCGAGCTCCGTGCGGGTCTGGACCACGACGCAGCGGTCGTCCTTGGAGGCCAGGACCCAGGCGTTCTGCTCGATGGCCAGCAGATCAATCCGCCGCTGCGCCATGCGGTGGGCCACCTGGGGTGCGGGCGTGTCGTCGGCGCCGACGCAGATCACCAGGGGCTGGCCCTGGGCCTCGAGCTGGTCGAGCCAGCCCTTGAGATGCGGCGAGGCGATGGCCCCGTTGGAGAGATAGACCAGTTCCGGCTGGGGCGGCGCCTCGGGCAGGTGCCCGGCGGCGGCCCCGTCGCGGCTGCGCACGATCTCCACCCCGAGGGCGCCGGGGCCACGGTCCAGCTTCTCGATGCGGACAAAGACGCGCATCGCCTGGGGCTCCCAGAGGATCCGCTCGGCCAGGCGCTCGGCCAGGGTTTCGAGCAGGGCCAGACGCTCCACCGCCAGCTCGGCGGCGATGGCCTCGGTTACCCGGTCGTAGGAGAGGATGCGGTCCACGTCGTCGTCCACCGGGCCGCGCAGGGGGCGGACCTCGACGACGACGTTGAAGCAGATGCGCTGGGTCACCCCGCGCTCGGCCTGGAAGGCGCCGATCTCCACCTCCACGACATGGTCGCGCAGGGAGATGCGGTCCAGCGGGTCGGGGCCGGCCATGGCGGCGGCCCTCTCCGAGGGGTGGGCAAAGGCGAGGCGGACTTCGTTCGACATGAGAGGGCCTTCCGGCTTCTGGGGCTGCCCGTGGGTAGCCTCATATCCCATCGCGTGCCACCCCGATTTCCGGCAGTCGGCGTGCCTTTCGCGGCCTCAGTTGGAGGCGCTGCGCCAGGTGTGGCGGTAGAAGAGGTGCTGGCCGATCTGCGCCGTCCGGGTATAGACCCGCGACCAGCGCGGATTGACGGCGGTGGTGTGGTAGTGGGTCGCCCCCTCGGTCAGGGCGGGGGCACGGCCGTCGATCACCGCCCGGGCCACCTTGCCGACGCGGGCGAAGGCGCGCGGCTCGGCGATCACCTCGGCATAGCCGTCGCAGGTGTAGGTGAACTGGCACTGGTAGCGCTTGCCGGTGCCCTGGTGGATCACCGCGCAGACGGAACCGGGGAACCTTTTGGACTTCACGCGGTTGAGAATCACTTCCGCCACGGCGAACTGGCCCTTCACCGTCTCGCCGCGGGCCTCGAAGTAGAGGGCCTCGGCCAGGCAGCGCCATTCCTCGCTGGCCTTGGGCTTGGGCTGGGCATCGACCCAGCTGCGGGTGAACTGGACGTCGCTGTTCCCCGCCACCTTCCGGGGCTGCGTCAGCAGCTCCTTGAGGCGGCTGTTGCCCGCCGACTTGAGCCCCTGTTCCTCCACCCGGGCCAGGTCATAGGCCTTTTCGGAGGAGGCGCCGACGAAGGTCGGGCTGGTGGCAAGAAGGGCCGCGCTGATGGCGGCCAGGACGGCGGAACGGGGAAAACGCATCGGGCGCCTCGTGGGTCATTGAAGTCCCGAAGCGCGTACCCAAAAGGTTCCCGAGGGGCAACCCGGATGAATTATGTTACGCGGATTCCGGCCAACCCGCACCAGAGGTAGCAAATTTCACCGCCAGGCCCCCCCGATCTTGTGCATGATCGCGAGCTGTGCGGCGGCAAGTCGCGCCACCGGCACCCGGAAGGGAGAGCAGGAAACGTAGTCGAATCCGGCATTGCGGCAGAAGGAGATCGAATCAGGGTTGCCGCCATGCTCGCCGCAGATCGAGAGGGTGATGCCCGGCTGGGCCGAACGCCCGCGCTCCGCACCCAGGGCAAGAAGCTCCCCCACCCCGTCGAAATCGAGCACGTGGAAGGGATCTTCGGCGAAGACGCCCTTCTGCACGTAGCTCGACATGAAGCGCCCGGCATCGTCGCGCGAGAGGCCGTAGGTCATCTGCGTCAGGTCATTGGTGCCGAAGGAGAGGAAGGCGCAGTGGGGCGCGATCTCGCCCGCGCGCAGGGCGGCGCGGGGGGTCTCCACCATGACGCCGAGGCGGTAGGTGAAGGAGGCGTCCTTCTCGGTGCGCACGGCGGCGGCCACGGCGTCGATCACCGTCTTGACGAGCTCCACCTCGCGCTTGGCCGAGACCAGCGGGATCATGATCTCGGGCACCACCGGATCGCGGTCGCGGCTGGCCTCCACCGTGGCCTCGAAGATGGCCCGGGCCTGCATCTCGTAGATTTCCGGCACGGTCACGCCCAGGCGCACGCCGCGCAGGCCCAGCATGGGGTTGTACTCCGACATGGCCTCGATCCGGCGGGTCACCTTGGAGAGCGGCAGGTCCAGGGCCTCGGCCAGCTCGCGCTGGCCTGCCTTGTCCTGGGGCAGGAACTCGTGCAGCGGCGGATCGAAGAGGCGGATGCAGACGGGCCGCCCCTGCATGATGGAGAAGAGCTGGATGAAGTCGGCCCGCTGCATCGGCAGGAGCCGCTCCAGGGCGGCGCGGCGGCCCTCCACCGTCTCGGTGAAGATCATCTCGCGCATCACCGTGAGGCGGCCGGGATCGAAGAACATGTGCTCCGTCCGGCAGAGGCCGATGCCGTCGGCGTTGAAGTTGCTCGCGGTGGCGGCGTCGGCGGGGGTGTCGGCGTTGGCGCGCACGCCGATGTCCGCCGCCTCCTCGGCCCAGGACATGAGCCGCGAGAAGGTCTCGTCGAGCGCCGCCTCCTGCATCTTGGCCGAGCCCGCCAGGACCTCCCCCTTGGAGCCGTCGACGGTGATCTCGTCGCCCGCGTTGAAGACGCGCCCGTCGGCGGCGACGAGGCGGCGCAGCTTGAGATCGAACTTGATGTTGGAGGCCCCGACGACGCAGGGCAGGCCCATGCCGCGGCCGATCACGGCGGCGTGGCTGGTGATGCCGCCCCGCTCCGTCAGGACGGCGGCGGCGGCGCCCATGCCGCGGATGTCCTCGGGCGTGGTTTCGCGGCGGATCAGGATGCAGGCCTCGCCGCGGGCCTTGGCGGCCTGGGCCTCGGTCGGGGTGAAGACCATCTTGCCGGTGGCGGCCCCGGGGCTGGCGGCGATGCCCGAGCCGATCACGTCGCGCTTGGCGCCGGGATCGACCTGGCGGTGCAGAAGCTCCACCAGGGCGCGCGGCTCGACCCGCATCAGGGCCTCCTGCTGGGGGATGATGCCATCGTCGGCCAGGGCCACCGCGATCCGCACCGAGGCGCGCGAGGAACGGGCCACGCGCACCCCGTCGAGGATGTGCAGCTTGCCATCCTCGATGACGAACTCCACCTGCATCTCGGCGCGCAGCTTCTGGCGCATCAGGGCGGCGTGTTCCCGCAGCTCGGCGAAGGCCTCGGGCGCTAGCTCCTCGAGCGAGGCGCCGCGCGGGTCCTTCGTCAGGTAGAGGCTGTCGGCATCCCCCTCCAGGGCGTCGCGGCCCTGGCTCTGGCTCAGGTAGCGGCCGGTGATCTGGCGCAGGCCGGTGTCGCTGTCCACCAGCTGCAGGACGCCCGAGCCGCACTGGCCGCGGCCCACGCCGAAGGCCATCTCCTGGACGACGAGGCCCAGGCCCGCGTCCGCCGGGGCGCCCTTGGCCTGCCGCAGGAGCCGCGCCGAGGTGCCGTCCCAGGCGCGCGCCATGGAGCGCAGCACACCGGCGAGCTGGACCGCCGGATCCTGCGGGAAGGTCTCCTCCGTCTCGGCCTCGTAGGCGTGCAGTGACTGCTCCAGCGCCGCCCGCCCGTCGCCGTTCACGCCGTCGAACATGTCCGGGTCGAGCCGGGCGATGTGGATCGCGTAGGACTGGACGAAGCGGGCATAGAGGGCCGCCGCCGCGCGCTCGCCGATGGTCTCGCAGAAGTGCTCGAAGCGGGCATCGTTGATGCCGATGTTGAGCACCGCGCCGGGGCCGCCCCAGTCGGGGTCCTGGCTCGAGGGGCGGACGCACATGAGCGCCCCTTCAGGCATCTCGGCCACGATGGCGGCCACGTCGGGCATCTCGCCCGCGCCGATGCGGCGCACCGCGTCGAAGGAGACGGCGACGGTGCGGGGCACCGGCAGCTCCAGCCGGACCAGCCGTTGCAGGCACTTGGCGCGCCCGCCGTGGGTCTCGTTGCTGATCGGCGCCTCGGGCGTCACCAGCGTGATGTGGGGGTCATTCTGCACTGCGGCACCTTCGGCTTTCACCGGCAGCATAGGCCCTTGAGTGGCCCTGACAAGAGGCGCGCCCTGACAAGATCGCAGTGGTGATTGGATCAGATACCGAGCGCCTTGCGGAGGATCGCATTCGCCCGGGCGCTCATGTTTCCCGCGTCCCGCAGCGCGTGCACCACATCGGGATCGAGCATCAGGTTGACCCGCTTCTTGCGCGCCTCCTCGGGCAGTTCGGGCCGCCCGCGCCTGGCACGCGCCATGAAGGCCCGGTCAAGCTCGCGCACCTCGCCATCGGTGCCGATATAGGGTTTAGCTTTGCTCATAGAGGCGTCTTTCCCTTGCATTGGCCTTGCGCAGACTGATGACGCGCAAGGCAGATCCCCGCCAGCACCAGGCAAGCACGTGCAGCCTGCCGTCCAGAAGGCCCAGCGTCACGTGGCGGGCCTCGGCATAGTCGAAGCGGAAATCCTCGACAGTAAAGGCGCTGTCCCAATCAAGCCTTGCGACATCAGCAAAATCGAGACCGCGCTCCGCCAGGGTTTGCTGTCTCTTTGCCTCGTCCCACTCGATCTTCACGGATTTATATACACACCTTTAATCTGCGCTTCAAGACTTCAGCCCTCGATCCGGGTCAGATCGGCGACCGAGGTGCAGATGCTGCGGATGCGGCTCAGCAGGTTGAGCCGGTTGCGGCGCACGGTGGCATTGTCGGCGTTGATCTTGACCGCCTCGAAGAAGGCGTCGATCGGGCCGCGCAGGGCGGCCATGGCGCCCATGGCGGTGGCGAAGTCCTGCTCGGCCATGGCCGGGGCGATCTTGGCCTCGGCCGCGTCGAGGGCGGCGAAGAGCGCCTTCTCTTCGTCCGTCTCGGCGAATTTCACGTCGGCGCCGAAGGAGTACTCCACCCCGTCCGCCTCCTCCGCCTGGCTGAGGATGTTGTTGGCCCGCTTGAAGCCCTGGAGCAGGTTCTCCCCGTCGTCCGTGGCGAGGACCTCGGAGAGGGCCCGGGCGCGCTTCACCAGCAGGGTGATGTCGTCGTTGCCCTCCATGGCGATGCAGGCGTCGATCACGTCATGGCGGATGCCCTGGTCGCGCAGGTAGACCTTGAGACGGTCGTGCAGGAAGGAGAGGAGGTCGGACGCCTCGGCGCCCTCGTTGGCCTGGGCGAAGACCGCCGAGAGGTGCAGCGAGATGTCATTCTCCACAAGAATCCGGATCACCCCCAGAGCCGCGCGGCGCAGGGCGAAGGGGTCCTTGGAGCCGGTGGGCTTCTCGTCGATGGCCCAGAAGCCCGCGAGCTTGTCGATCTTCTCGGCCAGGGCCACGGCAATGGAGATGGGGGCCGTCGGCACCGCGTCGGAGGGGCCGAGGGGGGCATAGTGCTCCTGGGCGGCGGCGGCCACCTCGGCGCTCTCGCCCGCGGCCTCGGCGTAGTAGCGGCCCATCAGGCCCTGAAGCTCGGGGAACTCGTAGACCATCTCGGAGGAGAGATCCGCCTTGGCCAGCCGCGCGGCGCGCTCCGCCGCCTCCGGGTCCGCCCCCACCTGGGGCGCCAGGGCGCGCGACAGGGTCGCCATGCGACCGATCAGGTCCGCCTGGGTGCCGAGCTTGTTGTGGAAGGTGACGTTTTCGAGCTGGGCGACCCAGCTGCCCATGCCCGCCTCGGAGGTGGCGACGCGCAGGTCGTTCTCCCAGAAGAACTTGGCATCGGCCAGGCGCGCGGCCAGGACCTTCTCGTTGCCCGCCAGGATCGTCGCCCCCTCGTCCTTCGTCTCGCGGTTGGCGACGGTGATGAAGCGTTCGATGCGGCCGGTCTTGGGGTTGCGCACGGAGAAGAACTTCTGGTGCTCCTTCATGGAGGTCTGGAGCACTTCGGGCGGCAGGCCGAGGAAATCCTCCCCGATCGGCCCCATGAGGACCACGGGCCATTCCACCAGCCCCGCCACCTCGGCCAGCAGGCCGCGGTCCTCGACCACCTCCAGGCCATTGGCGAAGGCCGCGTTGGTGGCATCGTGCCAGATCGCCTCCTCCCGCTCCTCGGCGCGCAGCATGACCCGGGCGCGCTTCAGCTTGGTCTCGTAGTCCTCGAAGGAGGTGACGCTGAAGGCGTCGGGCGCCATGAAGCGGTGGCCGCGGGTGCTGTCGCCCGCCGCGATGCCCTCGACCTCGAGCGGGACGATGCTGGCCCCCTCCTCGGTGGTGATGAGGGCGATGATCGAATGGAGCGGCCGGACCCAGCGCAGGCTGCCGCTGCCCCAGCGCATGGACTTGGGCCAGGGGAAGTTGCGGATGGTCTGTTCCAGCACCTCGGCGACAATCTCCTGCGCCGGGCGGCCCGGGCGCTCGATGGTGGCAAAGAGCACGCGGCCCTTGGGCGTTTCGCGCTCCTCGAGCTGGTCGCGGGTCAGGCCCGCGCCGCGCAGGAAGCCCTCGATGGCCTTCTCGGGGGCGTCGGCCTTGGGGCCCTTGCGCTCCTCCACCTGGCGCGGGCTCTCGGCCAGCATCCCCTCGACGGCGAGGGCCAGGCGGCGGGGCGTGGAGAAGGCGGCGGCGGAGGCATAGGTGAGGCCCGCCTCGACAAGGCCGTCGGTCACCAGCTTCTTGAGATCGGCCGCCGCGCGGGTCTGCATCCGGGCGGGGATTTCTTCGGAAAAGAGCTCGATCAGCAGGTCTGGCACGGGGTCACCTCATCTCGCCGCGGCGCGGCAGTCGCTTTGCGCGCTTGGATAGCCGCCATGCCGACAAGGGTCCAGCCCCCGCCGTGGCGGCAGGGGCCGGAAATGCAGGGCGCCTTGGGGGGCGGGGGCCGGAGGGACGGCCCCCTGCCCTGTCAGGTCGCCTGTTTCAGCCGGGCCTCCAGGGTGCGCACGTCCGGCCCGCTGATCTTGGGCACGACGCGGTAGGCCGCCTCGACGAAGTTGTAGAGGGCGAAGGCCACCAGCCCGAGGCCCGCGCCGCCCAGCAGGAAGCGCCCGAAGGCCATGGAGCGGAGCTGGCGCAGGGCCTCGCCCAGGCCGCCCGCCTGCTGCGGATCGGCGGTGAGGGCGGCATAGCCGAGCGAGCCCGCCACGAGCACCAGGAGCGCGCCGTAGACGACGAGCCCGGCCTTCACCAGGGGATCGAGCCTTTCGGTGGTGGCCGAGCCGGCCAGATGTTCCTTGTACTTCCCGCTCCAGCCCTTGTGCATGTAGTAGATGCCGGCCCCGGCCAGGATCAGGGCGCCCAGGCCCACCAGGTAGCGCCCCATGGGCATGGCCATGAGCTGGGCCGTCCAGTCCTCGGCGCCGTCGCCGCCCGAACCGCCGCCCATCGCGAGGCCGATCACCGAGACCCCGATGAGGCCATGCAGCAGGCCGGTTGTGACCTGCCCGGTGCGGGCGATCAGGCCCTTGCTGTCGGTGCCGTGGTCCTCCACGTCGGCCAGGCCCGCGACGATGCGCCAGACCATGTAGGCGAAGAGGCCGATGCCGATGGCCCAGAGGGCGGCCACGCCCATGGGCTCGTCGCGCAGGGTGGCCAGGGCGCCCTTGGTGCCCGGCGCCCCGCCCGAGGCGATGGCGGCCCAGAAGGCCAGGAAGCCGATGATGAGGTAGATGACGCCGCGCGCCCCGTAGCCGGCGCGCATGGTCCATTTCAATCCTTCGTGCGATTCGTCTGCCATGACGGGATCCTCCTTTGCCCACTCAGCGCGCGGGACGGAGGATTGGTTCCCGGCGCGGCGCGGCGCCCTGCGCTCAGTCGGTGGCGGGCTGCGGCAGGGGCGGGCATTCCTCGCCCACCACTGTGCCGTCGTAGGCCTTCTCGCCGCAGTCGTTCAGCTCGTGCCAGACATAGCCGCGGCCCTCGGGGGTGAGGGCGACGATGCGGTCCACCCCGTAGGCCACGTTCTTGGCCCCCAGGAAGGCCCGGGCGGTGCCCGCCTCTAGCCTGCCGCCCAGGGCCTCGGCATCGAAGCAGTCGAACCAGCCGGGGGCGTTCCGCGGGGTCACGCCGTCGAGCGGCACGAAGCGCTCGGCGGCCGTATCGGGGGTGAGATCGGTGCTGAAGCAGGCGCGGTAGCGGATCGGCGAGCTGTCGGCGTCGATGCCCTCGAAGTCGGCGATCTCGATCCCCTCGGGGGCGTCGCTTTCCCGGGCCACCAGGGTCACCTCGTCGCGCTCCAGGGTCTCGTAGAAGCCGTAGACCTGGAGATAGTAGAGCGCCACCCCCGCCACCAGGGCGGAGAGAAGGATGGCGATGCCGATGATCTTGCCGCTCATGCCGCCCGCCCCGCTCAGGCCGCAGACTC
Organism: Sulfitobacter sp.; assembly: GCA_965212515.1. GTDB lineage: Bacteria > Pseudomonadota > Alphaproteobacteria > Rhodobacterales > Rhodobacteraceae > Sulfitobacter. The sequence continues at coordinate 792,277 of OZ243122.1, forward strand.
GGTCCAGCCGCCCGCGCGGGTCTGGACGAAGGCATCGGCGCACATCTTGGCCAGGGCACGCACCCGGCCGATGTAGGCCTGGCGCTCGGTCACCGAGATGACGCCCCGCGCGTCGAGCAGGTTGAACATGTGGCTGGCCTTGATGCACTGGTCATAGGCCGGGTGGGCCATGACGATGCGCTTGCCGGTCTTGGGGTCCTCGGCGGGCTGGTCGAGGATCGCCTTGCAGTGGGCCTCGGCCTCCTCGAACTGGCGCAGCAGGACCTCCGTGTCGGCCTGGTCGAAGTTCCAGCGGGCGTACTCCTCCTCGGTCTGCTTGAAGACGTCGCCGTAGGTCAGGGGGATCGGGGCATCGGGGCTGTTGAAGGGCATCTCCATCACGTGATCGACGCCCAGCACGTACATGGCCAGGCGCTCCAGGCCGTAGGTGAGCTCGCCCGAGACGGGGTGGCAGTCGTGCCCGCCGACCTGCTGGAAGTAGGTGAACTGGCTCACCTCCATGCCGTCGCACCAGACCTCCCAGCCCAGGCCCCAGGCGCCCAGGGTGGGGCTTTCCCAGTCATCCTCGACGAAGCGGATGTCGTGCATCTCCATGTCGATGCCGATGGCCGCGAGAGAGCCCAGGTAGAGCTCCTGGAGGTTGGGCGGCGAGGGTTTGATGAGGACCTGGTACTGGTAATAGTGCTGGAGCCGGTTCGGGTTCTCGCCGTAGCGGCCATCCGTGGGGCGGCGCGAGGGCTGCACGTAGGCCGCCGTCCAGGGCTGGGAGCCGAGGCTGCGCAGGGTGGTGGCGGGGTGGAAGGTGCCGGCCCCCACCTCCATGTCGTAGGGCTGGAGCACGGCGCAGCCCTGGGCGGCCCAGTAGCTTTGCAGGGCCAGGATGATTTCCTGGAAGGAACGGGGGGCGGGGGCCTTGCCGGACATGGGTTTCCTCATCCTCGTGGGGTTGCGGCTGTACCTAAGCGGCCACTCCGACAGGGTCAATCACGCCATGGTCATTAAATGGCGGCCATTGAGCGTGGTCTTTCGCCCGCAATCCTGCTTATCTGGCGCGAAGGCCGAGTCAGACAGTCCAAGGGTTTTATGAAGCACATCCTTTTTGCCCTGCTGGGGGCCCTCTTCCTTTTTGCCGTTTCGCCCCAGCGCCCGGCCCTTGCCCAATCAAGCGCGGAGGTCGTCTGGATCCAGATCGAGGCCCAGCCGAGCCTCAATGCCGCCACCGAGGCGGCGCGCGACTACGCGGGCCGCCTGGAGGACGTGAACGGCTTTTCCCTGGGCGGCGGCTGGTACGCCATCGCCCTGGGCCCCTACCGCCGCAACGACGCCGAGCTGGTGCTGCGCAGCTACCGCCGCGACAGGCTGATCCCGCGCGACAGCTACCTCCAGCCCACCAGCCGCTTCCGCAGCCAGTTCTGGCCCGTGGGCGCCAACGTCCTGGGCCAGGGGGTGACGACCGCCCCCGAGGCGCCCGCGGCGACGGAGACCCAGGCCGAGCGCGCGACCGAGGCCGAGACTGAGACCGAAGCGGAGGTTGTGGCGACGCCGGAACCGGCCGAGGAGAGCCCCGCCGAGGCGCGCCGCGGCGAGCGCAACCTGAGCGCCGAGGAGCGCCGCGCCCTCCAGGTGGCGCTCCAGTGGGCGGGCTTCTACGAGGCCGCGATCGACGGCGCCTTCGGGCGCGGCACCCGCGCCGCCATGGCCGACTGGCAGGGGGCCAACGGCTACGAGGTCACCGGGGTTCTGACCACCCGCCAGCGGGCCGCGCTCTTTGCCCAGTACAATGCCGTGCTGGAGGGGCTGGAGATGGCCGAGGTGACCGACAGCCGCGCGGGCATCGCCCTGCAGATGCCCACTGCCGAGGTCGCCTTTGCTCGCGTCGAGCCGCCCTTCGTGCACTACGACAGCCGCGGCGAGACCGGAGCGCGGGTGCTGCTGATCAGCCAGGCAGGCGACCAGAACACCCTCTTCGGCCTCTACGACATCCTCCAGACACTGGAGATCGTGCCTCTGGAGGGCCCGCGCGAGCGCCGCAGCGACGGCTTTACCCTGGTGGGCCGCAACGCGGAGATTGTCAGCGAGACCCGGGTCAGCCTGCGCGACGGGCAGATCAAGGGCTTCACCCTGATCTGGCCCGCCGGCGACGAGGACCGCCGGACCCGCGTGCTGGAGGAGATGCAGGCCTCCTTCACCCGCCTGCCCGGCGTGCTCGACCCGGCGGCGGGCGAAGGCGGCGAGCAGGCCATCGACCTGGTGGCGGGCCTCCAGGTGCGCCAGCCCCGGCTCTCGCGCTCGGGCTTCTTCATCGACGCGCGCGGCACCGTGGCCACCGTCTCGGAGGTGGTGGAGGGCTGCACAAGGCTGACCCTCGACGGCGAGACCGAGGCCGAGCTCCTGGCCCGCTCGCCCGCCGGGCTGGCCCTGCTGCGCCCCCTGGCCGACCTGGCGCCCCTCGCCGTGGCCCGCTTCGCCGAGGCGCGCCCGCGGCTCCAGTCCGAGGTGTCGGTCGCGGGCTACTCCTACGAGGGCGTCCTGAGCGCCGCCACCCTGACCTTCGGCACCCTTGACGACGTGCGCGGCCTGCAGGGCGAGGCGGAGCTGAGCCGCCTCAGCCTGGCGGCCCGCCCCGGCGACACCGGCGGCCCGGTCTTCGACGCGGAGGGCGGGGTGATCGGCCTCCTGCTGCCGCGCCCGGCGGGCGACCAGGTGCTGCCCGAGGAGGTGCGCTTTGCCCTCGACACCCAGGCCATCGCCGCCCTCGCCCGGGAGAACGGCCTGGCCCTGAGCACCGCCGACCGGGCCACCCCGATGGCCCCGCGCGACCTGCGCATCGCCGCCCAGGGGATGACGGTGCTGGTGAGCTGCTGGGACTGAGGTCTGGCGGCCTGAGCAAGGCGGACCTTTTTGAAAGGTCCGTGGCAATCCCTTTTGAAGGGATTGCGGCGCGCGGCCTCTAGCGAACCGCCAACGGACCTTCTTGAAAGGTCCGGTCCGATCCCTTTTGAAGGGATCGGAGTGCTCTGATCCACCCGGTGCGCCTCGGACCTTTTGAAAGGTCCGTGCCAATCCCTTTGAAGGGATTGCGGTATGGGAACCATACCGGGGCAGACATTTGACGTTTAACAGGGTCGGCGGAGGCTGCCCCCCATGGGCCTCCCGCCGCGCCCCCCTACCCCAGCATCTCCGGCGTCAGGTGGATCAGCGTCGGCCCCGGCGCCGTGAAGGCCTCCTGCACCGCCGACTGCATCTCCGCCAGGCTGCCGGGGCGGCAGCCGCGGGCGCCGAAGGCCTCGGCCAGGGCCACGAAGTCGGGATTGCGCGCCACCACCGCGTTGGGGGCGATCTGGCCGCGCACCATGCTGTCCTCGATCTCCTTCAGCTTGCCATTGTCCCAGAGCAGGATCGGCAGGCTCAGGCCCAGCTCCACCGCCACCCCCAGCTCCTGCATCGTGTAGTGGAAGCCGTAGTCGCCGATGATCGCCAGGGTCGGGGCGCCGGGGCGGGCGATGGCGCCGCCGATGGCGGCGGGGGTGGCATAGCCCAGGGTGCCGAAGCCGAAGGGATGGTGCCAGTGGCGCGGCGCCACCATGTCCCAGACCTCCTTGGCCACGTAGGCGAACTGGGTCATGTCCGAATAGATCATGGTCTCGGGCGGCAGGACCGCGCGCAGGGCGTCGCAGACCGGCACGATGCCGGGCCGTTCGGCGTCCGTCTCGGCGCGCCAGCGCTGCCGCACCTCGCGCACCTTGACCGGCAGCCAGGCGCTCTCGGCGGGCCGCTCGCCCGCCTCCAGGGCCTCCGCCAGGGCAATCAGGAAGGCCCCCGCCTCGGCCTGGATGGGATGGCTGGCGCGCTGGTGGTCGGCCAGCACCTCCGGGTCCAGATCGACCCGCACCAGGGGGCCGCCGTGGCCAAGGAAGGGGCGCCAGATGTCCACCTCGGCCAGCTCCGTGCCGACGGCCAGGACGAGGTCCGCCTCGGCCACCGTCTCGGCATTGTCGGGCCGGGCCATGCCCGCGCCGAAGTAGAGCGGATCCTCCGGCGCGACGATGCCGCGGCCGGCGTAGGTGGTCATGGAGGCGGCGCCGCTGGCCCGCAGCACCCGGCGCGCCGCCGCGGCCGCGTGGGCGGCCCCGCCGCCGAAAACGAAGAGCGGCCGCCGGGCCTTTTCCAGCAGCGCCACGACGCCCTCAAGGTCGGAGGGAGAGAAGGTCGCGGGCCAGGCCTGGGGCGGCGGCGGCGGCGGGCTGGCGGCGGGCCCCTCGAGCAGGGCGATGGGCACCTGGATGTGCTTGGGGCGGGCGCGGGCCACGTCGAACTCGGTGAAGGCGCGGTCGATCAGGCCATAGGCGGCCTCCGGGCTGCGCGCCTCCTCGGACCAGTCGCAGACGGTGGCGGCGGCGGCGCGCTGGTCGCGCATCTGGTGCAACTGGCCGCGCCGGGCGGCCACCTCGTCCAGGCAGGAGGAGAGCACCAGCAGGGGCACGGAATCGCTGTAGGCCTGGCCCATCGGGGTCATGATGTTGCAGAGCCCCGGCCCGGTGATGACATAGGCCACCCCCGGCCGCCCCGAGGCCCGGGCATAACCGTCGGCCATGAAGCCCGCCCCCTGCTCGTGGCGCGCCAGGACATGGGTGATGCCCGCCTCCTCGATGCCGCGGTACATTTCCTGGTTGTGGACCCCGGGAATGCCGAAGATCACCTCGACCCCGCGGTCCTTGAGCATGTGGGAGATCTGCGCCCCCAGGGGGCGGGTTTGGTCAGGCATCAGGCCCTCCAGAACTTGACGGTGAGGATGACGTAGACGGCCAGCAGCTCCAGTCGGCCGATCAGCATGGCGGCGGTGAGGATCCACTTGGCGGTGTCGTTGAGGCTGCTGAAGTTGCCCGCCGGGCCGATCCTGTCGCCCAGGCCGGGGCCGATGTTGGCCAGCGCCGCCCCTGCCCCCGAGACGGAGGTGACGAAGTCCAGCCCGGTCATGCTCAGGGCCACGGCGACCAGCCCGAGAGTGACCACGAAGAACATGAAGAAGGACATGACCGAGGAGAGGACATCGTTGCCCACCACGCGGCCATCGTAGCGCGGCTGGAAGATTCCGTGCGGCGAGCGGATGCGTTGCAGCTGGGCGCGGATCGAGGCGAAGAGGAGCTGGTAGCGGAAGACCTTGATCGAGCAGGCGGTGGAGCCCGCACAGCCGCCGATCAGGCCGACGAAGAAGAAGAGCGCCACGGCGAAGGCGCCCCACTGCATGTAGTCCGCCGAGGCATAGCCGGTGCCGGTGATGATCGAGACGATGTTGAAGAGCCCCTCGCGGAAGGTCTGCTCCATGGGGCGCGGCAGGGTGCTGTGCAGGAAGATGAAGATCAGCCCGACGAGCAGCACCACAAGGGCCAGGAAGGTGCGGATCTGGGGATCGCGCCAGAGGGCGGTGGTGTTGCCGTTGATGAGCTGCACGTAGCGCACGAAGGGCAAGGCGGCGAGCAGCATGAAGAGCGTGGCGGCATACTCCAGCTCGCCCGAGAAGACCCCGAAGGAGGCGTCGTAGTTGGCAAAGCCGCCGGTGGCGATGGTGGTGAAGGCATGGACCGTGGCGTCGAAGGTGTCCATGCCGAGGGCCAGGTAGCTCAGGGCGCAGGCCCCGGTGAGCCAGACGTAGATGACCGAGATCTGAGAGGCGATCTGGCCCGCGCGGGGGAGGATCTTGCCGAAGGTGTCGAAGGCCTCGGACTTGAAGATCTGCATGCCCCCGACCTTCAGCTCGGGCAGGAACACCATGGCCACGACGATGATGCCGATGCCCCCCAGCCACTGCAGGATGCCGCGCCAGAGCAGCAGCCCGCGGGGCAGCTCGTCGAGCCCCACCAGGACGGTGGAGCCGGTGGTGGTGAGGCCCGACATGGCCTCGAAGACGGCATCGGTGAAGCTCGATTCCGTGGCTCCGAGCATGAAGGGCAGGGCCCCGAAGACCGGCAGCAGGAACCAGACCCCGGTGGTGAGCAGGAAGGTCTGCTGGATGGTCAGCCCCTCGCGCACGCCGTTGGCGCAGGCCAGGGCCATCATGCCGCCGGTGAGGGTGGTGATCAGCCCCGCCTCGACGAAGACGCGCCAGTGGCCACGGCCCTCGGCCAGGTCCACCAGGAGCGGCAGCACCATGGCGAGGCCAAGCACGGCCACGAGCAGGCCGACAACGTATCCCACGGGGCGCAGGTCCAACATGGATGCAGCGTTGGCCCCGGCGCGCGCGGGTGTCAAGCGGTGCCCCGGCGCCGGGCACGCCCCTTGGAAACGCGAAACGGCGCGGCGGGGGCTGGCCCCCTCTTGTGGGGGCCGCACCCGGCGCGCCGTTCAGCCGTGATCCGGGGAGGGATCAGGCGAAAAAGCGGTCCCGGAAGACGTGATACACGATCTCGTCGCGGCGCAGGTTCATGGCGGCCAGTTCGGCGTCGCTCTTGGCCTGCAGCGCGTGGACCTGATCAACCCGGCGCTGGCCGGGCGAGTTGGCGACGAGGGCGGCGCCGAAGCGCGCGAGGCCCGCGCCGAAGTTGGCAAAGAAGGTGCGGGTGGCGGTGATTTCCCGGCTCAGCACCTGGGCGGGTTGGGAGATGGTCTGATAGGCCATGATAGGCTCCTAAGTGTCTGTTTTCGTCTCCTCCGATGGCGCTGAGATAGGCCTGCCCCGGGCCCATGAGTACCGCCAAATCTGCATAGCCGAACGGCCAGTGGCGCAACGCTTACGCTGCGTCAGAAGGCCGGGAACCAAAGGATCGCACGGCGGGTTCGACCCCTGCGTGAGACATGCAGGAGGAAGGCCCGTGACAGGCGTGGCAGGGCATTGGCAGAGGGGCGCGGGGCTGCGGCAGGCGGGCGCGGCCGCCCTGCCCTGCGGCACAAAAAGGCCCGCGCGGCGGACCGCACGGGCGCTTGTTCTGGCTCGAAGCGGGATTTTGCCCCGCCCTGCCCCGGCTCAGCCGACGTGGAAGAGGCTGGAGAAGAGCCGCGGGTCGATCGACTGTGTTTCGAAGGTCGGCCCCTCGGTCAGGACGGAAATCGCATCATGGCTGTGGAGGCTCTCCTGATGGCTGGCGATCACCCGGAAGTCCCCCAGCCGCGGGTCGGCCTGAAGCTGTGCGCAGAAAAGGCGGGCCGCATCCTCGACAAAGATCGGGTTGGCCGCGTTCAGCTCGGCAAAGGCCTGTTCGTCCTCGCGCTTGACCATCACCTGCGTCTCGGTCGGCACCGCGCGGCGGCAGGCCTCGATCAGGTCCTCGAACCAGAGCAGCCCCTCACCGGGCGTCATGGCCACGGAAATCCGTGCCACGGAGCGCTGTGAATGGGGCGTGGCCAGCTGGCCGCGGGTGGCGCGGGCGTGCTCGCTCAGCTCCAGCGAGCAGGGGCAGGTGCTGGAATAGACGTAGTCGAGGTGCATGATGCGCTGGCGCACGCCGTCCTTTTCCACCAGCTCGAGCGCGATGTCGTAGTACTGGTAGCCCTGGAGGCCGGAGCGCAGGCTTTCCACCTTCATGGGGAAGGAGAAGCGCATCTGGATGCGGGCGTCGAAGCTCTCGAGATCGGCCTTGTAGTCGTCCAGGGCGGCCTCGATCACGTCGAAGCTGAAGGTCCGCTCCGCGTGCTTGTAGAAGCTGCGCATGATGCGGGACATGTTGATGCCCTTCTTCTCGGCCTCCAGGCTGACCGAGCCGGTGATCGAGGTCTCAAGGGTCAGATCGCCGTTGTCGCGGGTGTGGAAGCGGATCGGCAGGCGGAAGTTGGAGATGCCCACGTGCTGAATCTGCTGACGGGCGCCGCGGATCAGGCTGGCGGGGCCGTTCTGAAGATCCGGCAGGCTGTCCTTGTAGGCCGCATCGGCTTTGAAATCAGTGGGATAGGTGCGGCTGAACTCGGGGTAGGCGGGCCTGTCATTGAGAAGGCGGGCCACGGCCGGGTCCAGCGCCTCGAGCTCGCCCGCGGTGGCGCTGGCGGCCCAGGCCTTGAGCGTGGCGAGTGCTTTTTCGGCGTCGGAGCGTTCCGGCGCCTTTTCGACAGTTGTGATCGCGTTCATCAGATCATGCCCTCCTTGAAGCGACCCACAGTTAGGGTGAGCTCCGCAGATTACCACTTAAGATAAGACATACCTATTGTCGCACCCCCCCTATTCACAGGGAACCGACCCAATCAGGCCGATAACGCCTTCGTGAAGTCGGCCAGCAGGTCCTCCTGATCTTCCAGCCCGACGGAGATTCGCACCAGCCCCGGCGTGATCCCGAGGGCCGCCTTCTGGTCCTCCGGCAGGCGCTGGTGGGTGGTGCTGTAGGGCGGTGTCAGGATCGTCTTGGCATCGCCCAGGTTGTTGGAGATGAGGCCGATCTCGCAGCTGTTGAGGAAGCGGTAGGCGGCCTCGCGCCCGCCCGCCACCTCGATGGCGAGGAGCGTCCCGCCCGAGCCCATCTGGCGGTCCGCCAGGTCCTGCTGGGGGTGGCTGGCAAGGCCCGGGTAGATGACGCGCGAGAGCTTCTCGTGGCCCTCCAGCCGCTCGGCCAGGAAGTGGGCCGTGGCGGACTGGGCGCGCACCCGCAGGTTCATCGTCTCCAGCCCCTTGAGCATGATCCAGGCGTTGAAGGGCGACATGGAGCCGCCCGTGTGCTTCATGTAGGGCTCCACCGTCTTGCGGATCATTTCGCGCGTGCCGAGGATCACGCCGCCCAGGGCGCGGCCCTGGCCGTCTATGTGCTTGGTGGTGGAATAGATAACGATATCAGCACCCTGCGCCACGGCCTTCGAGTGGACCGGGGTGGCAAAGACGTTGTCCACGACGCAGAGGGCACCCTGGGCATGGGCCAGCCGGGCCACCGCCTCGATGTCCACCAGCTCCAGGGTCGGGTTGGAGAGGCTCTCGAAGAAGACGGCGCGGGTGTCGGGGCGGATCGCCGCCTCCCACTGGGCCAGGTCGGTGCCGTCCACGAAGCTCACCTCGACCCCGAAGCGGGGCAGGATCTCCTCGGCGATGTAGAGGCAGGAGCCGAAGAGCGCGCGCGAGGAGACCACGTGATCGCCCGCCTTGAGGAGCGACATGAGCGCCCCGTTGACCGCCGCCATGCCCGAGGCCGTGGCAAAGGCATCCTCGGTGCCCTCGAGGGCGGCGATGCGCTCCTCGAACATGGCCACCGTGGGGTTGCCGTAGCGGGCATAGATGAACTCGTCCTCGCCCAGCGCCTCGAAGCGGGCCTCGGCCTGCTCGGCGGTTTCGTAGACGAAGCCCTGGGTCATGAAGATGGCCTCGGAAACTTCGCCATATTGGCTGCGGCGGGTGCCTGCGTGCACCGCGCGGGTGGCCTTCTGCCAGTCTTGTGTCATTGCACCGTTCCTTCGCCCGCCGCCCCCCGCGGGCACAAAAAAACCCCAAACGCGGTCAAGCGAAAGGGGGCTTTCATCCTGACCTTTTAGCGGAGATGTTTAACGTGGCCCGCAATCCGGTAACAAATCACCACGGGCGCGGACATACGCCCGCAGGCGGCCCTCGTCAATGGGGCGCGGCGCGGGGCGGCGACAGGAGGAGTTGAAGATGCAGGAGCCGATCGCGCTCTATTACTGGCCCACGCCGAACGGCTGGAAGATTTCCATCGCCCTGGAGGAGATGGGCCTGCCCTACGAGACCCACCTGGTGGACATCGGCGCGGGCGACCAGTTCAAGCCGGACTTCCTGGCCCTCTCGCCCAACAACCGGATGCCCGCCATCGTCGATCCGGCCGGCCCGGACGGAGCCCCCATCGCACTCTTCGAAAGCGGCGCGATCCTGCAGTACCTGGCGCGCAAGACCGGGCTTTTCTGCGGCACGACGGAGCGCGAGCGGATCGCCGTGGACCAGTGGCTCATGTGGCAGATGGGCGGCCTCGGCCCGATGGCGGGCCAGGCGCACCATTTTCTCAAGTACGCGCCCCAGATGGAGCCGCCGCAGGACCTGCCCTACGCCAAGGACCGCTACCGCAAGGAGACGGCGCGGCTCTACGGCGTGCTCGACCGGCAGCTGGCGCGGCACGCATATGTGGCGGGGGATTTCATCTCCATCGCCGATTTCGCCTGCTGGGGCTGGGCCTCGCTCTGGGAGGGGCAGCAGCAGAGCCTGGAGGACAAGCCCCACATGGCGCGCTGGCTGGAGGTGATGGGCGCCCGCGAGGGGGTGCAGCGCGGGCGGGCGCTCTTTGCCGAGAAGCGGGCGGACTTCAAGGGCGACCGCGAGGCCCAGGCGCGGCTCTTCAAACGCTAGGGGGTGGTTTCCTCGGTCTGCGCGGGCGTGTTTCCTTCAAAGGAAACGTCAGGGATTTTTGAAAAAGTCCCGACCCTTTCCTTGCAAGGAAAGGGGACGTCGGGCCGGGAGGGCGGTCTCACTGCGGTCTGCGCTGGGGCGTTTCCTTCAAAGGAAACGACAGGGACTTTTGAAAAAGTCCCGACCCTTTCCTTGCAAGGAAAGGGGAGCGTGGGGCCGGGAGGGTGGTTCCACTGAGGTCTGCGCGGTGGCGTTTCCTGCGAAGGAAAGGAAGGTCGCGGCCCCCGGCCCGCAGCCTAAGCCGCCCCCCTACTCCGCCTCGTCGCTGTACTTCTGCAGGGCCACGATCTGGGTCCAGAGGAAGAGGAACATCAGCACCGGAAAGCCGAAGGTCTCGATCTTCACCCAGGTGTCGGTCGAGAGGGTGCGCCAGATGACCTCGTTCAGCACCGCCAGGAAGACGAAGAAGGCCGTCAGGCGGCGGGTCAGGAGCATCCAGCCCTCGGGCTTCAGGGGGATCATCTCGGACATGACGTAGGCCAGGTAGGAGCGCCCCTGGGCCAGGCCGACAGCCAGGATGGCGGCCAGGAAGCCGTAGACGATGGTGGTCTTCATCTTGAAGAAGCGCTCGTCGTTGAACCAGGCGGTGAGGCCGCCGAAGAAGACCACCATGAAGGCGGTGAAAATCTGCATCCGGCTGAGCCGCCCGGTCAGGGCCCAGAGGATGCCCATGGCCACCAGCAGGATCGGCACGAAGACCAGGGTGGCCACGATGAAGCCGGTATATTCCACTCCCGCCACCAGGTAGGTCTCGTCCCGGATCATCAGGTAGATCAGGAAGAAGACCAGCGGCGGGCCCAGTTCCAGCACCTGCTTGAGGATCGGGTTGATCTCTTTCTCGTCGGCCATCGGTCGCTCCTATCCGCCCATCTCAACTATCACGGCGCCCGCCGCGATCAATGCCATCAGGGCCACCCGGCGCGGCCCCACGGTTTCCTTCAGGAAGACCACTCCGATCACAGCGGCGAAGACCGTCGAGGTCTCGCGCAGGACGGCCGCCTCCCCCACCTTGTCGAGCCTTGTCGCCATCATGATCGAGCCGAAGCTGGCAAAGGCCACGATGCCGCCGACCAGGCCGCGCAGGGCCAGGGGCCCCAGCGCCGGGGGCGCGGCCATGCGGCGCCAGCGGGCGGCGGCGATGAAAGGCATGACCAGGCCGTCGATGAAGAAGAACCAGGCCAGGAAGGTGAAGGGGTCCGCCGTGGCGCGGATGCCGTAGGCGTCGTAGGTGGTGTAGAGGGCCACGAAAAGCCCGGTCAGGACGGCGATGCCGAGGGCCGCGTTCAGGGTCTCGCGCGCCGCCGTCAGGAAGATCATGTTGTAGACCGCCAGCCCGAAGATCCCCGAGAGGAGCACCCCCACCCCCAGCCACTGGGTCAGGGTGAAGGTCTCCTGGAAGATCAGGTAGGCCCCGATGACGGCAAAGAGCGGCCCGGTGCCGCGCACCACCGGGTAGACCACGGTATAGGCGCCCTTGGTGTAGGCCCAGGCCTGGAGGCACTTGTAGACCAGGTGGATCACGAAGGCCCCGGCAAAGATCGGCCACATGTGCGGCTCGGGCCAGGGCACCACGAAGAAGGCGAAGGGGGCGGCCATCAGGCCATAGGCGGCGTCGATCGCGCCGCGGGTCAGCCAGGGGTCGTGGCGGCCCTTCTGGAGCGCCCCGAAGACCGCGTGCAGGAAGGCCGCGACAAGGGCCAGCACGAGGGCCAGGCGGTGGCCCGCCTCGGTGCCCTCGATGGAGATGAGCCAGTCGGTCACTCAGGGGGGCCGGTCAGCGCGCGACGCCGACGAGGGCCTCGGCGAACTCGCCGGGATCGAAGGGCGAGAGATCGTCGATCTGCTCGCCCACGCCGATGGCGTGGATCGGCAGGCCGAACTGGTCGGCCAGGGCCACCAGGACACCGCCCTTGGCGGTCCCGTCGAGCTTGGTCATCACCAGGCCCGAGACATCCGAGATGGCCTGGAAGGTCTTGACCTGGCTCACCGCGTTCTGGCCCGTCGTGGCATCGAGCACCAGGAGCGTGTTGTGGGGCGCACTCTCGTCCTTCTTGCGGATCACCCGGACGATCTTGGCCAGCTCCTCCATCAGGTCCTGGCGGTTCTGCAGGCGGCCCGCCGTGTCGATCATCAGAAGGTCCGCCCCCTCGGCCTCGGCCTTGGTCATGGCGTCGAAGGCCAGGCTGGCCGGATCGGTGCCCTGGGCGGCGGTGAGGACGGGCACCCCGGCCCTGTCGCCCCAGACCTGGAGCTGCTCCACGGCGGCGGCGCGGAAGGTGTCGCCGGCGGCGATCACCACCTTCTTGCCCGCGGCCCGGAACTGGGAGGCGAGCTTGCCTATGGTGGTGGTCTTGCCCGAGCCGTTGACCCCGACGACAAGCACCACCTGGGGCCGCTTGGCGTAGATCGGCAGGGGCCGGGCCACGGGCTCCATGATGCGGGCGATCTCGGTCGCCATGAGGGCCTTGATCTCGGCCACCGAGAGCTTCTTGCCAAAGCGCCCCTCGGCCATGTTGGCGGTCACCCGCAGGGCCGTGTCCACCCCCATGTCGGCGGTGATGAGAAGCTCCTCGAGCTGCTCCAGCATCTCGTCGTCCAGGGTCCGGCGGACCACCGGCTGGGCGCTGCCCCGGCCCATGAGGCGGCCCAGCAGGCCGGGGCGCGGAGCTGCCTCGGCGGGCGCCTCGGCAAGGTCCGGCGCCACGGGCGTCAGGGTCTCGCTCAGGCGCGGCGCGTCGCGGGGGGCGGGCGGCTCGGGATCGCGCAGGGGCTGGTGGGAAGGCGTGGGCTGTTCCTGTGGCACCTCCTGGGGGGTCTCGGCGGGGCCGGGAATGTCGCCCGGGCGGGGGTCGCGCGGCGGCTCGTGCTCGGGGAAGGGCGGCTTCGGGTTGCCCGGCTCGACGGGGCGGTCCGGCGTCGGCTGCGGCCGGGGCTCCTCGGGCGGGGCGGGCACCGGCTCCGGCTCCTCGGGCGGCAGGGGCGCGGGCGTCGGCTCCTCCGGCGGCGCGGGCACCGGCGTGGGCTCCTCCGGCGGGCTCTCCTCGGGGCCGGGGGCGGCATCGGCCACCCGGACTTCCTGCGGATCGGCCGGCAGGGGCGCGTCGTCGCTGTAGGCGGCCTGGGGCAGCTCCTCCACCGCGGCGGCGGGGGCCTCGGCGAGCATCCGGTCGGTCTCGGGCGCCTCTGCCTCGCCGCCCTCGCTGACAATGGCCTCCAGCCCCTCGTCGATCTTCGACGAGGACTTGAAGAGCCTCTCCTTGAGCTTGCTGAAAAACGCCACGCGCGGACCTCCGGACCAGTTTCCCCTGATCTATAGGCTGACCGGACGGGATGGAAGGGGGCCGGGGGCGCAGGCCGTGCCCCCGGGGCCTCTCAGATCTCCTCGGGGAAGTGCTTGATGACCGAGCGGATCGGGTTCGGCGCCGCCTGGCCGAGGCCGCAGATGGAGGCATCGACCATGGCCTGGCTCAGCTCCTCCAGCAGGGGCGCGTCCCAGCTTTCGGCCTGCATCAGTTTCACCGCCTTCTCGCAGCCCACCCGGCAGGGGGTGCACTGGCCGCAGGATTCGTCCTCGAAGAAGCGCAGCATGTTGAGCGCCGCCGCCCGGGCGCTGTCCTGGTCCGAGAGGACCACGACCGCCGCCGAGCCGATGAAGGAGCCGTGCGGCTGGAGCATGTCGAAATCCAGCGGAATGTCGTCCATCGTGGCGGGCAAAAGCCCCGAGGAGGGGCCGCCGGGCTGGTAGGCCTTGAAGCTCTGGCCCGCGACCATGCCGCCCGCCGCCGCGATCAGGTCGCGGATCGTGGAGCCGGCCGGCAGGTCGTACATGCCGGGCCGCGCCACCCGCCCCGAGACGGAGAAGGAGCGCCGCCCGCGGCGGCCGTTCAGCTCCGTGCCCGAGAGCACCTCCGGCCCCTCGCGGCAGATCCGGGCGACCCAGTGCAGGGTCTCCACGTTGTGGACCAGCGTGGGCTGGCCGAAGAGGCCCACCTGGGCCACGTAAGGCGGCCGGTGGCGCGGGATGCCGCGCTTACCCTCGATCGATTCGATCATGGCGCTCTCTTCGCCGCAGATGTAGGCCCCGGCCCCGCGCCGCAGGTCGATCATGCCGGGAGCGGCCAGGCCCGCCTCTTCCAGCGCGGCGATCTCGCGGCGCAGGATCTCCAGCACCGCCGGATATTCGTCGCGCATGTAGAGGTAGATGCGCTCCGCCTCGACGGCCCAGCCAGCGATCAGCATGCCCTCCAGGAAGAGGTGCGGCACCCTCTCGAGGTAGTAGCGGTCCTTGAAGGTGCCGGGCTCGCCCTCGTCGCCGTTCACGGCCAGGTAGCGCGGCCCGGGGTTGGCCCGCACGAAGCCCCATTTCTTGCCCGAGGGGAAGCCCGCCCCGCCGAGGCCGCGCAGGCCCGAGGCGAGGACCTTCTCCTGCACCGCTTCCCAGTCGCCCTCCGCGCGGAGCTGCGCCAGCACCGCGTAGCCGCCGCCCGCCCGGTAGGCGGCGAGCGCCTCGTAGTCCGGCAGGTGGGCATGGGTGTCGCCCGCCGCGATGGCCGTGCGGACCTTCTCGGGGGTGGCCGCGTCGATGTGGTTGTGGCCCAGCTCCAGCACCGGGGCCGTGTCACAGCGGCCCATGCAGGGCGCCCGCAGGACGCGCACTTCCGCCGGATCGAGGCCCTCTTCCAGCGCCGCCTTCAGCTCCTGGGCGCCCGCCAGCTCGCAGGAGAGGCTGTCGCAGACCCGGATCGTCAGGGCGGGCGGCGGCGCCTCGCCCTCCTTCACCAGATCGAAGTGGGCGTAGAAGCTCGCCACCTCCCAGACCTCGGCCATGGAGAGGCGCATCTCCTCGGCCAGGGCGCGCAGGTGCGGCGCCGAAAGGTGGCCGAAGTGGTCCTGAAGCAGGTGCAGATGCTCGATCAGCAGGTCGCGGCGGCGCGGACGGCTGCCCAGGAGCGCGCGGACCTCCTCCCAGGGGGCATCCTGAAGCTGGCGCCCCTTGGGGTGCCGCCGCCCTCTGCCCTTGCCCGACTTCCAGACGCCCTTTTCCGGGCCCTTGCCGCCTGCCTTCTCCTCCGCGTCGAGCGCCATGGCCTGTCCTTCTCCCTTGCTCAGCGTCCTTCTAGCAAGAAGCCCCCCGCCCCCGCGATCAAAAAGCGACGATTCCACCGCCCTTTGCGCGGGCGTGAGGGGGCCACCTGCCGCGAAGCTTTCTTGGTGCTGCCACGATTTGCCTTTAGGAAACCCAGGAGAGAGTAAGAGGACCGCCATGCTCTGGTACGCGACCGCCAGCCTGCTGCCCGCCCTGCTGCTGGGCCTGGCCTGCCTCTTCGGCGGGCCCTTCCCGCTGCTCGCTCTGCTCTCGATCACGCTGCTGGTCTTCTTCCTCGACCGCCTGCCCCGCCGCCTTGCCGCCGGGGCGGGCAGCGGCAGGGCCCTCAGCCTGACCCTGGCGGCGGTGCATTTCCTGCTCCTGCCGCTGGGCCTCTGGGCCCTGGCCCGGGCGCCCCATCTGGCAGCCATCGACCGGGCGCTGCTTTTTGTGGGGCTGGGGCTCTTCTTCGGGCAGGTGAGCAATTCCAACGCCCACGAGCTGATCCACGCCAGCGCCCGGCCACTGCGGCGGCTCGGGGCGGCGCTCTATGTCTCGCTGCTCTACGGGCACCATGTCTCGGCCCATCTGCGGGTCCACCATGTCCACGCCGCGACGGCGCAGGACCCCAACTCGGCCCGCGCGGGCGAGGGCTTCTGGGCCTATGCCCTGCGGGTCCTGCGGGGCGAGTTCTGGGCCGGTCTGCGGGCCGAGAATGCCCAGCGCGCCCGTGCCCAGCGGCCCCCCCCGGTCTGGCGGCATCCCTACCTCGCCTGGGTCGGCGGGGCGCTCCTGGCGCTCCTGCTTTCGTGGCTCCTGGTGGGGGCCTGGGGGCTCCTGGCGCACCTGGGCCTTGCCACCTATGCCCAGCTCCAGCTCATGCTCTCGGACTATGTGCAGCACTACGGGCTGCGCCGCAGGCAGCTTGCCGACGGGCGGCTGGAGCCGGTCGGGCCGCAGCACAGCTGGAACGCGCCGCGCTGGTACTCCTCGGCCCTGATGCTGAACGCCCCGCGCCATTCCGACCACCACATGCACCCGGGCCGCCCCTACCCGGCCCTGAGGCTCGAGGAGGCGACCATGCCGGTCCTGCCCCACTCCCTGCCGGTGATGGCCGTCCTCGCCCTGGTGCCGCCGCTCTGGCGCCGCCTGATGGACCGCCGCCTGGCCCGCTGGCAGGGCCCCGCCGCCCCCGCCGCCGCGGCTGGCGGCTGAGGGCGCTTTCTGCCAAGCTGCGGCCCATGCGTTGGTTCTTGTCCCTTGTCCTTGTGCTCTTGCCCCTGCCGCTCCTGGCCCAGATGAGCGCCGAGGCGTTCGACCGCTACACCCGCGGCAAGACGCTCTTCTACGCCCAGGAGGGGGAGATCTACGGCGGCGAGATCTACCGCCCGGACCGGCGGGTCACCTGGTCCTTCCTCGACGGCGACTGCCGCGAGGGGGAATGGTACGCCGAGGGGGAGCTGATCTGCTTCGTCTACGAGGACAACCCGGTGCCGCAATGCTGGGCCTTCGAGCTGCAAGGCGGCGGGCTGATCGCGCGCTTCGAGGGGTCGGAGACGGCGACGGCGCTCTACGAGGCGCGGGAGGGGGGCGAGGAGCTGGTGTGTCTGGGGCCGAAGGTGGGGGTTTAGAGGGGAGAAGCCGTGCCGGGGAAGAAGCGCATCCGTTCAAGACAACCGTCATCCCGGGCTTGACCCGGGATCTCTCTGAGCAGGGAGACCCTCGGATCAGGTCCGAGGGTGACGCCTCTCGTGTAACGGAAGCCGGGCCAGCGCCGGACCGGGGGGCGGCGCTGCTACATCCCCGCTACAAAACTTTATGGCGGCCACGTACATCCTAGCCCCGTGCTCGGCACCAAGACCCGCCAAAGCGCCGGCCCACGGGGCCGGTCCGGCGCTGGCACGGCGGTCGCTGGCGCGACCTTGATTCCGTGCCAGGGAGAGAAGCGATGCCGTCATCCCGGGCTTGACCCGGAATCTCCTGGGACGGCGAGACCCTCGGAGCAGGTCCGAGGGTGACCCGTGAGAGAAGGCAAGGGTCGCGCCCGGGTGCTCAGCCCCATCCGCCGCCCAAGTCCCCCCTAGAACAAAGACCCCTGCGCCGGCCCCCCGCCGCCCTTCCGGCCCACAGCCGCGCCGCCACCGCCCGCCGCCTTCCCGCCGACCGCCAGCCGCCCGTCGGCGAACTCGATCTCCAGCCGCGCCGCTGCCCGGGCCGCCGCCACGCCGGTGATGACCGCGCCGTCGCCGCGCACCACGGCGTAGCCGCGCGCGAGGGTGGACTTGTAGGAGAGGGTCTCGCGCAGCCGGTCCAGGGCCTCCAGCCGCCCGCGCCAGTCGCGGATCTGGCGCTGGCCGGCCTCGCCGAGACGGGCCGAGAGCTTCTCCAGGGCCTCGCGCTTGCGCACATTCTCCTGCACCAGAGAGGCCGGGCGGAAGCGCCGGGCCAGGGCCTCGTAGCGGTCGCGCCGGGCGGCGACGGCGCGCGCCAGGGCAGGCGCCAGGCGCGGCGCGCAGCCGCCCAGGCGCTGGCGCTCGCTGCGCAGGCGCTGGGTCAGGGTGGCGGGCCGCAGCGCCCCGGCCCGGTCCGAGAGATAGACCCGCCGCCGCTGGACCCCTGCGATGAGGGCCGGCTCGAGCTTCTCGCCTGCCCGGTCGAGCCTCTGGCGCGGCCCCTCGAGCAGGCTCTCGGGGCGCGGCAGGGCACGGCCCATGTCGCGCAGGCGCTGGTCCCGCCCGCTCAGGCCCTGGGAGACGAGATGCTGCATCCGCGCCCCCTGCCCCTCGAGCCAGGCGGCCAGCTCGTGGCGCACCGGCACGGCCAGCTCCGCCGCCGCCGTGGGGGTGGGGGCGCGCCGGTCCGAGACATAGTCGATCAGGGTCGTGTCGGTCTCGTGGCCGACGGCGGAGATGAGCGGGATCTGCGAGGCGGCGGCGGCCCGCGCCACCACCTCCTCGTTGAAGCCCCAGAGATCCTCGACCGAGCCGCCGCCCCGGGCCACGATCAGCAGATCGGGCCGCGGCAGGGCGCCGCCCGGCGTCAGGGCGTTGAAGCCCTCGATGGCGCGCGCCACCTCGGGGGCGCAGTTGGCCCCCTGGACCGCCACCGGCCAGACCAGGACCTTGCGCGGAAAGCGGTCGCGCAGGCGGTGCAGGATGTCGCGGATCACGGCCCCCGAGGGGGAGGTGACGACGCCGATGATCTCGGGCAGGTAGGGCAAGGGCCGCTTGCGCGCCGCCTCGAAGAGCCCCTCGGCGGCAAGCTGCTTCTTGCGCTTCTCCAGAAGCGCCATGAGGGCCCCCATGCCGGCCGGTTTGATCTCCTCGATGACGATCTGGTACTTGGACTGGCCGCCGAAGGTCGTCACCCGGCCCGTGGCCACCACCTCCATGCCCTCCTCGGGCTGGGTCTGGAGCCGCGCCGCGACGCCCTTCCAGATGACCCCGGAAATGACCGCCCGGTCATCCTTGAGATCGAGGTAGATGTGGCCCGAGCGGGGGCGGCTGACGCGCCCCACCTCGCCCTTGATGCGGACATGGCCGAAGTTGCCCTCGATCACCCGCTTGATCGCCCCCGAGATCTCGGAAACGGTGAATTCGGGGCTGTTCGCCCCCTCGCGCGGGTCGTCGATCAGGTCCATGGGGCCTCCTTGTCAGCGGGCTCGGGCCAGAATAGAACGCCCCCCAACAAAGGCCAAGGGAGTGCAGCGCCGTGAACATCCTCATTCTGGGCAGCGGCGGGCGGGAGCACAGCCTCGCCTGGGCGGTCCTGCAGAACCCCAAGTGCGACAAGCTCATCGTAGCCCCCGGCAACGGCGGCATCGCCCAGATCGCCGACTGCGCCAGCCTCGACATCATGGACGGCGGCAAGGTGGTCACCTTCTGCGAGCAGAATGCCATCGACTTCGTCATCGTCGGCCCCGAGGCGCCCCTGGCGGCGGGCGTGGCGGACGATCTGCGCAGCGCGGGCTTCAAGGTCTTCGGGCCCTCGGCGGCGGCCGCCCGGCTGGAGGCCTCCAAGGCCTTCACCAAGGAGATCTGCGACGCCGCGGGCGCCCCCACCGCCGCCTACGGCCACTTCACCGACCGCGACGCGGCCCGGGCCCACGTCAAGGCCCAGGGCGCCCCCATCGTCATCAAGGCCGACGGCCTGGCGGCCGGCAAGGGTGTGATCATCGCCGAGACCGAGGCGGAGGCCCTGGCGGCCCTCGACGAGATGTTCGAGGGGGCCTTCGGCGCGGCCGGCGCGGAGGTGGTGATCGAGGAGTTCATGAGCGGCGAGGAGGCGAGCTTCTTTGTCCTCTGCGACGGCGAGACGGTCCTGCCGATCGGCACAGCCCAGGATCACAAGCGCGTCGGCGAGGGCGACAGCGGCCCCAACACCGGCGGCATGGGCGCCTACTCCCCCGCCCCGGTCCTGACCGAGGAGATCGCCGAGCGGGCCCTGGAGGAGATCATCCGCCCCACCATGGCCGAGATGGCCCGCCGCGGCACCCCCTACCAGGGGGTCCTCTATGCCGGCCTGATGATCGAGGCGGGCCGGGCCCGGCTGGTGGAGTACAACGTGCGCTTCGGCGATCCCGAGTGCCAGGTCCTGATGATGCGGCTCGGTGCCCAGGCCTTCGACCTGATGCAGGCCGCCGCCGAGGGGCGGCTCTCGGAGATGCGGGTGAACTGGGCCGAGGACCACGCCCTGACCGTGGTGATGGCCGCCGAGGGCTACCCCGGCGCCTACGAGAAGGGCTCCGTGATCGGCGGCCTGGAGGCCCTGCCCGAGGACAGCGCCCGCATGGTCTTCCACGCCGGCACCAAGCGCGAGAGCGGCCGCTTCCTGGCGGCCGGCGGCAGGGTGCTCAACGTCACGGCCCGCGGCGCCAGCCTCAAGGAGGCCCAGGACCGCGCCTACGCCATGGTCGACGGGATCGACTGGCCGGAGGGGTTTTGCCGGCGGGATATTGGCTGGCGGGGGGTTTAGGGGGGGCTTACTCTCGCGAATGCTGATCGTGTAGGTCGGCCAGCCATCGAACGTAGGCGTATCCCTGAGATACCATTAAGAGGGCCAGTGCTTCAGTTGGTTGCAGGGTCGCGTTGCTCCCCGGCGCATGTCGATAGTTGTGACAGGCTGCGACCCATTCCTCAAATGAGGTCAACATCTTGTCGACAGCTCGATTGCCCTTATCGTCACGGGAATCCGAGAAAACAGCAATTGGCCGCAAGTCAGCTCGCACACTTCGAACTGTAATGTTCTGCTTCTTGGTCAGCCTCTTGAAGAGGTTTTCCGCTGCCTGATAGACCGCATTGATCGCCGCCCGGCCATCCAAGGGGTCCGCCAGCAGAGCCATTTCTGATTGCCGAATGAATTCGGCTTCGGTCGAGTACTCAGTCTTGGTCAACACACCGATAATAGAGCTAATTGAGCGTTCGAACTCAGCATCAAGAGCAGGGTGAATCCCGAGCTTCTCATCGACCGAATAGCCAACACGCTCTTCGGCAAAGATTCTCTGCACACCATCGCGAAACAACCGAAAGTTCTTTCGGTAAGCCGGTGTATCTAATGAGGTCCCCAAGAGTGTCACAACGCTAAGTAGGTCGTGAATACTCATCTGCTTTCTGACCAATTTTTCCCAGTTTACCCATGCAGGAGAGTAGGCAGCAGTAGAGACAATCTCGATGCCGAGCTTTGCTTCGATCTCCTCACCTGATCTGACGTCCAACAGGTGTTTAGGAACTTGTGCATGAATCAGCCGCGAAAGGCGCAGGCGCATTCGGTCGGAATCCCTCGATATCGGCTTGGGAGCAAGGTACTCTCGAGAGAATAGTTTCCCACTTGAAGGCTTGTCGACCACTCGCAGGACCAAGAATTGATTAAAGAATTGTCCGCAGGCTATCCCATGCCATTCTTTTTGCAATCCCTCACCCCACCGGCACCCCGTCGCAACTTAGCGGCGCCTCCCGCAGGGCGCTCACGCGCTGCACCTCGAGCGAGCGGGCCATGACCAGGAATTCGCCCTCGTGGCGGAAGATCTGCCAGCAATTGTCCGGGTCGGGGTCGTCCTCGTAGTGAAAACAGAGCCGGGGGCCGCGGATTTCCAGACGGCCGTAGGTGCAGCGGCCCGTCGGGTCGGTCCAGACCGAGAGGTCGCGGCGCAGGAACTGCTCCTCCCCCACCAGGAGGTCGCTCTGCCAGGCGCGGAAGGTCAGGGTCTGGCCCACCACCGCCTCCAGGAACACCTCGGGGGAGACCTGCTCCTGGGCCCCCAGCGGGCCCGCCAGCAGGAGCAGGAGGGCAAGCCGCCTCAGCATGCCATGGCCGCGGCGAAGGAGGCCCGGCCCTCGTGCGGGCCGATCACCCGGCGGGTTACCCGGGTGCCGTCAAAGCGCAGGGCCAGGAGCTGGCGCCAGGCGGCATCGGCCAGGATCATCTCGGGCCCCGCGCCGCAGTCGCGGATGCCACCGGCGATGTCCCTCTCGCCGATGCGGTGGTTGGTCACGCCGGGGTGGCTCGCCAGGGGCACCAGGCGGCCCCCCTGCCAGCGCCAGATGCGCAGGATGCGGGCCAGGTGGGGCCGGTCCACGTAGGCCAGCTCGATCTGGCCGTCGCCGTCGAGGTCCGCCGCGCCCAGGGGGGCCAGCCAGCGGTTGCGGGTGCCGATGAAGGGGGTGGCGGCGACCGCGCCGCCGGCATCGTAGAGGGCCAGGCGGGCGCCCCGGTCGGCATCGCTCTCGACCACCATGACGAGGGGGCGGCCCGTCCCGTCGAGGTCCACCAGGCGGGGGGCCAGGTCCTCGAAGACGCGGTGCTGCGGCAGGGTCAGGGTGATCTCGCGCGGCGCCTCGGGCGGGCCGAGGGTGAGGCGCAGGCTGCCCCACTCCAGCGCATCGCCGAGGATGCCGTGGGGGTAGCGGTCCGTCGGGCTGCCGTAGGCGGCCGCGAAGATGGGGGCGCGCTCCCCGGCCCCGGCCATCCCGGCCCAGAGGGCCAGGAGAAGCGCCGGGAGCCGGAGGCGCCGGCCCATCAGATCTGCTTTTCGGGCATCTGGACGCGGAGCCCGTCGAGCGCGTCGGTGACCTTGATCTGGCAGGTCAGGCGCGAGCGCGCCGGGTCGGGCTCGTAGGCGAAATCGAGCATGTCCTCTTCCATGTCGTCCTTGGCGGGCAGCTTGTCGATCCAGGCCGGGTCCACGTAGACGTGGCAGGTGGAACAGGCGCAGGCGCCGCCGCAGTCCGCCTCGATGCCGGGGATGTTGTTGTCGCGCGCGCCCTCCATGACCGTCAGGCCATTGGCGACATCCACGACGTGCTCGGTCCCGCCATGCTCTACGTAAGTGATCTTTGCCATTCGAAGCGTCCCCTGCTTGCTTGCCTTTGGCCCTATCTAGCCCCGCCGGCAGGAGGCTGCCACCCCCCTTTTGCCGCAGGGGCGCGCACGGGCCCGGGCGCTAGGCAGGGGGCGGCAAAGCGGCTAGAAGGGGAGCAAGAGAAGAACGAGGCCCGGGGCACGCCCGGGCAGAGAGGCCGAGAGACCCATGATCCGCCGCCTGTCGCTGTTCCTGGCCCTGGGCCTTGCGGGCTGCGCCGCCGTGCCGGGCGGACCGGGCGGCGGCGCGGCGCTGGAGCCGGGGGTCTTTGCCCCCACCACGAAGGGGCCCGAAGGAGCCCTGCCCGGCACCTGCTGGGGCCGCACCGTGCGCCCCGCGGTGATCGAGACGGTGCGCGAGCGGATCGAAGTGGCCCCCGCCCAGGTCAATCCCGACGGCACCCTGGCCGCCCTGCCCCGCTACCGCACCGAGGAGCGCCAGCGCATCGTCACCCCGCGCCAGGACAACTGGTTTCTCACCCCCTGCGCCGAGGTCCGGGGGCCCGACTTCGTCGCCTCCCTGCAGCGGGCCCTGCAGGCGCGCGGCTACTACGGCGGGGAGATCACGGGGCAGATGGACGGCCCCACAAGGGCGGCGATCCAGAGCTTCCAGCGGGCCGGGGGCTTTCCCGACAGCGGGGTCCTCTCCCTTGCGGCGGCGCAGCAGCTGGGACTGGTGGAGGCGGCGCTCTAGGGCCCCTCGCCAAACAAAAAGGGCGCCCCGCCGGAACGCCCCTTCGATCTTCATTTGAGAGCCCCTACTCCCCGAGCGAGAGGGCCACGAAGCGCGGGTCGCCCGCCCGGCGCACGAGCAGCAGGAGCGACTTGCGGCCCGCCTCGCGGGCGGCCTCGACGCGCTCTTCCAGGGCGCCGATGCTTTCCACCTTCTGCTGGCCCGCCTCGGTGATGACGTCCCCAGCGCGCAGGCCCTTCTCGAAGGCTTCGCTGTCCTCCGCCACCTCGGTCACGGCAAGGCCGCGCAGCCCCTCGTCGAGGCCCAGGTCGGCGCGCAGGTCATCGGTGAGCGGGGTCAGGGTTAGGCCCAGCAGCGAGGTGCTCTGGGGCTCCGCCTCGGCCTCCGGTTCCACCTCGGGCTCGACCTCTCCGTTGGCCTCCTCGCGGCGGCCCAGGGTCACCTTGAAGGTCTGGGTCTTGCCCTCGCGCAGCACCGTCACGCGGACCGTGGCACCCACCGGGCTGTTGCCCACCTGGCGCACCAGGCCGCGGGTGTCGGCCACCTCCACCCCGTCGAAGGAGAGGATCACGTCGCCGGTCTCCAGCCCCGCCTCGCGGGCCGGGCCCTCGGGCACGTCGGTGATGAGCGCGCCGGTCGCCTCCTCGAGGCCCATGGCGTCGGCCACGTCCTCGGTCACGTCCTGGATGCGCACGCCCAGCCAGCCGCGCCGGGTCTCGCCGAACTCCTTGAGCTGGTCGACCACGCGGGTGACCACGTTGGAGGCCATGGAGAAGCCGATGCCGATGGAGCCGCCGTTGGGCGAGAGGATCGCAGTATTCACGCCGATCACCTCGCCGTCCATGTTGAAGAGCGGCCCGCCGGAGTTGCCACGGTTGATGGCGGCGTCGGTCTGGATGTAGTCGTCATAGGTGCCCGACAGGGCCCGGTTGCGGGCCGAGACGATGCCCGCCGAAACGGAGAAGCCCTGGCCCAGCGGGTTGCCCATGGCGATCACCCAGTCGCCCACGCGGGCGGCGTTGCTGTCCCCGAAGGAGACGAAGGGCAGCGGCTCGTCGGCCTCCACCTTCAGCAGCGCGATGTCGGTGTTGGGGTCGGTGCCGATCACCTGGGCCACCAGCTCGCGGCCCGAGAAGAACTCCACGGTGATCTCGTCGGCGCCCTCGATGACGTGGTTGTTGGTCACCACGAAGCCATCCTCGGAGATGACAAAGCCCGAGCCCAGCGCCGAGGAGCGGCGCGGGCGCGGGCCCTCGCCGTCGTTGCGGTCGCGGAAGTCGCGGAAGAAGTCCTCGAAGGGGGAGCCCTCGGGCACGATGCCGCGGGGGCCGGTGCGGCCCTCGATCACGGTGGAGGTGGTGATGTTCACCACCGAGGGCGAAATCTGTTCGGCGAGCGGTGCCAGGCTTTCGGGGCGGGCCAGGGTCTGGACCGCCTGGACCACCAGGAAGGCCAGCACCAGCAGTCCGAAGGAAAGGGCCCGCATCAGGGGCAGCTCCTTCCGGGGTCGGGTCTGCGCAATGGCCTGCGTCTGCATCTGGTCACTCCTCTCTTGTCCGGTGCGCGGTCAGAGTGCCCCGCAGGCCACCCCGCCGCAACATGAAAGATGTGGCCCCTCACGGGCATTTCAACAGCGCGGGAAGGATGGATCGCGGGAAAAGGCGGCGGCGCGGGCGGCGCGGGTCGGCGCCCTCAGACGCCGAGCTGGAAGGCCACCCAGACGAAGATCAGACCGGCCACGATGACCAGCAGTCCGATCTGGCGCACCGCCGTCTCCGGCAGGGCGCGGAGCACCTCCAGCATGCGCTCCAAAAGCGAAGGGGCCAGTGCATAGACCAGCCCCTCCAGGATCATCACCAGCCCGAGGGCCAGGAGCAGCAGGCTCACTGGCTTTCAGCCGATTGCGTGGCGTCGCCGTCGCTTTCCGCTTCCGAGGAGGCCTCGGGCGCGGGCGCCAGGATCACCGGCGGTTCTCCGGCGCCGCCGCCCGCCACCACGGCGCGGGCGCCACGGTCGGAGCGGAGGTACTCGAAGAACTCGCTGTCGGGCGAGAGGACCATGGTGGAGTTCTCGCCGCGCAGGGCCGCCTCGTAGGCCGCCAGCGAGCGGTAGAACTCGAAGAACTCCTGGTCCTTGCCGTAGGCGTCCGCAAAGATGCGGTTGCGCTCGGCGTCGGCCTCACCCTCGATGATGCGGGCATCGCGGCGCGCCTCGGAGAGGATCTCCTCGTAGGTCCGGTCGGCCAGGGCGATGACCCGCTGGGCCGCCTCCTGACCGCGGGCGCGCTCGTCCGTCGCCTCCCGGTCCCGTTCGGCGATCATCCGCTGCAGGGTCGCGTCGAAGTTCTGCTCCGGCAGGTTGGTCTGGCGCAGGCGCACGTCCACCACCTTCAGGCCCAGGGCGTTGGCGCGGGCGTCGGAGCGGACGCGGATCTGCTCCATCAGCTGCGACCGCTCGGGCGAGAGGATGGTGTTGGAGGTGACACCCTGGGAACCGAGAACCGCGCGGATCTGCGATTCCAGGATGCCCGCGAGGTCGCTCTCGGCCTGGCGCTGACCGCCGACACCGATGGCCTGGCGGTACTGCACCACGTCGTCGATGCGGTAGAGCACGAAGGCGTCGATCACCAGGCGGCGGTCGTCCGCCGGGGTCACCTCGATGAGCTCGGTCTCGAGGCTTAGGATACGGTCCTCGAAGCGCACCACCTCGTCCAGGATCGGCACCTTGAAGCCGATGCCCGGCTCGGTGCGGACCTGCTTGATCTGGCCGAAGCGCAGCACCAGGGCCTTTTCGCGCTCGTCCACCACGAAGATGGAGGAGAGGGCCGCCACCAGGGCAACCACCACGATGGGAATGAGAAATCCGGTCTTGCGCATCAGTTGGACCCTCCGCTACGGCGCAGTTCGTTCAGGGGCAGATAGGGCACCACGCCCTGGCCTCCGCCGCCGCCCGCGTCACCCTCAAGGATGATCTTGTCAACATCGCCCAGGACCTTCTGCATGGTCTCGAGGTAGAGCCGCTTGCGGGTCACCTCGGGGGCCTGGGCATACTCTTCCAGCACCGCCTCGAAGCGGCTCGCCTCACCAATGGCGTCGTTCACCACGCGGGCGCGGTAGCCCTCGGCGGCCTCCAGAAGCTGGGCGCTTTCACCGCGCGCTTCGGCGGTGCGCCGGTTGGCGTAGGCGTCGGCCTGGCGTTCCACCCGGTCACGCTCCTGCTCGGCCGCCTGCACGTCGCGGAAGGCATCCACGACAGAGGCTTCCGTGCGGTTGCCCTGGGCGTCCGTCACGATGACCGACTGGCTCGGCGGGTCCACCTTGTTCACGTTCACACGCAGCACGTTGATGCCGGTGTTGCGGTTGTCGAGGGTGGTCTGGATCAGCTCCTTCACCCGGTCGGCCACGGCGCCCCGGTCCCGGTTGAGGATCGGCGCCAGCTCGGACTGGGCGATGACCTCGCGCATGGCGGATTCGGCGATGGCCCGGACGGAGGCGTCGGGATCGCGCAGGGAGAACTTGAAGTCCTTGGCGTTCTTGATGTTCCAGACCACCTGGAAGTCAATGTCGACGATGTTCTCGTCGGTGGTCAGCATCAGCCCGTCGTTGTCCGACTGGCCCCGCCCGACGCCGATCTCCTCGGTGCGGTTGGTGGTCACGTCGAAGACCTCGGCGGTGACGACCGGCCAGGGCGCGAAGTTCAGACCCTCGGTGCCGATCTCGGAGAATTCACCCAGGAAAAGCTCGATCGATTGCTGTTCCGGCCGCACCGTGTAGAAGCTGGCGAAAAGCCAGGCCACCACCAGGGCCACCAGGCCCAGGCCAACGGTGCCGCGGGTCATCAGCGGGCCGTTGCCGCCGCCGCCGCCGCTGCCGGAGTTGCGGTTGCTGCCGCCGCGGCCGCCCATGAGGACGCGCAGCTGCTCCTGGCCCTTCTTGACCAACTCGTCGATCTCGGGGATCGGCGGCCTGTCACCGCCGCCGGGCGGCCGTCCGCCGCCCCCGCCCTGGTTGCCGCGACCGCCGCCCGGGGGGGTGCCCCGGTCGCCGCCGCCATTGCTACCGCCCCCTCCCCAGGGGCCGCCTGTGTTACCAGCCATATGGAAACTTCCCTTCATTGCCGCCCTGTGCGGCCCTGCATGTTGCGTGTTGCTGTTGCTTGTTGAGGCCCATGTGGTTGTCTTGGCCCTCCAAATCAAGCGGTTCGGGTGGGGCTGCGCATCGTCACCAGCTCCTCCGACATGGTGGGGTGAACGGCGCAGGTGGCGTCGAACTGCTCCTTTGTCAGCTTGTTCTTGACGGCGATGCCCGCCAGCTGGATGAGCTCGCCCGCCTGCGGTGCGACGATGTGACATCCCAGCACCACGCGGGTTTCCTTGGAGACGATGAGCTTCATCAGCACCCGCTCGGAATTGCCCGCGAAGGCCGACTGCATGGGCCGGAAGGAGGTGGCGTAGATCTCCACCGGCTCGGCCTCGCGGGCCTCCTCCTCGGTCATGCCGACGGTGCCCATCTCGGGCTGGGTGAAGATCGCCGAAGGGATCAGGGCGTGATCCACCGGGGTCTTCTCGCCGCCGAAGACAGTCTGGGCAAAGGCCACGCCCTCGCGGATCGCCACGGGGGTGAGGTTCACCCGGTCGGTGACGTCGCCGATGGCGTAGATGGAGGGCACGGCGGTCTGGCTGTACTCGTCCACCTCGATCTCGCCGCCGCGCCCGAGGCCGACGCCGATGTCCTCAAGACCCATCCCGTCGGTCGAGGGTTTGCGCCCGGTGGCGAAGAGCACCATGTCGAAGACCTTCTCGCCGCCGTTGGAGGACTTGACCCAGATCGGCCCGCCCTGCCCGGCGCGCGCGCCCTGGTTCTTCTCGCGCATCTCCTCGAGCTGCTGCGCCGAGGCGCCCATGGTGGCGTCGGACTGGGTCGGCTGGGGGCCCTCCTCGTGCTCGGCGGCCAGCGACATCTCGACGATGTTGGTGCCCAGGTGCAGGTCGATGCCGCTCTCCTGCATGCACTCGGCGATCAGGCCGCGGGCCTCGTCATCGAAGCCGCGCAGGATCTGGGCGCCGCGGTAGTACTGCGTCACCTCCACGCCCAGGCCCTTCATGATGCAGGCGAACTCGCAGGCGATGTAGCCGCCGCCGATGATCAGCATGGACTTGGGCAGCTGTTCGAGGTGGAAGATGTCGTCCGAGACGATGCCCAGGTCGGCGTTCGGCAGGGGCGGCCGCACCGGGTGGCCGCCGGTGGCCACGAGGATGTGCTTGGCCGTCTTGGTGGTGCCGTCGGCCAGCTCCACCGTGTGCGCATCCTTGAGCTTGGCGCGCTGGTCGTAGGTGTCCACGCCCGAGCCCGCCAGGAGCTTGCGGTAGACCTCTTCGAGGCGGTCCAGCTCGGTGTGCAGGCGGTCGCGGAAGGAGTGCCAGTCGAAGGGGCCCTTCTTGAGGTCCCAGCCGTAGCACTTGGCCTCGTCCACCACGTTCACGTAGCCCGAGGCGAAGACCATCAGCTTCTTGGGCACGCAGCCGCGGATCACGCAGGTGCCGCCGTAACGGCTCTCTTCGGCCAGGGCGACCTTGGCGCCATAGTCCCCCGCCGCGACACGGGCGGCCCGGACCCCGCCGGAGCCCCCGCCGATCACGAAAAGGTCGTAGTCAAAGTCGTCTTTCTTCTTGGCCATGTGGGGTCCTCAGTCGGTGAGATCGGTGAACAGGTTGTCGGTCTCGACGAAATCTAGCTTTTCCGTCGCCACTGTCCCTTCATTAATGTCCCGCACCTCGACCTTGCCATCCCCGTAGCCGATCACAACCGCGTCACAGATGTCGATGAAAAGCCCGTTCTCCACGCAGCCGGGCATCTGGTTGAGCACCAGCGCCAGCTGCCGCGGGTTGCCGATGCGCTTGAGGTGCAGGTCCAGGATGTGGTTGCCCTCGTCGGTGACGAAGGGCGCCTCGCCATTCATCCGCAGGGTGGAATTGCGGCCCAGCACGTCCATGGAGATCAGCGTCTCCTCGACCAGCGCCTGGGTGGTCTGCCAGCCGAAGGGGATGACCTCGATCGGCAGGGGGAAGGCGCCCAGGGTCTCCACCTCCTTGCCCACGTCGGCGATGACCACCATCTGGTCGCTGGCCGTGGCCACGATCTTCTCCTGCAGCAGCGCCCCGCCGCCGCCCTTGATGAGGTTCAGGTCACCGTCGAACTCGTCGGCCCCGTCGATGGTCAGGTCCAGCCACTTGGCCTCGTCAAGAGAGATCACCTCGATCCCCACCTCGCGGGCCAGCTGGGCGGTGCGGGTGGAGGTGGGCACGCCCTTGATCCGCAGCCCGTCCTCGCGGACCATCTCGCCCAGGCAGCGCACCAGCCAGGCGGCGGTCGATCCCGTCCCCAGCCCCACGCGCATCCCGTCTTCCACGAACTGCGCGGCGCGCTTGGCCGCCACGAATTTCGCCTTGTCGATGGGGGACAGTTCTCCGGTCATCGCCTACTCCTTGCTGGCCTTGGCGCGTTATAGGCAACTTGTCGCCGGGGCGCGAGGGGACGGGGCGGGTTTTTTGCGGGGGCCGGCGGGCGCGTGGGTGCGGCGTCCGGCGGGGGGCAGGTTGTTGAAAATCAGCGGCTTTGAGCGGGCATGACTGCTTCGGCGCGCGTCCAGCGGCCTTGAATTTGTAGATACAAAGTGTATATACACACTATTCACGGTCAAACGACCCATATTGATTTCATTTAGACATTCACCCCGGAAGAAGCCGCCGATGGAGTTCGAATGGGACGAGGCCAAGCGTCGGCAGAACCTGGCGAAACACGGCGTCGATCTGCTCTTCGCCGCTCTGATCTTCGGGGGGCCGGTCCTCACCCGGGTGGATGACCGCCGCGACTAAGGCGAGCTGCGGTTTGCCTCGCTCGGGCTGGTCGAGAAGGTCCCCTTCACCGTGATACATACCGAGCGCGGCGGTAGGGTCCGCCTGATCTCGGCCTGGAAAGGAGGTCGCAAGGACCATGACATCTACAGGAAAAGCTTCCCTTGAGGAACTGAAGGCCCTGCGGGCGCAGGGCGAGCTTTCGCCCCCCGCCGATGCGGCCCCGGCGCAGGACATGCCGGAGGGCTTCTGGGACGAGGCGCAGCCGCAGATGCCGCGCGCCAAGACGCCGGTGAACCTGCGGGTGGATCCTGACATCCTCGATTTCTTCAAGGCCCAGGGGGCCGGTCACCTGACGCGGATGCATGCCGTCCTGCGCGCCTACGTGGATGCCCAGAAGAAGCATAGCGCGGGCTCCTGAGCGGCGCCCGGCCGCCGCATGACTGCTTCGGCGCGCGATGGGTCGTTTTCCGCCCGCACCCGCCCTGCGCGGGGCCCTAGACAGGCGCCATGAGCTACCTGCTGCACTATGCGCCCGACAATGCCTCCCTGATCCCGCGCCTGGCGCTGGAGCAACGCGGCCTGCCCTACGAGACCCGGCTGGTGCGGCGCGACCAAAGGGCCCAGGAGGCGCCCGCCTACCGCCGTCTCAACCCGCAGGGCCAGATCCCCGTGCTGGAGACCCCGGAGGGGCCGATCTTCGAGACCGCGGCGATCCTGCTCTACCTCGCCGACAGGCACGGCGGGCTGGGGCCAGGGCCCGCCGAGGCGGGGCGCGGCGATCTGCTCAAGTGGCTCTTTTTCCTTTCCAATTCGATCCACGCGGCGGAAAGGATGCTCTTCTACCCCGAGAAATACATCGCCGCCGAGGCCCTTGCCGCCCTGCGCGCGGGCATGGCCGCGCACCTCAGGCGCCAGTTCGCCCTGCTGGAGGCGGAGGCCCGCCAGAGCCCGCTGCTGCGCGGCGAAGCCCCCACCCTCCTGGGCTTCTACGCCGCCGCCCTGCTGCGCTGGCCCGCCCTCTATCCGCGCGACGCGGACCGGGGCTGGTTCCGCCTCTCCGACCTGCCCGCCCTGCGGGACCTCTGCCTGGCCATCGAGGCCCTGCCGGCCACGGCGGCCTTGCAAAGCGCCGAGGGGCTTGGCAGGACACCCTTCAGCAACCCTCAGCCCCCGCAACCCCCGGAAGGCAGCGCGCTCTAGATGTTTCTCTCGGTCTTCGACATGTTCAAGGTGGGCATCGGCCCCTCCTCCTCGCACACCATGGGACCCATGGTGGCCGCCGCGCGCTTCCTGGACGCGATGCGCGCCTCGCCCTTCCGCTTTGCCGGGCTGCGGGCCTCGCTGCACGGCTCGCTGGCCTTCACCGGCCAGGGCCACGCCACCGACAGGGCGACGATCCTGGGCCTGGCGGGCTTCACCCCCGAGGACTACGACGCCGAGCGCGCCGAGGCGGTCCTCGCAGACATCCGCGCGCGCCGGGTGATCGAGGTAGAGGGCCTGCCGCCCCTCGCCTTCGACCCGGAGGCGGACCTGATCTTCGACTACGAGACCAAGCTCACCGGCCATGCCAACGGCATGATGCTCATGGCCACCGATGCCCAGGGCGACGTGACCCTGCGCGAGACCTACTACTCCATCGGCGGCGGCTTCGTGATGACCGAGGCGGAGCTGGCGGCGGGCAAGGACACGGCAGAGGGCGCGCCCGTGCCCTACCCCTTCAAGAGCGCCGCCGAGATGCTGGAGATGTCCCGCGCCTCGGGCCTCTCCATCGCCCAGATGAAGCGCGCCAACGAGGTTTCCCGGAATGGCGAGATCCACCTGCGCGAGGGCACGCGGCGGCTCTGGCAGGTGATGAGCGACTGCATCGACCGGGGCCTCACCGCCGAGGGCGAGCTGCCCGGCGGCCTGCGGGTCAAGCGGCGGGCGCGGGCGATCCACCAGAGGCTCCTGGCGGAACGCGGCCAGAACCTCTCGGCCCCGCACACGATCAACGACTGGATGAGCACCTACGCCATGGCCGTGAACGAGGAGAACGCGGCCGGCGGCCAGGTCGTCACGGCCCCCACCAACGGGGCCGCCGGGGTCATGCCCGCCACCCTGCGATACTACCTCGATCACGTGCCGGGGGCCTCCCCCGCCCATGTGGAGGACTTCCTGCTCACCGCCGCCGCCATCGGCGGGTTGGTGAAGTTCAACGCCTCCATTTCGGGGGCCGAGGCGGGCTGCCAGGCGGAGGTGGGCTCGGCTGCCGCCATGTCCGCCGCGGGCCTCTGCGCCGTCATGGGGGGCACGCCCGAACAGGTCGAAAATGCCGCCGAGATCGCCCTGGAGCATCACCTCGGCATGACCTGCGACCCGATCCGCGGCCTCGTCCAGGTGCCCTGCATCGAGCGCAACGGGCTCGGGGCGATCAAGGCCGTCTCCGCCGCCTCGCTCGCCCTGCGGGGCGACGGCACCCACCTGGTGCCGCTCGACGCCTGCATCGAGACCATGCGCCAGACCGGCGCCGACATGAGCGAGAAGTACAAGGAAACCTCGCTCGGCGGGCTCGCCGTGAACGTGCCGAACTGCTGAGCCATGGCGACGAGCGACGCCCTGCACCATCTGGAACTGGCCCTGGCCGAGGCCCAGGCCACCGTGCGCGGCTACGACACCAAGGCCCAGATCGTCGGCATCGGCTATACCTTCACGCTCAACATCGTGGCCAACGCGGGCCAGAGCTTTCCCCGCGCCGCCGAGGGCGGGCTGCTGGCGCTGCTGCTCTTCTGGGGCGTGGTGATGGCGCCGCTCTTCCTCTTCGGGGCGGTGCTCTACCCCTCGCGGCGGCTGGCGCCCCGGGTGGCCGCGGGCGGCCCCGAGCCGCGCCGCCTGCTCTACGTGGAGACCGCCCGCTTCGCCGACGTGGAGGCCCTCAAGGCGGCCTGCCAGGGGGCCGACTGGGAGAGCGAGATGGCCTTCGAGGTGCTCAAGGTCTCGCGCCTGAGGGAGATCAAGCGGGGCCGCTTCATCCGCGCCCTGGCGGCCACCATGCTGGCCTTCGCGGTGCTCTGCGCGCTGGAGGTGGCGGCTCTGGCGGGGTGAGGTGATGGTTGAGAAAGTTCGCGTAAGGCACTGATTTTTCTGGGCTACACCCTCAACACCGCACCCGCACCTCCTCGCCCGGCGCCTCCGGCTCCAGGTCCACCAGCGCCTGCGGAAAGCCCGGCGCCCTGATGGAGAGCCCGGTGCGCGCCTCCAGCCGTTCGATCATCCGGTCCGACTGGGCCCGCACCCCGAGCCGGGCCTGGCCGTCGCTCAGCATCTCGATCAGCAGGGGCGAGAGCTCCAGCGGCACGCCATGGGCCTCCGCCAGCTTCTGGAAGAGACCCACGTCCTTCTGCACCAGGTCGAGGGTGAAGTTCACGTCCCGCGATCCCGAGAGGATGAGCTGGCTTTCCGTCTCGTGCACGAAGGAGGTGCCCGAGGAGATGGCGATGGCCTCGTAGGTCAGGCCCAGGTCGAGGCCCGCCGCCTTCATCACCGTGAGCGCCTCGCAGAGGCTGAGCAGGTTGATCGTGGCCAGGTAGTTGGTCATCACCTTGAGGGTGGCGGCGGTGCCCACCTCGCCCACGTGCAGGATGCGGCGGCCCATCAGGCTCAGGGTCGGCAGGACGCGCTCGAAGGTGGCCCGGTCGCAGCCCGCATAGATCGAGATGTTGCCCGTGTCGGCCCGGTGGCAGCCGCCCGAGACGGGGCAATCCACCGCCGCCCCGCCCGCCGCCGCCACCTGGGCCGCATGGTCGCGGATCTGCTCGGGGTCGGTGGTGGACATCTCCATCCAGACCTTGCCGGGCCGCACCTCGGGCAGCATCTCCGCCAGGACGGCGGCGCAGGCCAGGGGGCTGGGCAGGCAGGTGATGACCAGGTCGCAGTCCCGCATCAGGTCCCCCGGCCCGCCCCCCGCCCCGGCGCCGCGCGCCACGAAACCCTCGACAAGGGCCGGGTCGAGGTCATGGACCCGCAGTTTCGCCCCGTTGCGCAGGAGCGAGCCCGCCAGCTTGCCGCCGACGTTGCCCAGCCCGATGAAGCCGATTTCCATGCCTGTCCTCCCGCCGTTCCGGGCCATGAGGCGGCGCCTGGAGCGACCTGTCGCGCTTCTTTGCGACGCGCCCGGGCGCCGGGCGGCTGGGGTGCGGAGGGCCACCTGTGCATCTGCGCACCAAGGGCGTGAGCGCGGGCAGATTGGCGGCGCGGCCCGGGGCCCCTATCTAGGGGGCGATACAGACAGGAGAGAAGCCATGTCCCTTCGTCCCACCCTCGAGACCCGCCGCGCCATGCCCACCCTGGAGGGGGCCGGCGTGAAGCTGCACCGCGCCTTCGGCTTCCAGGACCCTTCCGAGCTGGACCCCTTCCTGCTCTTCGACGATTTCCGCAACGAGCGGCCCGAGGACTTCGAGAGGGGCTTCCCCTGGCATCCGCACCGGGGCATCGAGACCATCACCTATGTCCTTGAGGGGACGGTGGAACATGGCGATTCGCTGGGCAACACCGGCACCCTCGGCGCGGGCGACGTGCAGTGGATGACCGCCGGGTCGGGCATCCTGCACCAGGAGATGCCGCAGGGCAACGCGCGGGGCCAGATGCACGGCTTCCAGCTTTGGGGCAACCTGCCCGCCAGCCAGAAGATGACCGCGCCGCGCTACCAGGACGTGCAGAGCAAGGACATCCCCGTGGTGGTGGACGATGACGGCACCCGCGTGAAGGTCATCACCGGCGAATTCTGGGGCAAGGTTGGCCCGGTGGACGGGATCGCCGCCGATCCCCAGTACCTCGACATCTCGATCCCGCCGGGGGTGAAGAAGACCTTCAAGATCGACACCTACCGCAGGGCCTTCGCCTATGTCTTCGGCGGGGCCGGTGCCTTCGTCGATGCCGCCGCGCCGACCGGGGTGCTGCTCGAGAAGGAGGTGGCGGGCGAGGAGCTGAACATCCGCGACATGTCGGGCGACCGCACCCTGGTGCGCTTCGGCAGCGGCGACGAGGTCACCGTCCAGGCCGGCGAGGAGGGGGTGCGCTTCCTGCTGATCTCCGGCGCCCCGATCGAGGAGCCGGTGGCCTGGCACGGCCCGATCGTCATGAACACCCGCGCGGAACTGGAGCGGGCCTTCGCGGACCTGCGGAACGGGACCTTCATTCGGCCGGCGCATTAGGGGGGCTTTTTTCCCACGTCATCCCGGGCCTGACCCGGGATCTCTTTGGTCCGGGAGACCCTCGGAGCAGGTCCGAGGGTGACGCGCCTCCTCTATCGTTAGCCGTGCCGGGTGCTTTGCCTACCATCTGAGCGCCGTCATCCCGGGCCTGACCCGGGATCTCGTCGGTCCAGGAGACCCTCGGAACAAGTCCGAGGGTGACGCAGCTCAACCCAACCCAAGCCGGGCCAGCGCCGGACCGGGGGACGGCGCTGCGACCTTCCCGCTAACGTGCTTTATGGCCGCCACGTACATCCTAGCCCTGCGCTCAGCACCAAGACCCGCCAAAGCGCCGGCCCACGGGGCCGGTCCGGCGCTGGCACGGCGGTCGCTGGCGCGACCTTGATCCCGTGCCGGGTGCTTTGCCCGACCATTTGAGCGCCGTCATCCCGGGCCTGACCCGGGATCTTATCGGCCCGAGAGACCCTCGGAGCAGATCCGAGGGTGACGGCGGCGATTGCGGGCGGGCCTGTGAATCGAGCGTCATCCCCGGCTCGACAGGGGATCTCTTTGGCCCCGGAGACCCTCGCAACAGGTCCGCGGGTAACAGTCTCTCCCAACCCAAGCCGGGCCAGCGCCGGACCGGGGGACGGCGCTGCGACCTTCCCGCTACCGCACTTTATGGCGGCCAAGTACATCTTCGCGGCCCGCTATGTAC
Organism: Sulfitobacter sp.; assembly: GCA_965212515.1. Classification (GTDB taxonomy): domain Bacteria; phylum Pseudomonadota; class Alphaproteobacteria; order Rhodobacterales; family Rhodobacteraceae; genus Sulfitobacter. The sequence continues at coordinate 828,473 of OZ243122.1, forward strand.
TGCCGACAGCCAAAGCGCCGGCCCGTCACGCCGGAGGCGTGCCAGCCTATTGCCGCGCACCTCCGATGCGACGGGCCGGTCCGGCGCTGGCACGGCGGTCGCTGGCGCGACCTTGATTCCGTGCCGGGTGCTTTGCCTGACCATTTGAGCGCCGTCATCCCGGGCTCGACCCGGGATCTCATGATCCCAGGAGACCCTCGGATCAAGTCCGAGGGCACCGCCCAGCCCAACCCAACCCAAAGCCCCCTAAGCCAGCACCGCCTTGCGCACCATGTCCCAGTACTGCCCCACCACCTCGTCGAGGCTCAGGCGGCCCTCCTCGCGGAACCAGGTGTTCACCCCGGTCAGCATGGCGATCACCGCCAGGGTGACGATCTTGCTGTCCTGCAGGGCAAATACCCCGCCCGCCTGGCCGTCGCGCAGGATCGCCTCCAGCCGGTCCTCGTAGGCGCGGCGCAGGGCCTCGATGCGGGTGAAGTTCTCCGGCGTCAGGTTGCGCAGCTCCATGTAGGCGATGAAGACCTCGTCGGGCCGGTCGGCGTGGAAGCGGATGTGGAAGGAGACAAAGCTCTCCAGCCGTTCCAGCGGGGTCGCGCCCTGCGGCGGCCCCTGGGCCAGGAGCTCCTCCATGTGCCCCTCCATCAGGGCAAAGAGCAGCGACTGCTTGTCCGGCGTGTAGTTGTAGAGCGCCCCGGCCTGGACCCCGACCTCGCGCGCGATGGCGCGCATGGAGACGGCGGCATAGCCGTCCCGCGCGAAGAGGCGCAGGGCCGCGGCGCGGATGCGCGGGCCGGTGATGTCGGCGTGGGAGCCGGTGGTGCGTGCCATGGCGCCAGATTAATGAACGAGCGTTCAAAAGCAATGGCGCTTGCGCCCCCGCGTGCCCCGGTGCAAGAAATGATCATGGTCCTCTCTTCCCTCCTGCGGCTCCTGCCCGCCCTGGCCCTGATGGGCTGCGCCCAGTTCCCCGAGCTGGAGGGCCGGGTGCGCCCCGAGGCCGCCGCCGCCCCCTACCCCGAGCTGGTGCCGCTTGATCCGATCCTTGCCGCCGTTCCGCCCCCCGCCGAACAGGCGGACCGGAGCGCCGCGGCCAGCGAAGCCCTCTCGGGGCGCCTGGCGCGGCTCGAGGCCCGGGCCGCGCGGCTGCGCGGCGCGGTCCTGAGCCCGGAGGAACGGCGCCGCCTCGGTACGGGCGTGCCGCCGCGCTGACGCGTTGCGCCCCCTGCCGCTCTCGGCTACACGCGCGGGGAACAGAGAGCCGCAGAAGGACGCCACCATGACACAGCCGCTTCGCCTCGGAATCGCCGGACTGGGCACGGTCGGCGTGGGCGTCCTGCGCATCCTGCGCCAGCAGGCCGCCCTGCTGGAGGCTCGCACCGGGCGCCGCCTGACCATCTCCGCCCTCTCGGCCCGCAGCCGCGACCGCGACCGCGGCATCCCGATCACCGGCTACGGCTGGGAGGATGACGCCGTGGAGCTGGCCCGGCGCGAGGACGTGGATCTCTTCGTGGAGCTGATCGGCGGCGAGGCCGGGGTCGCCAAGGCGGCCTGCGAGGCCGCCCTAAAGGCCGGCAAGGACGTGGTGACGGCGAACAAGGCGATGCTGGCGATCCACGGCCAGGAACTGGCCGAGCTGGCCGAGGCCGAGGGCCGGGTGATCCGCTACGAGGCCGCCGTGGCGGGCGGCATCCCGGTCATCAAGACCCTCATGGAGGGCCTGGCGGGCAACGAGGTGAGCCGGGTCATGGGGGTCATGAACGGCTCCTGCAACTACATCCTCACGCGGATGGAGAATTCCGGCAAGACCTACCAGGAGATCTTCGCCGAGGCCGACGGGCTGGGCTTCCTGGAGGCCGATCCGCAGCTCGACGTGGGCGGCATCGACGCGGCCCACAAGCTGGCCATCCTCTCCGCCATCGCCTTCGGCGCGCGGGTCGATTTCGGCGGCATCCAGCTCGAGGGCATCGAGCGGGTCACCATCGAGGACATCCGCGCCGCCGCCGACATGGGCTACCGCATCAAGCTGCTCGGGGTGACCCAGATGACGGGCCGCGGCCTGGAGCAGCGCATGCAGCCCTGCCTGGTGCCCGCCAGCTCGCCCCTGGGGCAGCTCGAGGGGGGCACCAACATGGTGGTGATCGAGGGCGACGCGGTGGGCCAGATCGTGCTGCGCGGCGCCGGCGCCGGCGAGGGCCCCACGGCCAGTGCCGTCCTGGCCGACATCTGCGACATCGCCCGCGGCGTGCGCGGCCCGGTCTTCGGGCGGGCCGCCGCAAGCCTCGAGGCCCAGACCGCCGCCCAGTCCCAGCTGCCGGCCCCCTACTATCTGCGCATGGCCCTGGTGGACCGGCCCGGCGCCCTGGCCAAGATCGCCACGGTGCTGGGCGAGGCCGGGGTCTCGATCTACCGGATGCGCCAGTACGAGCACGAGAGCCCCAGCGCCCCGGTGCTGATCGTGACCCACAAGACCACTCCCGCCGCCCTCTCGGAGGCCCTGGGCAAGATGGAGGCCACCGGCGTCATGGCCGGGGAGCCCGTCGCCCTGCGGATCGAGGAGGTCTAAGGGGGGGTGCCTAGACGGGTGTGAAACACCCACCGCGCTTCCGGGCTGCGCCTGCCTGAGCGGGCGCCTCCTTGCGGCATCCGGGCTGCCGCGACCCTGACACGCCGACAGTCCCGCGCGCGGCAATCTCTCATGCGGCTGCCGGGCGGGACGGCACAGAAGGCCCCCCGCCGCCCCCCAACCGTTGCGCGCCCCGGCCTGCCACCGCGCGCCCCGCCCGCAATCCGTCAACCTCTCGGCACTAGACCTCTCCCCGTTGCAACGCTTCGGGGCCAGACGACCGGCCCCAGGATAAAGAGGTCCCGAAAGGGGCACGACCGAACGGTTCACCCGTGCGGGCGAAAGCCCGTCCTCACCATCCGGACTGGCGGCGCCGCCTTTTTTTCTCAATGCGAGTGTGGCTCACCTCCGAAACGGAACGCAGATGCCCCCGGCAAGGAAAGCCTCGCGCGGGGTGTTCGGCGTGCCTCGTTGTGCCGGGCTGCGCCTGCCTGGGCTGGCGCCCGCGCGGAACGGAGAAGGCGGCGCCAGGGTGCCGCAGCATTTCAACCGTCCCAAGGGCGGAAAGGTAGATGCGCCCGCCGGGGGGCAGGCAGGCGCAGCCCGGCCGGGGGCCGGGCGGGACACTCGACACAGGTGCCCCAAAAGACAGTCGCGCCGCCTCCATCAGGCCCAACACCCCCCTCCAACAGGCCCTTCCCCCGCCTCCCTTCTTGCCCCACCGCGCCTCTGCCGCTAGAGGTCACCAAACCGATCAAACAAGGACGCGCCCATGACCTCCTCCGCCGAATTTCAGGACCGTATGCTTTCCCTCGGGCTCGCCCGGGTGTCGGAGGCGGCGGCCCTCGCCTCCGCCGGGCTGATCGGCCAGGGCGACGAGAAGGCCGCCGACCAGGCCGCCGTGAACGCCATGCGCACCCAGCTCAACCTGCTGGACATCGCCGGCGTGGTGGTCATCGGCGAGGGCGAGCGCGACGAGGCGCCGATGCTCTACATCGGCGAGGAGGTGGGCACCGGCAACGGCCCCGGCGTGGACATCGCGCTCGACCCGCTGGAGGGCACCACCCTCACCGCCAAGGACATGCCCAACGCCCTCACGGTGATCGCCATGGGGCCGCGCGGCTCCATGCTGCACGCGCCCGACGTCTACATGGACAAGCTGGCCATCGGGCCGGGCTTCGAGAAGGACGTGGTGACCCTGGAGATGTCGCCCGGCGCGCGCGTCGAGGCCCTTGCCAAGGCCAAGGGCTGCAAGACCTCCGACATCACCGTCTGCATCCTGGAGCGGCCGCGCCACGCCGAGATGATCGCCGAGGTGCGCGCCAAGGGGGCCTCAATCCGGCTCATCACCGACGGTGACGTGGCCGGCGTCATGCACTGCGCCGATCCCGACACCGGCATCGATATGTACATGGGCCAGGGCGGCGCGCCGGAAGGCGTGCTGGCCGCCGCGGCGCTCAAGTGCATGGGCGGGCAGATGTACGGCCGCCTGCTCTTCCGCAACGAGGACGAGAAGGGCCGCGCCCGCAAGGCCGGCATCGAGGACCTGGACCGCATCTACGCCCGCGACGAGATGGTCACCGAGGACGTGATCTTCGCCGCGACCGGCGTCACCGGCGGCACCCTCCTGCCCGGCGTCAAGCGCGAGCCCGGCTGGATGACCACCGAGACGCTCATCATGCGCTCCAAGACCGGCTCGGTCCGGCGGATCAACTACCGCACCCCGGTCGGTCGGGGCTGAGGGCCCCGCGCGAGGCGGCGCGGCAAGCAAAGAGGAACAGGCGTGACCTTTCTGGGGGTGGAGAAATCGCTCACCGGGCGGCGTTGGATCGGCCCGGACCTGGAGCTGGACCGGGCCGCCGAGCTGCTCGGCCAGCAGACCGCCCTGCCCCTCTCGCTCTGCCAGGTCCTGGCCAGCCGCCAGGTGACACCGGAGCTGGCCCAGGGCTTCCTGGCCCCGGCCCTGCGCGACCTCCTGCCCGACCCGCGCTCCCTGCGCGACATGGAGGCGGCCGCCGCCCGCTTCCTGCGCGCCCTGGAGCGGCGCGAGCGCATCGCCGTCTTCGCCGACTATGACGTGGACGGGGGCGCCTCCGCCGCCCTCCTGCTGACCTGGCTGCGCGAGATGGGCACAGGCGCCACCCTCTACGTGCCCGACCGGATCGACGAGGGCTATGGCCCCAACGAGGAGGCCATGGCGGCGCTCGCGCGCGATCACGATCTCATCGTCTGCGTCGACTGCGGCACCCTCAGCCATGGCCCGATCGCCGCCGCCCGGGGCGCGGAGGTGCTGGTGCTCGACCACCACCTGGGCGGCGAGACCCTGCCCGAGGCCCTGGCCGTGGTGAACCCGAACCGCCAGGACGAGGATGGCGCCTGCGCCCACCTCTGCGCCGCCGCCGTGGTCTTCCTGATGCTGGTCGAGGTGGGCCGCCAGCTCCGCGAGGCCGGGCGCCGCGGGCCCGACCTCATGGCCTACCTCGATCTCGTGGCCCTGGCGACGGTGGCCGACGTGGCCCCCCTCACCGGGGTCAACCGGGCCTTCGTGCGCCAGGGGCTCAAGGTCATGGCGCGGCGCGCCCGGCCCGGGCTGGTGGCGCTCTCGGACGTCGCCCGGCTGGAGACGGCGCCGAGCGCCTATCACCTGGGCTTCGTGCTCGGCCCCCGGATCAACGCGGGCGGCCGCATCGGCCAGGCCGACCTGGGCGCCCGCCTGCTCGCCACCGATGACCCTGCCGAGGCCGCGGCCCTGGCCCAGCGGCTCGACCAGCTCAACAGTGAGCGCCGCGAGGTGGAGGAGGCGGTCCGCGCCGCCGCCCTCGCCCAGGCCGAGGAGAGGGGCTTCGAGGGGCCCCTGACCTGGGCCGCCGGGCCCGGCTGGCACCCCGGCGTGGTGGGCATCGTCGCCTCGCGGCTCAAGGAACAGTCCAACCGCCCGGCCATCGTGATCGGGGTGGAGGATGGCATCGGCAAGGGCTCGGGCCGCTCCGTGCCGGGGATCGACCTCGGCGCGCCGATCCAGCGCCTGGCCGCCGAGGGCCTGCTGATCAAGGGCGGCGGCCACAAGATGGCGGCGGGCCTGACGGTCCGCGAGGCGCTGATCGAACCGGCTATGGCGCGCCTCGGGGAGCTGCTGGAGCGCCAGGGCGCGCACCTGGCCGGCCCCTCGGACCTGCGCCTCACCGGGCTGCTCATGCCCGGCGCCGCGACCCTGGAGCTGGGCGAGCAGATCGAGACGGCCGGCCCCTTCGGCGCCGCCGCCCCGGCGCCCCGCTTCGCCTTCGCCGAGATGCGCCTGCACCTGGCCCGCCGGGTCGGCGAAAGCCACCTCAAGATCGCCTTCAGCGACGGCCAGGGTCCGCGCCTGGAAGCCATCGCCTTCGGCGCCTTCGACGGCCCCCTCGGGGCCACCCTGGAGGGCCACGGCGGGGCCCGATTCCACCTTGCCGGACGGCTCGACATCAACGAATGGCGCGGCCGCCGCAGCCTCCAGTTGCGCCTCGAGGATGCCGCCCGCGCCTGAGCGAAATTTTCTGCCCGGGAGGCAAAATTTCCGCTTGCGCCCACCTGCCACGGGCCTTATTGAACCGCTCACAGACAGCGTGGCCCGTTCGTCTATCGGTTAGGACGCCAGGTTTTCAACCTGGAAAGAGGGGTTCGATTCCCCTACGGGCTGCCACTTCTGATCTCCCCGAACTGCTGATTTCTCCGCCCTTTGGCCATTCTTTTCGGTGCGCAATAGAGCTTTCATGTCAGCCCGCAGATGGGTGCCAACCGTCGCCGCCGCTTGGCCGATACTTCTCGAGAAAAACCTCGGTTGTCTCGGCCTCTGATCAGCTGAAGGTCCCCGCGCGCCGTGCGCACAGGTCGGGGACCCGCCCCGCTCTCCGCTGCATTTCCGGCGCCAGAGAAGCTGAGATACACATCTCGATCGCGCCCCCGCAAAAAAAAGTCGGCCGTGGCTAGGATAAGCCACGGCCGACAAAGCAAGCGATACAATAAGCCCCCCGGCGCTTCGCTCAGCGCCCAATCTGCGGCGCGGGCCAGAGCGGCCCCCGCTCACCGCATCACGACCAGGGCGTGACCAGGTATTTCTCGCCCGTTTTCATCGCGCGGTAGTCCACCAGGGCCTCCTTGGTCAGCATCTCTTCGAGGTTGACGCGGGTCTTGTAGTGGCTGGCGAAGGTCGTGGTGAGGTTCTCGAGCACGCGCTTGCGCATGCGGCCCACGGTCTCGCGACCGGCGGCCTGGAGGAAGGGGAAGAGGAGCCAGCCGGAGAGGGTCCAGCCGAAGCCGTAGCTGGGCGAGAGCATGGTCATGCCGGTATCCAGGCGGCCGTAGATGAACATCCGCTTGGGCTGGTTCGAGCCGTAGCGGGAATATTCGGACATCTGGCGCACCGCCACCTGCTCCATGGCCCTGAAGGCCTGGTCGACCGCCTTGCCGCCGCCGATCGGGTCGAAGCCGTAGAAGGCGCCCGTCTCCTCGATCGCCGACTGGAGCTGGCTCATGTAGTCCTCCTCAGCCGAGTTGACGACATGGCTGGAGCCGAGCCCCTTGAGCAGCTCGACCTGGCTCTCCTTGCGGACGATGTTGACGAGGCCCAGGCCGTCCTCCTGGCAGATGCGGGTCAGCATCTGCCCCAGGTTGGAGGCCCCGACGGTGTGCAGGATCGCCTCCTGGCCGTCCATCTTGGCGTTCTCGGCAAAGCCCAGGGCCGTCATCGGGTTGACGAAGGCGCTGGCGCCGTCTTCAGCCGTGTGATCGCCCAGGGGCAGGCAGGAGCCGGCATCGACAAGGCAGTACTGGCTGTAGGCATTGCCGGGCACGCAGGCGACGCGCTGTCCCTTCAGGCCCTTGGCCGCCTCTCCGTCGCCGACGGCGACGACGGTGCCGGCGCCCTCGTTGCCCGCGGGCAGCTTCAGCCCGTGGCGCGCCTTCGAGCCGCTGTTGAAGGGCTCCGGCACGGTGGCGACGAACTTGCCGGGCGAATAGCTGGCATTCTCCAGATCCGCGGCGCCCACGAGGATCGCCAGGTCGGAGGGGTTGATCGGCGCCGCCTCCATCTTGACGATCACCTGGTTGCCGGTCGGATCGGGGAGGGTCACATCTTCGATCGCCACGGTCAGGGTGCCGTCCGGGTCCAGGGTCGTGAAGAGTTGCTTGCCGGTGAGTGCCATTGCGGATGCTCCAAGTCTTTGTGTGGTGGTGTCGGGATCAGGAGCCGTAACCTGCTCCGGGTCCTTCCGCCAGTGTCGATGCGGCAGACCTTGCCTGAACGGTGCGGGTTGTGCCACCGGGATTCTCTTTGGCGACGGGGCGGAAGATGGCGCGCTGCCAAGCGCCTGCCGATCCCTTTCGGCGGTCCGTCGGCCCTGCCCTGCCCCTCGGCCAAAGGGCGCCTGCGGGGCCCCACCCCGCGCGAAAATCCGCCCAAAACCGGGCTGTTATCGGATAGCAGCCGCCAAATCGCTCCCGGTGATTGGATAACAGCGCGCGGCCGGGCTAGGCAGGCGCATCGGCGGGGGCCGCGGCGGGACGACTCGCGGCGCGCCTCCGGTTCAACTGCTTCCGTCGGCATCCCGCCGGCCCCACTGGAGACCCACATGAAACTCATCGCATCGCTCATCACCGCCGCCGCCCTGCTTTCGGCCTGCGCCCCCGGCGCCGCCATCGACACCGACATGGAGCGCGGCCTCGTCGGCGCCGCCCTTGGCTATGGCGCGGCCCGGGCCGTGGACGGCAACGGCGACCGTGGCGCCATCATCGGCGGCCTGGCCGGTGTCTTCTGCGACGACGCGGGCGTCTGCCGCCGCCCGAGCTACTGAGCACTGGCATCACTGAAATGAGGAAGGGCGCGAGCGGGTCTCGCGCCCTTTTTTGTGTGCACATGGCGGCTTAGGGGCCATAGCTCATCTGCCGCTCACCCCCTTGCAAGTTCGCCACAGTCCGGCCGCCTCTTGCGGTGGGTGCTTGAGCCGCCCCGCCGGAGAGCGCAGGGTACACCCTATAAGGGAACATTGACCCAGGAGCCCATTACCGGCCTTTCAGGGCCTTCGCCGTTGGAAGGCCCGCGCCATTATCATCGAGACAGGGGCCACGGGGGAACGGGCCCCGGCCTGCTTTCGTAAGATTGTATTTGAGTAACGAGCACCATGCGCCACCCCGCGCCCGCCGGCCGCGTTGGCTGGATCGAGGCCATGAAGGGCCTCACGATCTGCCTTGTCCTTCTTCACCACGTCACCCTCACATCCTCGACGTGGCTTGCGTCACAGGATCTGCACCTGCCTGGCCCGGTGCTTTTCTTCGACTACCTGGTGGGCCACTGCCGCATGCCCGCCTTCTTCTTCTGCGCCGGGCTGGTCTTTGCCATGACCCGAGACAGGGGGACCGCCTGGCTTCTGGACAAGCGGGTCCTCGGGGCGGGCTGGATCATCCTGATCTGGACGGGGGCCTCCTACCTGGCGGAGGGCGCCGGGCTCGCGTTGGCCCCATGGGAACCTGAAGTGGTCCGCGCGGCCCATTTCCTCTGGTCGCCCTTTGGCGTGCTCTGGTTCATGTACGCCATGATGATCTGCACGCTTCTCGCCCTGGGGCTCCGGGGCCTCGCGCCCTGGAGCCAGGTCCTGATTGCCCTCACCCTCTCGATCCTCGTGACACATGCGGCCCGCAACCTGCCCCTGCCCGCGGGGCTGCGCTCCTTGCTTGGCGGCCTTGGGGCCAGCGGGTTTCTCTTCTTCATCGCGGGGGCCGCCCTCGGGCTGCCTGCCCTGTCGCGCCTCACCCAGGGCCGGAGTGCCGTGCTTCTGATGGCGGCCAGCCTTCCTCTCGTCCTGCTCTACCTCTCTCTCGGGCGTGACGAATTGCTGCTCGATCTGCTGCTCATGCGCGTGCCAAGCACCATCCTGCTGATCTGTGGAACGCGGCTGCTGGTGGAAAACTGTGCCCCTCTGGGCCGGGGGTTGCAGCAGTTGGGGAGGGTCTCGCTGCGCATCTTCCTGGCCCATCCCTTTGCCCTCGCCCTCGCCATGGCCCTCTGGACGGATCAGACCCGCCAGGCCGATGCCCTGACGACCTGGCTTGCCCTGCTGGGCCTCACCGCCGGGGGCACTTTCGTCCTGCAGGGTCTCTTTGACCGCTTGAGCGGGGGGCTGGCCTATCGCCCGCCCGCCTGGCTGTCCCTGGCCTCCCTTACCGCGCCGCCACCTCTGCAAGCTGCCGCGCGGCGGCGGCGAGGCGGTCCGTCTCGCCCCGGTCGGCCCAGTCGGCGAGGCGGGTGAGGGCCTGGGGGAGCTGCGCCGGGTCCAGCACCGGCCCCGCGCCGCGTCGGCGGACGGTGAGGTAGTGGCTGCGCCGCTCCTCGGGGGCGAAGGACTGTTTGTAGGGCTCGTCGCCGTGGCCGAAGCTGTAGCGGGCGAGGCCCGCCTCGGCGGCCCTGTCGATGGCGTGGGCCTGGAGCAGCAAGCCGATGGCGGGGTCCTCGGCCGTCGTGTCGCGGCCCGCCACGAGGAAGTGCATCTCGCCGCGCTTGGCATCGACGAGGTGGCCCAGGGCGCCGAGGCGGCGGGAGCCGCGCCAGAGGGTGGGCAGGTAGAGGCAGTCCATCTCCTCGGCGGTGAGGAGCGCGCGGCCGTAGCGGTCGGCCACCTCGAGCGCCTTGTCGGCGCCCTTGCTGGGGGCCCACTGGGTGATCCAGTTGAGCAGCAGGCCCGCGATGTCGCCCTCCACCGTCTCGGGGGTGCTTTCGATGATCTGGTAGATGCCGCTGTCGAGCCAGCGGCGGCGGGCGGCGGCGAGCTTTTGGCGACGGCTGGACTTGAGCCGCGCGAGGAGCGCGCCGGGCTCCTCGGAGAGGGGCACGACGAGGCCCGTGAGGTTGTCCACCGTGCCGCCGTTGATGCGGTAGTCGCGGAAGCGGTGGCTGAAGCCGGGGCCCAGGGCCTCGGCGAAGAGGCGGGCGCGGTGGCCCGTGGGCTCGTAGCGCAGGGCGAGGTTCTTCCAGGGCTCGGCGGCAAGGGCCCGGGCCAGGGCGGTGAGGCCCTCCTCTTCGCGCGTGGGGTGGCAGATGAAGCCCACGTATTCACCCCAGGCCAAGCGGCCAGCGGCGTCGAGCTCGGTCTGGAACTCGGCGGCGGTGGTGGACCAGTGCAGGCGCCGCTTGGCCGGGAAGAGGCAGAGGGGCGCGCCGCGGGCGTCGCGCAGCAGGTAGATGCGCCAGCGGCCTGGATTGGCCAGGAGCGCGGGCGCGAGGAAGGCGTAGGAGAGGAAGACCCCGGCCTCGGGGTCGCGCGCCCAGAGGCGCTCCCAGTCGGGCCGGAGGGCGGCGAGGGCCTCGGGCGTGTCGGCCACCTGAAGGCGGTGGCCCGCGCTGACGGCGGTGCCCTGGGGCGGGGCGCTGTGGGGATGTGACAGATCGTTCATGGCGCGGAGGCTAGGCCGCGATTGCGCGTTTTTTGTGGCGAAAGGGCGCCGAGAGGGGGTGGCACAATAATTCCGACTGTTTCGATCAGTCTTGCAAATTCCGAGTGAATCAGTCAGTCACTCCATGGTTGCCCCGACGCCCGCGCAAGAGGTTGTTTTCCATGGCCAAGGTTCAAAGTGCCTGCATCGACGTCTGCAAGTTCCGCCGCCCCGGCCCGGCGGGCGAGCACTGCATCGGCTGCTCCATGACCAAGGACCAGAAGAAGATCTGCAAGGGCCTGAAGAAGCCCGCGGCGGCCGAGGCCTATCTGGCGCTGGTGATGGCGCAGCAGGCCCAGATGGGCCGCTACGGCCATTGGCGCGCGGCCTACCTCAAGCGCTGTCTGAAGAAGGGCCGTCGGGTGCCCGAGGCGCTGCGCGAGGCGGGCTGAGCCCGCGCCGCCGCCTCAGCGCAGGTGGGCGCGCAGCATCCAGGCAAACTTGTCGTGCACGCGGCCCCGCTCGATCGCCAGATCCTCGGTGCGGATGTCGCCGTGCTTGGCGGCCACCTCGCTGAGCCCGGCCAGGGTGGCGCCGATGGTCTCCTGGGCCTCGGCCAGGTGGCGGATCATCTCCTTGTCCTCGGCGCCCTCGTCGCCCTCCTTGACCTTGGAGCGCTCCAGATGGGTGGCGAGCTTGCCCTCGGCGGTCTGGCCGATGGCGCGGACCCGCTCGGCCAGATCGTCCTGGCCGACGAAGTGATCCTCGTAGATCTCCTGGAAGAGGGCGTGCAGCGGGCCGAAGGCCATGCCGGTCACGTTCCAGTGGAAGTTCTGGGCCAGCATTGTGGCCACGACCGTTTCGGCCAGGGCCTGGTTCAGCGCGGTGGCGATCTCGGCGCTGGCGTCGGGGGAAAGGTCGGATGCGGTCTCGGCCATGGTGGTTCTCCTTCAAGTCGAAGCTGATTGGGCTGGCTGGCGGCGGGCTGGCTGTCGCTTGAGGATATATGGCGGGCTCAGGAGGCGTCCAGCCTTTCGGACAGGCCGGTGACCAGCAGCCGCAGCAGCGGGCGGCCCCGGGGCAGGACCCGGCGGGCGAGGAGGAAGGCGGCGCTGTCGGCATCGCCGGTGCGCAGGGCGCGGGCCAGGGCGAGGAGCCAGGATTCGTCGAAGGAGAGGCTTTCGGTGCCGGGGCGCCAGAAGACGGGGCGGCGAATCAGGACCTCGGGCAGGAGGCGCGCGAGGGCGGTGGCGTAGTCCTCGGCCTGGGCCTCGGGGTGCAGCAGGGCGCAGGCCTCCACGGGGCCGCGCGGCGCGGTGCGGCAGCGCAGGGCGGCGAGGCGCAGGTGGCCCAGCAGCGGCTCCTGCGGCGCGGGCGTGGCAGAGGGGCGAAGGAGGGGAAGGGCCATGGGCTGCTCGGGTCCGGTCTTATTCCCGAGTGATATAGTCAGATATGGCGCGGAGGGAAAGGGCCCGCGGGCCCGCTGCGGCGCCCTGCCCCACCGGAACGGGGCTAGTTGGGCCCCTGGGCCAGCAGCTCGCCCGCGGTGAGGACGGCCTCGTCGGGCATGTCGGAGGCGTCGAGCAGGCCCGCCACCCGTTCCAGCACCGCCACCACCATGGCCTGTTCCCAATCCTGGAGCGCCTCGAACTGGCCGACGTACCTCTGTTGCAGGGCATCGGGGGCCGAGGCCGTCTTGTCGCGGCCCGCCTCGGTGATGGTGAGGTCGGTCTGGCGGCGGTCGGCGTCGGAGCGGCGGCGGGCGAGGTAGCCGCGCGCCTCCAGCTTCTTGATGAGGACCGAGACGGCGGCCTGTGAGACGCTCATCCGCTGGGCTATGTGAGTGGGCGTGGTGTGGCCCTGCTCGGCCACGATCTGGAGCACCCGCAGTTGAACCGCGGTCAGGCCCGCCGCCTGGGCAAGGTCTCTTTCATACTGTTCGATCGCGCGCAGGATGCGCCGCAGCGCGATCAGGCTGGTGTCGGTCCGGTTCATGCCGCCCCCCGGGTGGTTCTTCGCCGCATCAACCTACCTATCGCGGGGCCGTCAAGACAAGCCTGTCGCCCGGGAGTGATTGGCGGGCTGAACACGCTTTCCGCGAGTATGAAAAAATCCCCGGAAATTATTTGTTAATCTAACTATGAAACCTCTGCGCGCATCCGGGAAAGTTTCAATATAATCATTTGTTTACCGCAGAACCGGGAGCGAAATTTATTTCACTTGAACAAAACAAACCTGCGCCTTACTTAATCAAGCTAAATATCAAATGCGTAAAACAGGACAGAGGAAGCCCGTGCAGAGACTACAAAGCAGAAAGCCCGAGAAGACAGTCACCTTTCGCAAGCCGGTCCGCGAGGATGGGGCCGCGATCTGGGAATTGATCCGGGCCTGCAAGCCCTTGGACGAGAACTCCATGTACGCCAATCTGCTGCAGGCGGACCACTTCCGCGACACCTGCATCGTGGCCGAGATCGACGGTGATCTCGTGGGCTGGATCTCTGCCTACCTCGTCCCGCAGGAGCCCGACTGCCTCTTCGTTTGGCAGGTCGCCGTCTCCGAGAAGGCCCGCGGCATGGGCCTTGGCAGCCGCATGCTCGAGGCGCTTCTGCTGCGCACCGAAACCGCCGATGTGGACCGCATGCGGACCACCATCACGCTCGACAACGAGGCCTCCTGGGCGCTCTTCCGCAAGTTCGCCAAGGGCCGCGACGCCGAGCTGACGCACGAACCCCACTTCAAGCGCGACACCCACTTCCAGGGTGAGCACGCGACCGAACACATGGTCACGATCACCTGGCGCGAGGCCCTGAAGAGCGCCGCCTGAAGGCGCCCTTCCCCTCTCGCATCTCATTGAAAATCAGAGGTATTCCCATGACGACTGAGACTTCAGCCGACAAGACGATTTTTTCCCGACGCGAGTCCGAGGCGCGCAGCTACTGCCGCAGCTTCGACACCGTCTTCACCTCCGCCAAGGGCTCGGAAATGACCGACGCCGAGGGCAAGACCTACATCGACTTCCTGGCGGGCTGTTCCTCGCTCAACTACGGCCACAACGACGATGACATGAAGGAGGCCCTGGTGGCCCACATCGCCGCTGACGGCGTGGCCCACGGCCTGGACATGTACACCCACGCCAAGGCCGACTTCCTGAAAGCCTACGAGGAGATCATCCTCAAGCCGCGCGGCATGGACCACAAGATCATGATGACCGGCCCGACCGGCACCAACGCCGTCGAGGCGGCGATCAAGCTGGCGCGCAAGGTCACCGGGCGCCGCAACGTGGTCTCCTTCACCAACGGCTTCCACGGCATGACCATGGGCGCCCTGGCCCTGACCGGCAATGCCGGCAAGCGGGCCGGTGCCGGCGCCTCCTGCGGCGGGCTCTGCGGGGTGACCCACCTGCCCTACGACGGTGCCTTCGGCGAGGGCGTGGACACGCTCGAACAGATCCGCATGATGGTGAACAACCCCTCTTCCGGCGTCGATGCGCCCGCGGCCTTCATCTTTGAGCCGATCCAGGGCGAGGGCGGGCTCAACGCCGCCTCGCGCGCCTGGGTCGAGGGCGTCGCCAAGCTGGCCAAGGAGGTCGGCGCGCTGCTGATCGTGGACGACATCCAGTCCGGCTGCGGCCGTTCGGGCCGCTACTTCGGCTTCGAGGGCATGGACATCGACCCCGACATGATCACCCAGGCGAAATCCCTTTCGGGCTTCGGCCTGCCCTTCGCGGCCCTGCTGATCAAGCCGGAGCACGACATCTGGAAGCCGGCCGAGCACAATGGCACCTTCCGTGGCAACAACCATGCCTTCATCACCGCCCGCGTGGCGCTGGAGAAGTTCTGGAAAGACGACAGCTTCGAGAAGGAGGTCCGCGAGAAGGCCGACATCCTGACCGAGGGTCTGGAGCTGGTGGCCGAGCAGGTGCCGGGCGCCAAGCTCAAGGGCCGTGGCATGATGCAGGGCGTCGATGTCGGCTCGGGCGAGCTGGCGGGCGAGATCTGCGCGCGCTGCTTCGAGCAGGGCCTGATCATCGAGACCTCGGGCGCCCATGACGAGGTGATCAAGGTGCTTGCCGCCCTGACCACGCCGAAAGAGACCCTGAAGCGCGGCCTGGAGATCCTCCGGGAGGCCACCGCTTCCATGACAGAAACCAAAATCGCAGCGGAGTAACCAAGATGATTGTACGCGACTTCAACGAACTGAAAAACACCGACAAGGCCGTCTCTGACGCCCAGTGGACCTCCGTGCGGATGCTTCTGGCGGGGGACCAGATGGGCTTCTCCTTCCACATCACAATTCTGGAGGCGGGGTCGGAGCACACCTTCCACTACAAGAACCACTTCGAGAGCGTCTACTGCATGGCGGGCAAGGGCTCGATCACGGACCTGGCCACCGGCGAGACCCACGAGATCAAGCCGGGCGTCATGTATGCCCTGAACCTGCACGACAAGCACACCCTGCGGGCCGAGGAAGAGCTGCACATGGCCTGCTGCTTCAACCCGCCGGTGACGGGCACCGAGGTGCACCAGGAAGACGGCTCCTACGCCGCGCCCGAAGCGGTAGCCTAAAGAGGCCGACATGAACTTTACCGATCACACGGTCGAAAAGATCGGCGGGACCTCCATGTCCCGCCTGCCCGAACTGCTGGAACCGCTGTTCCGCGTGGAGAAGCCGGACTACAACCGGATCTTCGTGGTCTCGGCCTTCGGCGGCATCACCGACCTGCTGCTGGAGCACAAGAAGAGCGGCGAGCCGGGCGTCTATGCCCACTTCTCCGAGGAGACCGAGGAGCACGGCTGGCTGACGGCCCTGAGCCGGGTGCAGCAGGCCATGCGCGAGGCCCACGAAGAGGTCCTCACCCACGATGCCGACATCTCGGATGCCAACGACTTCGTCCGTGACCGGCTCGAGGGGGCGCGCTCCTGCCTGATCGACCTGCACCGCCTCTGCTCCTACGGGCACTTCCGCCTGTCGCAGCACATGGCCCTGACGCGCGAGCTGCTCTCGGGGCTGGGCGAGGCCCACTCCGCCATGGTGGCCACGCTGCTGCTGCGCCGCCACGGCGTGAACGCGCGCTTCATCGACCTCTCGGGCTGGCGCGACGAGCGCAACATGAGCCTTGAGGAGCGGATCTGCGACGGCCTGGCCAGCGTGGACCTGGAGAGCGAGATGCCCATCGTCACGGGCTATGCCCAGTGCGCCGAGGGGCTGATGAACAAGTTCGACCGGGGCTATTCCGAGGTGACCTTCAGCCAGATCGCGGCCCTGACCAAGGCCCGCGAGGCGATCATCCACAAGGAGTTCCACCTCTCTTCGGCGGACCCGAAGCTGGTGGGCGCCGAGAACGTGCGCAAGCTGGGCCACACCAACTACGACGTGGCCGACCAGCTGTCGAACATGGGCATGGAGGCGATCCACCCGACCGCCGCCAAGGCCCTGCGCCAGGCCCAGGTGCCGCTGCGCGTTACCAACGCCTTCGAGCCGCACGACCCCGGCACCCTGATCGACGAGGCCCCCGCCGAGGAGGGCGTGGCCGAGATCGTCACCGGGCTCAAGGTCTATACCCTGGAGCTCTTCGAGCAGGACATGGTGGGGGTGAAGGGCTATGACGCCAAGACCCTGGAGATCCTGACCCGGCATAACTGCCGCATCGTCTCCAAGACCTCGAACGCCAACACCATCACCCACTACGTGGCCGCGCCCCTGAGCGCCATCCGCCGGGTGGAAAAGGAACTGTCGGCGGAGTACGGCAATGCCGAGATCAGCGTGAAGGCCGCCGCCATCGTCGCCGTGATCGGCCGCGAGCTGCGCGGGCTGCACGTGCTGGAACGGGGCCTGAGCGCCCTGCGCACGGCCCAGCTCGAGGTGATCAGCGCGCACCAGACGACGCGCACCGTGGACGCCCAGTTCGTCGTCCCGCGCGAGGCGCTGGACCGCTCCATCGCTGTCCTGCACGAGACCTTCGTCTCGGGCGGCAAGGAGGTGGCCAAGCTGGTGGCCTGAGGCTGTCCGACATGAGCTTTGCAGGGGCCGGTGCACGGGGGTGCATCGGCCCCTGTGCTGTTTGGGGGCCTATTCCTCGATCGGGTCCACGTTCTCGCAGACCACCAGGATGCGGGCATCCTCGTCCCCCTTGGAGGCATAGAGGTGGCCGATCATGGAATCGAAGTAGACCGCATCGCCCTGCCCCAGCCGCACCGGCTCGCGGCCCTCGAGATGGACCGTCACCTCCCCCTCCAGCACGATCAGGAATTCCTGCCCGCCGTGGCGGACGAATTCGTCGAACTGGTGCAGCTCGCGCGCCTTGAGGGTGCCCATCATGGGCCGCATGGACTTGTTCCAGAGATCGGTGAAGAGCATCTCGTAGACGTAGTTCTTGGTCTCCTGGCGCTTGAAATCACCCCGGCGGGCCACGGCGAAGCTGCCGGGGGCAAAGCCCTCGCCGCTGTCCGAGAAGAAGGCCGACATGTCGCAGCCCAGCCCGCGCGAGAGTTGGGAGAGGCGGTCATAGGTGAGGGCGATGATTCCGCGCTCGGCCTTGGAGATGGTGGAGATGGCCAGGCCCGAGCGTTCCGAGAGGTCCGCGAGGGTCCAGTTGCGCTCGGCGCGGAGCTGGCGGATGCGCTGGCCGAAGGCCTGGCGCTGGGTTTCCTGCTGGGGATCGGACTGGGGATCGCTGGTCATACTGGAACCATAGGCCGGGGCCTCCTTTCCGCAAGCCGCGATTTTCCGATTGGAAAAATTTCTCTTTTCCGATTGGAAAATCGTGTTAGCCTTTTCCCGGGAGGATGGCATGAGTCGACCGGAAAAGGGCCAAAAATCGACCCCGCGGGGGTTTGACTGCATCGTCGTCGGGGCGGGCATCGCCGGGGCCTCCGTCGCCGCCGAGCTGGCCCCCCGCATGAGGGTCGCCCTGCTGGAGCGCGAGCGCCAGCCGGGCTACCACACGACAGGCCGCTCTGCCGCCCTCTTCACCGTGGCCTACGGGCCGCCGGTGATCCGCGCCCTGACCCGCGCCTCGGGTGCCTTCTACCGCGATCCGCAGAGCCCGCACCTCTCGGCGCCGCTGCTGCGCCCGCGCGGCGTGGTCTTTGTGGCCCGCCCGGACCAGCAGGCCGAGATGGCGGCACTGGAGGAAGAGCTGGGCCCCGCCGTGCAGCCGCTCTCCGCCGCCGAGGTGCGGCGCCAGGCGCCGCTGCTGCGCGAGGGCTACGCGGCGGGCGGCCTTTTCGACGCCAGTGCCAGCGACATCGACGTGCATGGCCTGCACCAGCACTACCTGCGGGCCTTCAAGACGGCGGGCGGCACCCTCCTGACCGGGGCCGAGGTGACGGGCCTCGAGCGGGCGGGCGACTGGCAGGTCCAATGCAGCGCGGGCACGCTGCGGGCGCCGATCCTCGTCAATGCCGCCGGGGCCTGGGCCGATGAGCTGGCGGCCCTCGCCGGGCTGCCGCGCCGGGGCCTGGTGCCGAAGCGGCGCACCGCCCTGATTGTCGCCGCGCCCGAGGGCCTCTCGCCCGATGGCTGGCCCATGGTGGTGGACGTGGCGGAGGAGTTCTACCTCAAGCCCGATGCGGGCAAGCTGCTGATCTCGCCCGCCGACGCGGAGCCCTCGCCGCCCTGCGACGCCCAGCCGGAGGAACTTCAGGTGGCCCTCTGCATCGACCGGATCGAGCGGGCCTTCGCCCTCTCGGTGAAGCGGATCGAAAGCAAGTGGGCGGGCCTGCGGTCCTTCCTGCCGGGGGGCTGCCCCCTGGCCGCCTACGAGCCCGGCGCGCCGGGCTTCTTCTGGCTGGCGGGCCAGGGCGGCTACGGCATCCAGACGGCCCCCGCCCTCGCCCGCGCCGCCGCGGCCCTGGTGGTGGGCGATCCCATCCCGGATGAGATCGCCGCCGAGGGTGTCAGCGCCGCGGCGCTGGGCCACCCGTCACAGGCGCTCTCGGCATGATCGCCCTCGTCCCCATCGTCGCCCTGGTGCTCCTCCTCTCGGGGCTGGCCCTGGCCTACGTGATCGGCGGGGCGGCGGTCCTGGCCTTCTTGGCCACCGACAACAGCCGCTATCTCGCCATCCTGCCGCAGCAGATCTTCTCCAAGATCGACGTCTTCGCGCTCATGGCCATGCCGCTCTTCATCCTGGCGGGCGAACTGATGAACCGGGGCGGCATCACCTCGGCTTTGATCAACCTCTCGATGGCGCTGGTCGGGCGGCTCAAGGGCGGGCTGGGCCACGTCAATGTCCTGACCAGCGTCTTCTTCGCGGGCATCTCGGGCTCCGCCGTGGCCGACAGCGCGGCCCTCTCCAACACCCTGGTCCCCGAGATGACGCGCCGGGGCTACAGCCTGACCTACGCCAGCGCCATCACCGCCGCCTCCTCCATCATCGGGCCCATCGTGCCGCCCTCGATCATCCTGATCTTCTACGGCGCCCTGATGCAGACCTCGGTGACCGCGCTCTTCCTGGCGGGGATCGGGCCCGGGCTGCTCTTGGCGGCGGCGCTCATCGCGCTCAACGCGTTCTATGCCTGGCGCGAGGATCACCCCAACGTGGCGCGCGCCGACATGCCGCCCCTGGGGCCGACGCTGCTGCGCTCCATCCCGGCCCTGTCGCTGCCGATCATCATCCTCGGCGGCATCGTCTTCGGCTGGATGACCCCGACGGAGGCGGCGGCGGTTGCGGTTGTCGTGGCCCTCTTCGCGGGCTGGTTCTACGAGGGGCTGACGGGCCGTTCGATCCTCGAGGGGTTGCAGCGGACGGCCATGCTCTCGGGCTCCATCTTCATCATCATCTGCGCCGTCTCCGCACTGGGCCACCTGGGCGCGCTGGAGCGCATTCCCGAGGCCATCTCGGATCTCGTCACCTCGCTCGGGCTGGGGCCGGTAGGCTACATGATCGTGCTCAACGTGATCTTCATCGTGGCGGGCATGGTGCTCGACATTCCCGTGGCCCTGGCCCTGCTGGTGCCGCTGCTGGCGCCCGTGGCCCTGGCCCAGGGGGCGGACCCGGTGCACCTCGGCATCGTGCTCAGCTTCAACCTCTGCATCGGGCTGATCTCGCCGCCCATGGGGGGCTGCCTGCTGGTCGTCTCGGCCGTGACGGGGGTGAACTACTGGACGCTCGCCCGGGCCATCCTGCCCTTCGTGCTGTTGCAGATTGCCGTCCTGGGGCTGCTCATCACCTTCCCGGCGATCAGCCTGGCGCTGCCCCGCGCCTTTGGCCTGGCCTGAGGGTAGGAACGGCGCGGAAACCATTGAACCAAAACAGAATTTAAGACCAACCTGGAGGACAAACAAATGAAGAAACGCACTTTCCTGAAGACCACGCTGGCGGCAGCCGCCCTGGCTCTCGCCGCCCAGGCCGCGCCCGCGCAGGTCAAGATCGCGCTCGACAGCCCACCGGACCTGGAGGGCTCCGGCTCCTACGTCTGGGCCCATACCTTTGCCGAGCACCTGAAGGCCAACGGCATGGAGGCCGAGGAATTCCAGCGCGGCGCCCTGGGTGGCGACGACGAGCTTTTCGACCAGGTGAGCCAGGGCTTGCTGGAGGTCTCCATGTCGCCGCTCAACATCGTCGGGTCCATCGACAAGACGATCTACGGCCTGCGCCTGCCCTACTTCTTCAAGGACATGGAAGAGGTGGACCGGGCCCTCTTCGAGGGCGGCATGCTGGAGCAGATCAACGAAGCCACCACCCCCGAGGGCGTGCGCGTCCTGGCGGTGGACACGGTGGGCCAGGCCTCGGGCATCTTCAACACCAAGAAGCCGGTGACCAGCGTGGCGGACATGGCGGGGCTGCGGATGCGGGCGCTCGACGAGAGCCAGATCGAGCTCTACAAGGCTTGGGGCGCCGACGGCACCATCGTCTCCTGGGCCGAGGTGCCGAATGCCCTCCAGACCGGGGTCGCGGATGGCTACCTCAACCCCAACTTCGTGCCCCTGCTCTTTGGTCACACGGACTTCATCAAGCACTACACCGATGCCGCCGTCTCGCCCTCGCTGCGGATCGCGATCGCCTCGGAGGACTGGTACCAGGGCCTGAGCGACGCCGAGCGCGCCACCGTCGATGAGGCGGTCGCGGCCGCCAACAAGGCCAACCGCGACTGGCTCGGCACCCAGGAGGCGGTGAACGAGAAGCTGCGCGCCGCGGGCGTGGAGATCGTCACCCTGAGCGAGGAGGCCCGCCAGGAGTTCCGCGCGGCCTCGGCCCCGGCCTACGAGAGCGGCCTGCTCACGCCCGAGCAGATCGCCGCCTGGGAAGCGGCCAAGGGCAACTGAGCCGATGCGCGCGGTCGCCCTCACGCTCGACCGGCTCTCCGCCGCGGTCAACCGCATCGCCCTCTGGGGGGCGGTGCTGGCGGTCCTGGCGATGGTGGGCTCGGCCGGTTGGCAGGTGATCGCGCGCTACCTCCTCGAAGCGCCCCCGATCTGGACCGAGGAGGCGGCCCGCCGCGCCATGGTCTGGGCCGGGATGCTGGGGGCCTCCTGCGCCTTTCGCGCGGGCGCCGACCCCACCCTCTTTCCGGCCATGCGCGAGCTGCCGGGCCGTCTCGGCGCCACGCTTGCCGTCACCCGCGCCGCGGGCGTGCTGATCTTCGCCGCGCCGGTGCTCTGGTACTCCCTCTTCGATGCCCGGATGAACCCGGCGCGCGGCTTTCTGGGGCGCAGCCTCAACCGCTCGGCCGAGATGCTGGAGGTGCCGATGATCTGGTTCACCGCCGCCGTGCCCCTGGCCTTTGCCCTGATCGTCCTGCACGTCCTGGCCCTGACCCTCATGCGCCTGACCGAGGGCGCCGATCCCCGGCCAGCCGGGTCCCCCGTTACCAAGGTCTGATTCATGAAAGTCTTCATCGCCGGTCTGAGCACCGAAACCAATTCCTTCTCGCCCCTGCCCACCGGCCTGATCTCCTTCCAGGAGGCGGGCCTGCACCATGGCGACGCGACCGGCGACCCGGTGCAGTACTGGACCGGGCCGCTGCACCTCTGGCGCGCGGCGGCCGAGGCGCGCGGCTGGAAGGTGGTGGAATCCCTCTCGGCCCATGCCCAGCCCGCGGGCGAGACCGTGAAGGCCGTCTACGAGGGCTTTCGGGATGAGATAGTGGCCGATCTGAAGGCGGCGGGCGGCGCCGACATCGTGCTCCTGGCGCTGCACGGGGCGATGATCGCCGATGGCTACCCGGACTGCGAGGGCGACCTGATCGCGGCCCTGCGCGAGGTGGCGCCCGAGGCGGTGATCGGCGGCCTGCTGGACCCCCACTGCCACCTGACCGAGCTGATGCTGGAGAAGGCCACGCTGCTGGTGGCCTTCAAGGAGTATCCGCACGTGGACATCAAGCCCCGGGCGGAGGAACTCTTTGCCCTGGCCGGGGATGCCGCCGAGGGCAGGACCCGCCCGGTGATGCGGGATTTCGACTGCCGCATGGTGCTGGCCATGCCCACGCCCTCGGGGCCGATGCGCGGCTTCGTGGACGAGATGAGCGCGCGCGAGGCGGAGCCGGGCATCCTGTCGCTTTCCATCGCGCACGGCTTTCCCTGGGGCGATCACCCGCGCACCGGCACCCGGGCCCTGGCGATCTGGGACGGGGACGCGGCGAAGGCCGCCGCCGAAGCGGAACGGCTGGGCCGCAAGCTCTATGATCTGCGGCAGGTGCTGAATACAGAGATCCCGGGCATCGAGGCGGCGCTGGACCTGGCCGAGGCGGCGCCCGAGGGGCCCATTGTCCTGGCCGACATGTCGGACAATGCCGGGGGCGGCGCCCCCTCGGACGCCACCTTCCTGCTGCGGGCCATGATCGCCCGCGGCCTCAGCTCGGTCGCCACCGGGGTCTTTTACGATCCGGGCGCCGTACGCATCTGCCGCGAAGCGGGCGAAGGGGCCACCCTGGCGCTGCGCCTGGGCGGCAAGTTCGGCCCCATGTCGGGCGACCCGCTGGATCTGACGGTGACGGTGCGCCGCTGCGCCTCGGGGCTGACGCAGCGCTTCGGCGAGCTGCCCGCGCCCCTGGGCGAGGCCGTCTGGGTGACCACCGACGGGGGCATCGACATCCTGTTGAACGATGTCCGCACCCAGACCTTCCACCCCGAGGCCTTCACCCAGCTCGGCATCGACCTCGCGGCGCGGCGCTATGTCGGCGTGAAGTCCTCCAACCACTACCAGGCGGGCTTCAACCCCATCGCCGCGCGGGTCATTCCGGTGGCCACGCCGGGGGCGATCACGCCGGACTTCGCCAACATCCCCTACCGCCACCGCGCGCGCGACTACTACCCCGTCCTGGAGGACCCCCTGGCATGAGCAACCCCCTGATCGCCGACCGTGACCGCTTTGCCGCGGCCCACCCCGAGCAGCGCATCGAGCTGAACGGGCGCAATTGGGGCTATGTGGATGTTGGGGCCGGGCCGGTCCTGCTCCTGATCCCCGGCACCCTGGGCCGCTGCGACATCTTCTGGCAGCAGATCGAGGCCCTTTCCGACCGGCTGCGGATCATCGCCACGAGCTACCCGGCGGCGGGCGGCGTGGCGGACTGGGCGCAGGACATCCTGGCCCTGATGGATCACCTCGGCGTCGATCAGGCGACCGTGCTCGGCTCCTCCCTGGGCGGCTACCTGGCCCAGTACCTGGCCGGGGCGGCGCCCGAGCGGCTGAGCGCCCTGGTGGCGGCCAACACCTTGGCCCAGGGCCGCGGGCTGGATCAGCGCCCGCCCTATTCGCTCGATCTGGAGCGGGCCCCCATCGCGGCGCTGCGCCAGGGCTTCGGGGCGGGCCTCGGCGCCTGGCGCGAGGCCCATCCCGAGCAGGCCGACCTGGTCGAGTTGCTGCTGATGGAGGTAGGCGGAAGGATCACCGAAGCGGAGCTGCGGGCGCGCCTTTCGGCGCTCAAGTTCGCCCCCGATCTGCCCTTTCCCGGCCTGCCCGAGGCCCGGATCTTCACCATCGAGGCGGAGGATGACCCGCTGATCCCCGCCCCGATGCGGGCCGAGGTGCGGGAGCGGCTGGCGCCCGCGGTGGCCTACCGTTTCGAAAGCGGCGGCCACTTTCCCTATGTCGCCCGGCCCGCGGCCTACACCGCCCTGCTGGAAGAGGTGATGGGGCTCGCCGTGACGGGCCCTGCCTGGGGCAGCGGCAAGGAGCGGCGCCAATGATCGTCCTGACATCGGAGGATGTGGGCCGCCTGCTGCCCATGGCGAGGGCCATCGAGGTTGTCGAGGGCGCCATGCGGGCGGTCTCGGCCGGGCAGGCCGAACTGCCCCTGCGCAATGTTGTGCCGGTGGGCGGGGAGAACCGCATGGGGGTCATGCCGGGCGCCCTGTCTGCGCCTGCCTGCTTCGGCGTGAAGCTGGTGAGCCTCTTCCCCGGCAACCCGGCACGCGGGCTGTCCTCGCACCTGGGGGCCTATGTGCTTTTCGACGCGGAAACAGGTCAGGCCAGCGCTATGATGGATGCCAGCCTTCTCACCGCTCTGCGCACCGCCGCCGCCAGCGCCGTGGCGACCCGCGCCCTGGCCCTTCCCGAGGCTTCGGTGCTGGCGCTGGTGGGCTACGGCGAACAGGCCGAGCATCACCTCGCCGCGATCTGCGCCGTGCGCCCGATCCGCGAGGTGCGGGTGGCGGGCCGCGATGCCGAGAAGGCGGCGGCCTTTTGCGAGAGGGCGCGGGCGCAGCACCCCGAGCTGCACTTCACCTCCGGCACGGATGTAGCAGCGGCGGTAGCCGGGGCGGCGGTGGTCTGCACCGTCACGGCCTCCCCGACCCCGATCCTCAAGCAGGCCTGGCTGAGCCCGGGCTGCCACGTGAACGTCGTCGGCTCCTCCATCCCCACGATGCGCGAGGTGGACGACGATCTCGTGCTCAACTGCCCGATCTGGGTGGACTACCTGCCCTCGACCCTGGCCCAGGCGGGCGAGGTGGTGGAGCTGATCGCCGAAGGGCGCTTCGCGGCGGACAGCCTGCGCGGCGAGATCGGCCAGCTTCTCGCGGGCGAGATCGCCGGCCGCGATGGCGCGGAGGAGCAGACCGTCTACCGCTCGCTCGGTGTGGCCGCGCAGGACCTTGCCGCGGCCCAGGCGGTGCTGGAGGCGGCCCGGGCCCAGGGCCTGGGGCAAGAGGTGACGCTCTAGGCGCGTGCCCTTTCCACCAATTTTGGCCCCCGGAGAGGCCGCCCCGCGCGGGCGGCCTTTGCCCCTTCGCCCCCTCCCCTCTTGATCCGAACCGCCAAGAGTGCCATAAGCGGCGCGAATGTTAGCGGTAACATGGCCCATCACCGGCCAGCGCGGGCAAGGAGAGGAGAGAGGCATGACACTGAGGATCGGCATCAACGGCTTTGGCCGCATCGGGCGCGGGGTGCTGCGGGCGCTGCTGGAGCGGGGCGAGACGGACATCGAGGTGGTGGCGGTCAACGACCTCGCCCCGCCCGAGACCCTGGCCCACCTGCTCAAGTACGATTCCGTCCATGGCCGCCTGCGCGAGCCCATCACCCTCTCGAGCGACCGCATGAAGGTCGGACCGCACGAGATCAACCTCACCGCCATCCGCAACCCCGAGGAGCTGCCTTGGGAGGGGGTCGACATCGCCTTCGAGTGCACCGGCCTCTTCACCGACCGGGCGGCGGCGGCGCGGCACCTGGAGAACGGCGCCCGCCGGGTACTCATCTCGGCCCCCGGCGCCGGGGCGGACCGCACGGTGGTCTACGGCGTCAACCACGGCGATCTCACGGCGGAGGACCTGGTGGTCTCCAACGCCTCCTGCACCACCAACTGCCTGGCGCCCCTGGCCATGGTGCTGGACCGCGCCTTCGGGATCGAGACCGGCTACATGACCACGATCCACGCCTTCACCGGCGACCAGCCGAGCCACGACGCGCCGCACAAGGATCTCTACCGCGGGCGGGCCGCCTCCCTCTCCATGGTGCCCACCTCGACCGGCGCGGCCCGGGCCATCTCGCTGGTCCTGCCGCAGCTCGAGGGGCGGCTCGAGGGCTCGGCGGTGCGGGTGCCGGTGGCCAATGTCTCGCTCGTCGATCTGAGCTTCATGCCGCGCCAGGCGGCCAGCGCCGAGGAGATCAACGCCGCCGTCAAGGAGGCCGCCGAGGGGGACCTCGCGGGCATCCTCTCCTACGAGGTCGATCCCATGGTCTCGGTCGATTTCAACCACGATCCCCACAGCTCCTGCTTTGCCGCGGCCCAGACCAGCGTGACCGACGGCGGCCTGGTGCGGGTGGTGAGCTGGTACGACAACGAGTGGGGCTTCGCGAACCGCATGGTGGACCTGGGCCGCCACATGGGCCGCCTGCTCCAACCCTCGGCGGGCTGAGCGATGGTCTCCCGCGTCATCCCGGTCGATCCCTTCGACCTTGTGATCTTCGGGGTCACCGGGGATCTGGCGCGGCGCAAGATCCTGCCGGGCCTCTTTCACCGCTTCCTGGTGGGCCAGATGCCGCCCGAGGCGCGGGTGATCGGGGCGGCCCGCTCGGAGATGACGGCGGCGGCCTTTCGCGAGACGGTGCGGGAGGGCCTGCTGGAGTTCTCGCCCCAGGCCGGGGAGCGGCCCGAGGTGCTGGCCGCCTTCCTGGAGCTGCTGGACTACGTGGCCGTCGATGCCAAGGGCACGGGCGGCTGGCAGGCACTGAAGGGGGGGCTGCGCGCGGATGCCGTGCGGGCCTTCTACCTCTCGGTCTCGCCGAGCCTCTTCGGCACCATCGCCCGCGCCCTCAGCGCCAACGGCATCGCCACGCCGGAAAGCCGGATCGTGGTGGAAAAACCCTTCGGCCACGACCTGGAGACGGCCCGCGCGCTCAACGCAGACCTGCGGCGCTCCTTCGAGGAGCGGCAGATCTACCGGATCGACCATTACCTGGGCAAGGAGACGGTGCAGAACCTTATGGCCCTGCGCTTTGCCAACTCCCTCTGGGAGCCGCTCTGGAACGCCACCCACATCGACCATGTGCAGATCACCGTGGCCGAGAGCCTGGGCGTGGAGGGGCGCGGCGACTACTACGACCGTTCCGGCGCCATGCGGGACATGGTGCAGAACCACCTGATGCAGCTCCTCTGCCTGACGGCGATGGAGCCCCCCTCGCGCTTCACGCCCGGTGCTGTGCGGGACGAGAAGCTGAAGGTGATCGAGGCCCTGGAGCCCCCCGCCCCCTCCGACATCGTGCGCGGCCAGTATGGCCCCGTGGGTGGCGACGGGGGCTACCGCGACCATGCGGGCGATCCCGAGAGCCGGACGGAATCCTTCCTTGCCATGAAGGTCAAGGTGAGCAACTGGCGCTGGGCCGGCACCCCCTTCTACCTGCGCACGGGCAAGAAGCTGCGCGCCCGCGCCTCGGAGATTGCCCTGGTCTTCCGCGATCCGCCGCATATGATCTTTCCTCGCATGGAGGGGCGGCGCGGCAATGCCTTGATCATCCGGCTTCAGCCCGACGAGGGGATCACCCTGCGCACCACCATCAAGGACCCCGGCCCCGGCGGGATGCGCCTGGCCGAGGTGGCGCTCGACATGACCTTCTCCGAGGCGCTCGGCCCCGAGGCGGAGCCCCAGGATGCCTACGAGCGGCTGGTGATGGACGTGATCCGGGGCGACCAGACGCTCTTCATGCGCGGCGACGAGGTGGAGACGGCCTGGGCCTGGATCGACCCGATCATCGCCGCCTGGGAAGAGACCGGCCAGCCGCCGCACGCCTACGACCCGGGCAGCTCGGGCCCCGAGGATGCCCTGATGCTGCTTCACCGCGACGGGCGCCGCTGGCGCGCCCTGGGCTGAGAGGCGCCCCACCCGCAAGCAAGGGAGACCGCAGATGACCCTGAATGCCACCCTGGAACGCGTCACCGAACGCATCATCGAACGCAGCGCGCCAAGCCGCGGCGCCCACCTGGAGAGGATGGCCGCGGCCCGCGCCAAGGGGCCCGCACGGGGCCACCTTTCCTGCAGCGGCCAGGCCCATGCCTATGCCGCCTCGGGCAGCGACAAGCGCGCCCTGGCCGAGGGCAGCGCGGGCAACCTCGGGATCGTCACCACCTACAACGACATGCTCTCGGCCCATCAACCCTTCGAGCGCTTCCCCGAGGTGATCCGCGAGGCCGCCCGCGAAGTGGGCGGCACCGCCCAGGTGGCCGGCGGGGTCCCCGCCATGTGCGACGGGGTCACCCAGGGGGAGGCGGGGATGGAGCTCTCGCTCTTCTCGCGCGATGTCATCGCCCTGGCCGCCTCGGTGGCCCTGAGCCACAATACCTTCGACGCGGCGGTCTTTCTCGGGGTCTGCGACAAGATCGTGCCAGGCCTGGTGATCGCGGCCCAGGCCTTCGGCCACCTGCCGGCCGTCTTCCTGCCCGCCGGGCCGATGGAATCGGGCCTCTCGAATGACGAGAAGGCCAAGGTGCGCCAGCAGTTCGCCGCCGGTGAGGTGGGCCGCGAGGCCCTCATGGCGGCCGAGATGGCGGCCTACCACGGGCCCGGCACCTGCACCTTCTACGGCACCGCCAACACCAACCAGATGCTCATGGAGTTCATGGGCCTGCACCTGCCCGGCGCCTCCTTCGTCACCCCCAACACCCCCCTGCGCGAGGCCCTGACGCGGGCCGGCGCCCAGCGCGCACTGGCGCTCAGTGCGCTCGGCAACGCCTATACGCCGGTCTGCGAGATCCTCGACGAGCGGGCCTTCGTCAACGGCATCGTCGGGCTCAATGCCACGGGGGGCTCCACCAACCTGCTGATCCACCTCGTCGCCATGGCACGCGCCGGGGGCATCATCCTGGACTGGAGCGATTTCTCCGCCCTCTCCGAGGTGACGCCGCTGATGGCCCGGGTCTATCCCAACGGGCTGGCGGACGTGAACCATTTCCACGCCGCGGGGGGCCTTGGCTACATGATCGGCGAGCTGCTGAAGGCGGGCCTCTTGCACCCCGACACCCGCACCGTGGCGGGCGAGGGGCTGGAACGCTACACCCGCGAGCCGCGCCTCAAGGGGGGCGCGCTGACCTGGGAGGCGGGCAGCGGCGAGAGCCTGAACGAAAAGATCCTGCGCCCCGCCTCGGACCCCTTCCAGCCCACCGGCGGTCTCTCGCGGCTCACCGGCAACCTCGGCACGGCGGTGATGAAGGTCTCCGCCGTGGCCCCCGAGCACCGGGTGGTGGAGGCCCCCGTGCGGGTCTTTTCCGACCAGGAGGAGGTCAAGGCGGCCTTCAAGGCGGGCGAACTGGAGGGCGACCTCGTGGTGGTGGTGCGCTTCCAGGGGCCCAAGGCCAACGGCATGCCGGAGCTGCACAGCCTGACACCGCTCCTCTCGATCCTCCAGGGGCGCGGCCAGCGGGTCGCCCTGGTGACCGACGGGCGCATGTCCGGCGCCTCGGGCAAGGTGCCCGCGGCGATCCACGTCTGCCCCGAGGCGGTGGACGGCGGCGCCATCGCCCGCCTACGCGACGGTGACCTGTTGCGCGTTGATGCCCCCGCCGGGGTGCTCGAGATCCTCACTCCCGGCGTGCTGGAGCGCGACCCCGCGACGGTGGACCCCGCGCGCAGCCAGTTCGGCACCGGGCGCGAGCTCTTTGCCCCCTTCCGCCAGAGGGTCGGCTCGGCCGACTCCGGCGCCACCATCTTCGGAGCCTGACCCATGAGCCTGACCCCCGCCGACGCCAGCCGCCAGTGCCGCGAGATCTGCGCCCTCGCCCCCGTCGTGCCCGTTCTCGTGATCGAGGAGGTGGCCCAGGCCCGGCCCCTGGCCGAGGCCCTGGTGGCGGGCGGCCTGCCTGCCCTGGAGGTGACCCTGCGCACCCCCGCCGCCCTGGAGGCCATCGCCGCCATGGCCGAGGTGCCCGGCGGCTGCGTCGGGGCCGGCACCCTCATCACCCCGGAGGACGTGCGCGCCGCCAAGGCGGCGGGCGCCCGCTTCGGGGTCTCGCCCGGGGCCACGCCCGAGCTGCTCGCGGCCTGCGAGGCGGCGGAGCTGCCGCTCCTGCCCGGCGCCGCCACGGCCTCGGAGGCGATGGCGCTCCTGGCGCGGGGCTACGAGATGCTGAAGTTCTTTCCCGCCGAGGCGGCCGGCGGCGCGCCCGCGCTCAAGTCCCTCGGCGGCCCCCTGCCCCAGATCACCTTCTGCCCCACCGGCGGCGTGACGCCCGAGAACGCCCCCGCCTACCTCTCCCTGCCCAACGTCCTCTGCGTCGGCGGCAGCTGGGTGGCCCCCCGGGCCCTGCTGGAGGCGGGCGACTGGGAGGGGATCGAGCGCCTGGCCCGGGAGGCAAGCGGGCTGAGGGCGGGCTGAGCCGCCCTCAGTTCAGCCGCTGGCCGGTTTCCGGCGCGAAGTAGGAGACCTTGCCGAGGTCGAAGGCCAGGCGCTGGACCTGGCCGGGGCGGGCGCGGGTTTCGGCGTGCAGGCGCGCCGTGACCTGCTTGCCGCCCATCTGCATCACCACGTAGGTGTCGGCCCCTGCGGGCTCCACGATGTCCACCAGGCAGTCGGCCTCCTGGGCGCTGCCGCCGGGGCGCTGGCCGGGCTCGGCGATGTCCTCGGGGCGGACGCCGAGGATCACCTCTTCGGGCAGGTTGCGGTGCTGGGCGTCGGTCAGGACGATGGGGGCGCTGCCCTTGCGGGCGATCTCGATCTCCGTGCCCGTCCCGCCCTGGCGGGCCCGCGCCGGTATCAGGTTCATCGCCGGGTTGCCCATGAAGTCCGCCACGAAGAGGTTGGCCGGGCGGTTATAGATCTCCGATGGGCTGCCGATCTGCTGGATCACCCCGCCCTTCATGACGACGATCTTGGTGGCCAGGGTCATGGCCTCGATCTGATCGTGGGTGACATAGACCATGGAGGCGCCGAGCCGCTGGTGCAGCTCCTTGATCTCGGTCCGCATCTCGACCCGCAGCTTGGCGTCGAGGTTGGAGAGGGGCTCGTCGAAGAGGAAGAGCTTGGGATCGCGCACCAGGGCCCGCCCCATGGCGACGCGCTGGCGCTGGCCGCCCGAGAGCTGGCCGGGGCGGCGGTTCAGCAGGGGCTCGATCTGGAGCTGCCGGGCCACCTGCTGGAGCTTCTCCTGCTGGGTGGCGGCATCGACGCCCCGGACCTTCATGCCGAAGGTGATGTTCTTGGCCACCGTCATGGTGGGATAGAGCGCGTAGGACTGGAAGACCATGGCGATGTCCCGGTCCTTAGGGCTCACGTTGGTCATGTCGCGGCCGCCGATGGAGAGGGCGCCCGAGGTGATCGGCTCCAGCCCGGCGATGCAGTTCAGCAGGGTGGACTTGCCGCAGCCCGAGGGGCCGACGAGGACCAGGAAATCGCCCTGTTCGATGGCGACGTTGATGTCCTTGAGGATCTCGACCGAGCCGTAGTTCTTGTAGAGGTTCTGAATGTCCAGGATCGGGGCCATGGGGGATTATCCTTTCACGGAACCGGCGGTCAGACCGCGGATGAAGTACTTGCCGGCGACGATGTAGACGAGCAGCGTGGGCAGGGCGGCGATGATCGCGGCGGCCATGTCCACGTTGTACTCCTTCACGCCGGTGGTGGAGTTGACGATGTTGTTGAGGGCCACGGTGATCGGCTGGGTGCCGGCCTGGCTGAAGGAGACCCCGAAGAGGAAGTCGTTCCAGATCTGGGTGAACTGCCAGATCACCGTCACGACGATGATCGGCAGGCTCAGGGGCAGGAAGATGGACCAGAAGATCCGAAAGAAGCCCGCCCCGTCCACCTTGGCGGCCTTGGCCAGCTCAGAGGGGATGGTGACGTAGTAGTTGCGGAAGAAGAGCGTGGTGAAGCCGAGCCCGTAGATCACGTGCACGAAGACCAGCCCCGGGATGGTGCCCGCCAGCCCCATGATCCCCAGGAGCCGCGCCATCGGCAGGAGCACCACCTGGAAGGGGATGAAGCAGCCGAAGAGCATCAGGGCGAAGATCATGTTGGCGCCGCGGAAACGCCACTGGGCCACGACGTAGCCGTTCAGCGCCCCCAGCAGGGTGGAGATGAGCACGGCCGGCACGGCGATCAGCACCGAGTTCCAGAAGTAGGGCCGCATGCCATCGCACTGGATGCCGGTGCAGGCGCTCGACCAGGCGGTCTGCCAGGCGGCGAGGGTGACCTCGCGCGGCAGGGCGACGAGGTTGCCGGTGCGGATCTCCTCCAGGCTCTTGAGCGAGGTGGTGACCATGACGAAGAGCGGCAGCAGGTAGTAGAGCGCGAAGAGCACCAGGAGGGTGTAGAGCAGCCAGCGCAGGGCGATGCGCCCGAGGCGGCCGGAGGCGCGGCTGCCCGACGGGCTGCGGCGCAGCGTGGGGGTGGCCAGGTCAGTCATTCTTGGCCCTCAGTTCGGAGTAGAGGTAGGGCACCACGATGGCGAAGACGACAGCCATCATGACCATGGCGGAGCTGGCCGCCTGGCCCAGGTCGCCGCGCGAGAAGGCCATGGCGTACATGTAGGTGGCGGGCAGATCGGTGGCGAAGCCGGGGCCGCCGCCGGTCAGGGCGATCACCAGGTCGAAGCTCTTGATCGCCAGGTGCGCCAGGACGATGAAGGCCGACAGGAAGATCGGCGCCATGGAGGGGAT
The DNA here is from genome assembly GCA_965212515.1 of Sulfitobacter sp. Taxonomy (GTDB): domain Bacteria; phylum Pseudomonadota; class Alphaproteobacteria; order Rhodobacterales; family Rhodobacteraceae; genus Sulfitobacter. The sequence goes on from OZ243122.1 coordinate 860,961, forward strand.
GATGATGGCCGAGTAGACCCGCCAGGTGGGGATGCCGTCCACCTGGGCGGCGCGGATGATCTCCGTATCGACCGAGCGCAGCCCGGCCAGGAAGAGTGCCATGATGAAGCCCGAGCTTTGCCAGATGGCGGCGATGACGATGGCGTAGATGGCCATGTCGGGGTTCACCAGCCAGTCGAAGGTGAAGCCCTCGAAGCCCCAGCCGCGCACCGTCGCCTCGATCCCCAGACCGGGGTTGAGGATCCACTTCCAGGCGGTCCCGGTGACGATCATCGAGAGGGCCATGGGATAGAGGTAGATGGTGCGGATCGCCCCCTCGGTGCGGATGTTCTGATCGAGCAGGATCGCCAGCAGCAGGCCCAGCGCCATGGAGATGACGATGAAGAGCCCGCCGAAGACGAAGAGGTTGTTCATCGCCACGTCCCAGCGCGGCGCGGCGAAGAGCCGCTCGTACTGGATCAGGCCCTCGATCTCGTACTTCGGCAGGAGCCGCGAGCGGGTCAGGGAGACCCAGCCGGTCCAGGCGATGAAGCCGTAGACGAAGATCAGGACGGCGATGAAAGAAGGTGCCAGCACCACCTTGGGCAGGTGGTCTTCGAGCCACTTGGCCATTTTGTCCCCCCGGGTTCGGATCACCCCGCGCCGCGGCGCGGGGTGTTGTCTTGGCTGGTCAGCCTCAGAGGCTGTTGGCCACGGCGGCCGCCAGCTGCTGCACCGCCTCTTCCGAGCTCATGTCGGAGTTGAAGTGCTGGGTCACCACGTCGGTGATGGCCCCGGACTGGGCGCCGCGCAGGGCCATGCCGTGGGCATAGCTCGGCAGCAGCGAGCCGCCCTCGGAGCTGGAAGCCATGTCCTCGGCCGAGAGGGTGGCGCAGCTGTCGAACTCCTCCAGCGAGACGTCGGTGCGCGCCGGGATGGAGCCCTTGTTGAGGTTGAAGACCTTCTGGAAGCTCGGCCCCACGACCAGCTTGGCCAGAAGCTCCTGGCCCGCCTTGTTCTCCTCGCCCTCGACCTCGAACATGGCGAAGCTGTCGACGTTGTAGAGGAAGCCCTCGCCGGGCACGGAGGCGCAGAGGAAGTCCTCGCCCGGGGCCTTGCCCGCGGCCAGGAACTCGCCCTTGGCCCAGTCGCCCATGATCTGGAAGGCGGCCTCGCCGTTCATCACCATGGCGGTGGCCAGGTTCCAGTCGCGGCCCGGGAAGTTGGGATCGACGTAGCCGCGCAGGGTGCGCATCTGGTCGAACACGGCCACCATCTCGGGCGAGGTGAGGGTCGCCTCGTCAAGCTCCACGAAGGCCTTGCGGAAGCCATCGGGGCCGAGAATGCCCAGGGCCACGGCCTCGAAGACCGTCGCGTCCTGCCAGGCCTGGCCGCCGTGGGCGAGCGGGATCACCCCGGCCGCCTGGAGCGTCTCGGCCGCGGCGTTGAACTCCTCCCAGGTGGTGGGCATCTCGATGCCGTTGGCCTCCAGCACGTCGGCGTTGGCCCAGATCCAGTCCACCCGGTGGACGTTGACCGGGGCGGCGCACCAGCTGTCCTCGCACTTCATGTGGCTGGCGATGGAGGCGGGCAGCACCTTGGCCCAGCCCTCGGCCTCGGCCACGGCGGAGATGTCGGCCAGGACGCCCTCCTCGTACCATTCCTGGATCGCCGGGCCCTTGAGCTGCACCGCCGTCGGGGCATTGCCCGAGAGCACGCGGGCGCGCAGGGCCTGCATGGCGGCATCGCCGCCGCCGCCGGCCACCGGCATGTCGGTCCAGGTGCCGCCGTTGTCCGAGAACTCCTTCTGCAGCACGGCGACCGACTTGGCCTCCCCGCCCGAGGTCCACCAGTGCAGCACCTCGGCCTTGGGCTCCGCCTGGGCGGCCCCGGCAAGCATCAGCGCCAGGGCCGATGCGGACATCGCAAATCTCTTCATGTTTCTTCCTCCCTAAGTCTGCCAAGAACCTTGGCCTGCCCGGAATCTGCACCGCGCGGGCGGCGCCATGCAAATTCCGCATGGCGGCTTTGCGGCCCCCGGGGCGACAAAGGCGCGGGTTCTGTTACCGGATGTTACGCAGCAATTGATTCCGTTGCGCGCCGTTACAATGCATGGTGCAGGCAGGCCCTGTCACGGCCTTTGCAGCCAGGAGCAACAAATTGGCGATTCCCCGGATACTGGTTGTCGACGATGACCCGGAGGTGCGGCAGATGCTGACCCAGTTTCTGCAGCAGAACGGCTCCATCGCCCTGCCCGCCGCCAGCGAGGCCGACATCCGCCGCCACCTGGAGAGCGGCCGCATCGACATGATCCTGCTCGACGTCATGCTGGGGGACGAGAACGGGGTCGAGATCTGCGCCCGGCTGCGCACCGAGCAGGCGGTGCCGATCATCATGGTCTCGGCCCTCTCGGCCGAGAGCGACCGCATGGCGGGCTACGCGGTCGGGGCCGACGACTACATCGCCAAGCCCTTCAACACGGATCTGTTGCTGGCCCGGATCAAGGCGGTGCTGAGCCGGGCGCACCGCAGCTCCTCGGTGGTGCACCGCCGCCGCAAGGGGCGCTTCCGCTTCGCCGGGTGGCTCTATGACGCCAAGAGCGGCGAGGTGACGGCGCCGGGGGGCTACCAGGTCTCCCTCTCGCGGCGCGAGACCGCCCTGCTCCAGGCGCTCCTGGCCAATCCGCACATCCCCCTGACCCGCCAGGAGATCGCCGAGGCGCTCGACGTGACCGGCGAGGGGGAGGCGACGGGAGAGGCCGACAGCCGCGCCATCGACGTCCTCGTGGGGCGCCTGCGGGCCAAGATCGAGCGCGACCCGAAGCACCCCGAGCTGCTGCGCACGGAACGCGGGGTGGGCTACGTGCTGGCCACCGATGTCGTGACAGAGGAGCCCTGATGGCGGGCCTGCGCAGCCTGCGCCGGGGCGGCCTTCTGCTGATGGTCTCGGCCCTGCTCCTGGGGCTCTTGGCGGGGGGGCTCTGGCTTTCCTCCGATGCCCGCTGGCGCGCCCACCTGGAGCGGGCCGCGCTGAGCGGCGCCCTGCTCTATCCCGCGCTCCAGGGCCTTGGCCCCCTGCCCCCGGGTCTGGCCCTGGCGCCGCTCGACCCCGCCGCCCTGGCCCTGGCCGAGGCGGGCCGATTCGAGCGCCTGGCCCCGGCAGGCCGCCCTGCCCTGGTGACCCACATCCCCCTGCCCGGCGGCCCCGGCGCGTCCCTGAGCCTGGCCATCCTCTCGCCCGATCTGCGCTATCCCCTGGCGGGCCTCACCGCCCGGCCCGGCCAGGGCCCGGCCGAGATGCTGGCCGCCGTGACGCGGCTCCTGGCCACCTACTGCAGCGATCCCCAGGTTCTGCTGCGGGCGGGCGACGGGCCCTGGCAGCGGCTCGAGGGGGCAGAGGTCTGGGGCTGTGCCGCCGCGCCGCGCGACCTGCGGCTGCTGGCCCTGGCGCTGGCCGCCTGCGGCCTGGCGGTGCTTGCCACCCTGGTGCTGAACAGCGCCGCCCGCTTCACCCACTTCGCCCGCGCCCTGGGCAGCCGCTCGCGGCTCGGCGGCCCCGAGACCTACGAGACCGGCGGCCCGGAGGAACTGCGCGCCATCGTGGCGGCGGTCAACGGCTACCTGGCGGTGGAGCGCGACCGTCTGGCCCAGCGCGCCACGGTCCTCTCGGGGGTGAGCCACGACCTGGGCACCCCCGCCACCCGCCTGCGCCTGCGCGCCGCCCTGATCGAGGACCCGGAGCTACGCGCCCGGCTGGAGGCGGACATCGACAAGATGACCGGCATGATCGAAAGCGTCCTGACCTACACCCGCGCCGAGCTGGACGCCGAGGCGCCGCGCCGCCTCTCCCTCACCTCCCTGATCGACAGCCTGGTGGCGGACTTCCAGGACATGGGCCGGCCGGTCACCCTGCGCCCGCCCGAGCGGGTCACGGTGCGCGGCGGCCGCTCGCTCTTCATGTCGCGGCGCGGCACCGGTGCCCTGCCCGAGGAAAGCCGGGTGGTGGTGACGGCCCGCCCGGTGGCCCTGGGCCGGGCCCTGACCAACCTGGTGGAGAATGCACTCAAGTACGGCCGCCGTGCCACCGTGGGGCTCGAGGTCTCCGCCGAGAGCGCGCTGATCACCGTGGAGGATGCGGGCCAGGAGCTGAGCGTGGAGGAGATCGAGGCCCTCATGGCCCCCTTCCAGCGCGGCGCCAACAGCGGCACCATCGAGGGCCACGGCCTGGGCCTCACCATCGCCGCCGCCGTGGCCCACCTGCACGGCGGCGAGCTGAGCTTCGAGCCCGGCAGCCAGGGCCTGCGCGCCCGGCTGCGGATTTCGCGCGCCTAAGGGGCGCCGAGGCTGCCCGGGAAGTGGTCCGGGCCGGTCACGTCCACCACGCCGCTGATCAGGTTGCTCTCGTAAAGGCGGCGCAGGTCGATGCCTGAGACCAGGCTGGCGGGGCGGGCGCCGTCGAGGAGGCGGGCCAGGCGCTCGCGGTGCTGGCGCAGCAGGCTCTGGGCCTCGGCCACGGTGGTCTCGGCGAAGTGCAGCTCGGTGCCCGGGGCGGCGCGGGCCAGGCGCGGCAGGTCGGCCGCGATGACGGTGCCGATCTTGGGATAGCCGCCCACCGTCTGGCCATCGGCCAGGAGCACGATGGGCTGGCCGCTGCCGGGCACCTGGATGGCGCCGGGGACGATCCCGTCGGAGGCGATCTGGGCCAGTTCCGGCGCGCGGTGCTCAAGCTCCGGCCCTTCGAGCCGCATGCCCATGCGGTCCACCTGGTCGGTCACCCGGTAGGGGCCCGCCAAGAGGCGCGCCAGGGCGCCCTCGGCGAAGTGGTCCTCCTGGGGGCCGGGGATGAGGCGGATCGGGCCCCGCTCCTCCTCCGGCGGCTGTTCCAGGGCCAGGGGCGCGGCGCCCGCCTGATCGCCCAGGGGCAGGCTGTCGCCCGCCTTCAGGGCGCGCCCCTCCAGGCCGCCGAGGTGGGCCCGTACATAGGTGCTGCGACTGCCCAGGACCTCCGGCACCGAAAGCCCGCCGGAGAAGGCCAGGAGCCCGAGGCCCCCCGCAAGGCGCCCGACCGAGACCTTCTCGCCCCGGCGCACCTTGGCGGCGCACCAGGCGGGCACGGTGCGGCTCTCGCCCTCGCTCTCGATGCGCAGCTCGGCGCTGCCTGCCAGGGCCACCAGCAGCTCCTCGGCCTCGACCGTGAAGGCGGGACCGGCAAGGCGGAACTCCAGCCCCGCCGCATCCGCCGGGTTGCCCACTAGGCCATTGGCCAGGCTCAGCCAGTCCGGCAGGAGGGTGCCCGCCTGGGGCACGCCCCAGCGCCGGGCGCCGAGGCGGCCAAGGTCCTGCACCGTGGTGGCGGGGCCGGGATTGTTGATGCGCAGGGCGGGCTGATCTTCCATCAGGCGGTCCCTTCGAAGCTGTCGGGGGAAAGTTCTCCGGCGGCGAGTGCCGCGGAAAGCTCTGCGTGGCGCGCCGCGCTCACCGGCTCGAAGGAAACCCTGTCGGCGGGCGAGAGGAGCGAGGGCCGCGCGCGGGCGGCATCGAAGAGCGGCACCGGACAGTGGCCGATCAGGTGCCAGCCGCCAGGGCTTTCCCAGGGGTAGATGGCGGTCAGCCGGTCGGCCACGGCGAGGCTGCCCGCCGGAACCCTTGTGCGGGGGTCCTGGCGGCGGGGCTGCTGCAGGGCCGCGTCGATGTCGCCCATGAAGGCAAAGCCGGGCTGGAAACCCAGCATATAAACGGAGACCTCCTGGGCCGCGTGGCGCTCGATCACCGCTTCGGGGCTGAGGCTCGCGGCCTCGGCCAGGCTCTCCAGGTCCGGCCCGCCGGTGCCGCCGTAGAGCACCGGGAAGCGCCAGCGGCGCCCCCCTTCGGTGGAAGCTTCGGGGTCTGCCGCCAGGTGCTCTTGGATAAGCGCCTCGAGCCGCTCGGGCGGCCAGAGCAGCGGGTCGAAATGCAGGGTCAGGGAGCGGAAGGTAGGCACCAGGTCCAGGATGCCCTCAAGCTGCCCCTCGGCGCGGGCCCTTTCCAGCGCCCGGTCAAGCTGGGCGACCCGGGCCTGGGCCTTGGGGTCGATGGCGGGAGCGAACTCCACCGTCAGGGCGCTCTCGCCCAGGGGCAGGAGCCGGGGTGTCACGCGACCACCGGCAGCTCTGTGATGCGGTAGGCGTGGCTTATGCGCCGCTCCAGCACCGGGTCTTCCAGCTCCATCTCGAAGCGGGCCGAGGGGCGCACCCCGCCCCGGGCCGGCAGGGTGCCGCAAAAGAGCGCCGTGCCGGGCGCCAGGGGGCCGTGATCGGCCACCAGCACGTCGGGCGCGAGGATATTGGCCAGGGGCCCCTCCTGGTAGAGCGTGCGGCGCCCGTCGAACCAGGCCCAGGAGCGCAGCACCAGCCTGTCCCAGTGGGGCGCCACCTCCTCGAAGGGCCAGCACTGGCGGGCCACCGGCTTGGGGCAGGCCTGCTTGGAGAGGGCCACGGAGTGGGCCTCGGCCTCGCGGTCCGTGTGGTCCGAGCCGAGGGTCACCAGGGTCCGGTCGCCCTGGCGCAGGAGCACCGCCTCGGCCTCGCCCGAGGTGCCCGCCCCCAGGACCTCGATCTCCTCGGCCTGGGTCAGCCTGTCGGCGGCGGCGCGGTAGAAGAGCGGCGTGCGGCTGGGCGGGGCCACCCCGAGGGCGGCCAGCTCTTCGATGTGGTGCTGGACCGCCGCCGAGTCGCGGCCCGTCCAGCCGGCGATCACCAGGGCGCGGCAGTCGAACGCGATCGGTCCGCCCTCGGCGGGGTCAAAGTGCAGGGTCATGGCAGTCTCCGGTTCGGGGTCGTCGGCGCCTCAGAGGGCGCTTGGCAGGAAGAGGGCGATCTGCGGGAAGGCGATCAGGGCCAGGGCCATGGCGAGCATCACCAGGACATAGGGCAAGGCCCCGAGCATCACCTCGCTCATCGAGCCGCCGCGGCGCGCGCCCTGGACCACGTAAAGGTTCAGGCCCACGGGCGGGGTGATCAGGGCCATCTCGATCAGGACGATCATCAGGATGCCGAACCAGATCGGATCGTAGCCCAGCTGGACCACCAGGGGCACGATGATCGGGATCGTCACGACCATCAGCGAGAGGGTCTCGATGAAGAAGCCGAGCACGATGTAGAGCAGCACCACCACGAAGATGAAGCCGAGGGGCGAGAGGCCCAGGCCCTCGAGGAAGGCGCGCAGCTCGTTGCCGAGGCCGGCCGAGGCGAGGGTGAAGTTGAGGAAGGAGGCGCCGATCACCACCAGCATGATCATGGCGGTGATCTTGATCGTGCCGAGGATGGAATCGACCATCATGGTGAGGGAGACGCCGCCGAAGGCCAGGGCGATGGCCAGGGCTCCGGCCACGCCCACCGCCGCCGCCTCGGTCGGGGTGGCCCAGCCCTTGTAGATGGTGCCGATGATGACGGCGAAGAGCAGGATGATCGGGATGAGATCGAGCAGCGCGCGCATCATCTGGGCCAGCGGAAAGACCCGGCGCTCGCCGCCCAGGGAGGGCCGCAGGATGCAGATCAGGGCGGTGACGATGCCAAAGCAGATGGCCAGGGCCACGCCCGGCACGAGCCCGGCCAGGAAGAGCTGCGGGATCGAGGACTGGGTGAGGAAGCCGTAGACGATCAGGTTGATCGAGGGCGGGATCATGATCCCCAGGGTGCCGCCGGCGGCGATGGCGCCGGAAAAGAGCTTGGGGTCGTAGCCCAGCCGCTCGGCCTGGGGCATGGCCACGGTGGCCACCGTGGCCGCCGTGGCGACGGAGGAGCCCGAGGTCGCCGAGAACATGGTGGCCGTGGCGATGTTGGCATGGACCAGCCCGCCCGGCAGCCAGGAGACCCAGCGGTCGAGCGCCGAGTAGGTGCGCGCGGCAACGCCGGAGCGGACCAGGATCTCGCCCAGCAGGACAAAGAAGGGAATGGCGATCAGGGTGGCGCTGTTGGAGGAGGACCAGACCAGGTTGCCCAGGCCCCGGATCAGCGGGAAGGGGCTGAAGAAGGTGTCGATGCCAATACCCAGCAGGAAGAGCACGATGCCCACCGGGATGGAGAGGCAGAGGAGGCCAAGCAGGCCGGCGGAAACATAGAGGATCATTGCAGGGTCTCCGTCTCGGCAAAGGCACCGATGGCCTGTTCACTGTCGTCAAGGCGCCCCTGGATCACCAGCAGCAGGCCCGCCAGCAGGGTCAGCCAGGTGGTCACGGCAAACCAGAGCCAGCCGGCGAACCAGGGCAGATGGACCAGCGCCAGGGGGGTTTCGAGGGGCGTGTTGGCGGTGGAGCTGTTGGCCAGCGAGTTGGCCACCACCGGCCAGCATTTCCAGGCGATCAGGCTGATCACCAGGGTCATCACCAGCATGGCGAAGAGATCCAGCAGGGCGCGCGGCCCCTGGGCGAGGCGGCTGCGCATCAGGTCGATGCGCACATGGCCCAGCTCCAGCAGGGTGAAGGCCATGCCCCAGGAGGTGGCGATGGCCATCACGTAGCCGCTGATCTCGTCCGTGCCCCCGAAGGAGGAGCCGACCTGGCGCAGCACGATGTCCATGAGGACAAAGACCACGCAGGCGAGAAGCAGGAGGCCGACAAGGATCGCAACGATCCGGTTGATCTGGCGCAGGGTCCTGAGCAGGCTGTCGGCCATCCGCTTTCTCCTTGGTCAGCTTCAGTTGGTGGGCACGGAGACGCCGACAACGGCGCCGACGGAGTCGTTCCAGCGGGTGGCCCAGTCGGCCCCGGCACGGTCGGCCCAGTCGGGCAGGACCTCGCCCACGAGGATCTCGCGGGCGCGCTCGAAGTCGGCCTCGCTGGCCTCCACCAGGGTCATATCGCGGGCGTCACCGGCGGGGCACTCGCCATTGCCGGTCAGGCAGGCGATGTCATTGACGAGGGCATCCTGGGCGCTCTCCCAGGCGGGTGCCTCGAACTCGGCCTCGATGGTGCTGCTCAGGGTCTCCTGATCCTCGGCGGAGAGGCTGTTCCACTTGTCGAGGTTGATCGCCGTGACGACCGAATCCCAGCCGCCCAGCGGGATCGGCAGGAGATGGGTGGAGACCTCCCACCAGCCGGCGCTGTAGCCCGAGCCGGCGCCCGTCACGGCGCAGTCCACGACGCCCTTCTGAAGCGCGCCGGGCACCTCCGAGAAGGAGACGTTCACACCCTCGGCGCCGAGCGCCTCGAGGAACTTGGCCGTCATCCGGCCCGAGGCCCGGACCTTGAGACCCTCCAGATCGTCCAGGCCGCTGATCTCCTCGTTGCAGAAGACCACCTGCGGCGGATAGGGGGCGATGGCCAGGACGTGGCTGTTGAAGCGGTCGCGGTAGATGTCGGAGACCATGGGCTTGGCCGCCTCGACCATCTCGCGGGCGGCGGCGGCATCGAGCGCCAGGAGCGGCACGTCCAGGCCCTCCAGCTCGGGCGCGTCGGCCACGGCATAGTCGGCCACGGTCATGGCCACGTCATAGACGCCCTGGCCCAGCAGGCGGTAGATGTCGCCCAGCCCGAGGCCCATCTGGTCATGGGTGGTCAGGGCCACCTCGATGTCCGAGGCGCCGGGCAGGGTCTCGGTCCAGAAGGGCGCCTCGTACTGCTTGTGCAGCGGCAGGCCGGACCAGGAGCCGACGACGTTGAGGCTCTCGGCGTAGGCCGGGGCCGAAACCAGGGCGGTTGCTGTCATCAGGGCGGTGATGCGTGTCATGTCTGTCTTTCCTTCCTGTTGGGTGTTGGGTCTGTTCTGTCAGTCGGTGGCGAGGATGGTGGTCTCGGCATCCTCGGGCACGTCGGTCACCAGCATGTGACCGGGCTTGTGGGTGATGCAGATCGGCAGGGCCGCCCGCTCGATGGCGACCTGGGGCGTGACCCCGCAGGCCCAGAAGACGGGCACGTGGCCCTCGGGCATGGGGGCGGCATCGCCCCAGTCGGGGCGGGCCACGTCGGCAATGCCGATGGCGGCCGGATCGCCCCAGTGGACGGGTGCGCCGTGGGCCGCCGGGAAGCGCCGCGAGGTCTCGACGGCGAGCTCCACCTGATCGGCCCGGATGGCCCGCATGGAAACCACCATGGGCCCGCCGAAGGGGCCCGCGGGCACGGTCTCGATGTTGGAGCGGAACATGGGCACGGTGCGGTCGTTCTCGATGTGCCAGACGGGGATGCCCGCCCGGATGAGGGCCGCCTCGAAGGTGAAGGAGCAGCCCAGGGCGAAGGCCACGAAGTCCTCCTGCCAAAGATCGCCGATGTCCGCCTGGGAGCCCACCAGGCGCCCCTCGCGGTAGATGTTATAGGCCGGCACGTCGCTGCGGATGTCGATCTCGCGGCCCAGGGTGCGCAGGATCGGGTTGCCCGTGTCGGAGACCCCCGAGATTGGGCAGGGCTTGGGGTTGCGCTGGCAGTAGCGCATGAAGTCCAGGGCCCAGCGTTCCGGCAGAATGGCCAGGTTGGCCTGGAGGAAGCCCTGCCCCAGCCCCGCCGTGTGCGAGCCGTAGCGGCCGCTGCGGATGGCCTGGCGCAGATCCGCCGGATGCAGATCCCTCAACTGTGCATGGCTATCCATTCGCGGTCCCTCCCCCGGATCGGTTCAGGGCCATCATCGACCTTGCGTCAATTCAAATCAAATGAATTGATTCTGTCAGTTTTGATCCAAATTTTTTATCGCATGAAATTCCAGCGCGCTCTCCCGCGCCAGCCGGGCGGCCTCCTCCACCAGGTGCGAGGGCGGCGCCCCGACATAGGAGGCGGTGAACTTGAGCGGCGGCGGCACCCAGCCGGGATCGAAGGTGCAGAGCCGCCCCTCGGCCACCAGCGGCCGGCCCAGCACCTCCGGCAGGGCGGCGACGCCGAGCCCCGCCTCCACCAGCCGGAAGCAGGCCGAGAGCGAGGAGGAGGGGAAGATCGAGACCGGCCGCCCGACCCGCTCGGTCAGGAGCGCCTTGAGCTCGCGGTAGGGCCGGGTGTTGCGGGCATAGGTGATGACCGGCTGGGAGAAGGGCTGGGCCCCCGCCGCGGCCCCCGGGGCGGCGTACCAGGCCAGGTCGAAGGCCGGCAGGTCCACATTGTCGACGGAGAACTCCGAGATCGGCCCGAGCATCAGCGCCAGGTCGATCTGCTGGTTCAGCAGCCCCTCGCGCAGGTTCGTGGAGATGTCGACGTTGAGTTCCACCTGGACCTGTGGGAAGGCCCGGTGCAGGCGGGCCACGAAGTCCGGCAGCCAGCACTGGATCAGAGTCTCCGAGGCGCCGATGCGCAGCCAGCCCTGGATGCCCTCGGGGTTGACCACGGCGCGGTTCACCTGGTCGGTCAGATGCTCGAACTTCTCCGCGTAGCCCAGGAAGAGCTCCCCCTCGCGGGTCAGCACCAGGGCGGCGCCCGACCGGTCGAAGAGCCGCCGCGAGAGGCTCTCCTCCAGCCGCCGCACCCGGGTCGTGACGGCCGGCTGCGAGAGGTTCAGCGCCTGCGCCGCCCGCCGCACCCCGCCCTGGCGCACGACGGCCAGGAAGGCGCGGATCTGGTCGAGGTTGAGCGAGGACATGGCACAGGTTTAGGGGGTGCCGTGCGAGGGGGCAAGCGGGAGAGGTCCGGCGTCAGGCGGGGCTTGGCCCTCTCGGCAAGGCCCTCCTCCGCCAGAGGATCGCCTGGTGCGGGTGAAGGGACTCGAACCCCCACGCCAAAGGCGCCAGAACCTAAATCTGGTGCGTCTACCAATTCCGCCACACCCGCACGGGGCCGGGGATACACCGCCCGCCGCTAGTCGTCCAGTGCGTAGTCCCGCGCCGCGCGGCGCGCGTTCCATCCGGCCTTGAAGGCCATCATGAGGACCTTGCGGAAAGAGGGTGCAAGGTTGTCCGGAAAGTTCTGGCCGACCCACTCCTCGGCCATAAGATCGCGCGTTACAGTATTCGGCTCTCGCCTCTTAAATTCGAGCATATGGCTCCCTTGCCCCCAATGAACTTCTACAAATGGTAGAGATGAGACGTGTGGTGTCTACAGGTGTAAAGCGCAATGCGCAACGCTACGGCAACTGACAAAAGCTAAAGCTGGGCAAAGAGTTGTCCCGTGGCGCAAATTTGCACTGCTTGAGGCCCCCGCTTTCCAAAACCACAAGACATTAAGCCCATCTTCGTCTATCCTGGCGCAACCTGAGGCAGGCAAACAGGAAAGAGACGCCCATGAAACCGAAAACGGTCGGGCGCGCGGACGGCGAGATCCGTCGGGCGACCCCCTATGCGCCCTACGCCAGGCTCGATTGCGGGCTGGTGCAGGGCAGTCTTCTGCTCACGCTCGAGGGCGAGATGCCGGTGGAGTACCTCTCCGTCGGGGATCGCCTGGTGACCCGCGACAGCGGCATGTCGCGCGTGCAGCACATTCAGCGCAGCACCCGGCAGGTGCCCCTGGTGGGGCTCGCGGCGGGCTGCCTGGGTGACACCCGGCCCGAGCGGGATGCCTGCGTCGCGGCGGACCAGATGGTCCTCGTGCGGGACTGGCGCGCGCGGGCGCTCTTCCATTCGGAGGTGGCCCTGGCGGCGGCCCGGGCGCTGATCGACGGGGAGTTCATCACCGATCTCGGCTGCCGGGAGGTGACCCTGCACCAGATCTTCTGCGACGGGCCGCACATCCTCTATTGCGACGGGCTGGAACTGAGCACCGCCGACGGGGCGCGCGCCCGCGGCGCGGTGCTTCAGGCGGCCTGAAGCCGGGCCAGCACGCCGGGCAGCCGCTCGCTCAGGTCCTCGGCCGTCAGGCCGGGGCCGAAGGCAAGCGCGCACTCCACATGCAGATAGGTCCCAAGGGCCGCCGCCCGCAGCGGCGCGAAGCCCCGCGCCAGGAGCCCCGCGATCAGGCCCGAGAGGACATCCCCCGCCCCCGCCGTGGCGAGCCAGGGCGCGGCCCTGTCTCCGGTCGCCTGATGCACCAGCACCGCCCCCGTGGGGCAGCCGATGTGGGTCTCTGGCCCCTTCAGCAGGACCGTGCAGCCCGCCCGCGCGGCCCCCTGGCGCACCGCCTCGGCGGGGCCCATGTCGCCCCCCTTGAGGGCCTTCGACAGGTCCGGGAAGAGGCGGGCGAACTCGCCGCCGTGCGGGGTTAGGACGCAGTGGCGGTGCAGCCCGGCGAAGAGCGCCTCTTCCTCGCCCAGCAGGGTCAGGGCGTCGGCATCCAGCACGGTGGCCCGCCGGGCCGCGAGGGCGGCCCCCAGGAGCGCCCCCTGCCCCTCCCCCAGGCCTAGCCCGGGGCCGAGGCAAAGGGCATTGAGCCGCCCATCCTCCAGCACCTCGGTCAGGGCCGCCGCATCCGCCACCCGGCGCAGCATCACGGCGGTCACCTGCATGGCCACCTCGAGCTGGGCGGCGGGCGGCACGCCAAGGGTCACGGCCCCGGCGCCCATGCGCAGGGCGGCCCGGGCGGCCAGGCGCGCGGCCCCGGTGCGGCCCGGCCCGCCGCTCAGGACAAGCAGATGGCCATGGTCGTACTTGTGGCCCTGCGCCTTGGCGAGCTGGGCAAGCTCCAGGGTCTCGGGGGTGATGGGGGTGGGCTCGGTGGTCATCCGTCCTCCTCGTTCGTTGCTCATGGTAGGGCGCCTTACAGGCCGATGTCCTGCACGCTCAGGGCGCCGCAGAGGGCCGGCCCCTGGCCCAGGAGATGGCCCCTCTTGGGGCGATGGAAAGTCACCGTGAGGTCGGCGCGGACCACGGCGCCGCCGCCCACCGGCGTGCCAAGGTCGGCCTCCAGCCCGCTCGGCAGGTCCACCGCCAGCACCGGACTGGCCCCCGCCGCCCGGCCATTCAGACGCTCGGCCAGGTCGCTCACCGGGGGCGCCAGGGGGCGCGAGAGGCCGATGCCGAAGCAGGCGTCGACGATCAAGTCCGCCCCCGGCAGGGCTGCCGCCATCTCCGCCGCCGGGTGGACCGATCCGCGCTCGGCCCAGCGCTCGTGGTTGTGGCGGGCATCGGGCGGCAGGCGGCCGGGATCGCCCAGCAGGTAGCAGGCCACCCGCCAGCCCTGCCCCGCCAGCAGCCGCGCCACGACAAAGCCGTCACCGCCGTTGTTGCCCGGCCCGCAAAGCACCAGCGCCACGCCCCCGGCGCGCCCGGGCCAGTGCGCCGCGCGGGCCCGCAGAACGCCCTCTCCGGCCCTTTCCATAAGCTCGCGCCCGCTGACGCGGCCCGAGTCGATGGCGGCGCGCTCGATTTCCCGCATCTCGGCGGCGCTGATGGCATCGGAAATTCTCATTTCGCCCATTTTTTGAGCGCCTCGCTCATTTTTCGCGCTACGTGGGTCAATTGCCGCCCGGCGCCCACGCACAATAGCCCGCCCTCATGGACGCTGCACCGGCAAAATGAAATGAGGCCCCAACAGCGTCGAAAGCGAGAAGGACAGAGGATGAAAAAGATCGAGGCGATCATCAAGCCGTTCAAACTGGACGAGGTGAAGGAAGCCCTCCAGGAGGTCGGCGTCCAGGGTCTTTCGGTGATCGAGGTCAAGGGCTTCGGCCGCCAGAAGGGCCACACCGAGCTCTATCGCGGCGCCGAGTACGTCGTCGACTTCCTGCCCAAGGTGAAGGTCGAGGTGGTGCTGGACGACGACCAGGTCGACGCCGCCATCGAGGCCATCGTCTCTGCCGCCAAGACCGAGAAGATCGGCGACGGCAAGATCTTCGTCTCCCCCGTCGAACAGACCATCCGCATCCGCACCGGCGAGACCGGCTCGGACGCGCTGTAACCCCCCAACGATTCCCAAGCAAAAGGAACCGCTTTGATGAGCACCAAGGACTTTCTGAAAACCATCAAGGACGAAGATGTCGAGTACGTCGACATCCGTTTCACCGACCCGCGCGGCAAGCTGCAGCACGTGACCATCTGCGCCGACCAGGTGGATGAGGACTTCCTCGAGGAAGGCTTCATGTTCGACGGCTCCTCCATCGCGGGCTGGAAGTCCATCGAAGCTTCCGACATGAAGCTGATGCCCGACACCAACAGCGGCTACATCGACCCCTTCTACGCCGAGAAGACCCTGTGCGTGCACTGCTCCATCGTGGAGCCCGACACCGGCGAGGCCTATGACCGCGACCCGCGCGGCACCGCCGAGAAGGCCGAGGCTTACCTGAAGTCCTCCGGCATCGGCGACAGCGCCTTCTTCGGTCCCGAGGCGGAATTCTTCCTCTTCGACGACGTGCGCTTCTCCACCACCATGAACAAGGTCTCCTACGAGGTGGACGCCACCGACGCGGCCTGGAACTCGGACACCGAGTACGAGATGGGCAACATGGGCCACCGGCCCGGCGTCAAGGGCGGCTACTTCCCGGTCAACCCGACGGACGAGGCCCAGGACCTGCGCTCCGAGATGCTCTCCACCATGAAGCGCCTCGGCATGAAGGTGGACAAGCACCACCACGAGGTGGCCTCCTGCCAGCACGAGCTTGGCCTGATCTTCGACAGCCTGACCAAGCAGGCGGACGAGCTGCAGAAGTACAAGTACGTGATCCACAACGTGGCCCACGCCTACGGCAAGTCGGCCACCTTCATGCCCAAGCCGATCGCCGGCGACAACGGCACCGGGATGCACGTGAACATGTCCATCTGGAAGGACGGCAAGCCGCTCTTCGCCGGTGACAAGTACGCCGACCTCAGCCAGGAGGCCCTCTGGTTCATCGGCGGCATCCTGAAGCACGCCAAGTCGCTCAACGCCTTCACCAACCCGGCGACGAACTCCTACAAGCGCCTGATCCCGGGCTTCGAGGCCCCCGTGCTGCGCGCCTACTCCGCCCGCAACCGCTCCGGCTGCGTGCGTATTCCGTGGACCGAAAGCCCCAAGGCCAAGCGCGTCGAGGCCCGCTTCCCCGATCCGGCGGCCAACCCCTACCTGGCCTTCGCCGCCCTGCTGATGGCCGGCCTGGACGGCATCCGCAACAAGATCGACCCGGGCGAGGCGATGGACAAGAACCTCTATGACCTGCCCGCCGAGGAGCTGGCCGGCATCCCCACGGTCTGCGGTTCGCTCCGCGAGGCGCTGGAAGAGCTTCAGGCCGACATGGACTACCTGCTGGAGGGCGATGTCTTCACCCGCGACCAGATCGAGGGCTACATCGAGCTCAAGATGGAAGAGGTCCACAAGTACGAGCACACGCCGCACCCGGTGGAATTCGCGCTCTACTACAGCTGCTGATCTGGCCCCAGGCCGGAGAGAAAGGGGGCGCCCGCGGGTGCCCCCTTTTGGTTTTGCGGGGGGGGGTTGGATGCGATGGGTTTAGGGTGCAGTGGTGGCTGGGAGCGCAGACCTACCAAATTGTCGCACAGCGGCGAAAATCAGCTGTCCCGGCGGAGGCCGTTTTTGACGATCTGGGTCTTTGTCCAGTGCGTGTCACTCTGGACATGCCCTTCACGGACATACTTTGCGACATGCGTGGCCATATCACCTTCAACAAACGATGAAACCGTCCGCACAACAAAGCCTTCTTGGTTCCTCAAATCTAAGCGGGCGAGCACTGATTTTATCGCGGCGTCATTGAACCGACCTCGGTGAAAGACAGGGACAGATTTCACGCCTAATTCCTCAAAGCGGCCCACCGTATCATCCCAGCCTTGGAATTCGTTGTTTACGATCCATGCAAAGCCGAGGAAATAGGATGATAGATCATCGTAAGCCACTAAATGCTTTGCAAACAAGTACTCCCCTATAATCCTTTCATCGCCGGAAAGGCTTGGCGAAATGCCCGCCGCATAGGCCTTCATCCAGTCGCGAGATGCGTGGTATCCGCTGTCAGGGCTTCGGGCATGGCAACCGCCCGCAAAGACTGTCGTGTTCTCGCCGTCCATCTTTTCGGTGAACACGACCTCTTCAGCGCCGTTTAGATGGGTAAGGTCTTGAATGATCTTGTCATCACTCCCAACACCCGGGGAGGCAGGCAAGTGGAATGTACGACCATATTTCTTCATGCAAGCCACCGTTGTTTGGCACATCTCAGGGATCAGCCGCGTCATTAGGGCTGAAAATTTGTTTCTTCCCTGCGAAGGTGTGGCTGATATTCGGAGGGCCATCAAGCGCACGCTCGGCTTCCTCAGCCGTTAGCTGACCACAAGCTCCAATTTCGCTGTTGTAGCCCGGCATGAAGAGACCTACACCTATAGGTGGAACATCCGTGAATTGCCCGGGTGTGCTCCCAAAAGGAACCAAGATGCCGAAAGCCAGTCAGATTTCCATTTGCGTGTTCGCGCTCTTTCTGAGCGCCTGTAGCAAACCGGATGCCAGTTCGGAACCAAGGAAACAACCTGCTGTTGAGGGAGAGCCCAGTGCATCTGTGGTGAATGCTAGCTCACTCGAAGGATCGGAACCTCTCGCCCCCGGCTCGCAAGTCGTCACCCTAGACGTTGATTTTGCCCCGCCATTTACTTTCGATGAACTGACACCAAGTGAGCCTATTGAATTGGATGTAGACTTCGCACCTCCCGCGACATTTGACTGACGCCGGGTACTCCATGGTTTAATTTCTGGGCCCAGATACACCGTCTTGGGAGGCGCAGTTATTTTCCTTTCACTGAGGCAATAGGGTTAGTTTGAGCGGCACGGTCACATGTCTGCTCAGAACCCTAAGTGACAATCCAATACTCAGCGGCAAAGTTCGAACAAGCATCTGCGCGTCGACAAGTATCTGGATATCTTAGCAACGGTCGCTCTGGCGGTGAGTGTTGGATTTTTCACCGTTACGTTTGCGAATTTGTTTACAGCCGCTTGGGGTACAATCGGCACACACCCGAACAACCCGCAAAGGCTAGCTGAGGCGGCAATTCTTCTTTGCATCCCTTATGCGCCGACCATATTCAGTGCGATTTCTTGGCCAATCCACCTTCGCCAGAAACAAGCTGGCGAAAAGGTGTTTGGTTGGCTTCCTTTCGTGGTAATAATATCTGCCCTTTGGAGTTTCTTCGTCTTCGTAGGTTTGAGAGGTCTTTGAAGGCTTCAACGTCCGCTTTGTCCGCACACCCGACCTTCAGTCGCGAAGGCTTCCCGAAAATTTCTCCGGAAAGCCATGTCGGACAGAGCGTCATGCGCAAAAGGATCTCGGCCACGAAATGCAAAGGGCCAACAGCCGCCCCCCCCCCCCCTTCCGCTTCTGCAGTGGACGCCCCCGCGTTGACGCATCTGCCGGGCGAAGCTACCCCATGCCCCATGCGCCCCTCGGGCGGCCCGGGGAGGGGCCTTCATCATGGATCAATCGGCAAGCGGCGGCTGCCTCTGCGGCGGCGTGACCTTCACCGTCACGGGGATTTTCGCGCACTTCTTCCTCTGCCACTGCACGCGCTGCCGCCGGGGCAGCGGCGCGGCCCACGCGGCCAACCTCTTTGCCCTTGAGGCCCAACTCACCTGGCACAGCGGCGCCGAGAAGGTCCGCGCCTTCCGTCTGCCCGGCAGCCGCCACGCCCGCAGCTTCTGCTGCGACTGCGGCGCGCCCCTGCCGCACCGGGAAGCCCCGGCGGGGCCGGTCCTGGTCCCGGCCGGGGCGCTCGACGGGCCCCCGCCCCGCGCCCCCGACGCCCACATCTGCTGGGCCGACCGCGCCCCCTGGGAAGAGGCCCTGGCCCGCCTCGAGCGGCTCGACGGGCTGCCCTCCTGAGGGGTGCCCTGCCCGCTCCTCCCGGGCGGCACCTTCCCGGCGCGGCCCCTGCGCAAAAAGGCCCGACGGGCGCCACGATTGCGCCATCTTGAAGCGCGACGCTGCATCGGGGGGATTGGAAGGTTCGCTATGGCCATTTCGACAACCACATTTGATCAACGCCTGGCGCGCATTGCCGCGCAGGAGGCCCGCCGCCCGGGCCGCAGGGGCCTCTTTCGCAGGGCCAGAGGCGGCAGCCGGATCACCTTCCCGCTGCTCGTCGGCGTCGCCATCCTGCTGGGCGGCACCGCCTACGCCTACGCCGCCACCCACGCGGAGCTGCGCTGGATCCTGGAAATCTCCCTCTGAGGGCAAACTTTCGGCAACTATTCGCTGCTTTTCATCGTTGTACCCGGCGAAAGGGCCGCTAATCTGCGGCCGATGTTCAACCGGGAAACGATATGCCTTCTTTCAGAACACTTTTAACGACAGGTCTTGCCCTGATCACCCTGGGCAGCGGCGCCTGGGCGGCGAGCTGCGGCAACGACGCCAGCGGCTTCAACGCCTGGAAACAGGATTTCGCCCGCCAGGCCCAGGCGGCCGGCGTCGGCCAGCGCGGACTGCAGGCCCTCGCCTCGGCCCGCTACGCCAGCGACACGATCCGCGCCGACCGCAACCAGAAGTCCTTCCGCTACTCGCTCGAGAAGTTCATGCAGGTGCGCGGCGCCGAGACCATCGTGGCCCAGGGCCGCAAGCGCAAGGCGCGCAACCCGGGCTTCTACCAGGCGCTTGAGCGCAGCTACGGCGTGCCCGCGGGCGTGCTCATCGCGATCCACGGCATGGAGACGGGCTTCGGCGGCTTCATGGGCAACTCGCCCGTGGTCTCGGCGATCACCACCCTGACCTACGATTGCCGCCGCTCCGACTTCTTCCGCCCCCACGCCCTGGGCGCGCTCAAGCTGGTCGACCGCGGCGCCATCACCGGCGACACCCGCGGCGCCAAGCACGGCGAGCTGGGCCACACGCAGTTCCTGCCGGGCAACGCCCTGGCCTACGGGGTGGACGGCAACGGAGATGGCCGGGTGGACTTCTACAACCAGGCCGACGCCCTGGCCTCCACCGCCAACTTCCTGCGCCAGAAGGGCTGGCGCCCCGGCAAGGGCTACCAGGAGGGCCAGACCAACTTCCCGGTGATCCAGGCCTGGAACGCCGCCACGGTCTACCAGAAGGCCATCGCCATCATGGCCGCCCGCATCGACGGCTGACCCCCCCGGGGGGCGGCTGGCCCGCCCCTCGCGCCTTCACTTCCCGCGCCCCGCCCCGGCCCCTTGCAAAGCGCCGCCGAAAGCCGCACTCTGGCGCCATGTTTACCATCGAGCATGAATTCGACGCCTCGGTCATCACCCTCGTGGACGAGGGCGGCAGCCCCCTGCGGGAGGATGTGACCGTCCAGGCCTTCGACAGCGAGATCACCTTCGAGCAGTGGGACCCGCGCACCGACAGGGTGGCGCGGATCACCCTCTCGCCGGTCCAGCTGCGCGATCTGGCGGCGGCCCTGAACCTGCCCGAAGGCATCTACCGCAGCGCGCCCTGAGCCGCGCCCCCTCCCCCTCTCGCGCAAGGACGACCCATGGCCACCGGCAGCAACATCTCCACCTATTTCGAGGGCAAGTGGCAGCGCGGCGACGCGATGATCATGCGCGCCGCCGATCACGGCTCCTGGCTCGGCACCACGGTCTTTGACGGGGCCCGCCGCTTCGACGGGCTGACCCCCGATCTCGAGGCCCACTGCGCCCGGGTCAACCGCTCGGCCGAGGCCCTGATGATCACCCCCAGCAAGAGCACGGCGGAGATGGTGGAGATCATCCGCGAGGGGCTGAGCCACTACCCCAAGGAGGCGCCGATCTACATCCGGCCCATGTACTGGGCCATCGAGGGCGACGAGCTGGGCATCGTGCCCCGGCCCAACGCCACCGGCTTTGCCGTCTCGCTCGAGGAGATCCCCATGGCCCCGCCCGAGGCCGCCACGA
Organism: Sulfitobacter sp.; assembly: GCA_965212515.1. GTDB lineage: Bacteria > Pseudomonadota > Alphaproteobacteria > Rhodobacterales > Rhodobacteraceae > Sulfitobacter. The sequence goes on from OZ243122.1 coordinate 881,553, forward strand.
CCCTCACCCGGACCCGTTTTCGCCGCCCGGTGCTGGAGGACAACGTCGTCAACGCCAAGGCTGGCTGTCTCTATCCCAACAACGCCCGGATGCTGGCCGAGGCCCGCGCCAAGGGCTTCGGCAACGCCCTGGTGGCCGATGCCATGGGCAACGTGGCCGAGAGCGCCTCGGCCAATGTCTTCATGGTCCGCGACGGGGAGCTCTTCACCCCCATCCCCAACGGCACCTTCCTGGCGGGCATCACCCGGGCGCGCCACATGTCCAACCTGCGCGCTGCGGGCATGAAGGTGCATGAGTGCGTCCTGAGCTTCGAGGACTTCCACGCCGCCGACGAGGTCTTCCTGTCGGGCAACATGATGAAGGTCACCCCCGTGGCCGCCTTCGACGAGACGCGCTACGCCGTGGGCGGCAATGGCAACCCGGTGACCCGCCGGGTCCGCGAGATGTACTGGGACTGGGCCCACTCGGGCCACTGAGAGGGGCGCCAGATTTGCATTGCCCTGCCCTGCGCCAGGGGCCATGATCCGCGCCAAGGAGACCCAGAATGCGCAAGTTCCTCGTTGTTCTCGACGATTCCACCGAATGCCTCAATGCCATGCGCTTTGCCGCCCTGCGCGCCAACCGCACCGGCGGCGGGGTCGAGGTCCTGGCGGTGATCCCGCCGGAGGAGTTCAATCACTGGATCGGGGTGGGCGACATCATGCGTGAGGAGGCGCGGGAGCGCATCGAGGTGCACTTCGAGGTCTTCGCCAAGTGGATGCGCGACAAGCAGGGGGTGAACCCCGAGCTGGTGATCCGCGAGGGCGAGCCGGTGGACGAGATCATCCAGCAGATCGCTGAAGACCCGGAGATCGGGGTCCTGGTGCTGGGCGCCTCGGCGGACAAGAAGAAGGGCCCGGGCCCGCTGGTCACGCAGCTCTCGCGCTCGGCGGGGTCCCTGCCGGTGCCGATCACCATCGTGCCCGGCACCATGAGCAAGGAGCGGCTCGAGGCCATCACCTGACGGCCCCGGCCTGATTTGCGGCCTGTCAGGCCACCCGCATGGGGGCGGCCACGGTGGGCTCCACGTTGCGGTTGGCCGCCTGTGGCAGCGGGGCAGCCCCGCCACGCGAGCGCCGCCAGAGGCTCTGCCCCGCCAGCACCGCCAGGAGACTGAAGAGCAGCGTGCCGATGAGCGGCACCAGCCCCACCGCCAGGGCCGCCGAGAGGGGCGACATGAGCCCCAGGGCCAGGAAGCCGAGGCCGATGGGCGGCAGGGTGGTGAGGACCACGCAGATCATCATCGAGGTGCCCGGCAGCTCGACCCAGGGGGCGCGGCGCGGGCCGCGGTGGACAAGCCAGGCCCAGCAAAAGAGCAGGTAGGACGCGGCCAGGATGCCCGTGCCCAGTAGAAGATCCATTTCGAACTCCGAAAGAAGGGGCAGCGCAGGGCCCCCCTTCCGGTGGGGCGACTCATGCCCGGATGGGCCAACCATATAAGGCCAATCGGCCCTTTCCCTAAGCGGAATCTTTGCCTCCCCCGCAATTTAGAACCATTCCAGAAACCCTTGACAGTGGAGGCCCCGCTGCGCATATCAGGAGCAACCCGAAGCGAGGAAATGCCATGTTCATTCAGACCGAATCCACGCCGAACCCGGCGACCCTGAAGTTCCTGCCCGGCCAGTCCGTGCTGGAGATGGGCACGGCCGATTTCCCCTCCTCCGAGGCCGCGGGCGACAGCCCCCTGGCGCAGCGCCTGTTTGGCGTGCAGGGCGTCACCGGTGTCTTCTTCGGCACCGATTTCGTCACCGTGACCAAGGCCGACGGCGTCGAGTGGGACCACATCAAGCCGCCGCTGCTGGGCGCCATCATGGAGCACTACCAGTCGGGCCAGCCGGTGATGGCGGACGATGCCGCCCCGGCCAGCTCCGGCCATGCCGAGCATGAGGGCGAGGACGGCGAGATCGTCGGCCAGATCAAGGAGCTGCTGGACAGCCGCGTGCGCCCCGCCGTGGCCCAGGACGGCGGCGACATCACCTTCCACGGCTTCGACCGCGGCGTCGTCTACCTGCACATGCAGGGCGCCTGCGCGGGCTGCCCCTCCTCCACGCTGACGCTGAAGATGGGCATCGAGAACCTGCTGCGCCACTACATCCCCGAGGTGACAGAGGTGCGCCCGGTTGCCTGACGCCCCCCTCGTCCTGGCCTTCGACACATCGGCCGCGCACTGCGCGGCCGCTTTGCTGTCGGGGGACCGCATCCTGGCCAGCGCCCAGGAGGAGATGGCCAAGGGCCAGGCCGAGCGCCTGCTGGTCCTTTGCCAGGAGCTTCTGGCCGCCCAGGGGTGCAGCGTGGGCGGGCTCTCGGCCATCGGTGTCGGCGTCGGGCCGGGCAACTTCACCGGCATCCGCATCTCCGTCTCGGCCGCGCGCGGCCTGGCCCTGGGTCTGGGCATCCCGGCGGTCGGCGTGAGCCTCTTCGAGGCCCTGCGGCTGGGCACGGAAGGCCCCTGCGCCTGCGCCGTCGATGCCCGGCGCGACCAGCTCTATCTCCAGGGCTTCGAGAACCCCGCCCTGGCCGAGCCCGCGCTCTACCCCGCCGAGGCCCTGCCGCCCTTCGAGGGGCCGCTGATCGGCGCCCGGGGCCAGGCCCCGGTGCATCCCGTGGCCGAGGCCATCGCCCGCCTCGCCGCCCAGCGCTACGCCACCACCACCGAGCGGCCCGCGCCGCTCTACCTCAAGCCCGCCGATGCCGCCCCGGCGCGCGATTCCGGCCCCCTGATCCTGACGTGACCCCGGCCCGCCTGGCAGAGCTCCATGGCCTGGCCTTCCGCCAGTCCCGCCCCTGGTCCGCGGCGGAATTCGCCGATCTGCTGGAGGCTCCCCATGTCGCCCTCCTGGCCGAGGATCATGGCTTTGCCCTCATCCGCACCCTGGCGGGCGAGAGCGAGCTGCTGACCCTCGCCGTCGATCCCGCGCGGCAGCGCCGGGGCATTGCCCGGGGCCTGATGGGCCGCTGGATCGCCACCCTGCCGCCCGGCACCGAGCGGGCCTTCCTGGAGGTGGCGGCGGACAACGGGCCCGCCATCGCGCTCTACGAAGGCTGCCAATTCGCGCGGGTCGGGAAAAGGCCGGGCTACTACGCGCGGCAGGGCGCAAAGCCCGTAGATGCCTGGCTCATGGCCCGCGATCTGACCCTTGGTCAGAGCCCGGGGGAGCAACGTCACGGGCCAAGAATCGGTTGACCCTGACCCCCCGCTACGCCCTACATTGGCTCTGATCTTTCGATCTTGGGTGTTCCGCTACGGCTTTGCCACCCCAACAGGAAAACAACTGGGAGATACCTGATGACCCTTATGACCAAATTCATGGGCGCCGCAGCAGCCCTGGCGCTGAGCGCCGGCGCCGCCCTGGCCGAGCCCGCCCTGATCTTCGATCTCGGCGGCAAATTCGACAAGTCCTTCAACGAGGCCGCCTTCAACGGCGCCCAGCGTTGGGCCGACGAGACCGGCAACAGCTTCCGCGAGATCGAGCTCCAGTCCGAGGCCCAGCGCGAGCAGGCCCTGCGCCGCTTCGCCGAGGCCGGCTCCAACCCGATCGTCATGGCCGGCTTCGCCTTCGGCGACGCCCTCGGCCAGGTGGCGGCGGACTACCCCGACACCAACTTCGTCATCATCGACATGGTGGTGGACCAGCCCAACGTGCGCTCCGTGGTCTTCAACGAGCATGAGGGTTCCTACCTCGTCGGCATGATGGCCGCCATGGCCTCCGAGAGCGACACCGTCGGCTTCATCGGCGGCATGGACATCCCGCTGATCCGCAAGTTCGCCTGCGGCTACGCCCAGGGCGTCAAGGCCGTGAACAGCGACGCCACCGTGATCGCCAACATGACCGGCACCACCCCCGCCGCCTGGAACGACCCGGTGAAGGGCTCCGAGCTGACCAAGGCGCAGATCAGCCAGGGCGCTGACGTGGTCTATGCCGCCGCCGGCGGCACCGGCGTGGGCGTGCTCCAGACCGCCGCGGACGAGGGCATCCTCTCCATCGGCGTGGACAGCAACCAGAACTACCTGCACCCCGGCAAGGTCCTGACCTCCATGCTGAAGCGCGTTGACAATGCCGTCTACCAGGCCTTCGAGGATGGCGCCGGCATGGAAACCGGCTTCCAGGTGATGGGCGTTGGCAACGGCGGCGTGGGCTACGCCATGGACGAGCACAACGCCGAGCTGGTCTCGGGCGACATGCAGAGCGCCGTGGACGAGGCCGCTGCCAAGATCGCGGACGGCTCGCTTGCCGTGCACGACTACATGTCCGACGACAGCTGCCCGGCGCTGGATTTCTAAGTGACCACCCAGACGACAGAGGAGCGGCAGGCAACTGCCGCTCCCGCCATTGAGCTGAAGGGCATCTCCAAGGCCTTCGGCCCGGTGCAGGCCAACAAGGACATCTCCATCCGCGTCATGCCGGGCACGATCCACGGCATCATCGGCGAGAACGGCGCGGGCAAGTCGACGCTCATGTCGATCCTCTACGGCTTCTACAAGGCCGACGCGGGCGAGATCTTCATCGGCGGCCGCAAAACCAACATCACGGACAGCCAGGCCGCCATCGCGGCGGGCATCGGCATGGTCTTCCAGCACTTCAAGCTGGTCGAGAACTTCACCGTGCTGGAAAACATCATTCTCGGCGCCGAGGACGGCTGGAAGCTGACAACGTCGCTCGCCAAGGCCCGGCGCTCCTTGATCGAACTGGCCGAGGACTATGGCCTGAACGTGGACCCCGATGCCCGCATCCAGGACATCGGCGTGGGCATGCAGCAGCGGGTCGAGATCCTCAAGGCGCTTTACCGCCAGGCCGACATCCTGATCCTCGACGAGCCCACCGGCGTGCTGACCCCGGCGGAGGCCGACCAGCTGTTCCGCATCCTCGGGCGGCTGCGCTCCGAGGGCAAGACGATCATCCTCATCACCCACAAGCTGCGCGAGATCATGGAGATCACCGACACGGTGAGCGTCATGCGCCGCGGCGAGATGACCGCCACCGTCAAGACCGCCGAGACCTCGCCGCCGGAACTGGCCGAGCTGATGGTCGGCCGCAAGGTGCTGCTGCGGGTGGACAAGAAGCCCGCCACCCCGGGCGAGGTCGTGCTTGACGTGCGCGGCCTCAAGGTGGTGGACGACAAGGGCGTCGAACGGCTGCGCGGGATCGACCTTCAGGTCCGCGCGGGCGAGGTGCTGGGCATCGCGGGGGTGGCCGGCAATGGCCAGTCCGAGCTGCTCGAGGTGCTGGGCGGCTACCGCGAGGCCCGCGGCGAGATCGCCCTGCTGGGCCAGCCGCTCTCCCTCTCGGGGCGCGATGCGGACGGCCAGTCGCGCCGGGCGCGGGGCATCTCCCACGTGCCGGAGGACCGCCAGCGCGAGGGCCTGATCATGGATTTCCACGCCTGGGAAAACACCGCCTTCGGCTATCACCACGATTCCGACTACCAGAAGAACGCGGCCCTGATGAACAATGCCGCCATCAAGGCCGACACGGCGGGCAAGATGGAGCGCTTCGACGTGCGCCCGCCCGATCCGAACCTGGCCGCCAAGAACTTCTCCGGCGGCAACCAGCAGAAGATCGTCCTGGCGCGCGAGATCGAGCGCAACCCGGAGCTCCTGCTTGTCGGCCAGCCCACGCGCGGCGTGGACATCGGCGCCATCGAGTTCATCCACCAGCAGATCGTCGCCCTGCGCGACCAGGGCAAGGCGATCCTGCTGGTCTCCGTCGAGCTGGAAGAGATCCTGGCCCTGTCGGACCGCATCGCTGTCATGTTCGACGGCCAGATCATGGGCGAACGTCTGCCCGACCAGACCGATGAGCGCGAGCTCGGCCTGCTCATGGCGGGCATCACCGACACCGACGTGGAGCACAGCATGGCCGAGATCGAGGCCAACCTGGCCCACACGCACGGCGATGCATCGAAGGAGGCCTGAGCGGGTGGTTTACCTCACATTAATTGAAATTTCGGTAGGATGAACGTATCTTCATGACAGAGTTCAGGAAAGCCTGCAGAGATGACACCCGAAGAACGGGAACAGCACAATCGCCGGGTCGACGCCGAGATCATGAAGCTCGTCGCCGAGACCAGCAAGCTGAATGCGGAGTCGGCCAAGCTGACCACCGAGAACCGCTGGTACCTCATGGTCATCGGTTCGGCGGCCACCCTGGCCATCGTCGCGGTCGCCAAGCTCTTCCTCTAGCAACCCCCGCCAGCGTGGAGAGCATCGCATGGACGTGATGCCCAAATGGGCCGAGGTGATCCTCGTCCCGCTGATCTCGCTGCTTCTCGCCGCCGTCATCTCGGCCCTGGTCATCCTGGCCATCGGCGAGGATCCGATTGCCGCCGTGAACCTGATGGTGACCGGCGCCCTCGGCTCCACCTACGGCTGGGGCTACACCCTCTACTACGCCACCAACTTCATCTTCACCGGCCTCGCCGTGGCCATCGCCTTCCACGCCCGGCTCTTCAACATCGGCGGTGAGGGCCAGGCCATGCTGGGCGGTCTCGGCGTCGCCCTCGCCTGCCTCTTCATCCCCTGGCCGCACTGGTCGCTGGCGCTGATCGGCGCGGCCCTGATGGCGGGCCTGCTGGGAGCCCTCTGGGCGGCCATTCCGGCCTGGCTCCAGGCCCGGCGCGGCAGCCACATCGTGATCACCACGATCATGTTCAACTTCATCGCCGCGGCCCTGCTGAACTACGTCCTGGTGAACCTGCTGCGGCCCGCGGGCTCCATGGACCCGGCCACCGCCCGCTTCCCCGAGGCGACGCACCTGCCCACCCTGCACGACATCCTGGCCCCCCTGGGCATTTCCTTCTCCAAGGCGGCCCCGGCCAATGTCTCCTTCCTGGTGGCCACGGCGGCCTGCTTTGCCCTCTGGCTGCTGATCTGGCGCACCCGTCTGGGCTTCGAGATCCGCTCCTACGGCAAGTCCGAGAGCGGCGCCAAGTACGCGGGCATCTCGCCGACGCGGATCATCATGATCGCCATGATCCTCTCGGGCGCCCTGGCGGGGATGATGGCCATCAACAACGTCATGGGCGAGGCCGAGCGCCTGGTCCTCAACTCCACGGAGGGGGCCGGCTTCATCGGCATCGCCGTGGCCCTGATGGGCCGCTCACACCCCGTGGGCGTCTTCATCTCGGCCATCCTCTTCGGCTTCCTCTACCAGGGCGGCGCCGAGCTGGCCCTCTGGACGACCATCCCGCGCGAGCTGATCGTGGTGATCCAGGCCCTGGTGATCCTCTTCACCGGCGCCCTCGACAATATGGTGCGGATGCCGCTGGAGCGCTTCTTCCTGACCCTGCGCGCCGCCCGGCCGCCGAAACCCGAACGCAAGCCGGTGGAGCCCGTCGAGTAATGGACTACGCAACGATCATCCAGCTGCTCGATTCCACCGTGCGCCTGGCCACGCCGCTGCTGCTCGCCTGCCTCGCGGGCCTCTTCTCCGAAAGGGCCGGCATCTTCGACATCGGGCTCGAGGGCAAGATGCTGGCGGCGGCCTTCTTCTCGGCCGCCCTGGCCGCCCTCTCGGGCTCCGTCTGGATCGGCCTGCTGGCGGGCATCGGCGCCTCCCTGGCGCTCAGCGCCCTGCACGGGGTGGCCTCCATCACCTTCCGCGGCAACCAGCTCATCTCGGGCGTGGCGATCAACTTCCTGGCGGCGGGCATGACCGTGCTCATCGCCCAGGACTGGTTCCGCCAGGGCGGCCGCACGCCCTCGCTCGTCGGCGGCGCCCGCTTCGAGGGGATCACCCTGCCCGGTGCCGAGGCCCTGGCCGATGTGCCGGTGATCGGGCCGCTCTACTCGGAGCTCATCTCGGGCCACTCGATCCTCGTCTACCTGGCCTTCGCCGCCGTGCCCTTCACCTGGTGGCTGCTCTTCCGCACCCGCTTCGGCCTGCGCCTCCGCGCCGTGGGCGAGAACCCCGCCGCCGTTGACACCGCCGGGGTCTCCGTCGTCGGCCTGCGCTTCGCCGCCGTGGGCATCTGCGGCATCCTCTGCGGCATCGCCGGGGCCTACCTCTCCACCGCCCTCCAGGCGGGCTTCGTCAAGGACATGTCGGCGGGCCGTGGCTTCATCGCCCTGGCGGCCCTGATCTTCGCCAAGTGGCGCCCCTGGCACGCCCTCTACGCCACCCTGCTTTTCGGTCTCTTCAGCGCGCTGGAGACCCGCCCCGACGTGATCGAGGGGCTCATCGGCATCAAGGTCCAGGCCCAGCTCCTGGGCGCCCTGCCCTATGTCATGACGGTGATCATCCTGGCGGGCTTCGTCGGCAAGGCGATCCCGCCTCGGGCCGGCGGGGAGCCCTACGTAAAGGAACGCTGAGGCTCCCCGGCCCCCTCCCGGGGCCGGGCCAGCCGCCCTGGCAATGAGTCCAGTTGCCCCCAGCCCATCGGTCCTGCATGCGGCGCTGCGGCATGAGACGTTGATTTAGCCCCGCGCCCGCGCTAACAGACTTCATGCTGATTTATCTGCCCATCGCCGAGGTGTCGGTAAATGCCTTCCTGCTGCTGGGATTGGGCGGGCTCGTCGGCGTTCTCTCGGGCATGTTCGGCGTCGGCGGCGGCTTCCTGATGACGCCGCTGCTCTTCTTCATCGGCATCCCCCCCGCCGTCGCCGTGGCAACCGAGGCGAACCAGATCGTCGCCTCCTCCTTCTCGGGCGTGCTGGCGCACCTCAAGCGCAAGACGGTGGACCTGAAGATGGGCACGGTCCTGCTGATCGGCGGCCTGATCGGCGCGGCCCTGGGCGTCATGGTCTTCAACTACCTCAAGGCGCAGGGCCAGGTCGATCTGCTGATCAAGCTCTGCTACGTCGTCTTCCTCGGCATCATCGGCGGGCTGATGTTCCTGGAATCGCTCCGCGCGATCCGCAACACCAAGCGCGGCAAGGCCGCCCCCCGCAAGAAGCACAACTGGATCCACGGCCTGCCCTTCAAGATGCGCTTCCGGGTCTCGGGCCTCTACATCTCGGTCATCCCGCCGCTGCTGGTGGGGGTGAGCGTGGGCATCCTGGCCGCCATCATGGGTGTCGGCGGCGGCTTCATCATGGTGCCCGCGATGATCTACCTGCTGGGCATGCCCACCAAGGTCGTGGTCGGCACCTCGCTCTTCCAGATCATCTTCGTCACCGGCTTCACCACCATGCTGCACGCCACCACCAACTACACGGTGGACATCGTCCTGGCGGTGCTGCTGCTGGTCGGCGGCGTCATCGGTGCCCAGGTGGGCACCCGCATCGGGGTCAAGATGAAGGCCGAGCAGCTGCGCATCCTGCTGGCCATGCTGGTCCTCGCCGTCTGCGGCAAGCTGGCGCTCGATCTGCTGATCCAGCCGGCCGAGCTCTACACCCTCGGCCCGGCGGGGGGCCACTGATGGGCCGCCTCGCCGCCCTCCTCCTGGCCCTGGCCTGGCTTGCCCTGCCGCTGCGCGCGGAGGAGGAGATCGTGCTCGGCCTGAGCCAGGCCGAGGTCTCCATCACCACCAACTTCAACGGCTCCGAGATCCTCGTCTATGGCGCCGTCAAGCGCGAGACGCCGGTGCCCGAAGGCCCGCCGCTCGAGGTCATCGTCACCGTCTCGGGGCCCTCCACCCCGGTCATGGTGCGGCGCAAGGAAAAGCGCTTCGGCATCTGGGTCAACACCGACGCGGTGGAGGTGGACCGGGCGCCGAGCTACTACGCCGTGGTCACCTCGGGCCCGATGCGCGAGGTCCTGAAGGCGGTCGAGGACCTGCGCCACGACATCTCGATCCCCCAGGCGATCCGCTCCGTCGGCGCCCCCATGACGATCCAGGACAGCCCCGCCTTCACCACCGCCCTGATCCGCATCCGCAAGAAGGCAGACCAGTACCAGGTGATCGAGGGCGGCGTGACGGTGGACGAGCAGACCCTCTTCCGCGCCGCCATCCGCCTGCCCGCGGCCCTCACCGAGGGGGCCTACGACACCCGCATCTTCCTGACCCGCGGCGGCGAGGTGGTGGCCCGCTACGAGACGGCGATCGACGTCCGCAAGGTGGGCATGGAACGCTGGCTCTACACCCTCTCGCGGGAAAACGCCTTCCTCTACGGGCTCATGTCCCTGGCCATCGCCATCGCGGCCGGCTGGGGCGCCTCCGCCGCCTTCAGCCTGCTGCGGCGCTGATCCCCCGCCCCCTGCTTCGCTTTGCCGGATAAACTCCGGGGTCCGGGGCAGCGCCCCGGGGGCCGGCCCCCCGCGCCAAAGGCCGGGATGGTGCGCAAGGGCCATTCCCTTGGGCGCCCCCTCTGCTAGGCTCACCCCCGGACCAGAGGACAAAGAGCATGACCCCAAAGACCCTCCTGCAGGCCCTCGCGCTGCTGCCGCTCCTGGCCGGGGAAGGCCCGGCCCAGGGCCTGCACAACGACACCCGCAGCTTCGTCGCGCCGCTGCGCATCTCGCAGGCGGACTGGACCGACCCGGCGGAGCTCGCCCGCACCTGGGAGAGGGCTCTCGTCCGCCTGCCCGCCGGGGCCGCGGGCCCCGAGGCCCCGAGTACCGCCGAGCTGGCCGACTGGCGCCCCGAGGGCGGCGCGCCCCTGCCGGTGGTCCTCTACCTGCACGGCTGTTCCGGCATCTGGGAGGGCACCAGGCGGCGGATCGAGCTGATGGCCGGGATGGGCTTCCTCATCGTCGCCCCGGCGAGCCTCGCGCGGCAGAAGTACGCCCAGTCCTGCGATCCCGCGACCCACCGTGGCAGCCTCTACCGCGACGTTCTGAAGATGCGCCAGGCCGATGCCGCCCATGCGGTTCGGCAGGTCCGGCGCCTGCCCTTCGTCGATCCCGACCGGGTGATCCTCATGGGCCTCAGCGAGGGGGCCATCACCACCGCCACCTATGAGGCCACGGGCCCCGAGGAGGCGGTGAATGCCCGGGTGATCGAGGGCTGGACCTGCAACGCAGGCTGGCCCGAATACAAGGGCCTCAAGGCCGGCGCGGCGGAGCCGGTGCTCTCGCTCGTCGGCAAGGATGATCCCTGGTTCCAGAACGACTGGACCCGCGGCGACTGCGGCCCCGCGATGCAGCCCGGCAGCGCCAGCCGCTCGGTGGTCTTCAGCAAGGGGCCCCTGGCCGCCCGGCACGAATTGCTGGAGGCGCCCGAGGCCCAGGCGACCCTGCGCGCCTTCCTCGCCGAGCGGGGGCTTATGCCCTAACCCCGCCCCACGAAGGGCATCTTGGTGGCCATCACGGTCATGAAAAGCACGTTCGCCTCGGACGGCAGGCCCGCCATGTGCAGCACCGCGCGGGCGGCATTCTCCACCCCCATGGTGTGGGTCTCGGGGCTGAGCTTCTTGAGGCCCGCCACCATCTCCGTCTCGGCATTGCCGATGTCGATCTGGCCGCAGGCGATGTCGAAGGGCCGCCCGTCGAGCGCCAGGCTCTTGGTGAGCCCGGTGATGGCGTGCTTGGTGGTGGTGTAGCAGACCGAGCCGGGCCGCGGCGTGGTGGCCGAGATGGAGCCGTTGTTGATGATCCGCCCGCCCCTGCCGCTGGCTCGCATGGCGCCGAAGGCCAGGCGCGCGGCCAGGAACATGCCATGCAGGTTGACCATCAGGACGCGCTCCCAGTCCTCGACCGCGATCTCGTCGATGGGGCCGGAGGGGCCGAAGATGCCGGCATTGTTGAAGAGCAGATCGAGCGGGCCGAACTCGGCGAAGGCCGCCTCCAGGGCCGCGGCATCGGTCACGTCGGCGGGCAGGACGCGGGCGCGTGGGTGGGCCGCCGCGATCTCCTCCAGCGGGGCGGCGCGCCGGGCCACGAGCCCCACCTCCCAGCCCTCCTGCAGGAGCAGCTCGGCGCTGGCCCGGCCGATGCCGCCGCTGGCTCCGGTGACGATGGCGCGTTTCATGGGCTTTCCTCCGGGCTGGGATCTAGGGTCAGGGGGGCGGGGGCCGCGGCCTTCAGGTCATCCACCCGCAGCGGCCCGGTGGGTTTGGAAAGGCGGTTGCGAACCACCCAGTAGAGCCGCTCCTGGGCGCGGGTGATGGCCACGTAGGCCAGGCGCTTCCAGAGCGGCTGGCCGGCCTCGGTGCGGCCCATGCGGGCGGCGGCGTAGAGATCGGGCGCGAAGACCTGGACATTCTCCCACTGGCTGCCCTGGGCCTTGTGGATCGTCACCGCTGCGCCATGCAGGAAGGTGGCCCCCATGCGGGCGGCGAAGGGGATGAAGGGCTCCTCCTCGTCGGGCTTCTCGATCTTCACGATGGAGGCGGCCGAGACCTGGGGGTCCTCCGCCCCCATGACGTGCAGCCGCGAGAAGCCGGGCTTGCGCCCTTCGCCCAGGAAGACCACCTGGGCCCCCTTGATCAGGCCCCGCGCCTCCAGGTCCAGGCGGCGCTTGCGGTGCTTCAGGGGCAGCTCGATGCCGTCGCAGATCAGCGGCTCGCCGGGCAGGAGGGCATCCTCGGGGGCGCCATGGACGGCGCGGAAGGCGTTGATCAGGCGGATGCGGGTGACATTGCGCCAGACCAACACGGGTGAGCGGGCCATCAGGTCCACCTCCACCCGCTGCCCCCAGATGACCCGCTCGTCGCGCCGAGCGGCCTCCTCGACCATGCGCTCGAAGTCCTCGAACTGGAGCGCCGGATCGGCCAGGGCGTGGGCCAGATCAAGGATCGGGTTGTCCGCCTCCTGGCGGTAGATCCGGTTGAGGTTGAGCACCCGCCGTTCGGGCAGCTTCTCGAAGACCATGGTGCCGGACTGGTTCACCGGGGCCAGCTGGGCCGGATCGCCGAAGAGCAGCAGGGTGGGAAAGATCTCCTTCAGGTCCTCGAACTGCTTGTCGTCCAGCATCGAGGCCTCGTCCACGAAGCCCAGATCGAGCGGCTCCTCGCGGCGCTTCCAGCCGGTGATGAAATCGCTGCCGCGCAGCCCCGCCGCCGCCAGGGCGCCGGGGATCGACTTGTTGACCTCGTAGAAGGCCAGGGCCCGGTCCAGCGCCAACTCGGTCAGGCCCTCGATCTGGGGCCGCTCCCCATTGCCCGCGAGCCAGTCGGCGATGCGCTCGTACTCGGGATCGTAGACCGGGGTGTAGAGGATGCGGTGGATCGTCGTGGCGGGCACGCCGCGCAGGCGCAGCACCGAGGCCGCCTTGTTGGTCGGCGCGAGGATCGCCAGGGTGCGCCGGTCGCCCTTCTTCTTGGGCTCGTAGTCGCCCGAGACGATGGCCACCCCGGCCTTCTCGAGGGCCTGGTAGAGCTCGGCCAGGAGCAAGGTCTTGCCAGAGCCGGCCTTGCCGGTGATCGCCATGACCTGATCCTTGCCGCCGCCGGGGGGCCGCAGGAGCGCATCGTCAAGGTCGATGCCCGCGCCGCGCAGCATCTCCACCACCGCATCGTGGGCGGTGGCCTGGTCGTCGGAATAGGTCAGGGCGGGGAGGTGCGTCATGGCGGCAGACTAGTGGCAGCGGCGCCCCGCCACCAGCGCAATCGGGCCGCGGAAGGGGGTGCCGTGGCGGGGGGTTGGGGTGGTGGGGCTGCTGCTTGTTCAGGGTGGGGTTCTCGGGAGGTCCGGGGCGGGCGTGGCGCGGGTTTGGAATCGGCCCGGTGATGGCCCGGCGCTCCTTGTGGCGCGCCGGCGGGGCGCCCCAGGTGGCGCGAGCGGGCCTCCGAGAAAAGCGGGCCGGTCTCCGGCCTCACTGGCTACGCCCTCCACCGCTAAACTCCGGTCTCAATGCTCGCGCCCCCGCCGCGACAAAGCAGACCCTCTTCACCCACCTGCCCCGCCGAACCTGCCCCGCCGACAGCGTGCAGAAATCCGGACCTCCTCTTCCGCGCACCGATTCGCGCCCGCCGCAGTCCTCGCGGCACCCTCCATTGGCGGCACCCGTCTGGTGCAGCGACCGGCCCTGAGCAGGTCGGCAAAACAATCCCAAACCGCCCTATCGGCAGTCGATTGTCAATTGGGCCGGGAGGGCCGCCATTCGGCCCACGCCCCTCTGCAACAACGGACCAACCGCAGGGCCCTCGGTCCGGCCTCTCCCGCCAACAGCCACTCGCTCAACGGGCCACCGGACCAGCCAACTCCGCCCTCACCTCCCCCAGCTCCGCCCTCACCTCTCCCGGCACCTCCCGCCCCCTAGACCGCGATCATCCCCCGGCTCAGGGCGCGGGCCACCGCGTGGGTCGTGTTGAGCGCCCCGAGCTTGAAGCGCGCGCTCTCGATGTAGGCGCGCAGGGTGTGCTCCGAGATCTCCAGGTCGGCCGCCGCCTGGGCCCGGCTGAGCCCGCCCGCCAGGAGCCGCATGGCCTCCGCCTCGCGCGGCGAGAGGGGCGGCCCGGCGGGCGCCGCGCCGCCGGGGGCCAAGGCCAGGATGCGCCCGTGCAGCACGTGCGCGAGCAGCACCAGGGCCCGCCTGTGGGCCGCGGCGAAGGCGGCCCAGGGGCCATCGCCGCCGGTGCCTCGCAGGGTGAAGAGCGCCAACCGCCCGCCGGGGCCGCGCAGGGTCAGGCTCAGGCCCTGGCGGCCGAGCCCCCGAGCCGCGCCCGCCGCCCAGAGCGCCCGGGCGACGCGCGGCGACCAGTCGAGGCTCTTCCAGTCCACCGGATCGAAGCGGTTCGCCGCCCCCAGCACCAGCGGATCGACCCGCTGGAGATCGCGCGCCCGGTAGCGCGCCCGCCAGGCCACCGGGTAGGTGCCGCAGAGGCAGCATTCGCCGCCACCGTCGAGCCGCTGGTAGGCCACGTGCAAGGCGCCGAAATGGTCCCGCACGGCGCGGCAGGTGGCGTCCAGCGCCTCAAGACTGTCCGCCCGCTCCAATGCCGCCAGGATCGCCTCCAGCCTCGGTGTCGCGCCCATGCCTCCGCCCTTCAAGCGTTGCGATCTCGGCCATGGCGACCAGCGCCGTGTCGTCCAGCTGCTCGGCCAGCTGGGGCAGCCCGTTCAGAAGGGCAAAGCGCCTGAGGTCGGCAAGGACCTCCAAGATCCATTCGTTACGCATGGCAGCCTCGCGCTCAATGGTTAAGGATTGGTTAGCACAACCCTGGCCTGTAGAGCCTAGCAGCAACGGCAGGCCCTTTCACGCCCCCGCTTCTGACGGGGGGCAAGGCGGCAAGTGGTTGATTTTGCTAGAAAGGGAGTATCAGGGCGGGCGATCCCGTCAGGGCGCTCCCTCCAGAAAGCAAAGCCGACAAACAACCGCACCTTGTCCGACGCTCGGCACCGTATTACCTTGTAGGACAGCACAGACAGGAGCAGGACCATGGGCACCGCCCCCTACTCGATCCGCCTCGATGAGGCACTCCGGGACTCCCTGGAGCGCGAAGCGGAGATCGAAGACCGCCCCGCGACCCAGCTTGCGGTGCGGGCCATTCGCGCGATGCTGGAAGCCAAGGCCGCGAAGAGGGCCGCCATCGAGGATGCCCTAGAAAAGGCCGACAAGGGGGCCTTCATCTCCGCCGAGGCGATGAACGACTGGATGGATAGCTGGGACACCGAGGATGAGGGCCCCGCCCCGAAAGCGGACATCACGCCCGACAGCCCATGAGGATCGTCTTCCTCGAGGAGGCGGCGCAGGACATTCAGTGGTTCCGCTTCTACTACCGCTCCGTCTTTCCCGAGGGCAGCGCCAAGGCCCGCGCCCACCTGAAGGCCATCCAGCAGACGCTGGCGGCCAATCCCTATGCCGGGCACCCGAGCGAAGGGCGCGCCGACCTGCGCGAACTGACGATCCCGCGGACGCCCTTCACACTGATCTACCGCGTGACGGCCTCCCGCATCGAGATCCTGCGGCTCTGGGACAGTCGGCAGAACCCCGGGTATTAGAAGAAAGAAGAACGGCGCCCGATGGGGCGCCGCCTTGCTGATCTCCGGTCAGGAGGCCCAACAGCCCCCCTTCCCTCTCAAAAACCCCGCCGCCTCAGCGGCGCGCCTCGAGGCAGTCCTCCAGCGTGCGCAGGCCGGTCGTCGGAGCCTGGACCAGGACCGACATATTGCCCGGCTTGTGCTCGTTGCGCATCATCTTCATGTGCGCCTGGGGCAGGTCGTTCCAGGTGAAGACCTCGGACATGCAGGGGTCGAGCCGCCGCTCCAGCATCAGCTTGTTGGCGGCGCTGGCCTGCTTGAGGTGGGCGAAGTGCGAGCCCTGCAGGCGCTTCTGGTGCATCCACATGTAGCGCACGTCAAAGGTCAGGTTGAAGCCGCTTGTCCCGGCGCAGATCACCACCATGCCGCCCTTCTTCACCACGAAGGTGGAGACCGGGAAGGTCGCCTCGCCCGGGTGTTCGAAGACCATGTCCACGTTCACGCCCTTGCCGGTGATGTCCCAGATCGCCTTGCCGAACTTGCGCGCCTCCTTGAACCACTCGGCGTATTCGGGGGTGTTCACGGTGGGCAGCTGGCCCCAGCAGTCGAAATCCTTGCGGTTCAGCACGCCCTTGGCGCCGAGGTCCATGACGAAGTCGCGCTTGCTCTCGTCCGAGATGACGCCGATGGCATTGGCGCCCGCCGTGTTGATGAGCTGGATCGCGTAGGAGCCGAGGCCGCCCGATGCGCCCCAGACAAGCACGTTCTGGCCCGGCTTCAGGTCATGCGGTTCATGCCCGAAGAGCATCCGGTAGGCGGTGGCGAGCGTCAGGGTGTAGCAGGCGGCCTCTTCCCAGGTCAGGTGCTTGGGGCGCGGCATGAGCTGCTGGGACTGCACGCGGGTGAACTGAGAGAAGGAGCCGTCCGGCGTCTCGTAGCCCCAGATCCGCTGGGAGGAGGAGTACATCGGGTCGCCGCCGTTGCATTCCTCGTCGTCGCCGTCGTCCTGGTTGCAGTGGATCACCACCTCGTCGCCGACCTTCCAGCGCTTCACCTTGTCGCCCACCGCCCAGACGATGCCGGCCGCATCGGAACCGGCGATGTGGTAGGGCTGCTTGTGGCCGTCGAAGGGAGAGATCGGCTGGCCGAGGGAGGCCCAGACGCCGTTGTAGTTCACGCCGGCTGCCATCACCAAGACAAGCACGTCCTGGCTGTCCAGCTCGGGCACGTCGACAACCTCTTCCAGCATGGCGCTGTCGGGCTCGCCGTGGCGCTCGCGGCGGATGGCCCAGGCGTACATCTGCTTCGGCACGTGGCCCATCGGGGGCATCTCGCCCACCTCGTAGAGGTCTTTCTGGGGTGCGTCGTACTGCGCGATCGTGGTGTCGAGTGCCATCTCGGGCCTCCTCTTCCTTAAGCCGGGGTTGCCGCGACGCAGAATCGCGGGCTCTAGGCTTGGAATATGACCCGGCTGGTAATATTGCAACCGCAGAACCGGCGATTTTGTAATTTTATGACCTCGCAGACGCAGCGACACTCTTCGCAGGCGCAGCATCCTCGGGCGCTTCGGCGGCCTCCTCCGCCGCCGCCTCGGGCTCCAGCAGGTGCAGGATCGAGTTGGCGTAGAAGGCCAGCACCTCCTCCTCGCCCGGCGTCACCTGCCAGCCCTCCGGCCCCTGGCGCACGACGTCGCGCGCCGCCAGCCCCTTGAGCGCGCGGGCCACCTCGAAGGGCGCCGTCTTGCCGGTGACCACCCGGTTCGGCTCGGGCACCTGGGCGATCAGGGCCTGAACGGCCGAGACCAGCTCCGCCTCCGCCAGGGGCCCCTCGGTGAGCAGGGCCCGCGCGATCAGGGGCACCGTGGGCACCGGCATGACGGCGGCGATGCGCGCCATCAGATCGTCCGAGAGGGCCTCGATGGTGGCCCCCTGCCCGGCCGCGCGCAGGCTCAGGGGCGCGCCGAAGGCCACGGCGGCGGCGCCGAAGCGCGTCTCCTGCCGGGTCAGCCGCTGCCAGAGCTTGCGCAGGATGAAGCCCACGACGACCGAGATCCGCGCCCCGAAGCGCCTGTCGCCCCGCTGGCCCGCCGCGATCAGCACCCGGTCCTCCAGGATGCGGTCGTAGTTGATCGCCACTGGCACAAAGACCACGTCGCGCTCCGCCTCCGGGTCGAAGCCCTCGATCAGATAGGACAGGAGCCCCATCTTGGGCCGCTGAAGATGCCCCGTCAGGCTCAGTCCGCCCTCGGGATAGAAGGCCTGGTTCACGCCCCCCGCCGTGGCCATCTGCACGTAGCGCGCCAGGACCTTGCGGTAGAGCGCCCCGCGCGAGCGGCGGCGAATGAAGTAGGCCCCGAGCGACTTGATGAGCCAGGAGAGCGGCCAGACCCGTGCCCATTCGCCCACGGCGTAGGAAAGGGCGGAATCCCGCGCCGCCAGGTAGGTGACCAGCACGTAGTCCATATTGGAGCGGTGGTTCATGACAAAGACCACCGTGGCCTCCTCGGGGATGGCGTCGAAGGTGGCGTCGTTCCCCTCCGCCGTCTCGATCCGGTAAACGGAATTGGACAGCAGCCGCGCCACCCGGATGGCGAAGCTGAAGTAGGCGAAGGCCGAGAAGGAGGGCACGATCTCGCGGGCGTAGGCGCGGGCCTTTTCGAAGGCGACGTTCTCGGGGACATTGTGCGAGCGCGCGTAGGCGACGATTTCGGCGGTCACCTCGGGGTCATAGATCAGACGCTGGATCATGTCGTGGCGCCGGGCCAGCTTGAAGGGCTCGATGGGCCGCTTCAGACGCCTGTTCAATTCCTTCACCGCCCGCTCCAGCCGCAGCCGGAAGAACCAGCGCACGGAGGGCAGCAGCAGGTGACTCAGCGCCGTGACCGCGGCAAAGAGCAGGATCAGAATGAACAGCCAGAGCGGCACTTGCACCATTTGGTTCATGCCCCGCAATCTCGCAGCAGGGCGGGGGCGGGGCAATAACTAATGACGCCGCAGGCGGGGCGCTTATCGGGGGCCGGGCCTTTTTGCCGGGCCGCTCATGCCGCGATGCGGCGAATTGACATTGGCATAAAATGTCCAATATGCAATGCAGAGCGCAATATTGTTCCAACAGTGATTCAAGGAGCCCGCCCATGTCCGAGCAGACCAAAGACCGTCCCTGGCTGATCCGGACCTACGCGGGCCACTCCACCGCCAAGGCCTCCAACGCCCTCTACCGCTCCAACCTCGCCAAGGGCCAGACCGGCCTCTCGGTGGCCTTCGACCTGCCCACCCAGACCGGCTACGACAGCGACCACGTGCTCTCGCGCGGCGAGGTGGGCAAGGTGGGCGTGCCGGTGAGCCACCTGGGCGACATGCGCACCCTCTTCGACGAGATCCCGCTGGAGCAGATGAACACCTCCATGACGATCAACGCCACCGCCCCCTGGCTGCTGGCGCTTTATATCGCCGTGGCCGAGGAACAGGGCGCCGATGTCTCCAAGCTCCAGGGGACGGTGCAGAACGACCTGATCAAGGAGTACCTGAGCCGCGGCACCTACATCTGCCCGCCCAAGCCCTCGCTCAAGATGATCGCCGACGTGGCCGAGTACTGCTACACCAACGTGCCCAAGTGGAACCCGATGAACGTCTGCTCCTACCACCTGCAGGAGGCCGGCGCGACGCCCGAGCAGGAGCTGGCCTTCGCCCTGGCCACGGCCACCGCGGTGCTGGACGAGCTGCGCCCCCGCGTCGCCGAAGAGGACTTCCCCCGGCTGGTGGGCCGCATCTCCTTCTTCGTCAACGCGGGCATCCGCTTCGTCACCGAGATGTGCAAGATGCGCGCCTTCGTGGACCTCTGGGACGAGATCTGCGCCACCCGCTACGGCGTGGAGGACCCCAAGTACCGCCGCTTCCGCTACGGCGTGCAGGTCAACTCGCTGGGCCTGACCGAACAGCAGCCGGAAAACAACGTCTACCGCATCCTGATCGAGATGCTGGCCGTGACCCTCTCCAAGAAGGCCCGCGCCCGCGCCGTGCAGCTCCCGGCCTGGAACGAGGCGCTTGGCCTGCCCCGCCCCTGGGATCAGCAATGGTCCATGCGGATGCAGCAGATCCTGGCCTACGAGACGGACCTGCTGGAATTCGACGATCTCTTCGAGGGCAACCCGGCGGTCGATGCCAAGGTCGAGGAGCTGAAGGAGGGCGCCCGCGCCGAACTCGCCGGGCTGGACGGCATGGGCGGCGCGATCCGCGCCATCGACTACATGAAGAGCCGCCTGGTGGAGAGCAATTCCGAACGGCTGGGACGGATCGAGGCGGGCGAGACCGTCGTGGTCGGCGTCAACAAGTGGCAGCAGGGCGAGCCCTCGCCGCTGATGACGGGCGATGGCGGCATCATGGTGGTGGACGAGGCCGTCGAGGCGAACCAGATCGGCCGCCTCAAGGAGTGGCGCGAGAGCCGCGACGCCGAGGCCGTGGAGAAGGCCCTGGCCGATCTACGCACCGCCGCCGCCGAGGGCCGGAACGTCATGCCCGCCTCCATCGCCGCGGCCAAGGCCGGGGTGACCACCGGCGAATGGGCCGCCCAGATGCGCACCGTGCACGGCGAATACCGCGGCCCCACCGGCGTCTCCAAGGGCCAGTCCAACCGCACCGAGGGCCTGGAGGACCTGCGCAGCGCCGTCGACGGCGTGAGCGACCGCCTGGGCCGTCGCCTGAAGTTCCTCGTCGGCAAGCCGGGCCTCGATGGCCATTCCAACGGCGCCGAGCAGATCGCCGTGCGCGCCCGCGACTGCGGCATGGACATCTCCTACGAGGGCATCCGCCTGACCCCGGCCGAGATCGTCAAGGCCGCCCGCGAGGAGGAGACCCACGTGGTCGGCCTCTCGATCCTGTCGGGCTCGCACATTCCGCTGGTCGAGGATCTCATGGGCAAGATGCGCGAGGCGGGCCTGGGCCATATCCCGGTGATCGTCGGCGGCATCATTCCCGAGGAGGATGCCAACCGCCTGCGGGCCATGGGCGTGGCCCGGGTCTATACGCCGAAAGATTTCGAATTGAACACCATCATGGCCGATATCGTGACCCTGGCGGACCCGGCGGCGGTGGCCGCCGAATAGGCCATCGCAATAAAAAACTTTGCAAATTCGTCAATTGATGCAATTCCTTATGAAACGGGAATTGCAGCAAGGACCTATGCGCATGACAATTGACCTCAAATCCATGACCCGCAAGGAATTGGAGAAACACCTGGCGGACGTGAAAAAGGCCCTGGCAAATGCCCAGGCCCGCGATCGGCGCGAGGCCCGAAAGGCCGCCGAAAAGGCCGCCGCCGAATTCGGCCTTTCGCTTTCCGATATCACGGAAGACGCCAAGCCCGCGCGTAAGGCCCCGAAACCTAAGGCAAAAAAGCCCCGCGTCAAATCGGTCCCCAAGTACGCCAATCCCGAAGATCCCTCCCAGACCTGGACGGGCAAGGGCCGCCAGCCGAATTGGTACCGTGCGGCGATCGAAAAGGGCACGCCAGCCGAGTCGATGCAGATCTGAGATTAATACTCTCAATAAGGGAACAATTGTTCCCCTATGGCGCGAATTGCGAGGGCCCGGCCCCGCAATTCCGCCGCCCATTCCCCGCCATTCCGGCCCCTCGGCCGCCGCAATTGCCCGCCGCTTGACGGCGGGGGATATCTTGCGCGCCCCGCCCCCGCACGGCAGACTGGCCGGAACCTCGAGAGGAGACAGAGATGACAGTCCACATCGGCGCCAAGCCCGGCGAGATCGCCGAAACCGTCCTCATGCCCGGCGATCCCTACCGCGCCCGCTGGGCCGCCCAGACCTTCCTGGAGGGGGCCGAGCTGGTCAACGAGGTGCGCGGCATGCTGGGCTACACCGGCACCTGGCGCGGCAACCGGGTGACCATCCAGGGCTCCGGCATGGGCATGCCCTCCCTCTCCATCTACGCCAACGAGCTGATCCGCGACTATGGCGCCAAGACCCTGATCCGCATCGGCTCCTGCGGCGGCATGCAGGACAAGGTGGGCATCCGCGACGTGATCATCGCCATGACGGCCTCCACCATCACCTCCCCCTCCTCGGGCATCTTCCGCGAGTTCAACTTCGCCCCGGCGGCGGACTACGGGCTGCTGGCGGCGGCGGTGAAGGCGGCCGAGGGCAAGGGCGCCAAGACCCACGTGGGCGGCATCTATTCATCGGATGTCTTCTACGCCGAGCGCCCCGATCTCGACGAGCAGATGATGCGCCACGGCATCCTCGGCGTGGAGATGGAGGCCGCCGAGCTCTATGCCCTGGCCGCCCGCCACGGCTGCCGCGCCCTGGCGGTGCTGACCGTATCGGATCACCTCAAGACGGGCGAGGCCCTGCCCAGCGAGGACCGCGAGAAGACCTTCGGCGACATGGTGGAGATCGCCCTCGAGGCCGCCTTCGCCTGAGCCCCTTCGCTTTGCCGGATAAACTCCGGGGTCCGGGGCAGCGCCCCGGGGCCTGACGCCCTGCGAGCGGTCAGGGGCGGAGGGCCTGCCTCAGGCCCCGTGGCCCCTGTCGTAGTGATTCACTCCCGGCGGCGCCCAGCCTTCCAGGGCCCCCTCCGCCGGGGCGAAGACCTCCACCAGCAGCGGATGGCAGGGGGCCACGTCCGAGGAATGCTCCGAGGAGCAATCGCCCCCCGGGCAGGCGCTGAGACCGCCCAGCAGGTCGAGCTCGGCAAAGAAGGCCAACCTGTCGCCGGGGCGCACCGGGCTTGCCTTCATGAAGTACTGCCCCGTGTCGCGGGTAAAGCCCGTGCACATGAAGACGTTGAGCACGTCATGCACCAGCGCCTCGGCCGCCGTCAGGCTCAGGCCCTCATGGGCCGCCAGGGCGCGGGTCAGGTTGGAATGGCAGCAATGGTGGTACTGGCCGCCCTTCAGCAGGTTGTGGGTGTAGGGGTCGCAGCGCGTGCCGATGACATCGTGCACCGAGCCGCCGAAGGCGTCGATGCCGTACCAGTCGAGGCTGTCCTCGACGATCGTCGCCAGGGGCCGCATCCCCGGAAAGGAAGACCACATGCGGTCGCCGGTGCTCAGGTGGGTGCCGTGCAGGGCGCGGGTCTTGCCCGAGTAGAAGCGTTCCGTCAGGTCGCCCCGGTGCCAGATGTTCAGGTCCCCCACCTGGGGCCCCTCGACGGAAGTGATGGCGAAGAAGTGCCCGGCGGGCACCTCGAAGCAGCGGGCGTCGCGCGGCGGCACCAGCACCTCCGAGACCTTCCGCGCCCCCGCCCAGGCGCTCTGGTAGAGCGGCAGGTCGGGCTGCGGCAGGCTCTCCACCGGGTAGCAGATGACCGGCTCGACGGCGCGGCGCGCCTCGGCGTCCTTCGGGGCCCGGCTCATGCCGCCTGCCCCGCGACACGGCCCGAGAAGAGGCAGCCGCCCAGGAAGGTGCCCTCCAGCGCGTTGTAGCCGTGGTAGCCGCCACCGCCGAAGCCGCAGACCTCGCCCGCCGCGTAGAGCCCCGGCAGGGGCGTCCCCTCGGGCGTCAGGACACGGCCCTCGATGTCCGTGTGCAGCCCGCCCAGGGACTTGCGCGTCAGGATGTTGAGCCGCACGGCGATGAGGGGGCCGTTGGCCGGGTCCAGGATCTCGTGCGGGCGGGCGGTGCGGATCAGCCTGTCGCCGCGGTAGTTGCGGGCCCCGTTGATCGCCGTCACCTGGGCATCCTTGCAGAAGGCATTGTGCACCTGCAGGTCCCTGGCGCGGATCTGGGCGCGCAGGTGCGCCAGGTCGAGGGGCTGGTCGGGGGTGATGCGGTTCATGCCCGCCACCAGGCGCTCGAGGTCCTCGGCCACGACAAAATCCGCGCCGTTGCGCTTGAAGGCCTCCACCGCCGGGGTCGCCCCCTTGCCGAGCCGCGCCTTGATCACCTCGCGCCAGCCGCCCTCTGTCAGGTCGGGGTTCTGCTCAGAGCCGGAAAGGGCGAATTCCTTCTCGATGATCTTCTGGGTGAGGACAAACCAGCTGTGCTCGCCCGCCTGGAGGATGCGCTTGAGCGTGCCCAGGGTGTCGAAGCCGGGCAGGAAGGGCGCCTCCATCCGGTCGCCCTTGGCGTCGAACCAGAGAGAGGAAGGCCCGGGTAGAACGCGGATGCCGTGGTTCGGCCAGATCGGGTTCCAGTTCTCCAGCCCCTCGCAGTAGTGCCACATGCGGTCCTCGTTGATGAGCCCCGCCCCGGCGGCGCGGGCGATGCCGTGCATGCGCCCGTCCACGTAGTCCGGCACCCCTGCCACCATGCGCGCGGGCGGCTTGCCCAGCCGCGCCTCGGGCCAGTGGGCGCGCACCAGGTCGTGGTTGCCGCCGATCCCGCCGGTGGTGAGGATTACCGCCTCGGCGCTCAGCTCGAAGTCCCCCGTCACCTCGCGGCTGGTGCTGGCACCGCGCACCGCCGTATCGGCCTTCAGGATCTCGCCCCGCACGCCGGTCACGGCGCCGTCCGTCAGAACGAGGTCATTCACCCGGTGGCGGAAGGCGAGCTTGATCCGGCCCTCGCTGGCATAGCGGGTCATGAGCTCGGCGAAGGGCTTCACCACGCCCGTGCCGGTGCCCCAGGTGATGTGGAAGCGGGGCACCGAGTTGCCATGCCCGTCGGCCCCGGCGCCGCCCCTCTCGGCCCAGCCCACCACGGGGAACCAGCGCATTCCCAGGCCGTGGCACCAGGCGCGCATGTCGCCCGCCGCCCATTCGACGAAGCGCTCCGCGTAGGCCCGGGAGTTGGCATCCTCGGGCCGGTCGAAGCGGGCCGAGCCCATCCAGTCCGAGAGGGCCAGCTCGGCGCTGTCCTTGATGCCCAGGCGGCGCTGTTCGGGGGTGTCCACCATGAAGAGCCCGCCGAGCGACCAGTAGGCCTGCCCGCCGAGGGACTGCGGCCCCTCCTGGTCCAGCAGCAGCACCCGGCGCCCGCGCTGGACCGCCTCGTGCACCGCCACCATGCCGGCCAGCCCGGCCCCGACGACGATCACATCCGCCTTGAACTCGCTCATCTGCCTCCCCCCTCTCTTTGCCCCGACGTTAGCCGCGCGCCCGCCCGCCGTCGAGCGCAACGCGGGGTCAAAGGCCGGGCCGGTCGAGGCTGGAGAGGCAGCGGTCGGGCTTGCCCTGGGCGCGGAAGGCCTCGGCGCCGCAGGTGATGCAGGTGTACTTGACCAGGGCACCCCTGCTGCCCGCCCGGCTGGTGCGCCAGCGGCAGAGCCGCCTGTCCCTATTGCGGTGGGCATAGATGGCCACGATCAGGACGGCGATGAAGGCCAGGACAAGGATCATGAGGAAGGACCTAGGGCGCCGCAGGGGGCCGGACAAGCCAAGGGGCGGCCCCGCCGGGCCGCCCCCCAAAATTGCCGCCGGGCGCCGGATCAGACCGTGCGCTCGACCATCAGCTTCTTGATCTTGGCAATGGCCGCCGCCGGGTTCAGCCCCTTGGGGCAGGTCTTGGCGCAGTTCATGATGGTGTGGCAGCGGTAGAGCTTGAAGGGGTCCTCCAGGTCATCCAGCCGCTCGCCCGTGTCCTCGTCGCGGCTGTCGATGATCCAGCGATAGGCATGGAGCAGCGCGGCGGGCCCGAGGTAGCGGTCGCCGTTCCACCAGTAGGAGGGGCAGGAGGTGGAGCAGCAGGCGCACATGATGCACTCGTAAAGGCCGTCAAGCTTCTCCCGGTCCTCGATGGACTGGCGCCATTCCTTGGCGGGCTCGGGCGTGTCGGTCTCCAACCAGGGCCGGATCGAGGCGTGCTGGGCGTAGAAGTGCGTGAGGTCCGGGATCAGGTCCTTGACCACCGGCATGTGCGGCAGCGGGTAGATCTTCACCGCGCCCTTCACCTCGGCCACGCCGTAGGTGCAGGCCAGGGTGTTGATGCCGTCGATGTTCATCGCGCAGGAGCCGCAGATGCCCTCGCGGCAGGAGCGGCGGAAGGTCAGCGTCGGGTCGATCTCGTTCTTGATCTTGATCAGCCCGTCCAGGATCATCGGCCCGCACGTGTCCATGTCGACGAAGTAGGTGTCCATGGAGGGGTTCTTGCCGTCGTCGGGATTCCAGCGGTAGATCTGGAACTCCTTGAGGTTGGTGGCCCCCTCCGGCTTGGGCCAGGTCTTGCCACGGGTGATGCGGCTGTTCTTGGGGAGTGTCAGCTGAACCATCTAGCGTCTCCAATCTTGGGGCCCTCGGGACCCGGTCAATCCATGCCGCGCGCCGCGCGGACCTCTCTTTGTCTCAGAGCTTCGCGTCCGGGTGGACGAAAAGCGTGTTTCCTTCGGCCTCCAGCCGGGCGCCGTAGCCCGCCGCCGCGATCAGGCCCAGCAGATCCTCTTCCCAGGCCTCGGCGTGCCGGGTCTCGATCAGGATCGCCCCGGGGCGCCAGCCCCCGGCCTTCAGGAGCGGCGCCAGGACCGGCACCTCCGCCCCCTCCACGTCGATCTTGAGGATCGACAGCTCCATCCCCTCGGCCAGGGCGGCGAAGTCGGCCAGGGGCCGCACCGGCACCAGGGTGCCGCCCGCCCGGGCGCGGCCCGCGATGGGCCGCAGCGAGGCCTGGCCGAGGTTGCCCGCCTTCAGATGCAGGATCGCCTCGCCCGCCTCGGCGCCGAGCGCGCAGCTCTCGATCCGCACCCGCTCGCCCAAACCGTTGAGCGCCAGGTTGTGGCCCAGCCGCCCGATCATCACCGGGTTCGGCTCGAAGGCCAGGATGCGGCTGCCCTGCCCCGCCGCGGCGGCCAGGGGCACGGTGAAGGCGCCGCAGTTGGCGCCCACGTCCAGCACCAGGGCGCGGCGCCCCTCGACCATCTCGACAAGCGCCCGCAGGCTTTCCATCTCCGGCGGCTGGCCCTCGAGCCAGATCATCCGCTCGGTGTAGTTGTCGCGCGGGTCCACCCAAAGCCGCAGGCCCGCGAATTCCACCTCGGCCGGGGGCAGGATGCCCGTCAGCCGCCGCCGCGTCGCCCGGTCGGCCCCGGCATAGGCCGCGCGCAGCGCCTCCAGGGTCGCATCCGTGGGCGGCAGGGGGCGCGGCGCGTTCATGCTCAGGAGACCGCCAGCGGCGCCTGGGCGCCCAGGCAGCGTTGCGTCTCGGGCCGGGAAAGCACGGCCCGCACCGTCAGCACCGTCTCCTCCTCGACACCGACCACCGCGGCCCGTGCCAGGGCCTGGACCTCGGCGGCATCGGCATTGTCGATGATGCAGTCGGTGAAGGGGGTGATCAGCTCCCGCGGGACCTGCGGAAAGCGGGTCGCCAGAACCTCCGTCACCACGCCCTTGCTGCCCTGGCGCGCCGTCTGGTCCACCGCCTGGGTGACCGGCGCGCAGGCCCAGAGGGCCAGGCACAGCGGGATCGGCAGAAGCGCCTTCATCCTCTCACTCCATCGCCGCTCAGGGCACCAGCTTGCCATCGCGGCAGAAGAGCGTGCCGCGGTAGAAGCCGGTGTAGTTCACCGGACAGGGCGGCAGGGCCACGACGCGCACCGGGCGGCGCACCTTGTGGACCCGCACCTTCACCGGCGCGTGGTAGTCGGCGGCGGGCACGTAGCCCTTTTCGCCGACATAGCCCTTGGCGCCCACGTAGTCGCTCGTGTGGCCCTCAGCCGCCGCCATCAGGGGCAGGCCCAGCGCCAGCCCGGCGGCCAGCAGGGCGGCTTTTGTCGCCTGTCGCATCAGTAGACCCTCGCTTTCGGCGCGATCTTCTTGAGGTCGATCCCGCCTTCATTGTGGCTGGTCAGGGGCTTGGTGTGAACCCCGCGGAACCCGAGCGAGGCCTCGTTGCCCTTGAACCAGATCAGGCTGTGCTTGCGCCAGTTCTCGTCGTCGCGCTCGGGGTAGTCCTCGTGGGCGTGGGCGCCGCGGCTTTCCTTGCGGGCCGCCGCGGCCGTGATCGTGGCCACGGCGTTGGGCATGAGGTTGGTCAGCTCCAGGGTCTCCATCAGGTCGGAGTTCCACACGAGGCTCTTGTCGGTGACATGGAGGTCATCGAGCTTGCCTGCCACGGCCTTCATCTTCTCCTCGCCCTCGGCAAGGGTCTTGTCGGTGCGGAAGACGGCGGCATCCTGCTGCATGGTCTTCTGCATCTCCAGCCGCAGCTCGGCGGTGGGGACATGGCCCTTGGCATAGCGCAGCCCGTCGAAGCGGCTGAAGGCGGCCTCGACCGAGCGCTTGTTGGGCGTCGGCACGGGGGCCGCGGCGTCCACCACTTCCTTGGCGCGGATGGCGGCGGCGCGGCCGAAGACCACCAGGTCAATCAGCGAGTTGGAGCCGAGGCGGTTGGCCCCGTGCACCGAGGCGCAGCCCGCCTCGCCCACCGCCATCAGGCCGGGGGCCACGTTGTCGGGGTTGTCCTTCGTCGGAGCCAGGACCTCGCCCCAGTAGTTCGTGGGGATGCCGCCCATGTTGTAGTGGACCGTGGGCAGGACCGGGATCGGCTCCTTCGTCAGGTCAACGCCGGCGAAGATGCGGGCGCTTTCCGAGATGCCCGGCAGGCGCAGGTCCAGCGTTTCCGGCGGCAGGTGGTTGAGGTGCAGGTGGATGTGATCCTTGTTCTCACCCACGCCGCGGCCCTCGCGGATCTCCATGGTCATGCAGCGCGAGACCACGTCACGGGAGGCGAGATCCTTGTAGGTCGGCGCATAGCGCTCCATGAAGCGCTCGCCCTCGGAGTTGGTGAGATAGCCGCCCTCGCCCCGTGCGCCTTCGGTGATGAGGCAGCCGGCGCCATAGATGCCGGTGGGGTGGAACTGCACGAACTCCATGTCCTGGAGCGGCAGGCCCGCGCGGGCCGTCATGCCGCCGCCGTCGCCGGTGCAGGTGTGGGCCGAGGTGGCCGAGAAGTAGGCCCGGCCGTAGCCGCCGGTGGCGAGCACCACCATCTTGGCCGAGAAGAGATGCATCGTGCCGTCGTCGAGCTTCCAGCAGAGAACGCCCTGGCAGACACCATCGTCCGACATGATGAGGTCGATCGCGAAGTACTCGATGTAGAACTCGGCACTGTTCTTCAGCGACTGGCCGTAGAGGGTGTGCAGGATGGCGTGGCCGGTACGGTCGGCGGCGGCGCAGGTGCGCTGCACCGGCGGGCCCTCGCCGTACTCGGTGGTGTGGCCGCCGAAGGGCCGCTGGTAGATCTTGCCCTCTTCGGTGCGCGAGAAGGGCACGCCGTAGTGCTCCAGCTCGTAGACGGCCTTGGGCGCCTCGCGGGCCAGGTATTCCATGGCGTCGGTGTCGCCGAGCCAGTCGGAGCCCTTCACCGTGTCGTACATGTGCCACTGCCAGCTGTCGGGCCCCATGTTGCCGAGCGAGGCGGCGATGCCGCCCTGGGCGGCGACGGTGTGCGAGCGGGTCGGGAAGACCTTGGAGATGCAGGCGGTGCGCAGGCCCTGCTCGGCCATGCCGAGGGTCGCGCGCAGACCGGCGCCGCCGGCCCCTACCACCACCACGTCGTATTCGTGGGTTTCGTAATCATATGCTGCCATGTGAAGACCTTTCCGGTGGCGTCAAGCTGTCAAAGGGCCAGTTTGGCGACCGCGAAGATGCCCGCGGCCATGAGAGTGTAGGAAGCCGCGGTGACCGCGACAATCGTGAGCTTCCCGGCGATGCCGTGGACATAGTCTTCCACTGCGACGATGGTCTCCTGCATCAGGTGGAAGATCACCACGACAAGGGTGAGAAGCGTGATCAGCGCGGGCAGCGGCCTTCCGTAGTAGGCCAGGACCTCCTCGTAGCTGCCGCCGAGGCCGAGGGCGAAGGTGATGGCGAAGGCAGGCACCAGGATCACCAGCAGCATCGAGGTGATCATCATCTGCCAGTGGTGGTGGGTGCCGCGCCGGGCGGCCCCGAGGCCCCGTGCGCGCTTGCGATCCGTGAGGTAGCGTTGCATCTCTCTCTCCTCCTTCAGAATGCCAGGGCGACGAAGAGCGCCAGGACGGTGGCCAGGATCACCATGCCCTGGGCCATGCGCTCGGAGGTCTTGACCTCCAGGCCATAGCCGAAGTCCCAGATGACGTGCCGCAGGCGGCCCAGCATGTGGTAGAAGATCGCCCAGGCGGCGCCGAAAAGGATCAGATCCCCGAGGAAGCTGCGCAGCAGCCCGTCCACCGTGGCGAAGGCCTCGGCCGAGGTGGCGGCGGCCAGCAGCCAGGCCACGACGAGGATCGCGGCGAGCAGGGCGGCAATGGCGGTGATGCGGACCAGGATGGAGGACATGGAGGTCCACTGGGGGCGGTAGTAGGGCCCGATCATAAAGGGAGACAGGGGGCGGTTGCCCCGGTTCACATCGGCCATGGGCTGTCCTTTGCTGTAGCTGCTTGCGTCTCGTTGGCTGGGCCTATTGATAGCGTATTTCCGGGCACTGTCACGCGATCAGGCGGCCGCAAGGCGCGGTTTCTTGGCGCAGTTGCGCAGATTTTCCGTGACGTTCAAGGGAATATGTCAATCGTGATCACACGCCGGATCGTTGTGATCACATTGTGGCGGCAGGGCACTGCGGCTCAGCCGCTTGGTGGTTTCGCGCTGCAATTTCCGACGGATTTGTTCAGGATAATCCTCGAATCCGTTGGCTGTGATCACAAAGGCCCCCTCCCCCACGATCAGGTTCTCGAAGAAGTAGCCGGTCAGGTCCACCTCCTCGGTCTCGATCGCCAGGGCGTTCACCGTGATGCCCCGCGCCGCCAGGCTGGCGCGCACCTCGCGCGGCTCGAGCCCCTCGTTGGAGACCCCGTCGCCCGAGAGGTCGATCACCCGGCGGCGGCAGTCCGGCACCTCCTCGAAGAGCTCCGCCGAGAGCGCCAGGGCCTCGCCGATGGCGGTGGAGAAGTTGCGCCAGCGGCGCTGGTCGCGGTCGATCCGGTCGGCCAGGGCGGCGACGGCGGGCAGCCCGTTCATGGCGGTCCAGGGCAGGGTCTGGCGCTGCCGCGAGGCGCCCGTCCACTGCACCAGGGTGAGCTGCGCCTGGGCATCCACGAGGGCATCGGCCACCACCCCGTCGCGCAGCGCTGCCGCCAGCCCCGCCATCTGCACCCGGTACTCCCTCTCGTCCACCGAGCCCGAGACATCCACCGCCAGCACCAGCGCCAGATCGCAGGCCAGAAGCGGCCCCGGCAGCCAGGCCAGGAGAGAGGCGAGAAGCGCGCGCATGGGCCCAGCCTAGCCGCAGCCGCGGCGCGATGCACGCGGGGATTGGGGGGGGTGGGGGAGGGGGTGCGGGCGTCATCCCGGGCCTGACACGGGATCTCCCGGGGCGGGGAGACCCTCAGATCAAGTCCGAGGGTGACGCAGTCCACACGACAGAAGCCGGGCCAGCGCCGGACCGGGGGGCGGCGCTTTCGACCTCCCCGCTACCGTACTTTATGGCGGCCAAGTACATCTTCGCGGCGGGCTCAGCAGCAAGACCAGCCAAAGCGCCGGCCCACGGGGCCGGTCCGGCGCTGGCACGGCGGGGGCTGCGCCCCCTCGTTCCGTGCCGGTGCAAAGTCCAACCGCTCGTGCCCCTGCACGGCAGGTGAAGCGTCATCCCGGGCTTGACCCGGGATCTCGCGGGACCGGAGAGACCCTCGGATCAGGTCCGAGGGTGACGTGAGAGAGGGAGCGCCCCCGCGAAACGAGTCCCACCCGTCGACTCTTTCCCCAGGCACGGAATCAAGGTCGCGCCAGCGACCGCCGTGCCAGCGCCGGACCGGCCCCATGGGCCGGCGCTTTGGCTGTCGGCAGCGCGGAGCGCAGAGCTAGGATGTACCTTGCCGCCATAAAGTACGGCAGCGGGAAGGTTGCAGCGCCGTCCCCCGGTCCGGCGCTGGCACGGCTGCCGTAACTCCATCACCTCAGCCCTGACCCAGCACCTCCCGACCCCCAAAGCCCCCTACTTCGACTGCATCCGCTCCACCATGCGCAGCACCGTGCGGCGGGGCAGCCAGGGCACCACCCAGTTCAGCGCGAAATCCAGCCGCTTGTCGTTCACCGTCACCAGGGCGCCGCGGCGCATGGCGTCGTAGCCGTGCTTGGCCACCGCGCGCGGCGTCGCGCCGCCGCCCGAGGTGAGCCGCGTGCCGCCCAGGTCGGCGCGGTCGGCGAATTCCGTCTCCACGTAGCCCGGCGCCAGCAGGGTCACGGTCACCCCCTTGCCCGAGAGCTCCTGGGCCAGGGCCTGGGAGAAGGACTGCACGAAGGCCTTGGTGGCGAAGTAGACCGCCTGGTTCGGACCCGGCATGAAACCCGCCGTGGAGCCCACCATGAGGATCCGGCCGCTGCCCCGCGCCACCATGCCGCGCGCCAGCCGGTGGGTCAGGGCCACGAGGGCGCGGACGTTGAGGTCGATCATGCCGAGTTCCGCCTCCAGCTCCCGCTCCAGGTGCGCCCCCTGGCCGCCGAAGCCGGCGTTGTTGATCAGGATCTCCACCTCCAGTCCCGCCGCCTCGATGCGGTCGCAGAGGGCCTCGGCGGCCCCCGCCGCGCCCAGGTCGCAGGCCATCACGTGGGCCGCGATGCCGTGCTC
Source organism: Sulfitobacter sp. (assembly GCA_965212515.1). GTDB lineage: Bacteria > Pseudomonadota > Alphaproteobacteria > Rhodobacterales > Rhodobacteraceae > Sulfitobacter. The sequence goes on from OZ243122.1 coordinate 913,816, forward strand.
GGCCTCGAGCTCTTCCTTGAGCGCCTGAAGGCTCTCCTCGCGCCGCGCGGTGAGGATCAGATCGCCGCCGCGCTCCGCGTGATAGCGGGCCAGTTCGCGCCCGATCCCGGAAGAGGCGCCGGTCACCAGTGCCAGATTTGCCATCTCTTTCTCCTTTCGATTGCCGTCAAAGAGGGTAGTCTGGGGCCTCATTTCAACCCCCTCGCCCAAGGACCGCCCCATGATCTTCCATCCCGCGGGCTCGCGCCCCTCGACAGCCCCCGATCCTGCCTATTTCACGGGCAGGGTGCGCATGGACCCGCTCGTGGCCGCCCCCGAGCCGGCCCGCCTGCGCGCCCTCCAGGTCACCTTCGAGCCGGGCGCCCGCACCAACTGGCACACCCACCCCCTGGGCCAGACGCTGATCGTCACCTCGGGCCGCGGCCTGATGCAGGTCGAGGGCCAGAGCCCGCGCGAGATCCGGCCCGGCGATGTCATCTGGTTCGATCCCGGCGAGCGCCACTGGCACGGTGCAGCACCCGACTGCGCCATGACCCACATCGCCCTGCAGGAGGCCGAGGCGGGCCGCACGGCGGACTGGGCCGAGCCGGTCAGCGATGACGACTACGGGGCCGCCCCTCAGAGATAGCCGCGCCACCAGAGGAAGGCGATGGTCAGGCCGATGGTGGCCAGGATGTAGAAGCCGATCAGCGCCCCGAGGTCGAGCAACCTCTCGCGCCGGGCCGCCACCGGATCGACGCTCTTGAGGTAGCTGCGCACCTCCTCGCAGCCCTTGAGGATGCCGCCATGGTCCATCTGAAGCGCCAGGCGCGGATGCTCGGCCCGCTTGCGCGCCGCCAGGAGCGCCGCCACCTGGCGCCGGTGGCGCCGCGGCAGGCGCCGTCCGGTGCGCCGCAGGGCCTGCTCCAGGGTGCGGCCGCGCAGCCGGTACTTCTCCTCCAGGAGGGCCCGCAGGCTCTCGGCCCGGGCGTCGAGATCGTCCTTCACCTTCATCGCCTCCTTCTAATCCCACTGGCCCGCGCGCCGCAATGGCGCTAGAGGCAAGGGATGCTCAATCACCACACCCACGGCACCCCCCAGCCCGACACCCCGCCGCTCCTGATCGTGCACGGTCTCTATGGCTCGGGCCGCAACTGGGGCGTCATCGCCAAGCGCCTCTCTGATCGGGGCCTCGTCGTCACCCCCGATCTGCGCAACCACGGCGAGAGCCCGCGCGCCGACAGCCACACCTACGAGGATCTGGCCGCCGACCTGGCCGAGCTGATCGAGCACCTGGGCGGCGGGCCGGTGGATCTCTGCGGCCACTCCATGGGGGGCAAGGCTGCCATGGCCCTGGCCCTGACGGCGCCCGAGAAGATCCGCCGCCTGGTGGTGGCCGACATCGCCCCCGTCGCCTATTCCCACAGCCAGCTGCGCTTCATCGAGGCCATGCGCGCCGTCGATCTCTCCGCCCTCACCCGCCGCAGCGAGGCCGAGGCCCAGCTGGCCGAGCGGGGCGTGGAGAAGGCCCTGCAGAGCTTCTTCACCCAGTCGCTCGACGTGCCGAACCGGCGCTGGCGGCTGAACCTCGATGTGCTGGAGGAAGAGATGCCGCACATCATGGGCTGGCCCGAGGCCCTCACCGGCCCCTTCGAGGGGCCCACGCTCTTCCTCTCGGGCGGGGCCTCGGACTATGTCACCCCGGACCACCGGCCCACCATCAAGGCGCTCTTCCCGCGCGCCCGCTTCGCCAAGCTGCCCGGCGCCGGGCACTGGCTCCATGCCGAGAGGCCGCGCGCCTTCGAGGCCGCGTTGAGGGCTTTTCTCGATACCCCTTGACGCCGGGCGCCACCCGGTACCATCATGTAAACATTTGGGAAAAGGCGCCCCCGGGCCCTGAGGCCAGGGGGCGGGCCGAAGGGGTGGCGCGATGTGGCGCAGGCTTTTTGACAGTTTCCTGACACGGCTGATGGTGTGCGACCGGCTCACCGTCATCTATCCCGACGGCACGCGCCGCAGCTACGGCCCCGGCGGCGCACGCGCGGCCACGGCCCATCTGCACCGCGAGGAGGTGATCCGCGCCATCTGCCTCAGCCCTACCCTGGGCCTGGGCGAGGGCTATATGGAGGGCCACATCACCTTCCCCGAGGGCGGCCTGGAGGCGGCCCTGAAGATCCTCGCGCGCAACCGCGACAGGGCCGGCCTGCCCGCCTGGCTGGAGCTCTCCAACCGCACCCGCTTCCACATCCGCCGCTTCGTCCAGCGCAATGCCCCGCCCCGGGCCCGGGCCAACGTGGCCCACCACTACGACCTTTCCGATGCCCTCTACGCCCGCTTCCTCGACAGCGACATGCAGTATTCCTGCGCCTACTTCAGCGATCCCGAGATGAGCCTGGAGGCGGCCCAGGCGGCCAAGAAGGCCCACATCGGCGCCAAGCTGATGATCGAGCCGGGGATGCAGGTGCTCGACATCGGCTGCGGCTGGGGCGGCATGGCCCTCACCCTGGCGCGCGACTTCGGCGCCAGGGTGACGGGCATCACCCTCTCCGAGAACCAGCTCGCCACGGCCCGGCGCCGGGCCCGCGAAGCCGGGCTGGAGGGGCGGGTCGAGTTTCGGCTGGAGGACTACCGCCACACCCGCGGCCGCTTCGACCGGATCGTCAGCGTCGGCATGCTGGAGCACGTGGGCGTGCCCAACTACGGCACCTACTTCGCCCGCGTGGCCGAGCTGCTGGACCCCGATGGCGTGGCCCTGATCCACACCATCGGCCGCAGCGCCCCGCCCGCGCCGCACGATCCCTGGATCCACAAGTACATCTTCCCCGGCGGCTACGTGCCCTCCCTCTCGGAGCTGGCCGGGCCGATGGAGCGGGCGGGCCTCTGGCAGAGCGACATCGAGATCTGGCGGATGCACTATGCCCGCACCCTGCGCCACTGGCGCGCCCGCTTCGAGGAGCACCGCGAGGCGCTGGAGGCGGAATACGATGCCCGCTTCATCCGCATGTTCCAGTACTATTTCACCGCCTGCATCATCGCCTTCGAGGACCAGATGCAGGCGGTCTACCATTTCCAGCTCGCCCACCGCCGCGCCACCGTGCCCCTGACCCGCGACTACCTCTATCCCCAGAGCGGTGACCTGCAGCGACGCACCGGGTAGGGGCGTTGCGTTGATGGCGCGATTAGCGTGCGGTGGTGGGGGATTCCGGTCATATCTGCGCGGTAGACCTTTGCCCGTCATGACGCTTTGGGGCCAGAAGATCGGCCCTAGGATACCCGAGGTCCTTCGAGAGAGGGGCACGACCGAACGGTTCACCCGTGCGGGCGAAAGCCCGTCCTCACCATCCGGACTGGCGGCGCCGCCTTTTTTCCATCACGGAAACGGCACACCACCGATGAGAGATGCAGATGCTCCCCGGCGAGGAAAGCCTCGCGCGGGGCATTCGGCGTGCGCTGGACATCACCGCTCAACATCCCATCCCCCGCGCGGCCCGGCGCCTCGGCCCGTAGGCACGCAGCCCTTACCGGAAGCCCCCAACACCCCCCCAACCCCAACGATCCCCTTGCACCCCGCCGCGCCATCCCTATAAGGCGAAACGATTTACATCTGAGGGGCCGCGCCATGCCAAAGAGAACCGACATCCAGTCGATCATGATCATCGGTGCGGGGCCCATCGTGATCGGCCAGGCCTGCGAGTTCGACTACTCCGGCGCCCAGGCCTGCAAGGCGCTCAAGGAAGAGGGCTACCGGGTCATCCTGGTCAACTCCAACCCCGCCACCATCATGACCGACCCAGGGCTGGCCGATGCCACCTACATCGAGCCCATCACCCCCGAGATCGTCGCCAAGATCATCGAGAAGGAGCGCCCCGACGCGCTCCTGCCCACCATGGGCGGGCAGACCGGGCTCAACACCTCGCTGGCGCTGGAAGAGATGGGCGTGCTTGAGAAGTTCGGCGTCGAGATGATCGGCGCCAAGCGCGAGGCCATCGAGATGGCCGAGGACCGCAAGCTCTTCCGCGAGGCGATGGACCGGCTGGGCATCGAGAACCCCCGCGCCACCATCTGCACGGCGCCGATGAAGAACGGCAAGAAGGACCTGGCCGCGGGCGTGCAGCTGGCCCTGGAAGCGCTGGAAGAGGTGGGCCTGCCAGCCATCATCCGCCCCGCCTTCACCATGGGCGGCACCGGCGGCGGCGTGGCCTACAACCGCGACGACTACGAGCGCATCTGCCGGAGCGGCATGGATGCCTCCCCCATGGGCCAGATCCTGATCGACGAATCCCTGCTTGGCTGGAAGGAGTTCGAGATGGAGGTGGTCCGGGACCGGGCCGACAATGCCATCATCGTCTGCTCCATCGAGAACGTGGACCCGATGGGCGTGCACACCGGCGACAGCATCACCGTGGCCCCGGCGCTCACCCTGACGGACAAGGAATACCAGGTGATGCGCAACCACTCCATCGCGGTCCTGCGCGAGATCGGGGTGGAGACCGGCGGCTCCAACGTCCAGTGGGCGGTGAACCCCGAGGATGGCCGCATGGTGGTGATCGAGATGAACCCCCGGGTCTCGCGCTCCTCCGCCCTGGCCTCCAAGGCCACCGGCTTCCCCATCGCCAAGATCGCCGCCAAGCTCGCCGTGGGCTTCACCCTCGATGAGCTCGACAATGACATCACCGGCGTGACTCCGGCCTCCTTCGAGCCGACCATCGACTACGTGGTCACCAAGATCCCGAAGTTCGCCTTCGAGAAGTTCCCCGGCGCCGAGCCGACCCTGACCACCGCCATGAAGTCCGTGGGCGAGGCCATGTCGATTGGCCGGACGATCCACGAATCGATGCAGAAGGCCCTGGCCTCCATGGAGCAGGGCCTGACCGGCTTCGACGAGATCGAGATCCCCGGCGCCCCCGACCGCGCCGCCATCGTCGCCGCCATCGCCCGCCAGACGCCGGACCGGCTGCGCACCATCGCCCAGGCCATGCGCTACGGCCTCTCGAACGACGAGATCCAGGGCGTCACCATGTTCGACCCCTGGTTCCTCGACCGCATCCGCGAGATCATCGAGGCCGAGGCGCGCATCCGCGCCGAGGGCCTGCCCCACGACGAGGAGGGCCTGCGCCAGCTCAAGATGATGGGCTTCACCGATGCCCGCCTCGGCCTGCTCACCGATCAGCCGGAAGAGGCCGTGCGCCAGGCCCGCCTCGCCGCCGGGGTCACCGCCGTCTTCAAGCGGATCGACACCTGCGCTGCCGAATTCGAAGCCCAGACACCCTACATGTACTCCACCTACGAGGCCCCCATGATGGGCGAGGTGGAATGCGAGGCACGCCCCTCGGAGCGCAAGAAGGTGGTGATCCTGGGCGGCGGGCCGAACCGGATCGGCCAGGGCATCGAGTTCGACTACTGCTGCTGCCACGCCTGCTACGCCCTGACGGAGGCGGGCTACGAGACCATCATGGTCAACTGCAACCCCGAGACCGTCTCGACCGACTACGACACCTCCGACAGGCTCTACTTCGAGCCCCTGACCTTCGAGCACGTGATGGAGATCCTGCGGGTCGAGCAGGAGAACGGCACCCTGCACGGGGTCATCGTCCAGTTCGGCGGCCAGACGCCCCTGAAGCTGGCCAATGCCCTGAACGACGCGGGCATCCCGATCCTCGGCACCACGCCCGACGCCATCGACCTCGCCGAGGACCGCGAGCGCTTCCAGCAGCTTGTCCAGAAGCTCGACCTCAAGCAGCCCAAGAACGGCATCGCCCATTCGGACGCGTCGGCCCTCGCCATCGCCGAGGAGATCGGCTTTCCGCTGGTGATCCGGCCCTCCTACGTGCTCGGTGGTCGGGCCATGGAGATCGTCCGCGACATGGCCTCGCTGGAGCGCTACATCCGCGATGCGGTGGTGGTCTCGGGCGACAGCCCGGTGCTGCTCGACAGCTACCTCTCGGGCGCCGTGGAGCTGGACGTCGATGCCCTCTCCGACGGGACCGACGTGCATGTGGCGGGGATCATGCAGCACATCGAGGAGGCCGGCGTGCACTCCGGCGACAGCGCCTGCTCGCTGCCGCCCTACTCGCTTTCGGACGAGATCATCGAGGAGGTCACGCGCCAGACCCGGGCCCTGGCCAAGGCCCTGAACGTGGTCGGCCTGATGAACATCCAGTTCGCCGTGAAGGAGGGAGAGATCTACCTCATCGAGGTCAACCCCCGGGCCTCGCGCACCGTGCCCTTCGTCGCCAAGGCGACCGATTCGGCCATCGCCTCCATCGCCGCCCGGATCATGGCCGGCGAGCGCCTCTCCGACTTCCCGCAGCGCCCGCCCTACCCGCAGCAGACCTCCTACGCCGATGTCCTGCCCCTGGGCGACCCGATGACCCTGGCGGACCCGAAGATGCCCTGGTTCTCCGTGAAGGAGGCCGTCCTGCCCTTCGCCCGCTTCCCCGGCGTGGACACCCTGCTCGGCCCCGAGATGCGCTCCACCGGCGAGGTCATGGGCTGGGACCGCGACTTCCCGCGCGCCTTCCTCAAGGCCCAGATGGGGGCCGGCACGATGCTGCCCCGCTCGGGCTGCGCCTTCCTCTCGATCAAGGACATGGACAAGACCGAGGAGATGCTCTCGGCCGCCCGCATCCTCGTCGAGCAGGGCTTCACCATCGTCGCCACCCGCGGCACCGCGGCCTGGCTGACCGAGCGCGGCATGGCGGCCGAGACGGTGAACAAGGTCTACGAGGGGCGCCCCGACATCACCGACCTGATGAAGGACGGCGGCGTGCACCTGGTGATGAACACCACCGAGGGCGCCCAGGCGGTGGAGGACAGCAAGTCGATCCGCTCGATCGCGCTCTATGACAAGATCCCCTACTTCACCACCGCCGCCGGCGCCTACGCCGCCGCCCTGGCGATCAAGGCCCAGGCCGAGGACGAGATCGGGGTGAAGAGCCTGCAGGGGTGAGGATGAGGGTTGTGCCGCGTCACCCTCGGACTTGATTCGGGGGTCTCTCGTTGCCGCTCCACGTCACCCACGGACTTGATCGGAGGGTCATTCGTTGCCGCGCCACGTCACCCTCGGACTTGATCCGAGGGTCTTTCCCAGCCCCGAGAGATCCCGGGTCAAGCCCGGGATGACGGTCGTTCTAATCTTCAGGCACGGAACAAGGGGGCGCAGCCCCCGCCGTGCCAGCGCCGGTCCGGCCCGATGGGCCGGCGCTTTGGTGAAGGTATCGCGTAGCGCAGAGCTAGGATGTACGTGGCTGCCATAAAGTACAGTAGCGGGTAGGTCAGCGGCGCCGCCCCCCGGCCCGGCACTGGCACGGCTTCTGTGGAGCGCGCAGGGCCGCCCCCTCCCCCACCGCGTCACCCTCGGACTTGATCCGAGGGTCTCTCTACCCCCCAGGAGCCCCCCGAGACGCCCCCCTCAATAAACCCCCACCTCGCGGACCGTCACGTCGGCCTCGAAGTCCCTGCCGTAGGCCACGATCCCGATGCCGAAGACCTCTTCGGGCGAGAACCCCTCCGCCATGCCCGCGTGCGAAGGATAGAAGTCCGCGAAATCCAGAGCGACGGTGCGCCACTCACGCCCTGTCTCGAAGCCCTGCCGGTAGGAGTGGAAGACCCGCTCCAGCCCGCGGGTGCGCAGGAAGACGTAGTAGCCCTCGCCGTTGCCCCGGACGCTCAGGCGCAGGCCCCGGGCCTCGGCGGGCAGGCCGCCCTCGAAGCGGTGGCGCACCTGGATGAAGCCGCCGTTGTTCTCGGTGCTCACCTGGCCCGTCAGGCGCACCGCCTGGCCGCCCTCCTCGAGCGTGACGATCTCGGCCCGGCCTTGCGAAACGCCGCCCATCACGCCATCGGCCACGTAGTCCCAGCGCGCCGCCGCGGCGCCCGAAAAGTCCTCGAAAATCTCCGCCATGCGTTCCTCCGCCGCCACCGGGGCCGCCAGCAGCAGGAGCGCCCAGAGCATTCGCCGTCCCATCCCGCGTCCCATAGAGCATCCCCACTTTCCTGCCCCGCGGACCTAAGCCGCCCGGCTCCGCAATCAAGCGCCCCGGCCCGGGCACCTTTTGCGTGGCGAGCCCCGGCAACATTGGTTAAAACGACCGGACGAGAGGCGCGACGCACCAAGCGCGCGGCACGCCATGCCATGGGCCCGGCCCGCTCAGCGGCCCCCGGCCCCAGGACCAGGCAGAGGAGACAGCATGCACACACCCGCCATCACCGGCACCGGGGTCTTCACCCCCGACCAGGTCATCACCAACGCGGAGCTGGTCGCGGCCTTCAACGCCTACGTCGATCTCTACAATGCGGAAAACGCCGAGGCGATCGCCGCGGGCGAGCTGCCCGCCAAGGACTATTCCTCGGAGGAGTTCATCCTCAAGGCCAGCGGCATCGAGCGGCGCTACGTGATCGACAAGTCGGGCATCCTCGATCCAGAGGTCATGCACCCGCTGCTGCGCCAGCGCAGCGACGAGGAGCCCTCGCTCATGGCCGAGATGGCGCTGGACGCGGCGCGCAAGGCCCTGGCCCAAGCGGGCAAGGGCCCCGAGGATGTGGGCGCGGTGATCTGCGCCGCCTCCAACCTGGAGCGCGCCTACCCGGCGGTCGCCATCGAGATCCAGCAGCTCCTCGGCATCGAGGGATTCGCCTTCGACATGAACGTCGCCTGCTCCTCGGCCACCTTCGGCATCCAGGCGGCGGCGGACATGGTGCGCTCGGGCTCGATCCGCTCGGCCCTGGTGGTCAACCCCGAGATCTGCTCGGCCCACCTGGAATGGCGCGACCGGGACTGCCACTTCATCTTCGGCGACGTGGCGACGGCGGTGCTGATCGAGCGCGCCGAGGAGGCCGCGGGCGGCTACTTCGAGATCAAGTCCACCCGCTGCGCCACCGAATTCTCCAACAACATCCGCAACAACAACGGCTTCCTGCGGCGCTCGCGGCCCGACGGCCTGAAGGACCGGCGCGACATGCAGTTCATGCAGAACGGCCGCAAGGTCTTTAAGGAAGTGGTGCCCATGGTCTCGGACCACATCGCGCGCCACATGGCCGAAGAGGGCGTCTCGGCGGAGGAGCTGAAGCGGCTCTGGCTGCACCAGGCCAACAAGTCGATGAACGACTTCATCGGCCGCAAGGTGCTGGGCCGTCCGCCGGAGGGCGACGAGCAGCCGAACATCCTGCAGGACTACGCCAACACCTCCTCGGCCGGCTCGATCATCGCCTTCTCCAAGTATTCCGACGATCTGGGCGCGGGCGACCGGGGGCTGATCTGCTCCTTCGGGGCCGGCTACTCGGTGGGCTCGGTGCTGGTCGAACGGCACGGCTGAGCCACCGCCCTCCCCCTTGAGGCTGCGCGACGGGACCGATGGCCAAGCTCTACTTCCACTACTCCACCATGAACGCCGGCAAGTCGACGGTGCTGCTCCAGGCCGCCCACAACTACGTGGAGCGCGGCATGGAGGTCTATCTCCTGACCGCCCAGTTCGACAATCGGGCGGGCGACGGGCGCATCGCCTCGCGAATCGGCATCGGCCAGGAGGCCGACACCTTTGCCCCGGGCGAGGATCTCTTTGCCAAGATCGCGGCGCGGCTGGAGGCCGGCCCCTGCGCCTGCATCTTCGTGGACGAAGCGCAATTCCTGGAGGTCGATCAGGTCTGGCAGCTGGCCCGGGCGGTGGACGATCTGCGGGTGCCGATCATGTGCTTCGGCCTGCGGGTGGATTTCCGCGGCGAGCTCTTTCCCGGCTCGGCCACCCTGCTGGCGCTCTCGGACGAGATGCGCGAGGTGCGCACCATCTGCCACTGCGGCAAGAAGGCCACCATGGTGATCCGCCGCGATGCCGCCGGCGGGGCGGCGCGCGACGGCGCCCAGGTGCAGATCGGCGGCAACGAGACCTACGTCTCGCTCTGCCGCCGCCACTGGCGCGAGGCGGTGGGCGACCGGGGCTGACGTGCCTGCCCCGAGCGCGGCTCAGACGCGGTTCGGCGGCTCCCTTCCTGCCAGGGCGGCGTTGAGGTTCTCCGCCGCCATCAGCCCCATCTCGATCCGCACCTCCAGCGCCGAGGTGCCCAGGTGCGGCAGGAGCGTCACATTGTCGAGCCGCCGCAGCGCCTCGGGCACCTGGGGTTCCTTTTCGTAGACGTCGAGCCCCGCGCCGCCGATGCGCCCCGCCTCCAGCGCCGCGATCAGGTCCGCCTCCACCACCACGTCCCCGCGCGAGATGTTCACGAGGTGGGCGTGGGGCTGCATCGCCGCCAGGACCCCGGCATCGACGAGGTGGCGGGTCTCGGCGCTGCCGGGCACGGCCAGCACCAGCACGTCCACCTCCGCCGCCAGGGCCTTCAGGTCGGGGCAGCGGTGGGCCGGGAAGGGCAGGCTCTTCTCCGAGCGGTTCCAGTAGCTCACCGCCATGCCGAAGCCGTAGTGGCAGCGCCGCGCGATGGCCTGGCCGATGCGGCCCATGCCCGCCACGCCGAGCCGCTTGCCGGTCAGGTGCAGGCCCAGCATCTGGGTCGGGTGCCAGCCCGCCCACTGGCCGCTGCGCACCAGCCGCTCGCCCTCGGCGGCGCGGCGGGCGCTCATCAGCATCAGCGTCAGGGCAATGTCGGCGGTGGCGTCGGTCACGGCGCCGGGGGTGTTGGTCACCTCCAGTCCCGCGGCCCGGGCCGCTGCCGCGTCGATGTGGTTGTAGCCCACGCCGAAGTTGGCAAGGATTCGGCAGCGCGGGCTGGGCACCTCGGCGAAGACGGCGGCGTCGAAGGCATCGCCCAGGGTGGGCAGGACGCCGTCGTAATCGCGCAGGGCCGCGCGCAGCTCATCGGGTGAAAGCGGGCCGGTTTCCTGCCGCACCGTGACCTCGTGCGCACCCAGGGCGGCGATGACCTTCTCCGGCAGGGGCCGGGTGACGAGAACCTTCAATGCATCCGTCCCCCGTCCGGCACCGCGTGGTCGGGCGTGACCAGGACGATGGCGCCCGCGCTGTCGGCCACGCCGAGCACCAGGACCTCGGACATGAAGGGACCGATCTGGCGCGGCGGGAAGTTCACCACCCCCATGACCCGCCGCCCCACCAGGGCTTCGGGGGCATAGTGATCGGTGATCTGGGCCGAGCTCTTGCGCTCTCCCAGCTCGGGGCCGAAGTCGATCCAGAGCTTGATCGCGGGCTTGCGCGCCTCGGGAAAGGGTTCGGCCCGCTTCACGGTGCCGACGCGGATATCCACGGCGAGGAAGTCGTCGAAAGAAATCTCAGCCACGGGAAAGCTCCTTCGAGCGGTCGGTGGCGGCCTTGACGGCGCGCGGCAGGAGGGCGGGGAAGCCGTTCTGCGCGTCCATCAGCACCTCGAGCGCCGCCTGGGTCGTGCCGTTGGGGCTGGTGACATTGCGGCGGAGCTGGTCGGGCCCCTCCTCCGACGCCATGGCGAGGGCGCCCGCCCCGGCCACGGTGGCCTTGGCAAGCTGCAGCGCAAGATCCTCGGGCAGGCCCTGGGCGATGCCGCCGGCCGCCATCGTCTCGATCATGTGGAAGACATAGGCCGGGCCCGAGCCGCTGACCCCGGTGACCGCGTCGATCTGGGATTCGCTCTCCAGCCGGACCACCTCGCCCACGGCGGAGAGAAGCTCCTCGGCCACGGCCAGGGCTGCCTCGCCCGCGGCCCCGTTGCCGACGATGGCGGTGATCCCGCGCGAGATCGCCGCCGGGGTGTTGGGCATGGCCCGGACGATGGGCGTGGCGGCGCCCAGGACCTCCTCGAAGTAGGCGATGGGGGTGCCCGCCGCGACGCTGACGAAGAGCGTGTCGCCGCCGCCCATGGCCTGGAGCGTGGGCAGGGCCTCGGCCATCATCTGGGGCTTCACGGCCACCAGCACCACCGCCGGTTTCGCGGGCATCTCGCCATTGAGGGAGACGCCCTGTGCCTTGAGCCAGTCGCTGGGGTGAGGGTCCGTGACCTGGACCGAGGCGGGGGGCAGGCCCCGGGCGAGCCAGCCCGCCAGCATTGCCGATCCCATCTTGCCGCAGCCAAGCAGGACCAGGCCCCGCTTGGCGATATCGCTCTCTTTCATGCTGTCCCCCGTTGTTTCGGGGGGCAGGTTACGCGCGGCCGTAGGCCTCTGCAATGGCGACCTGGATTGCATCCGTGGGGCTTCTGTCACCCCAGACGAGGAGCTGCAGCGCGGGGTAGTAGCGCTCGGCCGAGAGGACCGCCGCGCCGATCATGGTGTCGATCTGCTCGGCGCTGGCCTGGTGGCCGCCGGCCAGCACGAGGCCGTAGCGGTAGACCATCAGCTTCTGCTCGGCCCAGTAGGTGTAGGCCCCGGCCCAGCACTGGTCATTGATGCCGTTGAGCAGCTCGTAGAGGGCGGGCAGCTTCTCTGCGGGGGGCTCCATCTCAAAGGTGCAGATCAGGCGCAGGGTTTCGTCGTAGGCGGACCAGGCGAGGGTCAGGGAGTAGGTCTTCCATTGCCCCTCGACCGCCATGGCGATCTGCTCGTCGGAGATGCGGTCGAAGTCCCACTCGTGGTAGGCCGCGATGTTCTCGACGATGTCGATGGGATGGATTTCTTCTTCAAGGTACTGCTCGGACAGGGCCATTTCGCCACCTCTTTTTTGGGTCCAGTCGATCCGGCTTTCGCCAGAACTGGAAGCCTCCACAATGAGGCGTGGAAGGCACCCGCGCCTCTACAAGATATGGTGCCGGCGCAAGGGCCATCTGGCAACCTTTTTCTTGGGGATAAGCACAATTAGGAGTGGATAACTGCAACATCAGGGGCCGGGACGGTGGACCCTGTCTAAATCTTGGGGGCCCGGCGCAATGGGTGCCGGACACCTTCTCTTGTAGCGGCGCGCGGGCGGGGCGCCGCGGGGCGGGCGCTCAGCCCTTCTTCTTGCCCTTGCCTTCCAGCGCCTCGAGTCGCGCCTTCAGGCTCTCGTTCTCCTCGCGGGCCTTCTGGGCCATGGCGCGCACGGCGTCGAATTCCTCGCGGGTGACGAAATCGCGCTCGGCCAGCCAGCGGTCGAGCATGCCCTTCATGGCGGTCTCGGCCTCCTGCTTGGCGCCCTGGGCCACGCCCATGGCGTTGGTCATCATCTGGGACACGTCGTCGAAGAACTTGTTTCGGGTCTGCATGGGAAATCTCCGGGGTCGGTCTGTTGCCCTCTATATGGGGTGGATACCCCATGCGGGCAAGGTTGACTTCCCCGCGCGGGCGCGCTCAATCCCCCTCATGACCGGCCTCATTCCCTTTCCCGACATCGACCCCGAGCTCTTCTCGGTTTCCCTCTTCGGCATCGAGCTGGCGCTGCGCTGGTATGCCCTGGCCTATATCGTGGGCATTGTCCTGGGCTGGCGGCTGGTGCTGCGGGCGGTGAAGCGCCCCGCCCTCTGGCCGGGCGAGCGGCCGGTGATGAGCCCCGCGCAGGTGGAGGACTTCCTTTTCTGGGTGATCCTCGGGGTGATCCTGGGCGGGCGCCTGGGCTACGTCTTCTTCTACCAGCCGGGCTACTACCTGAGCCATCCCGGCGAGATCCTCCAGGTCTGGCAGGGGGGCATGTCCTTCCACGGCGGCGCCCTGGGGGTGATCCTGGCGGGCTTTCTCTATACCGCGCGCCATTCGATTGCCCGCCTCTCCACCGCCGACATGGTCTGCCTGGGGCTGCCGCCGGGGCTCTTCCTGGGGCGTCTCGCCAACTTCATCAATGCCGAGCTTTGGGGCCGCCCGACGGATCTGCCCTGGGGCGTGGCCTTTCCCGGCGAGGCGGCCCAGTTCTGCCCCGGGGTCGCGGGGATCTGCGCGCGCCATCCCTCGCAGCTTTACGAGGCGCTGCTGGAGGGGCTGATTCTGGGGCTGCTGCTGGTCTGGCTGGCCTGGCGGCGCGGCGGCTTCAAGCGGCCCGGTCTGATCGCCGGGACCTTCTTCGCGGGCTACGGGCTGGCCCGCTTTGCCGTGGAGTTCGTGCGCCAGCCCGATGCCCTCTTCGTCAGCCCCGCGAATCCGCTCGGCCTGGCCTGGCAGGTGGGCGGCTGGGGCCTGACCATGGGCCAGATCCTGAGCCTGCCGATGATCCTGGTGGGGCTGGTGCTGATTCTGCGGGCGGGGCGCCGGGCATGAGCCTGAAGCAGGAGATCATCGCCCGGATCGCCGCCGAGGGGCCGATGCGGCTGGACGACTACATGCTCACCTGCCTGCTGCACCCCACCAAGGGCTACTACGCCACCCGCGATCCCCTGGGCGCGGCGGGGGACTTCACCACCGCGCCGGAGATCAGCCAGATGTTCGGCGAGCTGGTGGGCCTGGCCCTGGCCCAGAGCTGGATGGACCAGGGGGCGCCCGATCCCTTCGTGCTGGCCGAGCTGGGACCGGGGCGCGGCACCCTCATGGCCGACGTGCTGCGCGCCACGCGGGGCGTGCCGGGCTTTCACGCGGCGGCCCGGATTGCCCTGGTCGAGGCCTCGCCAGTGCTGCGGGCGCGGCAGCTGGAGGCCCTGGCGGGGCACGAGGTGACCCAGGTGAGCGAGGTGACGGCGCTGCCCGAGGGGCCGCTCTTCCTGCTCGCCAACGAGTTCTTCGACGCCCTGCCGATCCGCCAGTTCATCCGCCAGGGCACGGGTTGGCGCGAGCGCCAGGTGGGGCTGACCGAGGGCGCCCTGGGATTCGGCCTTGGCCCGGTTCAGCCGCAGCCCGCCCTCGCCCACCGGTTGGGCGAGTTGGAGGAGGGCGAGATGGTCGAGGTCTGCTCAGGGCTGGCGCCGATCGCGGCGGAGCTGGGGGAGCGGATCGCGCGCTTCGGCGGGGCGGCGCTGATCTTCGACTATGGTGACTGGCGGCCCCGGGGCGACACCTTTCAGGCCGTCCAGCGGCATCGCAAGGTGGACCCGCTGGAGGCGCCAGGCGCGGCCGATCTGACGGCCCACGTGGATTTCGAGGCCCTTGCCCAAGGGGCCGAGGGGGCGGCCCACAGTGGGCTCACGCCGATGGGGGTTTTCCTGGAACGGCTGGGCATTACCGCCCGGGCCCGGGCCCTGGCGCAGCGCCTGGAGGGGGCCGCGCTGGATCAGCACGTTGCCGCCCATCGACGGTTGACGCACCCGGAGGAAATGGGAAACCTGTTCAAGGTGATTGCTTTGTACCCAAGGGGCGGGACCTGCCCGCCGGGACTGGAGACATGACGCTGGAAATCCTGACTTCCGATCTCTTGGCCGGTGTTCGGCACGGCTTCTTCACGCGCGCCGGCGGGGCCTCCTCGGGGGTCTTCACCGGGCTCAACTGCGGCCAGGGCAGCAGCGACCAGCGCGAGATCGTGCAGATCAACCGGACCCGCGTGGCCCAGGCCATGGGGGTGGCGCCGGACCATCTGGTGGGCGTGCATCAGGTCCATTCCGCCGATGTGGTCGAGGTCTCCAGCCCCCTGGCGGAGCGCCCGAAGGCCGATGGCATGGTGACCGACCGGCACGGCATCGCCCTCTCGGTGCTGACCGCCGATTGCCAGCCGGTGCTGCTCGCCGACCGGGCGGCGGGGGTGATCGGGGCGGCCCATGCGGGCTGGCGCGGGGCGCGGGACGGTGTTCTGGAGGCCACGGTGACGGCGATGGAGAAGCTGGGCGCGGCGCGGTCGGCGATTCACGCGGTGATCGGCCCCTGCATCAGCCAGCGCGCCTACGAGGTGGGGCCGGAGCTGCTGGAGGACTTCATGGCCGAGGACCCGGGGAACGCCCGATTCTTCGCGCAGGGGGAAGGCGACCGCTACCAGTTCGACCTGCCGGGCTTTGGCCTGCACCGGCTGCGCGCGGCGGGCGTGGGGGCGGCGGAGTGGACCCGTCACTGCACCTACAGCGATGCGGCGCGATTCTTCTCTTACCGCCGGGCGACCCACGCCAAGGAGGCCGACTACGGGCGGCTGATCGCGGCCATCACCCTCTGAATGGGGCGTCAATGGGGCGCGCGCTGCCCAGCGCTTGCCCAGAAGCCCCGGCGGCGGCTGGAAACAATGGCGAGCGGGGGCGGCTATTGTTGCCGGGAGGACCGGGAATGTGTGTCTTTTCAGGCACTTGGCGGATCTTGGCGAGGCTGCCACATTTGCCGCGCGAAGATGGTTCGAATTTTGCAAAAATCAGTGCGAGCGCCCCAAACCGGCCCGATTGACCCGCCATAGTGGTCTCAAGCCGGGGCCCTGCCCCAAAGAGCGATCAGAGGAGCCGAGCCATGAAGAGCAACACCCGTTTCATCAAGTCCGTCCTGGCCGAGGCCGCCAAGGAGCAGCCCGCCCTGCCCTGGGCCCGCGGTGCCCGCCGCGCCGCCTTCGTGGCCAAGCGCAAGAGCGAGGCCGCCGAGCGCAAGACCGCCTGACCGGGAGAGGCCCGCGGCAGGCGCCGCCCCGTCCCTCCGAACAGCCCCCGCGTGCGTTGATTCGCCCGCGGGGGTTTTTCTGTGCCCGGCGCCCGAAGTTGCCGCAGGGGCAATTGTGGCAGAAGGCCCCCCTGCCCCCGAAACAAAGCACCCGCCCGGGAGGCCATTGGCCGGGGACGGCGCGCCAATGGTTCGAAAGCTTTGACAATCAGCGCCGGATGGGGCGATTTAGGTGCATCGAACAAGGAATGACTTCACGCCATTTCCGTTGTTGTCGGTGGGGGCCGACACGGATGTGACACTGACACTAGGTGATCGCATGACATTGGACGCTGCCGCCAACCTGGCCCAGTTCAAACCCACCCCGGACGACAGCGGCTTCGGCTTTGCCAGGACCGCCGCCCAGATGACCCCTTCGGGCCCGCAGATGCCCACCCGCACGATCGAGATCGCCGCCCTGCGCAGCGACGAGAGTCTCTATATCGGGCAGGACAGGGCGCCGGCCACGCCGCTCTTCGAGAGCGCCTTCAACGCCTTCGCGCGGGGCACCCTGATCCAGACCGTGACGGGCGACGTAGCGGTCGAGGACCTTCAGCCGGGGGACATGATCCACACCTCCTCGGGCGAGCCCGCGCAGCTCATCTGGATCGGCTCCAGCACCTTCGTACCGGCCGACACCGGGCGCCGGGTGCCCCTGGTGCGGATCATGGCCGACAGCTTTGGCGAGGGGCGGCCTGCCTCCTTTGTCACCGTGGGGCCCGGCGCGCGGCTGCTCAAGACGCCGCCGCACCTGCGCTCGGAAAGCGGCGACACCCGGATGCTGACGCCGGTGCGCGAGTTCGTGGACGGGGTGAACGTGATCGAGGTGGTGCCGCCGACGCCGGTGCGGCTCTTCCACATCTGCCTGACGCGCCACGCGGCGATCCGCGTCGGCGGGCTGGAGATGGAGACCTTCCACCCCGGCGCCCAGGCGCTGCGCGCCGTCACCCAATCCATGCGGGACCGCTTTCTCTCGATCTTCCCCCGGATCGGCCATGCCTCGGACTTCGGCCCGCTGGCCCATCCGCGGGCGCCCGAGGCGGACCCCGGCGATCTGACCCAACAGGCAGTCTGAGCCTCTCACTCGGCGCCACCGCGCGTAGCCCCCGGACCCTCCACCGGGGGCTTCCTGCTTTCAGGGGGTCACTTCCAGGCGCTTTTCCAGCACGTCGAAGGGCACGCCGGGCTCGTGCTTGGCGCCGCGGATCACCAGGCTCGTCTTGACGCTCTCGACGTTCGGCGTGGTCAGCAGCTCGCCGGTCAGGAAGGACTGGAAGGAGGAGAGATCGGGGGCCACGCACTTGAGCATGAAGTCCACCTCGCCGTTGAGCATGTGGCACTCGCGGACCAGGGGCCAGTGGCGGCACTTGTTCTCGAAGGCGGTGAGGTCGGCCTCGGCCTGGCTGGCCAGCCCGACCATGGCGAAGACCTGGACCTCGAAGCCCAGCTCGCGGGCGTCCACCTCGGCGTGGTAGCCCTTGATGTAGCCCTGCTCCTCGAGCGTGCGGACCCGGCGCAGGCAGGGCGGCGCGGAGATGCCCACCCGCTTGGCCAGCTCCACGTTGGTCATGCGCCCATCGGCCTGAAGCTCGGCCAAAATTTTCCGGTCAATCGGATCGAGCCGTGAACCCGCCATGAAATGCCCCTCTTGATTTGCAGTTCTTATAGCAGCGCGGCGGGCAGCCGCAATAATCTTTCGCGGCGGCGCAATAATCTTGCCACCCCTGCGCTTCACGGTTGAGAGAGCGGGCGGTCACGCGCGCCGCTTGAGGGGTTTAAAGGCCCCTCCCCCGCCGCTATATCGGGGCGACACAAGCGACAAACCCGGGGGCGCCGACATGGCCGACACACGCAAGACCAAGGTTCTGATCATCGGCTCCGGCCCTGCCGGCTACACCGCCGGCGTCTACGCCAGCCGCGCCATGCTGGAGCCGATCCTCGTCCAGGGGATCGAGCCGGGCGGGCAGCTGACCACCACCACGGAAGTGGAGAACTGGCCAGGCGATACCGAGGTCCAGGGGCCCGACCTGATGGTCCGCATGGAGGCCCACGCCAAGGCCATGGGCACCGAGATCATCGGCGACATCATCACCGACCTCGATCTCTCCTCGCGCCCCTTCCACGCCAAGGGCGACAGCGGCACCACCTACGTGGCCGACGCGGTGATCCTGGCCACCGGCGCGCGCGCCAAGTGGCTCGGCCTGGAGAGCGAGGAGAAGTTCAAGGGCTTCGGCGTCTCGGCCTGCGCCACCTGTGACGGATTCTTCTACCGGGGCCAGGAGATCGTCGTGATCGGCGGCGGCAACACCGCCGTGGAAGAGGCGCTGTTCCTGACCAACTTCGCCTCCAAGGTGACCCTGATCCACCGCCGGGACGAGCTGCGGGCCGAGAAAATCCTCCAGGACCGGCTGATGAAGAATCCCAAGATCGAGACCCTCTGGTTCCACACCCTCGATGAGGTCTACGGCACCGACAGCCCGCTGGGCGTCGAGGGGGTGAAGGTGCGCCACGTCGAGAGCGGCGAGATCAAGGAGATTCCCTGCAAGGGCGTCTTTGTCGCCATCGGCCACGCACCCGCCAACGAGCTGGTCAAGGACAGCCTCGAGACCCACATGGGCGGCTACGTGGTGACCAAGCCCGACAGCACCGAGACCTCGATCCCCGGGGTCTTTGCCGCCGGTGACCTGACCGACCACAAGTACCGCCAGGCGGTGACCTCGGCCGGCATGGGCTGCATGGCGGCGCTGGAGGCCGAGCGCTTCCTCGCCGAGGTGGGCGAGGACGCGGGCAAGGAGACCTCCCTGCCGCTGGGCTACGGCGCCGAGGTCAAGGAAGAGGCCTGAGCCCCTCCCCCAGGCGCCCGCGCTTGACGGCGCCGGGCGCCGCCCCCACACTTCCGCAAAAGAGGGAGCGTGGATGTCCGACCTGTGGCGCGGCAGTCTGGCGACCCGCCTGCGTATCGGTAGCGGGCTGGTGCTTTTTGCCTATGCGCTGCTGCATTTCCTGAACATCGGCCTGGGGCTCTTTTCCAACGAGGCCATGCACCTGGTCCAGGACTGGCGCAAGCTCTTCACCCGCTCCCTGCCCGGCACCCTGGTGATCTACGGCGCCTTCGGCATCCACATGGTCCTGGCCCTGGCGCGCCTGGCCGGACGGCGGACCCTGCGGATGCCTGCCTGGGAGGCGGCGCAGATCTCGCTCGGTATCCTGATCCCGGCGCTGCTGCTGGCCCACATCACCCACACCCGCGCCGCCGCCACGCTCTATGACGTGAACGACCGCATGGCCTACATCATGCTGCTGATCTGGGGCAACGCGGATGGCTGGAAGCAGAGCGCGCTTTTGCTGATCGTCTGGGTGCACGGCTGCCTGGGGCTGCACTTCTGGCTGCGCGGGCGGGCCTGGTGGCGGCGCGCCCAGCCGCTCCTGGTGGCGGGGGCCGTGCTCGTGCCGGCCTTTGCCCTGGCGGGCTTCCTGGTGGCCGGGCGGCGCACGGCGGCGGCCTTTGCCGATGCCGACACGGCCCAGATGATGATCGAGCGCTTCAACTTCCCGGACCGCGAGACCTTCCTGTCGCTCATCGCCCTGAGCGACCTGGTACTCTGGATCTTCGGCGGCATCCTGGCGCTGGTGACCCTTGTGCTCCTGGTGCGCTTCCTGCTGGCGCGGCGCCGCTCGGTCGAGATCGCCTATGTCAACGGGCCCACGGTGCGGGCGCCCAAGGGCATGACCCTGCTGGAGATGTCGCGGGTGCGCAACATCCCCCATGCCGCCCTCTGCGGCGGGCGCGGGCGCTGCACCACCTGCCGGGTGGTGATCGAGGCGGGCGCCGAGCGCCTGCCGCCCCCGAGCGAGGCCGAGCGCCGCAGCCTGCGGGCCGTCAAGGCGGGACCCAACACGCGCCTGGCCTGCCAGGTGCGGCCCGACCATCCGGCCACCGTCTACCGCGTCTTCCGGCCCGACGGACGGCGCGACAGGCACCATGCCAGCCAGGGCCAGGAGAAGGAGCTGGCGCTGCTTTTCTTGGACATGCGGGGCTTCACCGCCCGGACCACCGGGCAGCTCCCCTATGACGTGGTCTTCCTGCTCAACCGCTTCTTCGACGCGGTCGTGCCGGCCATCAACCGGGCGGGCGGCACGGTGGACAAGTACCTGGGCGACGGGCTTCTCGCGCTCTTCGAGCGGGACAGCCCCGAGGCCTCGGCCCGGGCGGCGCTGGCGGCGGTGACGGGCATCGGCGAGGCGCTCGACGGCTTCAACGACATCCTGCGCATGGAGGGCCAGGCGCCCCTGGAGATCGGCATCGGGGCGCACCTCGGGAATGTCGTGCTGGGGGAGATCGGAGCGGCGGGCCAGGCGCCCCGCACCCTCATCGGGGACACGGTCAACACGGCCTCGCGGCTGGAGGGGGCGACCAAGGCGGCGGGTGTGCAGGTCTTCCTCTCGGCGCCGCTGCTGGCGGCGGCGGGGGTGACGGTGGCGGAGGCCGATTTCCGGGCCCTGGAGCTGCGCGGCCTGGCCGAGCCCCTGCCCGCCCTGGCGCTCAAGCGGGCCAGCGCCCTGCCCCGCGATCTGCCCCTGCCGGGCTGACATTCCAACTCCGCCGCCGCCGTGGGACGCCTGTGCTCTTTCCCCGCGGCTTCGTGAATTTCCGCCTTTTTTCCCAATGCCCGCTGGACTTGTGCCACGATCCAGCGCCATATCCGCCGCCAACGGGGGCCCCGCGGCCCCGCAGACTGACGGAAAGGCCCCTCCATGACGATGCCCGCCAACCTGGCCCCGATCCCCGAGCTCTATGTCTCCTACGAGTCCGCCCAGAAGATGAAGGCGGAGGCGGCGGAGCTGGTCAGCCATGACCTCAGCCCGCGCCAGATCTGCGACCTGGAGCTTCTGATGAACGGCGGCTTCAACCCGCTCAAGGGCTTCCTGAGCGAGGCGGACTACGATTCCGTGGTGGAGACCATGCGGCTTGCCGACGGCACCCTCTGGCCCATGCCGATCACGCTCGACGTGGGCGAGGCCTTTGCCGCCAACCTGGAGATCGGCCAGGACATCGCCCTGCGCGACCAGGAGGGGGTGATCCTCGCTACCATGACGGTCACCGACCGCTGGACGCCCGACAAGGCCCGCGAGGCCGAGAAGGTCTTTGGCGCGGACGATCTGGCCCATCCGGCGGTGAACTACCTTCATCATACGGCGGGCAAGGTCTACCTCGGCGGCCCCGTCACCGGCATCCAGCAGCCCGTGCACTACGACTTCCGCGCCCGCCGCGACACGCCGAACGAGCTGCGCGCCTATTTCCGGAAGGTGGGCTGGCGCAAAGTCGTGGCCTTCCAGACCCGCAACCCCCTGCACCGGGCGCACCAGGAGCTGACCTTCCGCGCCGCCCGCGAGGCCCAGGCCAACCTGCTCATCCACCCGGTGGTGGGCATGACAAAGCCGGGCGACGTGGATCACTTCACCCGGGTGCGCTGCTACGAGGCGGTGCTCGACAAGTATCCGGCGGCCACCACCAACATGAGCCTGCTGAACCTCGCCATGCGCATGGGCGGCCCGCGCGAGGCAGTCTGGCACGGGCTGATCCGCCGCAACCACGGCTGCACCCATTTCATCGTCGGGCGGGACCACGCCGGGCCGGGCAAGAATTCCAAGGGTGAGGATTTCTACGGTCCCTACGAGGCCCAGGACCTGTTCCGCGAGCACCAGGCCGAGATGGGCATCGAGATGGTGGACTTCAAACACATGGTCTGGGTCCAGGAGCGGGCCCAGTACGAGCCCATGGACGAGATCGCCGACAAGGACGACGTGACCATCCTCAACATCTCGGGCACGGAGCTGCGGCGGCGCCTGCAGGAGGGGCTGGAGATCCCCGAGTGGTTCTCCTTCCCCGAGGTGGTAGCCGAGCTGCGCCGCACCCGCCCGCCGCGCTCGCAGCAGGGCTTCACCGTCTTCTTCACGGGCTTCTCGGGCTCGGGCAAGAGCACCATCGCCAACGCGCTGATGGTCAAGCTGATGGAGATGGGCGGCCGTCCGGTGACGCTCCTGGACGGGGACATCGTGCGCAAGAACCTCTCTTCCGAGCTGGGCTTTTCCAAGGAGCACCGGGACCTCAACATCCGCCGCATCGGCTATGTAGCCAGCGAGATCACCAAGAACGGCGGCATCGCGATCTGCGCGCCGATCGCGCCCTACGCCGCCACCCGGCGGGCGGTGCGCGAGGAGATCGAGCAGTTCGGCGCCTTCCTGGAGGTCCACGTGGCGACCTCCATCGAGGAGTGCGAGCGGCGCGACCGCAAGGGGCTCTACCGGCTCGCGCGGGAGGGCAAGATCAAGGAGTTCACGGGGATTTCCGATCCCTACGACGTGCCGGAGAGCCCGGAGCTGCGCTTGGAGACGGAGAACGTCGAGGTGGACAACTGCGCGCACCAGGTGCTGCTGAAGCTGGAGAACATGGGGTTGATTGCGGGGTGAGGTGGGATTGGACCGGCTGGGATGGGGTGTGACCTTAAGACCTGGGTGTCATCCTGGGTTTGACCCGGGATCTTTCAGGGCGGGGAGACCCTCGGGGCAGGCGCGAGGGTGACGGCTCTCTCGTGACATGAGCCGGGCCAGCGCCGGGCCGGGGGGCGGCGCCTCTGACCGACCCGCTACAGTACTTTATGGCAGCCACGTACATCCTAGCGCCGGGCTCAGCACTACCTTCTCCAAAGCGCCGACCCACGGGGCCGGTCCGGCGCTGGCACGGCGGTCGCTGGCGCGACCTTGATTCCGTGCCGGGACATAGAACAGTCGTCATCCCGGGCTTGACCCGGGATCTCTCTGGGCGAGGAGACCCTCGGATCAAGTCCGAGGGTGACGTTTGAAGAGAGACGGAAGCCGGGCCAGCGCTGGGCCGGGCACTAGAACAGCCGTCATCCCTCAGGACGGGGAGACCCTCGGAGCAAGTCCGAGGGTGACGTTTGAAGAGAGACGGAAGACGTGACAGCGCCGGGCCGGGGGGGCGGCGCGACTACACTCCCGCTACTGTGCTTTATGGCGGCAAGGTACATCTTCGCGGCGGGCTAAACACCAAGACCGGCCAAAGCGCCGGCCCACGGGGCCGGTCCGGCGCTGGCACGGCGGTCGCTGGCGCGACCTTGATTCCGTGCCGGGACATAGAACAGTCGTCATCCCGGGCTTGACCCGGGATCTCTCGGGGCGGGGAGGCCCTCGGAGCAAGTCCGAGGGTGACGGCTCACAAAAAACCGGACCGCCCCCCTCACCCCCTACCCCGCCGGCAGGAACACCTTCCCCGACATCACCAGCGCGCCGGCGCCGCTCACCTCCACGCCCTCGATGGCCTCGCGCGGGCCCAGCACCCGCACCTCGGCGAGGCCGGGACGGCCGAGGCCGTGGCCCTGTTCGGCGCGGTAGGCGGGGGTCTCGATCAGGCCCTCGGACCAGAGATAGGCGGCCGCCGCGCCGGTGGCGGAGCCGGTGAAGGGGTCCTCGGCGGGGCTGGGCGGGGCCAGGAGCAGGCGGGCGAAGGTGTCGCCCGCCGCGGTGGCCCCCTCGAGGGTGATCCAGTAGGGCTCCATGGTGTCGCTGCGGTCCTCGCCGAGGTGGGCGAAGTAGTCGTTCAGGGCCTTGGCGTTGAGGCTCACCCGCTCCAGCGTCGCCCGGTCCCGGACCAGGGTGATGCAGAAGGGCAAGCCGGTGGAGACCAGGCGCGGCGTGTGCAGGATCTCCTCCGGCGCCAGCCCGCCGACGGCGGCCACCACCGCCTTGGGCACCCGCACGCCGAAGCGCGGCGCCACCTGGGTCATGGAGACCCTATTGCCCGAGACCTCGACGGGGACGATGCCCGCGCCGGTCTCCAGCGTCAGGGCGCCGTCGGAGATCAGGCCGCGGTGGCGCAGGGCGGCGACGGTGGCCAGGGTGGGATGGCCCGCGAAGGGGATCTCGCGGCTGGCCAGGTAGTAGCGGACCCGGACGTCGGCCACCTCGGAGGGGCCGGTGAAGGTACATTCGACAAGCGAGGTCTCGCGCACGTAGGCGGTGCAGATGGCCTCGGGCAGGCCCGCGCCGCCGTGCACCACCGCGCAGCCATTGCCGCCGAAGGGCGCCTCGCTGAAGGCATCCACCCAGTCGAAATCATACTCCATGCCGCCGCAAGCTCCCCTGTCCCATGCAAAAGGGGCCGCAGCATCCGCCACGGCCCCCGACATCTTCGTCAATTGTGCGCCCGAAGGCCAGCCTAGTGAACCATCACCGGCGCATAATCGTGTTCCCGGGCGAGGTGGAAGGCGAGCTTGCGATCGCCCACCAGGGCCAGCTGCTGGCCCGTGGCGTCGTGCACGGCGTAGAGCTGTTCCAGCCCCTCGGCCTGGTCACGCACCTCGCGCGGGAGGTCTGTCACCGCGATGGTCTTGACATAGACCGTGCGGTCGTTCGTCTGGGCATTCATCGCTGTCATCTGCTCATCCTTTCTTGATCTTGATCGTCTGGACGACCTGCTCGGGCTTGGCCCGGGTCAGGTCCACGTGCAGCAGGCCGTTTTCCATCTGCGCCTCGCCGACATCGACACCGTCCGCCAGTACGAAGGAGCGCTGGAACTGGCGCGAGGCGATGCCCCGGTGCAGGAAGACTCGGTCGCCCGTGTCCTCGCCCTGGCGGCCCCGGATCACCAGCTGGCGATCCTCCACGGTGATCGAGAGATCCTCTTCCGAGAAGCCCGCCACCGCGAGGGTGATGCGGTAGCTGTAGTCGGAGGTCTGCTCGATGTTGAAGGGCGGATAGCCGTCATTGCCCCCCTTCGCGGTGCGTTCGAGCACCCTTTCCAGCTGTTCGAACCCCAGCATGTGGGGATAGGAGCCGAGCGTCAGTTTCGTCATGCGACACGTCCTTGCGATCTAAGCGACAGTCTTGGGCGGGCCCCGTTGTGGCGACCCCTTGGCTCTAGATATGGGGCGCTCGGGGGGGCTCCGCAAGGGCTAGGCGGATTTGGCAGGAGGCCCTATATTGCCGCAGAGCAACAGTTTCTGGACAGCGATTGATGACTGCCCCCACCGATCTTTCGATGAAGACCGACGAGGTCTTGCGCGTTGAACTGGAGGTTTTCAAGCGCGAGCACCGTGACCTGGACGAGGCGATCCGCGCCATGACCGACCGCGGCACCGCCGACCAGCTGACCCTGCAGCGGCTGAAGAAGCGCAAGCTGCGCCTGAAGGACCTGATCGCCCAGATCGAGGACCGCCTGACCCCCGACATCATCGCCTGACGTGATCACCTGACAAGAGCGCCTGACGCATTGCAGCGGGCCTGCGCATCACTATAGTGCGGCGCGCAAGGATCACGACCGAAGGCGCGCACCATGACCACCCCACCCGTCGGCATCATCATGGGCTCGCAGTCCGACTGGGCCACCATGTCAGAGGCGGCCCGGCTGCTCGATGAACTGGGCGTGGCCCACGAGGACCGCATCGTCTCGGCCCACCGCACGCCGGACCGGCTCTGGGACTATGGCCGGGAGGCCGCGGGGCGCGGGATCAAGGTGATCATCGCGGGGGCCGGCGGGGCGGCCCACCTGCCCGGCATGATGGCCTCCAAGACCCGCCTGCCCGTGATCGGCGTGCCGGTCCAGACACGGGCCCTCTCGGGCGTCGATTCGCTCTATTCCATTCTCCAGATGCCGCGCGGCTACCCCGTGGCCACCATGGCCATCGGCGCCCCCGGGGCGGCCAACGCGGCCCTCATGGCGGCGGGCATCCTGGCGTTGCAGGACGCGGCCCTGGCGCAGCGCCTGGAGGACTGGCGCGCGGCCCTGAGCGCCTCCATTCCCGAGGTGCCGAGCGATGACTGAGCCCCTGGCCCCCGGCAGCACCATCGGCATCCTGGGCGGCGGCCAGCTGGGCCGGATGCTCTCCGTCGCGGCGGCGCGGCTGGGCTTCCAGTGCCACATCTTCGAACCCGGCGCGGCGCCCCCGGCGGGCGCCGTGGCCCAGGCCGTGACGACCGCGCCCTACGAGGATGCCGAGGCCCTGCGCGCCTTCGCCGGGGCCTGTGATCTGGTCACCTTCGAGTTCGAGAACGTCCCCACCGCGGCGCTCGACCTGATCGAATCCCTGGTGCC
This sequence comes from Sulfitobacter sp., assembly GCA_965212515.1. Lineage (GTDB taxonomy): Bacteria > Pseudomonadota > Alphaproteobacteria > Rhodobacterales > Rhodobacteraceae > Sulfitobacter. Next base: position 940,275 of record OZ243122.1, read on the forward strand.
GATCCGGCCCGGCCGCGAGGCCCTGCGGGTCTCCCAGGATCGGCTGACGGAAAAGACCTTCCTCGCCGGGCTGGGCCTTTCCGTGGCCCCCTTCGCCGACGTGCCCGACGCCGAGGCCCTGGCGGCGGCGGTGGCGGAGATCGGCGCCCCGGCGATCCTCAAGACCCGGCGCTTCGGCTATGACGGCAAGGGCCAGGCGCGGCTGGCGCGGCCCGAGGAGGCCGAGGCGGCCCTGGCCGAGATGCAGGGCGCCCCGGCGATCCTGGAGGGCTTTGTTGAGTTCAGCCACGAGGTCTCCGTCATTGCAGCGCGCGGCCTTACGGGCGAGGTGGCCTGCTTCGATCCGGGCGAGAACCTGCACGAGGGCGGCATCCTGCGCAAAACCACCGTGCCCGCCCGCCTTTCCAGCGCCCAGCGCACCGATGCGGTGCTCCTGGCGGCACGCATCCTCAATGCGCTCGACTACGTGGGCGTCATGGGCGTGGAGCTGTTCGTGACGCCGCGCGGCCTGGTGGTGAACGAGATCGCGCCGCGGGTGCACAATTCCGGCCACTGGACCCAGAACGGCTGTACCGTGGACCAGTTCGAGCAGCACATCCGCGCCATCGCGGGCTGGCCCCTGGGCGACGGCAGCCGCTTTGCCGAGGTGGAGATGGAGAACCTGATCGGCGCCGACGTGGAGCGCGTGCCGGAGCTGGCGCGCCAGCCCGACCTGGCGCTGCACCTCTACGGCAAGGCCGAGGTCAAGCCGGGGCGCAAGATGGGCCACGTGAACCGCATCCTTCGCTGATCCTCAGCCGGTGAAGCGCTCGGCCACCTCTCCGGCCATGTAGGAGACCCGCCCCGCCACCAGGGTGGCGGCGACGCGGCGGCTTTCTTCGTGCAGGATCACCAGGTCGGCCCGCTTGCCGCTTTCCAGGCTGCCCCGGTCCGTTAGCCCCAGGATCGCGGCGGGCCCGGCGGAGACCAGGGACCAGGCCCGGGCGAGATCGCAGAGGCCGGTGTCGGCCAGCATGAGGGCGGCGCGGCGCGGCGAGGGGTAGTGATAGTCCGAGGCCAGCGCGTGGCAGTAGCCCATGGCCACCAGATCAATCGCCGAGAGGTTGCCGTTGTGGGAGCCGCCCCGGACCACGTTGGGGGCCCCCATGATGACCCTGTCGCCCGCCGCGAAGGCGGCCTCTGCCGCCGCCAGGGTTTCGGGAAACTCGGCCACCTGGACGCCCCGGGCGCGCCATTCGGCACGCGCCTCGGCGCTGCGGTCATCGTGGCTGCCGAGGGTCAGGGCCCGGCTCTGGAGGGTGGCGCAGAGACTGTCGAGGGCCGCGGGCACCTCGGCGCTGCGGCCGTGCAGCTCGCGCATCAGGGCCTCGTGCCGTTCCGGCGAGCGGCCCGCCTTGAGGGCCTGGCCCATGAGGCGGCGCGGGCTCTTGCCCGCGGCCAGGCGCTCGTGCGGCAGGTGATCGTTGAAGACGAGGTACTCCACGCCCCAGTCGGCGAGCTGGTCCGGCAGGGCCGCGTAGTGGTCCAGCAGGTGGGTCTCGAAGCGGAGCTGGGGGCGCAGATCGGTGATGAGGCTCGCGCGGGTGGCCTGGATGGCGGCAAAGACGCGGGCGGCGAACTCGGGGCCGCGCATGCCCCCTTCCCAGCTGATGAACTGGGCCAGGACGGCGGTGGTGATGCCGTTGGCGGCGAGTTCGGCCTCGCAGGCCACCAGGCCCTCGTCCATCTGCTTCATGGCGCCGCGCCGCTGGGCCAGGTGGCGCTCGAAGCCGTCGCCGTGGATGTCCACGATGCCGGGCAGGACAAGGAAGCCGCTGAGATCCACCACGCGGCCCACCGGACCGGGCTGGATGAGGCCCCCGGCGAAGGAAAGGCGGCCCGCCACGAGCCCCTCGGGCGCCAGCACGCGGGCGCCGATCAGATCGAGGTCGGGCATCAGTCGCCTTCCCCCTCGCCCGTCAGGCAGCCCCCGTCCGGGCAGCCCACGGCATCGAGCACCCCCTCCAGGAGGCTCATGCCCGCCTCGAAGCGGCCCTCGTTGAGGAAGGCCATGGTCTGGGCGATGACGCGGGGGTTGTTCATCATGAAGGTGTGGGTGACCGGCAGGGTGATGTGGGCCTTCATGCCCGCCACCTTGGTGGCAGAGACCGAGACCTTGCCATCGTCCGGTCCGGGCAGGAGCGATGAGAAGTAGGGGTTGAGCGACTGGCTGCCGGCGATCACCCCCAGCTCGAAGGGGACCGGCGGCAGGGAGCGCGGCAGGCTGTCGGGGCCGGTGCCCATCTGGAGCCCGGCGGGGCCGTTGATCCAGTCGAAGGTGGGCAGATCGCCGAGCTGGTCCACCACCTCGCTGCCCTGGTTGGGCGGCCCGAGCATGACCACGCGGCCGACCCTCTCGTCGCCGCTCTCGGCCACCCACTGGCGCACCAGGATGCCGCCCATGGAGTGGGTCACGAAGTCCACCTTGCCGTCCGGGCCGCAGGCCGCGACGGCCTCGGGCAGGGTCTGGCGGGTCAGGGTCTCCACCGGCTCCTCCGTCGAGGGGTAGCCGGGCCGCACGACGCGGTAGCCCTCGGCCTCCAGGGCGGCCTCCATCAGGGCGAAGGAGGTCTCCGTCCGGGCCAGGCCGTGCAGGAGCACGACGCAGCGCTCCTCGGCCCGCGACTGGCAGGCGGCCAGCAACGTCAGGAGCGGCAGGAGGATCAGCAGGGGTCTCATGGGGCTTGAGATAGACCAGAAAGGCGCGCTGTGAAATGCTGCTTCTCTCTGACCCCGCGAAAGGAGCGCCCATGCCCGCCCCCTGCCCCCGCCTTGCCGTCCGCGCCGTGATCCTGCGCGGCGACCGGCTCTTGCTTGTCAATGCCTATCCCGGGGGCCGCAGCCCGCTGCTCTGCGCGCCGGGCGGCGGCGTGGAAAGGGGCGCCTCCCTGCCCGAGAATTTGCGCCGCGAGGTCTGGGAGGAGTGCGGGCTGGAGATCGCCGTGGGGGCGCCCTGCCTGGTCAACGAGTTCCACGACCCGGGCGGCGAATTCCACCAGGTGGATGTCTATTTCCGCTGCGATCTGCTGGGCGACGGGGTGATCGACCCGGGCTGGCGGGACCGGGAGCGCATCGTCTCGGAGTGGCACTGGGTGACGGCGGCGGAGCTGGCGGAGCTGCCGCACAAGCCCGACAGCCTGGGTGACGTGGCCTTCGGGCCCGCCGGGGGGCCTAGCCTTTACGATCCGCTGGAGCCGATCGTGCGGTGACCGTCCAGAAGATGCCGCCCACCACCAGGGCGGTGGCGAGGGCCGTCCAGAGGGTCAGGCTCTCGCCCAGCAGGAGCGCGCCCGCGAGGATCGCGATGATCGGCACGGAGAGCTGCACGACGGCGGCGGTTGCCCCCTCCATCTGCGGCAGGAGGCGGTACCAGAGGGCATAGCCGAGGCCCGAGGTGAGACCGCCGCAGAGCAGCGCCAGGGCCACCCCGGTGACGCTGAAGGTGAGCCCGGCGCCCAGGAGCAGGACCAGCATGATCGGCAGGCAGAGCAGGAAGTTGGCCGAGGTGGCGGCCAGGGGATCGGCGGCGCGGCGGCCGAGGATCGTGTAGGCGGCCCAGCCCAGGCCCGCCAGCACCATGAGGGCGGCGCCCGCCGGATCGGCCGCGCCCTCTGCGCCGGGCCAGAGGGCCAGGAGCAGCCCCGCGAAGGCCAGGGCGGCGCCGCTGATCTGGCGCGCGCTCGGGGCGCTGCCGGTGAGGGCGCCCTGGAGGAACATGGTGATCTGCACCACGCCGAAGAGGATGAGCGCCCCGAGGCCCGCGTCGAGGGTCAGGTAGGCGAGCGAGAAGCCCACCATGTAGGCGGCCAGGCTGAAGGCCCCGCCGAGGCGCCGGGGCCGCAGGATCGGCAGGCCGCCCTGGCGCAGGGTCATGAGCATGCCCAGGACGAGCGCCCCGGAGGCGACCCGCAGGATGGCGAAGCCCGAGGGGTCGATGTGGCCGCCCTCGACGGCCATGCGAGTGAGGAGGGAGTTGGCCGCGAAGGCGACCATGGTGAGGGCGGTGAGCAGGGCGAAGCGCATGGGGGAAGGCTTAGCGGCGGATGGCGGGAGGGGGAAGGGGGTGGAGAGGCCGCTGGTGCGAAGGGGGCGTCAGGCGCCGCCGTGGCGGGGGATAGAGTGCAACGTCAGCTCGGGCTTGACCTGGGATCTGCTGGGGCGGGGAGACCCTCGGATCAAGTCCGAGGGTGACGTTTTGGGTACCCGGGAAGCCGTGCCGGGAGAGAGAGGATCGCGTCATCCCGAGCCTGATTCGGGATCTCCCGGAGTGGCGAGACCCTCGGATCAAGTCCGAGGATGACGATAAATTTGATCGGGAAGCTGTGCCGGGAGAGAGCGGAACCGTCATCCCGGGCCTGACCCGGGATCTGCCCGAGCGGAGAGACCCTCGGATCAAGTCCGAGGGTGACGATCTGTGTGATCGGGAAGCCGGGACAGCGCCGGGCCGGGGGGCGGCGCGACGCCCTGCCCGCTACAGAACTTTATGGCAGCCACGTACATCCTAGCCCCGCGCTACGCACTGCCGACAGCCAAAGCGCCGGCCCATGGGGCCGGTCCGGCGCTGGCACGGCGGTCGCTGGCGCGACCTTGATTCCGTGCCGGGGGTGCGTCGCCGGGGTTGATGCTTGTCGGTCTCATTGAGTTCTCGTCACCCTCGGACTTGATCCGAGGGTCTCTCCGGTCCGGGAGATTGCCGGTCGAGCCGGGGATGACGCAACCACCTCCCCCAAGCAGAAGGGGCGCCCCGTCGGGACGCCCCTTCCAGTTCTTCCGGCGCGGGCCACGCGGGCCCCGCGGGCGATGCTTACATCATGCCGCCCATGCCGCCCATGTCGGGCATGCCGCCGCCCATGCCGCCGCCGGCACCTTCCTTCTGCGGACGGTCGGCGACCATCGCTTCGGTGGTGATCAGCAGGCCTGCGATGGAGGAGGCGTCCTGCAGCGCGGTGCGCACGACCTTCGCGGGGTCGATGACACCGAACTTGAACATGTCGCCATATTCCTCGGTCTGGGCGTTGAAGCCGAACTTCAGATCGTCGCTCTCGCGGATCTTGCCCGCGACGACGGAGCCGTCCACGCCGGCGTTCTCGGCGATCTGGCGCAGGGGCGCTTCCAGCGCCTTGCGGACGATCGAGATGCCGACGTTCTGGTCGTTGTTGTCGCCGCTCAGGCCCTCGAGGGACTTGGCCGCCTGGACCAGGGCCACGCCGCCGCCGACGACGATGCCTTCCTGCACGGCCGCGCGGGTCGCGTTCAGGGCGTCATCGACACGGTCCTTGCGCTCCTTCACTTCCACTTCGGTCATGCCGCCGACGCGGATGACGGCAACGCCGCCCGCCAGCTTGGCCACACGCTCCTGGAGCTTCTCGCGGTCGTAGTCGGAGGTGGTCTCTTCGATCTGGTTGCGGATCTGGGCCACGCGGGCTTCGATCTCGGCCTTCTCGCCGGCACCGTCAACGATGGTGGTCTCGTCCTTGGTGATGGAGACCTTCTTGGCGGAGCCCAGCATGTCCATGGTGACGGACTCGAGCTTCATGCCCAGGTCCTCGGAGATCACCTGGCCGCCCGTGAGGATCGCGAGGTCCTGCAGCATGGCCTTGCGGCGGTCACCGAAGCCCGGTGCCTTGACGGCGGCGATCTTCAGGCCACCGCGCAGCTTGTTCACCACGAGGGTCGCCAGGGCTTCGCCCTCGACGTCTTCGGCGATGATCAGCAGCGGCTTCTGGGACTGGATCACCTGCTCGAGCAGGGGCACCATCGGCTGCAGCGAGGAGAGCTTCTTCTCGTGCAGCAGGATCATGCAGTCTTCCAGCTCGACGGTCATCTTGTCGGAGTTGGTGACGAAGTAGGGGGAGAGGTAGCCGCGGTCGAACTGCATGCCCTCGACGACGTCGGTCTCGGTCTCGAGGCCCTTGTTCTCCTCGACGGTGATGACACCCTCGTTGCCGACCTTCTGCATGGCGTCGGCGATCTGGCGGCCGATTTCACGCTCGCCGTTGGCGGAGATGGTGCCGACCTGGGCGACTTCGTCGCTGTCGTTCACTTCGCGGGCGGCGGCCTTGATGGCCTCGACGACCTTCGTGGTGGCCATGTCGATGCCGCGCTTGAGGTCCATCGGGTTCATGCCGGCGGCAACGGATTTCATGCCTTCCTTGACGATGGCCTGGGCCAGAACCGTCGCGGTGGTGGTGCCGTCGCCGGCCTCATCGTTGGTGCGCTGGGCCACTTCTTTGACCATCTGCGCGCCCATGTTCTCGAACTTGTCCTCAAGCTCGATCTCTTTCGCCACGGACACGCCGTCCTTGGTGATGCGGGGGGCGCCGAAGCTCTTGTCCAGAACCACGTTGCGGCCTTTCGGGCCGAGGGTCACCTTGACCGCGTCTGCCAGGATGTTCACACCCTTGAGCATCTTGTTGCGGGCTTCGGTGTCGAATTTGACGTCCTTAGCTGCCATGTGTCTTCTCCATTTGTCTCTGAGTTAAGCGTCTGTCTTGGGGCGGGCGGCGCCCGCCATCTCCTGCCTTCAGGAGATGATGCCCAGGATGTCGCTTTCCTTCATCATCAGCATCTCTTCGCCGTCGATGGTCACCTCGGTGCCCGACCACTTGCCGAAGAGGACCTTGTCGCCCGGCTTGACGGCCATTTCGATCAGCTCGCCACTGTCCTTGCGGGCGCCTTCGCCGCAGGACACGACTTCACCCTCGGAGGGCTTTTCCTTGGCGGAATCGGGGATGATCAGACCACCGGCCGTTTTTTCTTCGCTTTCGGTGCGCTTGACCAGCACGCGGTCATGAAGCGGTTTCAATGCCATCTTTGCAGCTCCTTGAGGCTCAAAGTTTATTCCCAGCCCGGCGCGCCCTTGCTGGCCTCGCCGGGCATTAGCACTCATGTTGGCTGAGTGCTAACGGCGTCTAGCTAAGGAGCGGGCCCTTTTCTGTCAACAGAAGGATTGCAAAAATTTGGCCCCTCTCGCCGGGCCCCGGGCGGCCTCGCTAGGCGCCCAGGATGCGGCCGCTCTCCTCTACCGCCGCGGCCCCCGCAGGGCTCAGGCCGTAGATCCCCAGATCGACCTTCTCGAACCAGCCGTAGTGGTTGTCGCGCATCAGGCGGGTGGCCGTGGGCACGCCCGCGGCGCGGGCCACGTCGGCCCCCTTGGAGGCCCCCGCCTCGAAGAGGTAGAGGGCGCATTTCAGGGCATCCTGGCGGTAGGCGGTGACCAGGCCCGCGCGGGTCTGGCCGCCCCGGTTGGGGTCGCCCTGGCGGCGGGCGAATTCGCGCAGCAGGGCCTGGCGGCGCTTCGGCTGGCGGCGCGGCTGGTAGGGGCCGGGATCGCAGTGCACCTCGACCAGCCCGTCCGACAGGCGCACCGTCATCAGGCCCAGGCCCAGGCGCCGCGCCAGGGTGACATTCTCCTTCAGCGCTCGGGCAAAGCGCTTGCCGGGCTGGCGCGCCACGGCGAGGTAGACCGTGTCCGATGCCTTGAGCCGGGCCAGGCCCTGGTGAAAGAGGGCCAGGGAGAAGCCCAGCTTGAGCTCCACCACCAGGGGGTCCTCAAGATCGCGGCAGGCCACCACGTCGGCCGCCCCCACCTCGGCCTTCACCTCGTAGCCCTGGCCCTCGAGGAAGTCCTTCACGGGGGGATAGAGATCGGTCTCGCGGGCGCTGCTCATGGGGGCAGAATGGCCCATTTGCCGGGCGGCTCCAAGCCTGTAGCATGGCGCCATGACCCGTGACGAACTGAGAACCTTCTGCGCCGCCCTGCCCCGCGCCACCCACGTTGTCCAGTGGGGCAATGCCGATGTCTACAAGGTGGGCGGCAAGGTCTTTGCCGTGCTCGGCATGGGCGACAGCGGCGCCACGGTGACCTTCAAGGCCAGCGACCTGGCCTTCGAGGTGCTCTCGGACAGTCCCGGGCTGCGGCCCGCGCCCTACATGGCCTCGCGCGGGCTGAAGTGGATCCAGCAGCATGACGAACCGGGCCTCTCGGAGGCCAGCCTGAAGGACCACATCAGGGCCTCCTACGAGATGGTCCTGGCCGGGCTGACGCGCAAGAAAAGGGCCGAACTGGGGCTCTGACGCGGGGTCGTGACATTGCCGGGGGGCGCCCCTATAAGGCGCGCAAATTGCCATCCGACCCGAGGAATCCGCCCATGACCACGCTTGTTTTCGGCCACAAGTCCCCCGACACCGACAGCACCGGCAGCCCCATCGTCTGGGCCTGGTACCTGACCCACATCAAGGGCATCCCGGCCAAGCCGGTGCTTCTGGGCGAGCCCAACACCGAGGCCGCCTTCGTGCTGGAGCACTGGGGCCTGGAGAAGCCCGAGATCCTGGGCGAGCTGGCGGCGGACCAGGATGTGGTCATCGTGGACACCAACAACCCCGCCGAGCTGCCCGCCAACATCAACGCGGCCAACATCACCGGCATCATCGACCACCACCGCCTGGTGGCGGGGCTTGAGACCCGCGGCCCGATCGAGATCGACATCCAGCCGCTGGCCTGCACCGCCACGATCATGTGGAAGAAGATCGGCAAGGACTGGGCCCAGGCCCCGCGCGAGGTGAAGGGCGCGGCCCTCTCCTGCATCCTGTCGGACACGCTGGAGTTCCGCTCTCCCACCACGACGCAGGAAGACAAGGCCATCGCCTACTCCATCGCCGAGGAGCTGAAGGTGGACATGGCGGCCTACGCCGAGCAGATGTTTGCCGCCAAGTCCGACGTCTCGGCCTTCTCGGCGCCCGAGCTGCTGCGGATGGACAGCAAGGAGTTCGACCTCAAGGGCACCGGCCTGCGGGTGAGCGTGCTGGAGACGACCTCGCCCAAGCCGCTCCTGGAGCGCAAGGCGGAGCTGATGGGGGCCATGCCCGAGGTGGCCGAGGCCGACGGGGCGGCGGAGGTGCTGCTTTTCATCGTCGACATCATCCGCGAGGAGGCCACCCTGCTGGTGCCCAACGCGCGCGTGAAGGGCATCGCTGAGGCCTCCTTCGGCGTGACCGTCGAGGGCGACCAGGTGGTCCTGCCCGGGGTGATGAGCCGCAAGAAGCAGATCATCCCCAACCTCACGCTCTGAGGCCGGCCGCCGCACCTTGCAAAGCGGCGCCACTGACGTAGGCTCCCCCGGACTTACCGAGGGAGCCTTTTTCATGTCCACCGTCACCTACGAGAAGACCGGCCGCATCGCGCGCCTCACCCTGAACCGGCCGGAGGTGATGAACGCCATCAACGATGAGCTGCCGCGGGACCTGGAAGCCGCCGTGGCCCGGGCCGAGGCCGACGAGGGGGTGCACGTGATGATCCTCTCGGGCGCGGGGGACGCCTTCTGCGCGGGCTATGACCTGACCTACTACGCCCAGGGCACCGAGAGCGAGAACGTGACCCAGCCCATGCCCTGGGACCCGATCAAGGACTACCGCTTCATGTGGGGCAACACCCAGTGCTTCATGTCGCTCTTCCGGGCGCTGAAGCCGGTGCTCTGCAAGGTCCATGGCTATGCCGTGGCCGGGGGATCGGACATCGCCCTGTGCAGCGACATGATCCTGATGGCCGAGGAGGCCCGGATCGGCTACATGCCGACCCGCGTCTGGGGCTGCCCCACCACCGCCATGTGGACCTTCCGGCTGGGCCCCGAGCGGGCCAAGCGGATGCTCCTGACCGGGGACAAGATCAGCGGGCGCGAGGCGGCGGAGATGGGGCTGGTGCTGAAGGCCGTGCCGGAGGACCGGCTTGACGAGGAGGTGGAGGCTCTGGCCGAGCGCATGGCCACGGTGCCGATCAACCAGCTTGCCATGCAGAAGATGGTGGTGAACCAGACCTTCGAGGATGTGCTGAACCGCACCCAGCGGCTGGCCACCCTCTTTGACGGGATCACCCGCCATTCGCCCGAGGGGCTGAACTTCAAGGCGCGGGCCGAGCAGGAGGGCTGGAAGCGGGCCGTGCAGGAGCGCGACGCGGGCACCTTCGACTGGACAATGAACCGGCAGATCCCCGGCAACAGCGACTGAGCGGGCTTCGCCGGCGCCACGTCAACCGGGCTGCGGCGCGAAACCCCATCGCCTTTTTTGCGTGACAACCGTAGGGGGTGGAGTCCATCACTGTTCCATTCATGGTTAAATTGCTTCGGGGGACTGCATGCCATGCCATTACGAGATCAGAACTGATCCCAAATACCTTTACATCCGCCACAGCGGCATCCTGCACCTGCGCGATGTGCTGGAGATGCTGGACGCGATGGAGACCGATCCGGACCTCGATCCGGGGCTGCCCTCCTTCGACGACATGAGCGAGGTGGACCACGTGGAGATCGCCCTCTCGGACGTCGCGCGGCTGGCGCAGCTTGTCTTCGGGCTCTACATGCGGCGCGCCCTGCCGCCCCGCTCGGCGATCTGGGCACCGGGGGATTCGGCCTATGCCGTGGCGGACCGCTACTGCCGGGTGATCACCAGCCTGACGGATGTTCAGGTGCGGGCCTTCCGCATCGAGCAGGAGGCGGGGGAGTACCTGGCCCCTGCCCTGGGCGGCGCGGCCCTGCGGCTGCACTAGGAGCGGGCCGGGCGCGCCCTAGCTTAGGCGGGAATGACCGTTCCCTTGCCGGGCCTAATCCTTTAGGTCCGGCAGCGACCCTATCGGAGCCTGCCATGACCCAAGTGATCCAACGCCTCGCCGACATCTCGCACCAGTACGACGCCCTCTTCGTCGATCTCTGGGGCTGCGTGCACAACGGGGTGACGGCCTTTCCCGAGGCGGTGACGGCCCTGCAGGAGTACCGCGCGGGCGGCGGCAAGGTGGTGCTCCTGACCAACTCGCCGCGGCCCCGCGCCGGAGTGGAGAAGCAGCTCGTGCATTTCGGCGTGCCGGAGGATTCCTGGGACACCATCGCCACCTCGGGCGACAGCGCCCGTTCGGCCATGTTCCGGGGCACCGTGGGCCAGCGGGTCTACTTCATCGGCCAGCCCGGCGATCAGAAGTTCTTCGAGCCCCTGAAGCTGCTGGAGGACCCGGTGGAGATCACCCAGGTGCCGCTGGAGGAGGCCGAGGGCATCGTCTGCACCGGCCCCTTTGACCCCCAGGCCGCCCCCGAGGAGATGCGGCCGCAGTTTCTCTATGCCAAGCAGAAGGGGCTCAAGCTGCTCTGCGCCAACCCCGACATCGTGGTGGACCGGGGCGAGACCCGGGAATGGTGCGCCGGCGCCCTGGCCCGGCTCTATGCCGACATGGGCGGCGAGAGCCTCTACTTCGGCAAGCCCCATCCGCCGATCTACGACCTGGCGCGGCGCCGCCTGGCGCAGCTTGGCCAGGCCATCCCGGACGACCGCATCCTCTGCATCGGTGACGGCATTCTGACCGACGTGGCCGGGGCCATGGGCGAGGAGATCGATTCGCTCTTCATCACCGGCGGCCTGGCGGCGGCGGAGACCAAGACCCAGAAGCAGCCCGACCAGGCGGCCCTGATGGCCTACCTGGAGGCGGAAATGGCCTCTCCCAGCTACGCCATCGGCTTTCTGAGGTGACATTTCCCCTTGCTTTTCTGCGCCTGCGAAGTAATTAAGTTACAAGAAGCGTAGGCCAGATGGCATTTTATTACCCAGGGGAACGGCATGTTGGACAATCTTCCGCGCGGCACGATCTGCATCGAGGACATCGAAATCGGCATGACCCGCTACCTGCGCAAGGTCGTGACCGACGCGGACATCGAGATGTTCGCCCAGATCTCCACCGACCATAACCCCGTCCACCTGGACGACGACTATGCCCGCGACACCATCTTCGAGGGGCGCATCGCCCACGGGATGCTGACGGCGGGGCTGATCTCGGCCGTGATCGGGGAGCAACTGCCGGGCCATGGCACCGTTTACATGGGCCAGTCGCTCAAGTTCCTGGCGCCGGTGCGCCCGGGCGACATGGTCTATGCCGAGGTACGGGTGACCGACATCGAGTTCGCCAAGCGCCGGGTCAAGCTGGACTGCCAGTGCCTGGTGGAGGGCAAGAAGGTTCTCATCGGGGAGGCCACGGTGCTGGCCCCCTCGCGCAAGTTCGACTGAGCCGCCGGGGCGCCTGCCCGGGCGCGCCTTTTGGGTTCTTGTCACGCCCGCGGCCTGCGGCTAGGCAGGGGCCATGCGCACCATCCGCGATTATCAGTACGTGCAGGAGAGCGACCGGGGAGCCACCGTCGCCATCGGCAATTTCGACGGGGTCCACCGCGGCCACCTGACCGTGATCGAGGCGGCCCGCGCCGCCCTGCCCGAGGCCCCCCTGGGGATCGTCACCTTCGAGCCCCACCCGCGCGAGTTCTTCGCCCCCGAGGCCCCGCCCTTCCGGCTCATGGGGGCCGAGGCCCGGGCGCACCGGCTGGAGAAGGTGGGGGTGGAGAAGCTCTATGAGCTGAGCTTCAACGCCCAGATGGTCGCCCTCTCGCCCGAAGCCTTTGCCCGCGACGTGCTGGCCGAGGGGCTGGGCGTGCGCCACGTGGTGGTGGGGGCCGACTTCTGCTTTGGCAAGGGCCGGGCCGGCACGGCGGAGGACCTGCGCGCCTTTGGCGACCGCTTCGGCTTTGGCGTGACCATCGCGCCCCTCATGGCGCGCGGCGCCGACACCGTTTCCTCCACCGCGATCCGCAAGGCCCTGAGCCGGGGCGACACGCGCGCCGCGCGCGACATGCTGGGCCACTGGCACCGCATCGACGGGCCCGTCATCACCGGCGAGCAGCGCGGCCGCGAGCTGGGCTACCCCACGGCCAACATGTCCATCGACGGGCTGCACCAGCCGGCCTTCGGCGTCTATGCCGTGCTGGTGGATGTGCTGGAGGGGCCGCACTGGGGGGCCTACCAGGGGGTGGCGAGCCTTGGCGTGCGGCCCATGTTCGGCGAGAACAAGGCCAACCTCGAGACCTTCCTCTTCGACTTCAAGGGTGACCTCTACGGCGCGCACCTGTCCGTCGCGCTGATCGAGCACCTGCGCGGCGAGGAGAGGTTCGACAGCCTGGAGGCCCTGATCGCCCAGATGGACCGGGACAGCGCCCAGGCCCGGGCGATCCTGGCGCAGACATGAGCGATCCCATCCCCCGCAAGGGCCTGGCGCCGCGCTTCTGGGAGAAGAAGCCGCTCAAGGAGCTTTCGCAGACCGAGTGGGAGGCCCTCTGCGACGGCTGCGGCAAGTGCTGCCTGAACAAGCTGGAGGACGAGGACAGCGGCGAGGTGGCCCTGACGCGGGTGGCCTGCCGCCTGCTGGACGATGCCACCTGTCGCTGCACCCACTACGAGAACCGGCACCAGTTCGTCCCGGACTGCATCGTGCTCAAGCCGTCCAACCTGGACACCCACGCCTACTGGATGCCCCAGACCTGCGCCTACCGGCTGCTCTGGCAGGGCAAACCCCTGCCCGACTGGCATCCGCTGATCTCGGGCACGCCCGAGAGCGTTCACGCGGCGGGCATTTCCGTCCGGGGGGGCACCGTGTCGGAGTTCGACACGCCCTTCGAGGAGTGGGAAGACTACATTATCGAGGAGCCCACCTGAAAGATGTTCTTTGCTTCTGACAATGCCGGCCCCGCGTCAGAGCGGGTGATGCAACGGGTGCTGGAGGCCAATGCGGCGCACCAGATGCCCTATGGCAAGGATGACCTGATGGAGGAGGTGCGGGCGGGCATCCGCGCGGCCTTCGAGGCGCCCGAGGCGGCGGTCTACCTGGTGGCGACGGGCACGGCGGCCAATTCCCTGGCCCTGGCCTGCTACACCCAGCCCTGGCAGACGATCTTCTGTTCCTCCGTGGCCCACATCGAGGAGGACGAGTGCAACGCGCCGGAGTTCTACGCCGGGGGCGCCAAGCTGAGCCTGATCGAAACCTCGGACAAGATGCGCCCCGAGGGTCTGGAGGCGGCCATCGGCAAGTGGAAGGTGGGCGATGTGCACGGCGCCCAGCCCGGCCCGGTCTCCATCACCCAGGTGACGGAGCGGGGCACGGTGCACAGCCTGGAGGAGCTGCGCGCGCTCACCGGGGTGGCCAAGGCGCACGGCCTGCCGGTGCACCTGGACGGGGCGCGCTTTGCCAATGCCATGGTGGCCCTGGGCTGTACCCCGGCCGAGATGAGCTGGAAGGCGGGCGTGGACGTGGTGAGCTTTGGCGGCACCAAGAACGGCTGCCTCGGGGTGGAGGCGGTGATCTTCTTCGATCCGGCCAAGGCCTGGGAGTTCGAGCTGCGGCGCAAGCGCGGGGCGCATCTTTTCTCCAAGCACCGCTACCTCTCGGCCCAGATGGCGGGCTATCTGCAGGATGACACCTGGATCAAGACGGCACGGGCGGCCAATGCCAACGCGGCCCACCTGGCCGCCGGGATGGAGAAGGCCGGGGCCGAGATGATGTTCCCGCCGCAGGCCAACATGATCTTTGCCCGCTTCCCGCGCGCCACCCACCGCCGCCTGCACGAGGCGGGGGCGCGCTACTACCTCTGGCAGGGCAGCCTGGAGGGGCCGGAGGAGGAGATGCTGGGCGCCCGGCTGGTCTGCGACTGGTCGATCGGGCGGGACCAGATCGACCAGTTTCTGAGCTATTTCTAGAGCTTAGCTGCGGTCCAGCAGGGCCGCGATGTCCCGCGCGACGGCGCCGGGATGGGAGATCGGGGCCATGTGCCCGGCGCCTGCGATGACCGATTGGGTGGCGCCGGGGATCAGCGCCTCGAGCCCGTCGTTCACCGCCACGATGGCCGGATGGGCCGCCGCGCCGCGCATCACCAGGGTGGGCACCTTCAGGCTGTCGAGCGCGCCGGGGGCCAGGAGACCCGCCGTATCGTCATAGAGAAAGCCGTGGGTGTCGGGCACCACATGGATCGCCCGGGCCATGGCGGCGCGGGTGCGCTCGGGCAGGCTGTCCCAGCGCGGGGCCTCGGTGCTCCACATGCGGTTGAAGGTGCGGGCCGCCGTCACCCTGTCGCCCCGGGCGATGGCCTCGGTGAAGGCGCGGGCGCGGTTGTCGTGATCCTCCATCACCTCGGGCTGGCGGCGCAGGGCCAGGGCGAAGAAGACCGGCTCGATCACCGTGAGGCTGCGCACCCTGCCGGGATGCTCCACCGCCAGGCGCAGGGCCGTGGCGGCCCCGAAGGAGTGGCCGATGAGATCCATCGGGGCGCTTTCCAGGGCCGAGAGGCTGGCCTGGTAGACGGTCTCGCTGAAGTCGCTCGCCTCGTCCCAGTCGGCGCTGGCGCCGTGGCTGGGCATGTCGGGGGCGCGGAGGGTCAGCCGCTCGCCCAGGTGGCGGGCGAGGCCCGCCCAGGCGCCGCCGAAGGCCATGGTGCAGTGCAGCGCCAGGGCGCGGCGCGGCCCCTGGCCCAGGGTCGAGACGTGGGGCTGGAACCCCGGTTGCGCCCTCACAGATCCCCCTTGAGGTGCAGTTCCAGGTCCGCGATCCGGTCCTGGCCCCAGAAGCGTTCGTCACCGACGATGTAGAAGGGCGCCCCGAAGACGCCGCGCTCCACCGCCTCTTCGAGGTTGCGGGCGTAGGTTTCCGCGCCGACGAGCAGGCCGCTGTCGGCCAGGGCCGGATCGAAGCCCGCGCCCGCCAGGCAGTCGCGGATCACCGCATCCTCGGCGATGTCCTTCTCCTCGGCCCAGACGGCGCGCGAGATGGCATGGGCGAGCTGCCCCAGGTCGCCGCCGCCGGCCTCCTGGGCGGCGATGAAGGCATAGGCCGCGGGGGCCCCGTTGGTGGGCCAGTGGGCGGGCTTGAGGTTGAAGGGCATGCCGAGCTTCCTGGCCTGCCGCACCAGCTCCTGGGCGCGGTACTCCTGCCGGCTGGGGTGGCGGTCCTTGGGGGGCGTGCCGCCGGTGCGGGCAAAGGCGGAGACCACGTCAAAGGGCTTGTAGCTGATCTCGGCGCCCTGGCGGGCGGCCATCTCCTCCAGCCGGGTCCCGGCCAGGTAGCAATAGGGTGAAAGGGTTGCGAAAAAGTAGTCGATCCGGGCCATTCGGTCCTCCGAGGGGGGGCAAGGCAGCTTTGCCGCACCGTAGCTGCGTGTTAAGCGGGGTTCAACGTCACGAATCTGTCACTTTCCGCTGCCCGGAGCCCCTCCCCCATGCCTCAGACTTCCGAACCCAAACTGATTTCTGGCAATGCAAACATGCCCCTCGCCAAGTCCATCGCGCGGCGCATGTCGCTGCACCGCGGTGTCAATGTGGGGCTTGTCGATGCGAGGGTGGAACGCTTCAACGACGGCGAGATCTTCGTCGAGGTCTTCGAGAACGTGCGCGGCGAGGACATGTTCATCATCCAGAGCACCTCGAACCCGGCCAACGACAACCTGATGGAACTGCTGATCATGGCGGACGCGCTGCGCCGCTCGTCCGCGGCCCGGATCACCGCCGTCCTGCCCTACTTCGGCTATGCCCGCCAGGACCGCCGCACCAAGGCGCGCACGCCGATCAGCGCCAAGCTGGTGGCCAACATGCTGGTGGGCACCGGGATCGAGCGCATCCTGACGATGGACCTGCACGCGGCCCAGATCCAGGGCTTCTTCGACATTCCGGTGGACAACCTCTATGCCTCGCCGGTTTTCGCGCTCGACATCAAGAGCCACTTCAAGGAGCAGATGGGCGAGCTGATGATCGTCTCACCGGACGTGGGCGGCGTGGCCCGCGCGCGGGAACTGGCCAAGCGGGTCAATGCGCCCCTCTCCATCGTCGACAAGCGCCGCGAGAAGCCCGGCGAGGTGGCGGAGATGACCGTGATCGGCGACGTGAAGGACAAGATCTGCCTCATCGTGGACGACATCTGCGACACGGCCGGCACGCTTTGCAAGGCGGCGGAAGTGCTGCTGGAGAACGGCGCCAAGGAGGTCCATTCCTACATCAGCCACGGGGTCATGTCGGGCCCGGCGGTGGAGCGGGTCAGCAACTCCGTCATGAAATCGCTGGTCATCACCGATTCCATCGCCCCCACCGACGAGGTGAAGCAGGCGCCGAACATCCGCATCGTGCCGACGGCGCCGATCTTTGCCCAGGCGATCCTGAACATCTGGAACGGCACCTCCGTCTCCTCGCTCTTCGAGGCCGACACGCTGGAGCCGATCTACGACGGCATGTACCGCTAATCCGCGATGACGATGCTGGTGCGGCGGCTCTCGATCAGGGTGCCGCCGCGCAGCAGCGTGGCCTGCCCCTCGTAGGTGCCCGCGGGCCAGGGGGCGGCGCGGCGCTTCTTGCCCACCGCCCGGAAGGACAGGGCCTGGGCGCGTTCAAGCGGCACCTCCTCTGACAGAACCTCGCCCGCCGGGCCCGCGATGCGGAGGCGCAGCCTGTCGCCCTTGCGGGTGCCAAAGGCCTGGGCAAAGAGCACCAGGGCCGGGGCTGTGGGGGAGAGGCGCGCGGCGGCGGCGCGGCCCGCCTTGACGGTGGCGAAGTCGGGCACGCGGGCGGCGAAGCCGAGGCCGATGAGGCCGCCGGGCCGGTAGGCCGGGGTCTCGCGCCAGAGGGTCCTATCGGGGGCACTGTCGCAGGTCAGGGTGCCCTCGGGATCAAAGGGATCGACCCGCTCGCCATCTTGCCGGACCGAGAGGTGCAGGTGGGGGAACTGGGCGCGGCCCGACTGGCCGATCAGGCCGAGGCGCGCGCCCGTGTCAACCCGCTCGCCCTTGCGCACGGAGATGGAGCCCTGGCGCAGGTGGCAATACTGGGTCTCCCAGCCGCCCGGGTGGCGCAGGAGGACGCCGTTGCCGCAGTCCCTGCCCTCCACCGCGCCCGCGGTTTCCGCCGAATAGCCGGTGTCGGGCATGCCGTCGCGGGTGGCGGCGACGAGGCCCGGCGCGGCCGCCAGGACAGCGACGCCGCGCGCCATGTCTTTCAGGGTGGGGAGGGCGAAGTCCGTGCCCTTGTGGCCATCGTAGCTGAGGCCGTTGCAGCGGTAGTCGGTGAAGCCCGGGCCGGGGTCTCGGTCCATGTATTGCTGGATGTAGCAGTCGGGGCCGGCCGGATCGCAGGCGACGGGCAGACGCTCCAAAAGAAAACCCTCCGCCAGCGCGGGGCTGGCGAAGGGCAGCAGGGCCAGCAGGGCCCTCTTGATCATTCCGCCGTCAGCAGGGGCGGACGGTTGCCAGAGAGGCGGCGCTTCTCGTGGTCGAGGATGGTGAGCTCCAGCTCGCCCTTCTTTACGCCGACCTTGACCACACCGCCCTTGGCGAGCTTGCCGAAGAGCAGCTCCTCGGCCAGGGGCTTCTTGATGTGCTCCTGGATTACCCGGCCCAGCGGGCGGGCGCCCATCTTGTCGTCGTAGCCCTTCTCGGCCAGCCACTCGGCGGCCTTCTTGGTGAGCTCGAAGGTGACGTTGCGGTCCATGAGTTGGGCCTCGAGCTGGAGGACGAACTTCTCGACCACCCGCAGGATGACCTCCTTCGGCAGGGGCGCGAAGCTGATCACCGCGTCCAGACGGTTGCGGAACTCCGGTGTGAAGGTCCGCTCGATGGCGGCGGTATCCTCGCCAGTGCGGCGGTCGCGGCCAAAGCCGATGGCCTCTTTCGCCTGTTCGGCGGCGCCGGCGTTCGAGGTCATGATCAGGACCACGTTGCGGAAGTCCACCGAGCGGCCGTTGTGATCGGTCAGCTTGCCGTGGTCCATGACCTGGAGGAGGATGTTGAAGACATCCGGGTGGGCCTTCTCCATCTCGTCCAGCAGGAGGACGCAGTGGGGGTGCTGATCGACACCGTCGGTGAGCATGCCGCCCTGGTCAAAGCCGACATAGCCCGGAGGCGCGCCGATCAGGCGGGAGACGGCGTGCTTCTCCATGTACTCCGACATGTCGAAGCGCAGCAGCTCCACGCCCAGCGTGTCCGCCAGTTGCTTGGCCACCTCCGTCTTGCCGACGCCGGTGGGGCCGGCGAAGAGGTAGTTGCCGATGGGCTTTTCCGGCTCGCGCAGGCCCGCGCGGGCCAGCTTGATCGCCGAAGAGAGCGCCTCGATGGCCTTGTCCTGGCCGAAGACCACGCGCTTGAGCGAGGCTTCGAGATCCTTCAGCACCACCACGTCGTCCTTGGAGACGTTCTTGGGCGGGATGCGCGCGATCTTGGCGACGACGCCCTCGATCTCCTTGGTGCCGATGGTCTTGCGGCGCTTGGAGGCGGCGACGAGATGCTGGGCCGCGCCCGCCTCGTCGATCACGTCGATGGCGCTATCGGGCAGCTTGCGGTCGTTGATGTAGCGGTGTGCCAGTTCCACCGAGGTCTTGATCGCGTCGGCGGTGTACTTCACCCCGTGGTGATCCTCGAAGTAGGGCTTGAGGCCCTTGAGGATCTTCTGGGCGTCATCCACCGAAGGCTCGTTCACGTCGATCTTCTGGAACCGCCGCGACAGGGCGCGGTCCTTCTCGAAGTGCTGGCGGAACTCCTTGTAGGTGGTGGAGCCCATGGTGCGCAGCTTGCCGCCCGCAAGCGCGGGCTTGAGCAGGTTGGAGGCATCCATCGCGCCGCCGGAGGTGGCCCCGGCGCCGATCACGGTGTGGATCTCGTCGATGAAGAGGACGGCATCCTCGTGCTCTTCCAGCTCGGCCACGACGGCCTTCAGCCGCTCCTCAAAATCACCGCGGTAACGGGTGCCGGCCAGGAGCGCGCCCATGTCGAGCGAGTAGATGGTGGTGTTTTCCAGCACCTCGGGGGTTTCCCCGGCGACGATCTTGCGCGCCAGGCCCTCGGCGATGGCGGTCTTGCCGACGCCCGGATCGCCCACCAGCAGGGGGTTGTTCTTGCGGCGGCGGCAGAGCACCTGGATGCAGCGCTCCACCTCGGCCTCGCGACCGATCAGCGGGTCGATGTCGCCCTCGCGGGACTTGGCGTTGAGGTCCACGCAGTACTTCTCGAGCGCGGTCTCCTTCTTCTCGCCCTCGGTCACGCCCTGGGCCTCTTCCTCGGCCTCGGGGGCGCCGGCCACGGGGCGGCTTTCGCCGTAGGCCGGATCCTTCGCGACGCCGTGGGCGATGTAGTTCACCGCGTCGTAGCGGGTCATGTCCTGCTCCTGCAGGAAGTAGGCGGCATTGCTCTCACGCTCGGCGAAGATGGCGACGAGGACGTTGGCGCCCGTCACCTCCGTCCTGCCGGAGCTTTGCACGTGGATGGCGGCGCGCTGGATCACGCGCTGGAAGGCCGCGGTGGGCACGGCTTCGGAGCCGTCGATGTCGGTGACGAGGTTGCTCAGGTCCTCGTCCACGAACTCGACCAGGGTGTCGCGCAGCTCGTCCACATCGACGGAGCAGGCCTTCATCACCTGGACGGCATCGGGTTCATCAATCAACGCCAGCAGCAGGTGCTCCAGCGTTGCAAATTCGTGGTGACGCGCGTTCGCCAGGGCGAGCGCCGCGTGGATTGCCTGCTCAAGGGTCTGGGAGAATGAAGGCACTGTTGTGCTCCTTATCATTCGGGGCCGGAGGGGAGTTGGCGGTATGCCAGATCCCCTGTCCGACCATGTACGCTTATGCTTAGAGTTTGGTTGATCATGCCGTCTCTTCAAGCACTTTCTTGAAATTAGGTCTCACATTTCGCGTGATCGCGTTGTTTTGGTCAGCATGTCGCAGGCCCTGCCTAGAAGTTGTCCTTCCGCTTGCGGATCTCGGCAAAGACCTCGGCATCCGACGCATCTTGCATCCCCAGATTGGCGCGGATGGCGGCATCGCCGGGGCGCAGGAAGGGATTGGTTTCAAGCTCGGTCGAGAGTTGCGAGGGGACTGTCGGCACGCCGCGGGAGCGGGCCGTGTCGATGTCGGTCGATCTTGATATAAGCGCCGGGTTCTCGGGATCAATGGTGAGGGCGAACTTGGCGTTCGAGGCGGTATATTCGTGGCCCGAGCAGACCAGGGTTTCGGGCGGCAGTTTCATCAGCTTTTGCAGGCTCTCCCACATCTGCGACGGGGTGCCCTCGAAGAGCCGCCCGCAGCCCAGGGCCATGAGGCTGTCGGCGGTGAAGACCGCCTGGGCGCCGGGTACGTGGAAGGCGATGTGGCCCACCGTGTGGCCCGAGACGTCGTAGACCTCGGCCTCCAGTTCGCCCAGCTGCACCCGGTCGCCCTCGGCCACCTCCTGATCAAGGTTGGGCAGGCGCGCCCGGTCGGCCCCGGCGCCGATGACGCGGGCGGGGTGCGCCTCCAGCAGCGCGGCCAGGCCATCGACGTGATCCCAGTGGTGATGGGTCAGCCAGACCTGCGAGAGGGTCCAGCCGCGGCGCTCCAGCTCGGCCTTGATCGGTTCGGCCTCGGGCACGTCCACCAGGGCCACCTCGCCGCTTTTGTGATCGTGCAGCAGGAAGGCGTAGTTGTCGGACAGGCAGGGAATGGTTACGAGGTCGAAAGTCATGGCGCAGCGGTCCTTCGTCGAGTTATGCTGGATCGCAGAGTGACAGCCGCACAAAGGGGCCGCAATGCACCTGGATGTCCAGGATCTGCGAAACTTCTATTATCGTAGTACCCTGGGCCGCGCTGCCCAGAAGTCTTTGCGCGACCGGATGCTGGAGCTCTGGCCCGAGGCCAAGGGCCAGACGGTGGTGGGCTTCGGCTTTGCCGCGCCGCTGCTGCGCCCCTACCTGGCCGAGGCGCGCCGCGTCGTCACCCTGATGCCGGGGCCGCAGGGGGTCATGCCTTGGCCCGCCGGAATGCCCAACACCTCCGTCCTGACCGAGGAGACCCTCTGGCCGATCGAGACCGGGCACGTGGACAAGCTGGTGCTGCTGCACGCGCTGGAGACCTCGGAGCGGCCCGCCGACCTGCTGGAGGAATGCTGGCGGGTGCTTGGCCCCGGGGGCCGGGCGCTCTTCATCGTGCCGAACCGGGCGGGCGCCTGGGCGCGGCGGGACGGCACGCCCTTCGGCTACGGGCGGCCCTACTCGGCCAGCCAGCTCGAGACGCAGCTGCGCAAGCACCAGTTCCTGCCCGAGCGGCACGTGGGCGCGCTCTACCAGTTTCCCTCGCAGCGGCGGCTCTGGATGAAGTCCGCCGGGCTCTTCGAGCGGATCGGCCGCCACATGCCCGCCGTCATGGGGGGCGGCGCGGTGATGGTGGAGGCGACCAAGCTGGTCTGGCCGCCCAAGGGCCGCACCAGCCGGGCGCGCAAGCGGGTCTCGGTGCTGGAGGGGCTGACGGAGCCCGCCGTCTCGAGCGCGCGGCAGCTCCAGGACCGGCCCGGCTGATGACGCTACGGCATGCGCCTTGCGCCGCCCCGGCGCGGGGCGCATCATGGCGCCAAAGGGAGGACCACATGAAAGACGAGAAACAGACCGGGCTCGGCTCCGGCTTCGACATTCCGGACCCGGCCGAGCTGCCCAGCCTGAAGGACCAGGTGAGCCCCGAGGAATGGCAACTGCGCTGCGATCTGGCGGCGACCTACCGGCTCTGCGCCCTGCACGGCTGGACCGACCTGGTCTTCACCCACATCTCGGCCCGGCTGCCGGACGAGGATGGCGAGGAGCGCTTCCTGATCAACCCCTACGGCGTCATGTTCGACGAGATGACGGCCTCCTGCCTGGTGAAGATCGACCTGGAGGGGAACCTCTGCCAGGAGACGCCCTACTTCATCAACCCGGCGGGCTTCACCATCCATTCGGCGATCCACTCGGCGCGGCAGGACGCGGGCTGCGTGATCCACGTGCACACGCCCTACGGGGTGGCCGTCTCGGTCCAGAAGGAGGGGCTGCGGCGCTATACCCAGTTCTCCATGATCGTGAACAACGATCTGGCCTACCACGACTACGAGGGCATCGCCCTGGAGCTGGACGAGCGCGAGCGCATCGTGAAGGACATGGGCGACAAGAGCCTGCTGATGCTGCGCAACCACGGCACCCTGACGGTGGGCGAGAACTGCGCCCTGGCCTTCCTGCGGATGTACTTCCTGGAGAACGCCTGCAAGACCCAGGTCTTTGCCCAGGCGGCGGGCACGGCGAACCTGCACGAGGAGCCCCAGGAGATGGCGGACACGGTGCAGGCCCAGTCGGCGGCCGCCTTCCGCGCGGGATCGGGCGACAACCTGATCTGGCCGGGCCTGATGCGCAAGCTGAAGCGGAGCAATCCGGGGCACGACCGCTAGACGGCCGGGCGGCGCCGGGCCCGGCCGGCGCCCCGGCCCCAGAGGAAAGGGCCGCGGCATGATCGACATTTCGCAGCGCAAGGTGGCGCAGATCGTGCTCTACGGGCACGAGATGGAGCGCGGCGAGCGCGAGCTGCGCGGCTTCATCGAGACCCTGACCGAGGAGGAGCTTCAGAGCCTGATCGCGGTGCTCTGGATCGGCCGTGGCAGCTTCGAGGCGGAGGACCTGGGCGAGGCGCTTCTCACGGTGCGCCAGGAGTGGGCCCGCCTGGGGCCCGACTACATGCTGGGCAGCCCCCATTTCCCCGACCATCTGGAGAACGGCATGGAGGCCCTGGGCCTGCCCCTCTCGGACCAGGAGCGCGACCTGCTCTAGGCCCTGCGGCCCCCTGTCGCAGGGCCCTGCCCCGGCCCGCCCGGCGCCACCGCGGGTTGCGAAGAATCGCCTTTGCCGTGTCCTTCTAAGGCCCCCCGGCGCAGGGCCTGCCGGGGGCCCGCGGGTATCCCCTTGGCGCCTTTGTATAAACAGTCCGACGGCCCCGGCGCGGGCATGATACTGTGTTGCGGCGAAAGGATCGCTCTGCTACATGGCCCCTGATTTTGTCGTCTTGACCCGCTTCAAGCCGCGCCAACGCCCCGGTGACGCGACCATTTCGCATATCCGGCCTGACTGTGAGAGGATGGACGTGTCCGAAACTGCTTCGATTTCCACCGGCATTGCACAACGCTACGCAACCGCGGTGTACGATCTGGCCCAGGAGACCAACAAGGTCCAAGACATCGAGGGCGACATCGACGCCCTGCGCGCTGCCCTGGACGAGAGCGACGATTTCCGCACCCTGATCCAGTCCCCCATCTACAGCCGTGACGAACAGCGCCAGGCGATCACCGCCCTGGCCGCCAAGATGGGGCTGAGCGACATCATGTCGAACACCCTCGCCCTGATGGCCTCCAAGCGCCGCCTCTTCGTGCTGCCCGCGCTGCTGCGCGCCCTGCGTGAGCGCATCGCCGAGGAGAAGGGCCAGATCACCGCAGAGGTGACGAGCGCCAAGGCGCTGACCAAGACTCAGTCCGACAAGCTGGCCAAGACGCTGAAGGCGAACACCGGCAAGGACATCACGCTTCACACCACCGTCGATGAAAGCCTCATCGGCGGCCTTATCGTAAAAGTGGGCTCCAAGATGATCGACACCTCGATCCGCTCGAAGCTCAATTCCCTCCAGAATGCAATGAAAGAGGTCGGATAAATGGGTATCCAAGCTGCGGAAATTTCCGCGATCCTGAAGGACCAGATCAAGAATTTTGGTCAAGAGGCCGAAGTGGCCGAAGTGGGCCACGTGCTCTCCGTCGGTGACGGGATCGCCCGCGTCTACGGCCTGGACAAGGTGCAGGCCGGCGAGATGGTTGAATTCCCCGGTGGCATCCAGGGCATGGCCCTGAACCTCGAATCCGACAACGTCGGCGTGGTGATCTTCGGCTCCGACCGGGACATCAAGGAAGGCGACACCGTCAAGCGCACCAACTCCATCGTGGACGTGCCCGTCGGCACCGAACTGCTGGGCCGCGTTGTGGACGGCCTCGGCAACCCGATCGACGGCAAGGGCGCGATCGGCGCCAAGGAGCGCGGCATCGCCGACGTGAAGGCGCCGGGCATCATCCCGCGTAAATCCGTGCACGAGCCCATGGCGACCGGCCTCAAGGCCATCGACTCCATGATCCCGATCGGCCGCGGCCAGCGCGAGCTGATCATCGGCGACCGTCAGACCGGCAAGACCGCCGTGGCCCTGGACGCGATCCTGAACCAGAAGCAGGTGAACGAAGCCGCGGGCGACGACGAGAGCAAGAAGATGTACTGCGTCTACGTCGCCATCGGCCAGAAGCGCTCCACCGTGGCGCAACTGGTGAAGCGCCTCGAGGAAACCGGCGCCATCGAGTACTCCATCGTCGTGGCGGCCACCGCCTCCGACCCGGCGCCGATGCAGTTCCTGGCCCCCTACGCCGCCACCGCGATGGCCGAGTACTTCCGCGACAACGGCAAGCACGCCCTGATCATCTACGACGACCTTTCCAAGCAGGCCGTCTCCTACCGTCAGATGTCCCTGCTGCTGCGCCGCCCGCCGGGCCGCGAAGCCTACCCGGGTGACGTTTTCTACCTCCACTCCCGCCTGCTCGAGCGCTCCGCGAAGCTCTCCGAGGAGTTCGGCTCCGGCTCCCTGACCGCGCTGCCGGTCATCGAGACCCAGGGCGGCGACGTGTCGGCCTTTATTCCGACCAACGTGATCTCGATCACCGACGGCCAGATCTTCCTGGAAACGGAACTGTTCTACCAGGGCATCCGCCCCGCCGTGAACACCGGTCTGTCGGTCTCCCGCGTGGGCTCCTCGGCCCAGACCAAGGCCATGTCCTCGGTTGCCGGTCCGGTGAAGCTGTCGCTGGCCCAGTACCGCGAGATGGCGGCCTTCGCCCAGTTCGGTTCCGACCTCGACGCCGCCACCCAGCGCCTGCTGAACCGCGGTGCCCGTCTGACCGAGCTGATGAAGCAGCCGCAGTATTCGCCCCTGACCAACGCCGAGATCGTCTGCGTGATCTACGCCGGCACCCACGGCTACCTCGACAAGCTCGAGGTCTCGGAAGTGGGCAAGTGGGAGCAGGGTCTCCTGAACCACCTGCGCTCCAAGCACGACGACCTGCTGAAGGACATCACCAACAACGATCGTAAGGTGAAGGACGAGCTGGAAGAGAAAATCAAGTCAGCCCTCGACGCCTACGCCGCTGACTACGCTTAAGGAGAGATAAGGCAATGCCAAGTCTCAAGGACCTTAAAATCAGGATCGACTCGGTCAAATCGACCCGGAAGATCACCAAGGCCATGCAGATGGTGGCCGCGGCCAAGTTGCGCCGGGCGCAGGAGGCGGCAGAGATGTCGCGCCCCTACGCCGAGCGGTTCAACGCCGTCATGGCACGGCTCGCGGCTTCCGTCGGCGGGTCCGACTCCGCCCCCAAGCTGCTCAGCGGCACGGGGTCGGACGATGTCCACCTGCTGGTGGTCATGACCTCCGAGCGGGGCCTCTGCGGCGGCTTCAACACGAACATCGTGAAGAAGGCCCGCAGCCACGCGCGCGAGCTTCTGTCCAAGGGCAAGACCGTGAAAATCCTCACGGTCGGCAAGAAGGGCCGCGACCAGCTCAAGCGGGACTACGGCGACCACCTGGTCGGTCACGTGGACCTGTCCGAGGTGAAGCGCCTGAGCTACGCCGACGCCCAGGGCATCGCCAAGGACGTGCTTGGCCGCTTCGACGATGGCGAGTTCGACGTGGCGACGCTCTTCTACTCGGATTTCGTGAACGTGGTCAGCCAGGTGCCCCAGGCCAAGCAGATCATCCCCGCGACCTACGACGAGGCGGAGCAGGAGGAGGGCGGTTCCACGCTCTTCGACTACGAACCCTCGGAAGAGGCGATCCTGGCGGATCTGCTGCCCCGTGGCGTCGCCACCGCGATCTTCTCGGGCCTGCTGGAAAACGCGGCCTCCGAGCAGGGCGCGCGGATGACCGCCATGGACAATGCGACCCGCAACGCCGGCGAGATGATCGAAGACCTGACAATCGAGTACAACCGCTCGCGCCAGGCCGTCATCACGAACGAGCTGATCGAAATCATTTCCGGCGCGGAAGCGCTGTAGTCAAAACCGGAGAAACGACATGGCAAATGCAGTCGGTAAAATCACTCAGGTCATCGGCGCCGTCGTTGACGTGCAGTTCGAAGAACACCTGCCCGAAATTCTGAACGCCCTTCACACCGAGAACCAGGGCAAGACCCTGGTTCTGGAAGTGGCCCAGCATCTAGGCGAAAACACCGTCCGCGCGATCGCGATGGACGCCACCGAGGGCCTCGTCCGCGGTGCCGAGGTGCGCGACACCGACGCCCCGATCCAGGTCCCCGTCGGCAAGGCCACCCTGGGCCGCATCCTGAACGTCACCGGCGAGCCGGTGGACGAGAAGGGCCCCGTCGAGACCGACGAGAGCCGCGCGATCCACGGCGACGCCCCCTCCTTCGAGGCCCAGTCCACCGAGACCGAGATCCTGACCACCGGGATCAAGGTGATCGACCTGCTGGCCCCCTACACCAAGGGCGGCAAGATCGGCCTCTTCGGCGGTGCCGGCGTGGGCAAGACGGTTCTCATCATGGAGCTGATCAACAACATCGCGAAGGTGCACTCGGGTCTCTCCGTGTTCGCCGGCGTGGGCGAGCGGACCCGTGAGGGCAACGACCTCTACCACGAGATGATCGAATCCGGCGTTATCGTGCCCGACAACCTGACGGAATCGAAGATCGCCCTGGTCTACGGCCAGATGAACGAGCCTCCGGGTGCCCGTATGCGCGTGGCCCTCTCCGGCCTGACCCTGGCCGAGCAGTTCCGCGACGAATCCGGCTCCGACGTTCTCTTCTTCGTGGACAACATCTTCCGCTTCACGCAGGCCGGTTCCGAAGTGTCCGCCCTTCTGGGCCGCATTCCTTCCGCCGTGGGCTACCAGCCGACGCTGGCGACGGACATGGGCGCCATGCAGGAGCGCATCTCCTCGACCAAGAACGGTTCGATCACCTCCGTGCAGGCCGTCTACGTGCCCGCGGACGACCTGACCGACCCGGCGCCCGCCACCTCCTTCGCCCACCTGGACGCGACCACCGTTCTGGACCGTGCGATCTCGGAGAAGGGCATCTACCCCGCCGTGGACCCGCTGGGCTCCACCTCGCGCCTGCTGGACCCGCAGATCATCGGTGAAGAGCACTACAAGGTGGCGACCGACGTGCAGCAGATCCTGCAGCGCTACAAGTCGCTCCAGGACATCATCGCGATCCTCGGCATGGACGAACTCAGCGAAGAGGACAAGATGACCGTGGCCCGCGCCCGGAAGATCGAACGCTTCCTGTCGCAGCCCTTCGACGTGGCCAAGGTCTTCACCGGCTCCGACGGCGTGCAGGTGCCGCTTTCCGACACCATCGCCTCCTTCAAGGCGGTTGTCGCGGGCGAGTACGACCACCTGCCCGAGGCGGCCTTCTACATGGTGGGCGGCATCGACGAGGTGAAGGCGAAAGCCGAGAAACTGGCCGCTGAAGCGGCCTAAGGGGACCCAACGCTATGGCAGACACGATGCAATTTGACCTGGTGTCGCCCGAGCGGCGGCTGGCCTCGCTCGAGGTGACCTCCGTGCAGATCCCCGGCGCCGACGGCGACATGACGGCAATGGCGGGGCACTCCCCCGTCATCACCACCCTGCGCCCCGGTGTCCTGACCGTGGAAGGCCCGGAAGGCACCTCCGAGTATGTCGTCACCGGCGGCTTCGCCGAGATCACCGCCGAGGGCGTCTCCGTCCTCGCGGAGCGCTCGCTGGCCAAGGGCGACATGACCCAGGAGCGGCTGGACGAGATGATCGAGGAGGCCCAGAACGAGTACTCCAAGGCCAAGGAAGTCTGGCAGAACGAGCCCGGCCCCGTCGATGACGCGGCCAAGCTCCTGGCCGACATGGTGGCCATGGGCGACGAGATCGGCCTCTCCTCCAAGCAGCCCAACCTCTGAACGCCAGAGGCCTGTGACCTTGCAAGGGCCCCGCTTCGGCGGGGCCTTTTGCCGTTCGGGGGTGGGCACTGCCGCCCCTGCCCTTCCCCCGGCGCGCGCAACGGGCTATCCCTTGCAAAAAGGGGGCAGGAACGGGCCGATGAAGAAACTGCGCAGCCATTCGGTGGGCATCGACAGCGACGACGTGATGCTCTTCTCGGACTTCGAGGAGGGCGGCGAGATGTGGACCGGGCGCGGCCAGCGCGAGCGGCGCCGCCGCATCCGCTTTTCCGAGAAGTTCAAGTCGCCCCCCTCGGTGCAGCTCTCGCCCTCGCTCTGGGACGTGGACGGGGGCACGGTGATCCGCGCCGACCTGACGGCGGAGGCGATCACGGCGGGCGGCTTCGACATGGTCTTCCGCACCTGGGGCGACACCCGCTTTGCCCGCATGCGGATCTCCTGGATGGCGATCGGCGAGGTCTCGGAGTTCGACGACTGGGACGTCGAGTAGCCACCCGCGCCCTGCCCTACTTCTCCGTGAACTTGAGCTCGATCCGGCGGTTCTGGGCGCGGGCTTCCTCGGTGTCGCCCAGGGCCACGGGCTGATACTGGCCAAAACCGTTGGCCGCCAGGCGGTCCGGCGGGATGGCGAGGAAATCAATCATGTAGCGCACCACCGACAGGGCCCGCGCCTGGCTCAGCTCCCAGTTGTCGGCGAATTCGCCGAGGCCCGAGAGGGGCACGTCGTCGGTATGGCCATCGACGCGGATCACCCAGTCGATCTCGGGCGGGATCTCGTCGATCACAGAGCGCAGGATGGCGGCCACCTTGGCGATCTCGCCGCGGCCCTCCTCGGAGAGGATCACCTGGCCCGGCGGGAAGAGCACCTCGGAGGAGAAGACAAAGCGGTCGCCCTCGATGCGGACGCCCTCCTGGTTGCCCAGGACATCGCGCAGGCGGCCGAAGAACTCGGAGCGGTACTGGGCCAGGTCCTTGGCCTGTTCCTCCAGGCTCTTGGCCTGCTCCTCCAGGAGCCGCGCCTCGCGCTCCAGGCGCTCCCGTTCCGCCGCTTCCAGCTCGGCCCGGCGCCGCTCCTCGGCGGCGACGCGCGCCAGGGCGGTGTTGAGGTCGGCGCCCAGGGTCTGGAGCTGCACATCCTTGGCCGCGTCGCGCTCGCGGGCATCGTCGAGCAAGGCCCGCAGATTGCCCAGCTGGGCGCGCAGCTCGGCCACCTGCTGGTTCAGTAGCTCGGTCTGCCGCTGGGCCTCGGCGCTGGTCGCCTCCTCCTCGCGCAGGGCCCGGCGGGCGGCGGAGAGCAGCGCCGCCTGGCGCTCGCTGTCGCTGAGGGCCGCCTCGGCCTCCTCGCGGGCCGCCAGGCGCGCGGCCAGGGCCCGGGCAAGCTGGGCGCGCAGCTTCTCGCGGTCGGTCTCCAGGGTCTCCTGGCTGGCGGCAAGCTGGGCGCGCAGCTGCGCGGCCTCGCGTTGCGCCGCGGCCAGCTCGGCGCGCAGGGTCTCGCGGTCGGCCTCGAGGGCGCTGCGGGTGTCGGCCAGTTCGGCCTTGAGTGCGGCGATCTCCTCCTGCGAGAGCTTGAGCTCGGCGGCCAGGGCATCGCGGTCCGCCCCGAGGGCGGCCTGGGTGTCCTTGAGCTGCTGCTTGAGGGCGGCCACCTCCTGCTGCGAGAGGGTCAGCTCGGCGCTGAGGCTCTCGGCATCGGCAGTGAGGCTGGCCTGGGTCTCGGCCAGGGCCCCCTCCAGGCGGGCAACCTCGCCCTCCAGGGCGGTGATCTGGTCCTGAGCGGCCTGGCGCCGGGTCTCGGCCTCCTCCTCGGTGCTCTGAAGCAGGATCAGGGCCTCGGCGAGCTGCTGATCGAGATCACCCTGGGCGGAGCGCGCGGCGGCCAGGAGGGTCAGGGTCTCCTCCGCCTCGCGGCGCTGCCGCTCCAGGGCCAGGGTCATGGCGGTGAGCTCGGCGTCGGCCTCCTCCAGCCGGGCGCGCAGGGCGGCGGCGGCCTCGGCCTCGGCCAGGCGGGCCGCCTCCTCCTCGCTCAGTGCCTCAGCCTGGGCTTCGAGATCGCTGTTGAGCGCGGTGATCCGCTGCTCGGCTTCGGCGTTGCGGGCACGCAGGTCGGCCACCAGGGCATCGAGCGCCTCGCGCCGGGCGGCCGCCAGGCGGGCCGCCTCGGCCTGGGCGTCGATCTCGCCGCGGGCCTGGGCCAGGGCGAGGTTCAGGGCCTCCTGGGTGTTGCGCAGCTCGGCCCGCTCGCCCTCCAGCTCCGTCACCTGGCCCAGGGCCTCGTCGCGCTGCGACAGGAGGGCCGCCACCTGGGCCTCGAAATCGGTGATCCGGGTCTCCGCCGCCTCCAGGTCCGCCGCCTGGCGGTCACGCTCTTGGGTCAGGGAGGAGATCAGGGCGCGCTGCTGGGCCGCCTCCTCCTGGGCCGCGTTGAGCGAAGAGGAGAGAGCCCCGAGGCGGGCTTGGAGCTGGGCATTGTCGCGCTCCTCCAGCCCCAGGGCGCGGGCCAGGGCCGAGACCTCGCTGGAGAGGGCGTCAAGCTCGCTTTCCTGGCCGGTAATGCGCTCTGTCAGGACGAACTGCACGATCATGAAGATCGTCAGGACGAACATCAGCACCAGGAGCAGGCCGGTCATGGCGTCCACGAAACCGGGCCAGATGGAGCCCTGGAACCGGGTGCCGGTCCTGCGGGAGAGGGCCATGGCTAGCGGTCCCCGTCGCCCGGCGTGTCAGGGCTCTGGACCCGGCGCACCACGCGCGGCGGCGCCTTGCCCCCCGACAGGGCCTTGGCGAGGAGGGAAATGTCGTGCCGCAGCTCGGCCATGGTCTCCTGCCGCCCGGCCGAGATTTCCTCGAGGATCCGGAGCATCTGGACGTCGATGGAGCGCAGGCGCATGCGGCTTTCGGCGTCGATGCCATCGTCGGCGCGCTTCTCCAGGGCGGCCACCATGCGCTCCTGGCCCTCAACCAGGCGCTCCAGCCCCTCGGGGGCGGCGCTGCCGTTCCCCGGGCCGGCCTCCTCCAGGCGGCTGACCATGCGCTCGACGGCCCCCGCGAGGCTGGCCAGCCGGGCATCCGTCTCGGCGCGGTTGGCCTCGGCGTCGGAGAAGAGCTGTTGCAGGCCCTCCATCTGCTCGGCCATGTGGTCCACCACGCCGGCCATGATGTTCTGCTCGGCGGTGGCATCGTCCCCGGCGGTGAAGCCGACGCGGGTGATGGAGCTGAGCCAGTCTTCCAGCTCCTGGTAGAAGCGGTTCTGGCCGTGGCCCGCGAAGAGTTCCAGCAGGCCCACCACGAGCGAGCCCGCGAGGCCCAGGAGCGAGGAGCCGAAGGCCACGCCCATGCCGCCGAGCTGGGCTTCGAGCCCGGTCATGAGCCGGGAGAAGACCTCCACCCCGCCGTCCGGGCCGCCCTCGGAGGGGGCGAGGCTGCGGATCGTGTCCACCACCGCCGGGACCGTCGTGGCGAGGCCGTAGAAGGTGCCCAGGAGGCCGAGGAAAATCAGCATGTTGACGATGTAGCGCGTGATCTCGCGCGCCTCGTCGATGCGGGTGGAGACGGAATCCAGGATCGAGCGCGTCGAGGTGGCGCTGACCTGCATCCGGGCGCCGCGGGTGCGCAGCAGGGCCGCCAGGGGGGCCAGCAGCGGCGGTGCGGCGCGGTTCGGATCGGGCCTGTCAGCCGCGAAGTTTTCGATCCAGCGGACCGAGCCGATGAGCTGGAAGACCTGGTAGAAGCAGGCCACCACGCCGATCAGGAAGACCAGGATGATGATGCCGTTGAGCCAGACGTTGGCGGCGAAGATCGGCAGCACCGAGGGCAGTGCGAGGAAGGCGCCCGCCCCGGTCAGGCCGAGCGCGATGAGCATCAGCGAAATCTGTCGGACAGGCTGAGAGAACTGTGGTCGATGTTCGCGGTCTGGCTGCGCCATTCGGCCTTGCTCCTGACCCTGCTTGCCCCTGATCCGGGCCAGACTACACTAGATTATGCACGCAATGCCAAGACTTTATGACGCGAGATCGCGCACCCGGCGTTGCAGCCAGTCGAGGTCCTCGTCGTGCAACCCTACCTCCGTCAGGTGGCCCGCCGTGTTGTAGAGGTATTCCGTGTTGGGCCCCCGCCCGCCGACGGCGTGGGCGATGATCTCGGCCTGCTCCTCGAGGCTGAGATCGCAATACTGGGCGTGACTCTCGTCGATCACGTAGACCACCGCCGTGACGGTCCGGCCATCCTCGAGCTGCACCTCGAGGTCCTTTTCCAGGTAGGCCGAGGAGATCAGCTCGCGCTCGCGCAGGTAGTCGAGCGTTGCCACCTCGTGGCCCTCCGCCACGCGCAGGGCCATGCCCCGGCATTTGCTGCCCGCCTGCTCGTCCAGCGCCAGGACAAGGCCGGGGTTCTCCACCGTGCCGCGGTGGTGGATGGAGCGCATGCAGAAGGAGCGGTGGTAGCCGGGCAGGGTTGCCCGCACGCTTTCCGCCACCTCGAAGCCCGGATTCCAGAGAAGCGATCCGTAGCCGAAGACCCACATTGCCATGGTACTGGTCCTTTGTCGTTTGCTTGGGTAAACCGCATCCCGGGCCGGATGAAAAGGGGGGGCCCTCGCGGATGCGCAAGCTGGCGGTTTTCCTCGTGATTCTGGCGCTTTTCTGGTCAGTCTGGTGGCTTGGCGCAAGCCTGGCGCTGCAACAGGGGCTGCGCGGTGCCCTGGCCGGGCCGGGGCTGGCGGCGGAGCGGGTGGTCCTGCGGCAGGGCGGATTTCCGCTGCGCCTGGGGGCGGCGCTGGAGGGGGTGAGCTACGTGGATCCGGCGCGCGGGCTGCGGGCCAGCCTGCCGCCCGCGGTGCTCAGCGCCTCGGCGCTCTGGCCCGACGCGGCTATGGTGCGCCTCTCTCCCGGCTCGCTTAAGCTGGACACCCCGGGGCAGACTTTTGACTTAACGCCGACCGACGCGGAGGCGGCGCTGGGGGTGCATCTTGGCCCCGATCTGGCGTTGGACCGGCTGGCTCTGGAGAGCGGGCCCTGGACGCTCTCGGCCTCGGGCGCGCCGCTGCTCGCGGCGGAGGGGCTGGTGGCGCGGCTGGTGCAGGTGCCCGAGGCCCCGGCGCGCTATGCTATGAGCCTGGAGAGTGCGGGCCTCGCGCCCGGCGCGGGGCTGCGCAGCGCCTTGCGGATCGGGGAGGAGCTGCCCGCCGAGCTGGACCGCTTTGCCCTGGGCCTGACGCTTGATTTCGCCGCCCCGCTCACGCGGCACGACCTGGCGGGCCCCCTGCCCCGGCCCGAGGCGCTGCGGCTGGAGGAACTGGCACTGCGCTGGGGCGAGATTGGCCTGAGCGGCGCGGCCGACCTGAGACTGGACGCCGAGGGGCTGCCCGAGGGCACGGCGCGGCTGGAGATTGAGGGCTGGCAGGAGCTGCTGGCGCGGGTCCGTGCGGCGGGCTTTGCGGGCGGCGCGCTGGACCGCATGGCGCTGGTGCTACAGGCCCTGGCGAACCGTGACGGAAACCCCGAGGTCCTGAGCCTGCCGCTGCGCTTCGCGGCGGGGCAGATGTACCTGGACGAGATCCCGCTCGGCCCGGCGCCGCGGCTCTTCGGGCTCTAGCGGCAGTAGCCGCCGCTGCGGTAGCGCGCCGTGTCGAAGTGGAAGTGGTCGCGGTGGAAGCGGTCCGCCTCGGGGCCGAGGACGGTGCCGAAGGGGCCGCAGGCCTGGCGGTGCATGCGGCGCAGGTGCTTGGCCGTGCCCGGATGGTGCCAGCCGCGCAGCACGTCGATCTCGGTGCCGTTGCGCAGGCGAAAGCCCGAGATGTCGATGGCCCGGCCCTTGCCGTGTTCGGAAATCTTCGCCCCTGCCTGGTGGTTGCGGGTGCGGCAGACGTAATGGGCGGCGACGCGGAGCTGGCTCAGGCCGCCGCCGATGCGCGCCAGGGTGGGCTTGGCGCTGCCCTCCAGCCAGCCCTTGAGGGCGGCGGCGGTGCGGCAGTCCATCAGGGCGGGCTGGCTGAGGGTCACGTCCGAGACGGAGCGGACCTTCACCGCCCTTTCGATGCCGTAGCCGCGGATGCGACCCGCGACACGGCCCACCACCTCGCCCTGGATGCCGGGATCGCCGCAGACGGCGCCACGGGCGCGCAGGACCTGGCGCGCGCGGGCCGCCTCCATCAGGCGGCGGGGGCGCAGGCTGGGCCGCAGGGAGGCGGCGAGCCCGCCCTGCCCCGCCTGGCGCTCGGCCCCCGGGGCGGGGGCAGGCAGGCTGCCCGAGGGATCGAGCGTCAGGGGCTGGACGAGGGCGCCGCCGGGGCGGGGCACGGGGCGCTGCGAGAGCTCGGGCGCGGCCGCGAGGGCCGCTTCGGCCCCGAGGAGGGCCAGCCCGAGCAGCAGCCCCCGCATCAGCCCTTGCGCCCGGCGCGCCCGAAGTCCGGCGCGTCCGTGTCCTGGCCCGCCTCGATGATGCCGCGGCGGATGGCGCGGGTGCGGGTGAAGTAGTCGTGCAGATGCTCTCCGTCGCCCTGGCGGATCGCCCGTTGCAGGGCAAAGAGCTCTTCCGTGAAGCGGCCGAGGATCTCCAGCGTCGCCTCCCTATTGGTCAGGAAGACGTCGCGCCACATGGTCGGATCGGAGGCGGCGATGCGGGTGAAGTCGCGGAAACCGGCGGCGGAGTACTTGATGACCTCGCTGTCGGTGACCCGGCGCAGGTCGTCCGCCACGCCGACCATGGTGTAGGCGATGAGGTGCGGCGCATGGGAGGTGACGGCCAGGACCAGATCGTGGTGGTCCGGGTCCATTTCCTCCACGTTGGAGCCGATGGCCTCCCAGAGGCGGCGCAGGCGCGCCACGGCCTGCGGATCGGAGTTCTCCACCGGCACCAGGAGGCACCAGCGGTTGTCGAAGAGTTCGGCAAAGCCCGAGCGCGGGCCGGAATGTTCGGTGCCCGCCAGGGGGTGGGCCGGGACGAAGTGCACTTCGGGCGGCAGGTGCGGGCCGACATTGGCGATCACGTCCTTCTTGACGGAGCCCACGTCCGTCACGGTGGCGCCGGGCTTGAGGTGCGGCGCCACCTCGGCGGCGACCTGGCCCATGACCCCCACGGGCACGCAGAGGACCACCAGATCGGCCCCCTCGACGGCCTCGGCCAGGCTGTCGCAGACCCGGTCGCAAAGGCCGATCTCGCGGGCCGTGGCGCGGGTCTCGGCGGAGCGGGCGTAGCCGCGCACCTCGGCCACGAGGCTGCCGCGCTTCATGGCCCAGAACATGGAGGAGGCGATCAGGCCGAGCCCGACGAGGGCGACACGTTCGTAGATCTGGCTCATGCCGCCGTCCGCCAGCGGTTCAGGCCCTCGATCACGCGGCCCGTCTGCTCGGCGTCGCCGACGGTGATGCGCAGCCCCTCGGGAAAGCCGTAGCCCGCCACGGCGCGCACCAGGATACCCGCCTCCATCAGCGCCGCCTCGGCCGAGCGCGCCTCGGCAGCGTCGGCGAAGCGGGCCAGAACGAAGTTCGTGTCGGAGGCGTCGCAGGCGATGCCAAGCTGGCCCAGGGCGCCCACCAGGCGGGCGCGCTGTCCCTGGTTCAGGCGCGCGCAGTCCTCGACCCAGGCGGTGTCGCGCACGGCGGCCTCGGCGGCGGCAAGCTGCACCACAGAGAGGTTGAAGGGCTGGCGGATGCGGGTCATCACCTCGATCATCTCGCGCGGGCCGTAGCCCCAGCCGATGCGCAGCCCGCCCAGCCCGTAGATCTTGGAAAAGGTGCGCGTCATCAGGACGTTGGGCCGGGTGCGCGCGAAGGAGGCCCCGCCGTCGTAGCCCTCGGCATATTCGGTATAGGCGCCGTCGATCACCAGCAGCACGTCGCGCGGCAGGCCCTCGACGAGGCGCTCCAGCTCCGCCTCGGCAAGGCGGGTGCCGGTGGGGTTGCCCGGGTTGGTCAGGAGCACGATGCGGGTGCGGTCCGTCAGGGCGCCGAGGATGGCATCCACATCCACCACGCGCTCCCGCTCGGGCACGCAGACGGGGGTGGCCCCGGCCATGTGGATCAGCACCGGGTAGAGAGAGAAGCCGTGCTCGGTGTGGATGATCTCGTCGCCCGGGCCGGCGTAGGCTTGGGTCACGAATTGCAGCACCTCGTCGGAGCCGACGCCGCAGATGATGCGCTCGGGCTCAAGGCCCCAGACCTCGCCGATGGCGGTGCGCAGGGCGGCGTGATCGGTCGAGGGATAGCGGTGCATGTCGGGCGCGGCCCGGGTCAGGGCCTCAAGCGCGGCGGGCACGGGGCCCAGGGGGTTCTCGTTCGAGCTGAGCTTGAGCACGTCACTGCGCCCGGCGATGGCCGACTTGCCACCCTGGTACAGCTCGATCTCCATGATGCCGGGTTGCGGCCTGATCCCTGACATGGGGCTTCTCCTTTTGGTTGCCGCTTTCTAGCGAGGCACCGGCGGGGGCGCCATTGGAAAAACCGGCGCACCCCTAGCTGGCGAGGACGTTCCGGAAGAGCCAGGGATCGCTCTCGTCGATGTCCTCGGGGAAGAGCTCCCAGCGGTTCACCAGCGGCGTCCAGTCGGTGTAGTGGGCCTCCACCGGGCCGAGGTAGGGGCGCTGCACTTCGAGGCACCGGGCATGGTCCATCTCGTCCGTCTCGACGATGCCCGCCTCGGGGTTCTCCAGCGCCCAGACCATGCCCGCCAGGACCGCGGAGGAGACCTGGAGGCCGGTGGCGTTCTGGTAGGGGGCCAGCTCCATCGTCTCGCTGTTGGAAAGCCGCGAACCATACCAGAGGGCGTTCTTCTCGTGCCCGTAGAGGAGCACGCCGAGCTCGTCGATGCCCTCGGTGATCTCGTCGGGCTCCATGATGTGGTGCCGGGTCTGGGTCACGCCCGAGCCGAACATCTCGTGCAGGGAAAGCACGGCATCGTCGCTCGGGTGGTAGGCATAGTGGCAGGTGGGGCGGTACTCGGGCGCCTCGGCGGGGCCGACGGTGTAGTAGTCGGAGATCGAGATGGCCTCGTTGTGGGTCACCAGGAAGCCGAACTGCGGCCCCGGCGTGGGGCACCAGGTGTGGACCCGGGTGATGGCGCCGGGGCGCTCCAGCCAGATGCCGGCGCGGCAGCCGGTCTCGTGGCTGTGGGCATTCTCGGGGAACCAGGTCTCGTGGGTGCCCCATCCCAGCTCGGCGGGCTGGAAGCCCTCGGCGATGAAGCCCTCGACCGACCAGGTGTTGACGAAGGTGCCGCGCGGGCGCGGGGTGCGGCGGGCCTGGGTGTCGCGCTCGGCGATGTGCACGCCCTTGACGCCGAGCTGCTGCATCAGCCGGCCCCAGGCGGCGCGGTCGGTGGGGGCCTCCACGGTCTGGCCGGTGTCGCGCGCCAGGGTCAGGAGGGCCTCCTTGACGAACCAGCTCACCATGCCGGGGTTGGCGCCGCAGCAGGAGACGGCGGTGGTGCCGCCGGGGTTGGCCGCCGCCTCGTCCCGGACGCGCTGGCGCAGGGCGTAATTGGTGCGCTCGGCGTTCTCGGAGGTCTCGAAGTAGAAGCCCTCCCAGGGCTCTACCACCGTGTCGATGTAGAGCACGCCTAGCTCGCGGCAGAACTTCATGATGTCGAGGCTGGAGGTATCGACGGAGAGGTTGACGCAGAAGCCCCGGCCCTCCTGGAAGAGCTCGCCCAGCAGGTCGCGGTAGTTCTCGCGCGTGACCCTTTCCTGGAGGTGGCGGATCTTGCGCTGCTTGAGGAAGGTGGCGACGCCCGGGTCCGGTTCCACCACCACCAGCTTGTCGCTGTCGAAATCGAAGTGCCTCTCGATCAGCGGCAGGGTGCCCTTGCCGATGGAGCCGAAGCCGATGATGACAAGCGGGCCCTCGATGCGGCCGTAGGTGGGATAGGTGGTCATGTCTGCCCTCCGGTTGCGGTTTGCAGGGGCATAGGGGATTCGGCCCGCTTTGGGAATGGCGCGGCGCCCGGGGTGGCCCCGAAAGCAAAGGGCCGCCCCCGGAAGGAGCGGCCCTGATGGCTTTCCGATCACTGCGGCGCGGGGCCGCGCGGGATCAGTTCTTGGCGTAGAATTCGACGACCAGGTTCGGTTCCATCATCACCGGGTAGGGCACATCGCCCAGCTGGGGCGTGCGCACGAAGGTGGCGGTCATCTTGGAGTGGTCGGCGTCGATGTAGTCGGGCACGTCACGCTCGGGCAGTTGGGTGGCTTCCAGGATGGCGGCCATCTGCTTGGAGCGGTCACGGACCTCGATCACGTCGCCTTCCTTCACGCGGTAGGAGGGGATGTTGACCTTCTTGCCGTTCACGCGGACGTGGCCGTGGTTCACGAACTGGCGGGCGGCGAAGACGGTCGGCACGAACTTGGCGCGGTAGACGACGGCGTCCAGGCGGCGCTCGAGCAGGCCGATCAGGTTCTCACCGGTGTCGCCCTTCACACGCTCGGCCTCGCCGTAGATGCGGCGGAACTGCTTCTCGGTCAGGTCGCCGTAGTAGCCCTTGAGCTTCTGCTTGGCGCGCAGCTGGATGCCGAAATCGCTGAGCTTGCCCTTGCGGCGCTGGCCGTGCTGGCCGGGGCCGTATTCGCGGCGGTTGACCGGGGACTTCGGGCGGCCCCAGATGTTTTCGCCCATGCGGCGGTCGATCTTGTACTTGGCAGACGTGCGTTTGGTCACGGCTGATCTCCTTCTGTTTGCTTCGAAGGGCGTTGTCCTCTGGCCGGAGCCTGACAGGCATCCCCTCGCGAGGGCCACCAACACCAATGAAGGCGCGCTTATACGGGGCTGGCGGGGGGAGTCAATGGCCATCGGCGGGGTCGCGCCCTGCCCTGCACTTTGCCGCACCCGGTGGCGATCGGGCCGGGGCACTCTAGGTGGTGATCCCAACCGAAACCGACGAAGGACCCCGACATGAGCGAGACGAAGGAACAGAAGAAAGGGCTGCGCCGCGGCCTCCTTTATGCGCTGATCCCCGGCGGCTTCGTTCTGCTGGTCCTGATCATGCTGGTCTCGGGCTACTGGCAGGAGGAGACCACGGAAGAGCCGCCGACGGTGGTGGAGCAGCCGCCCGCACCGCTGGACGAATAGCCCCGGCGCTAGCGCGCCATGGCGGCGCAGTCGGCGTGACGGGGACAGGTGACGAGGTGATCGTTGACCAGCCCGCAGGCCTCCATCCAGGCATAGACGATGGTGGGGCCGCAGAACTTGAAGCCCGCGCGTTTGAGATCCTTTGAGACCTGCTCCGAGAGGGCGGTCTTTGGCGGCACCGCGGACTGGCGGGCGAAGCGGTTCTGAAGCGGCACGCCCTCGACGTAGCGCCACATGAACCGGTCGAAGCCGCCCTGCTCTTCCAGTTCGCACCAGGCGCGGGCGTTGCTGAGGGTGGCCTCGATCTTGCCGCGGTGGCGGATGATGCCGGGGTTTTCCAGCAGCCGGGCCACCTCCGGTTCGCCCCAGGTGGCGATGCGCTCCGGCACGAAGCCCTCGAAGGCGGTGCGGAAGTTCTCGCGCTTCTTGAGGATGGTGATCCAGCTCAGGCCCGCCTGGAAGCCATCCAGCACCAGCTTCTCCCAGAGCGCGCGGCTGTCGTACTCGGGCACGCCCCATTCCTCGTCGTGGTAGCGCTGGTAAATCTTTTCGGGCCCCGCCCAGTCACACCGCTGCATCGCCGCTTCCTTCCAATTTGCCTCAAGCCCCGTCGTTAAGACGGCCTTAGCCCTTCTGCCGCCAGACTGGCGGCGCTCAGTGGAAGGTGCATCAAAGTGGTCTCTCCCTTCAAGAAACGCCTCGCCGATCTGCCGGCGGGGGTGGAAAACCCGCTCAACTACGCCGTCGCCCAGCGCGACCGGGACACGGTGCGCCTGGTGGAAGAGGCGGTGGCGCACAAGCAGACCCTGCTGGCCTACCAGCCGATCCTGCGCGCGGGCGCCCCGGGCCAGGCGGCCTTTCACGAGGGGCTGATCCGCATCCTCGATCCGGCGGGCCGGGTGATCCCCGCGCGGGACTTCCTGCCGGTGGTCGAAAACAGCGAACTGGGCCGCGAGATCGACGTGCTGTCCTTGCGCATGGGGCTGGAAACCCTGCGCCGCAACGCCACGCTGCGGCTCTCGATCAACATGTCGGCCCGCTCCATTGGCTACAAGCCCTGGGTCCAGACGCTGCGGCGCTTCGTCAACCGCAATCCCCGCATCGGCGAGCGGCTGATCCTGGAGATCACCGAAAGCTCGGCCATGATGGTGCCGGAGCTGGTGATCAGCCTGATGCACGACCTGCAGCAGGAGGGGATCTGCTTTGCACTGGACGATTTCGGCTCGGGCCAGGTGGCGATTCGCTACTTCAACGATTTCTACTTCGACATCCTCAAGATCGACGGCCAGTTCATCCGCGGCATCGCCGCCAAGCCCGACAACCGGGCGATCACGGCGGCCCTGATGGGCATTGCCCACAACTTCGAGATGCTCACCGTGGCCGAGAACGTGGAGACGGCGGAGGATGCGGCCCTCCTGACCGAGATGGGGATCGACTGTCTCCAGGGCTACTACTTCAGCGCCCCCACGACCCGGCCCGACTGGATGCGCGAGAGCGGCCAGAAGCGCGCCTGAGCGGGCCGCCGCCCCGCCCGCCTGCGTTGTTGCCGCGCTGCGGCAACTGCTGTAATAGAGCCACAGGAGAGGGGGAGACTCGCCGCGTGCCGCAAGGGCCGTTCGCTGGCCGCCCCCGCGC
The DNA here is from genome assembly GCA_965212515.1 of Sulfitobacter sp. Classification (GTDB taxonomy): domain Bacteria; phylum Pseudomonadota; class Alphaproteobacteria; order Rhodobacterales; family Rhodobacteraceae; genus Sulfitobacter. The sequence continues at coordinate 981,611 of OZ243122.1, forward strand.
AGCCAGGAGAGGAATCCGCACCCATGACAAACGTCGTCATCGCATCCGCCGCCCGCACCGCCGTCGGCTCTTTCGGAGGTTCCTTCGCGAACGTCCCCGCCCACGATCTGGGCACCGCCGTCCTGAAGGAGCTGATCGCCCGCGCCGGCGTGGATGCCAACGACGTCTCGGAGACCATCCTCGGCCAGGTGCTGACCGCGGCCCAGGGCCAGAACCCCGCCCGCCAGGCCCACATCAACGCGGGCCTGCCCAAGGAGAGCGCCGCCTGGGGCATCAACCAGGTCTGCGGCTCGGGCCTGCGCGCCGTGGCGCTGGGTGCCCAGCACATCCAGCTTGGCGATGCCGACATCGTGGCGGCCGGCGGGCAGGAGAACATGTCCATGGCGCCCCACGCCCAGGCCATGCGCCAGGGCCAGAAGATGGGCGACATGAAGCTCATCGACACGATGATCAAGGACGGCCTCTGGGATGCCTTCAACGGCTACCACATGGGCCAGACCGCCGAGAACGTCGCCGAGAAGTGGCAGATCAGCCGCGACCAGCAGGACGAGTTCGCCGTATCTTCTCAAAACAAGGCCGAAGCGGCCCAGAAGGCGGGCAAGTTCAAGGACGAGATCGTCGCCTTCACCGTGAAGGGCCGCAAGGGCGACACGGTGGTGGACAGCGACGAGTACATCCGCCACGGCGCCACCATGGAGGCCATGCAGAAGCTGCGCCCGGCCTTCACCAAGGACGGCTCCGTCACCGCCGCCAACGCCTCGGGCCTGAACGACGGCGCGGCCGGCGTCCTGCTGATGAGCGCCGAGAGCGCCGAGAAGCGCGGCATCACCCCGCTGGCGCGCATCGCCTCCTACGCCACCGCGGGGCTTGACCCCTCGATCATGGGCGTAGGGCCGATCTATGCCTCCCGCAAGGCCCTGGAAAAGGCCGGCTGGAAGCCCGAGGACCTGGACCTGGTGGAGGCCAACGAAGCCTTCGCCGCGCAGGCCTGCGCCGTGAACAAGGACATGGGCTGGGACCCGGAAATCGTGAACGTGAACGGCGGAGCCATCGCCATCGGCCACCCGATCGGCGCCTCCGGCGCGCGCATCCTCAACACCCTGCTCTTCGAGATGCAGCGCCGCGACGCCAAGAAGGGCCTCGCCACGCTCTGCATCGGCGGCGGCATGGGTGTGGCCATGTGCATCGAACGCCCCTGATCGGCACCCTCTGAGGCGGGCCCCCGGCCCGCCACCCCTCCCCCGCTGCGCCGGAGAGACCCGTGACCGACGCGCCCGACCTGCCCCAGTTCCAGCAACTCGTCTGCTCCGGCGGCGGCACCCGCTGCTGCTGGCAGGGCGGCTGGCTCGACGAGGTGCGGGACGTGATCGGCCTCGAGCCCGAGCGGATCAGCGCCGTTTCGGGCGGAGCCCTGACGGCGGCGGGCTTCATCACCCGGCGCGGCCGCACCGTGCTCGACACCATGTGCGATGCCTTCCGGGAACTCGACAGCAACGTCGATCCGCACGAGCTGGCCGAGGGAGCGGGCCTGACCGCCCACCAGCGGCTCTACCGCGAGATCGTCTCGGACGTCTTTGACCGCGGCGCCACCCGCGAGGTGGCCGACGGGCCGCTCTTCCAGGTGCTGATCGGCCATCCCCCCACCGGCGCCCTCGCCACCCTCAGCGCCACCGCCGCCACCCTGGCCTACGAGGCCGAGCTGCACCTGATCGGCAGCCCGCATTTCGACTGGGCCGAGCGCGTCGGCGTCACCTATTCGCGCGTCGATGGCCGCAAGGCCGCCCGCGAGGGCCGGCTGGTGGACCTGATCTGCGCCGCCGCGGTGATCCCGCCGCTCTTCGAGCTGGCCCGCTGGGAGGGCCAGGAGGTGATCGACGGCGGCATGGCCGACCAGGCCCCCCTGCCCCATCCGAGCGCGGGCAACAGCCTGATCCTGCTGACCCGCGACTATCCCGACATCCCGGTCATCGACGGGCGGCTCTACGTCAGCCCCTCGGAAGAGACCGAGGCCGACAAGATCGACTTCACCGATCCAGAAAAGATCACCCGCGCCTGGGACCAGGGCGAGGTGGACGGACGGGCCTTTCTGGCCCACCATGGCCGAGAGACGGCGACAGACTGACAAAGGAGACTGCAAATGGGACGTATCGCACTTGTGACCGGGGGCAGCCGTGGCATCGGCGCCGCCATCTCGAAGGAGCTGAAGGAGGCGGGCTATACCGTGGCCGCCACCTATGCCGGCAATGACGAGGCCGCCGCCCAGTTCACCGAAGAGACCGGCATCAAGACCTACAAGTGGAACGTCGCCGACTACGAGGATTCGAAGGCGGGCATCGCCAAGGTCGAGGAGGAGCTGGGCCCGGTGGAGATCGTCGTGGCGAACGCGGGCATCACCCGCGACGCGCCCTTCCACAAGATGACCCCGGAGCAGTGGCACCAGGTGATCGACACCAACCTCACCGGCGTCTTCAACACCATCCACCCGGTCTGGCCGGGGATGCGCGAGCGCAAGTTCGGGCGCATCGTCGTCATCTCCTCGATCAACGGCCAGAAGGGGCAGTTTGCCCAGGTCAACTATGCCGCCACCAAGGCCGGCGATCTGGGCATCGTGAAGAGCCTGGCGCAGGAAGGCGCCCGGGCCAACATCACGGCGAACGCCATCTGCCCCGGCTACATCGCCACCGACATGGTGATGGCGGTGCCCGAGAAGGTGCGCGAGAGCATCATCGCCCAGATCCCCACGGGTCGCCTGGGTGAGCCCGAGGAGATCGCCCGCGCGGTGCGCTTCCTGGTGGCCGACGATGCGGGCTTCATCAACGGCTCCACCCTCTCGGCCAACGGCGGGCAGTTCTTCGTCTGAGCGGCAGCGGACAGGCAGGCACGAAAAAAGGGCGGCTCCGAGGAGCCGCCCTTTCTGCATCCCGTAAGAAGAGTGGCCGCTCTTCAGCGGGAAGTGGGGGCGAAGAACCAGCCCCAGACGTTGGCCATGGTGCGGCCGCGCTGGTCATGGGCTTCCTGGATGGCACGGCGGGCGGCGGGGTTGGTGGTGGCTTCGAACATCATAAGATCCTCATCTGGCGGTCAGGGTGGGGCGCGGGAGGGTGCGCTGTTAGATTGATCTTAATATGGACCCGCCCCCGGGCCGCTAAAAACGAGACTTTCCAAAGCTTCAGTTAAGGTTTACTTTACTGAATATGGCCACGCCCCTACCCCCTCTCACCGCCCTGCGCGCCTTCGACGCCGCCGCGCGCCATCTTTCCTTTGCCAAGGCGGCGGCGGAGCTGAACGTGACCCCGGCAGCCCTGAGCTTTCAGATCAAGTCGCTCGAGGAGCACCTGGGCGCGCCGCTCTTCCTGCGCTTCAACCGGGCGGTACAGCTCACGGACTCGGGCCGCGCCCTGGCGCCCGATGCCAAGGACGCCTTCGAGCGGCTGGCGATCGGCTGGCGCGCCGCCCAGCGGGCCGGGGATCACCAGTCCCTCACCGTCACGGCGGGGCCCGCCTTCACCGCCAAGTGGCTGGCGCCGCGGCTCTTCGACTTTGCGCAGGCCCACCCCGAGATCGAGCTGCGCTTCTCCGCCTCCCTGCGGATCGTGGACTTCGCGCGCGACAGCGTGGACGTGGCGATCCGATTTGGCCGGGGCAATGACGCGGGCCTCTACTCCCTGCCCCTGGCCGAGGAATGGGTCGTGCCGGTGATGACGCCCGAGCTGGCCGCCCGCTATCCCACGCCCGAGAGCCTTGCCGAGGCCGTGCTGATCGTCGATGGCTCCATCGACTTCATCAAGCCCGCCCTGGGCTGGCAGGCCTGGTTCGATGCCATGGAGGTCAAGGTGACGCCCCACTACGGGCCGCGCTTCGATCAGGCGGATCACGCGGTGGATGCGGCCCTGGCGGGCCTTGGCGTTGTCCTGGGGCGGCGGGCCCTGGTCATCAAGGATCTGGCCGAGGGGCGGCTGGTGGCCCCCTTCCCCAAGGCCCTGAAGACCGGGGCGCGATTCCGATTTCTCTGCCCCGAGGGGACGGAGCAGAAGCCCCAGGTGGTGGCCTTCCGGGAATGGATACTGGCGGAGATCGATAAAACCTCCGATACAGCCCGGGCCATGACCCTGATGGAGCCGCCCACCGAATGACCCGATCCCAGGCCACCGCCACCGGCTTTGTTGCCGTCCTGCTCTGGGCGCTGCTGGCGCTCTTCACCGTGGGCTCGGCGCCGGTGCCGCCGCTCCTGCTGAATGCCATCTGCTTTGCCATCGGTGGCGGGCTGGGGCTGATCTGGTGCGCCGCCACGGGCGCCCTGCCCGCCCTGCGGCGGGTGCCGGGGCGGGTCTACCTCTTCGGCACCCTGGGGCTTTTCGGCTACCACGCGCTCTACTTCTCGGCCCTGCGGCTGGCGCCCGCCGCCGAGGCTGGGCTGATCGCCTATCTCTGGCCACTGCTGATCGTGCTCTTCTCGGGCCTGCTGCCGGGCGAGCGGCTGCGCGCAGGGCACCTCCTGGGGGCGCTGGTGGGCTTTGCCGGGGCGGCGGTGATCATCCTCGGCGGCGGCGACGGCTTCTCGCCGCACTATGCGCCGGGCTATGCCCTGGCGATGCTCTGCGCCCTTACCTGGTCAAGCTATTCGGTGCTCTCGCGCCGCGCGGGCGATGCGCCGACGGCGACGGTGGCCATCTTCTGCCTGGGCGCGGCGCTCCTGTCCCTGCCGCTGCACCTGCTCTTCGAGGAGACGATCCTGCCGCGCGACGCCCTGGGCTGGGCGGCGGTGCTGGGGCTCGGCCTCGGCCCGGTGGGGCTGGCCTTCTTCGTCTGGGACATCGGGGTAAAGCGGGGGGACATCCAGCTTCTCGGCACAAGCTCCTACGCGGCGCCGCTGCTGTCGACACTTGTGCTGGTGCTGGCGGGGGTGGCCGCCCCAAGCATGACACTGCTTTGGGCGGCGGTCCTGATCACCGGCGGCGCCTTCCTCGCGGCGCGCGCCAGTCTTCAAACTGTCAGGTCAGGCTAGGCGGAAAGACGCGCGATTTCCTCTTTCAGGCGCAGTTTTTCCTTCTTCATCGTTGCAACTTCCAGATGATCCACGCCGGGGGAGCGTTCCGCACTTTCCACGGCATCGCTGATCGCTTGGTGCTTCCGCTTCAGGGTCTCCAGATGTGCAGTGAGAGCCATACATTCCTCCGTTGGTGAGTGTGGAAGGCCAGAGGACCACGAATCCCGATTCAAGTCACGCGGCAGCGCAGCGAAACAAGCTCAAATACGAGGCTTCCTGCCGACTGCCGGAAAAGGCAGCGCCGCGCCCTCGCGCAGGGCGCTTGCCACCTCCGGCACGTAGTCCTCGCCCGCGTCGCCGGGGTGGGCCGCGCCCCGGTGCAGGACCATCGGCGCGTGCAGATGAAAGGCGCCGCGGCCGTTTTTTCGGGCCCTCAAGATGATCCGCTCGGGCGCCCGCCCGGCGCGGGCCGCGAGCGGCAGCACCTCGACCGAGCCCATGCCCGAGGGCAGGGCCGCCAGCAGCTCGGGCAGGCGCTCGGTGCGCTGGATGAGGTGAAGCTCGCCCTTCGGGGCGAGGCGTTTTGCCGCAACGCGCACCCAGTCGCCCAGGGGGCGGCCCTCGCCGTGGGCGGCCTCGCGCGCGGGGTCGTCCGAGGGGCGCGAGGCGCTGCGCCGGTAGTAGGGCGGATTGGCCAGGACGTGATCGAACTGGCGCTGCCGCAGATCGGCGGGCAGAGCGCCCAGGTCGGCCTCGACCACCTCCAGCGTTGGGCCGCCGTTGCGGCGCGCCAGGGCGGCATAGGCCGGGTCCCGCTCGACCCCGGTAAGGGAAAGCCCGGGCACCCGCGCGGCCAGGCAAAGAAGGGCCGCACCCGCCCCGCAGCCAAGCTCCAGCACCCTCTCGCCGCCCGCTGCCGGGAGGGTGGCGGCCAGGAGCACCGGATCGACCCCGGCGCGGTAGCCGCGCCGCGGCTGCCAGAGCATCACCCGCCCGCCCAGGTAGGCATCTTGGCGCAGCTCGCTCTCGGGGAAGGGGCTCACATGCCCTGCGGGATCTCGTTGTCCCGCAAAACCTTCACCGCCGCGTCGTAATCCTCGGGCCGGACCATGACCCTGCGGGGGAAGATTCCGATGCTGCCTTCCAGGACGCTCATGTTTACGTCCATCTCGAAGCAGTCTATATCCTCACCGCGAAGAAGAGCCGTGGCGAAGGCGATGACGGTCATGTCGGTGCTGCGCAGAAGTTCTTTCATAACTGGGGTTTGGGGCAAAAAGGCCCCCTTGTCGAGCCTCTACGCCGGGGCCGGAGTGGGATCATCCGATGAGCTTTGACACGATCGTGAAGCCGCACGAGAGGCTGGCCGCCTTCCTGGCGGAGGATCTGAAGGCGACCAACAGCCTGATCCGCGAGCGCATGGCCTCCAAACACGCCCCCCGCATCCCCGAGGTGACGGCCCACCTGGTGGAGGCCGGCGGCAAGCGGCTGCGCCCCATGCTGACCCTCGCCGCGGCGCGGCTTTGCGGCTACGATGGGCCCTATCACGTGCACCTGGCGGCAACGGTGGAGTTCATCCACACGGCCACCCTGCTGCACGACGATGTGGTGGACGAGAGCCAGCAGCGGCGAGGGCGGCCGACGGCCAACCTGCTCTGGGACAACCAATCTTCCGTGCTGGTGGGGGATTATCTCTTTGCCCGCTCCTTCCAGCTCATGACGGAGCCGGGCTCGATGCGGGTGATGCGCATCCTCTCCAACGCCGCCGCGACGATCGCCGAGGGCGAGGTGCTGCAACTAACCGCGGCCCAGAACCTGGCGACGGACGAGGAGGTTTATCTCCAGGTGGTGCGCGGCAAGACGGCCGCGCTCTTCTCCGCCGCGACGGAGGTGGGCGGCGTCATCGCGGGCGCGGCGGACGACCAGGTGCAGGCGCTCTTCGACTATGGCGACGCCCTGGGCATCGCCTTCCAGATCGTCGATGACCTGCTGGACTACCAGGGCGAGGCCGAGGCGACGGGCAAGAACGTGGGCGACGATTTCCGCGAGCGCAAGCTGACCCTGCCGGTCATCAAGGCGGTGGCACGGGCCGACGCCGAGGAGCGTGCCTTCTGGGTCCGCACCATCGAGCGGGGCCGCCAGGAAGAGGGCGATCTGGCGCAGGCCCTGGCGCTGCTGGCGCGGCACGACACCCTGGAGGAGACCCGCCAGGAGGCCATCGCCTGGGCGACGCGGGCCAAGGCGGCGCTGGCACCCCTGCCCGACCATGAGCTGCGCGAGATGCTGACTGATCTGGCCGACTACGTGGTGGCGCGGATCAACTGAGGCGCGGCGCGGCGCCCGCCGTCGAGGCGGGTCGCCCTGATCCACCAGCCGGGCCGGGCCGCGTGCAGCGCCGCCGCGGCAGCCTCGGCCGCTGCCATATCCTCGAAGAGCCCGAAGCAGGTTGCGCCGGAGCCCGACATGCGGGCCAGGCAGCAGCCCTGTGCGGCCTTGATGTCCGCAATGACCTCCCCGATCACCGGCGCGATTGCGATGGCGGGCGCCTCCAGATCGTTGCGCTGCGCGGCGAGCCAGGCGATCAGGCCGGGCACGTCGGAGAGGTCCGTTGGCAGGTCTGCCAGGGGGGCATTGTCGCGCCTCGCAAGCCCCGCGAAGACCGGGCCGGTGGCGACCGGCTGGCGCGGGTTGACCAGCAGGATCGGCAGTTCCGGCAGCTCCGGCAGGGGCGTCAGCTCCTCTCCGATGCCGCTCATCCGGGCGGGCTGGCTGGCGACGCAGACGGGAATGTCCGCCCCGATGCGCCAGAGGCGGCGCACGGCGGCGGGGGCCAGGAGGCGCGCCTCCTCGGTCCGGTCCGCCTCGCCCTGCAAGGCCGCCAGGGCGCGGTAGCAGGCGGCCGCATCGGCGGAGCCGCCCCCGATGCCCGAGGCCACCGGAAGATGCTTGTCGAGCCGCACCGACAGGGGGGTGCCCTGCCAGTGGCGGGCGATGACGCGGGTGATGATGTTGTCTTCCCCGGCGGACAGGGAGGCCGCCTCGGGCCCCGTCAGGCTCAGCCCCTCCGGCCCCGGCGAGAGGATCACCTCATCGCCCACGCCCGCGAAGGCGACGAGGCTGTCGAGCAGGTGGTAACCATCCTCGCGCTGGCCGGTGACGTGCAGGGCCAGGTTGATCTTGGCCGGGGCGAAGCTGCGCCAGGCGCTAGTCGTCACGGGCAACCTTCAGCGGCTTGGCCCCCTCTTCCTGAAGCACCAGGTCCAGCCCCACCTCGAGCTTGCGTCGGATGCGCTCGGGGTCGGCCTCGCTGTCGCCCTCGGCCTCGTCGATGAAGGAAAGCGCCCGGCGCCACTGGAACTCCGCCTCGCGGGTGCGGCCCACGGCCCAGTAGACGTCGCCCAGGTGGTCGTTCACCACCGGGTCCACCGGCAGAAGTTCCACCGCGCGCTCCATCTGCTCCACCGCCTCGGGATAGCGGCCCAGGCGGTAGAAGACCCAGCCCAGGCTGTCCACGATGTAGCCGGAGTTGGGGCTGGCGGCGACGGCGCGCTCGATCATGTCGAGCGCCTCGTCGAGGTTGCGCTGCTGCTCGACCAGCGAATAGCCCAAGTAGTTGAGCACCTGCGGCTGGTCCGGTTCGATCTCCAGGGCGGCGCGGAAATCCTTCTCCATCGCTTCGTCGTTGCCCAGCCTCTCCTGGGCGATGCCGCGCGAGTAGTAGAGCACCCAGCGCACCGGGGCAGTCTCCGAGGCCAGCTCCAGCGCCCTGTCGTAGGCGGTGATGGCCTCGGCATAGCGTTCTTCGGCACGCAGCAGGTCGCCCAGGGTGGAGTGGACCACCGCGAGGTTGCCGTGGCTGCGGGTCATCTGGTGCAGAACCTCGATGGCCTGATCCACCCGGCCGGCGCGGCGCAGGGCATCGGCCCGGCCCAGTTCGGCCACGTGGAAGGCGGAATCCTCGGGCGGCACCTCGCGGTAGACCTCGATCGCCAGCTCCTGCTGGCCCAGCTCCTCCAGCAGATCGGCGGTCAGCAGCAGGGCATCGACGTGATCGGGATCGAGGTAGCGGGCGATGCGGGCGTAGAGCAGGACGTAGTAGTCGCCCGCGTCCTCGCCGCGCAGCACCGCGGAGAAGGTGAAAAAGACCTCGGCGATGCCCTCGCGGGCGTCCTGCACCAGGTCGAAACGCATCTCCTCACCGGCCTCCAGCCGGGCGATGAGCTGGTCGAGTTCGGGGTCCGTTGCCTCGCCGAAGGTCGCGCGCAGGACCTCGATGGCCTCTTCGTGGCGGCCCAGCTCGGCCAGGACCTGGACATGGGCGATGACGCCGCGCCGGGTCTGGCCCGCCGCCCCCGCCTCGCCGAAGATCGCCTCGGCCTCGGCAAGCTGGCCCTGGCTCGCCAGGGCAAGGGCGCGGTGGTAGGCCACGAAGGACTGGATGCCCGCCTCCTGCGCCAGTTCGGCAAAGCGCGCCTCGGCGGCCGCCATCTCGCCCAGGCCGACCTCGGCCCAGGCCTTAACCAGCCCCTCGACCCAGGGGCCGATGCCGCCGCTGTCGCCCTCGCGCTCCAGCAGGCTGGCAAAGTCGCCCTCGGCGGCCAGGCCCGCGGTCATCACCATGCGGGCGACCTGGCTCATCTGGGCGCGCTCCTCGAGCACCCGGGCCACCGGCAGGGCGCGGTCGATGTCGCCCAGCGAGAGGAGCGAGAGGACGGTGCTCTCCATCAGTTCGAGGTTCTGGGGATCCTGGGCCAGGGCCTGGCCGTAGTAGTCGGCCGCCTCGCGGTAGTCGCTGTTCACCGCCGCCGCGCGGCCGGCCAGGTAGGGCCCCGCAACGGACTGCGCCGCGGCCCCCGTCGAGATCATCATGCCCGCCAGAGCCCCGGCCAAGAGTAGTTTCCGTGCCACCTGTTGCTGCCCCCTTCGTCCCTTTCCGCCAAGGCTATCAGATGGGCCCCCACGCGCAATGGCGGGGCCGGGGGTGTGACAAAAGGGTGAAGGCCATCGGCGGGGTTATGCGCATGAAAAAAGGCGGGGCCGAGGCCCCGTGGCGGCTCAGTAGTGGTAGCGGAGCTGGGCGATCAGAAGGCTCTGCGCCTCGCCCTTGCCGCCCACCCGGTAGACGAAGCGGTGCTCGTCGGTGATCCGCCGCGACCACCAGCCGGTGAGATCGCCCTTGAGCGGCTCGGGCTTGCCGATCCCCTTGAAGGGCGTGCGCCGGGTGCCCTTGATCAGCTCGTTGACCCGTTGGAGCCCCTTCTCGTGCCCCGGCGACTGCCACCAGAGGTAATCCTCCCAGGCCTGGTCCGAGAAGACGAGCTTCACGGCTCGATGTCGCGCTCTGTCCCCTGGCCCGCGTCCAGCTGGGCGATCGCCGCGTGCAGGCGGCGCACGTTCTCCGGGCTGCGCTGAAGGTGCAGCGTCTCCTGGATGGCGTTGAATTCGTCGAGCGAGATCATCACGACCGCCTCGCGCTTCTTGCGGGTGACAACTACCTCCACGCGATCATGGATCACACGGTCCATCACGTCCTTTAGGGATGCGCGGGCGTCGGTGTAGGTAATCACGTCCATGGCGGCCTCCTTGCCTGCTTCAGATATGCACAGGATTCTGCACATATCAAGGGCGTGGCCTGGGCATCCGGTGGCGCTGTGGCCTTCACATGAAAAAGGCGGGGCCGAAGCCCCGCCCTGTCAGGCGCCCCCTTGCGGGCGGACTTTACATGTTCGGATAGTTCGGCCCGTCGCCGCCCTGGGGCGTGGTCCAGTAGATGTTCTGCAGCGGGTCCTTGATGTCGCAGGTCTTGCAGTGGACGCAGTTCTGGAAGTTGATCTGGAAGCGCGGCTCCTTGCCCTCTTCCTGGACAAACTCGTAGACGCCGGCCGGGCAGTAGCGGGCCGAGGGGCCGGCGTACTTGGGCAGGTTGACCGAGACCGGCAGGTCCGGGTCCTTCAGCTTGAGGTGCGCGGGCTGGCTCTCCTCGTGGTTGGTGAAGGAGAAGGAGACGTTGGTCAGGCGGTCGAAGCTGAGCTTGCCGTCCGGCTTGGGGTAGGTCAGCTCCTTGTGCTTCGCGGCCGGTTCCGTCGCTTCGGCGTCGGACTTGCCGTGCGAGAGGGTGCCCATCAGCGAGAAGCCGAAGGTGTTGGTCCACATGTCCATGCCGCCCAGCACGAGGCTGGCGGTGAGGCCGTACTTGGACCAGAGCGGCTTGACGTTGCGCACCTTCTTGAGGTCCTGGCCGATGGCGCCGCTGCGCACCTCGGTCTCGTAGTCATTGAGCTCGTCGCTGGCACGGCCCGCCTTGATGGCCTCGAAGGCCGCCTCGGCCGCTGCCTTGCCCGAGAGCATGGCGTTGTGGTTGCCCTTGATGCGCGGCACGTTGACCATGCCGACCGAGCAGCCCAGCAGGGCCACGCCGGGGGCCACCATCTTGGGCATGGACTGGTATCCGCCCTCGGTGATGGCGCGGGCGCCGTAGGCGACGCGCTTGCCGCCCTCGAGCAGCTCGGCCACCATCGGGTGATGCTTGAACTGCTGGAATTCCATGTAGGGGAAGACGTGCGGGTTCTTGTAGCCCAGGTGGACGACGAAGCCGACGTAGACCTGGTTGTTGTCCAGGTGGTAGATGAAGGAGCCGCCGCCGGCGTTCTTGCCCAGGGGCCAGCCCATGGTGTGGGTCACGGTGCCCTCGCGGTGCTTGGCGGGGTCGATCTCCCAGATCTCCTTCATGCCGATGCCGTACTTCTGGGGCTCCTTGCCCTTGTCCAGCTCGTACTTGGCGATGACCTGCTTGGAGAGGCTGCCGCGCACGCCTTCGCCGAGGAAGACATACTTGCCGTGCAGCTCCATACCGGGCTCGTAGGAGGGGCCGGGGGTGCCGTCGGCGTTGAGGCCCATCTCACCCGCGACGACGCCCTTGACCTCGCCGTTCTCGCCATAGACCAGCTCGGAACAGGCCATGCCGGGGAAGACCTCGACGCCCAGCTCCTCGGCCTGCTCGGCCATCCAGCGGCAGACGTTGCCCATGGAGACGATGTAGTTGCCGTGGTTGTTCATCAGCGGCGGCATCGGCCAGTTGGGCACGCGGACCTTGCCCGCCTCGCCCAGCATGTAGAAGTTGTCCTCCTTCACCTCGACGGTGACGGGCGCGCCTTTGGCCTTCCAATCGGGGATCAGGGCATCGAGACCGCAGGGATCGAGCACCGCGCCGGAGAGGATGTGCGCCCCCACCTCGGAGCCCTTCTCGAGGACCACCACGTTGCAGTCCGCGTCAAGCTGCTTGAGACGGATCGCGGCGGAGAGACCGGCCGGCCCCGCCCCCACGATAACGACGTCGTATTCCATTGCTTCGCGTTCGATCTCGGCCATGTCGGTCGGGTCCTTTCGGGCAAAAATGGTTTGATCTGCGCTATCCCAGCCGGGCGGCTATTGCAACTAAGACGGCACGTTAAAGGGCCCCGCTCAGGCGGCGCGGCCGACGTCGCGCCAGAGGGCGGCGGCGTAGCAGAGGCTCCAGACGAGGGTGATCACCCCAAGCCCCCTTTCCCAGGCGCCGTCGAAGGCGGTGGGCAGGATGAAGAAGATCGGCGCCCCCACCGCCCAGAGGGCGAGGCAGATCCAGGAGATCTCCTGCATCGGCAGGCTGAAGCGCCCGCCCTCTACGGCCATCAGGGCGAAGACCCCGGCGAAGAGCGCGCCGAGGGCGTAGACCAGGTAGATGTGGATCACCAGGCCGCCCTTGTCATCGTCGCCATACTCGTTGCGGGCGCCGATCACGGTGACGATCACCGCCAGCAGGACCAGCCCGTAGACAAGCGCGCTCCAGCTTCCCTCGCAGGGGTGGATGTGGGCCGAGGCCAGGGCCAGCGCCAGAAGGGCGGCGGCAAAGCCGTAGAGGGCGACATCCTGGATGATCTCGAAGCGGCCCGCGGCCAGGTCGCTCACCGTGTCGGCCACCCAGTCGTGATTCGGCACGACGATGGAGCCCACCACGTTGCCGAGCAGCAGGCTGAGGCAGCCCAGCATGGCGATGAGCGAGAGGGTGCGGATGAAGCCCGCGGCGATGGGGCGGTCGATGGGTCGGGTCATGTCACCTCCGGCACGGTCAGGCAGGGGTCAACGCGATCCCTCCCCCCCGGTTCCGGCCTGCGGCAGATCGCCCATCAGGTAGCGCGGCCCCTGCCCCGCCTCCGCCGCCCGGTCGGCCGGATTGTAGAGGGCGCAGGCCTCCAGGCTGAGGCAGCCGCAACCGATGCAGCCGTCGAGATTGTCGCGCAGCCGCGTCAGGGTGGCGATGCGCTCGTCGAGGGCGGCGCGGAAGCCCTCGCTGATGCGCGCCCAGTCAGCCTTGGTGGGGGTGCGGCCGCCCGGCAGGCGGTCCAGCTCGGCCTTGATCTGCGGCAGGGTGAAGCCGAATTGCTGGGCGATCATGACGAAGCTCAGGCGGCGCAGGTCGGCCCGCTCGAAGCGGCGCTGACCACCCGCGTTGCGCCAGGGGCGGATCAGGCCCTGGGCCTCGTAGTAGCGGATCGCCGAGACGGCGAGCCCGGTGCGCGCCGCCAGGGCGCCGATGGAAAGCCCCTCGTTCACCGCCATGCCGATCCCTCCAGAAAAACCTTGACCTAAAGTTAGCTTGAGGAATTAGACCCGGTTCAGACAGCCAAGGCAAGAAAGGAAATCCGATGCCCGCGATGCTCGAACATGTAAACTACACCGTCTCCGACCCGGCGCGCACCGCCGCCTGGATGGAGAAGCTCTTTGGCTGGCATATCCGCTGGCAGGGGGCGGCCATGGCGGGCGGGCACACGATCCACGTCGGCACGGCAGACCAGTACCTGGCGCTCTACACCCCCGGCGATCCCACGCCCGCCACCCAGTCCAACTACCAGACGGTGAAGGGCCTCAACCACATCGCCGTGGTGGTGGAGGACATCGAGGCGATGGAGGCGGCGATCAAGGCGCACGGCTTTGCCACCGGCAACCACGGCGACTACGAGCCGGGGCGGCGCTTCTACTTCCACGATGACGACGGGATCGAGTACGAGGTCGTCCAGTACGACTGAGGCGCGACCGGGGCGGCGGCGGGCTGGGCTTTGCCCATCGGGCCGACCCCCCTTGCAATCACGGCCCGCTTTGGGTCAGGTATCCCATGGAATGATGACCGGCCGCCCCTGTCCCCGGCAAGGGCGGCCCTGATTACGTTGATGGAAGCCCTATGGAAAAGATACCGATGACCCGCGCCGGGCACGCCGCCCTCGAGGCCGAGCTGAAGCAGCTCAAGTCCGAAGAGCGCCCCGCCATCATCCGGGCCATCGCCGAGGCGCGCGAACACGGGGACCTGTCCGAGAACGCGGAGTACCACTCGGCCAAGGAAAAGCAGTCCTTCATCGAGGGCCGCATCAAGGAGCTGGAGGGCGTCATCGGCCTGGCCGACGTGATCGACCCGGCCAAGCTCTCGGGACCGATCAAGTTCGGCGCCCGGGTGACCCTGGTGGACGAGGACACCGACGAGGAGAAGACCTACCAGATCGTCGGCGAATACGAGGCCCGGATCGAGGCCGGCCTGCTGAACATCAAATCCCCCATCGCCCGCGCCCTGATCGGCAAGGAAGAGGGAGATTCGGTCGAGGTGCGCACACCCGGAGGTGACAAATCCTATGAGGTCCTCAAGATCGTCTACGCCTGAGCGCGCCCATGTCTGAGACAGCGCAGCCCCCGGAACGGGATGCGGCGCCCGCGGAGAAGGCCCCCGCGGGCGGCAGCCGCCCCGCGACCCTCGGCATCTATGACCGCCCCAAGCAGGAAAGCGTCACCTCCGTCGAGGTGACGGCCATCGTGCTGAGCGTGGTCTGGACGCTGGGCGCGGTGATCTATTTCCTGGTGATCCTGCCCGCCACTGGCGACGACAACCCCCTGGAGAAGCTGCGCTTCGTCATGACCCTGCTGGCGATCTTCCTGCCGGTGGCGATGATCTGGGTGGCCGCCACGGCGACCCGCGCCAGCCGCGTGATGCGCGAGGAGAGCCAGCGGCTCCAGCTGGCCATCGACGGGATGCGCCAGAGCTACCTCTCGCAGCAGCAGGGCAAGCATCTGCGCACCGAGGACACGATCGGCCGCAAGCTCGACGAGATCGCCGCCACCGCGCGCAAGACGGAAACCGCCCTGGCCATGTTCCAGAGCCGCCGCGAGGAGGGCCTGCGCCCGGCCCCCTCCCCCGCCGCCCAGGCCACCGGCCCGGCGGAGGACCAGCCGACCCTGGCGCTCGGCACCTCGGCCGCCGATATGGCGCCGGAGCTTTCCATCGAGGACTTCATCCGCGCCCTCAACTTCCCCGAGACGGCGGAGGACGAGGTGGGCTTCGCCTCCCTGCGGCGCGCCCTGAAGGACCGCACCACCTCGCAGCTTGTCCAGGCGGCGCAGGATGTCCTGACACTCCTGTCGCAGGATGGCATCTACATGGACGATCTGCGTCCCGACCGGGCCCGCCCCGAGGTCTGGCGCGAGTTCGCGGCCGGGGCGCGGGGCCGCCCGATCGCCGCCCTCGGCGGCATCCGGGATCGCTCCTCCCTGGCCCTGACCAATTCGCGCATGAAGCAGGACCCGATCTTCCGCGACGCCGCGCATCACTTCCTGCGCCATTTCGACAGGACCTTCTCGGCCTTCGAGGGGCGCGCCACGGACAGCGAGATCTCGGCCATGGCCGACACCCGCACAGCCCGGGCCTTCATGATCCTGGGGCGCTGCGCCGGGACCTTCGACTAGATCCCGAAGCTGCCGAAGGGCAGGTAGCGGACCGGATCGCCGGGCCTGATCTCGCGCGCCGGTTCCGTGAGTTCCACCAGCCCCTCGGCCCAGGAGAGGCCCGAGATGCGGCCCGAGCCCTCCGAGGGGAAGACCTCGGCCCGGCCATCGCGCAGGCGGGCGCGCAGGTACTCGCGGCGGCCCGCCTTCTTGGACTTGGTGAAGGCGGCGGGCACCTCGAAGCCCTCGGGCTCGGCCCAGTCGGCCCCGGCCAGAAGCGCCAGGGCCGGGCGGGCGAAGATCAGGGCGCAGACCATGGCCGCCACCGGGTTGCCCGGCAGGCCGAAGACCGGCGCCCCCTGCCAGAGGCCGAGCGCCAGGGGCCGCCCCGGCTTGATCGCGATGCGCCAGAGCGCCATGGCCCCGGCCTCCTCCAGCAGGGCCGAGACGTGGTCCTCGTCCCCCGCCGAGGCGCCGCCGCTGGTCAGGATCGCCCCCACCTCCCCCGCCGCCGCATCGAGCCGGGCGCGCAGGGCGGCGCGGTCATCCGGCACCTGGCCCAGGTCCACGGGGGTGTGGCCGAACCGGGCCAAAAGGGAGAGGAGCAGCGGACGGTTGGCATCGTAGATCTGCCCGGGGCGGGCCTCGGCACCGGCCGGGACCAGTTCGTCACCCGTGGAAAGCACGCCCACCTTCAGGGGCTCACGCAGCATCAGGCGGCCGGCGCCGGTGGCCGCGAGGAGCGCCAGGTCCGCGGCGGTCAGGCGGCGGCCGGCCTTCAGGATCAGCTGCCCCTCGGTCACATCCTCCCCCGCGCGGCGGGTGTTGGCGCCCGCCTTCACCGGCCCGGTGAAGTGGATGGCGCCCGCCTCCGCGCGCACCTCCTCCTGAAGCACGACGGTATCGACGCCCTGCGGCAGGGCGGCGCCGGTGAGGATGCGGATCGCCTCCCCCTCGGGCAGGGCCCGGGGTGCATCCCCGGCGGCGGCGCGAGCCTCGGCCAGGGGCAGCCGGTGCGGCCCCGGCCCGCGCCCCCCGGCAAAGCCGTAGCCGTCGACGGCGCTGTTGGGCAGGGGCGGGTTGGCCCGGAGGGCGAAAAGATCCTGCGCGGCGATGCGGCCCAGGGCCCCGTCCAGCGGCAGGCTTTCGATGCCAGTCACGGGGGCCAGGCGGTCGCGCAGCAGGGCCAGGGCCTCCTCCACCGGGGTCCAGTGAAAGCCCGGCGGCAGGGCGAAGCAGTCATTGCGCAGGGGCGCCGCACCGGGGCGGGCGCGGGCGGTCAGCAGGTCGCGGGCCTCGGCGCCGAGGATCCAGGCCTCCTCCGCCGCCTCCTCGGGCAGGTCCGACATCAGGCCCGAGAGCTCCTCCGTCGAGAGCCGCGAGAGGGCCAAGGCCAGGAGCCGCACCTGCTCGCGGTCGCGGATCGCCGCCTCACCGAGCCGCGCCATCTCCTCCTTCACCGCCGCCTCGATCAGGCCGGGCCAGATCTCCGCCAGGACGGTCGGGGCCTCCTGCCACGCCTCGAAGGGCCAGGCCGCCACCCCCGGCAGGCGCCGCAGTCGCGCCAGGGTCGGCAGGCCCATCATCATCTGGCCGCCCACCGTGGGGTGATAGTTCATCTGGAAGCAGGAGGAGGCGGCCTTGGCGCGCAGGTCGCAGGTGCGGCGTTCGGGCACCGCGTCGTAGGCGATGCCCTGCTTGACGTAGGGCAGATCCGGCCAGCGGTCGCGCCGCGGCTTGCCCCAGAAGGGGCCGGCCCCGGGGGTGAGGCGGTTCAGCGCCTCGGCCACCTCGAAGCGGTTGTTGCTGCCATCCTCGGCATCCTCGATGCGGGCCTCGAACCAGTCCCAGAGCGTCAGGGGATCGTCCGAGCCGGTGACGCGCCGGGCAAAGCCCGCGGGGTAGCCGAAGGGGAAATCGAAACAGGCCAGGAGCCGCCGCCCCGCCGCCGCCTCCTCGGCGATGACCTGCGCCAGGTGCGCCTCGGCTGCCAAGCGATTGCGGTGGTAGGTGGGCGCCTCGGCCTGACCCGCGCGCACCAGGCCGATCCAGATGGCATTCTCCGAGGGCCGCTTCGGGGCCCGCTTGGCGGCGGACCAGTCGGCGACGAGGAAGCTCTCGAAGGGCCTCACAGGCCCACCTCGGAGAGGATAAAATCGGCAATGGCGGCGGTGTCGTTGAGGTCGAAGACCGGACGGTCAAGCACCAGCGGCACGTCGCTGGCGACGGCGCGGATGGTGGGGTCTTCCGGAGCGATCAGGGGGTTGCCGGTGGCGGCGCGGTGGGCCTCCACCTTGGGATGGGCGTCGCGCTTGTAGCCCTCCACCAGGACCAGATCGACCGGGCGCAGGCGCGACAGCAGCTCCGACAGGGGCGGCTCGGGGGCATCGCGCAGCTCCTGCATCAGGGCCACCCGGTTGCGCGAGGCCAGGAGCACCTCGGCGGCCCCGGCCTCGCGGTGGCGAAAGCTGTCCTTGCCGGGGTGATCCACGTCAAAGCTGTGGTGCGCGTGCTTGACGGTGGAGATGGTAAAGCCCCGGCGCGTGATCTCCGCCACCAGCCGCTCCATCAGGCCGGTCTTGCCCGCGTTCTTCCAGCCCGCCACGCCGTAGAGCCTCACAGCATCGCCTCCGCCGCCTTCAGATCCTCGGGGCGGTTCACGTTGAAGAAGGCGCGGGCATCGGGAAAGAGCGCCTCGCGGCCGCCCTTCTCGTCGCTCCAGAGGACGACCTTGCGCAGCCCCTGCGTCAGGGCGGCGCGCAGATCCTCGCGCAGGGCCACGGGCCAGAGGCCGAAGGTGGGGTGGCGGACGCGGCCTCGTTCCGGGTCGGGCGTGGCGGCCAGCACCAGGGGGTGGGCCATGCCCTCTCCTGCGAGAAGCAGTTGCGGCACCAGATCGCAGGGAAAGAAGGGCGTGTCGGCGGCGGCGGTGACGATGCTCTCGGCCCCCTGCCCCGCCGCCCAGTCAAGCCCGGCGAGGACCCCCGCCAGGGGCCCCGCGTGGCCCGGGATGCTGTCGGCCAGGATCGGCAGGCCGAGATCGGCAAAGCGGGCGGGATCACCGTTGGCATTGAGCGCGAGGTCCTCCACCTGGGGCGCCAGGCGGTCCACCACCCGGTCAAGCAGGCTCTGGCCGCCAAGGGTCAGGCGGCCCTTGTCACCGCCGCCCATGCGGGTCGCCAGGCCCCCCGCCAGGATCACGCCGAGGGGCTGCTTCACGCCGCCCCCTTGCGCCCCGCGCGGCGCGGCTCCTCGGCGACGCTGGCCGGGTCCGCATCGCGGATCAGCCTTTCCTCTCCCGAGAGGCAGACAAAGCGCCGCCCCTTGAGCCGCCCCACCAGCGTCAGGCCGACCTGGCGCGCGATCTCCACCCCCCAGGCGGTGAAGCCCGAGCGCGAGACCAGCGCCGGAATGCCCATGAGGGCGCACTTGATGACCATCTCCGAGGTGAGCCGCCCGGTGGTGTAGAGGATCTTGTCCGAGGCCCCGACCCCTTCGGAGAGCATCCAGCCGGCGATCTTGTCCACCGCGTTGTGGCGGCCCACGTCCTCCATGTAGACCAGCGGCCTGTCGCCCCGGCAAAGCACCGTGCCGTGGATCGCCCCGGCCTCCAGGTAGAGCGAGGGGGTGCGGTTGATCTTGGCCGAGAGGGCATAGAGCCAGGAGGTGCGGACCTCGGTGGCGGGCAGTGTCACCTGCTCCAGGCCCTCCATCATGTCACCGAAGACGGTGCCCACGGCGCAGCCCGAGGTGCGGACCTTGCGTTGCAGCTTGGCCTCGTAATCGGTCTCGCGGGCCGTGCGGACAACGACCGTCTCGAGCTCCGCGTCGTAATCGGTGGCGGTGATCTCCTCGCCCGCGCGCAGCATCCCCTGGTTGCGCAGGAAGCCGAGCGCCAGGTACTCGGGATGGTCGCCGATGGTCATGGCGGTGACGATCTCCTGGCGGTTGAGGAAGATCGTCAGGGGCCGCTCCTCGACCACCCGCAAGGCCACCTCCTCGCCCGACTGGTCGCGCCCCGTGACGGCCCGGGTCAGCCGCGTCGCGCCCGGATCGGGCGCGATGAGGTATTCGGACAGATCAGGGTCCTGGGCCAATTGTATCCCCCCGGCGATGCGGCTACCACTTGCCGGTAATCTAAGGACTTGGGATGCCCACCACCACCGTGAAATCCGCCTATCTGAAGGGCGTGGCCGACGGCGCGCCCTTTATTCTTGTCATCATTCCCTTCGCCTCGCTCTTCGGGCTGATCGCCACGGAGGCCGGGCTGAGCGTCTTCGAATCGCTCACCTTTTCCGTCGTGGTGATCGCCGGCGCGGCCCAGTTCACCGCCCTGCAGCTGCTTCAGGAGAACGCCCCGACCATCGTTGTCCTGGCCTCGGCCCTGGCGGTGAACCTGCGCATGGCCATGTACTCGGCCTCGCTCACCCCTTGGATCGGGCGGGCCAAGCTCTGGCAGCGGGCCCTGGCCGCCTACATGATGGTGGATCAGTCCTACGTCGTCTCCATCGCCGAGTTCGAGCGCAACCCGAGCCTTTCGGTGGCCCAGCGCATGGCCTACTTCTTCGGCGCCGTGACACCGGTGGTGCCGCTCTGGTACGGCTTCACCCTGGTGGGGGCCTTCCTGGGCGCCCAGGTGCCCGAGAGCTGGGCGCTGGATTTCGCCATCCCGATCACCTTCCTGGCGATGATCGCCCCCATGTTCCGCACCATCGCCCACGTGGTGGCGGCCTTCGTCGCAGTGGTGGTGAGCCTGCTGGCCGTGGGCATCCCCTACTCGCTGGGGATCATCGTGGCCGGGGCCGCGGGCATGGTGGCCGGCGCCGCAACGGAAACCTGGAAGGAGCGCCAGCGTGATTGACAAGACAGAGCTTTGGATCGTGATCGTGGGCCTGGGGATCGGCAGCTTCTTCCTGCGCTTCGTCTTCATCGGCCTGGTGGGCGACAGGGTCATGCCGCCCTGGCTGCTGCGCAACCTGCGCTACACGGCGGTGGCCGTCCTGCCGGCCCTGGTGGCGCCGCAGGTGCTCTGGCCCGCGGCCAACGGCGGCAGCCCGGAACCGGCGCGCATGGCGGCGGCGGCGGTGACCCTGACGGTGGGGCTGCTGACGCGCAACGTCCTGGCGGCAATCGGCGCCGGGGCGGTGACGCTCTACGGGATGCTATGGCTGCTTGGCTAGCTGGGCGGCCTGCAGGGCGTCGATGACATCGCCCGCGTCGTTCTCGTAGTGCCTGTCGGTCGAGACATCGGGCCGCTGGGCGATCTGGGCCATCAGCTTCTCGGGATAGTAGGTCCGTTCCACCTCGGTGAAGCCGGGCACCTGGGAGAGCACGTCTGTGGTGGCCTGGGTGCAGAAGGCGCCGGGCACGGAGCCGTAGCCGCGCACAAGCTCAAGCGCCCGCTCCGCCTGTTCGGCGCTGACCGGGATCGTTTGGGTGACGACATGGTGCGTGTCGCGGGCGTGGGCCGAACGGTAGGCGGCGACCCAGCCGGGCGTGACGCCGTAGAGCACGTCCTGACGCTCGACGATGCGGGGATCGCGGAAGGAGCCGGCCGGATCGAAGATCACCTGCTGCGAGCCGTTGATCAGGAGCGCCGAGTGGCCGCCCCGACCGGTGCGGTTGTTGATGACCGTGATGACGGTGATGGCCTTGGGCCCGGGGGCCACGAAGGCCGCCTGGGCCACCGCCTCGGGCGGGGCATCGCCCGTATTGTCAGCCGCGCAGCCCGCCAGGATGCCGACCGCAAGAACCAGTAGCAGCGGAACTCTCACATCGAACCTCGGTCAGGCAGGGAAAGGGGGCTGCGCCGCGGTGGCGATCAGCGGAAGAAGATGGCCATGATGACCAGGATCGCCAGGATGACGACGGTGGTCTTGGTGACGAAAGACATGAAGCTGGAGAAAGTCTTCTCCTGGGAAGTGATGTCCATGCTGCCGTGTTCGTGGTCTGCCATCAGTAGAGCCCTCTGGAATGAATGTCTGTTGCTGCCTACCCGATAGTGCGGGGGCTGTCACGCGGTCAAGCCGCGATTTCGCCGCAGCCCTAGCTGCCCTCGGCGGGCGCCTCTTCCAGTTCCTCCTCCAGGTCCTGGAGCAGGCGGAAGCCGATGCGGTTGGGGGCCTTGTCCTGGACCGCCTTGGGCAGGGCCCGGAGCGCCACGTTGAGCTGGCTGACGTGCTGCACGAGCTGCATCTTGCCGCCCTTCGGGTCGGCCCCGAAGAAGGTAACGATGTCGGGGTCGAAGTAGCCCATGCCCTCGATCCGCAGGACACCCGCGTCGGAACCGGCAAAGCCCATGGCCACCTCGTGCTCGTTGTCGAGCTGTTCCTCGAAGTTCTTCAGGTAGAGCACCGTACGCTCGTAGGCCCACTGGGCCGGGCTCTTCTGGGCGGCGGGCTTGCGGACCAGGCAGTCGGGCACCTCGGGCTTGCCCTCGGGCATGTCGCCGGGGGCGCAGTGGGCCTGGTAGAGGCGCGGCAGGGCCGCCGCCTCGACGGCCTCGGCGGTGGTGGCGATCGTCTCGTCCATGTGCTTACCCCTTGCGCTGATAGACCCAGGCCCCATCCGCTTCGCGCAGGCTGCGCGTGGCCAGGCCCGTCTGGTAAAGGTGGCTCAAATGGGCCACCGCTTCAACCAGGGCCAGGCCATACTCCGCCTCGCCGATCTTGCGCTTGAAGAGCGGCGCGAAACATTCCGAGGCCGCCTTGGGCTCGGCAATGTAGTCGCTGAGGCGGCGCAGGGCGCCGTGGTGGTTGTCGATCAGCTGCTCCATGCGCTTGGGCAGGCCGGTGAAGGGCACCTTGTGGCCGCCCAGCACCAGGTGATCGGGCCGGGCCAGGGGCGCCAGGCGCTCGCAGGCCTCCAGCCATTCGCCGATGGGATCGGCCATGGGCTCGGTCGGGTAGACCCCGACGTTGGGGCTGATCGAGGGCAGGATCTGGTCCCCCGCGATCACCAGATTGTCGTCACGGCTCCAGAAGGTGGCATGTTCGGGCGCGTGGCCGTTGCCGATATGGACCTCCCAGGTGCGGCCACCCATCTCGATCGTGTCGCCCTGCTTGATCCGGGTGTAGCCCAGCGGCAGGGGCGCGACGATGTCGGCGAAGTTGAAGGGCCTGTCGTTGCTGCGCTTCTCCAGGATGTCGCTGTCCATGCCGGACTGGCGGTAGAAGCTCAGGGTCTCGGCCGGGGCCACCTCCTGCTCGTCCAGGGTGAGCATCCGGGCGGTGAGCCAGGCGGTCCGGGTGGTGACCAGCTCGGCCCCCTTCTCGGTCTGGAACCAGCCCGCCAGGCCGATGTGATCGGGGTGGTGGTGGGTCACCACGACGCGGCTGACCGGCTTGCCGCCGAGCGGACCCGCCAGGGCCTCCTCCCAGATCGCCCGGGCCTTCTTGGAATCGAAGCCCGTGTCGATGATCGTCCAGCTCTCGCCCTCGTCGAGCGCGTAGACGTTCACGTGGTCCAGCTTCATCGGCAGCGGGAAGCGCAGCCAGAGAACGCCGGGCGCCACCTCGATGGCCTCGCTTCCCGGCGCGGGCGGGGTCTCCCACGGATAGCGCAGGCCCTGGGGTGCTCCGTCCGCCATCAGGCTGCCAGCTCCTCTGCGGTGAGGGCAAAGAGATCCCCCTCGCCCGACTGGGCGTGGGCCAGCAGGGCCGCGTGCTCGGGCAGCAGGCGCTGGATGTAGAAGCGCGCCAGGATCTCCCGCGGGGAGCCCTTGCCCGCCGCCATGGCGGCCTTGAGGTGCAGGTGCGCGCCGAGGATGCGGGCGAAGGCCCGCAGGTAGGGCACGGCGCCGGCGAAGCGGGTGTTCAGCTCCTGCTGGTTGACCAGCCAGTCGGTCGCCTCGCGCATGGTCTCGCTGGCCTGCCAGACGGCGTTGGACATGTTGGGGAAGGTCTCGCGGGCGGCCTCGCTGTCGGCCTCGATCTCGTCCAGCAGGCGGTTCGCCGCCTCGCCGCCGTCCATCATCTTGCGGGCCACAAGGTCCATCGCCTGGATGCCGTTGGTGCCCTCGTAGATGGCCGTCACCCGCACGTCGCGGCTGAACTGGGCGGCGCCGGTCTCCTCGATGAAGCCCATGCCGCCATGCACCTGGAGGCCCATGTCGGCCACGCCGATGCCCGTGTCGGTGCCGAAGGCCTTGGCGATGGGGGTGAGCAGCGCGGCCCGGGCGGCCCAGCTCTTGTCGCCGGTGGCGTGGCTCATGTCGATCGCCTCGGCGCAGCTCAGGGCGATGGCGCGGGCGGCAAAGACCTCGGCCTTCATGGTCAGGAGCATCCGGCGCACGTCCGCATGTTCGACGATAGCGCCCTTGCCGTCCTGGCCCGCCTTGCCCTGGCGCCGGTCGAGCGCATAGTCGAGGGCATGCTGGTAGGCCGCTTCGGCCACGCCGACGCCCTGGGCGCCCACGCCGAGGCGGGCATTGTTCATCATGGTGAACATGGCCGCCATGCCGCCCTGCTCGGGCCCGATCAGCCAGCCCTGGGCATCCTCGTACTGCATCACCGCGGTGGGGGAGCCGTGCAGGCCCATCTTGTGCTCCAGGCTGACCACGCTGACGCCGTTGCGCGGCCCGACGGAGCCATCCTCCTTGGGCAGGAACTTGGGCACTAGGAAGAGGCTGATGCCCTTGGTCCCCTCGGGCGCGCCGGGCAGGCGCGCGAGGACCAGGTGGCAGACATTCTCGGCCACGTCGTGATCGCCCCAGGAGATGTAGATCTTCTGACCCGAGATGGCGTAGGTGCCATCACCCCGGTCCACCGCCTTGGTCTTGAGCGCCCCCACGTCGGAACCCGCCTGGGGCTCGGTCAGGTTCATCGTGCCGGTCCATTCACCCGAGATCAGCTTGGGCAGGTAGAGCTCCTTCACGGCGTCGCTGGCGTGGTGCTCCAGCGCCTCGATCTGGCCCTGGCTCATCAGGGGGGCCAGCTGGAGCGAGAGGCAGGCGCCGCTCATCATCTCGTTCACCGCCGTGGTGAGGACCATGGGCAGGCCCATGCCGCCGTTCTCGGGGCGGGCGCTCATGCCGATCCAGCCGCCCTCGGCGATGGCCTTGAAGCCTTCGGTGAAGCCCGGCGAGGTGCGGACGACGCCGTTCTCCAGCTTGGCCGGGTGCAGATCGCCGGGCCGCTGCAGCGGCGCCAGGACCTCGGTGCACATGCGGCCCGCTTCCGACAGGATCGCGCTGGTCACCTCCTCGCCGGCCTCGGCGAAGCGCTCGGTCTTCTGCAGGCGGGCGTAATCAATCACGTGATCGAGGATGAACCCATATTCATCGACTGCTGCGGTGAAGGGCATGAAACGATCTCCTTTTTGTCGGCGGCTGGTGCTTGGCAACCGGGACGCGGCCCTGCTAAAGGCGGTCCGTACCTCGCGTCAAGATGAAGGGGCGGGGGCCGACCTTCAACCCCAACGCCGCGTCACGAGCCGCCCCATGCCCCCTGCCACAGAAGTCCTTTCCGCCGCCTCGCCCGGCACCGCGGCGGCGCTCGACCGGGCCGCCGCCCTGCTCGCCGCCGGGCAGCTCGTCGCCTTCCCGACGGAAACCGTCTACGGGCTGGGGGCCGATGCCCGCGACGGCAAGGCGGTGGCGGAGATCTACGCGGCCAAGGGCCGGCCCAGCTTCAACCCGCTCATCGTGCACCTGGCCGACGCCGCGATGGCCCGGCGCTACGTCACCTGGAGCGATGCCGCCGAGGTTCTCGCCAGCGCCTTCTGGCCCGGCCCCCTGACCCTGGTGCTGCCCCTCCGCCCCGGGGGCGAGCGGGTCTCCGATCTGGTCACCGCAGGGCTCGACAGCCTGGCCGTGCGGGTGCCTGAACAGGCCACCGCGCGCGCGCTTTTGTCGCGCTTCGGCGGGCCTGTGGCGGCCCCCTCGGCCAACCCCTCGGGGCGGATCAGCCCAACCACCGCCGCCCACGTCCTCGAGGGACTGGAGGGGCGCATCGCCGCCGTGCTCGACGATGGCCCCTGCACAGTGGGGCTGGAAAGCACCATCGTCGGCCTGACCGGCCCCCAGCCGGTGCTGCTGCGCGCGGGCGGCCTGCCGCGCGAGGCCCTGGAAGCGGCGCTCGGCGCGCCCCTGGAAAGCCAGCGCGGCGAAGAGATCGTCGCGCCGGGGCAGCTTGCCTCCCACTATGCGCCGCGCGCCCGGGTGCGGCTGGGCGCGGAAAGGGCCGAGGGTGACGAGCTGCTTCTGGGTTTCGGCAAAATGGACTGCGATCTCAACCTCTCGGCATCGGGAGACCTGACGGAGGCGGCGGCCAACCTCTTCGGCCACCTGCACCGGCTCGACGCCCTGGCGCGGCCCATCGCCGTGGCCCCCGTGCCGGAGCATGGGCTGGGCGTGGCGATCAACGACAGGCTGCGCCGGGCGGCGGCGCCGCGCTAGGGCTCAGGCCCGGCCCGCCGTGGCCGAAAGCCCCGTGGGATCGACCCCCAGGGACTGGACCGCGGCGGTCCACTTCTCCTCGTCCGGCAGATCGAAGACCAGCTCGGGCGTGGCATCGCAGGTGAGCCAGCCGTTCATGCCCAGCTCCCCCTCCAGCTGGTCCGGGCCCCAGCCCGCATAGCCCAGCATCAGAAGCGCCTTTTCCGGCCCCCTCCCCACGGCGATGTCCTCCAGGATGTCGAGCGTCGCGGTGAGGGCGAAGCCCCCCTCGATCACCAGGGTCTGCATGGCCGAGCGGTATTCCGGCGAATGGAGCACGAAGCCGCGGCCCGTCTCCACCGGGCCGCCGACATGGACACCCAGCGTCGGTCCCTGCTCGGGCGCGCTCACCGGGAGCTGGTCCAGCACGTCGCCAAGGCTGACCCCGGTAGCGGGGCGGTTCACCATCAGGCCCATGGCCCCCTCGGCGGAATGGGCGGCCATGTAGATCAGGCTGTGGGCGAAGCGCGGATCGCCCATGCCGGGCATGGCGATCAGCAGCTTGCCCGTCAGGTCAAGCCGTCCGTCGCTCATCTTGTCGCTGTCAGCATCAGGTGGAAGCACGGGATCAGGATGCACCGGGCGCCGCCCCCTGACAAGGGCGCGCGGGCCCGCGCCGGCGAAACCCGGCTGAAGCAAACGTGACTTGGCTTGGCGGCCGCGATGGCCCATTGAGGCGCTATGCCCAAAGCCCTGATCCCCGCCCTGATGCTTGCCCTCGCCCTGGCCCTGCCCGGCAACACCGAGGAACTGCCCGAAGAGCCCGTCGTCGGTACCCTCCTGCCCGGCTGGCAGCAGGCCGACGGCACCCGCATGGCGGCCCTGCGGCTGGAGCTGGCGCCGGGCTGGAAGACCTACTGGCGCAGCCCCGGCGATGCCGGCATCCCGCCGCAGATCGACTGGTCGGGCTCACGGAACCTGGCCGGCGTGGCCCTGCACTGGCCCGCGCCGCGGGTCTACCGCGAGGGCGGCGTGACCACCGTGGGCTACAAGGACGTGCTTGTCCTGCCCGTCACCCTGCGCCCCACGCGCCCCGGCGCCATGGAGGTGACGGCGGCGCTCGACATCGGCGTCTGCAAGGATGTCTGCATCCCCCATCGGATGACCATCGCGGGCACCATCGCCGATGGCGCCACCAGCCCCAGCCCAGTGATCGCCGCGGCCCTCGCCGCCCGGCCCCTCTCCGCCCGGGAGGGCGGCCTGCGCAGCGCCACCTGCGCCCTGCGTCCCAACGCCGACGGGCTGGAGATCACCGCCGAGCTGCGCCTGCCGCCCCTGGGGGGCCGCGAGATGGTGGTGATCGAACCGGGCCGCGCCGAGGTCTGGGCCAGCGAGATGGACGTGACCCGCCAGGGCGGCACCCTGCGCGCGGTGGGAGACCTCGCCGCCCTCTCCGGCGGCACCTTCGCGCTGGACCGCTCGGCCCTCACCATCACCGTGCTGGGCGACGGCCAGGCGGTGGAGATCCGCGGCTGCCAGCCCGGCTGAGCCGCGCTCAGGCGGCGCGCCGCCCGCGCAGCGCCATGGCCAGGGCCCCGGCCAGATAGCCCAGCAGGGCCACCAGCCCGGCCCCCGCGAGGAAGAGCAGCAGCGCCGCCGTCAGGGGCGGCATCTCCGCCAGGGCGGGCAATGCCCCGCCGAAGAGCGGATGCAGCGTCTCGCGCCAGGCGGCATGGCCCAGGGTCACCAGGCCCCAGCCCAGGACCAGCACCCAGAGCAGCGCCAGGCCCCAGCGCAGCCCGCCCACCGGCGCCCGCAGGCCCCGGCGCATGGCCCGCACCTGGCGCGCGATGTCGTGCTGGGCGGCCAGCAGAGCGGGCACCACCAGGAGCACCAGGAACATGCCGAAGCCCAGGCCGTAGACCAGGGTGATGACCGTGGGCTTGAGGAACTGGGCCTGCTGGCTCTGCTCGTAGAGCAGCGGCGCCATGCCGAGCACGGTGGTCATCGTCGTGAGCATCACGGGCCGCAGCCGGTCCGCCGCACCGTCGATGATCGAGGGGATGAGGCCGCGGCTCTCTGCATATTCGTCGATCGTCGTCACCAGGACGATGGAATCGTTGATGATGATGCCGGTCATGCCCAAAAGCCCCACCACCGTGAACATGGAAAGCGGCACCTCCCAGAGCGCATGGCCGTAGATCGTCCCCACCAGGCCGAAGGGGATGATCGCCATGACCACCAGCGGCCGCGTCCAGGAGCCGAAGATCCAGGCCAGCACCAGGAAGATGCCGGTCAGGCAGAGGATCAGGCCGGTCAGGGCGTCGTTGAGGAATTCGTCCTCCTGCTCGCTCAGGCCCGAGAGGCGGAACTCCACCTGCCGCTCCGAGGCGATGCGCGGCAGGATCTCCTCCTGTAGGGCGCGGCCGATCTCGGTGGCGCGGGCGGGATCGTCCTCAGAGATGTCCCCGGTGACGGAGATCAGCCTTATGCCATTCTCGCGCCGCACGGTGGAAAAGCCGGTGCGCCGCTCGACGGAGACGATGTCGGCCAGGGGCACGTAGAGCCCCTCCGGCGTGCGCATCTGGGTCCGGTCGAGGAAATCGGCGGTCAGCTCGCCCTCGGGCAGCTCCACCCGGATGGTGGCCGAGCGCGGCCCGTCGGGATAGGTGGCCGCCTCGATCCCGCCCAGGCGGTTGCGCAGGGCGCGGCCCAGGGTGTCGATGGTGAAGCCGAGGGCCTGGCCCTGGGGGGTGAGATCGAGGATCAGCTCCTCCTTGTCGTAGGCCAGGTTGTCCTGCACCGCGCTCACTTCCGGATAGAGCCGCAGGGCATCCTGAAGGTCCTCCGAGGCGCCCTTGAGGGTATCCGTATCGGCCCCGTAGAACTGCACGTCCAGGGCATCGCCGCCCGGGCCCGAGCGCCAGCCGCGGAAGCTCACCGCCTCGGCCAGGGGGTGCTGGACGACCCTGTCCTGCAGCTCGGCCACGAAGGCGAAGCTGGAATAGGGCCGCAGGTCGGCGTCGATCAGCTCGATCGAGATGCCGCCGAGCAGGTCGCTGTCCTTGCTGTCGGCCCCGGCCATGCCGTAGCCCGCGTTGCCGCCGATCTGGGCGATCACGTAGTCCAGCGGGTTGGTGCCGTGCTTCTCGGCGTACTCGGCGCCCAGGGCCTCGGTCGCGCGCTGCATCTCGCGCATCATCTCCTGGGTGTCCTCGCGGGTCGCCCCCTCGGCCATCATGAAGTTGCCGGTGACCGAGCCGCGCTCGGGCGCGTTGAAGAAGCGCCACTGGACATCGCCCGAGATGAAGAGCGCAAGCTGGCTGGCGAGGATCGCCACGACCCCGGCCAGGACCACGTAGCGGGCGGCGATGACCCCGGCCATGAGGGGCCGGAAGAGCCGCTCGCGCATGAAGACGAAGCCCCGGTTCACCACCCGGCTGGGCAGATCGTACCAGTGCTTCTTGGCGGCCGAGGTCATGGCATGGGCCATGTGGTTGGGCAGGATCAGGAAGCACTCCACCAGGCTGGCCGCCAGGACGGCGATGACGGTGAAGGGGATGTCGCGGATCAGATCACCGAAGCGGCCGCCCACGGCGACCAGCCCGAAGAAGGCGATGATGGTGGTGAGGGTGGCGGCAAAGACTGGCATGGCCATGCGCCGGGCGGCATTCTCGGCCGCCGTCATGGGCCCCTCGCCGAGGGTGCGGAAGCGGTGGTCGGCGTGCTCGCCCACGACAATGGCATCGTCCACCACGATGCCCAGGGTGATGATCAGCCCGAAGAGCGAGATCATGTTGATTGTGATGCCACCCAGGTACATGAGCGCGATGGCCGCCCCCATGGCCACGGGAATGCCCGCCGCCACCCAGAAGGCGGTGCGCGCGTTGAGGAACAGAAAGAGCAGCGAGACCACCAGCGCCAGGCCCATCAGGCCATTGTCCACCAGCAGGTCGAGGCGCCCGGTGATGGCCTCGGCGCGGGTGCGGATCAGCTCCATCGTGACCGAGGCGGGCAGGCTCGCCTGAAGCTCGGCCACCACCTCCTCCACCCGCTCCTGGATGCCGATGGCATCGCCCCGGTCCGAACGGTCCACCCGGATGGAGACCGCCGGATCGGCCCCCACGAAGAAGCTGCGCTCGCGGTCCACCCCCTGCTCGCGCACCAGGGCCAGATCCCCCACCGTGAGGGTGGAGCCATCGGGGTTGGAGCGCAGGACGATGCCCGCGATCTCCTGCGCCGTGCGCTTGGCCGTGCCGGTGCGGACCCGGGCATTGGCGCCCGAGACGTCGCCCGCGGGGTCGGCATCCACCTCTTCGGCGATGGCGGCGGCGATCTCGGCCATGGAGATGTCAAAGGCGATGAGGTTGGTCGAGGGCACCTCCACCAGGGTCTCGGGCGCGGCCACGCCCTGGATCGTCGTGCGGGTCACCCCGGCGGCAAAGAGCCGGGTGACGAACTCGTCGGCGAAGCGGCCCAGCTGTTCGGGGTCGACCGGGCCGGTGATGACCACGTCGGTCACCCGATCGCGCCAGGCGCCGCGGACCACGCTGGGCTCCTCGGCCTCCTCGGGCAGGGTGGTGATGGCATCCACCGCGGTCTGGACGTCCTGGGCGGCGCGGGCCATGTCCCAGCCGGGCTCGAAATCGAGCGTGATCACCCCCCGCCCCTCGCGCGAGGTGCTCTGGGAGCTCTCGATCCCCTCCACCCCCAGCAGTGCCGGTTCCAGCACCTGGACGATGGCCCGGTCCACGTCCTCGGCCCCGGCCCCCTGCCAGAGGGTGGTGACGGAGACATTGTCGATGATCACGTCCGGGAAGAACTGGGCCCGCATGTTGGGCGCCGAGGCGGCCCCGGCGACCAGCAGCAGCACCAGAAGCAGGTTGGCCGCGGTGCGGTGGCGGACGAAGTAGCTCAGCAGGCCCTTGGCCGCCCCGGTGACACCGCGCGCCATGGCCTAGCTGCCCATCCGGCTTTCCAGCCGGGCAACCATCTGGGCGGGGACCATGGGCTCCTGGAGCCGCGCCAGCACCCGCGCCTTGGCCTCCTCGGGCATGCGGCTATTGCCCTCCACGAAGGCCACCAGCCGGGCGCGCCGTTCCTCGCTCAGCTCCACCATCTCGGGCTCCGTCGCGGGGGCGGCGCCGGAGCGGTCGATCGGCTTGACGCTGATCCCGGCGCCCAGCAGCGGCGATCTCTCCGCCACCACCTGGCGGCCCAGGATCTCGCCCCGGACCAGCACCTCGTCGCCCTGGCTGCGCAGGAGCGTGACCTGGGCCGCCTCGAGCCGGTTCTCCGGCCCCAGCAGAAGCACCTCGCCCTGGGCATCGACGGCGGCGGCCGGCAGGCGCACCACCTCGGTGAGGACGGGCTCCTCCACCCGCACGGTCACGAAGTCGCCGGGCTTGAAGCCCGCCGTATCGCTCAGGGCGGCGAAGACGAGGCGCCCGGTGGCCCCCTCCCCCGCCGCGGCGGAGGCCCGGCTGATCCGGCCCCGCGCCTCAAGGTCAACCCCGGCCACCTCCAGGGTGGCCGCCACCTCGGCCCGGATCAGGGCGCCGCTCTCGTCCAGCAGGCGGGCATACTGGGCCGTCGAGACCCGGAAGGAGACCTCCAGATCGTCCGGGTCGATCAGGTCGGCCAGCCGCTCGTTGGGCGAGACAAGGCGCCCCACCACCACGCTGGTCTCCGAGAGGGTGCCGTCGAAGGGGGCCGTGAGAACCGTATCGTCCAGCCTGCGCCGGGTCTCCTCCAGGGCGATGCCCGCGCGCGAGAGGCGGGTCGCGGCCTGGTCCACCCGGGCCTCGGCCTGGGCCACCGCCTGGCGCCGCGAGAGCACCGCCTGGCGCGCCGCCGAGGCGGCCAGCTCGGCGGTCTCCGAGGAGATGGCCGTGCCCACGCCGCGCTCGGCCAGGTCCTGCTGGCGCCTCAGGGCCCGCTCGCGCAGCTCGGCCTGGTCCTCGGCGGCGGCAAGCTCGTCGCGGGCCAGGGTCAGGCCGCGCGCGGCATCGCGCACCTCGGCCTCGGCATCGGCCAGATCGGCCCGCGCACGGTCCACCGCGGCCTGGGCATCGGCGGGGTCGATCCGCACCAGCACCTCGCCCGCCCGGACGCTGCCGCCATCCTCGAAGCTCTCGGCCAGCTCCACCACCCGGCCGCCGTCGGCGGCGCGCAGCTCCAGCCTGCGGCGGCTCTGGACCTCGCCGAAGGTGCGCAGGATCGGCACCACGTCCTCGGCCTGGGCCTCCAGGACGTTGACGGCAAAGACCCGCTCGCGGGCGGGGGGCGCGCCGGGGGCGTCGGCCAGGCGTTCCTGGATGGCCCCGCCCACCAGGGTGGCGGCAAAGGCCAGCAGCCCCAGGGCCGCCGCGGCCAGGAACAGTCCGATCATGCTCTGACGCAGAAAACGCATCTATGTCCGATCCTTATGGGAGGTCAGATAGGTTGATCATAACCTAGTCGGGCAGCGCCGCATAACAAAGTTACGTTTCTTCAACGTCCCGGGATCACCTTTCCGTCGCGCAAAAGCGCGCGGCGGCAGGATCACTTGCGGCGCCTGTGTTCTTCGAGCCGGGGCATGATCTCGACAAAGTTGCAGGGCCGGTGCCGGTAGTCGAGCTGGTAGGCCAGGATCTCGTCCCAGGCATCCTTGCAGGCCCCGGGCGAGCCCGGCAGGGCAAAGAGGTAGGTGCCGTGGGCGACCCCGGCGGTGGCGCGGCTCTGGACGGCGGAGGTGCCGATCTTGGCCATGGAGACATGGGTGAAGACCGTGCCGAAGGCGTCGATCTCCTTTTCGTAGATGTCGCGGTGGGCCTCCACCGTCACGTCCCGCCCGGTGAGTCCGGTGCCGCCGGTGGAGATGATCACGTCGATCGCCCCCTCCTCGCACCAGACCTGAAGCTGATCGCGGATCAGGCCGCGTTCGTCGGCGACGATGTTGCGCTCCACCAGTTCGTGCCCCGCCGCTTCGATGCGCTCTGCCAGAAGATCGCCCGAGCGGTCATCCTCGGCGCTGCGGCTGTCCGAGACGGTGAGGATGGCGATGCGCACCGGGATGAAGTCCCGGCTTTCGTCGATGCGGCTCATGGGGCGGCTCTCTCCAGCAGGTGGGCCTTGAGGCTGAGCAGGTCGGCCCAGGCCTCGCGTTTGAACTCGGGGCTGCGCAGCAGGTAGGCGGGGTGGAACATGGGCAGGGCGGGCAGCCCCGCCGCCTCGGTCCAGGTGCCGCGCAGGCGGGTGATGCCGCGCTGGCCCAGGAGGGTGACGCAGGACCAGTTGCCGATGAGCACCAGCACCTGGGGCTTGGCCAGGGCGATGTGGCGCATCAGGAAGGGCCGCATCATGGCGATCTCGTCGGGCCGGGGGTCGCGGTTCTGGGGCGGCCGCCAGGGCAGAACGTTGGTGATGTAGAGGGGCGCCGCCGCATCATCGCGGCCCATCTCGATGGCGGCGAACATGCGGTCCAGTAGCTGCCCGGCGCGGCCCACGAAGGGACGGCCCGCGCGGTCCTCCTCGCGGCCCGGGGCCTCTCCCACCAGCATCACCCGGGCGCCCGGCTGGCCATCGGAAAAGACCATGTTGCGCGCCCCCTTGCGCAGCTCGCAGTGGGGGAAGGCGTCGATCGCGGCGCGCAGCTCCTCCAGGGTGGCGCAGGCGGCGGCGCTGGCCTCGGCCTCGGCCACGGCGTCGACGGTGGCGGTGGCCTGGGGCCCGCGCGGCAGGGGTGCCGCGGGCGGCGGGGCCGCGGCGGCGGGCGTCTTGGGGGCCTGCGTCGGCACCTCGTAGCGGTTCACCGGGGCATCGGCGATGGCCTCGGTCGCGCCCAGTTCGATCTGCCACTCCAGCAGCGCCAGGTCCCGGTGAAAATCGGTTGATTCCATGGAGCGACCTTACGCCCTGGCCGGGGCGAGCAAAATCCCCACCTTGCCGCCGGGAAGCCGCGCGCTCTATAAGGGCCCAAGCAAGAAAAGGCGCGCCCTCCATGTCCTTTCCGCATCGTCACCTGCTTGGCATCGAACCGCTGACGCAGGCCGATATCGTCACCCTGCTCGATCTCGCCGACAGCTACGCCGATCTCAACCGGCAGCCCGACAAGCACGCCGATGCCCTGGCCGGGCGCACCCAGATCAACATGTTCTTCGAGAACTCGACCCGCACCCAGGCCTCCTTCGAGATCGCCGGCAAGCGGCTTGGCGCGGACGTCATGAACATGGCCATGCAGGCCAGCTCCATCAAGAAGGGCGAGACCCTGATCGACACGGCCATGACGCTCAACGCCATGCACCCCGATCTGCTGGTGGTGCGCCACCCCCAGTCCGGCGCGGTGGATCTGCTGGCCCAGAAGGTCAACTGCGCGGTGCTCAACGCCGGCGATGGTCAGCACGAGCATCCCACCCAGGCGCTGCTCGATGCCCTCACCATCCGGCGCGCCAAGGGGCGGCTGCACCGCCTCTCCATCGCCATCTGCGGCGACATCGCCCATTCCCGCGTCGCCCGCTCCAACATCATGCTGCTGGGCAAGATGGAGAACCGCATCCGCCTGATCGGCCCGCCGACGCTCATGCCCTCGGGCATCGCGGAGTTCGGCGTGGAGGTCTTCGAGGACATGAAGAAGGGGCTCGAGGGGGTGGACGTGGTGATGATGCTGCGGCTCCAGCGCGAGCGCATGGACGGCGGCTTCATCCCCTCGCCGCGCGAATACTACCACCGCTTCGGCCTGGACGCGGAGAAGCTGGGCTTCGCCGCCCCCGATGCCATCGTCATGCACCCCGGCCCGATGAACCGCGGCGTGGAGATCGACGGCACCCTGGCCGATGACATCAACCGCAGCGTGATCCAGGACCAGGTGGAGATGGGCGTGGCCGTGCGCATGGCCGCCATGGACCTGCTGGCGCGCAACCAAGTGACCGAGAGTAAGAGGGAGGCTTCGTAAGTCATGGCAGAGATCGAAATTGCGGCCCTGGAGCAGGGCACCACGCGGCTTTTTGCCCTGTCCCTGTCGGATGGCGCCGCGCGCCAGCTGCGCGACGACCCGGAGGCCCAGGCCCGGGCCCTCGGGCTGAGCGGCATCAACAGCGACGGGGTGGAGGTCTTCCCCGTCTCCGACCTCGGCGAGATGGGCCTGGCGGGCTACCTCAGCGAGGGCGTCGATGCCCGGGCCGAGGATCTGCGGCGCGACAAGCAGAAGCTGGCCTCGCTCGACGGCTGGGTCATGCTGGTCCACTCCTCCGCCTTCGAGGGGCGGGCGGAGCGGCTGCGCCCCGGCCCCGAGCTGACCCTCATCGGCACCTACACCCAGGAGGCCCCCCGCCCCACCGAGGAGGTGATCGAGAGCGCCGCCGCCCAGCCCTACACGGGCGCCCCCACGGTCACCCCGCGCGTCGCCCCCCGGGGCCGGGCGGGCAGCGCCACGGCGGTGATCGGCGTGCTGGTGCTGCTGGGCCTGCTGGTCTGGTGGATCATCGGCTGAGCCCCACGGAAGGAAGAGAGATGAAGGAACCGAGCGACCCCAAGATGTCAGGCCGGATCGCCATGATCGCCCTGCTGGTGGCATTTGCCCTGGCCGGCATGATGGTCTGGATCGGCGGATGAAGCAGGTCTTCGTCAATGCCCGCCTGGTCGATCCCGAGGGCGGCCGGGTGACCGAAGGCACCCTCGTCACCGAGGGGGCGCGCATCCTGGGCGCTGAGCCGGGCACCCCCGCCCTGCCCTCGGACGCGCGGGTGATCGACTGCCGCGGCAAGCACCTGGCGCCGGGCATCGTGGACCTGGGCGTGAAGGTCTGCGAACCGGGCGAGAGGCACAAGGAAAGCTACCGCTCCGCCGGCCTGGCGGCGGCGGCCGGGGGCGTGACCACGATGGTCACCCGCCCCGACACGGAACCGGCCATCGACAGCCCCGAGGTGCTGGAATTTGTGCGGCGCCGCGCCAACGAGGCGGCGCCGGTCCATGTCCTGCCGATGGCGGCGCTCACCAAGGGCCGCGCGGGCCGCGAGATGACGGAGATCGGCTTCCTGATGGATGCCGGGGCCGCCGCCTTCACCGATTGCGACCACGTGGTCACCGACACCAAGGTCTTTGCCCGCGCCCTCACCTATGCCCGCAGCCTCGGGGCCCTCGTCATCGCCCACCCGCAGGAGCCCGTCCTGAGCCGCGGCGCCTGCGCCACCTCGGGCAAGTTCGCCTCGCTCCGGGGCCTGCCCGCCGTCTCGCCGATGGCCGAGCGCATGGCGCTGGACCGCGACATCGCCCTGATCGAGATGACCGGCGCGCGCTACCACGCCGACCAGATCACC
This sequence comes from Sulfitobacter sp., assembly GCA_965212515.1. GTDB lineage: Bacteria > Pseudomonadota > Alphaproteobacteria > Rhodobacterales > Rhodobacteraceae > Sulfitobacter. The sequence goes on from OZ243122.1 coordinate 1,018,005, forward strand.
ACCGCCCGCGCCCTGCCCGCCCTGGCCCGCGCCAAGGCCAACGGGCTGGACATAACCGCCGGGGTGGGCATCCACCACCTGACCCTGAACGCCCTCGACGTGGCCGACTACCGGACCTTCTTCAAGCTCAAGCCGCCTCTGCGCGACGAGACCGACAGGCTTGCCGTGGTGGAGGCCGTGGCGGAGGGGCTGATCGACGTGATCTGCTCCATGCACACGCCGCAGGACGAGGAATCCAAGCGCCTGCCCTTCGAGGAGGCCGCCTCGGGCGCCGTCGGGCTGGAGACCCTGCTGCCCGCCGCCATGCGCCTCGTCCATGCCGAGATGATGGACCTGCCGACCCTCTGGCGCGCCCTCTCGCTCAATCCCGCGCGGCGGCTGGGCCTGGAAAGCGGCCGCCTCGCCCCCGGCGCCCCGGCGGACCTGGTGCTCTTCGATCCCGACGCCCCCTTCCTTCTGGACCGCACGCGCCTGCGCTCGAAATCCCTCAACACCCCTTTCGACGGCATGAGGATGCAGGGTAAGGTCCTGGCGACCTACGTTTCCGGGTCGCAAGTCTTCGAGGTCGCCTGATGCCCGCCATAGAAACCGCCCCCGCCCTGCTCCTGCTCTGGGCCCTCGTCGGCTACCTGCTGGGGTCGATTCCCTGGGGCATGGTGCTGGCGCGGCTCATGGGCCTCGGCAACCTGCGCGAGATCGGCTCGGGCAATATTGGCGCCACCAACGTGCTGCGCACCGGCAACAAGAAGGCCGCCGCCCTGACCCTGCTGCTGGATGCCGCCAAGGGGGCCGTCGCGGTTCTCCTGGCGCGGGCCCTGGCGGCGGAGGATGCCGCCCAGCTCGCCGGCCTGATGGCCATGCTGGGCCACTGCTACCCGGTCTGGCTGGGCTTCAAGGGCGGCAAGGGCGTGGCCACCTTCCTCGGCCTGATGCTGGCCCTGGCCTGGCCCGTGGGGATCGGCTGCTGCATCGCCTGGCTGATCGGCGCAGCCACGACGCGGATCTCCTCCATGGGGGCGCTCTTTGCCGCCTCCGCCTCCACCTTCCTGCTGGTCTTCCTGGGCTACGGCTGGGGCCTGCTTCTCGGCATCCTGCTGACCCTGCTGGTCTTCTGGCGGCACAGGGGCAACATCCAGCGCATCAAGGCCGGAACGGAGCCCCGGATCGGCCAGAAGGGGTGACACCCCCGCCCGACGTGCTGGCCCGCCTGCGCGCCCTGCCGCTGGGCCAGAGCCGCGCCCAGCTCGGCACCGCCACCTGGCTTCTGACCAAGAGCACCTCGACCCGGGACCGCGCCGTCAAGCTGGTGGCGGAGGAGCTTGGGCGCCCGGGCTATCTGAGCCTGAACCTCTACGAGCTCAGCGCCGGACCGCGGCTCTTTCCCTGCGAAAGACCGATGGCGGAGGCCCTGATGCTCCTGCGCGCGCTCCTGCCCGCCCCCTAGTGCAGCACCAGCCCTGCCAGCAGGGCGGGCGCCGGGGCGTCGTGCATGTTGACGAGCTTCACCGTCCAGTCACCCTCTCCGCGCCGGGTGCAGTAGAAACAGGTGCGGCGCTTCTCCAGCACGCGGCGGTCGGGGCCGTAGTCGATCCAATCCACCGTGACCTGGACGGAGTCCGGCCCGATGATCTTTTCCGAGACATCGACAAATTCCGTTCCGGCATAGCCCTGGGCCACCAGGTTGGCACGGAATTGGCCAAGAATGTCCTGAAGGCGCCCGCGGTCGGGAATATAGATCAGGTTCTCACCGATATAGAAGGAGGTCGGCGTGTCGAACCCCGTCGCCAGGGCCTCGATGTCACCGGATGTGAGGGCATCTGCCTTTTTCAGCAGGAATTGCGAAATGGAGGACATGATGAAATGCTTTCAATTTAAAACAAACCGCCGTTCTTGCAAAAATGACCGCGCGGGGGCGGTCAGTTTCATCGTCTTTAAGAGACTGTGCCGGTTTCAAAACCGGTCTTATTAGTGGAAATCGTCCACTTTTATCCTTCAGCCTTCTTTGCGGGTCAATACCCAATAGTGCGGAGGGCGGAAAATAACAACAATATGTCGCCCGCAATTCACTTTCCGGGGGCGCTGCAATTCGCCCCGGGAATTGATTGAACGTCCGTTTAATTAGTAGCTGTATTCGCCGTAGATGCGTGAGAGGTCCCCCTCCCAGGGGCCCGCGTACTGCTCCAGCAATTCGTCGGCGGGCACCTTGCCGCTTTCCACGCTTTCCTTCAGCGCGTTGAGGAAATGGGTCTCGTCCGGCACCAGGCCCCCGGCACCGGCACGGCCCCGGGCGCGCAGCCCCTGCTCCGCGATCGCCACCGCCTCGCGCGCCAGCTCGTGCATCGAGATGCTATCGACCCGGGCCTGAAGCCCGGCGACGCTGGCCTCGACGCGCAGCGCCTCGCGCTGTTCGGCGGTGAAGCCCTTCACCAGGTCCCAGGCGGCATCGAGCGCGCCCTGGTCGTACATCAGCCCGACCCAGAAGGCCGGCAGGGCACAGAGCCGCCGCCAGGGCCCGCCATCGGCGCCGCGCATCTCGATGTAGCGCTTCATCCGGGCCTCGGGGAAGGCCGTGGTCAGGTGATCGGCCCAGTCGCTCAGGGTCGGCGTCTCGCCCGGCAAGGCGGGCAGCTCGCCCTTGAGGAAATCGCGGAAGGACTGGCCCAGCGCGTCGATGTAGCGGCCGTCGCGGTAGACGAAGTACATGGGCACGTCGAGCGCGTACTCGGCCCAGCGCTCGAAGCCGAAGCCCTCCTCGAAGACGAAGGGCAGCATGCCGGTACGGGCCGCGTCCAGGTCGCGCCAGACCCGGCTGCGCCAGCTCTTGTGGCCGTTGGGCTTGCCCTCGAAGAAGGGCGAGTTGGCAAAGAGCGCCGTCGCCACCGGCTGCAGGGCCAGGGCCACGCGCATCTTCTGCACCATGTCCGCCTCGGAGCCGAAATCCAGGTTCACCTGCACCGTGCAGGTGCGCCGCATCATGACCCGGCCCATGGTGCCCACCTTGGTCATGTAGTCGTTCATCAGCTTGTAGCGGCCCTTGGGCATCAGATCCATCTGCTCGTGGGTCCAGACCGGGGCGGCGCCCAGCCCGATGAAGCCCGCGCCGATCCCGTCGGCCACGTCCTTCACCTCGTGCAGGTGGGTGTTCACCTCGTCGCAGGTCTCGTGGATCGTCTCCAGCGGCGCGCCCGACAGCTCCAGCTGCCCGCCCGGCTCGAGCGAGATGTTGGCGCCCGCCTTCTCCAGCCCGATCAGCTTGTCGCCCTCGCTGACGGGGGACCAGCCGTGGCGGTCGCGCAGCCCCTCCAGCATGGCCCGGATGGAACGCGCGCCCTCGTAGGGCAGCGGCAGCAGGCTATCCTTGCAGTAGCCGAACTTCTCGTGCTCCGTCCCGATCCGCCACTGGTCCCGTGGCTTGCAGCCCTTGGCAAGGAATTCCGCCAGCTGTTCGTGGCGTTCGATGGGGCCACCACCGGATTGGGGTATGGACATGGGAGGCTGCCTTTCAGGTTACGCGGGGCAAAGGCATGGGGCGATTTGCAAGGGGTGTCAATGCAGCAGAGCGCCGGTCGGCAGGCGCTCCGAGCGCTGCCAGATCACGATTGCCTGATGGCGGTTCGCCTTGAGCGAGGCGAGCATCCTTTCGGTGCGCAGCCCGGGCAGGCTGGCAAAGGCATCAAAGAGCGCCTCGGCCCCGGCGGCATTGACCGGGATCAGCAGCGGCGGCTGGCCGCGCTGCTCCAGCCGCCAGTGGGCCGGGAACATGTTGCCGTCGATGATCAGGGTCTCCAGCTCGCGCAGGGCCACGGTGCCGCCATTGAGCGGGCCGAAGTAGGTCACCTCGCCCTCGTCCACCTCCACGGCGCCCGGCCCGCCCCGGCTGGAGCGGAAGCGCGCCCGCTGGCTGCCGATCCAGACAAGGGCGGCACCGCCGATCACCATGGGCAGGCCGAAGAAATCCAAAAGGAAGCCAGCCCTCAGGGTCAGCCAGAGCCCCAGGAGGACAAGCGCCCCGCCGGTCAGGACCTCGCGCCAGCGCCAGAGCGCCAGCCGCACCTCGGGCCGCAGGAAGCTCATCCCCAGTCCCCGTGGGCCCGCTGCCAGAGCGTCAGGGCCGCCACCGCCGCCGTGTCGGCGCGCAGGATGCGCGGGCCCAGGCTGATCGCCCGGGCGGCGGGCAGGCGCGCCAGGCGGGCCCGTTCACGCTCGGAAAAGCCCCCCTCGGGGCCGATCAGGATGGCGGCCGGCGGCTTCAATTCGGCGGGCAGCTCGGGCAGCGCGCCAAGCCGCGCCTCGTCGCAGAACATCAGGGCGCGGTCCTCCGGCCAGCCCTCGAGCAGGGCATCGAGCTTCACGGCCTCCGCCACCTCGGGCACGTAGGTGCCGCCGCACTGTTCCGCCGCCTCCACCGCGTGGGCCTGAAGCCGCTCCACCTGGACCCGGCCCGAATTGGTGAACTCGGTCATCACCGGCAGGATGCGCCCGGCCCCCATCTCCACCGCCTTCTCGACGATGAAATCGGTGCGGGCCTTCTTGATCGGGGCGAAGAGCAGCCAGAGATCGGGCGGCAGGGTCAGCGGGGCCGTGCAGGAGAGGCAGGTCAGCAGGCCGCCGCGCTTGCCCGCCTCCGTCACCTCGGCCTCCCATTCCCCGTCGCGCCCGTTGAAGAGCGACAGGCGGGTGCCGGGGGAAGCGCGCATCACGCCAAAGAGGTAGTGGGCCTGGGCCCTTCCCAAAGGAACCGTTTGCCCCTCCCCCAGGGGCTGATCTACATACAGTCTGATCTTCGAAGCCATAGGCCCGATATATGCAAGAGACGCCCCCTTCACCAGATGCCCCGGACAGCAGCGGCACGGTGGCCGATGCCTACAGCGGCAACTGGGTCGATCACCACGCCCCCGCCGCCCTGCGCCCCTACCTGCGGCTCAGCCGGGCGGACCGGCCGATCGGCACCTGGCTGCTGCTGCTGCCCTGCTGGTGGGGCCTGGCCCTGGCGATCCTCTACGATCAGTCGCCGCGCTGGGAGGACCTCTGGATCTTCGCGGGCTGCGGCATCGGCGCCTTCCTGATGCGCGGCGCGGGCTGCACCTGGAACGACATCACCGACCGCCACATCGACGGCAGCGTCGCCCGCACCCGCTCGCGGCCCATCCCCTCGGGCCAGGTGACGGTGCGCCAGGCCCTGGCCTGGATGGTGCTCCAGTGCCTGCTCGGCGCGCTGATCCTCTTCACCTTCAACAGCATGGCGATCCTTCTGGGCATCGCCTCCCTGGGCCTCGTGGCGATCTATCCCTTCGCCAAGCGCTTCACCTACTGGCCGCAGATCTTCCTCGGTCTGGCCTTCAACTGGGGCGCCCTCCTGGCCTGGACGGCGCACAGCGGCAGCCTCGGCTCGCCCGCCGTCCTGCTCTACGTGGCCGGCATCGCCTGGACGCTCTTCTATGACACCATCTACGCGCACCAGGACAAGGAGGACGACGCCCTGATCGGGGTCAAGTCTACCGCCCTGCTCTTCGGCGAGCGCACCGGCCCTTGGCTGCGCCGGTTCCTGATGCTGACGGTGGGCCTGATGGGCCTGGCGGTGGTCTTCAGCGCCCTGCCCGAGGCCACGGTCCTGGCCCTGGCCCTGGCTCTCGCCGGCCCCTGGGCGATGGGCTGGCACATGGCCTGGCAGCTGCGCGGACTCGACATCGACAATGGCGACAAGATGCTCCAGCTTTTTCGCGCCAACCGGGATACCGGCATGATCCCGCTGGTTTTCTTCGCGGTAGCCCTGCTGGCGTAATTGCACCGCAGGGGGCGGGAGCGTATCAAGGGGCGGACCGAAGCTGACCCCGAAAGCCCGATGCGCCTCTCCTCCCTCCTGATCGTCACCACCACCTTCTTTGCCGCCGCCGTGGTCTCGCTTGTCGCGGCTAGCTACTCGGTGACCCTGATCGAGGAGACCTCGGAAATCGGCGTGCGCGGCGCCCTTGACGATCGCGGCATGACCTGGGCCGAGGTCCAGGCCGACGGGCTCCAGGTGACCCTGGCGGGCACCGCCCCGACGGAGGCGATCCGCTTCTCCGCCCTCAGCACCGCCGGTTCCGTCGTCGATGCCGCCCGCATCATCGACGAGATGGAGGTCGAGGCCACCGCCGCCATCGCCCCGCCGCGCTTCTCGGCCGAAATCCTGCGCAACGACAGCGGCACCACGATCATCGGCCTGGTGCCCGCCAGCACCGACCGCGAGGAGGCCCTGGGCCGCTTCGCCCGCCTCTCGGGCGAGACCGGCGTGGCCGACCTTCTGGAGACGGCCGACTATGCCGTGCCCCGGGGCTGGAACGAGGCCCTGACCTTTGCCCTCACCGCCATGGCCAAGCTGCCCCGGGCCAAGGCCAGCGTGGCCCCCGGCGCAGTGACGATCAACGCCATCGCCGACAGCAGCGAGGAGAAGGTCGAGATCGAGAAGCGCCTGCGCCGGGCCCTGCCGCCCCAGGTGCGCCTCAGCCTCGACATCGCCGCCCCCCGGCCCGTCATCACCCCCTTCGCCCTGCGCTTCCAGCTGGACGAAGAGGGCGCCCGCTTCGACGCCTGTTCCGCCGACACCGAGCAGGCCCGGGTGCGCATCCTGGCCGCCGCCACGCGGGCGGGCCTGGTGGGCACCCCGCGCTGCACCGTCGGCCTGGGCGTGCCCAGCCCGCGCTGGTCCGAGGCGGTGAGCGAGACCATCGCCACCCTGCAGGAGCTGGGCGGCGGCACGGTCAGCTTTGCCGATGCCGACATCACCCTGACGGCCCTGCCCGGCACCGCCGAGGATCTCTTTGACGATGCCGTCGGCGCCCTGGAGACCGGCCTGCCCGAGATCTTCGCGCTCAACGCCAAGCTGCCCAAGCTGGAGGACCCGGACGCGGGCCCGGCGGAGTTCACCGCCACCCTCAGCCCCGAGGGCCAGGTCCAGCTGCGCGGCCGGGTGAGCGACGCCACCATGCGCGAGCTGGCCGAATCCTTTGCCAAGGCGCGCTTCGGCTCGGCCAGCGTCTATACCGCCGCGCGGGTGGTGGAGGATCTGCCCGAGGACTGGACCGCCCGCGTCCTCACCGGGCTCCAGGCCCTGGCCGCGCTCAACAACGGCGCGGTCACCGTCAGCCCCGACAGCCTGAGCGTCAGCGGCAACACCGGCAACCCCGACGCGGGCACCGAGATCGCCTCCCTGCTCACCGCGCGCCTGGGCGAAGGGGCCGACTACGAGATCGACGTGACCTACCAGGAGAAGCTCGACCCGGTGCTGGGCTTGCCCACGCCCGAGGAGTGCGAGGCCCAGATCAAGCAGGTCCTGACCGTCGGCAAGATCAACTTCGAGCCGGGCAGCGCGACCATCGACGCCTCGGCCCTCGGCGTGATGGACGAGATCGCCGAGATCCTGAAGCAGTGCGGCGACATTCCCCTGGAAATCCAGGGCTACACCGACAGCCAGGGCCGCGAGAGTATGAACCTGGCGCTAAGCCAGAGCCGGGCGGAATCGGTCCTCAACGAGCTGCGCGCGCGGCGCGTCCTGACCAGCTCCTTCACCCCCCGCGGCTACGGCGAGGAGAACCCCATCGCCGACAACAAGACCGAAGAGGGCCGCGAGGCCAACCGCCGCATCGAATTCAAGCTGATCCGCCCCGAAACGGTCGCTTCTGAAGAGGAAACAACGCTGGAAAGTGCCGCCCAATCGGGCGATACAGGGGCCGAGTCTTCTGACGAGAGCACGACCGATGAGCAGAACTGAATTCGTCCTGGCGACGGCCATCATCCTCTTTGTGGCTTTCTGCCTGGGCTGGTTCGCCAACTGGCTTCTGCACCGCTTCACCCGGGTCGCCGCCGACGACGTGGCCCAGCTTGACCGGATGAGCCAGGAGCTGCACGAGGCCGAGGAGACCCGCGACCAGGCAATCACCTACCTGCAGCAGCGCGAGGCCGAGCTGACCAACCAGCTCTCCCAGACCGAGGCCGAACTGCGGGCCGCCATGGACGGCCTGCGCGATGCCCGGCACGAGGCCGAGGAGCTGCGCGCCCTGGTGGACCGCCAGCGCGCCTCCGCCTCCGCGGGCGAGGTCTTTTCCAGCAAACGCTAAGCCTAGCGCCCCCGGGCGCTCAGGGCACCGTCATGCAGGCGCAGGTGGCCCGCCGCCCGACCCCGTGCGAGGTGCTGCCCAGGAAGAGCCCGCGCAGATCCCCCAGCCCGCGCCGCCCGGTGACGATCAGGTCCACACCGCTGGTCTCTGCCCGGGTCACCAGATCCTCCACCGGATCGCCGTGCCCGATGTACACCGTCACCCCCTCCTGGCCGCAGGCGGCGGCAATCTCCCGCGCCCGCACCGCGATCTTCTCGGCGGCCTCCTTCAAGAGCTCCTGGTGGGCCACGTTGGGTCCCACGTAGAAGCCCGAGATGGCCTCCGCCGCGAAGGCCACGGTTTCGTCCTTGGGCGTGTGCGAGACCTGGAGCGCCGCGCCGAATCTGTCGGCCAGCTCGCAGGCCAGCTTGAGCGCCCGCTCGGAGGGCTCGGACCCGTCGAACCCGACAAGAATGGATGTGATCATGCTCTCTTTCCCTCTTTGCTTTGGTTCCATCATAGGCAGCCCGCCCGGCCCCGCCTTGATGTGAATCAAGCCCGAGGCGAAGCTACCAGCGCGACAGGGCCTCTTCGTCGGCCTCCCGCGCCTCGACCCAGCGCGCCCCCTCGGCGGTGATCTCGCGCTTCCAGAAGGGCGCGCGGGACTTGAGGTAGTCCATCAGGAACTCGGCCCCCGCAAAGGCGGCGGCCCGGTGGGGCGCTGCCGTGGCCACCATCATGATAAGCGCGCCCGGCGCCAGCCGCCCGTGGCGGTGGATGACCAGGGCATCGCCCAGCTCGAAACGCCTCCGCGCCTCCTCGGCGATCTTCTCCAGCGCACTCTCCGTCATGCCGGGATAGTGCTCGATCTCCATCGCCTCGAGCCCGCCGCCGGGCAGGTCGCGCACGATGCCGCTGAAGGTGACGATGGCGCCCATGCCCGCCTGGGCCGCGGTAAATGCAGCCACCTCGGCGCCCATGTCGAAGGGCGCCTCCTGGACCCGGACGGCCATGCTAGCCCCCCGTCATGGGCGGGAAGAAGGCCACCTCGCGCACCCCCGCCAGGGGCGCGTCGAAGTCGGAGAGTTCCTGGTCCACCGCCACCCGCAGGGCCTCCAGATCGGAAAAGGCCAGGGCATAGCGTTCCTCGCGGGCGCTCAGCTCCGCCACCAGGTCGCGCACCGTCGCAGCCTCGCTCTCCACCCGCTCCCGCGGCAGGCCGATCCGCTCCCGGACCCAGGCAAAATAGAGCACATCCATCAGCGGTTCTCCTTCAGGTGGGGCAGCGCCTTGAGCAGGTAGTCGGCCCCGGTGATGGCCGTCAGGGCCGCCGCGATCCAGAGCAGCCAGAGCCCGATCAGGCCCGCCCACTCCATGCCGAAGAGCTTCCAGCGCAGGCCCAGCACGTCCTCCTCCTCGCCGCTCAGGATGGCCGAGATCAGCTCCTCGTCCATGCCGAAGACGGAGATGCCGAGGTAATGCTCAAAGACCCCCTGGCCGAAGAGCACGGCGATGGCCGTCATCTGGCAGGAGGTCTTCCACTTGGCCAGCTTCGTAACCTTGAGGGTGCCCGCCACGTCGCCGAGGAATTCGCGCAGGCCCGAGACAAAGACCTCGCGGAAGAGGATCACCGTCGCCGGCAGGACCAGCCAGGGCGACCAGCTTGAAAAGCCGATGATGACCATCAGGGCGATCACCACCATGGCCTTGTCGGCGATCGGGTCCAGCATGGCGCCGAGCTTGGTCTCCTGCTTCCAGGCGCGCGCCAGGTAGCCGTCAAACCAGTCCGTCACCGCCGCCAGGACAAAGAGCACCAGGGCGAACCAGTCCGCGTAGGGACGGGTGAAATAGAGAAACATGACGGCCACGCCGGGCGCCGCCAGGAGACGCAGCAGGGTCAGGATATTGGGCAGGTTCCACTTCATGGCGGCACCCTACCGCGCCCGGAAAGGGGGCGAAAGCGGAACCCGACCCAGCATCTCCCGGGGGCGACCGATTTGCCCCCGCCCGGCCCTAGCCGCGCTCGTGGAAGAAGGCATATATGGTCTCGGCCAGAGTGTCGGAGACCCCCTCAACCGCCTTGAGATCGCTGAGGTTGGCCCGGCTCACCGCCTTGGCCGAGCCGAAGTGCGCCAGGAGCGCCCGCTTGCGCGCCGCCCCCACGCCCGGCACCTCGTCCAGCGGCGTGGCGCCCACGGCCTTGGCCCGCTTGGCGCGGTGGGTGCCGATGGCAAAGCGGTGGGCCTCGTCGCGCAGGCGCTGGATGAAGTAGAGCACCGGATCGTTGTGGCGCAGGGCCATGGGCCGCTGCCCGATGCGGTGAAACTCCTCCTTGCCGGCATCCCGGTCCACCCCCTTGGCGACCCCCACCATGGGAATGTCCTCGACCCCGTGATCGCGCATGATCTGGGCCACCGCGCTCACCTGCCCGGCGCCGCCGTCGATCAGCAGCAGATCGGGCCACTGGTTCCCCTTGCGCTCCGGGTCCTCCTTCATCAGCCGCTTGAAGCGGCGGGTCAGGACCTCCTTCATCATGCCGAAGTCATCCCCCGGCACCAGCTCCTCGCCGCGGATGTTGAACTTGCGGTACTGGTTCTTCATCAGCCCCTCGGGCCCGGCCACGATCATCGCCCCCACGGCGTTGGTGCCCTGGATGTGGGAGTTGTCGTAAACCTCGATCCGCTCCGGCGGCTCCTCCAGCCCGAAGGCATCGGCCAGGCCGCGCAGCAGCTTGGTCTGGGTCGCCGTCTCGGCCATCTTGCGGGCCAGGCTCTCGCGGGCGTTGCGCAGGGCACTGTCCACCAGCTCGGCCTTCTCGCCGCGCTTCGGCACCAGCAGCTCCACCTTGCGGCCCAGCTTGCCGGTCAGCGCCTCGGCCATGAGGTCCGGGCTTTCGATCTCGTGGCTCAGGATGAGCTGCCGGGGCGGCTCGCGGGTGTCGTAGAACTGGCCCACGAAGGCTTCGAGGATCTCGGGTGCCTCCACGTCGGCGCCAACACGCGGGTAATAGTCGCGGTTGCCCCAGTTCTGGTTGGCGCGGATGAAGAAGACCTGCACGCAGGCCTGCCCGTCCTGAAGGTGCAGGGCGATGATGTCGGCCTCGCGCACCCCCTTGGGGTTGATGCCCTGGGCGGTCTGAACCTGGGTCAGGGCCTTGATCCGATCGCGCAGGGCGGCGGCCCGCTCAAACTCCATGGCCTCCGAGGCCTGGGCCATCTCCTTGGCCAGGCGGCCCTGAATGTCAGTCGTCCGGCCCGAGAGGAAGCGCTCGGCGTCCTTCACGCTGGCGCGGTAATCCTCGCGGCTGATCTTGCCCACGCAGGGGGCGGAGCAGCGCTTGATCTGGTACTGCAGACAGGGGCGGCTGCGGCTCTCGAACATGGAATTGGAACAGTCCCGCAGCAGGAAGACCCGCTGCAACTGGTTCAGGGTCCGGTTCACCGCGCCCGCGCTGGCGAAGGGGCCGTAGTAGGCCCCCTTCTCCTTCTTGGCCCCCCGGTGCTTCTTGATCTGAGGGAAGTCGTGCTCGGCGGTCACCAGGATGTTGGGAAAACTCTTGTCGTCGCGCAGGAGTACGTTGAACTTGGGCTTGAGCTGCTTGATCAGGTTCTGTTCCAGCAGCAGCGCTTCGGTCTCCGTCTTGGTGGAGAGGAACATCATCGAGGCGGTCGAGGAGATCATCCGCGCGATGCGCGGACTGTGCCCGGCGGGGCGCGCGTAGTTGCTGACCCGGGCCTTGAGATTGCGCGCCTTGCCGACGTAGAGCACCCGGCTTTCGGAATCGAGCATCCGGTAGACTCCGGGCGAGGAGTCAAGCGTCCTGAGGTAGGATTGGATCACCTTGTGACCCGTTTTGGGGCTCTGTTGCGAATCGGTCATAGGGGGCGGTGATTCTCGGATTTCCTGCAATATGTCACGCGTTGCGACAAGTCTTAACCTTTCCACGATTCATGTGGATAAGTTTGTAGATAGGTCTCGGGCCGGTGGAGATTTCCGTTGTTTTCGGCCCCTTTCCTCGTCCTGCCTAATTTTTAGGCAGATATTCAAGTCGCTGATTTTACTGGATAAAAAGTTATCCATAAGATCAAGCCCATGAATCTATTACATTTTTGTGAAGGGCTAACTTTACGCGCGTCACAAAGTGCAAAAGTCGCGCCGCTCCGTCACTCGGGGCCCATCACGTCGGGGGTTTTCCAGCCCAGGTGCTGGCCGCCATCGACGCAGAGCAGTTGCCCTGTAACACCCGGCGAATCGAGGAAATAGCCCAACGCGGCGACGATTCCCTCAGGGTCCGAGCCGCGGCCCAGCACGGTGCTCTGGCGCTGCTTTGCGAAGTGTTCGTCGCTCTGGCGGGCGCCCTGAAGGGTCGGCCCCGGGCCGATGGCGTTGACCCGGATGGCGGGCGCCAGGGCGCGGGCGGTGGTCTGGGTCAGGGTCCAGAGCCCCACCTTGGCCAGGGTGTAGGTCATGAACTCGGGCGTCAGCTTGCGCACCCGCTGGTCCACCATGTTGATGATCAGCCCCCGGGCGCGCGGCTCGCCGTTGGCGTCCTGCGCTGCCTCCAGCCCCTGGGCCGCCATGGCCTGGGTCAGCAGGAAGGGGGCGCGCAGGTTGCTGTCGATGTGCCGGTCCCAGCTCTCGCGGGTGGCCGAGGTGATGGAGTCGTACTCGAAGATGGAGGCATTGTTCACCAGGCAGGTGATGGGCCCGCCCAGGGCCTCGGCGGCGCGCGGCAGAAGCCCGCTGCTCTCTTCCTCCACCAGCAGATCGGCCTGCAGGGTGACCGCCTGGCGGCCCTTCTCGCGGATCAGCCCGGCCACCTCCTCCGCCCCCTCGGCGGAGCTGGCGTAGTGCACCGCCACGTCATGGCCCCGGTCGGCCAGGTAGAGCGCCATCGCACGTCCCAGCCGGTGACCGGCTCCCGTCACCAAAGCTCTTGTCATAGGGGTCCCCCGCTCAGATCAGGACAAGGTAAAGATAGAACCCATATAGGGCGGTCAGCCCCACCCCCCACAGGCGCGTGATGTCGCGCCCGAGAAAGACGAAGGGAATGAGCAGCAGGGAGGCCCCGAGCATCACCCAGAGATCGAAGGTCAGGAAGTTCGGGTCCACCTCGATCGGGCCGACGAGGCTGGCCACGCCGATGATGGCCAGCAGGTTGAACATGTTGGAGCCGATGACGTTGCCCAGGGCCACGTCCGCCTGGCGCCGCAGGGCTGCCATCACGGTGGTGGCCAGCTCCGGCAGGGAGGTGCCGATGGCCACCAGGGTCAGGCCGATCACAGTGTCGCTGACGCCGTAGGTGCGGGCGATGATGGTGGCATTCTCCACCAGCAGCCCGGCCCCCAGGGGCAGGCCGATCAGGCCCAGCACCAGGTAGAGGGCCACGCGCCAGACCGGCATGTCCGGGTCGGCGCCCTCGGGCTCCTCCTCGGGCGCCGGGCAGGCGGCGTCGGCCTTGCGGTGGGCCCGGGCATCGCGGAAGGCGTCGAACAGCATGTAGCCCAGGCCGCCCAGCAGCACGAGGCCCGCGAGCCAGTCGAAGACGCCGCGGTAGGCCAGCCCGATGAAGAGGATTGAGGCCGCGATCATCTGGTTGAAGGTCTTGCGGCTGTTGCACTCGGAGGTGTGCATGGTGGCCAACAGGGCCGGCACCCCCAGCACCAGCAGGATGTTGGCCGTGTTGGAGCCCACGACATTGCCCAGCGCGATGCCCGGGGCATCCTCCAGCACCGCCTGGATCGAGATCAGCAGCTCCGGCGCCGAGGTGCCAAAGGCCACGATGGTCAGGCTGACGATCAGGGCAGGCACGCCCAGCCGCAGGGAGAGGTTCACCGCGCCCTTCACCAGGGCATCCCCCGCGAGCAGAAGAATGAGCAGGCCGAGGCCCGCCAGTAGCCAGGCTGTCATCGCTTAGCCCCTCCGCAGGCGCAGCTTCCCCGGCCAATGCGGTAGCGGCCGCAGGCGGGACATTTCTTCTGTTTCCGGGGCCGGGCGCCCAGCCAGTGCATCTTCCCGAAGAAGGCCAGTACCCCCATGAAGACCAGGAAGAGAAGGACGATCTTGAGGATCATGGATCACAGGCCGTACTGGGCATAGGCGGCCCTTTCCTCGATCCCGCCCAGCGTCTCCGAGACGATGCGCGCGCCGAAGCGGCTCAGAAGACCCTTCCGCGGCCCGTAGCGGCGGAAGCGGACCTTCTCGCCGAAGCGGTCCTTCATCATCGGGCGCAGGTGGCCGATGCCGTCGATCAGGCCCAGTTCGGTGGCGCGTCTGGCCAGCCAGACCTCGCCGGTGAAAAGGTCCCGGTCCTCGGGCAGCTTGCCCTCGCGGCGGCGGCCCACGTGTTCCTTGAAGTTGCCGTGGATGTCCTCCAGCAGCTCCTTCAGGCGGGCCACGTCCTCCGGCTTCTCGGGGCGGAAGGGGTCCAGCATGCTCTTTGATTCACCGGCCGTGTAGACCCGCCGCTCGATGCCGTGGTTGGCGATGAACTCGTGCACCCCGAAGGAGGCCGAGATGACTCCGATGGAGCCCACCACGGAAGAGGGATCGCCGTAGATCTCATCGGCGGCGGCGGCCAGCCAGTAGCCGCCCGAGGCCGCCACATCCTCCACGAAGGCGATGACGGGGACCTTCTTCTCCTCCGCCAGGCGCCGGATGCGGGCCCCGATCAGCGAAGACTGCACCGGGCTGCCGCCGGGCGAGTTGACCTCGAGCGCGACGGCGACGGGCTTGCCCTTGCTGAAAGCCTTTTCGATCACCGGCCCCATCGTGGCATCGTTCAGGACGGCGCGGCCCTGCATCCCGATCACGCCGGAAAGGCGGATCACGGCGACGGTGGGATCCGATTTGAGGAAGGGTATCCAATTCTTCATGCTGCCCGATGTAGAGCGCGGGCCCGCGGCAAACAAGGCGACCGGGAAACTTATTCCCGGATGCGCCAGCCGGTGCGGAAGATCCACCAGATCACCGCCAGGCAGATGCCGGTGAAGAGCCCGATGGCCAGCAGCGAGTCCAGGATCGGCACGTCCGCGGTGCCGAAGAAGGCCCAGCGGAAGCCCGAGATCAGGTAGACCACCGGGTTGAACATGGAGATGGTCTGCCAGACCGGCGGCAGCATGGAGATGGAGTAGAAGGAGCCGCCGAGGAAGACCAGCGGCGTGACGATCAGCAGGGGCACGATCTGGAGCTGCTCGAAGTTGCCCGCCCAGATCCCGAGGATGAAGCCGAAGAGCGCGAAGGAGATCGTGGTGAGCACCAGGAAGGCCACCATCGCCAGCGGGTTGATGACGCTGAAATCGACGAAGAACTTGGCCGTGACCAGGATGATCGCGCCGATGATCAGCGCCTTGGTCGCCGCCGCGCCGACATAGCCGATGACGATCTCGATGAAGCTGATGGGGGCGGCCAGCAGCTCGAAGAAGGTGCCGATGAACTTGGGGAAGTAGATCCCGAAGGAGGCGTTGGAGATGGACTGCGTGATCACCGTCAGCATGATCAGCCCGGGCACGATGAAGGCGCCGTAGCTGACCCCCTCGACCTCGTCGATGCGGCTGCCGATGGCGGCGCCGAAGACCACGAAGTAGAGCGAGGTGGAGATCACCGGCGCCAGGAAGGACTGGGCGATGGTGCGGAAGAAGCGGAACATCTCGAAGATGTAGATGGAGCGGATGGCGGTCCAGTTCATGCCGCATCCTCCCGGTCCGAGACCAGCCCGACGAAGATCTCCTCGAGGCTCGACTGGCGCGTCGCCACGTCGCGCAGCACCAGCCCGGCCTCCGAGACGTCGGCCAGAAGCTTGGTGATGCCGGTGCGGTCGGCCTGGGTGTCGTAGGTATAGATGAGGGCCCCGCCATCGGCGGAGAGCCGCAGGTCCTCCGAACGCAGGCGCGCGGGGATCTCGGTGATCTTCTCGGTCAGCTGCACTTCCAGCTCCTTCTGGCCCATGCGCCGCATGAGCTTGTCCTTCTCCTCCACAAGCATCAGCTCGCCCTTGGCGATGACGCCGACGCGGTCGGCGATGGCCTCGGCCTCCTCGATGTAGTGGGTGGTAAGGATGATGGTGACGCCGTCCGCCTTGAGCTGGGCCACCACCTCCCACATGTCCTTGCGCAGTTCCACGTCCACGCCGGCCGTCGGCTCGTCAAGGAAGAGCACCCGGGGGTCGTGGGCCAGGGCCTTGGCGATCAGCACCCGGCGTTTCATCCCGCCCGAGAGCTCGCGGATCTGGTTGTCCTTCTTGTCCCAGAGCGAGAGCTGGCGCAGCACCTTCTCCACCGTGCCGTCGTCGCGGCCCTTGCCGAAAAGCCCGCGCGAGAAGCGCACCGTGTTGATGACCCGCTCGAAGGGCTCCAGGTTGATCTCCTGCGGCACCAGGCCGATCATCGCCCGGGCGGCGCGGAAGTCATCCACGATGTCGTGGCCGCCCACCTTGACGCTGCCCGAGGTGGCGGTGGTGATGCCGCAGATGGTGGAAATGAGGGTCGTCTTGCCCGCCCCGTTGGGGCCGAGCAGGGCCAGGATCTCGCCCTCGCGGATGCCCAGGGTGACCCCCTTCAGGGCCTGGAACCCGTCCTTGTAGGACTTCCGCAGGTCTGTGATCTGGACAATATCTGGCATCGGCGGCCCCCTGGTTGCGAGACCGGCACCCTAGACCGGGCGCGGCAAAGTGAACAGACCCGTTCAGCCCTTCTTCTTGCCGAACCAGCCCTTTTTCGCGGGCGCCTCTCCGGCTCCCGCCTCTGCCTCCTCCGCCGCTTCCGGCGCCGCCGGGCCCTCCAGCGTGTCCTGCAGGTTCTGGAAGAACTGATCGGCCATCTTCTTGGCAAAGCCGTCGATGATGCGGCTGCCGAGCTGGGCCAGCTTGCCGCCCACCTTGGCCTCCACGTCGTAGCTCAGCTCGGTGCCGCCGTCCTTCTCGGCCAGGTTCACCACGGCACCGCCCTTCGCGAACCCCGCAGCACCGCCCTTGCCGGAACCGTCGATCTTCATCGACCGGTTCTCGACCCGGTCGGTGATCGTCACCTCGCCCTTGAAGGTGGCCTTCACCGGCCCGACCTTCTGCACCACCGTCGCCTCGAAGCCGCTGTCGGCATCGCCCGTCACCTCCTGCGCACCGGGCACGCACTGCTTCAGGGTCTCGGCATCCAGCAGGGCGGCATAGACCTCCGCGGGCGGCACGGAGATCTGGCGGGTATCGGACATCTGCATGAAGGCGCTCCTTGAATTGGCTGACGGGCAGGATAGCAGCTTGCGCAGGCAGGCCAAGAGGCTGTCGCCTTTGGGCTGGACAGAGGGGGGCCACCTGATAGGTCGGTGGCATGACAGATGCTTCCCCCAACCGCGCGGGCCTGGCGATCCTCTCGATCCTGATCGGGGTGACGGCCATCTCCCTCAACGACATGCTGATCAAGCAGCTCTCGGGCGGCTACGCGCTGCACCAGATCGTCTTCGCCCGCTCGGCCATCGGCATCTTCCTCAGCCTCGGCCTGGTTTACCTGGAGGGTGGCTTTCACCTGCTCAAGACGCGCCAGCCCGGCCTGCACGTGCTGCGCGGCGTGCTGATCGTCATCTCCAACATGACCTTCTTCCTCGCCCTCGCCGCCCTGCCCCTGGCCGAGGCGACGGCGCTCTTCTTCGTGGCGCCGCTCTTCATCACACTCCTCTCGGCGCCCCTCCTGGGCGAGAAGGTCGGCCCGCTGCGGCTGGGCGCCGTGGCGGTGGGCTTTGTCGGGGTGATCATCATGCAAAGGCCCTGGGCCTCCTCCGAGGCGCTGGCGGTCTCGCGGCTGGTGCTCATGCTGCCCATCGTGGCGGCGGTGACCTACGCCCTGAACCAGATCATGACCCGCCGCCTCGGGGTGACGGCCAAGGCCTCGGTCCTTTCGGTCTACATCCAGGCGACCTTCCTCGTCGTCTCTGTCGGCTTTTTCGCGGTGGCGGGCGACGGGCGCTTCGTCGGGACGGAGGCCAGCACCTCGCTCACCTTCCTGCTGCGGGCCTGGGTCTGGCCCGCGCCGGGCGATCTCTGGGTCTTCATTGCGCTCGGGGTCAACTCCGCCGTGATCGGCTACTGCCTGAGCCAGGCCTACCGCCTGGGCGACGCGGCCACCGTGGCCCCCTTCGAATACGTGCTCCTGCCGCTCGCCGTCTTCTGGGGCCTGGTGATCTTCGGAGAGCTGCCGGCCTGGGAGGTCTGGGTCGGCATCGCCCTGATCCTGGCCGCGGGCCTCTTTGTCTTCCTGCGCGAAAAACAGAAGGCCCGGGCCATCACCCGCGGCTATGGGGTGCGGCGCTAGGCGCCCTCTATTGGGTCACCTGGATGATCACCTTGCCCGTGGCCTTGCGGCTGCGCAGCAGGTCCAGCCCCGCGTTGGCCTCCGCCAGCGGCAGGACGTTGGAGACATGGGGCTTCAGGCGGCCCTCGGCGTACCAGTCGAAGAGGGTGCGGAAACTGTCGGTCAGGACCTTGGGATTGAGCTTCGCGTAGCCGCCCCAGTAGAGGCCGAGCACCGAGAGGTTCTTGACCAGAAGGTAGTTGGCCGGGATCTGCGGCACCTCCCCGCTGGCAAAGCCCAGGGGCAGGAGCCGCGCCTCGGGGTTGCAGGCGCGCAGGGCCGCCTTGAACTGGTCGCCGCCGATGGGGTCATAGACCACGTCGGCGCCCCCCAGGTCCTTGACCACCTGGCGGATGTCGGCGCTCTCGGAATCGATCAGGTGATCGGCCCCGGCCCGGCGGCAGATTTCCAGCTTCTCGGCCCCGCGGGCGCAGGCCACCACCTCGGCCCCCATGAGCTTGCCCAGCTCCACCGCCGTCAGCCCGACGCCACCGGAGGCCCCCAGCACCAGCAGCCGCTCTCCCTTCTTCAGGCGCGCCTTGTAGTCCAGCGCCACGTGGCTGGTGCCATAGGCAATGAGGAAGGCCGCCGCATCCACCGCCGTCATGTTGTCAGGGATCGGCACGCAAATCTCGGCCGGGATGGTGGCATACTCCGAGAGCCCGCCGATGCCCGTGTAGGCCGCCACCCGCTGGCCCTTTTCCAGCCCCTCGACGCCCTCGCCCAGGCCCTCGATCACGCCGGCCAGCTCCATGCCGATGGTGAAGGGCAGCTGGGGCTTTTCCTGGTAGGTGCCCTTGATCAGCAGCGTGTCGCCGAAGTTCAGGCCGCAGGTCTCCACCTTGACCAGCACCTCTCCCGCGCCCGGCACGGGCAGCTCCAGGTTGGTCAATTCCAGGGGGTGATCGTAGGCGGTGACTTGCATGGCGCGCATGGGGCGGCTCCTCTCTGGCGGTTCGGGCGCATCTGCCCAAATGAGCGCGCCTTTTGCAAGGGCCGCTCAGGCGGGAAAGAGCACCCGGGCGCGCAGGCCGGGATCATTCTCCTCCAGGCGCAGGGTCGCCCCGTGCAGGCTGACGATGGCATCGACAAGGCTCAGCCCCAGGCCATGCCCCGGCGTGTTGCGGCTGCGGTCCAGCCGGTAGAGCCGCTGGCGCACCCGCGCCCGCTCCGCCTCGGGGATGCCGGGGCCGTTGTCCGCCACCTCCAGCACCGGGGCGCCCGCCTCCCGCACCAGCCGCACCAGGATGTCGCTGCCCTCGGGCGCGTGGCGCAGGGCATTCTCGATCAGATTGGACAGCATCTGCCCCAGCAGCGCCCGGTCCCCCATGACCGTCAGCCCTTCAGCGATCTCGGCGCGCAGGCTCTGGGCGCGGGCGGCGGCGGTGGGCTCGAACATCTCCACCAGGGTCGCTGCCGTGGCAGAAAGGTCCACCCGCTCGAAGCGGTCCCGCGCGCCCCGCGCCTCGACCCGGGCGAGCTGCAAAAGCGCCTGGAAGACCTGCCCCATCTGGGCCACCTCCTCGCGGCTGCGGCCCAGCAGCTCCTCGCGCCGCGCCGCATCCTCCTGGTGCCGCTCCAGATCATCGAGGTAGAGGGCCACCCGTTGCAGCGGCGTCTTGAGATCGTGCGCGATGTCCGAGGAGACCTGGCGCAGGGCCTGGGTCGCCTGGTCCTGGGCGTCGGCCATCTGGTTCACCTTGCCGCCGATCTCGCGCAGGTCGTCGGACCAGCGCGGCCCGATCACCACCCGCGCCCCCAGATCGCCGCCGGTCATCCGCTCCAGCGCCCGGCTCACCACCTCCACGTGCCGCTTGGAGCGCCGCGCCAGCACCAGCCCGCCGCCCAGGGCGATGAGCACCGTCGGCAGGAGCGACAGGAGCAGGATGTTGAAGAAGACGGCGCCCAGCGCGTTGATCTCGGCCCGGCTGCGCGCCACCGTGATGAGCCCACCGTAGAGCGTGTCGGTGAGCGAGAGGTAGGCCCCGGCGTACTGCGCCCGCTCCTTGTCGAGCGAGATGATCTGGAAGCCCTCGTCGCTGCGGGCAATGGCGCCGTTGCCGTAGATCCGCCCCGAGGGCGAGATGTAGCTGAGGATCAGCCGGTTGGGATCGGCCTCGCGGCTCTCGGCCTCGACCAGCAGGGCCACGGCAGAGGCATTGGGCGCGGCGCGGAAGCCCGCCAGATCCTGGCGCAGGTCGGCCCGGATCGACTGCTCGAAGGAGCTCTGGGTGAAGGCATAGCTGGCGGCGAGGCTCACCAGGCTCACCAGGGTGAAGAGCCCGACCAGCAGGATCGCCAGCCGCAGCGGCATGGAGCGCCAGAGCTTCCTCACGCCACCACCCGGTAGCCCGCGCCGCGCACCGTCTGGATCAGCTCGCGGTCGAAGGGGCGGTCCACCTTGGCGCGCAGGCGGCTGATGTGGGTCTCCACCACGTTGGTGCCGGGATCGAAGGAGATGTCCCAGACCGATTCAAGCAGCATCGTCCGGGTCTGGACCCGCCCCTTGCGCCGCAGCATGTGCTCCAAAAGGGCAAACTCGCGCGGCAGCAGGTCGATCACCTGGCCCGCGCGGGTCACCTGGCGGGTGATCAGGTTCATCTCCAGGTCCAGGGCGCGCAGCACCGTCTCGGCCTCCTGGGATTGCGGCCGCCGCGCCAGGGCAGCCACCCGGGCCGCCAGCTCGCCAAAGACGAAGGGTTTCGCCAGGTAGTCGTCCGCCCCGGCCTGGAGCCCCTCGATCCGGTCCTCCACGTCGCCCATGGCCGTGAGCAGCAGGGCGGGTGTGTGGTTGCCCGCCGCCCGCAGGGTCTTGAGCAGCGTGAGGCCATCCACCTCGGGCAGCATCCGGTCCAGGATCAGCACGTCGTAAGGGTTGGAGGTGGCCTCGATCAGCCCGCTGCGGCCGTCGCTCACCAGATCGACGGCATGGCCCTCCTCGCGCAGGCCGCGCGCGATGTAGGTGCCGGTGGTTTCGTCGTCTTCGACAACAAGCAGTTTCATCGGCGCTCCGTTCCAGTGATCCGGCTGTCATATATAACGCAGGCCCCCCGGGGGAGAGTTCGTTACAAATTTGTATAAGCCAGCGCCCCTCGCTGTAAGGGGGGCCCGCTATCTGCGCCTCACGAACACGAAAACGAGGAACAGATACATGCGTAACATCCTGTCCAAAGGATCGGCCCTGGCCGCCCTGACCGCGGCCCTGGTCTCCACCACGGCCCTGACCATGGCCCCCGCTCCGGCCTTCGCCGTCCCGGCGGGCGGCTACGCCGACCTGGTGGAAGAGGTCTCCCCCGCCGTGGTCTTCATCGAGGTGACCGGCAAGGCCCAGCAGGCCTCCGGCGGCCTGCCGCAGAACATGCCGGAAGAGCTGCGCCGCCGCTTCGAGGGCATGACCCCCGGCCAGCCGCAGCCGCGCCAGGGCCTGGGCTCGGGCTTCATCATCTCCGATGAGGGCCAGATCGTCACCAACCACCACGTCGTTGCGGGTGCCGAGACGGTGACCGTGAAGCTGGCCGATGGCCGCAGCTTCGACGCCGAGGTGGTGGGCAGCGACGCCATGACCGACATCGCCCTGCTCAAGATCAAGGCCGACGTGGACCTGCCGAAGGTCGATTTCGGCACCTCCGAGAGCCTGCGCGTGGGCGACGAGGTGGTCGCCGTGGGCAACCCCTTCGGCCTCGGCGGCACGGTCACCTCGGGCATCATCTCGGCCCTCTCGCGCGACATCCGCTCGGGCCCCTTTGATGACTTCATCCAGACCGACGCGGCGATCAACCGCGGCAACTCGGGCGGCCCGCTCTTCAACAACGCGGGCGAGGTGATCGGCGTGAACACCGCCATCATCTCCCCCGGCGGCGGTTCCGTCGGCATCGGCTTCGCCGTGCCTTCGGACCTCGTGAAGACCATCGTGGCCGACCTGGCCGACGATGGCGAGATCGAGCGCGGCTGGCTGGGCGTGAACATCCGGCCCATGTCCGAGGAGGTGGCCAACGTCCTGGGCTACGACAAGCCGCGCGGTGCCGTCGTCGAGGCGGTCTCCGAGGAGAGCCCCGCCGCCGAGGCGGGCCTGAAGGCGGGCGACATCATCCTCTCCTTCGGCAAGGTCGAGATCGAAGAGCTGCGCGACCTCACCCGTGCGGTCGCCACCACCACGCCCGAGGAGGCCGCCGAGATGGTGGTCCTGCGCAAGGGCGAAGAGGTCACGCTCGACGTGACAGTGGGTGCGCTGAAACCCAAGGCAGCGTAACCCGCTCGGCCCCGGTCCATTCTCGCCCCCGCGACCGGGGCCCAACTTGCCCCGCGTCCTCCGGCGCGGGGCTTTTTGCCTTCCCCCGCCGCCCGGCGGCCCGTTCTACACGCCCAGGCTGTGCCGAGGCCGCGAAAACCTGTCGAAAATCGTCGGATTCGCGTCGGTTTCGGTCCCGCTGCCCTTGAGTCCCGGTGTCTTATGACACATCTATGACCGAACCATTCAGGCCCCGGTTCAGGAGTTCGCGTGTCCCTCTTCCTTATCGTCGCCTTGCCCTTTCTGGGCGCACTGCTGCCCGGACTGATGAATTCCGCGGGCAGGCAAGCCTGCGCCGGGGTCACCTTCACCGTCACGCTCATGGCCTTCATCGGCCTCCTGACCAACCTGCCCGCCGTCCTGGCCGGGGAGGTCGTCACCACCGGGGTGGAGTGGCTGCCGGCCCTGGGCATGAACGTCAACTTCATGCTCGACGGGCTGGGCTTCTTCTTCGCCTTCCTGATCCTCGGCATCGGCCTGCTGATCATCACCTACGGCCGCCACTACCTCGCCCGCGAGGACAACATGGGCGAGTTCTTCACCTACCTGCTGCTCTTCCAGGGCGCGATGGTGGGCATCGTCCTGTCCGACAACATCCTGCTTTTGCTCATTTTCTGGGAGCTGACCTCGCTCTCCTCCTTCCTGCTGATCGGCTACTGGAAGCACCTGCCCGAGGGCCGCCAGGGCGCCCGCATGGCGCTTGCGGTGACTGGCGGCGGGGGCCTGGCGCTGATCGGCGGCATGCTGATCCTGGGCAACATCGCGGGCTCCTATGACCTCTCCGTCATCCTGCAGAACCGCGAGCTGATCCAGGAGAGCCCGCTCTACCTGCCCGCGCTGATCCTGATCCTGCTGGGCTGTTTCACAAAGTCGGCCCAGTTCCCCTTCCATTTCTGGTTGCCCCACGCCATGGCCGCCCCCACCCCGGTCTCGGCCTACCTGCACTCGGCCACCATGGTGAAGGCCGGCATCTTCCTCATGGCCCGGCTCTGGCCCGTCCTTTCGGGCACGCCCGAGTGGTTCGTGATCGTCACAACCGCGGGCCTCGTCACCATGGTTCTGGGTGCCCTCATCGCCCTCTTCAAGCATGACCTGAAGGCGCTTCTGGCCTTCTCCACGGTCTCGCACCTGGGCCTGATCACCATGCTGCTGGGCACCGGCACCGCCTTCGGCGCCATGGCGGCGGTCTTCCACATCCTCAACCACGCCACCTTCAAGGCCGCCCTCTTCATGTCGGCCGGCATCATCGACCACGAGGCCCACACCCGCGACATCCGCCGCCTCGGCGGGCTGCGGACCCTCATGCCGGTGACCTTCGTGATCGCCACCCTGGCGGCCCTCTCGATGGCGGGCATCCCCTACCTCAACGGCTTCCTCTCGAAGGAGATGATGCTGGAGGAGGCCACCCACACGGTGCTCTTCGGCTCGCCCATGCTGGTCCCCGCCCTAGCGGTCTTCGGCTCGCTCCTCTCCGCCGCCTACTGCTTCCGCTTCATCGGCCACACCTTCCTGGGCCCGGTGCGCGACGACTATCCCCACAAGCCGCACGATCCAGGCTTTGGCATGTGGGGCCCGCCGGCCCTGCTGGTGGTGCTGGTGGTGGTGATCGGCTGCGCGCCTTTCCTGGTGCAGGATTTTGTCTTCCTCGTGGCCGAGGCCGTCATTGGCGGCACCGAGAAGCTGGAGGTGAAGTACATCAAGATCTGGCACGGCCTGGTGCCCGCCCTCTACATGTCCATCGCCGCGGTCCTCGGCGGCCTGGTGCTGCTGGCCCTCTTCAACCCGCTCCTGCGGGCCTGGGAGGCCGCCCCCCGCCCCGAGGCGAAGGACATCTTCGACCGCCTGATGGCGGGCGCCGTCAGCCTCGCCCGGGGCCTCACCCAGGGGCTGCACAACGGCGCCTTCTCGCGCTATGCCGCGATCTTCGCCGTGACGGTCATCGCGGCCGGCTACTATGCCTACGCCTCCGGGACCGTCAGCCTCGCCACCCGTACGCTACAGCCCGCGGGCCCGGTGGAGACGGCCGGCTGGGCCATGCTCATGGCGGCCACCCTCGGGCTCGTGCTGCTGCACCGCAACCGCCTGCTGTCGCTTGTGCTGATCGGCATCGTCGGGCTGATCGTCTCGGTCGGCTTCGTCTTCTTCTCGGCGCCCGACCTCGCCATGACCCAGATCACCGTCGAGGTGGTGACCATCATCCTGATGCTTCTGGCGCTGAACTTCCTGCCCAACCGCACCCCGGTGGAAAGCACCGTCCTGCGCCGCACCCGCGACGTGGCCGTGGCCCTGGCCGGGGGCCTCGCCACCTTCGCCCTGGCCTACCACTTCCTCCTGCGCGAGGCCGTGACCACGCCGATCAGCGAATTCCACCTGGCCAATTCCTACAAGGGCGGCGGCGGCACCAACGTGGTGAACGTCATCCTGGTGGACTTCCGGGGCTTCGACACCTTCGGCGAGATCATCGTGCTCGGCATCGCCGCCCTGCTAATCTACGCCCTGACCGAGACCCTGCTTTCCAGCCCGGTGCGGGCGCGCCTGCTCAACCGCAAGCCCGACCAGCCCCGCGCCGGCGACATGCATCCCACCATGATGGTGGTCCTGACCCGCGTGCTCATGCCGGTGGTGCTGCTGGTGGGCTTCTACATCTTCCTGCGCGGCCACAATGAGCCGGGCGGCGGCTTCATCGCGGGCCTCGTCGTCT
This sequence comes from Sulfitobacter sp., assembly GCA_965212515.1. GTDB lineage: Bacteria > Pseudomonadota > Alphaproteobacteria > Rhodobacterales > Rhodobacteraceae > Sulfitobacter. Next base: position 1,043,406 of record OZ243122.1, read on the forward strand.
CCATCGGGGTGGTGATGCAGTACATGGCCTCGGGCTTTGCCTGGACCTCGGCGCGGCTGCGCTATCCCTACCACGGGATCATCGGCGCGGGCGTGCTGATCGCGGGCCTGACGGGCATCGGCTCCTGGTTCGTCGACAAGCCCTTCCTCACCTCGGACTTCACCTACGTGCGCATCCCGCCCTTCCAGGAGTTCGAGCTGGCCACCGCCGCCCTCTTCGACCTGGGCGTCTTCCTGGCCGTCGTCGGGGCCGTGATGCTCTCGCTCGAGAGCTTCTCGCGGCTGGCGCGCCGCGCGCATGTGCGCGACAGCGAACACCCGATGGACATCGACCCCTCGCGCGAAGAGGACGATCCGGCCCGTCTGGCCGTCCCCGGAAAGGAGGGAGCGTAACATGGAATTCCTCGTGGCCTCCGCCATCGGCATGATGACCGCCGGCGGGCTCTACCTCGTGATGCGGCTGAGGACCTTCCCGGTCATCGTCGGGATGTCCCTGCTGACCTACGCGGTGAACGTCTTTCTCTTCGCCTCCGGGCGCCTCGTGGTCGGCGCCCCGCCGATCCTGACGGATGCCGAAACCTACACAGATCCCCTGCCCCAGGCCCTGGTCCTGACGGCCATCGTGATCTCCTTCGGGATGACCGCGGTGGCGGTGATGATCGCCCTCGGCGCCTTCCTCGGCGGCGATGACGACAGGGTGAACGACCCGGCGGCGGAAAGCCCCGAAGAGGAGGCGGAGCGCCTGACATGATGCACTGGATCGTTGCCCCCATCGTCCTGCCGGCGGTGCTGGCCCCCTTCATCGTGCTGGCCGCACGCTACCACATCGGCATCCAGCGGGTCTTCTCGCTGGCCGGTGTCCTGGCGCTGATCGCCCTCTGCGCGGGCCTTGCCTGGCAGGCCAGCGACGGCACCGTGACCCTCTACCAGCTCGGCGACTGGGCCGCCCCCTTCGGCATCGTCATCGTCGGCGACAGGCTCTCGACCCTGATGATCCTGCTGACGGCGGTGCTGGCGCTTTTCGTGCTGCTCTACGCCATCGGCTCCGACTGGGACCAGCGCGGGCGGCACTTCCACGCCCTCTTCCAGTTCCAGCTCATGGGCATCATGGGGGCCTTCCTCACGGGCGACCTCTTCAACCTCTTCGTCTTCTTCGAGGTCCTGCTGATCGCCTCCTACGGCCTGATGATCCACGCGGGCGGCAACCGGCGGCTCAGGGCGGGGGTGCAGTATGTCCTCTTCAACCTGCTGGGCTCCACCCTCTTCCTTTTTGCCCTGGGCGCCATCTACGCCGAGACGGGGACCCTAAACATGGCCGATCTCGCCCAGCGGATCGAGCTGATCGGCCCCGAGGCGACGGCGGGCATCCGCATCGCCGCCACCCTGCTGCTGCTGGTCTTCGCCATCAAGGCAGCCCTCGTGCCGCTGCACTTCTGGCTGCCCTCCTCCTACGCCGAGGCGCCCGGCCCGGTGGCCGCCCTCTTTGCCATCATGACCAAGGTGGGCGCCTACGCCATCATCCGGGTCTATACCCTGATCTTCGGCCCCGAGGTGCCCCTGACGGAGGGGCTGCACGGCACCTGGCTGCTGCCCGCCGCCCTCCTCTCGCTCGCCATCGGCATGGTCGGGGTCCTGGGGGCGCGCAAGCTCGACCGGCTGGTGGCCTACTCCGTGGTGGGCTCCATGGGCATGGTGATGATCGCCATCTCCCTCTTCACGCCCGAGAGCATCGCCGCGGCCCTCTACTACATCGTCCACTCCACCCTCGCCGCCGGCGCCCTCTTCCTGATCTCAGATCTGGTGCGCGCCGGGCGCCAGGACCTGGTCCTCTCGGCCCAGCCCACGGGGGCCGGCGCGCCCCTGACGGCCGCCCTCTTCCTGGTGGCCGCCATCGCCATGACCGGCCTGCCGCCGCTCTCGGGCTTCGTCGGCAAGCTGCTGATCCTCGACGCCACCTTCACCGCCCCCTCCGCCGCCTGGGCCTGGAGCATCATCCTGGGCGCCAGCCTGATCTCCGTGGTGGGCTTTGCCCGGGCGGGCAGCCTGCTCTTCTGGAAGTCCAAGAGCATCCCCCACCCCGAGGGCGCCGCCCAGGCCGCCGCGGCCACCCCCAGCGCCCTCAGCTACGTCGCCGTCGGCGGCCTGGTGCTGCTGCTGATCCTGCACACCGTCTTTGCCGGCCCCGCCTACCGCTACGTCGCGGGCACCGCCCAGGGGCTCTATGCCCCCCAGGCCTACCTGGAGACGGTGCTCGAGACGCCGGGCAAGCTGAGCAAACCCAAAAAGAAGGAGCAGTGACATGAGCGCCTTTTTCCGCTGGCTCTTTCCCCACCCGCTGCTGACCCTGCTGATGGCCGTGGTCTGGATCCTGCTCCAGAACCAGTTCTCCTGGGGCATGGCCGTCTTCGGGGTGATCCTCGGCACCATCATCGCCCGCATCACAGCCGTCTGGTGGCCCGATAGGCCCCTGGGCTTCCGGCCCGTCAAGATGCTGGGCTACATGCTCATCGTGATCTGGGACATCCTGGTGGCCAACATCCAGGTGGCCTGGATCGTCCTCACCCGGCCCAACGGCAAGCTGCGCCAGGCCTGGGTCGTGGTGCCGCTGGAGCTGCGCGAGCCCGAGGCCATCACCATTCTCGCCGGGACCATCACCCTGACCCCCGGCACCGTCTCGGCGGACCTCTCGGACGAGGGCCACTCGCTCCTCGTCCATACGCTCGACACGGATGACCCCGATGGCGTGCGGGATGAGATCAAGCAGCGCTACGAACGCCGTCTGAAGGAGATCTTCTCATGAGTGACGCCATCACCCTGATGGACTGGGCCTTCCTGGCGGCCTTCGTGATGGTCGCCCTGGCCCAGGTCCTCTGCATGATCCGCCTGGTCATCGGGCCCAGCGTCGGGGACCGCATCCTGGCGCTCGACACCATGGTGGTGAACGCCCTTGGCCTCATCGTGCTGCTGGGCATCGCCCAGGGCACACGCATCTACTTCGAGGTGACGCTGATCATCGCCATGCTCGGCTTCGTCTCGACCGTGGCGCTGGCGCGCTTCGTCCTGCGGGGAGACATCATCGAATGACCGGAGAGCTGATCGGAACCTACGCCATCGCCGCCTGCCTGCTGATCGGCGGCGCCTTCGCCCTCATCGGCAGCATCGGCCTGCTGCGCTTCGACGATTCGATGACGCGGCTGCATGCCCCCACCAAGGTCGGGACGATCGGCATCGGCGCCCTGCTGCTGGCCTCCATGCTGCACTCCTGGGTCTTCGCCGAGGGCTCGCTGCACGAGCTGCTGATCATGGCCTTCCTCTTTGTCACGGCACCCATCTCGGCCAACTTCATCGCCAAGGTGAACATCCACCGCCGCGCCTGCGACACGCCCCCCACGCCGCCGCGCGACGACACCTGGTCCACCCTGAACTTGCCGGAATCGGACCGGGACCTGCCGGAGAACTCATGAGCGACACGCCGGACCCGATCCTGAAGGTGGAGCTGCGCGACCAGATCGCCATCCTCACCTTCAACCGCGCCGAGAAGCGCAACGCCATGAGCGACCGGCTGATCCTGACCCTGGAGAACTTCTTCCGCGCCCCCGGCGAGGAGGTCCGCGCGGTGATCCTGCGCGGCGAGGGGGGCCACTTCAGCGCCGGGCTGGACCTCGACGAACACCAGCACCGCTCGGCCGAGGAGACGGTCCACCAGTCGCGTCTCTGGCACCGCATCACCGACCTGATCGAGTTCGGCGGCCTGCCGGTGATCGCCCTGATGCAGGGGGCGGTGATCGGCGGCGGGCTGGAGGTGGCCACGGCGGCCCACATCCGCATCGCCGAGGAGGGGGTGCGCTTCCAGCTTCCCGAGGGGCGGCGCGGCATCTTCGTGGGCGGCGGCGCGACGGTCCGGGTGGGCCGCATCATCGGCGCCGACCGGATGCGCGAGATGATGCTGACGGGCCGCACCTACGGCGCCGAGGAGGGCCTGGCCCTGGGCCTCGCCCACTACGCGGTGGGCCGGGGCGAGGGCTTCGACCTGGCGCTCAGGCTGGCCGCCGAGGTGGCCGACAATGCGCCCTTCTCCAACTACCTGATGATCCAGGCCCTGAGCCGGATCGAGGACATGAGCCGCGCCGACGGCCTCTTCACCGAGAGCCTGGCCGCCGCCATGTCGCAGACCACCGAAAGCGCCCAGGAGGGCCTCCGCGCCTTCCTCGAAAAGCGCAAGCCGGACTTTCACCGCAAGGGCTGAGGCGGCGGCGCCGCCCGCGCCCCTGGCCGCTCAGAACCGATCCAGCAACCGATTGAGGTAGTCGCGCTCGATTTCGGGCCGGTCGGCCTCGCCCGAGCGGCGGCGGATCTCGTCGAGCAGGCGGCGGGCGCGGTCGGTCGCGTCGGGGCCGAGGGCCAGGGGCCCTTCCGTGCTGGAGGAGCCGTTGCCGCCCTGTTCGCGGCCCAGGGGGTCGCGGTTGTCGGCACGTCGGTCGCTCTCGGCCGTGCCCTGGCCCGGCTGGCGGTTCTGCTCCTCCTGGGCCAGGGCCTCGCCCAGCGAGCGCATGCCCTCGCGCAGGGCCTCCATGGCCTGGGCCTGGTTGTCGATGGCCTCGGCCAGGTCGCCGCCGCGCAGGTTCTCCTCGGCCCGGTCCATGGCCCGCCCGGCCCGGTCCAGGGCATCGCGCGCGGCCTCGCCCTCGGGCGTGCCGCCGCCCGGCAGGCGGCCCTGCTGGCGGCGCAGCTCGTCGCGCAGGGCCTGCTGGCGCTCGGCCAGGTCCATCTCGCCCTGGCCCTGGCCCTCCCGGCCCGGCTCCCCGGGCCGGGTCTGGCCCTGGCGGCCCTCGCCTGGCTCGTTGCCCTGACCCTGGCCCTGGCCCTGCTGGCCCTCGTGGCTCTGGCCGCGCCCGGCGCCGCCGCTGCGGCCCTCGTTGCCCTGGCTCTCGCCCCGGTTGGCATTGGGGTTGAACTGTTCCTGGAGGTCGCGGAAGGCCTGGTCCGAGAGGCCCTGCTGCTCGCGCAGGGTGTCGGCCAGCCCCTCCATGGCCTGCTGGCCGGGGCTCTGCTGGCCCTGGCCCTGCTGGCCCTGGGTGACGCGCATGTTCTCCATCATCTCCTGGAGCTGCTGCAGGGCCTCGGCGGCCTCGGCCATGCGGCCCTGCTCCATGAGCTCCTGGATGCGGTCCATCATGCGCTGCAGGTCATCCTGGGTCATCTGCATCGATTCGCCCTGCTGCTGCTGCCCCTCCTGGCCCTCCTGCCCTTCCTGGTTCTGGGCCTGCTGGCGCATCAGCTGCTGAATGTAGTCCTCGGTGGCGCGGCGCAGCTCCTCCATGAGCTCGGCGATCTCCTCGTCGCTGGCGCCGTTGCGCATGGCCTCGCGCAGCCGCTCCTGGGCGCGCCGCATCCGCTCGAGCGCGTCCCCGAGGACGCCCTCCTCCAGCTCCAGCGCCAGGCCCCAGAGGTCCTCGGCCAGCTCCTCCTGGATCTCCTCGTCAAGCCCGTAGCGGGCGCGCAGCTCCAGCCGCTCGATCAGGCGGCGCAGCCGCAGGGTGGTGGTCTCGGTGCGCAGCACCTCCTCGGGGCGGTAGGCCACGGCGCGCAGCACCTGGGCGGCGCGGCCGGCGTTCTCGCGCGCCCAGAGCAGGTCGCGCCGCATCTCGATCAGGGCCGCCGCCGCCGGATCGAAGAAGCGCCGCCCGGGCAGGACAAGCTCCTCGGGGGCGATGGCGCCGCGCTGCTCGGCGGCGTCGAGCACGGAGAGGGAGATCCGCACCGGCAGGTTGGCCCAGGGGTGCTTGGAGAAGTCGTCGATCAGGTTCTCCTCGAAGGCGGTGCGGCTGCCGGCGATGGGGGTCGGCAGGGGCACGACGATCTCGGGCCGGGGATCGGGCGGGGTGGCCAGGCCGTAGCGCCGGTCCACCTCCGCGAGGTCGAGCGCGATGCGGGCCTCGCCCGCCTCCACGCCATAGTCATCCCGTGCCGCGAAGGGCAGGCGCATCTCGCCCAGGGCCGTCACCTCGGGCCGGTCGAGGATCTCCACCTCCGGCGGGGCGTCGGGCACCAGGGCCACCTCCCAGGTGCGGGCGTTGGGCCCCTCGATGGCGATCTGGCCCGCCTCCAGCACGGTGAAGTCCTGGCTCGGGGCCCGGGCCGCCTCCGGGTCCGTGGCGGCGGCGCGGCCCGAGACCGTCTCGGAAAGGCTCAGGGCCCCCACCTCGCCGTAGAAACGCAGGGTGATGAGGGTGCCCTCGGGCAGGTCCAGGGGGCCCGCCGGCTGGTCATTGAGGTAGAGGGTCGGCTTGCCGGTGTAGCGCGGCGGCTCGGCCCAGCCCTCCCAGACCGGCCCGCCCGCCAGGGCGGGGCCGCCGGGCGCCATGGAGGCGACGGAGCCGACCCGCCAGAGCGAGCCGAAGGTGAGGGCCACCAGGAAGGCCAGCAGGGCCACGTAACGCAGGGCATAGGGATCACGGTCGGCGATGCGCAGATCGCCGGGCACGGCGCGGGCGCTCTCGGCGCGGCGCGCCATGAGGGCCTTGTGGGCGCGCCAGAGGGCCATGGCCCGCTCATCCTCCCGGCCCAGGGCGGGATCGTCCAGCAGGGCCTGGAGTGGACGGCCCGGCAGGCTCTCGTCAAGCCGGGCCAGGGCCGCGCCGCGCGCGGGCAGGCGCAGGCGGCGGGCGGCAAAGACCAGGGCCGCGAGGGCGCCGAGGCCCGCGAGCGCGGCGGCGCCCCAGACAAGCTCCACCGGCACCAGATCCTGGAGGCCCAGCATGAGGGCGGCGAGGAGCAGCAGGAGGAGGCTCAGGAGCGGCCAGAGGGCCCGCACCAGGCTCTCGGCGAAGAGGCCCGCCCAGGTCAGGCGCAGGGGCCAGCGCAGGCGGGCCAGGGTGCGGCGCAGATCGTTCGGGGTGAAATTGCTCATGCTCGGTCGCGTCCCTCCGGTGGCCCGCGGCCGGGACAGCCTAGAGCCATTCGGGAATGGTATCGCGGTTTATCATTTCGTCAAAGGTGGGGCGCGGCCGGATGACCGCGAATTGATCGCCCTTCACCAGGACCTCGGGGATCAGGGGGCGCGAGTTGTACTCGCTGCTCATCACCGCGCCGTAGGCCCCGGCCGAGCGGAAGGCGACGAGATCGCCCGCCGCCAGGGGCGGCAGGTGGCGCTGCCGGGCGAAGGTGTCACCCGATTCGCAGACCGGGCCGACCACGTCGTAGGGCCGGGTCTCGACCCCCGGCGCGGGCTCCCGCACCGGCACGATGTCGTGGTAGGCGTCGTACATGGCCGGGCGGATGAGGTCGTTCATGGCCCCGTCGAGGATCAGGAAGTCCCGCCCCTCGCCCGACTTGAGGTAGATCACCCGGCTCACCATGAGGCCCGCGTTGCCCGCGATCAGACGGCCCGGCTCGATCTCGATCTCGCAGTCGAGGTGGCCCAGGGTCCCCTTCACCAGGGCGCCGTAGTCCGCCGGCAGGGGCGGATCGGCGTTGCTGCGCTCGTAGGGGATGCCGAGCCCGCCGCCCAGGTCGAGGCGCCGGATCTGATGGCCCTCGGCGCGCAGCAGGCCGGTCAGCTCGGCCACCTTGCGGTAGGCCAGGGCATAGGGCTCGAGCTCGGTCAGCTGGGAGCCGATGTGCACGTCGATGCCGATCACCTCCAGCCCCGGCATGGCGGCGGCCATGGCATAGACCTCGCGCGCCCGGGCGATGGGGATGCCGAACTTGTTCTCGGACTTGCCGGTGGCGATCTTGGCGTGGGTCCTGGCATCGACATCGGGGTTGACCCGCACGGTGATGGGGGCGCGCAGGCCCATCTCGCGCGCCACCGCGTCGAGCACCGCCATCTCGGGCTCGCTCTCCACGTTGAACTGGCGGATGCCGCCCGCCAGGGCGGTTTCGATCTCCTCGCGGGTCTTGCCCACGCCCGAGAAGACGATGCGCTCGCCCGGCACCCCGGCGGCCCGGGCGCGGCGGTACTCCCCGCCCGAGACCACATCCATGCCCGCCCCCTCCTGGGCCAGGGTGCGCAGGACGGCCTGGTTGGAGTTGGCCTTGACCGCATAGCAGACCAGGTGATCGAGCCCCGCCAGGGCCTCGTCGAAGAGCCGGAAGTGGCGCACCAGGGTGGCGGTGGAATAGAGGTAGAAGGGCGTGCCGACGGCGGCGGCAATCTCGGCCACCGGCACATCCTCGGCGTGCAGGGCGCCGTCGCGGTAAAGGAAATGATCCATGGGGGAGCCTTAGAGCAGCACGCGGGGCGCATCAATGTGGGAATTGCGGGGTGGGGGTGGCCATTGCAGGGACGTCACCCTCGGACTTGCTCCGAGGGTCTCGTTGGATGGCAGGAGATCCCGGGTCAAGCCCGGGATGACGGCTGGACTCCTCACCCGGCACGGAATCAAGGTCGCGCCAGCGACCGCCGTGCCAGCGCCGGACCGGCCCCGTGGGCCGGCGCTTTTGTTGTCGGCAGCGCGGAGCCCGCCGCGAAGATGTACGTGGCCGCCATAAAGCACGGTAGCGGGTAAGTTGCAGCGCCGTCCCCCGGTCCGGCGCTCGCCCGGCTCCTGTATCGCCTAAGCCGTCACCCTCGGACTCGATCCGAGGGTCTCTCGGGTGCTGTAAATCCCGGGTCAGGCGCGGGATGACGGTATCATGGCGCCTGATGTGCTGCTCCTCCCCCCGGTACAGAAAAAGGGGGCGCAGCCCCGCCATGCCATTACCGTCCGAGGCGCCGCGTCGGATTAGGGCGACCGTCACCCTCGGGCTTACTCCGAGGGTCTCCCTCCCAAAGAGACCCCGGGCCAAGCCCGCACGCCCCCCCCCAACCCTACCCCTCCAACGGAAACCCGATCCGCACGCTGGTCCCCTCTGCGCCACTCTCGCGCTTCATCTCGCCGCCGAGGTTCGCCACGAAGGCCGCCACCAGGCGCGAGCCGAGGCCGCGCTCGCCCTCGCTCTCCGCCTCGCCGCCGACGCCGTTGTCGCCGATGCTCAGGTGGCAGGTCTCGCCCTCCCGGCGCAGCCGCACCGCGATCCGGCCCGAGCGGCCCTCGGGGAAGGCGTGCTTGAGACTGTTGGTCACCAGCTCGTTCACCACCAGCCCAAGCGAGACCGCCTGCTGGCCCGCCAGGGTGATCTCCGGCAGATCCGAGGTGATCGCCACCCGCCCCTCGCCCGCGAGCGAGCTTTCCAGCCCCTCCAGGATCGCCTCCAGGTAGGGCCGGACCGGCACCTGGGCGATGGCGCCGGTGCGGCTGATGGTGTCATAGAGCCGCCCCACCGCGGCCACCCGGGTGCCGACCCGCTCGAGCACCGGGCGCAGCGCCTCGGGGCCCGCGCGGGCCTCGGAGGAGACGATGGAGGAGACCACGGCGAGACTGTTCTTGACCCTGTGGCTCAGCTCCTCGAAGAGCCGGTCGGCCTGCTCCAGGGCCGCCTGGCGCTCCTCCTCGGCGGCGCGGCGCTGGCTGATGTCGCGAAAGAGGATGGCCAGCCGCCCCTGCCCCGCCACCGGCGTGGCGCAGACCTCGAACCAGCGCCCCATGGGCACCGAGCCGTTCTCGAACTTCAGGCTCTCGCGGCCCAGGCCGACGCGGGCGTAGGTGTCGATCCAGTGCTGCTCCAGCTCCGGCACCAGCTCCAGGGCCGTGCGGCCCTCGGCCCCCTCCAGCCCGGTGTAGGCGGCAAAGCGGTCGTTCACCTTGAGAAAGCGGTAGTCCACCGCCTGCCCCGCCCCGTCCACAATCATCTCGCAAAGGCAGAGCCCGTCCCCCGTGAGGGCCGAAACCGCCTCGAAGGTTTCCTCGTCGATCTGCACCGTTTGCCTCACCCCAGCAGAAGCATCCGTCGCATGGATTTTGCCCAAACCCCAGGGCCATAGCAAGGCCCGGTTCCGGTCAGGCCGACGCCTCAGTCGAGCGGGCGGCTGCGCAGGAAGAGGTAGAGCGGCAGGCCGCAGCTCACCCCGATGCAGAAGGTGGCGGGGATCGCCCAGAGGGCGGCCCAGTTGCGGCGCACCGCCACCTCGGCGAGAATCCAAATCGTCAGGGTCACGGCGGCGATGGTCAGATCCCAGACCAGGCCGCTGCTGGCGGCATTGGCGTGCCAGGCCTCGACCATCGCCATGAGGTCAAAGCCGTTCGCCAGGAACCAGCTGACAAAGTAGTACATGGGGTGGATCGCGCCCCAGAGGGCCAGGAGCAGGAAGATCACGCGCAGGGGGGACATATCAGAACCTCTTGACGATGCCGACGTTGGCATGGCCCGAGAGATGGAGCCCCGGATCGTAATTGCTAGGCTGCTGTTTCGTGTCGGAGCGGCCGGCGGGCGGGCCGCTCTCGGCCTGCGGGGGCAGAGGGCCGATGCAGGCCGCCAGCAGGGCCAGCAGCCCCAGCAGGAGGGCGGCGCGGCTCATCGCGCGTAGCCTGCGCGCTGGCCGTAGGTCTCCAGGAAGCGTTCCTGCTCCTCCGTCGCCGGGCCGCAGGCGGTCAGCACAAGAAGCAAGGCGGCGAGCGCCAGGCTGACCCGGCCCCGGCTCACAGGCCGAGCGTCACGGTCAGGGGGCCGCGGGTGACGCCGACCCGGGCCTGGGCATAGACGCCCGAGGAGGAGTAGGTCACCTCGGTGGCGGCGGTGGGGCGCACCGGCTCGCCATCGGCGCCGCAGGCAGCGAGGGTCAGGAGCGCCAGCAGGCTCAACAGGGGTTTCAAGCGAGGATCTCCTTCCAGCGGGCGATCTGGCGGCGCACCTGCTCGGGCGCCGTACCCCCGTAGGATATACGCGAATTGACCGAATTATGCACGCCCAGAACGCCAAAGACCTCCTCGGTGATCTCGCCATGAACGCCCTGCATGTCGGCGAGCGTCAGGTCCGGCAGGTCGCAGCCGCGGCTCTCGGCCAGGGCCACCAGGCTGCCGGTGACGTGGTGCGCCTCGCGGAAGGGCAGCCCCAGGACCCGCACCAGCCAGTCGGCCAGATCGGTCGCGGTGGAGAAGCCGCTGCCCGCCGCCGCCTCCAGGGCGGGTTGGTTGGCGCTCATGTCGCGCACCATGCCCTCCATCGCGGCCAGGGCCAGCATGAGGTTGTCGGCGGCGTCGAAGACCTGCTCCTTGTCCTCCTGCATGTCCTTGGAATAGGCCAGCGGCAGGCCCTTCATGACCATCATCAGGGCGGTCTGGGCGCCGAAGATGCGGCCCATCTTGGCGCGGATCAGCTCGGCCGCGTCGGGGTTCTTCTTCTGCGGCATGATCGAGGAGCCGGTGGAGAAGCGGTCCGAGAGGATCACGAAGCGGAACTGGGCGGAGGACCAGATCACCAGCTCCTCGGCGAAGCGGCTCAGGTGGACGGCGCAGATCGAGGCGGCGGAGAGGAACTCCAGCGCAAAGTCCCGGTCGCTCACGGCGTCGAGCGAGTTGGCGGCGGGCCGGTCGAAGCCCAGGGCCTCGGCGGTCATCTCCCGGTCGATCGGGAAGGAGGTGCCGGCCAGGGCGGCGGCGCCCAGCGGGCTCTCGTTCATGCGGCGGCGGGCGTCGCGCACCCGCGACAGGTCGCGGCCGAACATCTCCACGTAGGCCATCATGTGGTGGCCCCAGGTCACCGGCTGGGCGGTCTGGAGGTGGGTGAAGCCGGGCATGACCCAGTCGGCCCCCGCCTCGGCCTGGCCCAGCAGGGCCCCGATCAGGGCCAGGAGCCCGCCCTCGGCGGCGTCGAGCTGGTCACGCACCCAGAGCTTGAAGTCGGTCGCCACCTGGTCGTTGCGGCTGCGCCCGGTGTGGAGCCGCCCGGCGGGGGCGCCGATCTTCTCCTTCAGGCGGGCCTCCACGTTCATGTGGATGTCCTCGAGCGCGGCAGAGAAGGGGAAGTCTCCTGCCTCGATCTCTGACAAGATCGTGAGAAGCCCTTCCCGGATCGCCTCGGCGTCCTTATCAGTGATGATGCCGGTCGCCGCGAGCATCGCGGCATGGGCCCGGCTGCCCGCGATGTCCTGGGCGGCCAGGCGCTTGTCAAAGCCGATGGAGGCGTTAATTGCCTCCATGATCGCATCGGGCCCCGCGGCAAAGCGGCCGCCCCACATCTGGTTAGAGCTCTTGTCGGCGGAACGGTCGGTCATGCAAAGCCTCGGAGGAAAGATGAGAAATCTCGTGTTCGGCCTGATCTATACGGCCCTCGTTCTGGGTGCAAACCCCGCGTCGGCCGCGGGCCCCGACATTGCCCCCCTGCGCGAGGGCGACATGAAGAAGCTGGTGCTGCACGAGACCCCCGAGGCCAGCTCGGACGCCGCCTTCGACCTGGCGGACGGGTCGGGCCAGGCAACCCTGGCGGACTGGCAGGGCAAGTACGTGCTGGTGAACTTCTGGGCCACCTGGTGCGCCCCCTGCCGCAAGGAGATGCCGCAGCTCAACGCCCTGCAGCAGGAATTCGGCGGCGAGCACTTCGAGGTCCTGACCATCGCCACAGGGCGCAACTCGCCCCAGGGGATCGACCGCTTCTTCGAGGAGGCGGGGATCGACAGCCTGCCCAAGCACCGCGACCCGAAACAGGCCCTGGCCAGCCAGATGGGCGTCTTCGGCCTGCCGATCACCGTGATCCTGGACCCCGAGGGGCGCGAGATCGCCCGTCTGAGGGGTGACGCCAAGTGGGACAGCGAGAGCGCCAAGGCCATCGTCCGCGCCTTGATCGAGAGCCGCACCGCCGGGTGAGGCGGGGCTTCGTGCCTGGTGGGTTGATCGGGGCGTGATGGGGGCGGAGCACCCCCCTCACGCCGCATGGGCGTAGAGCGCCGCCTCCGACTGGGTCAGGTTCCGCCGGGCAAAGGCCCCGTAGGCGTGGGGATCGCGGTCCAGCTCCGGCTGTTCCGCCAGGAGCCGCGCCCGGTCCCCGGCGTCGAGCGAGGAGAGGGCCGCCGAGGCCGGGTGGAAGCTCTCTGTCTCGACCCCGTTGGCCCAGAGGATCTGGTGCGCCTCGAAGAGCAGGTGGATGTAGGTCACCTCGCGCAGCCGCCGGTCCACCTCCACCAGGCGGCCGTCGATCAGATCGCTGGCGCGGATCAGCACCTCCTCGCTGTGGAAAAGGTCCCGCGCCACCGGCCCCTTGAAGAGCAGCCGGTGCTGCGGCGAGACCACCAGGTCCGCCTCCGGCTGGGCCGCCCCGAAGAGGCCCGCGCGCAGGCGGATCGGGCGCAGGTGCGGCAGGGCATGGAGCCTCGCGCCCGACATCCAGCGGCTGCCGATCCAGCGGATTGGTTGCAGCCCGTTGTCCTTGGTCTGCACCAGATCGCCCTCGCGCAGGGCCTCGATCGGGCGCGGGCCCTTGGCGGTGCGCAGGAGCGTGCCGGGGGTGAAGCAGATGACCCCGCCCGCGGTCATCTCGCGCCTTGCGGCGGCATAGCCCAGGGTGTGGTGCACGACCCAAAGATCGGTCATGCGCGGCGGCATATCGTCGTGGAACATGAGCAGCGGCTGGCGCCCGCCGCCGGGCTCGATCAGGGTCACGGTAAAGCTGCGCGCCCCGTCGGTGACCTGGAAGGCATTGTCCATCAGCGGCAGATCGTCCCGCGCCACGGCCGCGCTGGACCGCGGGGCCGTGCCCCCGGTCTCGAGGGCCGCCCCCACCAGCCGGTGCACCATCCGTGCCGCCCGGCGGCGGAGCGCCTCTGCCCCCTCCGCATCATCCAGCCGCAGAATGTCGGCCGGCCCGTCAACCCGCAGCGCGTCGCCGCGCCATGACCAGGCGGCCCCTTCCGTGAGGGCCTGCACCGGCGGGGCCTCGAGCCCGTCAATCTCCGTCTGCGTCCAGCTGATGACAAACGTGCCGCGAAAGCCCGTCCTTCTCACCGCTCACTGCCTCTTGTTATTGCCGCGCAGGCTAGCAGGCGGGGGGCGGCCGCAAAAGGGCGAAGTTCACCGCGGCCGCGGGTGTTGCATAATGCCCCGGGCGGCCACGCTTGCAAAAAGGCCGCAATTCGCTAGCGTTTCACCAAGGTTCAGAGCGGGAGAGTGCCATGGATGAGACCCCGAAACCCCTGCCGGAGCGGCGCATCGTCTCCTCCCGGCACCTCGCCGAGGGGGAGGGCTGGGAGGCCTCCGAGCTCGAGTACGGCATGATCATCGCCTACAACGCCTTCACCCGCTGGATGTCGCGCTGCATGGCGGCGGCGGGCAACGGCGACCTTACCCCGCTGGAGATCCTGGTGCTGCACAACACCAACCATCGGGGCCGCGAGAAGCGCCTGACGGACATCTGCTTCCTGCTCAACATCGAGGACACCCACACGGTGAACTACGCCCTGCGCAAGCTGCTCAAGCAGGAGCTGATCCTGGCCGACAAGCGCGGCAAGGAGGTCTTCTACAGCACCTCCGACAGGGGCGCGGCGCTTTGCGAGACCTACCGGCGCATCCGCCGGGACTGCTTTCTCGACGGTCTGCCGCGGATGGACCTCAGCGGGCCTGAGCTGCGCCGGGTGGCGGCCCAGCTGCGCGCCATCTCGGGCCAGTACGACCAGGCCAGCCGCGCGGCGGCGTCGCTTTAGAGGGGGGGCCGGGCGGGACAAGTCGCTAGGACGGGGGCGATGCCCCCATCACCCCCCTACCCCGGCCCATGCGCCGGATGCCGCCGCCGCACGTGCGCGGGCCGGCCGGGCAGCGCCAGGGCCGCATCGCCGCGCGGGCGCCGGGCAATCACCCTGCCGCCCGCCACCACCGCCAGGCGGTCGGCGCGCAGGCGCAGGGCCTCGATCGGGTTGCCCGCATCCAGCACCACGAGAGAGGCCCGCGCCCCGACCCGCAGCCCGTAGTCCTCAAGCCCCATGATCCGGGCATTGCCCTCGGTCACCATCTCGAAGCAGCGACGCATTTCCTCGGGCGCCGTCATCTGGGCCACGTGCAGCCCCATGAAGGCCACGTCGAGCATGTCCCCGGTGCCCAGCGAATACCAGGGATCGAGCACGCAGTCCTGGCCCCAGCCCACCTCGATGCCAAGCGCCTGCATCTCCTTCACCCGGGTCAGGCCGCGGCGCTTGGGGAAGGTGTCATGGCGGCCCTGGAGGACGATGTTGATCAGGGGGTTGGGGATGGCCGCCACCCCCGCCTCGGCCATCAGCGGCAGGAGCTTCGAGACGTAGTAGTTGTCCATCGAGTGCATCGAGGTGAGGTGCGAGCCCGCCACCCGGCCCCGGAGCCCCAGGCGCTGGGTCTCGGCCACCAGGGTCTCGATGTGGCGCGACTGGGGGTCGTCGGTCTCGTCGCAGTGCAGGTCCACCATCAGGCCCCGCTCGGCGGCGATCTCGCAGAGCCTCGTGACGGAGCGGGCGCCCTCCGCCATGGTGCGCTCGAAGTGGGGGATGCCGCCCACCACGTCGACCCCCATGTCGAGCGCCCGCAGGGTGTTCTCGTAGGCCGTGGGATCGCGGAAGAGCCCGTCCTGCGGGAAGGCCACGAGCTGCAGGTCGATGTAGTCCGAGACCTCGCGCTGCACCTCCAGCAGGACCTCGACGCCGAGCAGGCTGTCGTCGCAGGTGTCCACGTGGGAGCGGATGGCGAGCAGCCCCAGGGAGGCGGCCCAGTCGCAGTATTCCAGCGCCCGGGCCTTGACCTCGTCCGCCTGCATCACCTGCTTCAGCTCGCCCCAGAGGCCGATCCCTTCGAGCAGGGTGCCCGAGGCGTTGATCCGCGGGGTGCCGTAGCTGAGGGTGGCATCCATGTGGAAATGGGGATCGACGAAGGGCGGGCTGACAAGGTCGCCGGTGGCCTCGACGGTCTCGCCCGCCTCGGCGGTGGAGAGATCCTCGATGGCGGTGATCCTGTCCCCCGTGATGCCGATGTCGGATTGGGTGCCATCCGGCATTGTGCCGCCTTTGACGATCAGGTCGAACATTCTCTTATCCTTCCGAGGAGTCGGCGATGAGGGGGGAAAGAAGCAAGGAGGGCCGCGCCGGGCGGGCGATCCGTTCCGCCATCACCGCTCCCCCTTGTTGAAGGGCACCATCAGCGCCGCGGGCACCTGCGCCCGGCGCGACATCACCACCAGCGCCAGGATCGACAGGATGTAGGGCGCCATCAGGAAGTACTGGTAGGGAATGTCCGCCCCGAGCGGGGTCTGCTGCACCCTGATCTGAAGCGCGTCGAAGGCGGCGAAGAGCACCGCGCCCAGCAGGGTCTTGCCGGGCCGCCAGGAGCCGAAGACCACCAGGGCGATGCAGATCCAGCCGCGCCCGTTGACCATCTCGAAGAAGAAGGAGTTGAAGGCGCTCATGGTCAGGAAGGCGCCGCCCACGGCCATCAGGCCCGAGCCCACCATCACCGCCCCCATGCGGATCGCCGTGACGCTGAGGCCCTGGGCCTCCACCGCCGCCGGGTTCTCCCCGGCCGCGCGCAGGGCCAGCCCCAGGGGCGTGCGGTAGAGCGTCAAGCCCACCACCAGCGCCAGGGCAAAGGCCAGGTAGGTGAGCGGCGTCTGGGCGAAGAGCGCCGGGCCCAGCACCGGGATCTCCGACAGGAGGGGCACCTCCCAGGGCTGGAAGGCCTCGATCTTGGGCGGCGAGGTGACTTCCGGCAGGGCCAGGCGGTAGCAGTAGTAGGTGAGCGAGGTGGCCAGGAGCGTGATCCCCAGCCCCACCACATGCTGCGAGAGGCCGAAGGGCACCGTCAGGGTGCCGTGAATGAGCCCGAAGCCCATGCCCGAGAGCATGGCCACCGCGACCCCGAACCAGAGCCCGCCGCCGAGATAGACGGTGAGCCAGCCGGCGAAGGCCCCCACCACCATGATGCCCTCGATGCCGAGGTTGAGCACCCCGGCCCGCTCGCAGATCAGCTCGCCCAGGGCGGCGAAGATCAGCGGCGAGGCGATGCGGATGGCGGCGGTCCAGAAGCTGGCCGAGAGGAGGATTTCGAGAATGTCCATCAGTCGCGCCTCACCCTAAAGCGGGTCAAGAGGATCGCCAGGACCATCATCAGAAGCGCCAGGGCCAGCATGATGTCGGCGAGATAGGTGGGCACCCCCGCCGCCCGGCTCATGGAATCGGCCCCGACGAAGATTCCCGCCACGAAGAGCGCGGCCACCACCACGCCGAGCGGGTTGAGCAGGGCCAGCATGGCGACGATGATCCCGGTGTAGCCGAAGCCCGGCGAAATATCCAAGGTGAGGCTGCCCTTCAGGCCCGCCACCTCGGAAAAGCCCGCCAAGGCCGCCAGGCCGCCGGACAGCAGCGCCGTCTTGATCAGCACGCGGTTCACCGGGATGCCGGCAAAGGCCGCCGCCTCGGCATTGAGCCCCACGGCGCGCATCTCGTAGCCCAGCGTCGTGCGGCGCTGGATCACCCAGACCAGAAGCGCCGCGATCAGGGCCAGGGCAAAGCCCCAGTGCAGGCGCAGCCCCTCCAGGATACGCGGCAGCCGCGCCTCCGCGATGAGCCTCGCGGACTTGGGCCAGCCCAGGCCCATGGGGTCCTTCAGGGGCCCCTCCAGCAGCATCGAGACCCAGAGCAGGACGACGAAGTTGAGAAGCAGCGTGGTCACCACCTCGTCCACGCCGAAGCGGGTCTTGAGGAAGGTCGGCACCAGGAGCACCAGGGCGCCCGCCAGCATGGCCGCCAGGGCGATCGTCGGCAGGAGCGCGGGCGCTGCCCAGGGCAGCGCCCCGGTGCCCAGCACCACCGTCACCACCGCCCCCATGTAGAGCTGCGCCTCGGCGCCGATGTTCCAGAGCCGGGCGCGGAAGGCCACGGCCACGGCCAGGCCGGTGAAGATCAGCGGCGTGGCGCGGTTGAGGGTTTCGAGCGTGGCGAACTTGGAGCCGAAGGCGCCCTTCACGATCAGCCCCAGCACGGAAAAGGGCTGGGCGCCGGCCACCATGGCCAGGAGAGAGGCCACCACCACGGTGGCCAGAAGCGCCAGGGCGGGCAGGCCCAGGCGGCGCCCGAGCGAGGGGTTGGCAAGGGGTTCAAGCCGCATCGGTCTGCTCCTCGAAGCCCTGGCCCGCCATCCAGACGCCCAGCTCCGCGGTGCTCAGGGCGCCGCGCGCGAAGGGCGGCGAGAGACGGCCTTCGGAGATCACGTGGATCACGTCCGAGAGGGCCGTGATCTCGTCCAGGTCCTCGGAGATCAGCAGCACCGCCGCGCCCCGATCCCGCGCCGCCAGGAGCTGCTCGTGCACATAGGTGAGGGCGCCAATGTCGAGCCCGCGCACCGGCTGGTTGGCCAGGATCACGGCGGGCGAGGTCTCCAGCACCCGGCCCAGGATGAGCTTCTGCATGTTCCCGCCCGAGAGCAGGCGGATGCGGGTCTCGGGGCCGGGGCAGCGCACGTCGTAGCCCTCGATTACCTCCTCGGTGAAGGATCGCGCAGCACCCCAGTCCATCCAGCCGGCGCGGCTGAAGGGGGCCTTGGTGTAGAGCTCCAGGATGGCATTCTCCGTCAGGTCGAAGTCGGCGATGGTGCCGGTGCGGTGGCGGTCCTCGGGAATGCGGGCGATGCCCCGGGCCAGGGCCGCGCGTGGCGACCAGGCGCGCACCGCCTCCCCCATCAGGCGCAGGCTGCCCGAGGCGGGCGCGATGAGCCCGCCGATCAGGTCGGCCAAGGCCGCCTGGCCATTGCCCGAGACCCCCGCCAGGCCGGTGATCTCGCCCGCCCGCAGCTTCAGGTGGGCCCGCTTCAGGCCCGGCGCGGCGCCCCTGTCGGGGGTCGAGACGGCGGAGAGTTCCACCAGGGTCTCGCCCGGGTTCGGGGCGCGCACCTCGGGGGCGGCGACCTCCTGGCCCACCATCATCTCGGCCAGGCGGTGCCGGTCCACCGCATCGGTCCGGGCCTCGGCCACCAGCTTGCCGTGGCGCAGCACCACCACGCGGGACGAGATGGCCATGACCTCGTGCAGCTTGTGGCTGATGAAGATCACCGAAAGGCCCAGGGCCACGGCCTTGCGCATGGTGGCGAAGAGGTCCTCCGTCTCCTGCGGGGTGAGGACGGCGGTGGGCTCATCGAGGATCAGGATGCCGGCCTCGCGGTAGAGCGCCTTGAGGATCTCCACCCGCTGGCGCTCGCCCACCGTCAGGCCGCCGACCAGGGCATCGGGATCGACCTTGAGGCCATAGTCCGCCACCAGGGCCTCGATCCGGCGCCGCGCCGCGGCCCGGCCAAAGCCCAGCTTCCAGAGCGGCGCGGTGCCGAGCACGATGTTCTCCAGCACGGTCATGTTGTCGGCCAGGGTGAAGTGCTGGTGCACCATGCCCACGCCGGCCGCCAGGGCGGCCTTGGGATTGCCCGGCGGCAGGGCCGCGCCAAAGACCTCCACCCGGCCCGCGTCCGCCGTGTAGTGGCCGAAAAGGATGTTCATCAGCGTCGTCTTGCCCGCGCCGTTCTCGCCCAGCAGGGCAATCACCTCGCCGCGGCGCAGATCGAAGGTGATGGCGTCGTTGGCGGTCAGGCTTCCGAACCGCTTGGTGATGGAATCGAGGCGCAGGACGACCTGCGCCTCGGGGTCTTGGTCTGGCATCAGGAGGAGGACTTCGGCTCTTCGTCGTTGATTTCGGTCACGTAGGACCCGTCCATGATCTCCTGGCGGCGTTGCTCCACGAGGTCAAGCGCCTCCTGGGGCACCTTGCCCTCGAAGGTGCCGAGCGGAGCGAGCGAGGCGCCGCCCTCCTTCATGAAGCTGTAGAGCCCGTAGTCCGCCGCCGTGAAGGAGCCCTCGCGGACCGCCGCAATGGCGGCATCGAGCGTCGGCTCGAAGTGCCAGATGGCCGAGGCGACGACGGTTTCGGGATAGTCGGCCTGGGTGTCGATCACGTTGCCGATGGCCAGGACGCCCTTCTCCTGGGCCGCGTCCGAGACGCCGAAGCGTTCGGCATAGAGCACGTCGGCGCCGTTCTCGATCATGGCGAAGGCGGTCTCCTTGGCCTTCGGCGGATCGAACCAGGAGCCGATGAAGGAGACCTGGAAGGTGATCTCGGGCTTCATCTCGCGCGCGCCCGCCATGAAGGCGTGCATCAGGCGGTTCACCTCGGGGATCGGGAAGCCCCCGACCATGCCGATGTTGGCGCTTTCCGTCATGGCGCCGGCGATGATGCCCGACAGGTAGGCGGCATCCTGGATGTAGTTGTCGAAGACGGCGAAGTTGGGCAGGGCGGGGTCTTCCTTGAAGGAAGAGCCCATCAGGAAGGCCACGTCCGGGTAGTCCGCCGCCACCTCGCGGGCCTCGGCCTCGGCGCCGAAGACCTCGCCGATGATCAGCTTGTTGCCGGCCTCGGCATATTCGCGCATGACCCGGGCGTAGTCGGTGTTGGAGACGTTCTCGGTGAAGGTATATTCGATGTCGCCGCGGTCCTGGGCGGTGACGGCGGCCTTGTGGATGCGGCTCACCCACTGCTGTTCCACCGGCACGGTGTAGATGCCCGCCACCTTGATCGGATCGGCGGCCAGGGCCAGGCGCGGCAGGGCGGCGGCCCCCGCCAGCAGCGCTGCGCTGCCCAGAAGGCGGCGCCGGGTGTAGGTCTTGGTGTTCATTTTTCTGTCCCCCTTGTTGGTGTGGGGCAGGGTTTGCGCAAACGGCGCCAAGGTCAAGATGGGATGTCTCACCCCTCGCCCCGTCCAGCCCCGCTTTGGCCTCTCTGCTCAAGGACGTGGCATCGGCGGGCAAATTGGCCTAGAATCGGGTGCGAAATCAGAGCACTGGAGAGACCATGAGCCACGTCCTGCGCCGCAGCCTCACCGCCGACCAGCCGACCATCGTGCGCGGCGAAGGCTCCTACCTGATCGACAGCGAGGGCAAACGCTACCTCGACGCCTGCGGCGGGGCCGCCGTCTCCAGCCTAGGCCACGACAACGAGGCCGTGCGCCTGGCCGTGCAGCGCCAGATGGAGCAGCTCAGCTATGCCCACACCGGGCTCTTCACCAACGAACCGGCGGAGGAGCTGGCCGAGTTCCTCGTTGCCCGGGCGCCCGAGGGCACCGGCAAGGGACGGGTCATGTACCTCGGCAGCGGCTCCGAGGCGATGGAGGCGGCGCTCAAGCTGGCGCGCCAGTACCACCTGGAGCGCGGCGACCCTGCCCGCGGCCGGATCATCGCCCGCATGCCCTCCTACCACGGCAACACCCTGGGCGCCCTGGCCGTGAGCGGCCATGCCGGGCGCCGCGCCCCCTTCGCGCCGCTCCTGGTGGATGTGGAGCACATCGAGGCGGCCTACGCCTACCGCTACCAGCGCAGCGACGAGAGCGAGGCGGACTTCGCCGCCCGCATGGCGGGCCAGCTCGAGGAGCGCATCCAGGCCCTCGGCCCCGAGACCGTGGCCGCCTTCGTGGCCGAGCCGGTGGTGGGGGCCTCGCTCGGCTCCCAGCCCGCGCCGAAGGGCTACTTCAAGCACATCCGCGAGATCTGCGACCGCTACGGCGTGCTCTACATCGCCGACGAGGTGATGTGCGGCATGGGCCGGACCGGCAGCCTCTACGCGCTCGAACAGGAGGGCATCGCCGCCGACATCACCACCATGGCCAAGGGCCTGGGCGCGGGCTACCAGCCGATCGCCGCCGTCCTGGCCTCGGAGAAGGTGGTCGAGGCGATCCTGGCGGGCTCCGGGCGGCTCTGGAACGGCCACACCTACATGAGCCACGCGGTGGCCTGCGCGGGCTCGCTCGCCGTCATGCAGGAGATCGAGAGCCGAGGGCTGCTCAAGCGGGTCAAGGAGCTGGGCGGGCGGCTGGAGCGCGGCCTGAAGGAGCGCCTGGGCCAGCACGCCCACGTCGGCGACATCCGCGGGCGCGGGCTCTTCTGGAGCCTCGAAATCGTCGCCGACCGCGAGAGCAAGGCCCCCTTCCCCGCCTCGCGCAACATGGCCGGGCGCATCCTCGAGGCGGCCAAGACGGCGGGGGTGATCTGCTACCCCTCCCAGGGCTGCGCCGACGGCACCCTGGGCGACCACGTGCTCCTGGCCCCGCCCTTCACCGCGACGGAGGCGGAGATCGACCTCGTGGTCCAGGTCATGGGCCAGGTGGTGGAGAGCGAGACGGCGGGCTAGCCCCGCCGATCGGCAGCCCTCAATCCCGCGCCAGCTCCGGATGATCGTAGGCCGCCGGGTAGCCCATCGGCCGCTCCGGCCCGAGCGGCACGGTGCCGTTCCAGGAGCGCCCGAAGTACCCCTGTCGACAGTGCAGCAGGCTGCCCGAGGCGGCCACGCCGGGCAGGGCGTGGACCCGGCAGAGCCAGCGCCAGAGGTGCGGGAAGTCGAGCAGGCGCGCACCGTTCAGCTTCATGCGCAGGTAATAGACCGGATCGTGCCGGTAGAGCGTCGGAAAGAGCCGCAGGTCAGCCTCGGTGAAGTGCGCCCCGGTGAGGAAGGGCCGCCCGTCCGCCAGCAGCGTCTCCAGCGCCTCCAGACGGTCGAAGTAGGCCCGGTAGGCGGCGGCGTAGGTCTCCTGGTCAGAGGAAAACCCCGCCCGGTAGGCGCCGTTGTTGACCTCCGCGTAGATGGCCGCGTTGAGGGCGTCGATCTCTTCGCGCAGGGCTTGCGGATAAAGATCCGGTGGCGGATCGAGGCGGGAGCCGAGGGCCGCCGCGTGGGCGTTGAGCTGGCGCAGGATCTCGGCGCTTTCGTTGTTCACGATGCGGCCCGCCGCACGGTCGTAGAGGATCGGCACGGATTTCTCCTCCGAGCCCTCGGCGCGGTAGATGTCGCGCACCAGGCGGTGGCCCGCGCCGGTGCCCCGCTCCTCGGTGCATTCCGGCAGGGGAGCGCCGGTGAGGCTCGCCGCCCTTTCGGGCGCGAAATGCCAGAGATTGGGGCCTGCCGGGTCCGCCTCGTCGGTGCGGTTGGGGAAGGCCACGTCGAGCCCGACACTCTCCTCCAGCCCCAACACGGCCCGGGCCAGGGTGACCCTGTGGCACCAGGGGCAGTTGAGGGCGACGAAGAGGTGATAGCGCTGCGGCGCGGGCGGGTGCGCCTTGCTGCCGAGGCTGCCCCGGTGGGCGCTGACCCCGCGCACGAACTCGCCCCGCGCCCGCCGCGCCTCGGCCTCGGGCTCCTCCCCGGCCATGCCCTCCCGATCGCCCATCCTCGCTCCTCCCATCGCCGCACTGCCGCCCCAGCTTGCCCGCCTGGGCGCCCCCTGGCAACGGCCCGCCCCGGCGCCGCCGATGGGCGGCCCCCCGCCCAGCCTGGCGGGTGCCCTTCCCCCGGCGCCGCTTCTGCGTCAGGTTGCTAGGCAGGCCCCCTGCCCTGGTGTACCATGGCGGGCCAGAGACACGCCGCCCCGGTCAGAAAAGGACCCCGACGATCACCGCCCCCCTGCCGAAACTGCCGGACCAGTTGCCCGTCCCGGCCCTGCTCGATGCCATGTCCGACGAGGTCGCCATCCTTGACGGGAAGGGCGTGATCGTGGCCACCAACGCGGCCTGGAACCGCTTCTGCCGGGAGAACGGCGGCGAGGCGGCGAACTGCTACCTGGGCAGCAACTACCTGGAGGTCTGCCGCGGCGCCGCGGGCGGCTCCGGCACGGAGGCCGCCCTGGTGCCCGAGGGCCTGACCCGCACCTTCCAGACCGGCGAGGTCTTCCAGTGCGAATACCCCTGCGACAGCCCCAACACCCGGCGCTGGTTCGAGCTGACGGCGAACCGCCTGGTGCTCGACAGCGAGCCCTACCTCATCGTCCAGCACCGCAACATCACCCAGCGGCGCCTCGAGCGCGAGGCGGTGGAGCGCGCCAAGATCACCGCCAACACCCTCGCCGCCCTCGTCGCCACCACCTCGGACGCCATCATCAGCTACGATCTGGAGGGCAACATCCAGACCTGGAACAGGGCCGCCGAGAAGCTCTACGGCTACCGCGAGGAGGAGGTGCTCGGCCGCTCGCTGGAGCTGCTCTACCCGCCCGACTGGCCGCACCCCATCACCTACTACCGCGACCAGATCGTCGCCGGCCGCCTGGAACGCTTCGAGGCCACCCGCCTGGCCAAGGACGGCACCGAGCGCGAGGTCTGGATCAGCGGCGCGCCCATCCGCAGCGAGAGCGGCGAGGTGGTGGCCATCTCCAACATCCACCGCGACGTGAGCGAGATGCGCCGCGCCGAGCGGGCGCGCGACCTGATCGCCCACGAGGTGGTGCACCGGGCCAAGAACATGCTCACCATCGTCAGCTCCATCCAGCGCCAGACGGCC
The DNA here is from genome assembly GCA_965212515.1 of Sulfitobacter sp. Lineage (GTDB taxonomy): Bacteria > Pseudomonadota > Alphaproteobacteria > Rhodobacterales > Rhodobacteraceae > Sulfitobacter. The sequence goes on from OZ243122.1 coordinate 1,067,526, forward strand.
CGCCACGAGACCACGCTGGAGAGCTTCACCCAGAGCTTCGAGGCGCGCATCAGCGCCCTCGCCCGCTCCACCGACCTGCTGGTCAAGAGCGCCTGGGGCGCCATCGACCTGGGCGCCCTGATCGCCGGCCACATGGAGCCCTTCCTGGCCCCCGGCGACACCCGCCTGCGCCAGGAGGGCCCGGCGGTGACCCTGCGGCCCCAGGGTGTCCAGACCGTGGGCATGGCGCTGCACGAGCTCTCGACCAATGCCGCCAAGTACGGCGCCCTGGCCAGCGACGAGGGGCAGATCGAGATCACCTGGCAGCTCGAGGCGGGCGACGAAGGCCCCGCCCTACGGCTGAGCTGGCGTGAAAGCGGCGGCCTCCGGGCCGCGCCCCGGCCCGAGGCGCGCGGCGGCTTCGGGGCCACCGTCCTGACCAAGCTCGCCCCCTCCATGCTGGGCGCCGAGACCGACTACGAGGTGACCGAGGCGGGCGTGCGCTGGTCCATCCTGATCCCGCCCGCCCATGTCGAGCAGGCCACGCCCGGCGCGGCCCTGGAGGCCCCCGGGGCGGACTGAGCCCGGGGCCACGACAGGCCCCCGGGCCTGTGCTATCCTCCCGCCGGGAGGGACCCCATGGAAGACACGCTGACCCTGCTGCTGGGCACCACCAAGGGCGCCTTCCTGCTCACCGAGCGGGGCGCCGATTGGCAGGTCTCCGGCCCCCACTGCGATCTCTGGTGCATCAACCACGTGATCGGCGATGCCGAGAGCGGCGCCCTCTGGGCCGGCGGCGGCGGGGCCTTCCACGGGGCCGGGGTCTGGCGCGCCGAGGCGGGCGGAGAGTGGCAGCTCTGCCGCCTCTCGCGCGGCGAGATCGACGACTGGGCCGAGGCCGACCCGGAGGCCGCCGCCTTTCTCAACTGGCAGCCCGAGGACCTGCCCTTCGGCGATCTCACCGCCGTCTGGTCGCTGCACAGGCGCGGCGGGCGGCTCTGGGCCGGGACCAACCCGGCGGCCCTGCTGGAAAGCCGCGACGGGGGCCGCACCTGGGCCCGCAACGCGGCCCTGGAGGCCCACCCCTCGCGGCCCGACTGGAACCCCGGTGCCGCGGGCCTGGTGCTCCATACCCTGCTGAGCGATCCCGAGGCGGCGGAGCGGCTCTGGCTCGGCATCTCGGCCGCCGGGGTCTTTGCCAGCGAGGACGGCGGCGCCTCCTGGGAGCGCCGCAACCGCCTGCCCAACCACCAGGCCGCCTGCCCCTCCGATCACCCCGCCGCCCCGCGCGACGGCGAGATCGGCCACTGCGTCCACAACATGCAGCGGGCGGGCGACGGCACCCTCTACCAGCAGAACCACCATGGCACCTATCGCAGCCACGACGGCGGGCGCAGCTGGCAGGACATCGGCCAGGGCCTGCCTTCGACCTTCGGCTTTCCCATCGCCGTCCACCCGCTGGACCCCCGGACCCTCTTCGTTCTGCCGCTCAATGGCGATGCGGCGGGCCGCTACCCGCCCGGGGCGGCGGCGGCGGTCTGGAAATCCACCGACGGCGGCGAGAGCTGGACGGCAAAGCGCGCGGGCCTGCCGCAGCGGGGCTGCTACTTCACCGTCCTGCGCCAGGCAATGGCCACGGACCGGACCGAGGGGCTCTACTTCGGCACCAACAGCGGCTCCGTCTTTGCCAGCCGCGACGCGGGCGAGAGCTGGTCCGAGGTGGCGCGGCACCTGCCCACCATTCTCTCCCTGGAGACGCTGGACCGCCGCGCCCCAGTCGCGTAGAGAGGCACCCGGAAGGGCCTCCCGCTGCGCAACTCAGGCGCGAATGGTGCAGCCGCAGCAATCGCTTAGGCCGGCGCAAAGGCGACTTATTGGACACAGTCCACAGACAAAGCCTTTAAATTCAAACTATTGGCTTGAGGGCGGCAACGGGCCCCCTAGGGTCTGTGGCGATCGGCCCTCCGCGGCCATCGCGGAAGGGGTACGACATGGACGGCAGTGGCAGCCATCTTCTGGGGTTCGACGATCCCCTGCGGCAACTCTACCTGCTGGCCGTCGAGCCGGACCTGAGCCTCGACGAGAAGATCGCCCGCCTGCTGGAGCTGGGCACTCAGGCCCTCGGGCTGGAGCTTGGCATCGTCTCCCAAGTCACCCACCCGATCTACCGCTGCCTCTACGTCTACGGGCCCGAGTGGGCGCCCGCGCCGGGGGCCACCTTCGACATCAGCGGCACCTACTGCTTGCACACCCTCACCAACGACGGGGTGACCTGCTTCCACCACGCGGGCCAGCAGGAGATCGCCGATCATCCCTGCTACCTCAACTTCCAGCTCGAGAGCTACATCGGCGCCCCCGTGGTGCGCGGCGGCGAGCCCTTCGGCACGCTCAACTTCTCCGCCCGCGGCCCGCGCAGCGCCCCCTTCACCGCCTCGCAGAGGCAGTTCGTGGAGTTCCTCGCCCGCTGGCTCAGCAACGAGCTGCGCCTGGCCGCCGAGCGCCGCGACCTGCGCGAGCAGCGCACCTTCCTGCGCGCCGTGATCGACGCCGTGCCCGAGGCCGTGGTGATGACCGACCCGAACCGCCGCATCGCCATGGCCAACCCGGCGGTGGCGCGGATCTTCGGCTACGCGCCGCAGGACCTCGTCGGGCGCCAGACGGCGGTGCTTTACGAGGAGCTGGGCGAGTACGAGGCCCGCGGCGCCGAGCTCTATGCCCAGGGGCCCGCGGCGGCGGGCGAGGACCTGACGATGCGCGCCCGCCGCGCCGACGGCAGCACCTTCGAGGCCGCCGTCTCCTCGGCCAGCGTCTTCACCAGCCGGGACGAGCACCTGGGCTTTCTCGGGGTGATCCGCGACGTCACCGAACAGCGCAACTATGCCCGCGCCAAGGATCAGCTCATCGCCACCGTCAGCCACGAGATGAAGACGCCGCTGACCTCTCTCTCCGGTGCCCTGCGGCTGCTCGACACGGATCAGCACGGGCTCTCGCCGGGGGCGCGCAAGATCCTCGCCATCGCCCAGCGCAACGCCGACGCCATCGGCCAGATGGTGACCGACATCCTCGATCTCGAAAGCCTGCGCGCCCAGACCCCGGAGCGCTTCGACCGGGCCCCGCTGCTGCCCCTCCTGACCCGCGCGGCGGAGGAACTGACCCCCTACGCCGCCGAGCGCGAGGTCCAGCTCGAGGTGCAGCCCGGCACGGCGCCCGCGCCGCTCCTGCAGCTCCACGAGGGGCGCATCCTGCGGCTTCTGGCGAACCTTCTGAGCAATGCCATCAAGGCCTCCCCCGCGGGCGGCCGCGTGACCCTCGGCCCGAGCCGCGAGGGCACGGGCTTCTGGATCAGGGACGCGGGCCCGGGCATCCCCCTGGCGCTCCAGCCGGTGCTCTTCGAACGCTTCTCGCGGGCCACCAACTACCGCCTCGACGAGGGCACCGGGCTCGGCATGTCGATCGTCAAGGCCATCGTGGACCAGCACCTGGGCGAGATCGCCTTCGACACTGCCGAGAACCGCGGCACGACCTTCCGGGTGACCTTCCCGGTGCCGGCGGGGGGCTAGCGGAAGGGGGCGCCGATCAGCGCCCCCTCAGCCGCACTTGGAATGGCCGCAGGAGGCGCAGGTCATGCAGCCTTCGATCATCCGCATCTCGTACTGACCGCAGGAAGGGCAGGCCTTGCCGCGCGGGGCGTCGAGGCCGACGACCTTGGCCTGGGGGTCCGTCTTGAGGCCCATGCCCTCGCCCGCGATGAAGCCGGTGGCGATCATGTGGCGTTCGATCACGCCGCCGATGGCCGCGAGGATCGAGGGGATGTACTTGCCGCCCATCCAGGCGCCGCCGCGGGGGTCGAAGACGGCCTTCAGCTCCTCCACCACGAAGGAGACGTCGCCGCCGCGCCGGAAGACCGCCGAAATCATCCGCGTGAGGGCCACGGTCCAGGCGAAGTGCTCCATGTTCTTGGAATTGATGAAGACCTCGAAGGGGCGGCGGTGGCCGTTCAGGACGATGTCGTTGATGGTGATGTAGAGGGCGTGCTCGCTGTCGGGCCACTTGACCTTGTAGGTGTTGCCCTCGAGTTCGCTGGGGCGGTCGAGGGGCTCGGCCATGTAGATGATGTCGCCCGCGTTGGCGTCCTCGACGACCTCGGGGGCGGCGGTGCCGGAGGGCTGGCCCGGACCGCGGGCGGGGTCGGAGGCCCCGCCCATGGGGGCGGTCGGGGCCTGCCCGGCTGCGCCGGGCGTTTCGCCGAAGAGGAGCCAGCCGGGAGTGACTTCAAGGGCTGCTGCGAGCAGTTCCGCATCCCGCTTCGAGGGGACCCGGAATAGTTCGTCGCCCGCGTCTTTGAGGTAGCGTCCAATAGAGGAGCGATCCACACCGGCCGCATCCGCGAGTTCGGAATTTTTCGTCCAACCCTTGTTGCCCATCGCCCATTTCAGACGCTCTGAAGAATTCGCAAGCTCTGGCAACGCGGCGGCCTTCGGCTTCTCCTCCGACACGCTCAGCACCGAGCCCGTCACCTCGTTGGGCCGGTAGGTCGTGCAGCCCTTGCAGCCGGAATCCCAGGCCGCCATGTAGACGTCCTTGAAGGCCTCGAAGGAGATGTCCTCGGGGCAGTTGATGGTCTTGGAGATGCTCGAATCCACCCATTTCTGGGCCGCCGCCTGCATCTTGACGTGGTCGAGCGGGGCCAGGGTCTGGGCGTTGACGAAGTACTCCGGCAGCTCTTCCTCGCCGAACTTCTCGCGCCAGAGCTGGACGGCGTAGTCCACCACCTCCTCCTCGGTCCGGCTGCCGTCCTTCTGGAGCACCTTGCGGGTGTAGGCATAGGCGAAGACCGGCTCGATCCCCGAGGAGACGTTGCCCGCGTAGAGGCTGATGGTACCGGTGGGGGCGATGGAGGTGAGCAGGGCGTTGCGGATGCCGTGCTCTCGGATCGCCGCGCGCACGTCCGCGTCCATCTGCTGCATGGTGCCGGAGGCCAGGTAGGCCTCGGCGTCGAAGAGCGGGAAGGGTCCCTTCTCCTTGGCCAGCTCGACCGAGGCCAGATAGGCGGCGCGGGCGATGAGTTTCATCCAGGCCTCCGTCTGGGCGGCGGCCGCGTCGCTGCCGTAGCGCACGCCGATCATCAGGAGGGCATCGGCCAGGCCCGTGACGCCGAGCCCGATGCGCCGCTTGGCCTGGGCCTCCTGCGCCTGGGCCTCGAGCGGGAATTGCGACACGTCGACCACATTGTCCATCATCCGCACGGCGGTGGTGACGAGCTCGCCCAGGGCCGCCTCGTCCAGCCGGGCCTCCGGCGCGAAGGGATCGGCGACGAGACGGGCGAGGTTGATCGACCCCAGCAGGCAGGCGCCGTAGGGCGGCAGGGGCTGTTCGCCGCAGTTGTGCACGTAGAGCCCGTTGGCATCGAAGGCGTTGATGCCGGGGATCTGGACATCGAAGACCGGCGCGTCACCGTCGGGGACAAGGCTCTCCACGCGGGCGGTGAAGCGTTCGCGGTTCAGGGTCCGGTCGTAGGCCGCGAGGCGGCTCTCCAACAGTTGCCGCTTGGCGCTGTCGATGAAGCCGACCCTGTCGCGGAAGGTGTGGAGGTTGGCGCCGCTGAGGATCAGCTCGTGCTGGGCGCGGGTGGCGTAGCGGGCCGTGCCGCCCTTGCCGTCCGGCAGGTCGCGCGCGCCGGCAGGGCGGCGGTTGGCGTGCAGGGTGCTGTTGATGCCGAGCCGGGAGAGCATCCGCTGGGCCGCCTCGAGCAGAGGCAGGTCGCTCTGCGAGAGGCGCACCGAGAGGCCCTTTTCCTGGCTCCCCTGGACCGACCCGTCGGCGTCGAAGAGGCCGCGGAGGAAGGCGGCGGTGAAGCCCGCCGAGGCGGCCTCGATCTGCGGCGTGATGGTCTTGCGGCCCCGGGTGATGCCGTGGGCCTCTGCGAGACGGCGCAGGGCGGCGGTGGTGGTGCGGAACTCGCCACGCTCGGGCAGCTCGGTCCAACCGGCAAAGTCGGCCCGGTGCGGCATGGCGCGCAGGAGGCCCTCGACGTGGCGCATGATGGCCCCGGGTGCGGTGGCGGTGCCGTCGGCGCAGGGGCGCCCCGCCCAGACCGAGAGGAGGGTCTTGTCTTCCTTCACGGTGCCATCGCCCACCAGGAGGCCGAGGAGATAGCCGCGCGCCTCCTCGGGGCTCTCGGAGAGGGGGGCGGCGCGGTGGTCGTGCAGCATGACCTCATCGCCCGGTGTGAGGTCCCCGGCCTTGACCCAGGCGCTTTCGAGCCGCCAGCGGGTCTTCTCGGTGACCCTGCGGACGAGGTGATCCTCGGTCAGGCGCAGGGCACGTCCGCAGCTGGTGGTGAGGCGCAGGACGGGCTTGGTGCCGGTGGCGAAGAAGCCCTGGGGCCCCGAGGCGTGGGCCGCGCCATCGACAAGGGCCGTGAAGGGCCGGTCGACGAGATCACGGACCTGGCGCGCGCCCTCGGTGGTGCTGACCCAGGTTTCTTCGGTGACGCAGGGATTGGTCGCCGAGATCTGCTCGCAGTAGCCGAGGTTGTTGGCCTGGTTGATGCGGTCGATGAAGATGACGCCGGGTTCGGCGTAGTCGTAGGTGGCCCGCATGATGCGGTTCCAGAGGTCGCGGGCCTCGACCGTGCGGTAGACCCGCCCGTCGAAGGTGAGATCCCAGGGGCCGTCGGCCTTGACGGCCTCCATGAAGGGGTCCGTCACCAGCACCGACATGTTGAACATGCGCAGGCGGGCGGGGTCGCCCTTGGCGGCGATGAAGTCCTCGATGTCGGGGTGGTCGCAGCGCATGGTGGCCATCATGGCGCCGCGGCGGGAGCCCGCGGACATGATGGTGCGGCACATGGCGTCCCAGACGTCCATGAACGACAGCGGGCCGGAGGCGTCGGCGGAGACACCCTTCACGTCGGCGCCCTTGGGCCGGATGGTGGAGAAATCGTAGCCGATGCCGCCGCCCTGCTGCATGGTCAGGGCCGCCTCCTTGAGCATGTCGAAGATGCCCCCCATGGAATCCGGGATGGTGCCCATGACGAAGCAGTTGAAGAGGGTGACCCGGCGCGCCGTGCCGGCGCCCGCGGTGATGCGGCCCGCGGGGAGGTACTTGAAATCCTCCAGGGCGGCGTAAAAGCGCTCTTCCCAGGCCTCGGGCGATTGCTCCACCCGGGCGAGGTCGCGCGCGATGCGGCGCCAGGTGTCCTCGACGGTGACGTCGCGGGGCGTGCCCTCGGCGGACTTGAAGCGGTACTTCATGTCCCAGATCTGTTCGGCGATGGGGGCGGCAAAGCGGGACATCTCGATACCTCGTGTGTCGGCGGGAAGGCATCCAATCTAGCAAGTTTGCGCGGGCAAGGCCATGTCGAATCCTGCGGCAGCCCACCACAGTTTGCATGTGCGGCCGGGTGCGATACGTTATCTAGTGGCTCAAGGGTGAGTCTGTGGAGAAGTGGAGGGCCGATGGCCGATCATGTCAACCTGGTGAAGCTGTCCGTGGGCAGCGAGAGCGTCGAGGCGCTGATCGACTGGCAGCGGCGGCGCTCCAAGCAGATCCGCCAGGGGCGCTACTACCACATCACGCGGATGTTCCCGAAGCGGGGCGAGGAGATCCTGCGCGGCGGCTCGATCTACTGGGTGATCAAGGGCGAGATCCAGGCCCGGCAGCGCATCGTCGGGTTGGAGGAGGTCTTTGGCGAGGATGGCATCCGGCGCTGCGCGATCCTGCTCGACGAGGCGGTGGTGCGGGTGGTGCCGACCCTGAAGCGGCCCTTCCAGGGCTGGCGGTATCTGGCGCCGGAAGAGGCGCCGCGCGACCTGCCCGAGGGGCGGGCCGAGGAGGAGCCCCTGCCGGAGGGGCTGACGCGGGCGCTGGCGGAGATCGGGGTGCTTTAGGGGGCTGTGTCTGCTCCCCTAGAGGGAGGCGCGTTTGATGGGTGCGGTTCCTGCCTGAGCATTTTTTGACTCCTGTCGCAGATGTCCCGCCCGGCCCCCGGCCGGGCTGCGCCTGCCTGCCCCCCGGCAGGCGCATGTGAGCTTTCCGCTGGTGGGACGGTCGGGAGCTTGCGGCACCGGGGCGCCGCTTTCCCCGTTTCGCGCGGGCGCCGGCCCAGGCAGGCGCAGCCCGTCCGCGCGGTGGTGTGGGGTGGCGTGCTGGGGGCGGAGTGCTCATCGGAGTGACGTCCACGACGAAGGGTGTTTTCCCTCACCCAGCGGCCACGCCGAATGCCCCGCGCGAGGGCTTCCTCGCCGGGGGGTCTCTGCTGTCCGTTTCGGTGGTGAGCCACTCTCGCATTGAGAAAAAAGGCGGCGCCGCCAGTCCGGATGGTGAGGACGGGCTCTCGCCCGCACGGGAGAACCGTTCGGTCGTGCCCCTGTCGGGGGCCTCGGGTATCCTAGGGCCGATGGTCTGGCCCCAAAGCGTCATGACGGGGAGAAGGTCTAAGCCCCAAAGGTTAAGGTCGGCCCGTCCCTCCGAACGCTCCCCCCGCGAAAGCGCGCAACGGCCCTAGCCCAGGCGGCGGGTCAGTTCGGCCAGGGTGTCGCGGTCCGGTCCTTCGAGCGGGGCGGTGCGCGAGCGCCAGAGGGTGGCCTGGCTTTGCAGGATCAGCCCGTCGGAGAGGATCTTGAGGTGGTTGGCGCGCAGGGTCTCGCCGCTGGAGGTGATGTCGGCGATGGCCTCGGCGGTCTCGTTCTTCACGGTGCCCTCCGTCGCCCCCTGGCTATCCACCAGGGCATAGTCGGCCACGCCCGCGTCGCGCAGGAAGTTGCGCACCAGGCGGTGGTACTTGGTGGCGATGCGCAGGCGGTGGCCGTGGTGGGCGCGGAAGGCGGCGGCGACGGCATCGAGATCGTCGAGGCTCTCGACGTCCTGCCAGGCCTGGGGCACGGCGAGGATCAGGTCCGCCTGGCCGAAGGCCAGCTCCTCCAGGGGCTCCACGAGCTGTTCCCAGAGGGCGAGCTTTTCCTGCACCAGGTCGGTGCCGGTGACCCCGAGGTGCAGCCGCCCGGCGGCCAGCTCGCGCGGGATCTCGCCCGCCGAGAGCAGGATCAGGGCGACATTCTCGATGCCCGCCACGGCCCCGGCATATTCCCGCTCCGAGCCGGTGCGCTGGAGCGCGATGCCGCGGGCGCCGAACCAGTCGAAGGTCTTTTCCATCAGCCGCCCCTTGGAGGGCACCCCGAGCTTCAGCGTCATGGCGCGGCCTCCAGTTCCAGCATCAGGCCGGGGCGCAGGACGCCGCCCACGGCGGGGATCTCGGCGCCCTGGCCGAGCACCCGGGTCAGGGCATCGTAGCGGCCGCCGCTGGCCAGGGGCGGCAGGTCGGGCCGGCCCTCGGCGCGGAAGCCGAAGACGAAGCCGTCGTAGTATTCCATGGAGGCGCGGCCGTAACCGGCCTCGAAGGGCAGCGCCTCGGTCGCGACACCGCGGGCGCGCAGGGCCGCCTCGCGGGCGGCGACGCGGGCCACGGCGGCGCCGATGGCGGGCATGTCCACGGCCAGATCGTGCAGCCGGCTGAGGGCGTGCGGCAGGCTGGCGCGGACATCCAGCAGGGCGCTGATCTGGTCCACCTGGAGGGCCGAGAGGGGCGCGGTCTCGGCATCGAGCCGCAGGGCCTCGATGCGCTCCTCGATCTCGGCCCGCGAGCGCAGGCCGATGAGGGGCGCGTCCGACGCCTCCGCACCTTCCAGGAGGGCGCGGCGGCTCTCGCTCTGGGGCACCTTGCCGGCGTAGCGGTCCAGCAGGGCGCGGAAGCGGCGCGGGCGCCAGATGTGGCGCATCAGGGCGGCCTTGCGGCGCTCCGTGGTCTCGAGCCCGGCGACGGCGGCCATGAGGACGCCGATGTCGCCGGTCACGGGGCGCACCGGCAGGCCCGCCATGGCCTCCTGGATCAGGGCGAAGACCTCGGCGTCGGCGGCGGCCGGGTCCTGGCGGTCGAAGACCTCGTAGCCCACCTGGATATATTCGTTGGCGCGGGCCGGGTCCTGCTCCTGGCGGCGGAAGACCTCGCCCGCGTAGGTGTAGCGGGCCGGTTCGGCGCCGTGGGCCATGTGCATCTGCACCACCGGCACGGTGAAGTCGGGGCGCAGCATCTGTTCGCCGCGCAGGGCGTCGGAGGTGACGTAGGCGCGGGCGCGGATGTCCTCGCCGTAGAGCTCCAGCAGGGTGGCGGCGGGCTGCAGGATGGGCGGCTCCACCAGGGCGGCGCCGGCCTGCTCGAAGCGGGCCCGGAGCGCGGCGGCCCGGACCAGGGTGTCGGACCGGCTGGGCATCAGTCGGTCCGGTCCAGGATCTCGCGCACCCGGGCGACAAGCTCGGCGCGGGGCACCTCGATCTGGCTGGGGCGGTCCTTCCATTCCTCCAGCGTGGCGCTTTCGGCGATCTTGGCGCCGAGCACCAGGTCCTTGATCTGGATGACGCCGCGGGCCTTCTCCTCGCCGCCCTCGATGATGGCGACGGGGGACTGGCGGCGGTCGGCGTACTTGAGCTGGTTGCCGAAGTTCTTGGGGTTGCCGAGGTAGACCTCGGCGCGGATGCCCGCGGCGCGCAGCTCGGCCACGATGGCCTGGTAGTCGGCCATGCGGTCCCGGTCCATCACGGTGACGACGACGGGGCCCTCGGCGCGGCTTTCCAGGCGGCCCTTGGCGGCCAGCGCGGCGAGCAGCCGGTCGACCCCGATGGAGACCCCCGTGGCGGGCACCTCCTGGCCGGTGAAGCGCTTGACCAGATCGTCGTAGCGGCCCCCGCCGGCCACGGAGCCGAAGTTGCGGGTGCGGCCCTTCTCGTCCTGGATCTCGAAGGTCAGCTCGGCCTCGAAGACCGGGCCGGTGTAGTAGCCGAGGCCGCGGACGACGGAGGGGTCGATCTCGATGCGGTCGGGGCCGTAGCCGCCGGCCGCCAGCAGATCGGCGATCAGCTCCAGCTCATCCACGCCCTGGCGGCCGATCTCGCTCTCTTCGACCAGCGCGCGCAGGCGGGCGACGGTCTCGGCCCCCGTGGCGCGCTTGGCCTCCATGAAGCCCATGACGACATCGGCCTGGGCGGCGCCGAGCCCCGCGCCCTTGGTGTAATCGCCGCTCTCGTCCTTGCGGCCCTCGCCCAGGAGCGCGCGCACGCCCTCCGGGCCGAGCCGGTCGAGCTTGTCGATGGCGCGCAGGACGATGCCGCGCTCGGCCTCCTTGTCGGGGCCGGAAAGGCCCGCCACCTCGAGCACGCCGTTCAGGACCTTGCGGTTGTTCACCCGCACCAGGTAGTCGCCGCGGGCGATCCCCACCTCTTCGAGGCAGTCGGCCAGCATGGCGCAGATCTCGGCGTCGGCGGCCACGGAAGGGGCGCCCACGGTATCGGCATCGCATTGATAGAACTGGCGGAATCGGCCCGGACCAGGCTTTTCGTTGCGCCAGACCGGCCCCATGGCGTAGCGCCGGTAAGGGGTCGGCAGATCATTGCGGTGCTGGGCGTAGACGCGCGCCAGGGGGGCCGTGAGATCGTAGCGCAGGGCGAGCCAGTCGCCCTTCTTGTCGGCCTCGGCATCCTCTTGCCAGGCAAAGACGCCCTCGTTCGGGCGGTCCACGTCGGGCAGGAATTTGCCCAGCGCCTCGACCGTCTCCACCGCCGAGCTTTCGAGCGCGTCGAAGCCGTAGCGATGGTAGACCCCGGCGATCTTCTGCAGCATCTCGGCGCGGTGGGTCACCTCGCTGCCGAAATAGTCGCGGAAACCCTTGGGCGTTTCCGCCTTGGGCCGGGGGGTCTTCTTGGGCTTGGCCATGGTGCCTATCCTTCTGGCGCTGTCGCGCCCTGCCCTTACCCCAGCCCCCCCATGAGGGCAAGGAGCGCCCCGGGCGGGCGGGGGCCGGGCGCGGGCGGCCCTCAGATGCGCTCGAAATCGCCGCCGCGGCCCTTTCCGCCGGCAAAGCGGGCGGCCCCTGCCCGGCCCTCTTCGGCAAAGAGCCGGGCGGAGCGCCATTCGCGGCGCAGGGCGGCGGCGAGGGCGGGGCCCGGCAGGCGGGCGGAGAGGTGATCGGCCCGCAGGCAGCCCTGGGGGAAGCGCAGCAGATCGCGGGCCAGGGCAAGGGCTTGATCCAAAGCGGTGCCGGGGGACGCGAGGGCGGTGGCGAGGCCGAGGCGCAGGGCCTCCTCGGCCGCCACGGCGCGGCCCGTGAGGATGAGATCGTTTGCCACCCCCTGCCCCGCGATGGCGGGCAGGCGGATGGTGCCGCCGTCGATCAGGGGCACGCCCCAGCGGCGGCAGAAGACGCCCAGGGTGGCCTCTTCCGAGAGGATGCGAAGATCGCACCAGAGCGCCAGTTCGAGCCCGCCAGCCACCGCCGGGCCCTCGACGGCGGCGATCACCGGCTTGGAGAGCATGAGCCGCGAGGGGCCCATGGGGCCGGGGCGCGGGTCTCCCACGGGGTCCTCCCAGGTGTCGGGCAGGTCCACCTCCGCGATCCAGTCGGCGGCACTGCCGTCGGCGGCTGTCTTGAGATCGAAGCCCGCGCAGAAGGCGCCGCCCGCGCCGGTGAGGATGGCGACATCTGCCTCGGCGTCGGCCTCGAAGGCCAGGAAGGCCGCGTAGAGGGCGCGGGCCGTGGCCGGATCGACCGCATTGCGGGCCGCGGGCCTGTCGATCGTGATGACCGTGATGCGGCCCTCCTTTGCTACCTTCACGCTCATTCCATCTGTCCTTTCCGTCTTGGCCCCTGTCGTGCTAGGGGCACAAAAAAGGAAGCGCCATGGAAAAGCTAGAGGAACAGATCGCCCACCTCACCCGCGTCGTCGATGACCTCTCGGACGTGATCGCCCGGCAGGAGCGCGAGATCGACCGGCTGACCCGCCGGGTGGAGATGCTGATGCTGCGCGAGGGCGAGCGCGAGGCCGATGCCGGGGGCGGCGTGGTCTTTGGCGACGAGAAGCCGCCGCACTACTGAAGCGTTCGCGATTTCAGGCCCCTAGCCGGGGCTCTTGAAGTCGCTTGCCAGCACCTCGCCCCTGTGGATAAGCAGCTCGGCCCAGCGCGGGGTTGCGCCCATGCGGGGATAGTAGGTGAGGAAGAAGGTCGTCCGGTCCATCTCTCCCATGGCGCTGCCGCAGGGCCTGCCCTTGCCGCTGCCGCAGATGCGGCGCTTGAGGCTCTCGTAGGCGGCATCCGTCTTGCCCTTGCCAAGGTGGGCGCCTGCCGGGCCGTAGTGCAGGCTTTCGTACATCGAGGGGGTGCCGAAGAGCGCGTTGGCCGCGGTGATCTGGCGCGGGCAGCCATCGGGAAAGCCGGTGATGTAGAAGGTGCGCAGGCCCTCGCTGCGCGGGGCGCTGTCGTAGAGGCGGTAGCCGCGGGCCTCGGCGGTGGCGACCTTGCGGCCCAGCGGGCGGCCCCGGGCGGCGCAGGCGCGGGCCACGGTGCCGTAGGGGACGGTTTCGTCGTAGGTGACCTCCGGCAGGGCGCTTTCGGGGGCGGCGGCGCCTGTCTCGGCGCGATCATCGGCGCCGAATATCCCCAGGAAGCCCCCCGGCTTCTTGTCCTTTTCCGCCTCAGCCGCGGTCTTGTCCCCATCCGCCTCGGGGCCTGTGGAGGAGTCGCCGGGCGCCATCAGGCTGCGGCTCCCCTCCTGGACCTCGGCGGGATCGAAGCGCGGGATACCGGCCAGCGGGTCGGCACAGCCGGCCAGCAGGGCGAAGCCCGTGAGCAGCAACAGGTGTTTCATGGCAGTCCCCCAATAGGGAGCGCCTTCTACAGGCTTTTGCCTCGGAATCCAAGCGCCTGGGCCGCGCGGCTCAGGCGGCGGCGGGGGCCGGGGCTCAGATTTCCTCCACCTCGATGACCCCGCCGAGGGAGCGGATGGCGCCCTTGATCTGGGGGGTCACGGGGAATTCGAGCCCCAGGTCCACCTCCACCTCGCCGGGCAGGGCCGGGTCCATCAGGCAGAGCTGGACCGGGCCGCGGGCGGCGTTGCGGGCGGCGGCGCGGGCCCCTTCGAGCACGTCCGAGACCGAGGCGATGGCCTGGGGCGCCTCGACGAAGATGCGCAGCCCGATGGAGCCTGCATCGGCCACCGCCGTGTCGATGGGGGCGACGGCGCGGCCCAGGAGCTTGAGCTGGTCGCTCTCCATCGTGGCCTCCACCGTGACCACGACCTTGGCGCCGGTTTCCAGGTGTTCGCGCGACTTTTCAAGGGTTTCCGAGAAGAGCGTGACCTCGTAGGCGCCCGCCGTGTCGGACATCTGGACAAAGGCGAAGCGGTTGCCGCGGGCGGACTTGCGCTCCTGACGGCCGGCCACCACGCCGGCCAGCTTGGCCACCAGGGCGCCGCGCTCGGCCTTGGCGGTGAGATCGTCCAGGGTCATCACGCCCTTGCGCTTGAGCGGGCCCATGTAGTCATCGAGCGGGTGGCCCGAGAGATAGAAGCCGATGGCCTTGAACTCCTCCGCCAGGCGCTCCGCCGGGAGCCAATCGTCGCAGGGCAGGATGCGCGGCTCGGGCAGATCGTCGCCCGCCTCGCCGAAGAGGGAGACCTGGTTGGAGGCCTTCTGCTCGAAGATGGCGGCCGAGTAATTGACAAGGGAATCAAGCGACTGGAAGACGCGCCTGCGGTTGCTGTCGAGCTCGTCGAAGGCGCCGGAGCGGGCCAGCATCTCAAGCGGGCGCTTGCCGACGCGCTTGAGGTCGACCCGGCGGGCGAGATCGAAGAGGGTGGCGAAGGGGCGCTCGCGGCCCTCCACCTTGCGGCCCTCGGTGATGAGCTTCATGGCCTCCATGCCGACGTTCTTGAGGGCGCCGAGGGCATAGACCAGGGCCCCGTCGACCACCTTGAAGCCCGCGTCGGAGCGGTTCACGCAGGGCGGCACGTAGGGCAGCTCGAGCCGCTTGCGCACCTCCTCGAAGTAGATCGCCAGCTTGTCGGTGAGGTGGATGTCGCAGTTCATCACCCCGGCCATGAACTCCACCGGGTGGTTCGCCTTGAGCCAGGCGGTCTGGTAGGAGACCACGGCGTAGGCCGCCGCGTGCGACTTGTTGAAGCCGTAGTTGGCGAATTTCTCCAGCAGGTCAAAGACTTCGGTGGCCTTCTTCTTCTCCACCCCGTTGGCCATGGCACCCTTCTCGAACTTGGGGCGTTCCTTGGCCATCTCCTCGGCGATCTTCTTGCCCATGGCGCGGCGCAGCAGGTCGGCCCCGCCGAGGGAGTAGCCGGCCATCACCTGGGCGATCTGCATCACCTGCTCCTGGTAGACGATAATGCCCTGGGTTTCCTCGAGAATATCGTCGATCAGCGGGTGGACGGATTCCAGCTCGCGCTTGCCGTTCTTGACGTCGCAGTAGGTGGGGATGTTCTCCATCGGGCCGGGCCGGTAGAGGGCGACGAGGGCCACGATGTCCTCGATGCAGGTGGGCTTCATGCGCTTGAGCGCGTCCATCATGCCCGAGGATTCCACCTGGAAGACCGCCACCGTCTTGGCCGAGGCGTAGAGCGCGTAGGTCTGGGGATCATCCAGCGGGATTGTCGAGATATCGTCAAGAAGCCCGAGCGGGGGTGTGAACAACTCCGTGCCGTCAGCGGCAATGTGCAAGTGGCGGCCGGAGTTCTTGATCTGATCGACGGCGTTCTGGATCACCGTCAGGGTCTTGAGGCCGAGAAAGTCGAACTTCACCAGGCCCGCCTGTTCGACCCATTTCATGTTGAACTGGGTGGCGGGCATGTCGGAGCGGGGATCCTGGTAGAGGGGCACGAGCGCATCGAGCGGGCGGTCGCCGATCACGACGCCGGCCGCGTGGGTGGAGGCGTTGCGCAGCAGCCCCTCGACCTGCTGGCCGTATTCCAGCAGGCGGGCGACGACCTCCTCGTTGCGGGCCTCCTCGCGCAGGCGGGGCTCGTCGGCCAGGGCCTTCTCGATGGAGACCGGCTTGACCCCCTCGACGGGGATCATCTTGGAGAGGCGGTCCACCTGGCCGTAGGGCATCTGGAGCACGCGCCCGATGTCGCGCACGGCGGCCTTGGAGAGGAGCGCACCGAAGGTGATGATCTGGCCGACCTTGTCGCGCCCGTACTTCTGCTGGACGTACTGAATGACCTCCTCGCGGCGGTCCATGCAGAAGTCGATGTCGAAGTCCGGCATGGAGACCCGCTCGGGGTTCAGGAAGCGCTCGAAAAGCAGCGAGTAGCGCAGGGGATCGAGATCGGTGATCAGGAGGGCGTAGGCCACCAGCGAGCCCGCGCCCGAGCCGCGGCCCGGGCCGACGGGGATGTCCTGCTCCTTGGCCCACTTGATGAAGTCGGCCACGATGAGGAAGTAGCCGGGAAAGCCCATGCCCTCGATGATGCCGAGCTCGAATTCCAGACGCTTCTCGTACTCCTCCACCGGGGCCGCCGGCTCGATGATCTCGAGCCGGTTGCGCAGGCCCTCCTGGGCCTGGCGGCGCAGCTCGGCCACCTCGTCATCGGCGAAGCGGGGCAGGATGGGATCGCGGCGGTAGGCCATGAAGGCGCAGCGGCGGGCGATTTCGACCGTGTTTTCAAGGGTTTCGGGCAGATCGGCAAAGAGCGTCGCCATCTCGGCGGGGGTCTTGAAGTAGTGCTGCCCGGTGAGGCGGCGGCGCGGCTCCTGCTGATCCACGTAGGCGCCCTCGGCGATGCAGATCAGGGCATCGTGGGCCTCGTACATCTCCGACTTGGGGAAATAGACGTCATTGGTGGCGACCAGGGGCAGGCCCATGGCGTAGGCCATCTCCACGAAGCCGCGTTCCGTCAGGCGCTCCTTCTCGGGGCTGCCGCCCTCCTCGGGGTGGCGTTGCAGTTCCACGTAGAGCCTGTCGCCGAAGGTGCGGGCGAGGCGCTGCATCAGCTCTTCCGCCGCCGGGCGCTGGTGGCCCTGGAGCAGGCAGCCCACGGGGCCGTCTGGGCCGCCGGTGAGGCAGATGAGATCGCCCGCGTGGGCCTCCAGCTCTTCCAGGGTGACCTGCGGCAGGGCCCCGCCCTTGTCGAGGTAGAGGCAGGAGTTGAGCTTCATCAGGTTCTCGTAGCCCGCCTCGCTCTGGGCCAGGAGCACCAGGGGCGCGGGATCGCGCGGCCGCTCGCCGGGCTGGGGCGTGACATAGGCCAGATCCACCTGGCAGCCGAGGATCGGCTGGATCCCCTCCCCCGACATGGCGACGGAGAATTCGAGCGCGGCGAACATGTTGTTCGTGTCGGTCAGGGCGAGGGCCGGCATGCCGGCGTCGCGGCACATGCCGGGCAGCTTCTTGAGCCGCAGCGCGCCCTCCAGCAGGGAATATTCGGAATGGGTGCGCAGGTGGATGAATCGGGGGGAATTTGCCATGCCCGCAGATTAGGCGAGGCACCTCCCGGCTGCCAGCGCGACGCGCGGTCGGGGCGGATTTTTTCTTGCAATCGCGCGCCCCGCGCGGCTAGCTAACGGGCGACAATTGCCCGGCATCCGCGTTCTACGCCGCATCGAACGCGCCGCCTGACAGGGGCACGAGGTACCGCGGCTGGCCAAGACCACATGGACATCACGTTTCTTCTCAACGGGACGCAAGTTTCGCTGTCGGGGGTCGATCCGACCACGACGCTGCTGGACTGGCTGCGCGAAGAGCGCGGCCTGACCGGCACCAAGGAGGGCTGCAACGAGGGCGACTGCGGCGCCTGCACCGTCATGGTGAGCGACGCGCGCGGCCACCGGGCGCTGAACGGCTGCATCCTCTTCCTGCCCCAGGTGAACGGCAAGCGGGTCACCACGGTGGAGGGGCTGGCCGCACCCGACGGCAGCCTACACCCGGCGCAGCAGGCGATGGTGGATCACCACGGCAGCCAGTGCGGCTTCTGCACGCCGGGGTTCGTGGTTTCCATGGCGACGGCGCACCTGAACGGGGCGCGGGACCATGACGTGCAGCTGGCGGGCAACCTCTGCCGCTGCACCGGCTATGCCCCCATCGTCCGGGCCGCCGAGGATCTGGCGGAGCGCGAGGTGCCCGCCCATCTGCGCAACCTTCGGTCGGACCTGCCTGCGGCGGGGGGCGGCGCGGCGGCCACCGAGGCGCGCCACGTCCAGCCCGAGAGCGCCGATCATTTGGCCGAGTGGTATCTGGCCAATCCCGAGGCCACCCTGGTGGCCGGGGCGACGGACGTGGGTCTCTGGGTGACCAAGGGCTTCCGCGATCTCGGGCCCATCGCCTTTCTGGGCCGCTGCGCCGACCTGCGCGGCGTGACGGAGACGGCAGAGAGCCTGCGCATCGGCGCCATGACGACCCTCACCGAGGTGGAGGCGGCTATGGCGCCGCTCTATCCCAGCTTTGCCGCCATGATCCGGCGCTACGGGTCCGTCCAGGTGCGCAATGCCGCCACCCTGGGGGGCAACATCGCCAACGGCTCGCCCATCGGGGACAGCCCGCCCGCGCTCATCGCCCTGGAGGCCACCCTGCACCTGCGGCGCGGCGCGGAGCGGCGTGAGATGGCGCTGGAGGAGTTCTTCATCGACTATGGCAAGCAGGACCGCCGCCCGGGCGAGTTTGTCGAGGCGATCAGCCTGCCCAAGGGGCCGGACCGGCTGCGCTGCTACAAGCTGTCGAAGCGGTTCGATCAGGACATTTCGGCCGTCTGCGGCTGCCTGAACATCACCCGGGAGGGGGACCGCATCAGCGCGGCGCGGCTGGCCTATGGCGGCATGGCCGGGACGCCCAAGCGGGCCGCCGCGGCGGAGGCCGCACTGGTGGGGCAGGACTGGTCCGAGGAGACGATCTCGGGGGCCATGGCGGCCATGGCGGAGGATTTCACCCCGCTCACCGACATGCGCGCCTCGGCCCGCTACCGGCTGCGCAGCGCCCAGAACATGCTGCTGCGCTACTTCCACGATCTCAACGGCGTCGAGACCGACGTGCTGGAGGTGCGGGCATGAGTGTGACGCGCCCCCTGCCCCATGACGCCGCCGCCCTGCACGTGACCGGGGCGGCCCGCTACGTGGATGACATCCCCACCCCGCGCGGCACCCTGCACCTGGCCTTCGGCATGAGCCCCCTGGCCGCCGGGCGGCTGCGCGAGATGGACCTGGCGGCGGTGCGGGCGGCGCCCGGCGTTCTCCAGGTGCTGGCGGCGGCGGACCTGCCGGGCGACTGCGACGTCTCCCCCTCGGCCCACGATGAGCCCCTGCTGGCGGAAGAGCAGGTCTTCTACGCCGGGCAGCCGCTGTTCCTGGTGGTGGCCGAGAGCCACCTGGCGGCGCGGCGGGCCGTGCCCCTGGCCCGGGTTGAGATCGAGGAGGCCGAGCCGATCCTGACCATCGAGGCGGCCCTGGCCGCCGACAGCCGCTTCGAGGAGGGGCCGCGCGTCTACCAGAAGGGCGATGCCACCGCGGCCCTGGCGCGGGCGCCGCACCGGCTGCGCGGGCAGCTCACCATGGGCGGGCAGGAGCACTTCTACCTGGAGGGTCAGGCGGCCCTGGCCCTGCCCCAGGACAATGGCGACATGGTGGTGCAGAGCTCGACCCAGCACCCGACGGAGATCCAGCACAAGGTGGCCCATGCCATCGGGCGGCCGATGCATGCGGTGCGGGTGGAGACCCGGCGCATGGGTGGCGGGTTCGGCGGCAAGGAGAGCCAGGGCAATGCCCTGGCCGTGGCCTGCGCCGTGGCGGCGCAGCTGACGGGGCGGCCCTGCAAGATGCGCTACGACCGGGACGATGACATGATCATCACCGGCAAGCGGCACGATTTCCGCATCGACTACGAGGTGGGCTACGACGCGGAGGGCCGCCTGCTGGCGATCGACTTCACCCACTACGCGCGCTGCGGCTGGTCGCAGGATCTGTCCCTGCCGGTGGCGGATCGGGCGATGCTGCACGCGGACAATGCCTATCACCTGAGCGACGTGCGCATCACCTCGCACCGGCTCAGGACGAACATGGCCTCGGCCACAGCCTTCCGCGGCTTCGGCGGCCCCCAGGGGATGCTGGGCATGGAGCGGGTGATGGACCACGTGGCCCAGGCGCTGGGGCGCGATCCGCTGGCGGTGCGGCGGGCCAACTACTATGCCGATCTGCGCCAGGAGAGCGGCGCGGGACCGGCGCTGGACGACAGGCCCTTGCCCGAGGCCGGCCAGGACAATGCCAGCCGGGGCGCCACGCCCGAGCCGGGCGACCAGGTGCCCGCCCAGCCCGCCGAAGGCCAGACGACGCCCTATCACCAGCCGGTGCGGGACTGCATCATCAATGCCCTGACCGACCGACTGGCGGAGAGCGCGGACTACGAAGCGCGGCGGGCGCGGATCGCCGAGTGGAACGCGGGCCAGCGGGTGCTCAAGCGGGGCATCGCCCTGACGCCGGTGAAGTTCGGCATCTCCTTCACCCTGACGCACCTCAACCAGGCGGGGGCACTGGTGCATGTCTATCAGGATGGCTCCATCCACCTGAACCACGGCGGCACGGAGATGGGCCAGGGGCTGTTCCAGAAGGTGGCCCAGGTGGCGGCGAGCCGCTTCGGGGTGCCCCTGGAGATGGTCAAGATTACCGCGACGGACACGGGCAAGGTGCCCAACACCTCGGCCACCGCCGCCTCCTCGGGGTCGGATCTCAACGGCATGGCGACAAGGGCCGCCTGCGACGAGATCCGGGGGCGGATCGAGGATCACCTCGCAGAACGCTACCAGACCCGCGAGATCACCTTCGCGGAGGGCATGGTGCGGATCGGTGGCGAGGAGATCAGCTTTGCCCAGGCCGCCCTTTCGGCCTACGAGAACCGGGTGAGCCTCTCGGCCACGGGCTACTACAAGACGCCGGAGATCGAGTGGGACCGCATCCGCGGGCGCGGGCGGCCCTTCTTCTACTTCGCCTACGGGGCGGCCTGCACGGAGGTGGTGATCGACACCCTGACGGGCGAGAACCGCATCCTGCGCGCCGACATCCTGCACGATGCCGGGGCCTCTTTGAACCCGGCCATTGACCGGGGCCAGATCGAGGGCGGCTATGTCCAGGGCGCGGGCTGGCTGACCACGGAGGAGCTTGTCTGGGACGGGCGCGGCGTGCTGCGGACCCATGCGCCCTCGACCTACAAGATCCCCGCCTGTTCGGACCGGCCCGACATCTTCAACGTGGCCCTCTGGGACGAGCCCAACCCGGCCCAGACCATCTACCGCTCCAAGGCCGTGGGGGAGCCGCCCTTCATGCTGGGGATCTCGGCCTTCGCCGCCCTGGCCGACGCGGTTTCCGCCTGCGGGCCCGCCTTCGGCGATCTTCAGGCCCCGGCCACCGCCGAGGCGGTCCTGGCGGCGGTGGAAAGGACCCGCGGATGAGCGCCCTCTGGGTGGAGATCCTGGCCACGCGCGGCTCCGCCCCGCGGGACGCGGGCACGGCCATGCGGGTCACCCCTGAGACCACCGAGGGCACGATCGGCGGCGGCGCCCTGGAGCATCAGGCCATCGCCCGGGCCCGGGCGATCCTGGCGGCGGGCGGCGGTCGGGAGGAGCAGACCATCCCCCTGGGGCCGGGCCTGGGCCAGTGCTGCGGCGGCGCCGTGACCCTGCGCTTCGGGCCGGAGCCGGGAAAGCTGGACGCGGCCCTGCCCGCGCCCCTGCCGCGCCACGGCGGGTCGGCCCTGCCGCTCTGGCTCTGGGGGGCGGGGCACGTGGGCCGCGCCATCGTGGCCCTGGCGCCGCCCGAGGACTTCGCGCTGACCTGGGTGGACGATGCCGCGGCGCGCTTTCCCGAGGCGGTGCCATCGCAGGTGACCCGGGTGGTGGCCGCCGACATGCCGCTGCTGGCGGGACGGGCGCCCGAGGGGGCGCATCACCTCATTTTCACCTACTCTCACGAGATCGACCTGGCCCTCTGCGCGGCGCTGCTGAAGCGCCGGGCGGGCTCCATCGGGCTGATCGGTTCCGCGACCAAATGGGCACGGTTCCGACGGCGACTTGAGGTCATGGGGCTTGACCCCTTGCCCATCACCTGCCCGATTGGTGACAAGAGAGAGGGCAAGACCCCGGCCGCCATCGCGCGGTCCACCCTTGCCGCCCTGACAGCGCCCCGGAGGAAGGCCACCGCATGACCGCTCTCTTGTCCCTTCAGGGCCTGACCAAGGCCTATCCCGGCGTCGTCGCCAACGACGACGTCAGCCTCTCCATCGCGCCCGGCGAGGTCCATGCCCTGCTGGGCGAGAACGGGGCGGGGAAATCCACCCTGGTGAAGATGATCTACGGCCTGGTGAAGCCCGACAGCGGGCGCATGGAGATGCACGGCCAGCCCTTTGCCCCGGCGGAGCCACGGGCGGCGCGGGCTGCCGGTGTCGGCATGGTCTTTCAGCACTTCTCGCTGTTCGATGCCCTGACCGTGGCGGAGAACATCGCCCTTGGCATGGAGCACGCGCCCAAGCTGCGCGCCCTCTCGCAGCAGATCCGCGAGGTGTCGGACACCTACGGCCTGCCGCTCTCGCCCGATCGGGTGGTGGGGGACCTTTCGGCGGGCGAGCGGCAGCGGGTCGAGATCATCCGCTGCCTGCTGCAGGAGCCGAAGCTCCTGATCATGGACGAGCCCACCTCGGTGCTGACGCCGCAGGAGGTGGAGATCCTCTTCAAGACCCTGCGCAAGCTTTCCGCCGAGGGCACCGCGATCCTCTATATCTCGCACAAGCTGGAGGAGATCCGCAGCCTCTGCGACAGCGCCACGATCCTGCGCCTGGGCCAGGTGGTGGGCCACTGCACCCCGCGCGAGACCTCGGCCCGCGACATGGCCGAGATGATGGTGGGCAAGCTGCTCCAGACGCCGACGCGCGCGGGCAGGACGCCCGGCGAGGTGGTCCTGGCGCTGGAGGAGCTCTCGGCCCCCTCGCCCAGCGCCTTCGGGATGCCCCTGCGGGAGATTTCCGTTCAGGTGCGGGCGGGCGAGGTGCTGGGCATCGGCGGGGTCGCTGGCAATGGCCAGGACGAGCTTCTGGCGGCCCTCTCGGGCGAGATGCTGACCCGGCCCGGCATGGTCTCCTTCCAGGGCAAGGATGTCTCCGTTCTGGGCCCCGTGGCGCGTCGCGCCCTGGGCATCCTGAGCGCCCCCGAGGAGCGCCTGGGCCATGCCGCCGTGCCGGACATGACCCTGACCGAGAATGCCATGCTGACCGGCGCCGCCCGCGAGGGGCTGGAGCGCGGCGGGATGCTCAACTGGGGCGCGGCCCGCGGCTTTGCCGAGCGCATCATCGAGACCTTCGACGTGCGCACCCCCGGCCCGGCCAATGCCGCGCGCTCGCTCTCGGGGGGGAACCTGCAGAAGTTCGTGATCGGCCGTGAGGTGCTACAGCGGCCCGACCTGCTGGTGGTGAACCAGCCGACCTGGGGGGTCGACGCCTCGGCCGCCGCCGCCATCCGCCAGGCCCTGCTGGACCTGGCCGAGCGGGGCACGGCGATCCTGGTGATCAGCCAGGACCTGGACGAGCTGATGGAGATTTCCGACCGCTTCGCCGCTCTCAACGAGGGCCGCCTCTCGGCCCCGCGCCCGGCCTCCGAGCTGAACGTGGAGGAGATTGGCCTGATGATGGGCGGTGCCCACGGAATGGAGGTGGCCCATGTCTGAGCCACGGCCCCGCAAGACCACAAGACAAGGGGGCCCGCGCCCATGATCCGGCTCGAAAAGCGGCCCCAGCCAAGCCGCGCCTTCTCCCTCTCCACGCCGCTCCTGGCGGTGCTCATGACGATGTTCTTCGGCGGGCTGCTCTTCATGGCCCTGGGAAAGGACCCCTTCGCCGCCATCGCCACCATCTTCTGGGAGCCGCTCTTCGGGGACTTCGCCTTCTACTACCGGCCGCAGCTGCTGATCAAAGGGGCGCCGCTGGTGCTTATCGCGATTGGCCTGAGCCTAGGCTTCAAGGCCGGCATCTGGAACATTGGCGCCGAGGGGCAGTACATCATGGGGGCCCTCTTCGGGGCCGGCATGGGCCTGGCCTTCTACCCCATGGAGGGCTGGTTCATCTTCCCGCTGATGGTCCTTGCCGGGGCCTTCGGCGGCTGGCTCTGGGCCATGATCCCGGCCCTGCTGAAGGTGCGCTTCGGCACCAACGAGATCCTGGTGAGCCTGATGCTGGTCTACGTGGCGGAGCAGTTCCTGGCCTCCATGTCCCTGGGATTGCTGAAGAATCCGCAGGGATTTGGCTTTCCCGGATCGCGCAACCTGCAACAGTACGAGAGCGCCTTCAACGCCGACCTGATCGAGGGCACGGGGATGCACTGGGGCGTGGTGGCGGCGATGATCGCCGTGATCCTGGCCTACGTGCTGCTGACCAAGCACCGCCTGGGCTTTGCCATCCGGGTGACCGGCGAGGCGCCCCGCGCGGCCCGCTTCTCGGGGGTGAACCCGACGCGGCTGATCCTCTTCTGCCTGGGCACCTCGGGGCTCCTGGCGGGGCTGGCGGGGATGTTCGAGGTCTCGGGCCCGGCGGGCCAGGTGACGATCGACTTCAACGTGGGTTATGGCTTCACCGCCATCATCGTGGCCTTCCTGGGCCGCCTGCATCCCGTCGGCATCCTGCTGGCCGGGCTGCTGATGGCGCTGACCTACATCGGCGGGGACATCGCCCAGTCGAACCTCGGCCTGCCCGCGGCGGCGATCCAGGTCTTCCAGGGGATGCTGCTCTTCTTCCTGCTGGCACTCGACGTGTTGACCAACTACCGCATCCAGATCGGTCGGAAGGAGGTGGCCTGATGGACCTTTCCGCAATCAATCCCATCCTCTTCGTCGCCGGTTTCCTGGTGGCCGCGACGCCGCTGATCTTTGCCGCCATCGGCGAGCTGGTGGTGGAGAAATCCGGTGTCCTGAACCTCGGGGTGGAGGGCATGATGATCACCGGCGCCATCTGCGGCTTTGCCACGGCGGTGGAGACCGGCTCGCCGCTGCTGGGCTTTGCCGCGGCGGCCCTGGGCGGGGCGGCGCTGTCGCTGCTCTTTGCCTTCCTCACCCAGATCACCCTGGCCAACCAGGTGGCCTCGGGCCTGGCGCTGACGCTCTTCGGGCTGGGGCTCTCGGCGCTGCTGGGCCAGTCCTACGTGGGCATCAAGCCGCCGCGCCTGGGGGACCTGGACTTCGGGCCGCTGGCGGAGATCCCGGTGATCGGGCCGATCCTCTTCACCCATGACGTGATCCTCTACCTCGGGCTGGTGCTGGTGGCGGCGGTCTGGGCGCTTCTGAAGTTCACCCGCGCGGGCCTGATCCTGCGCGCCGTGGGCGAGAGCCACGATGCGGCCCATGCCCTGGGCTACAAGGTGGTGCGCATCCGCTTCCTGGCGATCATGTTCGGCGGCGCCTGCGCGGGCCTCGGCGGGGCCTACATCAGCCTGATCCGGGTGCCGCAGTGGACGGAAGGCATGACCGCCGGTGTCGGCTGGATCGCCCTGGCGCTTGTGGTCTTCGCCTCCTGGAAGCCCTGGCGGCTTCTGCTGGGCGCCTATCTTTTCGGCGGCATCACCCAGCTCCAGCTTAATCTGCAGGGCGCGGGCGTTGCCATTCCCGTCGAGTATCTGGCAATGTCGCCCTACGTCATCACGATCATCGTCCTGGTGATCCTGAGCCGTGACAGATCGGCCGCTCCGGCCTGCCTGGGACGGACCTTCCATGCCTCGAGCTGAGGCCAACCAAGAGCCCCCATCAGGGGGCACAACATGCGGGGAGACCACATGAAAATCGCAACACTACTGAGCTCTGCCGCCCTTGCCCTGGGGCTGGCGACGGGGGCCCTGGCCGATGGTCACGAGAAGACCAAGGTGGGCTTCGTCTATGTCGGCCCCGTGGGCGACGGCGGCTGGACCTACGAACATGACCAGGGCCGCAAGGCCGTGGAGGCCGAGTTCGGCGACAAGGTCGAGACCGTCTACGTGGAGAACGTGGCCGAGGGACCGGACTCTGAGCGGGTGATGACCCAGATGGCGCTTGACGGCGCGGACCTGATCTTCACCACCTCCTTCGGCTACATGGATCCCACCATCAACGTGGCCAAGAAGTTCCCGGACGTGAAGTTCGAGCATGCCACCGGCTACAAGCGGGCGGAGAACGTCTCAACCTATTCGGCGCGCTTCTACGAGGGCCGCGCGATCCAGGGCCTGATCGCCGGCAACATGACCGAGAGCAACATCATCGGCTACATCGGCTCCTACCCGATCCCGGAAGTGATCCGGGGCATCAACTCGGCCTTCCTGCACGCCCGCAAGGCCAACCCGGAAGTGGAGTTCAAGATCGTCTGGGCCTACACCTGGTTCGACCCGGCCAAGGAGGCGGATGCCGCCAAGGTGCTGATCGAGCAGGGCGCCGACGTGATCCTGCAGCACACCGATTCCACCGCGCCCCAGGCGGCGGCCCAGGAAGCGGGCAACGTGGTGACCTTCGGCCAGGCCTCTGACATGGCCCAGTACGCGCCCTTCCCGCGGGTCTCCTCGATCATCGACGACTGGGCGCCCTACTACATCGCGCGCACCCGCGCCGTGATGGAGGGCACCTGGGAGAGCAAGGACACCTGGGACGGCATCGGGCCGGGCATGGTCGGCATCGGCGAGATCTCCGACGCGGTGCCCGCCGAGGTCAAGGAAGAGGCCCTGGCGCTCAAGGAGGCGATTGCCAGCGGCGAGTACCACCCCTTCACCGGGCCGATCAACAAGCAGGACGGCAGCCAGTGGCTGGCCGACGGCGAGGTCGCGGATGACGGCACCCTGGCGGGGATGAACTTCTACGTCGAAGGGATCACCGGGGACATTCCGCAGTAACGGTTTGTGAGAGAGTGAGATGGGGGCCGCGCCAGGGGGTGCGGCCTCTTTTTTGTTTGGGGTGGTGTTATGGGCGGGTCAGCCCGGGCTTGATGCGGGATCTCTCGTGAGGGGAGACCCTCGGAGCAGGTCCGAGGGTGACGAACGTCATAAGTCGGAAGCCGTGCCTGGGGGAAAAAGCCCTCCGCCGTCATACCGGGCTTGACCCGGGATCTCTCGGGACGGGGAGACCCTCGGATCAGGTCCGAGGGTGATGAAAGTCATAAGTCGGAAGGCGCGCCTGGGGAAAGAAGCCCTCCGCCGTCATCCCGGGCTTGACCCGGGATCTCCTGGGACGGGGAGGCCCTCGGATCAAGTCCGAGGGTGACGGCACTCCGCGCGCCTCCGCGCAACCCCTCCCCCTCCCCCCGGACATTCCTGCCACACCTCCCGGCCTCCCGCGCGCCGCCCCCTTGCGCCGCCCCGCCGCTGCCCCTACCTCTGCCGCAGGGTCAGGCCCCTGCCGTCCGCATACCGGTGAAGTCCTGCAGCTGACAAACCTTCGATCTCGCCGATTGACGGGCAACGCGGACACCCTCTTCCTCATGGCGAGCAGGAGCGTTTGACATGACAGACACCACCCCCTCGATCCCGGCCCTCAAGAGCCAGGCCAAGCGGCTGCGCGCCGAGATGGCGGCGCGGGGCCAGAGCCTCAGCCACGCCCAGGCGCTGGAGACCATCGCCCATCTGCACGGCGCCAAGGACTGGAACACGCTGCACGCGCGGGCGGGCAACCGCCACCCGGGCTGGGCGCCGGGCCAGCGGGTCTCGGGCCGCTACCTGGGCCATGCCTTCACCGGACGGGTGAAGGCGGCGCGGCAGGCCTCCTCGGGCTACTGGGCTCTGACCCTGCGCTTCGACGCGCCGGTGGACGTGGTCGCCTCGCGCCACTTCAGCGCCTTCCGGCAGCAGGTCAGCGGCACGGTGAATGCCGAGGGCCACTCACCGCAGAAGACCTCGGACGGGCAGCCGCACCTGGTGCTGCACCCGGACTAGGCTCGGGAGGCAGCGCCCGCCACTTCCGCCTGCGCCGCCCGCTCCAGCACGAAGGTGTGGATCGTGAAGATCACCGCGCCGCTGCGCGGCAGGCGCAGGATGCACTGCCGTTCGGAGCGCAGGAAGCGGTGCTGGCCCTCGGTCTGGCGCCGCACCGGCTGGTGCAGGTCGGGATCGACGTAGGTGAGCCGGTTGCAGCGCCAAAGCGGCCGGCCCACCCGCACCCCGTCGAAGAGGCGCTGTACGCGGCGGGCCACATCACCATCGTACTCGGGCACCGGCGCGTGAATCGCGGTGAGCGGGCGCAGGGCCTTCTCGGCCAGGCGCCAGTTGGCCGGAAAGCAGAGCACCGCGCCGGTCAGGAGATGCTCCGCCCCCTCCTTCTGGAGGATGC
This sequence comes from Sulfitobacter sp., assembly GCA_965212515.1. GTDB lineage: Bacteria > Pseudomonadota > Alphaproteobacteria > Rhodobacterales > Rhodobacteraceae > Sulfitobacter. The sequence continues at coordinate 1,095,636 of OZ243122.1, forward strand.
AGATATCCTGCTGGAGGGCCTGGCCGAGGGTGCCGAGGGGATCGCGGGCGTCGATCGTCACCAGCACCCCGTCGGGGCAGGTGATGCTCTCCTCCGTCACCCGGAAGCCCAGGCCCGGCATGATCTTCAGGGCCTCTTCCAGGACCTCCTCGGCGGCCGCCCGGGCCGCGGGATCGCACCAGAGCACCGCAGGCCCCTTCTCCGCCAGAAGGCGGCGGCGGTAGGCCATCTGGGCGCCATAGGCCTCGTCCACGCGCAGCCAGTCGTCGGGGGCGCAGGGGGCCACCCCGGGCAGGGCACGGGGGGCGCGCATTTCCTCGGGCAGGGTGCTTTGAAGGATCTCGGGCATCGGAGGGCTCTTCCAGCGGCGGGGCGAAAACGACACCCCATTGTGTCGCCGGCAGCCAAACATGCCAGCCCTTTTTGGCCAAGCCTCGGGATGACGCTGCGCTGCGAGGCCCCATGAACCAGCATCACCGAGACAGACGCAAGATCGACCCGACCGCGGGCAGCCACCTGGGCGACGGCAGCCCCAACGACATGGACCGGGTGGAGATCGGGCCGACCCGGCTGGCCCTGGCGGAATGGCGGGCGGCGGGGCTGGCCCTGCCCGACCTCGCGGAGATGCGGCGTTACCGATGGCAGCGGCTGGTGGATCACATCGTGGCGCGGGACTACGGCGGGCTTTTGGTCTTCGATCCGCTCAACATCCGCTACGCCTGCGACAGCACCAACATGCAGCTCTGGAACAGCCACAACCCCTTCCGCGCGCTGCTGCTCTGCGCCGATGGCTACATGGTGATCTGGGACTACAAGAACGCCCCCTTCCTGTCGCGCTTCAATCCGCTGGTGCGGGAGGCCCGGGCGGGGGCGGATCTTTTCTACTTCGACAGGGGCGACGGCACGGCTCAGGCAGCCGCCCGCTTTGCCGCCGAGGTGCGCGACCTGGTGCGGGCCCACGGCGGCGCCAACCGGCGCCTGGCGGTGGACAAGGTGATGCTGCACGGGCTGCGGGCGCTGGAGGCCCAGGGCTTCGAGGTGATGGAGGGGGAGGAGTTGACCGAGAAGGCCCGCTCGGTGAAGGGGCCGGAGGAGATCCGCGCCATGCGCTGCGCTTCCCATGCCTGCGAGACGGCGGTGCGCGCCATGGAGAACTTTGCCCGCACCGAGGTGCCCGGGGGCGGCATCAGCGAGGATGACATCTGGGCGGTGCTGCACGCCGAGAACATCCGCCGCGGCGGCGAGTGGATCGAGACCCGGCTGCTCACCTCCGGGCCGCGCACCAACCCTTGGTTCCAGGAATGCGGGCCGCGCATCGTGGGGGAGAACGAGATCCTCGCCTTCGACACGGACCTGGTGGGGGCCTACGGCATCTGCGTGGACATCTCGCGCACCTGGTGGCTCGGGCCGGGCCGGCCGCGCCCCGACATGGTGGCGGCGATGCGCCACGGGGTGGAGCACATCCGGCAGAACATGGAGATGATCCGCCCCGGCGTGATGATCCCCGAGCTCACGGCGAACTGCCACCGCCTGGCGCCGCAGTACCAGCGCCAGAAGTACGGCTGCCTGATGCACGGGGTCGGCCTCTGCGACGAGTGGCCCCTGGTGGCCTACCCGGACGAGGCCGTCGAGGGGGCCTTCGACTATCCGCTGGAGCCGGGCATGGTGCTCTGCGTGGAGGCCCTGGTCTCGCCCGAGGGGGGCGATTTCTCGATCAAGCTGGAGGATCAGGTGCTTGTGACGGAGAGCGGGTACGAGAACCTGACGGGGTATCCGTTTGATGAGGCTTTGATGGCGGGGTGAAGGGGGAGCGTTTGGGGGCCGGTGCGGGGGATTGGTGCGCAGTGAATGCGCACCCTACGAGGGTCGAGCGCACGTAGGGTGTGCCTTCAGGCGCACCGGATTTCCGACGGCGGGGCGTGCCGGTGCGCAGTGAATGCGCACCCTACGGGGTTCGAGCGCACGTAGGGTGTGCCTTCAGGCGCACCGGATTTCCGACGGCTTGGCTATTCAGGTGCGCAGTGAATGCGCACCCTACTGGCCGAGGGCCTGGGCGAGGTCGGCCTGGAGGTCCTCCGCGGCTTCGATGCCCACCGAGAGGCGCAGCAGGCCCTCGGGGATGCCGGTGTGGGGCTCGATGGTGTGGCGGTGTTCCACCAGGCTCTCGACCCCGCCGAGGGAGGTGGCGCGCAGGAAGAGCTGGAGCCGCCCGGCCACCTTGAGCGCCGCCTCGGCGCCGCCCCGGACCACGAAGGAGAGGAGCGAACCGTAGCCGCCCTGCATCTGGGCGCGGGCGAGCGCGTGGCCCGGGTGATCGGGCAGGCCGGGATAGAGGACCTGTTCCACCCTCGGGTGATCGGCGAGGTACTCGGCCAGGGTCAGGGCGTTGCGGGACATCTCGCGCATGCGCAGCGGCAGGGTGCGCATGCCGCGCAGCAGGAGCCAGGCCTCCATCGGGCCGAGCACGGCGCCGGCCGTGTTGCGGTCCACCAGGATCTCCTGCCAGCGGGCATCCTCGGGATCGGCGGTGCAGAGGGCCCCGGCGAGGACGTCGGAGTGGCCGTTCATGCTCTTGGTCGCCGAGTGCATGACGAAATCCGCCCCCAGGGCCAGGGGATGGCTGAGCACCGGCGAGGCGGCGGTGCTGTCCACCACCAGGGCGCAGCCCACCCCGTGGGCGACGCGGGCGGTGGCGGCGATGTCGGTGATCCGCAGCCAGGGGTTGGAGGGGGTCTCCACCAGGGCCAGGTGCGGGCGGTGGGTCTGGCAGACCGCGGTGAAGGCCGCCAGGTCGCTCGCCTCGACCTCGTGCAGGGTGATCTGGCGGCGGGCGCAGAAGGTGCGGATCCAGTCCGTGGTGCCCCAGTAGATCTGGCGTTGGACGAGCACGGCGGCGCCGTTCGGCACGGTGCGGAAGAGGGCCGCGATGGCGGCCATGCCCGAGGGGAAGAGCAGCGAGGCACCGGCCCCCTCCAGGCGGCTCAGGAGGGCCTCGGCCTGGCGCACGTTCTCATTGTGCGAGCGCAGGTAGATGTTGCCCGCCACGAGGGGATTGTAGTCCGCGTCCCGGGCGTGGGTGGTGGCCATGTGGATGGCCGGGGTCACGCCGCCGGTCTCCGCGTCGGTGGCGCCGCCGGCATGGGCGGCGATGGTGGCGGGGGCCAGGTCGGTCTCGGTCTTGGACATTGCGCTCTCCTTGCTTGGGCCGGTGCTACACCCAAGGCGCGAGGCTGGCAATCGCGCGCGGCCCGTCACGCCCGCGTGAGAGGCGTGACAGGCACCTTGTGGCGCGGCCCTCCCTGCCCCACCCTTTGACAATCATCACCCGGAGCCTGACCCATGCCCACCGAACGCATCACCTTTCCCGGCCACGGCGGCGACCAGCTTGCCGCCCGTCTCGACCTGCCCGAGGGGCCGCACCTGGCCACGGCGCTCTTTGCCCACTGCTTCACCTGCGGCAAGGACATCCCCGCCGCGCGCCGCATCTCGGCCCGCCTGGCCGCCATGGGGATCGCGGTGCTGCGCTTCGATTTCACCGGGCTGGGCCATTCGGAGGGGGAGTTCGCCAACACCTCCTTCACCTCCAATGTGGAGGACCTGGTGGCGGCCTGCGCCCACCTGAGTGCAAAGGGCATGGCGCCGAGCCTCCTGGTGGGCCATTCCCTGGGCGGGGCGGCGGTGCTCAAGGCAGCCTCCCAGATGTCCGGGATCAAGGCCGTGGCGACGCTCGGCGCGCCTTTTGACCCGGGCCACGTGACCCACAACTTCGAGGAGGCCCTGCCCGAGATCATCGCCAAGGGGGTGGCCGAGGTCTCGCTCGCCGGGCGGCCCTTCCGGATCGGCAAGCGGTTCCTGGAGGATGTGGCCCAGGGCGCCCTGACGCCCGCCATCTCGAAGCTGGGGGCGGCGCTCCTGGTGCTGCACGCGCCGCGCGATGAGATCGTCTCGATCGACAATGCGAGCGAGATTTTCCTGGCGGCGCGGCATCCCAAGAGCTTCGTCACCCTCGACACGGCGGACCATCTGGTGAGCCGGGCGGAGGATGCCGACTATGCCGCCGAGGTGATCGCCACCTGGGCCCGGCGCTACCTGGACCTGACGCCCCCCGCGCCGCCGCCCGGCGCGCCCGAGGGGGTGGTGCGGGTGACCGAGGCCGATGCCGCCGGGTTCTTGCAGGACATTGCCTCGGGCCCCTGGCACCATGCCCTGGCCGACGAGCCCCTGGCCTATGGCGGCACCAACCGGGGCATGACGCCCTACGGGTTCCTCTCGGCCGGGCTGGGGGCCTGTACCTCCATGACGATCCGCATGTACGCCCGCCGCAAGGGCTGGGCGCTGGAGGGGGTGAGCGTGGACGTCTGCCACGACAAGGTGCACGCCCAGGACGCCGAGACCGGCTCGGGCGACAAGGTGGACACCTGGCGCCGCCGCATCCGCCTGAGCGGCGCGCTCGACGCGGAACAGCGCCAGCGGCTCCTGGAGATCGCCGACCGCTGCCCGGTGCACCGGACGCTGGAGCGCTCCTCGCAGGTGGTGACGGAGCTGGTGGGGTGAAGGGGGCGGTGGAGCTGGCGCGTTCGGGTGCGTTTGGGTGGGGGGCGTTGTCGTTGGACCTGGTGCTAGGGTCTCTCCGCCCCGGAAGATCCCGGGTCAAGCCCGGGATGACGGCGAGGAAAGACACGACATCCCGCTTCTCACCGAGTTACGGAACAAGGGGGCGGAGCCCCTGCCGGGCCAGCGCCGGACCGGCCCGTCGCACCAAAGGTGCGCCGTTAATGGCGGCACGCCTCCGGGTTGACGGGCCGGCGCTTTGGCGGTCGGTAGCGCTGAGCGCGCGGCTAGGATGTACTTGGCTGCCTTAAAGTACGGTAGCGGGCAGGTTGCAGCGCCGTCCCCCGGTCCGGCGCTGGCACGGCTTGCGTCAAGAGAGAACCGTCACCCTCGGACTTGTTCCGAGGGTCTCCCGGCCCCGGGAGATCCCGGGTCAGGCCCGGGATGACGGTTACAGGCCCCCAGCCCCCCCCCGGCGCCCCCCCTGCCTTGCCACCCCGGCGCCCAGGGTCTATGCCGCGGCTGACTCCGGCTTTGCGAAAAGGTGCCCCGATGATCCCCCGCTATTCCCGTCCCGACATGGTTGCCATCTGGTCCCCCGAGACCAAGTTCCGGATCTGGTACGAGATCGAGGCCCATGCCTGCGACGCCATGGCCGATCTGGGTGTCATCCCGCGCGAAAACGCCGAGGCCGTCTGGAAGGCCAAGGACGTGGAGTTCGACGTGGCCCGGATCGACGAGATCGAGGCCGTCACCAAGCATGACGTGATTGCCTTCCTGACCCACCTGGCCGAGCATGTGGGCTCGGACGAGGCGCGCTTCGTGCACCAGGGGATGACCTCCTCGGACGTGCTCGACACCTGCTTCAACGTCCAGCTCACCCGCGCCGCCGACATCCTGATCAAGGACATGGAGGCGCTCCTGGCGGCCCTGAAGCGGCGCGCGCTGGAGCACAAGATGACCGTCCGCATCGGCCGCTCGCACGGGATTCATGCCGAGCCCACCACCATGGGCCTGACCTTCGCCCGCTTCTACGCCGAGATGGACCGCAACCTGGCGCGCCTGCGCAGCGCCCGGGCGGAGATCGCCACGGGGGCCATCTCGGGCGCCGTCGGCACCTTCGCCAACATCGACCCGCGCATCGAGGAGCACGTCTGCGCCAAGCTGGGCCTTGCGCCCGAGCCCATCTCCACCCAGGTGATCCCGCGCGACCGCCACGCCGCCTTTTTCGCCACCCTGGGCGTCATCGGCTCCTCGATCGAGAACGTCGCCACCGAGATCCGCCACATGCAGCGCACCGAGGTGCTGGAGGCGGAGGAGTTCTTCTCGGCCGGGCAGAAGGGCTCCTCGGCGATGCCGCACAAGCGCAACCCGGTCCTGACCGAGAACCTCACGGGCCTGGCCCGGCTGGTGCGCATGGCGGTGATCCCGGCGATGGAGAACGTGGCCCTCTGGCACGAGCGCGACATCTCCCACTCCTCGGTGGAGCGCAACATCGGCCCCGACACCACGGTCACCCTGGACTTCGCCCTGGCGCGCCTCACCCAGGTGGTGGAGAAGCTCGTCGTCTACCCCGAGAACATGGAGGCCAACCTGCACAAGTTCCGCGGGCTGGTCATGTCGCAGCGGGTGCTTCTGGCCCTGACCCAGGCCGGGGTGAGCCGCGAGGAGGCCTACAAGCTGGTGCAGCGCAACGCCATGAAGGTCTGGGAGCAGGGCAAGGACTTCAAGGAGGAGCTCCTGGCCGATGCCGAGGTGATCAAGGCCCTGAGCCCCGAGGAGATCGAGGAGAAGTTCGACCTGGGCTACCACACCAAGCACGTGGACACGATCTTTGCCCGGGTCTTCGGCCCGGAGGGCTGAGCGCGCAAGAAAATGAGGCAGGACCCGGCGGTAATTTGCACATCTTGTCGCAGGGTCAAGCGCGCCGTTTGATTCCTGCGCGTTCCGGGGTATCTTGACCGGGACAAGCAGAGGAGACGGACCATGAAGATCAAGACCCTTGCACTCGCCATCACCCTGACCGCCCTGCCCTCCCTGGCACTTGCCATGGGCTGCAGCGCGGGCAAGCACGAGCAGCAGGCCATGTCCTGCGCCGAAGGCACGGTCTACGACAGCGCCAGCAACAGCTGCCTGCCCGCCACCACCTGAACCATCTGACGGACCCTGCGAAAGGGCTGTCCGGGCCCCCGGCCCGGGCGGCCCTTTCTTCACGTCTGCGTCAGGCCGCGCGGGCGTTTCAGGGGCTTTGAAACTTCTGCCGTCACTTCGCCGTGACCCCTGGCATTGCAACCTTGGCAGCGCGCCGCCCCTCGGGCAGGCTGGCCCAAACCACGAGGAGATCCCGATGAGACCCCTGTTCCTGGCATCCGCCCTGGCCCTTGGCCTGGCCCCCGCGGCCCAGGCCGCCGGCGGCGGCGAAGAGAAGGCCCCGACCAAACCCAAGTGCAAGGCGGGGGAGGTCTATGACAAGAAGTCGAAGTCCTGCGTCGTGGCCCGCGAGGGGGCGCTCGACACGGAGGGCTTCTACCAGAACGTCCGCCAGCTCTCCCACGCCGGGCGCTACGCCGAGGCCCAGGAGATCCTGGCGCTGATGCCCCAGGAGGATGACCGCACCCTCACCTACCTGGGCTTCACCAACCGCAAGCTGGGTCGCGACGGAGCGGCGATGGACTACTACGCCCGCGCCCTGGCGCTGAACCCCGACAACATCCTGGCCCGCTCCTACCTGGGCCAGGGACTCGTCGAGCGGGGCGAGATCAAGGGCGCCCTGGCACAGCTCCGGGCGATCCGCGCGGCGGGCGGCCAGGGCACCTGGGCCGAGGCCTCGCTGCGCCAGGCGATCGCCACGGGGCGCACCTACAGCTACTGATTTCAGGCTTTCTTCATCTTTGCCTGCGACAAGCCCCCAAGCACCAAGGGGGAGGCGAAGGTGACGGATCTGCTGCCCATGAAGGCCCTCGCGCCGCCCCTGCCCGAGGGGGCAGGCAGTGCCGCTGCGGGCCCCGGTGGCGCCCCGCTCGATCCCCTCGCCAAGGCCGCCATCGTGGTCCGTCTGCTGCTCAACGAGGGGGCCGAGCTGCCCCTGGAGGAGCTGCCCGCGCCGCTTCAGGAGCGGCTGACCCGCCAGATGAGCGGCATGGGCCTGGTGGACCGGGAGACCCTGGAGGCGGTGGCGGCGGAGTTTGCCGCCGCGGTGGAGGGCGTGGGCCTGCACTTTCCCCCGGGCATGGCGGGCGCCCTGAGCCTGCTGGAAGGCACCATCTGCAAACATACCGCCGCCCGCCTGCGCCAGGAGGCCGGGGTGCGCGAATATGGCGACCCCTGGAAGCGCCTGGCCGAACTGGGGGCGGACCGGCTCATGCCGCTCTTCGAGGCCGAGAGCGTGGAGATCGCCGCCGTGGCCCTCTCCAAACTGCCGGTGCCCCTGGCGGCGGAGATTCTGGGGGGTCTGCCCGGCCCCCAGGCCCGGCGCATCACCTACGCCGTCTCGCTCACCTCCGCCGTCACCCCCGAGGCGGTGGACCGGATCGGCCTCTCGCTCGCCGCCCAAGTGGACGAGCTGCACGCCTCGGCCTTCGAGAGCGGCCCGGTGGAGCGGCTGGGGGCGATCCTGAACAATGCCACGAACCTGACCCGCAGCGAGGTGCTGACCGGCCTGGAGGAGACGGACCAGGGCTTTGCCGAGGCGGTGCGCCGGGCCATCTTCACCTTCGCCCACCTGCCCCACCGGGTGGCCCCGCGCGACATCCCGCGCATCCTGCGCGAGGTGGAGCAGCCCCGGCTCGTGCTGGCGCTCGCCGGAGCGCCCGAAGCGGGCTTCGAGGCGGCGCGGGACTTCGTGCTGGAGAACATGAGCCAGCGCATGGCCGAGAGCCTGCGCGAGGAGATCGCGGAGCTGGGCAAGGTCAAGCCGCGCGAGGCCGAGGAGGCCATGGCCGAGGTGGTGGCCGCGATCCGGGCGCTCGAGGCCACGGGGAATCTTTCGTTGATCGTGCCGGAGGAGGAGTGAGGGGGGAGGGTGGTGCGGCGGTGTCACGCTCGTCGTGGTCGGGGGGCTCATGGTGGCGCCTCCATGGATGAACACGTCACTCTCGGACTTGATCCGAGGGTCTCCCGGATGGCTGGAGATCCCGGGTCAGGCCCGGGATGACGGGGCGAAGGGGGCTTCGACGTAACTATTCGAGAGCAACATCACACACGGAACTGAACCAGGCTTCTTTCGGGCGAATGGAGATGCTGGGTCAAACCCAGGGTGACGCCAACGAAGCACAAGACCTCAGGCTTCTTCCCATGGCACGGAACGAGGGGGCGCAGCCCCCGCCGTGCCAGCGCCGGACCGGCCCTGTGCGCCGGCGCTTTGGTGAAGGTACCGCGTAGCCTGCCGCAAGGATGTACTTGGCTGCCATAAAGTACTGTAGCGGGAAGGTTGCGGCGCCGCCCCCCGGTCCGGCGCTGGCACGGCTTGCGTTCCGCTCTACCGGTCACCCTCGGACTTGATCCGCGGGCCTCTCCGCCCCGCGAGATCCCGGGGCAAGCCCGGGATGACGCCGCGCAGGGATTGCCCGCCCCCCACCCAACCCGGCCGACCAGAACCACCGCCACCCGCGCCCACCGGGCGACGCTGCGCGCCCTTGCCCCGACCCGACTTGTTGCTCCAAACCCGAGCCTATATGTCTGCCCGGACCGAGCAGAAGGCCCGCCCATGTCAGACCGTTCCCGCCCCGCCGATCCCGATGCGCCGCTGCGCCGGGCGCGGCACTATGTGACCAATGCCGTGATCGTCGGGCTGATCCGGCTGGCGCTGGCCCTGCCCTACCGCGCGCGGGTGCGCTTCATGGGGCGGGTCGTGCAGGGGCTGGTGGGGCCGCTGGCGGGGTACAAGCAGCGGGCGCTGGACAACCTTGACCTGATCTGGCCTGGCCTGCCGCCCACGCGCCGGGCGGAGATCGCCCGGGGCTGCCTCAACAACGTCGGGCGCACCTTCATCGAGAACTACTCGACCCGCGATTTCCCCGCCCGCATGGCCCGGACGGCGCCGACGGGCCCCGGCGTGGCGGCCCTGGAGGCGGCCCACCGGGAGGGCCGACCGGTGATCCTGGTGACCGGGCACTTCGGCAACTACGAGGCGACCCGGGCCGCCCTGGTGGCGCAGGGCTATCCCATCGGCGGGCTCTACCGGGACATGAAGAACCCCTATTTCAACGCCCACTACGTCAAGACCATGGAGGCCTTCGGCGGGCCGGTCTTTCCCCAGGGGCGGCGCGGCACGGCGGGCTTCGTGCGGCATCTGAAGGAGGGCGGGCAGCTTGTCCTGCTCTTCGATCAGCACGTCCAGCACGCGCCGATCCTGGATTTCATCGGCGAGCCGGCCCGCACCGCCGTCTCGGCCGCCGAACTGGCCCTGCGCTACGATGCCCTGCTGATCCCCTTCTACGGCATCCGCCAGCCCGACGGGCTGAGCTTCACCTGCCTGCTGGAGGCGCCGATCCCGCCCTCGGACGCCGAGACCATGACCCAGGCCCTGAACGACAGCCTCGCGGCCCAGGTCGAGGCCCACCCGGAACAGTGGTTCTGGGTGCACCGGCGCTGGCGGTCCTGGGATCACTGACGGGGCGGCTGGAAGAAGGGGCAGTCACGGGAGCCAGTCGAAGGCACCCGCAGTGCCGCGATCATCTGAATTGAGAGAGATAAACCCGCCCACTAGCGCAGGCGGGCGGCGGCGAGGATCGGGCCGACGCCGTCGCGCTGGACGAGGACCACCACCGGCAGATCACCCGGCGCCGGGGTGCTCAGTTCGAGCGGGGCCTCCCCGTCCCAGCTTTCGAGCACCTGCCAGTCCTGCACGATGTTGGCGTTCTCGATGGTCCGGCCGGCATTCTCGCCGCGCGGCACCTCGGTGGTGACAAGCGGCTGGTAGCGCAGCATGTGGACCGTCAGGGGGCCTTCGAGATCCGCCAGGGGCCGGGCCGAGATGGCCACCTCCTGGCCCGCGCGGCGCAGATCGAGCGCCACCTTCGGGGCCTTGCGGGCGTGGGCGGCGATGGCCTCGGAGAGCTTCATGGGCTTGGCGCCGACGATGTCGGTCTGGCCCTGGACGATCATCTCGGGGGTGTAGATCATGTGGCGCCCCCCGGCCGCGGCATAGGCGCGCTGGCGTTCGGCGTGGGCCGCCTCGCCAAAGGGGTCCTCCCAACCGATGTAATCCCAGTAGTCCACGTGCAGGGCCAAGGCGATGACATCCTCGCGGGCCGAGAGTTCGTGCAGGAGGGCATCGGCGGCGGGGCAGGAAGAGCAGCCCTGGGAGGTGTAGAGTTCCACCACCACGGGGCTTTGCTGCGCGGCGAGCGGGGCGGTGAAGGTCCAGAGGGCGGCGAGCAGGGCCAAGCCGAGGCGTGTCATAGAGATCCAATCGAAGGGCGTTCCAAAGGACTAACCACTGGGCGCTGAAATAACCAATCAATCATTCTTGAAACGGGGGTGAGGGGCAGGCCGGGATGGCTGGCACATTTCTGTACACCATGGTATACAAATATCCGAAGACCCCGTGAATAACAGTTGAAACGCGCCTCGCCAACTGTCATTGAGGCGCCAATCCGAGCCAGCATAACCTGAAGGAGCCTCCTATGACGATCCAAGTCGGTCAGGACACAGCCAAAGCCCGCAAGACAATCTCCGCCGGCGACGCCAAGGTCGCCTACTACTCCATCCCCGCGGCTGAAACGGCCGGCCTGGGCGACTTTTCCAAGCTGCCCGCCGCCCTCAAGGTGGTGCTGGAGAACATGCTGCGCTTCGAGGACGGCAAGACCGTCACCACCGATGACATCAAGGCCTTCGCCGAGTGGGCGGCAAAGGGCGGCCAGAACCCCCGCGAGATCGCCTATCGCCCCGCGCGCGTGCTGATGCAGGACTTCACCGGCGTGCCCGCCGTGGTGGACCTGGCGGCGATGCGCGACGGCCTGGTGGCGCTTGGCGGCGACGCGGAGAAGATCAACCCGCTGAACCCGGTGGACCTGGTGATCGACCACTCCGTCATGATCGACGAATTCGGCAACCCGCGCGCCTTCCAGATGAACGTGGACCGCGAGTACGAGCGCAACATGGAGCGCTACACCTTCCTCAAGTGGGGTCAGAAGGCCTTCAACAACTTCCGCGTGGTGCCCCCGGGCACCGGCATCTGCCACCAGGTGAACCTGGAATACCTGGCCCAGACCGTCTGGACCGACAAGGACCAGCACGGCGAGGAGGTGGCCTACCCCGACACGCTGGTGGGCACCGACAGCCACACCACCATGGTCAACGGCATGGCCGTCCTGGGCTGGGGCGTGGGCGGCATCGAGGCCGAGGCGGCGATGCTGGGCCAGCCGATCTCCATGCTGATCCCCGAGGTCGTCGGCTTCGAGCTGACCGGCAAGATGGTCGAGGGCACCACCGGCACCGACCTGGTGCTGAAGGTGGTGGAGATGCTGCGCGAGAAGGGCGTGGTGGGCAAGTTCGTCGAATTCTACGGCGACGGCCTCGATGATCTGCCCCTGGCGGACCGGGCCACCATCGCCAACATGGCGCCCGAGTACGGTGCCACCTGCGGCTTCTTCCCGATCGACGGCGAGACCCTGCGCTACCTGCGCACCACGGGCCGCGACGAGGACCGGATTGCCCTGGTCGAAGCCTACGCCAAGGAAAACGGCATGTGGCGCGATGCCGACTATGCGCCGGTCTACACCGACACCCTGAGCCTCGACATGGGCACCATCGTGCCCGCCATCTCGGGCCCCAAGCGGCCCCAGGACTATATCGCGCTCGACAAGGCCCACACCGCCTTCGCCGAGTACGTGAAGGGCGTGCGCGAGGGCAAGGATGCCTCTGTCACCGCCGAGATCCGCTGGGAAGGTGAGGGCGGCCACCCCGAGCCGCAGGAGATCCCCGGCGACGAGGGTCACCACGCCCGCGGCTATGTCCAGACCGAGGATGGCCACTACCAGCTGCACGACGGCTCCATCGTGATCGCCTCGATCACCTCCTGCACCAACACCTCCAACCCCTACGTGATGATCGGGGCGGGCCTGGTGGCGCGCAAGGCGCGCGAGAAGGGCCTGACCCGCAAGCCCTGGGTCAAGACCTCCCTCGCCCCCGGCTCGCAGGTGGTTTCGGCCTACCTGGAGGCCGCGGGCCTCCAGGAGGACCTGGACGCAATCGGCTTCAACCTGGTTGGCTACGGCTGCACCACCTGCATCGGCAACTCCGGCCCGCTGGAGCCCGAGATCAGCAAGGCGGTGAACGACTATGACCTGATCGCCACCTCCGTCCTCTCGGGCAACCGCAACTTCGAGGGCCGGATCAGCCCCGACGTGCGCGCCAACTACCTGGCCTCGCCGCCGCTTGTCGTGGCCTATGCCCTGACCGGCGACATGAACGTGGACCTGGCCAACAGCCCGCTGGGCCAGGACAAGGATGGCAACGACGTCTACCTCAAGGACATCTGGCCCTCCCAGGCCGAGATCGCCGAGCTGGTGGAGAAGACCGTCACGCGGGAAGCCTTCCAGACCAAGTACGCGGACGTCTTCAAGGGCGACGAGAAGTGGCAGGGCGTGGAGACCACCGACGCCAAGACCTACGACTGGCCGCCGCAATCGACCTACGTGCAGAACCCGCCCTACTTCCAGGGCATGTCGCCGGAGCCGGGCACCATCACCAATATCGAGGGCGCCAAGGTGCTCGCCGTCCTGGGGGACATGATCACCACGGACCACATCAGCCCCGCCGGGTCCTTCAAGGAAAGCACCCCCGCGGGCCAGTACCTGGTGGACCGCCAGGTGCCGGTGCGGGAGTTCAACTCCTACGGCTCGCGCCGCGGCAACCACGAGGTGATGATGCGTGGCACCTTCGCCAACATCCGCATCAAGAACGAGATGCTGGACGGCGTGGAAGGCGGCTACACCAAGGGCCCGAACGGCGAGCAGATGTCGATCTACGATGCCGCCATGGCGCACCAGAAGAACGGCACGCCGCTGGTCGTCTTTGGCGGTGAGCAGTATGGCGCGGGCTCCTCGCGCGACTGGGCGGCCAAGGGCACGGCCCTGCTGGGCGTGAAGGCCGTGATCGCCGAGAACTTCGAGCGCATCCACCGCTCCAACCTGGTGGGCATGGGGGTCATCCCCTTCGAGTTCACCGGCGGCGACACCCGCAAGTCGCTGGGCCTGACGGGCGAGGAGACGGTCTCCATCTCCGGGCTGGACACGATCAAGCCGCTGCAGGAGGTGCCCTGCACCATCACCATGGCGGACGGCACGGTGAAGGAGATCACCCTCAAGTGTCGCATCGATACGGCCATCGAGATCGAGTACATCGAGCACGGCGGCGTGCTGCACTACGTGCTGCGCGACCTGGCCAAGGACAGCGCCATCGCCGCCGAGTAAGCGGCTGTAAAAGACTGGCAGGGCCCCCGGCGCGGACGCGGCGGGGGCCTTTTTCGTGGGCGGGGGCCTGGCGGATTAAGGAACTGTTAAGGATTTTGGGGTGAAGATCGGGTTAAGGCAGCAGGCAACCCGGAGGCACCATGGCCCTTTCCACGCAACAGCAGATCCTCGTCGAACAGCGCGTCTCGAACGAGGCCAAGTCGGCCCTGGTGGCCTACCTGCTCTGGTTCTTTCTCGGCCCCTTCGGGGCGCACCGCTTCTACCTGGCGCGGGGCGGCTCAGGCGCGGCCATGCTGATCCTCTTCATCGTCGGCCTGGCCACCCTGGTGATCTTCATCGGCATTCCCCTTGTGCTGGGGGTGCTGATCTGGCTCCTGGTCGATGCCTTTCTGATCCCCGGGATGGTGGACCAGCTGCGCCAGGGCACCCGGACGCGGGCCACGCACGAGCTTCTGGTGATCGGGCAGGACGAGGGGCCGGGCTGAGCGCCGCTCCCCGCGTGCGCGGGGGCGCTTGCGGCGGCGGGGCTTTTGGCGCAGCCTGCCGCCATGAGACCCGTGGCCCTCATCACCGGCGGCGCCCGTGGCATCGGGCGGGCCCTTGCGCGTGAGCTGGGGCGCGACCATGAGCTCGCGATCACCTACCACAGCACCCCGCCCGAGGCGCTGCTGGCGGAACTGCCGGAGGCCCTCGCGCTTCCGGTGGACCTGGCCCAGCCGGGCTTCGCGCCCGAGCTCGTGGCGGCGGTGATGGCGCGCTTCGGGCGGCTTGACGTGCTGGTGAACAATGCGGGCGCGCTTGCCTCCGATGCGGAGGACCGGGGCCAGAACTACGCGGTCAACGTCGCCGCCCCCATGGCGCTTCTTGAAGCGGCACTGCCGTATCTTGGAAGTGGGGCCAGCGTCATCAACATCTCTTCCGTCAACGCCCGCCTTCCGGCCATGGGGGCGAACTCCTATTCAGCCAGCAAGGCCGCGCTTGAGACCTGGACAAGGGGCGCTGCGAAGCGGTTGGGGCCGCAGGGCATCCGCGTCAATGCCATCGCCCCCGGCGCGATCGAGCGGGAAGAGAGCCCGCGTCCGCCGGAGCTGGTGGCGAAATTCGTGGAGCTGACGGCCCTGGGCCGGGTGGGCCGCCCCGAGGATCTGGCGGGCGCGGTGCGCTTCCTGGCGACCGAGGCCAGCGCCTTCGTCACCGGGACGGTGCTGGAGGTCTCGGGCGGCTACCGGCTCTGAGCCGGGGCACGGGCGCTCAGTTTGCGGCCAGAGCCCTTTCGAAGGCGGGCAGGAAGCGCTGCTCGTAGTCGCTGCCCACGAGGGGACCCGCGAAGCGGAAGAGCACCGTGCCGTCGCCGCCGACGATGAAGGTTTCGGGCGGGGCTGTCACGCCCCAGTCGATGGCCTTGCGGCCCTCCGGATCGAAGGCCACGCCGAGGAAGGGATTCTCGTCCTCGATCAGGTACTTGCGGGCGTTGCCCGCCTGATCCTTGAAGTTGATCCCGACGATGGGCACCCCCTCGGCGGCCATCTGGAGCAGCTTGGGATGCTCGGCCCGGCAGGGCGGGCACCAGGAGGCCCAGAAGTTGACCAGCGTGACCTCGCCCGAGGCAAGCATCTCCTCGGTGGCCGGGGGGAAGCCCTCGAGCGGGGCTTCGGGCAGGCCCGGGTTGGGCTTGCCGACGAGGGTGGAGGGCAGGCCCTCGGGGTCTTCGCGGAACATGCCGAAGGCGGCCAGGCCGACGAAGGCGGCGAAGATCAGCGGCGGGGCCAGCATCAGGGGCGAGAGCCTAGGCATCGCGGTGGCCCTCCCTTTCGGCCTCGCTCAGGGCGCTGCGGGCGGCGCGGCCCCGGCGTAGGCTGACGAGCACCAGGAGGGCCAGCAGCAACAGCGAGGCGCCATAGGCCGAGAGCACCTCGACCGCGTACTTGCCCAGGTCCGGCATTCAGAGCTCCTTGAGGGCGCGGGCCCGCAGGGCGCGGGCGCGGCGCAGGCGAATCTCGGTGCCCGTGCGGTAGAAGACCAGGGCCAGGAAGAGCAGCCCGAAGCCCACCATGCAGAGCACCAGCGGGTAGAAGAAAACGTCCGCCACGGTGCGCCCGCCGGTGGCCACGGGGATCGAGGTGCCTTGGTGCAGGCCCTGGTTCCAAAACTGCACGGCGTAGCGCGACAGGACGGCAAAGACCGATCCGACGAGGCAGAGGACGGAGGTGAGATCGGCGGCGGTGTCCGGGTCCTCGATGGCCTCCCAGAGGGCGATGTAGCCCAGGTAGAAGAGGAAGAGGATCAGGAAGGAGGTGAGGCGCGGGTCCCAGGCCCACCAGGTGCCCCACATGGGCTGGCCCCAGAGGGCGCCGGTGACCAGCGCGATGAGGGTCATGACGACGCCGACGGGGGCCGCCGCCTTGGCCGCCAGGGCGCTCACGTGGTGGCGCCGGATCAGCCAGATCAGGGAGGCGACGAGCATCATGAACCAGGCGTTGATCGCCATCAGGGCCGAGGGCACGTGCAGGTAGATGATCTTGACGGTGGAGCCCTGGCGGAAATCGTCGGGCGTGCCGAAGAAGCCCCAGGTCAGGCCGACCAGGATGGCCGCCGCGGCAGAGGCCCAGAGGTAGGGCTGGACGCGGGCGCTGAGGGTCAGGAACTTGACCGGGTTTGCATATTGCCAGATCGACATGGGGGTTAGATAGTCCCTGCGCTCTTCAGTCTCAATGCTCAAAGCGCGCCCACGCGCCCTGCCCCGCCGCCCCTAGCGCAGGCCCAGCCGCAGCACCGCGGCCGAGGCGAAGGGCATGAGCGCGATGGTGCCGCAGGTGATGCCGGCGAGCATCAGAAGCGGGGTCTCCAGGGGTTGGCCCGCGGCGCCCCGGCGCGCCACCTCGGCGCCGAAGATCAGGCTGGGCACGTAGAGCGGCAGGACCAGGAGCGAGAGGAGCAGGCCGCCGCGCTTCACCCCCACGGTGAGCGCCGCGCCGAAGGTGCCGATGACGGAGAGGGCCGGGGTGCCCAGGGCGAGCGAGAGGCAAAGCCAGAGGTAGCCCGGGCCGGGCAGGTTCAGCAGGACCCCGAGGAAGGGCGCAGCCAGGACAAGCGGCAGGCCGGTGGTGAGCCAGTGGGCCAGGGCCTTGAGGCTGACCACGGCCTCCAGCGGCAGGGGCGCGGTGAGGAGCAGGTCGAGGCTGCCGTCCTCCTGGTCGAGCGCCAGCAGCCGGTCGAGCGAGAGGAGGCAGGCGAGGAGCGCGCCGAGCCAGAGGATGCCGGGGGCGATGGTGCCGAGCAGGCTGGACTGGGGGCCGACGGCGAAGGGCACGAGGGTGACGACGATCAGGAAGAAGGCGAGGCCGAGGCCGAAGCCGCCGCCGGCGCGGAAGGCCAGGCGCAGGTCGCGCAGCAGGAGGGCGATCACAGGAAGGCCTCGTCGCTGGCCCCGGCGCGGGTGCCGGGGCGGGCGCGGTAGGGGCTGATGTCGAGCAGGCGGGCCTCCAGCCCGAGGTCGATGTGGGTGGCCATGAGGGCCGAGCCGCCCTGCGAAAGATGATGGCGCACCGCCGCGGCAAAGAGCGCCACCGCGTCCCGGTCGAGCGAGACAGTGGGCTCGTCCAGGGCCCAGATGGGGCGGCCCGTGACCAGCAGCCGGGCCAGGCCCAGGCGCCTCTTCTGGCCCGCCGAGAGGGTGCCCGCGAGGCGCTGCGCCAGGGGGCCGAGGCGGAAGGCCTCGAGCGCCGGGGCAATATCCCGCGTGCCGAAGACGCTGGCCCAGAAGGAGAGGTTCTCCGTCACCGTGAGCATGGATTTCAGACCGTCGGCGTGGCCCGCGTAGGCGATGCGTTCCTCGGCCCCCTCGATCTCTCCCGAGAGCGGCGGTTGCAGGCCCGCGAGGGTGCGCAGAAGGGTTGTCTTGCCCGCGCCGTTGGGGCCGCGCAGGATCAGGGCCTCGCCGGGGTCGAGCCGGAAGCTCAGACCGGTGAGAACGGGCAGGCCGCCGCGGGTCAGGGTCAGGTCTGTGGCGATCAGGCTCATGCAGCAGGCCTAGCCCATTGCGGGGCCGTGCAAAAGCGCCTTGGCGCCCCTCACACCGGGATCAGGGCCAGGGCGATGCGGCGCCCCTCGCTCAGGAGGACGTTGTAGGTGCGGCAGGCGGCGGGGGAGGACATGGATTCCACCCCCAGGCCCGCCTCCTGAAGGTCTTCCGCGAGGCCATCGGGCAGATGGGCCACGTCGGCGCCGGTGCCGACGAAGAGCACGTCGATCTGGCCGACAAGCGCCTTCAGGGGGGCCGTGTCTTCCAGCCCGGCCCAGCTGTAGGTGCCGCGCGGGCCGGTGATGACGGGGCCCTCGATGACCTCTCCGCCGATGCGGAAGAAGCCGGGGCCGTAGCCCTCGACGGGCTGGGCATCGTTGTAGACGATCTCGTTCAGGCGCATGGGTTCAACCTTTCCAGAGGGGCAGCCCCAGCAGAGCCGAGGCCGCGATCACCGCGTAGGCGACCAGTCGAAAGAGGCCCGCGGCCTCGGGATTGAAGAGCCGCGCGCCGAGGATGTTGGCCCCCATATAGGGCAGGGAGACGCAGAGGCCCAGGGCGAAGACCGGCCAGGCCATCAGTCCGGCGCCGATCAGGTAGGCAAAAAGCAGCATGTCGATGCCCAGAAGGTAAAGCAGGAAGTTGGCCCGGATCGTCGCCACCGGCAGGGTGGAGGCCATGTAGAGCATGATGACCGGCGGGCCGGGGATGCCTGCGAAGCCCGTCATGAAGCCGCCGAGGCCCCCGGTGCCCAGGATCAGCGGCGGGTTGAGGCGGCCCCGGTAGCGCCAGCCGCTGGCGATCAGCGGCAGGAGCGCCAGGACCAGCAGGGAGACCAGCCAGCCGAAGCTTGTCGGGTCCATCCGGGTGAGGCCCCAGAGGCCCAGCGGCAGGGCCAGGGCGGCGGCCAGGAGCATGGCGCCGACCTCGCGCGGGGCGCCCTGGCGCCAGGCGGCGGGGAGGTTCGGCAGGGGGCCGAGAAGCTCTACCGCCGTGAGGAAGATGATCGCCTGGACGGGCGGCAGGACCGCGGCGGCGGCGGGCATGATGATGAGGGCCGAGCCGAAGCCCGAGAAGCCCCGGACCAGCCCGGCCGCCATCACCGCGAGGAACAGCCAGCCGAGGCCGGGGGTTTGGAGAGCCGCGAGAAGCGGCTCAGGCATCAATGTTGGCGTACTGGTTGCCGGCGTTGGCGTCGGGCTTTGTCCAGTCGCGCTTGACCCCGAGGTAGAGCAGGATGGCCGAGGCCACGAAGATCGAGGAGTAGGTCCCGATGATGACGCCCCAGATCATCGCGAAGACGAAGCCGCGGATCACGTCCCCGCCCAGCACGAAGAGGGCCACCAGCGCCAGGAGGGTGGTGAAGGAGGTCATGAAGGTCCGGCTCATGGTCTCGTTGATGGAGAGGTTCAGGACCTCCTTGAGGGGCCGTTTCTTGTACTTGCGCAGGTTCTCCCGCACCCGGTCGAAGACCACCACGGTGTCGTTCAGCGAGTAGCCGACGATGGTCAGCAGGGCCGCGATGATGGCCAGGTCGAAGCGGATCTGAAGCTCGGAAAAGATACCGATGGTCAGGAGCACGTCGTGCACGAGGGCCAGGACGGCCCCGAGGGCGAACTGCCATTCGAAGCGCAGCCAGATGTAGATGAGCACGGCCCCGATGGCGAGGGCGACGGCCAGGAAGGCGGTCTGGATCAGCTCTCCCGAGACCTTGGGGCCGACCGATTCGACGCTGGTGAACTTCAGGTCGGGGCGGATCTCCTTGAGGGCGGCCTGGACCGCCTCGATGGTCTCCACCGTCACGGCCTCCTGGTCGTCCTGGGCCTGGATGCGGATCATGGCGACGTTCTGATCGTCGCGGAAGGAGGGGTCAAAGACCTCGGAGATGGAGATGTCGCCCAGCTCCAGCGCGTCGAGCACCTCGCGGTACTCGGCCACGTCCACGGGGCGGGGGCTTTCCGTGCGGATCGTGGTGCCGCCGCGGAAGTCGATGCCGAAGTTCAGGCCCTGGATCATGAAGGAGGCGAAGGCCACCACCATCATCAGGCCGGAGATGCCGAGCCAGAGCTTCCAGCGGGCGAAGTAGTCAAAGTTCGGGGCTTTGCTGAACAGACGCAGACGCATCTCAGACCTCAATCGTTTTGGGCCGCGCCCGTTCGAACCAGATGACCACCATCAGGCGGGTGACGAAGATCGCGGTGAAGACCGAGGTGATGATCCCGAAGCCCAGGGTGATGGCGAAGCCGCGCACCGGGCCGGAGCCCATGGTGAAGAGGATAACGGCGGTGATCAGGGTGGTGATGTTGGCATCGACGATGGCCGAGAGGGCCTTCTCGTAGCCCAGGGCGATGGCCCGGGCCGGGCCCTTGGCCGTCTTCAGCTCTTCGCGGATGCGCTCGAAGACGAGCACGTTGGCATCCACCGCCATGCCGACGGTGAGCACGATGCCCGCGATGCCCGGCAGGGTCAGGGTGGCGCCGACAAGGCTGAGCAGGCCGAAGATCATGGCCACGTTGAGGATCAGCGCGATGTTGGCGAAGATCCCGAAGAGCCCGTAGCTGAGGAACATGAAGAGCAGCACGGCGACGAAGGCCACGATGGTGGCGACCTTGCCCGCGTCGATCGAATCCTGGCCCAGCTCGGGGCCGATGGTGCGTTCTTCCAGGAACTCAAGACCCGCAGGCAGGGCACCGGCACGCAGCAGGACGGCCAGGTTGGTCGATTCCTCGACCGTGAAGTTGCCGGTGATGATGCCCGATCCGCCGGGGATGTGGCTCTGGATCACGGGGGCGCTGATCACCTCGTCGTCGAGCACGATGGCGAAGGGGGCGCCGATGTTCTCGGCCGTGTAGTCCCCGAACTTGCGGGCGCCGGAGGTGTTGAAGCGGAAGGAGACCGCCGGGTTGCCGTTCTGATCGAAGGAGGGCTGGGCATCGACCAGTTCCTCGCCGGTCACGACGGGGGCCGTTTCCACCGTGTAGAAGGCCCCCTCCTCGTCAAGCGAGGGCAGGAGGCTGTTGCCGATGCCGGGGTTGGCGTTGCCATCGGAGCCGCGGCTGACCACCGGGTTGAAGGTGAGCTGGGCGGTGGTGCCGATGATCTCCTTCAGCTCGGCCGCGGAGCCGATGCCGGGGACCTGGATCAGGATGCGGTCGGCGCCCTGGCGCTGGATCGTCGGCTCGCGGGTGCCGACCTCGTCGATGCGGCGGCGGATGATCTCCAGCGACTGCTGCATGGTGCGTTCGTCGGTGGCCTGGCGCTCGGCCTGGGAGAGGGTGATGACGATCACGCCCTCCTCGCCGCGGACCTCGATGTCGCTCGCGCCGGCGCCCGAGAGGGTCTGCACCGGGCGGGCCAGGTCGCGCACGATCTCGAGCGCCTGGGGCATCACCTCGGCATCGTTCAGGCGCACGCGCAGCTCGTCCGGGGCGGACTGCTGGCGGCGCACTGGGGTGAGCGAGCGCAGGGCGTCGCGGACCTCGGGCCAGGTGGCCTCGAGCCGGTTCTCGTAGACATCCTCGACCTGGACCTCGGCCAGCAGGTGGGCGCCGCCGCGCAGATCGAGGCCGAGGTTGACGAGCCCCGAGGGCATCCACTCGGGCCAGAGGGCACGCTGCGCCTCCAGGGCCTCGGTGCTGCCGCCCTTCTCGATCGCCGCGACGGCGTCGTTGTGCTGTTCCACGGGGCCGTATAAGGCGTTGGGCAGGGCCAACCAGAGCCCGACCGCGCAGGTGAGCACGATCAGGATCCTTTTCCACAGGTCGATCTGAAGCATGAAGCCGCCCCCTGGCGCTGGTACTGGTGGTGCGGCTTACTTCGCCGGTTCGGTCTTGGAGACGACGGTGGCGATGGTGGACTGGACCACGCGGACCTTCACGCCCTCGGCGATCTCGACCTCAAGCTCGCCGTCTTCCTTGACCTTGGCCACCTTGCCGATGATGCCGCCCTGGGTGACGACCTGATCGCCGCGGCGCAGGGCCGCGACCATGGCGGCATGTTCCTTGACCTTCTTCTGCTGCGGCCGGATCAGCAGGAAATACATGATGGCGAAGATCAGGATGAGGGGAATGAACTGTTCGATGCCGCCCATGGCGTTGCGTCCTTTTCGGTGATCTGCGGGGCGCGAAAGGGCCCTGTTGCGGAGTTTGGCAGAACCTATGCGTGGCGCGGGGGCGGCGCAAGGTGGAAAGGCGGGAATTGACCCGGCGTGGGGGTGGCGCCCCCCGGGCCGCGCCCCCTGCCCCGGCCACGCGCGAGGGCCTACCGCCGCCGCGCGCTTTGTTGCATAAGGCGGCAAAGACGATTCAACAGCCGAGGCCCGACATGCACGACATCCGCGCGATCCGCGACAACCCGCAAGCCTTCGACGCCGCCCTGGCGCGCCGGGGCGAGGCGGCCCTGTCCGCCGAGGTGCTGAAGCTGGACGAGGCGCGGCGCGCCAAGATCGCCGCCGCCGAGACCGCCCAGGCGGAGCAGAACCGGGCCTCCAAGCAGGTGGGCGCGGCCAAGGCCAGCGGCGACGAGGCGGAGTTCGAGCGGCTGCGGGCGCTGGTGTCGGAGAAGAAAGCCGAGGTGGCCGAGATGCAGGCCGAGGCCAAGGTGCTGGACGCCGAGCTCACGGACCTTCTGGCGCGCATTCCCAACAGCCCCGCCGAGGACGTGCCCGAGGGCCGGGACGAGAGCGAGAACGTCGAGGTGAACCGCTGGGGCGAGCCCCCGACCTTCGATTTCGAGCCCAAGGAGCACTACGAGATCGCGGGCGTCGCCGCCTCGATGGACTTCGAGACGGCGGCCAAGATTTCGGGGAGCCGCTTCGTGCTTCTCTCGGGCGCCGTGGCGCGCATTCACCGCGCCCTGGCGCAGTTCATGATCGACACCCACGTCGAGCAGAACGGCCTCACGGAGGTGAACCCGCCGGTGCTCGTCAAGGACGAGGCCATGTATGGCACCGATAAGCTGCCGAAGTTCGGCGAGGACAGCTACGAGACCAAGGACGGCATGTGGCTGGTGCCCACCTCCGAGGTGCCCCTGACCTACATCGTCGCGGGCCACGTGCTGGAGGAGGATTACCTGCCGCGCCGCTACACGGCCCACACGCTCTGCTTCCGCTCCGAGGCGGGCAGCGCCGGGCGCGACACCGCCGGGATGCTGCGCCAGCACCAGTTCGAGAAGGTGGAGATGGTCTCCGTCACCCACCCCGAGGAGAGCGACGCCGAGCAGAAGCGCATGCTGCGCTGCGCCGAGGACATCCTGGAGCGGCTGGGCATCCCCTACCGCACGGTCGTGCTCTGCACCGGCGACATGGGCTTCGGCGCGCGCCGCACCTTCGACATCGAGGCCTGGGTGCCGGGCCAGAAGACCTACCGGGAAATCTCCTCGGTCTCCACCACGGGGGATTTCCAGGCCCGGCGCATGAATGCCCGCTTCAAGCCCAAGGCGGGCGGCAAGCCGCAGTTCGTCCATACGCTCAACGGCTCCGGCCTGGCGGTGGGGCGCTGCCTGATCGCCGTGCTGGAGAACGGCCAGCGCGCCGATGGGTCCGTGCAGCTGCCCGAAGCCCTGACGCCCTACCTGGGTGGGAAGAGCCTTCTGACGGCGGAGGGCAAGCTGGCCTGAGCGGGCCATTGAAGGGCGCCGGGGCGAGGCTACCATCGGGGGAGTGATTCACGACCCCCGGAGGCTTCCATGTCCGCCCGCACCGCCGTCGCCCTGCTGGCCTTCCTGCTGAGCCTGAGCTTTGCCGCCTCGCCCTACTTCGTGCCGGGCTTCGGCGGCTTTGATCCGTCGCAGTTCCCGATCCCCCAGGAGGATCCGCCGGTGCAGCCCGCGGGCTATGCCTTTGGCATCTGGGGGCTGATCTACCTCTGGCTGGTGCTGGGGCTCGGCTGGGGCCTGCTGCGGGCCCGCGAGGATGGTGCCTGGCACGCCATGCGCCTGCCGCTCTGCCTGTCGCTGGCGGTCGGGACCTTCTGGCTGGAGGTGGCCACGATGAGCCCGGTCTGGGCCTCGGTGCTGATCTGGGTGATGCTGCTGAGCGCCCTGGCCGCCCTCTTCATGGCGCCCGCCGAGGGTCGGCTCTGGGCGGCCTGGCCGGTGGGGCTCTATGCGGGCTGGCTCTCGGCCGCCTCCTGCGTCTCGCTCGGGCTGCTGGCGGGGGGCTACGGCTGGTTCGACGAGGTGACCGCCGGGCTGCTCTTCGTGGGCCTGGCCATCGTCATCGGCGGCTCCGTCCAGGCGGCCCTGGGGCGGGCCCCGGCCTACGGGCTGGCGGTGATCTGGGCGCTGGTGGCGGTGGTGGTGGCCAACTGGGGCAGCGCCCCGGCGGTGGCCTACCTCGCGGCGGGCGGGGCGCTGCTCCTGCTGGTGCCGACCCTCCGCGCCTTCCGCCGCGGCTGAGCCTCAGTCCTTGCGCCGCCCCTCGACGTGCTTGCGCAGGCGCGAGGGCTGGGCCTTCTTGCGGCCCTTGTAGGGGTTGGCCTCGTTCTGGCCGCGCATGTAGAGCCGGATCGGCGTGCCGGGCATGTCGAAGTCCAACCGCAGACCGTTCACCAGGTAGCGGGTATAGCTTTCCGGGATCTTGTCCGGGTGGGAACACATGACGACGAAGCCCGGCGGGCGGGTCTTGGCCTGGGTCATGTAGCGCAGCTTGATCCGCTTGCCCTGGGGCGCCGGGGGCGGATGGGCCTCCATCATGCCCGAGAGCCAGCGGTTGAGTTGGGCGGTGGAGACGCGGCGGTTCCAGGTCTCGTAGGCGCGCATGACGGCCTCGTGCAGGCGGTCGAGGCCGCGGCCCGTCTTGGCCGAGACGGTGATCAGGGGCGCCCCGCGGAGCTGCGGCAAGAGCCTTTCGAAGGCCTCCTTGAGGGCCTTGAGCTTGCCCTGGCGGTCCTCCTCCACGTCCCACTTGTTGACGGCGACGACGACGGCCCGGCCCTCGCGCTCGGCCAGATCGGCGATGCGCAGGTCCTGCTGCTCGAAGGGGATGGCGGCATCGAGCAGGACCACCACGACCTCGGCGAACTTGACCGCGCGCAGGCCGTCCGAGACGGAGAGTTTCTCCAGCTTTTCCTGGACCTTGGCCTTCTTGCGCATGCCCGCCGTGTCGAAGATGCGCATGGGCACGCCGTTCCAGTCCGTGCCGAGGGAGATGGCATCGCGGGTGATGCCCGCCTCGGGCCCGGTGAGGAGACGGTCCTCGCCCAGGATCTGGTTGATCAGGGTGGACTTGCCTGCGTTGGGGCGGCCCACCACGGCCACCTGGAGCGGCCGCTTGCGCGAGGGCATGGGGATGGGGGCGGCGGCCTCGGGATCCTCGGCCTCCTCCTCGGTGAGCTCCAGATCAGTGTCGGGGGCCTCCTCGGCCTCCTCTGCGGCGCGCTCGGCAAAGCCGTCGGCCAGGGGCTGGAGGGCGACGTAGAGATCGTGCAGGCCCTCGCCATGCTCGGCGGAGAGGCTGATGGGATCGCCCAGGCCCAGGGAATAGGCCTCGAGCACGCCCGCCTCGCCCGCCTTTCCCTCGGCCTTGTTGGCGGCCAGGATGACGTGGGCGGCGCGCTTGCGCAGGATGTCCGCGAAGACCAGATCGGAGGGCGTGATGCCCACCCGGGCATCGACCATGAAGAGGCAGATGTCGGCCATGTCCACGGCGCGCTCCGTCAGGCGGCGCATGCGGCCCTGGAGGCTGTCGTCCGTCACCTCTTCGAGGCCCGCCGTGTCCACCACGGTGAAGCGCAGGTCGGCCAGGCGGGCGGCGCCCTCGCGCAGGTCGCGGGTCACGCCGGGCTGGTCATCGACCAGGGCGAGGCGCTTGCCCACGAGGCGGTTGAAGAGCGTGGATTTGCCCACGTTGGGGCGGCCCACGATGGCAAGGGTAAAGGACATGACAGGCTCCTGACGGCCCCCGAGGGCCGGATCAAGGGGGCGCTTTAGCCCATTTCCCGGTCAACGGAAAGCGTGCAATTGCCCCTTGGCCGAGACCAGGTAGAGGGTGCCGCCCGCGACGACCGGCGCGGTGGTGGCGCCGCCCGGGACCGGCCTGGTCGCCAGGAGGCTGCCATCGGTGGGATCGAAGGCGCGCAGCAGGCCGTCGGTGGAGGCGACCCAGAGGCGGCCGCCGGCGAGGACGGGGCCGTGGTGGGCATAGACCTCTGACTGCTTCTTGGGCTTGCGCTCGACGAAGTTGGGCAGGGGCGTGCCCCAGATGCGGCTGCCGTCGCGGGCGTCGAGGCGCACGAGTTCGTTCAGATCGCTCAGCACGAAGACCGAGTCGGAGGTGGGCCAGACGGGACCGATGGCGCCTTCGCGGGCGGTCCAGATCGGATCGCCGCTGCCCAGTTCGAGCGCCGCCAGGCGGCCCGACTGGTTGCCCGCGTAGACGCGGCTGCCGTCGATCACCGGGGCGCTGGTGACATCGGTGATGAAGGAGAGCGCCCGGCCCTCGCGGCGGCCGAGCACGGCGGAGTTCCAGCGCGGCAGGCCGCCACGGCGGAAGGTGGCGACCACCTCGCCCGAGCCGAAGCCGAAGAGCACCAGATCGCCGCTCACGGCGGGGGCCGGGGCGCCGAGGACGTTGGCATAGTCCGGCGCCACGTCGGTGCGCCAGGCGATCCGGCCCGAGCCGCGCTCCACGGCCCAGCCTTCGCGGTCCCCGGCGGTGACATAGACAAGATCGCCCACCACCGTGGGGGTGCCGGAGCCGCTGGCTTCGAGCTCCTGGGTCCAGCGTGGGGCGCCGGTGGCCACGTCGAGCGCGGCCAGGACGCCGTAGCCCACGGAGACATAAAGGGTGTCACCCGCCACGGCGAGACCGCCGCCGGTCGCCTGGCCCTGGGGATCGCTGGGTGGGGTGAGATCGCGCGACCAGAGGCGCGCGCCCGTGGTCGAGGTGGCGACGACCTGGGCTGCGGAATCGAGCGTGAAGATACGCCCGTCCGCCACCACCGGATCGGCGGTGATGCGCTGGCGGCGGCTGTCGCCCTCGCCGATCGCGGCGCTCCAGAGCGGCTGGAGCGCGCCGCCGAGGGCGGGATGGGCGGTGCGGAATTGCGGGGTGCCGTGGGCCTGGGGCCAGGCGGCGTTGACCTGGGGCGCGGGCGCCGAGAGGGGGCGGCTGGTGTTGGCGGGTACCACCGTGCCCGCATCGGGGGCGGCCAGCTGCGGATCCTGGAGGACGGAGCGCACGGGCAGCCTTTCGCCCGGCAGGAAGACCTCGTCCTCGCTACAGCCCGCCAGGACCAGGAGGCCCGCCAGGAGACCGCCGGTCACGCGGAATTTGCGCGAAGGCTGTTGCTGCTTCATGGCACTGCTCACTCTTCTGTCCCCCGCCCCGCCTCTTGGGCGGCAGGCCTTAGTTCTCAAGCTCGGGCAGGTCATCCCCGGTCAGGCCGCCGGTGCCGCCCAGCTCGGGCTCCCCGCCCAGCGCCACAATCACCTGAAGGGCGCGCTGTTGCAAGTCCGCGCTGACCTCGGCGTCCGTGAGGATCGCCTGGTAGCGGGCGATTGCCGCCTCGGACTCGCCGGCCTGGATTTCCAGCAGGGCGATCTGCTCTTCCGCCAGGAGGCGCAGGGGCTGGCCGGGCTGGGCCATCGCCTCGAGCGCCAGGCGCCGCTCCTCGGGGGGCATGGTATCCGCCTGGAGGGTGAGGGCCTTGAACTGAGCGATGCTGCGGTAGATCTGCGGCACCTCGCCGTTGGTGGCGAGGGCATCGAGGGTTTCCACGGCCTCCGCCTCGGCGCCGCCCTCGGCCTGCTGGGCCGCAGTAAGAAGCTGCAGGACGGCGGCCGATTCCGGCGTGCTCGGGGCGATCCCTTCGAGCGCTGCGACACGCGCCTCGGCCTCGCCCTGCTGGAGGGCGGCGAGCAGGGCATCGCCCAAAGCCTCGGCCTCGGCCCGGGTCTGGGCCTTGCGGTACTCGTTCCAGGCGGCACCGCCGACGATCAGCAGAATCGCCAGGACGGCGATCCAGCCGTAGCGGCGCAGGATCTGGTAGAGCCGGTCGCGGCGGACCTCCTCGTTCACCTCTTCGATAAAGCTGTCGGTATTGCTCATTCTGCCCCCGGGCCCGTGGTTTCGCCCCTCTTACCCCGCCCCATGGGGCAAGCCAAGGCCCCCCTGGCGGCCCATTTGGCGCGAAATCGTGCAAAAATGGCGCACAGAGTTCCCCCTGCGTCAAAAAACAGGGAGCCTAAACTAGTCAGTTCACTTTTGCTGCACTACATAGGCCGCATGAAGTGGCCGCGTGGCGTAACGCGCGACCCCCCAAAGAGGTTCCAGATGCGAATTTTCCCGATCCTCGCGGCACTGGCCGTTGCCCTCCTACTGGCCATGTCGATCCTGGCCCGCCCGCAGCTCATGGCGCTTCTTGGCATGGAGGCCCCGCCGGCCGAGCAGAGCGCGGGCGATGCCCCCGAGGCCATCGCGGAGAACGGCTCCGAGACTTCTCCCCCCGAGGCGGAGAACCTGGTGCGGGTCATGGTACGGCGGCTGGAGGCCGAGCGGGTGGACAGCGCCGTTCTGCTGCGCGGCGAGACCGAGGCGATCCGCCAGGTCGATGTCCGTTCCGAGACCTCGGCGGTGGTGGAATCCGATCCCCTGCGCAAGGGCGCCAGCGTCGAGGCGGGGGATGCCCTCTGCGTGCTTGACCCAGGCACCCGCGAGGTGGCCCTGGCCGAGGCGAGTGCCCGCCTGAGCGAGGCCCGTTCGCGCCTGCCCGAGGCCCAGGCCCGCCTGACCGAGGCGGAGGCCCGGCTGGAGGAGGCCAACATCAACCAGAATGCCGCCGCTAAGCTCAAGGAAGATGGCTTTGCCTCCCAGACGCGGCTGGCCTCGGCCGATGCCGCCGCCGCCGCCGCCCGGGCGGGGGTGAGCTCGGCCCAGTCGGGCCTGACTGCGGCCCAGTCCGGCATCGAGGCGGCCCGCGCCGCTGTGGCGAGCGCCGAGAAGGAGATCGACCGGCTGGTCATCAAGGCGCCCTTCTCGGGCCTGCTGGAGAGCGACACGGCGGAGCTGGGCAGCCTGCTTCAGCCCGGCGCGCTCTGCGCCACGATCATTCAGCTCGACCCGATCAAGCTGGTGGGCTTTGTCCCCGAGACCGAGGTGCACCGGATCGAGACCGGCGCCCAGGCCGGGGCGCGGCTCGCGGCGGGCGGGCGCGAGGTGATCGGCGAGGTGACCTTCCTGTCGCGCAGCGCCGATCCCCAGACCCGCACCTTCCGGGTGGAGATCGAGGTGCCGAACGGCGATCTTTCGATCCGCGACGGCCAGACCGCCGAGATCGCCATCGCTTCGGAGGGAATGAAGGCGCACCTGGTGCCGCAGTCGGCCATGACCCTGAACGACGAGGGCACCCTGGGCTTGCGCCTGGTGGATGAGGCCGCCGTGGTGGACTTCGTGCCGATCGAGATCATGCGCGACACCGCCGAGGGCGTCTGGGTCACCGGGTTGCCGCAGGTGGCTGACGTGATCGTCACCGGTCAGGAGTACGTCACCGAGGGCGTGAAGGTCGCCCCGACCTGGCAGGAGCTGAGCCAATGAGCGGCATCGTCGATTGGGCGGCCGGCCGGGCCAGGATGGTCCTGGCCTTCATCCTGCTGAGCCTTGTCGTCGGCGGATATGCCTATTCGACCCTGCCCAAGGAAGGTGAGCCGGACATCGAGATTCCGGCTCTTTTTGTATCGGTCCAGTTCCCCGGCATCTCCGCCGCCGACAGCGAGACCCTGCTGGTCAAGCCGATGGAGACCGAGCTGGCGGACCTCGACGGGCTGAAGCAGATGACCGGCACGGCCTCGGAGAACTATGCCGGGGTGGCGCTGGAGTTCGAGTTCGGCTGGGACAAGACCAAGATCATGGCCGACGTGCGCGATGCCATGTCCACCGCCGAGTCGCAATTTCCGGAGGGCTACGAGAAGTATTCGATCAACGAGATCAACTTCTCGGAATTCCCGATCATCATCGTGAACCTCACCGGGCCGGTGCCGGAGCGCACCATGAGCCGGGTGGCGCGCGACCTGCAGGATGACCTGGAGGCGCTCGACGCGGTGCTCGAGGCGGGCCTGGCCGGGGACCGCGACGAGATGCTCGAGGTGCTGATCGACCCGCTGCGGCTGGAGGCCTACAACGTCACCGCGGGCGAGCTGATCAACGTGGTGCAGAACAACAACCAGCTCATCGCCGCGGGCGAGGTGGAGACGGACCAGGGCACCTTTGCCGTCAAGATCCCCTCCTCCTTCGACGAGCCCCGCGATGTCTATTCCCTGCCCGTCAAGACCAACGGCGACCGCGTCGTCACCCTGGGTGACCTGGCGCAGATCAACCTCACCTTCGAGGACCGCCAGGGCACCGCGCGTTTCAACGGGGAAAAGACGCTGGCGCTTCAGGTGGTCAAGCGCAAGGGCTTCAACCTGATCGACACGGCGGCCCAGGTGAAGCAGATCGTCGCCGCGAAATCGGCCGAGTGGCCCGAGGGGCTGAAGGCCGCCGTCACGGTCGGCACCTCGAACGACCAGAGCCGGATCGTCGATTCCATGGTGCAGCAGCTTCTGGGTTCGGTCTTCACTGCCGTGGCGCTGGTGATGATCGTGGTCCTGGGCGCGCTCGGCATCCGGGCGGCCCTGCTGGTGGGCTTTGCCATCCCCACCTCCTTCCTGCTCTGCTTCGCCTTCCTCGCGCTCATGGGCATTTCCATCTCCAACATCGTCATGTTCGGCCTGATCCTGGCTGTGGGGATGCTGGTGGACGGGGCCATCGTGGTGGTGGAGTACGCCGACAAGCGCCAACAGGAGGGCGAGGGCCCGATGCGCGCCTACGTGGAGGCGGCCAAGCGCATGTTCTGGCCCATCATCTCCTCCACCGCGACGACCCTCTGCGCCTTCCTGCCCATGCTCTTCTGGCCCGGCGTGCCGGGCGAGTTCATGGGGATGCTGCCGGTGACCCTGATCTTCGTCCTCTCCGCCTCGCTGATCGTGGCGCTGGTCTACCTGCCGGTGCTCGGCGGCGTCACCGGGCGGCTGGAGAACTGGATGTCGGAGAAGATGCGCAGCACCGCCGCCCTGCCCTTCTGGCTGCATCTGCTGATCTTCCCGGGCGTGCTGCTGCTCTTCGCCCCGGCGATGCTGCTGATGGCGCCCCCTTCCGAAACGGAGGCGGGCCTGCTCTTCCAGTGGATCAGCGCCCAGTTCGCCCAGATGGACGGGCTCGACACCTTCTCCGTGGCCGCCACCCTGGCCAAGGTCTTTGCCCTGATCTTGCTCGGGGCGGCCCTGGTAGCCCTGGCCATCGGCGGCTTCCTCCTGACCCTGATCGCCCTCTTCGCCCTGATGACGCGGCTTGGCCGGGTCGGCACCTGGATCGTCTCCAAGCTCTTCCGGCGCGAGCCGACGCGGATCTACGCGGGCTACCGGCGCAACCTCTTCGGCCGGGTGATCGAGGGCATCGTGGGCAACCCGGTGATGCCCCTGGTGATGGCCGGGGCGGTCTTCGTCTTTGTGGGATCGGTCCTGATCTACTTCTCCAATAACTCCCGCGGCGTGGAGTTCTTCGTGGAATCCGAGCCCGAGCAGGCGATTGTCTATGTCCTGGCGCGGGGCAACCTCTCGCTCGAGGAGAAGGACGCAATCCTGCAGAAGGCCGAGGCCATCGTGATGGACCATCCGGGCATCGAGACGGCCTTCGCCTTTGCCGGCGAGGGCGGGCTGAACAGCAACACCGGCGGCGCCCAGGCGCCCAAGGACACCATCGGCCAGGTCCAGCTCGAGATGATCCCCTGGGAGGACCGGCCCACCATCGCCGAGCCGCTCTTCTCCGTCCTGGGGGTGGAGATCACCCGCCAGGCCCAGAACCCGGCCTTTGACGGGGACGTGGTGCTGGCCGAGCTCACCGAGCAGCTGCGCACCATTCCTGGCATCCAGATCGAGATCCTGGACCTCTCGCGCGGGCCGGCTTCGGGCAAGCCGGTGCACCTGCGCTTCAAGTCGGACAGCTTCCCCGACCTGCTGGCCGCCACCGCCGCGGCGCGCGCCCAGTTCGACAGCACCCCGGGCCTGACCCTGGTGGAGGACACCCGGCCCCTGCCCGGCATCGACTGGCAGATCGACGTGGATGTGGAGAAGGCCGGCCGTTACGGCGCCGATGTGGTGACGGTGGGGGCCATGGTCCAGCTCGTCACCCGGGGGCTCCTGCTCGACACCATGCGGGTCGACAGTTCGGACGAGGAGATCGAGATCCGCGTGCGCCTGCCCGAGGAGGACCGGCTGCTGTCCACCCTCGACAACCTCAAGGTCCGCACGACAGACGGGCTGGTGCCCCTGAGCAACTTCATCACCCGGACCCCGGTGCCGAAGCTGGCCGAGATCAACCGGGTGGATCAGAGCCGCCACCTTGACGTCAAGGCGGACGTGATGCCGGGCCTTCAGAAGCTGGTCGAGCCGCGCCGCGAGGGCGGCGAGGACCTGAGCATCACCCTGGCCAGCCTGCGCCCCGCCGGGGCCGACGCGGACCTGACAGCGCCCGACGGCACGGCCTACAGGGTGATGGAACGGACGGAGGCGGGCCGCGACGTGGCGCTCCAGGCGGGGCTCGACGCGGGCACGCTGCGGCTGGTGCCGATCAACGCCAACGAGCGCATCGAGGTGCTCACCGAGTGGATCGAGAGCACCGAGCTGCCCCTGGGGGTGAGCTACGAGTGGACCGGCGACCAGGAGGACCAGGCCGAGAGCCAGGCCTTCCTCTCCTCCGCCTTTGCCGCCGCGCTGGGGCTGATGTTCATCATCCTGCTGGCCCAGTTCAATTCCTTCTACAATGCGGTGCTGGTGCTCCTGGCCGTGGTGCTTTCCACCACCGGCGTGCTGATCGGGATGCTGGTGATGAACCAGACCTTCTCGATCATCATGACGGGCACGGGGATCGTCGCCCTGGCGGGGATCGTTGTGAACAACAACATCATCCTGATCGACACCTACCAGGAGTACGAACGCTACATGCCGCGGATCGAGGCCATCATCCGCACCGCCCAGGCGCGCATCCGGCCCGTGCTGCTGACCACCATCACCACCATGGCGGGCCTGGCGCCGATGATGTTCGGGCTCAGCCTCGACTTTGCCCAGGGCGGCTACACCATCGACAGCCCCACCGCGCTCTGGTGGAAGCAGCTGGCGACGGCGGTTGTCTTTGGCCTGGGCATCGCCACGGTGCTGACCCTCATGGTCACCCCCTCGATGCTGGCGATCCGGGTCTGGGCCACGACCTACCTGCGCTGGGTGGCGCGGCTTCTGGCGCGCATGTCGCTGGGCCGGGCCAGCCGCGCGGCGCGGGACTGGGCCCTGGCGCGCGAGGCGCGGCGGGCCTCGGCGCAGGAGATCATCTGGGAGGAAAGCCCGGTCACCGGCGGGCCGCGGCCGCAAATCGTCTCGGCCGCCGAGTAGGCGGGCGCGCCCGGCGCATCGGCTGTTTCTTGCCCCCCGCCCTCGCCGGGCGGGGGGATCGCGTTAGGCTCTGGCGGGCCCATCCTTTGGAGGAGACCGCCATGATCCGCACCGCCCTTGCCGCCCTTTGCCTCATCCTGCCCGGCCTGGCCGCCGCCGAGATGGTGGAGAAGGTCAGCCCCCATTCCGTGCCCGAGACCATCGACCGGCTGGAGGAGGCCGTCGAGGCGGCGGGGGCCACCGTCTTTGCCCGGGGCGATCATGCCGCCGGGGCCGAGCGTGTCGAGATGGATTTGCGGCCCTCGCAGCTTTTGATCTTCGGCAATCCCAAGCTGGGCACCCCGGCGATGCAGGAGGCCCAGAGCGTGGGCCTGGACCTGCCGCTGCGGGTCCTGGCCTATGCCGACGGCGAGGGGGTGGTGCGGCTTCTCTACCACGCCCCCGCCGATCTGGCCGAGGCGCACGGGCTGCCCGCCGATGCCCCCTACCTGGCGCAGATGGCCGGGGCGCTCGACAAGCTCACCGGCAAGGCCATCGCGGCGGACTAATCCGCCCGGTCGCCCAGCAAAAGGCGCCGGGGATCGCCCTCGGCCCGGGCGAGGAAGAGCAGCAGCAGCGGCGCCAGGATGAGCATCCCAAAGGTCGCGGCCAGCAGCCCGCAGGCGATGCCGGGGGCCGTGAAGTGACTGCGCCAGGCCACCCAGAGGCCCGAGAGCAGTAGGTAGAGGGCAAAATCCAGGTGGAACTGCCCCGCCCAGCCGAAGTGCGGCAGGGGCGCCAGGAAGGAGCTGATGAAATCAGGCCCGGCGGTGGCGAAGGTGGCCAGGGTGTAGAGGCCGATCAGGGCGAAGAGAAGCCAGAGCAGCAGGCGGAAGGCGGTCATGGGGCACTCCTTGGGTTGTGTCCCGGCCAGCCCTAGCCGCCCGGAGGTCAGGCGGGCAATTACCTCGGAGGTAACTGACAGGGCGTGTCGGGCGCTCTAGGCTGGCACCATGAGTGACTTTGCCCGATCCCTGAAAAGCTGGCGCGAGACGCGGCGCTTCAGCCAGCTTGCCCTGGCGCTGGCGGCCGAGGTCTCGGCGCGGCATATCTCTTTCCTCGAGACAGGACGGGCCCGCCCCAGCCGCGAGATGATCCTGCGGCTCGGGGCGGCGCTGGACCTGCCGCTGGGGGCGCGCAACGCGCTGCTGACCCAGGCGGGCTTTGCCGCCCGCTACGCGGCGCGGGACTGGCAGGCCGAGGAGATGGCCCCGATCCGCGCCGCAATGGCCCACCTCATGGAACGGCACGCGCCCTACCCGGCCATCGCGCTGGACCGTCACTGGCGGCTGGTCATGCTGAACGCGCCCGCCCGGCGGCTCTATGCCCCCTTCGGCCTGTCGGAGGGGGAGAGCCTGTTGGCGCTGATCCTTTCTGGCGCCCTGTCGCAGGTGGTGGAGAACTGGCCCCAGGTGGCCCATCACACGGCCCTGCGGCTGCGCGCGGAAAGTGCCGCCCTGGGCGGGGACGAGGTGCTGGAGACGGCGGCGGCAGAGCTGGCCCGGGTGCCCCAGCCAGAGACCCTGGTGACCGAGGCGGTGGTGCCGATCCGGCTGGCGCTGGGGGAGATGCGGCTGGCGCTTTTCGGGACCATCGCCCAGTTCGGCACGCCAGAGGATGTGACTCTGGAGGCCCTGCGGATCGAGCTGTTCTTTCCCGCCGACGCTTCCTCGCGCGCGGTGCTGGAGGGGCTGGCGGGCTAGTCCCCCTCGCCCAGGCCGCGCGCCCGTTCCGCAGCATCGAGGCCCGCCCACCAGTCGGCGTAGATGGAATTCTTGGGATGCTTGCCGCCCTCGTCCGGGCTGCCGTCCTGCCACCAGACCGGGCCGCGTTCGCCGAGGCGGCGCTTGGCCGCCTCAACGCCCTCGCGGGCGCTGCGTTCCTCGGCCCGGTCGGTGGCGTCGCGGACGGCGCGGCGGGCCTGCATGAGGGCCTTCACGGCGGCGCGGCGTTCGCCCTCCGGCAGGGCCGGATCGGTGCGCCGCCAGAGCCGGGCGCGGGCCACGAAGAAGTGGCCGTCGGGGGTGACGGGATAGTCCTTGCCGCGGCTCACGCCGCCTCTTCCGAGAGCTGCCGCTGCCAGAGCTGGGCATAGCGGCCGTCGCGCGCCAGGAGCTCCTCGTGGCTGCCCTGCTCGACGATCTCGCCCTTCTCCAGCACGACGATCCGGTCACTGTCGGCGATGGTGCTGAGGCGGTGGGCGATGGTCAGGACGGTGCGGCCCTGGCCGGCGCGCATCAGGGCCTCCTGGATCTCGCGCTCGGTGTCGCTGTCGAGGGCCGAGGTGGCCTCGTCCAGAAGCAGGATCGGCGGATCCTTGAGCAGCGTCCGGGCAATGCCCACGCGCTGCTTCTCGCCGCCCGAGAGCTTCAGGCCGCGCTCGCCCACCGTCGTCTGGTAGCCGTCCGGCAGGGAGAGAATGAAATCGTGGATCTGGGCGCCCCGGGCCGCCGCCTCGATCTCCTCCTGGGTGGCGCCTTCGCGGCCATAGGCGATGTTGTAGCCGATGGTGTCGTTGAAGAGCACTGTGTCCTGGGGGACGACGCCGATGGCCTGATGCAGGCTGAGCTGGGTGACGTCGCGCAGATCCTGGCCGTCGATCTTCAGGGCGCCCTCCTGGACATCGTAGAAGCGGAAGAGCAGCCGCCCGATGGTGGACTTGCCCGAGCCGGTGGAGCCGACGATGGCCACCTTCTCGCCCGGGCGGGCCTCCAGGCTGATGCCCTTGAGGATCTGGCGCTCGGGATCGTAGCCGAAGCGGACCCCTTCGAGCGTGACGTGCCCGCCCTCGACGCGCAGCGGCCGGGCGTCGGGGCGGTCCGCCACCTCCTGCGGCTGTTCGAGCAGGTTGAACATCTCGCCCATGTCCACCAGGGCCTGGCGGATCTCGCGGTAGACGGTGCCGAGAAAGTTCAGCGGCACGGTGATCTGGACCATGTAGGCGTTGACCATGACGAAGTCGCCCACCGTGAGGCTGCCGTTCTGGACCCCGAGGGCGGCCATGACCATGACCCCGACAAGCCCCGCCGTGATGATCAGCGACTGGCCGAAATTGAGGAAGGCGAGGGAGTAGTTGGTCTTGATCGCCGCCTCCTCGTAGCCCGCCATGGCGCTGTCGTAGCGGGCGGCCTCGCGGGCTTCGGCGCCGAAGTACTTCACCGTTTCGTAGTTGAGCAGGCTGTCGATGGCCTTCTGGTTGGCGTCCGTGTCCTGGTCGTTCATCTGGCGGCGCAGCTTCACCCGCCATTCGGTGACGGCGAAGGTGAACCAGACGTAGAGCCCGATGGTGACGGCGACGACGGCCAGGTAGGTCCAGTCGAAGAGGAAGGTCAGGATGATCCCGATGAGCAGCAGCTCCAGGATCAGGGGGCCGATGTTGAAGAGGAGGAAGCGCAGGAGGAACTCCACCCCCTTCACGCCGCGCTCGATGATCCGGCTGAGGCCGCCGGTCTTGCGGGTGATGTGGTAGCGCAGGGAGAGGCGGTGAATGTGCTCGAAGGTTTCCAGCGCGAGCATCCGCAGGGCCCGCTGGGCCACCCGGGCAAAGACGGCATCGCGGAGCTGCTGGAAGCCCACGGTCATCAGCCGGGCCAAACCGTAGGCCACCGTCAGGCCGACAGCGCCGAGGGCCAGCATGGGCGCGCCCTCGCCCGCCAGGGCATCGACGGCATCGCGGTAGAAGAGCGGGGTGGCGACGGAGATCAGCTTGGAGACGAGCAGCGCCAGGAGTGCCCAGAGCACCCGCCGCTTGACCCAGGCCATGTTGCGCGGCCAGAGGTAGGGCGCCACCTTGCGCAGCACCAGGAAGCTGGACTGGCGCTCCTCGCGGACGGCCCGGGCCGCTGCATCGTCGGGGCTTGTGGGGCGGGCGGCCCCGTTCTCTTGGCTGTCGGCGGTATCGGCGGGGGGCATTGGTCTTCCAGGTTGGTGCCGACCTTACTTAGGCCGGTGCGGCGGCACTTGCCAGTGCAAGGCCGCCATGCGGTGCGCGCGCAGCGCCGCGCGGATCAGTCCGGCAGGTCGAAAATCTGGCCGGGATAGATCAGATCGGGGTCGCGGATGGCGTCGCGGTTGGCCTCGAAGACGCGCACGTAGAGCAGCCCGTCGCCGTAGCGGTCGCGGGCGATTGCCCAGAGGGTGGCGCCCTTCTGCACGGTGATGGCCTTGAGCGGGCCCGCCTGCTCGGCCGCGGCGGCGGCCAGGGTCTCGGGGGCCTCGCGCTTGAAGGGGGTTTCCACGCGGCTGATGACGGAGCCGTCCCCGGCCACCTCGTCCACGCGCAGGGTGTAGATGCCCTCGTCCACGTTGGGCAGATCGCCGCGCCAGCGCCCCTCGGCATCGACGGGCAGATTCACCTGGGCGTCATTGTCGAGATAGACGCGCACCGCCTGGGCCCCAGCCTGGGCGCGGCCCGAGAGCTGCACCTCGCCGCTGTCGGAGTAGCTGATGGTGTCGAGCGCCACGTTGTCCATCACCTCGGGCGCCTGGGGGTTGAGCAGTTCGACGCCCTCGGGGCCGGACTTGAGCAGGGCCACCTGGTCGCTCGGCGCGGGGGTGGTTTGTGGCGCCCCGTTGGTGTCAGGCGCCTCTGTGATTTCGGTCGGAGTGGCGGCCTCGGTCTGGGGCAGGGGCACGGCGGGCGGCTGGGCCGTGGGGGCGGTGGCCTGGGCGGCTGTGTCGGTGGACGGGGCGGGTGTGGCTTCGGCGGTTTGAGGCTCGGTGGTGGGGGTCGCCTGGGGGGTGGCGGTGGCGGCTTCGGCGGTCTGCCGGGGCTCGCTGCTGGCGGTCGGGGACTGCTGGGCGGTCTCCGCGCTTTGCGGGGTCTCGCTGCCCTCGGCAGGGGCTTGGGCAGTCTCTGTGCCTTGCTGTGTCCCGCTGCTGTCGGCGGGGGCCTGGGCGGCCTTTGTGGTTTGCGGCTGAGGGGCCGAGGTCTCGCCGCTCGCAGCGCTCTGCGTGGCCTCGGGGGCCGCGTCGATCGGGGCGCTTTGGGGAGTCGTTTCGGCCGGGGCGGCCTCGGCTTCAGGGGCCACCGTCTCCGTCTGAGCAGGCGCCGTCTCGGCGCCGGAACGGGGCTTTTCCGCCATCTCCTTGGTCAGGGCGGCGGTCTCCACCGGGGCCTCCTGGGGGCTGGCGACGGCCTCGGAGAGGGTGCCCCCGGTCGTCTCCGTCGGAGCGGGTTCCGCCTCGGCGACCTGGGGCGCGCTGAGGGGGGCGAGGATGATCTGGTCGAGCGAGGCCAGCTCCTCGCCGTCGAGGGACTGGCTCAAGGTCAGGATGTGGCCCTGCCCGTCCGGCGCGACGAAGGCGATGGTGGCGAACTTGCCGCTGCCGTCGGCCTGGGCCTCGGCGATCTCCTTGCCGTCCTGGAGCACGGCCACCCGCGCGAAGGGGGCGGCGCGGCCGGCGATGACGGTGGTGCCGTCATTCTCGCGGCGGACCTCGTCGAAGGCGGGCGGCTGGGGGGCCGCTGCCACCTCGGCGGGCTTTTCGTCCTGGGGTTGTGCGGCGGCGCTGTCGGCCTCGGGAGCAGCCTCGGTCTCAGGAGCGGGCTCGGCGGTTTCCTCGGGGGTCGCGGGGGCGGTGGGCTCAGGCTGCGCCGTGACGGGCGCCGTGGCCACCTGCGGCGCGCTCTCATCGGGGGCCTGACGGTACAGGAAGAGGCTGGCCAGAAGGCCAAGCACGGCCACCACCGCGACCGCTGCGCCGGCACCACCGCCGAGACCGGCCAGAAACTTCGACATGACTTCCCATCCCCTCTGGTTGAGCCTCTTTAGCAAGCGGGGTAACAGGGGTCAAAACACGTCGCTTCACCATAGCACAATTTTCAAGAGCGGACCGCCCATGAACAGCCCGAGCCCCACAAGATCCGTCTGCGTCTACTGCGGCTCGCGCACCGGGGACGACCCGGCCTACGGCGCCGCCGCCGAGGCCCTCGGGCGTGGCCTGGCCGAGGCCGGGCTGCGGCTGGTCTATGGCGCGGGCGACGTGGGTCTGATGGGGCTGGTGGCCCGCGCGGCCCAGAAGGCGGGCGGCGAGACCTTCGGCGTGATCCCCCAGCACCTGGTGGACTGGGAGGTGGGCAAGACCGATCTGACCGCTTACGTCGTCACCGAGACGATGCACGAACGCAAGAAGGTCATGTTCATGA
This sequence comes from Sulfitobacter sp., assembly GCA_965212515.1. Classification (GTDB taxonomy): domain Bacteria; phylum Pseudomonadota; class Alphaproteobacteria; order Rhodobacterales; family Rhodobacteraceae; genus Sulfitobacter. The sequence continues at coordinate 1,135,228 of OZ243122.1, forward strand.
ACTGCGATGCCGTGGTCGTCCTGCCGGGCGGCGCGGGTTCGCTCGATGAGCTCTTCGAGGTCCTGACCTGGCGCCAGCTCGGCCTGCACGAGAAGCCGATTTATCTTCTGAATACAAATGGCTACTGGGATCCGCTGGGGGCGCTGCTTGAGCATGTGGTGGCGCGCGGCTTTGCCGACGAGAGCCTGCTTGGATTCATCGAGACCCTGCCGGATGCAGAGGCGGTGCTCTCCGGTCTGAAGGATCGGCTGGGGGGCTGAGCGGCTCACGCGGCCTTGAACCTTGGTCGCTGCACGGGGCCTCCTTGGGGCAGGACCAGGCGGCCTCAGAGTGACCGGGCCGCTCAGGTAACTTCTCCCGTGCGGCCTCCGCGCTGATTGCCTGGTTCCAGAGACCGACCGGCGCGGCCTGCCGTCGCCGAACCATCACCCCTCCCGCGCCCCTCGCTCCGACGCGCCCTTCACCCCCTGCCCTGCCCCCCAAAACGACACGGGGGCCGCTGTGGCGGCAAAGCCACAACGACCCCCGTTCACTGGGCGTCTCGTGATCGCTCAGGCGGCCAGTTCGCCGCTCACGATCTGTTCGATTTCGTCCACCGGGTGGTTCGTCAGGGTCTTGGGAATCTCCCCGATCACCTTGGACGACACCTCCTGGTGCAGCTCGTCGCGCAGCTCGCCCAGAATCTTCGGCGGAGCGACCAGCACGATGGAGTCGAAGTGCCCCTTGTGGGCCTGCTTGTAGAGGATCTCGGCCAGCTCGTGGGCGAAACGCTCCTTGGCCAGCTCGTGCCAGTCCGTGTCATCGACGGCGGAGCGCTGGACGCTGGGGCCGTCGTTGAAGCGGCCGCGGCGGTTGGCGGCTTGGTCACGGTTCGGCGGGTTCTCCTGTTCCTCCTCGCGGAAGACGTCTAGGTAGGGATCGTCGCCGTCGGTCTGGTTCTGCAGGAAGAGCGCTTTCTCGCCGTCGGCGATCAGCACCCAGGTGCCATTCTTGAGTTTTGTCATTCCGGCTCTCCGTGGTTGCGCTTGTCTTCACCGGTCACGCGGGTGACGCCCGCGGGCTTTTCCTTGGCCCGCTTCTTCTCGTCCTGGGTGGCCACGTCGCGTTGCAGGTTGCCGTCCGCGCGGCCCTGCTGGTCGATGTCGGCGGCCTCGCCGATGATCTTCTCGGTGTCTCTGCTGCCGTCCTTGGAACGATACCGTTCGGCCATTGTATCCTCCTGTGATCTTGGGTTCGCAGGAGGAACGCCGCAGGGCCCGGAGGGTTCCATGAAGAAGGCCCCGCCTCCGGCTGGAGACAGGGCCTTTCCTATGACTTATCAGAGGGTTGCGGGACGGGCCCGCGACCACCCATCACATGCGCGAGGCGACGTTTTCCCAGTTCACCAGCTTGTCCAGGAAGTTGGACAGGTAGTCGGGGCGGGCGTTGCGGAAATCAATGTAGTAGGAGTGCTCCCACACGTCGCAGCCCAGAAGCGCGGTCTGGTCGAAGCAGATCGGGTTCACGCCATTCTCGGTGTTGGTGACCTTCAGGCTGCCGTCCTTGTCCTTGACCAGCCAGGCCCAGCCGGAGCCGAACTGGCCCGCGCCCTTGGCCTTGAACTCGTCCTTGAACTTGTCGACGGAGCCGAAGTGCTCGGTCAGGGCCTTCTCGAGCTCACCGGGCATCTTGTTGTCGCCGGGGCCCATCATTTCCCAGAACTGGTTGTGGTTCCAGAGCTGGCTGATGTTGTTGAAGATGCCGGACTGGGCAACCGCGTTGGGGTTGTAGGTGCCCTTGATGATCTCTTCCAGGGACTTGCCTTCCCACTCGGTGCCCTCGATGGCCTTGTTCCCGTTGGTGACATAGGCGTTGTGGTGCTTGTCGTGGTGGAATTCCAGCGTCTCCGCGCTCATGCCCTTGGAGGCGAGTGCGTCGTGAGCGTAGGGAAGATCGGGAAGTTGAAAAGCCATTTCTGGGGCCTCCTTGCTATGTAGTACCTGTCAAGGTGAATGGAGTGCGGGGCCCCCCTTCGTCAAGGGTCCTTAGGGAAATGGCGCAGCGGGTCAGCCGCGATCCAGCGCGCATCTGCCGCCGCTGCGGATGCCCCTGTCGAAGTGGCGCGGTATCGTGCGCAACTCGATGGCGCCGCCGCTTCGGGTGATGGAGGCGCGGTAGTCCATATCGGAAATGGAGACACCGCTGTCGGCGCGGGCGTTCTTAAGGCTCCACTTCACGATGAGGCGGTTGCCGTCGTCGCGCAGCACACGGGCCGGGATCGGCGCGCCCTCGAAATGCTGCACGACGGGATCGGCCACCTTCACGCTGCCGTCCGCGAATTGCCTGATGTAGATCACCTTCGAGATCCAGCCATAGCTGTTCTCCGCATCGCTCATCTCGCAGCGGTAGGTGCCCCGGACTTCGGCGGCCTGTAGCGGGGCGGCCAGCAGCGTGGCGAGGGACAGGGCTCCGGCGAGGGTGGCGGAGAGGGCGCGGCGGGGGCTGTGGCGTAAACTGAACATGCCCCTACTCTTGCCGCAACAGCCTGCAACCGCAACGCGAAATGCCGCGCCTGCCCCTACGTCAGTATAGCCCCACCTCAGAACCGGGCTGGGCCGCCACCTTCAGCACGTCAAAGGCGTACTGCGCGACGGAGCGGAAGCAGATGATCTGGAAGCACTCCTCCTGAGGCATCCAGAAGGCGGCGGGGATCTGCGCCAGGCGGGTGCGGCGGAAGTGGCCGGGCAGGAAGTGCTCGGGGTGCAGGTCCACCGGGGAGAGCTTGGCCATCACCTCGCGGGCGCGCGGCCCCTCCACGCGGAAGAGCGCGCGGGCGTCGGAGACGTTGACCGTTAGGGCGTGCTTCTTGGCGATCTTGCTTTGGAGCTGGGCCAGACGATCGGGCACCTCGGCGTAGGGGCAGAGGATCAAGAGCTCGTCCGGGGCCATCCAGGCCATGCCGCGCTCGCCCTCGCTGTTGCAGTGACGCACCTCGGGCAGGTTGACCCCGGCGGCCGCGACGGCGGCCTTGCCCAGGGCTTTGTCCGAGAGATCGCCGCGCAGGGTGATCATGCCGCGGGGGCCTTCTTCGGTGATACGCGCGATGCCCTCACCGTGGCTGAGGCCGCCCAGGGCGCTGACGGGTTCAGACATTCTGCTTCTCCCCTTCCTTGTCGTAGAAGACCGGATCGACGATCCGGGCCTGGTACTCCTTGCCGTCGGTGCCCGGGAAGGTCAGGACCTCGCCCATGCGCTCGGGTCCGTGCAGGACGAGGCCCATGGCGATGCCCCGGTCCAGGTTCGGCGAGTGGTAGCTGGAGGTGACCCGCCCGATGACGGTGCGCTGGCCGTTCTCATTGCGGCCCTCGCCCACGGCATAGGCGCCATCGGGCAGGGTCGAGCCGTCGGTGGTTTCCAGGCCAACGAGCTGCCAGCGGGTCGGATCGGTCATGTGGGAGCGCGCCTGCGCCCGCTTGCCCAGGTAATCTTCCTTCTTCTTGGAGATGGCCCAGTTGAGGCCAAGGTCCTGGGGGATCACCGTGCCGTCCGTCTCGTCGCCGATCATGATGAAGCCCTTCTCACCACGCAGGATGTGCAGCGCCTCGGTGCCATAGGGCATGACGCCGAGATCGTCGCCCACCACCAGGAGAGCGTTCCAGAAGGCCGCGCCGTGGCAGGCATCGACGGCGATCTCGTAGCTCAGCTCGCCCGAGAAGGAGATGCGGTAGACGCGCACCTTGAAGCCGCCCAGGGTGCCCTCGGCCCACTCCATGAAGCCCAGCGCTTCCTTGGAGACGTCCATCCCGCCGAGCCGCTCCAGCGCGGTGCGGGCCTTGGGGCCGACAACGGCGATCTGGGCATATTGCTCGGTGACGTTGGCGACGTAGACCTGCCAGTCCCACCATTCGGTCTGGAGCCATTCCTCCATGTGGGCATGGATCGATTCCGCCCCGCCTGTGGTGGTGTGGCAGAGGAAGGTCTCCTCATCGAGGCGCGCCACGACGCCATCGTCGATGAGAAAGCCGTTCTCGTTGCACATCAGCCCGTAGCGGCATTTGCCCACCTTCAGGGTGGACATCATGTTGGTGTAGAGCATGTCGAGGAAACGCCCGGCGTCGGGCCCCTTGACGATGATCTTGCCCAGGGTGGAGGCATCGAGCAGGCCGAGGTTCTCGCGCACGTTCTTGGTTTCGCGCATCACGGCGGCGTGGGTGTCCTCCAGGCCGCGGCGGTAGGCGTAGGGGCGGCGCCACTGGCCCACGGGCTCGAAGGTGGCGCCGTTGGCCTCGTGCCAGGCGTGGAGGGGCGTCCGGCGGATCGGCTGGAAGGTCTCGGCCCGGGCCTCGCCCGCGATGGCGCCCAGGGAGATGGGCGTGTAGGGCGGGCGGAAGGTGGTGGTGCCCACGGCGGGGATCTCCGCGTCCAGCGCCCCGGCGAGGGTGGCAAGGCCGTTGATGTTGCTCAGCTTGCCCTGATCCGTCGCCATGCCGAGGGTGGTGTAGCGCTTGGCGTGCTCCACGCTGACAAAGCCCTCCTGGGCGGCAAGGCGCACGTCCGAGACCTTCACATCGTTCTGGAAGTCCAGCCAGGCCTTCTCGCGCAGCTTGACGGAGGCGCCCTGCGGCATGAGCCAGACCGGCATCATGGGGCTCTCCTCGCGGCGCTCGGCCACCGGGGCCTCGAGATCGCGCGGCAGCTTGAAATCGAGCGAGGTAATGACCCCGTCCGCCGCGGCGTGGGCATCGTGCAGCACGTCATCCAGCGCGAACATGCCCGAGGCGGCACCGGCGGGGGTGACGAAGCCCATGCCGTCGGCCCCCTTGGGCGGGTTGTCCAGATCGGGCGAGAAGCAGGCGTGAGCCTCATCCCAGCGCAGCTTGCCGCCGCAGTGGGACCAGAGGTGCACCACGGGCGACCAGCCGCCGGACATGGCGACGGCGTCGCAGGCGATCTCCTCCAGCACGGCCCCCTCGCCCGCCTGGGCGCAGATGGCCACGCCGGTGACGCGCTTGCCGCCCTTCACCGAGGAGATGGCGTGCCCCATGAGGACGCGGATGCCCAGCGCCTTGGCCTGCTCCACCAGGCCGATGTCCTCGGGCAGGACGCGGGCATCGAGGATCACGGGCACATCGAGGCCCGCTTTTTTGAGGGTGATGGCCGTGAGGTAGGCATTGTCGTTGTTGGTGACGACGACGGTGCGGTCCCCCACCGAGACGCCGTAGTTGACCGCATAGTCCCGCACCGCCGAGGCGAGCATAACGCCGGGAATGTCGTTGCCCGCAAAGCTCAGCGGCCTCTCGATGGCGCCCGTGGCGGTGATGATGTGGCCCGCGCGGATGCGCCAGAGCCGGTGCCGCGGCCCGGCGGCGCCGGGGCGGTGATCGCTCAGCCGCTCGTAGGCCAGGGCATAGCCGTGATCGTAGACCCCGGCCCCCATGGTGCGCAGCCGCAGGGTCACGTTCTCCATCCCGCGCAGCTCTTCCAGGGTGGCCGCGATGTGATCCTCCACCGTGCCGCCCGCGATGACGCCGCCGTCGACCGGGGCGCGGCCACCCCAGTGGTCCGACTGCTCCACCAGGATGACCCGCGCGCCGCTGCGGCCCGCCGTGCGCGCCGCCTCAAGACCGGCCACGCCGCCGCCGACGATGAGCACGTCGCAGAAGGCGTAGAGGTGTTCGTAGGTGTCCGCGTCCCGCTCCTCGGGAGCCTTGCCGAGTCCCGCGGACTGGCGAATGAAGGGCTCGTAGAGGTGCTTCCAGGCGGCCCGGGGGTACATGAACATCTTGTAGTAGAAGCCCGCGGGCAGGAAGCGGCTGAGGTGGCGGTTGATCGCGCCGATGTCGAATTCCAGGCTGGGCCAGTGGTTCTGGCTGCTGGCCTCCAGCCCCTCGAAAAGCTCCGTGGTGGTGACCCGCTGGTTAGGCTCGAAGCGGCCACCGCTGCCGAGGTTCACGAGGCCGTTCGGCTCCTCCGCGCCGGAGGCGACGACGGAGCGGGGCCGGTGGTACTTGAAGGAGCGCCCCATCAAAAGCTGGTCGTTGGCCAGCAGGGCCGAGGCCAGGGTATCGCCCTCGTAGCCGCGCAGACGTTTGCCGTTGAAGGTGAAGGAGAGCGGCTTGCCGGTGTTCAGCAGGCGACCGCCCGTGGCGAGACGTGTGCTCATGTCAGCGACCCTTGGGTAAGGACAGGAAGGGAAACGAAGGAAGGCGCATCAGGCCGGTTGCCAATCGGGGCGGCGGTGGCGGATCGCCTCGAGGATCTCCTCGGGCGGTTCGGTTGTCTGGGCCGGGTAGCTGCCGAAGACCTCGAGCGTCACCGTATCGCGCGCCACGTGGAACCACTTGCCGCAGCCGTACTGGTGGCGCCAGCGCTCGAAGTGCACGCCCTTGGGGTTCTTGCGCATGAAGAGGTATTCCTCGAACTGGTCATCGCTCGATCCCGGCCCGTGGCGCTTCAAGTGCGCCTCGCCGTGGGCGTGGAATTCCGTCTCTTCGGCGGTGACGCCGCAATTGGGGCAGTGGATGTTCAGCATGGGACCTCGGCAAGCTTGTCGGCCCGGCGCGCGGGCGCAGACTTGGGGGGACGATTTGGTAATAGGGAGAGAGGCGCGGGTGCGTGGTACAGCACGCCAAACAGCACAGGGCCGCCCGGCGCGGAGCGGCAGGCGGTGGCGGGGTGCGGATGACCGGCCCCCGGGAGGCGGCCGGTCCTGTTGTGGAAGGACCGATCACTCGGTCGCGGCAGGGGCCTGCTCTTCGGTGCCGCTGTCGGTCGCAGCGCCAGCTTCGGCGCCCGCTTCCGGAGCGGTCTCGGTGCCGGTGCCAACCTCGGCGCCGCCGGTTGCGGTGCCGCCGGTCGCGCCCTCGGCGCTTTCCTCGATGGTGACGGAAACGCCGTCGCGGCCGTCAATGTCGCCGCCGGCGAACATGAAGTAGGCCAGAAGGGCAACGATGACGACGAGGGCGCCGACGATGATGCCCGTCCCCGGGCCGCTGCTGGTGTGGGTGTGGGTCGTTGTGGTCCGCTCGTTGATGCGGTCATGATGTGGGTGTGCCATGCACTCTCTCCTTGGCATTGCTGGTCTGACAGGCAAACCCGCAGCGCAAAAAGAGGGTTCCCCCCGGCCAGGGGCCCGAGAGGCCGCCATAGGCGGACTTTGGCGCATCCCATCGGCATCAATGTGCCACCCCGGCGGCGACGCTCTCGTCGATGAAGCGGCCTTCGGTGAAGCGGTTGAGGCCGAAAGCGCCGGTCAGGGGAGAGTGCCCCTTGGCCATCAGCTCGGCCATCGCCCAGCCGGAGCCGGGGATCGCCTTGAAGCCGCCGGTGCCCCAGCCGCAGTTGATGAAGATGCCGTCCACCGGCGTCTTGGAAAGGATCGGCGAGCGGTCGCCCGTCACGTCGACGATGCCGCCCCACTGGCGCAGCATCTTGAGGCGCGAAAGCATCGGGAAGGTCTCGACCAGGGCGCGCACGGTCTCCTCGATGTGGTGGAAGGCGCCGCGCTGGGTGTAGTTGTTGTAGCCGTCGGTGCCGCCGCCGATCACCATCTCGCCCTTGTCGGACTGGCTGAGGTAGCCGTGCACGGTGTTGGCCATGACCACCACGTCCATGCAGGGCTTGATGGGCTCGGAAACCAACGCCTGGAGCGCGACGGATTCGATCGGCAGCCGGAAGCCCGCCATTTCGGCCAGGTGGCCGGAGTGGCCCGCCACGACAATGCCCATCTTGTCACAGTCGATGTCGCCCCGGTTGGTGGAGACGCCGACGACCTTGCCGCCCGCCTGGCGGATGCCCGTGACCTCGCACTTCTGGATCACGTCCATCCCCATGTCGGAGCAGGCCCGGGCATAGCCCCAGGCCACGGCATCGTGCCGCGCCGTGCCGCCGCGCGCCTGCCAAAGGCCGCCGAGCACCGGATAGCGCGGGCCGTCGATGTCGATGATGGGCACCAGCTCGCGCACCCGCTCGGGCGATATGAACTCCGTCTGGACGCCCTGAAGAGCGTTGGCGTGGGCCGTGCGCTTGTAGCCGCGCACCTCGTGCTCCGTCTGGGCCAGCATGATGACGCCGCGGGGGCTGAACATGACGTTGTAGTTCAGATCCTGGCTCATGGTCTCGTAGAGCGAGCGCGATTTCTCGTAGATCGCCGCCGAGGGATCCTGGAGGTAGTTGGAGCGGATGATGGTGGTGTTGCGACCCGTGTTGCCGCCGCCCAGCCAGCCCTTCTCGAGGATCGCCACGTTGGTGATGCCGAAGTTCTTGCCCAGGTAAAAGGCCGTGGCCAGGCCGTGGCCGCCGGCGCCGATGATGATGACATCGTAGCGTTTCTTGGGCTGGGCATCGCGCCAGGCCCGATCCCAACCGGTGTGGTGGCGCATCGCCTCGTGGGCGACGGCGAAAGCGGAGTACTTCTTCATCTGGGCATCCCCTGCCTGTCGGCGACTGCGTGGCACGGGCGAGGCTGGGCCCCGCCGATGGCTCGTCTCGTTCTGGCGATATGTCCGAAAAAGAGGATACCCGCCACGGCATTCCTTAGCAATTTTGCGACATGCTCCGCAATTCGCCTTGCTGGCCCGGGCGGCGGTCAAATTGTCCCCTTTTGTCAGGGGCGGGCAGACGGTAGGGAGGAGGCCGACAGCCGAATGGGACGCGCATGACCTTCTGGACCCTTATCACATTGATTGCGGCGGCGGTGACGCTGGTGCTGATCCGGGCGCTCTACCGCGCCGGGCCCGGCGGGCTGGGGCGTGCGGCGGACTTCGATCTGCAGGTCTACCGCGACCAGCTGGCCGAGGTGGAGCGCGACCTGGCGCGCGGCGTGGTGGCGGAAGAAGACGCCGAGCGGCTGCGCACGGAGATTTCGCGCCGCATCCTGGCGGCCGATGCCCAGGGGGCGCAGGGGCCGGCCCGCGGCGCGGGACCGCGCCGCCTGCTTCTGGGCCTGCTGGCGCTCTTCCTGGTGGCGGGCAGCCTGGCGCTCTACTGGCGGGTCGGCGCCCCGGGCTACGGCGATCTGGCGCTGCGCGACCGCATCGCCTTTGCCGAGGAGATGCGGGCCAACCGTCCCAGCCAGGCCCAGGCCGAGGCCGAGACCCCGGCGCCGCCTCTGCCCGAGGGCCTCTCGCCCGAGTTCCAGGACCTGCTGGAGAAGCTGCGCACCACCGTGGCGGGCCGCCCGGACGATTTGGAGGGCCATACCCTGCTGGCCCAGAACGAGGCCAAGATCGGCCGCTTCGGCGCCGCCGCCGAGGCCCAGGCGCGGGTGCTCGAGATCAAGGGCCCGGAGGCCACGGCGGAGGACTACAGCGATCTGGCCGAGCTGCTGATCCTGGCGGCGGGCGGCTATGTCTCGCCCGAGGCGGAGAGCGCCCTGCGCGCCGCCCTCGCGCGGGACGGCACCGAGGGCCGGGCGCGCTACTACATCGGGCTGATGCTGGTCCAAACCGGGCGGCCCGACCAGGCCTTCCGCATCTGGGACGGCCTGCTGCGACAGGGGCCGCCGGAGGCAAGCTGGATCAGGCCGATCAAGGCCCAGATCCTCCAGATCGCCGAGCTGGCCGGGGTGGACTACAGCCTGCCCGAGATCGGCCCCGGCCTGCCCCCCGGCCCCAGCGCCGCGGACATCGAGGCCGCCGCCGACATGGATGCCGGCGAGCGGATGGAAATGATCGGCGCCATGGTCGAGGGGCTTTCCAACCGCCTGGCAACGGAGGGCGGCACCCCCTCGGACTGGGCGCGGCTCATCACCTCCCTCGCGATCCTCGGCCAACCCGACCGGGCGCGGGCAGTCTACGACAATGCGCTCCAGGTCTTTGCCGACAGCCCCGGCGCGCTGGACACCATCCGCGCGGCGGGCAGCCAGGCGGGGGTGGCGGAATGATCTACGAAGACGTGGCGGACTTCGCCGACGCCCTGGCGCCCATGCAGGCGCTCATGGGGCTGGACCTGGGCGACAAGACCATCGGCGTCGCGGTGAGCGACACCTTCCTGTCGGTCGCGACGCCGCTGGAGACGGTGAAGCGGCGCAAGTTCGGGCTCGATGCCGCCCGCCTGCAGGAGCTGATCGCGGCACGCCGGATCGGCGGGCTGGTGCTTGGTCTGCCGCGCAACATGGACGGCTCGGAAGGGCCGCGCTGCCAGTCCACCCGGGCCTTCGCGCGCAACTTCGACCGGCTGGGCGGGGAGATCCCGATCACCTTCTGGGACGAGAGACTTTCAACCGTGGCGGCGGAAAGGGCGCTTCTGGAGGCGGATACGACACGGAAACGTCGCGCCGAGGTGATTGATCATGTCGCCGCAGGCTATATCCTCCAGGGTGTGCTGGACCGCCTGGCGGTCCTGCGGAGGCAGGAAAAGAACAATGGCTGAGGATATCTGGAAGCGGGACGAGGTGGAAAGCCCCTGCATCAAGATCTGCGTGGTTCACCCGGAAGCCCGGCTCTGCACCGGCTGCCTGCGCTCGCTCGACGAGATCGGGCGCTGGTCGCGCATGACGCCGGAGGAGCGGCGCGCGGTGATGGCCGATCTGCCGAACCGCGCGGGAGCCTTCTCCAAGCGGCGCGGCGGGAGGGCGGCGCGGCTGGCGCGGCGCTAGGGCGCGGTTCAGGGCTTGTCGGCGATGCGCCGCAGCAGGGCGACGCCTGCGTCGGAGGTGATGTCGCAGTCGGCGCGCACCGGCTCCTGATCGCGGTTCGCGGTCGTGACGGGGTGGCGCGCGGCCTTGCGACGGGACTGGCCGTTGAAATAGGCCAGGTTGCCTGCGGGGTCTGAGAAAAGTGCTACCATCTGCCTCGGGTCCGTTCTTTGCCGGTTTGTCGATGGTCTTAAGTATTGTGCACGATATGGCAGCAATGGGGCACCCAGAGGGTCATTGTTGGAAATTGACCCCTGGCGCCGGTCAGGGGCTTTCCAGCCAGCGCCGGGCGCTGGTGAGGGGCCGGAAATAGGCCACCATGCGGCCCTCGGGCGGGGCCTCGTCCCCGTCCTTCCAGGCGGCAACCCCGTGCAGCAGGTGACGGTGCAGCAGGATGGCCTCTCCGGGCCTGGCATGGACGGGCCGCGGGGTGATGCGCGCGAAGACCTCGCGCCGCGCCGCCTGGTAGAGCTCCGTCACGTCCACCTCCGTCGGATCTTCCGCTTCGGCCAGAGCCGCAAAGGCCGCGCTCATGATTTCGTGGCTGCCGGGGTAGACCATCAGGGGCGCCGCGCGGGTGTCGTTCAGCGGCAGGCCGAGGATGAAGGCGTGGGGTTCCTTGAGGTAGCGCCGTCGCGTGGGGCCGAGGGGCAGGAGCCCGTCCACGTGGGCAGCGTGGCGGTCGGCCCGGAAGCGGTGGTTGGCCGTGCTCTCCTCGGGGTCGCGGCGGGGATAGCCGGGGTAGATAATGGAAAGCTGCGCCCGGTGCCAGTGGTCCGGCGGCGTGATCTGCCCGGTCCAGGGACCTTCGAGCGGCACCCCCGTGATGGCACCGTCCGGCCCGTTGGGCAGGACATCGACGCCGACGAACCAGGTCTCGCCGTGGCGCAGGTTGGCGCGCCGGACCTCCGGGTCCGCTGCGAGGCGCAGCGCCTCACGATGGGCTGCCGCGGCCCAGCGCGCCTTGGCGGGGTGATGGGGAAAGAGGGTGACCCCCTCCCCTACCATCCCAGGGCTTTGCGCAGCATGTTCAGCGCGACGAGGATCAGGAAGACCGCAAAGACCCGCTTCAGCGGTTTGGGGTCCATTGCATGGGCCAGGCGCACGCCCCAGGGGGCGGTGATCAGGGTCATGGCGATGATGATGCCGAAGGCCACCAGGTTAACCGCGCCAAGGGTCAGGGGCGGGGCCGCCGTCTCGATCGGGACGAAGAGGAAGCCGATCACCGAGGGCACGGCGATGAGCACGCCGAAGCCCGCCGCCGTGGCGACGGCGCGGTGGATGGGGGTGTTGTAGAGGCTCATCAGGGGCACCCCGAAGGAACCGCCGCCGATCCCCATGAGGACCGAGAGGAAGCCCACGAGGGGCGAGAGGAGCGCCCGCACGAGGCCACCCGGCATGGCCTGTCCCAGGCGCCAGTGGGACCGGCCCAGGCCCATGTAGAGGCCAACGACCAGGGCCAGCAGGCCGAAGATCGCCTGGAGCGTGTTGGAGCGCAGCTGGGCCACCAGGAGCATCCCCAGGACGGCGCCGATGACGATGCCCGGCGCCCAGGCGCGCAGGATGTCCCAGTCCACCGCGCCCTTGCGGTTGTGGCTGAGCACGGAGCGGACCGAGGTGACGATGATGGTGGCCAGCGATGTGGACAGGCACATCTGCATGAGCTGCGGCCCGTCGTAGCCGAGGGTCTGGAATGCATAGAAGAAGGCCGGCACCAGGACGATGCCGCCACCCACGCCGAGCAGCCCCGCCAGGACCCCCGCGAAGGCCCCGATGGCCATCAGCAGCAGTCCCATCTGGATCAGTAGCATGGTCTCGGGCATGGGCTTCCTCCGCTTTACGTCGCGGGACGCTCTACACCGCTTCCTGCCGCTCTGCCAGTGCCTCGATCTCATCGAGGGCGGCTTCCACCAGATCCGGGCCCGCGCCGGGGCGGGCGGCACCCTCCGAAAGGCTACGGCGCCAGGCGCGCGCGCCGGGGCGGCCGGCGAAGAGGCCGAGCATGTGGCGGGTCACCTGGTTGAGCTTGCCGCCCGCCTCCAGGTGCGCCTCGATGTAGGGCAGCATGGCCCGCACCGCCGCCTCGGGGCGGCTGTCGGGGCCCGGGGCGCCGAAGATCCTGCGGTCGGCCGCGCAGAGGATGTCGGCGGGCTGGTGGTAGGCGGCGCGGCCCACCATGACCCCGTCGAGGCCGCTGTCGAGCAGCATCTCGGCCTGGTCGAGGCGGTCGATCCCGCCGTTGATGGAGATGTGCAGGTTGGGGAAGTAGCCCTTCATGCGCTGAACCAGGGCATAGTCGAGCGGCGGCACGTCGCGGTTCTCCTTTGGGCTGAGGCCCTGGAGCCAGGCCTTTCGGGCATGGATCGTCACCCGGGTGACGCCCGCCGCGACGATGCGCGAGAGGAACTCCGGCAGGGTCTCCTCCACATTCTGATCGTCGACGCCGAGGCGGCACTTGACCGTCACCTCGACCGCCACGGCCTCCTGCATGGCGGTGACGCAGTCGGCCACGAGGCCCGGCTGCTGCATGAGGATGGCCCCGAAGGTGCCCGACTGGACCCGATCCGAGGGGCAGCCGCAGTTGAGGTTGATCTCGTCGTAGCCCGCCTCTTCGCCCAGGCGCGCGGCCCGGGCCAGCTCGGCCGGATCGGAGCCGCCCAGTTGCAGGGCGACGGGGTGCTCCGCCGGGTCGTGCGCCAGCAGGTGCAGGGCGCCGCCGCGCACCAGGGCGGGGGCTGTGACCATCTCTGTGTAGAGCAGGGCACGCGGGCTGAGCAACCGGTGCAGGTAGCGGCAGTGGCGGTCCGTCCAGTCCATCATGGGGGCGACGGAGAGGCGGGCGGCACGCTCCACGCGGCGCCGACGAAAGCCGATCGTTTCTGACTGCTCTGCCATCCGGTTCTTTCCCATCACGCTGTGCGGCGCGGGGCCGCGGGACCGGCCTGCTCCTAGCAGGCGCGGGCGCGGGCCGCAATCGGCGCCCCGGCGCGGGCCCTGCGCCGCGATGAACCTTTCGCGCCCCTGCGGCGTTGTGTCCCCGTCGAGCCCGTCAAGCGCGAGGACATCTTGAGCGACCTTCATTCTATCCGCCGGTCCCTCCGGGTCCTGGTGATCGTTTCCCTCTTTGGCACCGCCTACTTCGCGCGCGACCTGCTGCTGCCGGTGGTGCTCGGCTTCCTGCTGGCGCTGACCCTCAGCCCGGTCTCCCGCACGCTCTACCGGATCGGCATTCCCCATTCCCTCTCGGCCACCCTGCTCGTCACCGCCACGGCCCTGACGACGCTCTTCATCGTCATCGCCTCGGCCGGGACCGTCGCCATGTGGAGCGACGAGATCCCGCGCATGGGGGCCGAGGTGCGCGAGAAGCTCAACTCCATGACCGAGGCCGTCGAGGAGGTGCGCAATGCCACCGAGGAGGTGGAGAAGATCGGCAGCAACGAGGACGCGGCGCAGGAGGTCGTCGTCAAGCAGCCGGGGCTGATCGACGCGGCCTTCGACACCCTGAGCCGGGTGGGTGCCATGTTCATCGTGGTGATGGTGCTGGCGCTCTTCCTGCTTTCCTCGGGGGAGTTTTTCTATCTCAAGCTGGTCCAGGCCTTCCCGACGATGAGCGAGAAGAAGCGCGCCCTTTCGACCGTCTACAACATCGAGCGGCGGGTCTCGCGCTATCTTCTGACGATCACGCTCATCAATGCCTGCCTCGGGCTTGCCGTCGGGGTCTACCTGACGCTGCTGGGCCTGCCCAATGCCTACATCTGGGGCATCGCGGCCTTCCTCTTCAACTATCTGCCCTACGTGGGCGGCATCTTCGGCTCGATGCTGGTGGGGCTCTTTGCCATCGTCCACTTCGACAGCCTCGGCTATGCCATGCTGGCGCCCCTGGGCTACCTCTTCATGACGGCCCTGGAGGGCCAGATCATCAACCCGCTGGTGGTGGGCAAGCGGCTGGCCATGAACACCGTCGCGGTCTTCTTGACGGTGGTGCTTTGGGGCTGGCTCTGGGGCATCCCGGGCGCCCTGGTGGCGGTGCCCTTCCTGGTGGTCTTCAAGGTCATCTGCGAGCACTTCGAGGAGCTCTACGTGGTCGGCACCTTCCTCTCGGCCGGAGAGGCGGTGGAACCCGAAGAGCCCCCGAAGACCAAGCCGCTGGCCTCAGCCCGCGAGTGACGGCAGCCAGAGCACGATGCCGGGGAAGGCCACCAGGAGCGCGATGGTCACGGCGTCCGCGAGGAAGAAGGGGGTGACCCCCTTGAAGACGTCCTGCACCGCTAGATCGTCCCGCACGCCAGCCACGACAAAGCAGTTGAGCCCGATGGGTGGCGTGATGAGACAGAACTCCGCCATTTTCACCACCAGGATGCCGAACCAGATGGCGCACATAGGCCCGGACATGCCGAAGGCGCTGTCGGCGGCCGAGACGAACTCGCCCCCGTTCAGGGCCATGACCGCCGGGTAGACCACCGGTAGGGTCAGGAGCAGCATGCCGATGGCATCCATGAACATGCCCAGCACGGCATAGGCCAGCAGGATGCAGACCAGGATCAGCAGAGGCGACATCTCGAGCGAGGTGATCCAGTCGGCGAAGGCCTCTGGCAGCTCGGCGAAGCCCAGGAAGCGCACGTAAATCAGGACGCCCCAGATGATCGTGAAGATCATCACCGTGAGCTTGGCTGTCTCCAGCAGCGCCTCCTTAAGCTGGTTCCACCGCATGCCGCGGTAGAGGGCCATGAGGAAGACGATGAAGGCCCCCACGGCGCCGCCCTCGGTGGGGGTGCCCCAGGCATCGCCGAAGGGGTTGTAGACGAAGAAGATGATGATCACGACGACGGCCACGATGGGCAGGGCCGGCGGCAGGGCGGAGAAGCGTTCGCGCCAGGTAAAGCCCCCCACCGGCGGGCCGACGGACTTGAAGATCACGGCGATGCCGATGATCAGCGTGGCATAGACCACGGCGGAGAAGGCGCCGGGAATGAAGCCCGCGAGCAGCAGCTTGCCCACGTCCTGCTCCACGATGATGGCGTAGATCACCAGGATGGCCGAGGGCGGGATGAGCGAGGCGAGCGTGCCCCCCGCCGCCACGACGCCCGCGGCGAACTGCTTGTTGTAGCCGATCTTGAGCATCTCAGGGATGGCGATGCGGGCAAAGACCGCCGCGGTGGCCACGGAGGCGCCGGAAACGGCGGCGAAACCGGCCGTGGCGAAGACCGTGGAGACCGCCAGCCCGCCGGGCACCCAGGCGATCCAGCGTTTCGCCGCCTCGAAGAGGGCCGTCGTCAGCTTGGCGTAGTAGGCCAGGTAGCCGATCATGATGAAGACGGGGATCAGGCTGAGGACCTGGGCGCTGACCTTGGAGTGGGGCGTGAGACCCGCGATCTTGACGGAGATCTCGAGCGCCTTGCCGAAGCGTTCAGGGTCATAGTCGAAGCCGTTCCAGCGCAGCCAGAAGAGGCCGACGAAGCCCGCAAGGCCCGCGGCAAAGGCCACGCGCATGCCGAGCACCACAAGAACGAGCATCCCGCCCGAGACCCAGAGGCCGATTTCAATGGGTTCCATCAGTCGGCCCCTTCAAGGGCATCGGCTTCGAGCCGCGCCTGTTCTGCAATGGAGAGGTTGAGCGGCACCGCCACCGGGTTCTCGAGCCCCAGGACAAGGGCGCGGCCATAGCCCCAGGCCTGGAGCAGGAGCCGCAGGACGAGGACGCCGAAGGCGATGGGCACGACCAGTTTGCTGGGCCAGATCGGGATGCCGATGTCGATGGAGCTGTCGCGGCTGCAGAGCGGGCGGGCGCAATCGAAGGAGCGGTCGAAGTGCTCCCAGGCGCCCCAGGTGAGGGCGATGATCAGCACCAGGATGAGCAGCACGGAGATCAGCTCGAAAAGCCAGAGCACCCGTCCCTTGAGGTTGGCCACCAGCATGTCCATGCGGATGTGCGTGCCGTCGCGCTGGACGTAGGAGACCCCCATGATCGCGATGATCGGCATGGCGGCTTCGATGTAGTCCACGTAGCCGGCCATGGGCGAGGCGAAGAACTTGCGTCCGGTGACCGAATAGGCGGCCAGGAACATGAGAGAAAAGATCGCCAGCCCGGAGAGAAGCGCGCAGAAGCGCTCCAGGGGCAGGAGCATCCGGTCCAGTTTGCTGAGTAGGCTGGAATCCTCGAGAACGGCGGCGCTGCCTGCCATCTGTCTGTCCCCCTGTCTGTTGGCCGCTGGTTGGTCCGGCGGTCCTTATCGGGTGACCGGGCCAGGCGCCAGAGGCGCGGCCCGGTCGGATGGTTCACGAAAGGGTCAGCTCCCGCCGGCCTTGGCTTCGTCGAGGGTGGTCTTCACCAGGTCATAGAGCTCCTGGCCCGGCAGGCCCTGGGCTTCCATGTCCTTGATCCACTGCTCGCGGATCGGGTCGGCCGCCTTGGCGCGGAACTCGTCGATCACCTCGGGGGCGATCTCCACCTTCTGGACGCCCTTCTCCTCAAGCACGGCATCCCAGCGCTTCAGCAGCTCGCCGTAGTTGGCCAGGTAGTGGTCCAGGGCCTCGTCCACGGAGCTGTCGAGCGCCTCGCGGTGTTCGTCGGAAAGGCTCTCGTAGGCGTCGATGTTCACCACCACGGGGCAGTTGACGGTGCCGGGGTTGAGGTTTGCCGTCCACCAGTCGGCCTGGTTGATGGTGCCGAAGCTGAGGTGGGCGTGCTGGGCGAAGGCCACGGTGTCCACCACGCCGGATTCCATCGCCTGGTAGGCCTCGGTCGCGGTCACGGAGGTGGGCACGGCGCCGACGGATTCGAAAGCGTTGCCGATGCCGCCCGTGGCGCGGACGCGCATGCCCTCGAACTCCGCCAGCTCGTCACGCGGCTCGCCGGTGCCGACAAGGTTGTACTGCGGCATGGGCGAGGTCATCAGCAGCTTGGCGTTCCACTGGGCCATTTCCTCGGTCGCGGCGGGGTGGGCATAGACGGCGCGCGACACGGCCACTTCCTGCTCCAGGTTCTCGACCCCGAGGAAGGGCAGCTCGAGCACCGTGATGACGCGGTTCTTGTCGCGGTGGTAGCCGGCGCAGAACTGGGCCATCTCGAAGGCCCCGATGGAAATGCCGTCGAGGTTTTCGCGGTTCTTCGACAGGCCGCCGTAGCTGATGTTCATGGTGAACTCGCCATCGGTCTTCTCGGAGACGAGCTCGGCCAGCTTCTCGACGTGCTCGGTGAAGGCGCGGCGCTTGCCCCAGACGGACACGTTCCATTCGGTGGCCGCGGCCTCGGTGACGAAAGCGAAGCTGATGGCGCAGACGGCTGCGCCGCTCAAGTATCTGGTCATGAAGGTCTCTCCCAATTTTGCGCGCGCCTTGGCGGCGCGCTTGGCCCCAAGCTAGCGTCATGGCGCACCAGTGCCAACCCTGAGCTTGCCGCGACGGCAGGCGGGCGGGCCGGGGCGGCCTGCCGGAGAGGGGGACGGCGGGCGGGCGGCCCGCGACCCCTCCGGGAATGGGGGCGGCAAGCCATTGGCTGGCCGCCCGATTTACAAGCGCATCGCGAAGATCGGAAAATCCTTTACAGCGACCGCCACCGCCCGCCAGATGCCGGTTTCCTTTGCCCAAGCCCTTGTTATGATCCGCCCGGAGGAGGACCCGCCCGCGCCCCCGGCGCAGGCCCGGTTCAGGATGACTGCAAGGGAGTAAGCGCCATGTCCGATACCGCCGCCAAGAGCTTTCCGCCATCGCCCGAGATGGCCGCCGGGGCCCACGTGGACGCCGAGCGCTACGCCGAGATGTACCGCGCCTCGATCGAGGACCCGGAAGCCTTCTGGGCCGATCAGGGCAAGCGGATCGACTGGATCAGCGCTCCTTCCAAGATCAAGGAGGTGGACTTCACCCTCGGCCAGGTGAAGATCAACTGGTACAGCGACGGCCAGCTCAACGTCTCGGCCAACTGCATCGACCGGCACCTGGAGCGCCGGGGCGACCAGACGGCGATCATCTGGGAACCGGACAACCCGGAGGAGGAGGCCCGGCACATCAGCTACCGTGCGCTCCATGCCAACACCTGCCGCATGGCCAACGTGCTGCGCGACCTCGGCGTGGGCAAGGGTGACAGGGTCATCATCTACATGCCGATGATCCCCGAGGCGGCCTATGCCATGCTGGCCTGCGCCCGGATCGGGGCGATCCACTCCATCGTCTTTGCCGGCTTCTCGCCCGATGCTCTGGCCGCCCGGGTCAAGGGCTCGGAGGCGAAGGTCGTCATCACCGCGGACGAGGCGCCGCGCGGCGGGCGCAACACGCCCCTCAAGGTGAACGCCGACAAGGCGCTCTCCTCCTGCGATGCTTCGGTGAAATGCCTCGTCGTGCGGCGCACCGGTGGCGAGGTGCCCTGGGATCCTTCCCGCGACGTGGACTACAACGAGAAGGCCGCCGACGCCGCCGAGAGCTGCGAGCCCGAGGTGATGGGAGCAGAGGACCCGCTCTTCATCCTCTACACCTCCGGCTCCACCGGCCAGCCCAAGGGGGTGGTGCACACCTCCGGTGGCTATCTCGTCTATGCCGCCATGACCCACGAGATCACCTTCGACTACCACGATGGCGACATCTACTGGTGCACCGCGGACGTCGGCTGGGTCACCGGGCACAGCTATATCGTCTACGGCCCCCTGGCGAACGGGGCGACGACGCTCATGTTCGAGGGCGTGCCCACCTACCCCGACGCAAGCCGCTTCTGGCAGGTCTGCGAGAAGCACAGGGTCAACCAGTTCTATACCGCGCCGACGGCGATCCGGGCGCTCATGGGCCAGGGCGACGACTTCGTGAAGAAGTGCGACCTGTCGAGTCTCAAGATCCTCGGCACCGTGGGTGAGCCGATCAACCCGGAGGCTTGGAGCTGGTACAACAAGGTCGTGGGCGGCGGGCGCTGCCCCATCGTCGATACCTGGTGGCAGACGGAGACCGGCGGCCACCTGATGACCCCCCTGCCCGGCGCCCACGCGACCAAGCCGGGATCGGCCATGAAACCCTTCTTCGGGATCAAGCCGGTGGTGTTGGACCCGACCTCGGCGGAGGAGCTTTCCGGCAATCCGGCGGAGGGGGTGCTCTGCATCGCCGACAGCTGGCCGGGGCAGATGCGCACCGTCTGGGGCGACCATGAGCGCTTCGAGAAGACCTACTTCGCGGACTATCCCGGCTACTACTTCACCGGCGACGGCTGCAAGCGGGACGCGGACGGCGACTACTGGATCACCGGGCGGGTCGATGATGTGATCAACGTCTCGGGCCACCGCATGGGCACGGCCGAGGTGGAGAGCGCCCTGGTGGCCCACGCCAAGGTGGCCGAGGCGGCGGTGGTGGGCTACCCGCACGACATCAAGGGCCAGGGCATCTACTGCTACGTGACCCTGATGGGCGGCGAGGAGCCGACGGAGGAACTGCGCAAGGAGCTGCGTGACTGGGTGCGCTTGGAAATCGGGCCCATCGCCTCGCCCGACCTGATCCAGTGGGCGCCCGGCCTGCCCAAGACCCGCTCGGGCAAGATCATGCGGCGCATCCTGCGCAAGATCGCTGAGAACGACTATGGCTCCCTGGGCGATACCTCGACCCTGGCGGAACCGGCGGTGGTGGACGATCTGATCGACAACCGGATGAACAAGTAACCACGGGCGGCGGGGCCCCGCCCCGCCCCTGACGGGCCGGGGCGGGCCTTTTGACGCAGCGGCCCCTTGGGATTTCCGCCCCGGCGCCCTACCTGCCTTGCGACGCCCCGCGCGCCGTGAAGGAGAAACCATTGAGCATCGCTGGACAAATTGGCCCCGCCGTGGCACCGCCTGCTGCGATGGATGACGAGATGATCCCCTTCGCCCCGGGCGACGCCGAGGGCGCCACGCTGCGCCGGGCCTTCGCCAACTTTGGCACCGGCGTGACCGTCATCACCGCCATGACGGACCGCGGCCCCCTGGGGATGACGGCCAACTCCTTTTCCTCGGTCTCGCTCGATCCGCCGCTGGTGCTCTGGTCCGCCGCACGTCGATCAAAGCGGCACGATGCCTTTGCCGCGGCCCCCCACTATTGCATCCACATTCTCGGGGCCGATCAAGGCGCCCTGGCGCGCCACTTCGCCACGGAAGGGGAGGCCTTCGAAAGCTTCGACTGGCGGCCCGGCCCGGATGGCGCCCCCACCCTGCCCGGCTGCCTCGCGGCCTTCCACTGCGACACCCACGCGGTACATCCGGCGGGCGATCACAGCCTGATCCTGGGCCAGATCCGCCACGCCGCCCTGACCCGCAGCGCCGCCTCCGGGCTGCTCTTCCACCAGGGCGCCTTCGGGGCCTTCAGGCCCGAAGACGAGGGCGCCTGAGAGCCGCCGAGGCCCCGCGCGGGCCTCAGTAGTCCCTTTCGTAGAAGATCCCGATGCCGCTGTCGCCGTCCGAGCCCAGCGTTGCCTTGCCGCGCAGGTTGGGCGTGATGTCGAGGTTCAGGGAGACCTCGCCGGTCCCGTCCGAGGCCGCCGTCACATCCGTGTAGAGGTTGTCCGAGAGATACTTGCCGACGCGCAGCGCCGTCTCCCCCTCGTCCGTGGTGGTGACGTCGAAGTCGTCCAGCCCGAAGCCCTCGCGCAGGTTCGAGACGATGCCGTCTCCGCCGCGTCCGGCCAGGGTGGCCACGGCGCTGGCCAATTGCAGCGCCTGGAAGGCCGAGATGTCCGAGAGGTTCCGTCCGAAGAGGAGCTGGGCCAGGACCTCGTCCTGGGGCGCGTCAGGGGTGGCCTCGAAGCGGACCTCGGGGCTGTCGGCCGGGCCCTCGACGATCACCCGCACTTCTCCCTGGGCCGTGGGGGTGGCGGTGACGAAGCGGATGAAGGGCACCAGATCACCCTGAAACTGGGCCGAGCCCTCGACCAGGTTGAACCGCTTGCCCAGGATGTCGAGCCGCCCGCGTTGCAGATCGAACCGCCCGGAAGAGATGATCCTGTTGGTGCTGCCCGTGAGGGTCAGGCGGCCACCCAGCTCGGCGTCGAGGCCGCGGCCGCGGACAAAGATCCGGCCTGGCGCGGAGATGCCGATGTTGAGCCCGTAGCCCGGCCCGCCGCCGCCTTCTGCGGCCGGATCGGTGCCCGCTTCGGCCCCCACGAGGCCCGCCTTCTGACGCGTGTGGATGGCCTCGGGCGGCGGGTTGAGGTGGGTGATCTGGGGGATCTCGCCGATGGTGGTGAGGCCCGTGGAAGGGACGCTGATCTCGGTCTCGCCCACGGCGATGTTGCCCGAGATGACGGCCCCGCCGGTGAGCGGCCCGGCAAGCCGCAGATCGCCGTTCAGCGAGGTGCGGTAGAGGCGCGGGTCGATCAGCACCAGCTCGCGCAGGCCGATGGCGATTTCGGCGGGCAGCGCGGGGGTGAGGGTGATGGCGCCCTGGGCGGCGATCCGGCCGCCGTTGGTGGCCTCGCCCGAGAGATCGATCCGGGCCCGGTTGCCGCCCAGCGCCACCTCGGCGGAGATGCCGCGCAGGGCCAGCCGCAGGTTCGGCGCCGAGAAGGTGGCGTCGCTGGCGCGGATCGTGCCCGACACGGAGGAGAGCGCGGGCGGGCCATTGACCGAGAGATCGAAGGTGGCCTGCCCGGTCAGGCTGCGCGGCGCGATGAAGGGCCGGGCAAGGCCCAGGGGCGCATTGCCGTTCAGATCGAGATCGAGGGTGCCGTTCTCGGCCACCCGCCCCGCGGCCCGGACCTGGGTGCCCGCGGGCCCCTGGGCGCTGGCGTCGATCTGCCAGGCGCTGCCCGCCCGCCGGGCGCTGCCGCGCAGGTCGAGCGGGCCGTTGATGCGCTCCACCAGGGGCCCGATGTCCGGCATGGAAAGGCTGTACTCCACCGCCGCCTGGGGGCCGGTGACGGTGCCGCTGAGAGTGGCGCGGCTGGCGTAGGGGCCGCTGGCGCTTGTCTCCACGAGGAGGCCGCTTTGACCTTGGCGGAGGGAGCCGGTGGCGCGCAGCGGGCCGGAGATGCCGGGCGCCAGGGGCTGCACGTTCGGGATCGCCAGATCGTAGGTCAGGGCCAGGGCGGGGCCGGTGACGGTGCCCTGGGTGCTGAGGCTGGCGCCGTAGGGGCCATCGGCCGTCAGGTCCAGCGCCAGGCCATCGGGCGTCTGGCGGACCTGGCCTTCGGCGGCCAGGGGGCCGGACAGGCCCGGCGCCAGGGGTGCCACATCGGGCAGCGAGAGGGTGAAGTCGAGCGCCATGTCGGGGCCGGTGGCCAAGCCTTCGGCGGTGGCGCGGGCCTCGTAGGGGCCGCGTGCGCTGACATCCACAAGGAAGCCCTGCGCCGTCTGCTGGAGGCGGCCGGAGGCGGCCAGGGGGCCGCTGACCTGGGGCACCAGGGGTTGGATCTGGGGCACCTCGGCCTCGAAGGTGAGGTCCAGCGCCGGGGTCAGGGCGCCCCTGAGCTGGGCCGTGAGGTCGTAGGGGCCGGAGGCCTGGGTCGTGATGCGCCAGTCGCCCTCCACCTGGGTCACGGTGCCCTCCAGCCGCGCGCTGCCCGGCACGCCCTCGGCAAAGCGCGAAATGTCCGGCACGGCGGCGGTGAAGTCGAGCCTCGGGGCAACGCCCGTCACTTGGCCCTGGGCCGTGATGGCGGCGCCGTAGGGGCCATCGGTGCTGGCGTCGATCGACCAGCCGCTGGCATCCTGGGTGGCCAGGGCTTCGACGGTGATCGGCCCCTCGTACTGGGGCAGGACCGTAGAGACATCCGCCAGCCGCAGGTCGGCCTCGACGCGGCTGTCGTCGGTGCGCAGGTCGGCGCGTGCCTCCAGGCTGATCTCCTCGTTGCCGAGGGTCAGGCGCTCCACGAAGGTGCCCGTTTCGTCGCGGCGGGCGGCAAGCTCCAGCTCGGTCCGTCCCGAGAGGAGCGCATCGGCCTGTTCGATGCCGACACGCAGGCCCTCTGTCAGGCCCGCGATCACCAGATCGAACTGGCCGCCGAGGGGCACCAGATCGCCCTTCACGGTGAGGGCCGCCGCGCCGTCGATCTCGCGCCCGGCCAGGGCGGAGAAGCGGCTCAGCTCCTCGGCGCGCAGGGTGGCGTCGAGGTTGGTGGCGAAGCCGGTTTCCAGCCCTGCGACGGTGGCCTCGCCTGCCAGGCCATAGTCGCGGCCCTCCAACTCCAGCCCGGCGATGCGGATCGGCTCGCCCTCAATGTATGTCACTTCGGCCTGGCCCTGCAGATCACGGCCCAGGGCCTCGGCCAGGGCCGGGTCCGTCGGCGCTAGCCCCTGGGCGGCCAGGGCAACGTCGCCCTGGAACTGGCCCAGGCTGCCCGGCGTGCCCGAGAGAGTGCCATCGAGCGAGAGCTCCAGCCCCTCGGCGGTGGCCGCGCTGGTGGTCAGCTCTGCGATGTCGAAGCGGGCGCGCAGGGCCTCGCCCTCGGCTGCCGCGTAGTCCACATCCAGCCCGACACGGCCCACGCGGGTGCCCTCCCCGCCGACCGGCAGCAGGATGCTCGTGCCGTCCGGGTTTGCGATGGTGCCCTCGATGTCGATCAGGGTCGGCCAGCCTTCGGGATTGAGCGCCAGGCGGCCGGAGAGCGCCGCCGCCTGGGCGTCGAGCGCGAAGGAGCTGACCTCGAGCGCGCCATTGCCCTCCTGAAGGGCGTCGAGCGTGAGGCGCAGGTCCTCACCGAAGAATTCGCGGTAGCGGGGTGCCAGGAGGGCCGTGATGTCCCCGCCGATGTCGGCGCGGATGCGGCGGTCCGGCGTGTCCGAGGCGCGGCGCGGGGCCTGGCTGGCCAGGATGACCTCGCCGCTCAGGCGCTCCTGCCCATCGGTGGCGATGCGCACCTGGGAGGTGAAATCGTCCAGCGGACCGGCGCCCTCGACCAGGAGCTCCACCGGCGGCTGATCGGGCAGGTTCAGGAGGCGCGCGGCAATCCCCTCGGGCCCCTCGTCCAGGCGCACCAGCAGATCAAGCAGGTTGTCGGCGCGCTCCAGGTTGGCGCGAATCTCGAAGGCGCCGCGCTTGGCGTCGGTGCGCTCTGCGCTGATGTCGAGGTCCAGCAGGTCCTCGGTGTAGGTGGCCGAGGCGGCCAGGGAGAGCTGCGCCGCCTCGCCTAACAGGGGCGCGCCGAGGTTGATCTCCTGCACGCCGAACTCGGCGATCTCGATGGACACCGGCAGATCAGGCAGCTGGAAGGGCGCCGCCTCGGCCTCGGGCAGCTCCGCCTCCGCCTGGGGCAGGCGCGGCAGGTCGAGCCTCTGGGCGGTGAGCTTCTCCACCTCGAGCCGCCCGCGCAGGAGGGCCGAGCGGTTCCAGACCAGCTCTGCCCCTTCGATGGTAAGCCAGACGCCCTCGGCGTCGGCGATGGTCAGGCGCTCGAAGGAGGCCGAGGAAGAGAGCAGCCCCTCGAACCCGTCGATGGAGACCTGGCGCCCGGCGCCGCTGAGGGCGTCTTGGATCGTGCGCGTCAGGAAGCCCTTGCCGTCATCCTCCTGGGCCTGAAGCGGCAGGAAGCTGGCGAGCCAGATGAGGGCGGTGGCGAGAAGGGTGAGAAGCTGTTTCATCAGAAGGACTGCCCGATGCCGATGTAGACTTGGAAATCCTCGTCCACGTCCGGGCCCGAGGTGGGCACGGCAAGGTCCAGCCGGACCGGGCCGATGCCCGTAGCGTAGCGCAGGCCCAGGCCCGCGCCGGAGTGCCATTCGCCGCCCCCATCGTAGAACTCCTCCTCGCCGATGTAGCCCGCGTCAGCGAAACCTACGAGGCCGATGCGGTCGGTCACCGAGAGGCGCGCCTCGGCGGAAAGCCCCACGAAGGAGCGCCCGCCGACGACGTTGCCGCCGCCCAGGTCCACGCCCAGGGACTGGTAGGGCTGGCCGCGCACGGTGCCGCCGCCGCCCGAGTAGAAGAGGTAGTCCGCCGGGGCCTCCGACAGGTCTGGCCCGTAGACGGAGCCGAGTTGCCCGCGCAGGGCGAAGGTCAGGGGCCGCGCCTCGCCGAAGGTCCGGTAGTAGCGGGCATCGACATAGCTGCGCAGGCCATTGTCAGAGCCGCTGAGTGCCACGAAAGGGGTGAGGCTGGCGCGGATGTAGTAGCCCTCGGTCGCGTCCAGCACATTGTCGCGGTAGTCGAACTCTGCCGCCAGCGGCAGGGTCAGGAGGGTGTAGCGCTGTTCGCCGAAGGCATCGCGGGTTTCGGCGGTGCGCAGACCGACGCCCAGCTCGTAGGTGCGGTTCTCGTTGGCGATGCGCTCGATGCCGGCCTCGATCTCGAACTGGCGGGAAAAGAAGTTCACCTCGTCCAGCTGTTCGAGATTGGCGAAGGTGTAGAAATCCGTGTCGGCGTTGAAGGTGGCCGGGCGCTCGAAGCGGGCGCCGAGGCGGTAGTCCTCGCCGCCGGAATTGCCGCCGATGCCCTTCACCTCGGCCTCGAGCCGCAGCCGCTCGGCACCGCCAAGCAGGTTGCGGTGCAGCCAGAAGGTGCTCAGCGTCACTCCCTCGAGCGAGGAGAGCTCGGCCCCGAAGCCCAGGCGGCGCGGCTTGGCCTCGGTCACCTGGGCGGTGATCGGCAGGCGGTCGCCCTCCACGATGGTCTCGCCCTCGATCAGGGCCACGGCGTTGAAGGCGCCGCTGCGGCGCAGGCGTTGCTGGGCCAGGCGCAGCTCCTCTGGGGAGAAGGTCGTGCCGGTGGGCAGGCCCGCGATTTCGCGGATGCGCTCCGTGCGGACGTCGCGGTTGCCGGTGATGGAGAGGGCGCCGAAGCGCAGGCGCGGCCCGGGCGCCAGGCGCAGGTCCGCCGAGAGGGTGTTGTCCTGATGCCGGGCGGTGAGCTCCTGGTTCTCCAGCCGGGCCTTGGCGTGGCCCTGGGCGCGCCAGCCCTCGACACCGCGCGAGACCGTCTCTTTCAGAAGGCCGAGGCGCGCCACCTCGCCGGGCGCGAAGCCCTCGGGCAGTTCCGTCCCCTGGGCCAGGGGCGCGATGCGGGTGGCGCCAAAGCGGAAACGGTCGCCGGGGGTGACGGTGATGACGGCCCGGTCGATGCGGCGCGGCGGCTGAACGGGGGGAATGTTGGCGGCCTCGATCCCGTCGAGCTGGATCTGGACGCTGGGCCCGAAGTAGCCCGCATCGTAGAGCACCGCGAGGAGACGCCGGTAGTCGGCCTGGGCCGCCGCCACCAGCTCGGAGGTGGTGGCCTCGACCCCCTCGGCGGTCTGCTCGGCCAGAAGCGAGCCGCCGCGCAGCTCGCCGTAGAGATCGCTTTCGCGCGGCACGCCGGTCAGGGTCAGCTCAGTGGCCAGGGCGTGGGGGGCGGCAAGCAGGCTCATGGCCCCGACCGCGCCCAGCAGCGAGGCCCTGCACCTGCGAAGAGTTGATGAAATCACGCGCACCACCCGTTTGTTCTTGTCCCTCGGACGGCCCAGCAGCGCGGGCCCTCCCCCTGTCGGCATTTAGCCCGGTCTAGCGGCTTTTCCGCCCGAAGTTCAACGGCAGGGCCGCCCCCTGCGACAAGAGTGCCGGCCCCGGCCATGGATTGACAGGGGGTAAGGCGGCCCCTGGGTCAGGCAAGGCGCGATGAGGCGGGAATCCGCCGAGAGGGGCAGCAAGGCCGTCCATGGCGCATTAAGAGCGCGCTCGCCGCTCTCGGTCAGGCAAGGGCTGGTGCGGGCGGTGGGACTCGAACCCACACGGGGCTAGGCCCCAACGGATTTTAAGTCCGGTATGTCTACCATTCCATCACGCCCGCAACGGGGGGCACCATAGCGCCCCCGCGGTGCGTGTAAATGTCAGATGTCGCGGCCCGTGGGGGCAAGCGGGGCGCCCTCTTCGAGGAGCGCGCGCTCCGACAGCCAGGGGTTCAGCTCCAGCGCCGATTGCAGCTGTTCCCGCGCCTCCTCGGTGCGGCCGAGGTTCATCAGGGTCAGGGCCCGGCCAGACTGGGCGCCGACGTGCAGGGGCGCGAGGGCCAGGGCGCGGTCGAGGTCCACCAGGGCGGCGGCGAAGTCCTGTTGCAGGAAGTGGATGAAGGCGCGCTGGTTGTAGCCTTCGGCGTAAGTCGGGCAGTAGTCGGCCAGGCGGGTGAACTGATCCAGCGCGCCGAGGAAGTCGTAGGCGCCGCGGCGCTCCATGCCCGCATCGAGAATCTCCTGGGCCGCCTCGTCGGGCGCGCGCAACCAGACCTGCCACATCTCGGCCGAGATGGCGCGCCCCTCCATGAAGGTCTCGGCGGCACGGGCCCGCTCGGCCAGGGCCTCGATCTCGGCGGTCGTGTCGGCCGGATCGGGACAGGCAGCGAGGGCCGGAAAGGCCAGGAGCAGCGCCAGAGCGGCGCTGGTGAGTGTGTCGCGGGTCATGGTCAGATGATGGCGCCGCGGCGGCCCCGGTCAAGTGCCGTCGGCCAGCATGGCCTCCTTCACGGCCTCCATCGCGACGTAGGTGGAGGTGTTGGAGACATGAGGCAGGGTCGAGATCGTCTCGCCCAGGAAGCGGCGGTAGGCGCGCATATCGCGGGTGCGGACCTTAAGCAGGTAGTCGAAATGGGAGGCGATCATGTGCGCCTGTTCGATCTCGGGCACCCGGGCGACGGCGGCGTTGAAGGCGCGCAGGGCGGCCTCGCGGGTGTCGTCCAGCCGCACCTCAACGAAGGCCACGTGGTCCAGCCCCAGGCGGATCGGATCGAAAAGCGCCCGGTAGCCGAGGATCACGCCCGCCTCCTCCAGGCGGCGCAGGCGGCTTTGCGTCGGGGTTTTTGAAAGGCCGATGCGGCGGGCGAGTTCGGTGATGGAGATACGCGCATTGCCCGCCAGCTCCGCGAGAATCGCCCGGTCGAAGCGGTCCATCTCCAGAAGTTCGTTTGTCATGTTTTGCCCCGCATCTTTGGTCCATTTGACCTCTGCCAGCGCGAGGATAGGTGAAAATGTCGAAAAGAGATAGGCTATAGTGCGCCAAACCCCTACGAGGATGCCCGCCATGAATAAGCCCCTGACCCAGGACCTGCGCCACCGGATTGATGCCGACACCTACGCCGATCAGGAGGCGGTGATCGCACGGCTGGTGCAGGAGGCCGGGCTCTCGCCCGAGGCGCGGGCCGCCATCGTGGGCCAGGCGGCGCAGCTAGTGCGGGACATCCGCGGCACCTCGCAGCCCGGGCTGATGGAGGTCTTTCTCGCCGAATATGGCCTTTCCACCGAAGAGGGCGTGGCCCTCATGTGCCTGGCCGAGGCGCTGCTGCGGGTGCCCGATGCCGATACCATCGACGCCCTGATCGAGGACAAGATCGCCCCCTCCGACTGGGGCCGCCACATGGGCCACTCCACCTCCTCGCTGGTCAATGCCTCCACCTGGGCGCTGATGCTGACGGGGCGGGTGCTGGACGATGACCAGCCCGGCCCGGTGCGCCACCTGCGGGCCGCCATCAAGCGCCTGGGTGAGCCGGTGATCCGCACCGCCGTGGGCCGCGCCATGCGCGAGATGGGGCGCCAGTTTGTCTTGGGCGAGGACATCCAGGCTGCCATGAAGCGGGCCGAGGGGATGGAGAAGAAGGGCTTCACCTATTCCTACGACATGCTGGGCGAGGCGGCCCGCACGGAGGCCGACGCCAAGCGCTACCACCTGAGCTACAGCCGCGCCATTTCCGCCATCGCCACGGCCTGCACCCACAGCGACATTCGCCGCAACCCCGGCATCTCGGTCAAGCTTTCCGCCCTGCACCCGCGCTACGAGGTGGCCCAGGAGGCGGCGGTGATGCGCGATCTGGTGCCGCGCCTGCGGGCCCTGGCGCTGCTGGCGAAATCCGCGGGCATGGGGCTCAACGTCGATGCCGAGGAGGCGGACCGCCTCTCCCTCTCGCTCGAGGTGATCGAGCGGGTGATGAGCGAGCCGGCCCTGGAGGGCTGGGAGGGCTTCGGGATTGTGGTCCAGGCCTTCGGGCCGCGGGCGGGCACCGTGATCGACGCGCTTTACGAGATGGCCCAGCGCCACGACCGGCGCATCATGGTGCGGCTGGTCAAGGGCGCCTACTGGGACACGGAGATCAAGCGCGCCCAGGTCGAGGGGGTGGATGGCTTCCCGGTCTTCACCCAGAAGGCCCAGACGGATGTGAGCTACATCGCCAACGCCCGCAAGCTGCTGGGCCTGACGGACCGGATCTACCCCCAGTTCGCCACCCACAATGCCCATACCGTGGCCGCGATCCTGCACATGGCGGATGATCCTGAAGCCTACGAGTTCCAGCGCCTGCACGGCATGGGGGAGACCCTGCACAGCCTGGTGATGAAGCGCGCGGGCACCCGCTGCCGGATCTATGCCCCCGTAGGGGCGCACCGGGATCTGCTGGCCTACCTCGTGCGACGGCTCTTGGAAAACGGCGCCAACTCGAGCTTCGTGAACCAGATCGTGGATGAAGAGGTGCCCGCCGAGCAGGTGGCTGCCGATCCCTTCGAGCAGTTGGGGATGCGCAACGTTCCCATCGCCCGCGGCCCGGAGCTTTTCCTGCCTGTGCGGGGCAACGCCCGGGGCTTCGATCTGACCCACGCTCCCACCCTTTCGGAGATCGACAGTGCCCGTGATCTCTTCCGCCGCCACACCTGGGAGGCGGCCCCGCTGCTGGCCGGCAAGGCCCAACCGGAGGCGCCGCAGCGGGTGGCCAACCCCTATGACCCGAGCGACAGCCCCGGCACCGTGGCGCCTGCCTCCGAGGCAGATGTCGAGACGGCCTTTGCCGAGGCCCGCCCCTGGGAGGCGCCCCTCGCTGAGCGGCGGCGCGTGCTGCTGAAGGCCGCCGACCTGATCGAGGAGAACTACGGCGAGATCTTCGCGCTCCTGGCGCGGGAGGCGGGCAAGGGCCTGCCCGACTGCGTGGCGGAGCTGCGCGAGGGGGTGGATTTCCTGCGCTACTACGCGGGCCAGGCCACCAATGCGCCGCCCGCCGGGCTCTTTACCTGCATCTCGCCCTGGAACTTCCCCATGGCGATCTTCACTGGCCAGGTCTCGGCCGCCCTGGCGGCGGGCAACGCTGTCCTGGCCAAACCCGCCGAGCAGACGCCCTTGGTGGCCCACCTGACGGTGGAGCTGCTCTACCGTGCCGGGGTGCCGCGCAGCGCGCTTCAGCTCCTGCCCGGCGGCGGTGCCGTCGGCGCCATGCTGACCGGCGATGCCCGGGTCAAGGGCGTGGCCTTCACCGGCTCCACCGCCACGGCCCTGAAGATCCGTGCCACCATGGCCGAGCACTGCGCCCCCGGCACGCCGCTGATCGCCGAGACGGGCGGGCTCAACGCCATGATCGTGGACAGCACCGCCCTGCCCGAGCAGGCCGTCCAGTCCATCGTGGAGAGCGCCTTCCAGTCCGCCGGTCAGCGCTGCTCCGCCCTGCGCTGCCTCTACGTGCAGGAGGACATTGCCGAGGATCTCACCCGGATGCTGGTGGGGGCCATGGAGGCCCTGAAGCTGGGCGACCCCTGGCAGCTTTCCACCGATGTCGGCCCGGTGATCGACGAAGCGGCGCGCGAGGGCATTGAGGCCCACATCGAGACGGCACGCGAAGAGGGCCGCCTGCTGGCCGAGGTGCCGCGCCCCGGTCAGGGCACCTTCATCGCCCCCAGCATCATCAAGGTCTCCGGCATCGGGGATCTGGAGCGCGAGGTCTTCGGCCCGGTGCTGCACCTGGCCACTTTCCGCGCCCAGGACCTGGATCGGGTGATCGAGGACATCAACCGCACCGGCTATGGCCTGACCTTCGGCCTGCACACCCGGATCGACGACCGCGTCCAGCACGTGAGCGACCGGATCGAGGCGGGGAACATCTACGTCAACCGCAACCAGATCGGTGCCATCGTCGGCTCCCAGCCCTTCGGCGGCGAGGGCCTCTCGGGCACCGGGCCTAAGGCCGGCGGGCCCAACTACCTGCCGCGCTTCGCCGCGCCGGACCACCAGGAAGCCCACGATGGCTGGGAGGGCGCAAAGGACAGCCTGCCGCCCCTGCCCACCCATCCGCCGCAGCGCCCGTTGGAGACCCTCTCCATGCCCGGGCCGACGGGCGAATCGAACCGCCTCTCGACCCTGCCGCGCCCCGCGCTGCTCTGCCTCGGGCCCGGCCCCGAAACGGTGAGCGCCCAGGCCCGGGCCATCGAATCGCTCGGCGGCGTGGCCCTGCGCAGCACCGGCATGATCGCGCCCGAGGCCCTGGCCGAGGGGCCCTCCTACGGCGGGGTGCTCTGGTGGGGGGATGAAGACACGGCCCGGGCGCTGGAACAGGCCCTGGCCCGGCGCAGTGGCCCCATCGTGCCGCTGATCCGCGGCCTGCCCGATCTGGCCCGGGTGCGTGCGGAGCGGCACCTCTGTGTGGATACCACCGCCTCGGGCGGAAATGCCGCGCTCCTGGGGGCCATGTCCTGAGCCCTGGGCGGGGGCTGCGCTCTTGACGGGCGCCCCCCGCTGACCCAGCTTGCGCTCCATGTTTCCGATCCGCGATCACAACCCCTCGGGCAAGGTGCCCTTCGTCACCTACGGGCTGATGATCGCCAACATCGCCATCTTCCTCAGCTACGCGGGCGCCCTCTCGGACGCGCGGGTGATCTACCAGCTCTTCGATGCCTATGCCCTGGTGCCCGCCCGGCTGGGCGCGGGCTACGGCTTCGAGGCGCTGCTCACTTCGCAGTTCCTGCACGCGGGCTGGATGCACCTCATTGGCAACATGCTCTTCCTCTTCATCTTCGGCGACAACGTGGAGGAGGAACTGGGCCACCTGCCCTTCCTGCTCTTCTACCTGGCCTGCGGCGTGGCGGCGGGGCTGGCCCAGGTCTTCTTCGAGCCCGGCTCCGCCGTGCCCATGGTCGGCGCCTCGGGGGCCATCGCCGGGGTCATGGGCGCCTACCTGCTGCTCTTTCCCAAGGCCCGGGTGGACATCTTCTTCTTTTTCATCATCTTTTTCCGGATCTTCCCGATCCCGGCCTGGATCATGCTGATCCTCTGGTTCGCGCTCCAGTTCTTCGGCGGGCTGGGGGCCAATCCCAATGAGGGCGGCACCGCCTACTGGGCCCACGCGGGCGGTTTCCTGGCCGGGCTGGCCCTCTGCCTGCCCTTCTGGCTGCGCCGGGGTGCCCTGGCCTTTTGGGACCGCACCAGCGGCCACCCGCCGCACCCCGAGGCCCGTTACCGGCTGAGCGACAGCCGCCTGCCCAAGGTGCGGCGGCGATGAGCGCGGGCCTGGAGGTGAAGGCAAGCTGCCATTGCGGCGCGGTGCGGCTGAAGGCCCATCTGCCCGAGGGGTTGGCCTCGGCGACCCGCTGCACCTGCTCCTTCTGCCGCAGGCGCCAGGCGGCGGCGGTGACGGCCCTGGCCGCCTCGGTGGAGATCCTGTCGGGGGCGGAGAACCTAAGCCTCTACACCTGGGGCAGCCACACGGCGCAGCACTACTTCTGCAAGACCTGCGGCATCTACACCCACCACCGGCGCCGCTCAGACCCGCGTGAATGCGGTATCAACCTGGGCTGCATCGAGGGGG
This sequence comes from Sulfitobacter sp., assembly GCA_965212515.1. Classification (GTDB taxonomy): domain Bacteria; phylum Pseudomonadota; class Alphaproteobacteria; order Rhodobacterales; family Rhodobacteraceae; genus Sulfitobacter. The sequence continues at coordinate 1,168,292 of OZ243122.1, forward strand.
TGCGGACCTGGGAGCACGAGCCGGTGCCCTGGACCGACGGGGTCAACCACCCCGCCGACCGGCGCCCCCCCGAGAAAGGCTAGGGCCTCAGCCCCGGATTACCTTGGCGAAGCTGTTGAAGACGGCCTCGTTGGCGCAGATCACCTCGCCCTCGGCCAGGATGTCGCCATCGGGGGTCAGGGCATCGACGAGGCCGCCGGCCTCCTTCACGATGATCAGGCCCGCCGCCATGTCCCAGGCGTTGAGCCGCCGCTCCCAGAAGCCGTCGTAGCGGCCCGCGGCGACATAGGCGAGGTCCAGCGCGGCGGAGCCGAAGCGGCGCACGCCGGCCGTGGCGGGCAGCAGGCGCGCCAGGTCCTGCAGGGTGGCGGGCAGGTCTGCGCGGCCACCGAAGGGCAGGCCCGTGGCGAAGATGCACTCGATCATCCGGTGCCGCCCCGAGACCCGCAGACGGGTCTCGTTCATCCAGGCGCCGGTGCCCTTCTCGGCGAAGAAAAGCTCGTCCTTGACCGGGTCGTAGATGACCCCGGCGACAACCTGGCCCTTGTGCTCCAGCGCGATGGAAACGGCGAAGTGCGGCAGGCCGTGCAGGAAGTTGGTGGTGCCGTCGAGGGGATCGACGATCCAGCGGCGGGTCGGGTCCTCGCCCGCCTCCTCGGCCCCCTCCTCGGCGCACCAGCCGTAGGTCGGGCGGGCGCCCATCAGTTCGTCCTTCAGCAGCTTCTCGGCGTTGAGGTCGGCCCGGCTGACGAAGTCGCCCGCGCCCTTGACCGACACCTGGAGGTTCTCCACCTCGCCGAAGTCCTTGAGCAAGGCGCGGCCCGCCTTGCGCGCGGCCTTCATCATGATGTTGAGATTTGCACTGCCGACCATTTCGCGCACCTTTTTTCGGATCAAGGGCTGCCTATAGGGCCCGCGCGCCGGAATGCCAAGGGGGCGACGGCGGCGCCCGGCGCAAATCCCGCTTGCGCTCAGCGCAGGGCAAGGCAGGGTGGCGCCAGTCAAAGATCGGAGAGACCATGACCCAGAAAATGCAGCAGATCGTCCTTGCCAGCCGCCCCGACGGGGCCCCGACCGAGGAGAACTTCCGGCTCGAGACGCTGGAGATGCCGAGCCCCGCCGAGGGCGAGATCCTGGTCGAGGTCAGCCACATGTCGCTCGACCCCTACATGCGCGGCCGCATGGACGATGCCAAGTCCTACGCCGCCCCGGTGCCCCTGGGGGGCAAGATGGAGGGCGGCAGCGTCGGCGTCGTGCGCGCCTCCAGGAGCGATCAGTTCGCCGAAGGTGATCATGTCTTCGGCCCCTTCGGCTGGGCCACCCACGCCACAGCCAATGCCAAGATGTGCCGCAAGCTCGATCCCGACCAGGCGCCGGTGACCACCGCCCTGGGCGTGCTCGGCATGCCCGGCCTGACCGGCTGGTGGGGCCTGAACGCCTATGGCCGTCCGAAGGAGGGCGAGACCCTGCTGGTGGCCGCCGCCACCGGGCCCGTGGGCTCCATGGTGGGGCAGCTGGCCAAGGCCAAGGGCCTGCGCGCCGTCGGCGTCGCGGGCGGGGCCGACAAGTGCAAGATGGCGGTCGAGGAGTTCGGCTTCGATGCCTGCATCGACCACCGCGCCCATGACAACGTGAAGGATCTGCGCGCCGCCCTGAAGGCGGAATGCCCCGATGGCATCGACGTCTACTTCGAAAACGTCGGCGGCCCGGTGCTGGAGGCGGCCATGTCGCTGATGAACCCCTTCGGCCGGATCCCCGTCTGCGGCATGATTGCCTGGTACAATGCCGGGGGCCTTGGCGCCGAGGCCCGCGGCGAGGGCCTGACCGCGCCCAAGCTCTGGCGCACCATCCTGGTGAACTTCCTCAGCGTGAACGGCTTCATCATCTCCAACCACTGGGATCAGTATCCGACCTTCATCAAGGAGGTGGCGCCGATGCTGAAGGATGGCCGCGTGAAGTACCGCGAGGACATCACCGAAGGGCTGGAGAATGCCCCCAAGGCCTTCATGGAGCTGCTGACCGGCGGCAACCAGGGCAAGGCCATCGTCAAGGTCAACTGAGCCACCGGTGGGGGGCGGGCGCAGCGGTCCGCCCCTTCGCTTTGCCGATAAACTCCGGGGGAATCGCGCCCCCGGCGCGATGGGGGCAGCGCCCCCGACCGCCCTAACCGCCCCTCACGCCTCCTGCAGTTTGCGCGCCTCCTCCCCGGCGAGGGAGAGCAGCTTCTGCATGTAGCCCTTCTCCAGATCGTCGCTGCGCACCGCCGCGTAGAGCCTGCGGGTGATGCCCTTTTCGGTCAGGGGACGGGTCACGTAGTCAGAGCTGTACTTCACCTCGCGCACCACCCAGTCCGGCAGGACGGAGACGCCGCGCATGGAGGCGACCAGCAGCAGGATCACTGCCGTCAGCTCCACCTGGCGGATCGAGGCGGGCTCCACCTTGGCGGGGATCAGGAGCTGGCTGAAGACATCCAGGCGGCTGCGCTCCACCGGGTAGGTGATCAGGGTCTCGCCACGGAAATCCGCCGCCTCGATGAAGCTCTTGGCGGCCAGGGGATGCTGGCTCGCCGCGACGAAGACCGCCTGATAGTCGAAGAGCTCAACGAAGGTGACGCCGGGCAGGTCCTCGGGATCGGAGGAGACCACCAGGTCCACCTCCTCGCGCAGGAGGGCCGGCAGGGCCTCGAAGGCCAGGCCCGGGCGGATGTCCACGTCCACGTCGGGCCAGCCCTGGCGGAACTTCTCCAGCACCGGGAAGAGCCACTCGAAGCAGGCGTGGCACTCGATGGCGATGTGCATGCGCCCGGTGCTGCCCGCGCGCAGGCCCGCGAACTCCTCCTGCAGGGCCTGGACCTGGGGCAGGACCTGCTGCGCCAGCTTCAGCAGGCGCTGCCCCGCGGGCGAGAGCCGCAGGGGCTTGGAGCGGCGCACGAAGAGCTCCACGCCGGCCTGCTCCTCCAGCCCCTTGACCTGATGGCTGAGGGCCGACTGGGTGATGTTCATCTGCTCCGCGGCCCGGGCGAGGCCCCCGGCCTCGTGAATCGCCTGGATCGTGCGCAGATGACGGAACTCGATGTGCATGTGAGCAGTTCCTCATGTTGAAGATGAGAGTTATGAATTTGTCTCACATGAGATTTCATGAAACAAGAGACGGACCAACCCCCTGAGGAGTGTTTCATGCCCGTGCCCGCCGTTTCCTTCGAAGTCTTCCCGCCGCGCACCGTAGACGCGGCCTTCCATCTTTGGGAAACGGCCCAGGCCCTCGCGCCCCTGGCGCCGCGCTTCTTCTCCGTCACCTACGGGGCCGGCGGTTCCACCCGCGATCTGACCCACGATGCCGCCCACGTGCTGCGCCGCACCTCCGGCCTGCCGGTGGCGGGGCACCTCACCTGCGTCGGCGCCAGCCGCGAGGAGACTCTCTCGGTGGCCCGCAGCTTTGCCGAGATCGGCGTGACCGACATCGTGGCCCTGCGCGGCGATCCGCCCGCGGGCGAGAGCCGTTTCACCCCCCACCCCGAGGGCTTTGCCGACAGTTGCGAGCTGATCACCGCCCTGGCGCGGGAAGGGACCTTCAACATCCGCGTGGGCGCCTACCCGGACGTCCACCCCGAGGCGGCGGATTCGCAGGCCAACATCGACTGGCTCAAGCGCAAGTTCGATGCCGGTGCCTGCGAGGCTATCACCCAGTTCTTCTTTGAACCGGAGCGCTTCCTGCGCTTCCGCGACGCCTGCGTGAAGGCCGGGATCGAGCAGCCCATCACCCCCGGTATCATGCCGGTGCTGAACTGGAAGTCGGCCCACAACTTTGCCCGCAAGTGCGGTACGCCGGTGCCGGACTGGGTTGTCCAGGGCTTCGAGACGGCGATCCGCGACGACCGCCACGACCTCTTTGCCATGTCGATCTGCACTGAGCTTTGCAGCACCCTGGTGGAGGAGGGCGTCGAGAACCTGCACTTCTACACCCTGAACCGGGCCGACCTCACGCGGGACGTGTGCCGGGCCCTGGGCCTGACCTCGCAGGTCACCCTGGAGGACGTGGCGTAACGGTTCCCCCTCTCACGCCACGTCAATAGCATCGCGGCAGAACCATCCCAGGAGTTGCCCCGATGCCCCCCTATGCCCAGACCCCCGCAGACCTGATCGACCGCGCCGAGCTGGTCAAGATGACCGGGCTGGAGGCCATGCAGCGCATGATCGACGGCAAGCATCCCGGGCCGCCGATCTCGCGCACCATGGGCTACAATCTGCACAGCGTGGAGAAGGGCCGGGTCGTCTTTCGCGGCGCCCCCTCCTTCGAGATGACCAACCCGATGGGCACGGTGCACGGCGGCTGGTACGGCACCCTGCTGGACAGCGCCATGGCCTGCGCGGTGATGACGGAAATCCCGGCGGGCACCGTCTACACCACGCTGGAATACAAGATTAACATTCTCCGGGCGATCCCGCTGGACATGGAGATCGACTGCATCGGCATCACCGATCACGTGGGCCGCTCCACCGGCGTCGCCCACGGCGAGATCCGGGGCCGCGAGGATGGCAAGCTCTATGCCGTGGGCTCCACCACCTGCATCATCATGAAGGTCGCCTGAGCCTCAGGGCTGCACCGCCTCGGGCGGCGGCCCCTTGCGGGGCAGGCCCTGACGCTGCGCCACCGTCGGGTGGACCCTTTCCGACGGGTCCAGTCCGATGATCCGCCTGCGCCGGGTCATGAGCAGCCGCCCGTGGCCGCGCCAGGTGCCGCAGGCGGGCGCCAGGGGGTCCTGCGGAAAGCGCTCGCGCCAGCCCGGCGGCAGGGCCAGGCCGCACTCCTCGGCCTTCTCCAGAATCCAGACAAGGGGGATGTTGGCCAGGGGCCGCGCCGCCTCGAAGCCGCCAAGCTGGCCGCCCACGTCGCCATGGGCGCCGGGGAACCAGACCTGCTCCACCCGCCCGTCGAAATCTCCATGGCTGGTCCAGAGAACGGGGGCATAGGCGACCCGGTTCTCGTCATGGGCCAGGGCGTGGAAGCCGTTCTTGATGTGCGCGCCGAGGTCGTGGTTGTGGAAGGCGTGGATCGGCTCCGACAGGCGCCAGAGCACCGGGGCATTGATGCCGAGAGACTTCACCGTGTCCCAAATGCCGATCATCTCGATCTGCACGTCCGGGTGGCAGTGCTGGGCCGAGAAGGCCCGCGCCGCGGCGCTCTCGGGGTCGCCCTCGTAGTGGCGGTAGGCGATGGTCACGTTGCGCTCCGTCGCCGCCTCGGGGCGCAGCAGGCCGACGAGGTCGATCACTCCGGCGAGGCTGCGCACCGCGTAGGCGCCGCGGGAGTAGCCGAAGAGAAAGATCCGGTCGCCAGGCCGGTAGCGCCCGGCGAGGAAGCCGTAGGCGCGGCGGATCTGTCGGTTGATGCCGCGCCCGGTGATGACGGCGAGGCCGCTGCGCCAGTCGCGCCATTGCAGCCCCGGTTCGTAGTAGAGCGAGAGGGCCGCGCCGCGTTCGCGCAGCAGGCTGTAGGTGCGGGCCGCGTTGGTCTGGCAGCGCGGATCGAGCGAGGAGAGGGTGCCGTCGAGGATGATGACATGGGTGGCGGGGGCCCTGCCCCGCGCCGTCACCTCACTCCGCGGCGATCCGCCCATGGTTCAACATCTCCCAGACACGGTGCGGCGTGAAGGGCATGTCCGCCTGCCGCACCCCCTGATCCCAGAGGGCGTCCTGCACGGCGTTGGAGATCGCCGCCATGGCGCCCACGGTGCCGGCCTCCCCACAGCCCTTCATCCCCATGAGATTGGCGGTCGAGGGAACGGGTTCCGACATGAAGGTGATATTGGGCAGGTCCGTCGCACGGGGCAAGGCATAGTCCATGAACGTTGCCGTGAGCAGCTGGCCATCCTCGTCGTAGACGACCCGCTCCTGCACCGCCTGGCCGACCCCCTGGGCCACCCCGCCGTGGACCTGGCCCTCGGCCAGCATCGGGTTGATGAGGTTGCCGAAGTCATCCACCACCGTGTAGCGATCAGTGGTCACGACGCCGGTGTCCGGGTCCACCGTGGCCTCGGCCACATGTATGCCGTTGGGATAGGAGCGGCCCGGCAGCTTGGCACGCTGCTCGTGGCTCAGCAGGTCCTCACGGCCCTTCTCGCGGGCCATCTCGGCCACCTCCAGCATGGTCGGTGTGAGGTTCGAGCCCTCGGCGCGGAAGCGTTCGTCGTCGAAGCCGATCTCGGCGGCGGGGACGCCCATCTCCTCGGCCAGGAAGGCGGTGAAGGCCTCCTTCATGGCATCGACCGTGGCCAGGGTGGCGGTGTTCTGGGTGGTGACGGAGCGCGAACCGCCGGTGCCGCCGCCCTGCTTGATCAGGTCGCTGTCGCCCTGGATCACCTGGATCAGGTGGGCGGGAATGCCCGTCTGGTCCGAGAGGAACTGGGCATAGACCGTCTCGTGGCCCTGGCCGTTGCTCTGGGTGCCCACGTAGATGGAAACGGTACCGTCCGCCTCGAAGACCACCTTGGCGCCTTCCGAGGGGTCACCGAGAATGGATTCGATGTAGTAGCAGAGGCCCTGGCCGCGCAGCAGGCCGCGCTTGGCATCCGCCGCGCGGCGCGCCTCGAAGCCCTCGCGGTCGGCCTCCCGGGCCGCGCGGGTGAGGAGACGGTTGAAATCGCCCACATCGTAGGTCTCGCCCGTGGCGCTCTTGTAGGGGAACTGCTCGGGCTTGATGAAGTTGAGGCGCCGCAGCTCCCAGGGGTCCACCTCCAGCTCGCGCGCGGCCCGGTCCATCAGCCGCTCCAGCACATAGATCGCCTCGGGGCGGCCCGCGCCGCGGTAGGCATCCACCTGGGTGGTGTTGGTGTAGTAGCCCTCCACCTGGAGCCAGGTGGTCTGAACGTCGTAGACGCCCATCAGCACGCGGCTGAAGAGCTGGGTCTGGATGCCCTGGCCGAACTGTGAATTGTAGGCCCCGAGGTTGCACTTCGTACGCACCCGGTAGGCGGTGATGCGGTTCTCCGCGTCGAAGGCCAGCTCGGCCAGGGAGGTGAGATCGCGCCCGCCGTTGTCGCTCAGCATGGCCTCCGTCCGCTCCGACATCCAGCGCACCGGACGGCCCAGCGTCCGGGCCGCCTGGGCCACGACGAAGTATTCCGGGTAGGTCATGGCCTTCATGCCGAAGCCGCCGCCCACGTCCGGGTTGGTCACCCGCACCTGCTCCTCTTCCAGGCCAAAGGCCTTCTGAAGATAGCCCTTGTGGACCCAGACGCCCTGGCCGTTGATCGCCACATGAAGGCGGTCCTCCTCCCACTCGGCGTAGCAGCCGCGCGGCTCCATGGAGTTCACGATGATGCGGTTGTCCCCCACCTCGAGAGAAACGGTGCGGGCCGCCGCCTGGAAGGCTGCCTCGGTCGCCGCCTCGTCGCCCAGGCCCCAGTCAAATGCGCGGTTGTCGGGCGCCTCCTCGTGCAGGGTCTCGCCGCCGGGGGCGAGGTCCATCTTGGCGGGCAGATCGTCGATGTCGAGCAGGATCAGCTCGGCCGCGTCGCGCGCCTGGGAGAGGCTCTCGGCCACCACCATGGCCACCGGCTCGCCCACGTAGCGCACCCGCTCCTTGGCGAGCATGGGCCGCAGGGGGCCCGCCGCCTTGGTGCCGTCGCGGTTCTCGATGCGCGAGCCGAAGAGGCCGATCTTCATGCCCGCCGCCTCCAGGTCCTCGACCGTCAGGACGGCATGGACACCTTCGGCCGCGCGGGCCTCCTCGAGGTCCAGCTCGGTGATGACACCATGAGCCACGGGCGCGCGCAGAAAGAAGGCATGCAGCGCCCCCGCCGGGGCGATGTCGTCCACGTAGCGCCCCTCTCCGGTCAGGAACCGCACATCCTCGGTCCGCTTGACCGCCTGACTCTTGCCGAACTTCTCCATGGTGCCTCTCTCTCCTCGTGCCTCTCCTGCCCCCGACAGATAACGACCCCTGCCTCGGTGTCCAGCCGTGCCGCCCCGAGGGCCGCGCTTTTTGCCCCCGCCCCCGGGCCCCAGGCGCCACCCTGCCCGGCTTTTGCGCGGGGCGCGGGCGCGGCGGTCTTTCCCTTCCCGGCCCGCTCCGCTAGATGCTCCTCGACAGATTGCAGGAGACAAGCGATGGCTCTCGACAAGACCTTCGACGCGAAACAGGCCGAACAGCGGCTCTACGACGCCTGGGAAAAGGCCGGGGCCTTCAAGGCCGGCGCCAATGCCAAGCCGGGGGCCGAGACCTTCTCCATCATGATCCCGCCGCCTAACGTGACCGGCGTGCTGCACATGGGCCATGCCTTCAACAACACCCTGCAGGACATCCTGACCCGCTGGCACCGGATGCAGGGCCACGACACGCTCTGGCAGCCGGGCCAGGACCACGCGGGCATTGCCACCCAGATGGTGGTGGAGCGCAAGCTGGCCGAGGATCAGCAGCCCTCGCGCCGCGAGCTGGGCCGCGACGCCTTTCTCGACAAGGTCTGGGAGTGGAAGAAGCAGTCCGGCGGAACGATCATCGAGCAGTTGAAGCGCCTCGGCGCCTCCTGCGACTGGTCGCGCAACGCCTTCACCATGTCCGGCGCGCCCAATGCCCCCGCGGGCGAGGAGGGCAACTTCCACGATGCCGTCATCAAGGTCTTCGTGGAGATGTACAACAAGGGCCTGATCTACCGCGGCAAGCGACTGGTCAACTGGGACCCGCATTTCGAGACGGCGATCTCGGACCTCGAGGTGGAGAGCACCGAGGTCGACGGCCACATGTGGCACTTCAAGTATCCGCTCGCGGGTGGGGCGACTTACACCTACGTGGAGAAGGATGAAGAGGGCAACGTGCTCTTCGAGGAGGAGCGCGACTACATCTCCATCGCCACCACCCGGCCCGAGACGATGCTCGGGGACGGGGCGGTCGCGGTGCACCCTTCGGACGAACGCTATGCGCCCATCGTCGGCAAGCTCTGCGAGATCCCCGTGGGCCCGAAGGAGCACCGCCGCCTGATCCCGATCATCACCGACGAGTATCCCGATCCGTCCTTCGGCTCGGGTGCCGTGAAGATCACCGGTGCGCACGACTTCAACGACTACGAGGTTGCCAAGCGCGGCGGCATTCCGATGTACAACCTGATGGACACCAAGGGCGCCATGCGCGCCGACGGCCGCCCCTACGCCGAAGAGGCCGCCACGGCCCAGGCCATCGCCGAGGGCAAGGAGGCGTTCGACGAGGCCAAGGTCGCTGCCATGAACCTCGTGCCCGAGGCCTACCGCGGGCTGGACCGCTTCGAGGCGCGCAAGCGGGTGGTCGCGGACATCACCGCCGAGGGCCTCGCGGTCATGACCCAGGCCCACGACCCGCGCCTGGGCCGCGCCGCGGCAAAGCCCGTGGCCCCCGAAGAGGGCGGCGAGGCGCGCGAGGACACGCTCGTGCCGCTGGTCGAAGCCAAGAAGATCATGCAGCCCTTCGGCGACCGCTCCAAGGTAGTGATCGAGCCGATGCTGACCGACCAGTGGTTCGTGGACACGGCCAAGATCGTCGGTCCGGCGATCGACGCGGTGCGCTCGGGCGAGGTCGAGATCCTGCCCGAGCAGGACAAGAAGGTCTATTTCCACTGGCTTGAGAATATCGAGCCCTGGTGCATCTCGCGCCAGCTTTGGTGGGGGCATCAGATCCCGGTTTGGTTTGACGAGGATGGCAAGGAATACTGCGCGGCGACCGAAGAGGAAGCGCAAGCCCTCGCCCCCGGCAAGAGCCTGACGCGCGATCCCGACGTCCTCGACACCTGGTTCTCCTCCGGCCTCTGGCCGATCGGCACCCTCGGCTGGCCCGAGCAGACGGCGGAGCTTGAGCGCTACTTCCCCACCTCTGTCCTCATCACCGGCTTCGACATCATCTTCTTCTGGGTCGCCCGGATGATGATGATGCAATACGCCGTGGTCGATCAGAAGCCCTTCGCCACCGTCTATGTCCATGCCCTGGTGCGCGACGAGAAGGGCAAGAAGATGTCGAAGTCGCTTGGCAACGTGCTCGACCCGCTGGAACTGGTGGACGAATACGGCGCCGACGCGGTGCGCTTCACCCTCACCGCCATGGCCGCCATGGGGCGTGACCTGAAGCTCTCGACCGCGCGCATCGCGGGCTACCGCAACTTCGGCACCAAGCTCTGGAACGCCCACCGCTTTGCGGAGATGAACGGCGTCTTCACCGGTGCGCCGCGCGCCATGCCGCAGCCCAAGGCGACGCTGAACCGCTGGATCGTGGGCGAGACCGCGCGCATCCGCGAGGAGGTGGACGCGGCCCTGAAGAACTTCCGCTTCAACGATGCGGCCAACGGCCTCTATGCCTTCGTCTGGGGCAAGGTCTGCGACTGGTACGTGGAGCTTTCAAAGCCGCTCCTGCAGGAGGATGCGCCCGAGGCGGAGGAGACCCGCCAGACCCTCGGCTGGGTGCTCGACCAGTGCCTGATCCTGCTGCACCCGATCATGCCCTTCATCACCGAAGAGCTCTGGCAGACCACCGCCCAGCGCGAGGGGATGCTGGTTCACGCCGATTGGCCCACCTACGGCACCGCCGAGCTGCTGAACGCCGAGGCCGACCGTGAGCTCAACTGGGTCATCGGGCTGATCGAGAGCATCCGTTCGGCCCGCGCCCAGATGCACGTGCCCGCGGGTCTCAAGGTGCCCATGCTGGTGACGGAGATGGACGCGGCCGCCCGCGCCGCCTGGGAGCGGAACGAGGCCATGATTCTACGCCTGGCCCGCGTCGAGGGGCTTGAGGAGACCACAAGCTTCCCCAAGGGAACCGTCGCCGTGGCGGCCCCGGGCGCCAGCTTCGGTCTGCCCCTGGCGGGCATCATCGACATCGAGGCGGAGCGCGCGCGCCTAGAGAAGAGCCTCGGCAAGCTCCAGAAGGAAATCGGCGGGCTCGAAGGGCGGCTGAAGAACCCCAAGTTCGCCGCCTCGGCCCCCGAAGAGGTTGTGGCGGAAGCCCAGGCCAACCTCGAAGCCCGCACCGAAGAGGCCGACCAGCTCAAGGCCGCCCTGGCGCGCCTGGCGGAAATGGCGTGACCGGCAGGCCCTTCCAAATGGCCTAAATCCCCGCCGGAGGCATGAATCTTATGGCGCGCCAGAAGAGATTTGTGCCTCCGGCGGGGATTTTTAACCATTTGGAAAGAAAGACGGGCCCAGACTGAGGCGCGGTCCGAGCTGGGAAGCGAAGATCGTCCATTTGGAAGGCCCCGTCCGGCAACGGGCGGGGCTGACCTTCCTCAGGCCCTACTTGAAGACCGCCGGGCGCTTCTGCATCTCGGCGGCGATCACCTCCATCTGCTCGGGCTTGCCGATCAGATCGCACTGGAGCCGCGATTCCGCCAGCAGGACCTCCTCGGCGGGGGCGCTTTCCGCGATCTCGATCAGGCGCTTGGCGGCGCGGATGGCCGCGGGGCTCTTGCCCGCGATCGTTTCGGCCAGGGTCAGGGCGGAGGCCAGCGGGTCCTCGGCGATCTCGGTGATCAGGCCCCAGCGCTCGGCCTGGTCGCTCTCCACCGGGGCGCCGGTGTAGGTCAGGCGGCGCAGCACGTCGGAGCGGACAAGCTTGGGCAGGAGCACCATGCCGCCCATGTCGGGCACGATGCCCCACTTCATCTCCATCACGGCGAACTTCGTGCCGGGGGCGGCGATGCGGATGTCGCAGCCCAGGGCAAGCTGGATGCCGGCCCCGAAGCAGACCCCGTGGATCGCGGCGATCACCGGGATCTCCAGCCGCGCCCAGACCATGGCCACCTCCTGCCACTGGTTCGTCGTGCCCTCGCCGTGGCTGCGCGGCATGAGCACGTCGGCGGGTTCCTTGCCCATCATGCCCGAGAGGCCGGTGATGTCGATGCCCGCACAGAAGGCCCGCCCCTCGCCCGAGATGACCGCGACGCGGGCGTCGGAGGCAGCCACCTCGCGGCCCGCGGCGATGATGGCGTCAATCATCTCCTGGTCGACGGCGTTCATCTTGTCGGCCCGGGTCAGGCGGACATGGGCGATGTGGTTCTCGTAGGTGACCTGGACGCGGGCCATGGGCTTCTCCCTGATTTTGTCGTTCGGGCCGAGTGAAGCGGAAAGCAACCGCGCCCGCCAGCGAAACGTGGCGACAGATGGCGTGGCGGCGGCACCTTGTCTCGGCCCGCGCCAGCCCCTATCACCGCGCCATGACCCAGTTCCGCCTGACCCCGCTCGCCGAGTCCCTGCCCGCCACCGTGCCCTTTGTCGGACCCGAGACCCAGGAGCGCGCCATGGGCCGCCCCTTCGCCGCGCGGCTGGGCGCCAACGAGAGCGTCTTCGGCCCCTCCCCCGCTGCCCGCCAGGCCATCGCCGAGACGGGCCACTGGATGTATGGCGATGCGGAGAGCCTGGAGCTGCGCGAGGCCCTGGCGGCGCTGAACGGCACCGCGAGGGAGAACATCCTGGTGGGCGAGGGCATCGACGGGTTGCTGGGCTATCTCTGCCGCCTCTTCGTGGCGCCGGGGGATGCCGTCGTCACCTCGGACGGGGCCTATCCCACCTTCAACTATCACGTGGCGGGCTTCGGTGGCGACTTGCACCGGGTGCCCTTCAAGGAGGACCGGGAAGATCCCGCCGCCCTCTTCGCCAAGGCGGCGGAGGTGGATGCCAAGCTCGTCTACCTCTCCAACCCGGACAATCCGATGGGCTCCTGGCACGAGGGGGCAGACTTGGCAGCGGCCATGGAAGCGTTGCCCGCGCGCACCCTGCTGGTGCTCGACGAGGCCTACATCGAGCTTGCCCCCGAGGGCACCGCCCTGCCCCTGCCCTTCGACGATCCCCGGTTGATCCGGATGCGCACCTTCTCCAAGGCCTACGGGCTGGCCGGGGCGCGGGTGGGCTATGCCCTGGGTCACCCCGAGCTGATCACCGCCTTCCACAAGGTGCGCAACCACTTCGGCATGAACCGGGCCGCCCAGGCGGGCGCCCTGGCCGCCCTTGAGGACCGCGACTGGCTGGCCCGTGTCCAGGCCCAGGTGGCAGAGGCGCGCGAGAGGATCGGCGAGATCGCCCGGGGCAACGGGCTTGTGGCCCTGCCCTCCGCGGCGAACTTCGTGGCCGTCGATTGCGGCGGCGACGGGGCCCTGGCCAAGGCCCTGCTCGACCGGCTCTTCGACCGGGGGATCTTCGTTCGGATGCCCTTCGTGGCGCCCCAGAACCGCTGCATCCGCATCTCCTGCGGCACGCCCGAGATGCTTGACCTGCTGGCCTCGGCGCTTCCCGGCGCACTAGAAGAAGCACGCCGGGGCTGACAGGCAGGCGAATCGGCATATCTTGAGGGGGTGAGCGCCGCCGCCCCGAGAGTTGCCATGCCCGATCCGATCGACCGGCCGAGAGCCGCCCCCAACTACACCCAGGCCTGCCTTGTCATGTTCGGGGTCAACCTGACCTGGGTGCTCGTCGCCATCTGGGCCCTCTGGGGGCTGCTGGCCGCGGCCCTTCTGGGCTGGCTCGTCAACCGCCTGATCGACAGGATCGGCGCGGCCCGCGGCTAGCCCTCGGCCAGGACCGCCGCCGCCGCCGCCAGGGCGCCCTCGCCGTGGGCGATGTCGAGCGCCTGCATTCCGGCCTCGACCCCGCCCAGCAGCCCCATGATCATCTGGCCATTGACGTGACCCATGTGGCCCATGCGGAAGAAACCGTGCCAGGCCTGGTCGCCCGGCGGTGCCATGCCCAGGCCGATGCCAAGGGTCAGGCCCAGTTTCCCCTCCACCCAGTCGCGCAGGCGCGTCGCGTCGGGCGAGCGCAGGCGCAGGGCGGTCACCGCGTGGGAACGGTGCGCCCTTTCCGCGACGTTGAGGGCGAAGTCCCCTTCCCGGCTCCAGGCCTCGCAGGCCGCCCAGATGGTCCGCGCCAGGGTCTCGTGGCGCTGCCAGACGGCCTCCATCCCCTCACCGTGGATCATGTCGAGCGCGCAGCGCAGGCCGTAGAGGTGGTGCGTGGGCGCCGTGCCGCCGTGGTACTGGAAGAACTCCTCGGCATGGGCGCGGGGGCTCCAGTCCCAGTACCAGCTGACACGCGGCAGGCGGGCGCGGGCCGCCTCGGCGCGGTCGTTGAAGAAGACGAAGGCCATGCCCGGCGGCACCATCAGGCCCTTCTGGCTGCCGGTCACCGTGACATCGACGCCCCAGGCGTCCATCTCGAAGCGGTCGCAGCCCAGCGAGGCGATGCAGTCGGCCATCAGGAGCGCCGGGTGACCCACCTCGTCAAGCGTGGCGCGCAGGGCTTGGATGTCATTGCGGACGGAGCTGGAGGTGTCCACGTGGACCGCCAGCACCGCCTTGATCCGCTGCTCGCTGTCGGCCCGCAGGGCCTCGGCGATGCGGCCCATGTCCATGGGGCTCTGCTTGCCGAAGTCGATCACCTCGACCTCCAGGCCCAGGGACTTCGCCACCTCGCCCCAGCCCAGCCCGAAACGCCCGGTGGCGGGCACCAGCACCCGGTCGCCCGGGCTCAGGGTGTTGACGAGCGCGGCCTCCCAGGCGGCGTGGCCGTTGCCGATATACATGGCCACCTGGTGATCGGTCCGGGCCACGCGCTTCAGGTCTGCAACCAGGCCCGGCATCATCTCGGGCAGCTCGCCCGCGTAGATGTTGGGGGCGGGCCGGTGCATGGCGTTGAGCACCGCATCGGGCATGACGGAGGGGCCGGGGATGGCCAGGTAGGGGCGGCCGGAGGCCGGGGGGATCTTCTCTGCCATGTCGGGGGTCCTGCGCTGCCGATGGTCCTCTGGCGCGGACCTTACGCCAGCGGCGGGGGAGGTCAATGGTCCCTGCCGCTTGCCCCCGGGGGGCGGCCCGCTTACACCGGCGCCACCCCGGCGCAAGGATGAACACCTGATGACCGACCAGACCTACACCTCGGGCGCGCTGCTGCGCTGGCTCTGGCAGAGCTACCTGCGGCGCCACATCGGGCCCATGGCCTTGGCCCTCGTCTTCATGGTGATCGAGGGCTCGACCCTCGGCGCCCTGGCGCGGCTGATGGAGCCTATGTTCGACCGGGTCTTCGTGGCCGGGGATCGCCAGGCGCTGCTTTGGGTCGGCCTCGTGCTGGTGGGGATCTTCGTGCTGCGGGCCATCGCCAGCGTGGCCCAGAAGGTGCTTCTGACGCGCATCGCCCAGCGCACGGCGGCGCAGATGCGGATGGACCTGCTGGACCGGATGATGCAGCAGGACGGCGCCTTCCACCAGAGCCATCCGCCGGGCTTCCTGATCCAGCGCGTCCAGGGCGACGTGAACGCCGTGCAGGATGTCTGGCGCGCCGTCATCACCGGCGCCGGGCGGGATTTCATCGGCCTGCTGGTGCTTCTCGGGGTGGCCATTTCGATTGATCCGGTCTGGGCGCTCCTTGCCTGCGTCGGTATTCCGCTCATGGTCCTGCCCGCGGCGGCGGCGCAGAAGTTCGTCCGCCGACGGGCCCGCGAGGCGCGCGACCTGGGGGCCAACCTCGCGGCGCGGCTCGACGAGGTCTTTCACGGTATCGTCCAGGTCAAGCTGAACGGGTTGGAGGGCTACCAGGCGCGCCAGTACCGCGACCTGACGGATCGCTTCATCGGAACCGAGGTGCGCGCCGCCTTCGGCAACTCCGCCATCCCGGGCATGGTCGACATCATGTCGGGCATCGGTTTCATGGCTGTGATCCTCTACGGCGGTTCCGAGATCATCTCCGGCGACAAGACCATCGGCCAGTTCATGACCTTCTTCACCGCCATGGGCTTCACCTTCTCGCCCCTGCGGCGGCTGGGGGCGATCAGCGGCCTCTGGCAGATGGCCGCCGCCGCGCTGGAGCGCATCCGCGCCCTGATGGACGCCCCCGTGGCCCTGCGGGACCCGGCCAAGGCCACGGCAGCCCCCAGCGGCACGCCGGAGATCGAGATCGCGGGGGTGGACCTGAGCTACGGCGACACTCAAGTGCTGCGCGCCCTCAGCTTCACCGCCCCGGCGGGCCAGACCACGGCCCTGGTGGGGCCCTCTGGTGCGGGCAAGAGCACGGTCTTCAACCTGCTCACGCGGCTGGTGGACCCGGACAGCGGTAGCGTGCGGATCGGCGGCGTTGGGGCCGATGAGATGTCCCTGAAGGAGCTGCGCGGTCTCTTCTCGGTGGTGACGCAGGAGGCCCTGCTCTTTGACGAGACCCTGCGCGAGAACATCCTGCTGGGCCGCACCGACGTGAGCGAGGCGCGACTGCAGGAGGTCCTGGAGGCAGCCCACGTGAGTGACTTCCTGCCCCAGCTCGAGAAGGGCCTCGACACCCTGGTAGGGCCGCGCGGCTCGGCTCTCTCCGGCGGCCAGCGCCAGCGGGTGGTGATCGCCCGCGCTCTGCTGCGCGACACGCCCGTGCTGCTCCTTGACGAGGCCACTAGCGCGCTCGATGCCCAGTCGGAAAAGATGGTGCAACAGGCGCTCGACAGGCTGTCGAAGGGGCGCACCACCATCGTCATCGCCCACCGCCTGGCCACCATTCGCGGCGCTGACAGGATCGTCGTGATGGACCGGGGCCGCGTGGTGGACGAGGGCAGCCACGCGGCGCTGCTGGAGCGCGGCGGGCTCTACGCCGATCTGCACCGGCTCCAGTTCCAGGAGGGCACACCCGCGCCACGCCCCGCAAGGCGCCGGGGCCCGGCCGAGGCCGAGGTGCCCCCGGCGGGCTTCCTCAAGTGGCTGATGACAAGGCTGATCGACCGCGCCTAGCGGCGGTAGCTGCGGGCCAGCCGCTCCACGTCAGTCCCCATGGCGTAGCGCGTCAGGGTCCAGAGGTTGCGCGCCCCGCGTCGCAGCCAGCCCTGGCGCGCATACTTGGCGCCCGAGGTGACGGCCCGGGCAGAGAGGCCCGTGAGCTGCCCGCGCAAGCGCCGGGCGAGGTGCACGTCTTCCATCAGGGGCATCTCGGCATAGCCCCCCACCCGATCGTAAAGCGCGCGCGGCAGAAGCAGCCCCTGGTCGCCGTAGGGCAGTCCGAGGCGGCTGCGCATGTTGGCCCAGGCGGCGACGAGGCGTGCCGGAGCGCCGCCCCTGTCGAAGCGCAGGTGGAACCAGGCGGCCCGCTCTGCCCCCTCGGCCAGGTGGCGCTGCACCGCCTCGCTCCATCCGGGGGCGAGGCAGGTGTCGGCGTGGAGCACCAGCAGCCATTCCCCCTTGGCCGCCGCACAGCCCCGGCGGAGCTGGCCACCGCGCGAGGGCGGACCGGACAGGACCTCCCCGCCCCAGGCCTGGGCGATGGCGCCGGTGCCGTCGGTGGAGCCGCCGTCGCTGACGATCAGTTCCCGGATCAGGCCCGCCTCCAGCCCCTCCATCAGCGGGGCAAGGCAGCGCGGCAGGGACTCTGCGGCCTGAAGCGTCGGGATCACGATGGAAATGGCTGCGGGCATGGGCCCCTCTTTTGCCGCGGGCTTTCGGCCTATATGTCATGTCCAGAAGTGGAAGGACAACGAGATGACCGAACGCCGCATCCTGCGCCTGCGCGGGGCCGACAACCGCGAATTCCTCCAGGGCCTGGTGACCAACAACATCAAGGGGATCGACCAGGGCCTGGTCTATGCCGCCTTGCTGACGCCCCAGGGCAAGTACATCGCCGATTTCTTTCTCAAGGCCGAGGGCGAGGCGATCCTGCTGGACGCGCCCGCGGCCCTGGGCGACGAGCTTGTGCAGCGGCTGACGCTCTACAAGCTGCGCGCCGACGTTCAGATCGAGGAGACCGAGCTGAACCTGCACCGCGGCCTGGGCGAGGCGCCCGAGGATGCCGCCCCCGATCCGCGCAGCCCGGCGCTCGGCTGGCGCGCCTACCGTGAGGCGCCACAGGAAGAGACGGAGATCGACTGGGCGGCCCTGAGGGTGGCCGAGCGGGTGCCCGAGGCGGGCATGGAGCTGACCTCGGACAGTTTCATCCTTGAGATGGGCTTTGAGCGCCTGAAGGGTGTGGACTTCCGCAAGGGCTGCTACGTGGGCCAGGAGGTGACGGCTCGGATGAAGCACAAGACGGAGCTGCGCAAGGGTCTCGCCCGGGTCGAAATCAAGGGGCCGGCCGAACCGGGCACCGCGATCGAGGCGGGCGGCAAGCCCGCCGGCACGCTCCTGACCCGCGTGGGCGGCCAGGCCCTGGCCTACCTGCGCTTTGACCGCGCGGCGGGCGATCTGACGGCCGGTGAGGCCCAGGTCAGCTGGGACGGGAACCGCTGATTCCCCCGCGCGACCCCCTCTGAAAGGCAAAAAGCCCCGGCCAGGCCGGGGCTTTCACCGCGCGACGCCCCATGACGTCACGTCAGAAAAGAGGGGCCGATCAGGCCCGTTCGACGTACTCCATGGTCTCCGTATTGACCACGATGTCCTCGTCCTGGCCCACGAAGGGGGGCACGGTGATCTTCACGCCGTTGTCCAAAATGGCCGGCTTGAAGGAGTTGGCGGCGGTCTGGCCCTTCACGACCGGCTCGGTCTCGGCCACCTTGCAGGTCACCTTCTGGGGCAGGGAGGCGTTCAGCGCCTCCTCCTCGTAGTACTCCACCACGATCATCATGCCGTCCTGCAGGAAGGGGCGACGCTCGCCCAGAAGCTCCGCCGGGAGCTGTACCTGCTCGTAGGTTTCGGTATCCATGACGACCAGCATCCCACTGTCTTCATAGAGAAATTGCTGATCCTTCTGCTCCAGACGCACGCGCTCGACTTTGTCGGCGGAGCGGAAGCGCTCGTTCAGCTTGGAGCCGTTGCGCAGGTTGCGCATCTCGACCTGGGCAAAGGCCCCGCCCTTGCCCGGCTTCACATGGTCGACCTTGACCGCGGCCCAGAGGCCGTCGTTGTGCTCCAGCACGTTGCCGGGGCGTATCTCGTTTCCGTTGATCTTGGGCATATGACAAAACCTGCACGAAGGGTTGATGGTGGCTTGAGCGGCTCTATATCGCTAGCCGGGTGGGCCTGCAAGCGAGGGCCGGAACATGCTGCAGGTGCTAAAAGGGTTGCACGAAGCGCATGGGTGTTATGCGAAATAGCGGTATCCGAATCGTAGGATATTCGCCATAAGGGGCGCCACGCCGGAATGACAAGAGCAAGAATAATGGAAAGGACGACGAATGGTTGATTTCGTTGACGGGACCGCTTTCAACAACGAACAAGGAAATCGGGCCCGCAAACTTTTCGCTGCCGTGGTACTGGCAGCACTCGATGACGCGATTGCTGACGACAAGAAATACGGCAACGGGCCAGAGCAGATCGCCCGCTGGGCACGTTCGCGCGACGGGCGCGAAGTTCTGAGCTGTGCCGGCATCGACCCCAACGAGCGGGTTGTGGCCGGCCTGATGGAATTCGTGGGCAAAGGTGTGCGCACCTCGGTTGCCCTCTCTCGGGAAGAATCCGAGCGCCGCAACGCGGCACTCCAGGCCGAAGCTGCCTGAACCCGACCATCCCTCCAAGATGAAGAACGCAGTCCCCCTGGGGCTGCGTTTTTCGTTTGCGCCCCTGCTCCTCCCGCCGCTCAGGCGGCAAAGACAAAGAGCCAGACCCGCGCCACCATGAGCTGTGCGGCCAGCAGCAGGAAGGTGACGAGCGCGATCTTCCAGCCCGGCCGCCGCCACCAGACGAGGCCCGCGCAGAGGATCGCCAGGCCAATCTCGATCGGGCCGACCCAACGCGCCCCGTGGCGCACATCCCAGTAGCTGACCGGGCTTTCGAAGATCCAGCCGCTGAGCGGCCAGAAGTGCGGCCGCCCGTCATCGTGGTGCAGCAGGAAATCGAAGCAGAGATGGGCCAGGGCCGCGCCGGTCAGGGCCACGCCCCAGGCGCTGCCCCGCCAGAGCGCGAGGCCCAGCAGCGCGCCCCAAAGGAAGAGCGAATTGTCGATGGCGAAGACGGTCTGCCAGAGGTCGCTGTAGTAGAGCTCGCGGAAGACCACCTGCGCGGGGATGTTGAGCAGGTAGAGAGCGCCCCCGGCCAAGAGGTAGAGCGACAGGTCCGGCAGCAGCGAACCGGCCATGGCGGCCCAGACAAGGCCCCTCTGGCCGCGCTTGCCGAAGGCCGCGGCCCCGAAGAGCAGATGTGCCGGTGTGTTCATCCATTGCCCCTTTTCCAGCGGGCCGAATTGGGCCAGTTTGCACCCGCAACGGCGCGTGAAGGCATCTCATGGCAAAAGCGATCATGATACAAGGGACCGGCAGCAATGTCGGCAAGTCGATGATCGTCGCGGGCCTCCTGCGGGCCTGTGCGCGGCGCGGCCTGCGGGTGCGGCCCTTCAAGCCCCAGAACATGAGCAACAATGCCGCCGTGACGGAGGATGGCGGCGAGATCGGGCGCGCCCAGGCGCTTCAGGCGCGGGCCGCGGGGGTGCCGCCGCATACCGACATGAACCCCGTCCTGCTCAAGCCCCAGTCCAGCACAGGCGCCCAGGTGATCGTCCAGGGGCGCATGGCCGGTCTCCAGGAGGCCGCCGCCTACGGGCGCCGCAAGGAGGCCCTGATGCCCCCGGTGCTGGAGTCCTTTAGGCGGCTGGCGGGCCAGTGCGACCTTGTCATCGTCGAGGGGGCGGGCAGCCCGGCAGAGACCAACCTGCGCGCGGGCGACATTGCCAACATGGGCTTTGCCCGGGCCGCGGGCGTGCCCGTCCTCCTCATGGGGGACATCGACCGGGGCGGCGTGATTGCCCAGATCGTCGGCACCCAGGCGGTGCTGGAGAAGGCGGACCGGGAGATGATCCGGGGCTTCGCCGTGAACAAGTTCCGCGGCGACCGGCGGCTCTTCGACGGGGGGCGGGATGACATCGTGGCCCGCACCGGCTGGCCCTGCCTCGGGGTGCTGCCCTGGTTCGACCAGGCCCACCGCCTGCCCGCCGAGGATGTGATGGACCTGCCCGCCCGCGCCCGCTCGGGGGGCCGTGGGCTGGTCATCGCGGTGCCGCGCCTGCCGCGCATCTCCAACACCGATGACCTCGATCCTCTCGCCGCCGAGCCGGGCGTGGACCTGCGCCTGATCATGCCGGGCAGCCCCCTGCCCGCCGAGGCCGACCTGGTGCTCATGGTGGGCAGCAAGGCCACCATCGCCGATCTGGCGGCCTTCCGGGCCGAGGGCTGGGACATCGACCTTGCCGCCCACCTGCGGCGTGGCGGGCACGTCCTGGGGCTCTGTGGCGGCTACCAGATGCTGGGCCAGGCCATCGCCGATCCGGAGGGCATCGAGGGCGCCCCCGGGTCTGTCCCCGGGCTGGGGCATCTGGCGGTGACAACCACCATGGCGCCGGTCAAGCACCTCTCGCTGCGCCGGGGCCGCCACCTGGCCAGTGACACGCCGCTGAGCGGCTACGAGATCCATGTGGGCGGCACGGAGGGGCCCGACAGCGCCCGCCCCTGGATCGAGATCGAGGGCCGCCCCGAGGGCGCCAGCAGCGCCGACGGACGGGTCCAGGGCTGCTACCTGCACGGGCTCTTTGCCTCCGACGCCTTCCGCCGGGCCTACCTGGCGGATTTCGGTGCGGACTCTTCGCTAGACTTCGAGGGCGGCGTCGAGGCGGCGCTTGAGGCCCTGGCGGACCATGTGGAGCGATTCATGGATGTGGATCAGTTGTTGGCGCTAGCCGAAGATGTGACGGAGGCGGCGCCGGTCTGAGCGGCGCGGGACCTATTCGAGGTCCTGGGCCGTCAGAGCGCGGTGGATCTCGCGCCGGACCAGCTTGCGAACGTTGCGGGTAATGCGCTCGCCCAGGGCGCCCTGAAGCTCCTGACGGACAATCTCGCTCACCAGGTCGCGCAGCATCTCCTCGTCGAGAACCTGCTCCTCACCGCCGAGGTCGAGGGACCTCTCCTCTTCCGGCTCACGGTGCCCGGCGTGGGAGGCGAAGGCCCCCTGAACGCGGCTGAACTCGCTCACCGTGGCGCCGCGCGACGGGGCGGGCTCGGGCGCGGGCTCTTCCCATTCGGGCTCCTCTGCCGCCACCTCTTCCCGCGTCTCGGCCTCGTCCTCCCAGGCCATGGCCGGGGGCTCTGTCCCTGCATTGGCGTCGGGGGTGCTGCCGTCCGGCTCCCACTCCTCGGCGATGTTGCCGATGGCGGTCTCGAGCTGGGCGATCTTCGCGGTCAGCTCGGCGGCACGTTCCTCCTCCGCCGCTGGAACGGCCTTGGGGGCCGCGGGCTCGCGCAGCTTGAGGTCTTCCTTGCGGCGGTGGTGGAAGACGGGCATCGGGTCGTCCGGCGCTTCCTCTGGCTCCTCCGCCTCGGCCGCGGTGTCGAAGTCCTCGACCGGCACCAGTTCCTCCTCCTCGGGTTCGATGACCTCGTCCAGTAGACGGGCGATCTCCTCCTTGGAAAGGGTCGAGGTGTCGGGCGCTTCCTCCTCCGCGGGCGCTTCCTCTGCCGGGGGCGCTTCGGGGTCCTCCACCCGCAGCGCCGGGGTCAGCACCAGACGGTCTGCCGGTGCCT
Organism: Sulfitobacter sp.; assembly: GCA_965212515.1. GTDB lineage: Bacteria > Pseudomonadota > Alphaproteobacteria > Rhodobacterales > Rhodobacteraceae > Sulfitobacter. The sequence goes on from OZ243122.1 coordinate 1,190,699, forward strand.
CGGGGGCTTCTGGGGCCTGTGGCTCGGGGCTGGCCTGCGCCTCGGGCGCGGCCCGCTTCTCGCCCGACACAAGACGGCGAATCGAGGACAGAACATCCTCCACCTCGGCATTTGTGACGGGATCTGACATTGGGCTCACCACTCGTTCCTTGCCGCGGCAGCTTAGCCCGCCGCGCCTAGCCTGCCAATGGGGCGGGAAAAATTGTCAGTCTTTCTGGAGTGCGCGCAACACCCGGTCCAGCTTCTGCCCCTGCTGGGACCGCTTCGCCGGGGCATCCTTGACCAGGTTGTAGTAGCCCGCGGGGTCGTAGATCTGCACCGGCAGGCCGAGTTTCTGGGCCGTGAGCTGCCCGGTCGAGGCCAGGACAGCGTAGGCGGCCACGTAGAGCTGCGCGCGAGCCGAGACCTGGAGCGACTGGGCGTCCAGCAGGGCCTGCTCGGCGTCGAGCACGTCAAGCGTCGTCCGAGCCCCGAGGGAGGCCTCCTCGCGGATGCCCCGGAAGGCGATGCTGGCGGCGCGGATCTGCCGTTCCGACGCCTGGAGCTGCGCCTGGGTCGTGGAGAGGGTCGCGTAGGCGTTGCCCACCTCCTGCTGCACGTTGTGGCGGACCGTGTGCAGGCTGGCCCGCTGGGCGCTGGCGCGGGCCATGCGCTGACGGATGACGGAGGAAAGCGCCCCGCCCTGGTAGATAATCTGACCGGCCTCCAGCCCGATGGTGCCTGAGCGGTTGTACTGATCGGCGCTGAGGTTTTCCGACAGGCCGAGAGAGCCCTGAACCCGCAGGGTCGGCTTGAGGTCTGCCTCGCCGGCCTGGACCAGCAGATCGGCGGCGGCCACCTGGTGCTGCACGCTGTTGATCGCCGGGTGCTGGCGCACGGCGAGCGCCTTGGCGGCCTCCGTGTCGCGGGTGATGTTGGGCAGGCTCGGCGGCGGCGTCAGGTTGCCCGGTGCCCGGCCCACGGCGTTGCGGTACTCCTCGGCGGCGCGCATGAGCTGGCCCCGGGCGGCGGCCAGGCCCGAGCGGGCCTCGGCAAGCTGAGCCTCGGCCAGGGCCACGTCGGTGCGGGTCACCTCGCCCACCTCGAACCGGTCGCGCGCGGCGCGCAGTTCCTGGGTCAGCAGGCGCAGGTTGTTATCGCGCAGGGCGACGAACTCGGAGGCCTCGATCACGCCCATGTAGGCGGAGACGGCGCGCAGCAGGATCTGCTGTTCGGTGTCGAGAAGATTGTCCCGCGTCGCCAGGACGGTTTCCTTGGCCGCCTCGATCCGGTAGCGGGCCGCCCCGAAATCATAGAGCAGCAGCTCCGCGATCAGGCTGATCCCGGCAGTCAGGTCGTCGTTGGTGATGGCGATGGGGGTGGCCGCCGTCTTGGCGCGGCCGTAGGTCTGGGTGAGGTTGGCGCTCCAGCGCAGGACCGGCTTGAGCGAGGCGGTCACCTGGGCCACGTCCTCGTCGGCCGCGCGCAGCAGGGCGCGGTTCTGTTCCAGCAGGCCCGAGTGCTGATAGGCACCGACAAGGGCATCGGCCAGGGTTTCCGAAAGGGCCGTTCGGGCCGTGCCGAAGGTCGAACCGAGGGCCAGAACGCCCCCAAGAAGTGCCGCCCTGAAAAATCCCCGACCCTTTACACTATCCATTTTACTGCCCCTGTTGGCCTGGCCTCTATTTCGGCTCTAATTCTATAGTTGAAATACCGGTGCCCGATCAAAACCCTTGAGCACCGGGGCGCTGGCGTTGAATACCATGCGCCAGCTCATCGTGTCGCCCCGCTTGTAGCCGACCCGGACCTCGCCCAGCGCCCCGTCCATGAAGAGACAGGCCATGCGGCCCCCGTCCTTCAGCTGATCGACGAGCGCCTGAGGCACTTCCATCACGCCGCCCTGGACGGCGATCACGTCATAGGGCCCGTGTTTCGGTGCGCCCTCGGCCAAAGGCCCGGTGTGCACCACGGCATTGTCGGCGCCCGAGGCGACGAGCCCCTCCTGGGCCTCCGTCGCCATGTCCTCGTCCTCTTCCACGGCCACCACGGCCTCGGCCATGTGGGCGATCACCGCGCTGGAGTAGCCCAGCGCGCAGCCCACGTCGAGCACCAGCTCGTGTTTGGTGATGTTGAGAGCATCCAGCATCTTGGCCAGGGTCCGCGGCTCCAGCAAGACGCGGCCCTCGCCCAGTTCCAGGTTCTCGCCCATGTAGGCGGCCTCACGCTGGGCGGCAGGCACGAATTCCTCGCGCGGGACGGTCAGCATCGCCTCGATGATCGGGAACTTGGTCACGTCCGAGGGGCGGACCTGGGTATCGACCATCATGGTGCGGCGGGCTGTGAAGTCAGTCATCGGCTAAACTCGTGCGTTCAGATTCCATGAACCAGATGTGCCACATCCCTGTCAGGGCGGCAACGGCCCGGGGCGCCTTTTTGCACCTTCCGGGGACGCGGCCCCCTGCCCCTTTGCCCCCCGGCGCAAGCTCCTCTAGGGTCGCCCGCGCGCGGCGCGCGCATCTGACAGCATCGGAAAGCCCCATGACCCAGGACCTGACCCACCTCAAGACCATCGAACAGCGCCTGCTCTGGCTGTCGCACTGGATGATCCACCACGCCAACAACGTCCGGCCCAAGGTGGACGGGATCAAGGTAGGCGGGCACCAGGCCTCCTCGGCCTCCATGGTCTCGATCATGACGGCGCTCTACTTCTCCGCCCTGCGGCCCGAGGACCGGGTGGCGGTCAAGCCCCACGCCAGCCCCGTTTTCCACGCCATGCAGTACCTCATGGGCAACCAGACCCGCGCGCGGATGGAGAACTTCCGCGGCTACGGTGGCGTCCAATCCTACCCCAGCCGCACCAAGGACGTGGACGATGTGGATTTTTCCACCGGCTCCGTCGGGCTCGGGGTGGCCATCACCTCATTCGCCTCGCTGGTGCAGGACTACATCAAGGCCAAGGACTGGGGCCGGGAGGCCCCGATGGGCCGCATGGTGGCCCTGGTGGGGGATGCGGAACTGGACGAAGGCAATGTCTACGAGGCCCTTCAGGAGGGCTGGAAGAACGATCTGCGCAACACCTGGTGGATCATCGACTACAACCGACAGTCGCTGGACGGGATCGTGCGGGAGGGGCTCTTTGGCCGGATCGAGAAGATTTTCGACGCCTTCGGCTGGGATGTCGTGCGGATCAAGTACGGCGCGCTCCAGCGGGCGGCCTTCGAGGAGCCGGGCGGCGCCCGCCTGCGCGACTGGATCGACGCCTGCCCCAACCAGCAGTACTCGGCCCTGACCTTCATGGGCGGCGCCGTCTGGCGCAAGCGTCTGCTGGACGACCTGGGCGACCAGGGGGAGGTGAGCGCCCTCATCGAGCGGCGCAGCGACGAGGAACTGGCCGACCTGATGGAGAACCTTGGCGGCAACTGCGTCGAGACCATGGCCGAGACCTTCGAGAGCATCGACCATGATCGGCCCACCTGCTTTCTGGCCTACACCATCAAGGGTTGGGGCACCCCCATCGCGGGCCACAAGGACAACCACGGCGGCCTGATGAACAGCAAGCAGTTCGCCGCCTGGCAGGACCACATGGGCGTGGCCGAGGGCGAGGAGTGGGAGCCCCTCGCCACGGTCTCCGACAGGGCGGCGCTGCAGGCCTTCCTGGACCGCGTGCCCTTCTTTGCAAGGGGCACCCGCCGCTACAGCGACGCAAAGCTGCCGGTGCCGCAGATCGCCATCGACACGACGCGCGAGACCTCGACCCAGATGGCCTTCGGCAAGATCCTCGATGATCTCTCGAAGGGCGACAGCGCCCTGGCCGAAAGGATCGTCACCACCTCGCCGGACGTGACGGGCACCACGAACCTCGGCCCCTGGGTGAACCGCCGCAAGCTCTTTGCCCGGACCGACCAGGCCGATGCCTTCATCGAGCACCGCATCCCCTCCACCGCCAAGTGGGAGTTCACCCCGCGCGGCCAGCACATCGAGCTGGGCATCGCAGAGATGAACCTGATGCTGCTGCTCGGCGCCGCGGGCCTCTCGCACAGCCTCTTCGGCAAGCGCCTCATTCCCATCGGCACGGTCTACGATCCCTTCGTGAACCGCGGCCTCGATGCACTCAACTACGCCTGCTACCAGGATGCCCGCTTCATCCTCGTCGGCACCCCCTCCGGGGTCACCCTGGCGCCCGAGGGGGGCGCGCACCAGTCCGTGGGCACGCCCCTGATCGGGATGAGCCAGGACGGCCTCGCGGCCTTTGAGCCGGCCTTCGCGGATGAGCTGGCGGTGATCCTCGAGTGGGCCTTCGACTATGTCCAGCGCGACGGCGAGGGCGACCCGGACGAGCGCACCTGGCTGCGCGACGAGACCGGCGGCTCGGTCTACCTGCGGCTTACCACCAATCCGGTGGAGCAGCCCGGCAAGCGCGCCGACGAGGCCTTCCGGCAGGGCGCCATCGACGGGGCCTACTGGCTGCGCCGCCCGGGGCCCAACTGCGAGGTGGTGATCGCCTACCAGGGCGCCGTGGGCCCCGAGGCGATCCGCGCGGCCGGCATGATCGGCAGCCAGCGGCGCGACATCGGCATCCTCGCCGTCACCTCGGCCGACCGGCTCAACGCCGGCTGGACCGCCGCCCAGCGCGCCCGCTCCCGCGGCAATCGCGCGGCCCGGTCACACATCGAGAGCCTGACCGAGGCCCTGCCGCCCCACTGCAGCTTCGTCACGGTGATCGACGGCCACCCCGCCACCCTCTCCTGGCTCGGCGCCGTTTCGGGGCACCGGACCATTCCCATGGGGGTGGAGCATTTCGGCCAGACCGGCACGATCGGCGATCTCTACCACCACCACGGCATCGACGCCGAGGCCATCGTGGAGAAGGTCAACGGCCTCACCTCGGGCCGCCGCCTGGCCTAAGGGGGCCTCACCCCCGGTAGACGTGCACCGAGCAGCGGGCGTGGCGCACCACGCGGCCCGCGGTGGAGCCGAGGAGGTAGTCGGCCAGGCCGGGGCGGTGGGAGCCGAGGACGATGCAGTCGGCCGCGCGCTTCTCGGCCTCTTCCAGGATCGTGCGGCTGGTGTGGCCGATGGTCAGGACGGCCTCGGCCTCCGGGAAGGGGCGCAGCTTTTCCTGAAAGAGGCTCTCGGCCCGGGCGCGGCCGCGCTTGATGAACTCCTCGCCGAGCCGCGCGGTGGCGCTGCCCATGGGTTCGGGCAAGACATGCAGGGCGGTGATCCGGCCCTCCGGCGCCAGGAGCGCGCGGGCCAGGGCCAGGGTGCCGGGCGAGAGGTCATGATCGAGGGCCATGGCCACGAGGATGCTTCGGTACATCGGGATCTCCTTTACTGCACTGGGTGGGGTCGCCCCCTGCCCGCTCAGCCCTCGGCCTGGCGCCGGTTGTGGCGGATCGAGGAAAGCAGGGCATAGCCGATCAGAGCCACACCGATGGTTCCGGTCAAGGTCTCGGGCACATGAAAGAGCGATTGCAGGAACATGATCACGGCCAGGGCGAAGATGGAGTAGAAGGCCCCGTGTTCGAGGTAGCGGAAGTGCTGCAAGGTGCCCTTCTCCACCAGCATGATGGTCATGGAGCGCACATACATGGCGCCGATGCCGAGGCCGATGGCGATGAGCAGGATGTTGGTCGTCAGGGCGAAGGCGCCGATCACCCCATCGAAGGAGAAGCTCGCGTCGAGCACTTCAAGGTAGAGGAAGGCCCCCAGGCCGCCCTTGGCGCCGAGGTGGGCGATGGACTGCGAGGACTGATCGAGGAACGTGCCCAGCCCGTCCACCAGGGTGAAGACGAGCAGCCCCATGATGGCGGAGAAGAGGAAGGAACTGCGGCTGCTCTCGCCGATGTACTGCGAGATGAGCACCACAATCAGCAGCACGAAGGCGATCTCGAAGCCACGGACCGAGCCGCAGCGCCGCAGCCGCCTTTCGAGCCATTCGATCCAGTGGATGGACTTGTCCTCGTCCACGAAGAACTTGAGCGCCACCATCATCAGGAAGGTCCCGCCGAAGGCGGCGATGGGGCCATGGGCGTGGGAGATGATGCGCGAATACTCCTCCGGCTCGGCCAGGGCCAGACGCATGGCCTCCAAAGGGTTCACCCAGGCGAAGATCGCCACGATGGCCAGGGGAAAGACGATGCGCATGCCGAAGACGGCGATCAGGATGCCCCAGGTCAGAAAGCGACGCTGCCACAGCGGTGTCATCTCTTCCAGCTTGTTGGCGTTGACGATGGCATTGTCGAAGGAGAGCGAGATCTCCAGCACCGCGAGGACGGAGCCCACCAGCAGGAAAGAGAGGGCCGCGCGCAGGGTGTGCTGGGTCTCCCACCCCAGCCAGGCCGAGAGGACGAGCCCCAGGGCCGTCACCACCAGCGGCCACTTGAGATAGGAAAGCGTGCTTGGTGTCATCTACTGGCCTCCCACCAGGTTGGGCAGCCAGAGGGCGATCTGCGGGAAGATGAAGATCAGGATCAGGCCGATCACCTGAATCACCATGAACTGCATCATGCCGAGGTAGATGTCGCGCAGGTCCCATTCGGGCACGACGCCCTTGAGGAAGTAGGCGGAGAGGGCCACCGGCGGACTGAGCCAGGCGGTCTGGAGGTTCACCGCCACCAGGATGGCGAACCAGACCAGCAGGTCGTTCTGGTTCTCGAAGCCAAGGTCGAGAGAGGTGACCGTCGGGATCAGGATCGGCACGATGATCAGGACGATGGGCACCCATTCCAGCGGCCAGCCGAGCAGGAAGATCAGGGCCATGATCAGGATCAGCACCAGAACCGGCGACATGTCGAGCGTGAGCAGCAGCTCGGTCAGCATCTTGGGGGTGCCGAGGTTGGAGAAGACGGCCCCGAAGAAGTTGGAGGCCGCCACCAGGAACATGATCAGGACGGTGATCTCCAGGCTCTTGATGAGGGCGTCGTAAAGCCCGGGGAAGGTGAACTTGCGATAGAGCATGGAGAGCAGGATGGCCCCGAAGGCACCGCAAGCCGAGGCCTCGGCGGGCGTCGCCCAGCCCGCGAGGATGGAGCCGAGGGCGAAGGCGATCAGCACGGTGGGCGGCACCAGTCCCATGAAGAACTCGTACCAGAGCGGCGAGAAGTAGAAGCCGCCGGGCCGCGCCCGGTCCAGCCAGCGGTAGGCCAGGTACATGACCGCGACCCAGGCCAGGGGCACCAGGAGCGCGCCGAAGAAGAAGCCGAAGCCGGTGGTGATGCCGCGGGTGATGAGCCAGATCAGGAAGATCAGGGCGGCCATCACCAGGGTCACCTCCAGGAGGTAGTAGCGCGAGGTCTCGGGCTGCTCCTCAGGCGGCAGGATCGGCCCCATGTCGGGGTTCAGCCAGCAGCGCCCAAGGGCATAGAGCAGGTAGAGCCCGGCGAGCATCACGCCGGGGATGATGGCGGCGCGGAAGAGGTCCGTCACCGGCACCTCGAGCACCGGCCCCATGACGATCAGCATGATCGAGGGCGGGATCAGGATGCCCAGGGTGCCGCCGGCGGTGATGGTGCCCGCCGCCAGACGCACGTTGTAGCCCGAACGGTTCATCGTGCGGGCGGCCATGATGCCCAGTATGGTGACCGAGGCGCCGACGATCCCGGTGGCCGCGGCGAAGATGGTGGAGACGAAGAGCACCGCGATAAAGAGCGCGCCGCGGGTCCGGCTCATCATCATCTGCACCGCCTGGAAGAGCCGCTCCATCAGGCCCGCCTGCTCCATCACGATGCCCATGAAGATGAAGAGCGGCACGGCGACGAGCTGGTCCGAGAGCATGACCGAGTTGGTCTGGAGCGTCATCAGGAAGGTGGCGAGCTTGAAGTTTGCCCCCCAGGTGCCGAAGACGAAGCCAAGGAAGATCAGCGTGAAGGAGATCGGGAAGCCCACGAAGATGGCAAAGAGCATGACCGCCAGCATGATGAGGCCCATGGTGGGCTTGGAGACGGCGGTGCCGCGCCCGAAGGCGCTTTCATAGAGGTCGCCGAAGGGGATCACGTCGGGGAAGAAGACCCCGATGGTGACCACCGTGAGGGCGACGAGGTAGACCGGAAAGATGCGCAGGAAGATGCGTTCGCGGTCCTTACCCATCTGGTGGAAGGCGCGGAAAAGCTCGGGGAAGCCCTGGAGCAGCAGCAGGAAGGCCCCCACCGGCATGGCCAGGCGGGCGGGCCAGAGCAGCGGCGCCCAGGTGGAATCCGAGGCCTGCTCGCCGGTGGCGAAGGCCTTGAGCCAGTATTCCGCCGAGACCCAGGTGAAGAAGAGCATGGCCGGGATGTAGAAGGCCATGTAAAGGGCCGCATCGACGGTCGCCTGGGTCTTGCGCGTCCAATTGCGGTAGAGGAAATCGGCCCGGATGTGCACACCGCGCATCAGGGCATAGCCTGCGGCGGCCATGAAGAGCACCCCGCCCAGCATCCGGCTCACGTCATAGACCCAGAGGGTCGGCCCGAAGCCCCAGGCGATGGCGACGTCGTTCATCCCGTTCTGGGTCAGAACGGCGAACATGTTGCGCGAGAAGACCTCGTAAACGATGGCCAGGATCAGCGGCAGCATCAGCAGGCAGATGATCCGCCCGACCCAGAGGTTCAGCAGGTCCACGTAGGCCGTGATCGGCCTCTGCCACCAGGTCATGTCTTCCGGGGTCTGGCCGGGCTCCTCGGCCCGCCGTTCCGCGATCAGCTCGTCCGTGATGTCGAGCTCCTTGGGGTTCACCTCTTCCGCCATGCCGCTGCCTCGGACCTGTCAGATTGCCTGGAAAGGGCCCCGGCACCTCCTGGCGCCGGGGCGGTTCTTGTGGGGCTGAAGGTCTACTTCATGCTGTCCGCAAAGGCGCGGCCCAGGTTGGCGTTGGAGGTCTGGGCCCCCGCCCAGAAGGGCACCGCCACCTCGGCGAAGTCCTTCTGGCTCTGCCAGACCTGCGCGAAGAACTCGTTCTCCGCCGCATTGGTCTCGAGCGCGGTCTTGGCCGCCTGCATGTACTCGCGGAAGTAGTCCGCCGGGGTGTCGTGCAGGATGACGCCGTGGTTCTCCGTCAGGTCCTTGAGCGCCTTGCCGTTCTCGATGATCCGGTAGGACATGGCCTTGGAGAGGGAGGCGTTGGCCGCCACCTCGATGGCCTTTTTCTCGGCATCGGTCAGGCCCTCGTAGACATCGCCGTTGATGTAGAGGTCCGCGTTCACCACGACCTGGTGCAGGCCCTGGAGATAGTAGTGCTTGAGCACCTTCTGGAAGCCGAAGACGGAATCCGGCTTCGGGCAGCACCACTCGGCGGCGTCGATCGTGCCCTTCTCGAGCGCGGGCAGGATGTCCCCGCCGCCCATGGCTACGGAAGCCACGCCGATGTCCTTGTAGGTCTGACCCGGGATGCCCGGCGGTGTCCGGAAGCGGTACTTGCGGAAGTCCTCCATGGAGGCGATCGGCTCCGAGAACCAGCCCAGGGCCTCGGGGCCCACTGGCTGGAGCATGAAGCCCTTTACGTTGACGCCCATCTCGTCCCAAAGCTGGTCATAGAGCTCCTTGCCGCCGCCGTACTGGAACCAGGACAGGAAGGCGATGTTGTCGATGCCGACACCGGCCCCCGCCACGGGCGAGCCGAAGAGCATGGCCGCCGGGTGCTTGCCCGACCAGTAGTGCGTCCAGGCAAAGCCGCCCTCGATCAGGCCGCTGTCGACCGCGTCGAGGGTCTCCTGGACCCCGACAACGGCGCCGGCCGGCAGGATCTCGAACTTTACGGAGCCCCCGGTCAGGGCCTCCACGTCATTGGCGAAGTCCTGCAGCATGAAGACCTCGTCCGCCTTCGCCGGGATCACCGACTGTACGCGGATCACGGTCTCGGCCCAGGCCGCCGAGGCCATCAAGGCGAGGGCCGTGGCCCCTGCCGTCACGGTTCTGAGATTAAACATGGTTCTCCTCCCTTATCTCAGGTGCCCTCTGGGTCCTTCTGCCGCCGGGGGACGAAGGCTTGGCCCCCGGTGGCGGTCTTGGCCCTTTCCCGCGCCGCCCTCCCCGGCGGCCCTGCGGGATCGGTCCGGTCTTGAACTCATCCCGTGGCAGCGTCCTCCAGGATCATGTCGCTCGCCTTCTCGCCGATCATGATGGCCGGCGCGTTGGTGTTGCCGCTGACGATCTGCGGCATGATCGAGGCATCGGCGACACGCAGCCCGCCGATCCCGCGCACCCGCAGCCGCGGATCAACCACCGCCATCTCGTCGATGCCCATCTTGCAGGTGCCCGTAGGGTGGTAGATCGTCACCGAGGTGCGGCGCGCCCAGTCAAGCGTGGCCTCTTCGTCCTCCAGCGGCACCTCACGCCCCGGCGCGTGCTCCTCCGTGATGTTGGATTTCAAGGGCTCCACCTGGCTGATCCGCCGGGCGATCTGGATGCCCTTGACCAGGGTGCGGCAGTCCGTCGGCGTGGCCAGGTAGTTGGGGTGGATCAGCGGATGGTCGTCCATGTTGGCCGAGCGCAGGGTCAGATGGCCGGCACTTTCCGGGCGCAGCTGCAGCACCGAGGCCGTGAAGGCCGAGAACTTGTGCGCACCCTCGCCCGGGCTGTCGGCGCTGAAGGGCTGGATGTGGAACTGGATGTCCGGCGTCTCCAGGTGCGGCTCGGTCTTCAGGAAGGCCGTGCCGAGCGAGGCCGCCATGGTCATCGGGCCGGTCTGGCTGACCAGGTACTGGAGCCCGATGAGGGCCTGCTTGAAGAGGCTGTCGGTCTCGACGTTGATGGTGCTCAGGGGCGTGCGGTAGACGGGCCGGGCCTGGAGATGGTCCTGCAAGTTGCGCCCCACCCCGGGCAGATCCCGGCGCACCGCGATACCGTGGCCCTTCAGGTCCTCCGCCGGGCCGATGCCCGAGAGCATGAGGATCTGCGGCGAGCCGATGGCGCCCGCGCTCAGGATCACTTCGCGCCGGGCGCGGATCTCCTCCATCCGGCCCTTGATGCGCGCCCGCACGCCCACGGCGCGGCCCTCCTCAATCAGCAGCCGCTCGGTCTGGGCGTCCGTCACGATGCGCAGGTTGTGCCGCCCCTTCGCGGGCCGCAGGTAGGCCACCGCCGAGGAGCAGCGCCGCCCGCCCCTCATGGTGAGCTGGAAGTAGCCCACGCCCTCCTGGTCCTCGCCGTTGTAATCTTCTGTGCGCGGATAGCCCGCCGCCTCGGCCGCATCGACCCAATGATCCACGATGCGGCGGCTGAGCCTTGTCGTCTGCACCGAGAGGGGCCCCGCGCGCCCCCGCAGGCCCGCCGGATCGGGCCCCTTCCAGGCCTCCGCGCGCTTGAAGAGCGGCAGGACATCGGCCCAGGACCAGCCGCTACAGCCGAGCTGGGCCCAGTGGTCATAGTCCTGCGGCTGGCCCCGCACGTAGAGCAGCCCGTTGATCGAGGAGGAGCCCCCCAGCACCCGCCCCCGCGGCCAGGAGATGGCCCGCCCGGCCAGCCCCGGATCCGCCTCGGTGCGGTAGCGCCAGTCCGAGCGCGGGTTGCCCATGGTGCGGAAATAGCCGACGGGCACGTGGATCCAGGGGTCGCGGTCAGCCGGGCCGGCCTCCAACAGGGCCACCGTGTGGCGCCCGTCGGCGGACAGCCGATTGGCCAGGGCACAGCCGGCAGACCCGGCGCCAACGATGACGAAATCGACCTCTATCTCCCCCTCCGTCAAAAATTGAGACTTTTTCTCTCGATTTTTGCCACTCAGGCACGCTACAGTGAATCGCACACAAGACAAGGACTTTCTGCATGGCCGACGGATCCCGCATTCCGACCAACCTCCGGACGCTCCTGATCCTCGAGATCCTCGGCCGCAGCGACCGGGCCCTGACGGCCACCGAGATCAACGAGGAGCTGGGCCTGCCCAAGCAGACGGTGCACCGGCTCTGCACCACGCTCGAACAGGAGGGCTTTTTGGTGCGCGAGGGCACCTCCAAGCGTTTCCTGCCCGCCCGCCGCCTGCGCGCCCTTGGGGCCGGGCTGCTGCACAACTCGCGCTCCCACATCGCCCGCCACCAGATCCTGATGGAGGTGGCCCGCGAGGTTCGCGAGACGGTGAACTATGTCGTCCCGGCGGAGGACGGGATGAGCTACCAGGACCGGGTCGAGACCGACTGGGCCTTCCGCATCCAGCTCCCCGTGGGCAGCCACGTGCCCTTTCACTGCACCGCAAGCGGCAAGTGCTTCATGGCCAGCCTGCCGCCCCGCACCCGCCGCCGCTTCGTCGAGAGCCTGACCCTGACGCCCCTGACCCCCGCCACCCTGAGCGACCGCGAGCGCCTGATTGAGGACCTCGCCGAGATCGCCCGCCGCGGCTATTCGCTGGATGCCGAGGAATTCATGGAAGGCATGGTCGCCATCGCCGTCCCGGTGACCGACCCCGAGGGCCGCTTCATCGCCGCCCTCGCCTTCCACGGCCCCGTGCAGCGCGTCTCGATCGCAGCCGCCGAGGCGCGGCTGGGGATGCTCCAGAAGGCCGCCACCCGCCTGAGCGCGGCGGTGCTGCCGGAGGGGTGAGGAGGCGGCCGCCGACGGCGGCGGGCGTTGCCTGCCAAAAGCCCCTTGCGGCCCCGCGAGGAGAGGTCTAAGGAATGCCTGGCTTCGGCGAGTTGGCGGAGTGGTTACGCAGCGGATTGCAAATCCGTGTACACCGGTTCGATTCCGGTACTCGCCTCCAAAGCACGTTTCCCGCATACATTGTTGATCTCTAAGTCCTTTTCGGATACTTTGGACACTACCATGGATACTACATGGCAACCCAAGCATGGATTATCCGGCGAGCACAATTAGTCTGATCAAGGGCAAGTGGTATGTCACTGTCACTGTCCCTGAAGAACTGAGGGCCCGGTTCAAGTGCAAACAGCTTCGTCGAAGCACGGGCACCTCCGACAAACGGCAGGCGAAAAAGCGGCAACACTCCAAGACCACCGAAATCTACGCGAAATTTGATGCAGCTTTGCGTGCCGAAAAACGGGACCAACAAGCGTACGCGCTGGAAGTGGTACAGAAGCTGTTTGACTTCTTTCTTCGCAAAAACGGCGAAGCCACACGAAGTGTGAAGCCCTATCTCTTCAAGAACGCCGAACAAACGATTGGAATAATTGATCGCGTTGCAAACGAACTGACAACTGGAGGCGCAATGATCTCCAGACTGGACGACAGCTACACAGATGCGCAGGCACTAGCTTGGGAGTACGTTGACGAGAAGGTTCGGATCGCGACAGATGAGTTTCGGAGCCCAGAGGACCGCAGTGCATCAATGATGAGAGGCTTAACTAGTGACATCGCTTATGTAGATCAATCCGAGCGCAGCCTTCTGACAACAATACTGCCCCGCTATATAAGTGAGCGACCTTGGGGACGTAGCAAAACAAAGGTTGAGTTCGCATCGAAGATTGAAAGGTTTATTGAAGTGGTGGGAGACCTACAAGTTTCGGAGATCAAGAAGCAGCATGTTTATGAACTCGCCGAAACTCTATCATCAGAGGGAAAAGCAAATAAAACTATTCGCTCCTATGTCACAGCTGTTCGCGGCCTTCTAGCATGGTGCGAACAGAAAGGGCTCATCGAACAGCACCAGATATACAACGTAAACCTCACCAATTACGGATCGAAGAGCCAGCATTATCTTCCATTGTCCGAGGAGGACCTAAACAAACTCTTTGCTCAAGAACTACCAGCGCAAGATCGACTAATTTTTTCGATGCTGATTACCACAGGAATGCGCCTCGACGAAGCAGCCTTGGTAACGTGGGAGAGCTTGCGGACGAAAAGGGGAATACGCTATTTTGATCTATCTAGTGCTATCACCAAGAACTTAGGCTCGAAGCGGACCGTGCCATTACCAACCTGCCTAGCACTGCCTCCGGTAGGTCATGGTCGCATTTTTAACTACCAATTGGACCAAGACGGAAAAGCATCACGCTCCGCTTCGAAGATACTCTCGCCTTGGATACGAAATGTTACTGGAGACCCAAGGAAAGTGACTCATTCGCTTAGAGCGTCACTTAAAGATTTGCTTCGGGATCAAGATGTATCGAAGGAGATTAATGATTTTATTACTGTGCACGTGGGTGATGACGTAGCGAGCTCCTATGGAACAGGCCCATCAATAGAGACAAAGTTTGATGCCTTGGAACGCGTTAGCCATCCTTGGCTGAAAAGAAGAAGCTAAATAACTCATAGATCAAACCAGCCCTCCTTGGTGTTCTCAATACATAGATAGGTCACGGCTATACTGCATATGACTCAATCCACTCCAACTAGGTATAATGACTAATTGGGGGTCCCATGACATCAAATCTGAGACAGAAAATTCAACACCGATTGGATAGGCTTGAAGACGCCCTCAAGAAGGGGCTTCATCTGTCAAACCCTGATGAAGTTGATCTCCTAGTCAATGACGTATCGAAATTCTTCAGAGCAATGTCTCAGGAAGATAGAGATTTTGTAAACGCTGCTAGAGTGGCTGTCGAAGAGAGATGTCGCTGGGGAAACCCGGGACGCTGATCATTTAGTTGACCGAAGTTACTGCCCCAAATTTGGTCGAAAAAATGGGTCAGAAAGCAAAAAAAGTCGCGACATCCAAGATTTTCTTAGTATGAAGACTATAAATACAACGTAGGTACGAATGCTTCCTATCATATCGACAGGAACCTACACCGAAATAATTTGCTAGAGCTGGTGAGGCTGAAGGTAACCCGCCCGTGTATGCAAAGATAATCAGAAAAGATATGATCTCGCAAATGTGAGAAGTGTCTTGTATGGAAAATTGAAAATCAATTATCTCACTATTTTCATTACTTCCATTCAACCAAAGAAATTTTATTGAGGACTAAATTATGAGAAACTTACTAAAACCAATTTACTTTACTAAATATGATACTTCAATAATTAGATCAACGTACCTGTTGGCGCGAGCTCTGGTTCACTTCGATGAGACTAACTTGAGAGATATTGATACTAGGACATATCACGTCACGCTACATCTGAATGACTCCTCAAACCTCCCCAAATTTATGGCTGCCCTATATACAAAGATAAGAAAATCATTTTCTTTCAAGGATCAGAGAAGCCATAGGCACTTTGGCAACAGGATTGCCTTTATTGCAGGCTTCGATGTGCTGGGTAGTAGGTATAGTCACCACATCAGAGACTTTGAGCGACCGCATGTACACGCAATGTTCATACTTCCAAGGTGCCTAGCGACTACAAGCTCCATTGAAGAAGAGCCTATGCTAAGGCGACTCCGAGCTGAGATTAGAAAGATGGATGAGGTAATCTACAACCCGCTTCAATTGAACAAAGGTCGCAGAATTCTGCTCAAGAAGGTCGGATGGGAAAAGAGCATTATTGAACAGATAGATTATATCACGAAGCTTGAAAAGAAGAATCACGACTTCCCGGCTGAGCTCGTTAGGCCATATATTTATCCTTTCGAGCGCAACGAAAAGGCGAAGATGCGAAGTCAAGTGTTTAAAGAACGGCTGCAGCGGCTGTGCCACGAGCTTCATACTTCCAAGGCGAAATTTTTTCGCTGTAGATCAAATCTCGCGTATCTCGGATTTCAGAAAAAGCTTAAGGAAATGGATAAGCAAATACAGAGTGAATTTAGTAGGCAAGCTCTATCTGCCTACATGCAGCGAACAATTATCGGAGGATGCGAGAGCGGTCACCAGTCACTTTCCGCGTCCTGTTGATAGATCATTGGCACCCAGTCTTTGTCTTCATCTAAATTTGTAGCTTCTGCCTTTGCTAGGTATTCATGGATAAGTTCATTTAGAATCGATGAGATGCTTACATTCCTACTTTTGCAGACTTCTTTCAGTCTTTCTTTTGTATGAGTTGGAATTCGGAAGTTAAAAAGGTTTGTTGGTTGTCGTTTCATAATTTCCTCCACTATGGCTGAGTTTGGGTAAAGATGTCGTAATTACATATATTTATATCTTTATGTTTTTCAGTCTCTTCTTGCGAAAATTTTGGTGTCTATCGCCAACCGGCATCGGCTTCTGCAACACACTTTCCCATGGTAACCTCACGCCATGGCGACCTTTGATGAGCTCTTTCAAACTATCCGAACCGATGGGAAAGCCTTTGAACAGTTTGTGAAGTGGTTTCTGCTGCATGATCCTGCGTGGGTCACACAGGTTGATCAGGTATGGCTGTGGGAAGAATAGCCTGATCGGTGGGGGCCAGACTGTGGGATTGATCTGATCCTTCGCGACAAGAACGGTGAAACATGGGCAGTACAGGCCAAGTGCTATGATCCTGCAAGGACGATCACGAAGATGGATGCTGACACATTCTTAAGTGAATCCAACAGGTCAGAGATCGATAAACGACTGTTGATTGCGAGTACTGATCGGATCAGTGTCAACCCAACGAACGTTCAGGCATCAAGAGAAGCCTGTCGTGTTTCTTGGTCATACAGCTAAGGACGAATGATTTCACGGTGTCCTTTGTGATAGAGATCGGTGATATGAAGGAAATATTAACAATATTCATTGTAAACCTTGCGACTTGGGGCACAATTTGGGCCGCTGTCGACGAGATTCCTGCGAATACGTTTATGCGTCTATTGTTGGGTTTGTTGGGCATTTCCATATCGTGGGGTTGGCTGCCTACATTTGCCGAGTATGAGGGAGATAGTCGGCTTATCAAGATTTTGTGGGCAATATTTGTTTTTGTGCCACTGTTGCCGATTGCGATTGTTTCGTCCTCAACCGGATTTCCGTTTTGAAGTACTTGTTCTGTTAGCAGGTTACCCTAAAATCATGATACGCCTGCACAATCAGGATACTCGCTCTCTTCAGTCCTACTTTGCAACATCACGGCCTGATCGTGGGCTTTAGGTTAGGCTCATTTCATATCAGCAAATCTCTTTCACATCCCATTTTGTTCATTGACCTAAGGATGTGTGTGGGAAAAAATGAAGTCGGAGAGCTAAAAATACCTTTCATCATCTCGGATGGGTTGGGCGACATTTCAAATTTGACAAAATTAGGAGGTGTAGATGCATTGGGATTTTATTGACACTCTCAAATTGACTCTCGATAAGTGCAATGGTTTGAATCCTACAGTCATTCAGTTTGGTGATAACCCCAAAGATAAATGGAACAAATCGCCAGTCGTCTACGTGATCAGAGTAGCCGAAGGTGACGCGGAAGGTGCCCTTGGCAATTATGAAGAGTACTACAAAGAGAACTTTTGTAAGGGAAAGTGTCATCTTCCCCCCTCTAGTGGTAAAGCCAGCAATGTTCTATATGTAGGGAAGAAGAGAAATGATGTTTCCGGAAGATTGAATGAGCATTGGAATGCTGATCCAAGCACAAATAGTGCCTTAAGAATAATAAAATGGGGCAAAGACTTTGAATTTGAGATTGATCTGTATGTCTTCCCTAAAGAGGCTTTGACCCTCTTAAACGCGCTAGAATCTGAAATGGCGTCTCAATTGGCTCCCGCGATTGGGCAACATGGCAAAATCTAACACATTTCCTCTCTCGATGATCCTTCAAAATCCTGAACACACTAGCCCTGCCAATCTCCAGTTATTTGGCTGATTTCATCAGGCCGAAAACCGCGTTCCTTCAACTTCAAGACGTCAGGGGTCTTGGCCCTAGCAGTAGGTTTCCTTCCCTTGTACTTTCCCTCCTCCTTCGCCTTAGCAACCCCATAGGCCCTGCGTTCAGCAAGCCTATCTCTTTCAAACTGAACAACAGCCCCCATCAATCTGACAAAGAACATCTATGTAAGGTTAAAGGGTTCCTTCACAGTCCAGAGTGGCTAAACCCGCATGATGGTCTGTCGACTAACACCGAACACTCTGGCAATTTCAGATACTGAACGTTCCTCTACGTCTCGCATCTTTAGAACCTCGTCACGCTGAATCTTTGATAGCGCACGGGGCCTCCCACCGACCCTGCCGCGCTTCCTAGCCGCCTCGAGACCTTCTTTGGTACGTTCTGCTATGCGCTCCCTCTCAAACTCGGCGATCGAACCAAAGACATGAAAGACCAACCGACCAGCCGGGGTTGTGGTGTCAATGTCTTCCGCCAAGGACCTAAAACCTGCGTCTCGGTCCCGGATAGCCGCCACGATCTCGATCAGATCACGCAGTGATCTAGCCAATCGATCGTACTTTGTGACAACAACGATATCATCTTTTCGCAGCTGGTCGAGCAAACGCTGAAGTTCCGGTCTGCTCCGGTTCTTCCCTGTCTTCTTCTCTTGGAAAACTTTTGTGGCGCCCGCTTCGTTGAGCGCGTCTATCTGAGCATCAAGGCTTTGGTCGTTTGTAGAGACCCGTGCATAACCAATGATCATGCCAGTACTGTACAAAAACCTGTCCATAATGTCAAAGTAATGAACAGGAATTTTGGACAGTCTAAGGCATTGTTCTCCTGTTGTGCGTGTAGACTGTCCGAAAAGGACCGTTTTTGGCACAACCCAATCGCCGTCCACAAAAACTAGTATCATAAGAAATCTTGCACCATACTGTAGGATGTTGACTGTAGTTGTTTAGCTAATTCAAAAGATTGTGGGTCGAGCTGATGCTATCAAGACGAGATTTTTTACGCACTACGGCTAGCGCAGGGATTACGTCGATCCCGCTGCTTTCGATATCAGCAATGCCTGCCAAGGCATGGGTAATGACGGCAATATCTGTGGCTGGCGCAGTTGGAAGTTTGTTCTCGAAAGGTGGTGGAGGTGGACTTGACCCGGCAACGCAAGCATATTTGGATCGAATAACCCAAAACCAAAAGGAAATAAGTAATCAACTCAGCAATATCTCCAATCAATTGGTGGACCTAGCCGAGTTAACAATTTTGACACCACCTCAGACAGTTCTATTGGATAGAGAAGTTGCGGCTGCTGGAATATACTCAGCAGCCGTGCGGCTGGAATTTGGCTTCGTATCGGATGTATTGTTCAACGATAACCCAGAGTTTGGACCAGTTGATCGAGACCGTTATACCCAGCACTTAGAGGACATTAGGCGATCGGCAAGTGAGCACGAGAAACTGGCGCAAACTGAAGGTCAGTCCTTAGACGTAATTTCATCAATCGAACTTCTGCGCCTATCTATGAAGTCGATGATCATTGCAGCTCGATCAGCCGGTTTCACTACTGCAGGCGATAAGCGGCAGTTGCGGGACTATTCTGCGTCTGTGAGTGCTGCGGCTTCCATCATTCTTGAAGGAAATTCCACTCCAAAGCTCGGAAAGTTTCTTGACGAATACTCTGATGTCCAGAAACAAGTTGATGAGTTGGCAAAGGAGCTCGAAGCCCACTCACCAAGTAGGGGCAAGCGTTACGAGATATCGGCTCCCCATCAGTTTTTCAGACTTTTGGAACCAAAGACTTCGGGAGGTCATACGTATGTGGACTTTACTCAATGGGAAGAAGAAGTCTGTGAAGGCTTTGATGAGGATCGACGTGGGACTAGTGGCTACTGCGCAAGACTGGCGGACGATAGAATATGGGATTGCTGTGTTGAAAAGGTACCCGGAGAAACAGAGACTAGAACGTCCGAGCGCCGTTCGTCGGCTTCCCTGAGTAAACAACAAATGCCCGGAGATTTTTCTAAAGCGAACAACTTCACGATCCAGATCACACCTAAAGACTCTAGCGTTGCTTTTGTTGACCTGCTTGGACGCTACAATCAAGCAAAGGCTCTTGAGTATGTATATGACGCTTCAAATCGCGGGCTTGAGCAAATCGTGGCGTCTACAGAAGAAACAATTAGAGCAATAGATCAGCTCTAAGGCTAAAGGTGCAAAATGGCTCAATTTCGGAAGCTCACGGCAGCAGTAGCGATCAACATCCTAGTACTATTTCATTTTGGGACAGTCATTGGTCATGCGCAAGGAGTGGGTAATGTGCTCACACAGATTCTCGATTTGGACAGCTTGGCGGATGTACTTGATGGCAGCGGGGATTTGCCCGATGGGACGCTTGATACACTTGATCGACAAATTGAGGCACTGCGCGCCGAAACCTTCTATCCGGTAGATTACAAGCTTGACGACTACGCAGTGTCGATTGGTTCAAATTTGGGTGTCGGCGACCGAGTACATGGCGAGCTCAGCGCGAAAATCTCTCTAATCAAACTTCGAACAGAAGAACTTTCCCAGCTGAGTGCGCGTAACGAGGAACTTGCAGAGATTGAGTTTATGTATGACCGCGCTGATCTTGCTTTAAGTGATGGAGCCAATGTATTAGAAGATTATCTGGAAAATGGAGGTCTGGCTGCTGATCAAGTATCTGGGTATCCGGTGTTCAATAACCTTCAGGTAATACGTGACAAACTGGAGCCTAGATTCTCTGATCGTTTGTCCGAGGTAAAACGCGCTAGGAAGGAGATCAAACGCCGGATTGATACGCTTCAAGAGCATTTGAACGATGCAAATGGAGTAGTTGAATACTACGAAGATGTCTTAAGTAGGATCGAGAGAGCTGCAGCGTTGCCGGAAGCTGGGGCTAGTTCCGAGGCAGTTGCAGCATTGGAGCAAATAAAGAAGCGCCGTGAGGAAGTTGTGGCTGCTGCCGGAGCAATAGAACGTGCAAATGCAGAAACCCGTCAGCGGGTAAAGGCAATACTGGAAGAGCAACAGAAGGCTCGGAGAAGAAACAAGTTGATTGGGGACGTATTGTCTGTTGTGCAAATCGGCCTGGGTGCTTACGGTCTTGCAACAGAAAATACAGTTTCATCCCCTACTCCAAGCACCACTACAGTGAACGTTGATATACGTAGCACAACAATCATAATATCGCCGGTAGACCCTGGGAATGGCCTACCTATCCGCGGTTCTGATCGATGATTGCTACACACCATATTCTAAATCGCGCCCTAAGCGTTTATAGGCTTTGGGGAGAATACTAACGCCTCGAATTTGGGTATTACCACAAAACGCACTATAGGTAATGGTAGCCGACCTAAATTAGCGTTCCTCTTCTCAGCTTGGCTTCGTCGATGCTAGGTTCTGCCCAAGGTTTGTGGCCGGGACACAAACACCGATTTTCTCCCGTAGGTTCTGTCGGAAGGTTCGTGTCCGGTGTGCGGACAAAACTGACTTTCGATACGTCCTCCGAATCTGGTATCAGCTACGTTGCAATCCACATGATTTGTGAATTTGAAAGTCAACTTTAGTGGGTCGCCAAACGGCAAGAGGGGACTGGAACGATGAATGCAAAGCGGCTTCAAAAATTGATTTTCGGTGGAAGTCTTTCTGCGCTCGAAGATAGAGACCTGCGTTCTACTCACGAGGCGATGAAACGTGTGTCTGATCTCGCAGGAGCGATGATACGAATTGCGATTCTATCTCTCTTAGCTGGCTTCATCTTCCGTGAATTGCAAATATTCACAGAAGGCTGGACCGATTTGGCGTTCGTGCCACTTTTCATCATAGTCTTAGCGACTCTGTGTGCCCTAACGTTTCGCTTCTTTATCTATCTAATGGCGGTATGCTTAAGCATTTTCTATTCTAAGTCGTTCTACGAACTTTTGGAGATCGTTTTTGTATCACCCGAAATTGACACAGAAAACCGCGTGACTTTCCCGGACAACTTTCCGGGTTTTTGGGGAAAAGTTAAGTTGTTTGTCGGAATATGTTCTTTTAGTATTCTGCTAGTTGCAGTTGTGATTTCGATTGGGGGCATTGTTTTCGGTCTGGATAGTTTCGTCCAATAAAGAAGACGCAACTTAGGGGCCTGTCATGGGCGTGGAGTACTGGCGGATCGCGAATTGGGGTTGGTCGCAAAATTCCCGCAAGCGCTGCGTTACCCAGCTACACTTTTGGTAGTATTGGGCTCCTTTCAGATCTTCTCCGCACCGCAGGATGTGCCAAAATACAACCGCTTCTGTCACCGGCGAAAACGACCGTTTTTGACGCAGCGTCAATGAGTAATCATACATTTCGATTGCGGGAATCCCCTACTTCAAACTAGTCACGCTTCCAATACCTTACACAAATAAAGGAGCCAGATTGATCCGAAATCAAAGCCCAAACAAACTATCTATCTTGGAGAAAAGTGGCTTAAAGTCTTCAAAGATCTCAGGGTCAGCAGCTACAAGCAATCTGTCAAGAGAGGCTTTTGCTCCGCTTTTTACTTTTTTGTAGCTGATAGAGCCAGTAATTTGTTCCTCATCAACAAGGTCATTTTCTGTGAGAAATCGATCAGGTAACAGGTTCTCCACCTCAACATAACTTCCGAACTTCCCATTCTCCACAGACGAAATAAATTCAAGGTGCCGTTCGGGAATAGGTAGAAGCAATGCGATGAAGCAGTCGTGTTGATTCCGCCTCTTGAACAAACCCGTGGTAGGATCACCTTCAATTCTTTCATCCCAGTTATTCTTCCTCTTCAAATGGTAAAAACGCTCGGTTCCCTCTCGGTCGAAATCAAAGAGCCCTATAACCTTCTTGTCATCATATCCATCAGTATTGTTCATGCCCAAGAAACCCGCAACCGAGCCAGCGCCTTCTCCCCTCCTGATCTCGAACGGCGAATGATCAGAAAAAAGATCAGCAAAATTTTTGGAACCAATTTCTATGCCCTTTATCTTCAAATAGGCAATCTTGTAGATTGCATCATATTTATCTTCGACAAAGAGAATCGGCTTTTGAACGATCAAAATTTGCTCAAAATTCTCTGCTTGAAATCTTTCAGTCGCTCTCATGTGTTTGTACGCGGCCTCAAACTCAGAGAACCGCTCGGCTTCAATTTCGCAGCCGTCAGGAAGCTCAATTAGCTGGTAACCTTCTGGTGTAAAGACTTTATCCATTCCGATCACAAAGAGCGGTGAATGTGTTGTTGCAATAAATTGCACTTTAGGAAACAATTTGATTAAGTCTGGTAGAAGGTCATGCTGAAGATCGGTGTGCAAATGGAGATCAATCTCGTCAACAACAACCGTTCCCGTAATATCACCTAGCTCACGAAGCTGTGCGTCGCCAAGATCAAAATCCTTAATAATTGTTAGAAATAAATCCAGCAGAACGGTTTGTCCTGATGAAAGTTGGAACAGGTTCCTCGCAACTTCTTCTTCCCCAATACGAATTCCTATATGCCGTCTATTTCGGCTGCCGACGTGCCAAGTCAATGTCCCTTGCCGTTGAAATAGAGTTTGTAGGAATGAGGCAATTGGATCTAAGATGCTTGTTGCCGGACCATACCGGGTCTCAACGATGCGTGGAAAAATTGGAAGCCCTGTTTCGTCGAGGGCAAACTCAATATCACTCTTCCTCTCTATTGCGTAGCTGTCGTATATCAAGTCGAGAAGCCAATTTTGTAGATCGCGCATCGGCGCGTAGCTAATAATAGGTCGATTTGAGTGGTTTAAAAAATAATTGAGCGATGGATAATTGACCTTGTTTCGTAAATTTAGATCATTAAGCCAAGCTGGTTCTTCGAACCTGTTTGGGGGAAAGAATAGATGCGTCGACGAGTTCATCTCATCTCTAAGGCTGGTAATACCCGCGTTGAAATTTGATGAATAGTGCGAGGTGGCAGTTGGCTCGACGTTATCCCATTTTCCATACTTCGGAAGAGCGCCCTCATACTCCTTCTTGGCGACCGTGAGTTGCAGTTCGCTAACAGTGAAGTTGCCTGAAAATTCTATCTCTGCCGTGGAATACTTGGCTCCTGTTCGGACATAGGACGCGCTCCTTAGCTTATAAACTTTGCCGCTCTCGACGTCCGAATCTTCAAACACGGTGCCCTGCGCTTCAAGTAGAGCACTCACTAAATGCGCTGTCGCTACACTTTTTCCAGATCCGTTTTGCCCCACAAGAACGATCGGTTTCGGTGATCCATCATCATTGAAGCGGCATTCAATACGCGCATGCTCTATCGGACCGGTGTTCCTTAGTTCAATTCTTGTTACGTACATTCGATTTCCTTATTCTAACATCTTTTTCGTTATACCTTGGAGAGGTCAGCTTGCATTCTTTTGGGGTAATAGGCATATTCAAATCCCATACCCTGATTTGAATTGACCTCTCCCTAGGTCTGTTACCAAAGAGAATTTCCGGAGATAGGGACTCTCATGGTGCCATGCCGACAACACTTCGGTGACGCCAAAGCGAATACTGGAAACAAGATCAAAGAGAATCCACCTAAAATTCGGCAGGGCTGAAGGGCGGTTGGTAGATCAACGGAGAACCCCAAAGCGACAAGGATTTTACGCTGAAGAATAATTTTCTCCGCGCCATAGCTACTGATCTACAACTTGCCTTCGACCATTTTTACTTTCATAAGGCGCACATTCGCTTGCCTCAGGTTTAGTCTGTGAAGAGGTTTGCTCCAGTTTCATCTCAAAATACTCACTAGGGAACATGTTGAACCTTTCGACTATGGCTAGGTCCCCTTGTGCTTTTTTGAGATTTCGCCTGGCGACCTCGATACTCGATCTTCGTTCCGCTATGAACGAGTAGTCAATAGAGTCGGGAAAGCCAACCTCGATAAATACCTTATTGCAGACCGGACTAAGGATCGCGGACTGTTTATCCTCCTTGAACCAAAGCTCGCATCGATTCATCATTTCCAGAAATACTTCTGATCTCGCGGCCTCTAACTGATCTTCAACTTCATTCTGCGCAGAAAATATCTCTCCTTCATACCTCTGAATATCGTCCTTGAGAATGCATTTTCTTTCTATGAGTGCGAGCCGTCTCTTTTCTTTCTTTAACTTGGCAGCCTCCAGTTGCTCCTTTGCTTCTCTGCTGTTTTGGAACATGCTGTGCTGATAGTTGTACTCCCACGCCTCTCCGGTAGCCTGACCAAGGCAGGTTCGGGCGTCCATTATCAGTTTTGTCGCAAAAATAGTTCTCCATGACTTCATGGTTTCCGCAATTTCGACCACTCTGTCTTGGTCACCACTTTCAATTGCGGCTAAGCATTCTTCAGCAAGTTGCTTTTTTTCTTGCGAGGCTGCTGGATGGCCTGCAAAAATAAATGAGAGAACCATCGCTAGTTTCAAACAGTCTCGGAGCTGCATTTAGATAGTCTCCAACAATAAATTCTCTATGGCCTGTGATGCATCGGATATTGGGAGCCTCAAATCAGATGTGCGCCTGTGTGAAATAAGTAGTGCATATCCGCACGGAAGGGTCAAGTTTCGGGACATGGTAGCCGTTGATGTCGCAGCTTGTATGCTTGGATTCGGCATCGTTTCGGCTGCATTGTCTTAGCCGTCTCGTCCTTAGTACTGCTGTTTTGAAGGGATGACCCCTCTAACTCCACCTCTGGGAACCTCAACATCCCCTGTCCTTCTGGGTATCAAGT
Source organism: Sulfitobacter sp. (assembly GCA_965212515.1). Lineage (GTDB taxonomy): Bacteria > Pseudomonadota > Alphaproteobacteria > Rhodobacterales > Rhodobacteraceae > Sulfitobacter. The sequence continues at coordinate 1,215,950 of OZ243122.1, forward strand.
GTACGTGCACATGAAGGACCGTCTGACCCGCATCTTCGCCAGCATTCACACCAACATTGAATCCGGTTACAGAGCTATCCTGCTGCTGGATCAATGCCTTGTGCTTGACCAAGAGGTTGTGGATTGCATTCAGTTCTGGTTGATAAAGGCCAAAGTAGTCCGAAACATGCCTTTTAGGGATAATCAGGGTGTGTAGTTCCGTTACAGGAAATGCATCTCTCACAGCGATGCAAAGCTCATTTTCATCAATGATACGGCCTGCATCCAGTGTACAGAATATGCAGGATTCATCTCGGTCATGGTAGCTTTCTAAGAAACTTCGAAAATCTGTATCGTCGCTGTCCCTTTTGTTCGTGTTGCACCGCATACAAAGAGCTTGAAAATTGCTCAGTTCGTCACTTCCCCCTCGCGCCTTAGGTACGATGTGATCGACATGTAGAGCCATCTGATCTTCGTGCGCTCCACATAGCTCACAACGGAGCTTTGCCCTCTTGAGAACCTGATAACGGATGGAACCCGGAACATACTCACGTCCAGCGTCTCTGCGGCCCCATATGGCGGCTCCACGGCTTTCTATGAACTCCGATAGCCTCCGATCACAAAGGGCGCTTAAGGAGGCTCTCTGCTGCTCTGTCAGGGATGCTACGGTAAGTCGGTAGCCATTGATGGAGTTGCCCTTCCTCACCGGTTCAACCACCCCGTTAGAGGTGAGCACTCGGCCAACCATGTTCTTGGTCCGAATAGTGTAGTACTCAATCTGCGACTGGTCATATGACAGAAGGGCAAAAGCGATGTCCTCCACCGATGCTTCCCCCCACCCTTCTAGGAGAGCCTTTAGCATTACAGGTTGGTAGATATGCGACATGCGCATTCGGTTTTGGAGGTAATCCTCAAGCTCTTCATAGGTCATTGGTTGATCACCTCCGCACTCACAGCCGACTCTACAAGAACCCAGAGTTTGGGAAAGCTTGAGGGCGATTAGGTCTTGTTGCGTTGCGGCATGTCGTTATCCGGCTTGGGCGAGCGAGACTTTCAGCAAAAAAAGAGGCGCACAAGGTGTTGGCACTTCAAAGTTAACCCATTGAAATCTATAGAACCGATTGAAGTGGGTGTTGGCAGAATAACTCATTGAAATTGAATAAAAATGGCGGTCCTTCAGGGATCGCTAATTCATAGCTAGCATGCTTCAGTCTTGACTAGAGTCCGGACTTTTGTTGCGTGCTTCAAAAGCGTGCCAGACGTGGCTACGCCCCTTCTGCCGGGCATCCGCGAGCCATAGCTTCTTGCGCACTCCCGGCTTCTCCAAATGGCTGTATCGTCCTTCAGAATACTTGGGCCAGTCGATCGCCAAGCCCTGTTCAACCATGAGTGCCGAAAGATCGCGCCCATCCGGCAAGAAACACTTCGCAACAGTGCGCCCATAATCATCCTCTGCGGTGACCTCAGCTCGGATTCTCTGGCCTTTGCAAAGGCGCACCATCGCCCATTTGGCCTTTTTGCCGTAAGGGTGGTCAAGCTCCGGGGCGTCGATGCCGAAAAGCCGTACTTGGGTCTTCTGAATGGTTATTGTGTCGCCATCCGTGACATAGGCGGGCCCTTCCAGAATGCGGGGTTCCGCCACGCGTTCGGCTGTCTTCTCGTCAAAGACAGGGCGCGATGCCTCGTGGTTATTGGCTTCATCCCGGGACACGGTGATCGGAGTGCCGTCTTCGGCGGGGCACTCTGCCGAAGTCTCGCGAGAGAGGGCATCATAGCCCTCGGGGGGAACTCTTCGGCTTGTAGTCTCCGACTTGGCTGCAGGGGCTCGCGGGCGTGGCGGCCTTCGAGGTCTGACGTCATCTTCGACAGGTGCTTTCGGAGGCGGTGCATTGTGACGATAGGCTGACTGGAAGAGAACCCGATAAATGAACTTAAACAAGCTGCCTACTCCTACAAACACGCCATCTTTAGCAGCATTTCGCTGCATCGTCATCGCATTTGCACCGGTTCACCACGATTGGGAGGTCTCGCCTGTGGTCATGGATGCCCGCTAAGGCCGCGCGTAGGCCGAAGAAGTTCCTGCCTCTCTGATTTTCGTTCAAGACTGCTCTGCTTCATGGAGCCAGTTGCTAGTCTGGTCGTTGCAGAACGCCTCAATGGAAAGACAGCTAGCTCCGGTGCGCTCTCTGAAGCCATGATGTGGAAAAAATGGACACTACTGAGGACACTTTTCACCCGGAAGGGGGGTATATTAAGTAGCTGATTTACAATAATTAATCCCAGCCCCGAATAGTCCGGTACTCGCCTCCGAGACACCTCAATTCGGTCATCCGCAACCATAGGCCGGTGCTCGTTTCGGCAACTCGAGGTGAAGCGTAGAGTTGTCCCCTCGATTATTGATCTATCGGCCGCAAGCAAGCCGGACCTTAAGCGACTGAATCTGGCTTTCTCAGAAGTTTTTGCTCTGGCACGCGAACCTAGCCACCGATAGAGGTCGCAACAGCAGAATGGCTATCTAAGCCAGGCGCCAAGAAAGCCAGGGGCGCCCGATGAGAAGATAGGCAACGGGCAGGCCACCGGCCAACTTTCGCCCAATGGTCGCATTTTTTTCGTTTCCCTCCCCTATCCGTTCAGCTATGCGTTCACCCGTGAACGCAATCTGCAACAGCGCGCTTCCCTGCCGACGGCCCTCCGCGACCGCCGGTGCGGTAGCCGTGGTACCAGGTGCCTAAATCCCCCTCCGAGGACGTCCGTTTTCGCGTCCTGCGCATGCTGGAGGAGCAGCCCGACCTGTCACAACGTCAGATGGCGGAGGAACTCGGCGTCAGCCTCGGGGCTGTGAACTACTGCCTGAAAGCCCTGGTGGAGAAGGGCCAGATCAAAATCCGCAACTTCCGCGCCGCGAACAACAAGCTGCGATACGCCTACGTCCTGACCCCAGGCGGCCTGGCCGAGAAGACCCGACTGACCAGTCGTTTCCTGAAGCGGAAAATGGCCGAGTACGAGGCGCTCAAGGCGGAGATCGAGGCGATTCAGGAGAGCATGGGGAGGGAGCGGGACGGGTGACGGCTGGAGTACAGAACGATAGCCACCTCCTTTAGCCCAAATTCGGAACAGGGCAAAGAATTAACCCGAGCTCTAATCTACCTTATCAGCCTGCTGCGATAAGCTGCGTTATCGGGCGGTGGATGAAGCAAGAACGAGAAAATTCGCCACACCTGCCCGCTTCCCTCAGAAAACGATCTGTCAATTAAGATGCGGTCCGCTCCCACTATCGAGCAGAGCATACCTACAACACCTACAGCATCAACCAGGATGCAAATTACTGAAGAAACCTTACCAGCGACACTGAAAACACAGTGACCACCCAAGTAAGCCAAATCTCCAAAGAACGTAATACCCTCCAAACAACAAGCCAGCACGCAAAGTTAGCAGAGAATCTAGGAAACAGCATGTGCGAAACTGACATCAAGTCAATTCTCATCGAGAAGCTAGTCAAGAGGACGGCAAGAGTTGGCGTAATAGGGTTGGGGTATGTTGGATTGCCACTCGCCATAGCAGCCGTCGAAAACGGATTTGAAACCATAGGGTTCGATACGGACACCAAAAAGTGTCAGAAGTTAGCGAATGGCGAGACATACCTAAAACACATTCCCAAGAACCAAATTACCGAACTCATGAACTCAAACCGCTTCGAAGCAACAACGGAATTCCGTCGCCTAGAAGAGGCGGACATTATCGTCATCTGTGTACCTACGCCACTTACCAAACACCGAGACCCTGATCTTTCTTATTTGACCGCGACGGCAAACGAAATATCGAAATTCATTCGCAAAGGGCAGATGATAGTCCTCGAGTCAACGACCTACCCTGGCACTACCATTGATTTCCTTCAACCAAAGTTAGAGACTTCAGGGCTAAGAGCTAACGAAGACTTCTTCGTAGCGTTCTCTCCCGAAAGAGAAGACCCTGGCAACAAAGAGTATACGACAACCAAAATCCCCAAGATCGTCGGAGCAGACACCGAAAGCGCAAGGCAAATATCAGAAGAATTCTACTCAAAGATCGTCGAAGAAGTCGTCGTAGTTTCAAACTCAAAGACAGCGGAAACTGTGAAGCTCACCGAAAACATATTCCGAGCAGTCAATATTGCGCTTGTGAATGAGCTTAAAGAGTTGTGCGAACCTATGGGCGTGGACATTTGGGAAGTCATCGAAGCCGCAAAAAGTAAACCATTTGGGTACATGGCATTCTACCCCGGCCCCGGCCTTGGAGGCCACTGTATTCCAATAGATCCATTCTACCTGACCTGGAAAGCGAGAGAGTATGAGCTTTCAACGCGATTTATAGAACTTGCAGGCGAAATTAACTCATCGATGCCCTATCGAGTGGTGGACAAGCTCGCAAAAGCGATCGACCAGCGCTTCGGAAAAGGTCTAACCGGAACAAAAATCTTGGTCGTCGGAACAGCCTATAAGAAGAATGTGGACGACATGAGAGAAAGCCCCGCCTTGAAGATTATCGATCTATTGCAAAAAAGAGGCGCAATAACTGACTACTTTGATCCGCTAGTCGAGGTCATACCTAATACAAGAGAGTTTCCTCACCTTAATGGAAGAAGAAGCGAAGAATGGCGGGACGAAATCTCGTCCGACTACCAGGCAACACTAATTGTAACCGATCATGACAATCTAAACTACGAATCTTTACTGCGGCATTCCCCATTGCTAGTCGATACACGAAACGCATGCCGAAGAGCCGGGCTAGAGAGCGATCATTTGGTCCAAGCATAGTGAAGCTGGAGGAATGAAACCAAGCTTCTTCAGACGCCACGGAGAAGCAACCTCAAGCTATGTACCGTAGATTACATTTTTTGAACTTTTCAAATATTGAGTAAAATGCGGACAAGAATTGGCGCGTTCCGGGCACCCTTTGGAAAGGAAAGGCCAGGATCATCGTTCTGGACCACAGCAGAACACCTAAGCGTACCAACGCTACAGTTGGTTGGAGCGATACCCCTCGTGCACGGACTTGGGATAGCCGGTTTTGGGGTTTGGATCTATCTTATTGGCGTAGCTACGCTCATAGGTGGCCTTACACCTGGCTTCGCGATGGCAGCCACACAGCAACTATCGGGTGAGGAAAATAGTGCGAAGAAAACTGCTTCTGTCGCAGCAATAGTTGGATTGTCCCTTGCATCATCGATTGCCGTTGTTTCAATTAGCGCAATTGCAGTGTATTCGATAATCCTAAATTCTCCGCCGAAGGCTCTCGAAACGATAAGAAATGACGCGGGGAGTTACGCGTTAGCTATTGGCCTTACAGCGATTGCAATTCAAGCAGACATAGTTGCCGCGGCGGTCCTGCGGGCATTGCTATTGTTCCGAACTGCCACGTCCGTCGAGATAGTTGGTAGAACAACAACACTGATTATTGTCGCGACATGCGCTTTACTCGGAACAGATCTCCTAGCAATCTTGACAGTCAACGCGACCTGTATCGCAAGCAAGGCAGCTATAAAGCTACTCCTTAGCCGGGAAATACGTAGAACGAGTTTGAGCAGGATAGGGGACGCGGCCCGCCCAGCGATACGATTCGCTCTGCTTCAGTGGCCTCACAGCTTCAATTCTGTAGCCTATATGTTCTCCGATCGGATCGTATTGGGACTATTTCTTATGCCGGAGACCGTTGCCGTTGCTGCGCTAGCGAGCCAAGTCGCGGCCCAGATACATGCCATTCCTCGAGCATATTTAGCTCCACTGGGTCCGGCATTGATTGGCCTCCACAAGTCTAACAACGGAATAGAATTCGAAGCTACTACACGAATGGCTCGAAGAACACGACGGTTGTTAGCAGTAGCCATGGGAGCTGCAGTAATTACTTTTGGTCCTGGCGTCATCTTTATGGCACTTAAGGGGCAAGCAAACATAGTACAAGTCATACAAATCCTAGTTGCCTACGCAGTTGGCTACAGCGTAATGTCAATGAGTACCATTCCATACCTAAGACTAGTTGGGCGGACGAAAGTTGGTACGGCTTCAGCACTTAGTTTTATCTCGGCAACATTGAATGCAGCCGCATCGCTTATCCTTGGATCTTTTTTTGGAGCTGTAGGGGTAGCACTAGCGAAATCTTTCTATGGTATACCCTTCTTGCTTTACGATAGACATAACCGAATCTCTTGAAGAAAAAAATGCGCATCCATCGAGGCTTCACTTTTTACATTGTATTTTTGCTGCCAATTTTGATAGGGGTCACCAGAAAAACCCTTCCAGGCCAACCAGTCGCAATAGAAGCCGTGCCTGCGATTTCTTTGCTCATGATGATCTGCATCGGTCTTGTGAAGTTCAAATTAACCCGGCCGAGCAGGATCGAGGCGCTGATACTGGCTTGGATAGCGTTGAATATACTATACTCTATTCCCGCAGCGCTAATCGACCTTGCACTAGGCTTTCAGGCGTTGACGCTAGCAGCTGCGGTGCCCATGGTTGGCATAGCGACTATGCGATGCACAACACCTCGGGATAACCAATACGCCCTGCATGCTATGAAGCTGTTCTCTATCTGCATGGCATTACAGCTCCCCATTGGGCTCTACATGCTTGCATTTGGAAATAGCGCGCTGCCGGAAATCTTCAGAGCGAACGCAGCAGAGATCGCTATTGGTAAGGAATTTCGAATTGGACAACCAATGTTGGCAGGCTATTTCTCAACTGCACCGGTTAACTCGATTGCCACTCTTTGCGCTTTCGGAGTAGCGCTTTCCATTTCCGTAAAGCAGAGGAGCACGAAGCGCCAAATATTCTGGTTTGCTGTCACTTTCGGCCTTCTAATCGTCGCTTGGTTGACAGCGCGGCGAGGGGTCTTCTTCGCATGTGTTGCGATTCTAATAACGGTCCTAGTCCTTGGAGCTTTTTTTTCTCAGGGCAAGGGAGTAAGAAACATTCTGGTCACACTCGCTGCCATCACAGTAGCTTCGTTGTTTTACGTAGATTCACTTGGGCTCCTGCTAGGTGATCGATTGATACTTCTGACCGAAGGAGGGCTAGATCTTTCGTCAAGATTCCATGAAGTTTTCTTGCGCTTCCTCCTATATTGGGTCGAAGAGGCAGCATTTGGGAATTTCACTGGATATGCATCTGGGGTTGGTAAAGCCTTTGATGTCAGGGACCTCGAAACTCAGCCGGCAGAGGTAGGAGCGGCGATGATTGTTGCAGAACATGGACTTGTTGGGTTGGCGCTCATTCTTTGGATATTTGCTGCATCACTCACGATGATGATCCGGATAATCCGGAAAAATAGCCAGTTCTGGCTACTTCCTATTGTTCTTACATATGCAATGCTATTCCTACTTTTCTTCTTTAAGGAGAACTCGGCACTGTTTCCAGGGTTTATCGGCTCTCTATTTTTCTGGGCGGTTCCTGGTACCGTACGTCTCCTATCTGCAGTAGAGCGAGAGTATGGAAATGTGTAAGAAAAATACGCAACACATCGATGAACGTGAAGCCTATCTGGTCTATGGGGAAATTTATTAAAGAATGCGATTCATCGTTATTGCCCCTGATTTCACGAACCAAGAGATCTCAAGCGGTGGATATCTTTCTCCCGCAGCAGCGGCTTGGTCTCAGGACTTCCTAAACATCCTTGGCGAATTAGGTCACGTGAAATCAAGTTTTTGGTACAAGCAGATTTCCGGATGGCCGAGAGGCGCACTCAAAATAGAAGGTGAGCTACTTCCACCGCTGGAGCGGCAAAGAAGCCTTGTTGGATTTCCCAATTTTCCGCACGTAAAGGTGAGAGCAATTAGTGCAGCACTTCGAAAGAAGGCACTCGCGTGTGCTCAACCAACTGACAACTTAATAATTTACGGACAGCGGACCCTCCATCCATCAGATCTGAAGAAGCTTAGACTTAAGGTAGGGCGTGTACTTCTTATCGTTCCGGATGCACGGCCTGGTCTATCCGGCCTTCGTGAGATTGAGAAGGTTGCAGTACATGCAGATGGTCTAATATGCCTTCCGCACTCTCTTTCTAGCTCCCTACCCAAATTTCCTAACCTTAGTTTTCAAGGACATGTAGGATCACTTCAAGAAAGTAACTTCCCCAAAGGTTCAAAAAAGAAGCTAGTGTTTGTTGGCGGCGTGGACAAAACAAGCGGGGTCGGCTTTCTACGGGAAGCCCTCGAATTGGTAGATACATCAGCTGTAGAAGTGGATGTTATTGGAAGAGTTGGCGATCCGACCGAAGCTGAGAGACTTACATCATTAGGGGTTCGGGTCAGAGGATTTGTTAGTCATGAGGAAATGCAGAGTGCCTGCCTTAGTGCTTTTGCATTCTTGAATCCTCGAGACCCAAGGGACGATGATTCAGCGGCAAATTTTCCTTCGAAGCTGCTCAATTACTTCCAGTATGGAAGACCGATCGTTTCTACAAACACAGTCGGTCTTCCCCCAGATCTAGCGAAGGCGATTGGATGCGAGACTGTCGTCTCACCTGAAGATTTCGCAGGCGCTATCGAACAACTCATCCAGATGACGGACAGTGAAGTTGAAGGGCTAGCAGCTCATATCCAGAAACTTGTGCGTGAAAAATTCAGCAAGGCCGCGGCAATCCAGAAAATATCTGGGTTCCTAGAGGAGATAGGTTCGTGACAATTCGAAGCAGATTAAAGAATGTTTTTCGCCAGAGCGGATATAGTATTGAACGAATATTGCCGAGCACAGATTCATGGGCCCGCAGAATAGCATTGATAAATTCGCTTGATATCGAGATGGTCATTGACATCGGCGCACACGTAGGGGGATATGGCAAACAGCTCCGCCAAGCGGGCTTTTTGCGAGACCTAGTTTCATTTGAGCCACAGAAAGAATCCTTTGAAGAGCTGGTGAAAGTTTCGAAAAAATATCAGCCTTGGAAGACATACGATGTGGCCCTTAGCGATTTTGATGGAACCACGGATTTGTTCGTTGAGAGAAGAAGCTCTTCAAGCTCTTTGCAGAAGATGTCCAATGACGCAAGACGGATGGCAAGTACCGAATTGATCGCTGAAACGAAGGTAAAAGTTAACCGGCTCGATTCCCTTCATGATGAGATATTCAACGACAGGAAATCAGTTTACCTTAAGTGTGATGCTCAGGGTGCTGAGCAGAAGATCTTTGACGGGGCCGAGCGCATACTTAAGCACGTCGATGCTGTGGAGTTGGAACTTTCGATCGCCGAGATGTATGAGGGTCAATGGAACTTTAGAGAGGCGCTCGATTGGTTTGCGGACCGCGGCTTTGAGTTGTTCTCTATAGAAGCTGGTTTCGCTGACCCTCAAACCGGACGAGTAATGCAGGTGGACGGAATTTTCTGCAGGACATGTAGGCTATCGTCGTGAACGGTCGACGCCTAGTTTGAGTTCGAGGATTGAGGATCGTAGTACAGTGATCTATCTCATCCAGCGTAGAGTGGCTGAATATAGAGTGGGGATATTTGAAGCACTGGCTTCAGCTGTTCCAGACCTTGTTGTGGTTACAGACGCTCCCCCACCGGCGGGTGTATCCTTTCAATGGGTACTATCGAGTGAGTTTCAGGAGCCTCCATCTCTCCTTCGAATGAGGCAAAAACTTAAACCCAACGATATCATCATTTCGGGCCTTAATCTTAGAAGTCTGTCCAGCATACTCCTCTTCTTGAAAATGCGGAAAAGGTATATCCTATGGGGACATGGATTCGGGCGCGGTCGGCATGGTTTTCTGGGTCGCTTGCCAAGATTATTAGCTGCGCGCCTTTCAGCGGCCTCACTATTTTATACACCCGAATCGGTGAAAATTTTCTCAAGGCTCACTTCGCCCGAAAAACTGTTTGTTGCAAACAACACAATATCGCTGCCCACTTACATCGCCCCAAAGAACAAACCTTTGGATTGTTTCTTGTATTTCGGTGACCTGAGGGAGGAGAAAGGTGTCGACCTCTTGATCGATGCATTTTCAATCGTGGCATCCGATAATGAAGGCTTACGACTTGTCATTGTTGGCGACGGGGATTGTCGCCCGCAGCTTGTATCTCAAGCGAGATCCAAGACTTGTGCGAACAGAATTCAATTTTTTCCGCGCACGACTAAGCCAGAAGACCTAAAAGAACATCTCGACACAGCCTTTGCGACTGTTTCTCCACTGCATGTTGGACTTTCGGTCGTTCAATCTTTTTGGGCGGGTGTCCCAATCATTACTCAGAAGAATTCATACCACGCACCGGAGTTTTCTTTTTGTGAGGATGGGAAGAATTGTATTCTTTTCTCTGGGGGTGTTCCCGGGCTCACGACAGCAATGTCTCATGTTCTCGATACCGAGCGTAGGAATCACCTATCTTTGAACTGTAGAGAATTCTATAGAGAAAGTTTGTCTCCCCAAGCTATGGTCGAGGGGTTTGTTCAATCGATAGAGTTTGTTCAGCGAACCAACAGGGCCAACTCTGACGACCAGAGTTCGCGTTGAAGTTCATGAAGATCGTTCAGGTGATTGGCGCTATCGAAACTGAAGCCGCAGGCCCGTCCTATTCTGTACCACGGTTAGCCGGGACCTTGTGTGCCGCCGGTCATGAATGTTCGCTAATGACTGTTGGTACCCCTGCTAGCTCCGTCAACTTAGGCGCTCCACAAGTAACGTTCAAGCCAACAAAGGGGTTTCCGGCCGCGCTGTCAAAGTTGCGAGCGTCATCTGACTTGCGCAGAGCTTTGTTAGACGAAGGCCGCACCAGCGATGTGTTTCATACTCATGGCCTTTGGACCATGCCAAACCTTTATCCGCTTAATGTTGGTAGGAAGACGCACACAGTAACAGTTGTTTCGCCCAGAGGAATGCTAAGTCCGGACGCGTTGGAGTATTCTCGCTTGACGAAACGCCTTTTCGGTATCCTTTTTCAGAACAAGGCACTGGGCGGTGCTTCGATGATTCACGTAACTAGCGAGAAAGAGCACGAGGACGCCCGCGCCTTCGGCCTGTCACAACCTATCGCAGTTATCCCAAATGGTATTGATTTACCAGACATCCGCAATTTCGGCAAAAAGAGATTGTGCGGGCCTCAGTCAATTTTGTTTCTGGGTCGTCTACATCCCATTAAGCGGTTAGAGAATCTGATCTCTGCCTGGGCTGAAATTGAAGCGATTTCGGACAAATGGACTTTAGAAATCCGTGGCCCAGGTTCGCGTCAGTATCGCACGTCTCTTGAGCACTATGCGAAAACGTTGGGCGTTCAACGGTGTGTTTTCGGAGACGCGGTCTACGGTCATGACAAATTTGCAGCATTTCGTGCTGCGTCAGTCACTGTTTTGCCCTCTGCTTCTGAAAATTTCGGCATGACCGTTGCCGAAAGTCTCTCTAGCGGCACGCCGGTCATTACTACAAAGGGCACGCCTTGGAGCGGATTGCGAGACCGTGACTGTGGTTGGTGGGTCGACCACGGCAAGGAGGGGCTAACAACAGCCCTTAGGGAAGCGATGAGCTATTCTCCGAGTCAACTGGAGGAGATGGGGATGCGAGGCAGGAACTGGATGAATGATAGCTTCTCGTGGGAGGCCGTGTGCTCAGATATGCTAGATGCATATTCCTGGCTACAAGGATCGAGTGAGAAGCCTGATTTCATTCAACTCTAGATTGCTGCGCCAAGTTCTTCTCCTATGGGGCAGAATCCATCCCAGGAAAGGACTTAGCGAAACGCTTAGGGCTTTTGCCCGAGTGCTACAAATGGAACCCAAAATTAGGCAAGATTGGTTTTTTGTAATAGCTGGTTGGGATGATGGAGGCTATGTGGCAGGACTACGAAGACTTACTCAAGAGCTAGGATTGAGCGACTCCGTGCTCTTCGCAAGGCCGGTATTCGGTGCTGACAAAAACAATCGTTTTGGGGAAGCTTCTGCATTAATCCTAGCCTCGCATTCCGAAGGATTACCTATGGCTGTTCTTCAGGCTCGGGCGCATAGGTGCCCCGTGTTAATGACAGATGCATGTAACCTACCAGAGGGATTTGCGAAGACTGCAGCAGTCCGGATACCGACAGATCCGGCAGCTATGGGGCCCATCCTCAAGTCATCTCTTGAAGACCCAAATCTCTGCCGTTTGGGCTTGGCCGGACGTAAGCTCGTTGAAGAGCAGTTCTCTTGGGAACGAATTGGGCAAAGCTTCGCATCGTTGTATCTTTGGCTGTGTGGGCGGGGTTCGCAACCGAGCTTCGTTGATGCCATATGAACGGAAGCGCTGATCTATCCGCTAGTTGGAAAGCAAGTAGACCAAGCATCTCCGCATTGTTGGGAGGCACAGGTTGAGCCGCATCCCGAAGCTGCCACCTGTCACCAAGCGGGATCGGCTGAGGCGCCTTATATGGGAGGCCGTCCGCCTGCTCCTCTATCGACCCACACCAATCGCGCTACATTGCTGGCGCGCTCAAATCCTGCGGATTTTTGGCGCCAAGATCGACGGTCGGGTTTACCCCTATCCTAACGCCACAGTATGGGCGCCATGGAACCTGCACATGTCCGCTGAGAGCTGCCTTGGTCCTGGCGCGATTTGCTACAATGTCGCTCCAGTAAGACTGGGCCAAGGGGTCACCGTCAGCCAACGCAGCCACCTCTGCACGGCTAGCCACGATTTCGACGACCCGGGTTTCCCACTGACCGGGGCCCCAATCGAGTTGGAGGACGGTGTATGGATCGCAGCCGAGGCCTTTGTGGGCCCGGGCGTCACAGTCGGGGCGGATGCTGTCATTCTGGCCCGTTGCGTAGTCGTCCACGATGTTCCGACCGGTACTGTAGTGGGCGGAAACCCTGCTCGTCACTTGCGCAACCGCGCGTTAGCCAAAGGACCAGAACCCATATGACCTGGCATACCAACCCAACCGTAATTCGTTTGCGAAATGTGGCCCGTAAGCTGGGGCTGACCCGTCACGTTGTCGGACTGCGCAGTGCTCGAACCTATGAGCAAGCCTTTGACGATGCGATCTTCTCTGCAATACGGAAAGGCGACGTGGTATGGGATGTCGGCGCCAATGTCGGCTATTATACGAAACGTTTCGTTCACGCGGTGGGGCCGAATGGCCACGTGGTGGCGTTTGAACCCTTTCCTGCAACCGTCGAGCGGCTGCGCGCGCACATGCAAGGCGCCCCCAACTACAGTCTGCTGGAGATGGCACTTGGGGCAGAGAATGGAGAGGTTTCAATGCAAGCCGGAAACGACGATCTTGGCGCGACCAGCCGGATTATCGCGAGCCCGGACCAAGGTGTGAGAATCCGCATATCTGCGGGTGACAGCTTGCTCGAGCGCGAGGGGGTCTCAGCACCGACGGTCTTGAAGATTGATACCGAAGGCTACGAATTGGACGTTCTGCGCGGAATGACAGGCCAGCTCAATAGCCCGCGGTTAAGGGCCGTTTTCGTGGAGGTGCACTTCGGTCTTCTTACCGAGCGGAAACAGCCGGAGGCTCCGGTCGAAATCGAACGACTTCTGAATGCGGCCGGATTTTCAACGCGCTGGGTCGATCCATCTCATATCGCCGCTGAGCGGCGCTGAAGCATGTTTCGAGTCAAACTTCCAGGTACTGACCTTAGCGTCAGCCGTTTTGCTTTTGGAACTGCTAGTCTGCATCATCTAGGGCGCACGCCGCTGCAGGCCTCCCATCTTGAAGCCGCTGCGATCGCTGGTTTCACCCACTTCGACACTGCCCCGCTATATGGGTTTGGGGCTGCCGAAAGCACTCTGGGTGTAGCGTTCGGCAACGAACCAAGAATTACCATAGCGACAAAGGTCGGTATCTATCCGCCGGGAGGCGGGGATATGGGACACTTACCTATGTTGGCGCGCAAAATTGGCGGAAGGCTTTGGCCCAAGATGTCACGCGCCGTGGCGGATTTCAGCGTGACGCGCGCTCGTCAGAGCATTGAGGACAGCCTACGCCGATTGCGTCGCGACCATGTCGACCTGCTACTCTTGCACGAACCGGTTCCCGACCTGCTGCACACCGACGAATGGCTGCGCTGGCGAGAGTCCGAGGCAGATCGGATCAGGCATATGGGCATCGCCGGGCCTGCACAGATTATTGCTCCTTACTTAGATCAGGATGATTCGCTGGTAAGCGTGATTCAGGTGCGTGACGGTCTGGTCACCCGAGAGGCGGATGTTGTGACCAACTCAGGACGGCAGTTGCAGCTGACGTACGGCTATTTTTCGTCGCAGTGCGCCGGTCGTAGCAGTGCTGAAATCCTTTCTGCCGCGCTGGCGCGCAACCGCAGCGGGGCAATAGTAGTCTCCTCGCGTTCTCGCGCGCGTTTGAAGGTGTTTGCGGCTGCGGCGGAGCAACAGACCCTATGCTGAGATCGCTTTGGAAAGCCGCTCCGGACAGCCCCCTGAAAGCCGACACTATAGTGGTCGGCGCGGGCCTCGCCGGCCTGTGCTTGGCCGACGCGCTAGCGGGTCGGGGACAGAACGTATTGGTGATTGAAAGTGGCTCCGAAACACAGGAGGGCGACACTCACCCGCTGAATGCCGTGGATATCGAGGGTAGTCGCTACATGGGGGCTGAGCATGGCCGCTTCCGCTGCATTGGCGGGACCTCGACTCGATGGGGCGGTGCCTTACTTCCCTATTTGCCCGAAGACCTTGGCCCCCATCCTTGTAGCTGGCATGCGGGGTGGGGGATAAACCCCGATGAGCTTACGCAGACGCTGTCGATGGCTGAGGCGTTGTTCAGAGTAGCTCCGGGCCCATACGAAGGCGCGCTAGACGGCCACCGCAAAGATCTGCTGCCTGGCTTTATTCCACGTGAACCGAAATGGCCTGCCTTCCGGAACCGCAACACCGCCAACCTGTTTGCGCGGCGTATCCGTCGTGACCCGCGAATCGAAGTCTGGATCGAAGCCACAGTTTCCGCGATAAACTTGCGTGACGGGCGGGTTGAAGGCGTGACCGCGCAAAGCACGTCTGGACACCGCCTGCAAGCCAACGCGCCTACAGTCGTGCTGGCCGCCGGCGCGATTGAGACGACGCGGCTGTTGTTGCTGCTGAACCAAGCGCACGACGGTCGGGTCTTTCCCCGGGGCTCGCCTCTGGGCCGTGGCTTTCACGATCATCTTTCAGCGCCCATCGCAAAACTTACGAGGGTCGACCCGACAGAGATCGTACGATTGTTTGGCTTCCGCTTTGTCAGGGGAGGGATGCGCAACCTACGGTTCGAACTCTCGTCGGCTGCCAGGAGAGAATTGGAGTTGCCCGCAGCGTTTCTGCATGTGGCATTCACGCGTAGCCCTGACAGCGGGTTCGAAGGTTTGCGGGGGTTGTTTCAGGCGGTGCAGCGGCGCAACCTTCCGCAATTTTCAGATGTTCGCCGTATCGTCGCCGACCTGCCCTGGTTCACTAGAGCCATCTGGTGGCGTGCGGCCGAGCAAAGGGTCTTGCCGCCATCTGGATCGGGGATCGAGCTACACCTCGTCACCGAGCAGGCACCAGATCCCGCACAGCGTATTGGCTTGGCAGAAGGTACTTCTGATGCCTTTGGACTGCCTTTGGCTCGAATTACATGGCGGGTCGCCGATGCGGATATAGCAAGGTTTCACGAGATCAGTGCTTTTTCGGTTGAACGCTGGAATTCTGCCCCTTTGGCTGAGCTTGCTCGACTGGTGCCCCGATCTAAGGCTGATGTCGCAGCGTCACTGCAATCGGGCGGTGGGATCTATCATCCAGCTGGAACCACTCGTATCGGGCCCACCGCTGAAACCGGAGTTGTCGATGGAAAGTTGAACGTCCACGGGGTGCCAGGGTTGCGAGCTCTGGCTACATCGGTCTTCCCCGCCGTGGGCGGATCGAGCCCTAGCCTCGGGCTAGTACAACTGGCACTTCGCATGGCCCAAGAAATAGCCGCCGACATTCGACCCGCTTTGGCCCGACGGGATCCTGAGCAAGACTACACAAAGGCGGGCCCATTGCCGTGACCGTTACTGTCGTGATCCTGACCTTGAACGAGGAGCGACACATAGAACGTGCATTGCGGTCGGTGGCGTCCTTCGCGGACCGATGCGTCGTAGTAGACAGCGGCTCGACCGACAACACCGTTGCGTTGGCGCGAGCGATGGGGGCCGAAGTGCTGGTTCACGCCTTCGTCAATCAAGCCCGTCAGTTCAATTGGGCGCTCGATCAGTTACCTAAGGGAACAGGCTGGGTTTTCAGGTTAGACGCCGACGAGGTCGTTTCAGAAGCCTTGGCGTCCGAGATGGTCAACCGCCTCCCCAATTTGAACGATGATGTAGCGGGACTGACGGTACCGCGGCGCATTGCCTTCTTGGGCCGACCGATCCGATATGGCGGCTTGTTCCCGGTTCATATACTACGTCTATTCCGTTACGGTCGAGGACGGAGCGAAGATCGCTGGATGGACGAACACATCATCGTCGACGGCGGGGTCGAACCACTGCTGGGCGAGCTATTGGACGATAATTTGAACCCGCTGGGCTGGTGGATCGACAAACACAATCGCTATGCTGACCGCGAAGCGCTAGAGGTGTTGATAGCCGAAGCCCATGGTCGTGTCGCCCCCGCTTCTAACATGGGTCGGCAAACCGTCGTCAAGCGCTGGCTGAAGGAGCAAATTTATTCGCGGATGCCGGGCGGCCTGCGGGCCTTCGCGTACTTCGTCTACCGATATGTGGTCCGGCTCGGGTTTCTGGATGGGAAAGAAGGCACAGCTTTTCACCTTCTTCAAGGCTTTTGGTACCGCTACCTAGTCGACGTCAAGCTGCATGAGGTGCGGCTCTACATGCGACGGAACGATGTAGATGAAGTCACTGCAATTTGTGA
Organism: Sulfitobacter sp.; assembly: GCA_965212515.1. GTDB lineage: Bacteria > Pseudomonadota > Alphaproteobacteria > Rhodobacterales > Rhodobacteraceae > Sulfitobacter. The sequence goes on from OZ243122.1 coordinate 1,232,749, forward strand.
CATCCTTGGTATAGATTTGACGAGTTTAGCTCAAAGCAAAGACCAGAGAGACAAAAAAGACACACGGAATTGCTGATCAACGTTGTGTTTCACATGTTCGAACTAGGGGAGAGCACTTGAATGGAACTGAAGCCACCGGCGAGGGTAATCACGTCCTTGTCGCAGTCCCGTTGCAACAGAACCTGTAGTGCGCCATCGCGCCTTTGGTACCTAGGAAAATCCCGCGCATCGCCCGGACTAAGTTTCGGTAGCGTAACGCTCACAGCGCAATGCCCGATAATCCCCTTTTTTGCTTCTTGATTCCTGGACACCCCGACGATAGGAACAGCCGGTTGCCTAAGGCTTTATTAGTCATCCTCTCGATCGTTTGCGCCGGATAGACTGCTCGCTCGGCTGACCTGCGAAAGCAAAAAAACTATGAGAATTTCAGTAGTCACGGCGGTTTACAACCGTGCCAATACAATTGGTGATGCGCTGGCCAGCGTCCAGGCGCAAAGCCATGGCGTCGCTGAACATCTAATTCAGGATGGCGGCTCGACCGATGGAACGCTTGGGGTCATAGAGGCTCGGCGCACAGCAGAAACGAGCTTGGTTTCGGAACTTGATACCGGCATCTACGACGCGATCAACAAGGGCATTTGCCGTGCAACGGGCGACGTGATTGGCGTCATGCATTCGGACGACTTCTTCGCACACAACCACGTTCTTGAAAGGGTCGCCGATCTATTCCGGAAAGATGATGTCGCTGGTGTCTACGGTGATCTCGACTATGTATCTGCAGAGGATCCTGGAAAGGTGATCCGCCGCTGGCGGTCTGGGCACTACTGTCGTTCTAAGCTAAGGCGCGGATGGATGCCCCCGCATCCGACGTTGTATCTGCGCCGGGAAGTCTTCGAGAATTATGGTCTTTACGATACAGACTTCCAGATCTCCGCCGACTACGACGCGATTCTGCGCTATCTTTGGATAGGTAGTTCACGCCTCGCCTATTTACCAGAGGTGATGGTAAGAATGCGCCTTGGCGGTGAAAGCAATCGTTCTGTCGGACAAATGATCAGGAAAAGCCGAGAAGACTACCAGGCAATAAAACGAAATGGTGTCGGCGGTTTCGGAACACTCACCATGAAAAACCTCTCGAAAATCAAACAATTCCTCTAGAGGCGAAAGGCCCAGCATGACCAAACGCGCCCTGATCACAGGCATCACCGGCCAGGATGGCTCTTACTTGGCCGAGTTTCTTCTGGAGCGGGGCTACGAGGTGCACGGCATCAAGCGCCGCGCCTCGCAGTTCAACACCCAGCGGATTGATCACATCTACCAGGATCCGCACGAGGCCAACCCGCAGCTACAGCTTCATTACGGTGATCTCAGCGACACCTCCAACCTGACCCGGATCATCCAGGAGACCCGTCCCGACGAGATCTACAATCTCGGCGCCCAGAGCCACGTCGCCGTCAGCTTTGAAAGCCCCGAGTATACCGCGGATGTGGACGCCATCGGCACCCTGCGGCTGCTCGAGGCGGTCCGTTTCCTCGGGCTCGAGAAGCAGACCCGCTTCTACCAGGCCTCCACGTCAGAGCTCTACGGGCTTGTGCAGGAGACCCCCCAGAGCGAGACGACCCCCTTCCACCCGCGCTCGCCCTACGCGGTCGCCAAGCTCTATGCCTATTGGATCACGGTGAACTACCGGGAAGCCTACGGCATGTACGCCTGCAATGGAGTGCTCTTCAATCACGAGAGCCCGCGCCGTGGGGAGACCTTCGTGACCCGCAAGATCACCCGCGGCCTCGCCAACATCGCCCAGGGGCTGGAAGACTGTCTCTACATGGGCAACATCGATGCCCTCCGTGACTGGGGCCATGCCAGGGACTACGTGCGGATGCAGTGGATGATGCTGCAGCAGGAGCGCCCGGAAGACTACGTCATCGCGACCGGGGTGCAGTATACCGTGCGGGACTTCATCGCCTGGTCGGCCGAGGAGCTCGGCATCAAGCTGCGCTTCGAGGGCGAGGGGTTGGAGGAGCGCGCGATCGTTGAAGAGGTCAATGGTGACAGTGCCCCCGCCGTCAAGGTGGGTGACGTGGTGATGCGGATCGATCCGCGCTATTTCCGACCTGCCGAGGTGGAGACCCTGCTGGGCGATCCAACCAAGGCCAAGGAGCAGCTTGGCTGGGAGCCCGAGATCACGGTTCAAGAGATGTGTGCCGAGATGGTCGCCGAGGATCTAAAGGTGGCCCAGCGCCATGCCCTTCTCAAAGCCCATGGCCACGACATCCCCGTCAGCGTCGAGAGCAGGTGAGCGACATGAAGATCTATGTGGCAGGCCACCGCGGCATGGTGGGGAGCGCAATTCTGCGCCAGCTCGAGGCCCGCAAGGCGCGGGGAGAAGCGCTCGACATTCTGACCCGCACCCACGCCGAGCTCGATCTGACGGATCAGGCCGCCGTGCGCGCCTTCATGATGTCCGAACGTCCAGACGTGGTCATCCTCGCCGCGGCCCGGGTGGGCGGTATCCATGCCAACAACACCTACCCGGCCGACTTCATCTACGAGAACCTGATGATCGAGGCCAACGTCATTCACCAGGCCTATGCCGCCGGGGTGACCCGCTTGCTGCAGCTCGGCTCTTCCTGCATCTACCCTCGGGAAGCGCCCCAACCGATGGATGAGGCCGCCCTCCTGACCGGCCCGCTCGAGCCCACGAACGAGCCCTATGCGATCGCAAAGATCGCAGGCATCAAGCTCTGCGAGAGCTACAATCGGCAGCACGGGGTGGACTACCGCTCGGTCATGCCGACCAACCTCTATGGCCCAGGGGACAACTTCCACCCAAAGAACGCGCATGTCCTACCCGCCCTTATCCGACGCTTCCACGAAGCCGCGCTAGCGGGCCTCGAGGAAGTGGTCATCTGGGGCACGGGCACGCCGCGACGGGAGTTTCTGCACGTCGACGATATGGCCGAAGCCTCCCTCTTCGTGCTGGATCTCGACCCAAAAACCTACGCAGCCAATACTTTGCCCATGCTCAGCCACATCAATGTCGGCACCGGCTCCGACATCTCGATCATGGAGCTTGCACAGATGGTGGTCCGCGTAACCGGCTTCGAAGGCCGCATCGACACCGATCCCTCGAAGCCCGATGGCACGCCGCGCAAGTTGATGGATGTCAGCCGTCTGACGGACATGGGCTGGCAGGCGAAAATCCCGCTCGAAGAGGGGATCCATGAGACCTACCAATGGTTCCTCGCCCAGGACGAGGTGCGAGGCTGATCCCCGCAAGACTTGCCCTGCCAGTGCGGATCGGACATCAATTGTCGGGCGCATTCCATGGCCTCCGACGCACCAGCGGAAAGACCCTGACACCCATGTGAGCCGCGCAGCCTGAAGAGTTTCACCCGAGCCGGGGCGTTGGGAACCGACATGAAGACGACCAAGACACCCCTGCCCGGCCTGCTGCTGATCAACCCGCCGCGTTTCCAAGACGCGCGCGGGTTTTTCTCTGAATCGTGGAACCGCGCCCGCATGATTGAGCAGGGCATCGACACCGATTTCGTGCAGGACAATCACTCCCTATCGCGGGCGGCCAATACGGTCCGGGGGCTGCATTTCCAAGTGCCACCCCATGCCCAGGCCAAGTTGGTCCGCTGCGGACGCGGGGCGCTCTACGATGTGGCGGTGGACCTGCGCCGCGGCAGCCCGACCTACGGTCAATGGGCGGGCTTCGAGCTCAGCGCCGAGAATGGCCTCCAGTTGCTGATCCCCGCAGGCTTCGCCCATGGATTTGTCACGCGTGTGCCGGACACCGAGATCGTCTACAAATGCAGCGACTACTATGCCCCCGCGTGCGAGGGCGCCGTGCGCTTTGACGATCCGGACCTCGCCATCGACTGGGGCCTGACGGGGCCCGCACAGCTCTCGGAGAAGGACCGCACAGCGCCCCTGCTCTCCGAGATCGACAGCCCCTTCACCTACGAGGCTACCCCATGAAGATCCTGGTGACAGGGGGTGCGGGCTTCATCGGCTCGGCCGTGGTGCGGCTGGCCGTGGCCCGGGGCCACGCCGTGGTCAACCTCGATGCCCTCACCTATGCCGGCAGCCTGAGCAACGTTGCCGCGGTGGCCGAGAACTCCCTCTACAGTTTCGAGCGGGTGGACATCCGCGAGCCTGCGGCCCTCGATGCGGTCTTTGCGCGGCATGGGCCCGATGCTGTCATGCACCTTGCCGCGGAGTCCCACGTCGATCGCTCCATCGACGGGCCCGGCGCTTTCATCGAAACCAACGTGACCGGCACCTACAACCTGCTGGAGGCGGCCCGCGCCCACTGGCAGGCGGCAGGGCGGCCAAAAGGCTTTCGCTTCCATCACATCTCCACCGACGAGGTCTACGGCTCGCTCGGCGCGGAGGGCCTCTTCACCGAAGAGACGCCCTACGATCCACGCTCGCCCTACTCCGCCTCCAAGGCCGCCAGCGACCATCTGGTGCGCGCCTGGCACGAGACCTACGGCCTGCCGGTGGTGCTGACCAACTGCTCCAATAACTACGGGCCCTATCACTTCCCGGAAAAGCTCATCCCGGTGGTCATCCTCCGCGCCCTCGCGGGTGAGGCCATACCGGTCTATGGCAAGGGCGAGAACGTGCGAGACTGGCTCTTTGTCGAAGACCATGCAGAGGCCCTCTTGCTGGCGCTCGACAAAGGACAGCCCGGGCGCAGCTACAACATCGGCGGCGGCAACGAGGCCCGCAACATCGATCTGGTCCGCCGCATCTGCGCGATCCTCGACGGGAAGCACCCCGAAGGGGCGCCCCACGCCGATCTCATCACCTTCGTAGAGGACCGCGCCGGGCACGACCTGCGCTACGCGATCGACGCCACCCGCATCCGAGAGGAGCTGGGCTGGCGCCCCTCGGTGACACTGGAGGAGGGGCTGGCCCGCACCGTGCAATGGTATCTCGACAATGAAGCCTGGTGGCGACCGCTGCAGGGGCGCGAGGGGGTCGGCAAGAGGCTGGGGGTCGGATCATGATCCTGGTCTTTGGCCAGAGGGGCCAGGTGGCCCAGGAGTTGGCCGCCCTGCCCGATGTTCAGTGCCTGAGCCGGGAGGCGGCGGACCTGGCCGACCCAGAAGCCTGCGCCGACCGGATCGCAGCCCTGAAGCCCCGTGCCGTCATCAACGCAGCCGCCTTCACGGCGGTGGACCGGGCCGAAGAGGAGGAGGCCCTGGCGACGCAGATCAATGGCGCCGCGCCCGGTGCCATGGCCCGTGCCTGTGCCGCCCGGGGCCTTCCCTTCGTGCAGATCTCGACCGATTACGTCCTCTCTGGCGAGGGTACCCGCCCCTGGCAGCCGGAGGCGGCGCCCGCGCCGCTCAATGCCTATGGCCGGAGCAAGCTTGCGGGTGAGGAGGCGGTGCGGGCCGCGTGCGGGCCTCACGCGATCCTGCGCACCTCCTGGGTGGTCTCGGCCCATGGCAGCAACTTCGTTCGCACCATGCTGCGGCTTGGGGCGGAACGGGCAGAGCTGGGCATCGTGGCCGACCAGGTGGGCGGCCCCACCGGCGCGCGCGAAATCGCCCAGGCCTGTCACCTCATCGCGAGGCAGTTGATCGAACACCCAGAGAAGAGCGGCACCTACCACTTCAGCGGCGCCCCCGAGACCAGCTGGGCCGACTTTGCCCGCGCCATCTTTACCCGCGCGGGACTGCCCTGCGAGGTGCGCGACATCCCCACGGCCGACTATCCCACCCCGGCACCGCGCCCGCTCAATTCCCGGCTCGACTGCCGCACCACCGAGGCGGCCTTCGGCCTGGCCCGGCCTGACTGGCGCGCGAGCCTCGATCAGATCCTGACAGACCTCGGAGTGACCGCATGACCCAGCGCAAAGGCATCATCCTGGCCGGGGGCTCGGGCACCCGGCTCTTCCCCATCACCATGGGCATTAGCAAGCAGCTCCTGCCGATCTACGACAAGCCGATGATCTACTACCCCCTCTCGGTGCTCATGCTGGCGGGCATCCGGGAGATCGCCATGATCACCACCCCGCAGGACCAGGAGCAGTTCCGCCGCTCCCTCGGAGACGGCAGCCAGTGGGGCGTGCGCATCACCTACATCACCCAGCCCTCGCCCGACGGGCTTGCCCAGGCCTATCTCCTGGCCGAGGACTTCCTCGACGGGGCCCCCTCGGCCATGGTCCTGGGCGACAACATCTTCTTTGGACATGGCCTGCCGGAACTGCTCGCCCAGGCCGACGCCAAACGCGAGGGCGGTACCGTCTTCGGCTACCACGTCGCCGATCCGCAGCGCTACGGGGTGGTCAGCTTCGATGCCGAAGGCCGGGCCGAGAGCATCGTGGAAAAACCCACCTCGCCGAAGTCCCGCTACGCCGTCACGGGCCTCTACTTCCTCGATGCAGAGGCGCCGCGCCTCGCCCGCCAAGTCACCCCCTCGGCCCGGGGCGAGCTGGAGATCACTTCTCTCCTGGAGATCTACCTGCACCGCGGCGCGCTCGAGGTTCAGCGCATGGGACGCGGCTACGCCTGGCTCGACACCGGCACCCACGCCAGCCTGCTCGACGCCAGCAACTTCGTGCGCACCCTTACCCAGCGCCAAGGGCTCCAAACTGGCTGTCTTGAAGAAATCGCCTACGCAAAGGGCTGGATCAGCGACGCCGATCTGCTGAAACGGGCGGAGATGTTCGAGAAGAATGGGTATGGGGAGTACCTGCGGTCGCTCGTGCCCTGAGCAGGTCGGCAGATCCCGGCCCAGGCCGAGCGCCGAGTTTGACAAGCACCCGCCCTGCCCGCATAGCGGCCGCGTGAAACACCCCTGCCCCGAGATCCCTCCATGCCCCTGATCAGCCGAGCCATGGCCAGAGCCCCCGAGACGTCCGACAGCGCCGCGCGTCGGCGGCGGGCCGCGCTCGCCGCGACCGCGGCGCTGGCCGCGGCGATCCTCTGGCTGACCCTGACGCCGCCCCAACCGGGGCCGGTCGGCCCACTCTCGGACAAGGCCTACCACGCCCTGGCCGTAACCGGCCGGTTGATACCGTCTTCAGGTTCTACGGCTTCCAATTCCACGGGAGCAGTTCGTCGAGGCGGTTGATCTTGTGATCGTGGATGCGGTCGAGGACATCAGCAAGCCAGGCTTGCGGGTCCAGCCCGCTCATCTTCGCCGTCTCGATCAGCGTCATCGCCCGGGCGAGGGTTTCCCCGCCGCTGTCGGAACCGGCGAAGAGCCAGTTCTTTCGCCCGATGCCAATGGGGCGCATGGCGCGCTCGGCCGGATTGTTGTCGATCCCGATGCGGCCATCTTCAAGAAACAGTTCAAATGACGGCCAGCGTGAGAGCCCATAACGGAAGGCCTTCGCGAGATCGCCCTTGCCCGGGATGCGCGCCAGCTGGGCCTCGGCCCATGCCTTGAAGGCGTCGATCTGATATCGAGAGTGCTGCTCCCGTGCGGCCTTGCGCAGTTCGGGGGGTTGGCCGACGATCAGCCGTTCAACATCGTAGAGCTTTCCGATCCGGTCGAGCGCCTCCCGCGCGATCTCGGACTTCGTTCCCTCCCAGACATCGTGGAAGTCGCGCCGCAGATGTGCCCAACAGGCCGCCTCACGGAACTGGCGCCTGCCGTCCGCGCGGCGCTCGTAGAGCTTGCCGAAGCCCGCATAAGCGTCCGCCTGAAGGATACCGCTACTGTTTTGCAGATGCTGACGCGGATGCTCGCCTTTCCGGTCCGGTGAGAAGCGGTAGACCACGCCTGGCGGTGCCGTGCCGGCCCAGGGCCTCTGGTCCGAGACATAGGCCCAGACCCGCCCCTGCTTGACCCCCTTGCCGAGGCCGCGATCACGGCGGGAGCGGTCCAGGACGCGGATCGGCGTATCGTCCGCATGCAGCACAGGCGCCGCCATGACTTCGGCCTCGATCCTCTCGATGATCGGCGCGAGCACGTTCATCGCCCGGCCGCACCAGTCCAGCAGCGTGCTGTCGGGCACGTCCGCGCCCATGCGCGCGTAGATCTCGTTGAGGCGATAGAGCGGGACATGGTCATCGAACTTGGAGACCAGCACATGCGCCAACAGACCCGGCCCGGCCATGCTGCCCGGAATCGGGCGGCTTGGCGCCGCGGGCTGCACCATCCTCTCGCAGCGGCGGCAGGACTTCTTCACCCGTGCGATCTCGATGACCTTCATCTGCGCGGCAACCATGTCGAGAAGCTCGCTCACGTCCTCGCCAACCACGCGGAGGTCACCGCCGCAATCAGGGCAGCAGGTGCCGGGGTCGAGTTCCCTTCGCTCCCGCGGGGTCCCGTCGGAGACCCGGGGCCTGCGGCGGGGTCTCACATCAGCGGGTCCGGCATCGGCGGCCGGGGGTTCAGCATCCGCTTCGCCAGCCGGTTCATTGCGCTGTTCGGCGACGGCTATCAACAGGTCTTCCAGCGCCAGCTCGAGCTGGGCGATCTCCCGTTCGATCTTCTCCGAGGACTTGCCGAAAGCCTGTTTCTGCAACTTGGCGATCCGCAGGCGCAGCGCCTGGACCAGCTGTTCGTGGGCCTGAAGCGTGGCCGACATGCGTGCATTCTCCGTCTGAAGCGCGACGATCATCGCCTTCAGAACGGTGGGGTCATCGGTGAGAATGTCGGCGTCTTCGGACATGCCAACGGATAACACGTCGCATCGTCAGAAGCCAATAAAACAAGGGGAATCAGAGTGATAAATCATCCTACCCGTGCCGGCGGCGCACCCCAATCCGGACGCCGCCAGTCGATCCCTTCCCAGAGCATGGCCAGCTGTGCCGAGGTCAGCCGGGCGATGCCACCTTCGGTGCTGGGCCAGGGGAAACGCCCGCGTTCGAGCACCTTGTAGTAGAGGCAGAAACCCTGCCCATCCCAGTAAAGCAGCTTCAGCCGGTCACCTTTGCGCCCCCGGAACGCAAAGACCGCGCCGCTCGCGGGCTTCTGACGCAGGACATCCTGAGCCAGGGTCGACAGCCCCGCGATGCCCTTCCTCATGTCGGTGGCGCCGCAGGCCAGGTAGACCCGGACCCCGGTTCCCGGCCCGATCACGCCACGTCCACCGCCCGGATCAACCGGGTCAGGGCCTCTTCATCGATCCCGCTGTCGAACCTCAGGCAGCGACCGTTGCCCAGCCGCAGCTCGACTAAAACTGACCGAGACTGCAGGGGCGCGCTTGGCGGCTCCGGGCACGAACTTAAATCCACTGGAAGGAAAACAGCCCCGCGATCCGGCGACCATAGACCCTTCTTCTTCAGATCACGCCGCCAGCCGTAGATCTGGGACCGCGTGATCTCGTGGCGCTGCGCGACCTGCGTCACTGTCACCCCGCCGACGCAGACTTCCGACAGGATCTTCAGCTTCTCATCTTCGCTCCACCGTCGGCGCCGTTCGACACCCAGAACCTCGCCCCGCATGGCCCCTCCCAATAAGACACGTGCATAACAACGTCGTTATGCACGTGTCTTACCTCAGAACCCTGACCTCAGGCAGGCGGCCCCAATCGGGCGGTTACCCCTGGCCTTCGCCGCCCTGATCTTCCCCTCGGCCCTGCTCTACCGGCGGGCGCTGCCCTGGCTTCTGCCCACCGCAGCTCTCCTGGGCGCCGCCATCGAGCTGATCCAGCCCGCGGTGGGCCGCAGCGGTGATCTTGCCGATTTCTTCGCCGATCTCGCCGGGCTGGCCATCGGGCTCGGCCTGGGCCTGGGCTGCCGCGCCCTTCTCGGCAAACGCCTCTGATCCGCTGACGCCAAGCCGCGCCGAGGACCCTCAGCCGCGCCCCTTGCCGTTCGCCGCCTCCTGCCGCGCCCGCTTGGCCGCCCGCCGTCGCATCCGGCGCCGTTCCACCGCGCCCTGCAGTGCCGCCGCCCGCAGTTCCGCCCCGGGGTGCAGGGCCAGGGCCGCGTTGCGCAGCGCCCACTCCCCGATCGATCCCCGGCTGCCCTCTTCCGGCCAGAGCGACCGCTCAGACCGGATCAGCCGCTGTCGCCTCGGCGCCTCGGCCACCTCCTTCGCCATCGCCGCGTGGGTCAGCCGCACCAGCAAGCGGGCCACGTTGTGCCGGGTCAGCACCAGGCGCCGCGCCTCGGCCATGGCATTGGCCGCCTTGCGCCAGCGCTCGTTCTCCATCAGCGAAACCATGTGCCGAGCCGCCGCCCCCACATCCTGCAGGTCGATGTACTCGAAACTGCCCGCAGGAAAGTAGCTTTCGACGTTGGTGCAGCCCGCGTAGAAGGGGAAGGCGCCGCAGAGGAAGGGATCGGCCAGCTTCTCCGTCCAGAGATCGGGCCCATCGCAGTTCTCGATCGCCAGGTGGTAGCGGTAGGGCAGCAGCGCGTCCTTCTTGTCATCGATGGAGCGCTGCCCGTGCCCGTAGATGACCAGCCGGTCGGGGATCAGCCGGGTCAGCTCCTCGATGAAGGCAATCCGCTTGCGCTGGTAGTGGGTAAAGGCCTTGTTGGAGGTGACGACGGAGATCAGATCCTGCTTCTCGGGCATCTCCAGGGCGCTGAACCAGTCCACACCCTTGAGCGAGTCCTTCGGAAAACCGTCCGCCGCGCGGCTGTAATCCACCCCGGCGAACCAGGGCCAGCAGGGCGAGGTGCGCCACTGCTCCGTTGTCAGGGGCTTGTCAGTGGCCGAGATGACGATGCCGAACTGGTCGAGAAAGCGGCTGCTGTAGGGGTGGATGACGTCCGGTTCGGCCGCGATGAAGAGGGTCCGCTCGCGCGGCAGCCAGGTGGGAATGGAATAGGAGGCCCGGGCGAAGAGGATCAGCACCTCGGTATCTGCGGGCACCTCGAGGCCGAAGCTGAATCGGACGCCCTCGAGCAGCGGGTCGAAGCCCGGGAACTGCTTGAGGAAAAAGGGCGCCCCGAGATTGGTGAAGACGTGGCAGCGGATCTCGGCCGGCCCTTCGCTGCTGTCTGTCATCGGCTGCTCCCTCTCCTCCGGCCCGCAAAATGGCCGAGGACGGGGGCGGCGTCCAGCCATTCCGTGCCCCTGGGTAAACTGCCGCGGGGGAACTCTGCGCCAGGCCGGAGACAATTCAGTCGGGCGCCAGGGCTCTCTTCTACCTGTGGGCGAAACTTGCCGGATATGCGACCTGTCTCGCGACGCTTCGGCCATGCGATTGACAGCCGCCGCTTTGCACGGGACCCTGCCGGGAAGCCGCAAGGAGCCCCGCCATGACCAAACCCCAGGCCCTCATCATCGGCGTCGGCGACGGTCTCTCCGCCGCGCTTGCCCGCAACCTGGCTGCCGACCACGCCCTCACCCTCGTCGCCCGCAGCGGCGAGAAGATGCAGACCCTGGCCGAGGAAACCGGCGCCGAGACGCACCAGCTCGACGCAACCGACGAGACCGCCATCGCCGCGCTCTTCGACAATTTGCCCGCCCCACCGCGGGTGGCGATCTACAACCCCTCGGCCCGGGTGCGCGGGCCGATCCAGGAGGTCTCCGCCGAGGAGGTGCGCCGGGCGGTCGACGTGACAGCGATCGGCGCCTTCCTGATGGGCAAGCACGCTGCACGCCGCATGCTGACGGCCGAGCCGGTGGCCGGCTGCCGGGGCACCATCCTCTTCACCGGCGCCTCCGCCGGGGTGAAGGGGTTCCCCGAGTCGGCCTCCTTCGCCATGGGCAAGTTCGCCCAGCGGGGCCTGGCCGAGAGCATGGCGCGGGAGCTCCATCCCAAGGGCATCCACGTGGCCTGGGTGAACATCGACGGCGCCATCCTCATCCTGACCCCCGGCCGCACAGATCCGGAGGACCGGCCCGGGGCCCTGCTGCGCCCGGAAGAGATCGCCCGCACCTATCGCCACCTGATCGAGCAGGAGCGCAGCGCCTGGACCAACGAGGTGGCCCTGCGGCCCTGGCTGGAGCGCTTCTGAGGCGCCCCCGGTGCACCCTGCCGCGCCGCCCCGAGGCCCTGCCGCGCCTCAGTCCCACAGTCCGTAGCCCATCCGGGCCTCCAGCCGCGCATCGAGATTGGCCCGGATGAAGGGCAGCTCGGCCTCCGGCAGATCCTGAAGCGGAGGCGGCCGCTCCTCGGCAAAGCGGTCGTAGCGCGCGGCGAAGGGGCGGGACAGTGGCGTGAATGTCGGCACATCCGGCAGGCCGAAGGTTTCGCGCAACAGGGGCGACAGCCGGGCCGGTCTTTGGTTCAGCCACTCGTAGCGCAGGAGCAGCAGATTAACCCCCCGCGCCTCATAGGCCAGGAGGTCCGCCGCCTTGCGCCGCCGCAGGTGCAGAAGATTGGCGAAGGGCCGCCCGGTCTCGGGATCGCGATCTGCCAGCAACGGCGGCCCCTCCGGCGCGCTGTTCCCTGCGCCCCGCGGCGGCAGGAAATGGCTCTCCCAGGGGGCCCGCAGGAACTGCTCGAAGGGCAACCGGTGCAGGTGTCGCGAGGCGTGCCAGGGCTTGCGGTACATGCTCAGAAGCCAGGGCCGCCAGTGCCGCACGATCCCGACGATCAGCAGGTCCGGCGCCAGCACGCGCCCATCGTGCAACCCGTGTTTCCAGCCCAGCCGCGTAGAGCGCACCTCCGGCACCTGCTGCAGGAGCGCTTCCAGAAAGTTGGTGCCCGAACTGCGCTCCCCCCGCACGACGATCCGCCGGACGGGACCAAGATGCCTGCGGCGGGCGAGATAGCCTTCCGCCGCCAACCGTGTCGGAGAGATGAGATCAACTGCCACAAACTGCTCCCGGTGCTGGTTGGCAGCAGATTGCGCGGCAATGGTTAAGGTCAGCTTAACCAATTGGCACCGTCTTCGATTGGGAGGCGATTTTCCAATTCACACCGATTTGGAGGCCGTTTCTCGAATTTTATCGAAGCCGACTGCGCCGGGGCACCGCCCCTCAGAGCCTGGAAATACATCTCTGGATAGCCCCGATTCGCTGCATTTCATCGCACGATCAGGAGTCAGACCGGGAAACCACCACCTGAGAGTGCTGTCGCGCCAAATTTTCGCCTCTTACGCGATTTTAGCCTTGACAGCGGACTTTCAGAAAATTTTCTTCAGCCCTTACTTGGGGATAAGACTGTACGGACTTCAGAAACAATCAGTTTCCAGCCCTATTTTCGCCATTTTCAACGCCAACTTACGCCGCATACTTCTATTTATAGTTGCGAATCGAACCCCGTTCGCCCAACAGTTGAACCATATTTGTTAACGTCTGCTGAAAGCTCAGAATTCCAAGTTTTTTCCGGCACAGGCCGCGCCAGATTCACCGTTGCCGGGAACAAGAACATAATTAGGGGGGACGAACGTGAGAGTTCGCACAGCCAATGCACTTCGTGTGTCGGTGCCTGCCATGGCGGGTGCAAAATCAGCGCTGGTGGCTGCCGTCATTGCAGCCAGCGCCTCCTCAGGGGCTGCCCAGGACCTGACATTCAACTTTATCAGTCCCTCCTTCGGCGGACCCTCTTTCAATTCAAGCCATCTGCTGGCGCTTGCCGAGATTCAAAACCAACACACAGAGACCGCGGCCTCGGGGAGGTCAACCTCAAGCTCCCAGTCAGATCTCTTCGTGCGGCAGCTTCAGAGCCGCCTCCTGTCGTCACTCTCCTCGGGCCTATCCGAGGTGATCACGGGCGCCCAGCCCGGCGATTCCGATACCATCACGATCGGCGACCAGCAGATTTTCTACGAGCGCACGCTGGAGACGATCACCGTCCAGATCACTAACCTTCTCGACGGCTCGACTACCGAGATCGTCCTTCCCGTGGTGCAGGACCAGGGGTGAGCAGCGAACAAGAAGACCAAGCAATACGATTAAGACAAGGGGATGAAGTTGTACTGGCCGAAAGCGTGTCTGGCCGCAGTAGCGGTCGCGTTCATAACGGGTTGTGCGGAACTGCCGCAGGAGATTGAGGAACCGGCCCTGCCGGAGGTGACCCAGACCAGAAGCAGCCTCCTGCACCTGGCACCACCAAAGAACCGCGTCGATATTGCGGTGTACGAGTTCGAAGACCTGTCGGGGCAATACAAGCCCTCCGAGAACTTCCAGAGCCTGTCACGGGCCGTCTCGCAAGGCGGGGGGGCCGTCTTGATCAAGGCCCTGAAGGACACGGGACGCGGTCAGTGGTTTCGGGTCGTTGAGCGGACCAACCTCAACAACCTGCTGCAGGAACGCCGGATCATTCAGGAGATGCGTCAGATCTACCTGAAGGAAAAAGAGGTCAATCCGGCCGCCTTGCCGCCCATGCTTTTCGCGGGCGTCATTGTCGAAGGCGGCGTCGTCGGCTTCGATTCGAATGTGGAAACGGGTGGTGCTGGCGCAGCCCTTCTGGGGATTGGCGCCCGCACCGAGTATCGGAGAGACACCATGAGCGTGAACCTGAGAACGGTCAGCGTGAAGACCGGCGAAGTCCTCGCCTCGGTCGTGGTGCAGAAATCCGTCCTCTCCACCAGCGTCGGCGCGAACGTCTTCAGGTATGTCGCCTCCGACGAGATCCTGGAACTCGAGACCGGGGTCACCGAGAACGAACCGGGCCTGATCGCGCTCAGCCGGGCCATTGAAAAAGCGATTTACGCGCTGATCATGGAGATGGCGCAACAAGATTACTGGGCATTCAAAGACCACGCAGTGGGTCAGCAGTTGATCAACAGGTACCTGGAGGAGGACGGCCGTTTCCGCCGTCCGGTTTCAGGTGATCAAGCCCAGCTCGACGTAGAAACGTCGATCGAAATCTCCGCCGTTACATCGGCGTCGGAGACCACAAAAACAATCTGAGCAGAGATGTCATATCACCCTGAAAAGGGGTGAGATTAGGGGAGCACGGCGTCCGTATGGCTGGACACCTAAACGCCGCGCTCTAATCAGCGGTCGCATTCGCGGCCACCAACCCAGCACCAGAGATGCTCTGGTGCTTATAGTGGAGGTTTACCTCATGCAAAAGCACTTCTTTTCCACAGCATCCGTGATTGCGCTTCTTGTTGCCGGCCCCGCGCTGGCGAACAACAGCGAGATCGACCAGATCGGTACACTCAACCAAGCGACCGTTGACCAGATAAACGGCAACGAGGGCATCTCGGACATTGATCAAGTTGGCGACGACAACGTAGCTGTGGTGACTCAAAGCGAGGATCCGCTGGGCAGCACGTCCTTCAACACGCCGACAAACGACGCAGTCATTACCCAGGACGGCAACAAATCGCGAGCCCGGATCGAACAGCATAACCAGCCACTTGGCGGCAACGGTGCGACCAACACCGCAAACATCGATCAGGACTCTTCCAACCTGGAGACGGTCCCCTCCGGCTTTGCTCTCAATGGACGTATCATTCAGGATGGCCAGGGCAACAATTCCACCATCAAACAACGGGGGAACGGAAACGGCTCCCCGACACCGGAAGGTTCTGGCCTGACGGCGCGCAACGATCAGTCCGGCGACTTCAACAATTCGACGATTGAACAGCGCGATGACGATGCCAATCCGTACAGCGATGTGGATGTTACTCAGACCGGCGACAGCAACACCTCAACGGTCCTGCAGCGCGGGCCGAACGAAGACATCGACGTCGTCCAAAACGGCGCGAACAACTTCTCGGATGTCGAGCAAGGCGGCAAAAAAGACCTCACGGCATTGGTTACTCAGAACGGCGACGACAATACCAGCACTGTTCTGCAGCAGGGCAAGCGGAACACCACAACCGTTGCGCAGTCCGACAACGACCAAACCTCAAACGTGACCCAGGACATGGACAGCGAAGACGCGACCGCTGATGTGACCCAGTCCGGCGGAAACAACGAAAGCACGGTCACCCAAACCGCTGCAATCAACGGCTCCAATGTCACCGTCAATCAATCCGGTACCGACGAGACCAGCGAAGTCACCCAGACAGGCGACAACAGTTCGGCCAATGTCACGCAGTCAGGCTCGGACAACGGCAGCATCATCCTGCAGAACGGCAGCACCTTGTCGGCAATCGTTGAACAGTCTGGCGATGGCGGCAGCAGCGACATCAATCAAGCGGGCTCGGGACAGATGGCGATGCTCAGCCAGTCGGGTTCAGGCAACCAGAACTTCATGACCCAGACCGGTTCTGGTCACAGCGCTGACGTCACCCAGACCGGCGACAACGGGAAGAGCACGATCACGCAGTCAGACAGTGGCCACAGTGCGACGGTGATTCAGGGCGAGATGGACAACACCAGCACCATCACCCAGTCAGGCTCCGACAACACGGCAAACGTGTGGCAGGTCGCCACCAGCAACAACAACTCCACGGTGACGCAGACCGGCATCAACAACACTGCCACCGTGAACCAGTAAGCCCTTGGGTCGGCCCCGCGATCGCGGGGCCGACCTTGCTGGCTCAGATTTGCTTGGAAAGAAAAAATGAAAAATCTCATTCTCACTTCCGCCCTAGCGGCAGCCCTCGCGGGCACCGCCCTGGCGAACGACAGTACGATCGACCAGATCGACGGATCATCGAACGCCGCATCCGTGACGTAAACCAACGGAACAGGTGCGGCCTCCTATGTGCTCCAGACCGGATCAGACGACATTGCAACCGTGATCCAATCGGACTCCGGCGGCGCCGGGACTAACAGTTCAACCGTTCACCAGCTCGGCGGCTCAGGTACGCAGACCGCGACGGTCACCCAGAACCACACCGGCACCGGTGGGGCGAACATCGCCACGGCCATTCAGGACTCTATCGAGGGGGGCAACCTGATCGCGCTGGACCAAGATGGCGATGGCAACACGGCCACTGCTCAACAGGGCCCAGGCATTGCCGAAAACTGCTCGGTTTTCGGTGGCTCCTGTAGCTCGACAAACCCGCGTGACATCACCAACAGCACTACGGAAATCACCCAGTCTGGGACAGCCAACACCGCCGTGGCCGATCAGATCGTCGGTTCCAACGGAGGCGACAACAACCAGGCGAACATCATTCAGGACGGGACCAGCAACGACGCTGAGATTGCGCAAGGAACGGGCACAGTCAGGTTCTGGACCATGGGGCCCATCTATATCTCTGATCCCACGTCAAACGACAACAACAACATCGGTTCTATCGATCAAACCGGGGTCGGGAATACATCGGAGATCGGTCAGGGGGGTGAGGCCGGCATGGCCTCCAACCGTCAGGACGGCAACGACAACACGTCAACCATTGTGCAGTCCGGCGGTGTTTCACCCGCGTTGGGCAACAGTGCCTCCGTCGAGCAGGTCGGCAGCAACAACAACAGCGTCGTGACCCAATCGTCCGGCCAGGGAGACCTGCCCGGGGTACCTTTCGCCAACGACGCGACGGTACAGCAATTCAGTGACGACAACACCAGCACCGTGACGCAGGGTATCGCGGGAGGGCACACCGTATCGGTGCTGCAGGACGGCGGCGGCGGCCATTCAAGCCTGATCGTCCAGAACGGCTGGGGCAACACGGCGACCCTGGTCCAATCGATGAGCGACCAGGTCAGCGAGATCAATCAGACCGGACCCGCCTCGTCACCGGCCATTGGAAACACTGCAAAGGTCACCCAGGCCGCAACGTCCGGGAACTTGTCCAAGGTTGCGCAAAACGGTGTCCAGAACAGCTCGACCGTGATGCAGTAACGCAGGATCGTGCTAAGCTGACCGCGCCAGGCCTTCGGGCCTGGCGCTCACCCCTTCGAGGTCATTAGTGATGCGTATTCAGCTCTTCAGTCTCCTTACAACACTCGGGCTCACCACGATGTCCATGGCTGTCGCGCAGGAAAACGTCGGTCAGATTTCAGGCACCGGGAATGTCACCAGCCTTCCACTTCAGACCGAAGTGGACATTGACCAGATCGGAGCCGACAACATCGCCGAGGTCACAAGCACCAGTGACAACAGTACCCTCCTAATTGAGCAAAGCGGCGAAGATCAGGTCGCCTATGTCCGGTTGAGCGGCTCGGGCAATCAGGGCGATGTCACCCAGCGGGGAGAGGGCAACTCGGCAGATGTCCTGATCTCGGGCACGGTCAATGCCTTCAGCGTCGACCAGACCGGCTCGGGGTCCGCGATCCTTGGCAACGACGCTGTCCTTGAGCAGATTGGTCTTGGCAACACGGCCTTCCAGACCCAGATCGGCCGGGCCAACAGAATGACCCTTCGCCAGTCGGGCAACGACAATTTCGCGGATCTCCTCCAGGAAGGCGACTCCAACCTCATGGAGCTGGAGCAATCCGGCGACGAGAATGCCGCGACGCTCAAGCAGTTCGGCATCGAAGCGCCGCCGATCCGCGTCACCCAGACGGGCAGCATGACGGTGCAAATCACCCAGCGCGGAGAGTGATCCATGTCGCGGCCACGCCCCCTGCTCCTACTCGCAGCGGCGCTCAGTATAGCGGCCCTCAGCGCATTGCACGCGCAGGAGAATCCGGCGGAGGTTCAGCAGCTTGTCTTGCCGGGTCCCGCGCCGACCCAGGCCCCTGGTCCCGTCCGCAGCATCGCCGAGCTCAACAGCGAGCTGCGGGCCGCCCAGGCCGAAGATGAGGCCTTTGCCGCGGCGATCCTAGAGGCGATACTCAGCATCGAGTACACCCCCTCGCCTCATCCGCCGGTCTTTGTCCCGGAACCGGGCGCCACGCGGGAGCGGAGGCCATCGGACGAGGCTCAGCCCCTCGTGATACCGCAGCCACCGCGCGCGCCATCGCAGAACCAGGCAGAGGTTGCCTCCGGAGGGCCGACAGAACCGCGCCGGAGCTGCGGCACGGATCTGATCTCGTCGGACCCCGCATGTCGTCTTCAGAACCGCCGGAATTCCGCACTCGCCGATGACGACATACTCACTCTTGAAGACGGAGTGTACCTCAAGAACTGACTCCTAAACGACACCATCCTTCCCTCTACCGAGGAGTTTACCCCATGAAATGGACAGTCCTCCCCATATACTTCCTGCTGAGCGTTCCGCACCCCGGCGAAGCCGAAGAGACCCGGCGGGCATGGATCGACCTGACCCGAGACGGCCACTCGGTAAAGATCGAAGCCTTCTCCAACCTCGAGAAGGGCCGGCGCGGAACCTATCGGCTCGAAATGACAAAGATCGGGGAAAGCGGCCGCAGCACGAGCCGCCAATTGGGCGTAATATCCGTCTCGGACGGAACGCCCCAGGGCCCCCTCACAACCTCGCGCATGTCCGTTGAACCCTCCGCGACGTTGGAAGTGCTGCTCTGGATCGAAGACGATACCGGCCAGCGGTTTTCGGACTCCTTTGACTTCCAAACGAAGTAGATTGGCAAGTTTCGGAAGACGGCCCCCACGACCACAAAAGCCGCCCGGGAGGGGCGGCTTTTTGTGTGTTGGTTTGGTTGCGGGAGTAGGATTTGAACCTACGACCTTCAGGTTATGAGCCTGACGAGCTACCGGGCTGCTCCATCCCGCGACAGAGTGTTTTTGTTGCATCGTAAGAGAGATACGGGGGTCCCAGGACCTTTCTAGGTTTGGCGATGACCTACTCTCCCACGTCTTAAGACGCAGTACCATCGGCGCTACGGCACTTAACGGCTGGGTTCGGGATGGGACCAGGTGTTTTGCTCGCGCTATGATCACCAAACCGAGGAAGGTCCTGGGGTGTTGTCCAAGCCAGCACGCTTATTGGTGCTGTGTATGCTTTTGACTGTCCTGTGGAAGTTCTGCTTCTACTGGATCAAATCAAGCCTATCGGGCCATTAGTACCGGTCAACTGAACACATTGCTGTGCGTACATCTCCGGCCTATCGACGAGGTGGTCTACCTCGGCCCTCAGGGATACCTTGTTTTGAGGGGGGCTTCCCGCTTAGATGCCTTCAGCGGTTATCCTGTCCGATCATAGCTACCCTGCACTGCCGTTGGCACGACAACAGGTCCACCAGTGGATCGTTCACCCCGGTCCTCTCGTACTAGGGGCAACTCCTCTCAAGTATCCTACACCCACGGAAGATAGGGACCGAACTGTCTCACGACGTTCTAAACCCAGCTCACGTACCTCTTTAAACGGCGAACAGCCGTACCCTTGGGACCTGCTCCAGCCCCAGGATGAGATGAGCCGACATCGAGGTGCCAAACACTGCCGTCGATATGGACTCTTGGGCAGTATCAGCCTGTTATCCCCGGCGTACCTTTTATCCGTTGAGCGATGGCCCTCCCACTTGGGACCACCGGATCACTATGGCCGTCTTTCGACTCTGCTCGACTTGTCAGTCTCGCAGTCAGGCTGGCTTCTGCCATTGCACTCAACGAGCGATTTCCGACCGCTCTGAGCCAACCTTCGCGCGCCTCCGTTACGATTTAGGAGGCGACCGCCCCAGTCAAACTACCCGCCACACAGGGTCCCGGATCCGGATAACGGACCGCGGTTAGACATCAAGCAAAGCAAGGGTGGTATCTCAAGGGAGGCTCCACCGGGACTGGCGTCCCGGTTTCAAAGCCCACCACCTATCCTGCACATGCTTGGCCTGATGCCAGTGTGAAGCTGTAGTAAAGGTGCACGGGGTCTTTCCGTCTAACCGCGGGAAACCTGCATCTTGACAGGTAATTCAATTTCGCTGAGTCGATGTTGGAGACAGCGGGGAAGTCGTTACGCCATTCGTGCAGGTCGGAACTTACCCGACAAGGAATTTCGCTACCTTAGGACCGTTATAGTTACGGCCGCCGTTTACCTGGGCTTCAATTCAGAGCTCTCACCCCTCCTTTTAACCTTCAGGCACCGGGCAGGCGTCAGACCCTATACGTCGTCTTGCGACTTCGCAGAGCCCTGTGTTTTTAATAAACAGTCGCCACCCCCTGGTTTGTGCCCCCAGCCCCTAGTTGCCTAGGAACCGGGCCTCCTTCTCGCGAACTTACGGAGGTATTTTGCCGAGTTCCTTCAACATCGTTCTCTCAAGCGCCTTGGTATTCTCTACCAGTCCACCTGTGTCGGTTTAGGGTACGATCTCATGATGGAGCTATTTCCAGGGACCGGTGAGCTGCCCATCCAATCCGATAAGGATGAACAACCTTTCCGATCCGTCACTTCCATCTGGCCCAGGAATATTAACCTGGTTCCCATCGACTACGCCTTTCGGCCTCGCCTTAGGGGTCGGCTTACCCTGCTCAGATTAGCTTTAAGCAGGAACCCTTGGACTTTCGGCGAGAGTGTCTCTCACACTCTTTGTCGCTACTCATGTCATCATTCTCGCTAGTGATCTCTCCACGGGATCGCTCACGCGCCCGCTTCACTGAAAACCCCGCGTGTCCAACATCCCCGAGGGGATTAAGGACACATGGAGTTATGTCACACTACGCTCTGCTACCATGCAACTAGTGCATCCTCGGCTTCGGCTCATGGCTTGAGCCCCGTTACATCTTCGCCGCAAGACAACTTGTTTAGACCAGTGAGCTGTTACGCTATCTTTAAAGGATGGCTGCTTCTAAGCCAACCTCCTGGTTGTTTTGGTCGTCTCACCTGCTTTCCCACTTAGCCATGAATTAGGGGCCTTAGCCGGAGGTCAGGGTTGTTTCCCTCTCCACGACGGACGTTAGCATTCGCCGTGTGTCTGCCATCTAGTACTCCTCGGTATTCGGAGTTTGGTTAGGATCAGTAAGCCTGTGGGGCCCCATTACCCATCCAGTGCTCTACCCCCGAGGGTATTCGGATGACGCTCTACCTAAATAGATTTCGCAGAGAACCAGCTATCTCCGAGTTTGATTGGCCTTTCACCCCTAGGCACAACTCATCCCGACCTTTTTCAACAGGTGTGGGTTCGGACCTCCAATAAGTGTTACCTCATCTTCATCCTGGTCATGCCTAGATCACTCGGTTTCGGGTCTGATCCCACGAACTCGACGCCCTATTAAGACTCGCTTTCGCTGCGCCTACACCTAACGGCTTAAGCTTGCTCGTGAGACCAAGTCGATGACCCATTATACAAAAGGTACGCTGTCAGGCCGCAAGGGCCCTCCAACTGATTGTAGGCGTTCGGTTTCAGGTACTGTTTCACTCCCCTCGTCGGGGTGCTTTTCACCTTTCCCTCACGGTACTGGTTCGCTATCGGTCAGTAAGGAGTACTTAGCCTTCGAAGGTGGTCCTCCGATCTTCAGACAGGATTTCACGTGTCCCGCCCTACTTAATACGTCCAATCGTGCTTCCTGTACGGGGCTGTCACCCACTTTGGCTGTGCTTTCCAACACATTCCAGTCACACTCATGGCTCGGCTGGTCCCCGTTCGCTCGCCGCTACTAGGGGAGTATCAATTGATGTCCTTTCCTCCGGGTACTTAGATGTTTCAGTTCCCCGGGTTTGCCTTTTCAACC
>OZ243122.1:1260000-2275000 GCA_965212515.1 Sulfitobacter sp.
TCGGGCCGGGCCATGGCGGCGGCCCTGCTCGGCCGGGGCTGACCCTTGGAGCGGCTGCGGCGCGGGCTAGCTGCCCGCACAGAAGGAAGGGCCCGATGAAACGCAACAATTTGGAAATCTACGATGAAGCGGCCACCCACTGGTGGAACGACGAGATCCGCTGGGTCCGCACCCTGCACAACATGGTGCCGGGACGGCTGAGCTGGTTCGACCGGCAGATCGACTGGCGGGGCAAGGCGGTGCTCGACCTCGGCTGCGCCGGCGGCTTCATGGCCGAGGCCCTGGCGGACCGGGGCGCGCGGGTCTCCGGGCTGGACCCGGCCGCCGAGGCCATCGGCGCCGCCCGCGCCCATGCCGCCGAGGGGGGCCTGCGGATCGACTACAGGGTCGGCGTCGGCGAGGAGATGCCCTACGAAAGCCAGAGCTTCGACGCGGTGGTCTGCGTCGATGTGCTGGAGCACGTGCGGGACCTCGAACAGGTGCTGGAGGAGGTGGCCCGGGTGCTGCGGCCCGGCGGGCTCTTCCTCTTCGACACGATCAACCGCAATCCCATCGCCCGGCTCGCCACCATCACTCTGGCCGAGGATCTCCTGCGGCTGCTGCCCAAGGGCACCCACGATCCCGCCCTCTTCATCAAGCCGGGCGAACTGCGCGCCGCCCTGCACCGCGCGGGCCTCACGCCGGGGCGCTTCACCGGGCTGGGGCCCCGCTTCATCGACCGGCGCGGCGATCTGATCTTCGGCACCCTGCCCCTCACCACCATCATCTATATGGGCACCGCCCGCCTGGGCGCGGCCCCCACGCACCAAAAGGACCCAACATGACTCAGCCGATCCTCATCATGGGCGCCACCTCGGGCATCGGGGAGCTGGCGGTGGCCGAGGCCCTCTCCCGCGATCTGCCGGTGCGCGCCTTCGCCCGCAGCGCGGGCGAGATGCCGCCGCGCCCCAACCTCGAGCTCTGCCCCGGCGATGCCCGCGAGCGGGCCGACCTGGCCCTGGCGCTGGAGGGCGTCTCGGCCGTCATCTACGCCCTGGGGATCAAGGAGCGGCTCGCCATGCTTTGGGAAGAGGAGACGCTCTTTTCCGAAAGCACCGCCCTGCTCATCGAAGAGATGGAAAAGGCCGGCGTGACGCGCCTGGTGGCCGTCACCGGCTTCGGCGCCGGGCGCAGCCGTGCTGCCATGAGCCAGGTGGAGAAGCTCGGCCACCGCGCCATCCTCGGCAAGCCCTACGCCGACAAGGACCGCCAGGAGGCCCTGATCACGGCCAGCGGGCTGGACTGGACCATCGTGCGCCCGGTGATCCTGACCAAGGGGGCCAAGTCGGGGCGCGTCCAGGTTCTGACCGAACCCCAGAGCTGGCGCAACGGGCTCGTCTCGCGCGCCGACGTGGCCGCCTATCTGGTGGATGCGGTGGTGGAGGGGCTGAACATCAAGCAGGACGTGGTTCTGACGCGGTGAGCGGGCGGCGCTCAGGGGGCGGCCGCCATCACCTCCACTTCCACCAGAAACTCCGGCCGGGTGAAGCCCGCCACCACCAGCAGGGTGGAGGCAGGCCTGCGCCCCGTGCCCTCGAGAAAGGCATCGCGGGCGGCCATGTAGCCCGCCATATGCGCCCGGTCGGTCACGTAGGCGGTCAGGTGCGCCACGTCGCCCGGCCCCATGCCCGCCTCGGTGAGGATCGCGCGGATGTTCTCGAAGCAGAGCCGCGCCTGGGCCTCGGCCCCGTCGGGCACCTTCCCCGCCCCGTCGAGCGCCAGCTGGCCCGAGGTGCGCAGCAGCCGCCAGTGGGCCGGCACCTCGATCCCGTGGGCATAGCGGGCCAGGGGCGCGGCGATGGTTTCGGGGGTGATCTCTTTCACAGCAGATCCTCTCGGGGGCTTGATTGCGGGCGCGGGCCGGGTACTCTGTGACCACATCTCTGGCACGGATCGCACCACAGGGCCACGCAAGAACCTTCCCCATGGGTAAGGGAAGCAGGGCTGACCTGCCGCCCTGCCCCGCCAGCCCGGAGCCGCCGAGATGAACCAGCCTCCCACCCTGCAAGGCTACTGGGCCGATCAGCCCAGCCCCGCCCTTGCCGACCTGCCGCCCGACCTGGTGGCGCTCCTGCCCCTGGGGGCAACGGAGCAGCACGGCCCGCACCTGCCCCTCGCCGTGGACAGCCTCCTGACCGAGGCGGTGGCGGACCGCGCCCTGACCCACCTTTCGCCCGAGCAGCGGGTGCTGATCCTGCCGCCGCTGCGGATCACCAAGAGCGACGAACATGCCGCCTTTCCCGGCACCCTCGCCCTCTCCGCCGAGACCTTGCTGGCGGTGCTGCGCGACATCGGCGCGGGCCTCGCCCGCTCCGGCGTGGGGCGGTTGCTGCTTTTCAACGGACACGGCGGCAACAGCGCCCTGCTGGAAATCGCCGGCCGCGATCTGCGCGCGCGCCACGGGATAGTGGTGGCCCAGGCCTCCTGGTTCGGGCTGGCGGAGCTGGACCGGGCCATCCCGCCGGAAGAGACCGCCCGGGACCTGCACGCCGGTCTCATCGAGACCGCCGCCATGCTCTCCCTGCGGCCCGACCTTGTTGAGATGGCCAGGGCCGAGGACTTTACCCCAGCCCAAGCGCGTTGGGCGGAAGAGGTCGAGATGATCGGCCTCGAAGGGCAGCCCGCCCGGCCCGCCTGGCTCGCGGCTGATCTGAACCCCTCGGGCGCCTGCGGCAATGCCGCCGCCGCCGATGCCGAACGGGGGGCGCAGATCCTGGAGAGCGCCGCCCGCAACCTGGCCCGGCTGCTGGCCGAGATGGCCCGGTTTGCCCCATGAGCGGCGCGGCCATGGCAACCGGGGTCATCGAGAACGTCCTCCTCCCCCGCAGCCTGCTGCGCGCGCCGGAGCGCTTCGGCGGGCGGGCGCGGCAGGATTGCCTCTGGGGCGATCTGGTGATCCGGGAGGGCCGCGCCGTAGGCCTGAAGGCCCCTTCCGGTGACGAGGCCCCGCGCGGCATGGTGCTGCCGCCACTCTGCGAGCCCCACGTGCACCTCGACAAGTGCCACACCATCGGGCGCATCGGCCGCACCGGCAGCACCCTGCTGGAGGCCATCGAAAGCCAGCGCCGGGACAAAGAGCACTGGACGGCGGAGGATCTGCACCGCCGGGCCAGCCGGGGACTGGCGGAACTGGTGGAGGCCGGGGTGCGCCGCGTCCGCTCCCACGTGGACTGGCCCGATGGCGCCTCGGCCCTGACCCCGCCCCCGGCCTGGCATGTGCTGAACGAACTGGTCGAGGAATGGCGCCCGCGCATCGACCTGCAACTCTCGCCCCTGATCGGCGTGGGCGATCAGGCCAACCCCGATCTCTCGCGCCTCATGGGGCGGCTGCTTTCCGGCAATGGCCACGCCCTGGGCTGCTTCGTGCACAGCCAGCCCGCCCGCCGGGAGGGCATCCGCGCCGCTGTGGAGACGGCGCACCGCCATGGCCTGGCGCTCGATTTTCACGTTGATGAGGGGCTCGAAGTGGGGCTCGACGGGCTCTCCCTCATCGCCGAAGCGGTGCTTGAGGTGGGCTACGAAGGCCCCATCCTCTGCGGCCATGCCTGCAGCCTGATGAACCTGCCCGAGGCGCGGCTCGCGCCCCTGCTCGACAGGATCGCGCGGGCGGGGATCACGGTGGCGGCCCTGCCCAGCACCAACCTCTATCTCCAGGGTCGAGGCGCGGGCACGCCGGACCGGCGCGGCATCACCCGGGTGCAGGAGCTGCGCGCGGCGGGCATCCCCGTTGTGCTGGGCACGGACAACGTGGGCGATGCCTTCTGCCCGCTCAACCGGCACGATCCGCGCTTCACCCTGATGTTGGCCGCCCTCGGCGTGCACCTCGATCCGCCCTACGGAGACCACCTGCCGATGATCACCACGGAGGCCAACCGGGCCATCGGCGCGCCGCCGGGCCACATCGAGGATCTGCCCGCCGGGGATCTGCTCTTCCTGCCCGCGCGCCACAGCGCCGAGCTGGTGGCGGACCTGACCCCGCCCCGGCCCCTGGGTGAGATCATGAAGGAGGAGGCGACATGAGCTCCGTTTCCGGCAAGGTCGAGATCGACTGGGGCGCCTTCGCCGCGCGCCTGGCGCCGGTGGAGGTGATCGCCGAGCCGGTGCTCGTCAAGAAACGCTCGCGCGACTTCTTCTGGTACAGCCCGATCCTCAATGCCGAGCTCCGGCGTTGCTTTGGCGATCTCGTCGCCCGCCCCGCCACGGTGGAGGAGCTGGCCCATTGCCTTTCCTGCGCCCATGCGGCCTCCGTGCCGGTCACCCTGCGCGGCGGCGGCACCGGCAACTACGGCCAGGCCGTGCCGCTTGATGGCGGGCTGATTATCGAGACGCGGAGGCTGGACCGGGTGCTGGAGATCGGCCCGGACTTCGTGCGCGCCCAGGCCGGGGCGCTCATCTCCGACATCAACGCGGCCCTGGCCGAGACCGGGCGCGAGCTCTGCATGTTTCCCTCCACCCAGGAGTTGGCGACCATCGGCGGTTTCGTCGCGGGCGGTTCCTCGGGCATCGGCTCGGTGGCCAACGGGATGCTGCGCGACCCCGGCAATCTCATCGCCCTGCGCGCGCTCGATGTGAGCGCCACTCCCCGGGAGCACCTCTTCGAGGGCGGCGATGTGCTCCAGATCCACCATGCCTGGGGGCTAAACGGGGTCATCACCGAGGTGACCCTGCGCACCGTGCCCGCGCGCGACTGGCATTCCTGCCTGGCCACCTTCGAGAGTTACGGCGCGGCCTACCTGGCGGCCCACGGCCTGGCCGAGGCGGCGGAGCTGGGCTGCAAGCTGCTCTCCACCGTGGAGGCCCGGATCACCCCCTACTTCTCGCGCCTCGAAGGGCACATCCGGCCGGACCATCACCTGCTGATCGCCATGATCCCGCCGGCAAGCGCGACCCCCTTCCGCAAGCAGGTGGAGGCGGCGGGCGGTCAGGTCGATCTCATCCTCTCCGAGGCCGAGCGGGCCGAGCGGCGCCTGCCGCATCTCTACGACTTCTCCTACAACCACACGACGCTCCAGGTCCTCAAGGCGGACCGCTCCGCCACTTACCAGCAGGTCGGCTGCCCCCGCCCGCCCGAGGCGGCGCGGATCACCCGCCTGCGCGCCGAGCTGGGCGAGGATGTCTGGATGCACCACGAATTCGCCCGCAACGGCGGCGAGGTGGTGAGCTTTGACCTGCCCATCATCTGGTACAAAGACCGGGCGCGGCTGGAGGAGATCAACGCCACCTACGCCGCCCACGGCTTCACCGTCTACGATGCCCACACCTGGCACCTGGAGGGGGCGGGCCTGAAGAACGTGGACTACCGCCACCTGGCCTGGAAGAAACGGATGGACCCGCAGGGTCTGCTCAACAGCGCCAAGAGCCGGGTCTGGGAGAGCGTCAAGCACCTCAGCCCCGAGGAGATCGAGCGGCTGGGAGAGAAGGGCTAGTCCGCCGTCGCCAAAATCTCCACGATCTCCGCCGCACTCAGGACCACCGGGTTGGCCTGGGTGGAGGAGGCACCCCTCGCCTGTTCGGCGGTCTCGGCGTGGGCCGTGCGCGGCAGGCCGAGTTGGGCGAGGCTGGGGAAGTACTGTGCGGTGAGGAACTGGCGCAGGGCAGCCACGCCGGGGGTGCCCGGCGCGCCGAGGCCGGTGGCGAGCCAGCCGTCCACCTGGGCCAGGCGGGTGAGGTCCGCGCCCGCGCGGCGCAGGGCGGCGGCGTTCACCGTCAGGGAGGGGGCCAGGAGGCGGCCACAGATGGCGCCGTGGGCGCCACCGCGCGCGCCGATCACCGAGGCCAGGCCATGGACCACACCGAGGCCCGCGTTGGCCAGGGCCAAGCCGCTGAGGTGGCTGGCCCGGGCGAGCCTGTCGCGCGCCCCTTCATCCTCCGCTTCCGTCAGCCGCTTGAGGGCGGCGATGGCCCCCGGCAGGGCATCGCGGCAGAGGGCATCGGTCACCGTGTTGGCGCGGGGAGTGAGGTAGCTTTCGATGAGCTGGGTGATGGCATCGAGGCCGCTGGCGAGCGTCAAGCCCAGGGGCGCGCCATCGGTCAGGGCGGGGTCCACCAGGGCCAGATCGGGCACCAGGCGGGGATCGCGCAGGCTGATCTTGAGTTGCGCCTCGGGCAGACCGATGACGGCATTGCGGGTCGCCTCGGCGCCGGTGCCCGCCGTGGTGGGCAGGGCGGCGAAGGGCAAGGGCACTTCCAGCCGCCGCGCCGGGCGTCCGCCCAGTTCCAGGTAGTCCTGGGGATCGCCCGCGCTGGGCAGGAGTCCCGCCAGGGCCTTGCCGAGGTCCAGCGTGGCACCGCCGCCCACGGCGACGACGCAGTCCGCGCCGAAGTCTCGGGCCTCCGCCAGCCCGGCGCGCAGCTGGTCGATCGTGGGCTCGCCCGCCGAGCGCAGGGTCGTGAGGGCCAGGCCCGCGGCGCGCAGCTCCGCCTCGAACGTGTCCACCCAAGCCACGGCGCCGCCGCGCACCAGGAGCACCCGGCGCCCGAGGCGGGCCACCTCCGCCACACCCTGATGGCGGGTGCCGCGCCCGAAGAGCGTGCGCGCGGGGGCTGTCAGGCCGAAGGCTGCCATGGGCTAGAAGCGCATCGTGGCATCGACGGCGCGCTGCCAGGCGCCATACTTCTCGGCCCGGGTCTCCTCCGCCATGGCGGGCTCGAAGCAGCGCTCCAGGGCCCAGCTCTCGGCGAAGGCCTCCTGGCTCGGATAGAGCCCGGCCCGGTGCCCGGCCAGCCAGGCGGCCCCCATGGCCGTGGTCTCCAGCACCTCGGGCCGGTCCACCCGGGCGCCGATGATGTCGGAGAGGAACTGCATGGCCCAGTCCGAGGCGCTCATGCCCCCGTCCACGCGCAGGGTGGCGCCGCCCTCGCCGCTGCCGATCAGGCCCGCCGCCTCGCAGTCGGCCTGCATGGCCTGGAGCAGATCGCGGGTCTGGAAGCCGACGCTCTCGAGGGCGGCGCGGGCCAGCTCCTCGGGGCCGGAGTTGCGGGTGAGGCCGAAGACCGCGCCGCGGCATTCGGCGTTCCAGTAGGGCGCGCCGAGGCCGGTGAAGGCCGGCACCAGGACCACGTTCTGGGTCTCGTCGGCGCGCTCGGCCAGGGGCTGGGTCTCCTTCGCCTCGCGGATGATCTTGAGCCCGTCGCGCAGCCACTGGACGACGGCCCCGGCGATGAAGATCGACCCCTCCAGCGCGTAGGTGGGCTTGCCGTCGAGCTGGTAGGCGATGGTCGTCAGGAGCCGGTTCTGCGAGGTGACGGGAGTGTCGCCGGTGTTCATCAGGGCAAAGCAGCCCGTGCCGTAGGTGGATTTCAGCATCCCCGGCCGGAAGCAGGCCTGGCCCACGGTGGCGGCCTGCTGATCGCCGGCGATGCCGAGGATGGGGATGCGGCGGCCAAAGAGATCGGGCCGGGTCTCGCCGAAATCGGCGGCGCTGTCGCGCACCTCGGGCAGCATCGCCATGGGGATCGAGAGGCGCTCGCAGATGGTGCTGCTCCAGCGGCCCTTGCGGATGTCGTAGAGCATGGTGCGGGCGGCGTTAGTGGCATCCGTCGCGTGGACCGCCCCGCCGGTGAGGTTCCAGACCAGCCAGCTATCCACCGTGCCGAAGGCCAGCTCGCCCGCCTCGGCCCTGGCGCGCGCGCCCTCGACGTTGTCCAGCAGCCAGGCCAGCTTGGTGCCGCTGAAATAGGGATCGAGCAGGAGCCCGGTGCGCCCCGTCACGGTCTCCTCGAAGCCCTCCTTCTTGAGCCGCTTGCAGAGGGCCGAGGTGCGCCGGTCCTGCCAGACGATGGCGTTGTGGATCGGGCGGCCGGTCTTGCGGTCCCAAACGAGGGTGGTCTCGCGCTGGTTGGTGATGCCGATGGCGGCGATGCCCTCGGCGCCCCGTCCGGCCTTCTCGATGGCGGCACGGCAGGTGGCGGCGGTGGTGGACCAGAGCTCGGCCGGGTCATGCTCCACCCAGCCGCTGGCGGGGTAGATCTGCGGGAATTCTTCCTGGGCCGAGCCCACGGCGCTCAGGCTCTCGTCAAAGAGAACGGCGCGGGTGGAGGTTGTGCCCTGGTCGATGGCCAGAATGTGTTTCATGATCGCCTCGCTTCAAAGCGATGTTTATGGGCGGCGCGGGCCGCGTCATTCAAGGGAAATGTCGAAGGGGGTGGCTGGGGCCCACGCGGGGCCCCGGCCTAGTTTGGCTTACTGCCAGGACTGGATCAGCTCGTCGTAGGAGACGGTCTGGGGTTCCTCGTCCTCGTTCTCGAGCTTGGCGTAGGGCGCGCCAGGCTGGCCGAACCAGTACTCCGCGTCCTGCTCCTCGTTCATCTTCGGACCGATGTCGCCCTGGATGCCGGCCCGCTCGAGGCGCTCAAGCACCCGCTCCTGGTCGGCGCAGAGCGCGTCGAGGGCTTCCTGGGGCGTCTTGGCACCGGACATGGCGTCGCCGATGTTCTGCCACCAGAGCTGTGCCAGCTTCGGGTAGTCCGGGACGTTGGTGCCGGTGGGCGACCAGGCCACGCGGGCGGGCGAGCGGTAGAACTCGACCAGTCCGCCCAGCTTGTCCGCGCGCTCGGTGAAGCTGTCATGCTGCACCGTGGACTCGCGGATGAAGGTCAGACCCACGTGGGACTTCTTCACATCCACCGTCTTGGAGGTGACGAACTGGGCATAGAGCCAGGCCGCCTTGGCACGGTCCACCGGGGTGGACTTCATCAGCGTCCAGGAGCCTGCGTCCTGGTAGCCGACCTTCTGGCCTTCTTTCCAGTAGACGCCATGCGGGCTGGGCGCCATGCGCCACTTGGGCGTGCCGTCCTCGTTCATCACCGGCAGGCCGGGCTTGACCGTGTCGGCGGTGAAGGCGGTGTACCAGAACATCTGCTGGGCCACGTTGCCCTGCGCCGGGATCGGGCCGGCCTCGGAGAAGGTCATGCCCGCGGCAGCCGGGGGCGAGTACTTCTCGAGCCATTCGATGGCCTTGGTCACGGCATAGACGGCCGCAGGCGAGTTCGTCGCTCCACCGCGCGCCACGCAGGAGCCGGTGGGCTGCGAGTTCTCGTTCACGCGGATGCCCCACTCGTCCACGGGCAGGCCGTTGGGCTCACCCACGTCTCCCATGCCGGCCATGGACATCCAGGCATCGGTGTAGCGCCAGCCGAGCGAGGGGTCCTTCTTGCCGTAGTCCATGTTGCCGAAGACCTCGCCCTCGACGCCCAAGTGCGACAGGTCACGCCCGGTGAAGAACTCGGCGATGTCCTCGTAGGCCGACCAGTTGACCGGCACGCCAAGGTCGTAGCCGTACTTCTCCTTGAAGTCGGCCTGGTTCTTCTCGTCGTTGAACCAGTCGTAGCGGAACCAGTAGAGGTTCGCGAACTGCTGGTCGGGGAGCTGGTAGACCTTGCCGTCCGGCCCGGTGGTGAAGCTCAGGCCGATGAAATCGTCGAGGTCCAGGTTCGGGTTGGTGACGTCCGCGCCCTCGCCCGACATCCAGTCGGTCAGGTTGCGGGCCTGCTGGTAGCGCCAGTGGGTGCCGATCAGGTCGGAGTCGTTGATGTAGCCGTCGTAGATGTTCTCGCCGGACTGCATCTGCGTCTGGAGCTTCTCCACCACGTCGCCCTCGCCGATCAGGTCATGGGTGACCTGGATGCCGGTGATGGCGGTGAAGGCCGGGGCCAGGACCTGGCTCTCGTACTCGTGGGTGGTGATGGTCTCGGAGACGACCTTGATGTCCATCCCCTCGAAGGGCTTGGCGGCGTCGATGAAGAACTGCATCTCCGCTTCCTGCTCTTCCCGGGTCAGACTGGAGAGGCCGTCGATCTCGTTATCGAGAAACGCCTTCGCCGCCTCCATGTCGGCGAAGGCCGGACCCGCGAGGATCAGCAGCGCCGCCGTGGTTGATCTGAATTTGAGGTTCATATGTGGTGTCCTCCCTTATTGAACCGTCTTGTCGAGGAATGGGTGTCGTCACCTGGCCGGGCTTCCTCCCTTCCCGGCCGGTGACCCGATCGTCAGACCCAGCGGAAGACCGCCGCGGCGTAGATCAGGCATAGGATGAGGGCATAGGGTTGCCCCTCGCCCACGAGACCGAGCCAGGCCAGATTGATGAAGGCCGAGCCCAGAAGGGTGATGAAGAGCCGGTCGCCGCGGGTCGTCTCGATCCGCAGGATGCCGGTGCGGGGCGTCTCGGGAAACTTGATCGCAAGCACCGAGAAGGTGATGAGCAGCACCGCGATGACCGCAAAGAAGGTCGCCGTGGGCCATGTCCAGGCCATCCAGTCCATGTCAGTTGCTCCTCTGTATGTGGGGTGGTGCGTCGTCCTCGGGGGTGACCCGAAGATCTGCGGCTGCGGGTGCAAGGGGTGTGTCGTCCTCGGGCTTGACCCGAGGATCTCCATGGGCCGAGATCCTCGGGTCGAGCCCGAGGATGACGGCGCGGTGGTGGCAGGAGGTCCTCGGGCCAGGCCCGAGGATGACGGTGCGGTGGTGGCAGGAGGTCCTCGGGGCAGGCCCGAGGATGACGGCCCCGGCCGCCGAACCACCTAGGGCAGCGCGATCTCCTCCCAGAGGTCGCGCCACTCGGGGTTGTCCTGCTCGATCAGGGCGATCTTCCACCGCCGATACCAGCGCTTGAGCGACTTCTCCCGCTGGATCGCCAGGGGCGCCGCGTCGTGGGTCTCGAACCAGACGAGCCGCTCGAGGTTGTAGCGATCCGTAAAGCCCGGCGCCGCGTGCAACCTGTGCTCCCAGACACGCTTCACCAGATCGCCGGTCACGCCGATGTAGAGCGTGCCGCGCGGCCGGTTCGTCATCATGTAGACGTGCATCTTCTGCTGCACCATCGGTCCTTCGCCCGCGCCCACGGAGAATGCCCCGAGGCGTCAGCAGCGCGTGACCGTCATCCCCGGGCTCGACCCGAAGACCTCCAACAGCCCAACCGTCGTCCTCGGACTTGATCCGAGGACCTCCGGCCATCGAGATCCTCGGATCAAGTCCGAGGACGACCATGGCACGGGTGCCACCAGAGGTCCCCGGGTCGGGACCGAGGATGCCACTGGAGGGGTTAACGAAACCTTGCATCACACCCGCCCCAGGGCGAAGCCCTTGGCGATGTAGTTGCGCACGAAGTAGATGACCAAGGCGCCGGGCACGATGGTCAGGATGCCGGCCGCGGCGAGGACGCCCCAGTCGATGCCGCTGGCGCCCTGGGTGCGGGTCATGATGGCGGCGATGGGCTTGGCGTCCACCGTGGTCAGGGTCCGGCTCAGCAGCAGTTCCACCCAGGAGAACATGAAGCAGAAGAAGGCGGCGACGCCGATGCCCGAGGCGATGAGGGGCATGAAGATCTTCACGAAGAAATGGCCGAAGGAGTAGCCGTCGATGTAGGCCGTCTCGTCGATCTCCTTGGGCACGCCGCGCATGAAGCCTTCCAGGATCCAGACCGCCAGGGGCACGTTGAAGAGACAGTGCGCCAGGGCCACGGCGATGTGCGTGTCGAAGAGCCCGACCGAAGAATATAGCTGGAAGAAGGGCAGTGCGAAGACCGCCGGTGGCGCCATGCGGTTGGTCAGCAGCCAGAAGAAGAGGTGCTTGTCGCCCATGAAGCTGTAGCGGCTGAAGGCGTAGGCGGCGGGCAGGGCCACGGCGAGGCTGATGACGGTGTTCATCACCACGTAGATCAGCGAGTTGACGTAGCCCATGTACCAGGCCGGATCGGTCAGGATCGTGGCGTAGTTGTCGAAGGTCAGGTTGCGCGGAAAGAGCGTGAACTCGTTCAGGATTTCCGTGTTCGTCTTGAGGCTCATGTTGAGCAGCCAGTAGATCGGCAGCATCAGGAAGAGCAGGTAGAGCCCCATCACCAGCGCACTGGTGTTGACCTTGAAGCGGCGCCGGGTGTTGCTGCCCTGGGCCGTGAGGTTCTCGGGAATGGTTGTCGTGTCGGTCATCTCACATCCCCTTTTTGTCGAGGTTCGTCATCACCGTGTAGAAGACCCAGGAGATCAGCAGGATGACGAGGAAGTACATGATCGAGAAGGCCGCCGCGGGGCCGAGGTCAAACTGCCCCAGGGCCATCTTCACCAGGTCGATGGAGAGCAGCGTGGTGGCATTGCCGGGCCCGCCGCCGGTGACCACGAAGGGCTCGGTGTAGATCATGAAGCTGTCCATGAAGCGCAGCAGGATGGCGATCATCAGGACGCCCATCATCTTGGGCAGCTCGATGAAGCGGAAGACCTTCCAGCGGCTCGCCTGGTCGATCTTGGCGGCCTGGTAGTAGGCATCGGGGATCGACTTGAGGCCCGCGTAGGCCAGCAGGGCCACCAGCGAGGTCCAGTGCCAGACGTCCATCACCACGATGGTGATCCAGGCGGCGAGCACATCCTGGGTGTAGTTGTAGTCCACCCCCAGGGCATCGAGCGTGTAGCCCAGCAGGCCGATGTCGACCCGGCCGAAGATCTGCCAGATGGTGCCCACCACGTTCCACGGGATGAGCAGCGGCAGGGACATGACCACCAGGCAGAAGGAGGCCCAGAAGCCCGACTTGGGCATGTTGAGGGCGACGAAGATGCCCAGGGGCACCTCGATCGCCAGGATGATGCCCGAGAACATGAGCTGTCGGCCAAGCGCGTCCCACATCCGTTCGGAGGCGAGCATCTCCTCGAACCACTCCAGCCCGGCCCAGAAGAACTGGTTGTTGCCGAAGGTGTCCTGCACCGAATAGTTCACCACGGTCATCAGCGGGATGACGGCCGAGAAGGCCACCAGCAGCAGCACCGGCAGGACCAGGAACCAGGCCTTCTGGTTGACTGTCTTTTCCATCAGGCGGTCTCCTCTTTCGATCGCGGTGCGGCGGCGGCGTCCTCGGGCCTGACCCGAAGACCTTTCGCCGCTGAGGTCCTCGGGGCGCGCCCGAGGATGACGGTGTCGAGAAGCCCGGCCATCAGGCCGCCTCCCCCTGGACGCGCCAGTCGTTGGCATAGACGTTGACGTGGTCGCGGTCGAAGGTGACGCGGTTCATGTCGGCGCTCACCTCCTCGTCCTCGTCGGCGATGATGTTGATGTCGTTGCCGAAGAACTCGGCCCTAATGATCTTGTGGCGGCCCACGTCCTCCACCCGGCGGACGCGCACCGGCAGGCCCTCGCTCTGCGAGAGCTTCACGAATTCGGGCCGCACGCCGATCTCCACCTTGCCCTCAAGCGCGCCGAAGCCCTGCGAGAGCTCCACGTGGGAGCCGTCGATGTAGGCGCGGTTGCCCTCGATCCGGGCGGGGATCACGTTCATCCCGGGCGAACCGATGAAGTAGCCGACGAAGGTATGCTCGGGCCGCTCGAAGAGCTCCTCGGGCGTGCCGATCTGGACGACCCGGCCGTCATACATGACGACGACCTTGTCGGCGAAGGTCAGGGCCTCCGTCTGGTCATGGGTCACGTAGATCATGGTGTGGCCGAAATCGTGGTGCAGTTTCTTGAGCTGGGTCCGCAGCTCCCACTTCATGTGGGGGTCGATCACCGTCAGGGGCTCGTCGAAGAGAAGCGCGTTGACGTCCTTGCGGACCATGCCCCGGCCAAGGGAGATCTTCTGCTTGGCATCCGCCGTCAGGCCCCGGGCCTTGCGGTTCAGCATCTCTTCCATGCCGATCATGCGGGCGATCTCCTGCACCCGCTCGGCGACGTACGTCTCGTCCCGCCCGCGGTTGCGCAGCGGGAAGGCCAGGTTGTCGCGCACGGTCATGGTGTCGTAGACCACCGGGAACTGGAACACCTGGGCGATGTTGCGCTCCGCCGTGGGCGCGTTGGTCACATCCTGGCCGTCAAAGAGCACTCGGCCCTGGCTGGGCTGGAGCAGGCCGGAGATGATGTTGAGCAGGGTGGACTTGCCGCAGCCCGAGGCGCCGAGCAGGGCGTAGGCCGCGCCATCGTCCCAATCGTGGTTCAGCTCCTTCAGGGCGAAGTCCGCCTCGCTGCCGGGATTGGGCAGGTAGGAGTGGGCAAGGTTGTCGAGCGTGATCTTGGCCATGGTTTCCCCCCTCAGGCCGCCAGCGCGTAGGCTGCCGGTGCAACAAGGCGGCCCTCTTCGCTGAAGATGTAGACATGGCGCGGCTCGAGCCAGACGGTCAGCTCCTCGCCCGGTTGCAGATCGTGGACCCCGTGCACCAGGCCGACCCAGCGCTCGCCGTCGTGGTCCAGGTGGACGAAGGTTTCGGAGCCGGTCAGCTCGGTCACGTGCAGTGTCGCCTGGAAGGCCATGGCATCGCCCGCGTGCTTGCCGATCTCCAGGTGGTTGGGGCGGAAGCCGGCCATGTAGCGGCCATCGGGCAGCTCAGCCAACTTGCCCGTCGCCTCGGCGCTCTGGCCCTCGCCAAAGAGGATGCGGCCGCCGGTCTTGGATATCTGCAGGAAGTTCATCGGCGGATCGGAGAAGACCCGCGCCGTGGTGGCATCGACGGGCTGGCGGTAGACCTCGGGCGTGGGGCCGAACTGGGTCACCCGCCCCTCCCAGAGGGTCGCCGTCTTGCCGCCCAGGAGCAGCGCCTCCTCGGGCTCGGTCGTGGCATAGACGAAGATCGCGCCGGAGGCCTCGAAGATCTTCGGGATCTCGACCCGCAGCTCCTCGCGCAGCTTGTAGTCGAGGTTGGCCAGGGGCTCGTCGAGCAGCACCAGGCCCGCGTTCTTGACCAGGGCCCGCGCCAGGGCGCAGCGCTGCTGCTGGCCGCCCGAAAGCTCCAGCGGCTTGCGGTCCAGCATCGGGGTAAGCTGCATCAGCTCTGCGGTCTCGCGCACGCGGCGGTCGATCTCGGCCTTGTCGACGCCCATCAGGCGGATCGGCGAGGCGATGTTGTCGTAGACGCTCATCGAGGGATAGTTGATGAACTGCTGGTAGACCATGGCCACCTTGCGGTCCTGCACGCGCTGGCCGGTCACGTCCTGGCCCTGCCAGAGGATCTGCCCGGTGGCAGGGGCGTCGAGCCCGGCCATGAGCCGCATCAGGGAGGTCTTGCCGGCCGTGGTGGGGCCCAGCAGGACATTCATCGTCCCCTGTTCCAGGGTCAGGTCTGTCGGGTGGATGTGGGTCTGCCCCTCCACCTGCTTGGACACGCCCTTCAATTCCAGCGTCATCGCTTTTCCTCCTATTCCGCCGCGGCGGGGGCGCCGCGGGCGCCCTGGTCGGTCATCCAGGTGTCGAGCGCGGCGATCTGCTCGGCGCTCAGGCGCAGGCCCAGCTTGCTGCGCCGCCAGACCACGTCCTCGGCGCTGCGGGCATATTCGTGGCGCATCAGCCAGGTCACTTCCGCCTGGGTCAGGGTGGCGCCGAAATCGCGGCCCAGGTCCTCGGCCCGCTTGGCATCGCCCAGCACCTCGCGCGCCTCCGTCCCGTAGGCGCGCACCAGGCGGCGGGCCCAGAAGGCGGACAGGAAGGGATGGTCGCGCTCGAGTTCGGCCACCAGATCCTCCACGCCATCGACGGGGAAATCGCCGCCCGGCAGGGGCACGCCCGCCGTCCAGGGGCCGCGCGAGAGCTTCAGGTGCTGGCCGATCTTCTCCAGCGCGCTGTCCGCAAGGCGCCGGTAGGTGGTGATCTTGCCGCCGAAGATGTTGAGCACGGGGGCGCCGCCGGTGCTGTCCACCTTGAGCGTATAGTCCCGCGTCGCCGCCGTGGCGCTGCTGGCGCCGTCATCGTAGAGCGGGCGCACGCCGGAGTAGGTCCAGACGATGTCCTCCAGCGTCAGCTCCTGCTTGAAGTACTGGTTGGCGAAGTCGATCAGGTAAGCCTGCTCCTCGGGGGTGCAGCGGGGCTTCTCGGAAGGATCGGGGTGTTCCGCGTCGGTGGTGCCGATCAGGGTGAAATCGCTTTCGTAGGGGATGGCGAAGATGATCCGCCCGTCCGTGCCCTGGAAGAAGTAGCACTTGTCGTGGTCATAGAGGCGGCGGGTCACGATGTGGCTGCCGCGGACCAAGCGCACCCCCTCGCGGGAGTTGAGCCGCACCCGGGTCTGGATGATGTCGCCCACCCAGGGGCCGCCGGCGTTGACCAGCATCCGCGCGCGGTACTGGACCGTTTCCTTTTCGCTATTGCGCGTTTCCACCAGCCAGTGGTCGCCCTCGCGGGTGGCGCTGAGCACCTCGGTCCGAGTCAAGATGCGAGCGCCGCGGGCCTCGGCGTCGCGTGCGTTGAGCACCACGAGCCGCGAATCCTCGACCCAGCAGTCGCTATACTCGAAGGCCTTCTCGAAACGGTCCTGAAGCGGTGCGCCCTCGGGGGCGTTGCGCAGGTTCAGGGTGGCGGTGGCGGGCAGGATCTTGCGCCCGCCCAGGGTGTCATAGAGGAAGAGGCCCAGGCGGATCAGCCAGGCGGGGCGGCGGCCCCGCATCCAGGGCATGACCCGCGACAGCAGCTTGGAGGTCGGCGTGTCCGACTCGAAGCGCATATCCTCATGATAAGGCAGTATAAAACGCATTGGCCAGCTGATGTGCGGCATGGCCTTGAGGAGCACCTCGCGCTCGATCAGGGCCTCCCGCACGAGGCGGAATTCGAAGTACTCCAGGTAGCGCAGGCCGCCGTGGAACAGCTTGGTCGAGGCGGAGGAGGTGGCGGAGGCCAGGTCGTTCATCTCCGCCAGGGTCACCGACAGGCCACGCCCCGCCGCATCACGGGCGATACCGCAGCCGTTGATGCCGCCGCCGATGATGAAGAGATCGGTCTCCTGGGCTTGCGCCGGTCGTGCCACGCGTTTCCTCCCCAAAGCGCGGACCCTGCCCCGCGGTGTCGCGCGGCAGGAAAGCAGGTGATGTTCGTTTTGTTTCGCTTTTCACTCTAAGACCATTCGACCCGCCCCTGTCAAGGCGCGCTTT
Organism: Sulfitobacter sp.; assembly: GCA_965212515.1. Lineage (GTDB taxonomy): Bacteria > Pseudomonadota > Alphaproteobacteria > Rhodobacterales > Rhodobacteraceae > Sulfitobacter. The sequence continues at coordinate 1,276,865 of OZ243122.1, forward strand.
TGCCATTTTTTGCGGCAAATGCGGGCTCGCGGGTTGCTTTTCTGTGCGTTTGACCGATTCTTGAGGAGCCGGGCGCGCCCGGAGACCGAACAAGGACCCCGCCCCGCGATGTCGCAGACCTTCCGCCACCCCGAGATTCTCGAGATCGCCCGCCGAGAGGGCAAGGTCACGGTGGAGGGGCTGGCGGCCCATTTCGGCGTGACCCTCCAGACCATCCGGCGGGACCTGACGGACCTGGCCGAGGCCGGGCGGCTAGAGCGGGTCCACGGCGGCGCCGTCCTGCCCTCGGGCACCACCAACATCGGCTACGAGGAGCGCCGCTCGCTCAACCTCGCCTCCAAGCAGGCCATCGCCCGCGCCTGCGCCGCCCACATCCCCGACGGCATTTCGCTCTTTCTCAACATCGGCACCTCGACCGAGGCGGTGGCCCAGGAGCTGCTGCACCACGAGAACCTGCTGGTGGTAACCAACAACATGAACGTGGCCAACATCTTGGTGGCCAACCCCTCCTGCGAGATCCTCGTCACCGGCGGCCAGCTGCGCCGCGCCGACGGCGGCCTGATCGGCAACCTGGCGGCCGAGACCATCCGCCAGTTCAAGTTCGACCTGGCGGTGATCGGCTGCTCGGCCCTGGACCGCGACGGCGACCTGCTAGACTTCGACATCCAGGAGGTGACGGTGAGCCAGACCATCCTGCGCCAGTCCCGCAAAACCTTCCTGGTGGCCGACCACACGAAGTTCGCCCGCACCGCCCCCGCGCGCATCGCCTCGCTCTCCGATGTGGACGTCTTCTTCACCGACCGCCCCCTGCCCGCCAACCTCGGCCCCACCTGCGCCGACTGGGGCACGGCGGTGGAGCTGGCTACGGGTTAGAGCGGGCGGAGAGGTCGCGCGCGTCAATCGGCGACGACGGCATCGACCTCGATTTCCACAAGCCACTCCGGGTTCACGAAGCGATTGATCGCCATGATGGTGTCGACCGGGCGGGACTCCCGGCAATACTCCTTGCGCGCCTCGATGGCGGGCTTCCAGTTCTCGATGTCGGTCAGGATGACTCGCGTGCGCACAACATCGTGCAGACCGGAACCAGCCTGTTCGAGTGCCGCCTTGATGATCTCGAAACACTGCCTGGTCTGGGCGTAGACGTCTCCCACGCCGACGGTCTTGCCATCGCTGTCCACTGGCGCCGTGCCGCCCACAGAAATGAAGGGACCGACGCGGACCGCCCGGCTGAAGCCGACGATCTCCTCCATCGGGTTGCCGTTCGAGATAAGCTGCCTTCGGTGATCCATGTCGCGCCCTCCTGTCCTGGTCGGCATGACAATAGGCGAAAACGCTGTGCAAGTCCGCTTCGTCCGCTCGGCAGACCTTGAGCCCGATGGCGCCAGCGAACCTGCCCGTGTGCCACCGGAAGCCGGCCCGCCGGACGAAAAGGGGGGCCACGGCCCCCCTTCTCCGAACTCGACTGTCTCTCGCCCCTAGCCCACCAGACGCGGCAGGAAGAGCACGATGTTGGGGAAGGCGATGAGCACCGCCACGATCAGCAGGTCCACGCAGACGAACCAGAAGACGCCGCGGAAGACCGTCGTGAGGGAGGCGAGCTTGCCCACCACGCCCTTGATGACGAAGACGTTCATGCCCATCGGCGGGGTGATCATGCCGATCTCGAGCAGCTTCACCAGCACCACGCCGAACCAGAGCAGGCTGTAGCCCGTCTCCTCCACCAGCGGCAGGACGATGGGCAGGGTCAGGAGCATCGCCCCCACCGGCTCCAGCATCATGCCGAGGACGAGGTAAACCATGACCACGCCGACCATGATCAGCAGCGGCGAGACCCCGAAGGAGAGGATCGAGGAGGAGAGCGCGTCGCCGATGCCCGAGAGGGCCAGGAAGCGGGTCAGCAAGCTCGCGCCCACCGCGATGATCAGCAGGGCGGCGGTCGTCGTGATGGTCTCCATCAGGGCCATGCGCAGGGCCTTGAAGGTGAGGGTGCGGTTGAGCGCCGCCACCACCATCGAAAGAAGCGCGCCGATGGCCCCGGCCTCCGTCGGGGTGAAGGCCCCGCCGAAGAGGCCCGCGAAGACCCCGATCACGATCAGCAGCACCGGCCAGGTCTGGCCCAGGGCGCGGATCTTCTCGGCGCGGGTGGCCCGATTGCCGTGCACCGGCGGCGCCAGATCGGGCTTCAGCTTCACCCGCACGAGGATCAGCAGCACGTAGGCGATGAGGGTGATGACCCCGACGACAAGGCCGCCGAGGAAGAGCTGGCTGACCGACTGGCGCGAGATGATGCCGTAGAGGATCATCAGGATCGAGGGCGGGATCAGGGCGCCGATGGTGCCCGCCGCCGCCACAGTGCCGGTGGCCAGCTCCGCGCTGTAGCGGTTGCGGATCATCTCGGGCACGGCGATCTTGCCCATGGCGGCCGAGCAGGCCACCGAGGAGCCCGTCACGGCGGCAAAGCCCGCGCAGCCGAAGACCGAGGCGATGGCCAGCCCGCCGGGCAGGCCCGAGAGCCATTTCTGCGCCGCGCTGAAGAGGCCCTGGGTGAGCCGCGTGTGGTAGCAGATGAAGCCCATCATCAGGAAGGCCGGGATCGAGCTCAGGACCCAGCTGTTGGCGAAGTTGTAGGGCACGATGCCCAGCGATCCCCAGGCGATGTTCCAGTTGAACATGGTCCAGAGCCCGGTGAAGGAGACCGCGATCAGCGAGATGCCGATCGGCACGCGCAGCAGGATCAGGAAGAACAGGGCACCGATGAAGAGGCCGGCGGTTTGGATGTCAGACATTGGGCTCTTCTTCCGAGAGATAGGGGTCTTCGATGGTCATGGTGAACAGGCCGCTGTCCTTGCCGGTGAGGATCGCGATGAGCTTCCAGGCGGCGACCAGGGTCATCAGGCCGAAGCCCAGCGGCAGGTAGAAGTAGGTGGGCCAGGTGAGGATCTTGCCGCCCGCCTCGATCGAGTAGGCGCCCGAGGCATACTTGGAGAGGGCCTCCTGTCCGGTGCGCACCGTCACGGCCGCCGTCACCACCACGGTGATCAGGGTGGCGATGAAGAGCAGCACGGTCTGGAGGCGGCTCGGGAAGTGCTCGACAAGCAGTTCCACCGCGATGTGGCTGTCCTTCTGCTCCACCACACCCAGCGGCAGGAAGGCGATGGCCACCATGTAGAAGGCCGAAACATAGAGGATCGTGGCGTCCAGCGGCATGCCGAAGACGAAGCGCATGGTCACGTCGGCCGAGACGTGCACCACCATCAGCAGCACCAGGAGTCCCGCGATGCCGGAGGCGCCGGCGTTGATCCAGGAAATCAAACGACCGATGGGTTTCATGACAGAACCCTCCTTCGCAAATCACAAGCAAAAGGGGCACCCCACGAAGGGGTGCCCCGCATGGCGCATTACTGGGCGTAGGTGGCCGGGTCGATCTTGGAGATCACCTCGTCCCAGTAGAGCTGCTGGAGCTCTTCCTGGGTCTCGATGTTCTCCACCAGGCCATACCAGCGCTCCAGCATCGGCGTGAACTCGGCGGTGATCTCCTCGGCCCGCTCGACGCCGTAGGTGTCGCGGAAGAGGGAGGAGACGATGCCCAGGTCCTCGCGGGCGAATTCCTTGGTCGCGGCGGCCAGCTCCGGATCGGGCTGGAGGATGTTGATCCCCTTGTCGCGGGCGTTCTGAATCGCCGCGGCATCATCCGAGTAGAAGCCCCAGGTGGTGCTGGCGGTCATCGAGGCGCCGCCCCAGAGCAGGGCCTCGCGCTGCTTGTCGTCCAGCGACTTCCAGAGATCGGCGTTGATGTTGGCCGAGGCGACCCCGGCAAAGGCGCCGCCCGGCACCGCGAGGGTGATGTCCGTGACGACCTCGTGCAGGTTGTAGTTGGTCAGTTCGGGCGCGCTGTTCATGGCGCAGTCCAGGATGCCCTGGTCGAGCCCCTCGTAGACCTCGTTCACCGGCAGGCGCACGCCCTGGGCGCCGAACTTCTCGGCGAAGCGGACGAAGCCCGCGCCACCGGCCCGCAGGCGCTTGCCCGCCAGGTCCTCGACGGAGGTGATCTGCACGTCCTTGCAAAGCAGGTTGTAGAGCGGGGTCACGCCGCCGCCGGTGTAGACCTGGTTCTGCGCCTTGAACTCCTCCAGGCACTCGGGGCACTTGGTGAAGGTGTACTCCAGCATGGCGCCGGTGTAGGCCAGCGGCTCCTTGCCGGTGGGGTTCTCGGCCAGGGTGATGAGCAGGTTCAGCTCGTGCAGGAAGAGGTTGGTGCTGTACTCGGCCGGCAGGTAGGGGGTCAGCACGAAACCGACGTCGGCCAGGCCGTCGCGCACACCGGGGCTCGTCTCGGAGAGGCTGAGCAGCGACATGGGGAAACCGGTGACGGAGAGGGAACCGTCGGAATACTCCTCGACCGCTTCCTTGTACTCGGCCACGCCGGCGCCGATGGCGGAGCTTTCGGGGTAGCCGTAGGCGAAGTTCAGGTTCTGGGCGGCGGCGCTGCCGGCCACGAGCGCGGTGCTGGCTGCCAGGGCCAGGGCGAGGGCCTTGGGCGCGGTGTGATGGGTCATGTAAATCCTCCCTAGGGGTACTGGTTGCAGGATGTGTCGGCCGTTCCTCATCGGCCCGGTGACGGCGGCGCCGGTCCCTTCCGACCGCTCCGCCTGTCCGCGCAAAGAGTGATTTACGCGAACAACATTCTCGGTAGTATGTCTATACAGGCCGTCCGCGAGCGGCAAGGTCAACCCCAATTCGACAAGGTTGACCGGGCGGGAAGAGCGGGCAGAATGACAGGGCGGTGGGCGCCCGTCCCGGGGAGGAGCGTGGGGCGGTGCGGTGACCGGCGATGGCGAGGGGAGTGAGACCATCCGATGCTACAGAGAGACGTGATCCAACCGGCGGCCAAGCCGGAGAGAGACGTGATCCGGCCCGAGGCCAAGCCCGACAGCCGACAGGAGATCGTCACCGCGGCGGCCACCTGCTTCATGCGGCGCGGGCTTGAAAAGGCCACGATGGACGACATCGCGGACGAGCTGGGGGCCACCAAGGGACGGGTCTACCACCACTTCCGCTCCAAGAACGCGATCTACTTCGCCGTCTACCGCCAGGCCATGCAGTACTGCTTTGCCGCCGCCGAGCCGATCCTCGACAAGCCCCTGCCCGCCGCGGAACGGCTGCTCCAGATGGCCACGGCCCATGCCCAGGTGATGATGGACACCCTGCCCTACCAGCGGTCGATCCGGCTGGGCGTGGAGGTCTACCTGCGCGGCTCCACCACCGAGGCGGAGCGCGAAATCCTCAGCCAGCTCATCGCGATGCGCAACGGCTACGAGGGGCTCTTCCGGCAGGTGCTGGAGGAGGGCCGCGCCGACGGCAGCCTGCGGGTGGATGATGTGCCGCTGGCGGGAAGGGCCATCATCGGCGCCCTGAATGGCCTGGTGGACTGGTACCGCGTGCGCCCCGACCAGGGCCCGGAAGCGCGAGCCGAGATCGCCCGCACCCTGGCCCGGACCATCGTCGAGGGGGTCAAGCGGGCCTGATCGCCCGCCCCGCCCCGCTTAGGCCCTCTCGCGCAGCTCCTTCTTGACGATCTTGCCGTTGGCGTTGCGCGGCAGGGGATCGGCGGTGAAGGTGACGAAATCGGGTTTCTTGTAGTCCGCCAGATGCGCCGCGCAGAAGGCCCGCACCGCCTCGGCGTCCAGCTCGGCCGATTCGGTCTGGATGAAGACGTGCAGCTTCTCGCCCAGCACCGGATCGGGCCGCCCGATGGCCGCGCACTCGATGATCTGGGGATGGGCCGCCAGGGTGTTCTCGATCTCGGCGCTGTAGATGTTGTAGCCGCCGCGGATGATCATGTCCTTCCGGCGGTCGTGCAGCCGCAGGAACCCTTTGGCATCGCGCGACCCCACGTCGCCGCTCTTCCAGAAGCCCTGGGTGAATTCCTTGGCCGTTTTCTCGGCGTTGTTCCAGTAGCCCGGCACCACCATGGGGCCGCGAATCCAGAGCTCGCCCGGCTCCCCCTCGGGCACCTCCTGCCCCGCCTCGTCCATGATCCGGATCTCGCCGCAGGGCACGCAGATGCCGATGCTGTCGGCGCGGCTCACTCCGTGGCCCTTGGGCAGGATGGTGGCCGGCGAGGTCAGCTCGGTGGCGCCGTAGGCGTTCATCGGCTCGAGCTGGGGCAGCTTCTCCGAGAGCTCCTTGATCGTCGCCTCGGCCATGGGGGCGCCGCCGTAGCCGCCGATGCGCCAGGCCGAGAGGTCATAGTCCGAGACCTCGCAGCGCAGCAGGAAGAGGTTGTACATGGCTGGCACCATGAGCGTCTGGGTGACCTTCTCGCGGGCCATCAGCTCCAGGAAGGGCGCGGCGGCGAAACTGCGCATGATGACGGAACAGCCCGCCGTGCGCAGCATGGTGAAAAGCGTCGCCACCAGCCCGGTGACGTGGGAAGCCGGGACGGAGAGGAGCGAGCGCTCGTCCGAGCCCAGCTCCATGCAGCGCTCGAAGTGCATGGCCGAGTGGATGATGTTGAAGTGGGTCAGCATGGCCCCCTTGGGCTTGCCCGTGGTGCCCGAGGTATAGAGGATCACGGCAACCGCCTCCTCCTCCAGCGCGGGCGCCGGGGTGGCGGCCTCGGGCCGGGCCAGGCTGGCGTAGGGCGCGGCGCCCTCGGCCGTGCCTCCGACGACAAAGCGGTGCGCGAGGCGCGGCAGTTCCGCCGCCGCGGGCAGCTTCTCGGCGATCTCGGCATCGTGGACCAGCAGGACCGCGCCGCAGTCGTTCAGGATGTGGGCCAGCTCGGGCGTGCCCTCGCGCACGTTGATCGGCACGGCGATGGCCCCGAGCCGGATCGCGGCCAGGAGCACCACGAGGAACTCCGGCCCGTTGGCCAACAGCAGGGCCACGCGGTCGCCCTTGGCCACGCCCTTCGCGGCGAGCCCTGCGGCCACCGCCGCCACCTCGGCCTCAAGCGTCGCATAGGTAAAGCGGGTCGCGTCGCAGACCAGCGCCTCGCCGCCGTCGTTGCGGGCCACCGCCTCGGCCAGCATGGCGTTCAGGTCCCGGGGCCTGTCGGCAAAGCACCTCACCTCGCGCCCGTCGAAATGGGTTTCCGTGACGATCCCGTCGGTGATCTGCGCGGGCCACTGCATCATGCCTTCGTCCTCCCTTGGCGTTTTGCGCGCAAGATGGTCGCAAGTGGCGGGGGGATTCAATGGGCGAAATGGCGGCCCCGGCGGGGACGTCACGGCGCAGCGCTATTCCTCGCCGTCGCGGTAGAGGTCGAGGACCTCCTCCTCCATCACCCCGCCAAGGTAGGCGAAGCCCTCGCCCGAGGCGACGCGGTAGTCCTCCAGGGTCAGGCTGGGGAACATGAAGTACTTGCCCGCCACATTCTCCTTCCGGGCGGCGAAGAGGAGCCGCTCGATGCCGGAGAAGCGCATGGCCGCGAGGCACATCTCGCAGGGTTGCAGGGTGGAGATCAGGGTATGGCCGCTCAGGTCCGCCGCGCCCAGGGTCGCGCCCGCGCGGGAGAGGGCCACGATCTCGGCGTGGCGGGTGGCGTCGCAGTTGGCGTGGACCTCGTTCGTGCCGAAGGCGACGGCGCCCTCCGGGCCGACCACGGCGGCGGAGATCCCCGCCAGCGGCCCGCTGCCCGCGGCCTCCCTGGCCCGGGAGATGGCCTCGCGCAGGGCCTCGAGTTCGCTCTCGGTCGGTGTCATGTCGGGGCCTTTCGCTGGGTCTGGGGATGCATCTATGGCGCGGCGGGCGGATGGCCAGCCCGGCCTTTGTTGGGGCCTGTGGCGAAGGATCTGGAACCAAGGCCGACAGCTGGGCATTGGGCATCGAACGAAAGGAGAACGTCCATGTCTACAGACCCCAAGGACGACCCGAAAGGCAACGCCATCAAGGAACCGGACAACTGGGTCACGGGCGACGAACCGATGACCGGGGCCCAGGCGAGCTACCTCAAGACCCTCTGCGAGGAGGCGGGTGAGAGCTTCGACGAGGGGCTGACCAAGGCCGAAGCCTCGGAACGGATCGAGGCGCTGCAGGCGGAGAGCGATCGGGTGTGAGCGGGTCTGGTGCCCGCCTACTCCGCCGCGACCCGCACGTGCTCCGCCAGGAGGGCCGGGACGGAGATGTCCTCGTCTAGGCGCTCCCAGTGCAGCCCGAACGGCGTGATCTGCACCGCTTGACGCTCCGCCGCCGTCGCCCCCATCAGCCGGGGGAACCAGGCGAGCGGCACGCCCAGGGTGCGGCCATCCTCCAAGGAGACCCACATGGTGTCCTCGTCGAACCGGACGTCAGTTGCCGAAATGCTCATGCCATGCCTTCTCGATCTCTCCACGCCTCTCAACCACATGCCCGGCCAGTTGGCGCAGGGTACGGGCGTCAAAGCCTGCGTGAAGGGAAACGCTTTGCGTTGGGCGGAGACTAGCGCGGACGGGCGCGAAAATCACCTCGGATTCCCCGCGCCCTATTCTGCACCGGGGTGGGGCCGCGCGCCGCTGTGCGGCACGCTCACCCCACTGCCACTCAAGTCGGACAGCCTTAGCTGTCCATCTTGAGCGCCGAAATGAACGCTTCCTGCGGGATATCCACCTTCCCGAACTGGCGCATCTTCTTCTTGCCCGCCTTCTGCTTCTCCAGAAGCTTCTTCTTCCGCGTCGCGTCGCCGCCGTAGCACTTGGCGGTCACGTCCTTGCGCATGGCGCTCAGGGTCTCGCGGGCGATGACCTTGCCGCCAATGGCGGCCTGGATCGGGATCTTGAACATGTGGCGCGGGATCAGGCCCTTGAGCTTTTCCACCATGGCCCTGCCGCGCTGCTCGGCGCGGTCGCGGTGGACCATCGTGCTCAGGGCATCGACGGGCTCGTCGTTCACCAGGACCTGCATCTTCACCAGGTTGTCCTGGCGGTAACCGATCATCTGGTAGTCGAAGGAGGCATAGCCCTTGGTGACCGATTTCAGCCGGTCGTAGAAATCGAAGACCACCTCGTTCAGCGGCAGGTCATAGACCACCATCGCTCGCGAACCGGCATAGGTGAGATCCTGCTGGATGCCGCGCCGGTCCTGGCAGAGCTTGAGCACGTCGCCGAGGTAATCGTCGGGCACCAGGATGGTGGCCTTGATCCGGGGTTCTTCCAGGTGGCTGATGAGAGTCAGGTCCGGCATGTCGGCGGGATTGTGCAGCTCCCGCATCTCGCCGTCCTTCATGTGGATATGGTAGATCACCGAGGGGGCCGTGGTGATCAGCTCGATGTCGTACTCGCGCTCGATCCGGTCCCGGATCACTTCGAGGTGCAGGAGGCCCAGGAAGCCGCAGCGGAAGCCGAAGCCGAGGGCGGCGGAGGTCTCCATCTCGAAGGAGAAGGAGGCATCATTCAGCGCGAGCTTCTCGATGGCGTCGCGCAGATCCTCGAATTCGGCGGAGTCGACCGGGAAGAGGCCGCAGAAGACCACCGGCTGGGAGGGCTTGAAGCCCGGCAGGGGCTTTTCGCAGGGGCGCTTTTCGTGGGTGATGGTATCGCCCACGCGGGTGTCGCGAACCTGCTTGATGGAGGCGTTGAGGTAGCCGATCTCGCCCGGGCCGAGGTCCTTCACGGCGGTCATGGCGGGGCGGTAGACGCCCACGTCGTCCACGTCATAGGTGCCGCCGGTCTTGACCATGCGGATGCGGTCACCCTTCTTGAGCGTCCCTTCGATCACCCGGACGATACAGATGACGCCCAGGTACTGGTCGTACTTCGAATCGACCAGCATCGCCTTGAGCGGCGCGTCGGGGTCGCCGCCCTTCGGCGCGGGCAGGCGCTGGACGATGGCCTCCAGCACGTCCGGGATGCCGATGCCGGTCTTGGCGCTGATCTCCACGGCGTCGTGGGCCTCGATGCCGATCACGTCCTCGATCTGCTCGCGCACCCGGTCAGGCTCGGCGGCCGGCAGGTCCACCTTGTTCAGCACCGGGACGATCTCGTGATCCGCGTCGATGGCCTGGTAGACGTTGGCGAGGGTCTGGGCTTCCACGCCCTGGGAGGCGTCCACTACCAGGAGCGAGCCTTCGACGGCCTGCATGGAGCGGCTGACCTCATAGCCGAAGTCCACGTGGCCGGGCGTGTCGATCAGGTTCAGGACGTAGGTGTTGCCGTCCTTCGCCGGGTAGTCGATCCGCACGGTGTTGGCTTTGATGGTGATGCCCCGCTCGCGCTCGATCTCCATGGCATCGAGAAGCTGTTCCTTCATGTCCCTTTCGGCGACCGTTCCAGTGAGCTGGATCAGCCGGTCGGCGAGGGTGGATTTGCCATGGTCGATGTGGGCGACGATGGAAAAATTGCGGATCAAAGAGAGCGGTGTCATAGCGGTGATATGTAGGGGTTTGCGGGGCTGGTCAAGGTGGCCCGTGGGCACGGGGGCGGGCGCCGGTGCGCCGGTGCGCCTGGCTGCGGCTTACTGTCCGCAAAGGTGAATTGCTCCCCCGCTCGGCTTGCTTCATAGTGGGGCCAAGGCAGAGGAGACCGGCAAGGGGAAAGGCCCGCGGTCCGGCAGATGAGGCAATATCGCATGATACGTCAAGCTGTGGTGTTCACGGCACTTCTGGGGCTCGCCGCCTGCGGGGGCGGCACCCGTTACGCCGATCGGGGCGCCGCCCCGGTGGTGCTTTTCGCAACCGGGCCGATCTACTCGGCCTGCATGTCAGACGGCCGCCGGTCCGCCTCGCGGGCCCGCTGCGGCTGTGTTCAGGCGGTGGCCGACCTGGAGCTAAGCGGCGCTGAGCAGCGGCGCGGCGCGGGCTACTTCAAGAATCCCCACGCCCTGCAGCAGGTGCGCCAGTCCGACAGCTCCAGCAACGAGCGTTTCTGGCGCGCCTGGAAGGCCTACGGCCAGCGCGCCGAGGGGCTCTGCGCGAGCACCTGAGCGGCTAAAGGTCCCTGATCCAGAACTGCAGGGGCTTGCGGCTCTCCTCGGCCTGCCCGAGGTCCTTCCAGGAGAAGTGCGCCAGGACCCCCGGCAGGGGCCGGTAGCCGCGCGCCCGCCAGAAGGGATCGAGCGGCTGGTAGTCGGCGGGCCGCGCCGGATGGTCCTCGGGCCGGAGGACGGCGCAGAAGCAGCACCTTTCAAAGCCGAGCGCCCGGGCGTGGGCCTCGCGCAGGTCGAAGAAGCGGTGCCCCACGCCCTGCCCCCGGTAGCCCGGCAGGAGCACGCTTTCGGCGCAGTAGAAGATGCCGCCCAGGTCCATCCCCGCCGCGGCGAAGGGGGCGGCAAAGTCCGCCGCGTGGTCGGCCAGGGGCGTGCCGGTGCTGGCCCCGACGAGGCGCTCGCCCTCGAAGGCGCCCACCAGGATCGCCCCCGGGCTGTCGCGGTAGCTTTGCAGGTAACGCTCCTCGTAGGCCGGATCGCCGTCGTAGAGGTAGGGCCAATCCCGAAAGACGGCGATTCGCAGCGCCGCCACCCCCGGCAGGGCGCGCGCGAGGGCCGCGCCGGTCAGGGGCCGGACCTCCAGGCTCACGGGGCCGCGCGGCTCACGGGGCCTTGTCCTCGATGGGCGGGCCGAAGCGGTCAACCAAGCGCGAGACGATCTGGTCGCGGGCGGCGCGGAACTGGGCCAGCTTGGCCTCCCGCCCCTCGCCCAGGCCGGTCGGGTCGAGGATCGGCCAGTACTCCACGTCCAGGTGGAAGAAGCGGGTCAGTTCCAGCGCCCGGCGCTGGCTGGCCGGCGAGAGGGCGATCACCAGATCGAAGGAAGAAAGATCGTCGCCCCATTCCTCCATCTCGTCGAAGGAGCGCGAGCGGTGCCGCGAGAGCTCCACGTCCATCTCCTTGCAGACGGCGATGGAAAAGCCGTCGATCTCCAGATCGTTCTTCACGCCGACAGATTGGACGTAGGTGTCGGTGCCGTAGAACTTCTTCATGATGCCCTCGGCCATGGGCGACCGGACCGCGTTGTGGTCGCAGCAGAAGAGCACGGACTGGGGCAGCGGCCGGACCATTCAACCGCCGAAATGCAGGACGCAGATCAGGGTGAAGAGGCGGCGCGCCGTGTCGATGTCGATCTCGGCCTTGCCCTCCAGCCGCTCCTGGAGCACGCGGCTGCCCTCGTTGTGGATGCCGCGGCGGGCCATGTCGATGGTCTCGATCTGGCTCGGCGGCAGCTTCTTGACCGCCTCGAAGTAGCTCTCGCATATCTGGAAGTAGTCCTTCACCACCTGCCGGAAGGGCCCGAGCGAGAGGTGGAACTCCGCCGCCTTCTCCGACCCCTCGGTCAGGACGTCGAAGACCAGCCGCTTCTCGCGGATCGAGAGGTGCAGGTGGTAGGGCCCTTCGGGCACCGCGCGGTCCTCGCGGCCGGGCAGGACGAAGGAATTCTCCTCCAGCAGGTCGAAGACGGCGACCTTGCGCTCCTGTTCGATCTCCGGCGTGGGGGGCGGCAGGCCCGCGTCGTCAAGCGCGATATGGGTGATGCGGGACATGGCGCGTCCTCGGATGGCGTGGCTTTCCGGCTGGATACGCTGTCGGCGCCGCTTAGGCAATGCGCCCGGGCGGCATCCCTAGCGGTTGAGCTTCTGGAGCCGCGCCGTCACCGAGAGGCCGTGCGCCTCGAGGCTTTCGGACTGGGCCAGCCGCTCGGCGGCGGGGCCGATGGCGCGCAGGGCCTCCGGCGTCATCCGGGCCAGGGTGGTGCGCTTCATGAAGTCCAGCACCGAGAGACCCGAGGAGAAGCGCGCCGAGCGGGCCGTGGGCAGGACGTGGTTCGGCCCGCCGACGTAGTCGCCGATGGCCTCGGGCGTCCACTGGCCAAGGAAGATGGCCCCGGCGTGGGTGATCCGCTGCGAGAGCGCCTCCGGGTCGGCCACGCAGAGCTCCAGGTGCTCGGGCGCGATGCGGTCGCTCAGGGCGGCGGCGGTCTCCAAGTCGGGCACGGTGATGATGGCGCCGTTGTCGCGCCAGCTCGCCCCGGCGATCTCGCGCCGCTCGAGGGTCAGAAGCCGCTTCTCGACGGCCTCGGCCACGGCGGTGCCAAAGGCCGCGTCGGTGGTGATCAGGATCGACTGGGCCGAGGGATCGTGCTCGGCCTGGGAGAGCAGGTCCAGGGCGATCCAATCGGGGTCATTGTCGGCGTCGGCGATCACCAGGATCTCGGAGGGGCCGGCGATCATGTCGATCCCCACCTTGCCGAAGACCCGCCGCTTGGCCGCCGCCACGTAGGCGTTGCCCGGCCCGGTGATCTTGTCCACCGGGGCGATGCTCTCGGTGCCGAAGGCCAGGGCCGCCACGGCCTGAGCGCCGCCGATGCGGTAGATCTCGTCCACCCCGGACAGCCGCGCCGCCAGCAACACCAGCGGGTTCAGCACCCCGTCCGGCGTGGGCACGACCATGGCCAGGCGTTCCACCCCGGCCACCTTGGCGGGGATGGCGTTCATCAGGACGGAGGAGGGATAGCTGGCAAGTCCGCCCGGCACATAGAGTCCGGCGGCCGAGACGGCACTCCAGCGCCAGCCCAGCTCGGCCCCGGCCGCATCGGTCCAGCGGGCATCCTCGGGCAGCTGGCGTTCGTGGTAGGCGCGGATGCGCGTCGCCGCCTCGCCCAGGGCCGCCCGGTCCGCCTCCGGCACGGCGTCTATGGCCCGGTCCACCTCCTCGGCGCCGATCCGCAGTTGCGCGGGGCTCAGGGCGATCCGGTCGAACCGCTCGGTCAGCTCGATCACCGCCGCATCCCCCCGGCGGCGCACGGCGGAGATGATCTCGGAGACGGTCTCGTCCACCTCGACGCTTTCCTCGCGCTTGGCGCCGAGCAGGGCGGCGAAGGCGTCTTCAAAATCGGCGGCACGGGCGTCGAGCGTCACGGGCATGGGCAGCAGGCTCCGGGAGGTTTCTTGAGATTATGCGCCACGGGCGGCGGGTCGGATCAATCGGGGTGATGGGGGATCTTGCCCGAGGGCGCCCGGTAGGGCCGGGTCACGTCGCGCAGGGTGGCCTCCAGCGCCTCCACCGAGAGGCGGATGGCGCCATCTCCGGCCAGGGTCAGGATCACGTGGCCCGAGGGCGCCTCGGTCGGCTGGAACTCGACGGAGAGAAGCGACAGGACGGTATCGGCATCGCCCTTGGGCACGCCCTGGCTGGAAACGGCGGTGACACAGTCGAAGAAGAGCACGGACTGGACCCGCTCGGGCGCGTGGCGGCTGCGCCCCCGGTCCTCCCAGCGCAGGCGGTTCAGCAGCAGGGCAAAGCGCCCGGCGCGGCGGTCCCACTTCATCTCGCTGGCCGGAAAGACGGCATCCTGGCTCAGGGCCGAGAGAACCTGCAGATCCTCGGCATCCAGCGCGCCGATGTTGAGCGGCGCCTCGCGGCCATCCTCGAAGCGGGCATCTTCCGTCATTGGCCCGGAATCCTCTCGATCTCGGCGCCGACGGCGGCGAACTTCTGCACCAGGTTCTCGTAGCCGCGGTCCAGGTGATAGACCCGCGCCACCCGCGTCTCGCCCTCGGCGGCGAGGCCCGCCAGGATCAGCGACACGGAGGCCCGCAGATCCGTTGCCATCACCGGCGCGCCCTTGAGGCGGGGCACGCCCGTCACCTCGGCGGTGCCGCCATGGACCTCGATCCGGGCCCCCATGCGGGTCAGCTCGGGGGCATGCATGAAGCGGTTCTCGAAGATCGTCTCCTCCAGCCGCGAGGTGCCCTCGGCGGTGCAGAGAAGCGCCATCATCTGGGCCTGGAGATCGGTCGGGAAACCCGGGAAGGGCGCGGTGCTCACGTCCACCGCGCTGATCCGGCCATTGCGCCGCGCCACCTTGAGCCCGGCCTCCGTCTCGCTCACCTCGATGCCCGCCGCATCGAGCTTCTCGCAGAAGGCGCCGATCAGGTCGATCCGCCCGCCGAGCAGTTCCACCTCGCCGCCGCAGATCGCCGGGGCCAGCATGTAGGTGCCCAGCTCGATCCGGTCCGTGACGACGCGGTGGGTGGCCCCGTGCAGGCGGTCCACCCCTTCGATGGTGATGGTGGCGCTGCCGTCGCCCTCGATCTGGGCGCCCATGGCGCGCAGGCAGGTGGCGAGGTCCACGATCTCGGGCTCGCGCGCGGCATTGTTGATGACGGTGGTGCCCTTGGCCAGGGTGGCGGCCATGAGAATGTTCTCCGTCGCCCCGACGGAAGCGAAGGGGAAGTCGATCACCGCCCCCTTGAGGTGGCCGCCGGGCGCGCGGGCGTGCAGGTAGCCGTCGCGCAGCTCGATCTCGGCCCCCATCTTCTCAAGGCCCTGGGTGTGGATGTCCATCGGGCGGGCGCCGATGGCGCAGCCCCCGGGCAGGGAGACCTCGGCATGGCCCTCGCGCGCCAGGAGCGGGCCCAGCACCAGGTTGGAGGCGCGCATCTTGCGCACGATGTCGTACTCGGCCCGGGTGTTGATCCGGCCATGGCTGGAGAGGGCCAGCACCTGCCCCTCCTGGAGCGAGGTCACCTCAGCCCCGAGCGAGCGCAGAAGCTCGGTCATGGTGCGGATGTCGCTCAGCCGCGGTGCCCCGGTCAGGGTCAGCGGCTCCTCGCTCAGAAGGGTGGCGGGCATGAGCGCGAGGCAGGCGTTCTTGGCCCCGGCGATGGGGATCTGCCCCTGAAGTTCCTTGCCCCCACGGACACGTATCGAATCCATCTAACTGCCTTCCCGGTCGCCCTCTCGGGGGCCCTTGCCTGTTTCCTCGTCCGCCGCCCGGGCCCGTGCCTGCGCCTTGCGCCGGGCCATGTTGGCCTTCAGCGCCGCCTTCAGCCGATCCTCGCGGCTCTGCCCTTGCGGGGCCTTGTTCGAAGGGGCCTTGCGGTCTGCCATGGCGCCTATCTAGCGCAGCCGGCAGGGAGCGTCCAGATTGGGGTTGCGCCCTGAATCGTTTGCGGCTAATCACCCCGCACATCGGCGCTGCTGTAGCTCAGAGGTAGAGCACTCCCTTGGTAAGGGAGAGGTCGAGAGTTCAATTCTCTCCAGCAGCACCAGATAAGCCCATTTTCGCTTACATAATAGGGCGTTGGTACAGACCGATCGATTGTGTTCCACCCGTTAGCCCGCCCTCCAATCCGATTGCTGGCAGGCATATCAAATGGGCACCCTTAGGTTCCCTGATGGCAGTTAGCCTCTATTGAAAAATTTCACTGTCCGTGCATTCTAATACAGATTGAATTCTGGAGTTTGAATTGCGGGACGTATTCTTAGTCTTCGAAGGCGGCGGTGCGAAAGCAGTTTCCTCCGTAGGAGCAGTTAGAGCCGTCGAATTGGATGGTGATTTTTCAATCAGGGGATGCGCTGGGACTTCGGCAGGGGCCATTGTGGCATCCCTTGTTGCGAGCGGTTACCGTTCCGATGAGCTGTTTCGGTATGACAAGGAGAAACAGACAACTCATTCAGTTTTTGATCTGCTCCCAGAAGATACAAACCGACCTCCAGACCTGCTTGCGCCAAGACACTGGAAAAGGCTAGCACGTGCTAGGAAGCTTTTCAGAAAGCCAAAACCGTTCTGGCTTCTCTGGGGGTTGATCTCCCTTGTGGTCCTGCTTGCGCCTCTCTTTGATCTCTTTGTGCCAGATGGAACTTGCGCAACGTACCTCTGGAGCAACATTTGTTGGATTACCCAGAAATCTGTTTGGTTTGCATATGCTTTCGGTGTGGTTGTCGCTGTCACCACCGCAGGAGCATTTCTGCTCAACATTCAGGGTTTCGCTTCGCTGGATAGGTTGGCGGAAAAGCTGAACTACTTGCTGTGTCAGAAGGTCAGCCCGAGAGATGGTAAGAATGTTACTTTCGGCGACTTTAGGCGTTCTGGAAAAATTCTGAAAATAGTCGCCTCAAATGTCGGGAGCATGCAACTTCGGCTTTTTTCAACGGAAAACCCTGACTGCTCAGACATTCGTGTCGCAGACGCAGTGGCAGCATCTTCTGCAATTCCACTTCTTTTTCGTCCCGTAACCATAGGCGGAGAACAGTACGTGGATGGAGGGATGGTTTCAAATCTACCGGCTTGGACCTTCGATGAGCAACTCGTGAACGATGACAGATGCTGGACGATAACCAGTGAGAGCATCCCTCCCTCAGGCATTGTCGGACCGATCAAGGGTGACGATTTACATGGGTCAAAACCACTCAAGGGTATAAGACTGCTCCGCAACATAGCTGTTACTGGTCTGTTCGGAGCTTCTGACTTGAACACGCGTGGTATCGCACATCATCTGCGGTTTCCCATCCCTGTGGACCTGGGCTTGTTGGACTTTGACGTCACAAATTTGAAGGTTGCAGCGGAGGTCCGCAAAGCCTCCACTTTGTGCTTGGGACTGATAGAAGCGCGAAACCAAGAGATCGAGTTCCTTGAGAGAGTACATGATGAAGCAAACGATAGTATCTGCCGTACCTTAGAGATTTCTTCAGGTTTAGGTCTCAGAACTGCTCTCGTTCGAGAAATCCGCCTTACAGGCAGTGAGGTCGCTGGTTATCATCTCTGGGCATCAAAAGGTTTCGAAGGGTGCCCTGACGAGAATTTGAAGCTTACGCGAACTGGAACACTGATCGATGAGTGCCTAAGTGCTGCACCCGACGGTGCAACAGCTGACCTAGAGACAGTGGAAGGTAGAGAGAGGTTTTTTCGCGTTGGCAGGGAGGGTTTCTTGAGGTCGGTTACCCCTGTAGATAGAAAGTGGTCAATGGTCTTCCCTCTTGCTGTGACCGGGCAGCATTATAGCGGTCTAGGACGTGTGTCGGTAGCTATAACATTCGATGGGGCCTCGTCGGTTAGCGCGAAGTTTAACGACGTTAGAAAACTTCTTAAGGACCTTTCCGACCAGTGGAAAGTTGGGTAACATAACTTCGGGAGAGCACTTTATGTCGAGAATCCAGATTTTTTCAAGGACTACGGCCCCTAAGACTCGATCCGCGTCGAAGGAAGAGGAAGAGTTCATCGAACTCCTCACTAAACTTAGCGAGATCGAAGAGGAACTGCGAAAAGTGGGGAATGACCAGCAAGCCTTCCGAAAACTGGCGAATAGCCAGAAACGGGTAGTCGAAGCTTTTGAGAGGACTGATCCAACTTTGGAGCGAGCGGCGAAACTTCTATTCTCCTGATACTCGCAATCTGGAAAGAAGCCTTGTCAGCAGCAGCATTTCGCGATGCGATTGGGGGTGTAAATCGTACATAAAAAAGTACTTTTTTGTACCAGATAGAGACCACCTGTTGCTCCATACATCCGACAGACGCGCCAACCGCGATCAGCGGGATTCTTGCACAGAAGGCCGGACCGCTTAGGTCGGGCAGTTCATCGCGGCGACTGGTGCGCTCTTTGCATGGGGTTGGCGTCACTTTGCATTACCGCCACTCCCCGGCTTGAACGTTTCCTACAAATGCTTGACCGCCATCCTCAACGACCAACGCCCCTCCCTCAGCCCCAGCTCCCCGGCCCTCGCGCCAGCCAGACGCACCAGAACCCCAGGGCGATCCAGGGCCCGAAGGCCAGCCTTCCCTGCGCGCGTGCGATCAGCGCCCAGGCCAGGCCGCCGAGGGCGGCGATGAGCAGGACGTAGGGCAGCATCGGCAGGCCCAGCCAGGTGCCGCTGGCGGCAAAGAGCTTGGCGTCGCCGAGGCCCAGGCCCTCCTCGCCCCTGCGGCGGAAATGCAGGTGTCCGATCAGGGCAAAGAGCCCGTAGCCCAGGGCGCCTCCGGCGAGCGACAGGAGGAGTGTCTCGCGGTCCGCGAGCGCCGAGAGGCCGAGGCCCAGCGCCACCAGTGGCAGGGTGCCGCGGTCCGGCAGGCGGAAGCTTTGAAGGTCGATCCAGGACAGCCACAGAAGCCAGAGGGTGAGCACCGCTGTCGAGAGATACCAGAGCAATCCCAGAGCCTTATCCCGAGGGCGGAAAAAGTTCCAAGAAATCTGAAACTCGGCCGGTCGGCCCGCCGTGACTGCTCCAGGCTAGCACATAAGCCTGCCGATTAAAGGCATTTTCCGGGAGGACCGGCATGCCATCTGATGAGGAGAAACGGATGCCAATTTCAAACAAAGCCGCAAGATTCGCGATGACGGTTAGCGCCGCTGCCCTGCTCGCCTCGGCCGCGGGTGCGTCCTCGCACCGGGAGGCGCCGGGGATCACCGAGCAGCCCAAGGTCGATGCCACGGATTTCTACATGTTCCGCAGCTACGAGCCCGGCCGCGGCGACTACGTCACTTTCATTGCCAACTACATTCCCCTGCAGGCCCCCTACGGCGGGCCCAACTACTTCACCATGGACCCCGATGCGGTCTACGAGATTCACATCGACAATGACGGCGACGCCGTCGAGGATCTGACCTTCCAGTTCGACTTCGACAATTCCCTGGCCAACGACGGCGGCGGCATCGCGCTGCAGATCGGCGAGGCCACGGTGGCCATTCCGCTGCGCACTGCGGGGCCGATCACCGGCGCCGCCGGAGACCCGCTGAACGAGATCGAGACCTACAGTGTGACCCAGATCAGCGGCGACCGGCGCTCCGGCACCCGCGCCGCGGTTACGGGCAGCGGCGGCAGCACCAGCTTCACCAAGCCGCTGGACTACATTGGCACCAAGACCCTGCCCGACTACGAGAGCTATGCCAACAGCCTGATCCACGACATCACGATCCCGGGCTGCGAGGCGGGCGGCAAGGTCTTCGTCGGCCAGCGCGAGGAGGCCTTCGCGGTCAACCTCGGCGAGATCTTCGACCTGGTGAACCTGGTGCCGCTCGAGGGCTCCATCCCCAACGTGCGCGCCAACGACGACCTGGTGGACCAGTTCAACGTCACCTCGCTCGCCCTGGAGGTGCCCATCGCCTGCGTCACCGGCTCGGGCAACGGCGTGATCGGGGCCTGGACAACAGCCTCCCTGCCCCAGGGCGAGGTCGAGGACCCCTCCCCGACCTATGCGGCCACCTCCGTCTACGGCGGGGCGCTGGTGCAGCAGTCGCGGCTCTCCAACCCGCTGGTCAACGAGGTGGTGATCGGCCTGCCCGACAAGGATCTCTTCAACGCCGCGGAGCCGACCCAGGACAGCGCCCTGGCCACCTACGTGACCAATCCGACCCTGCCCGCCCTGATCGACATCCTCTTCCGGGAGGCCCTGGGCGCCGAGGATAACATCGCCCCCTCCAACCTGCCCCGGCAGGACCTGGTGACGGCCTTCCTCACGGGCTTCCCGGGCCTCAACCAGCAGGCCACGGTAACGGCCTCCGAGATGATCCGCCTCAACACCGCGGTGCCCGCCACCGCCCGGGCCGATCAGCACCCCTACGGCGTCGTGGCCGAGGATCTGGCGGGCTTCCCGAACGGCCGCCGTCCCGGTGACGATACGGTCGACATCGCCCTGCGCGTGGTCATGGGGGCGCTCTGCCACCCGGTGCCGCTAGGGGCCGAATTGGGCGTCGAGGGCGCCGAGGAGGATACCGAGAGCGATCTGATCAACCTCGGCCTCTGCGATCCCGAGGATGCGCCGGTCGGCGATCAGCCCTTCATCGACGGCGCGCCGATCACCGCGCTCGAGATGGGCAACGCCTTCCCCTACCTCAACACGCCCCTGCCGGGCGCCACAGGTGACGAATGAAGGGAGTGACCATGCAACTCAAGACCAGATCGAATGTCCTGATGGCGGGGGCCCTGTTCCTCGCCGCCTGCGGCGGCTCCGCCGCCCTGCTGACAGGGATCGAGAGCCTGGGCAGCGCCTTCGTCGCCATGTTCGCGGCGGATGCCAATGCCGAGCCGGTGGATGCCCAGAGCGTCGACATCGCGGTGGACCTCACGGCGGACCCCTTCAACCCCTGAAGGGCGGGTACAGAGAGAAAGGAGATGGCCCCCAGGCGGGGCCATTTTCGCTTTGGCCCGCTGACGCGCAGGGCGTGATGACTTCACTGTCCTCCGCAGGGGAGCCAGGTACTCCGTTGACAGCCGCGCCGAAACCGCATCATGTTCGGCCGATGAACCAGATCCACACCCACCTGAACAGCTATCTCCTCCGCCTCAACTGAGCGCGGCCCTTCTCGTTGTTCGATGCCGCCGTCGGGTGGCACTTGGTTTGGGCTCCTGCGGCCAAAGGAGCTCACAGATGGAAGTCACCTTCGAAACCTCATCCGTCCTGATCCGCGAGGCGCAGCCGCAGGACACCGACGAAATCCTGCGGATGGTCGCGCGGCTGGCCGCGCATCACGGGGACACCAGTACGCTCAGCGCCGAGACGCTTGCCCGTGATGTCTTTGCCAGCCCTGCGTGGCTGACCCTGCTGGTTGCCGAGGCCCCCTCCGGTCTGCTCGGCTACGCTGCACTCTGTCGCCAGACGCAACTTCAGTTCGGGGCGCGCGGGCTCGACATACATCATCTTTTCACGAAGGCGGAATGCCGCGGGATGGGTATCGGGACCAGCCTGGTCCGGGCCTGCATTTCCACATCGAAAGCGCTCTCCTGCAGGTTCTTATCGGTCGGGACCCATCCCGGGAACCTCAAGGCACAGGCTTTCTACATCGCACAGGGCTTCGAGCGCCGGGACTGTTTTCCGCCCCGGTTCGTGATGCGGCTTGAGGGTCGGCACTAGCGCAAGCGGTGCCTCCTTCAGTCCCCCCCCGGGGGCTCTGCCGTAACAGGGCGGCGCTCCAGCACCAGCACCGCGCGCCGCCCCGGTTCATCCAGCCGAAGGATCAGGCTCTCCAGCGCCAGCCGGGCCTCCCCCGCCTCGGCTAGAATCTCCACCCGCCAGAGATTGGAGGTAAAGCCGCTGTTCTGGGGCCGGAGGGCGCCGATGCCGCTGAGGTCCGCGCGGGTGAGGTGGCCCTTGCGCGCCCTCATGCGCATCAGCTGCGCGGCCTGGCCCCGGTTCTGCAGCATCACCTCCAGCAGCGGTCCGGGCGCGGTGTTGAGGTTTACCGTGCCGGGAACCGGCAGGGCCGTGACGAAGGGCGCGAGGGCCGTGAGAGTTACCGGGTCGATCCCGAAATCGGCCAGGTCCTCCAGCGCCCGGACCGGCCCCAGGGCCTGCAGGACGCGGGTGATCTGACGCACCGTCTCGGGCGGCTGATCGAGCGAGAGGAGCAGGCGGCGCATGAATTCCTGGGTGCCGAGCGACAGGTCGGCAAGCTGGTTGATGTCGAACCGCGCCTGCATGTCCTCGATGCGAACGGAGAAGCGGCCCGTCGGCAGAGCCACCTCCTCCTGGAGCACGGCGCGGGCCCAGGGCTCCTCCAGATGGTCGGTCTCGGGGGCCGTCTCCAGGTCCCGGCGCAGGGCGTCGAGCACCGAGGCCTCGGCGCCGAGCGCGATCTGCTCCGCCAGGGCGGCATCGGCGGCGCCGGAGATGCGGGCCGTCGCCCGTTCCTGCCCGGAGAGGAGCAGCACCATCAGGCCCCCGGCAATGGCCAGCACCACCAGGACATTGACCAGGACGACCCCCGCCTCTTCGCCGCGCCGCTTCATTGCAGCGGCCGCGGCAGGAGCGGGAAGAGCCGGGTGATGACCTGCGGCGCGCCCTGCTGGGCGAGGGGCAGTTCGAGCCGCAGCTCCACCGCCTTGGGATCGGCCCCGCCCGGCGCGGCGGCGGGCCAGTCCTCCTGCCAACCGCCCGCAAGGATGCGCCAGCTTACCTCTCCCACCTCGCTCAGCAGGGGTTGATCGACCGGCGCGCCGGACCCGCCGATGACCCGCAGCAGCCGCGCCTCCTCCTGCCGGTAGGTGATGGGCCGCAGGTCCGCGCCCTCGGCCCGCGCCAGGCCAAGCCGCCCCTGCTCCAGTGTCAGGCTCGCCGGGGCGGCGAACATCAGGTCCCGCCGCAGAACCAGAAAGGCGCGGTCGATCTCCGACAGCCGCTCCAGGCGGCCATCCGTCCGCTCCCCGGTGCGGGCGACGGTATTGAGCACCGCCAGGCCCGCCAGGCCGATCACCGCAAAGATCGCCAGGGACACCAGGACCTCGATCAGGGTCACCCCGGCATCGGCCTGGCGCGGGCGGCTCATACGGAGGTGCTGCCGATCAGGCTGAACTCCCCGGCCCCCACCTTGAGCACGCCGAGGCCCCGCTCGCAGAGCCCCGAGCCAAGGAAGCGGTAGGGGCCGACGGTGCCGGTGAAGCCTGCCTCGCGGGTCAGGCCGCGGCGCGAGAGCTGCCCGGCCTGGCCCAGCACCCGCAGCATCTCCACCCCGTCGAAGACAAGGCCCGCAATGATCCCGGCAGGGCGCCCCGTGGCCTCGGTGTAGGCCGCGTCGAAGGCGGCAAAGCGCAGCGGGTCGGGCGCGGCGAACCAGGCATCGCGGAAGGCCGGGCGGCCCGAGAGATCCAGCGCCGACCATTGGGCCGAACCCAGCAGCTGCACGCCGCTCCCGCGCAGGGCCTCGGCGAAGGGCTCCAGTGTCTCGCCCAGAGCCGGCAAGTAGACCGCATCGGGCAGCCCCCCCGCCGCCTCCAGCGCCGCCCGCAGGCCCTCGCCCGAGCTGCGCACCAGGGCAGGCCGCATGGTCAGGCCCAAGCGCTGGCCCACCACCTCCGCCGCCGCGGCGGACTGGGCGCCGAATTCACCGGGCGGTACCACGGTGGCCATGCGGGCGAGGCCGCGCTGCGCCGCCAGCGAGAGGATCGCCCGGGCCGATTGCTCGGGCGTCACGCCAAAAACGAAGGTGCGGCGCCCTGCCAGGGCGGCATTGTTGGAAAGGGTCACCAGGGGCAGGCGCACGGCCTCGGCCACGGCGACGGTCTGGGCGCTGAAGACGGGCCCCAGCAGAAGCTCCGCCCCGCTCTCTTCGGCGCGACGGGCCGCGGCAGCGGCGCTTTCGGGGGTGGAACCGGCATCCAGGATCTCGATCCCGATGCCCGGCCCGCCGCCGAGGGTCGCGGCGGCACGCAGCTCCGCGCCCAGCGCCGCCGACCCGCCGCTCAGCGGCAGAAGCACCGCCGACCGGCCCGGGCCATCGCTGCCGCCGCTCAGCCCCTCGCCCAGGGGCAGGGAGCCGCAGGCCCCGGCAAGCGAGGCAAGGGAGAACGCCGAGAGGCCCCGCAGGACCTGGCGCCGCGTTCCTAGCCTTGGAAATTCTTCTCTCATCACCCTTCCCCTTGTCACCACGGCCACTCTGCCACCCCCGGTGGAGGGGGTCCACGGCTCTCTCGGCACCTGCCTCAGTTCGCCAGGCTGTTGAGCCCGACGATGGGCATCAGGATCGCCATCACCAGCAGCATCACGACGCCCCCCATGATCAGAAGCACCCCCGGCTCCACCAGGGCGACGATGGCCGCCACCGTGGCCTTGAGCGTGGCGGACTGGTCGGCGGCGGATTTCTCCAGGCTCTCGCCCAGGCGGCCGCTGG
Source organism: Sulfitobacter sp. (assembly GCA_965212515.1). Lineage (GTDB taxonomy): Bacteria > Pseudomonadota > Alphaproteobacteria > Rhodobacterales > Rhodobacteraceae > Sulfitobacter. Next base: position 1,301,158 of record OZ243122.1, read on the forward strand.
CCTCACCGCTGGCGATCATGGCCACCAGCATCGGCGGAAAGACCCCCGAGGCCTCGATGGCGCGGGAGAGCGCCGCCCCCTCCTGCACCTGCCGCGTCACCTCCGCCACGCGGGCGCGCACCAGCCGGTTGGGCACCGTGTCGGCCGCCGCGCGCAGAGCCTCGGCCAGGGGCACGCCGGAGCGCACCAGGGTCGCGAGCGTGCCCGAAAACTGCGCCGCGTTGAGCCGCAGCACCAAAGGCCCCAGCAGCGGCGCCCGGATCAGCCAGCCGTCCCAGCGCAGCCGCAACCCGGGCCGCCGCAGGAGCAGCCCGCCGATCAGGAGCAGCCCCAGCAAAGCCCCAAGCGCGCCCGGGCCCCAGACCTGCATCCAGTCCGAGAGGGCGATGAGCCCGCGGGTCAGGGCCGGCAGGTCCGCCCCCCGGGCGGTGAAGACACGCACGATGTCGGGCACCACGAAGTTCAGCAGCGCGGCGATCACCCCGACGGAGACCAGCGCCAGCAGCGCCGGATAGATGAGCGCGAGCTGCAGGCTCTGACGGTTGCGGTTGCGCTCCTCCACGTGGCCCGCCAGGTGATCCAGCACCTCGGGCAGACGCCCCGCGCTTTCCGCCGCCCGCACCGAGGCGCGGAAGTAGTCGTCGAAGCTCTCGGGCGCCTCCTCCAGCGCCTGGGCCAGGCTGCGGCCATCCACCACCGCGCTGCGCAGGTTGAGCAGGAGCGAGCGGTCCCTGGCCTGGCCAAGCTGGTCGGCCACGATCTTCAGCGAATCCTCGATCCGCACCTGGGCCCCCACCAGGGTGGCCAGCTGCCGCGTCACCAGGACGAGCTTCTTGAGGCTCAGCCGGTGGGCCCTGATCTGCCCCGCCGCCCCCGCGCTCCGGCGGGTCGCCTCCACCTCGAGCGGCAGCAGATCGCGCGCGCGCAGCTCGGCCCGGACGGCGGCGGCGCTCGCCGCCTCGAGGAGCCCCTTGGATTTGCGGCCCGTGCGGTCCACCGCCTGATAGAGGAAGGCGGGCATCAGCCGTCACTCCCCGCGCCACTGTCCTGCACCGCGCGGGCCACCTCCTGCAGGGTGGTGAGGCCCTGGCGCACCTTGTCTGCCCCGTCCTCAAGGATCGCGGGTGCCTGCTTGCGGGCCTCCAGCACCAGATCGGCCTCCGACGCCCCTTCGTGGATCATCCGCTCCATCGCCGGGGTGACGGCGATGATCTCGTAGATGGCCAGCCGCCCGCGATAGCCGCTCTGGCCGCAGTCGGCGCAGCCGACCGGCTCCCAGACCTCCGTGCCCGGCGTGAGGGCGCCGCCCAGCAGCCCCGCCTCGGCGGCACCCAGGGCCCGTGGCGCGCGGCAGGTGGGGCAAAGCCTGCGCACCAGCCGCTGGGCCACCAGCCCGCGCAGCATGGGCGCCAGCAGATACCGCTCGACCCCCATGTCGATCAGCCGAGAAACAGCCCCGACAGCCGTGTTGGTGTGCAGGGTGGACAGAACCAGGTGGCCGGTCATGGCGCTCTCCACGGCGATCCGCGCCGTCTCGCCGTCGCGGATCTCGCCCACCATGATGACGTCCGGGTCCTGCCGGAGGATGGCGCGCAGGCCGCGGGCAAAGGTCATCTCCGTCTTGGCGTTGACCTGGATCTGGCCGACCCCCTCCATCGAATATTCGATCGGGTCCTCCACCGTCATGATGTTGCGCTCGCGCCCGTTGAGCGCCTGCAGCGCGGCATAGAGAGAGGTGGTCTTGCCCGACCCAGTCGGCCCGGTGACCAGCACCAGCCCCTCGCTGGCGTGGATCACCCGCTCGAAGACCGCGCGGTCCCGCGCCGACAGGCCCAGGTTCTCGATCCCCGCCCGGGTCTGGCCCCGGTCCAGCAGGCGCAACACGACCCGCTCGCCGAACTGCGAAGGCAGGGTGGAGATGCGCACGTCCAGCTCGTAGCTGCCGACCCGCAGGCTCACCCGCCCGTCCTGGGGCAGGCGCTTCTCCGCGATGTCGAGCTTGCCCATCACCTTGAGGCGGCTCGAAAGCTGGGCCGCCAGGGCGCGGCGCGGCGAGAGTACCTCACGCAGCACGCCATCGACGCGGAAGCGCACCACAAGGCGCTTCTCCTCCACCTCGATGTGAATGTCCGAGGCCCCCTCCTTCACCGCCTCCAGCAGGAGCGCATTGATCAGGCGCACCACCGGGGCATCGTCCTTCTGGTCCAGCAGGTCGTCCACCGAGGCGGCGCTCTCCGCGAGCGCGCTCAGGTCCTCCGCCTCGCCCTCCACCAGGCTGGCCGCCTCCGAGGCGCTGTCGCGGTAGATGCTGGAGAGGGCCTGGTCGAACTCCGTCGCCTCGATCTCCTCGAAGTGCAGGCCCTGCCCGGCGATGCGCTGCGCCTCCAGCAGCCCCGGAAGGGCCGCCTCCGGCAGGTGACGGCAGATCAGGCCGCCCTCCCGGGCCTCCAGCAGAACCCCATGCCCCTTGGCAAAACTGTAGCTTACCCGCGGTGTCATCTCGCCTCCTCCACCGTCATGCGCAGCGACACGCGGCCCGGCTCCGTCAGCCGCGCGATCTCGACGGAGAGGGCCCTCACGCCCGCGGCCGCCTCCAGCTCGGCGATCCAGACGATCACCTCGGCAAAGCCCGCCTCGGCCACGGTGATCCGCAGCCGCGCCCCTTCCGGGTCAAGCCGGGCGAGCGGGATGCCCGCCGCCTCGCCGCTCCGGGTCACCCGCTGGGCGAGGGGTGCCGCGCTCTCGGAGCCTTCCGCCGCCGTCATTGGCGTCGCCCCGGCGCGATCCGCCAGGGCCAGAACGCTCAGGTAATGGCCGATGCGCTCCGCCTGGCTCGCCCGGGCCGCCAGCAGGGGCTGCCAGAGGTAGAGCCACCCGGCCAGCGCCAGAAGCAGCGCCCCGCCACCGAGGAGGAGCACCCGCTCGCGCGCGCTGAGTTGCGACAGGCCCCTCATGGCAGCACCGTCAGCTCGGCCCGGGCGGCCCCGGAATCAGCCGTCGCCGTCCCGCTCTCCACCCGCAGTCCCGCCGCCGCAAGTCGCGCCTCGGCCCGCTGCAGGGCATCGAGGTCGGGCGCCTCGAGGCTCAGCCGCAGCCCCTCCGCGCTCCAGCTCAGTTGCCGGAACTGCAGCGCCTCCTCCTGCCCCGCGAGGGCGACGGAGAGGCGTTCGAGCAGCGGTAGGAAGCCCGAGCCGCTCTGCGGCTGACGCTCTGCCGCGAGCTGCCGTTGCACCAGGGCAATCGGCTGATCCGCCCGGGCGCCGGGCAGGCTCCGGGCGAGCGCCGCCTGGGCCTCCTGCTGCAGGCGGTCCGCGATCCGGCTCTGTGCGCGCAGATCGGCGGCGAGGATCGCGAGATGGGACAGGAGGGCCACAAGACAAATGCCGAAGAGCCACCTGGCCGGCCGGGCCAGGCCCAACGGCGGGCGGTAGGCGCCCTGGCGCAGGTCCTGCGCCGACAGGTCCATCGGCGGGGTGCTTTCCACGGATGCAAAAGGGATCGCCGCTGGCAGGGCCGCGCCCTGTGCCAGCACGCGAGGGCGTCCCGCCAACCGCCAGAGCGTGGGCAGGGCCTCGGCCAGGGCGGCAAAGCCCGTCCCGTCGGAGACCCGGACGAGCACCCTCTCCCCCGCACGGTGGCACAGCCAGGCGGTGCCGTCCTCAGGCGCCTCCGGCGGCGGCAGCAGCATCTGCTCGGGCAGGATGCGCTTGCCCGGGCCAGCCTCCAGCGCCGCCTCCATCACCTCGCGGGACAGCGTCGCCGCCAGCACAGCCTCTCCGCCGCCCTGGCATTGGGCCACATGGGTCAGGTGCAGGGGCGCGGCAATCTCCTCCTCTAGCGCGAAGGGCAGCGCGGCCTGCCGCTGGCGGGCGGATCGGACAGGCAGATGGACCCGGTGCAGCGTCACCCACTCGGCCGGAATGACTGCAACGCTCTCGCGCAGCGCCTCGGGCAGGAGGTGCAGGAAGGCCGTGGGCGGGGCGCTCTCCGCCCCGTCGGCCGCATCGCGCGGGAGCGCGACGGACACCTCTTTCGGCTCAGCCCCGGGAGAGCTAAATTCCTGATCTAATGATATATTTTCGCCATTCACGGGCTTGCTCTGGTGGCTGATTCGGGTCAATCTAAGGGTATCGGTTCCTTCTCCTGTGCCTCCGGTCACGCAAAGCACACGGTTCAGACAGGAGCGAAGTTTCATGATGTTGAAAAAACATCTTCCGTCCCCCCCGCGCCCGGCCCGGCCCCGGCGCGATGGCGAGGCTGGCGTGACCCTGATCGAGATGATGGTGGTCCTGGTGATCATCGCGGTGGTGGCCGCCATGGTCGTGCCCAACGTCATCGGGCGACCCGACGAGGCGCGCGTCACGGTGGCGCGGAACGATCTGCGCTCCATTGCCGGCGCGCTCGAGATCTACCGCCTCGACAATCGGACCTATCCCAGCACCGCCCAGGGCCTTGCCGCCCTGGTGGAGCGGCCCCGGGTGCCGCCCGAGCCCGTCAACTGGGCCAGTGGCGGCTACCTCAGCGCCATGCCGCAGGATCCCTGGGGCACGCCCTACCTCTATCGCTTCCCCGGCGAGAGCGGCGGCTTCGATCTCATCACCCTGGGCGCCGACGGCCAGGCGGGCGGCGAGGGCGTCGATGCCGACATCGTGCACGGGGTCCAGCAGGCCAGCAATGGCTGAGTCGCGCCAGCCCGACAGCGGGGTCACCCTGATCGAGACCCTGGCCGTCCTCGCCCTGATCGGGGTCAGCGCCGGGCTGGTCACCTACGCCCTGCCCTCGGGCCCCGGGGCGCGCACCCTCGCCCAGGAGGCGGCGCTGCTGGAAAGGCGCCTCAGCCTCGCCGCCGAGCGGAGCCTTACGGGCAGGCAGCCCCTCTCGATGAGCTGGCAGGGCGGCACCTACGCCTTCCGCGAATGGGACGGCAGCGCCTGGCAGCCCCCCGCCGCCGCCTTCGCCGGGCCGCACGGCCTGCCCGAGGGGATGCAGCTGGCCAGCAACGGCCCCGGCGGTGAGATGTGGATCACGCCCGACCTTCTGCCGCCCGCCACCGGCCCCGTCACCTTCCGGCTGGGCACCGGGCCGGGGGCGCGGCACATACTGTTTGACGGGGCGACAGGCCGCGCGGTGGAGGGGCCCGATGCCGTCTGGACGCAATAAAGAGGCCGGGTTCACCCTGATCGAGACCCTCGTGGCGCTTGCCGTCCTCGCCGCCGGGGCCACGACGCTGCTCATCGCGGTCGAACGCCACGCAGCCGCGACCCGCACCCTCGGGGACCGCGTGGCGGCCCGCTGGGTGGCCGAAAACGCCCTCGCCGCCCGGGCGCTGGAGCTCGAGATGGCGCCCCAGTGGCAAGAGGCCCTCGGCATCGACTGGGCGGTCCGGCTGGAGGGCCGCGCCCTGCCCGGTTCCGGCCTCACCGCCGTCACCGCCCGGGTGGCCGACCGTGCGGCGGGCCCCGAGGCCACGCTCGTCAGCCTCACCGGCTATGTCACCGCAGCGGGAGGGCCCCGCCCATGACCGCCCGGCGTCTTTGGCTTTTCACGGCGCTCACCGCCCTCACGCTCCTGGCGAGCCTCCTGCTTTCCGGCGGCCAGCTCCTGCGTCACCTGGCGGGCCAGACGGGTGCCATTGCGCTCGATCTGCCGCCGCCCCCGGCGCAGGCCGAGCCCGCCGCCCCGCGCCAGATCGGGGCGATCATCGCCCTCGCCCCCTTCGGCCAGCCCGCCAGCGCGGCCCCAGCCGCCGAAGCCAACGCGGCGCCCCTGCGCCTGACCCTGCGCGGCGTCCTGGTGGACCCCGACCCGGCCCAGTCCCGCGCCTACGTGATGCGCGAGGGCGAGACCGGCACCTTCCGCCTGGGCGAGGAGATTCAGCAGGCCGAACTGGTCGCCATCAACCGCGACACCATCACCCTGCGCCGGGGCGAAGAGCTGGTCATCGTCGGTTTCGAGGGCATCGAGGGCGAGGAGCGCCCCGAGGCGGCCCCCGAGAGCCCTGCCTCTCCCCCGACCGATCCCTTCGCCCGCCTTGCCGCGGCCATCGTGCCTGGCCAGGGCTCCATCGACCTGCGCGAAGCCCCCCCGCCCGAGACGACCGAGGAGTACATCGACTTCTGGCGCGAGCGGATCACCCGCAACCCCCAGTCGGCCATGGATACGGTCGGCGTGGAACTGGTGGAAAATGGTTACAGGGTGACACCCGATCCCAACATCGGGGTCACTTTGGCTGGGCTGAAGCCCGGCGATCTGGTAACCCGCCTCAATGGCCGCACACTGGGCAACCTGGAGAGGGACCGGGTTCTCTACGACGAGGTGGCCGCGGCAGGCATCGCCCGGCTCGAGGTGGTGCGCGCGGGGAAGGCGCTTCTGCTCACCTTCCCGCTGAGGTGAGGCAGGGAGAGAGTGATGAGCAGACTGTTTGGACTACTCCTGCTGTGCCTGGCGGCGCTGCCCTCCCTGCTCTCGGCGCAGGGCACCGCGCTGGATGACGCGGCGGCGGACTTCACCATCAACCTGCGCAACGCCGAGATTTCCGTCCTGGCCGAGCAGGTCTCCGAAATCACCGAGCGCACCCTGGTGATCAACCCCGGCCTGGCCGGCAATGTCACCGTCATCTCGGCCAAGCCTTTGACCCAGGCGGGCGTCTGGTCGCTCTTCCAGTCCATGCTGCGGGTCCGGGGCTTCGTCGCCGTGGAGGCCGGTGTGATCTGGGAGATCGTGCCCGAGGCCCAGTCCGTCACCAAGGCGGGCACCCTGCCCCCCGGCGGCCGCGCGGGCGATCAGGACGTGGTGACCAAGCTGGTGCCGCTGGACCGCCTGCCCTCGGCCGAGGCGGTGCGCGTGCTGCGCCCCCTGGTGGCCCAGACCGGCTTCATCGAGGCCCTGACCGACCCCAACGCCATCATCGTCACCGACACCCAGGCCAACGTCGACCGGATCGTCAACATCGCCCGCACCTTCGACCTGCCCGAGGATGAACGCACCGAGGTGATCCGCTTCGCCTTCGCCGAGGCCACGGCGGTGGCCCAGGCCATGACGGAGGTACTCGGCACCTCCGGCACCGGCGCGCGCATCTCCGTCGATGCGGCCTCGAACCTGCTACTCGTGCGCGGCACCGAGCGCGACATCAGCCAGATCCGCCAGCTCGCGCGCGACCTGGACGTAGCCCCCCGCACCAGCCCCCAGGCCCGCAAACGCACCTCCATCTATGCCCTCAAGTTCGCCGATGCCGAGGTGGTGGCCGAGATCGTCGCCGCCACGCTCCAGGGCGGCACCGACATCGTGAACCCGGTGGCCGAGGACGTCGAGGGCCGGGCCAGCGCCCCCCTCGATGCCCCCGAGGTCTCGGTCCAGGCCTCGACGGAGACCAACTCCATCGTCGTGCGCGGCACCGAGCAGCAGATTCACGAGGCCAACAGCCTCATCGCCGCCCTCGACAAGCGGCCCGCCCAGGTGATGATCGAGGCGGCCATCGTCGAGGTCTCGGGCGAGGTGGCGGAGCGGCTGGGCGTGCAGCTTGGCATCGCCGAAAACCTGCCGGAAGGGGCCATCGCGGCCACCTCCTTCGGCAACGGCGGCTCGGCCCTGGGCAATATCCTCGCGGCCCTCGGGGTCAGTGGCGGTTCGGCCCTGGCCAGCGGCCTGACCGTGGGGGGCGCCACGGACAACTTCGGCGTCCTGGTTCAGGCCCTCTCGCAATCGACCCGGGCCAACCTCCTCTCGACCCCCTCTATCACCACCACGGACAACAAGGCCGCCACCATCGTGGTGGGCCAGAACGTGCCCTTCCGCACCGGCTCCTTCGCCACCGACGGCAACACCGTCGCCCCCTTCACCACCATCGAGCGGCGCGACGTGGGCATCACCATGCAGGTCCTGCCCCGGGTCACCCAGAACGGCATCGTGCGGCTCGACATCTCGCAGGAGGTTTCCAGCCTGGTGAACGCCAATGTCGAGGGTGCTGCCGACCTCATCACCAACCGCCGGGTGATCGAGACCACGGTCCAGGCCCGAGACGGCGGGACGGTAGTGCTGGGCGGCCTGATCACGGATGACAACCGGGCGACGCGCGGCAAGGTCCCGGGCCTCGGGGACGCGCCCCTGATCGGCGGCCTCTTCCGCTCCCGCGCCAAGGACCAGACGCGGCGCACCCTCTTCGTCTTCATGCGCCCCACGGTGATCGACAGTCAGCACAAGGCCCAGGCCGTCGCCCAGCGCCAATACCGCCGCGTCCGCCAGGCCGACGCCGCCGAGCCCCCACGCAGCCTGCTGAAGGAGCGCAAGGTGGAAAGGCTGCCACTGGAGATCGACGGGCTCTATTGAGGTTGGCGCGGTGCGGGGCCCTGCCCCGCCGCCGTCTCATCGTTGGGAGCCGAGATGCTCTCTCAGCAGATCGACGTGCTACAGGGCCGCCTCCGCAAAAGTTGTGTAATTCCCTAGCGGCGGGGCAACCTGGGTGCGCAGGTCGCCGGGGTGGTGCGTCGCCCCCAGGTGCCCTTCAAGGCCGATCTCTGCCGTCAGTAAAGCACCCCATAGAGAATCATCGGGCCAAGCACGATGGCATGGAGAAAGGTGAAGATCGCGAAGGCGCTTTTCAGGGTCGGCTCGCTCTGCTCTTCCTGGAGCTGGGCCATGTCACTGGTAATGTCGCTCATGTCCTTTTCCTGTTCTTGCAGGTGTGAAGAATTGTCATCATTCGACCCCCCGGCCCGCCGGATGGTTCCCGTCGCGGGGGCCGCGGCGGTCCCCTCAAAAACCGCTGCCCGGCCACAAATCCGCCGCCTTTTCCGGTGAGCCTGAGCAGGCTTTGATCCGCGCAGAAGCGTCGGCCGGCAGCGGCAGTCAATTACGGCTGCGCGTCCGAAGGGACGCAGATGAGGTGCCGAAGCTCAGCAGGAGAGACCCATGTTGACTATTGAAGACCCGGCCTTTCAAATCGCGCGGCATGTTGTCGAGGGCTGCGGCGCCGCGCTCATGGCCGCCGATTACGAGGCCTTCGACCGATTTCAGTTCATCCCCCAGATCATCGAGACGGTGGACTACCGCCAGAGCGTGGAGAGCCGCGCCGAGCTGCGCGCCGTCTTCACGTCGGTGCGCGAATTGCTCGCCGCCGAGGGGATCACCTTCCTCGACCGCCGCATCACTGATGCCAAGCTGACCCCCGAGGGCCGCGTCGAGGTGGTCTACCACACCGATCGCTACCGCCGGGAAACCCTGATCCAGCCCTCGCACCAGTCCTTCCTGATCCTCGCCCAGGATCAGGATCTCTGCTGGAAGATCACCTACGCCATGTACGTCGCCCTGGAGAACCGCGCCTTCAACGAGGCCCTCGTGTCGGTCGCCCCGGTGAACCCATTGATCCCCGCGGACTGGGCCCCGGCCACCGCCTGAGCTAGCCAAGCGTGGCGAGCAGCGCGGGCGAGGGATCGCCCGTGGCGGCCTGGCCGATGGAGGCCTGGTAGGCGGCGATGGCCTCGCGGCTCTTCGGGCCGATCACTCCGTCGGCGCCGCCCGTGTCGAAGCCGCGCGCCGTCAGCCGCGTCTGAAGCTCCACCCGCATCTCCTTGGTCAGGCCGTAGCGGTCCGGCGGGAAGCTGGCGCGGATCGGCCCGCCGCCGGCGATCCTGTCGGCCAGGTGGCCCACGCCGATGGCGTAGCTGTCGGAGTTGTTGTAGCGCTTGATGGCGTTGAAGTTCGAGGTGACGGAGAACACTGGCCCGCCCGGCTGGGGCTGGAGCCTGCGCCCCTCGGGCGCCCCGGCGCCCACCTCGCCGCCCCACTTCAGCCCCCGGGTCCAGCCGTTGCGGTTCAGGTAGGCGGCGGTGGAGGCAAGCGAATCCGTCGGGTCGTCAGACCAGATGTCGCGCCGCCCGTCGCCGTTGAAGTCCACCGCGAAGGCCTCGTAGGAGGTGGGGATGAACTGGGTGTGGCCCATGGCCCCGGCCCAGGAGCCGGTGAGCTGCGCGGGCGTCGTGTCGCCGCTCTGAAGGATGCGCAGCGCCGCCAGGAGCTGCTTCTCGAAGAAGGCGCCCCGGCGCCCGTCGAAGGCCAGGGTGGAGGTGGCCGAGATCACCGGCACGTTTCCCCGGCGCTCGCCGAAGAAGCTCTCCAGCCCCCAGATGGCGCAGACGATCTCGGCCGCCACGCCGTAGCGCGCTTCGACCGCCGCCAGGGTGCTGCGGTGCCGGGCAAAGGCGGCCCGCCCCTTGGCAACGCGCTCGTCCGAGGCGGCGATGGCGAGGTAGTCTTCGAGAGTGCGGGAAAATTCCGTCTGGTTGCGGTCCCGGCGCACCACGCCGGGCAGGTAACCGGTGCCCCGGAAGCCGCGCGCCAGGGTCGCCTCGCTGATGCCAGCCGCCGCCGCACGGCCCCGGAAAGCGGACACCCAGGCGGCATAGGCGCCGTTGGGCTGGGGCCGCAGATCGTCCGGAAGGGCCCCCTCTCCCGATGGTCCCGCGATGGGCCCCACCGTGCCGCCGCCACAGGCCGAGAGGCCCAATGCCCCGAGACCCAGGATCACGGTTCTGCGTGTGCTTTTCATGGCCAATTCCCCCTGCTCGCCTGGCTCTTTCGCGGCATCCTAGAGCAAGCGCTTGGCCACGCAAGCGGGGCCGCGCGGCAGGCGGGCGGATCGGCGGAAATCAGGCGGCCAGGGGGTCCTCCTGGGCCTCGAGGCGGGGCACCTCGCCGAAATCGTGATCCTCGGTGTTGGCATTGGGGTAGACCAGTGTGGCGATCCCCGCCGCCTTGGCGGCCATCACGCCGGGCCGGTTGTCCTCCACCGCCGTCACCTCGTCGGGGGTCAGGCCCAGGGCCTTCATGGCGTAGATGTAGAGCGCCGGATCGGGCTTCGGCGCCAGCCCCTCGTCGGCGGAGGTGACAAGCGAGATGCCCAGCGCCTCGGCCCCGCCCAGGCTCTCCAGCAGGGCCTCGAGACTGCCCCGCGCCGTGCCGCTGACGAAGGCCACCTTCAGGCCCCGCTCGCGGGCGCTTTCCAGCAGCCGCGCCGTGGCCGGGCGCAGGCTCTGGGGGCTCTCCCGCAGCATCTCCTGGAAGATCTCCGTTTTGCGGGCATGGACGCGGCCCGGGTCCACCTCAGCCTCCCGCGCCCGTGCGAACTCGGCGATGCGGTCCTTGCCGCCCGACTCGATCAGCATGTGGCGGTAGGTGTCGCGCGACCAGTGCCAATCCAGCCCCGCCTCCTCAAAGGCGCGGTTGAAAGCCTCGCGCTGGATCTCGGAGGTATCGACAAGGACGCTGATGGAGCCAAGGAAAACGGCTTTCATGGGGAAACTCTCTTCGCTGCAAATGGGGTTGAAGGGCAGGTAGGCCGCGGGCCCGGCCGATCAATCGCCGCTGCCGAAAAGCGGCACCGTGGACATGGACATCTTGGCCGAGCCGTTCTGAACGTCGCGGGCGTGGCTGATGTAGATCAGCGTGTCGTTCTCCGCGTCGTAGATGCGCTTCACCTTGAGCGTCTTGAAGATGATCGAGCGACGTTCACTGAAGACGGTCTCACCCTCGGGGCCGCGGTCGATCTCGCCGACGGTGATGGGCCCGGTCTGGCGACAGGCGATGGAGGAGTTGGAGGGATCCTCGAACCAGTTGCCCTTCTGCAGACGGTCGATCAGGCCGCGCTCGAAGAAGGCCAGATGGCAGGTCACCCCCTCGACCTTGGGATCGGCCAGGGCCTGAACGGTGATGTCATTGCCCAGCCAATCCACATCCACCTTGCCCACCGTTTCGGCAGGGGCGGCGGGGGCGATCAGGCTGGCAAGAAGGGCGAGGGCGGGGAGGCATCTAAGCGTTTTCATGATGCAGCCGAACGCGGCAGGGGGCGGCGCGGTTCCCGCTGTGGCCCTGCGGCCATTCTCCGCCACCTGCGACAGGCCGTCCCTTGCACGGCAGGCGAGAGGAACATATCAAGAACGCATGAGCAAGATGACCCTTCAGGAAAAACTCGCCCTGCTGAGCGACGCGGCCAAGTACGACGCCTCCTGCGCCTCCTCGGGCACGACGAAACGGCACAGCCGCGATGGCTCGGGCCTCGGCAGCACCGAAGGCTCGGGCATCTGCCATGCCTATGCGCCGGACGGGCGCTGCATCAGCCTGCTCAAGATCCTGATGACGAACTTCTGCATCTATGACTGCGCCTACTGCATCAACCGGGTCTCCTCCAACGTCCAGCGGGCGCGCTTCTCGGTCGAGGAGGTGGTCCACCTGACCACCGAATTCTACCGCCGCAACTACATCGAGGGGCTCTTCCTCTCCTCCGGCATCATCCGCTCGCCCGATGACACCATGGCCGACATGGTGCGCATCGCCCGCACTCTGCGCCAGGAGCACCGCTTCCGCGGCTACATCCACCTCAAGACGATCCCCGACGCCGCCCCCGAGCTGATCGAGGAGGCAGGTCTCTACGCGGACCGCCTCTCGATGAACATCGAGCTGCCGACCGACGCGGGCCTCAAGACCTACGCGCCGGAAAAGAACCCGGCCGAGATCCGCCGCGCCATGGGCAACGTGCGCCTGCGCAAGGAGGAGCTCAAGGCCCCCACCTACCGGGGCCGCAAGGCGCCGAAGTTCGCCCCGGCGGGGCAATCCACCCAGGTCATCGTCGGCGCCGACGGCGCCAATGACCGCACGATCCTGACAAGCGCCACCCGGCTCTATTCCTCCTACAAGCTCAAGCGGGTCTACTACTCGGCCTTTTCGCCGATCCCCGACAGCACCGCCAAGCTGCCCCTCATCAAACCGCCGCTGGTCCGCGAACATCGGCTCTATCAGGCCGACTGGCTTTTGCGCTTCTACGGCTTCGAGGCCGAGGAGATCGCCCCCGAGCAGGGCGCGGGCATGCTCGATTTGGAGGTGGACCCGAAGCTCGCCTGGGCCCTGGCCAACCGCGCCGCCTTCCCGGTGGACGTCAACCGCGCCCCGCGCGAGATGCTCCTCCGGGTGCCGGGCTTCGGCACCAAGTCGGTGGGGCGCATCCTCGCCGCCCGGCGCAACGGCGCCCTGGGCTACGAGGACCTGCGCCGCATCGGCGCCTCGGTGCGCAAGGCCCGGCCCTTCATCGTCGCGCGCGACTGGCGCCCCGGCGGCCTGACCGACGCGGCCAACCTCCGGGCCCGCTTCGCGCCGCCGCCGGAACAGCTCCAGCTTCTCTGATGCAGCGCATCACCCTGCCCCGCCTGGGGACCTTCGAGGCCTGGCGCGCCGAGGCCCGCGAGGCCGCCGCCCGCGGCCTGCCGCCCGAGGCCCTGCACTGGGCGCTCGAGGGCGAGGCCCCCAGCCTTTTCGACGGGGGCGGCGAAATGCCCGCCGAGGCGCCCGCCCGCGCCCTCACCGTGCCGCGCGATTTCCCGCCCCTGGCGCGCCTGCTCTGCGCCGCACGGCTGCCCGGCGCCTTCGATCTGGCCTACCAGCTCCTCCTGCGCGTCGCCGAGCGGCCCGCCCTGCTGAAGAACCGCGCCGATCCACAGATCGGCCGGGCCGAGGAGATCGCCAAGAACATCCGGCGCGACATGCACAAGATGAAGGCCTTCGTGCGCTTCCGGGAGGTGACGCCGGAGGGGGCGGCGCGGCGGCAGTTCCTCTCCTGGTTCGAACCCGAGCACCGCATCGAGGAGCTGATGGGCGGCTTCTTCGCCCGCCGCTTCGGCGACATGGACTGGGCCATCGTCACGCCCGAGGTGACCCTGCGCTTCACCGATGGGGAGCTGTCTCAGGAGGCCGTGGCCAGCGCCCGGCCCGATCTGGAGGACGAGACGGAGGCCCTCTGGAAGACCTACTACGCCAACATCTTCAACCCCGCCCGGCTCAAGGTGAAGGCCATGACCGCCGAGATGCCCAAGAAGTACTGGAAGAACCTGCCCGAGGCGGAGCTTATCCCCGGGCTCATCGCCGAGGCCGAGGCGCGCATGATGCAGATGCGCGAGAGCGCCCCGAGCCTGCCGCCCGCCCGCGCCGCGCGGGTGCTCGACCGGCTGCACCAGCCCGCCGCCCCGGCCCTGCCCGAGGGGGATGACCTGGCGCGCCTGCGGGCCGAGCTGCGGGGTTGCGCTCGATGCCCCCTGGCGGGCCCCGCGATCCAGGCCGTGCCGGGCGAGGGCCCCCGCGATGCCAGCCTGATGATCGTCGGCGAACAGCCCGGCGATCAGGAGGACCTGTCGGGCCGCCCCTTCGTCGGCCCGGCGGGCCAGCTCTTTGACCGGCTGGCGTCGGAGGCCGGGCTCGACCGGCAGGCGGCCTACGTCACCAACGCGGTGAAGCACTTCAAATTCCAGGTCCGCGGCAAGCGCCGCATCCATCAGAGCCCGAACGGCAACGAGGTCTCCCACTGCCGCTGGTGGCTGGACCGGGAAATTACCCTGGTGAAACCGCGCCTGATCCTTGGCCTCGGGGCCACCGCCGCCCAGGCCCTCACCGGCCAGGGCAAGGGCATCCTGAGCCGCCGGGGCCGCATGGAAAACGGCCAGCACGGGGTGCCCGTCTTCCTCAGCCTGCACCCCGCCGCCCTGCTCCGCCAGCCCGACGCCCTGGCCCGCGAAGAGCAGACCCGCCAGGTCCGCGCGGACCTGCGCGCGGTGGCCCAGTGGCTTGCCAAGGCAGCCTGACACCACCCCCGCCAAGGGCCGCGAAAAAACGCTCCCGGCCCCTTTCCCTGCGGCAATTCCGCGCTACCTCACGGAAAGGTTATTCGGGAGTAATAAAGATGCCAAGTTTCGGCAATTTTTTGGAGCCGGGAGCGATCACCCGGATCTACGAAGTCAGCGTGAAGGACGTGATCAAGGCCGTTTCTGCCCGCAAGCTGCCCAGCCAGATGCACAGTGACGGGCTGATCTACGTCGATGCCACCGGCCTGCCGGCGGCCGCAAGGGAGTTGAAGTGGAAGAAGCGCACTCTGCCCGATCGCCACTCCGGCTGAAGGCTGCCGGGCCTAGCGGCCCGGCACCTCGTTCAAGACCGCCCAGGATTGCACCAACCGCACCGCCGCCTCCGTCAGGATGCGGCGGCGTTCGATGCGGATCTTCTGGGCCTGATCGCTGATGGCCATGACCGAATGATAGGTAAAACCTGGCCGGTCCTCGCTCAGCCCGTGCGGCTGCTTGGGGCCCAGATCGAACTGCGAGCCGATGGCCAGCCCGGGCCGCCCCCGGAAGGTGTTCAGCGTCTCCAGCAGCAGCATGTTGTAGAAGGTCTCGCCGTTGCGGCGCCGGTTGTGCAGCACCACCTGCAACCTGTTGCCGCTCTCGATGGACTCGCGGATTTCGGCGCGGGCCGCTTCGTTCTCAAGATCCCCCTGCAGAAAACGGCAGTTCTGGCCGATCACCTCCTGGCCATAGCCGGTGAGATCGGTGAAGGCGCTGTTGATGAAGATCAACGGCTGGTCCGGCTGGGTAATGTCGGAAATCGTCAGGGCGAAGGGCAGCTTCTCCAGCTTCTCCTCCAACCCCTCAAGGTTGGTCTTGCCGTTCTCCGGCATTTCCGGTTTCACTCGTCTATCCCCTCGCACGTCTCCGGGACCTCTTATGACAAATAAAGCTGACACCGCAACGGATGCAAAGTCCATTTTTGTGGGCATCGGTGCCTCCGCCGGCGGGCTGGAGGCCTTCGTGGAGTTCCTCAAGGGCCTGCCCGAGGATCACGGCATGGTCATCGCCCTGGTCCAACACCTTGACCCAAACCACGACAGCCTGATGCCCGAGCTGGTGGCGGCCAAGACAAAATCTCCGGTCCATTCGGTGACGGACAACCTCGCGGTGGAGCCGGGGCACATCTACCTCATCCCGCCGGGCTACGACATGGAGGTCAAGGACGACCACCTGATGCTCAAGGCCTTCGACTCCCCGCGCCGCCTGCGCCGCCCGATTGATCGCTTCTTCCGCAGCCTTGCGGTGGAGTACGGCGACCGCGCCGTGGGCGTCGTCCTCTCGGGCACCGGCAGCGACGGCGCCGAGGGCGCGCGCGAGATCAAGGGCGCGGGCGGGCTGGTCTTCGTGCAGGACCCCAAGGAAGCCAAGTACGACGGCATGCCCCAGTCGGTGCTCGACCAGGGCGGCGCCGATGTCACCTGCGGTGCCCGCGAGGTGGCCGACATCGTGCGCGACTACTTCAACCTGCGCGGCAGCGCGCACAGCGAGTTCTCAGACGATGACCAGTTCCTCAGCCGCATCATGCGCCATGTCCGCTTCCGCACCGGTCACGACTTCAGCGACTACAAGAAGGCCACCATGCTGCGCCGCGTCGCCGTGCGCATGTCAGTGCTCAACCTCTCCGAAAGGGGCGATTACCTGCGCTACATCGCCGAGCACAAGGAGGAGGCCGACAGGCTCTTCCGTGACCTGCTGATCAACGTCACCAGCTTCTTCCGGGATGCCGAGCATTTCGACCAGGTGAACCGCACGGCCATCACCGACATCGTGGAGAATACCGAGGACGGCGGCGAGATCCGCGTCTGGGTGCCCGGCTGCTCCACAGGGGAGGAGGCCTATTCCCTGGCCATCCTGCTCTCGGAGGAGGTGAGCCGCCTGCACCGCCGGTGCTCCATCATCATCTTCGGCACCGACATCGACGAGGAGGCCCTGGGCAAGGCCCGCATCGGCCACTACTCGGACGCCATCGCCGACAGCCTGCCCGCGGGCTACCTGGATCGCTACTTCCAGCCGCGCAGCAACGGCTTCACCGTCGGCCCGCAGTTGCGAGACATGGTGCGCTTCTCGCGGCACAGCTTCGTCAAGGATCCGCCGTTCTCCAAGCTCAACATGGTCTCCTGCCGGAACGTGCTGATCTACTTCAAGGAAAGCCTTCAGGAAACGGCGATCAGGGTCTTCCACTATGCCCTGAACGAGGGCGGCTACCTCTTCATCGGGCCAAGCGAGAACCCCAAGACGATCACCTCCTACTTCACCGAGGTCTCGGCCCGGGCCCGGATCTACCGCCGCCGTCCCGGCAATGCCGGCGCGCTCAACCTCGGCGGCCGCCACGATGCGCCGCAGCAAAAGCCCTATGCCCCGCCGCCCCCCGCTGCGGGCGCCGCCACCGACATCGAGAAGGTGCTCCTCAAGCGCCACGCCCCCGCCCACCTGCACATCGACGCGGCGGGGGACGTCATGTACGCCTCCGAGAACGTCACCGACTACCTGCGCATCCGCCCCGGCAAGCTCAGCAACGCCGCCACCGCCATGATCGCGCCCGAGCTGGAGACCCTGCTGCGCCGCGTCCTGCGGGTGGAGCAGAACGCCGGCAGCACCGAGGAGCGGGAGTACCAGGGCAAGGTGAACGGCCGCGAGGTGCGCCTGGTGATGACCGCCGAGCGCATGGCCGACGGCTCCGTCCTGCTGGTTCTGAAGGACCAGCTCGATCTGCGCTCGGACAGGCTGGGCCAGGGCGACGCGGCGGACGATGCCTACATCCAGGAGCTGGAAAGCGAGCTGGACGAGGCCCGCCAGGCCGTCCGCACGACGGTAGAGGAGCTGGAGACCTCGAACGAGGAGCTGAAGAGCTCCAACGAGGAAATGATGTCGATGAACGAGGAGCTCCAGTCCGCCAACGAGGAGCTGACCACGATCAACGACGAGCTCCAGGAGAAGCTGCGCGAGCTCAACCAGCTCAACGCCGATCTGAAGAACTTCACCGCCAGCGCGCGCATCGCCACGGTCTTCCTCGACGACCAGCTCCGGCTCAAGAACTTCACCGTGGAGGCGCAGCAGTACTTCGCCTTCACCCAGAGCGACATCGGCCGCAAGATCGCCGATCTCAACTCCTCGCTCGATCAGGACCGCCTGATCGACCTCTGCCAGCAGACCCTGGAGGACCGGATTGAACGCAGCGAGGAGTTTGCCGTCGAGGAGCAGGGCTGCGACCTGTCGGTCGAGATCATGCCCTACTCGCCCGACGGCAAGTCCGAGCGCGGCGTGGTCTTCACCCTGCAGGACGTGACCGAGTTGCGCGAGGCGGTGGAGGAGGCCGAGCGTCAGCGCCGCCTGGCCGAGGAGCGCATGGTCGAGGTGGAGCAGATCTACCGCACGAGCCCCATGGCCATGGGCCTGATCGACCGCGAGATGCGCTACATCCGCCTCAACGAGAAGCTGGCCGAGATGAACGGCGAGCCCATCGAGCGCCACATCGGCGCCCGCATCAAAGACGTGATCCCCGCGGTGGCCGAGCAGACCGCCGACCTGGTGGGCCGGGTCTTCGAGACCGGCGAGCCGATTAAGGGCCAGCGCGTCACCGGCACGATCAAGTCCCGTCCCGACGACCCCCGCGTCTGGGAAAGCGACTGGATGCCCCACATCGTGGAGGGCGAGGTAGTGGCCGTGGCCGTCAACGTGCGCGACATCACCGACGAGGTGGAGACTGCCGAGAGCCTGCGCCGCGTTATGCGCGAGCTGGAGCACCGGGTGAAGAACATGCTCTCCAACGTCTCCGCCCTGATCAACCAGGCCCGCCGCGAGACCAAGGCCGACCGCGAGATCTACGAGAAGCTCACCCGCCGCATCGAGGGCCTGGCCAAGACCCACGCGCTCCTGACCGCCGAACAGTGGTCCTCGGCGCTGCTGCGCGATGTCATCGCGCCCGAAACCATCGGCGTCTACGGCGAGGAGGCGGTGACCCTCAGCGGCCCGGCGATCCGCGTCAACTCCCAGACCACCCTGGCCCTGGGCATGGCAATCCACGAGATGGCCACCAACGCCGCCAAGTATGGCGCCTTCTCGCGCCAGGGCGGCCATGTCACCATCTCCTGGTCGCGAATCAACGATGCCGAGAGCGACCGCCTGCAGATCGAATGGAAGGAAAGCGGCGGGCCCAAGGTGGAAAAGCCCGCCGGCAACGGCTTCGGCTCGCAGCTGATCCGCTCCACCCTCGAAGGCACGCTCGACGGGGAGGTCTCCATGCGCTGGGAACCCGAGGGCCTGCATTTCGTTGTATCGTTGGACTTTTCCGAGGTAACAGCACCGAATGACACCCAACTGCCCATATAACCAGTACAGCGTGCTCTACCTCGAGGACGAGCCTCTGATCGCCTTCGACACGACGGAGTTCCTTCAGGATCTGGGCTTTTCCTGCGTGGAATCCGCCTACAAGCTCAAGTCTGCCGAGAAGGCCAGCGCCGGGCGCCGCTTCGATCTGGCGATCCTCGACATCAACGTGGACAACAACCAGACCAGCCTCTCGCTCGGCGCGCGCCTGGCCGAGGGCGGCACGGCGGTGATCTTTGCCTCCGGCAACTCCTTCGATGCCGACAAGCTGCGCGCCGCGGGCTACGAGTTTCTCGACAAGCCCTTCAGCCACCATGACCTGAAAAGCGCCATCACCGCCGCCCTGGCCTAGTCCCCGCTGCGCGCCAGCCGGTCCCGCACCAGGGCACACCAGAAGGCCACGCCCAGGGGCAGCAGCGCATCGTTGAAGTCGTAATCCGCCGCGTGCAGCGGCTGCCCGTGCCGCCCCTCGGTGCCGTTCCCCAGAAGCAGGAAGCAGCCCGGCACGGCGGCGCTGAAATGGGCGAAGTCCTCCGAAAAGCTCATCGGCTCGCGCTCCGGCAGGCTCTCCAGCTCCGCCGCCGCCGCGGCTCGCAGCACCGCGCGGGTCGGGCCCGCCGCATTGTGCGTCTCGATGAACTCCGTGCGGAAGTCGAGCCGCGCCCGCACCCCGTGGGCCTGGCCGATGCCCGCCACGATCTCCTCCATCAGGGCGGCGATCTTCGCGCGGTCCGCCGGGGTCCGCGCCCGCACGTCGCCCTTCAGGGTGGCCCGCCCGGGCAGGACATTGCGCTGCCCGTCGGTCAAAAACTCCGTGACCGAGACCACCGCCCCGGCCCCCGGCGCCAGACGCCGCGCCACGATAAGCTGGAGCGCCTGCACCATCTCGGCCCCCACTGTAATCGCATCGCGCCCGGCCTGGGGCATGGAGGCATGGCCGCCCTGGCCCTCGATCGTCACCTCGAAGAGGCTTTCGGAGGAACAGATCAACCCCTCCCGGGTCGAGACCTCGCCCAGCGGCGCGCCGGGCAGGTTGTGGATGGCATAGACCTCCTCCACCGGAAAGCGCGTCAGCAGCCCCTCCTCGATCATCGCCCGGGCGCCCAGCCCCGCCTCCTCGTTCGGCTGGAAGATGAAGACGACCGTGCCGTCGAAGTCCCGCGCCTCGGCCAGCGCCCGCGCCGCGCCCAGGAGCATGGTCGTGTGGCCATCGTGGCCGCAGGCATGCATCACCCCCGGTTGGGTGGAGCCGTGCGCAAGCCCCTCGCGCTCCTGGATCGGCAGGGCATCCATGTCGGCCCGCAGGCCGATGGCCCGGTTCCCCTGCCCCGCGCGCAGCACGCCGACAACGCCGACCCCCTCCCAGACCTCCAGCCCCAGGGCGCGCAGCTCCGCCGCCACCAGGGACTTGGTGCGCGCCTCCTGGAAGCCCAGCTCCGGGTGGCGGTGCAGGTCCTGGCGCAACTCTTGCAGCGATGGGGAAGTCTTTGTGTTCATGGGGCGGCTCCTCGGGGCGGGCTGGCGCCACCCTAGGGGCAGGGCGCCGCCCTTGCCAAGGCCGCCAGCCTCAGCCGACGCGGCGCAGGAAGCGTTGCAGCCGCGGGTCCTGCGGCGCCTCCAGGATCTGGCGCGGCGGCCCCTGCTCGACGATGCGCCCGCCCTCCATGAAGACGATCCGGTCGGCGATCTCGCGGGCGAACTGCATCTCGTGGGTGACGATCAGCATGGTCTGGCGGCGCTCGGCCACCCGGCGCATCAGGTCCAGCACCTCGCCCACCCATTCCGGGTCCAGCGCCGAGGTGGGTTCGTCAAAGAGCATCAGCTCGGCCCCGATGGCCATGGCTCGCCCGATGCCGACGCGCTGCTGCTGCCCGCCGGAAAGGGCCCCGGGATAGCTCTCGGCCTTCTCCGCCAAGCCGGTCTCGGCAAGGATCTCCAGCGCGCGCCTCTCGGCCTCGGCGCGTCCCTGGCCCTGGACCGTCACCAGGGCCTCCATGATGTTCTCCTTGGCCGTCTTGTTGGCAAAGAGCGCGTAGTTCTGAAAGACGAAGGCGGTGGCCCGGCGCAGCGCCAGGATGTCCCTCCGCCCGGCCCTGGCGGCATCGACCGCCACATCACCCACCCGGATCTCCCCCGCATCGGGGCGGTCGAGGAAGTTCAGGCAGCGCAGCAGGGTGGACTTGCCGGTGCCCGAGGGCCCGATCACCACCACCCGCTCGCCGTCGGCGATCTCCAGGTCGATCCCGTCCAGCACCGTGGCGGTGCCGAACCGCTTGGTCAGTCCCTTTACCGAAATCATCTTGCGTAGGCCCTGTTCAGTTGCACTTCCAGCCGCTTCTGGCCCTGGTTCAGCAGCTCCACCATGACCCAGTAGATCAGCGCCACCACCAGGAAGGCCTCGAAGTAGAGGAAGCTGCCCGAAGCCTCTTTCTGGGTCGCGCCCATCATCTCGGTCACGCCCAGGGTGAAGGCCAGCGAGGTGCCCTTGATCATGTCGATAAAGTAGTTGACCAGCGTCGGCGCCGCGATCCGGCCCGCCTGGGGCAGGATCACCCGACGCATCATCTGGCCCTGGGTCATGCCGATCGACTGGGCCGCCTCCCACTGGCTGCGGTCCACCCCGACGATGGCGGCGCGGATCGCCTCGGCCATGTAGGCCGAGAAGTGCAGGGTCAGGCCCATGATCGCCGCCGTCACGCCGTTGATCTGGGTCAGGAAGGAAAGCACCTGCGGCAGCCCGTAGTAGAAGAGGAAGAGCTGCACGAGAAGCGGCGTGCCCCGGAAGAAGCTGATGAAAAGCACCACGAGCCAATCGAACCCCGGCACCTTGATCACCCGCTCCACCGCGAGCAGCGAGGCCAGCACCAGGGCACAGGCCATGGCCGCCACCGCCATGAAAAGCGTCAGCGGCACATAGCCGAGGATCACGGGCACGAGCCCGAGCATGTACTCAAGATCGAGCCCGCGCATCTCTTACCTCACTCGGCCGCAGCGGCAGAGGTGATGTCGCTGTCGAACCACTTCTGCGAGATTTCCGTCAGCGTGCCCTCTTCCTTCAGGGTGGTCAGGGCCGCGTCCACACGGTCCCGCAGGGCCCGGCCTTCTTCCGTATCGCGGAACGGCAGGGCATTGCGGATCTCCGAGAAGGGCGCACCTGCCAGCGCCAGCGGCAGGGGGCTTTCCTTGATCACCTGGGCCGAGGAAACCCGGTCCATCACGAAGGCATCGACCCGGCCCAGGGCCGTGTCCTGCTCGATGTTGCTCTCGTAGGTGCGGATGTCGATCTCCTCGGCGTAGGGCAGATCGCGCAGCAGCTGCTCGAAGTTGGACCCGAGGTTCACCGCCACGGTGCGGCCCTTGAGGTCCTCCACGCCGCCGATCTCGTCATTACCCGCCTTGACCACCACCTGGGCCCCGTCGATCACGTAGGGCTGGGTGAAGGCAAAGGCCGCCTCGCGCTCGGGCGTGATGGTGATCTGGTTGGCGATGGTGTCGATGCGCCCGGCCTCAAGCGCGCCGATCAGGCCGGAGAAGGACATGGTCTCGAATTCGATCTCCAGACCAAGCTCCTCGCCCAGGGCCTCCATCACGTCCACCTCGAAGCCCTGAAGCTCGTCCTGGCGCACGAAGGTGAAGGGGAAGTAGCCGCCGGACATGCCGACGCGCAGCGTCTCGGTGTCCTGCGCGCCCGCGGTGCCGGCGATCCCGGCCCCTGCGACGGCCGCAGCGATAAGTGTTCTGATCATTGCTTTCTCCTGTCTGCAACGGAGGACTGACCTGCCCATGCGCGCCCCCCGCCACAAGGGGGTATGCCAAATAAGGCCGCCCGTTCCCGGCCCCAACGCGAGACCCGAACGCCCGTTCCAAAGTGGCCCGCCCGCCCGGTCAGGCCGTTCCACCGGGCGGCTAGGAGAAGGGCCGGGAGGCCGCGAGATCCCGCGCGATCTGTTCGGCCAGGGCCGCGCGCAGCGCCGGATCGGCGCTCGCCACGCCGCTTTCGAGGTTCAGGCGCGCGCTGAAGAGGTCCAGGTTGTGGCTGCTCACGGCGGCCCAGTCGTCCACCAGGGCGATCTTCGCGTGCAGCATTGCGGGCTGGTAGAGATGCACCAGCACCCCGCGCCGCTCGAGCCAGCGGGCATGGCCCCGGCCAATCAGGTCCATCACCCGGTGATCGCTGCGCTCGGGCAGGATCAGCCGCACCCGCACGCCCCGCGCCGCCGCCTCGGCGAGCGCGTTTCGGAAGGCCCTGTCGGGCATCAGGTAGGGGGTGGTGAGGGTCACCTCGCGCGCGGCCCCGGCGATGCGGGCCAGGAGGCTGTCGCTCAGCTCCGGCACCCCGGCGGGGGCCGGGCCGGTGGCGGCAAAGTGCCAGCCTGCGCCGCTCTGGGTCCCTCCCCGGGCCGCCTCCCCCTCGGGCCGCGTGCCCCAGGCCCGCTCGAAGGCGGCAGGCACCGCCTCCGGCAGAGGCCCCTCGAGCCGGATCATGGTGTCGCGCCAGTGGGCCATGCGCTCGCGGTAGCAGGCCCCGCCGACCATCATCAGCCGCCCGTCGCAGACCACCGTCTTGCGGTGCAGGCGGCGCAGCGGATTGGCCAGGCGCCGCCCCGGCGGGTTGAAGAAGCGCAGCGCGCCACCCCTCTCGCGCAGGCGCCGCGCGGCCGCACTCCGCCCCAGCCCGAAGGAGCCGTAGCCATCGGCCAGGACGCGCACCCGCACCCCCTGCCCGGCCCGCTCGGCCAGAAGATTCAGCAGCTCCTGCCCGATCCCCTCAAGGCCGATGATGTAGTTCTCCAGATCAATCGTCTCGCGCGCGCCCGCGCAGGCATCCAACACCGCGGGCCAGATCTCCCGGTTGTGGTGAAACAGCGCAAATGCCGGTCCGGCGCCCGCCCAATCGGCGGCGCCCGCTCTGTCCTGTCGTTCCTCTGCCATCGGGGGGCCAACGCAGCGGGCCGGGGGTTGGTTCGGTGGGGAGTGAGGTCGGGCCGCAACGTCACGGAACGGGTGCCGTTAACGAGAATCGGAGCGTCGATGAACAACTGGCGATCCCTCGAGGACTCGAACCCCGAACCTGCTGATTAGAAGTCAGTTTTACACAACAATGGGCCTTTCTGCCGAAGTGTTCCAACACTTTCCGAGATGGGCCATATTTTTCAAGCAAAACTGAGAATTTACGTTGTCCCCCAGTCAGTTTTACGTCTAGAGTATTCCAGAACGTGCCGACACTATCCGGGGCAAACTGTCCCCCATTTGTCCCCCTGAGCCGATGCGACGCAAACTGACCGACCGTTTCCTTGACAGCATCAAGGCCCCGACCGAGGGCCGCGATACCTATTCCGACACGCTGCGCGCCGGGCTTCACCTGCGCGTCGGCCAGCGCAAGGCTTCCTGGGTCTTTGAAAAGCGGGTTAAGGGCGGCGCCAAGCGCAAACACACTCTGGGCGCATGGCCGGATATGGGGCTGGCGCAGGCCCGAGCCGCCGCGCTGGAAATCGAGGCCGAGGCGAGCAAGGGCATTGACCGCATTGCCGACGCCGAAAGCGCCCGGCTGAGTGCCGAGCGCGCCGCCGCCGCGCAACTTACGCTGGGGCAGGTTCTGGACCGATACGCCGAATTGCGGCTGGCGAACATTGCCACCGGCCCCCAGGTTGAACGCGAACTGCGGCGGGTTCTTTCAAAGCACATGAACCGGCCAATGGCCGAAGTTAGTCGGGCCGACCTTCAGGGCATAATCGACCTTCACGCGGGCGCTGGGCACATAACCTATGCGAACCGCGTCCGCGCGTATCTGCGCACCCTGACCAAATGGGCGGCACGGCGCGACTACACCCCCGGCGATATTGGCTTTGCGCTCGAAGGCGCTGGCCGTGAAATGCCGCGCGACCGGGTGCTATCATTTTCCGAGGTTCAAACGATCTATCGCGCGACCTATGGACTGGGCGACCTATGGGGGCCGATGTTTCGGCTACTGTTGCTCACCGGGCAAAGGCGTGGCGAGATTGCGGGCCTGCGCTGGGGAAACGTGAACTTCGCAGGCCGCTGCATCGAACTGACTGGCAGGCAGACGAAGAACCGCCGCCCCCATATCACGCACCTTTCCCCGCCCGCCCTGGCGGAACTGCAAGAGCTCCTCAAGCGGCGCGGCGAAAGCGATCTGGTGTTCACGACCACCGGCAAGACCCCCGCGTCGGGAATTTCACAGGCCAAGGCGCGGCTGGACAAGCTGCTGGGGGATGGCTTTGAGCCGTGGCGGCTGCACGATTTCCGCCGGGCGATGGCAACGGCGCTGGCAGGCACAGGCGTTCCCGAGGGTGTAGTTGACCGTATCCAGAACCATGCCGCTACGGGCAGCGCGCCAAGCGCGGTTGCGCGGGTCTATCAGCAATCAGACCTTTTGCCGCAGAGGGCGGCGGCGCTGAATCGGTGGGCGGAGCTAGTCACCCTCCAGACCAAGAACAAGGGAGGTGAACCATGAGGTTGTTCGTTGAGGCAGAACTTCCTGACCTTTGCTACGTCTCCGAGGCAGCATACTGGATTGCTTTGGGGCGCGTGCCACCTGATGACCGCGAAATTGTGAAAGACGACAATCGCAACTACGTTGCTGTCAACTTCCGTGTTGGCGATGAGGCTATGTGGAACGGCGAAGTTTCTAGTACTGACACTCATTTCCGAGAACCCGAGTTTCGCGCTTTCGGTGTTGAACTGGACTACCTTCGATACATCGAGGGCATTTATCGAACAGGAGGCGTTCCCGGTGATGAGTACCTAGAAAATCACAGGCGTCGTAATGCTGAGACGGATGCAAAGTACGACTTCGCGTCGATGAATCCCGACTTCGAAGCTGTGAGAAAACAAATGTGGGACGAAGCCGTTAGCAACGCTAGGGAGTTCGATTGGGCTAGGCAGTTTGAAGTCCACTTTGAAACAATCGTAGACCGCGCCAGAGCAATGCTGTTTGAGGCCTTGGCTTCAGGAAACATTTCTTCGAAGGGCTGGCTGGCATTCACCGAAGAAGAAATGGCCGCGAACGATGGAGATGGGCCTGCAGGTGGGCGCGGGGGAAGACTTGTTGAAATCGAGGCGAACAAATGGACACTCAGGCACTATGATTGGGACAACGAGACACTTACCCATCAAGGCGTTGCATTTGTTGGTCCTTTGGTGAGCGTCGAGTCTCTTCTTAAGAAATTTCCTAAGCCAATTTGTGACAGCCGTGAAATCAAAGGCGAAATGACGGCAAGCAGTTTCATTGTCGCCGACGATACCCCTGTAAGCGCCAAAGTGATGGCTCGCCGCGGCCGCCCTCCTAAAGGAGACGGGCTAGTGCGTATTGCCCTACAGAATGAGTTCTCGCGTCGAAAGAAGGACGGCAGACTATCGCCAAAAGCTGAGGCAAACATTCAAGGTGCTATGGATTGGTGTTCCGAAATACTAGAGCACAAGGTGGCCCGTTCGTCTGTCCAGCGTTGGTTGAAGGGCATTATCTGAATGCCCAAAATTGGAAGCCCAAAAACATAAGCTTACCGCGAACGATTAACGGGCCGCTTTGCACTCGTTTTGGGCCTCTATCTTACTGATTAAGAATGAGTTTCCAGGTAGCAATCCCGCATGTGCCACCCCATGCAGGAGAATGCCGACATGGTCGAAAAACACTACCGCCGCACCGAGGTTGAAAGCCTCACGGGCCTGAGCCGCAGCACGATTTATTCGCTCATGGCCGATGGGAAATTCCCCCGCCCGATCCGTCTGACCGCCAAGGCTGTTGCCTGGCCGGAAAGCAAAATCCGCGAATGGCTGGACGCTAGGCAAGCTGCCTGAGTTCCGCCCGCACCATTTGAGCAATACGGGCGCGAGCGGAGCAAAATCGAGGCACGTCAGGAATGCCCGAAATCTAGCACCGGAAGCGCCTCCCGACAACAGGAGGCCGCGAAATGGCCAAAGTAAAAAGTGACCGCTGGTTTTCCAGCCGTACGCAAATCTACTGGACCTGCAAAGCCCTACTTGAGGGCCGCGAAATCAGCCACAAAACCGAAATCAGGGAAGTTCGTGGCTGGCGTCTCGCCGCCATCAGCCACCGTCTCAAGACCGAGTTTGGCTGGCCCATCGAAGTTGAGTATCGCGGCAACGACTGCATAGCGTACTACCGGCTTCGCAAAGGCACCGACCGCGACAAGCTGCGCTTTCCCCCGAGCGCAAAGGCCCTCGCGGATGAGGTGCAGCAATGATGGCCCTTCGCATCGCCCGCCTGCGCCGCTTCTATGGCCTGACAGAATTGCAGGCCCGCCTTGTTGCCGAACTGGCATTCGGGGAGGGGCGGATATGACAATACCTGAAACTCACCACGAGACCGGCGACCTCTATCACGGCATTGTCGCCCAGCTTGCCCCTAACTTTCGCGTTGTCGAGTGCCGGGACGGCATTCAGTGGATTATCCAGCGCCGCGAGAAAGGCACCGCCCAACGCCCCTGGCGCGGCGTGTCGTTCTGCGGCACCCGCGCGGCCCTTCTGCGCCTCTGCGGGGCGCTGGAGCTAGCGTTTGACCCTGTGGAATGGGCCAAGCTCGAAGCCTTGCCCGAACGGATGGGAGGGCGGACCGATGCTTGAGCGTATCAACCCCGCCGACCTGACCCGCAAACTAGGCGGCAAGTGGCTGCGCAGCTACGGCACCGCGCCCTGCCCCGTCTGCCAGCCTGAGCGGCGGCGCGACCAGAATGCCCTGACCATTGCCGAGCAAAGAGGGCGGCTGCTGCTGAACTGCAAGAAAACGGGATGCAACTTCCTTGACCTCCTGGCCGCCTGTGGCATCCGACCCGGCGGGTCCGAGGTTGACGTTGAAGCCTTGGAACGGGCGAAACAGGAACGCACCCAGGCCGAGGCGCAGGCGCAGCGCCGGGCGCAGAACCTCTGGAAACAGGGCCAGCCAATCGCCGGAACGCCTGGTGAAACCTACCTGCGCGGGCGCGGTATCGTTTCCGATATGCTGGAAAGCCTGCGCTGGGCACCCGATATCTACCACCAGCCCAGCGGGCGCTATTGCGCGGCCATGCTGGCGCAGGTTCTGAGCGTGCCGGGCGAGCCGATGGGGATTCATCGCACGTTCTTCACGAAGCAAGGCGAACGGCTTTCCGGCAACGCCAAGATGATGCTGGGGCCGTGCCGGGGCGGTGCCGTCAGGCTCACCGAGGCCGAGGGGCCGCTTGTGGTGGCCGAGGGCATCGAGACCGCCCTGAGCCTTGCCAACGGCCTTCTGAGCGGCCCGGCGCGAATCTGGGCGGCACTCAGCACGTCCGGCATTGCCGGGCTGGACCTGCCGCCTGAGCCGGGAAACCTGACCATCGCCCCGGATGGCGACGACGCGGGCAAGACCGCCGCGCACCGGCTGGCCGAGCGGGCGAGCGCGCTGGGCTGGACAGTGAAGCTGCTGCCCGCGCCCGAGGGCTGCGATTGGAATGACGTGCTGATGAAAAGGGGTAGCCAATGAACGCTCCCGAACCCATCCCGTTCACGCCCGAAGGCCCGCAACCGCTGGTGCGCGCCGTGCCGGAAGGTGCGCCCTTTCCCGTCGAGGCGCTGGGGCCGCTCAGGGTCGCCGCTGAAGCCGCTCAGGCCGCGTCACAGGCACCGATGGCCCTGGCGGGGCAGAGCGCGCTGGCGGTGGCGTCCCTGGCCGTCCAGTGTCATGCGAATGTCGAGACCTTGAACGGCAGCACGCCCCTGTCGCTTTACGTTCTGACAGTAGCCAGAAGCGGCGAGCGGAAATCCACCGCTGACGATTTGCTCATGGTGGGGCTGCATGATTACGAACGCGAGGCGAGCCGCGCCTTTGAAGCCGACTGCGCCGCGCACCAGACAGCTTTCGAGGTGTGGAAGGTGGACCATGACCTTGCCATTGGCGGGCTGAAGAAGAAGGGCGCCGACCGCACCGCTGCGCAGGCCGACCTTGAAGCCCTTGGCCCGGAACCGACCCCGCCGCTTAAACCCTTTCTGACCGCGACCGAACCTACGCTGGAAGGCTTGCACAAGCTCTATGCAGTGGGCCAGCCGGGGCTTGGCATCTTCTCGGACGAAGGCGGCGGTTTTCTTGGCGGCCACGGCATGACCAAGGAAAACCGGCTTCGCACACTTGCGGGCTTGTCCGACCTCTGGGGCGGAAAACCCATCAGGCGCGTGCGCTCAGGCGATGGCGCGTCGACCCTCTTTGGGCGCAGGCTTTCCATGCACCTCATGGTGCAGCCCGTCGCGGCGCAGGAACTGCTGGCCGATCCGCTGGCGCAGGGGCAAGGCTTCCTCGCACGTTTCCTGATAGCCCAGCCGCCCACCGCCATCGGCACACGGCTGAACCTAGGCAATCGGGACACGGCAACACTGGACGCCTTCGCGGCCCGGCTTTGCGCCTTACTGGAAGCCCCGAAGCCGCTGGCGGAAAGTTCACGGCAGGAATTGGAACCGCGCATCCTGCCCCTGTCCGCCACCGCCCGCACCTTGCTGCGGGACTACTATACCGCGACCGAGCGGGCACAGGCACCGGGCGGCGACCTCGAAGGCTGCACCAGCTTCGCCAGCAAATCGCCTGAACAAGCCTGCCGCATCGCGGGCGTTTTGACCATCTGGGAAAACCTGAGCGCCGCCGAAGTGACGGGCGCTGCGATGGCGAACGGAATCGCCCTGGCGCAATACTACCTGTCCGAGGCCCGCAGGCTGGCTGACGCGGCTATTGTCTCGCATGATACCACCGAGGCGGAAAAACTGCGCCTGTGGCTGCTGCAAAGCTGGCCGGGCATTGCCGCCGGAATCGGGCGCGACCCGGCCACCGTTTTGCAGACCGATATCATTCAGCGCGGCCCCGGCTCGATGCGCGAGGCCAGGAAGGTGGCCGCCTGCATCCGCCAGCTTGCCGATGCAGGATGGCTAGTCGCCCTGTCCGAGGGAACGCTGATCGACGGCACACCGCGCAAGAAGGCATTCCGGATTGTGAGGCCCGGCGATGCAGGTTGAAAAACAATCAAGAAATTCAAGACCGGGAGGGCGTTGCCGTGTGGTTTGACCCGAAGGCCCGGCTTGCCGAAATCGAGGGCCGCGACCCTGCTATTCCTGCTATTCCTGCTATTCCGACCCCCGCCGCACCCCTGCCAAATAGCAAAATAGCAGAAATAGCAGAAATAGCAGGGGCCGAGGTTCTGAAACGGGGAATTTTTTCACCCCCTAGAAAGAGCCTCCGTCTGCCGACCGAGGCGCCTCAATGCGCCGTCTGCGGTTGCCGACTGGCACGTTTCGCTTGGGCTGGCCGATGGGCGCAAGCTGCACATGGCCTGCGCGAAAGCCGAGGGCCTGCTATGACGCGGCCCCGAGGTTTCGCGCCCTTGAGGCCGCAGCCCCACGCGTTGCAGCGGCTGGAACAGGTGCGCGCCGTCCTGCACGATTACCGCGACCACCTGCCGCTGACCATCCGGCAGGTGCTTTACCGCCTTGTCGGCAATCATGGCTATGACAAGACCGAGGCGGGATATGCCAAACTCGCGGAAACGCTGAACCGCGCGCGCCGGGACGGGTGGATACCCTTCGGGGCCATCCGCGATGACGGCCAGACCGAGTTGCGCCCGAACGCCTTCGCAGGGCCGGAAGGCTTCCGAGATGCGGTTCGGCAGGCGGCAGAAGGCTATCGGATCGACCGGCGGGGCGGGCAGGAACGCCGCTTGTGGCTCTTGTACGAGGCGGGCTGCATAGCCCCGATGCTGGCCCGTTTCGCCAGTCCCTATGGCGTCCCGGTTCTGTCCAGTGATGGTTTTAACAGTCTAACCGTGAAATATGAAATCGCCGGTGAACTGGCGGGCTGCACTGCCATTCCCGAGGCGTTGCATGTTGGCGACCACGACCCGTCCGGCGTGAGTGTTTTCCAATCGCTTGCCGAGGATATCCAAGCCCTCTGCGAGAAGCTGGACGGCAACGCGCTGGTATTCACCCGCCTTGCCGTAACCCCGGCCCAGATTGCCGAACTTGGCCTGCCGACCGAGCCGCCCGAAAATACCGACAATCGCGCTTTCGAGCGCGAGACGACACAAGCCGAGGCCATCCCGCCCGATGTGCTGGCCGACATGGTGCACGACGCCATCGAGGCGCGGCAGAACCCGGCGACGCTGGACGCAGTGTTGCAGCCTGAGGCCGCCCAGCGCGAGAAACTGAGACAATGGGCGACACAGCGAATCGGTTTTGCTGCGCAGTACGCGCGCGAGGGGGTTAAAATCGAAAAGTGCCGCCGCGTCAGACGCTTAGGCATTGTAAATTGGGGGCCGTTCCCTTTCCGTTATCAAGGAAAGCCCGAGACCCCCAGTCAGTTGCCCAAATTCCGGAAAGCCAAGCACTTAACCCGCCTTTGAGACCCAAACTAGGAAACCACCATGCCAGCACCTGAACCGGTAACATTCTGGATCGAAGAAATCGAGCCGGGCCGATACATGGCCTATTACGAGCGGCATTTCTGGACTGGCAAGGCGGGCAACCGCGCGAGGCGGGCAGAGGTCATCCTGGGCCGCTATGTCCGCGGCACTTGGCGCTGCGCCTGGTGCGGCGACGAGTTGCA
The DNA here is from genome assembly GCA_965212515.1 of Sulfitobacter sp. Taxonomy (GTDB): domain Bacteria; phylum Pseudomonadota; class Alphaproteobacteria; order Rhodobacterales; family Rhodobacteraceae; genus Sulfitobacter. Next base: position 1,332,718 of record OZ243122.1, read on the forward strand.
CACCGACAAGCGGGCGGATGCGCGGTATTGCCGCGAGCATTGCCGCAAGGCGGCTGCGCGGCAACGGCGGGCCGACCGAGCGGCTTGGCTGCGGCAAACACCATGTGTGGCCCTTTCCACAATGCAGGAAAGCCCCGCGAGATGGGACAGCCTGCGAAACCCTTGAAAATCAATGCCCGGACCCGTCTGGGGTAACAGTGTCTGGCAACCACATGAGCGACCGCGACCCTATCGAGGAAACCCTGATTTGGATAGACGATCTGGACCCGCCGCATGTGCGGCTGAGTTGGTCTTACTTCGTTTATCAGAATAGCACCCGCGTCAAACGCAAGGCGGCGGTTCTGGCCCGTCTCTATGCTCGCGGCCTGCATTTCTGCGACCATTGCGGCGACGTTATCCAGCCTTGGCGGCGGATCGACGCGCGCTATTGCTGCGAACCCTGCCGCAAAGCGGCGGCGAGGCAGCGCCGTGTCGAACGTCTTTCCTGCGGCGAGGATAACTGACGCGCGGGCGTTTCCGAAGCGATGGAAAGCCGGAGGGCGCACCTTTCCTGCCTTCAAGAAAGCCCGTGGCCCCGGCAATCCTCATCGGCCCCAAACTGAAGTCGCTGCGCCGCAAGGCCGGTATCAACCAAATCCGCATGGCCCAAGATTATGGGCACATCGCGCCAGACGCGCTGGCAAATGGGCTGGACGCCGTTGACAGCCATCAGCTCAAGGCAGGCGTTTGCCGATGCGCCGAAGGGGGTGAGCAATGAACCGCGCCACCCCGTACACCGCACAGAATCGGACTGACCACATTGACCGGCTCTACACCATCGCGGGCTTGTCCGACTTGGGGCTGGCGGCGACTGACAGCGCGCTTGATATCGTTAACATGCAGGACGCGCTGGGCAGCATCTTCGAGACGATTTACGAGTTGGCCAGCGAGGCCGTCGAATTGGCCGAGCAATCCGAGAAAGCTTCAAAGAAGGGCGCAATTGCGCAAGTCATACCTGAAGCTGCGCCGTGACGTGCGATCGGCCAGAACCCTAAGATTGCCCTAAGAACGACCCTAAGACCTACAACTATGGCCGCCCCTTGCGGCCCTTTTTCTTCGGATTGCATTGACTCATGGGAAACTTTGAGTCCAGCATCCTGAAAACAAAGACATTTAGCAACGGTACTTTTGAGGGGAAGCAGCCATAACGATAGAGGGCTGCGATGGCTTCTGTTCTTGAAACGGTCAAACCTACCGTAGATGCGACAATTTCACGTTTGGCGGCGACCAAGTTTGTCGTCGACCCAATTGCAGGGGAAAACCTGTCGCGCATCACCAGCATTGTAAGTTCCGCATACAAGCGGCACGGCGCAGTTATCGAGGTGGCACTGTTTCACGCCATTGCCATGCGAAACAACGTAACCGCCGAAAGCAAGGTCCGCTTCTACGTAAACCGAAACGCATCTGGGTACGTCGAGGGCCACGATATCAAGACGCCAGAGGGCCTTGAGGCGTGCCTGGCAACCCAAGTTCCCTACCGCCCTGAGGGCGCACAGTACGAACTAGATATCGTCTATTTCGACCATACGGACGGAAGAATTGTCGCTCTTGAGGTGAAGCGGGGCAATGGTCAGTTTGACCGTGGAAAGCGAGACTCCATGATTAAGTCGGCGCTAACTGTCCGGACATTGCTTAAGAGCTACGCCGAAAGCCGTGGATGGCCTGCAAAGCAAGTAGAAAGCCGGATTGTTGCCTACTACGGCGTGCCTGTTTTCCCCGATCCAATCTACTTGCGGGGACGCGACTTGAACACATTCATCGGTGCCGGAATTCAAGAGACGGTTGAAGAGGTCAACGCATACTTTCGGCAGAGCCTGCTCGAAGTTATCGGCGCTGAACCGAGCCAGGAGGAGCTTTTCCAATGAGTGCTGACCGATACGGCGCAATTTACGCGGACCCGCCCTGGTACTTCAAAAACTTCAGCGCAAAAGGTACGGGCCGCGCCGCAGTCTCGCATTACGACGTCATGTCCATGGAAGAGCTAAAGCGATATCCGGTTGCCGACTTCGCGGCGAAAGACTGTGCGCTGTTTCTCTGGGCAACGGACCCAATGTTGCCGGAAGCGTTCGCGCTCATGGCGTCATGGGGCTTCACCTACAAGACCATCGCTTTTCATTGGGCGAAGACCAACCGAGGGGCAGCCAATCGAACGCTTGCCGAAAATCCGTTCTTTACCGGCCTTGGGTACTGGACACGGGCGAACCCAGAGCTTTGTCTGTTGGGCACTCGCGGCAAACCGAAGCGCCTTGCAAAAGATGTAAGGCGACTTGTTGTTTCCGAACGGCGCGAACACAGCCGAAAGCCAGACGAGATTTACGACCGAATAGAGCGACTAGTTGGAGGGCCATACCTAGAGTTGTTCGCGCGTGAGAAACGCTCCGGTTGGGATGCTATTGGCCATCAATTGGGCGACGCGCAAGACACTGGCTTCAAACGTCGCCAACCGTCACGGATATCTGATGTGCGTGAGATAGACGAAAAGGTGACAAGGCGGTACGCCGCAGAGTGAAAATCCGCGCGAAATCGGCGGCTTTGTCCCCCATGTGTCCCCCAATATTCAGCGACCGACACGCCATTCGAGCCTAGTGGATCTTAAGACGTTGATATTATTGGCGATCCCTGAAGGACTCGAACCCTCAACCTGCTGATTAGAAGTCAGCTGCTCTATCCAGTTGAGCTAAGGGACCGCTGGCCCGGGTTATGCGTCATGCGCCCGGACCCCGCAAGGGGAACCATCGGCCGCAGCGCCGGTTGGGCCAGAGACCCAGCCCAAGGAGAGATCACATGACCCGCAAGCTTCCCCTTCTCGCCGCCCTCCTCGCCCTGCCCCTGGCCCCGGCCCTGGCCGAGAGCCATCTCAGCCCCTATGCCGCCGCCGAGGTCTCGGGGGCCGAGGGCGAGATCGCGGGCAGCGTCACGCTCTACGAGACGGCCTCGGGCACGGTGCTGGCCCGGATCAACCTCTCGGGTCTGCCCGAGGGGCCGCACGGCATCCACCTGCACGAGACCGGCGACTGCAGCGCGGCGGACTTCAGCTCCGCGGGCGGCCACATCGCGGGCGACCGGCAGCACGGCATCCTGGCCGAGGGCGGCCCCCACCCGGGCGACATGCCCAACATGGTGGCCGGGGCCGATGGCCTGATGAAGGGCGATGCCTTCCTGCCCCTGCTCGATCTTGAAGGAATGATCGCCGACGGCGACGGCGCCGCGCTCATCGTGCACGCCGATCCCGACGATTACAGCAGCCAGCCCAGCGGCAACGCGGGCAGCCGCCTGGCCTGCGGCGTCTTCGAGGTGAAGTAGAGCGCGTCAGTGGGTCCAGGCGCCGCGGCGGGTGGTGGCGAAGTTGTCACCGTAGCCGCCGGGCCGCACGTTCGGCTTGCGCTTGCGCGGCTCCTGGATCTGAACCTCGATGCCGTGGCTCTCGGCATACTCCATGGCCTCCTTCTTGGTGTCGAACTCCAGCCGCACCTGGGTCTGGGTGTCCGAGGAGGAGGTCCAGCCCATCAGCGGGTCGATCGACCGGGCCTGGGACTTCTCGAATTCGAGTATCCAGCGGCGGGTCTTGGCCGTGCCGGAGGACATGGCGGTCTTGGCAGGTTGGAAGATGCGTGCGCGCATGGGGGCCTCGTTGCAGAAGGATGCAGGGGCCTTATCTGACATTCCGGCCAGCGGGGCAAGGGATCGCGGCCCCCCGCGCCGCGACGCGCCGCCGCGCCGGGCCTTCCTGCCTCTTGAATCGCCCGCCAAAAATGACACCTTGATGGCCTACCCGAAAAAGGAAGCGACGATGCCGCACGCCCACACCGACCGGTCCGAGCCCATGCCCATGATGGCCAACCCCGCCCCGGACGTGCGCAGCCGCCCCAAGCTCGAGGGCGGCAAGACCTTCCGCATGGCGACCGACTTCGACCCGGCGGGCGACCAGCCCACCGCCATCAAGGAGCTCAGCGCCGGCGTGCTCGACGGCGACCGGGACCAGGTGTTGCTCGGCGCCACCGGCACGGGCAAGACCTTCACCATGGCCAAGGTGATCGAGGAGACCCAGCGCCCGGCCATCATCCTGGCCCCCAACAAAACCCTGGCGGCCCAGCTTTACGGTGAATTCAAGGGCTTCTTTCCCGACAACGCGGTGGAATACTTCGTCTCCTACTACGACTACTACCAGCCCGAGGCCTACGTGCCGCGCAGCGACACCTACATCGAGAAGGAATCCCAGATCAACGAGCAGATCGACCGGATGCGCCACTCCGCCACCCGGGCCCTGCTGGAGCGCGATGACGTGATCATCGTGGCCTCGGTCTCCTGCATCTACGGCATCGGCTCGGTCGAGACCTACGGCGCCATGACCCAGGATTTGAAGGTCGGCCAGAATTACGACCAGCGCCAGGTCATCGCCGATCTGGTGGCCCAGCAGTACCGCCGGAACGATGCCGCCTTCCAGCGCGGCGCCTTCCGCGTCCGGGGCGATTCGCTCGAAATCTTCCCCGCCCACCTCGAAGACCGCGCCTGGCGCCTCTCCTTCTTCGGCGAGGAGCTGGAAAGCATCACCGAGTTCGATCCCCTGACCGGCGAGAAGACGGACACCTTCGAGCAGATCCGCGTCTACGCCAACAGCCACTACGTGACCCCCAAGCCGACGATGCAGCAGGCCATCCTGGGCATCAAGAAGGAGCTGCGCATCCGGCTCGATCAGCTCGTGGGCGAGGGCAAGCTGCTGGAGGCCCAGCGGCTGGAGCAGCGCACCAACTTCGATCTGGAGATGCTGGAGGCCACCGGCGTCTGCAATGGGATCGAGAATTACTCCCGCTACCTCACGGGCCGCGCCCCCGGCGAGCCGCCCCCGACGCTCTTTGAATTCATCCCCGATCACGCCATCGTCTTCGCCGACGAGAGCCACGTCTCCGTCCCGCAGATCGGCGGCATGTACAAGGGCGACTACCGGCGCAAGTTCACCCTGGCAGAGCACGGCTTCCGCCTGCCCTCCTGCATGGACAACCGTCCCCTCAAGTTCGAGGAGTGGGACGCCATGCGCCCGCAGTCGATCTTCGTCTCGGCCACCCCGGCGGCCTGGGAGATCGAACAGACCGGCGGCGTCTTCACCGAACAGGTGATCCGCCCAACCGGCCTGCTCGACCCGAAGGTAGAGATCCGCCCCGTGGAGATGCAGGTGGACGATCTGCTCGACGAGGTGCGCAAGGTCGCCGCCGCGGGCTACCGCACCCTCTGCACGACCCTCACCAAGCGCATGGCGGAGGACCTGACGGAGTACATGCACGAACAGGGCATCCGCGTCCGCTACATGCACTCCGACATCGACACCATCGAACGCATCGAGATCCTGCGGGACCTGCGCCTCGGCGCCTTCGACGTGCTCATCGGGATCAACCTGCTGCGCGAGGGGCTCGACATCCCCGAGTGTGGACTGGTGGCCATCCTCGATGCCGACAAGGAGGGCTTCCTGCGCTCCGAAACCTCGCTGATCCAGACCATCGGCCGCGCCGCCCGGAACGCCGATGGCCGGGTCATCATGTACGCCGACCGGATCACCGGCTCGATGGAGCGCGCCCTGGCCGAGACCGAGCGCCGCCGCGCCAAGCAGCTGGCCTACAACGAGGAGCACGGTATCACCCCCGAGACGGTGAAGAAGAACGTCGATGACATCCTGGCGGGCCTCTACAAGGGCGACGTGGACATGAACCGCGTCACCACCCAGATCGACAAGAAGATGGCCGGCTCCAACATGCAGGCCGTGCTGGACGGGCTGCGCGACGATATGCGCAAGGCCGCCGAGAACCTGGAGTTCGAGGAGGCCGCCCGCCTGCGCGACGAGGTCAAGCGGCTAGAGGCGGTGGACCTCGCCATCGCCGACGACCCCATGGCCCGCCAGTATGCGGTGGAGAAGGCGGTGGGCGACGCCCAGAAGAGCTCGGGCCGCTCCACCCTGGGCCGCGGCGGGATGCGCGGCGGCACCAAGCGCAAGGCCCGCCGCTGATGCGGCGCGGGTGCGGGGCGGCAGCGCTGGCGCTGCTCCTTGCCGCCGCGCCCGCCCTCGCCTGGGAGTTTACGCCCGGCCCACCCTGCCGCCTGGACCACGCCGAGGGCAGCCTCGCGGTCAGCCTCACCCACGATCCCGGCCCGCCGCGCTTCTCCATCACCTACCGCAGCCCCGATCCCCTGCCCCGGGCGCCTACTTTTGCCATCCGCTTCGAAGGTGCCGCCCCCCTCACCATCACCACGGACAGGCACACCTACGGCCCCGAGGGGCGCAGCCTGACGGTCTCCGACAGGGGCTTCGGCAACCTCCTGCGCGGCATGGCAGGCAACGGGCGCATGGTGGCCCTGCTGGGCGAGCGTACTCTGCCCCTGTCGCTGGCGGGCGCGGCACCCCAGGTCCGGCCCTTCGTTGAGTGCGCCGCCGCGCTCTCCTGAAAAGCAATAAAATACAGCGCCTTACGCCACCCCGGCACAGACCTGCGCAGGGCGGCAAATGGCGGCGATCACGATTGCGGGAACCATTTCACCCGGATTCCGGTTTTCTCCCCAACAACGCACTTCGCGAAGGAGAAAGACAATGGAATATGGACTTTTTGGCCTCATCGTCCTGATCGCGGACATCTATGCGATCTATCAGGTTCTCACCTCCGGCGCCTCCACGCTGGCGAAGATCCTCTGGACGCTGCTGATCCTGGTGCTGCCGGTGCTCGGCTTCATCATCTGGCTCATCGCAGGCCCCCGCGGCGGCTCCGTGCGCGTGTAACGCCACCCACCGCCTGACAAGAACCAAAGCCGACGGGCCCGCCCCGTCGGCTTTTTTCGTGCGCCCTCCCCACCAGCCAAGACTGCCGTAACCCTTTGTTAAGGAAGATTGGCAAGGATGGTTAAAGGGAGATTAAGCATGAAAAAGCCGATCCTGACCGCCCTCGCCCTCTTCATCCTGACCCCGAACGGCGCCCTCGATGCCGGCCCCTGGCTGCGCGAGAAGGGCGAAAGCTTCACCTCCTTCTCGCTCAGCGCCAGCCTCTTCCGCGACACCAACAGCACCGGCTACCTGGAGTACGGCGTGACCGAGCGCAGCACCATGGGGCTGGAAATGGGCCTTGCCCGGAACGAGACGCGGCGCAAGCTGGCCTTCGGCACGCTCTTCCTGCGCCGCCCCATCGGCAAGACGGACGGTCCCAGCCGCATGGCCTACGAGCTGGGCGTCGGGGCCACCTACGCCGGGGCCGGCACGGGCGCCCGCGCGCATCTTAAGACGGGCCTCTCCTGGGGCCGCGGTCTTACTCTCGGGGACCGCAGCGGCTGGATCAACACCGACGCCGCGGTCCTCTGGAGCCTCTCGAACGACACCCACGTCGGCAAGCTCGACACCACCCTGGGGATGACCTTCAGTGACCGCTTCCAGGGCATGGTCCAGCTCAACTTCGCCCACCAGGAGGGCGAGACCTTCTCATACTTCGAGCCCTCGCTGATCTTCACCCCGCCCAAGAGCAAGCTGCAGATCCAGTTCGGCGTCATCACCCCGCTGGATCAGCCCAACAAGACGGCCATCAAGCTGGGCCTCTGGCACAGGTTCTGATCAGCGCTTGTCCATCCGCACCGTCGCCATCACCCGCCCGCGCACCGCCGTGGGCCAAACCAGCCGCAGCTGATCCCGGTTCGGCCCCTGGCGCAGGTCCACGTGCGGCATGGCATACTGGCGCACGTTGGCCGCGTTGCGCAGGGCGCCAAGGGTGATGACGCTGTCCACGCTCAGGGCCTGCCCGCCGAAGGGCAGGACATCGGCGGCGTCGATGGTCCAGGTGTCGGCCTCGCTGCCCTGGCTGAAGTCGATCAGCGCCGGGCACTCCACCTGCACCTGCACGTTGTTGTAGGAGTTCCCCGTCATGACCACGTTCTTGGCCCGGTTGTGATCGAGATCGGCAAAGGTCGTGTCCACCCGCTCCACGCGGTCCATCGTGCCGTTGATGCAGCGGAAGCGGTTGCCCGTCACCGAGATGCCATTGAGGAAATGCCCCGCCCCGTGCGGCTTCACCACGAGGTAGCTGAACCAGGGCGCCACCTCGCCCGACAGGAAGACATTGTCCGTCACGCTCAGGGCGCTGAAGGAGAAACCCCCGGTGAAGCCCGGCGTCGGGTCCTGCTCGTTGGTCCACTCGATGAAGGCATTGTCCACGTAGTTGTTGGCCAGCACCGAGCTTGTGTTCGTCGTGGCCAGCACCAGCCCGGCCGAGCGCACCCCGTTTGCCACCCCGTCGCCCTGGAAGAAGTGGTTGCCCAGGATCAGGTTGTTCTGCCCCGCGATCACCCCGAAATGGCGAAAGCGCGTCGCCCGGTTGTCGCGCAGCTTGAGATCGTTGGCGTTCATGTTGAAGCCCACGGTCCGGCGCTCCGGCACGGTCAGCGCATCCTCGTTGGACAGGAACTGGCAACGGTCGATGAACATGCCCTGGCAGCCGCCCCCGATGGAGGTGATGCCCCGGTCCTTGGGCCGCGTGATGAAGCAGTCCTTCAGGGTGAAGGTCGAGCCCGTGATCGCCAGCATCACCGCCGAGGCGCGCCCGTTGCACTGGAACTCGATGTCCGTGAGGACAAACTTGCTGAGCTGGCTGAAGCCGCTGAAGTCGAGCAGGTAGCGGAAGCGCCGGAAGCTGAAGGTCTGGGTGCCCGCCGCATCGTAGAGCGGCGCGCTCAGGGTCAAGCTGTTGGTGGCGGCGTTCTTGTCCCGCACATAGATCTCGCGGCCCACGCCCGAGCCCTCCACCAGCGCCCCCACCGGCACGGCGCCAAGGTTGCTGACATTGCTCAGCCGGAAGGGATCGCCGGGATCGTAGGTGGCTTGAGAACTCGCCACCGCATCGTCCCAGGCGGCACTCACGCCCGCCTCGATCTGGCCGTTCCGGATCACCCGGCGGGTGGCATAGAAGGTTCGGTCCGGCACCGCCGCCTGCATGTCCACGGGCCCGGTCAGGGTCACCTTGCGGCCGCCCAGGTCAAAGGATTCGTGATCCACGTTGTTCAGGAGCGCCTGGAAGCCCTTGCGGAAAGCCAGTTCCTCGTCCTCGAAGGCCTCTACGTAGGTCGGCAGATCGAAGTTGCGCCGCAAGAGCAGCAACGCCTCGGTGGGCATGGAGAGGGTCCCCTCGAAGCGCACCGGATGATCCAGGGTCACGTCCCCGTTCAGCCGGAAGGTGCCCGCAGGCACGTAGATCGTCCGCCCCGCCGCCGCCGCGTTGGCCGCCTCGAAGGCCGCCGTGTCATCGCTGCTGCCGTCGCCGAGGGCGCCGTAGTCCCTCACATCGACGAGGGAGATCATGTCCCGCAAGAAGACCGAGGTGACATCCTCGATCACCAGGTCGTCGATCCGCACGATGCCGCCGTTCGGCCCCGTGAGGTCCAGCCCAAAATGGCCGTAGAGGGGCGCGCTGCCCCAGACCATGTCCACCCCGCCGCGGTCCCCGGCCCCGATGATGGCGCTCACCTCCACCACCGTGCCGTAGCTGTCGAGCGTGGTCGCGGGCCCGGAGGTCGCCACGCCGCTCACCTGGCTGCCGTCCCCGCGCGCCGGGTAGGCGGCGATCCGCACCGATGGGAAGGAGCCGCTGATCAGCTTCACCCGCGCCGTCACCCGCAGGTAGCAGCCCGGCAGCAGGGGCACCTGCCCCATGTAGCGCAGCCGCTGCGTGGCCTCGGTCTTGAGCAGCTCCAGCGCCCCGCCGAAATCCGCATCCGCCGCCACGAAGAGCGCATTGCCCGCCCCCGCATAGGTGTCCGAGCCCGGCGTCCCGTCGCCGCTCGACCAGACCTCGAGCCCCTGCTCGAAGGGCGGCGGCATCAACAGCACCCCTTCGGTGATCGCCTTGTTCATCTTGATGTCCCTTCCCGCCAATTGCGCCAGTACCGGCCCCGGGCCGGTGCAACAGGGAAATAGGCGGAAGAGGGTTAAGCCGAGGCAGCAGCAGCGGGCGTTGCAGGGGGATGGTGCACTCGCAAAGGCAACTTAACATACTGATTTAATGCACAATAATCAGATCACGCCGTCGCGCCCGGCTGCTTCATCACCTGCACACCGCCGATGCGCCAGCCGGCCTCGGTCGCGATCATCCGGTAGAGCAGCAGGTGGGCAAAGCCCTTCTGATCGACGATCCGCACCTTCTGCCAGTAGGAGCCGCCGCGCTCCTCCAGCTCCAGGTACTCCACCTCCGCCGGGCGCCAGACCATCGGGTAGCCCTGGGTCACCATGCGCTGGAAGTTCTGCGGCGTCTGGAAAAGCCGCTGCAATGTCGGGGTGGCGTAGGTGAAGGCGGTCTCGAAGTCGTCCGCCTTGAAGGCCTCGATCTGGCTGCTGATCGTGCCCTCGATTTCCTGCTGCTGCGCCTCGGCGCCGCCGCTCAAGGTGGCCAGCAAAAGGCCGAAGATCCCGGCCAGTACCCAATTCCGCATGTTCTCTCTCCCCTGGGGCTAGGTGACTTTAGGTAAGCCACGCCGCCCCGGGGGCAAGAGTTTCACGCCGCCTGGAGTTTCCCCGCCAGGGCCGCGTCGATCAGGGCGATGGTCTCCTCGACGCCATAAAGCGCGATGAAGCCGCCGAAGCGCGGCCCCTGGCTGGCCCCCAGGAGCACTTCGTAGAGGGCGGTGAACCAGTCGCGCAGGGGCTCGAAGCGGGGCTTGCCCACGGCGAAGACCATGGACTGAAGCGCCTCCGCGTCCAGCCCGCCGTCCCATGCCTGCAGCTTCTCGCGCAGCTCTTCCAGGGCCTCGCGCTCCAGCGCGGTGGGCGCCCGGAAGACCTTCTGGGGCTTCACGAAGTCGTTGTAGTAGCGCACCGCGTGGCCCGCCGCCGCATCCATGCCCGGGTGGGTCTCGGGGCTCGCTTCGGGCGCGTAGCGCTGGATGAAGCCCCAAAGCTGGGCCTTCTCCTCGGCCCCCGAAACGGAGGCGAGGTTGAGCAGCATGGAGAAGGGCACCACCATGTCGGACGTCGGCACATCGCCGCCGTGGATATGCCACACCGGGTTATTCAGCCGGGCCTTCTCGTCCTGGGTCTCGTAGGCCCGGAGCTGCTGGTGATACTCGTCCACCGCTTTGGGGATCACGTCGAAGTACATGCGCTTGGCCGTCTTCGGCTTGAGGAACATGAAGTAGGCCAGGCTCTCAGTGCTGGCATAGGTGAGCCACTCGTCGATGGAGATGCCGTTGCCCGAGGACTTGGAGATCTTCTGCCCCTTTTCATCGAGGAAGAGCTCGTAGCTGAAGTGCTCGGGCTTCTTGCCGCCCAGGATCTCGCAGATCCGGTCGTAGATGGCGGTGTTGGTGGCGTGCTCCTTGCCGTACATCTCGAAGTCCACGTCAAGCGCCGCCCAGCGCGCGCCGAAGTCGGGCTTCCACTGGAGCTTCACGTTGCCCCCGGTGACGGGCAGTGTCATCTCGGTGCCGTCCTCGTCGTCGAAGGTGACGGTGCCCGCCGCCGCATCGACGTGCTTGATCGGCACGTACATCACCCGCCCGGTCTCGGGATGGATCGGCAGGAAGATGGAGTAGGTCTGGCGCCGCTCCTCGCGCAGCGACTTGAGCATCACTTCCATGATCTCGTCGTACTTCTCGCAGGCCCTCAGCAGGATCTCGTCAAACTGGCCCGAGCGGTAGAACTCGCGCGCCGAGTAGAACTCGTACTCGAAACCGAAGGTATCGAGGAAGCGGCGCAGCATGGCGTTGTTGTGGTGGCCAAAGCTCTCGTGGGTGCCGAAGGGGTCCGGCACGTCCGTGAGCGGCTTGTGCATATGCTCGGCCAGCATCTCCTGCTGCGGCACGTTGCCCGGCACCTTGCGCATCCCGTCGAGGTCGTCGGAGAAGCAGATCAGCTTCGTCGGGATGTCCGAGATCTCCTCGAAGGCACGCTTGATCATGGTGGTGCGCAGCACCTCGCCGAAGGTGCCGATGTGCGGCAGGCCCGAGGGGCCATAGCCCGTCTCGAAGAGCACGTAGCCCTTCTCGGGCGGTTTCTTGGCATAGCGTTTGAGCACGCGGCGCGCCTCCTCGAAGGGCCAGGCTTTGCTTTCCATCGCCGCGGTTCGCGTCTCAGACATGCCGATCATCCAATTCTTGCCGATTCCACGCCCCTCCGGTGGGGCGTCGCGTGTACCTATTGCGTCGCTCTACTTGCGTCAATATTCTGCACTGCAACATGACTTCTCGAAGGACGCCCTCGATGCCCCAGGACGACGACGCCCATTCGCTCAGCGCCCAGGATTGCCTGGTGGCCCTCATGGTCGCCGTCTCGGCCTCGGACGAGAACATCCGCACCACCGAGCTGATCAAGATCCAGGCCGCCGTGAACATGCTGCCGATCTTCGCCCAGTACGACGATGACCGCATGAGCGTCATCAGCAAGACGGTCTTCGACCTCTTCGAACAGGAGGACGGGCTCGACGCCCTCTTCGGCCTGATCCGCGAGAACCTGCCCGAGCGGCTGTTTGAGACGGCCTACGCCCTGGCCTGCGACGTGGCCGCCGCCGACGGCACCCTGGGCGAGGCCGAGCTGCGCCTGCTCGAAGAAATCCGCTACGAGCTCAACCTCGACAGGCTGCACGCCGCCGCCATCGAACGCGGCGCCCGCGCCCGCCACCTGAGCTAGGCCGCGCTTAGCCCCGGCGCCCGCGCCGGGCTCAGTGGATCTTGATTGGCAGCAGCACGCACTCCGAATAGAGCATGTCGATCTCGTTCGGCGGCAGCAGCCCCTGCTGGCAGAAGCGCGGCGTGGCGAACTCCCGCACCTCGTCCGGCGTGATCCCCGGCGCGGCAAAGCGCCGGTCAAGCGAGAGGATCGCCGCCGCCTCCGGCAGGACCGAGGCCGCGATCCGGTCCGCGTAGCGGGCAAAGAGCGGCTGGTCGCTCAGGAACATGATCTCGTGGGTGACGAAGTCGTCGTGCTTCTGCTGCGGGTAGATGACCATCACGCAAAGCCCATCCGGGGTCTCCACAGCCAGGGGATGCAGACGGTCCAGCCCCCGGTGATCCTCGATGATCCGGCGCTCCTTCTCGGTCAGCCTGTCGCTCAGCGATAGCGGATCGCGGTGCACCGTGAGGCGCGGCGCGCCCGGGCGCGGCAGCCAGACCAGCCGCTCGCTGTCAAGCACCGTCAGCCCCGCCTTGATGAGCACGCTCACCGCCGCCTTGGCGGAGGAGAAGTTTGTCACCGTCACCTCCGGGTCCGAGGTCGCCAGGCGCAGCATCTTCTGCCCCACCCCGCCACCGCGATAGTCCTTCAGGACGTACCAGGAGGTCATGTCGGCGGTCTTGCGCGGCCCCTGGCTGGTCATCCGCTCGGCCGTCACAAGGCCCAGCACCCCTACCAGCTCCTTGCCGTCGCGCACCGTCACCGCATAGCGCCCCTGGGGCCCGCTCCAGCGCCCGGCCACCAGACGGCGCCAGCCCTCGATGTCCCATTTGGCCTTGTGAAAGACCCGGTTCATGAACTGGGCCACCTCCTCGCGTTCCTCGGGGGCGGCATAGGCAACCTCGACCATGGCTCTTCCTTTCAGCGGTTCATCAGTTCCGAGAGGGCGATCCAGCGGCTGCTGCCACCCCTTGTGACGCGTTCCATGAAGGCTTCGGTGAAATCCCAGGTGGCCTCATCCGTCTGGAGGTGGTGGGTCACCAGGCCCGTGGGCTCGTCCCGGTCGGCCTCGCCCGTGCGGCGCTGGCGGAGATGGCGCAGGCACTGCTCCAGGGTCTTCTCCGTCCCGGCAAAGCGCGCCCCCTCCTTCCAGCGGATCGGGTCGATGTGGCCGTTGAAGATCTGCAGGCCCGCCACCGGCGAGGGCGAAGGCCGCCTGTCGAAGTTGGAGAGGGCCGGAAAGCCCCAGCCCGGCAGGTGCGGCAGGGTCTTGTCGGCGATCCGGTTCCAGGGCGGCACAAAGACGGGCAGGAGCCGCGGCAGCCCCGCCTCGGTCAAAAGCCGCCAGCCCTCGCGCAGGTCCGCCTCCTGCATTGCCAGGTCCCGGTTCACCCCCACCTCTGAGGCCCGGGCGGGCTTGGGCTCGTGGTTGCGGTGGGCCAGCCCGTGCTGCAGCACCAGCGTGCCCGGCGCCCCCTCCAGCCGCTCCTTCAAGGGCGCGCCCACGCCGCGCGGCACGGCGGCCAGGTGCAGTGGCGCGCGAAAGCGGTCGGCCAGGGCGATCAGCCGGTCCAGGTCCGCCGTCGGTTTCTCCACGTCGTCGTCGCGCCACCAGAAGGTGGGCGCCTCGCCCGCCGCACGCCAGAGCGCCAGCTCCGCCTCAAGTTCGTCCCAAGTGGCCATGAAGTCTCTTTCCTCTAGGGGTGTCGGGGCCGTCAGGTGCCGTAGAGCAGGCTCCAGCGTTCGATCAGGCCGCGCTGGACCCGCTTGGCGCGGGCGTTCCAGCCGCGCGCCCCGGGCGGCCGTTCGCGCGCCTCCCGGCTGATGCCTGCCCGCTCCTCATCGTTGGCGGCGAAGATGGCAAAGGCCAGCTCCTCGCCGCCGCCCTCCTCCCGGCTGATGTAGCCGGCCAGGCCCGAGACGAAGTTGAGCGTGCCGGTTTTGGCCGCGACGCTCACCGGGTGGTCCCGGTCGGGCCGGCCCTGGTCGTCGCGCAGCAGGAAGGGCTTCATCAGGTCGCGCAGGCTGCTTTCCTTCACCACCACCAGGGCCCGGGCCATGTCCAGCGCGGTCAGCTGGCTGGCATCGCCAAGGCCGGAATGGTCCACCAGCCGGGGCGCCTTCATGCCCAGGATGTCGATGGCCCAGCGGTTCATCTCGGCGGCCGAGGCGGTGAGGTCCTCCACCATGCCGATGCGCCGCACCGTGGCGGCCAGGCCCACCATCTCGGCGGTGAGGTTGGTGGAATACTTCAGCATGTCTTGCACAATCTCGCGCAGGGGCGCGCTCAGGTGGCCCACCAGGGTCTCGCCCTGGGGCAGGGTACTCACCACCTCGGGCTGCTTCAGGGGCAGGCCCTCGTAGTCGGCGATGGCCTTGCAGATCTCCCCCGCGTAGAGGGCCGGGCGCCGCACCGGCAGCCAGCGCGCCCCGCCCTTGCCCAGGGCCGAGCGGGCCACGGTCCAGTTGTCGCGCCCCTCGGCATCCTCGTAGGTGTAGATCGGCGCGCGCCGGTCCACCACGCGCATCCGCGCCATCTCCACCCCCGGGGCATAGCGCAGGGCCCGCCCCTCCATGGTCACCTCGTAGCCGCTCTCGGCGCGGGTCCATTCGAAATGCACCCGGTTGAAGTTGAGCGCGATGCCCGAGATGCCGGGGTTGTAGCCCACCTGATAGGGCTGCTCCGGGTCGATCTGGCGGATGTGCGGCAGGGCCCCGTCATAGACCTTGAAGCCCCCCTTCACGCCCTTGATCCCGGCCGCCTTGAGGGCATTGACCATCTCGCCCAGGTGATCCGTGTCGAGCGTCGGGTCGGCCCCGCCGGCCAGCACCAGATCGCCCTGGATCACCCCCTCCTCGATCCCGCCGGTGGCAATCAGCCGGGTCTCGAAGCGGTGCGCCGGGCCCAGGGTCTCAAGCGCGTAGAGCGCCGTCACCGCCTTGGCGACGCTGGCGGGCGGCGTGCCCACCTGCTCGTTGCGGCACTCCAGCCAGGCGCCCGTGTCGGTCCGGGCGACGGCAAAGGTCAGGCGGCCGGTCAGGCCGCTCTCGCGCAGGATCTCCTCGACCTCGGGCAGGCTGCGCAGGCGCAGGTCCTCGCCCCGCATGACCGGGCGCAGAGAGACCCCTGGCGGCTGGGCCGCCGCCGCGGTGCCGAAAAGGCCGAACCCGGTGGCGGCCCCGAGGAATCGCCGCCGTGAAAAACGCTTGTCCATGGCCCCGTTAAACCGCACCGGCGCCGGCGGAGCAAGCAGGCGCAAGGCCGATGGTCACCCCCGATCGGCCATGTTAAGCCGACGCGATGCAGCGCGCCCTCCCGATCATGCTTCTGGCCATGTCCCTGATCCCGGCGGGCGACAGCGCGGGCAAGCTGCTCACCTCCCTCTTCGGCGCCTCGCCGCTCTTCGTGGCCTGGTCGCGCTTCGTCCTGGGCACCCTGATGGTCCTGCCCTTCCTGCCCCGGGGCGCCCTGGCGCTGCTGCGGCGGCCCCTGCTCTGGGTCCGGGCCGCGCTCCTGGCCGGGGGCATCACCTCGATCCAGACGGCCCTCCAGACAACGGACGTGGCCACCGTCTTTGCCGCCTTCTTCGTCGGCCCGCTCTTCAGCTACGTCCTGGCCGTGGCCTTCCTGGGCGAGCGGGTGACGCCCCTGCGCAGCCTGCTCATCGCCCTGGGCTTTGCCGGGGTGCTGCTGGTGGTCCGCCCCGGCCTGGGGATGACCCCGGGCCTGGCCTGGGCCCTGGCTGCCGGGCTCTTTTACGGCGGCTTTCTGACCCTCTCGCGGGCCGTCTCGGGCCTCGCCCCGCCGCTCGCCCTGATCTTCTCGCAGCTCGCCATCGCGGCTCTGCTGCTCCTGCCGCTCGGGCTTTTTGCCCTGCCCGCGCCCAGCCTGCCCCTGGCCGGCCTGACCCTGGCCTCGGCCCTCTGTTCGATGCTGGGCAACCTGCTGCTGCTCTATGCCTACCGCCTCGCCTCGGCCACGCGGGTGGCGCCTCTGGTCTACTTCCAGCTCATCGCGGCAGTGCTGCTCGGCTGGCTGCTCTTCGGGGATCTGCCCGACGGGCTGACATGGGCGGGCCTGGCCCTCATCATCGGCGCAGGGATCGCCTCAGCCCGCCTCAGATGACCAGCGGCCCGCCGCCCGGATCGCGCTGGAGGAGAGATCCACCATGGGCACGTTGATGAAACACCAGGCCGGCGCCTCGGCCCGGCCCAAAAGGTGGCTGAACCGCGCCGGGATGCGGTAGGGCGCATAGAGCCCGGCGGCCCGGCTCATGCGCGCCGAGATGCGCTGCCCGGGCCGCGCCAAAACGCCGATG
Organism: Sulfitobacter sp.; assembly: GCA_965212515.1. Lineage (GTDB taxonomy): Bacteria > Pseudomonadota > Alphaproteobacteria > Rhodobacterales > Rhodobacteraceae > Sulfitobacter. The sequence continues at coordinate 1,349,692 of OZ243122.1, forward strand.
GGAAGCCCCTCCATGATCTCGCGCCAGTCCTGCCAGCGGTGCAGCTGGGCCATGTTGTCCGCCCCCATGAGCCAGACAAAGCGCACCTGCGGGTAGAGCCGCCGGATCTGCGCCAGGCTCTCGGCGGTGTAGCGGGTGCCGATCCGAGCCTCCAGGTCCGTCACCGTGACGCGCGGATGCTGCATCACCGCCCGGGCCCGCGCCAGGCGCCGCTCCAGCGGCGCGGGGCCATGTGCCTTGAGAGGGTTGCCGGGGCTCACCAGCCACCAGACCCGGTCCAACCCGAAGCGCTTGAGGGCCTCGCGGGTGATATGGACGTGGCCCGCATGGGCCGGATCGAAGGAGCCGCCGAGCAGCCCGATCACCCCCTGGCGGGGCGCCTGTGGTAGGTGGTGTCGCATGTCAGACCGCCCCGGCATTGTGCCCGCCCTCAGAACCGGAGCCCCGGCCCTTTGTCAACTGGCCCCCGGCGCCAGGGCCGTCACCTCATCGCCCACCGCCAGGGGCCCCGACGCGAGCACCCGGGCACACCAGCCGCCGTGGCCGCGCAGGGCGGAGTAGCCGCCCGGGCCCAGCTCCTCTTCCATCCGGCTGCAGGGCGCGCAGATCCCCGTCACCTCGATCAGGGCGCCGCCGATCGCCAGGCGGCGGCCCTTGAGCGCGTTGAGGTTGATCCCCGCCACCACGAGGTTGCGCCGCAGCCGTGCCGCGGCCACCGGCCCCTCGCCCAGGAGGGCGCCGATCACCGGCAGGTGCTCCGCCTGGATCAGGGTCAGGGCGCGCTTGCCGGGCCGGGCGTGGTCCCCCTCCAGCCCCTCCTCCCGCAGCAACGCCGTCGCGCGCGGAAGGGGCGCCGCGCGCCGCTCGGGCCGCACCAGGATCTCCGTCAGCCGTCCCGGACGGGCCTGGCGCGCGATCATCTCGGCGAAGGCCCCGACGCTCCCCGCGCTGCTCGATTGATCTTGTCCCATGGCCGCGATATTGGGGCCCTCAACCCCATTTGACCAGAGGACTCGCCCATGGCCGCCTATCAGTTCGTCTATCACATGTCCGGCGTCTCCAAGACCTACCCGGGCGGCAAGAAGACCTTCGAGAACATCAACCTCAACTTCCTGCCCGGCGTGAAGATCGGCGTTGTCGGCGTCAACGGCGCCGGTAAGTCCACCCTGCTCAAGATCATGGCGGGCCTCGACAAGGACTTCACCGGCGAGGCCTGGTCCGCCGAGGGCGCCAAGGTGGGCTACCTGCCCCAGGAGCCCAAGCTCGACCCGACCAAGACGGTGCGCGAGAACGTCATGGAGGGCGTGGCCGAGAAGCGGGCCATCCTGGAGCGCTACAACGAGCTGGCGATGAACTACTCCGACGAGACGGCGGAGGAGATGGCCCAGCTGCAGGACGACATCGACGCCCAGAACCTCTGGGACCTCGACAGCCAGATCGACGTCTCCATGGAGGCCCTGCGCTGCCCCCCCGACGATGCCATGCCCGAGAATCTCTCGGGCGGCGAGGCGCGCCGCGTGGCCCTCTGCAAGCTGCTGCTCGAGGCGCCCGACATGCTGCTGCTCGACGAACCGACGAACCACCTTGACGCCGAGACCATTGCCTGGCTGCAGCAGCACCTGATCGACTACAAGGGCACGATCCTCATCGTCACCCACGACCGCTACTTCCTCGACGACATCACCGGCTGGATCCTCGAGCTCGACCGTGGCCGCGGCATCCCCTACGAGGGCAACTACTCCGACTGGCTGGAGCAAAAGGCCAAGCGGCTTGAGCAGGAGGCCCGCGAGGACAAGTCCAAGCAGAAGACGCTGGAGCGCGAACTGGAATGGATGCGGCAGGGCGCCAAGGCGCGCCAGGCCAAGTCCAAGGCCCGGATCAACGCCTACAACGAGCTTGCCGAACAGTCCGAGCGCGAGAAGCTCGCCCGCGCCCAGATCGTCATTCCCAACGGCCCGCGCCTGGGCAACAAGGTGATCGAGGTCTCGGGCCTGAAGAAGCACATGGGCGACAAGCAGCTCATCGACGGGCTGGATTTCTCCCTGCCGCCGGGTGGCATCGTCGGGGTCATCGGCCCCAACGGTGCGGGTAAATCCACCCTCTTCAAGATGCTCACCGGCCAGGAAAAGCCCGACGCCGGCACAATCGAATACGGCGACACGGTGGATCTCTCCTACGTGGATCAGTCGCGCGACGAGCTGAACCCCGAGCATTCCGTCTGGGAGGCCATCACCGGCGGCGCCGAGCTGATCAAGCTGGGCGATGCCGAGGTCAATTCCCGCGCCTACTGCTCCTCCTTCAACTTCAAGGGCGGCGACCAGCAGAAGAAGGTCGGCCTGCTCTCGGGCGGTGAGCGCAACCGCGTCCACATGGCGCGCCTGCTCAAGGAGGGCGGCAACGTCCTGCTGCTCGACGAACCGACCAACGACCTGGACGTGGAGACCCTGCGCGCGCTGGAGGATGCCCTGGTGGATTTCGCCGGCTGCGCCGTGGTCATCTCGCACGACCGCTTCTTCCTCGACCGGATCTGCACCCACATGCTCGCCTTCGAGGGCGAGGCCCACGTGGAATGGTTCGAGGGCAACTTCGAGGACTACGAGGAGGACAAGAAGCGCCGCCTCGGGGCCGACGCGCTGGAGCCCAAGCGCATGAAGCACAAGAAGTTTTCGCGGTAAGCTCGCCGTCCCTATCGCCAGTCCCCGGCCGCGGGCGGGGGGAAGCCCCCGCCCATGGGGGCGGTCGGGGGCTGCCCGGCCAAGGGCCGGGCGGGTGCCCCGCGGCCGCGACGCGCCGTGGGATGGGTGCCCCGCCCCCATCAGCCCCCTTGCCCCGCGCCTCCAAACCTGTCAAAGGCCGCGCGCGAACGTTTTTCTACCTCGACCCCCTGTCTCCCTCATCCGGCGCCACGATCGACTAGACCGACCAAGCCGGGTCATCGCACCGACGCGGATGACACATCAAAAGGAGACTACGGTATGGCCACTGGCACCGTGAAATGGTTCAACACCACCAAAGGCTTCGGCTTCATCGCCCCCGACGGCGGCAGCAAGGACGTCTTCGTCCACATCTCTGCCGTCGAGCGCGCGGGCCTGACCGGCCTGGCCGACAACCAGAAGGTGACCTTCGACATCGAATCCGGCCGTGACGGCCGCGAATCGGCGGCGAACCTCGCCCTGGCCTAAGGGCACCACGGCCCGCAACCGGGCCTGAGCACAAAAACAGACGGGCGGTCCCGAGGGGCCGCCCGTTTTGCATGTACCTTCTCCGCCCCAAGGGGCGGGCGCGCTCAGGCGGCGCGCTCGTGGTCGGTGAAGATGCGGTAGCCGCGCGGTGCCGCACCGCTCTCGTCGCGCATCACGTCGCTGCCCGTCAGGTGCGCGCGCAGCTTGTCGCTGGCCGACTTGCCCGACCAGATGCGCTGGTTGCCCACCTGCTTGAGCTTCAGCTCCGGCGGCACCGGCGCGCCGGTGGCGTGGATGTCCCAGCTGTACTTCAGCTCCGACAGGATCTCGGCCTCCAGGGCCTCCATGTCGAGCCGCCCGCGGCCCATCACAACCCCGACGAAGCGCCCGCTGCCGGCATAGGCCAACTTGCAGGACTTATACTTGAGCACCCGGTTGGCGGCCGCCGCCACGCGCTCCATGTGGGCGCGGAACTGGTGCGCCTTGACGGTCTTGTGCAGGCCCCGCGTGCCCAGCACGTCGAGCGCCAGGAGCGACATGGCAAAGCAGCCCGAGGGCAGGCGCAGCAGGTCGTTCTCCAGGGCGGCCATGTCCGTCACCTCGCCGTGCACGAGGTTGAACTGCTCCTCGAACCGCACCGTGATGGCCGAGGTGAGGGTGTTGAGGTTCTCCTGGGCCGCGCGCTCGCGGTGCAGGCTGTCGTTCAGGGTGGCCATGGAGTTGATCCGCGCCGCCAGCTCGACCCCGTTGAGCGGCTTGGGCAGGAAGTCCGTGGCGCCGGCCTCGAAGGCGCGGCCCATCAGGTCGGGCGCGCGGCTGGCGGTGATGACGACGATGGGATGGCTGCGGTAGACCTCCATGTTGCGCACCCGGTCACAGAGCTCGATCCCGTCGATGCCGGGAAGCATGATGTCCAGCAGGAAGCAGTCGAAGTCGTTGCGCCCCTCCTCGAGAAGCTCCAGGGCCTCCTCGCCGGTGGTGGCGCAGGTCAGCTGATGCTTTTCCTGCGTGCTGAGCGATCCCTTCAGCAGGTCCAGGATCACCGGGTCGTCGTCTACAGCCAGAATGCGCATGTCTATGTTCCTTACTCGGTGTGGCAGAGCGTGGCGCAGCCCACGCCTTTTGAGCTATGGTTAAGAAAGCCCGCGATCGGCGGCAGGATTGCGTTTCAATCGTGGCATTTTCACGGCCCGCCGATTTTTCTGCGCGAACCTGGGCACGAGCGGGGCGGACCCGCCCGAAGCGCCGCAATCACGCCCCATTCCCCGCCCGATCCTGCCCAAAGCGGCACAATGGGGCGAAATCGGCCCCCACCGCGCGGGCCCCGCTCGCCTTGGCCGCGCGGGTGATTCTCGGCCCCCCGCCCCGGCCCCGCGCGCCCCGATCCCGTCCCATTCCCGCATGACACGTAAAGGTGACCGGCAGGAGACCGCGACCGGGGCGGAAAACCGCCACCCCAGGGTTGCCAAGTGGCGGTGATGTGGGAAATTAGGAGAAACCAGAGTTCTAGAACAAACGAGGGAGCACGCCCATGCTTCGCCGCACCTTCCTGGCCGCCAGCGCCGCCGCCACGGTTCTGCCCCAGGTCTCGATGGCCCAGACGGCGGCCTTCGACCCGACGCCGCAGGAGGTCCGCATCAAGGGCCAGTACCAGCCGGGCGAGCTGCTGATCCTGCCGCGCAGCCACTACCTCTACTACGTCACCGCCCCCGGAAGGGCGATCCGCTACGGCGTCGGCGTCGGCAAGGCGGGGCTGGAGTTCACCGGCACGGCCACCATCGACGTGAAGAAGGAATGGCCCACCTGGCGCCCCACGGACGAGATGATCGAGCGCGAGCCGCACCTCTACGAGCGCTTCATCGGCAACACCGACGCCCAGCCCGGCGGCCCCGACAACCCGCTCGGCGCCCGCGCGCTCTACCTGTTCCAGAACGGCCGCGACACCTTCTTCCGCATCCACGGCACGACGCAGCCGGGCTCCATCGGGCGCTCCGTCTCCAACGGCTGCATCCGGATGCTGAACGAGCACGTGATCGACCTCTACCAGCGCGTGCCCATCGGCACCAAGGTCACCGTTCTCTGAGAAGACCCCCTCAGACCGACCCGAAGCAGCCCAAAGCCGGGCCATGGACCCCGATGTCCAGCGGCCCGAAGTCGCTCTCCACGCAGAGCGAGAAGTAGCCCGCCGTCGGCAGGTAGATCACCCGATAGGTGCCGTCCCCGCGCGAGACGGACCAGCAGGTCTGGGTGATGCCGCCCGAGAAGGTCACCGTCACCTCGCGCGGCGGGCGGCGCAGCTCCTGGAACTGGCGCGCCGTGGCGCGGCGCACCCGGTCCGGGCTGGCCAGGGCCTCCGCCAGCTCTGCCGCCAGCAGGCGCTCGATATGGGCCACGATCTCCGCCAGGTCTCTCTCCTCCCAAGGCCCCCCAGAACAGCCGCGCATTAACCAAAAGGCAAGTCTCCGGGGCACCCTTTACCCTTTCTTCACGGCTCGGCCCCCATGCTCCTTGCGGGTGGCGGCCTTTACCGCAGCGAACCGTGACCAAGGAGATAGAGGAGATCGAGATGAGTTCGATAGTGCTGACCAACCCCTTCGTCCCGACGGCGCCGCCCGCCCAGGGGGCGCCCGAGGGGGCCGCCGCCACCGCCCTGCCGCCGCTCGCCGCCGCCGAACCGGCCGGCGACAGCGCGGGCAGCGGCACCGCAGCCGAGGGGGACCAGGGCGCCGCCCGCCAGGCCGAAAGGGTCGATCTGCTGCGCGCCGCGCGCGAGGCGCTGCGCCCGCCCGATGCCACCGGCGGCTCGGTGATCCGCGCCCAGAGTCAGGAGGACCCGGCCCCGCCGCCGCCCCTCGGGGCCAACCTGCCCAAGGTGGCCATGCCTGATCCGCTGCCCACCTCGCCCTTCCTCAAGCGCGGCTGACTTTGCCACCTATGCACGAATCCGCCGATGCTGCCCGTCATAAAGTTGTCACTTGCTTTTGAGACAGGCCGCTCCAATATGAAGGGTGCTACGCGAAAGACTTTCGACCCCCGCGCTCCGGCTCAGGACCGATCAAGCTTCGACCGAGCCGACCTGCCGCAAACCCGTGGGCAGGACCAACCAAAGGAGACTGGGGTCATGGCATCTGGCACCGTAAAATGGTTCAACACGACTAAAGGCTACGGCTTCATTGCGCCCGACCAGGGTGGCAAGGACGTATTCGTTCACATCAGCGCCGTTGAGCGCGCAGGCCTCACCGGCCTGGCCGACAATCAGAAGGTGACCTACGACATCGAGGCGGGCCGCGACGGCCGCGAGAGCGCGAGCAACATCGCCCTGGCCTGAGGCCAGCCTCGCTGTCACCGGAAGAAGGGCGCCCCCGTGGCGCCCTTTTTCGTGGCCCCCTCACGCCCCCTGCCAGTCCACCCCCTCGGCGGGCCTGATCCGCAGCCGCCCCTCGGGCCAGGGCACCATCAGGGGCGTCACCGCCTCGGGGCTGCCCTCCAGCCAGAGCGGGATCTGGTCCGCCTCCAGCAGCACCCCCATGCGGTGATGGATCTCCGCAAGGTCCGCGTTCGGCGGGCAGGTCACCGTTGCCACCTGCGGCAGGGCGATGCCCCCCGGCCCCTGCCAGGTGTCCGTGACAGCGGCGAAGTAAAGCAGCCCGCCCGCCCGGTCGCTGATCTCCCAGGCCTGCTTGCGCCGCTTCTCGCCGGTCCACTCGTACCAGCCCTCCACCGGCACCACGGCCCGGCCCACCCCCGCATAGGCGCTCTTGTCGAAGAGGGTCTCGGAGCGGGCGTTCACCAAGGTCTCCATCACCGGGCGGCCCCGGGCATTGACCCGCCCCACCGGGATGATCCCCCAGCGCATCGGCGCCAGCCCCGCCTCGGTGAGGGTCAGGATCTCCTGCCCCGGGGCGATGTTGCGGCGCGGCCCCGGCTCGGGCAGATCGGGCGCTGGCAGGCCCAGCGCCGCGGCCACCTCCGCCTGCGGCCTCGTCAGGAAGAGCCGCCCGGGCACCCCTAATCCGCCTCGATGCGGGCGATCAGGTCTTCCACCGCAGGCCCCACGGCAGAGACGATCTTCTCGACCCCCTCCGCGTTAGGGTGGATGCCGTCCGCCTGGAAATACGGCCGCAGCGCCGCCGGATCGGCGCCGCCCTCGCCGCTCAGCCCTGCAAAGAAGCTCGGCAGGAAGAGCGTGCCGTAGTCCTCCGCCAGGGCCGGATAGAGGCCGTCGAAGGCCGCCTTATAGTCCGCGCCGTAGTTGCCCGGCGCCTCCATCCCGATCAGCAGCACCGGCACCTCCGCCGCCGCGGCGGCCTCGAGGATGCCCGCCAGGTTCTCCCGCGTGGTCTCGGGCGGCAGGGCACGCAGCAGGTCATTGCCGCCCAGGGTCACGATCAGCCCCTCCACCTCGGGCGTCAGGGTCCAGCCGACACGGGCCAGCCCGCCCGCCGTCGTGTCCCCCGAGACGCCCGCGTTGATCAGCCGCACCTCTGCGCCCCGCGCCTCCAGCCAGGCCTCGAGCTGCGGCACGAAGCCCGCCTCCTGGGGCAGCCCATAGCCCTGGGTGAGGCTGTCGCCGAGGGCGGCGATCACCCGTTCCTCCGCCGCGGCCAGCCCCGCGGCCCAGAGCAGCCCAATGGCCAAGAGCGCCTTGCGTATCATTCCGAATGCTCCATATCGAAGGGACACCAAAGCAGAGGGCCCCCATGTCAGATCCCGTCTTTCACCTTTCAGATGTGGTTCTGTCGCTGAAGGGCAATGCCGGTCCGGTGGAGATACTGCGCGGCATCAGCCTCGAGGTGCAAGAGGGCGAGACCCTGGCCCTCACCGGCCCCTCGGGCTCGGGCAAGTCCTCCCTGCTCATGGTCATGGGCGGGCTGGAGCAGGCCACCGGCGGCACGGTGCGCGCCCTCGGCCACGATCTCACCGCCCTGGGCGAGGATGCCCTGGCCGCCTTCCGCCTCGGCCGCATGGGCATCGTCTTCCAGTCCTTCCACCTGATCCCCACCATGACGGCGATCGAGAACGTAGCCACCCCGCTGGAGCTGGCGGGCGCGAAGGACGCCTTCGCGCAGGCCGCCGAGATCCTCGAGACCGTGGGCCTCGGCCACCGCACGCACCACTATCCGGCGCAGCTCTCGGGCGGCGAACAGCAGCGCGTCGCCCTGGCCCGGGCCTGCGCCCCGCACCCGGCGATCCTCCTGGCCGACGAGCCCACTGGCAACCTCGACAGCGCCAACGGCGCGGCCATCATGGAGCTGCTCTTCGACCTGCGGGACCGCTTCGGCGCCACCCTGGTGCTGGTCACCCACGATCCCGCCCTCGCCCAGCGCTGCGACCGCGCCCTGCGGCTCAGCGACGGGCGCCTGGCATGAGCCTCGCCACCGCCGCCCGCTTCGCCCGGCGCGAGATGCGCGGCGGCCTGCGCGGCTTCCGGCTCTTCCTCGCCTGCCTGGCCCTCGGGGTGGCCGCCATCGCCGCCGTCGGATCGGTGCGCGAGGCGATCCAGGCGGGCCTGGACCGGGAGGGCGCGGCCCTCCTGGGCGGCGATGCGGAGGTGGATTTCACCTACCGCTTCGCCACGGCGGAGGAACGGGCCTGGATGGCGGACAGGGCCGAGGCTCTCTCCGAGATTGTCGAGTTCCGCTCCCTCGCCCGCGTCGGTGAGGAGCGCGCCCTCACCCAGGTCAAGGGCGTGGACGATCTCTACCCCCTCATCGGCCAGGTGGTGCTGGAGCCGCCGCAGCCCCTCGCCCAGGCCCTCGCCGTGCAGGACGGCCTGCCCGGCGCCCTGATGGAGCCCGCCCTGGCCGACCGTCTCGGCCTCTCGCCCGGAGACAGCTTCAACCTCGGCACCCAAGAGTTCCGCCTTGCCGCCCGCCTCCTGCGCGAGCCCGACAGCGCCGCCAGCGGCTTCGCCCTCGGCCCCCGCACCCTCCTGAAACGCAGCGCGCTGGAGGGCTCCGGCCTGCTCGCTCCCGGCACCCTCTACAACAGCAAGTACCGGCTCGATCTGCCCCCGGGCACGGATCTGGCCCGGCTCGAGGCGGCGGCCCGGCGCGCCTTCGAGGGCTCCGGCATGCGCTGGACCGATGCCCGCAACGGCGCCCCCGGGGTGGCCGAGTTCGTCGACCGGCTCGGCGCCTTCCTGATCCTCGTCGGCCTCTCCGGCCTTGCGGTGGGCGGCGTCGGCGTCTCGGCGGCGGTGCGCGCCTACCTCAGCGGCAAGACCGAGGTGATCGCCACCCTGCGCGCCCTCGGGGCCAGCCGCCGGGTGATCTTCCTCACCTACTTCCTGCAGATCGGCACCCTGACGCTCCTCGGCATCCTCATCGGCCTGAGCCTCGGCGCCCTGGTCCCGCTGCTCCTCTCCCCGGTGATCGAGGCCCGCCTGCCCATCCCCGCCAGCTTCGCCCTCTATCCCGCCCCCCTGGCCGAGGCGGCGCTCTACGGGCTGCTCACCGCCCTGGCCTTCACCCTCTGGCCGCTGGCCCGCAGCGAAGAAGTGCGCGCCGCCACCCTCTTCCGCGATGCCTGGGCCGGGGGCCGCCGCCTGCCCGCCCCACGCTACCTGGCGGTGATCGGCCTTCTGACGCTCATCCTCGTGGCGGCGGCGGGCCTCTTCAACGGTTCCTGGCGGCTCACCCTCTGGACCCTGGGCGGCATCGCCCTGGCGCTCGGCCTGCTGGCTCTCTCGGCGGCGCTGCTGCGGCGCCTGGCGCGGCGCGGTGCCCGGGGCACACGCGGGGCCCCGCGCCTGCGCTGGGCCTTCGCCGCCCTCTCCGGCCCGGGCGAGGGGGCGGCGGCGGTGGTTCTCTCGCTGGGCCTCGGCCTCTCCGTCCTCGCCGCCGTCGGCCAGATCGACGGCAACCTGCGCCAGGCCATCTCCGGCAACCTGCCCGAGGTGGCCCCCTCCTACTTCTTCGTGGACATCCAGAAGGACCAGATGGCGGGCTACACCGAGCGGCTCGAGGGGGACCCCGCCGTCAGCCGGATCGACAGCGCGCCCATGCTGCGCGGCGTCATCACCCGCATCAATGGCCGCCCCGCCGCCGAGGTGGCGGGCGATCACTGGGTGCTCCAGGGCGACCGCGGCGTGACCTACGCCGCCAGCCCCGACGAGCAGACGACCCTCACCGCCGGCGACTGGTGGCCCGAGGACTACAGCGGCCCGCCCCTCATCAGCTTCGCCGCCGAGGAGGCCGAGGAGATGGGCCTCAAGCTCGGCGACAGCCTCACCGTCAACATCCTGGGGCGCGACATCACCGGCACCATCACCTCCTTCCGCGAGGTGGATTTCTCCACCGCCGGGATCGGCTTCATCCTCGCCATGAACCCCGCCGCCCTGGCGGGGGCGCCCCACACCTTCATCTCCACCGTCTACGCCGAGGAGGCGGCGGAGCCCGCGATCCTGCGCGATCTCGCCGGGCGCTACCCCAACATCACCGCGATCCGGGTGCGCGACGCCATCGACAGGGTGGCCGATGTCCTCGCCAGCCTCGCCGCCGCCACCTCCTACGGCGCCCTCGCCACCCTGATCACCGGCTTCGTCGTGCTCATCGGCGCCGCCGCGGCCGGGGCCAATGCCCGCACCTTCGAGGCCGCCGTGCTCAAGACCCTGGGCGCCTCGCGCCGCCAGGTCGCCGCCAGCTTCCTGCTGCGCGCCGCCCTCCTGGGCCTCTTCGCCGGGGTGGTGGCGCTCCTGGCCGGCATCCTCGGCGGCTGGGCCGTCAGCCACTACGTGATGGAGACCGATTTCACCGTCATCTGGGGCTCGGCCCTGCTCATCATCTTGGGCGGCGTGGCGGCCAGCACCTTGGCAGGGCTGGGCTTTGCCCTTAAAGCCCTCAACGCGCGCCCCGCCCGGGTGCTGCGCGCCCGCGAATGATGACAAGACCGCCGGACCCGACGCCATGATAGATCAGCTTCCCGCCGCGCCCGCACCGGCCCTCAGCCCCGCCGAGGAGGCCCGGGTCGTCAACATCGTGCGCCGCGCCGCCCGGGCCGAGATCCTGCCCCGCTTCCGCAGCCTCGCCGCCTCAGACATCCAGACCAAGAGCACGCCCGACGATCTCGTCACCGCCGCCGACATCGCCGCCGAGGAGATGATGACCCGCGCCCTCACCGCCGCCTTCCCCGGCGCGCTGGTCCTGGGCGAGGAGGCCTGCGCCAAGGACCCCGCCCTGGTGGGCCGCATCGCCGAGGCGCCCCTGGCCTTCATCCTCGATCCGGTGGACGGCACCTGGAACTTCGCCCACGGCCTCGGCCTCTTCGGGGTGATCCTCGCCGTGACCCGCTTCGGCAGGCCCGCCTTCGGCCTGATCTACGATCCCCTGGCCGATGACTGGGTGCTGGCCCATGAGGAAGGCCCGGCCGAGATGGTCCGCGCCTCTGGCGCGCGCGCGCCGCTCAAGGTGGCCATGGGCAAGCCGGTGGAGGCCCTTTCGGGCCATGTCCACCTGCACCAGTTCCGCGGCGCCGCCCGGCAGCGGCTGGCCGCCCTCCTGCCGCTCTTCCGGCAGAGTGAATCGCTGAAATGCTCGGCCCACGAATACCGCATGGTGGCCCAGGGCCACTCGGACTTCATCCTGACCGAGGGCCTGAACCCCTGGGACCACGCCGCCGGCGCGCTGATCTGCGAGAGGGCCGGGGCCCACGTCGAAATGCTAGACGGCGGCCCCTACACGGCCGCCCGCACCAGCGGCCAGCTCCTGGTGGCGCCCGACCGGACCACCTGGAACCGCCTCGCCAAGGTCTTCGCCGGGCTCTTCGAGGAAGAGGACTGATCCCGCCGGGCCGTTGCGCACAGGCCCCTGCCTGCGCGCGCTGGTCAGGGATTTGATTCAGGAAGCGCCGCTAAACCTCTTCCCGTCGCGACACAGTGGGGCCAGACGACCGGCCCCAGGATACCGAGGCTCCTTGACAAGGAGCACACACCTGAACGGTTCTCCGTGCGGGCCCTTGGCCCGTCTCATCATCCGGACTGGCGGCGCCGCCTTTTTTCTCACAGACGAGAACGGCACAGCACCGAGAGAGAGCAAAGAAAGCCCCCCGGCGAGGAGACCTCGCGCGGGGCCTTCGATGTGCCTTATGGGGTGGCGCAGGCCCGATGGCTGCGCCGCCCCCATCAGGGGAAACCCCTACTCAGCCGCCTCCGCATACTCCTCCAACGGCGGGCAGGTGCAGACCAGGTTCCGGTCCCCATGGGCATTGTCCACCCGGTTCACCGGCGGCCAGTACTTGTCCACCCGGAAGGCCCCCGGCGGGAAGCAGCCCTGCTCCCGGCTGTAGGGCCGCTCGCCCCAGTCGGTCACCAGGTCCTCCACCGTGTGCGGCGCGTTCTTCAGGGGGTTGTTCTCCCGGTCCATCTCGCCCGCCTCGATGGCGCGGATCTCCTCGCGGATCGCCAGCATGGCGTCGCAGAAGCGGTCCAGCTCGGCCTTGGTCTCGCTCTCGGTGGGCTCCACCATCAGCGTCCCCGCCACCGGCCAGGACATGGTCGGCGCGTGGAAGCCGCAGTCGATCAGCCGCTTGGCGATGTCGTCCACCGTCACGCCCGCCCTCTCGTCGAAGGGCCGCACATCGACGATGCACTCGTGCGCCACCCGGCCCGTCGGCCCCTTGTAGAGCACGTCGTAGGCCCCCTCCAGGCGCTTGGCGATGTAGTTGGCGTTGAGGATCGCGACCCGCGTCGCCTGGGCCAGCCCCTCGCCGCCCATCATCAGGCAGTAGGCCCAGGAGATCGGCAGCAGCGAGGGCGAGCCGTAGGGCGCCGCCGAGACGGCATTGCCGCCCGCGTTGGGATGGCCCGGCAGGTGCGGCACCAGATGCTCCTTCACCCCGATCGGCCCCATGCCGGGGCCGCCACCGCCGTGCGGGATGCAGAAGGTCTTGTGCAGGTTAAGGTGGCTCACGTCGCCGCCCAGATCACCGGGGCGCGACAGGCCCACCATGGCGTTCATATTGGCCCCGTCGATATAGACCTGACCGCCGTGCTCATGGGTGATCGCGCAGACCTCCGTCACCGTCTCCTCGAAGACCCCGTGGGTCGAGGGATAGGTGATCATGCAGCCCGCCAGGTTCTCCCCCGCCGCCTCGGCCTTGGCGCGGAAGTCCTCCAGGTCGATGTCGCCATTGTCGGCGGACTTCACGACGACCACCTTCCAGCCCACCATCTGGGCGGAGGCCGGGTTGGTGCCGTGGGCGCTCATCGGGATGAGGCAGATCTTGCGGTGCGCCTCGCCCCGCTCGGCATGGTATCCGGCAATGGTCAGGAGCCCCGCATATTCTCCCTGGGCGCCCGAGTTGGGCTGCATGGAGATGGCATCGTAGGCGGTGATGTCGCAGAGCTTCGAGGAGAGATCCTCGATCATCTCCCGGTAGCCCTCGGCCTGGTCGGCGGGGGCATAGGGGTGCATCAGGGAAAACTCGCGCCAGCTCACCGGCATCATCTCGGCGGCCGAGTTGAGCTTCATGGTGCAGGAACCGAGCGGGATCATCGCCCGGTCCAGCGCCAGGTCGCGGTCCGCGAGGCGGCGCATGTAGCGCATCATCTCGGTCTCGGCCCGGTTCATGTGGAAGATCGGATGGGTGAGGTAGTCGCTGGTCCGGATCAGCTTCTCCGGCATGCTGTAGTGGGGCGTGTAGTCCTTGTCCTGCCGGTCGATCCCGAAGGCCCGCCAGACGGCCTCGATGGTGGCCGGCTTGGAGCGCTCGTCGAGCGTGATGCCGACCTTGGTATCCCCCACGCGGCGCAGGTTCACACCCTCGTCCACGGCGGATTTCAGCACCGCCGACTGCAGCGGTCCCACCTCCACGGTGATCGTGTCGAAGAAGCTCTTGGGCCGCACCTCGAAGCCCGCCTGCTTCAGCCCCTCGGCCAGGCGCACGGTCTTGCGGTGGATGCGCTGGGCGATGGCCTTGAGCCCCTCGGGCCCGTGGAAGACGGCATACATGGAGGCCATCACCGCCAGCAGCGCCTGGGCGGTGCAGACGTTGGAGGTGGCCTTCTCGCGCCGGATGTGCTGCTCGCGGGTCTGGAGCGAGAGCCGGTAGGCGCGGTTGCCGTGGGCGTCGATGGAAACCCCGACGATGCGCCCCGGCATGGAGCGCTTGTAGGCATCCTTGCAGGCCATGTAGGCGGCGTGCGGCCCGCCGTAGCCCTCGGGCACGCCGAAGCGCTGGGTCGTGCCGACGGCAATGTCGGCGCCCATGGCGCCCGGCTCCTTGAGCAGGGTCAGGGCCAGCGGATCGGCCGAGACGATGCCGATGCCCTTGGCGGCGTGCAGGGCCTCGATGTAGGGGGTGAAATCGCGCACCCGCCCGTGGGTGCCGGGATACTGGAAGATCGCCCCAAAAACCTTCTCGGCCTCCATCTCGTCCGGGTCGCCGACGATCACCTCGATCCCGAGCGGCGCGGCCCGGGTCTTCATCACGGCGATGTTCTGGGGGTGGCAGTCCTGGTCCACGAAGAAGGCCGTGACCTTCGATTTACTGACCCGCTGCGCCATGGTCATGGCCTCGGCGCAGGCCGTGGCCTCGTCCAGAAGCGAGGCATTGGCGATCTCCAGGCCGGTGAGATCGGTGATCATGGTCTGGAAGTTCAGCAGGGCCTCCAGGCGGCCCTGGCTGATCTCCGGCTGGTAGGGGGTGTAGGCTGTGTACCAGGCCGGGTTCTCCAGGATGTTGCGCTGGATCGCCGGCGGGGTCACGGTGCCGTGGTAGCCCTGGCCGATGAGGCTGGTCAGGACCCGGTTCTTGGCGGCGGTGATGCGCATGTGCTCCAGCACCTCGCGCTCGCTCATGGCCTTGCCGAAGTCCAGCTTGCCCGCCATGCGGATGCCCTTGGGCAGGGTATCGTCGATCAGGGCGCCCAGGCTCTCGGCCCCCACCACGTCGAGCATCTCCGCCATCTCGGCCGGTGACGGCCCGATGTGCCGCCGGTTGGCAAAATCGTAGGGCAGATAGTCGGTCGGCTTGAAAGTCATGTGCAGGTCCCCTGCTTCGTTTTGCCAGGAAAACTCCCGCCGGAGG
Organism: Sulfitobacter sp.; assembly: GCA_965212515.1. GTDB lineage: Bacteria > Pseudomonadota > Alphaproteobacteria > Rhodobacterales > Rhodobacteraceae > Sulfitobacter. The sequence continues at coordinate 1,364,901 of OZ243122.1, forward strand.
CTCCGACGGGAGCAAAGTGCGTTACCCGATGAACTTCTGGTAGGCGGCCTCGTCCATGAAGTCCTCGAGCTGGGAGGCGTCGCTGATCTTCATCTTGAAGAACCAGGCCTCGCCCTGGGGGTCCTCGTTGACCAAGCCGGGGTTGTCGGCCAGGGCGCTGTTCACCTCGGTGATCTCGCCATCGACGGGGGCCAGGATGTCCGAGGCCGCCTTGACGCTCTCGATCACCACCACCTCGTCGTCCTTGCTGACGGTGGTGCCCTCCTCGGGCAGCTCGACAAAGACGACGTCGCCCAGCTGCTCGGCGGCGTGGGCGGTGATGCCCACCACCATCTCGTCACCCTCTTCGCGCAGCCACTCGTGTTCTTCGGTGTATTTCATGTCTGTCCCCGTTCCTTACCTTTTGAAGTTGGCCGCCACGAAGGGCAGCTTTGAAACCTTGAGCGGCAGCCTTTTGCCGCGCACCTCTCCCCAGAGCGGTGTCTCCACCGCCGCCTGGGCCTTCTCGACATAACCCATGGCCACGGGCCCGCCCAGGCTCGGCCCGAAGCTGCCCGAGGTCACCCGGCCCACCTCGCGCCCGCCCTCGGCGGCATCGAAAAGCAGCACCCCCTCGCGCATCGGCGCCCGCCCCTCGGGCAGCAGGCCCACGCGCTTGCGCGCCGCGCCCGCCTCCAGGGCCTCGGCCACCTGTCCCGCGCCGGGATAGCCGCCCGCCCGCGCGCCGCCGGGGCGGCGCACCTTCTGGATCGCCCAGGTCAGGGCCGCCTCGACGGGGTTGGTGGTGCTGTCGATGTCGTTGCCATAGAGGCAGAGCCCCGCCTCCAGGCGCAGCGAGTCGCGCGCGCCGAGGCCGATGGGGGAAACCTCCGCCTCGGCCAGGAGCCGCCGGGCCAGGGCCTCGGCCGCCGGGGCGGGCAGGGAAATCTCGTAGCCGTCCTCGCCGGTGTAGCCCGAGCGCGAGACCCAGGCGGTCTCGCCCGCCAGGTCGAGGTCCGCCACATCCATGAAGCGCATCCCGGCGGCGCGCGGATCGAAGCGGGTGAGGACGGTCTCGGCAGCGGGGCCCTGGAGGGCCACCAGGGCGCGCTCCGCCAGCTCGGTCACTTTCACGCCCGGCTCCAGGGCCTCGCGCATCCGGGCAATGTCCGCCCCCTTGCAGGCGGCATTGACCACGACAAAAAGATCGTCGCCGCGGCGGGCGAACATCAGATCATCCTCGATCCCGCCGCTTTCGTTGGTGAAGAAGCCATAGCGCTGGCGCCCCTCCTCAAGACCCAGCACGTCCTGCGGCACCAGCCCCTCGAAGGCCCCGGCCACCGCCTCCCAGCTCTCGCCCGAGAGAAGCACCTGGCCCATGTGGCTGACATCAAAAAGCCCGGCCGCCTCGCGGGTGTGCAGATGTTCCTTCATCACCCCCGCGGCATACTGCACCGGCATCTCGTAGCCCGCGAAGGGCACCATCTTGGCGCCCAGTTCCTGATGCAGATCGTAAAGCGGTGTGCGGTCCAGCGCGTCCATTCCAGTCTCCCCAAAACCGGAGGCTGCAAGCCGCCCGGCACCTCTGGCCCGCCCCATGCGGCCCAGGATGCCCCCTCTGTCCTTTCGCCTGAGATCGTTATCCCTTCGGCGGCCCGCTGGTGGCGGGCACTCTCCAGAGTCTTCGTCCCTTCACGGTCCCTTGGGCCTGAGAGTTTCCGGGGCGGTTGCTCCTTCGGCATCGGCAGGGGCGCCGATTCTCCCATGAAAGGTAGCCCTAGGTAGTGCCCCGGGCGCGGGGAGGTCAAGCTTGCTTGTATCGCGCCGCGAAGTTTGCTTTGAGAGGCCCGCAAACCAGGCAAGAGACCCCATGACCCCATGACCCCCTACTTCTTCGGCTACGGCAGCCTCGTCAACCGCGACACCCACCTCTACCGCGACTGTCACCGCGCCGAGCTGCGCGGCTGGCGCCGGGCCTGGGTCCGCACGGCGGAGCGCGAGACGGTCTTCCTCTCGGTGCGGATGGACCCCGAGAGCGCCATCGACGGCCTCATCGCCGCCGTGCCGGGGGCCGACTGGGCGGCGCTGGACGCGCGTGAGTATGGCTACGCGCGGCTCTCCTCGGGCGGGGCGGTCCAGCATCCGCTGGAGCCCGCCCCCGAGATCGAACACTACGCCATCCCGCCCGAGAACACCCATTCGGAGGGCGACCAGGTGATCCTGCTCTCCTACCTCGACGTGGTGGTCCAGGGCTTCTTCCGGGAGTACGGCGCCGAAGGCGTGCAGCGCTTCTTCGACACGACAGACGGCTGGGAGGTCCCGGTGCTGAACGACCGCGGCAACCCGCGCTACCCGCGCCACCGCACCCTCACGGCGGAGGAGACGGCCCTGGTGGATGACCACCTGGCCCGCCTACCGGCGCTGCTGAAATAGCGTCATCAGGCGGCCCTCGCGGCGGAAGCTGGCCTCCTCGGCCTGCTCCGGCTTGCCGCCCCGCGCGATGACCCGCAGCGCCAGGACCCAGGCCACCGTGCCAAAGAGCACCCCGGCCAGCGACTGGCCGATCAGCACCCCCCGAGCGTCGAAGAGCGCCGAGCCGAGCCAGACCAGCGGGATCAGGGCGATGGCGTTGCGGCCCCAGTTCGTCAGGGTCGAGAGGTAGGGCTGGCCGAGGTTGTTGAAGGCCGCGTTGGAGACGAAGAGCACCCCGGGAAAGAAGAAGGCCAGGGCCAGGGGCCCGCAGAAGAGATAGATGAGATCCCGCGTCAGGCCCTGGGCGTTGAAGAGATCGGCGATCTCGCCGCGCGCCAGGAAGAGCAGGCTGGAGACCAGGGCGATCACCAGGGCCACGAAGAGCACGCCCGCGTTGAAGCCCTTGCGCACCCGCGCCATGTCGCCCGCGCCGAAGTTCTGCCCGATGATCGGCCCGACGGCGCCTGCCAGGGCGAAGATCACCCCGAAGGCCACCGGCGTCAGGCGGGCCACGATGGCCATGCCGGCCACCGCCTCCTCGCCGTAGCTGGCCATGGCGCGGGTCACGAAGGCCTGGCCCACGGGGGTGGCGACCTGGGCCAGGATGGCGGGCACGGCGATCCCCAGGACGGGCCGCAGATCACGCTTCAGCCCCGCCCAGCGCGGCCGCGCCAGGCCGCCGTAGATGCGCAGCACGGGCCAGAGCGCCATGCCGCAGATCACCAGCCGCGCCACCGCCGAGGCGATGGCCGCCCCCGTCAGCTCCAGGTCCAGGCCGAAGATCAGGATCGGATCGAGCACCGCATTGACCACCCCGCCCGAGATGGTGGCCATCATGGCGCGCCGGGCGTCGCCGTGGGCACGCAGCACGGCGCTGCCCATCATGCCGAGGATCAGGAAGGGCATGGAGGGGACCACGATGCGCAGGAAGTGCACCGCCTGGGCCGCGGTCTCGCCCGTGGCACCCAGGAGCGTCACGAGCTGCGGCAGGGCGATCCAGATCAGGGCCCCGATCAGGACCGCGAAGAGAAAGCCGAAGGTCAGGGCATGGGTCGAGCGTTCGCGCGCCAGATCGTCGGCGTCGGCGCCCAGCGCGCGGGCCACCAGGGCCCCGGCCGAGATCCCCAGCCCGATGCCGAAGGAGGTGGCGAAAAAGAGGATTGCCCCGGCATAGCCCACCGCCGCCGCCAGCTCGGACTTGCCCAGCATGGCGATGAAGATCATGTCCACAAAATCCACCACGAAGACGGCCATGAGGCCGATCGAGGCGGTCAGGGACATGACGGTGACATGCCGGAAAAGGCTGCCGGTGCGGAACTTGGCCTCAGCCATGGCGCCCCCTGGCCCGGAGGCGCCGCTGCATCACTGCCGGGCCTTCACGACCCGCAGGAGGGGCATGACCGAGGCCATTTCCGGCCCGTGTTCCTGCCCGGTCAGCGCCAGCCGCAGCGGCCGGAAGAGGCCCCGGCCCTTGCGCCCGGTCTGCTCCTTCACCTGGGCGGTCCAGGTGCTCCAGGTGGTCTCGTCGAAGGGGCCCTCGGGCAGGAGCGCCATGGCCTCGGCGACGAAGGCGCGGTCCTCCTCGGCGATCACCGGCTCGGCGCCCTCTTGGAACATGCGCCACCAGGGGCCGAGGTCGTGCAGGGTCTCGATGTTCTCGCGGGTGACGGACCAGAAGCGCTCGGCCTGGTCCTCGGGCACGCCCGCCGCGGCGATGGCCGGGGCCACCTGGGCGGCGCTGCGGGTCTGGAGGTAGCGGCCCGTCAGGGGGAAGAGGTCGGCCACGTCGAACTTGGTGGGGGCCGAGCCGAAGCGGTCGAGGTCGAAGCCCTCCACCAGTTCGTCCATGTCGGTACGCAGCTCCACCGGGTCGGAGGAGCCGAGCCGCGCCATGAGGCTCAGGAGCGCGAAGGGCTCCACCCCCTGCTCGCGCAGGTCGCGCAGGGCCAGGGTGCCGAGACGCTTGGAGAGGGCCTCGCCCTTGGGGCCGGTGAGCAGCGAATGGTGGGCGAAGGAGGGATGATCGTGGCCCAGGGCCTGCATGATCTGGATCTGGGTCGCCGTGTTGGTCACATGGTCCGAGCCGCGCACCACGTGGGTCACGCCCATCTCGGTGTCATCCACGACGGAGGCCAGGGTATAGAGAATCTGCCCGTCGCCCCGGATCAGCACCGGGTCCGAGACGGAGGCCGCGTCAATGGAAATGTCGCCCAGGATGCCGTCCTGCCACTCGATCCGAGCATGATCCAGCTTGAAGCGCCAGACGCCGTCGCCCCGTTCGGCGCGCAGCTTGTCCTTCTCCGCGTCCGATAGGCCCAGCGCGGCCCGGTCATAGACCGGCGGCTTGCCCATGTTGAGCTGCTTCTTGCGCTTCAGGTCCAGCTCCGTCGGGGTCTCGAAGGCCTCGTAGAAACGGCCCTTGGCGCGCAGCTCCTCGGCGGCGGCGTGGTACTTCTCCAGCCGCTCGGACTGGCGCTCCACCCGGTCCCAGTGCAGGCCGAGCCACTCCAGATCCTGCTTGATCCCGTCGACGTATTCTTCCTTCGAACGCTCCGGATCGGTGTCGTCGATGCGCAGGATGAAGGTGCCGCCCTGCTTGCGCGCGATGAGGTAGTTCATCAGCGCGGTGCGCAGGTTGCCCACGTGGATGTAGCCGGTGGGCGAGGGGGCGAAACGGGTGATCGTCTGGGACATGGGGAGAAGCTCCTGGTGGTCCGGAGGGAGTGTCACAGGCGATAGGATTTGTCCAGAAGCGGCGCCACCCCGCGCCGCTCAGGGCTCCGTCGCGGCGAGCTGCTGCACCGCCACCGGGGCGCTGATGCCCTTGAGGCTGAGGGTGCCGCGCGGCGCCAGGGCAAAGCGGTCCTCCACCGCCACGGCCGCGCGCGGGCTGAGCAGGATCTCCCCGTCCGCCGCCTCGTCGCAGAGCCGGGAGGCGAGGTTGATCGCCGTGCCCGAGGCGGTGTAGTCGTAGCGCCCCCCGGTGCCCACCATGCCCACGGTCGCATAGCCGAGAGAGATGCCCACGCCGAAGCCCAGCCGGTAGCCCATGCGCTGCCAACCGGCACAGAGCGCGGCCATCTTCTCGCGCATGGCGATGGCCAGGCGCAGGGCCTCGCCCGCCGGGTCCTCGCAGGGCAGGGGATCGTTGAAGAGCACCATGATGCCGTCGCCCATGCGGTGATCCACCCCGGCGCCGTGGGCGTTGATCAGGCGGCCCATCTCCTCGTGATAGGTCTGGAGCACCTCGATGGTCTCTTCGGGCTCGGCCGTCTCGCAGAAGGCGGTGAAGCCGCGGATGTCGCAGAAGAGCACGCCGAGCAGCGCCCGGTGGCTGCGCAGGAGCGTCTCGGACCCGCGCGAGAGCACCCTGTCGGCCACCGCCGCGGGCAGGAACCGCTTGAGCCGCCCCATGCGCTCGATCTGCTCCACCTGGGCCGCCACCCGCTCCTCCAGCCCGGCGTTGAGCTCCTCCAGGGCGTGGAACTGGCGCACCTTCTCGATGGCGATGACGGCCTGGACGGCGAAGGTTTCCACCAGCTCGATCTGGCGCGGCTCGAAGGGCTCCACCTCGTGCCGGAAGAGCGTGATGGTGCCAATCGCGCGGCCCTGCTTGAGCAGGGGCACGAAGAGTACGCTGCGGATGCTCATCCGGTCCACCATGGTGCGCACCACCGGCGAGCCCGCGCGATAGAGATCGCTTTCGGCCATGTCGGCGAACTGCACCAGGCGGCCCTCGACGATGGACCGGGCGGCGTAGGAGAGATTGCCGTCGACCGGCATCTGGTCAGTGTCGAACATCTCCACCGCGCCCTGGGGCACGTTGCGGTGGGCGGCCATGCGCTGGAAATCATCCTCGGGGGTGGCCAGGATCAGGCCCGAGACGGGCGCCCGGCAGAGCCGCTGGGCGTGCGCCAGGATGGCCTCGAAGACCGGCGCCTCGTCGTCATGGCTGTGGCTGACGATCTCCAGGATCGCCCTTGTCGCCGCCTCGCGCGCGCGGGTCGCCTCCAGCTCGGCCCGAAGATCGGGCGGGGCCGGGGAGCGGCGGTGCGCGGTCATGGCGGGCCCTCCTGCGGGGAGTGTACCCCGCCAGCATAGCCGCGCGCCCTGCCCCGGGCCAAGAAAAAGCGCCCCGCGCGGGGCGCCCCCTCACGTCCCCCGCACCGGCCAGTAGCCCGCCAGGTCCTCCACCCCCACGGCGATGAGTTCGGCCAGGACCGCGAGGTCCGCATCCTCGAGCTTGTTGAGGTAGAGGCAGGACTTGCCCTTCGTGTGCTTGCCGAGGCGGGCCAGGATCTCGTCGTAGTCGGCGTAGCCCGGCATGATGTAGATGCTCAGCTTGGCCTTGCGCGGGGCGAAGCCGGTGGCGAACCAGGTGCCGCTGTGGCCGCTCTCGTAGGTGTAGTCGTAGGCCCCGTAGCCGACCATGCCGCCGCGCCAGAGGGTCGGCTGCCAGCCCGTCACCTCGCGGAAGAGCCGGTCCAGCCGGGCCCCCTCCTCGCGCCGCCGCTGAGGCTCCACTGCGGCCAGAAATTCCGCCACTTCGTCCATTCCGTTCCCCACAACACCTTATCGTGATCGGCCCCATCGGCCCGCCTGACTTTGCGTCAGGCGCATGTACGCTACCTACTGCGCCATTCAATCACCCAACAGGAGAATTTCGATGTCCGCAACGCCCCGCCTGACCCGTCGCGCCGCCCTGGCGGGCGCCGCCACCCTGCCCCTCGCCGCCTCGCTCGGCGCGCCCGCCCGCGCCGATGGCCACATGGCGGGCCTGGCCCTGCCCAAGTTCCAGCGCTTCAACGTCGGCGACTTCCAGGTCACGACCCTGCTGGTCGGCAGCCGCGCCGTGGAGGGACCGCAGAACATCTTCGGCATGAACGTGGACGCGGAGACCTTCGCCGAGGTCTCGCAGGAGGCCCACCTGCCCACCGACGTGGCGCAGTTCTTCTTCACCCCGACCCTGGTGAACACCGGCAGCGAGCTGATCCTCTTCGACACCGGCCTGGCGCCCGCGGGCACCGTGGCCGCACTCGAGGCCGCGGGGCACTCGGCCGCCGAGATCGACAAGGTGGTCATCACCCACATGCACGGGGATCACGTGGGCGGCCTGATGGAGGGCGAGACCGAGACCTTTAGCAACGCCGCCTACATGACCGGGCAGGTGGAATTCGATGCCTGGTCAAAGATGGAAAACGAGACCTTCCAGGCCAAAGTCGCCCCCCTGGCCGAGAAGATGAGCTTCCTGGGCGACGGCGGCACGGTCGCCTCGGGCGTCACCGGCATGGCGGCCTTCGGGCACACGCCGGGGCACATGGTCTACCGGCTGGAATCGGGCGGCCAGCAGCTCATGATCTGCGCCGACTTCGCCAACCACTACGTCTGGTCCCTGGCCCACCCCGACTGGGAGGTGAAGTTCGACATGGACAAGGAGGCGGCCGCCCAGACCCGCCGCCGCCTGCTCGACATGCTGGCCGCCGAGGGCCTGCCCTTCATCGGCTACCACATGCCCTTCCCGGCGCTCGGCTATGTGGAGAAGGCGGGCGAGGGCTACGGCTACGTGCCGCACAGCTACCAGCTGTTCCTCTGAGCGGAGGCCCGCGCCGGGGGCGCGGGGGCGTGGAGAGAGAGGGGGCCGTCCGGGGGATCGGGCGGTCATTTTTGGTGGGGGGCTTGGCTGCTGGTGAATTCGGGAGGGACGTTGGACGGAGAGCCGACTTTCACGTCGCCCCGCACGAACGGTCCCAACGAGCAGCAAGCGGACATATCTGAGCTGGTCCAGGGACGTCAGTTACGCTCAGTTAGCGGACACGATTTCCGGCCCGCCGCCGGGAGCTACGCGCTGCGCATTGTCTACGAAAGGGAATTGTCCGCCACGAGCGGGAGATACCCTGTGAGGTCGAGGCGGGGCAGAACCTTCCGGGCTGTTAGCATCGGCCAGCGTATAGACTCGGCGGGTAAATCAATGCTTTCATTGCCTCGAAAAGGGGAATGGGCAGTCCGCATTGACAAGAGACCCGACGCATGGCGATGTCATGGCGCTGATGAGCGCGCCGAAGGCGTTGGTGACTCCGCTCGATTGGAGCGTCTCGGGCAGCGGCAGGCGTCACCTGGAAATGCGTGGGGTGTTGAAACGCGACGGCGTGACGATGCGCGGCGTGCAGCTCTTCTTGAACTGCCCGCGCCACAGGCCCGAAGAGCGGGTGTCACTGGGCTTCCTGATGGAATTCGACAACCGCCCGCGCTGTGTCGCGCGGATCGACTGGCGCGGCAGTCAGCACGCCAACAACGAGGCGCTGTGCGGCCCTTTCCTTCGTGAGATGGCGGGCAGGTCGCATTTCCATGACCCCGCCTTGTTTCCGCCACCAGCTGACCTTAAGGCGCACATCAAGGAAGACTTGCCGATAGCCCAATCCCTGAATCCGCAGCCCGAGAATTTTGCAGCGCTCCTGAATTGCTGTGCTAGAATCCTGAACGTAACGAACATGAGCGATATCCCGGTCCCACCATGGCAACCCAGCATTCCATAAGCGTCAGTCCTGGCCGCAGCGATGTCATCGACTCGCTTGTGCGCGAGCTGTGCAGCGCGGAAACGCTGAATGGCCGGTACGTTGTGCAGTTGCCGGTACAAACCGCGTTCGGATCTTTGGTCAGTGTTTCAATCTGGCCGGAGGGCGGCGGCGACACATTCCTGGTGACGGACGACGGGCAGGCCTACCAGGAGATTGCCAACGCTGCCGCCAGCGAAAAGATCTTCGCCCACGTAGCGGCCAAGGCATGCACGCGGTACGGCGCGGAGTTCGACGGCTATTCCTTGCTCATGCTGCGCGTTGGTAAGGCCCAGCTCAAAGGCGCGGTGATCGCGATGGGATCGCTGACCAAAGAGGTCATCGACCAGACAATCGAAAAGAGTTTCGCCCATGCTGTCGATCAGGCGCATGAGCGTTTCATGCGGCGCGCCAATGAGGCCTTCTCCCAATACAAGCGGACGGAGCGGGCGCGTGTCATCGGCGAGTCCACGGCAGAGTACCAGGTTGATTTGCTGGTCGAGACGGACAGCGGCGGGCTGGTTTTCGACTACTTCTCCAAGTCTGGAGTGTCGGTGAACGCTGCCTATGTCACGCTGTCGGATATCGCGCGCCGCGAAGACGCGCCCAGGCCGATTGGCGTGACCCGGCGTGTGGGCGATGTCGGTCCGAAGCTCGCGCTGTTGGCGAGCGTCGCAGAGGTCATCGAAGCGGGGGCTGATGTCGAGACCTACGCGCGACTGGCCGCCTGATACGTTGTGGTAACGACTTCGAAGATTTTTCCTCGCAAGATTCTTTCGGGTCATTATATGTGTTACGTTAGACCAGCCTAAAACTTCGGATGGCAATATGGCCGGCAACTCGAAAAGCTCCAAGAAAGTCATCACGCCCAACACGTCTCTGGGCCGTTCAGCCGTGTCCGGTCGCTTCGTCACGAAGAAAGAGGCCACGTCAACCGCGGTGACGGTGTCCCGGTCCGGGAGGTCCAAAGAGATCCTTGAACGTATCGGCAAGACCCGGAAGGCGGCATTGATCCGTTTGGCCGATAGCTAAGGTTCACTACCGCCCGACCTTGATCGACGCTGTGCTGGCTCATGACGAAGCTTTGAAGTACGGCGGCGGCGTTCAAGGTGTGCTTAGTCAGGCAAACCTTGAAGGCGCACTTGGCCGCCCCTTCCATGGGTATCATCGAAGCATTGCCCAGAAGGCCGCCGCGCTATTGCACGGCCTTGCGACTTGCCATGGTTTTGCCGACGCGAACAAGCGGACTGCTTGGATGGTGACGGAATTGATGATCCTCCAAAGTGGGTATGAGCTTGAAATGCCCGACGACTGGCCGACCGATGTCCTGGTCCGGGGAGTTGTAGAGCGGGTATGGATCGAAGCCGAAGTGGCGGCCTGGTTTCGCGCACGTTTGAACCGGATCGAGTAGCCCAAACCGTATGAGATCGCGCGGCCTGACCGGTTTGGGTTGGGAACGGTCATCTGCTCTACGTTGCGCGAAACAGCCCCCCTCACCCGTCCTCGTTCAGCGCCCCGTTCTCCCAGTCGCCGCTGGCCTCCTCGCCGGTGGCGTAGCGCATCGTGCCGGCGCCCTGGCGTTTGCCGGCCTTGAAGGTGCCCTCGTAGACGTCGCCGTTGGCGTAGGTGGCCCGGCCCTGGCCCTCGATCTCGCCCGCCACCCAGTCGCCCTCGTAGGTGAAGCCGCTGGCCATGGTGATCTTGCCCTCGCCCTCGCGCTGGCCGGCGACGAACTGGCCCTCGTAGACAGTGCCGTCGGGATAGGTGGCCTTGCCCCGGCCCTGGCGCTGGCCCTCGACCCACTCGCCCTCGTAGCGGTAGCCGTCGGCGTAGGTCATGACCCCGGTGCCGTGGTTGCGGGCGTTGCGGAAGCCGCCCTCGTAGACGACGCCGTTGGGGTAGGTCGCCCGGCCCTCGCCCTCGATCACACCGGCCACCCAGGCGCCCTCGTAGGTGGAGCCGTCGGGGTAGGTGATCTTGCCCTGGCCATCCGCCAGGTCGTCCCGGAACTCGCCCACGTAGACCGAGCCGTCGGGGTAGGTGACGGTGCCCCGGCCCTCGATCTGGCCCTCGACCCAGGAGCCGCTGTAGACGTACCCGTCGGTGCCGGTGAAGGTGCCGCGGCCGTGGCGGCGGTCCTCCTTGAACTCGCCCTCGTAGATGTCGCCGTTGGCGTAGGTCACCTTGCCCTCGCCCTCGCGGCGGCCCGCCACCAGGTCGCCCTCGTAGATGTCGCCGTTGGGCTGGGTCAGCTTGCCGGTGCCGTCGATCTGGCCATCGACCCAGTTGCCCACGTAGATCAGCCCGTCGGGCATGGTGAGAGTGCCGGTGCCGCTGCGCTTGCCCGCGGCGATCTCGCCCTCGTAGACGGCCCCGTCGGGGTAGGTGATGGTGCCGACGCCCTGCTTCTCGCCATCGACCCAGTCGCCCTTGTACTCGTAGCCGCCGGGGCTCTGCATGACCCCCTTGCCGTGGTGCTTGGCGTTGCGGAACTGGCCCTCGTAGCGGACCCCGTTGGCATAGAGCGCGATGCCCTGGCCCATGATCGCCCCTTCCTGCCACTCGCCCTCGTAGGTGCCGCCGTCGGCGAAGGTGATCTTGCCGAAGCCGTGCGGCTTGCCCTTGTCGAAGCTGCCCTCGTAGACCGAGCCGTTGGGGAAGCGGGCGACGCCCTCGCCCTTGATCTCGCCATCGACCCAGTTGCCGCTGTACTCGTAGCCGTTGGGCAGGCGGTAGGTGCCCTGGCCGTGCTGCAACCCGCCGCGGAAGGTGCCCTCGTAGATGCCGCCATCGTCGTACTGCTTGGTAAGCACCTGGCCCTCCTGGGCCAGGGCCGCCGCGGGCAGAAGCAAAAGACAGAAAATCAAGGACTTGAAGGTCATGGGGTTCTCTCTGGCCTGGGCGGCCGCCGCCCGGCGGCCTTTCGGCAAGCCTATGCAATGCAATCATGTGGGGCAATGTCTTTTGCCCCGCCCGGCGCGCTCTTGCCCGCCCCGCCGGGGCCTGCCATCCTGCCGCCCGGAGCCAGGGAGGAGAGCGACCATGAGCGAGACGACCCCGCTGACCGGGGGCTGCTACTGCGGCGCCCTGGCCTATGCCGCCGAGGGCGCGCCGCTCTTTGCCGCCCAGTGCCACTGCCGGGAGTGCCAGTACTTCTCGGGCGGCGGGCCGAACTACTTCCTGCTCCTGCCCAAGGCGGGCCTGCGCTGGACCTCGGGCCGCCCCGCCCGCTTCACCAAGGCGGAGCTCGAGGGTGCCGTGACCCGCTGCTTCTGCGGCACCTGCGGCACCCACATCCTGACGGAGCTGCCGGGCCGCGACCAGGTGGTGCTCAAGGTCGGCAGCCTCGACGATCCGGCGCGCTACGCCGGGCCCGCGGCGGCGATCCACTGCCTCGACCGGCAGGCCTTCCACCAGATCCCCGAGGGCCTGCCCGCCTTCGACCGCCTGCCCCCGCGCTGATTGGCCCCGCCCTTTGGGCTTTCCCCCCGGGACCGATCTGCTACATCCGGGGCAGATGATCCAAGGGACCGGACCGCATGGCAGACCACTTTCGCATCACTCTGGGACAGCTCAACCCGACGGTGGGCGATCTGGCGGGCAATGCCGCCCTGGCCCGCGACGCCTGGGCCCAGGGCAAGGAGGCCGGGGCCGACCTGGTGGCCCTGCCGGAGATGTTCCTCTCGGGCTACAACGCCCAGGACCTGGTGATGAAGCGGGCCTTCCAGCTTGACGTGATGCGCCATCTGGAAGAGCTCGCCGCCGACTGCGCGGAGGGCCCGGCCCTGGCCATCGGCGCGCCCTGGGCCGAGGGGGCCGAGCTCTTCAACGCCTACGTGATCCTCAAGGGTGGCAAGGTGGCCTCGCGCAGCCTCAAGCACGAGCTGCCCAACGAGACCGTCTTCGACGAGGTGCGGATCTTCGATCCCGGCCCCCTGGGCGGCCCCTACTCGGTGGGCAACACCCGGATCGGCAGCCCGATCTGCGAGGATGCCTGGCACCCCGACGTCTCCGAGACGCTGGCCGAGACCGGCGCGGAGTTCCTGCTGGTGCCGAACGGGTCGCCCTACTACCGCGAGAAGATGGAAACCCGGCAGAACATGATGGTGGCCCGGGTGGTGGAGACGGGCCTGCCGCTCATCTACCTCAACATGGTGGGTGGCCAGGACGACCAGGTCTTCGACGGGGCCTCCTTCGCGCTCAACCCCGGGGGCGAGCTGGCCCTGCAACTGCCGGCCTTCGATGCCCTGGTGCATCACGTCGATCTGGAACGCGGCCCCGCGGGCTGGCGCATCCTGCCGCAGAAGCCCGCCTCCTTCCCAGAGCCCTATGAGGCCGACTACCGGGTCTGCGTCGAGGCCCTGCGCGACTACCTTGGCAAGAGCGGCTTCGGGAAGGTGCTGCTGGGCCTCTCGGGCGGGATCGACAGTGCCCTGGTGGCCACCATCGCCGCCGATGCCATCGGGCCGGAGAACGTCCGCTGCGTCATGCTGCCTTCGGAATATACCTCCTCCCACTCGCTGGAGGATGCCGAGGCCCTGGCCCGCGCCCTTGGTTGCCCCTACGACCATCTGCCGATCTCGGAGGGGCGCCGGGCCATCACCAACACCCTGGCGCCGCTCTTCGAGGGCCGCGCGCCGGACCTGACGGAAGAGAACATCCAGTCCCGCCTGCGCGGCCTGCTGCTGATGGCGCTCTCCAACAAGTTCGGCGAGATGCTCCTGACCACGGGCAACAAGTCCGAGGTGGCGGTGGGCTATGCCACCATCTACGGCGACATGTCGGGCGGCTACAATCCGATCAAGGACATGTACAAGACCCGCGTCTTCGAGACCTGCCGCTGGCGCAACGCCAACCATCGCCCCTGGATGAAGGGCCCCGAGGGGGCCGTGATCCCCGAGCGGATCATCACCAAGCCGCCCTCGGCGGAGCTGCGCGAGGACCAGAAGGACAGCGACAGCCTGCCCGATTATCCCGAGCTGGACGCGATCCTGGAGATCCTGGTGGACCGGGACGGCTCCATCTCGGACTGCGTGGCGGCCGGCTTTGACCGGGAGGTGGCCAAGAAGGTGGAGCACCTGATCTACATCTCGGAGTACAAGCGCTTCCAGTCGGCCCCCGGGCCGCGCCTGACCAAGGGCGCCTTCTGGCTCGACCGGCGCTATCCCATCGTCAACCGCTGGCGCGATCCGAGCTGAATTGGGGGCCTTTGGCCGCGGGGATTTGCCCATTGCGCACGCCCTGCGGCGGATTGTCGCCCACCGGCTCCGCCGCCCCCTCCACAGCCGGGAACCAAGAACCCGGCGCCTCGTTACCTCGCAGTGAACCGGCGCGCCTGCCGCTCCCAGAAAAGGGGACCGGGGGCCGCCCCTTAACGAAAGGTGTAACGATGAAACGTGTGAACTTTGCCCTCATGGCCGCGGCAACCGCCATGGCCACCCTGCCTGCCATCGCCTCGGCCACCACGGCCAGCGCGGTGACCGACCTCAACATCCGCTCCGGCCCGGGGTCCCAGTACGAAGTTCTGGGCGTGATCGACGGCGGCGCGAATGCCGAGGTCGACGGCTGCATGGACGGCCAATCCTGGTGCAAGGTGAACTACGAAGGCACCAGCGGCTGGGCCTATGCCCCCTACCTGGCGGTCAACGTGGACAACCAGGCCTACGTCCTGCCCGAGCGCCCGAGCACCGTCGAGATTTCGACCGTGACCTACGAGAACACCGAAGAGACCACTGAAGACCAGCGCGTCGGTGCTGCCGCAGGCGCCACCATCGGCACCCTCGCGGCCTACGCGGCCGGCGGCCCCGTGGGCGGCGTGATTGCCGGTGGCATTCTGGGCGGCGCGGCCGGTGCGGCGGCGGTGGAGCCCACCACCGAGTCCATCACCTACATCGAGAGCAACCCGGTGGAGCCGGTCTACCTCGAGGGTGAAGTGGCCGTGGGTGCTGGCGTGCCCACCGAGGTGACCACCTACGAGCTGCCGGAGAACAACCTCCGCTATGCCAACGTGAACGGCCAGACCGTCGTGATCGACGCCGAGACGAGCGCCATCGTGAAGGTCATCCGCTAAGCCCTGAGGGCACACTCACTGTCCTATGGAAGGCCCGGCCCCGCGCCGGGCCTTCTTCGTTCGGGGGCGTGGCGGAACGGGAAGGCGACGGGACGGGTTGGTCCCCAAGGCCCCGTTTCCCTCAACAGAAAGGACCCGCCCCATGCGCCTCCCCCTGATCGCCCTGCTCACCGCCAGCACCGCCGCCCCGGCCCTCGCCCAATCGGCCAAACAGATCGACACGCTCTATGCAGGCGACGTGCCGGTGCAGGTGATGGAGGTGGCCACCGGGCTCGACAAGCCCTGGGGCATGGCCTTCCTGCCCGGTGGCGACATGCTGGTGACGGAGCTGGCCGGTGAACTGCTCCGGGTCAGCCCAGACGGCACCACTTCGGCCCCGCTCGAGGGCACGCCCGATGTCTTTGCCCAAGGCCAGGGCGGCCTGATGGACGTGGCCCTTGCCCCCGACTTCGCCGAAAGCCGGATGGTCTACCTCTCCTACGCCGAGGCGGGTGAGGGCGGCACGGCGGGCACCGCGCTTGGCCGAGGCACGCTCTCGGAAGACGGCAGCGCCATCGAGGGGTTCGAGACCCTCTGGCGGCAGAAGAAGGTCGAGGGCGGCGCCCACTTCGGCAACCGCATCGCCTTTGACGGGGCGGGGCATGTCTTCCTTGCCCTGGGCGAACGCTTCAAGTTCGGCCCGGCGCAGGATCTATCCGACACGCTCGGCGCGGTGATCCGCCTCAACCTCGACGGCTCGATCCCCGAGGACAATCCCTTCGTGGGCCAGGAAGGGGCCGCCGGTGAAATCTGGTCCTACGGCCACCGCAACGTGGAGGCGGCGATCTGGCACCCGGAGCTGGAGCAGATCTGGCTCGCCGAGATGGGCCCCATGGGCGGCGATGAGCTGAACGCGGTGGAGCGCGGCGCCAACCATGGCTGGCCGGTGGTGAGCTGGGGCATCAACTATGACGGCGTGGAAATCCCCGATCCCACGGAATACCCCGACTATGCCGACGCGGTGCACCACTGGAACCCGGTGCGCTCGCCCTCGGGCATGATCCTCTACAGCGGCGAGATGTTCCCCTCCTGGCAGGGCGATCTCTTCTTCGGCAGCCTCTCGGCCGGCGGGGTGGAGCATGTGGACATGGAAGGCGGAGAGGTGGCGGGCACCAACTTCCTGCCCTTCAACACCCGCATCCGCGAGGTGGATCAGGGGCCGGAGGGGGCGATCTACCTGCTGACCAATGCCTCCGGCGAAGGCAATGCGGCCATCTGGCGGATCGAGCCCCTGCCGGTGCAGGAACCCTCCGCCGATGGGGACCGCAGCGGCCCGGGGGCGGCCCGCGACTGACACACCGGAAGGTGACTTGCACTTGGCCCGCGGGGCGGGAAGGCTGGCGCCAGTGCCCTGCCCCCGGAGAGCCCCGATGCGCGCCTGCCTGCTTGCCCTCTGCCTGCTGATCCTGCTGCCCGCCGGGGCCCGCGCCTGCGGCACCGAAAGCGACTGCGCGGTCGGGGCGCGCAGCTACCGGATCGCCCTGCCCGAGGGGGTGGCGCGGCCGGGCGCCCTGGTCTGGGCCCATGGCTATCGGGGCAGCGCGGCGGGGGTGATGCGCAACGGCGCCCTGCGGCGGGCGGCAGCGGAGGCCGGGCTGGCCCTGATCGCGCTGCAGGGGATCAAGGGCTCCTGGATCCTGCCCAACGGGCCGGGCACCATGGAGGCCACCGGCGCACGGGAGGTGGCCTACGTGCGCGCGGTGCTGGCGGATGCCGAGGCGCGCTTCGGGCTGGACCCGGCGCGGCGCGTCGCCAGCGGCTTTTCCGCCGGGGGGATGCTCGTCTGGACCCTGGCCTGCCGCGATCCCGGCGCCTTCGCGGGCTTCCTGCCCTTCTCCGGCACCTTCTGGCTGAAGCCGCACGAGGACTGCGCCCGCCCCGCCGCCGCCCTCCTGCACACCCACGGGACGGCGGATCGGACCGTGCCGCTGGAGGGCCGCCCCATCGCCGAGACGCACCAGGGCCAGGTCTCCGAAGCCCTGGCCTTCTACGCCCGGATCGGCCATTTCGGCCCAGCGGAGAGCTACGAGGCCCGAGGGCTCGACTGCCGCCGCCGGGAGAACCCGGCGGGCGCCTTCCTGACCCTCTGCCTCTTCGAGGGCGGCCATTCCTTCAGCACCGAGCACCTGCGCCACGGCCTTTCGACGCTGAAGGCGGCGGGGCGGCTGTGATACCCGCCCGCCGCCATTGACAGGACCGGGCAAAGCGGGTGCAAGGGGCCGGACCCCGCCACCAAGGACCCCTGCCCGTGATCGACTGGCCCGCGCTCTTGAAGGAATTGATCACCCTGATCGTGGTGATTGACCCGGTCGGGTCGATCCCGGTGTTCCTCTTTGCCGTTCAGAACGTGCCGCGCCGCCTGCACCGCAGCTTTGCCCTGCGCGCCGTGGCCATCGCCGCCCTGGTGCTCCTGGCCTTCCTGGTGGGCGGGCAGTTCCTGCTGGAGACCCTGGGCCTGCGGCTCGGCTCCTTCCAGATCGCGGGCGGCGTGATCCTCTTCATCTTTGCCATGACCATGATTTTCGGCGAGTCGAAGCCCGCCCGCGAGATCGAGGAGGCGGAGCGCGATCACCTGGCGGGGGCCGTCTTTCCCCTGGCCATGCCCTCCATCGCCTCGCCCGGGGCGATGCTGGCCATCGTGATCCTGACCGACAACCACACAGAGCCTTTGGCGGAGCAGGCCATCACCGCCGCCCTGCTGATCTTGGTGCTGCTGCTGACCCTGGTGCTGCTCCTGGCGGCAAGCTTTGTGCACCGCCTGATCGGCAACACCGGGGCCAGCGTGATCAGCCGGGTCATGGGGATCATCCTGGCCACCATCGCGGTGGATTCGATCCTCGGCGGCTTCGACGCGCTCGGGGTGCTCGACGTGGCCCCGCCCCCGGTGGAGAGCCCGCTGACCCAGGGCGCCGCGGACTGAGGCGCTTCTCAAGTTCTCCATGAGCCGCTAGAAGGGCCCACCCAAGCGACAGAGGGACAGCATGAGCAACGTCTTCACCACCGACCGCGAGCTGCGCTTCGGCGACTGCGACATCTCGGGCACGGCCTACTTTCCGTCCTACCTCAACCTGTTGAACGGGGTGAACGAGGAGTTCTGGGATCACGTCGGCTATCCCTGGCACGAGATCATCTGGCAGGAACGCTGGGGCACCCCGACGGTGCACCTGACCTGCGACTTCTCAATCCCCTCCTTCTTCGGCCAGACCCTGACCTTCGAGCTGCGGGTGGTGCGGGTGGGCCGCTCCTCCGTCACCCTCAAGCACCGGATCAGCTGCGGAGAAGAGCAGCGCTGGAACAGCACCCAGGTGCTGGCCGCCTCCGATCTGGACAAGCACACCTCGGTGCCCTGGCCCGCGCCGGTGAAGGCGACGCTGGAGCAGTGGCTGGTGACGGAGTGAGCCGGGGCTAGACCACCTCGCCCTTATCGAGGCGGCGCAGCCAGGCCGCGGCCTCTTCCAGCACGGCGCTGCGGTGCGCTTCCTCCATCCTGTCCCAGGTGCGGTACATGTTCTTCATCCGCATGTTGCCCTCGAACCGCTCGCGGTGGCGATCGAGGAAGTGCCAGTAGAGCAGGTTGAAGGGGCAGGCCCCCTCGCCCCGCTTCTTGCTGACCCGGTAGGAGCAGCCCTTGCAGTAGTCCGACATGCGGTTGATGTAGGCGCCCGAGGAGACATAGGGCTTGGAGGCGATCACCCCGCCGTCGGCGAACTGGCTCATGCCGACGACGTTGGGCGCCTCGACCCATTCGTAGGCATCGGCATAGACCTCGAGATACCATTCGTGCACCTGATGCGGCTCGACCCCGGCCAGGAGGGCGAAGTTGCCCGTCACCATGAGGCGCTGGATGTGGTGGGCGTAGGCCTCCGTGCGGGTCTGGTCCACCGCCCGGGCGACGCAGTTCATCTTCGTCGGCGCGCCCCAGTAGAAGGCGGGTAGATCCCGCCCGTGCTTCAGGCCGTTGCGCGCCGTGTAGTCGGGCCCCTCCAGGAAATAGATGCCGCGCACGTACTCGCGCCAGCCGATGATCTGGCGGATGAAGCCCTCGGCGGCGTTGATCGGCGCGTCGCCCGCCTGCCAGGCCGCCTCGACCCGCTGGCAGACCTCGAGCGGCCCGAGCAGCCCCAGATTGATGTAGGGCGAGACGAGCGCGTGATAGAGGTACTGGCTCTCCTCCAGCATGGCATCCTGGTAATCCCCGAAGCGCGGCAGGGCGTCCGTGATGAAGTGATCGAGCGCCTGAAGCGCCTCCTCCCGGGTGGTGGCGAAGTGGAAGGGCCGCAGGGCGCCGAAGTGATCGCCGAAGCGGTCCTCTACCAGCGCCAGCACCTCCTCCACGACCGCGTCCGGCTCGAAGCGTAGCGGCCCCTTGGCGCGGACCTCCTCGGGCGCGGGCTTGCGGTTCTCGTGGTCGAAATTCCACTGGCCGCCCGCGGGCTTGTCCTCCTCCATCAGCAGGCCCGTTTTGCGCCGCATCTCGCGGTAGAAGTACTCCATGCGCAGGGCCTTGCGGCCCTCGGCCCAGGCCTCGAACTCGGCATGGGAGGCGATGAAGCGGTCATCGGGGAAGAAGCGGGTCTTGATCGGCGCGTGCTTGAGCTTGTTGATGAGCCGCCACTCGCCCGGTTCGGTCAGGAGCACCTCGCCCGCGCCCGTCTCCTCGGCCCGGCGCAGGAGTTCGCCCACGATGGAGCCCGCGTTCTCCTCCTCGTCCAGCCTGCCATAGAGGACCCGCCAGCCCGATGCCTCCAAAGCGGCGGCGAACTTGCGCATGGCGGCGAAGATGAGGGCAATCTTCTTGGGATGGTGGCGGACGTAGGTGGCCTCCTCCATGACCTCGGCCATGACCACCCAGTCGCTCTCGCGGTCGGCCCCGGCGAGGGCGCTGAGACCCGTGGAGAGCTGGTCGCCCAGGACCAGGACCAGGCGGCTCACCAGGGCACCGCCTTGCCGGCCCAGTCGAAGAAGCCGCCGCTGTCTTCGGGGCCGAGCCCGTCCATCACCCGCAGGAGGTTGCGCGCCGCCTCTTCCGGGGCGACGGCGGGATGGCGGCCCAGGTACTTCTCTGTGAAGGGGGTGGCGACGGTGCCGGGGTGCAGGGCCACGCAGAGGGCCTCTCGGTGGCTGCGCGAGAGCTCGATGGCGGCGGTGTGGACCACCTGGTTCACCGCCGCCTTGGCGCTGCGGTAGGAAATCCAGCCGCCGATGCGATTGTCCCCGATGGAGCCGACCCGCGCCGAGAGGACCGCCAGGAGGGACCGCCCCTCGCGCGGGAGCAGCCGGTGGGCCTGGGCCAGGACCAGCGCCGGGCCGACGGCATTGAGGGCGAACTGGTCCATCATGGCGTCCCTCTCGATGGCCTTGATGGTCTTTTCAGGCTGGGCGCCGCCGATCTCCAGCGCGCCGGTGGCCACCACGATCCGGGTGAAGGGCCCATCGAGGGCGCCGAGGTGGGCGGCGACGCTTTCGGGGTCGGTGATGTCGAAGCCGTCGCCGCTGCGCGAGAGGGGGGTGACCGCCTCGCCTCGGGCCGCGCAGGCCGCGCAGAGCGCCCGTCCGATGCCGCCCGAGGCGCCGATGATGAGTGTTTTTTCCATGCCGCCTGACCTAGCGGCAGAGGCGCCCCCTTCAATGGCGGACCCCGCGGCAAAAAAGCAGGGGAAAGACCCCCTTCCCATTTGATTCCGTTTCCCTATAAGGTTGCCCCATGACACACGCAGCCCCCTTCCGGACCCTGTCGCGCCTCGGCGCGCTGTCGCTGCGTGCCCCCCTGCTGCTGCTAATCCGCCTCTGAGCGTGCCATCCCGGCGCGTCCGCTCAGAGGCAAGGGATCGCGCCATGGATGTTACATAGCA
Source organism: Sulfitobacter sp. (assembly GCA_965212515.1). Lineage (GTDB taxonomy): Bacteria > Pseudomonadota > Alphaproteobacteria > Rhodobacterales > Rhodobacteraceae > Sulfitobacter. The sequence goes on from OZ243122.1 coordinate 1,385,864, forward strand.
GAACGAAAGACACCGACATGACCGACAGTTCCGACCAAGACCGCGTCTTGATTTTCGACACGACCCTCCGCGACGGCGAACAGAGCCCCGGGGCCACCATGACCCACGCCGAGAAGCTTGAGATCGCCACCCTGCTGGACGAGATGGGCGTGGACATCATCGAGGCGGGCTTCCCCATCGCCTCCGAGGGCGACTTCGCCGCCGTCTCCGAGATTGCCCGGCAGACCCAGAATGCCGTGATCTGCGGCCTGGCGCGGGCCCAGCTGCCCGACATCGACCGCTGCTGGGAGGCGGTCAAGCACGCCCGGCGGCCGCGCATCCACACCTTCATCGGCACCTCGCCGCTGCACCGGGCGATCCCGAACCTGACCCAGGACGAGATGGCCGAGCGCATCCACCAGACGGTGACCCACGCCCGCAACCTCTGCGACAACGTGCAATGGTCGCCGATGGATGCGACGCGGACCGAGCTCGACTACCTCTACCGGGTGGTGGAGATCGCCATCAAGGCGGGTGCGACCACCATCAACATCCCCGACACCGTCGGCTACACCGCCCCGCGCGAGAGCGCCGACCTGATCGCCAAGCTGATCGAGAAGGTGCCGGGCGCCGACGAGATCGTCTTCGCCACCCATTGCCACAATGACCTCGGCATGGCGACGGCCAACTCCCTCGCCGCCGTGGAGGCGGGCGCGCGCCAGATCGAGTGCACCATCAACGGCCTCGGCGAGCGGGCCGGCAACACGGCCCTGGAGGAGGTGGTCATGGCGCTCAAGGTGCGCAACGACATCATGCCCTACCGCACCGAGATCGACAGCACCAAGATCATGAACATCTCGCGCCGGGTGGCCGCCGTCTCGGGCTTTGCCGTGCAGTTCAACAAGGCCATCGTCGGCAAGAACGCCTTTGCCCACGAGAGCGGCATCCACCAGGACGGGATGCTCAAGAACGCCGAGACCTTCGAGATCATGTGCCCCGCCGACGTGGGCCTGGCCGAGACCAACATCGTCATGGGCAAGCACTCGGGCCGCGCCGCCCTGCGCTCCAAGCTCGAGCAGCTCGGATTCGAGCTGGGGGACAACCAGCTCAAGGATGTCTTCGTGCGCTTCAAGGAGCTGGCCGACCGCAAGAAGGAAATCTACGAGGATGACCTCGTGGCCCTGATGCGCACCGCGACGGACCCCGAGGAGGACCGCATCCGGCTGAAGTCCATGCACGTGGTCTGCGGCACCGAGGGGCCGAACCAGGCGCGCATGACGCTGGAGGTGGATGGCGCAGAGCAGCGCACCGAGCAGACCGGCGACGGCCCCGTCGACGCGGCCTTCAACTGCGTCAAGGCGCTGGTCCCGCACGAGGCGCGGCTGCAGCTCTACCAGGTCCATGCCGTGACCGAGGGCACCGACGCCCAGGCCACCGTCTCGGTGCGGATGGAGGAGGCGGGCCGCATCGTCACCGGCCAGTCGGCCGACACGGACACGGTGGTGGCCTCGGTGCGGGCCTACATCCACGCGCTCAACCGCCTGCTGGTGCGCCGCGCCAAGGGCGGCACCGACCGGCGCGAGGTGAGCTACAAGGACGTGAGCTGAGGTCCCGGGGGGCCTTGCCCCCCGGACCCCCCAGGATATTTGCGCCTGCAAAAGAGGCGCCGCGTTAAGGATTTCTTAACCCTGACGGGGGAGGCTCGGGGGGCGGTACAGGCGGGGACGCCGATGGCCGTGCCTGCGGAAGAAGCGAGGCTTTTTTCGGCCGGGGGGCCTGCGTGCCCCCCGGTTTTTTTGTCTCGGCGCCCGGGGGTCTTCCGTTGGCCGGAAATATCCTGGGGGTCCGGGGGCAAGGCCCCCGGGGGCGTCCACCTCAGCCGTAGGGGTTCTTTGCCGCCCGGTCCTGCGAGAGGGATTGCTGGCTGCGTTCCACGATCATTAGGACCGCGTCGGCCAGGTGCTCGCGTTCGATGGCGCGGGCGCCGCGTTCGACGCGCAGGCGGTGGGCCTCGATCATCACCTCGGCGTGGCTAGAGCCGCGCGGCGGGATGAAGGTGAAGCAGGCCAGCTCGATCAGCAGGCCGAGCGGGTCCTTGAAGTAGATCGAGTGCATGAAGCCCCGGTCCTTGACCCCGGAGTGGGGGATGCCGCGGGCCTCGAGCCGCTCGAGCACCTGGGCGTGCATGGCGGCATCGACCTCGAAGGCGATGTGGTGCACGCAGCCGGGATCGGTCGGCGTGCGGTCGTGCACCGGCTGGCGGTTCTCGTTGCTGAAGATGGTGATCAGGCGGCCGTCGCCGGGATCGAAGTAGAGGTGGCCCTCGTTGGCATTGTCGAGGTTCGGCTGGTCGAAGATGAAGGGCATCCCGAGGACCCCTTCCCAGAAATCGATGGAGCTCTGGCGGTCCGCGCCGGTGAGGGTGATGTGGTGGACCCCGAGGGTCTGGATCTTCTTCATGGCGCCGTCTCCTTCTCCATCTGAACGGGTTCCATGCTAGCCCCTTTCCTGGCGGCGACAACCTGCCGAGAAGGGCCCGCGCCCCCCTTTCGTATGGCAGCGCCGCATCCTATAAGTGCGAGCGCCCGCAGCTCACAGAGTCGCGGGCCCAACCTATGTCAGGCAGAGGTCTTGAGCATGAACATCTTCGGCGCCCTCGGCGGCCTCTTTTCGTCTGACATGGCGATCGACCTCGGCACGGCCAATACGCTTGTCTACGTGAAGGGCCGGGGTGTCATCCTGAGCGAGCCTTCCGTCGTCGCCTATCACGTGAAGGACGGCGTGAAGAAGGTCCTGGCCGTGGGCGAGGATGCCAAGCTGATGCTCGGCCGGACGCCTGGCTCCATCGAGGCGATTCGCCCGATGCGCGAGGGCGTGATCGCCGATTTCGACACTGCGGAGGAGATGATCAAGCACTTCATCCGCAAGGTGCACAAGCGCTCCACCTTCTCCAAGCCGAAGATCATCGTCTGCGTGCCGCACGGCGCCACGCCGGTGGAGAAACGGGCGATCCGCCAGTCCGTGCTGAGCGCAGGCGCGCGCCGCGCCGGGCTGATCGCGGAGCCCATCGCGGCGGCCATCGGAGCCGGCATGCCCATCACCGATCCCACCGGCAACATGGTCGTGGACATCGGCGGCGGCACCACGGAGGTGGCCGTTCTGTCGCTCGGGGACATCGTCTATGCCCGCTCCGTCCGGGTCGGCGGGGACCGGATGGACGAGGCCATCATCTCCTACCTGCGGCGTCAGCAGAACCTGCTGGTGGGGGAGACCACGGCGGAGCGCATCAAGACCTCCATCGGCACCGCGCGGATGCCCGACGACGGACGCGGCACCTCCATGCAGATCCGCGGGCGCGACCTGCTGAACGGCGTGCCGAAGGAGATCGAGGTGACCCAGGCGCAGATCGCCGAGGCGCTGGCCGAGCCGGTGCAGCAGATCTGCGAGGCGGTCATGACGGCGCTGGAGACCACGCCGCCGGACCTCGCCGCCGACATCGTCGACCGGGGCGTGATGCTCACCGGCGGCGGCGCGCTCCTGGGTGATCTGGACCTGGCCCTGCGCGAGCAGACCGGGCTCGCGGTCTCCATCGCCGACGAATCGCTCAACTGCGTGGCCCTGGGGACGGGAAAGGCGCTGGAGTACGAAAAGCAGCTCCGCCACGCCATCGACTACGACAGCTGAGCCAGAAAAGCGCGTCCCGGGCTTGATCCGGGCGCACGCCCCAAAGCAGACTGAGGAGGAGGCCCGGGTCAGCCCCCGGGGCGCGTGACAGCAGATGCCCAAGGACCGTTCCAGCAGCAGCGACTACACCGGCCCCCTGCGCCGGCTGCTTCTCGCCGTGCTGATCCTGGTCCTGGCGGGCACCTTCCTGCTCTGGCGCATCGACAGCCCGCGGGTGGAACGCTTCCGGGCCCAGATCACCGACCGCATCGTGCCCAACCTCGACTGGGCCATGGCCCCGGTCACCGGCACCATCAACCTGCTGCGCGATTTCCAATCCTACCAGCGGCTGGCCGAGCAGAACCGCGAGCTGCGCTCGGAGCTGCGCCAGATGCAGGCCTGGAAGGAGGCGGCGCTCCAGCTCGAGCAGGAGAACGCCCGGCTGCTCGATCTCAACAACGTGCGGCTCGATCCGCGGCTGACCTTCATCACCGGTGTCGTGCTGGCCGACAGCGGCTCGCCCTTCCGGCAGTCCGTGCTGCTCAACGTCGGTGCCCGCGACGGGCTGGTGGACGGCTGGGCGACGATGGACGGGATCGGCCTGGTCGGGCGGATTTCGGGGGTGGCCAAGAACACCAGCCGGGTGATCCTCCTGACCGACGCCTCGAGCCGCATCCCGGCGACCATCCAGCCCTCGGGCCAGCGGGCCATCGTGGCGGGGGACAATTCCGCCGCTCCGCCCATCGACTTCATCGAGAACCCGGACCTGGTGCGCCCCGGTGACCGGGTCATCAGCTCGGGCGATGGCGGGGTCTTTCCCGCCGGGCTGCTGATCGGCCAGGTGGCGGCGGACCCGGGCGGGCGGCTGCGGGTGCGCCTGGCGGCGGACTACGAGCGGCTCGAGTTCCTGCGGGTGCTGCGACACTACGGCACCGAGACGGTCTCCGATTCCGCCCGGGTGATCAGCAACGGCCTGCCGCCCATCGCCCCGGCGGTGTCGCAATGAACGATCTGTCCGCCACCCGTCTCTGGTTCATGCGCGCGGGTTTTCTTTTCCTCGCACTGCTGATCCTCTTCTTCCATCTCCTGCCGCTGGAGACGGTGCCGCGCAGTTGGGCGGGGCCCGACCTGATCCTGGCCTTTGCCTTCGCCTGGTCCCTGCGGCGGCCCGAATACGTGCCGCCCCTGGCCCTGGCCCTGATCTTCCTGCTTTTCGATCTGCTGCTGCAGAGGCCGCCGGGGCTGCTGGCGCTGCTGGCCCTTGTGGGCTGCGAGAACCTCAAGTCGCGCGGGCGCAGCCTGCGGGACGCGAGCTTTGCCGCCGAGTGGTTCACCGTCGCCATGATCACCACCCTGGTGCTGGTCGGCAACCGGGTGATCCTGGCCCTGGCCCTGGTGCCCCTGCCGCGCCTCTCCCTGGCCCTGAGCGAACTGGCGGCGACGATCCTCGTCTATCCGCTGGTGGTGGGCGTCACCCACTGGGTCATGGGGGTGCGGCGCACGGCGCCGGGTGACCTCGATGCCCTGGGTCACCGGGTCTAGGGGGGCGGGTCATGCGACGCAACAGGGCCGAGGATGATGCCAGCCACCTCAAGCTGACCCGCCGGGCGGCGCTTCTGGGGGGCGCGCAGCTGCTCTTCATGGGCGGGCTGGCGGCACGGATGCGTTACCTCCAGGTGGACCAGGCCGACCAGTTCCGCCTGCTGGCCGAGGAGAACCGCATCAACATCCGGCTGATCCCCCCGGCCCGGGGCGAGATCTTTGACCGCAACGGGATGCGACTGGCCGAGAACATCCCCTCCTACCGGATCGTCATGGTGCGCGAGGACGCGGGCGACGTGGATGCGGTGATGGAGCGGCTCTCGCAGGTCATGCAGATCGACCCTGAGACCCGCGAGCGCGCCCTGACCGAGCTCAAGCGGTCCGCCCCCTTCCTGCCGGTCACCATCGTGGAGGACGTGAGCTGGGAGGAGGTGAGCCGGGTCTCCGTCAATGCCCCGGCCCTGCCCGGGGTCACGCCGGAGGTGGGCCTGACCCGGGTCTACCCGCGCGGATCGGACTTCGCCCACGTGGTGGGCCGTGTCGGGCGGGTGAGCCAGAAGGATCTCGATGCCCTCGAAGACCCGGACCAGCTGCTGCGCATCCCGCGCTTCCAGATCGGCAAGATCAACGTGGAGGCCCGGGCCGAGGGGGTCCTGCGGGGCTCCGCCGGGACCAAGCAGGTGGAGGTGAACGCCACCGGGCGTGTGATGCGCGAGCTGGCCCGGCGCGAGGGCCAGTCGGGCGCCGATCTCCAGCTCACCACCGATGCCAAGCTCCAGGGCTATGTGCAGGCGCGCCTGAGCGAGGAGAGCGCCGCCGTCGTGGTGATGGACTGCGAGACGGGCGATCTCGTCTCCATCTGCTCGGCGCCGAGCTACGACCCGAACCTCTTCATCGGGGGCATCTCCTCGGCGGACTACGACCCGCTGCTCAATTCCAAGTACCGGCCCCTGGTCAACAAGACGGTGCAGGGCGCCTACCCGCCCGGCTCCACCTTCAAGATGATCACCGCCATGGCGGCCCTCGAGGAGGGGCTGATCGGGCCCGACGAGACCGTCTACTGCCCCGGCCACCTTGAGGTGGCGGGCCGCCGCTTCCACTGCTGGAAGCGGGCCGGGCACGGGCGGGTCAACCTGGAGGATTCGCTCAAGCAGTCCTGCGACGTCTACTACTACGACCTGGCGCTGAAGGTGGGGATCGAGAAGATCTCGGCCATGGCCAACCGCTTCGGCCTGGGCGTGCGGCACGAGATCCCGCTTTCCTCGGTCAACACCGGGCTGACCCCGACGAAGGAGTGGAAGCTGCGGGCCAGGGGGGAATCCTGGGTCATCGGGGATACGGTGAACGCCTCCATCGGCCAGGGCTTCATGCTGGCCTCGCCGCTGCAACTGGCGGTGATGACGGCGCGCCTGGCCACCGGGCGGGACCTGGCGCCGCGCCTGATCAAGACCGTCGACGGGGTGGAGCAGCCCCTGACCGAGGCGCCGCCCCTGTCGCTGAACGAGAACAACCTGCGCAAGATGCGGCGGGCCATGTACGAGGTGGTGAACGACCGCCGCGGCACCGCCTACCGCAGCCGGATCATCGCCGAGGAGATGCGCATGGCCGGCAAGACCGGCACCAGCCAGGTGCGCAACATCACCGCCGCCGAGCGGGCCCGGGGCGTGACCAGCAACGCCGACCTGCCCTGGGAGCGGCGGGACCACGCGCTCTTTGTCTGCTACGCCCCCTTCGACAGGCCGCGCTACGCCGTCTCGGTGCTGGTGGAGCATGGCGGCGGCGGCTCGGCCGCGGCGGCGCCCATCGCGCGGGACGTGATGCTCCAGGCGCTCTACGAGGGCGAGCCGCCGCTCGAGGCCTACCCCACCGCCGATCGGCCGCGCATCGATGCCCAGCAGGAGCGGCTGCGCGACATCCAGCCCCAGGTGGCGATCAAGGGCAGGGATCAGGCATGAGCTACCTTGAGTATTCCGTCAAATCCGTCCCCTCGGGCTTTCGCAAGATCCTGCACCTGAACTGGCCGCTGCTGCTGCTCCTGGCCTCGGTCTGCGGGGTCGGCTTCCTGATGCTCTATTCCGTGGCCGGCGGCTCCTTCACGCCCTGGGCCGAGCCCCAGATGAAGCGCTTTGCCCTGGGTCTGGTGCTGATGATCGTCGTCGCCATGGTGCCCATCTGGCTCTGGCGCAACCTCTCGGGCGTGGCCTACGGCGGCTCGCTGCTGCTTCTGGTGGCGGTGGCCTTCGTGGGGGATTCGCGCAAGGGCTCGCAGCGCTGGCTGGACCTGGGGTTCATGGATCTTCAGCCCTCGGAGTTGATGAAGATCACCCTGGTGATGTTCCTGGCCGCCTACTACGACTGGCTGCCCGCCAAGAAGGTCTCGCGCCCCTTCTGGGTGCTCCTGCCCGTCCTGATCATCCTTGCCCCCACCGCCCTGGTGCTGGAGCAGCCGGACCTCGGCACCTCGATCCTGCTCATGGCGGCGGGCGGCGGGCTGATGTTCCTTGCCGGGGTGCATTGGGCCTACTTCGCCGCCGTCATCGCCTCGGGCATCGGGCTGGTCACGGCGGTCTTCCAGTCGCGCGGGACCTCCTGGCAGCTTCTCAACGGCTACCAGTACCGCCGCATCGACACCTTCCTCGACCCCGCCGCCGACCCGCTGGGCGCGGGCTACCACATCACCCAGTCGAAGATCGCCCTTGGCTCGGGCGGCTGGACCGGGCGCGGCTTCATGCAGGGGACGCAATCGCGGCTCAACTTCCTGCCGGAAAAGCACACGGACTTCATCTTCACCACCCTGGCCGAGGAGTTTGGCTTTGTCGGGGCCTTCTCGCTGCTCAGCCTCTATGCCCTGATCATCCTCTTCTGCGTCATCACGGCGGTGATGAACAAGGATCGGTTTAGCTCGCTCCTGACCCTGGGCATCGCCTTGAACTTCTTTCTCTTCTTCGCGGTCAACATGTCCATGGTCATGGGCCTCGCGCCGGTGGTAGGGGTGCCCCTGCCCCTGGTGAGCTACGGGGGCTCCGCCATGCTGGTGCTGCTTTTGGCCTTCGGGCTGGTGCAGTCCGCCCACGTTCACCGACCGAGGTAATCCATGACCCTGAACATTCTTTTCGCCGCCCGGCCCGAGCGCTGGGACACCTACGCATCGCCTCTGCGCCGGGCGCTTGACCAGGCGGGCATCGCGGCGGACCTCTCCATGGAGCATGCCCCCGAGACGGTGGACTACATCGTCTACGCGCCGAACAGCGACCTGCAGGATTTCACCCCCTACACCCGCGCCAAGGCGGTGCTGAACCTCTGGGCCGGGGTGGAGAACATCACCGGCAACGAGACCCTGAAGATCCCCCTGGCGCGGATGGTCGACCCCGGCCTGACCAAGGGCATGGTGGAGTGGGTCACCGGCCACGTGATGCGCCACCACCTGGGGATGGACCGCGACATCTGCCGCAGCGACGCCCGGTGGGAGCCGCGCACCCCGCCTCTGGCCGAGGAACGCTCCGTGGTGATGCTGGGCCTCGGCGCCCTGGGCCGGGCCGCGGCGGAGGCACTGGTGGGGCTGGGCTTCAGGGTCTCGGGCTGGTCGCGCAGCCCGAAGGCGGTGCCGGGGGTCGATTGCCTGCACGGAGAGGAGGGCCTGAAGGAGGCCCTTTCCCGGGCCGAGATCGCGGTGCTGCTGCTGCCCGACACGCCCGCCACGCGGGACACGCTCAATGCCGAGACCCTGGCGCTGATGCCCGAGGGGGCCTTCATCATCAACCCGGGCCGTGGCCCGCTGATCGACGATGCGGCCCTCTTGGCGGCGCTCGACAGCGGCCGGGTGGGGCATGCCACGCTGGATGTCTTCCGGGTCGAGCCCCTGCCCGAGGATCATCCCTACTGGGCCCACCCCCGGGTCACCGTGACGCCCCACATCGCCGCCGACACGCGGGCGCGGACGGCGGCGGAGACTCTCGTGGAGAACATCCGCCGCGGCGAGGCCGGGGAGCCTCTGTTGAACCTGGTGGACCGGGAATTGGGGTATTGATGGGGTAGGGGGTGCTGAGCACCCACCCCACGCCCTTTTTAGGCCGCCAACCCTCTCCCCTTGAGCAGGGCCTCGACGCCCGGCAGTCGGCCCCGGAAGGCCGTGTAAAGCTCCGCCGCGTCGCGGCTGCCGCCGGTGGAGAGGATGTGCTCCTCGAGCGCCGCCGCCCGCTCCGCGTCGAAGGGGCCCCCGGCCTCTTCGAAGGCGGCGAAGGCATCGGCATCCATCACCTCCGACCACATGTAGCTGTAGTAGCCGCTGGAGTAGCCGTCGCCCGCGAAGACGTGGGCGAACTGCGGCGTGGCATGGCGCATCCGGATCGCGGCGGGCATCCCGATCTCGGTCAGGACGGCCTGCTGCTTGGCCATGGGATCGACCGGCGCGCGGCCCCGGTGGAAGGCCAGATCGACCAGCGCCGAGGCGACATATTCCACCGTCTGGAAGCCCATGTCGTAGGTGGCCGCCGCCAGCACCCGGTCGCGCAGGTCCTCGGGCATGGGCGCGCCGGTGCGGGCGTGGGTGGCGTAGCGCTCCAGCACTTCGGGCACTTCGAGCCAGTGCTCGAAGAGCTGGCTCGGCAGTTCCACGAAGTCGCGCGCGACGGAGGTGCCGCTGACGCTCTCGTAGGTCACGTCCGAGAGCATCTGGTGCAGGGCATGGCCGAATTCGTGAAAGAGCGTGCGGGCATCGTCGTATGACAGAAGCGCCGGGTCGCCCTTGGCGAAGTTGCAGACGTTGATCACCACCGGGCTCTGCTCCTTGGGGAAGCGGGCCTGGGCGCGCATGGCGGAGCACCAGGCGCCGGACCGCTTGGAGCCGCGGGCGAAGTAGTCACCGATAAAGACGGCCAGGTGGCGGCCCTCGCGGGTCACCTCCCAGGCGCGGCAATCGGGGTGGTAGAGGGGGACATCCAGGGGCTTGAACTCCAGCCCGAAGAGCCGGTTGGCGCAGTCGAAGGCGGCCTCGATCATCCGGTCGAGCTGGAAGTAGGGCTTGATCCGGGCCTCCTCGAGGTCATGCTCGGCGGCGCGCCGCTTCTCGGCGTAGTAGCGCCAGTCCCAGGGGGCGAGGCTGTCGTTGATGCCGTCGGCCTGCATCATCTCGGTCAGGATCGCCGCATCCGCCTCGGCCCGGGCGCGGGCCGGTTCCCAGACCGCCATGAGCAGATCCGAAACCGCCTCGGGCGTCTTGGCCATCTCCGTTTCCAGCTTGTAGCTGGCGAAATCCTCGTAGCCGAGCAGCCCGGCGCGTTCCTCGCGCAGGGTCAGGACCTCGGCGGCGATGGCGCGGTTGTCGCTCTCTCCCTGACCGGCGCCGCGCTCTTCCCAGGCGCGGAAAGCCTTCTCGCGCAGGTCGCGGCGCGGGGAGAATTGCAGGAAGGGCACGATGAGCGAGCGCGAGAGGGTCACCACCGGGCCCTCGGCGCCGCGCTCCTGGCCCGCGGCGCGGGCCGTGTCGATCACGAAGTCGGGCAGGCCCTCCAGGTCCGCCTCCGACAGCGGCAGGGTCCATTCGCGTTCGTCGCGCAGCAGGTTCTGGGTGAAGCGGGTGCCGAGCACGGCGAGCTGCGCCTTGATCGCCTTCATGCGCGCCTCGGCCTCACCTTCGAGGGCGGCGCCCGCCCGCACGAAGCCGCGGTGGGTGAGCATCAGGACGCGGGCCTGCTCCTCGGTCAGGGGCAGGCTGTCGCGCTGCTCCCAGAGGGTGGCGACGCGGGCAAAGAGCGCCTTGTTGGCGGAGATCTCGGAAAAGTGGGCCGCCAGCTTCGGCGAGAAATCGCGCTGGAGCGCCTGGCGGGTGTCGTTGCTGTCGGCCCCGGCGACCGTGAAGAAGACGCCGAGCACCTGGTCGAGCGGGCGGCCCGCGGCCTCCAGGGCCTCCACTGTGTTGGCGAAGGTGGGGCTTTCGGGGTTCTCGGCGATGGCCGCGATCTCGGCCCGGTGCGCGGCCAGGGCCTCCTCCAGCGCGGGGGCGAAATCGGCATCCGCGATACGGTCGAAGGGGGCGAGGCCGAAGGGCGTGTCCCAGGCCTCGAGCAGCAGGTTTGTCATGGTGAGATCTCCTTTGCGCCCAAGCTAGGCAGGGCGCGGCGGAGTTACAATCGCCCCGGCGGCAATCGGCCGCGGGGTCAGGAAATGCGCTCGAATCCGCCATAGATCAGGCGCTTGCCGTCGAAGGGCAGGCTCTCCACCGGGGGCATGTCGGGATCGGACATGGCGGCCTCCATCCCGGCCTCGGCGGTTTCCTTGTCGGGCCAGACGATCCAGGAGAAGGCCACCGCCTCCTTGGCCGAGCAGCGCACGGCGCGGGGGAAGGAGGTGACCTCGCCCTCGGGCACGGCATCGCCCCAGCAATCGGCCACCTCGAGCGCCCCGTGCTTGCGGAAGATCGGCGCCATCTGCTGGCACATCCTCACGAAGGCCTCCCGATTGGCGAGCGGAACCGCCGCCACCATGCCGTGCACGTAAGCCATGAAAGATGCCTTCCTCTGCTGTCAGAGGGTCAGCATAGCAGAAGCGGCGGCAACTAGATATGCGCGCAGGTGGCACAGCCCGCGCGGCGGGCGATGGCGATCTGGCGGCTCTCGCCGTAGAGGGCATCGTAGATCACCAGCTGGCCGCGCAGGGAACTGCCCGCGCCGGTGATCTCCTTCACCGCCTCGACCGCCATCATGGCGCCCACCACCCCCGGCAGGGGCGCGAGGACACCGGCCTCGGCGCAGGAGGGGGCGAGGTGCGGCGCGGGCGGTTCGGGAAAGAGGCAGCGGTAGCAGGGGGCGCCGCGCGCGGGATCGAAGAGGCTGAGTTGGCCCTCCCACTGGCTGAGGGCGCCCGAGATGAGGGGCACGCCGCGGGCGACGCAGGCGCTGTTGACGAGATAGCGGGTCTCGAAATTGTCCGTCCCGTCGAGCACGAGGTCGTAGTCGGCCACCAGCTCCTCTGCGATCTCCTCGGTCAGGCGGCGGTGGTAGGGGCGCAGGGTGACGAAGGGGTTCTGGGCGGCGACGCGCTGCTGGGCGGAGAAGACCTTGGGCAGGCCGATGCTGGCATCCTCGTGGATTACCTGGCGTTGCAGGTTGGTGTTTTCCACCGTGTCGCCGTCGATCACCCCCAGGGTGCCGACGCCGGCGGCGGCCAGGTACTGGAGCACCGGGGAGCCAAGCCCGCCGGCCCCCACCACCAGCACGCGGGCCTCCTTGAGGGCACGCTGGCCGGAGCCGCCAAGCTCGCGCAGGACGATGTGGCGGGCGTAGCGGTTGAGCTCGGTCTCGGTGAAGGGGCCGCCCTGGGCGGGGGCCTCCTGGGCGGCGGCCTTTTCGCCCGCCTCGGCCCGCTGGCGCAGGGCGCGCAGGCCCGCGCGGTAGGCGAGCACCAGCGCGACGAGGCCGCCGACGATGAGCCAGAAGGCGGCGCTGCCGCCGGTGGCCTGGCGCAGGGGGTTGCCCTCGGGCAGGGCCACCTGGATGCCCAGGGTGGCGATGTAGAGCAGGCCCAGCAGGGTTGTCCGCACCTCGCGGGGCGCACCGATGAAGCGGCCGCCGAACCAGATGGTGGCGGCCATGATCAGGACCAGCAGCATCAGCCTACCCCGGTTGAGCCGAAACCGCCGCTGCCGCGCGGGGTCTCGTCCAGTTCAGTCACTTCCGCGAAGCTAGCCTGAAGCACCGGCGCGACCACCATCTGGGCGATCCTCATGCCGTGGGTCACCTCGAAGGGCTCCGCGCCGCCGTTGAGCAGGATCACCCCGAGGGTGCCGCGATAGTCGCTGTCGATCGTGCCGGGGCTGTTGGGCAGGCTGATGCCGTGGCGCAGGGCCAGGCCGGAGCGGGGCCGGACCTGGACCTCGTAGCCCTGCGGGATGGCCAGGCGCAGGCCGGTGGGGATGAGGGCCCTTTCGCCGGGGGCCAGGGTGAGGGCGCCCTGGGGCAGGTTGGCGCGCAGATCGGCCCCGGCGGCGCCGGGTGTCTCGTAGGCGGGCAGGCCCAGGCTGGGGTCGGCCTCGGGCGCCCAGGTGATGCGGATCTCAACCACCCTTTTCCTCCAGGGCGGCGGCGATGCGCTCGGCCAGGCGGGTGGCGACGGCCTCCTTGCCCATGCGCGGCCAGTCCTCCGCGCCCGCCTCGGTGATCAGGGTGACGGCATTCTCGGTGCCGCCCATGATCCCGGTGCCGGGGGAGACATCGTTGGCCAGGATCCAGTCGCAGCCCTTGCGCTGGCGCTTGGCGGTGGCGTGGGCGATGACGTCATTGGTCTCGGCGGCGAAGCCCACCACCAGGGGCGGTCGGCCCTCGGGCAGGGCGCAGACGGTCTTCAGGATGTCGGGGTTCTCGGCGAAGGAGAGGCTGGGCAGGCCGTCCTTGGATTTCTTCAGCTTGCGGTCCCCCGCCCCCTCGACGCGCCAGTCGGCCACGGCGGCGGCAAAGACGCCGGCATCCACGGGCAGGCTGGCCTGGACGGCCTCCAGCATCTGCTGGGCGGTCTGGACGGGCACCACATGGACCCCGTCGGGCGGCGGCACCTCGGCCGGGCCGGTGACAAAGATCACCTCGGCCCCCTGGGCGGCGAGGGCGCGGGCGATGGCCGTGCCTTGGGCCCCGGAGGAGCGGTTGGCGATGTAGCGCACCGGGTCGATGGGCTCGTGGGTGGGGCCCGAGGTGACGAGGATGCGCCGCCCGGCCAGCGCGCCACGGGAGAGTCGGGCCTCGATGGCGGAGAGGATTTCAAGCGGTTCGGCCATGCGGCCCGGGCCATATTCGCCGCAGGCCATGTCGCCCTCGTTGGGGCCGACGGTGGCGATGCCGTCACCCTTCAGGGTCGCCAGATTGCGCTGGGTCGCCGGGTGCTGCCACATGCGCACGTTCATTGCCGGCGCGATGAGCACCGGCGTGTCGGTGGCAAGCAGCAGGGTGGAGGCGAGATCGTCGGCCCGGCCCTGGGCCATCTTGGCCATGAGGTCGGCCGTCGCCGGGGCGACCACCAGAAGATCGGCCACGCGGCTGAGCTGGATGTGCCCCATCTCGGCCTCGTCGCCGAGATCGAAGAGATCGCGGTAGAGCTTCTGCCCGGCCAGGGCGGAGACGGAGAGGGGGGTGACAAACTCCTCGCCCGCGCGCGTCAGCACCGGGGTGACCGTGGCACCCCTTTCGCGCAGGCGGCGGATCAGATCGAGGGATTTGAAGGCGGCGATCCCGCCTCCGATGATCAGCAGGATGTGTTTCCCAGCCAGCATTGGCGCCCCCTATGGCCTCGTCCTTTGGGGGACCATAGTGGCCGGGGGCGCGCGATGCCAGAGGCGGATCAGTTGAGGAAGTGCAGGACTTCCTTGGACTGGTTTTCCAGGTGCTTGCGCATCTTAACGAAGGCCGCGGCCTCGAGCTGGCGGACCCGCTCCTTGGAGAGCGACAGCTCGTCGCCGAGGCTTTCCAGCGTGCGGGGCTGGTCGCGCAGCTTGCGCTCGCGGACGATGAACTGCTCGCGCTCGTTCAGCTCGCTCATGGCGGCCACCAACCAGGACCGCAGGCGGGCTGTGTCGTGGCGGGCCTCGACGTGCTCGGCGGCCTGGGCGCTTTCGTCGACCAGGGCGTCGATCCACTCGCGGCCCTCGTCCTCGGCGGACTGGGTGGCGTTGAGCGAGTAGTCGGAGCCGGAGAGGCGGCCTTCCATCATCTCCACGTCGTGCAGGGGGACGCCGATCTCGGTCGAGATGAGCTGGCGGAGCTGGTGCTGGTCGAGCTTCTCGCCGGCGGCGGAGGCTTCGCGCTCAAGCCGGGCCTGGACACGGCGCATGTTGAAGAAGAGGGATTTCTGGGAGGAGGTGGAGCCGGTGCGGACCATCGACCAGTTGCGCATCACGTGGTCCTGGATGGAGGCCTTGATCCACCAGACGGCGTAGGTGGAGAAGCGGACGCCGCGGTCGGGGTCGAACTTGTCGGCGGCCTTCATGAGGCCCAGCCCCGCCTCCTGGATCAAGTCGTTCATCGGGGCGCCGTAACGCTTGAACTTGCCGGCCATGGAGATGGCGAGACGCATGTAGGCGGTGATCAGACGGTGCAGCGCCGCCTCGTCGCGCTTGTCCCGCCAGGCGTAGGCCAGTTCCAGCTCCGTCTCGGCGTCGAGCAGCTCGGCCTTCATCGCCGTGCGGGTCAGTGAAAATTCGCGGGCGGTCTGCATCGTCATCGTGAAATCCCCTGGCTTCAGTGGTGTGTCTTGTGACCCACTTATGATCTGTGTACGCATCACCTCTTAGATTGGTTCCATTTTTCCGGACATTTCATGTTGCCCAAACGGACATTCATCTTAGGGGGCGCCGCCTCCGGGAAATCGGCCTGGGCCGAGGGTTTCGTGGAAAGCCATGGCCTGCCAATGACTTACCTGGCCACGGGACAGATCTTCGACGCCGAGGTGGCCGCCAAGGTGGAACGCCATCGCGCCAGGCGGGACGCGCGCTGGCAGACGGTGGAGGCGCCGCTTGATCTGGCAGGGGTGCTGACCGATCTGCCGGGCGATCGGGCCGTGCTGCTGGATTGCGCCACCATGTGGCTGAGCAACCTGATGCTCGCGGAGCGTGACCTGGGCGCCGCCGAGGCGGAGCTGCTGGCAGCCCTCGAGGGTTGCGCCGCGCCGCTTGCCATCGTCTCCAACGAGGTGGGCCAGGGGATCGTGCCCGAGAATGCCCTGGCGCGCCGGTTCCGCGAGGCCCAGGGGCGGCTCAACATCGCCCTGGCCGCGCACTGCGATCTTGTCGTGCAGGTGGTAGCCGGTCTGCCCCGCACCCTGAAGGGAGAGCTGCCGTGACCACCTGGCACTGGATTCGCCACGGGCCGACCCACGAGAAGACCTTCGTCGGCTGGCGCGACGTGCCCGCCGACCTGAGCGACGTGGCCATGATTGCCCGGCTCGACGCCCACCTGCCCGCCCAGGCGCTGCTGGTCTCCTCCGACCTGATCCGCTCCGTCCACACGGCGGACGTGCTGGCGGGACCGGGGCGGCAGCGCCTGGCGCACGAGCGCGATCTGCGCGAGCTGCACTTCGGCGCCTGGGACGGGCTGGCCTTTCCCGAGGTGGCCCAGCGCGACCCGGACCTCTCGCGCGCCTACTGGGAAACCCCGGGCGACATCGTGGCCCCCGGTGGCGAGAGCTGGAACCAGGCCGCGCGCCGGGTCGATGCCGTGGTGGACCGGCTGAACGCGGCCCACCCGGAGGGCCATATCATCGCCGTGGCCCACTTTGGGGTGATCCTGACCCAGGTGCAGCGGGCGCTTGGCGTGAGCCCCCAGGCGGCCATGGCGCACAAGATCGACAACCTCTCCGTCACCCACATCCGGCACCGGGCGGGCACCTGGGAGGTAGGCGGGATCAATCACCTGCCGTGATGGGAAACGCCACGGAATAACGTTTGGCCGGGGGCACTGCGCCCTCTATGACCGCCCCATGACATATGACCTTTTCATCGGCGACCAGAGCTTCTCAAGCTGGTCGATGCGCGGCTGGCTGATGCTGCGCCAGTTCAACCTGCCCTTCCGCTGCCACGCGGTGGGGCTCTACAGCGGCAGCATGGCGGAGGATCTCGCGGAGCTGGCCCCGGCGCGGCTGGTGCCGGTGCTGCGCCTGCCCGAGGGGACGGTGCTGGGCGAGACCCTGGCAATGGCCGAGACCCTGGCCGAGCGCCACCCCGAGCGCGCCCTCTGGCCCGAGGACCCGGCCCTGCGCGCCACGGCCCGCTGGCTCTGCGCCGAGATGGCGAGCGGCTTTGTCGCCCTGCGCAGCGCCTGCCCGATGCAGCTGCGCCAGGTGGTGGAGGGCTTTGCCCCGAGTGCCGCGGTGCGGGCGG
This sequence comes from Sulfitobacter sp., assembly GCA_965212515.1. Classification (GTDB taxonomy): domain Bacteria; phylum Pseudomonadota; class Alphaproteobacteria; order Rhodobacterales; family Rhodobacteraceae; genus Sulfitobacter. Next base: position 1,402,905 of record OZ243122.1, read on the forward strand.
ATCTGGAGCGGGCCGAGACCCTCTGGCAGCATGCCCGGGCGCTTTCGGGGGCCGAGGGGCCCTGGCTCTTCGGCGCCTACTCTCTGGCCGATGTCTTCTACGCGCCGCTCTGCGCGCGGGTGGTGGGCTACGACCTGCCCCTTTCCGAGGCGGGCCGGGACTACTGCGCCGCCACCATCGCCGATCCGGCCTTCGAGGAGTGGCGGCAGGTCGGCATGGCGAAGAGTTACGACCCCCTGCCCTACGACATGGGCCTGCCGGGGCGGCCCTGGCCCGGCCCGCGTTAACCATTCCTCAACCCTGTCGCCCTACCCCTTAACCCCGGTTAAGGGAGACTTGCGGCATGGTGGCACGGGCCTACACGGTGGCCTTCCAGGGCATCGAGGCCCGCATGGTCGAGGTCCAGTGCGCGGTCACGGCGGGCCTGCCGGCCTTCGCCATCGTGGGCCTGCCGGACAAGGCCGTCTCGGAGGCGCGGGACCGTGTGCGCACGGCCCTCACCGCAATGGCCATCGCCCTGCCTTCGCGCCGTATCACGGTGAACCTCAGCCCCGCCGACCTGCCCAAGGAGGGCAGCCACTTCGACCTGCCGGTCGCCCTGGCGCTGCTGGCAGCGCTGGAGATCCTGCCCGAGGACGTGGTGCGCGGCACGGTGGCCCTGGGCGAGCTCTCGCTCGACGGCTCTCTGGTGCCGGTGGCGGGCGCCCTGCCCGCGGCCCTGGCGGCGGCGGCGGAGGGGCGCGGCCTGCTCTGCCCGGCGGGCTCGGGGGCCGAGGCGGCCTGGGTCGGCGATGCCCAGGTGATCGCCGCCGAGAGCCTGGGCGCGGTGGTGCGCCACTATACGGGCCAGGCGCCCCTCGCCCCGGCCGAGCCGGGCGAGGTCCTCTCTCCGCCCGGCCAGCGCGACCTGCGTGACGTGAAGGGCCAGGAAAGGGCCAAGCGGGCGCTGGAGATCGCCGCCGCCGGGCGCCACCACCTGCTCATGGTGGGCACGCCGGGCTCGGGCAAGTCCATGCTGGCGGCGCGCCTGCCCGGCCTCCTGCCGCCCCTGAGCCCGGTCGAGGCGCTCGAGACCTCGATGATCCATTCCCTGGCCGGGCTGCTGGACGAGGGCGGCATCTCGCGCCAGCGGCCCTTCCGCGAGCCGCACCACACGGCCTCCATGGCGGCCATCATCGGCGGCGGCCGACAGGCCAAGCCCGGAGAGGTGAGCCTGGCCCACAACGGGGTGCTCTTCATGGATGAGTTTCCCGAGTTCCCCGGTATTATGGAGCAAACTCACCAAATAAAGTGATGTACTAATCATATTTGATGATGTATCGTGCCGCTCATGAAGGACATTGCAGAATATGAGCGCCCGAACACCGTATCGGGACTGGTCGCAAAGCACGCTGATCTATCCGCGCTGCGCGACCGTTACAAGGCGGAGATCAAGAAGCTCACCGTCGATATAGACCACCTGGACGCCGCTATCCGGCTCTTTGACCCTGACGCCGACACCTACGCGATAAAGCAGTACGTGACGAAGCACCGGGCACAGAAGGGCACCGTAAAGCGGTTTGTTCTGACTGCGCTCCGCGAGGCTGACGGGCCTCTCACGTCACGCCAGATAACGGAACAGTGGGCCGCTGAGCGCGAGCTGGTCTGCGACGACGCGACATATGCCACGCTGCGCAAGCGGATCGGGGCTTGCATAAAGGGCTGTCGGGATCAGGGGCTTGTGGTCGATCATGGGTGGACAAAGGACCATGATGGAAACGGCCCGTACAAGTTGTGGAAACTGAAGGAGGGCGGCGCGTGAGCCGCCCTCAATCGACTCTAGGCTGCCTTATTGAAGGCGTTTTTGAATGCTTGACCGTCAACAAGGAGCTTTGTCCATGCCGCACTCTTACACTCAACCACCAACAGCAAGTCCTCGTTGCCGAGAATGGTTTGCAGACGATCACGAAGCGCCGCAGCCGTACCCGGATAATCAAGCCACCATACTGTTTCTAGCAGGCGGCCAGAGTTTACCCCCAGCTTCGGGATCAGCTCGTCCATCTGTTTGTGAGACGGACTAGGTCCATTTAGGTCATAAGTGACCAACATATTTGCCATGTTTTCAGGTCTCCATATTCATGGCGACCGAGCGTCAGACTTGACGAAACAATTCAAATGAAGCATCTGTCAGGTGCTTGCTGTCCTTTACTCGGTCAGTTGCAGGGATGGCGTCGAGGCCGAAGCCCCGACACCTACCGCCCTAAATGGCGGCTGCTCACCTAATCAGAACTGGTACTTCCGATTAGATCAGGGTGGTCGTCATATGGGCATTTCTAACCTCCATGCTCCTCGTCAAAAAGATCCCGAATAGCTTGTGGTCGGTGTGGTGCGGCCTCGGGGAAGGACTCGTAAAAACGGGTTTCAAGCTGCCTGCGTGACTTGCACCCCCGTCCAATACCGATGACCTGCCAGATCTGAGCCTTTACTGCGGGCATTCCGACTTCGTCGCTTAGAAATTGAAACAGCTTGTAGCGCCTTCCGCCGTTCGCATACACGACCGGATTCTTCTCTTCCAAAGCCTCAAGAATGGCCCCGTTGGAGTTCAGCAGTGGCTGATAGATGTACTTTCGGATTAGCTTCGAAAAAAAGCGAGGATGCTTAGTGCTTTCAGGGCTGTGACGGCGAAGGCCGTAGACCTCATAGAACATGCTGAACAGATCATCTGGAAACTCGGCCTGCTCCCATTTGCGCGCTTCGTCACGAATGAACTGATCCCAGTACTTTCGGTACTCGTCATGTCTTTTGTCTTCAGTAAAGCCAGTAGCCTCGTCGATCAGGGCGATGATCCCTAGCCGGGCTGCTGACCGCACAATGACTTCCGCCTGGCGGGCCAGGAACTTTTGAGATGGCAGAAGATCGTCCCGCGCGTCCATGAGCGCATCGCAGAGTTCAATCAAAACCGTAGCTTCATACCCGTGGGCTGGATCCCCATTCAAGGGTTTGAAAACAATGTGATTTTCGATCTTTTGGCGCAGTTCCTTTGGGATCTTGGATCCTAAGTTCTTCCCGTTCAGCGTCTTGGAGAATGCGTTCCCACCGGTCGATTTCAAGCCGAGCGCACGCGCCATAGCTCGCTTATGGATAAGCCGCCTGCGGTCTTTCAGGACGTAGCAGTCAACGCTTACATCCCCGATGTGGAAGCTGCCCTGAGATCTGGCCTCTGGCAGCGCGCCCGTCAGTTCGGGCCGCCAGCGTGCTCTCGCCGCCGCTTTCGCGATCTCTGACCGTTCGGCTGGGGTGAGCTTTTCGGCTCTGGCCTTGCCGCCCGCGCTATGCTTGCTAACCATTTTCGACTCCATGCTTGCATGCAACTCATAGGTGATTTCCCAATATCGCGCAAGCATGTATTTTCTGGCGGTCTGCTATGCTTGCACCCGCCTCTGCCAATAGCCACACCACCGCGCTGATTTCTCCGCCGCTGCCGCTGCGCCAACAGCCATGGCGATGGTGCCCATTGGGCTGACGGTTCATGTCTTCACGCCACGCCATTTCGGCAGCGTAGGCCGAGAGGTGCTTCCCTGCGATGTGGTGATGGATGCCGATCTCAGCGCGGCGCAGGCGGCTGAAGAAGCTTTCGGCTTGGTTGGTGCAAGCCCCATCCTTCGAGTAAGCTTCCTGGTGGTTCACGCGCTTTATCGGGAAGTAGGCGGCCAGCTTATCCCAGTGTGACGCCTCGTCGGCATGAACGGTGGCGCCGCGCTCGACATTAGCGGCGACGTGGGCAACGCCCTCGGCCTCAGTAGCGGCGACGTAGGTGCGGGTTGCACCGCCGCGCTCACGGGTCACGATCACCGATTGGCGCTTGCCTGACTGGTGGATCTTCTTGCGGCGGTCCCTGCGATCCTTCTTCTCGTTGGCGGGCTTCACGTAGCCGCCAAAGTAGGCGCCATCGACCTCAACATCACCGGACAGCGCGCCAGCGTCACGGGCAAGCTCTATGCTTTCGCGGACCTTGTGCAACAGGACAAACGCTGTCTTGTAGTCAACTGACAAGTCACGGGACAACTGCAACGCGCTGTAACCCTTAGCGCCATTTATGAAGATGGCGATGGCGGCGAGAATGTCGCGGACCCGGAGCTTGCGTCCGTGGAAGATGGTACCGGACGTGATGCTGTACTGCTTGCCGCACCCTTTGCACTTGTAGACCTGACGGGTCTTGAGGTCGTAATGATCGACGCAGCCGCACTCGGGGCAGATCGGCTCGCCTTCAGTTTCGGTCCAGCGGATTTTGCGGAAGGCGTCACGAGCTTGCTTCTCGGACATGCGCATGACCTTGACGAGCGAAAGCGTTTTTGCGGCGGGCGAGAGGAGAAAATGCTGAGACATATCATATCCGATGATGTTATACACCGTATATAGGTGTAGAAATCACCGAATGCAAGGTTTATATCATCAGATATGATGTAAAGCGAGAAAGGCGGAGCCATGCCGAAGGACGTTGCCGTTGTCAGCGAGTATGAGACCAGGGCTAAGAACATACTCAAGGCCGAACTCAAGCGGAGAGGGGTAACCTACGGCCAGCTCGCTGACCGTCTCACGGCGCTAGGCACGCCAGAGAACGAGCGGAACATAGCGAACAAGATAAGCAGGGGGAGCTTCACGGCAGCGTTTTTTATGATGTGCATGGATGCGGTTGGCGCAACAAATTTGTCTCTAGACGTGTAAAATCCTCTTGACTTTAGCCTTTCGTTCGCGACCGGAAAAAAATAAATGTATTGAATCATCTTGTAGGAAACTACTTGACATGCAATATCGTTGGTGAGCCACAGAACTGACGCAATCTTCCGTTAGGTCTTCGGCGAACCGAAACCGCGCCAAGGTGGATCCTTCACTTTAGCGCCAGAACAGAGGTGAAACATGGCTGACCAAATGCAGCTCGCGAAGAACCGCCTCTACGGCGAAAGCGGGTTGAAAGCGAGTGACGTAAAGCTTTTTCCAGGCACTTCCAGAGACGTGTCGAAGGAGAGTTTTGCGGAACAAATCAACAAGTCCCTTGCTGAAATCGAGGCTGGCGACTATGAACTTGTGGATGAGTTTGACGACTAGTCTGCAAGTTTAGGTGTAGAGTGGCTTTCAAGGAATTGTACGATTATGTCCAGGAACTGGACATACACGTAAATCGCAACCTGATAAAGTCTAAAGCGATCCGCATCGCCGGAGTGGAGGACGTGAAGTTCGTCCGCTCCGGCCTTGATATTGAAAAATGTCGCGGATACTGGCTGACCCCCACCAACAAAGAACATCATCTAGTCCAGCAGTTTGGGTGCCATGTAGCTGTGATCGCCCGTGGCCTTAACCGATGTTGGGATAGGTTTGTCACGGTCAAAGAGATGATGCACCTTTTTGATGACGAACATCAGCTTGCAGGCAACGCCGATACGTTTGATGATCTACTATCAGAGTTTTCGTCGCCAATGATTGAAACATCAGATCAGATGGTATCTGAGATAAACTGTTTCTGGAGGGCCTTGTCAGTTCTCTGCCCTGAGAAAAACCGGCAAGAATTCATCAAGTTGAAAGGCGATATGGCGATAGACGAATACGAAATCGCCTTGCGACTAAGGATACCCCAGCAGTATGTGCCGAGATTGTTTGAGCCGCGTTATCAACGATGGCTAGACAATCTGGGATGATAAACATCATCATATCTGGTGAGTTTGCTCCACAATACCGGAGTTCCCCCGCACCGTGCTGGAGACCCTGCGCCAGCCGATCGAGAGCGGCGAGGTGATGGTGGCGCGGGCCAATGCCCACGTGAAATACCCCTGCCGCTTCATGCTGGTGGCCGCGGCCAACCCCTGCAAGTGCGGCTACCTGAGCGACGCCGCCCGGGCCTGCGCCCGGGTGCCCCAGTGCGGCGAGGACTACATGGGCCGCATCTCGGGGCCCCTGCTGGACCGCTTCGATCTGCGGGTGGAGGTGCCGCCGGTGGCCTACCGGGACCTCGACCTGCCTGGCGCGGCCGAGGGCTCGGCCGAGGTGGCGGCGCGGGTGGCCGCGGCCCGGGCGCTGCAGGAGGCGCGTTTCGCGGGGCACCCCGGGCTGCGCACCAATGCCGAAGCCGAGGGGGACCTGCTGAAGGAGATCGCCCCCCTGGCGCCCGAGGCCCAGGCGCTGCTGACGCGGGTGGCCGAGGGGTTCCGGCTCTCGGCGCGGGGCTATCACCGGGTGATCCGGGTGGCCCGCACCATCGCCGACCTGGAGGGGGCGGCGCGGCTGGAAAAGGCCCACCTGGCCGAGGCGGTCAGCTTTCGCCTGGCCAACCAGGCTGCTGCCTGATCCAGCGGGCCAGCTCCTCCAGGGACTCGCGGCCCTCGGGCAGGACATGCTGCAGGATCGGCCAGACGTGGGGCAGATCCTGGCGCGGGCGGAGCGTCACGGGGACCTCGAAGTGGCGCAGCCGCTCGGCCATGCGGCGGGCGTCGTCGAAGAGGATCTCGCCCGAGGCGGCGGTGAGCCAGATGGGCGGGGCGCCGGGGTAATCGGCGCGCAGCGGGCTGGCGCGCGGATCCGTCGCCGGGTGGCCAGCGAGGTAGAGGCGGCGGATCTCCTCGGCCCGCTCGGGCGCCAGGAGCAGCTCGCGGTCGCGGTTGCCACGGAAACTCTCGCCGCTGAAGGTCATGTCGGTCAGGGGAGAGAGGCAGAAGGCGGCGCAGGGGCGCGGGGAAGCCCCGCGGCAGAGCTCGGCCAGGAGGCCCAGGGTGAGGGCGCCGCCCGCGTTGTCGCCGCCGAGCACCACCTGGGCCGGGTCCTGCCCCTCGGCCAGGAGGGCCTGCCAGGCGGCCATCGCATCCTCTGGGGCGGCGGGAAAGGGATGCTCGGGCGCGAGGCGGTAGCGCGGCAGGAGGGCCCGCACCCCCAGCTCGGCGGCGAGGCGCGCCACCATGGCGGCATGGGTGCGGGGGCTGCCGAAGAGAAAGGCGCCGCCGTGCAGGTAGAGGATCAGGCCGGGGCCGCGCAGCACCGGCGGGGTGATCTCCAGCGCCTCGGGGCCTGCGCCGCCGGGGCCGAGGCGGCGCCAGGCGAAGGCCGTGCCGCGCGGGGCCCGGAAGAACCAGCGGGCCTGGCGCTCGAAGCTCTGGCGCAGGGTCAGAGGGTCCGCCAGGCGGGCCAGACGGGGCCGGGCGATGCGGCGCAGGTAGCTGTTGAGCAGGCGGCGGCGCAGGCTCACCCGCGCCGGGCCTCGATCGCCTCCCAGATCTTGCCGGCGATGTTGACCCCGTCGAAGCGCTCTAGTTCCTGGATGCCGGTGGGGGAGGTGACGTTGATCTCGGTCAGGTAGTCGCCGATCACGTCGATCCCGACAAAGACCTGGCCCTTCTCCTTGAGCAGGGGGCCGATGGCGGCACAGATCTCGCGGTCCCGCTCGCTCAGGGCGATCTTCTCGGGGCGGCCGCCGACGTGCATGTTGGAGCGGGTCTCACCCGCCGCCGGAACCCGGTTGATGGCGCCCACGGCCTCCCCGTCAACCAGGATCACCCGCTTGTCACCCTTGGCGACGGCGGGCAGGAACTTCTGCACGATCAGGGGCTCGCGCGAGAAGCCGGTGAAGAGCTCGTGCAGGGAGGTCAGGTTGCGGTCCGCCGCGTCGAGCCGGAAGACCCCGGCGCCGCCGTTGCCGTAGAGGGGCTTGAGGATGATGTCGCCGTGTTTTTCCTTGAAGGCCTTGATGGTGGGCAGGTCGCGGGCGATCGTCGTCGGCGGGGTGAGCTGCGGGAAGTCCAGCACCAGCAGCTTTTCCGGGTAGTTGCGCACCCAGAAGGGGTCATTGACCACCAGGGTCGTGCCCTTGAGCCGGTCCAGCAGGTGGGTCGAGGTGATGTAGTGCATGTCGAAGGGCGGATCCTGGCGCAGCCAGACCACGTCGAAGTCGGCCAGATCGACCTCCTCCTCTTCGCCCAGGTGGACATGGTCGCCCAGGACCCGCTGGACCCGCATCTGCTGACCCCGGGCGGTGATCCGGCCCTCCTGGTAGGCGAGCTTGTCGGGCGAGTAGAAGAAGAGCTCGTGGCCCCGCGCCTGGGCCTCCTCGGCGAGCCGGAAGGAGCTGTCGGCGTTGATGTTCACGTCCCCGATGGGGTCCATCTGAAAGGCGATCTTCATGGGCGGGTCCTTGCTGTCTGCCCGCCTGAGATGGCCCAGCGGGGCGCCGGTGGCAAGGGTTCAGAGCTGGCCGAAGGCGTTTTCGATGATCCGCGTGGCGCCCTGACCATCGACTAGGGCCACGTCGAAGCGCACCTCCGTCAGGCTGCCGAGGGGTTCCTGGGCCAGATACTCGGCGGCGGAGGCGTAGATGCGGCGCATCTGACGGGGCGAGAGGCTTTCGGCGGCGCGGTCGAAATCGCGGCTCTGCTTGACCTCGACGAAGATCAGGCCGGGCCCGTCGCGCAGGATCAGGTCAATCTCGCCGCCGCTGCCGCGCCAGCGCTCCTTGGCCAGGGCGAAGCCGCGCCGCTGGTAATCCTGGGCGATGCGTTTCTCGGCGGCCTGGCCGGCCTGGTAGGCGCGGCGCCCGCGGTGCCTGCGCGTGCTTTCCATCCTCATCGTCCCTTCGTCAGGGCCAGGGCCGCCTGGTAGACCTGGCGGCGCGGCAGATCGTGGGCCTGGGCCACCAGATCGACGGCATCGCGCATCGAATGCTCCGCCAGGGCCTCGCTCAGGGCCCTGTCTATGTCCTCTTCGTTAAGAGAAGGTGAAGTGCCGCGGTCGATCAGGACCACCACCTCGCCCTTGGGGGTCTCCTTGGCATAGTCCTCGGCCAGCGCCGCCAGGCTCTCGCGGCGCACCTCCTCGAAGCGCTTGGTCAGCTCCCGGCAGACGGCCGCCCGGCGCTCCCCGCCGAGCACCTCGGCGGCATCCCGCAGCATGGCGCCGAGCCGCTTGGGGCTCTCGTAGAGCACCAGGGTGGCCTGGACCCCGGAGAGCCCCTCGAGGGCCGTGCGGCGGGCCCCCTTGGCGTTGGGCAGGAAGCCCGCGAAATGGAAGGCATCGGTGGGCAGACCGCCCAGGGCCAGGGCGGTGAGCACCGCCGAGGGGCCGGGGGCGCAGGTGACGGGGCAGCCCGCGGCGATGGCGGCGCGGGCCAGCTCGAAGCCCGGGTCGGCGATGAGCGGCATCCCGGCCTCCGAGGCGTAGGCCACCGAGGCGCCCCCCGCGATGGCGGCGATCAGCTTTTCCTGCACCTTCGTGCCGCTGTGATCGTGCAGGCTTTCGATGCGGCGGCCCGCCAGGGGGATGCCGTGGATCTCCATCAGGCGGCGCAGGCTGCGGGTGTCCTCGGCGGCCAGCAGATCGGCCGAGGCGAGCACGTCGAGGGCGCGCAGCGTGATGTCCCGGGCCGTGCCGATGGGCACCCCGACAAAGACCAAACCCGCCGAGAGGGGGACCTTTTCATAATTCACGCTGGACCCGCCTTTCGCACAGACTATGATCGCTGGAAGAAGAGGGGCGCGCGCGGGCGCCCTCGCATTTCCGGGGAGTTTGTACCAATGATCGCCTTTTTCACCACGGGCCGCAACCGAGTGCGCGCCCTGATCCTGTCCCTCTTCGCCCTGGTGCTGGCCGCCTGTGAACCCATCGCCATGGGGGGCCTGGGCAGCGCGGGCGGCGCCCGGATCGACACCTCCCAGCCGATCCCGGTGGCCCTTCTGGTGCCGCGCGGCGGCTCGGCGGCGGATGACCTTCTGGCCCAGAACCTGGAGAATGCCGCGCGCCTCGCGATGGCCAGCCTCGACGGGGTCGAGGTGGACCTGCGGGTCTATGGCACGGCGGGCACGGCGGCCCAGGCCTCCACCGCGGCCAGCCAGGCGGTGAACGACGGGGCCAAGCTGATCCTCGGGCCGGTCTATGCCGAGGCCGCCAACGCCGCGGGCGTGGCCGCCGCCGGGGCCGGGGTCAATGTCCTTTCCTTCTCCAACAACCCGACCATCGCGGGGGGCAACGTCTTTGTCCTGGGCTCCACCTTCAACAACACGGCCAATCGGCTGATCGAGTATGGCGTGCGCAACGGCCGCAACCGGGTGGTGATCCTGCACAGCGACGATCTGGCGGGCCAGCTAGGCCGCAGCGCCATCGCCGGCGCGGCGGCGGCCAATGGCGCCTCCATCGCCGCCACGGTGGACTATGCCCCGAGCCAGCAGGCCGTGGTGGCCGCCGTGCCGCGCGTCCGCTCGGCGATCGACAGCACCGGCGCCGACACGCTCTTCCTCACCACCTCCTCTGCCTCGGCCCTGCCGCTCTTCTCGCAGCTCCTGCCGGAGGCCGGGGTGCAGCCCGCCACGACCCAGTTCATGGGCCTGACCCGCTGGGACATTCCGCCCCAGACCCTGGCCCTGCCGGGGGTCCAGGGGGGCTGGTTCGCCCTGCCCGATCCGGCGGCGGCGGAGGCCTTCCGGGCCCGCTACAGCGCCTCCTACGGCGGTGAGCCCCATCCCCTCGCCGGGCTGGCCTTCGACGGCATCGCCGCGGTCGGCGCCCTGGCGCGCTCCGGCCAGTCGGACGCCCTGACCGCCTCGGCCCTGACCCAGGGCGCGGGCTTCCAGGGGGCCACGGGCATCTTCCGCTTCCGCGGTGACGGCACCAACGAGCGCGGCCTGGCGGTGGCGACGATCCGCAACCAGAGCGTGGTGATCCTCGATCCGGCACCGCGCGGCTTCGGTGGCGCGGGCTTCTGATTTGTCCCTGACGAGCCCCGACACGGACCAGGCGGCGGCCGAGAGGCCGCCGCGCCTTCTCTGCGCCCCGGAGCTGATCTTCGATCCCGAAGCGGTTGCCGAGGAACTGCGCGCCGCCTGCATGGAGAGCCCCGAGGCCCAGCGCCGCGGCGCCGCCGTGGCCGTCCTGCGCGATGTTCAGAAGCGCGGAAGGGCCGAGATCGCCAAGCACTTCGCCGCCGCCCCCTTCGACGCCCGCGGCATGACCCGGGCCTACAGCCACCTGACCGACCGGCTGGTCGAGACAGTCCTCTCGGTGGCCGTCACCTACCTGCACCCCCTGCCCAACCCGACCGAGGGCGAGCGCCTCTCGGTCATTGCCGTGGGGGGCTATGGCCGGGGAGAGATGGCGCCCTTCTCGGACGTCGATCTGCTCTTCCTCATTCCCTACAAGGCGACCGCCTGGTCCGAGAGCGTCATCGAATCGATGCTCTACATGCTATGGGACCTGAAGCTGAAGGTGGGCCACGCCACCCGCACCATCCGCGAGTGCCTGCGCCTCGGGGCGGAGGACTTCACGATCCAGACCGCGCTGCTGGAGCACCGCTTCATCGCGGGCGACGCGGCCCTGGCCGAGAAGCTGCGCCAGCGGCTCAACGCGGACCTCTTCGAGGGCGACGGGCGGGACTTCATCGAAGCCAAGCTTGAGGAGCGCGACGCGCGCCACATCAAGCAGGGCGAACGCTACGTGGTGGAGCCCAACGTGAAGGAGGGCAAGGGCGGTCTGCGCGATCTCCATTCGCTCTTCTGGATCGCCAAGTTCATCCACCAGGTGGACCGCATCTCCGAGCTGGTGGACCAGGGCATCTTCCGCGCCGAGGAGTACGAGACTTTCCGCGAGGCGGAGGATTTCCTCTGGGCGGTGCGCGGCCACCTGCACCTTCTGACCAACCGGGCGACCGAGCAGCTGACCTTCGACATGCAGGTCCAGGTGGCCGAGGCCATGGGCTATGCCGACACGGGCGGACGCCGGGGCGTCGAGGTCTTCATGCAGACCTACTTCCGCCATGCCACGGCGGTGGGGGACCTGACGCGCATCTTCCTGAGCAGTCTGGAGGGCAAGCACCTCAAGGCCGAGCCCCTGCTGGAGCGGATCTTCCGGCGCCGCCCCAAGATGCGGGCGGGCTTCAAGGTGGTGCACAACCGGATCGACCTGGTGGACCCGCAGGCGTTCCTGTCGGACAAGCTGAACCTGCTGCGCATCTTCGAGGAGGCCCTGCGCACGGGGATGCTGATCCATCCCGACGCCATGCGCCTGGTGAAGGCCAACCTGCACCTGATCGACGAGGGGATGCGCAACGATCCCGAGGCCCAGCGCATCTTCCAGGAGCTGCTGCTGAAGCACGGCAACCCCGAGCGGGCCCTGCGCCGGATGAACGAGCTTGGCGTGCTTTCGGCCTTCATCCCCGAGTTCGAGCCCATCGTGGCGATGATGCAGTTCAACATGTATCACAGCTACACGGTGGACGAGCATACCATCCAGTGCATCGCCAACCTCTCGCGCATCGAGCGGGGCGAGCTGAAGGAGGAGCTGCCGGTGGCCTCCTCGATCCTGCAGCGCGGGGTGAACCGCAAGGTGCTCTATATCGCGCTCCTGCTGCACGACATCGGCAAGGGGCGGCCCGAGGACCACTCCATCCTGGGCGCCAAGATCGCCCGCAAGGTGGGGCCGCGGCTGGGCCTGAAGCAGGAGGAGGTGGACACGGTCGAGTGGCTGGTGCGCTATCACCTGCTCATGTCGGACATGGCCCAGAAGCGCGACATCGCCGATCCGCGCACGGTGCGGGACTTTGCCAAGGCGGTCCAGACGGTGAAGCGGCTCGACCTGCTGTGCGTGCTCACGGTCTGCGACATTCGCGGCGTCGGGCCGGACACCTGGAACAACTGGAAGGCGGTCCTGATCCGCGCCCTCTACCGCCAGACGGAGCGGGCCCTGGAAACCGGGCTGGAGGACCTGAACCGCGAGAACCGCGGTGCCGAGGCCAAGAAGGCCCTGCGCGAGGCCCTCTCGGACTGGCCGCGTAAGGACCTCAAGGTTGAGACGGCGCGCCATTACGATCCCTACTGGCAGGGGCTGCACGTGACGGCCCACGTGGCCTTCGCCAACCTGCTGCGCGACATCGGCGAGGATGACATTAGGGTCGATCTGCACCCCGACGAGGACCGCGACGCCACCCGGGTCTGCTTTGTCATGGCGGACCATCCGGGCATCTTCGCCCGTCTGGCCGGGGCCCTGGCGATGGTCGGGGCCAACGTGGTGGATGCCCGTAGCTACACCACCAAGGACGGCTGGGTGACCGATGCCTTCTGGATTCAGGACGCGGAGGACAATGCCTTCGAGGCGGAGCACCTGCCGCGCCTGCGCAAGATGATCGAGAAGACCCTGCGCGGCGAGGTGGTGGCCCGCGAGGCGCTGAAGTCGCGCGACAAGGTGAAGAAGCGCGAGCGCGCCTTCCGGGTGCCGACCCACATCACCTTCGACAACGAGGGCTCCGAGATCTACACGATCATCGAGGTGGACACCCGCGACCGGCCCGGCCTGCTGTACGACTTGGCGCGCACCCTGGCGGACAGCAACGTCTACGTGGCCAACGCGGTGATCGCCACCTACGGCGAGCAGGTGGTCGATACCTTCTACGTCAAGGACATGTTCGGCCTGAAGTACTACACCGAGAGCAAGCAGCTCACTCTGGAGAAGCGCCTGCGCCGGGCCATTGCCGAGGGGGCGGAGCGGGCCGAGGGCTGAGCCCCGGTCCTATTGCAGGCTGGTGGCGTTCTGGGCCTCGTTCGGCCCGGCGCGCAGCACCGTGCCGCTGTCGGAAAGGATGACATCCTCGCTGCCCCGGGCGCCCTTGCCGCGGTTCCGCACGATATCGGTCTCGCTTTCCAGCACCCGGGCGCGCAGGGCCAGGGGCAGATTCTCGGTCAGGTCGGCGATGCGGCGGGCCTGGTCGAGCGGCGCCTCGGTCTCGGCCTCCAGGTCGCGCAGCAGCCGGTGCGAGACGTAGTACTTGAAGATGTTGCGCACGTAGATCGCCGGTTCGCGGCTAACCGCGCGGGTGATCGCCAGCTCCACGTTGTCGAACCAGACATCGGGATCGAGCCCCATGGCCTCGGCCCGGCGCCGCGCCTTGCGGACCCCGCCGGGCCCGGCATTGTAGGCGGCGAAGGAAAGCAGCGTCTGGTCCAGCGGGGCGATCTCGGGATCGTCGAAGTAGGTGTCGCGCAGCCAGCGCAGGTACTTCACCCCGGCGCGGACGTTGTCGTCGAGGCCCGTGACATCGGGAATGTTGACCACCGGGTCGCGCGCCGTGGCGGGCATCACCTGCATCACCCCGATGGCGCCGACGTGGCTGCGGCGGGACTGGTCGAGCCGCGATTCCTGATAGGCCTGGGCCAGCACCAGCTCCGGCTCGAAGCCGTATTCCTCGGCGTAGCGGCGGATCACCGGCTCCACCTCGGTGATGCGCAGGCGGGCCTCGTCGGTGCCCAGGTTCTCGATCCAGTCGGCGGAGGAGGCATACTGATTGAGCACCACGTTGCCGATCAGGGTGCCCTTGCGCACCCGCTTGGCGAAGCCGTCCAGCAGCTTGCGCAGCTTCGGGTTGTCGCCGCGCACGGCCCAGCCGATGAAGCCGTCGTCGGTGAAGGCCAGATCCTCCCGGATCACGATGGAGGGATAGACCGTCTGCCAGAAACGGGCCTTGAAATCGCTCGCCACGGTGGCCGGGATGAGACCGATCTCCACCATCTCGATGAGGTCGTAGTCGTCCAGGCGGCTGTCCACCAGGCGCAGGTTCAGGGGCTCCTTGCGCTGCGCCACGCGCTCGCGGTTGAGGCGCTGGAGGTCATCCACGTAGCGGCTTTCCTCGGCCAGGTAGATGGGCACGCCGGTAAGATCCTCCATCCGCTCGATGCCCCGCAGATCGGGCGAGAGGACGGGCACATCGTTCACATCCTCGATCAGGGGCCGGGTGAGGGAAAGATCGCTCTTGCGCGAGCGGCGCAGGGTGAGGGTGGCAAAATCGCTGCGGCCCTCCTTGAGCCGCTCCGTCACCTCGGCGCGGGGGGTGGGCGTGGGGATCACCACCGTGGGTGTCCGGGCGCCGCCGGGGCGGGAGGCCATGTACTTCTCCAGTTCCTGGCCCAGGGCGATGGCCACGCCCACGGCATTCTCGCCGTCATAGGCGATCATCAGAGGGTCGGGCGCCACGGCGAAGCGCAAAAAACCGCGCTGGCGGATGCCCGGCAGGTCGGAGCGGTCGGGCTCCAGCACCGCCTCGACCAGGTGGTCGCCCTCGCGGGCCAGTCCCTCCTCCTCGATCAGCTCCTCGGTGAGGGGGACGACCGGGTCCTCCTCCCGGACATCCTCGATCACGGGCTGGGCCGGCGCCGGGAGCGGCAGGATCAGGCCCAGGCAGAGTGCCAGCAGGGGCGCGGGCGGGGTGCGGCGGTTCGGGTGGATCACGGGGCTTGGCCTCCTTTCATGCCTCGCCGGGTCAACGCCCCCGACCCTGCCCCGTTCCGAAAGGCCCACCCGCAGCATTCCGTTGCACCCCTCCGCGCATCAGGCTAGGCAACGGTGAAACCAACGGGACCGCCCTCCGATGCAACCGATCCGCCTCATGTCCGGCTTCTTCACGGTCGGGATCTGGACCCTGCTCAGCCGCGTCCTGGGCTTTGCCCGCGAGGTGCTGCTGCTGTCGCTGATCGGCCCGGGGCCGGTGATGGACGCCTTCGTCGCCGCCTTCCGCCTGCCCAACATGTTCCGCCGCTTCTTCGCCGAGGGCGCCTTCAACGCCGCCTTCGTGCCCATGTTCGCCAAGAAGCTGGAGGGCGAGGAAGGGGCCGGGCGCTTTGCCCAGCAGGCCTTCGACGGGCTCGGGCTGGTGGTGCTCCTGCTGACCGGGCTGGCCATGCTCTTCATGCCGGGGCTGGTCTGGCTCACCGCCGAGGGCTTCGCGGGCGATCCGCGCTTTGCCATGACGGTGGACTACGGCAGGGTGATGTTCCCCTACATCCTCTTCATGTCCCTCTCGGCGCTCTTTTCCGGCATCCTCAATGCCACCGGGCGCTTTGCCGTGGCCGCCGCCGCGCCGGTGCTGCTCAACATCTTCGTCATCGCCGCCATGACGGCGGGCGCGCTGCTGGGCGGCGAGGTGGTGATCTGGCTGGTCTGGTCCGTGCCCCTGGCGGGGGTGGCCCAGCTGGCCCTGACCTGGCGCGCCGCCGCCGCGGCGGGCTTTGCCCTGCGGCCCAAGCGGCCACGCTGGACACCGGACATGAAGCAGATGGTGGTGGTGGCCCTGCCCGCCGCCCTGGCCTCGGGGGTGATGCAGGTGAACCTCGTGGTGGGCCAGCTCGTGGCCAGCCAGTACGACAAGGCGGTCTCCTGGCTCTTTGCCGCCGACAGGCTCTACCAGCTGCCCCTGGGCGTGGTGGGCATCGCCATCGGCGTGGTGCTCCTTCCAGATCTTTCGCGCCGCCTGCGCGCGGGCGACGGGGCGGGCGCGCATCAGGCCCTGAGCCGGGCGGCCGAGGTCTCCCTGGCCCTCACCATCCCCTCGACGGTGGCGCTCATGGTGATCCCCTTCACCCTGGTCTCGGTGCTCTTCGAGCGCGGCGCCTCCAGCGTGGACGATACGGCGGCCATTGCCACGGCGGTCTTCGTCTATGCCCTGGGCCTGCCCTCCTTCGTGCTCCAGAAGATCCTTCAGCCGGTCTACTTCGCCCGGGAGGACACCCGCCGCCCCTTCCACTTCGCCCTGGTGGCCATGGTGGTCAATGCCGCCCTCGCCGTCGGCCTGGCGCCCCTGGTGGGCTGGATCGCCCCGGCCATCGCCACCACCCTGGCGGGCTGGACCATGTTCTTCTGCCTTGCCCTGGGGACCCGCCGCTGGGGCGATGCGGCCCGCTTCGACAGCCGCTTCCACCGCCGCATCTGGCGCATCCTGTCGGCCAGCGCGGCCATGGGGGCGATCCTCTGGGGGGCCAACGTGCTGCTCCAGCCGATCCTCGGGATGGACTGGTGGCGGGTCCTGGCGCTCCTAGCGCTGGTGGGACTGGCGATGCTCAGCTACTTCGGCGTGGGCCACCTGATCGGGGCCTTCCGGCTGGGCGAGTTCCGCCGCGCCCTGCGCCGCTGATCTAGCGGCGGCGCAGCTGGGCGCGGATGCGGGCCCACTCGCCCGGCGCCAGCAGGAAGCAGAGGCCGAAGCCCACGAAGAAGCCCGCCAGCTCGGAGACCCAGAGGGTGCCCACCTCGAAGAAGATGCCCCAGATCAACTGCAGGGCCATCAGCAGGGCGATCAGGGTGAAGGCCCGGGCCTGCTGCCCGCCGGTGCCCTGGAGGTGCCGCCACATGACGAAGGAATAGCCGCCGATCAGCCCGTAGGTGTTGGGATAGGCCCCGGCAAGCCAGACGGGATCGTTCAGGAGCAGCGCGTAGAGCGCCGCCCCGCCGACGCCGGAGAGGAAGAAGATCACCAGGAAGGCCACCTGGCCCATCGCCTCTGAGACCATCTTGCCCAGCGCCAGGAGCAGCACCATGCCGAAGAGGGCATGGGTGAAGCCGAGGTGGATGAAGGGATAGGTAACAAGCCGCGCCAGCTCTTGCAGCGGCCAGCGCCCATTGGCCAGCATCCAGTCGAAGATCTGGCCCGAGAAGCCGTGATCGCGGATCAGGCCGAGCCGCCAGCCGACGGCGCCGGGGCCGCCGATCAGGCCCGCCTCGCCCAGGCTCAGGCCCGCCTCCACCCCGGCGATGGCCAGGAAGACAAGCACCACCGCGGGGGGCAGCGGATTGACGGGGGATTCCAGGTCCGGGTCCTTCATGGCCTCTCCTTGACGGCATCTGCGGCCAGAAGTAAGCCCTGCGGAACGCCAATGCCAGCCCCGAGGTAGCGCCATGTCCGACAGTTCCTTCACCCCCCGCGTCTTCTCGGGCATCCAGCCCTCGGGGGACCTGCACCTGGGCAACTACCTCGGCGCGCTGAAACGCTTTGCCGATGCCCAGGAACAGGGCGTGCAGTCGATCTACTGCATGGTGGACATGCACGCCATAACCGTCTGGCAGGACCCGGCGGACCTGAAGCGGAGCACCCGCGAGCTCTGCGCCGGCTTCATCGCCTCGGGCATCGACCCGGAAAAATCCATCCTGATCAACCAGAGCCAGGTGCCCGAGCACGCGCAGCTGGCCTGGATCTTCAACTGCGTCGCGCGGATGGGCTGGATGGGCCGCATGACCCAGTGGAAGGACAAGGCCGGCAAGAACGCCGAGGCCGCCTCGCTCGGGCTCTTCGCCTATCCCGCCCTGATGGCGGCCGACATCCTGGTCTACCACGCCACCCACGTGCCGGTGGGCGAGGACCAGAAGCAGCACCTGGAGCTGACCCGCGACATCGCGGCCAAGTTCAACCACGACTACGGCGTCGACTTCTTCCCCCTGGTCGAACCCGTGATCGAGGGCGCCGCCACGCGCGTCATGTCCCTGCGCGACGGCACCAAGAAGATGTCCAAGAGCGACCCTTCCGACGCCAGCCGGATCAACATGACCGACGATGCCGATGCCATCGCCAAGAAGATCCGCAAGGCAAAGACGGACCCGGAGGCCCTGCCCTCCGAGGCGGCGGGCCTGGAGGGGCGGGCCGAGGCGCGCAACCTCGTCAATATCTACGCCGCCCTCTCGGAGCAGTCCGTCGAGGAGGTCCTGCGCGAGGTCGGCGGCCAGCAGTTCGGCACCTTCAAGCCGCGCCTGGCGGAGCTGGCAGTGGCGAAGATGGCGCCCATCTCAACCGAGATGGCGCGCCTGATGGATGCCCCCGAGGAGATCGACCGCATCCTCGCCCGGGGCGCCGCCCAGGCCCGCGAGATCACCGCGCCGATCCTGGAACGGACCTACGAGATCGTCGGCATGCTGCGCTGAGCCGCGGCCCTTCGTCTTGCCAAAAATACTCCTGGGGGTCCGGGGGCAAGCAGCCCCCGGGGCCTGCCACGCGCGCCGCGGCCCTGTGCGGGGCTGCACAGGGGCCCTGCAGCGCGGGCCCTATGCCCGGGGCCGGGATGGCGCCATAGTGGCGGCCAAAGGAGAGCCGCCATGTCCCAGCCCCATCCCACCGTCGGTCATGTCCACCTCAAGGTCGCGGACCTGGAGCGGGCCATCGCCTTCTACCGCGATCTGCTCGGCTTCGAGCTGACCCAGCGCTACGGCGACCAGGCCGCCTTCCTCGGCGCCGGGGGCTATCACCACCACATCGGTCTCAACACTTGGGAAAGCCGTGGCGCCCCGCCGCCCCCGCCGGGCCACAGCGGCCTCTACCACGCCGCCTTCCTCTACCCCGACCGGCCCAGCCTGGCCGCCGTGGTGAAGCGCGTCCTGGCGGCGGGCATCGCGCTCGACGGGGCGGCCGATCACGGGGTGAGCGAAGCCCTCTACCTGCGCGACCCGGACGGCAACGGCGTCGAGCTCTACCGCGACCGCGCCCCCGAGGACTGGCCCCGCGACAGCGACGGCGGCCTGGCGATGGTCAACGACCGGCTCGACGTGGCGGCCCTGCTGGCGGAGGCGGCCTAGTCCCTCCGCCCCCATGGACAATCCCCCGCGGCTTCGCCACCCTCGCGGCGATCAAGAGGGAGCCCACCATGTCCACCGGTTTTTTCCACGACGAGAAATGTCTCTGGCACGGCGGGGGCAACTATGCCTTCACCCTGCCCATCGGCGGGCTGGTCCAGCCCCTGGCGGCGGGGGGCCTGCCCGAGAGCCCCGAGACCAAGCGGCGGCTGAAGAACCTGATGGACGTGACCGGCCTGACCGGCGCGCTCTCGCTCCAGAGCGCCCCGCCGGCCAGCCGCGAGGACCTGGAGCGGGTCCATCCCGCCAGCTACCTTGATGCCTTCAAGAAGATGTCGGACGCAGGCGGCGGCGAGCTGGGGCACCACGCGCCCTTCGCCCAGGGCGGCTACGAGATCGCCAGCCTCTCGGCGGGGCTGGCCCTCGCGGCGGTCTCGCAGGTGGCCAGCGGCCAGCTCAAGAACGCCTATGCCCTGAGCCGCCCGCCGGGGCACCATTGCGAGCCCGACAACCCCATGGGCTTCTGCCTTCTGGCCAACATCGCCGTGGCCATCGAGGCGGCCCTGGCGCGGGGGCAGCTTGGCCGGGTCGCCGTCCTGGACTGGGACGTGCACCACGGCAACGGCACCCAGAAATGCTTCTACGACCGCGATGACGTCCTCACCATCTCGCTGCACCAGCAGGGCAACTACCCGCCCGAGAGCGGCCGCCTGGAGGAGCGCGGCGAGGGGGCGGGCGAAGGCGCCTGCATCAACCTGCCGATGCACGCGGGCTCGGGCCATGTGGCCTACCTCCATGCCATCGACAGGGCGGTGATCCCGGCGCTGGAGGCCTTCAAGCCCGATATGATCATCGTCGCCTGCGGCTACGACGCGGCCATGCCGGACCCCCTGGCGCGGATGCAGGCCACCTCGGAGACCTTCGCCGAGATGACCCGGCGGATGATGGCGGTGGCGCAGCGGCTCTGCGGCGACAGGCTTGTGCTGGTACACGAGGGGGGCTATTCGGAGGCCTACGTGCCCTTCTGCGGGCATGCCACGGTGGCCGCCCTTGCCGAAAGCGAGATCGCGGCGCCCGATCCCCTGCTCGCCAGCTTTCAGCATCGCCAGCCCAATCCCGCCTTCGACGCCTTCCTGCGCCACTCCATCGACGAGATGGCCGAGGCCCTATCGCTTTAGAGGTATCCCATGCCCGACGCCAACCCAGACGCCCTCGCCTTCTTGCAGAGCCGCCGCTCGCGCCCGGCCAAGACCCTGACCACGCCGGTGCCGAGCCGGGCCGAGCTCATGCCGATTCTCACCGCCGCGGCCCGCTGCCCGGACCACGGCAAGCTGGAGCCTTGGCGCTTTGTCGTGATCGAAGGCGCCGCCATGGCGCGGCTGGCGGAGCTGGCCCAGGCGCGGGGCGCGGAGCTGGGCCTGGAGGCGGAGCAGATCGGCAAGGGCCGCGCCCAGTTCGACCAGGGGCACCTGGCCGTGGCGGTGGTCGAGGTGCAGCGCGCCTCGGAGAAGATCCCGGCGCTGGAGCAGACCTACTCCGCCGGGGCGGTCTGTCTGTCGCTGCTCAATGCCGCCCTGGCCTCGGGCTGGGGCGCCAACTGGCTCACCGGCTGGGTGGCCCACGACCGGGGCTTCGTCGAGCAGGGTTTTGGCCTGGCCCCCCATGAAAGGATCGCCGGCATCATCCATATAGGGACGGAAACATCCGCCCCGCCGGAGAGACCCCGGCCCGACATCGAAGGCATCACCACATGGCTCCCGCACTGATCCTCCGCAGCTTCTCCGCCGCCCTCGGCCAGCTTTCCGATCCGCCCTTCCGCCGGGTCTTCCTCACCGGCGTCGGGCTGACGCTGCTGCTGCTCATCGCCGTGACGGTGGCGGTCGTCTGGCTGCTCAACGCGGCCCTGCCCGAGGCCATGGCCCTGCCGCTGCTGGGCGAGGTCAACTGGATCGACGACATCGCCTCCTGGGGGGCGGTGCTGCTGATGCTGGTGCTCTCGGTCTTCCTGATGGTGCCCGTGGCCTCGGCCATCACGGCGCTCTTCCTCGACCAGGTGGCCGAGGCGGTGGAGGCCCGGCACTACCCCCAGGCGGGCCGCGCCCAGGAGGTGCCCTGGGGCGAGGCCCTGCGCGACGGGGTGAACTTTCTCGGGGTGCTGGTGGCGGCCAACGCCGTGGCGCTGGTGCTCTACCTCTTCCTGCCGCCCGCCGCGCCCTTCATCTTCTGGGGGCTGAACGGCTACCTGCTGGGGCGGGAGTATTTCCAGATGGTGGCGATCCGCTGGCTTGGCCGCACGGCGGCGGCGGACCTGCGGCGGCGCCATTCAGGCACGGTCTGGCTGGCCGGCATCCTGATGACGGTGCCGCTCTCCATTCCGCTTCTCAACCTGGTGATCCCGGTGCTGGGTGCGGCGACCTTCACTCACCTCTTTCACGGCCTGACCAGGCCCCGGCCCTGAACCAGCTCTCCACATCGTCGACGGAGATCCAGCCGGAGAGGATGATCGTCGCAACGATGGCCCAGATCACCGCCGCGACGATGGTGGTCCAGAAGGCCTTGCGCCGCAGGTGGTGGTGCTCGGGCGCGCCCGCGTGGGTGCCCGGCACGATGTCCTTCAGATCACCCTGGGTCTGCACGCGGATCGGCAGGGCGATCAGGAAGGTCAGCGACCAGATCACCGCATAGAGGACGAGGCCCGAGGTGATGCCCATGGCTCAGACCTGCTCCAGCTCGACGAGGGCGCCGTTGAAGTCCTTGGGGTGCAGGAAGAGCACCGGCTTGCCGTGGGCGCCGATCTTGGGCTCGCCCGTGCCGAGCACGCGGGCGCCGCTTTCCTTGAGGTGATCGCGCGCGGCCAGGATGTCCTCCACCTCGTAGCAGATGTGGTGGATGCCGCCCGCCGGGTTCTTCTCCAGGAAGCCCTTGATCGGGCTCTCCTCGCCCAGGGGGTAGAGCAGCTCGATCTTGGTGTTGGGCAGCTCGATGAAGATCACCGTCACGCCGTGGTCCGGCTCGTCCTGGGGGGCGCCGACCTTGGCGCCGAGGGCATTGCGGTACTGGTCCGCCGCGGCCTCGAGGTCCGGTACGGCAATGGCTACGTGGTTCAGGCGTCCGATCATCGCGGCTTTCCTCCTCTGGATCTGCTCGGGTGCCCTTATGCCCATGCCGCCCCTTAACCGCAATGCGTCACGTTAACCCGACATTAGGCAAGGGGGCCTAAAGCTGGGGCAGCTCTCGAAGGGAGGCCCCGATGGACAGAAACGACCCGATCGCCCCGCACCTAGCCGCGCCCCAGGTGCCCGCCCCGACGGCCGAAAGGCCGCTGCTCGGCCTGACCATGCTGGTGGTGGAGGACAGCCGCTTCGCCTGCGAGGCGATCCGCCTGCTCTGCCTGCGCTCCGGCGCGCGCATCCGACGGGCCGATTGCCTACGCTCGGCGCGGCGGCACCTGGCCGTCTACCGCCCGGCGATCCTGCTGGTGGACATCGGCCTTCCAGATGGTAGCGGGATGGAGCTTCTGGCGGAGCTGAGCCAGGCCAGCCCGCGCATCGAGGTGATCCTCGGCATGTCGGGCGAGACGGCGCTGGAACCGGGCGTACTCGCCGCCGGAGCGGACGGATTTCTGGCCAAGCCGTTCACCTCCGTCGCCGGTTTTCAGGAGCGGGTGCTGGCCCTCCTGCCGCCCGAGCGGCGGCCAAGTGGCCCGCGGGCCCTGCCCCGGGGCGAGATCACGCCCGACCGGATGGCCTTCCAGGATGACATTGCCCACATCGCCGACCTGCTGGAGGAATCCCAGACCGGGCCGACCCTGGACTACGTGGCTCAGTTTCTCACCGGCCTTGCCCACTCGGCCGAGGACCGGGGCCTGGAGAAGGCCGCCCGCCAACTGGCCCGCAGCCGCGCCAGCGGGGAGCCCGCCGCCTCGGAAACGGCGCTTGTCGCGGGGCTCTTGCAGGAGCGCCTGGCGCGGCGGGTGGCGATTTGAGGCGGGGGCGCTGAGGGCTGAGGCTGGTTTTTGCAGGGCCGCGGTTGGTGTGGCGGTGAATTTTTTTGGTGAGCTTGGTTGAGCTGATTGTTGAGCGGGGCGGGTTGTCAGCAAGCGCCGGACGAAATGGATGATGAGAGGCATTTGGGTCAAACGTCGGTGGAGGCGGATGTCTGGCCCGCAGATGGGACGCGATGGCCGGGTGGTGATGAAGGAACGCCTCCGATTGAGATCACAGGGGACGCGGCTGCTCTAGAAATAGAGATGCCCACGAGCGGGCGCGTTGAGCGGATGGCGACGACCGAAGTGTCTTCTTGTCAGGCCCGAAGGGCGCTGTGGTCCCGGCGAGCCTCCTGACCACGGGGGCGGCGCTGGCCTGACTGATTTGGCGGGGCAAAAGAGCAGCACGGGCCACGGGGGCCGGAGCGGCGAGGTACAGAGGCGGAGAAACCGTGCTCCGCGCCCCGATCGCCCTACCCCTACCCCCGCAGCGCTGGGTCCGAGGAGACCCGCACCAGGCGGGTCAGATCGCCGAGACGTTCGCGCTGGCGGCCCTCGGCGTCGAAGTTCGTCGGGGCGAGCCAGGCCTCGAAGGCCTCGCGCAGGGCGGGCCATTCGCTGTCGATGGCGGCGAACCAGGCCGTGTCACGGTTGCGGCCCTTGACCACGGCGGCCTGGCGGAAGACTCCCTCGTAGCTCAGGCCCAGCCGTTCGGCGGCGCGGCGCGAGCCGAGGTTGAGCGCGTTGCACTTCCATTCGTAGCGCCGGTAGCCCGCTTCAAAGGCCCAGCGCATCATCAGGTACATGGCCTCGGTCGCGGCGCGGGTGCGCTGCAGGGCGGGGGCGTAGTTGATGTGCCCCACCTCGATGGAGCCCATCTCGGGGCTTACCCGGAGGTAGCTCGCCACCCCCTCCCAGGCGCCGCTTTCCAGGTTGCGGATAGCGTAGAAGAAGGGATCGGGCCGCCCGGCATTGTCGCGCACCCAGCGGTGATAGAGGGCGGCGGAGTGGAAGGGGCCGTAGGGCAGGTAGTCCCAGACCTGGTCCTGCCCGGCGTAGGCGCGGTACAGGAGGGCGGCGTGGGCCTCGGCCTCGAGCGGCGCCAGTTCGGCGTAGCTTCCCCGCAGGGGCGCGGCCTCGGGCGCTGCGGGCGGCTGCCAGTCGGGGACCGGGGCACCGAGGGGTGGACTGTCGGGGGGCGGGGCTGTCATGGGCTCACGTTAGGGCCAAGCGGGGGCGCCGCCAAGGGGGCACGTGGGCCCATTCGGCGGCCTCATTCAGGGCCACGATGAAGGCCCGCGAGGGACCCGAACTTGCCACATTCGCGGCCCAGAATTCAGCCCGGGGCAGAGACCCCTGATCGAGAGGCAACGGGCATGAAGGACAGCGGCAGGAAAGAGAGGCGCAAGCCCGCGGCGGGGGGGATCGACTGGATCGTCCTGACCGCCACCGCCCTGGCCCTGGCCGTCGTCGTCGCCGCCTCGATCGGCGCCGGAGAGCGCGGGCTGGCCGCGCACCTGGCGCGCGGGGTGATCGCCTCGGACGCCTGAGACGGCGGGGGCACGAATTGGTCCGCCGCTCCGCCCTTCCCGAGACTAGCACTGCCGCTAGCGCAGCAGCCCCGGATCGCTGCCCATCTCCAGCCCCGGAAAGACCTTGCCCACCAGATCCGCCCGCGACAGGCCGGTGAGGCCCCGCATCACCCAGGCGGCCCCGGCCCGCACGTCACCCGTCGGCATGAGGTCGCGCCGGGCGTAGAGATCCGCTTCCCAGAGCCCCGGCCAGGTGCCCGCCACCCGCCCGCCGCGCACAGCGCCGCCCGCCAGGAGCATCAGCCCGCCGGTGCCGTGGTCCGTTCCGCCGGTGCCGTTCTCGCGCGCCGTGCGGCCGAACTCCGTCATGGCCAGCACGGCAGTCTTGCCCCAGGTCTCCGCGCCCAGGTCGGCGCGCAGGGTCAGGAGCGTTTCCGAGAGGGCGCCGAGGCTGCGGGTCAGGGCCCGGGCCTGGGCGCGGTGCGTGTCCCAGCCGTTGAGCGAGAAGGCCGCGACCCGGGCCGCCCCCCTGAGCCGCCCGGCGGCGAAGCGGGCGATCTGCACGTGGGCCCTGCCCCGCGCGGCCCCCTGGGGCATCTCCTGCGAGAGGGTCAGGGCTTCGGAGAGGGCGGCGTGCAGGGCCGCGTCCGGCTCCATCACCATCTCGGCCAGGCGCAGGGCATGGGGCGAGATGCGCAGGTTCGCCTCGGGCGCCCAGTTGGCCACCGGGGCCTCTCCTTCGAGCAGGCGCAGGGGATCGTGACCGATGGCATAGGCATTCTCCACCGACAGGCCCGGCACCGTCTGGAGCATCCGGTTCAGCCAGCCGTCGCGCACCGCGCCGCCCAGGCTGTCGGTCCCGGCCTCCAGCAGGTCCTGGCCGTCGAAGTGGCTGCGCCGGTCCCGGTAGGGGGTGGAGACGGCATGCAGGAAGCCGAGCTCGCCCGCCCGCCAGAGCGGCATGAGCGGCGCCAGGCCGGGGTGCAGCGCGTAGAAGCCATCGAGATCAAGCCCCGGCGCCTCGTTGAGGCCGGACCGCAGGGCGGCGAAGGCGGGATCGCCCAGGGGGCGCACCACGTCGAGCCCGTCCATGCCGCCGCGCAGGATGATGACCACCAGCCGCGTGTCCCAGGGGGCGGCGGCAAAGGCGAGCGGCGTGACCAGGGGCGCGGCGGCGAGGGAGCAGCCGAAATAGCCGGCCCGCGCCAGCAGGCTGCGTCTGTCGAGGGGCTCACTCATACAGCTCTCCTAACGTCTCTGAAAGGCGGGGGCGCTGAGCACCAGGCCCAGGGCGCTGCCCCGGTCCTCCGCCGCCGCCACGGCAAAGCGCAGCTCTGGGCCCGCCGCCGGGCCCAGGGCCTGCTCCAGCAGTTCCTGCGGATCGGGCAGTTCCTCGAGCAGCCGGGCGGGGGCCGTCATGGCCCATTCCAGCCGCGTGGCGATGGCCTGGGGCGTGATCCAGGCGGCATCCCCCTCGGGCCAGCCATCGGGACCGGGGGGCGCCTGCCAGGGCTGCCCCATGAGCCGCAGGGGCCGGAAGATCAGCCGCCGCACCTGCTGCTCGGAAAGGGCCTCGATCTCGGCCGCGCGCAGGCCGAGGGCGCGCAGGGCGGTCGCCAGGTACTCCTGCGGCGGGCGCAGCTTGCCCGGGGCGGGCGCCCAGGCGGCGGGGTGGTTCAGAAGCACCTCGTAGAGGGCCATGAGCTGGCCCCCGGTCTCGCGGTAGGCGGCGGCGAGGTCCTGCACCAGATCGGAAGGGGGATCGTCCGCCAGGAAGTGCACCGCCAGCTTGCGCGCCAGATGGTCCGCCGTCGCCGGGTGGGCCGCGAGGTCGCGCAGCACCTCCTCCACGTACTGGGGGCTGGCGCCCTTGCCGTAGGTCTTGCCCAGGACGGTCTCGGGCCCCGGCTCGGCCATGATCCGGCGGAAGACGAAGGAATGATCCCGCGTGCGGCTGAGGCCGGTGAAGAGCTCGGCGAGCTGGCGCACGTCCTCCTGGCCGTAGGGGCCGCCGCTGCCCAGGGTGTGCAGCTCCAGCACCTCGCGGGCCAGGTTCTCGTTCAGGCCCCGGTCCAGATCACGCCGCCGCACGAGGATGGAGTTGGGACCCATGCTGCTGTCCTGGTCGAGGTAGTGCAGCATCAGGGGGTGCATCACGCAGGCGATCAGCAGATCGGCGAAGCTGCCGGTGATGCCGGGGCGCACCGCCTCCTCCAGGTAGGCGGGCATGGCAAAGCGCAGCAGGCCGCCCTTGCCCCGGGCGGTGAAGTGATCGCCCCAGAAGGCGACGAGCCGCTCGCGGAAGGCCGCCTCCGTCTCCACCCGCCGGGCATAGCTGCGGCGTAGGGCGCGGAACCAGGCGGCGCGGGCCTCGCCGTAGATCTCGCGCTCGCGGGCGGCGGCCTTGCGGCCCTCGGCGCTCTCGGGGTTCTTGCGGGCGTAGCCGCGGAAGCGGCGGCGCAGGACGAGGGCCTGCTGAAGGGTGCTGAAGGGCGGCTGCGGCAGCGCCTCGGCGATCCTGTCGGGCCCCGCCAGGCGGGCGAGCATCTCCGCGACCGAGGTGGGGGCGCCGCCGCGCGGGGCGGGCCCGAAGCCGAAGCGCCGCTCGGCAAGCTGAGGTGAAAAGGCCACGTCGGTCGGCTCCCCGTCGGATTCGCGCCCCCAGCCTAGGCAAGTTGGCGCAGCCTTGCGAGGGGGGATAGCGTGGATCTCTCACCCCCCGGCGGCCCCTTGCCGCAGGGGGAACCGTTCGGCGGCCCGGACGTTGCGCTGGCAGCTATGACAAAGGAGAGCCCCATGCCATCCATCTACGACGCCATCAAGAAGGACCACGACAACCACCGCCAGCTCCTGGCCACGCTGGAGGACACCAGCGGCGACAGCGAGACGCGCCAGCGCGCCTGGGAGGAGTTCTACCGCGATGTGAAATCCCACGCGGCGGCGGAGGAGGAGACCTTCTACTCCAAGCTGATCAGCGAGACCTGGGGCCAGGACAGCGCGCGCCACTCGGTGCACGAGCACCAGCAGCTTGACGACCTGATGGAGGAGCTGAACGAGATGGAGATGTCCTCCCCCGGCTGGCTGACCAAGTTCAAGACCCTCAAGCACGACTACGAGCACCACATCGACGAGGAGGAGGACGAGGTCTTCACCCGCGCGAAGGAGGTCGTCGGCGAGGAGGACAACGAGAAGTTCGGCGCCCGCTTCGAGGCGCGCAAGAAGGAAGAGCTGGGGCTGATCGAGGAGAAGAAGGAGGACAGCCTGGAGGATTGAGTGGGCGATCCGTTACCCGCCAACAAAAAAAGCCCCGGCACTGGCCGGGGCTTTCGCTTTCTCTGGAGGGCCGCGCGCCCTTCCCTATTGGTCCTGCGGGATCACCCGGAGACCCAGCTCCATGAGCTGGTCGCTCGTCGGGTCGGAGGGGGCGTTCATCATCAGATCCTCGGCGCGCTGGTTCATCGGGAAGAGGATGACCTCGCGGATGTTCTGCTCCTCGGCCAGGAGCATGACGATGCGGTCGATGCCGGCCGCGCAGCCGCCGTGCGGCGGGGCGCCGTACTGGAAGGCGTTGACCATGCCGCCGAAGCGCTTGCGGACCTCGGCCTCGTCGTAGCCGGCGATCTCGAAGGCTTTGAACATGATCTCGGGCTTGTGGTTCCGGATCGCGCCCGAGACCAGCTCGTAGCCGTTGCAGGCGAGGTCGTATTGGTAGCCCTTCACGGCGAGCGGATCGCCCTCCAGCGCCGCCATGCCGCCCTGGGGCATGGAGAAGGGGTTGTGCTCGAAGTCGATCTTGCCGGTCTCTTCGTCCCGCTCGTAGATCGGGAAATCGACGATCCAGGCAAAGGCGAAACGGTCCTTGTCGGTCAGGCCCAGCTCATCCCCGATGACGGTGCGCGCACGGCCCGCGACGGCCTCGAAGGCCTTGGGCTTGCCGCCCAGGAAGAAGGCCGCGTCGCCCACGTCGAGGCCGAGCTGCTGGCGGATCGCCTCGGTGCGCTCGGGGCCGATGTTCTTGGCCAGGGGGCCTGCCGCTTCCATGCCGCCCTCGACCTCGCCGGACTTCAGCTTGGCCTGGGCCTCCTTCACGGAGATGCCCAGCTCTTGGGCCACGGCATCGGCGGTCTTTTCACGCCAGAAGATGTAGCCCATCCCCGGCAGCCCTTCCTTCTGGGCAAAGGCGTTCATCCGGTCGCAGAACTTCCGGCTGCCGCCCGTGGGGGCGGGAATGGCGCGGACCTCGGTGCCCTCCTGCTCTAGGAGCTTTGCGAAGATGGCAAAGCCGGAGCACGCGAAATGCTCGCTCACCACCTGCATCTTGATCGGGTTGCGCAGGTCGGGCTTGTCGGTGCCGTACCAGAGGGCGGCATCCTTGTAGGAGATCTGCTCCCAGGTCTGGTCCACCCTCTTGCCGCCGCCGAACTCCTCGAAGAGGCCGGTGAGGACGGGCTGGATGGCGTCGAAGACGTCCTGCTGCTCGACAAAGGACATCTCCATGTCGAGCTGGTAGAAATCCGTGGGCGAGCGGTCGGCCCGGGGGTCCTCGTCGCGGAAGCAGGGGGCGATCTGGAAGTACTTGTCGAAGCCCGAGACCATCAGGAGCTGTTTGAACTGCTGCGGGGCCTGCGGCAGGGCGTAGAACTTGCCCGGGTGCAGGCGCGAGGGCACCAGGAAGTCGCGCGCGCCCTCGGGCGAGGAGGCGGTGATGATCGGGGTCTGGAACTCGCGGAAGTTCTGCTCCCACATGCGCTTGCGGATCGAGGCCACGACGTCGGAGCGGAGCTTCATGTTGCGCTGCATCTTCTCGCGGCGCAGGTCCAGGTAGCGGTAGCGCAGGCGGGTCTCCTCGGGGTACTCCTGCTCGCCGAAGACCTGCAGCGGCAGATCGCCCTTCACGTCGCCCAGGATCTCGATGTCGCGGATATAGACCTCGATCTCGCCGGTGGGCAGCTTGGGGTTCACCAGGCTCTCGTCGCGCGCCTTGACCGTGCCGTCGATGCGGATGCACCATTCCGAGCGCACCTTCTCCACCTGCGAGAAGACCGGGCTGTCGGGGTCGCAGAGCACCTGGGTCATGCCGTAGTGATCGCGCAGGTCGATGAAGAGCACACCGCCGTGATCCCGGACCCGGTGGACCCAGCCCGCCAGGCGGACATCTTCGCCCTTGTTTTCAAGGTTCAGGTCGGCGCAGGTGTGGCTGCGGAAGGCGTGCATGGCGGGTCCCTTTCACTGGGCGGAATGGTTTGCGGTGGTACACCTTTTGCGGACCGGGAAGTCAAGGGGCAGCGCGGCCCGTTGGCCCCGGCGGTGGATGCCGCTACAATGGCCCACTGACCCCGATGAAGGCCGCCCCATGAAGACCGTCACGCTCCAGTCCCTCGCCGATCTCGCGGCGCTCGATGTCGATACGGTGATCGACGTGCGCTCGCCTGCCGAGTTCGCCGAGGATCACCTGCCGGGGGCCATCAACCTGCCGGTGCTGGACGATGCCGAGCGCGCCGAGGTGGGCACCATCTACACCCAGGAGAGCCCCTTCAAGGCGCGCAAGATCGGCGGCGCCCTGGTGGCCCGCAACACCGCCACCCATCTCCAGGGGCCGCTGGCGGGCCACGCGGGCGACTGGCAGCCGCTGGTCTACTGCTGGCGCGGCGGCCAGCGCTCGGGCGCCTTCGCCACGATCCTCGATCAGGTCGGCTGGCGGGTGCGGCTGGTCAAGGGCGGCTACCAGAGCTACCGCCGCCTGGTGGTGAAGCGGCTCTACGAGGATCCCCTGCCGCACCGGCTGGTGATCCTCGGCGGCGGCACCGGCACGGCCAAGACAAGGCTCCTCGCCCACTTGGCCGAGCAGGGGGCCCAGGTGCTCGACCTCGAGGGCCTGGCCAACCACCGCGGCTCGCTTTTCGGGGCCATGCCGGGCGGCCAGCCCGCCCAGAAGATGTTCGAAAGCTGCATCGCCGCCGCGCTCGAGCAGCATGACCCGGCCCAGGTGACCTTCGTCGAGGCCGAGAGCAGCAAGGTGGGAGACTGCCTGGTGCCCCCCTCGCTCTGGGCCGCCATGCAGGCCGCGCCGCGCCTGACGGTGGCGGCGCCGGTGGCGGCCCGGGCCGCCTTCCTCTGCCGCGCCTACAGCGACCTGACGGAGGATGGCACGCGCCTAGCCGCACGGATCGAGGCGCTGCGGCCCTACCACGCCCGCGAGGTGATCGAGGGCTGGCTCGCCTGGGCCGAGGCGGGAGAGTTCGAGGCCCTGGCGCGGGATCTGATGGTGGCCCACTACGATCCGCGCTACGAGAAATCCGCCGCCGCATCGCCCCCGGCGCAGAGGGTCCTGCGGCTGGAAAATCTGGAGGAGGGGCAGCTCTCCCGCGCGGCGGGAGAGATCATCTCATGGTCAGACGCCCTGACCCGGCTGCCAGCCGCCCAATAAGGGCCGCCGGGCTGCCCGCCGCGCGCAGGCGCTGAAGCAGCCGCTCCGCCGCCGTCTCGGGCACCGCCGCCAGCAGGCCGCCGGCCGTCTGGGGATCGTGCAGGAGTGGATCCTCGATTCCCGCCACGGGGGCATCGGCGCGGTTGGCGGGCAGGAGGGTGGAGCCCAGGCCCAGATCCGAGAGCCGCCGTGCCCCCGCGTAGACCGGGATTTCCTTCTGCCAGAGGGTCGCATCGAGCCCCGATGCGCGGCAGATGGCCTGAAGGTGCCCGGCCAGGCCGAAGCCGGTCACATCCGTCATGGCATGGGCCTCTTCCAGGATCTCGGCCGCCGCCCCCTGCCCCTCGGCCATGCGCGCCAGCAGGGCCGCCACCTCGGGGCCGCGCGCCTGGCCCTGCATCTCGGCGGCGAGGATGACGCCCGCGCCGATCTCCCTTGTCAGAATCAGCAGATCGCCGGCCCGGGCGCCCGCCTGGGTGATGGGGGGCCGCGCGCGGGTGCCGGTGACGGTGAAGCCGATGGTGAGCTCCGCCCCCATGGTGGTGTGGCCGCCGACGAGCCGCGCCCCGGCCTCCCCCAGGACCGCGCGGGCGGCCTCGGTGATCTCCGCCAGGGTGCGGGCCTGGAGCGCGGGGGTCATGCGCGGCAGGACCAGCGAGGCGAGGGCCACCTGGGGCCTTGCGCCCATGGACCAGACATCGCCCAGGGCATGGATGGCGGCGATCCGGGTCATCAGGTGGGGGTCCTCGGTGAAGGCGCGCAGGTGATCGGTGCTGATCACCTGGTAGCCCCCGCCGGGCTGGCGCAGGACGGCGGCATCGTCGCCCGCGGCGGTAAGGATCTCTCCCTCCGCCCCCTCCAGCCCGGTGAGGGCATCGCGCAGGACGGCACCCCCCACCTTGGCACCGCAGCCACCGCAGAGGGGGCGCTCTTCCAGGAGGCTCTTGAGGCCGGCCGCCGCCTCCTGGGGCGGCGCCTCGGCGGCCATGGCGGGAAGGTTGTCCAGGCGCTCCATGAAGGCCCGGTCGATCCGGTCCTTCCAGCGCCAAAGGGGCGCGCCCGAGAGGCAGAGGCCGAACTTCTCGGCCAGGGCGCGCTTGCCGCCGAGGGAGACGAGCTTGAGGTAGTGCCGCTGCGGCCGGAAGGGGCGGCGGCGCCCCCCGGAGAGGGCCGCGCGCAGGTTGTGCTTGAGCAGAGGGGCGGCGCGCACGGCAAAGACCCCGGCCTTGGGGCGCGGGTGCACCGCCATGTGGGCACAGTCGCCCACGGCAAAGAGCCGGGGATCGCCCGCCACGCCCAGGTCCTCCCCCACCTCGATGAAGCCCTCCCTAAGCGGCAGGTCCGTCGCGGCGAGCCAGCCCTGGGGGAAGGCCCCGGCGGCCCCCACGCAGAGCCGCGCGGGCAGAACCTCGCCCCCCGCCAGATGCACCCCTTCGGCGCTGATCCGGGTGACCGCGGCGCCGGTGCGCAGGGTGATCTCCTGGGCCGCCATCTCCTGCCCCAGGCGGCGCCGCGCCAGGGTGCCCAGGCCCGAGAGTTCGGGCCCGGCCTCGATCACCGTGACCGCCGGGCGGATACCCGCCTGGCGCAGGTCATGCGCCATGGCCAGGGCCAGCTCCACCCCCGCCACGCCGCCGCCGATCACCGCCAGGGGCACCCGGTCGCCCGCCGTCACCTCTTCGCGGAAGGCGCGCCAGCGGGCGGCAAAGAGGTCCAGGGGCTTGGCCCCGATGGCATGCTCGGCAAAGCCCGGCAGGTCCATCTCCGCCGTGATGCCGATGTCGAAGGAGGCCACGTCGTAGGCCACCGGCCCGCGCCCTGCGAGCTCAATCCGCTGCGCTGCTCGGTCCAGCCCCACGGCTCTGTCGAGGATCAGCCGCGCCCCGGCATGGCGGCAGAGCCTGACCAGGTCGATCTCCAGCTCCGCGCGGCTGTAGTGGCCCGCCACGTGGCCCGGCAGCATGCCCGTGTAGGGCGCCGTCGGGCCGGGGTTGATGAGGGTCAGGCGCGCCCCCGGCAGGGGGTCCATGCCCCAGGCGCGCAGCACCAGGGCGTGGGCATGGCCGCCCCCCACCAGCACCAGGTCGCGGGTCAGGGGATGGGGCGTCTGCAAGGCGCGGTCTTCCTTCTTCGTTTTGCCGGATAAACTCTCGGGGGAGTTTGAGGGGGCAGACAGCCCCCTCATCGGCGCGGGATTTCGGGCTTGCGGGCCAGGCCGGCCCCGCGCCCTCCCCTAGCAGGCCAGACCGCCCCCCGCTAATGAAAATCGCGCGACTTGGGGATCACCCGCACGTCGCGCGGATGACGGCGGCTGCCGTCGGCCTGGCCGGGGATCGGGTGGGTCGGGTGATCGCCGCGCACGGTGAGACGCGGCACCCGGTCGGCGGCGAGGCTGTCGAGCCGCTCGGTGCGGTTCTCCAGCCGGTCGGCCACCACGTGGATCACCCGCCCGTCGCTCTGGATGCGGCCATGGACCACCAGCAGCCGCGCCCCCATGATGACCGGGCGCAGGCTTTCGAAGAGCTTCGGCCAGATCACCAGGTTGGCCACCCCGCCCTCGTCCTCCAGGGTGATGAAGCAGACCCCCTTGGCGCTGCCCGGCTTCTGGCGCACCAGCACCAGCCCGGCGAGCGAGACGCGCTGACCGTGGGCCATGCCCGGCAGCTGATCGCTGCAGACGAAGCCCTGGGCGCGCAGGCTCTCGCGGAAGAAGCTCATGGGGTGGGCCTTCAGCGAGAGCCGCAGGGTCTGGTAGTCGGCCACCACGTGCTCGGCCTGGGCCATGGCGGGCAGGGCCACGGCGGGCTCGGCCCCCTCCGCGCCGGCCTCGGCGTGCTCGAAGATCGGCAGGCTGGGCGCATCCTTCAGCCCCTGGGCCTGCCAGAGCGCCTGGCGCCGGTCGATCCCCATCGACCGCATGGCATCGGCCGCCGCCAGGCGCCGCACCGTGCCCCTGTCGAGCCGCGCCCGGGTCTTCAGCTCCGCCACCTCCGCGAAGGGCTGGTCGCGCGCCGCCACGATCCGGTGGGCCGCCTCCTCGCGCATCCCGTCGACCTGGCGGAAGCCCAGGCGCAGGGCAAAGCCCTCGGCCGCGGGTTCCAGCGTGCAGTCCCAGTGCGAGAGGTTGGCATCGACGCCGCGCACCTCGACCCCGTGCTCCTTGGCGTCCCGGACGATCTGGGCCGGGGCGTAGAAGCCCATGGGCTGGGAGTTAAGCAGGGCACAGGCAAAGGCCGCCGGGTGGTGACACTTCATCCAGCTCGAGACATAGACCAGCTTGGCAAAGGAGGCCGCGTGGCTTTCGGGAAAGCCGTATTCGCCGAAGCCCTTGATCTGGTCGAAACACCGCTGGGCGAACTCCGGGTCATAGCCCCGTTCGGTCATGCGTCCCACCATCTTCTGCTGCAGGGTCTCGATGGTCCCGCGCGAGCGGAAGGTGGCCATGGCCTTGCGCAATTCGTTGGCCTCGGCAGGGGAGAACTTGGCGGCATCAATGGCGATCTTCATGGCCTGCTCCTGGAAGATCGGCACGCCAAGGGTCCGCCCGAGGATGCGCAGCAGCTCGTCCTGCGGATGCTCCGGCCCCGGGGCTGGGTAGGAGACCCCCTCGATCCCCTGGCGCCGCCGCAGGAAGGGGTGGACCATGTCGCCCTGGATCGGGCCGGGGCGGACGATGGCCACCTCGATCACCAGGTCGTAGAAGGTGCGCGGGCGCAGCTTGGGCAGCATGGCCATCTGGGCCCGGCTTTCCACCTGGAAGACGCCCAGGCTGTCCCCCGCGCAGAGCATGTCGTAGGTGGCCGGGTCCTCGCCGGGCACGCTGGCCAGGTCGTGATCCTCGCCGTAGTGGGCGCGCAGCAGGTCGAAGCCCTTGGCGATGCAGGTCAGCATCCCCAGGGCCAGGATGTCCACCTTGAAGATGCCCAGGGCGTCGATGTCGTCCTTGTCCCACTCGATGAAAGAACGGTCGGGCATGGCGCCGTTGCCGATGGGCACGATTTCCGTCAGGGGCCTTTCGGTGAGGATGAAGCCGCCCACGTGCTGGGAGAGGTGGCGCGGCATACCCGTCATCTCGCGCGCCAGGCGGATCACCCGGCGCAGGTAGGGGTCCTCGAGGTCCATGCCCGCGTCGCGCACCCGCTCATCGCCCATCTCGCCCTCGAAGGAGCCCCAGACGGTGCTAGCGAGCTTGGAGGTGACATCCTCCGAAAGGCCCATGGCCTTGCCCACCTCGCGGATGGCCGAGCGCGGGCGGTAGTGGATCACCGTGGCGCAGAGGCCGGCCCGCTCCCGCCCGTACTTTGCATACATGTACTGGATCACCTCCTCACGCCGCTCGTGCTCGAAATCCACGTCGATGTCGGGCGGCTCGTCCCGCTCCTCGCTCAGGAAGCGTTCGAAGAGCACGTCATGCTCCTCGGGGTCGACGGAGGTGATGCCGAGGCAGAAGCAGACGGCGGAGTTGGCCGCCGAGCCGCGCCCCTGGCAGAGGATCGGCGGGCTGGCCTCCTCGCGGGCGAAGCGCACGATGTCGTTGATGGTGAGGAAGTAGCGGGCGATCTTCTTCGACCGGATCAGCTCGAACTCCTTCTCGATGATGGCGCGGATGCGCGCCGAGACCCCTTCCGGGTAGCGCCGCGCGGCCCCTTCCCAGGTGAGCCTTTCCAGCTCCTCCTGGGCGCTCCGGCCCTCGGGCACGATCTCGTGCGGGTACTCGTACTTGAGATCCTCGAGCGAGAAGCTGATGGCATCGGCCAGGGCGCGGGTCGCGCGGATGGCGTGGGGCCAGGCGCTGAAGAGGCGGCACATCTCGGCGGGGGACTTGAGGTGCCTCTCGGCATTGGCCGCCAGCCGGAAACCCGCCCGGTCGATCGTCACGCCCTCGCGGATGCAGGTCATGACGTCCTGCAGCGGGCGCCGCTGGGGGGCGTGGTAGAGGACATCGTTGGTGGCCAGGATCGAGAGCCCCTGGGCCCGGGCGATGGCGTCGAGCCGCCCGATCCGGGCCACATCATCGCCGCGGTAGAGGTAGGCCGCCGCGATGTGGCGCATCCCCGGCAGGGCGGCGGTGAGGCGCGGCAGGCCCGCCTCGAAGAGATCGAGCCGCTCGGGCGGCAGGAGGATCAGGTGCAGGCCCTCGGCCTGTTCGGAGAGCATCTCCAGGGTCAGGTGGGTCTCGCCCTTCTCCTGCCAGCCGCCCTCGATGTCGGCCATCTTGCCCTTGGACAGCAGCGTCGAGAGGCGGGCGTAGGCGGCGCGGTCCCCGGGGTAGGCCAGCAGCTCCGTGTCGCACATGAGCACCAGCCGCGCGCCGATCAGGGGCCGCAGCTTGGCCTTCCTGGCCTCCGTGTGGATGCGGACCACGCCCGCGAGGGTGTTGTGATCGGCGATCCCCATGGCGTCATAGCCGAGGATGTTGGCGGTGGAGGTGAGGTCCACCGCGTCCGAGGCGGCACGCAGGAAGGAGAATGAACTGGCCAGGCCCAGCTCCACGTAGGGGCTGGGGGGATGCCACTGGAAGGGGTCATCCCCGTCGAGCGTGCGGCGCTTATGTCCTTCCTGTTGGGGCATGGGTCATCGACAAACGAGCAAAAGGATAAGGGCGTCGCCCTCCCCGAAGGGCCGCACCCCGTGGGGGCTGCGACCGACAGCGCGGCAAGACAAGGCTGACCTCCACTTGAAACGTCTCAATCGCCCTCCCGGGGGAGGGAGGGCGCTGCCCGGGGTGCCCCCGGGCGGTACAGATGACAAAGCAGCACAAAAACCCCCAGGTCTCATCAGCAGCAAACTCTCTCTCAGCCTTCTAGGGGCGGGCGGGCGAGGCCTCGTCGCAGACGCGCGCCTCCCCTGCCCTCATCCGAAAATGCCCTGCACGAACCAGCGCGGGTCACCGCCGCGCCCGTCGCCCAGGATGCCCTCTCGGAAGAGCCAGAAGCGCCGCCCGTCGGTCACCTCCACCCGGTAGTAGTCGCGCAGGCGGGTGCCGGGCCTGTCGCGCCACCATTCCGGGGCGATCCGCTCCGGCCCCTCGTGGCGGGTGGTGAGGAAGGAAACCCGGCGCCAGCGGAAGCGGGCGGGCGGGCCCTCGGGCACGGCATAGAGCACGGCGATCTCCTCGGGCGGATCGAGCAGGCGCAGGGGCCGGTCCCTCTCCAACAGGGGCGGCGCGGCACCCCCCGCGGCCTCGGCCAGGGCGGGCTGGCGGTGCTCCACCCGCTCGGGCAGGTGGCTCTCCAGCCAGCCCGACCAGCTGACCTTCTCCGGCCCCAGCCGGGCCGTCAGCCGGTCCAACAGGGCGGCCACGTCGGCCGAGGCGTCGCGGCGGCCATCCAGGTGATCCTGGTGTAGCGCCAGGGGCTCCACCCGCCGCGCCTCCAGGGTGAGCAGATCAAAGCCGAAGCCCGGGTCGATCCCCTCCAGCTTGCCCGTCAGCAGGCGCAGGAGGTGTGCCGGATCGCGGCTGGCGCGGGCCAGGGCGAGGTCGCGGCTGCGCCATTCGCCGTCCACCCGGTAGATCGTCAGGCGCAGCAGCCGCGCCCCCTGCTCCGCCCGGGAGAGCTGTCGGCAGAGATCCTCGGCCAGGGCATCGAGGTGCGGCACGGGGTCAAGCACCGGTTCGGCCAGGCGCACCCGGGCCAGGTAGCGCTGCCCCTCGGGCGGGGCATCGAGCGGATCGCCCAGCTTGCCCAGGGCCCGGTCCAGCAGGACCAGGGGGTTGAGATCGCGCGCCAGGCGGTCGAAGCGGCGCATGAGGGCCACCCGTGGCACCTCCATCAGCTTGCCCAGGGTCTTGAGCCCGAGCCGTTGCAGCAGGCGCTCGGTCTCGGGATCGATGCGCAGGGCGGCCACCGGCAGGGGGGCGATGGCCACCTCGATGTCCTCGGGGCCGCAGAGGGTGCCGCCGGCCCCGTAGCGGGCCAGCATCTGGGCCGCGCCACGGGTCGGCGCCAGGGCCAGGCGCGGGGTCAGCCCCTGCATCCGGAAGCGCGCCGCCATGTCGCGCAGCAGGGACGCCTCGCCGCCGAAGAGATGGGCCGCGCCGGTCACGTCGAGCAGGATGCCCGCCGCGCCGTCGCGCACCGTCCAGGGGCACCAGCGGCGCGCCCAGAGGGCCACCCTGTCGAGCAGTTCCTGATCGCCCGCCGGGTCCGCCGTTTCCACGTGCAGATCGGGGTGGATGGCCTGGACATCGACGATCCGCTCCTCCGGGGCGATGCCGCGGCGCGCCGCCTCGGCGCTCAGGGCATGGACGACGGGGCCATGGGTGCCCGGGCGGGCCAGCACCACGGGCACCTCATCCCCGGGCAAGGTCCGCTGTTGGCGCACGATCCTGCGCCAGCGGTCCATCGCCAGATCGGGAAACCAGACGGAGACGATCCTGGGGCCGTCGGGCTGCCGGGTCATGGCTGGCGCTCCAGGTGCCGGGGGCCCGGCCGCGGGCGCGGAAGAGCTCCGCCTCCCAGAGCGGCGTGCCGGGGGCCTGGGCGTTCCAGGGGTGCCGCGCGGAGGGCAGGGAGCTGAGCCGCCAGCGTTCGCGCGCCGCCGAGAGGCTGCCCTCCTCGCCGGTGCGGATCAGCCAGACGGGCACGCCCGCCGCCTCCGAGCGCAGCGCCAGGCGCTTGGTGGCGGTGAAGCTCAGCACCTCGGGCGCGCCGTGGATCTCGCCCACGACGGCGCCCAGCCCGGCACAGCCCGCGCCCTCCTCCATCGCCCAGAGGACGTCGCGCGGGTGGCTCACCTCGACCCGCAGGACCGGCGCCTTGAGGCCCCGGGCGGCCAGGGCAGGCCCGTAGAGGCGCCCGTTCTCGCGCCGGGAGAGGCGGTCTGAGACCCACATCACCGGGGCATTGCCCGGCGGCAGGCAGGCCAGGACAAAGCCCGTCACCGCGGCGTCGAAGGGGGCGCCCGCCAGGACGTCGCGCAGCACCGGCTCCCCGCCGCCGGGGGCGGGCACGTCCTGGACCAGACGCTTGGAGGACAGGGAAATGACCTGTCCCAGGGGGGAATCGGGTGTCATGCATTCCTCCATATGTTCACTTTTTGTTCTCATTGGAAAGGTAGCTCAGCCAGGCGATTCTTTCCAGTCCCCGGCGTCATTTGATGTGGCACGGCCCGCCCCTGCCCGGCAAAAATACGAAAGCCCTGCCGAAGCAGGGCTCAAGGACAGTGACAATATCTAGGCTGGTCTGAGCTTGTCATCGCTCGGCGACCAACCTGCCTAGTAGTCTAGGTCTTAAAGCCCGATGACCGGGATACGCCCATAAAATAGCAACCCATTGTCACACGATCAAGTGACCTTGGCCCAAACCGTGTAACACGCCCGCCTTAACGGCGGATAAATCCTCGGCCACGGCCTGCGGGGTCACATACTTGCGCCGCCCGACCTTGAACCCGTTCAGCCGCCAGAGGCCGAGGTTCATGATCATGTCGCATTTGGCCCAGCAGGGCAGATCATCCTCCCCCTTCGGGTGATAGTTGCGCGACAGCCTGACACAGAAGGGCAGGTTGTGAATGGGGGCAGTCAGGCTGATCGGCACCACCGCGACGATCCCGCTCCGATACGGAAGACGCGGCGAGACCACCATGACCGGCCGAGGCTTCACCATCTCCGGCACCTTGAAGCCGCTGAAATCGCAAACCAAAATCTGTCCGGCGCGGGGATGAAACTCTATCGGCACTCAATCCCCCCTACTGCGCCGCGGCCGCTACTTCTGGCCCAGGCGGGCCTCCAGGAGGGCCTGGCTGTGGGCGATGAGTCGGCCCAGGATATCGTCGAAGAAGGCCACCTCCTCCTCGGTCAGCGGGGCCAGGACCCTTTCGTTACCGCGCAGCACCTCCTCCATCATGGCGCTGTAGAGGCGCTTGCCCTTGGCGGTGGGCATGAGGGCCACGGCGCGGCCGTCGTTGGGATCGGGCGTGTTGCGGATCAGGCCCTTCTTCTGGAGCGCCTTGATCACCCGGCTGAGCTGGCTCTTGTCCATGTAGAGCAGTTCCGCCATCTCGCCGGCGCGGGCCGGGGCGCGGCCCTTGACGAGGGCCAGGAGCCGCCACTCGTTGATCGTCAGGTCAAAAAGCCGCTCGGACCAGTGGTTGCCCGCCCGGTCCCCGATGGCGACCAGCCGCTGCAGACGGAAGGTGATGACATCCTCGATGGTCGAGACCGGCGGGTGCTTTCCGCCGGGTTGTCCGGGGCTGCCTGTCTCCATGGAATCATCCCGCATAATCGCTCCTTGAGGTAGCGAGATAGAGAAAAAGCCGTCCAAAAACCACGCCCGACACGCGGCACACCCGCTACCCGCCCCCGATCATCACGATCTCCCTTCAATCTGCAAGGGAGAAGCGGGCGGCAAAGACACCTGAAAGGCGCAGTGGGGCCTTTCGGTCCCACCTCTTGGGCAGGGGGAGCGGCGGGGCGGGTGTGGGGTGCCGCGCAAAGGGGGTGAGCCTTACCGGGGCAGTGCGTTGGATCGGCCCGGGGGGATCCGCCCGCAAGGGCTTCAAAGCCTCCCCCGGGCGGCGCTTTAACTCCATCCCCGGGGCTCCGCCCGCAAGGGGTACAAACACTCCCCAGGGCAGCGCTTTAACTCAACCCCCGGGGCTCCGCCCGCAAGGGGTACAAACCCTCCCCCGGAGGGTTTGCCGAGGCGGAGCCTCGGACTACCCCTTGCCCTTCCAAGGCACAAGGAACCGCTCGGCGTAGCGCATCAGCATGTCGATGCCGAAGCCGATGACGCCGATCAGGATGATCCCCATGATGACGATGTCGGTGTTCTGGAACTTCGAGGCGGTCATGATCATCATGCCGGCCCCCTGCTCCGCCGCCACCAGCTCGGCCGCGACGACGGTGCCCCAGCAGACCCCCATGGCCACCCGTGCGCCGGTGAAGATCTCCGGCAGGGAGTTGGGCACGATCACGTGGCGCATGATCTGCCACTTGCTGGCGCCCAGGGAATAGGCGGCGTGCACCTTGGAGATGTTCACCCCCGAGACCCCGGCGCGGGCGGCGATTGCCATAATCCAGAGGGCGGCGAGGAAGAGCAGGATGATCTTGCCCGCCTCGCCGATCCCGGCCCAGATGATGACCAGCGGGATCAGCGCCAGCGGCGGCACCGGGCGCATGAATTCGACGATCGGGTCGAACCAGCCGCGGAACCAGTTGCTCAGGCCCATGGCGTAGCCCAGGGGGATGCCCACCAGGGCGCCCAGAATGAAGCCCACGACCACCCGGAAGAGCGAGTAGCCCAGGTGCTCCCAGAGGGTGAAGTTGCGGAAGCCCTCGTTAAGGATCTGGATCGTGCGGCTCCAGACCTCCTCCGGCGCGGGCAGGTAGAGCGGCTCCATCTGCCAGCCCTTGGTCGGCTCGAAGTTGGGCGTGCCCTTGTCCGAGAGGGTGACGGAGCCGTTCGCGGTGCGCACGGTCTGGCCCGGGGCGATCTTCTGGCCGTCGATGGCGATCACCTCGGCGCCATCGCTCTTGCCCACCTCGTCGTTGCGCTGAACGTTGATCAGGCCGGTGCGCCACTGGGCGATGGCGATGGCATCGTCCTTGGCAAAGCCCTCGCCGCCGCCCGTCTCGGGCAGGTCGGCCGGTTCGCCGCGCGGATGGACCACCACTGTGACCGTGGCATCGTCGGGCGGCTGGCCCGGCGCCTGAGCGGTATAGGTGAAGCTGGTGGTGCCCACGAAGGGCCCAGGCGCGTGCAGGAAGGAGGGGATCAGCGCCGAGCCGGTGAAGACGCCCCACATGAGAAAGATCGTCAGGACGGAGATGACCCCGGCAGCCCGGTTCGGTCGCACCGCGCTCTCGTCCCCGAAGGTGACCGTTTTGAGAGAGGTATAGTCCACCACCGTCTTCTGGATCAGCTTGGTCACCACCAGGGCGCTGACCACGAAGATGGCGACATAGATCAGCAGGAAGAAGAGGCCGGTCATGCCGCATCCTCCTTGCGGCCCATGATCTCCTCTTCCATGTCCCAGATCATGTTGAGGATCTCTTCGCGCCGGGGGCCGAACTCGGGGTGTTTCTTGACCTCGCGCAGGTCCGCGTTCACGCCCAGCTCGGCGAAGGGCAGGCGGTACTCCTTGTGGATGCGGCCGGGGCGCGGCGCCATGACGATCAGGCGCTCGCCCAGCAGCAGGGCCTCCTCCACCGAGTGGGTGATGAGGATGATGGTCTTGCCGGTCTCCTTCCAGAGCTTCAGCACGAGGCTCTGCATCTTCTCGCGGGTCAGGGCGTCGAGCGCGCCCAGGGGCTCGTCCATCAGGATGACATCCGGGTCATTGGCCAGGCAGCGGGCCAGGGCCACGCGCTGCTGCATCCCGCCCGATAGCTCGTAGACGGCCTTTTCCTTGAAGTCCTGCAGCCCGACGACATCGAGCAGGCGGTTCACCACCGCGGCCTTGTCGTGCTTGGGCATGCCCTTCATCGAGGGGCCGAAGCCCACATTGTCGCGCACGCTCATCCATTCGAAGAGCGCGCCCTGCTGGAAGACCATGCCGCGCTCGGCGTCGGGGCCTTCGATCCGGTGGCCGTTCAGCTCAAGCTTGCCGCCGGTGGGGGCGAGGAAGCCCGCCACGATGTTGAGCAGGGTCGTCTTGCCGCAGCCCGAGGGGCCCAGCACGCTCAGCAGCTCGCCCTCCTTGAGATCAAGCGAGACGTCCTGAAGCGCCTGTACGTGGCCGCCGTTCGGCAGATCGAACCGCATGGAAATATTGTCTATGGAAAGTCCCGTCATGTCGCCCTTCCCCCCGCCATAAGGGGCGTTGAGCGGGGTTGGCCCCCGCTTCGGTCGCTAAAGGGGGCGGCACGGCCCTGTCCCAAGCCGTGCCGCCCGATGGTGTCTTACATGCCCTGCGCGGCTTCGAGCGGCCCGGTGTTCACGGTGCCCTCGTAGCTGTCGAGCGCGGAGTCGATCGAGCCCGCTTCCACGAAGACATCGGCCACGCCCTTCATGAAGGGCGCCGCGTTGCCGCCGAACCAGGCGGAGGAGAGCTGCTCTTCGATGGAGGGGAACTCGAAGGTGGAGATGGAGTTGCGCGTGGCCTCCACGTCCATGCCGGATTCCTTGGCGATCACCTCGAGCATCTCGTCGCTCTGGTTGGCCTTCCACTCGGCGTTGGCGTCGGCCGTCACCTTGACGAACTTGGCCACCGTCTCGCCGTTCTCGGCGATGAAGGAGGCCGGGGCCGAGGTCA
Organism: Sulfitobacter sp.; assembly: GCA_965212515.1. Classification (GTDB taxonomy): domain Bacteria; phylum Pseudomonadota; class Alphaproteobacteria; order Rhodobacterales; family Rhodobacteraceae; genus Sulfitobacter. Next base: position 1,446,364 of record OZ243122.1, read on the forward strand.
CGTCAAAGACCAGGATGCCCAGGTCCTGCTTCTCGGCGCCGGTCAGGAGGATGTTGCCGTACTCCTTCATGCGCGCCAGGCCACCGCCCCAGCCGCAGGCAAAGTCCACCGCGCCCTGGCTCAGGGCCGCGGCCCCCTCGGGCGGGGCCATGTCCACCACCTGGAGCGAGGCGAGATCAACGCCGAAGTGGTCCATCTGGCGCAGGAAGCCGTAGTGGGCGGCGGTGCCCAGCGGCACGGCGACCTTCTTGCCCGCCAGCTCACCGGCGCTCTCCTTGTCGATCTCCAGGTCCGAGCGCACGACGCAGTTGTCGTTCTCGGAGTAGGAGACCGCCACATCGACGATCTGGATGTCCTGGCCGCCGGAGGTGGCGACGACGAAGGGCGGCACGCCCTGGGACACGGAAATCTGAACGTCGCCCGAGGCCATGGCGGCGGACATGGCGGTGCCGGTCTCGAAGGAGACCCAGTTCACCTTCATGCCCAGGGCCTCGTCGTAGGCGCCGGAGGCCTTGGCGGCGAGGAAGGGCATGGGCCACTCCAGGAAGTAGCCGACCGTGATCTCGCCGTGGCCGTCGGCCAGGGCCGCCTGGCCGGAGAGCGCCATGACCGCGCCGGCCAGGACTCCTGTTGCTGTCTTTTTGATCATTGTAATCTCCCTTTTGATCAGTGCTCCGGGCTTGAATTGCCCGATATTGTCATTGGGTTGCGTGATGGGCGCCGAAGCAGGCCGCGCCGGTGGTCTGCGCGCAACATGCAGGTCTTGTCCGGTTCGCTCCTTCGGCTGGGGCTCATCCTGCCTTCACCATGTCGGGCTTTGGCCCGTTGAGCAACGAAAACCGAAGTTCTGTCGGTTCTGGCGGATAAGCATGTGACCCCCGTTGCTGCTGGTCTGTGCAGGTGCGACACTCTGACGTTGGTTGGGGCCGGGAATAAACGTCCACATTTCGGCCGGGCATGAGTCCAGTTTGACGCCCTTCCCACCATCTGGCCTGACCGGATGCAACCCCTTGGAATGGCGTGAAGCCGCCGCGACGCGGCGTCGAAAAAGTGGCCCCGGGCGGCGCCGGGAGGTTGGACAGGTCCAGAATCTGGCGCTACGAATGTTCGGGTTCTGGCCCTACTTGATTCTGCCGCGAACCAGCAATGAGTGGGGATCGAGGGGCCTTTCGCGCCCCGAATTCATGCATGTTCCGCGTAACGAAAGGTCTGGCACCATGGACGGCAATTTCAACGAAAACGACCTCTCCCGCGTTGTCGAGGCTGACCGCGCGCACATCTGGCACCACCTGAGCCAGCACAAGCCCTACGAGACGACCGATCCGCGCATCATCGTCGAGGGCCGCGGCATGCGGGTCTGGGACCAGAAGGGCAAGGAACATCTGGACGGCGTGTCGGGCGGGGTCTGGACCGTCAACGTGGGCTACGGTCGCGAGCGCATCGCCGACGCCGTGCGTGACCAGCTGGTGAAGCTCAACTACTTCGCGGGCTCCGCGGGCTCCATCCCCGGCTCCAACTTCGCCGAGATGCTGATCGACAAGATGCCGGGCATGAGCCGCGTCTACTACTGCAACTCGGGCTCCGAAGCGAACGAGAAGGGCTTCAAGATGGTCCGCCAGATCGCCCACAAGCGCTACGGGGGCAAGAAGCACAAGATCCTCTACCGCGACCGGGACTACCACGGCACCACCATCGGCTGCCTCTCGGCCGGCGGCCAGGACGAGCGCAACGCCCAGTACGGCCCCTTCACCGAGGGCTTCGTGCGGGTGCCCCACTGCCTGGAGTACCGCGCCTTTGAACAGGAGGGCGCGCCGCAGGAGAACTACGGTCTCTGGGCTGCCGACCAGATCGAGGAGGTGATCCTGCGCGAGGGGCCCGACACGGTGGGCGCCCTCTGCCTCGAGCCGGTGACGGCCGGCGGCGGCGTCATCACCCCGCCCGAGGGCTACTGGGAGCGGGTGCAGGAGATCTGCAAAAAGTACGACATCCTGCTGCACATCGACGAGGTGGTCTGCGGCGTGGGCCGGACCGGCACCTGGTTCGGCTACCAGCACTACGGCATCAAGCCGGACATGGTGACGATGGCCAAGGGCGTGGCCTCGGGCTATGCCGCCATCGCCTGCCTGGTGACGACAGAGGAGGTCTTCAACCTCTTCAAGGACGATCACACCGATCCGCTCAACTACTTCCGCGACATCTCCACCTTCGGGGGCTGCACCGCCGGCCCGACCGCGGGGATCGAGAACATGCGCATCATCGAGGAAGAGGGCCTGCTGGAGAACACCACCAAGATGGGCCACTACATGCTGGATGAGCTGCACGCCCTGGCCGACAAGCACCGGATCATCGGCAACGTCCGCGGCAAGGGGCTGTTCCTCGGGGCCGAGCTGGTCGAAGACCGCGACAGCCGCGCGCCGGTGGCCGAGAAGCTGGTGCAGCAGGTGGTGGGCGACTGCATGGCCCAGGGGGTCATCATCGGGGCGACGAACCGCTCCCTGCCGGGCAAGAACAACACCCTCTGCTTCTCGCCCGCGCTGATCGCCGGGAAGGACGACATCGACCAGATCATCGCCGCCGTGGACGGCGCCCTGGGCCGCACCTTCGGTTGAACCCACAGCCTTTCGGGGCCAGACGCCGCGGGTCCGCCCGCGGCGTTTTTTGTGCGGAGGCAGGCTCGGCATTTTTTTGCAGGGGCGCGAGAATTCTTGGAACTCGGGCAGGAGAGCGGCGTTTTGACACAGCAATACAAAGGAAAGTGAGTGTCATGAAAAAGTTTCTTATCGCCCTTCCGCTGATCGCCTCTCTCGGCGCCTGCGCCACCACCGGACAGACTACCGCTGCCGGCGCCCTGACCGGGGCCGCGATCGGCGCGACCGTTGCCGACGATGACGTCGAAGGCGCCGTCATCGGTGGTGCGCTCGGTGCTGCCGCAGGCAACATCGTGGCGCGTCAGCAGAACGGCAAATGCGTCTACGAGAACAGCGCGGGTCAACGTTACGTGGCCGCCTGCCCGTAAGGCACCCCATCCCTGAGTAAAGAGTTTTCTGTTAATGAGTAGGGCTCCTCCGCTTCGGCGGGGGAGCTTTTTTGTTGCCGTGGCGGCAAAGGTATGCGACAAGGGGAATGTAAGCGCATACATTTGGGCCGATATTCACCCAGCCGTAATGCCAGATTGATCCCTCTTTAGGTCCACATTAGGGTGGTCCCATGGCGCTGCCCGTCGAAACCTTCTTCCTCGATCCCGATGCCCAGGGAACCCTGCAACAGCAGATCCAGCAGATGATCGCCCAGGGCGTCCTGTCGGGGCGCTTCCAACAGGGCGAGAAGCTGCCCTCGACCCGCAAGCTGGCCCGCCACCTGGGCGTCAGCCGGATCACCGTGACCATCGCCTACACCGAACTGCTGGCCAACGACTACCTCGTCTCGCGCGGGCGCTCGGGTTTCTTCGTCTCCAAGAACGCCCCCGTGCCGCCCGCCTTCGCCCCCACCGGCGCGCCCCAGGACAGCGTGGACTGGAGCCGCGCCATCGGCCAACGCTTCAGCGGCGGAGCCAGCCTTTCCAAGCCGCAGGACTGGTCCCAGTTCAAGTACCCCTTCGTCTACGGCCAGGCCGACCCGACCCTCTTCGACCATGCCAACTGGCGGCTCTGCGCGCTTCAGGCCCTGGGCCAGCGCGACTTCAACGCCCTCACCACGGACTACTTCGACCGCGACGATCCGCAGCTGATCGAGTTCATCACCCGCCACATCCTGCCCCGCCGCGGCATCACCGCCCGACCCGAGCAGATCCTCATCACCCTGGGGGCGCAGAATGCCCTCTGGCTCACCACCCAGGTGCTCCTGACCCAGCGCCGCCGGGCGGCCCTGGAGGACCCCTGCTACCCGGCCCTGCGCGACGTCCTCTCCCAGTCCCGCTGCCATGTGACGCCCGTGCGGGTGGACCATGACGGCCTGCCGCCCGAGGCCATCCCGCCCCAGACCGACGTGATCTTCACCACCCCCAGCCACCAGTGCCCGACCAACGCCACCATGCCGATGGAGCGGCGCCGGGCGCTCCTCGCGCGGGCCCGGGCGATGGAGGCGCTGATCGTGGAGGATGACTACGAGTTCGAGATGTCCTTCCTCAAGTCCCCCTCCCCGGCTCTGAAAAGCCTCGACCAGGACGGGCGGGTGATCTACGTCGGCAGCTTCTCCAAGTCGCTCTTTCCCGGCCTGCGGCTGGGCTACCTGGTGGGCTCTGAGCACTTCATCCGAGAGGCCCGGGCCCTGCGCGCTAGCGTCCTGCGGCACCCGCCGGGGCACGTCCAGCGCACCACCGCCTACTTCCTCTCGCTCGGCCACTACGATGCCCTGATCCGGCGCATGGGCGTGGCCCTGCAGGAAAGGCGCCGGGTGATGGAGGCGGCCCTGGCCGACCACGGGCTGGAGATTTCCGGGCGCGGCTACTTCGGCGGCTCCTCCTTCTGGATGCGCGCGCCCGAGGGGGTCAACACGGATCAACTGGCCCGCACGCTCCAGGCCAAGGGCGTCCTGATCGAGCCCGGGCGGCCCTTCTTCGCGGGCAGCCACCAGCCGGCCAACTACTATCGCCTGGCCTACTCCTCCATCCCCTCCGCCCAGATCGCCAAGGGGCTGGAGCTGATCGCGAAGGAGATTGCCGCCATTTCCTGATCTGGCCCTAAGCGCCCCAGAATACTGGCCCTAACGGTGGCTGACAGAAAACCGTAGGTTCCGCGCAACGGAATCGTCCCATCCATCGAACCCCAGAGGAACCTGCCATGAAAATGACGACCGAAGAGGCCTTCGTCAAAGTTCTCCAGCGCCACGGCATCGAACATGCCTTCGGGATCATCGGGTCCGCCATGATGCCGATCTCCGATCTTTTCCCCTCGGCGGGCATCAAGTTCTGGGACTGCGCCCACGAGGGCAGCGCGGGCATGATGTCGGACGGCTACACCCGCGCCACCGGCAAGATGTCCATGATGATCGCCCAGAACGGCCCCGGCATCACCAACTTCGTCACCGCCGTGAAGACCGCCTACTGGAACCACACGCCGCTGCTGCTGGTGACGCCCCAGGCGGCCAACAAGACCATCGGCCAGGGCGGCTTCCAGGAAGTCGAGCAGATGAAACTCTTCGAGGACATGGTGGCCTACCAGGAGGAGGTGCGCGACCCGACCCGCGTGGCCGAGGTCCTGACCCGGGTAATCGCCAAGGCCAAGCGCCTGTCGGGCCCCGCGCAGCTCAACATCCCGCGCGACTTCTGGACCCAGGTGGTGGACATCGAGATCCCCGAGCCGATCGAGTTCGAGCAGTCGCCGGGGGGCGAGCAGTCCGTCGCCGCCGCCGCCAAGCTGCTTTCGGAAGCCAAGAACCCGGTGATCCTGAACGGCGCCGGCGTTGTCCTCTCCCAGGGCGGGATCGAGGCCTCAAAGGCCTTGGCCGAGCGGCTCGATGCGCCGGTCTGCGTCGGCTACCAGCACAATGACGCCTTCCCCGGTTCCCACCCGCTCTTTGCCGGGCCGCTGGGTTACAACGGCTCGAAGGCGGGCATGGAGCTGATCAAGGAGGCCGACGTGGTGCTCTGCCTCGGCACCCGGCTCAACCCCTTCTCCACCCTGCCGGGCTACGGCATGGAGTACTGGCCCGCCGACGCCAAGATCATCCAGGTGGACATCAACCCCGACCGTATCGGCCTGACCAAGAAGGTCACCGTCGGCATCGTCGGCGATGCGGCCAAGGTGGCCAAGGGCATCCTGAACGGCCTGGCCGATGATGCGGGCGACGCGGGCCGCGCCGAGCGCAAGGCGCGGATCGCCGACGCCAAGTCGAAGTGGGCGCAGCAGCTCTCCTCCATGGACCACGAGGAGGACGATCCCGGCACCTCCTGGAACGAGCGCGCCCGCGCCGCCAAGCCCGAGTGGATGAGCCCCCGCATGGCCTGGCGGGCGATCCAGTCGGCCCTGCCGCGCGAGGCGATCATCTCCTCCGACATCGGCAACAACTGCGCCATCGGCAACGCCTACCCTGATTTCGACGCGGGCCGGAAGTACCTGGCCCCCGGCCTCTTCGGTCCCTGCGGCTACGGCCTGCCGGCCATCGTCGGCGCCAAGATCGGCTGCCCGGAAGTGCCCGTCGTGGGTTTTGCCGGAGACGGTGCCTTCGGCATCGCGGTGAACGAGCTGACGGCCATCGGCCGGGGTGACTGGCCCGCCATCACCCAGATCGTCTTCCGCAACTACCAGTGGGGCGCGGAAAAGCGGAACTCCACGCTCTGGTTCGACGACAACTTCGTCGGCACCGAGCTGGACGAGGAGGTCTCCTACGCCGGGATCGCCCGGGCCTGCGGGCTGGAGGGCGTGGTGGCGCGCACCATGGACGAGCTGACCGAGGCCCTGAACAAGGCCATCGAGGACCAGATGAAGCGCGGCAAGACCACCCTGATCGAGGCCATGATCAACCAGGAGCTGGGCGAGCCCTTCCGCCGCGACGCCATGAAGAAGCCGGTCGCCGTCGCGGGCATCAGCAAGGACGACATGCGTCCCCAGATCCCCGCCTGATCGTTGCCGCCGGAAGCGCCAAGAGAAGGCCAGAGGCCATGAGCGTGCTCGAGGCGCTCCGGGCGCGGGCTGCCGAAAGGCCCGCGCACATCGTGCTGAGCGAGGGCCAGGACGCGCGCATTGTGGCGGGCGCCCTGGCGGCAAGGGCCGAGGGCCTGGCCCGGATCACCCTGCTCGGCCCCGAGGCGGAGGTCCTGGCCCGGCTGGCGGAGGCCGGGGCCGGCCCCGACGCTGACCTGCGGGTCGAGGACCCTGCCACCTCGGCGCTGGCGCCGCAGCTGGCGGAGGGCTTCTTCGAGCTGCGCCGCCACAAGGGCATCCGCCGCGATTTCGCGACGCAAACCATGCGGGAGCCGCTCTTCTTCGCGGCCATGATGGTGCGCGCGGGCCTGGCCGACGGCACCCTGGGCGGCGCCGTCGCCACCACCGCCGAGACGGTGCGCGCCGCCCTCCAGGTGATCGGCAAGGCGCCCGAGGCGCCGCTCGTCTCCTCCTTCTTCCTGATGGCCCTGCCCGAGGGCCGGGATGCCCAGCGCGATGCCCTCACCTTCGGCGACTGCGGCCTGGTGATCGACCCCGACGCGGCGGAGCTCGCCGCCATCGCCGCCGCCTCCGCCGCCTCCCACCGCCAGCTCCTCGGGGTGGCGCCCAAGGTGGCCCTGCTGAGCTTCTCCACCCGGGGCAGCGCGCGGCACGCGAGGGTCGAGAAGGTGACCGAGGCGCTTTCCCGGCTCCGCGCCGACCACCCCGATCTGGCGGTCGATGGTGAGCTGCAGTTCGACGCCGCCTTCGTCCCCGCCGTGGCTGCCGCCAAGGCGCCCGACAGCCCCCTTGAAGGGGGCGCCAATGTCATGATCTTCCCCGATCTGGACGCGGGCAACATCGGCTACAAGATCGCCCAGCGCCTCGGCGGCTGCCAGGCCATCGGGCCGATCCTCCAGGGCCTGGCCCAGCCCGCCAACGATCTCTCCCGTGGCTGTACAGCCGAGGACGTAACGAACATGATTGCGGTGACCGTGCTTCAGGTCGCCCGGTAAGGAAAGCGAGGCAGGATGGCCCCCAAGCAACCCCAGCTCGACCTCTCGCCCAAGGTCTCGGACGAGGTGCGCCAGACCACCTGCTACATGTGCGCCTGCCGCTGCGGCATCAACGTGCACCTGAAGGAGGGCAAGGTCGCCTACATCGAGGGCAACCGCGACCACCCGGTGAACCGCGGCGTGCTCTGCGCCAAGGGCTCGGCGGGGATCATGCAGCACAACGCCCCCGCTCGCCTGCGCGCGCCCCTGAAGCGGGTCGGCCCGCGCGGCGCCGGCGAATTCGAGGAGATCTCCTGGGAGGAGGCCTACGAGATCGCCGTCTCCTGGCTCAAGCCGCTGCGCGAGAAGAACCCCGAGAAGCTCGCCTTCTTCACCGGGCGCGATCAGAGCCAGTCCTTCACCTCCTTCTGGGCGCAGAACTTCGGCACGCCCAACTATGCCGCCCACGGCGGCTTCTGCTCCGTCAACATGGCGGCGGCGGGCATCTACACCATGGGCGGGGCCTTCTGGGAATTCGGCCAGCCCGACTGGGACCACACCAAGCTCTTCATGCTCTTCGGCGTGGCCGAGGACCATGACAGCAACCCCATCAAGATGGGGATCGGCAAGATCAAGGCGCGGGGCGCCCGGGTCATCGGGGTGAACCCCATCCGCACCGGCTACAATGCCGTGGCGGACGACTGGGTCGGCATCACCCCCGGCACCGACGGGCTCTTCATCCTCGCCATGGTCCACTGCCTGATGAAGGCCGGGCGGATGGACCTCGACTACCTCGCCCGCTTCACCGACGCGCCGGTCCTGCTGAACGGCGACGAGAGCTCGGCGGAGCATGGCCTCTACCTGCGCGACGCGGAGGGCAAGATGCTGGTGATCGACCGCGCCACCGGCAAGCCCGCCCCCTTCGACCAGAAGGGCGTGCGGCCCGATCTCTCGGCCACCTGGGAGGAGGGGGGCGTGACCCACCGCCCGGTCTTCCACGCCATGGCCGAGCGCTATCTCTCGGAGGACTACGCCCCCGAGGCCGTGGCCGAGCGCTGCGGCATCCCCGCCAAGCGCATCCGCGCCATCGCCGCCGAGCTGGCCCGCGTCGCCTTCGAGGAGGCCTTCGAGCTGGACCGCGAATGGACCGACTTCCGCGGCGAGCGGCACAGCAAGATGGTGGGCCGCCCGGTCTCCTTCCACGCCATGCGCGGCATCTCGGCCCATGCCAACGGCTTCCAGACCTGCCGGGCGCTGCATACCCTGCAGATCATCCTGGGCACGGTGGAGGTGCCCGGCGGCTTCCGCTTCAAGCCGCCCTACCCCAAGCCCGCCACGGCCCATCCCAAGCCCCACATCGGCATGACACCCGGCGGCCCCCTGAACGGCCCGCACCTGGGCTTCGTGCACGGGCCCGATGATCTGGCCCTGAAGGAAGACGGCACCCCCGCCCGGATCGACAAGGCCTTCACCTGGGAGAACCCCATGTCGGCCCACGGGCTGATGCACATGGTCATCTCCAACGCCCACGCGGGCGATCCCTACAAGATCGACACGCTCTTCATGTACATGGCCAACATGTCCTGGAATTCCTCGATGAACACCGGCGGCGTGATGGAGATGCTGACGGACAAGGACGAGACGGGCGACTACGTCATCCCGCACATCATCTACTCGGATGCCTACAGCTCCGAGATGGTGGCCTACGCGGACCTCATCCTGCCCGACACCACCTACCTGGAGCGGCACGACTGCATCTCCCTGCTGGACCGTCCCATCTGCGAGGCGGACGCGGCGGCGGATGCGATCCGCTGGCCGGTGGTGGAACCCGACCGGGACGTGAAGGGCTTCCAGTCCGCCCTCTGCGACCTCGGCGCACGGCTCGGCCTGCCCGGTTTCGTCAAGGAGGACGGCAGCCAGAAGTATGCCGACTACGCCGACTACATCGTCAACCACGAACGCCGCCCCGGCATCGGGCCCCTGGCGGGCTGGCGCCTGGGCGAGGAGGGGCCGCAGCACGGCCGCGGCGACGTGAACCGCGACCAGCTGCAGCGCTACATCGAGAACGGCGGCTTCTTCGCCGAGCATGTCCCCGAGGGAGCCGCCTACTACAAGCCCTGGAACCGCGCCTACCAGGACTGGGCGGTCCGGCTCGGCCTCTACGACAGCCCCCAGCCCTACCTCTTCTCGCTCTACCTTGAGCCCCTGCGCCGCTTCCAGCTCGCCGCCGAGGGCAAGGGCGCGCGCCAGCCGCCCGAGCACCTGCGCCAGCGCATTCGGGAGACCATGCAGCCCCTGCCCTTCTGGTACGAGGCCGACCAGCAGGGCAACGAGGGCTTCACAGTCCACGCCCTGACCCAGCGCCCCATGGCCATGTACCACTCCTGGGGCAGCCAGAACGCCTGGCTGCGCCAGATCCACGGCCGCAACCCGCTCTACCTGCCGACCAGGCTGATGCGCCTGCACGGGCTGAAGGACGGCGACTGGGCGCGCGTCTCCTCGCCGCACGGGGCGATCACCGTGCCGGTGATGGAGATGGCGGCCCTCAACGAGAACACCGTCTGGACCTGGAACGCCATCGGCAAGCGCAAGGGCGCCTGGGCGCTCGACAAGGGGGCGCCGGAGGCCCGCCAGGGCTTCCTGCTCAACCACCTGATCCACGAGCTCCTGCCGCCCAAGGGCGACGGGCTGCGCTGGTCCAACTCCGATCCCATCACCGGCCAGGCCGCCTGGTTCGATCTCAAGGTCAAGATCGAGCCCGCCCAGGCCCCAACCGAGGCCCTGCCCGCCTACCCGCCGCTGCGCTCCCCCGTGGGCCAGGGGCCGGACGCGCTTGCCTGGAAGGTGGGCAAATGAGCCGCCCCCGCCCATTCCAAATGGCCAAAAATCCCGGGGTCTGGGGCAGAGCCCCAGTCCGTCCCGCGAAGGAGCGCCACCCATGACGACCCTGCCGCCCCCCTCCCAGAAGAAGCTCGGCCTGGTGATCGACCTCGACACCTGCGTCGGCTGCCATGCCTGCGTCATCTCCTGCAAGGGCTGGAACACCGAGAACTACGGCGCCCCCCTGTCCGACCAGGACCCCTACGGCGAGGACCCCTCCGGCACCTTCCTCAACCGGGTCCATTCCTACGAGGTCCAGCCCGAGGCGGGCCCGGCGCAGCTGGTGCACTTCCCCAAGTCCTGCCTGCACTGCGAGGATGCCCCCTGCGTCACCGTCTGCCCCACCGGGGCCAGCTACAAGCGCGCCGAGGATGGCATCGTCCTGGTGAACGAGAGCGACTGCATCGGCTGCCAGCTCTGCGCCTGGGCCTGCCCCTACGGCGCCCGGGAGGTGGACGCCGAGGAACGGGTGATGAAGAAGTGCACCCTCTGCGTGGACCGGATCTACAACGAGAACCTGCCCGAGGTGGACCGGGTGCCCGCCTGCGTGCGCACCTGCCCGGCCGGGGCACGTCACTTCGGCGATCTGGGCGATCCCGAAAGTGCGGTGAGCCAGCTCGTGGCCGAGCGCGGCGGGCTGGACCTCATGCCGGAGCAGGGCACCAAACCGGTCAACAAGTACCTGCCGCCGCGGCCCCGGGATGCCCTGCCCGAGATCGACGTGCTGGCCCCCTACCTCGCGCCCGTCGCGGAGGAGCCGAAGGGCTTCGTCGCCTGGCTCGACAAGGCCCTGGAGAAGCTCTGATGCATCCCGCCCCTTCCGTCATCGTCTTCTCCAGCCTCTCGGGCCTCGGCTTCGGCCTGCTGATCTGGCTCGGCCTCGGCCTGCCCGCCGTCACGGGCGGCGTGGCCTTCGTCTTCTTCGCTCTGGCCTATGCGCTTGCGGTGGGCGGGCTGGTCTCCTCCACCTTCCACCTCGGCCACCCGGAGAGGGCGCTCAAGGCCTTCACCCAGTGGCGCTCGAGCTGGCTCAGCCGCGAGGGCTGGTGCGCCGTCCTGGCGCTCCTGGTGATGGCCCTCTACGGCGCCGGGCTGGTCTTTCTCGGCGAGCGCTGGGTGATCTTGGGCTGGCTCGGGGCGCTCCTCTCGCTGGCCACGGTCTTTACCACGGCGATGATCTACACCCAGCTCCGCGCCGTGCCGCGCTGGCACAGCCCCCTGACACCGCTCTACTACCTGAGCCTTTCCATCGCGGGCGGGGCGCTCCTGGCAGGGCAGGTCACCTGGGCGATCTGGCTGCTCCTCGTGGCGGGGCTTGTCCAACTGGCGACCTGGGCGCGCGGCGACGGCGCCCTGGCCGCCTCGGGCACGGACATGGCCAGCGCCACGCGGCTCGGCACCATCGGCAAGGTCCGGGCCTTCGAGCCGCCCCACACGGGCACCAACTACCTGCTGCGCGAGTTCGTCTTCCAGATCGGGCGCAAGCACGCCCTGAAGCTGCGCGTCATCGCCTTGGTGCTGATGGTGGTCCTGCCGATCCTGCTGCTGCTCCTGCCCTTCGGCCACTGGCTGGCCGCCCTGGCGGTCCTCTCGCATCTGGCGGGCGTGCTCACCTCGCGCTGGCTCTTCTTCGCCGAGGCCGAGCATGTGGTCGGCCTCTACTACGGGCAGCGGACGGCGCGGGCCTGAGCCCGCGCCCCCGCTACCTCCTGCGCCTCAGCCCAGCGGCAGGCGCTTCTCCACCACCCGCGCCATGACCGAGGCCCCGATCGGCAGGACCGAGGGGTCCAGCCGGTACTCGGGATTGTGCAGCGGCATGGTGCCCGCGTGGCCCACGGTGCAGTAGGCGCCGGGCACCACGCGCAGCATGTCGGCGAAGTCCTCCGACCCGGTGACGGGCGCGGCATGGCGGTTCAGGTTCTCCTCGCCCACGATGTCGGCGGCGGCGGCCATGTAGACATCCGAAAGCTCGTCATCGTTCACCAGCACGTCGAAGACGTTGCGCAGGTCCAGCACCACCTCCACATCGTGGGCCAGGGCGAAGCCGTCACAGAGCTTCTGCAGGCGCTCGGCGGCCAGCTCGTACATCTCGTCCTTGAAGTAGCGGATGGTGCCCGCGATGTGCGCCGTCTCGGGGATCACGTTGTAGGCCGCCCCGGCGTGGAGCTGGGTCAGGGACAGCACCAGCACCTCGTCGGCGGGGATGTTGCGGCTGTGGATCGTCTGGATCTCGGCGGCGAGGGAGGCGGCGATGATCAGGGCATCGCGGGATTCGTTGGGCCGGGCGGCGTGGCTGCCCTTGCCCTTGATGTGGATGTCGAGGAAGGCCGCGCCGGCCATGGCCTGACCCTTGCAGATGCCCACCTTGCCGGGCTGGCCGTTGGGCACATTGTGGATGCCGAAGATCTCGTCGCAGGGGAACTTCTCGAAGAGCCCCTCGGCGAGCATCTGGCGGGCCCCGCCCAGGCCCTCCTCCGCGGGCTGGAAGACCAGCACGGCGGTGCCGTCGAAGTCACGCGTTGCGGCCAGGTGCTTGGCGGCCCCCAGGAGCATGGTGGTGTGGCTGTCGTGGCCGCAGGCGTGCATCACGCCGGGCGTCTGGGAGGCATAGTCGAGCCCGCTGGCCTCCTGGATCGGGAGGGCGTCCATATCGGCGCGCAGGCCGACCCGGCGGTTGCCCTGGCCCTTGCCCCGGATCAGCGCCACCACGCCGGTCTTGCCCAGCCCCTCGTGCACCTCGTCGACGCCGTAGTCGCGCAGCTTCTGGGCCACGATGCCGCTGGTGCGGACCTCGGTGAAGCCGATCTCTGGGTGGGCGTGGAAGTCGCGGAAGAGCGCCTCCAGCTCGGCCTGGCTGTCGGCGATGATGGGCAGGATGTTCATGGGGGGCCTCCGGTCTGGTTTGCCGCAGGGTGGCGGCAAAGGACCGGAAGCTTCAAGGCCAAAATGGCAGCCCGGCGCGGGGCCGGGCCGCCGCACCGCTCAGTTCATCAGGCCCGCGTGCCGCAGGGCATCGTCCACCAGCCCGCGCGTCGGGTCCGAGAGCCCGGTCAGGGGCAGGCGCACCTCTTCCGAGCAGAGATCGAGCCGCGACATGGCGTACTTGACGCCGACGAGGCCCGGCTCGGTGAAGATCGCCTTGTGCAGGGGCATCAGCCGGTCCTGGATCTCCAGCGCCTTGCCGTAGTCGCCCGCCGCGCAGGCCGCCTGAAGTTCGCTCGAGAGGCGCGGCGCCACATTGGCCGTGACCGAGATGCAGCCGACGCCGCCCTGGGCGTTGAAGCCGTGGGCCGTGGCATCCTCGCCCGAGAGCTGGATGAAATCCGGCCCGCAGGTGATCCGCTGGTAGGAGACCCGTGCCAGATCGCCGGTGGCGTCCTTGACGCCGACGATGCGCGGCAGCTGGGCCAGTTCGCCCATAGTGGCGGGGCTCATGTCCACCACCGAGCGGGGCGGGATGTTGTAGATGATGATCGGCAGGTTGCAGCAGTCGTGCACCGCCGTGAAATGAGCGATGAGGCCGCGCTGGGTGGGCTTGTTGTAGTAGGGGGTGACCACCAGCAGGGCATCGGCGCCGACCGCTTCGGCGTGGCGCGCCAGGCGGATCGCCTCCACCGTGTTGTTGGACCCGGCGCCCGCGATGACCGGAATGCGGCCCGCGGCGGCCTTGACGACCTCCTCCACCACGGTCTCGTGCTCGCGGTGTGACAGGGTCGGCGATTCACCGGTGGTCCCCACCGGCACGAGCCCGTTGGAGCCCTCGCCGATGTGCCACTCGACGAGTTTTTTCAGCGTCTCCAGATCCAGCTCGCCGTTGCGAAACGGCGTGACGAGGGCAGGCAAAGAACCTTTGATCATGGGCACGCTCCTTGAGTGCTGGCCGGCCCCTGTGGCCGGTCTGGAATGAGGGCAAATCCGCGCGCGCCTTGTTGCTCTGACCGTGGATCGCCTTACGTTGGAGGCTCTAGCCCCGGAAACACAGGGAATGCAAGTGATGACGCGTATTCTGGCGGCCCTGACGATCCTTTTGACCCTCGCCCATCCCGCCTGGGCGGAAAGACCACGGCCCCTGGGTTGGGCCCTCGAGGCGATGCGCAGCGGCAACTGGGCCAATGCCGCCCGCATCGCGGAACGCGACGGTGAGGTCGCGGCAGATATCATTGAATGGCACCGCCTGCGGGCGGGTGGCGGCGACTACGAGGATGTGCTCGCTTTTCTAGAGCGGCGCCCCGACTGGCCGGGCGAGGCCTATCTGCGGCTCCAGGCCGAGGAGAAGGTGATCGCCGCAGGCGAGGAGGCCGTGCTCTCCTTCTTCGCGGACGGCCGCCCTCAGACGGGCAAGGGCGTTCTCGCCCTGGCCGACGCGCTGACGGCGGAGGGCCGCACCGAGGAGGCCGAGAAGCGCCTCGTCTCGGCCTGGCGCGGCATGTCGATGAGCGCTGCGGACCAGGCGGCCTTTGCCGAGGCCCACCCCGAGCTGCTCAAGCCGCACCACGAGGCGCGGCTGGAGATGCTGCTCTGGGAAGGCGAGTGGGGCGATGCCCGCCGCCTCTATGACCTGGTGGGCGACGACGCCGAGGCCCTCGCCGAGGTGCGGATCGCGCTGCAGAAGCGCGAGGGCGACGTCAACGCCATGATCGACGCCCTGCCGAAGGACCGCCTCTCGAACGCTGGCCTGGCGCACGACCGCTTCGAGTGGCGGCTGCGCAAGGGCCTGACCGAGAGCGCCACCGAGCTTATGCTGGAAACCTCCGTCAGCGCCGAGGCCCTCGGCCGCCCCGGCGCCTGGGCCAACCGGCGCCGCGCCCTGGCCCGCGCCGATATGCGGGCGGGCAATGCCGAGCGGGCCTACAAGCTGGCCTCGCGCCACTACCTGACCGAGGGCAGCCACTATGCCGATCTGGAATGGCTCTCGGGCTACCTGGCGCTGCGCTTTCTCGATGATCCACGCGCGGCCTACCAGCACTTCCAGAACCACGACGCGGCGGTCCAGTCGCCCATCTCGCAGGGTCGCGCCGGCTACTGGCAGGGGCGCGCGCTGGAGGCCATGGGCGACCCCGAAGGCGCCTCCGTGGCCTATGCCGAGGGGGCCAAGTACCAGACCTCCTTCTACGGGCTCCTGGCCGCCGAGAAGGCCTCCATCCCCTTCGATGCGGCGCTGGCGGGGGCGCCCCCGGCCCAAGATTGGCGCCAGAGCCCCCTGGCCGACAGGCCGCTCTTCCAGGCCGGGCTCCTGCTCCAGGCCTCGGGCGAGCTGAACCTGGCGGAACGCTTCTGGACCCACCTGGCCGAAAGCCTGCCGGAGGAGGAGCTGGCGCTCCTCGGCCAGGCTGCGATCGACGCCGACCAGCCCCATCTGGCGGTCATGATCGGCAAGCGCGCCGCCCAGCGCGGGCTGGAGGTGGCGGCCCCCTACTACCCGCTGCACTCGCTAGTGGAGATGGACCTGCCCATCGCGCCTGAGATGGCCCTGGCCATTGCCCGGCGCGAGAGCGAGTTCGACCCCGTGGTGATCAGCCACGCGGGCGCGCGCGGCCTCATGCAGCTCATGCCCGGGACGGCCCAGGATGTGGCCTCGGACCTCTCCATCGGCTCCCAGCACTCCACCGAGCAGCTGATCGAAAATCCCGACTACAACGCCCGGCTCGGCAGCACCTACCTGGCCCAGATGGCCCGCCGCTTCGATGGCAACGTCGTGATGGTTTCGGCGGCCTACAACGCGGGTCCGGCCCGCCCGCCGCGCTGGATCGCTCAGTTCGGCGATCCGCGCCGGGGCGACATCGACGTGGTGGACTGGATCGAGATGGTGCCCTTCCGCGAGACCCAGAACTACATCATGCGGGTCGCGGAAAGCCTGCCGGTCTACCGGGCGCGGCTTGGCCTCGATCCCCTGCCGATCCCCTTCTCGGAGGAGTTAACGGGCGCGACCCTGAAGCCGCTCCCGCCAGAAGGTGAATAGGCCCGCCGCCACGATCAGGGCGGCGCCCAGGGCCACGTTCGTGCGGATGGTCTCGCCGAAGAGGGTGATCCCGATGAGGGCGGCGAAGACCAGCTGCAGGTAGGCGAAGGGCTGGACGGCGCTGGCCTCGGCCACCTCGTAGCACTTGATCAGCAGCCAGTGGCCGCTGACCCCGGTGATGCAGAGGCAGCCCATGAAGAGCCAGTCCCGTCCGCTCATCGGCTCCCAGAACCAGAGGCCCACAGAGGTCATGGCCAGGGCCCCCATCACCCCGGTCCAGAAAAAGGAGGTGGCCGTCGTGTCCTCGCGCGCGACGTAGCGGGTGAGCAGGCCGTAGAGGGCGAACATGGCGGCGGCCAGAAGGGGAATGACGGCGGCGGGGTCGAAGACGGCCATGCCGGGCTGGAGGATGATGAGCACGCCGATGAAACCCACCCCGATGGCCGACCAGCGGCGCCAGCCCACCTGTTCGCCCAGCACCGGCCCCGAGAGGGCGGCGACGAGCAGCGGGTAACAGGTAAAGACGGCATGGCTCTCCACCAGGCCGAGGATCGTGAAGGCCACCACCATGACGCAGATCTCCGCCGCCAAAAGAAGCCCGCGAAAGCCCTGGAGGATCGGCTGGCTGGTGCGGGCGGCGGCGCGCAGGCCCCCGGCCTTGCGGCGGGCGATGGTCATGACGAAGGCGGCGAAGAACCAGTAGCGGATCATCACCACCATCAGGACATTGTACTCCGAGGCGAGGTGCCTTGAGAGGCCGTCCTGGACGGCGAAGACGAAAGTGGTGGCGACCATCAGCAGGATGCCCTGCGGGGTGTTGTTGCCCTGGCTCATGGTTCCAGCCTTCCCTGGCTCATATGTCTCTTGCGGCCGTAGCCCTTGCTGCGGGTGACGGCAAAACCCGCCTCGGCGAGTGCGCGGCGCACGGCCCCGGCGGCGGTATAGGTGGCAAAGCTGCCGCCCTCTGCGGTGTGGCGCGCCACCTCCTGCATCAGCTCGGGCGCCCAGAGCTCGGGGTTCTTGGCCGGGGCGAATCCATCGAGGAACCAGGCATCGGCGGCGCCCTCCCAGCGCGCGAGGGTCTCGCGCGCGTCGCCCTCGACGACCTCCAGTTGGAGACCGGGCAGATCGAAGCGCCCGCCCTTCCCCTGCCAGGCGGCGCTCAGCAGGTCGCGCTTGCCGTCGAATGCCGGAAACATTGCATGGGCCCGCATCATGTCCTCGGGGGACAGGGGAAAGGCCTCGAAGGAGGTGAAGCGCAGCGGCCCCGGCAGCCCGGCCTTCTCCCAGGCGTCCCAGGCCACCAGCAGGTTCAGCCCCGTGCCGAAGCCCAGTTCGGCAATCTGGAAGTCCTCGGCAAAACGCCCGGGCAGGCCGTTGCCCGCCAGGAAGACGTGGCGTGTCTCCTCCGTCCCGTTCTCCAGGCTGAAGAAGGGGTCGTCAAACCGGGTGGAGAGGGGTACCTCTCCGTCAAGCCACTGGATCGGATCTTCTGGGGTCTGCACGGGGTTCGCCTGTAGGGTGGCGGCAGACTTGCGCGAAGGAGTGGCAATTGGCAAGCGACGATCTGACCATCCGCGGGGCCGGAATCTTCGGCCTCTCCATCGCCTGGGCGGCGCGCCGCCGGGGCGCACGGGTGCGGCTGGTGGATCCTCACGGCGCCGGGTCGGGCAGCAGCGGCGGCCTCGTCGGGGCCCTGGCGCCGCACGTGCCGGAAAATTGAACCCCAAGAAGGAATTCCAGCGCGAGAGCCTGCTGATGGCGGCGGACTTCTGGGCGGGTGTGGCGGCGGTCGGCGGGCTCGACCCGCTCTATGACCGCGCCGGGCGGCTGCAACCGATCGCCGATGAGAGCGCCCTGGCCCTCGCCCGGCAGCGCGCCGAGAGCGCCCGCACCCTCTGGCAGGGCAAGGCCCGCTGGGAGGTGATCCCTGCCAGCGGCGCCCCCTGGGAGCCCCTGAGCCCCAGTGGCTGGCTGATCCGTGACAGCCTCAGCGCCCACATCCACCCGCGCCGGGCTTGCGCCGCCCTGGTGGCCGCGCTTGAAGCGGAGGGGGTGCGCGTCGAAGCCGAGGCGCCCGAGGGCACGCCCACGGTCTGGGCCACCGGGGCCGCCGGGCTGCTTGCCCTGAACGAAGGGCACCCGAGGCTGGTGGGAGCGGGGATCAAGGGCCAGGCGGCGCTCCTGGAGGTCGATGCGCGCGACCAGCCGCAAATCTTCGCCGGGGGCGTGCACATCATCCCACACCGGGACGGGACGGTGGCCATCGGCTCCACCACGGAGCGCGACTACAGGTCCCCCGATGAAACCGACGCGCTGCTGGACCCGGTGCTGGCGGCAGCCCGCGCGGCCCTTCCCGCCCTGGCGGAGGCGCAGGTGATCGAGACTTGGGCCGGGCTGCGCCCCCGGGCCCGCAGCCGCGCCCCCATGCTCGGCCCCTGGCCCGGCAGGCCCGGCCACTTCATCGCCAATGGCGGTTTCAAGATCGGCTTCGGCATGGCCCCAAAGGTGGCCGAGGTGATGGTGGACCTGCTCCTGGAGGGGCGCGATGCCATCCCCGAGGGCTTCCGCGTGGAGGACAGCCTCTAGAGCTCGGCCCGGGCCTTCATGCACTGGCGCCCGCCGGGCCCCTCGACCCAGAGC
The DNA here is from genome assembly GCA_965212515.1 of Sulfitobacter sp. Lineage (GTDB taxonomy): Bacteria > Pseudomonadota > Alphaproteobacteria > Rhodobacterales > Rhodobacteraceae > Sulfitobacter. The sequence goes on from OZ243122.1 coordinate 1,465,422, forward strand.
TCCTGCCCCTGTCGGCAGAGAAAGGCCCCCTCAAAATGCAACACCGGCGCCGTGGCGCGGAAGGCGAAGCCGCGCAGCGGTCCCAGCTCCGCCTCGGCCTTCAGCATCAGAAGCTGGGCCAGGAGCGGCCCGTGGACGACGAGCCCGCCGTAGCCCTCGACATCGCGGGCATAGTCCAGATCGTAGTGAATGCGGTGCCCGTTGAAGGTCAGCGCCGAGTAGCGGAAGAGCTTGGTGCTGTCGAAGGTGACCTCCTCGCGGCTCTCCGCCCCCTCGGGCGCCTGCGGGGCCTCGGGCGCCGGGGTGCCGAGGTCGGGCGCGGCGCGGTAGACAAGATCCTGCCATTCGGTGACGCGGAGCGCGCCCTCCTGGTGCATCTCGTGGCGCAGGGTCACAAAGCCCAGGGGCCCGCTGCGCCCCTCCTTGCGGGCCTGGCTCTCGCAAGAGGAGCGGCGCTCGGCCGGTGTGCCAAGGCGGAGCGGCGCGTGAAAGCGCAGCCGTCCGCCGGCCCACATGCGGCGCGGCAGTCCCATGTCGGGGATCAGGGCGCCGCCCACCTTCGGGTGCCCATCGGGGCCCAGGGCCTCGGCGGGCTGGGGCTCCCAGAAGTAGAGCTGGTGGAAGAAGGGCGGCAGGGCATCGCCCGCCGCGAGGCGAGGCGCGCGGCCCAGCAGGACCTCCATCGCCCGGGCGCGGGCCGGGTCGAGAAGATCGCTTTGACGGGTGGCGGGGTCGGAGGCACTCTGCATCCTGACTGAGTAGGACGGAGCGGCCCCATGGCGCAATCGAAAGTGACCCTCAAGGGGCTGGATCACCTGGTCCTTACGGTGGCGGACCTGGAGCGGACATGTGCTTTCTACGCCAGGGTCCTGGGGATGCGGGCAGAGAGCTTCACCACCGCCACCGGCGAGGTCCGCCAAGCGCTCTACTTCGGCGCCATGAAGATCAACCTGCACCGTGCGGGCGCCGAGTTCGAGCCCAAGGCGCGCCAGCCGCTTCCCGGCAGCGCCGATCTCTGCTTCCTGACGGAGGCGCCCCTGGCCGATTGGCGGGCCCATCTGGCGGACTGCGGCGTGGCCATCGAGGAGGGCCCGGTCGAGCGGACCGGCGCCCGGGGGCCGATCCTGTCGTTCTATCTGCGCGATCCCGATGGCAACCTGATCGAGATCGCCCGCCCGCGCTAGATTGCCGCGCGCAGGCTCTCCATTAGGCTGCGCAGGTCGCGTTCGTAGCGGTCGCTCAGCAGGCGGCCCTCCTCGTCGAACTGCTTGCGGCTGTCGGCGATGTGGATTTCCGGCCCTTGAAAGATGCGCGGGCGGAAGGGCACCATGAAGCTGCGCAGGATCATCTGGGCGCGTTCGCCGCCCGCCCGGCCCGCGGCGGCGGACATGACGGCCAGGGGCTTGTCGGCCCATGGGTTGCCCTCGGTCCGGCTGATCCAGTCGAGCGCGTTCTTGAGCACCCCCGAGGGGCCCTTGTTGTATTCCGGCGTGGAGATGACGATGGCATCGGCCGCGGCAATCTGCCGGGCCACCCGCTTCACCGCCTCGGGCACGCCCTCGGCCTCCTCAGCGTCCCCGTCGTAAAGCGGAAAGCGCAGATCCGCGATCTCGAACTGGCACTCCCCGAAGAGCCGCGCGGCCTCCCGCAGCAGCCGCGTGTTGGTCGCCTCGCGCCGCAGCGATCCGGAAAGGCCGAGAAGGGTGGGTCTGCTCATCTCAAGGGTGCTCCTGTGCTCTGTCGCGCCGCTAACGATGATCCCCGGGCCGCCAAAAGCAAGAAGCCCCGGCGAAAAACCGGGGCTTCCTTCTGTCGCATCGCCGTTGGGATCAGGCCTGGTTGGGCAGGATCACGATCTCAACGCGCCGGTTCTGGGCCTTGCCCTCGGCGGTGAGGTTGCTGGCCACCGGCTGGGCTTCGCCGCGTCCGATGGTCTGGATGCGGGCGCCCGAAACGCCGTTGGCGATCAGCTCGTTGGCGACGGAGCGCGCCCGGCCTTCCGAGAGGGTCTGGTTGTAGGCGGCATCGCCGTCGCTGTCGGTGTGGCCGACGATCTGCAGCGTGGAGTTCTGGTAGACCCGCACGTTGCGCGCCAGGGCCGCCAGATCGCCCTGCAGCGTCGGCGTCAGCACGGTGCTGTCGGTGGCGAAGAGCAGGTTGTTCGGCAGGGTCACGATCAGCCGGTCGCCGGTGTTGCGGATCACCACTTCGCTGCCCAGGGTCTGGCGCAGCTCGGCCTCCTGGCGGTCCAGCGAGTAGCCCACGCCGGCGCCGATGGCACCGCCGACAACGGCCCCCTTCAGGGCCCCCTCGGCGCGGTTGCCGTCGCCCTTGGAGAGGGCGCCGATCACGGCACCGGAGGCGGCGCCGATCAGGGCACCGTTCTTTGTCTTCTGGTTGGGATCGCCCGGCTGGGCCAGGATGGAGCCGCCCGGCTGCGTACAGGCCCCGAGCGCCATGACGCCGCTCAGAGCTGCGGCAAGTGCAAGTTTCGTCGTCTTCATAGGTACTGCTTTCGATTGTGGGGCCCCGTTCGGGCGAGGCATCTTGGTACGGCGCTTATATAGAGCCATCGGCGGCGATTTTCACCGCGATTTTCCCATCGGCAGCTTTCTGCGCATCACAGGCCAGCATCGACCCGGGCGGATTCGTAGGCCAGGAGCGCCCTCTTGACCGGCAGGCCCCAGTGATAGCCGCCCAGCGCGCCGGACTTGCGCAGGGCCCGGTGGCAGGGGATCAGCCAGGAAACCGGGTTGCGGCCCACCGCCGTGCCCACGGCCCGCACCGCGCGCGGCGCGCCGATGCTGGCGGCGATGTCGGAGTAGGTGGTGACATGGCCCGAGGGGATGCGCAGCAGGGCCTCCCAGACCTTGATCTGGAAGGGCGCCCCGATGAGGTGCATGGGGGCCTTCTCGCCCGCCGCGCCCGCGCCGAAGGCGGTGGCGACCCAGGGCGCCAGGGCCGCGCGGTCCTCTCTGAAGTCGGCACCGGGCCAGCGGCCCTGCAGGTCCGCCATGGCCGCCGCCTCGCCCGTCTCGGAAGCGAAGGCCAGGCCGCAGATGCCGCGCTCCGTGCCCGTCACCAGGGCCGGGCCGAAGGGGCTGTCGAACCAGCCCCAGGCGATGCTCAGGCCCGCGCCTCGGCGGGCATAGTCGCCGGGGCTCATGGCCTCCCAGCGCAGGAAGAGATCGTGCAGCCGCCCGCTGCCCGAGAGACCCACGCCATGGGCCGCCGCCAGGGTCGTGGCGCGCTCGCGCAGCATCTCCTTGGCCTGTCCCAGCATCAGGTACTGCTGATAGCGCTTGGGAGAGACCCCGACCCAGCGCGAGAAGAGCCGCTGGAAGTGGGCGGGCGACATCTGCATCCTGCCGGCCAGTTCCTCCAGGCTCAGGGGCTCCTCGGCCGCGTCGATCAGCTCGATCGCGCGGCGCATGATCTGGAAATGGTAGCCCTGGCGGGCCTCTTCGGGGGTGAGGGGCGAAAGATCGGTCATACTGGCAATCTAGGCGCCCCGGTGCGACCGCGCGACCCGAAAGATGCGCAAAGCCGCGCCTTGCCCTCCTGCCCTGAAATGCCCATACCGTCCCCATGGCCAAGCAGCGCGACTACCACACCATCAAGGAGGTCTTCCGCCGGTTCCAGGACGCCGATCCGGAACCGAAGGGAGAACTGCACCACGTCAACGCCTATACCCTGGTGGTGGCCGTGGCACTTTCGGCCCAGGCGACGGACGCGGGCGTGAACAAGGCCACCGCGCGGCTTTTCGAGGTGGCGGACACGCCCCAGAAGATGCTGGACCTGGGCCTTGAGGGGCTGACCGAGCACATCAAGACCATCGGACTTTTCCGCCAGAAGGCCAAGAACGTCATGAAGCTGAGCCAGATCCTGGTGGACGACTACGGCGGCCAGGTGCCCGCCTCGCGGGCCGCGCTGCAATCCCTGCCCGGCGTCGGGCGCAAGACGGCGAACGTCGTGCTCAACATGTGGTGGCACCACCCGGCCCAGGCCGTGGACACGCACATCTTCCGCGTTGGCAACCGCACCGGAGTGGCCCCCGGCAAGACGGTGGAGGCGGTGGAGAAGGCGATCGAGGATCACGTGCCCGCGCCCTACCAGCTCCACGCCCACCACTGGCTCATCCTGCACGGCCGGTATCACTGCAAGGCGCGCAAGCCGCTCTGCAAGACCTGCCTGATCGAAGATCTTTGCCCATTCGAGGACAAGAACCTATGAAGCACTACGAACTCGTCGGGATCGGCAATGCCGTCGTCGATGTCATCAGCCAGATCGACGATGGCTTTCTCGACAAGATGGGGATCGAGAAGGGCATCATGCAGCTGGTGGAACAGGAGCGCGCCGAGCTGCTCTACGGCGCCATGAACCAGCGCACCCAGACGCCGGGCGGCTCCGTCGCCAACACCATCGCCGGGGCCGGCGCCCTGGGGATGCAGACGGCCTTCATCGGGCGGGTGCGCAACGACAGCCTTGGCCAGTTCTACGCCGCCGCCATGGCGGACCACGGGATCGACTTCGTGAACCCGCCAGTGGCAGAGCACGAGACCCCGACCTCGCGTTCGATGATCTTCGTCACGCCAGACGGCGAGCGCTCCATGAACACCTACCTCGGCATCTCCACCGGGCTCACCTACGATGACGTGCCCGAGGCCGTCGCCGGGGCGGCCAAGCTGATGTTCCTGGAGGGCTACCTCTTCGACCACGCGGCCGGCAAGGCGGCCTTCCGCCAGGCCGCCAAGGACAGCCGCGCGGGTGGCGGCAAGGCGGGCATCGCCATCTCCGACCCCTTCTGCGTCGAGCGCCACCGGGCGGACTTCCTGAACCTGATCGAGCATGACCTGGACTTCGTGATCGGCAACGAGGCCGAGCTGCGCTCCCTCTTCGAGACCGAGGATGTGGAGGAGGCCCTGGCGCGCACCGCCGAGATCTGCCCCATCGTCGTCTGCACCCGCTCCGCCGAGGGCGTCACCGTCCTGCGTGAGGGGGACCGGGTGGACGTGCCGGTCACCCCCGTCACCCCCGTCGATGCCACAGGGGCGGGCGACCAGTTTGCCGCCGGGTTCCTCTTCGGCCTCTCGCGCGGGCGCGACCTGGAGACCTGCGCGCGCATGGGCAACCTCTGCGCGGGCGAGGTGATCAGCCACATCGGCCCCCGCCCCCAGCGCGACATGGCCGAGGTCTTCCGCGCCGAGGGACTGCTCGAGGCATGATCGGCGAGGGCCTGCACGAGGTGCCGCCGGGCTGCGTGGCCATGGTGGTAACCCACCTGGAAATGAAGGCCCCCGCCCGGCTGCGCGGCGCCCCCCTGCCCGAGGGCCTGACCTTCCGGGCCGTAGCGCCGGACCTGGCCTGGTACAGGGACATCTTCGACAGGGTGGGCCGCGACTGGCTCTGGTTCGGGCGGCGGCAGCTCCCCGACGCGGCCCTGACAGCGATCCTGGAGGACCCGGGCGTGCGGCTCTTCACGCTCGAGAAGGCGGGCCGGGCCGAGGCCCTGCTGGAGCTGGATTTCCGCCAGGAGAACGAATGCGAGCTGGCCTACTTCGGCCTCACCGAGGCTCTGATCGGCAGCGGCGCGGGCGGCTTCCTGATGGACCGCGCCATCGAGGGCGCCTGGCAGGAGGGGATCAGCCGCTTCCACGTCCACACCTGCACGCTCGACAGCCCCCAGGCGCTCAACTTCTACATCCGCAGCGGCTTCACCCCCTACCGGCGGCAGGTTGAGGTGGCGGAGGACCCGCGCCTGGCGGGCCTCCTGCCGGAGGGCTCGGCCCCCCAGGTGCCACTGATCCGCTAGGGCTTGAGGGGAGAGGCGGCGGCGCCCTCCGTCTGGCCCGCGCACATCTCCTTGATGCCGGTGGCGATGCGCGGCGTGGCGGCCAGGCTATCCTCGGTCAGGGCCCGGGCCTGCGCCAATAGCTCCTCTCCAGGCACGATCCTGTCGATCAGGCCAAAGGTCAGGGCCTCCTCGGTGCTGATCCGCTGGCCGCCCATCAGGATCAGCTTGGTCCGCGCCGGGCCGATCAGGGCCGCCATGCGCGCCGGATCGGAGGGCTGCGGCAGAAAGCCCAGCTTCATCACCGGATAGAAGAACTTGGCGCCCGGCACGGCGATGCGCAGATCGCAGGCCAGGGCCATGCCCATGGCGCCCCCGGCCAGGGTGCCGTTGAGCGCCGCGATGGTCAGCCCCGGCAGGGCCGCGATGGCGCCCGAGAGCCTCTCCCAGACGTCCGAGGTGGCCAGGCCCGCGCGGGCCTCCTCCAGATCGGCCCCGGCGCTGAAGACCTTGCCGCGCCCGGTGAGGATCACCGACCGCGCGTCCTGGGCGGCCTCCATCACCTCGGACAGCTCCACCAGCATCTCGTGGGTCAGGCTGTTGGCCTTGTCGGGGCGGTTGATCGTGACGGTCCAGAGGGCCGCGCCGCGCTCGACCTCGATCATACCAGGCCCACCGCGCGGCGCACCGCCTCGTCGCGCAGGGAAATCTCGCCGCCGAGGTACTCGTCCGCCGCCGGGCTGCACATCCAGACCAGGCACTTGGCGGGCCAGTCTGCCGGAATGTGATCGGACCAGTCGAGCTTGCTCACCGGGTTGATGCCCGAGGCCTTTATCTCGCGCTGCATCTGGGTCGCCACGGTGCCGGGCGAGAGGCCGATGGCGCGGATGCCATGGTCGCCCTCTTCCTTGTGCAGGCACTGGTTCAGCATGTGGACGGCGGCCTTGGAGGCGCAGTAGTGGCTCCAGGCCTCCACCGGGCCGTGGGCCGCGCCGGAGGAGATGTTGAGGATCGAGCCGCCCCCGGCCTTCTTCATCACCGGCAGGGCTGCGCGGACGCCGTGGAAGACGCCCTTGAGGTTGATGTCGATCACCCGGCCCCAGTCCTCTGGGTCGGCTTCGGCGATGTGGGAGATGGGTTCGATCACGCCGGCGTTGTTGATCAGCACGTCGAGCCCGCCGAAGGCCTGAACCGTGGTCTCCACCGCCGAGGAGACCTCGCCGAAGCGGGCTACGTTGCAGGGGATGGCGATGGCCCGCTCTCCCAGTTCGCCCGCCAGCTTGCCGATCTCCTCCTGGGAGCGGGCGAGCAGCGCCACCTTCGCCCCCGCCGCGGCGAATTCCCGCGCCGCCTCGGCGCCGATCCCGCGGCTCGCGCCGGTGATCATCACCACCTTGTCCGTCAACTCCATCCCGGTCTCCTTCGGTTCTTTTGCGTCGCCTCTGGCCCCGTGGTAGTCTGCGCCTACCTGTTGGTCCACCCCCATGCTGCGCTTGACCCTGCCACCCAATTGTCGGACCTTTTGCGCCGTCCCAGATCGGAAGGATTTCTTCATGCCATTCATGCCCCGCCCCGCCCTCGGCCTCGCGGTCCCCCTCTGCCTGCTGTCCCAGGCGGCCCTGGCCGATCTGACCCCAACCGAAGTCTGGGGAGACTGGCGGAGTTACATGGAGGGCATGGGCTACAGCATCACGGCCAGCGAAAGCAGCAGCGGCGCCGATCTGGAGCTGAGCGACCTGAGCATGAGCTTCACCCCCGCCGATCAGAGCGGCACGGTGACCATATCGCTCGGCACCCTGACCTTTGCCCAGAACAACGACGGCAGCGTCGCGGTGATCCTGCCCCAGAGCCTGCCGATCACGATCAGCGGGGTGAACGGCGCCGACCCGTCCGAAAGCTTCACCATGGCCATGACCTATGCCCAGACCGGCCACTCGATCCGGGTCAGCGGCACGCCCGAGGAAATGACCTATGCCTACGGGGCCGACACCTTTGCCCTGACGCTGGACGAGCTGATGGCCGAGGGCCGCGCCTACGGGCCGGAAGAGGCGCGCTTCAGCGTCTCGGGCAGCGCCATCGACAGCACCACCACCATGAGCCTGGGCGCGGCGCGGGGCTACGACCAGGCGGGCCGCATCGGCGATCTGGCCTATGACATCTTCATCAAGGACCCCGAGGAGGGCGGCCAGGTGACCTTCACCGGCGGCATCGCGGGCATCGAGATCGGCGGCGGCGGCACCATCCCGCTCGAGATCCAGGACCAGGCCGACATGGCCGCCATGCTGCGCGCGGGCTTCGACGTGGCGGGCCGGATGAGCTACGAGAGCGGCTCCTCGCAGATGCAGGTCTCGGACCCGGTGGATGGCGATTTCAGCGCCGAGACCTCCTCCGCGGGCGGCGGCCTGGGCGTGGAGATCGGCGCCGACCGGCTGCTCTACGAGGGCGCCCAGCAGGAGCTGGCCATGTCCGTCAATGCCGCCGACGTGCCCTTCCCGATCCAGTTCTCCCTGGGCGAAGCCGCCTTCCGGCTCGCGGGGCCCACCCTCAGCGGCTCCGAGCCGCAGGACTTCGGCCTGGCCCTCACCCTGGGCGACTTCAAGATGTCCGACATGATCTGGGGCATCTTCGATCCCACCGGCCAGCTCCCGCGCGAGGCGGCGACCCTGGCGCTCGACATGACGGGCAAGGTCCAGCTTGACATCGACTACCTCGATCCGGCGGCCGCGGCCCGGATGGAGCCGGGCGGACCCGGCGAGGTCCAGGAGGTGGAGATCAACACCCTGATCCTCGATGCCGCGGGGGCGCGGCTGGAGGGCTCCGGCGCCGTCACCCTCGACAACGAGGACCTGACGACCGTGCCGGGCATGCCAAAGCCGGTGGGCCAGATCAACCTGGCGCTCCAGGGCGGCGGCGCCCTGATCGACAAGCTGGTGGCCATGGGGCTCCTGCCCTCGGAGCAGGCCATGGGCGCGCGCATGATGATGGGCCTCTTCGCCGTGCCGACGGGCGAGCCCGACAGCCTGACCTCGCAGATCGAGTTCACCGAGGACGGCCAGATCCTCGCCAACGGCCAGCGGATCAAGTAGAGACCGCGCCAAGGGCCCGGGCGCGCGCCACGGCGGGGCGCGCCCTTTTGCCTGGCGGCACCTTGCCGCCCCCTCCCCCGGGCCTTACCTGAACCACGAACTGCGGCGGAGCCATTGATGACCCAAGCCCTCGAAGACCTGACCCAGAATCTGCTGGCGGCGGCCCGCAACGCCGGGGCCGACGCGGCCGACACAAAGGCGGTGCGCGCCACCTCCCTCTCGGTCGATGTGCGCGGCGGCAAGCTGGAGCAGGCGGAAAGGGCCGAAGGCACGGACATCGGCCTGCGGGTTTTTGTCGGCCAGCGCACCGCCACGGTGGCCGCCTCCGACACCTCCCAGCGCACCCTGGAGGAGATGGCCGAGAGGGCTGTCGCCATGGCCCGCGAGGCGCCGGAAGACCCCTTCGCCACCCTGGCCGAACCCGATCAGCTGGCCCGCGACTGGGACCTGGCAGCGCTGGAGCTCTACGATCCGGCACCGGAACCCAGCCCCGAGGTGCTCCTGGAGGAGGCTGCCCGCGCCGAGGCCGCCGCCCAGGCCGTCTCGGGGGTGAGCCAGGTCCAGTCCGCCAGCGGCGGCTACGGCCGCCAGGAGATCCACCTGGCCACCAGCCGGGGCTTCAACGGCGGCTATGCCCGCACCGAGCGGGGCCTCTCCTGCGTCGCCATCGCGGGCCAGGGCACCGGCATGGAGCGGGACTACGACAGCGACAGCCGCCTCTGGCAGGCGGACCTGCGCCCCGCCGAGGAGATCGGCCGCCGCGCGGGCGAGAGGGCCGCCGCCCGGCTGCAGGCGCGCCGCCCCGCCACCGGCACCTACCCGGTGCTCTTCGACGAACGCATCTCCTCCTCGCTCATCGGGCACCTGCTCTCTGCGGTGAACGGTCAGGCGGTGGCGCGCGGCGCCTCCTTCCTGCGCGATGCCCTGGGCAGCCAGGTCCTGCCCGAGGGGCTTTCTCTGGTGGAGGACCCGCACCGTCCGCGCACCCCCGGCTCGCGCCCCTTCGACGGCGAGGGCCTGCCCACCGCGCGCCGCGCCATCGTCGAGGCGGGCATCCTCAAGGGCTGGACGCTGGACCTCGCCACCGCGCGCAAGCTTGGCCAGGCCCCCACCGGCAATGCCGCCCGCTCCACCGCCGCCAGTCCCTCGCCCAGCAACTGGAACGTGGCCCTGACCCAGGGCAGCGCCTCCTTCGATGATCTGCTGCGCGACATGGGCACGGGCCTGCTGGTGACCTCGATGATCGGCTCCACGATCAACCCCAACACCGGCGACTACTCGCGCGGGGCCTCGGGCTTCTGGGTCGAGCGCGGCGAGATCACCCATCCGGTGAACGAGATCACCATCGCGGGCAACTTGCGCGACATGCTGCGCGAGATCGTCCCCGCCAACGACGCCCGGCAGCACCTGAGCCGGGTCGTACCCTCTCTGCTGGTCCCGGGGATGACCCTTGCCGGCGCATGATCTGCCCCTCCTGATCGACGCGGTGCGGATGGCCGGGCGGGTCGCCACCTCCTTCGTCGGGCGCCAGGCCCAGCGCTGGGACAAGCCCGATGATGCGGGCCCCGTCACCGAGGCCGACCTTGCGGTGAACGAGATGCTGCAAAGCACTCTGCGCCAGGCCCGGCCCGACTATGGCTGGCTCTCGGAGGAAACCGAGGATGGCGGCGACAGGCTCTCGCGCGGGCGGGTCTTCATCGTCGATCCGATCGACGGCACCCGCTCCTTCGTCGAGGGCTCCAACACCTGGGCCCACTCCATCGCCGTGGCAGAGGAGGGGCGCGTCATCGCCGCCGCCATCTACCTGCCGCTGCGCGACAAGCTCTACTCCGCCGGGCTGGGCCAGGGCGCCCACCTCAACGGCAGGCCGATCCGCACCAGCCAAGAGCCGACGCTGGACCGCACCACCGTCCTTGCGGCCCGCCCCGCCATGGTGGCCAAGCACTGGAAGGCGCGGCGCGAGCCCACCTTCAAGCGCTCCTACCGGCCCTCTCTGGCCTACCGCCTGGCCCTGGTGGCCGAGGGCCGCTTCGACGCCATGCTGACCCTGCGCCCGACCTGGGAATGGGACATCGCGGCGGGCACCCTGATCGTGGCCGAGGCCGGCGGGCGCACCTCGGACCGGCGCGGCAGCGCCCTGCGCTTCAACAACCCCGACCCGCGGCTCGACGGGATCGTCGCCAGCGGCACCCCCGTGCACGAGAGCCTGGTCGGCGCCCTGGCCTGAGCACCCGCCCCTCTTCGCGCTGGAAAGACCCCCTTTTCCCCTGCTATCAGCCCCCTGAGCCCTGCAAGCCTTGCCTGGAAGGAATCGCCATGACCCAGAGACTGCATCTCGTGTTCGGGGGGGAGCTGATCAATCCCTCCGAGACCGCCTTCAAGAACGTCGACGAGATCCACATCGTCGGCATCTATCCCAACTACGCCGCCGCCTACGACGCCTGGAAGAGCGAGGCCCAGCGCACCGTGGACAATGCCCACATGCGTTACTTCATCGCCCACCTGCACCGCCTGCGCGACGAGGAGACCCCCGCCTCGCCCACGGAAGAGCTGGGCTGAGACAGCCATGGCGCGGTCGCTTGGCCTGACCGCCTACAGGGCGCTGGCCCGGCGCGGCGAGATCCCCGAGCGGGCCGCCACGGCGCCGCGCCCCGAGGGCGAACTGCTCTGGCTCCATGCCGGGGAAGCGGGCAACCTGCTGGCGCTGCAGGACCTGGCCCTGCGCATCGCCACCGCGCGGCCCGGCCTGAGCCTGCTCCTCACCACGCCCGAGGGCCAGGAGGCGCCGCCGCCCCTGCCGCCCCGGCGCGGCCTGCAGATCTTTCACGAAGTGGTCCCGGGCGAACATCCCCAGGCCGTCGCCGCCTTCCTCGCCCACTGGCGCCCGGCGCTCTGCCTCTGGGCCTGGGGCGGGCTGCGGCCCAACCTGATCCTGGCCACGGAGGAGGTGGGCTGCCCGCTGATGCTCGTCGATGCCGACAGCACGGGCTTTGACGGGCGCCGCAACCGCTGGCTGCCGGACCTCACCCGCCAGGTCCTCTCGCGCTTCGAGCGGGCCTTCGCCCGCTCCGCCCTGGCCCGCAAGCGGCTCATTCAGCTCGGCCTGCGCTCCGACCGGATCGAGGTCACCTCGCCGCTCCTGGCCGGCGGGCAGCCCCTCTCCTGCGCCGACAGCGATCTCGAGGATCTCTCCGCCGCCATCAAGGGCCGCCCGGTCTGGTTCGCCGCCCAGATCCAGCCGCGCGAGGTCTCCACCGTGCTCACGGCCCACGAACAGGCCCTGCGGCTCTCGCACCGGCTGATGCTTGTCCTCAACCCCGCCGCCCTGGCCCAGGCGCCCGAGGTGGTGGCCCAGGCGCTTCAGCGCAACCTCACCACGGCCAGCTGGAGCGACGGCCAGTTCCCCGACGAGGGCACCCAGGTGCTGGTGGCGGACGATGCCGCCGACCGGGGCCTCTTCTTCCGCATCGCGCCGGTCTCCTTCCTGGGCTCCTCCCTGGTGGCGGGCGAGGGCGGCTGTGATCCCTTCGACGCCGCCACCCTGGGCTCCGCCGTGCTCTACGGCCCCAAGGTGCGCAACTTCCTGCCCTCCTATTCCCGCCTCGCCGCCGCCGGGGCGGCCCGCATCGTGAACGATGCCCAGGCCCTCGGCACGGCGGTCTCGCGGCTCATCGCGCCGGACCAGGCTGCCACCATGGCCCACGCCGGCTGGGACGTGATCAGTCAGGGCGCCGAGGTGGCGGACCGCATCCAGGAGGCGGTGCAGGAGGCCCTCGACCAAAGGGCGGCAGAGGCATGAGCCGCGCCCCCGCCTTCTGGAACAGGCCCCGGCCCGACTGGCGCGCGCGCCTGCTCTCGCCCCTGGGCGCCCTCTACGGCGCGGCCACGGCCCGGCGCCTGGCCGGCGGCCCGCGAGAGCGGATGCCCGTGCCGGTCATCTGCGTCGGCAACCTGCACGCCGGCGGCACCGGCAAGACCCCCACGGTGATCGCCGTGGTGGAGCATCTGGCGCGCCGCTTTCACCAGCCGCACATCGTCTCGCGCGGCTACGGCGGCAGCCTGGAAGGGCCGGTGCGTGTCGATCCGCGCCGCCACCGCGCCGCCGAGGTGGGGGACGAGCCGCTGCTGCTCTCCGCCTTCGCCGAGGTCTGGGTGGCCAAGGACCGGGCGGCGGGCGCCCGCGCCGCCGTCGCCGCCGGGGCCAGCGCCCTGGTGCTTGACGATGGTTTTCAGAACCCCGCCCTGGAGCTGGACCTGGGCATCGTGGTGGTGGATGCGGCGGCGGGCTTCGGCAATGGCCTCTGCCTGCCCGCGGGCCCCCTGCGCGAGCCCGTGGCGCGGGGCCTGGCGCGGGCCGATCTGCTGCTCTCCATCGGCGAACCCGAGGCCCAGCGCCACTTCGACGGAACATCCCTGCCCCCCGAACTGCCGCGCGCCGAGGCGCGGCTGGCGCCGCTCCAGACGGGAATGGACTGGAGCGACACGCCGCTCTTCGCCTTCGCCGGCATCGGCAATCCCGAGAAGTTCTTCGAGACCCTGCGGGGCCTCGGAGCGCGGCTGATCCACGGCGAACCGCTGGACGACCACCAGCCCCTGACCGCGGCCCTGATGAACCGCCTGGAGGCCGACGCCCGCGCCCGGGGCGCGCAGCTCGTCACCACGGAGAAGGACGCCGTGCGCCTGCCCGACAGCTTCCGCCGCAAGGTCCTGACCCTGCCGGTGCGCCTGACGCTGGCCGAGGAGAACCCCCTTTACGCAGCGCTCGACGCCCTGCCGCGCCCGGACTGAGGGCTCAGTTGTCCTCGCCCAGCTTCGGCGCCGGGCGGTGCAGGGCCAGTTCCGCGTCCGAGAAGGTGAAGGGCGAGCGCAGGCCGGGCACGCCCTGAAGCTCGATCTGCATGCCCCGCGCCACCACCTGCGGATCGGCCATGACATCATTCAAATCGTTGATCGGCCCGGCGGGCACGTTGTTGGCCTCGCAGGCGGCCAGCAGATCGTCCCGGTCGCGCTGCGCCGTGGCGCCGTTCAGGCGGCGGATCATCTCGGGCCGGTTGGCGACCCTGTCGGCGTTCTTGAGGAATTCCGGCGCCTCGGCCATGTCATCGAGCCCCAGCAGGCGGCAGAGCCGCTGGTACTGGCCATCGTTGCCGGTGGCGATGATGAGGTGCCCGTCGCGCGCTTCGAAGACCTCGTAGGGCGTCAGGTTGGGGTGGGCGTTGCCCATCCGCGTCGGCGCCTTGCCGGTGGTCATGTAGTTCATCGCCTGGTTGCCCATAATCGAGACGGCACAGTCCAGCAGCGCCATGTCGATGTGCTGGCCACGGCCCGTCCGGCCGCGCTGGTGCACGGCGGCGAGGATCGCGGTTGTGGCATAGATGCCGGTGAAGATGTCAGTGATCGCCATGCCGCTCTTCTGTGGCTGGCGGTCCGGCTCTCCGGTGACGGACATGAGGCCCGACATGCCCTGGATGATGAAGTCGTAGCCCGCCCGGTGGGCATAGGGGCCGGTGTGGCCGAAGCCGGTGATGGAGCAGTAGATGAGCTGGGGGAAGTCCTCCTTGAGGCTCTCGTAGTCCAGCCCGTACTTGGCCAGCCCGCCGGTCTTGAAGTTCTCGATCAGGATGTCCGCGCCGCCGAGCAGTTCGCGCACCCGCGCCTGGCCCGCCTCGGTGCGGAAATCCACGGTGACGGAGGCCTTGCCGCGGTTGGTGGAGTGGAAATAGGAGGCCGAAACATCCTCTTCCCGCTCCACGAAGGGGGGGCCCCACTGGCGGGTATCATCCCCCGCCGGGCTCTCCACCTTGATCACCTCGCAGCCCAGGTCCGAGAGGGTCTGACCGGCCCAGGGGCCGGCCAGGACACGGGCCAGTTCGACGACCTTCAGGCCTTCCAGTGGTGCACCCATCAGCCCGCCAGCGCCCCTTCGATGATCTGCTTCATCTCCTCGTAGGGCATGTTGCTGTACTTCTGGCCGTTGATGACAAAGCTCGGCGTGCTGTTCACCCCGGCGGCGGTGCGGTTCTCCTCGTCCCAGGCCACCAGCGCCTGGGCCTTCTCAGCATCCTGGAGGCAGGCGTTCAGCGCCTCCTCGTCGAGCCCGGCCAGGCGGCCGATCTTGCGCAGCTCGGCGACGATGGCGGCGGGATCACCGGCGCGGGTCCAGTCGGCCTGGCCCTTGTAGATCAGATCGGCGATGCCGAAGAAGCGCTCCGCGTCGCCCGGGCAGCGGGCGATCATGGAGGCCCAGAGACCGTAGCGGTCAAAGTAGACCTCGCGGTAGACGAAGCGGATCTTGCCGGTGTCGATGTAGTCGGCCTTGAGCTGCTTGTAGGGCCCGGCGTGGAAGTTGGCGCAGTGGGGGCAGGTGAAGGAGGCATACTCGATCACCTCGACCGCCGCCTCGGGATCGCCCGCCACCATCTCCTGGATCGGGCCCGCCTCTGCCGGGGTGGACTGGGCGTTGGCCGCGCTGGCCAGCGGGTTGACCGGCAGGCCCTTGCCGCCGAAGCCGCTGGTCAGGGCATAGCCGCCAAGGCCGAGAAGGGCGGCGCCGCCCAGGATGAAGTGTCGTCTTTGCATGTGCGAAGGTCCTTATTCGGTTTGTCGGGCGTCCTTGGACGCCTTTTCCTTGGTCAGAATGTTCTCTCCCAGCCGCGCGAGGGCCGCGCGGAGGTCATCGTCGGCCACCCGTCCGGTGGTCTCGGCGGCGCGCTGCTGGAGCGCCGGATCGGGCGCCTTCTGGCCGGCCCGGGCGGGCCCTGTCTCGAAGGCGACCTGCCCCTCGGCAAAGCCGGTGGCGGCGGTCTGGGTGATCTTGATCCGGGCGATGGCGTTGTAGCCGTAGACGGCATTCACCCGCTCGCGCAGCTTTTCCTTCTGCATCTCCAGCATCGGGGCCTGGGCCCCGGTGGTCAGCAGCGTCAGCGTGGCGCCGAAGCCGCCCCTGCCATAGCTCACCTCGACGGGCCGGGCCACGGCGGCCATTTCGGGGCCCGCGATCTCGCTCCACTGGGTCAGCAGGCGGGACTGGGCAAAGCCCCGCGATTCGCTGGCCCGGCGGATCTGGCCCGACAGGAGGCTGTCCGTGCGGGTGAACCCTTTTGTGCTGGCGCGCCTGCGCGGCATGGCTATGTTTCCCCGAAACGATGCCTCGCCAACATAATGGCTTGGCCAAGGATCACCAGCCCATCCCCGGACCGGAGCCATAAATCTTGCGTGAAACCGCCGAGCCCGACGCCCTGCAACAGAGCCTGCTGGAGTGGTACGACCGCCACGCCCGGGCGCTGCCCTGGCGGGTCAGCCCGGCGGACCGCCAGGCGGGCGTCCGGCCCGATCCCTACCGCGTCTGGCTGAGCGAGATCATGCTCCAGCAGACCACCGTGGCCACCGTGAAAGACTACTTCCACCGCTTCGTGGCGCGCTGGCCCCGGGTGACGGACCTGGCGGCGGCCGAGGATGCGGCGGTGATGGGCGAATGGGCCGGCCTGGGCTACTACGCCCGCGCCCGCAACCTGCTGAAATGCGCCCGCGTTGTGACGGAAGAACACGGCGGCCACTTCCCCGCCGATCACGCGGCCCTGCTGGCCCTGCCGGGGATCGGCCCCTACACGGCGGCCGCCGTCGCCTCCATCGCCTTCGATCTGCCCCACGCGGTGCTCGACGGCAACGTGGAGCGGGTGATGGCGCGCCTGCATGACATCCACACCCCCCTGCCCGCCGCCAAGCCGGAACTCATGGCCCGCGCCGAGGCCCTGACACCAGAGGCGCGGCCCGGCGACCATGCCCAGGCCGTGATGGACCTGGGCGCCACCATCTGCACCCCGAAGAGCCCGGCCTGCGGCATCTGCCCCTGGCGCGACCCCTGCCTGGCGCGGGCGCGCGGCACGGCGGCGGAGCTGCCCCGCAAGCTGCCCAAGAAGGCCAAGCCTGTGCGCCACGGCACCCTCTACCTCGCGCGGCGGGCGGACGGGGCGCTGCTTCTGGAAACCCGGCCCGAAAAAGGGCTGCTCGGCGGCATGCTGGGCTTTCCCGGCTCTGACTGGATCGACGCGGCGACCCCGCGCCCGCGCGGCACCCCGCCACTGGAGGCCGATTGGCAGACCCTGCCCGGCGAGGTGCGCCACACCTTCACCCACTTCCATCTACTCCTGAGCCTGGAAACCGCCGAGGTCCCCGCCGGGGCCGAACCGGAGCGCGGCTTCTTCCTCGAGAAGGCCCGCTTCCGCCCCTCGGACCTGCCGACGGTGATGCGCAAGGCCTACGATTTGTCGCAGGGGTGAGGCGCGCCAAATGTTTGTCCCATTTCTCCTTTAGGGTAGGCTCCGGCGAAACACCCGGGCCCGAGGACAGCACCCCATGACCATGCAAGGCACCAGTCTGCCCCAAACCGATCTGGCCCGCCTGGGCCGGGCCCTGCCCTTCTGGATGTCGCTGGGTCTGGTGCCCCTGATCTGGGCGGCGGCGTTCCTTGGCGGCTGGACCATCGCGCTGATACCGCTGGTCACCTGGTTCCTCTTCTCCGCGCTCGACGCGGTGGTGGGCCTGAACCTCGACAACGCGGACCCGGAGACCGCCGAGGAGGATCTCTTCTGGTATCGCCTCGTCACCCTGATCTGGGTCCCCGCGCAGGTGCTCACGCTCTTCGGGCTGCTCTGGTACGTGCCCCAGGCCGAGCACCTCTCCACGTCGGAGCGCATCTTCCTCTTCTTCGGGGTCGGTGTCGTCACCGGCACGGTGGGGATCAACTACAGCCACGAGCTGATGCACCAGAGAAACCGCCTCGAACGCTGGCTCGCCGACATCCTGCTCGCCTGCGTGCTCTACTCCCACTTCCGCTCGGAGCACCTGCTGGTCCATCACCGCTACGTGGCCACGCCCCGCGATCCGGTGACGGCCCGCTACAACGAGGGTTTCCACCGCTTCTACCCGCGGGTGCTGCGGCAATCGCTCCTCTCCGCCTTCCGGGCCGAGGCCCAGATGCTGGCCCGCCGCGGCCTGCCCTGGCAGCACCGCAGCAACCCCTTCCTGCGCTACTGGGCGCTCCAGGCCGCCTGCCTGGGCCTCGCCCTGCTCCTCGGCGGGTTTTCGGGGCTGATGCTCTTCCTCGTTCAGGCGGGCGTCGCGATCTGGCAGCTCGAACTGGTCAACTACATCGAGCACTACGGGCTGACCCGCAAACACCTCGGCGAGGGCAAGTACGAGCATGTCCAGCCGCGCCATTCCTGGAACGCGGCGCACCGGGCTTCGAACTGGCTGCTGATCAACCTCCAGCGCCATTCCGATCACCACTACAAGCCCGATCGCCGCTTCCCCGTGCTTCAGACCTACGGCCCCGAGGAGGCGCCGCAGCTGCCCTACGGCTATCCGGTGATGACCATGGCGGCGATGATCCCGCCGCTCTGGCGCCGGGTGATGAACCCGCGCGTGCGCGCCTGGCGCCGCCAGCACTACCCCGAGATCACCGACTGGACGCCCTACAACCGCCGCAGCACCCCCATGCCGCGCTGATGTCGCGGGCAGGAGGCGCGGCCAGCCGCCGCCCCCGCCCGAGGCCGATTGTCCTTCGCCGCCGCCGCGCCTAAGCTTCCCCCATGGGTGCTTCTGCCGACCTTCCGACGCGGATCTGCGCGGCCCTGCTGGGCCTGCTCCTGCTTTGGCCCCAGGCCGCCCCGGCGCAGGAGCGCGGGCTGGAGGTGGACCTGGAGCTGGTGCTCCTGGTCGATGTCTCCCGCTCCATGAGCCCGGCAGAGCTGGAGCTGCAACGGCGCGGCTACGCCGAGGCCCTGGCCTCGGACGAGGTCTTCCAGGCGATCCGCGGCGGGCTCCTCCAGACCATCGCGCTGACCTACGTGGAATGGGCCGGCGGGCAGGAAACCGTGGTGGACTGGCGCCTGATCCAGAGCCGCGCCGATCTCGACGCCTTCGCCGAGGCCCTGACCGTGCGCTTCGACAGCTCCTTCCGCCGCACCTCCATCTCAAGCGCGCTGCTCTACGGGGCGGACCGGATCGACGGCAACCTCTACAAGGGGCTGCGCCGGGTCATCGACATTTCGGGCGACGGGCCCAACAACCTCGGCCCGCGGGTGCTGGAGGCCCGCGCCGAGGTCCTCTCGCGCGGGATCACGATCAACGGCCTGCCGCTGATGACCGAGGGCAACGGGCCGAGCTTCTTTCACCTCGAGAACCTCGACATCTACTACGCCACCTGCGTGATCGGCGGGGTCGGCGCCTTTGTCGTCCCAGTAACGGACTGGTCGGACTTCGCCGCCGCCGTGCGCCGCAAGCTGGTGCTGGAGATCGCGGGCCGCACGCCGCCCGCCCGGCTCCTCCAAGCCCAGGCCCGTGACCCGCGCGACTGCGAGGTGGGCGAGAAGATCTGGCGCGACTTCCGGCGCGGGCAGGATTTCATGCCCTGACGCGGGCGCACCCGGCGGCCCCCCACAAAAAAAAGCCCCGCCATTTCAGGCGGGGCAAGGTGAGTGCCCTCGAGGCGGTCCTCTCACAGGAGGATCGAGGGCACCGGCGGTGTCGCTGTCTTCTTTTGTCTCTGGATCAGTTGGTCATCTCGGCCCGGATCTGCTGGCGCAGAAGGTCGATCGGCACGCGCTCGCCCTCCTTCTTGAAGCACCAGTAGGTCCAGCCGTTGCAGCTCGGCGCCTTTTCGCAGGCGGCCCCGACCTGATGGATGGAGCCCTTCTTGTCCGCCGCGATCAGCGTGCCGTCGGCGCGCACCTTGGCCTTGTGGCGGCCATTGGCGGAGAAGAGCTCCTCGCCCGGGCGCAGCATGCCGCGCTCGACCAGCTGGCCGAAGGGCACGCGCGGCTCGGCGCGCTTGGAGGTGGTGGTCTGGAGCGCCTCGCGGTCGAACTTGCGCACCATGGCGATGCGCTTCTCGGCCACCTTGCGGTAGGCCGCCTCGCGCTCGATCCCGATGAACTCGCGGCCCAGCATCTTGGCCACGGCGCCGGTGGTGCCGGTGCCGAAGAAGGGGTCCAGGATCACGTCGCCGGGGTTGGAAGAGCCGACGAGGATGCGGTGCAGCAGGGCCTGGGGCTTCTGCGTCGGATGGGCCTTCTCGCCCTTCTCGTCCTTCAGGCGCTCGTGCCCGGTGCAGATCGGCAGAACCCAGTCCGAGCGCATCTGGATGCCCTCGTTCAGGGCCTTCAGGGCCTCGTAGTTGAAGGTGTACTTGCTGTTCTCGTCCTTGCCCGCCCAGATCATCGTCTCGTGGGCGTTGGTGAAGCGCTTGCCGCGGAAGTTGGGCATGGGGTTGGACTTGCGCCAGACCACGTCATTCAGGATCCAGAAGCCCGCATCCTGCAGGGCGGCGCCGACGCGGAAGATGTTGTGGTAGGAGCCGATCACCCAGATCGCCCCGTCGGGCTTGAGCAGGCGCCGCGCGGCCTTGAGCCAGGCGCGGGTGAACTCGTCGTAGGCCTTGAAGCTGGCGAACTGGTCCCACTCGTCATCGACGGCATCGACGCGGCTGTTGTCGGGCCGGTGCAGATCACCGCGAAGCTGCAGGTTGTAGGGGGGATCGGCGAAGATCAGGTCGACGCTCGCCTCGGGCAGGGCATTCATCGCCTCGATGCAGTCGCCGTCCAAAATCGTGTTCAGGGGGAGCGCCGCGGCTCCCTTCTCAATGGTCTTCATCATTCTGCCTCTGTCCACGGTGCTTTGTGCACTCTTTGGTTGTCACTAAGAATTGGACAGAACCGATTCGCGGTCAATTTCTTTTTTGAATCAACCAGTTAATAATTAGACTTGATACAAGATATTGTGGACAGGTTTGAACGAACGCCTATGGTGTGGGGTTGCACCGAGGCTCTTCAGGGCCGCCATGTGCTTTTTGGACCCGTATCCCGCGTTGGTTTCCCAACCGTAACCCGGATGCTGTTGCGAAAGGGTCAACATCACCTCATCGCGGCACACCTTGGCCACGATGGAGGCCGCCGAAATGGACTGGCAGCGGCCATCGCCCTTGATGACGCATTCGCCCGGCGTGGCGAAGCCGCGCGGCAGCATGTTGCCGTCGATCAGGGCGTAGCAGATCGGCCCGGTGAGGGCCGCGATGGCCCGCTCCATGGCCAGGTGGCTGGCGCGCAGGATGTTGATCTCGTCGATCTCCTCGACGGTGGCGTGGCCCACCCCCACCTCGGCCACCGCCAGGATCTGCCCATAGAGCGCCGCGCGGGCCTTGGCCGTCAGCTTCTTTGAATCGTTCAGCCCCTCGGGGATGCGCGCGGGATCGAGGATCACCGCCGCCGCCGTCACCGGCCCTGCGAGGGGCCCGCGGCCCACCTCGTCCACCCCCGCGATGCGGCGGTGGCCCAGCGCCATGGCGGCCCTCTCGAAGCTGAAATCCGGTCCCATGGACCGAGCCAAAGCGCAAGCGGCGGCGCGGCGCAAGAGGGCGGGCATGAAAAAAGGGAGGGATGCCCGAACATCCCTCCCCCTCCGGCCCGGACGCGGGGGCGTGCCCGGGCCCTGGCGACAGGCTTACCTGTGCGCCAAGCGGTAGCCCTCGCGGCGCAGGCAGCGGGCCTCGAAGCCGCGGCGCTTGCCCCTGTCGGTGCGCACGGCGGTCATGCACTGCTGCGGCAGGCGGTGGGCAAATCTGTAGTTCTTTTCCAGGCACTTGCGGCCAAACATCCGCACCCGGCCCTCGTAGGTTTCGAAGGAGCGGAAGCACTCACCCGGCAGGAGCTTGCGGTCCACGCGGCGCGGCAGGGGCCGGGGCTGGATCGGATCGTGGTAGCCCCACTGCGGCGCGGGTCGGGCGCGCGGGCGGGCCACCTGATCGGGGTAGTAGCGGCGCTGCGTGCGGTCGGGCTGCGGGCGGTGCGGCGCCTCGTAGCGGCTGCGCTTGCGGTCCTTCTGGTTGTCATGGATGATCTTGCCCACCACGGCGAGCCCCAGAAGGGCCGCCAGCAGGCGCGCATTGTCCCGGTCATCCGCGAAGGCGGGGCTGGCGCCCAGGGCGGTGACGGCGATGGCGGTGGCGGCGACGATGCCGATGAACTTGCGATAGAGCATGGCGGGGTCCTTTCTTGGGCTGCGGCGGGTCCTGTTGGATGGCACTGCCCCAGCCTCGGCCTTCCCGCGCCCGAGAGGCAATAACCCCTCCCGGTTATCCAATAACAGGCGCGCAAAAGCCCTTCAGATATTGAATAGCGCGCCCGTCGCGGCCAAGGATGGCGCTATGAAACAGCTTCTCCTCCTCCTGACCCTGACGGCCCTCCTGGGCCTCGGCACGGCCGCCCAGGCGGCCGACTGCTTTGCCGACTACAAGGCCAAGCAAGACAATCCTCTGCGGCTGCACTACGGTGTGGCCCGGATCGACGGCACCTGTGACGCCGCCTCGGCCGGCGCAGAATTGCGCCCCCGGCTCGCAGCCCATGGCTGGACCCTCCTGACCGTGGTATCGACCTTCGGACCCGAGGGGCTGGAACAGAGGAAAGACAGTGCCGGACCAAACTACCTCCGCTTCTGACATCAGGCGCTTCATCGCCATCGGCATCGCCGCCATCGCCACGCTCCTGGTCACGGGGGCGCTGGTGCTTTTCTGGACCCTGCCCGACGCGGGCCTCTTCAACGCCCAGGTGGAGCGGATCTTCGTCGAGAACGACGATCTCACCTCCGCCGCCGAGATCAAGCTGCTGGAGATCCTGGCCCAGTCGGGCTCGGCCTTCGCGGGCACCCTGGCCAGCTACCGGCTGGTGATCTTCGTGCTGCTGATCTTCTCCGCCGCCATGCTGATCGCGGCGCTGGTGTTCCTCATCATGCTGGTCGGCTTCAACCGCCGCATGGCCCAGATCGAACGCACCGGCATCCAGGTGAACTCCCTGCTCATCAGCCGCGAGGAAAACACCGTCTACCTCAACAACCTGGGCTTCAAGCTGACCGATGCGGCGATGGAGACCATGTCCGTCCTGGCCGAGGCGCGGATGGACGATGACGTCCTCTCCGGCGTGCAGATCGAGGCGATGATCTCGGGCCGCGACACCTCGGACTGCGACGAGGCGGCGGGCGCCACCCGCATCAAGCGCCTGCGCGACACGCTCGGCAACCAGATCGTCAGCGAACTGCTGGTCAAGAACATCGCCCGGCGCGGCTACATGCTGGCCATCGACAAGGAGGTCATCAAGGTCCTCTGACGCGGCGGAACGCGGCCTCTGGCAAAGCGGGAACCCCGGGTCTAGGGTGCCGCCCAGAATACCCGGAGAAAGACCCATGCCCGTTCCCCCCAATCCCTTCAAGCAGGCCCTCGCCGAGGGCCGCACCGTCTTTGGCTGCTGGCTCGGCCTGGCCGATGCCTTCAGCGCCGAACTCATGGGGCAGGCGGGCTTCGACTGGCTGGTGATCGACGGGGAGCACGGCCCGAACGATCTGCGCAGCATCCTGGCGCAACTTCAGGTGCTGGCGGCGAGCGAGAGCCACCCCGTCGTCCGCGTCCCGGTGGGCGAGACGCACCTGATCAAGCAGGTGCTGGACCTGGGCGCCCAGACGGTGCTCGTCCCCATGGTGGAGGATGCCGCCCAGGCCCGCCAGCTCGTGCGCGACGTGACCTACCCGCCCAAGGGAGACCGCGGCGTCGGCTATGCCCTGACCCGGGCGGCGCGCTTCTCGGCCATCGCCGACTACGGCACCTCGGCGGACGAACAGATCTGCCTGCTGGTTCAAGTGGAAAACCGCCGCGGCATCGCCAACCTGGACGAAATCTTGGCGGTCGAGGGGATCGACGGGGTCTTCATCGGCCCGGCTGATCTGGCCGCCGACATGGGGCACATGGGCGATTCCCTGCACCCCGAGGTGCAGGAGACGATCATGGAGGCCCTGGGCCGCATCCGCGCGGCGGGCAAGGCGCCGGGCATCCTCTCCACCCACGATCCCATGACGGAGGCGGCCATCGCCGCGGGCGCCCAGTTCGTCGCCGTGGGGGCGGACGTGCTGCTCCTCGCGCAGGGCGCGCGCGCCCTCGCCGCCAAGTGGGGCGACGCGGACAAATGAACGCCGGAATCCTGCTGCTGGGGCTGGCCTATGTGCTCAGCCAGTTCTTCCGCGCCTTCCTGGCGGTCCTCACCGGGCTCCTGGAAAGGGACGTCGGCGCCACCCCGGACGATCTCGCCCTGGCCTCGGGCATGTGGTTCCTGGTCTTCGCCGCCATGCAGATCCCCATCGGCACGGCGCTCGACAGCATCGGCCCCCGGCGCACGGCGGCCTGGCTGCTGCTGGTGGGCGGTGGCGGCGGGGCGGCGCTCTTTGCCCTGGCGACCACGCCCCTGCACATCACCATCGCCATGGGCCTGATCGGCGTCGGCTGCGCGCCAGTGCTCATGGCCTCCTACTACATCTTCGCCCGGGTCTACCCGCCCGCGCAGTTCGCCGTCCTGGCCTCGGTCATGGTGGGGCTGGGCTCTCTCGGCAACCTCGTCGCCTCCTATCCCATGGCCTTCGCCGCCGAGACCTTCGGCTGGCGCGCCACTCTCTGGGGCCTGGCGGCCCTCTCCGCCCTGGTGGCGCTCGGTACCTTCTTCCTGGTGCAGGACCCCCGCAAGGTCGAGGGCGAGAGCCGCGGCTCCCTGGCCGAGCTCTTCCGCCTGCGCGCCCTCTGGTTCATCTTCCCGCTGATGGGGGTGAGCTATGCCATCTCCGGCGCCGTCCGGGGCCTCTGGATCGGGCCCTACCTGGAGGATGTCTTCGGCGCCTCGACCACGGTGATCGGCCAGGCCAGCCTCTTCATGGGCCTGGCCATGGTGGCCGGCGCCCTGGCCTACGGCCCGGTGGACCGGCTCTTTGCCTCGCGCAAATGGATGATCGCGGGGGGCACGGCCCTTACCGTGGCGGCGGGCGGCCTGCTCATCGCCCTGCCCGCGCAATCGCTGCTGCTCTCGGTCACGCTCATGTGCGCCATCGGGCTCTTCGGCGCCACCTATCCGGTGATCATGGCCCACGGCCGCAGCTTTCTGCCGCCGCACCTGATCGGGCGCGGGGTGACCATGCTCAACCTCTTCTCCATCGGCGGGGTCGGGATCGCCCAGTTCGTCTCGGGCCGGGTCTACCGCGCGGCCCTGCCGGGCGAGACGGCGGCACAACCCTACGTGGCGGTCTTCGCGCTCTTCACCCTCGCGCTTCTGGCGGGGCTGCTGCTCTACCTCTTCAGCCGCGACAACCGGGGCTAAGGGGCGGCGGCGGCGCTGCCCCTTTCCACTCGGCGGAAACCCCTGTAAGAGCCGCGCACCATCCTTTGATGAATGGAGGAAATGATGGGTTATCGCGTCGCCGTCGTGGGTGCCACAGGCAATGTGGGCCGCGAAATGCTGAACATCCTGGCCGAGCGCCAGTTCCCTGCCGATGAGGTCGTGGCCCTGGCCAGCCGCCGCTCGCTGGGCACAGAAGTCAGCTACGGGGACCAGACCCTCAAATGCAAGGACCTCGACACCTTCGACTTCACCGGCTGGGACATGGCGCTCTTCGCCGTGGGCTCCGAGGCCACCAAGAAGTACGCCCCCGGCGCCGCCAAGGCGGGCTGCGTGGTGATCGACAACTCCTCGCTCTACCGCTACGATTCCGAGATCCCGCTGATCGTCCCTGAGGTGAACCCCGAGGCGATCCACGACTACGCCAAGAAGAACATCATCGCCAACCCCAACTGCTCCACCGCGCAGATGGTGGTGGCGCTGAAGCCGCTGCATGACAGGGCCAAGATCAAGCGCGTCGTGGTCTCCACCTACCAGTCGGTTTCCGGCTCCGGCAAGGAGGGCATCGACGAGCTATGGGATCAGACCAAGTCCATCTACAACCCGACGGACGACAAGCCCGCCAAGAAGTTCACCAAGCAGATCGCCTTCAACGTGATCCCGCACATCGACGTCTTCATGGAGGACGGCTCCACCAAGGAAGAGTGGAAGATGGTGGCCGAGACCAAGAAGATCGTGGACCCCAAGATCAAGGTCACCGCGACCTGCGTGCGCGTGCCGGTCTTCGTCGGCCACTCCGAGGCCATCAACATCGAGTTCGAGGAGCCCCTGGACGAGGACGAGGCCCGCGACATCCTGCGCGAGGCGCCCGGCCTGATGGTGATCGACAAGCGCGAGGACGGCGGCTACGTCACCCCCGTCGAGTGCGTCGGCGATTTCGCCACCTTCATCAGCCGCATCCGCACCGACAGCACGATCGAGAACGGTCTCAACATTTGGTGCGTCAGCGACAACCTGCGCAAGGGCGCGGCCCTGAACGCCGTCCAGATCGCCGAGCTGCTGGGCCGCGAGGTCCTCAAGAAGGGCTGAATCTCGCCGATCCGCGCGTGATGCGAGGGGGCCCCGCCGGGCCCCCTTTTCTTTTGCCCGCGCCGGTGCAGACTGCGGGCGGAAACATCACGGAGTCCCGCCCATGCGCCGCCCTGCCCTGCTTGCCCCCTGCCTCTGCCTCCTGCCCCTCGCCGCCTGGGCCGACACGCTGACCCTGCGCACCGCGCCCGAGAGCGTGACCCTCTATGCCGACCGCGGGGTCGTCAGCCGCCAGGCGACGGTGCAGCTGCCCGAAGGGCGACACGAGCTGATCCTGCCGGGCCTGCCGCGCGGCCTGGCGGCCGACACGATCCGCGTCTCGCTGGCGGGCGCCGCCCTTGGGGCGACGGAGTTCCGCACCGATGCCGTGCCCCCCGCGCCCGACCCGGAGGACCCCGCCCTCCAGGCCGCCGAGGCCCGCATCGTCGCCGCTGAAGCGGCCCTGGCCGCCCACGAGGACAGCATCCGTGCGGCCCGTATCGAGGCCCGGGGCGCCGCGGCCCGGGCGGATTTCCTGGCCTCCCAGGGCACCGAGGGCGGCCTAGCGGCCGACCCGGAGGCCCTGCGCACCCTGGCCCAGCTGGTGGGCGAGGAGCGTGCCGCCGCCGAGCGCGCGGCGCTCGCCGCCGAGGCCCAGGTGCGCCGCATCGAGCGGGCCCGCCCCGACCTGGAGCAAGAGCTGAAGGAGGCCCGCGCGGCCCTCGCCGCCCTCATGCCCCCGCCCGAGGAGAGCGCCCAGCTCAGCCTCTCGCTGCTTTCCGAGGCGGCGGGGGAGGTGACCCTGAGCCTCTCCTACCAGGTCCAGGCCAACTGGCAGCCGGTCTACGATGTCTTTCTGGAAGATGAGACGCTCACCCTCGCCCGCGGCGCCCTCGTCTCGCAATGGAGCGGCGAGAGTTGGGAGGGGGTGGACCTGACCCTCTCCACCTTCCGCCTGAATGACCGCACCGCCCCCAACGAGGTCTTCCCGATCCCCGTCACCATCGGTGACCCGCCGCCCCCCGGCCCGCGCCCCCTGCAACGCCAGGCGGGTGCCGCCCTGGATGCGGCCCCCATGGAAAGCCTCGCCGCCAAGCCGATGATGGAGGAGACCGCCAGCGCCAGTTTCGAGGGGCCGGGCGTGACCTACCACGTGCCCGCTCCGGTGGACCTGGCGAGCGGCGTGGAGGCCGTGCGCGTGGCCCTCGACAGGCTGGAGTTCGAGGCCGAGCGGATCGCCCGCGCCGCCCCCCGCTTCGACGAGACGGCCTTCCTGGTGGCCGCCTTCACCAACGACACCCGCGAGCCGCTGCTCGCCTCGGGCAGCGCCGCCCTCTACCGAGAGGGGGCCATGATCGGCCAGACCTGGTTCGAGCAGGTGCCCGCCGGGGCCGAGGCAGAGCTGGCCTTCGGCCCGATCGAGGCCCTGCGCCTCAGCTACCGGGTGCTGGACGAGATGGAGGGCGACCGCGGCCTGATCAACCGCTCGAACGAGAAGACCGAGGCGGTGCGGATGGACGTGGAGAACCTCGGCGCGGAGGACTGGCAGGTGCAGGTGCGCGCCGCCGTGCCCTATGCGGTGCAGGAGGACCTGGAGGTAAGCTGGCAGGCCGAGCCGATGCCCACCGAGGAGAACCTGGAGGACCGCCGGGGCGTGTTGCAGTGGGACCTTGCGGTGCCCGCGGGCACGACCCGCTCCATCGCGCTCGACACCCGGCTGGAGTGGCCCGAGGGCAAGGTCCTGCGCTAGGAAAGTTGCCCCCGCGCCGCTGGCGCCGGGGCCCTTCCGGCCCCTCTCAGAAGCGCTCCGCCCGCAGCACTTCGCAGTCCTGGATGGAGACCACGCCGATGTGCCGCTCCACCACCGTGAAGGCGGCCTCGAGCATCTTGTCCAGCCGATCGGGCCGGATGATGCAGACCACCTGCACCATGCCCGAGGCCCGGCTGACCTGGCCCGAGCGGTTCCAGTAGCCCGAGCGCCCCGAGCCGCCCAGCACGGGCAGGATCGTGTAGCCGGTCACCCCGGCATCGTTCAGGGCCTTGGTCAGGCGCGATTCCATCACCGCCTCGATGATGATCGCCACGCGTTTTGCCTTGTGTGTCTGCATCTCAGCCTCCGGTCACGGCCTGGGCCAGCGCCACATAGAGCGGCAGGCCAAGGGTCAGGTTGAAGGGGAAGGTCACGCCCAATGAGAGCGTGAGGTAGATCGAGGGATTGGCCTCGGGCAGGGCCACCCGCATGGCCGCCGGGACGGCAATGTAGGAGGCCGAGGCCGAGAGCGTCATCAGAAGCGCCACACCGCCGGTTGAGAGGCCCAGCAGCAGGCCCGTGGCGAGGCCGATGGTGGCCCCGACCAGGGGCATGAGCACGCCGAAGGTCAGGACACCGGGGCGCAGGATGCCGCCCCCCTCGCGCAGGCCGCGCCCGGCCACCAGCCCCATGTCCAGAAGGAAGATGCAGAGCACGCCCTTGAAGGGGGAGACGATGAAGGAGGAGATCTCCGCCAGCCCCTCGGGGCCGGTGATCATGCCGATCAGGAAAGAACCCACCAGCAGCACGATGGAGCCGTTGAGCATGATCTCCCGCAGGAGCGCGCTGTCCATGCCGCCGGAGCTGCCGGAGCCTGAGCCCGAACCGCCCTTGGCCACCAGCCAGAGGGCGGCGAGGATCGCCGGCGCCTCCATCGCCGCCGCCACGGCGACCATGTAGCCCTCCGACGCGATGCCCTGGCTTTCCAGCACCGAGGTGCCGGCCACGAAGGTCACGATGGAGATGGAGCCGTAATGCGCCGCCACCGCCGCCGCATCGAGCCGGTCGAGCCCGGTCATGACGCGCAAGAGCCCAAAGGCGATCATCGGCAGGCCCGCCGAAAGGACGACGCCCGCCAGCAGGGCCGCCCCGAGCCGCGCGTCGATCCCGTGATCGGCCACGCTGACCCCGCCCTTGAAGCCGATGGCGAAGAGCAGGTAGATCGAGAGCGCCTTGGCCGCGGCCTCCGGCACGCTCAGATCGGAGCGGAAGAGCGAGGCCAGCAGGCCCAGCACGAAGCTCAGGATGATGGGAGAGATGAGGTTGTCGGCGGCCAGCGCAAGCAGTTGATCCATGGTGCTGCCTCAGACCGCCGAGAAGGAATCTGTCTGGGGGTCGTAGTGCTCCAAACCGCCCTCGCCGATGTCGTTCCAGAGGCCATGCAGCGTCAGGGTGCCCGCGCTCACCGCCTCCTCGATCCAGGGGAAGGTCATCAGGTTCTCAAGCGAGGTGACGATGGCGAGCTTTTCCATGGCAAGCTGCTGGTCGGCCTCGTCCTTGATGTCGGCGACCCGCTCGTAACGGGGCTTGAGGATGCCCATCCAGCGGCCCACGAAGCTGTTCTTCTCTTCCAGATCGGGCGCGTGGCCCTTGCACATGTCGATGCAGCCCTTGATCCCGCCGCAGCCCGAGTGGCCCATGACCATCAGGTTGCTGACCTTGAGCACCCGCACCGCGTATTCGACGGCCGCCGAGGTGCCGTGGTGGTCCCCGTCGGGCTGGTAGGGCGGCACCAGGTTGGCGATGTTGCGGTGGATGAAGAGCTCGCCCTGGTCGGCCCCGAACATGGGGATCACGTTGACCCGGCTGTCGCAGCAGGCAATGACCATGGCGCGGGGGTGCTGGCCGTCGGTGGCGAGGCGCTTGTAGAAGGACTTGTTGTCGGCGTAGCCCGTCGCCTTCCATCCGTGATAACGCTGCACCAGATAGTTTGGCAGTGGCCGGACCCTGTACATTGTCGCCCTCTCTCTTGCTCTTCGTCCGGCAGCGTTAGCGCAATTCAGATTTCAATTCGAGAGAAAATCCCGCCCCCGGGCAACCCTTTGGCCATCCCTGCCGGCGCATGGTGCCCCTGCCGTGGGGGCCGATTGAGGGGGGACCAGCCATGCCCGTGACAAGGATCAGACCGATGGAGCAGATCGCGCTCGACCAGGACCGCCTGGGGGCCCTCTGCCAGCAGCTTGGCGCGGTAGTCGCGGAGGAGGTCGTGGCCCGCGCGCTGGAGGAACTGACCGGCCGCCTGAGCCGCTGCGAGGAGGCTTTCGGCGCGGGCGAGTGGGCCCAGCTGCGGCGCAACGGGCGGGCCATCGTGGCCATCGCCGAACAGCTCGGCATGATGCTCCTGGCCCGGGTCGCGCGCGATCTGACCCAGGCGCTCGACCGGGGCGACGGCACGGCGCTCGCGGCAATCCTCTGCCGCCTCGCCCGGGTGGGCGAGCGGTCGCTCGGCGCCCTCTGGGACCTCCAGGAACCGGCCCTTTGAGCGCTTGCGGAGGCAGGCAGAACAGGTAGGCTGCGGGCACCTTCCCGAACCAGCAGGACCGCCATGACACTCAGCTTCGCCGCCCCCTCCGAGAGCGACATCCCCCTTCACGCCGTGGCCGAGGAGGTCCTTGACGCCTGGCTCGAGGGGCTGCCGAAGGAGCAGGCCGCCTGGGCCCACGCCCAGGGCTTCAAGGGCAGCCTGGGCCAGGCCCTGACCCTGCCCGACGGCAGCGGCGGCTTGGCGGCGGCGGCCATCGGCTATGGCACCGACGGGGCCCGGGCGCGCAGCCGCTTCGCCCTCGCCGCCGGGGCCGCGCGCCTGCCCAAGGGCAGCTACCGGCTGGCGGGCGGCCTGAGCGGCCCGGAGCTGGAGGTTGAGGCTCTGGGCTGGCTTCTCTCCCACTACCGCTTTGACCGCTACCGCGACCAGGGCGAGGCCCAGGCCCACCTGGTGGCACCCGAGGGCCTGGACGCCGCGCGCATCGAGGCCATCGCGGCGGGCGAGGCCCTGACCCGCGATCTCATCAACACCCCCGCCGCCGACATGGGGCCGGAAGAGCTGGAAGCCGCCGCCCTCAGCCTGGCCGAGGACCAGGGCGCCGAGATCGAGGTGACCCGCGGCGAGGCCCTGCTGGAGGCCAACCTGCCACTCATCCACACGGTGGGCCGCGCCTCCGACCGGGCGCCGCGCCTCATCGACATGCGCTGGGGCAAGGAGGGTCCGGCCCTGACCCTGGTGGGCAAGGGCGTCTGCTTCGACACGGGCGGGCTCAACCTCAAGCCCGGCGCCTCCATGGCCTTGATGAAGAAGGACATGGGCGGCGCCGCCGCCGTGCTCGGCCTGGCGCGGATGATCATGGCCAGCGGGCTCAAGCTGCGGCTGCGGGTGCTCATCCCGGCGGTGGAGAATGCCGTCTCGGGCAATGCCTTCCGCCCCGGGGACATCCTGCCCTCGCGCAAGGGCCTGACCGTGGAGATCAACAACACCGACGCCGAGGGCCGCCTTGTCCTGGCCGATGCCCTGGCCCTCGCCCAGGAGGAAGACCCCGACCAGATCATCTCCATGGCGACCCTCACCGGTGCCGCCCGCGTCGCCGTCGGGCCCGACCTGGCGCCCTACTACAGCGACGCGGCGGACTTCGTGCAGCACCTCGAAGCGGCGGCCGAGGCGCAGGCCGATCCGGTCTGGCGGATGCCCTTCCATGCCCCCTACGAGGCCATGATCGAACCGGGCATCGCCGACCTCGACAATGCCCCCAAGGGCGGCTTTGCCGGTTCCATCACCGCGGCCCTCTTCCTGCGCCGCTTCGTGGGCAAAAGCCCCTACGCCCACTTCGACATCTACGGCTGGCAGCCCACCGACGCCCCGGCCCGGCCCAAGGGCGGCGTCGGCCAGGGCACGCGGGCGATCCTCGGCGCCCTGCCCGCCCTGCTGAACCTGTGAGCGACCGCCGTTTCACCCCCGATCCGGCCTTGGTGCGCGAGGAGCGGCCCGCCGCCCTCGCCCGCCCGGTGACGGATCTCTGCCGCCGCCCCGACGGCCCGCGCGACCGGCAGCTCCTGCTGGGCGAAGCGGTGACGCAGCTTGGCCGCGAGGGCGACTGGGCCTATCTCCAGGCCGCCAAGGACGGCTACTGCGGCTGGGTCCCGGCGACGGTGCTTGGCCCCGCCACGGACCCCACCCACCGGATCAGCGCCCCCGCCAGCCACGCCTACAGCGCGCCGGATCTGAAATCCCCTGAACGGCTCGCCCTGAGCCACGGCAGCCGCCTGACGGTGACGGGCGAGAGCGGCGCCTTCGCCGAGACGGCCCAGGGCTTCGTGCCGCGCCAGCACCTGACGCCGCTGGACAGCCGGGAGGAAGACCCCGCCGCCGTCGCCGCGCTCTTTCTCGGGGTGCCCTACCTCTGGGGCGGCAACGCCATCTGGGGGATCGACTGCTCAGGCCTGATCCAGGCCGCGCTCCTTGCCTGCGGCATCCCCTGCCCGGGTGACAGCGACGTGCAGATGGCCCTCGGGCAGCCCGCCAGCGGGGCCTACCGGCGCAACGATCTGCTTTTCTGGAAGGGCCACGTGGCCCTGGTGGTGGATGCCGAAAGGCTCATCCACGCCAACGCGGGCTCCATGTCCACGCGATACGAGGGGATCGAGGAGGCCAAGGCCCGCATCCTCGCCCAGGGCGAGGGTCCGGTGACGGCGCACCGCAGGCTCTGAGCCTACTCCACCGCCCGGATCAACTTGCGCTCCAGCACCCGCAGAACGGCCTTCAAGTCATGCCCGCGGCGCAGCACCTGGCCGCCCGTGCCGATCACGGCGTACATGCCCTGTCGGTTGCGCAGCTTGGGCCGCTTCTCGATCCGGTAGAGCGGGATCTCCGCCGTGCGGCGAAAGACCGAGAAGACCGCCACGTCCCGCAGGCAGGAAATGCCATAGTCGCGCCACTCGCCCGCCGCCACCATCCGCCCGTAGAGGGAGAGGATCACGGACAACTCTGTACGATGAAAGGCCACCTGCTCGGGGGGACGCTCGAAGGGGGTCACCTGCGGAGGGATGTGTATCGTCATGGATTTACAGTTGCGCCGGAAAGGGGCCAAATCAAGAGCAAAGGCGGTCAGATCAGGATTGAAAGCGTTACAGAAAAATGCCAGTGTCCGAAAAATTGAAACACGAAAGCGGCAGCAGATGACCCCAGAGGCCCGGGCGCGGCGCAGCGCCGAGATCATGTTCGCCAAGGATCGCGCCTCCGCCGGGCTGGGCATGGAGATCACCGAGATCGCGCCGGGGCGGGCCACCCTGACCATGCGAGTGCGCCCCGAGATGCTCAACGGCCACGGCATCTGCCACGGCGGCTTCATCTTCACCCTCGCCGACAGCGCCTTCGCCTTTGCCTGCAACAGCTACAACCGCCTCACCGTCGCCCAGCAGAACCAGATCACCTACCTGGCCCCCGGCAAGGCGGAGGAGCGCCTGACCGCCGAGGCGCGGGAGGTGTCGCTGACCGGCCGGTCGGGCATCTACGACGTCACCGTGACGGGGGAGGATGGCCGCCAGGTGGCGCTCTTCCGGGGCCTGTCGCGGACCATCAAGGGACAGCACTTCGAGGAGGAGGAAAGCGCGCCATGAAAGACCTGACACCGCCGAGGGACAGCCTCGACCCCATCGAGATCGCCAGCCGCGACGAGATCGCCGCGCTCCAGCTCGAGCGGATGCAGTGGTCCCTGGCCCATGCCTACGAGAAGGTGCCCTTCTACCGCCAGAGCTTTGACGCCGCGGGTGTCCACCCCTCGGACCTGAAGGACCTGTCGGACCTCGCCCGCTTCCCCTTCACCGTCAAGACGGACCTGCGCGACAACTACCCCTTCGGCATGTTCGCCGTGCCCCAGGAGAAGGTGGCCCGCATCCATGCCTCCTCGGGCACCACGGGCCAGCCGACGGTGGTGGGCTACACCCAGCGCGATCTGGAGAACTGGGGCACCGTCGTGGCCCGCTCCCTGCGCGCGGCCGGCCTGCGCCCGGGCGACATGCTGCACAATGCCTACGGCTACGGGCTCTTCACCGGGGGCCTCGGGGTGCACCTGGGGGCCGATGCCCTGGGTCTGACGACCTACCCCATCTCGGGCGGCATGACCCCGCGCCAGGTTCGCCTGATCGAGGATTTCAAGCCCAAGGGGATCACCGTCACCCCCTCCTACGCCCTGTCGATCCTTGACGAGTTCGCGGCCCAGGGGCTGGATCCGCGCGCCAGCTCGCTTCAGGTCGGCATCTTCGGCGCCGAGCCCTGGACGAACGCCATGCGGCGCGAGATCGAGGCGGCCTTCGACATGCACGCGGTGGACATCTACGGCCTGTCGGAGGTGATGGGCCCGGGCGTCTCCATGGAATGCGTGGAGGCCAAGGACGGGCTGCACATCTGGGAGGATCACTTCTATCCGGAGGTGATCAACCCCGAGACCGGCCAGCCGGTGGCGGAGGGGGAACAGGGCGAGCTTGTCTTCACCTCCCTCACCAAGGAGGCCTTCCCGATCATCCGCTACCGCACCCGCGACCTGACCCGCCTGCTGCCCGGCACGGCCCGCAGCATGCGCCGGATGGAGAAGGTCACGGGCCGCAGCGACGACATGATCATCCTGCGCGGCGTGAACGTCTTCCCCACCCAGATCGAGGAGGCCCTGATGGCCACCGAGGGGCTGGCGCCGCACTTCCAGATCGTCCTGACCCGGCCCGACCGCATGGACCAGATGCAGGTCCGCTGCGAATGCGCCGACGCCTCGGTCGGGGCCGAGGCCCGCGCCGCCGCCGCCAAGGACCTCGGCGCCCGGATCAAGCAGACCATCGGCATCAGCGTGGCCGTCGAGGTGAGCGACGTCGGCGGCGTCGCCCGCTCCGAAGGCAAGGCCGTGCGGATCGTGGACCAGCGCCCGAAGGGGTGAGGGGTTGGGGTTTGGTTCTAGGGACTCACTAGCGCGTCGCCCTCGGACTTGATCCGAGGGTCTTCCTGATCCCACGAGATCCCGGATCAAGTCCGGGATGACAGCTGTTTGGGCGATGACGCCTGCAAAAAACGCCCCGCTCCCCTCACGAGCCACCGTCACCCTCGGACCCGATCCGGGGACCTCTCCGCCTCCAGGAGTTTTTGGATCAAGCCAGGGATAACGCCTCTTCTACTCCCTCGGCACGGAATCAAGGTCGCGCCAGCGACCGCCGTGCCAGCGCCGGACCGGCCCCGTGGGCCGGCGCTTTGGTGAAGGTAGCTCATAGCCCGCCGCGAAGATGTACTTGGCCGCCATAAAGTACTTTAGCGGTACGGTTGCAGCGCCACCCCCCGGTCCGGCGCTGGCACGGCTTCTGTTGCAAGGTACTCGTCACCCTCGGACTTGATCCTAGGGTCTCCCTGCCCCCCAGAGATCCCGGGTCAAGCCCGGGATGACGCCAGTTAAGGCGATGACGCCTGCGAAAAGGGCCCCGCTTCCCTTACGAGCCACAGTCACCCTCGGACTTGATCCGAGGGTCTCCCCGCCCGCAAGAGATCCCGGGTTAAGCCCGGGATGACGTCCGACAAGCCCCCCCTTCACCCCCGCCCGGGCACCCCGTAGCGGGCCATGAACATCTCCACCGCCCCCTCGACCACGCGCTCGATCTCGGCCTCGCTCACCGTGTCGCTCACCCCGAAGATCAGCCGGGGCCAGATGTCGGCCTTGCAGAGCTCGCCGAACTGGTCCGCCGCCAGGACGTGGTTCTCGATCCGCAGCTCGCCGCGGGCCTCGGCGCCGGCGAAGTAGGCGGCCATCTCGGCCCGCATCACCGCCGGGCCGGAATTGTAGAACTGGCGCCCGAGATCAGGAAAGCGGTCCGCCTCGGCAACACAGATGCGGAAGATCTGCAGCCCGAAGGTGGAGGTGATGAAGCGCAGGAAGTGCTGGGCCGCCTGACGCAAGACCTCGCGCGGCGGCGCCGCCATGTCGATCCCATCGAGGGCCTCGCGGCTCTGGCGGGCGCACTCGGTGTTGGCCACTTCCATGAAGAGGTGCCGCTTGTCCGGGAAGTAGCTGTAGAGGGTCGCCTTAGAGACAGCGGCCACGCGGGCGATCTCGTCCACGCTGGCCCCTTCGAAGCCATCGGCCATGAAGACCGCCCGGGCCCCCTCGAGCACCTGTTCGTACTTGCGGCCCTTGCGGTTGGGGGAAGAAACGTCTGTCATCACTACTCCGTACAGTCAGCCCGAAGCGTATAAACCGTTTCGTTCAGTTCCAACCTCTAATTGCCCCGCCCCGGCAGGGCCCCGCTTGCGCGCCGCCATCGCTCGACTTAGAATCGTTCTAATTCACAGGAGCCTCCCCATGCGATTCACCCTCGGCCGCAAGCGCTTCCGCGATCTCAGCGAACAGGAGGTGCTGGCCCTGGCCATCTCCTCGGAGGAGGACGACGCCCGCATCTACCGCAGCTACGCCGAGCGGCTGCGCGCCGACTATCCGCAGAGCGCCGCCCTCTTCGAGGGCATGGCCGCGGAGGAGGACGGTCACCGCCGCCAGCTCATCGGCCTGCACCAGCGCCGCTTCGGGGCCACCATCCCGCTGATCCGGCGCGAGCATGTCTCGGGCTACTACGCCCGGCGGCCTGTCTGGCTGGTCGAGAACCTCGGCCTGGAGCGGATGCGCGCCGAGGCGGCCGCCATGGAGCAGGAGGCCGCCCGCTTCTACCAGGCCGCCGCGGCCCGCACCGGCGATGCCGAGACCCGCCGCCTGCTGGGCGATCTGGCTGCCGCCGAGGCCCACCACCAGGAGCGCGCGGGCGATCTGGAGGCGGCGCACCTCGACGCCGACAGCCGCGCCACCGAGGCGGGCCAGGCCCGGCGCCAGTTCATCCTCACCTGGGTCCAGCCGGGGCTGGCCGGGCTGATGGACGGCTCCGTCTCCACCCTGGCGCCGATCTTCGCCACCGCCTTCGCCACCCAGGACACCTGGACCACCTTCCTGGTGGGGCTCGCCGCCTCGGTCGGGGCGGGCATCTCCATGGGCTTCACCGAGGCCGCCTCGGACGATGGCGAACTCTCGGGCCGTGGCTCGCCCCTCAAGCGCGGCCTGGCCTCGGGGGTGATGACGACCCTGGGCGGCCTCGGCCACGCCCTGCCCTACCTCATCCCCGACTTCTGGACCGCCACCCTCACCGCCATCGCGGTGGTCTTCCTGGAGCTCTGGGCCATCGCCTGGATCCAGAACCGCTTCATGGAGACCCCCTTCTGGCGCGCCACCCTCCAGGTGGTCCTGGGCGGCGGCCTGGTGCTGGCCGCCGGGGTGCTCATCGGCTCGGGGTGAGGGGGCCCGGGCGCCTGCCCCCGGGTGACTTTAGGTAGTGCCTTTTTGCCCGAAGCTGGCTACTCCTGATCCATGCTCGCGATCTTTCTGAAAACGCTGCCTTTCTTCGCCCTCATCGGGCTGGGCTTCTGGGCCGGGCGGTCGCGGTTCTTCTCGGCCGAGGCGACGGCCTACCTGACCAAGTTCGTCTTCTACTTCGCCCTCTCGGCCATGCTCTTCCGCTTCTCCGCCAACCTCTCACTGGCCGAGGTCTGGGACACACGGCTGGCGGCGGCCTACCTCTGGGGCACGCTCTTCGTCTGGGGCATCGCCATGATCGTGGGCTTCCTGCGCCGGCTCGACCTCGCCACCACGGGGATCGAGGCCCAGTGCGCCGTGATCGGCAACACCGGCTTTCTCGGCGTGCCCATGCTGACCCTGCTGATCGGCCCCGAGGCAATCGGCCCGGTGCTCCTGGCCCTGGCGATCGACCTAGTGGTCTTTTCCAGCCTGATCGTGATCCTGGTGACCATGGCGCGGGGCGACAGGACGCCGCTCGAGACCCTCAGGGCGATCGGCCTGGGGCTCCTGCGCAACCCCATGATCGTGGCCATCGTCGGGGGCTTCCTCTGGTCCGGCTTCGGCATCCCGATCCCCGCCCCGATGAACGATTTCCTGGCCCTCCTGGGGGCCGCGGCGACCCCCGGCGCGCTCTTCGCCATCGGCGCCTCGCTGGCCCTGACCGAGCCCGACCGCCTGCGCATCGCGGGCTACCTCTCCTTCTGCAAGCTGGTGCTGCACCCGCTCTTCGTGGGCTTCGCGGCGCTCGTGCTCTTCAAGGTGGACCCCTTCAAGGCGGGGGTCATCATCGCCGTCTCGGCCCTGCCGGTGGCGGGCAACATCTACATGCTGGCCCAGCACTACGGCGTGGCCGCGGTGCGGGTCTCGACCGCGATCCTGGTCTCGACGGCGGCGAGCATCCTGACGGTGAGCCTGGTGGTGGGCTGGGTGACGGGGTAGGGGGTGGGTCTTGTGGGGGCCGTTGGATTGGGTTCGAGGGTAACGGTGCAAGGGGTCGATCGCAGTGCCGGGCTGCCCCTCCCCCTCCTCTTGCGTCATCCCGGGCCTGACCCGGGATCTCATCGGGCGGAGAGACCCTCGGATCGAGTCCGAGGGTGACGTCTGAAGAGAGACGCAAGCCGTGCCAGCGCCGGGCCGGGGGGCGGCGCCTCTGACCTGCCCGCTCCAGTACTTTATGGCTGCCAAGTACATCCTAGCTCCGTGCTCAGCACCAAGACCCGCCAAAGCGCCGGCCCGTCCCGCCAGAGGCGTGCCGCCATTCATCGGCGCACCTCCGGTGCGACGGGCCGGTCCGGCGCTGGCACGGCGGCCGCTGGCGCGACCTTGATTCCGTGCCGGTGGCAAGCAAGCACTACCGTCATCCCTGGCTTGACCCGGGATCTCGTGGGGCGAAGAGACCCTCGGAGCAAGTCCGAAGGTGCCAACTCTCGAAAGGGACGCAAGCCGTGCCAGCGCCGGACCGGGGGACGGCGCCCCGACCTTCCCGCTACAGCACTTTATCGCAGCCAAGTACATCCGAGCTCTGCGCTAAGCGGTAATTTCACCAAAGCGCCGGCCCATCGGGCCGGTCCGGCGCTGGCACGGCGGTCGTTGGCGCGACCTTGATTCCGCGCCTTGTAGAAGCAAGCCCTACCGTCGTCCCGGGTCTGAGCAGGGATCTCAGGGGGCGAATAGACCCTCGGATCAGTGTACGAGGGTGACGCAAGCAGTGCCTTTGGAGAGAGCGGACCCGTCATTCCCGGCCTCTCTTTCGGGGGCGGAGAGACCTTCGGATCAAGTCCGAAGGTGACGACTCACGAATGGGACAGCAGCCGGGACAGCGCCGGACCGGGGGGCGGCGCCGCACCCTTTCCGCCACAGTACTTTATGGCAGCCAAGTACATCCTCGCGGAGGGCTCCGCGCTGCCGACAGCCAAAGCGCCGGCCCGTCTCGCCATAGGCGTGCCGTCCGTCATCGGCGCACCTTCGGTGCGACGGGCCGGTCCGGCGCTGGCACGGCGGCCGCTGGCGCGACCTTGATTCCGTGCCTTGGTTAGAAGCCCCACCCTTCCCCTCCGCCCCTCCCGCCATTACACCTCCCCCAACCGCACTCAACAGGAGGCCCGCCATGAAGACCCAGTCCCAGAACGCCTGCTTCGGCGGCACCCAGGGCGTCCACAGCCACCGCTCCGAGGCCACCGCCTGCGAGATGACCTTCGGCCTCTTCCTGCCCGAGGAGGCCCGCGACGGGCCGGTGCCGCTGCTCTGGTATCTCTCGGGCCTCACCTGCACCCACGAGAACGCCATGACCAAGGCCGGCGCCCAGGCCTGGGCGGCGGAGCACGGCATCGCCCTGGTCTTCCCCGACACCTCGCCGCGCGGCGAGGGCATCGCCGACGACGCGGCCTATGACCTCGGCCAGGGCGCCGGCTTCTACGTCAATGCCACCGAAGACCCCTGGGCGCCCCACTACCGCATGTGGGACTACGTGACCGAGGAACTGCCGCAGCTCCTCGGCGCCCACTTCCCGGTAGACCTGGAGCGCCAGGCGATCAGCGGCCACTCCATGGGCGGCCACGGCGCCCTGACGGCGGCCCTGCGGCTGCCCGGGCGCTACCGCTCGGTCTCGGCCTTCGCCCCCATTGCCCACCCCAGCGCCTCGGACTGGGGCCGCAAACAGCTCGGCGCCTACCTTGGGCAGGACGAGACCGCCTGGCAGGGCCACGATGCCACCCTCCTGATGCGCGAGCGCGGCTTCGAGGGGCCGATCCTGATCGACCAGGGCACCGAGGACCAGTTCCTCGACCTGCTCATGCCCGAGGCCCTGGCCGAGGCCATGGCGGCGCGGCGCCAGCAGGGCATCTTCCGGATGCAGCCGGGCTACGATCACAGTTACTTCTTCGTCGCCAGCTTCATGGAGGACCACCTGGCCTTCCACGCCGACGCCCTCTACGGGGCCTGAGCGTGGCCCTCTACGTCGATGCCGATGCCTGCCCGGTGAAGGGTGAGGCCGAGCGCGTGGCCACCCGCCACCGCACCCGGCTCTTTCTTGTCTCCAACGGCGGCCTGCGGCCCTCGCAAAACCCCCTGGTGGAGATGGTGATCGTGCCCGAGGGGCCGGACCTGGCCGACAAGTGGATCGCCGAGCGCTGCGGCCCCGGCGACGTGGTGGTGACCGGCGACATCCCCCTGGCCGCCCGCTGCCTGGAGGCCGGGGCGCGGGTGCTCAAGCACAATGGCGAGGCCCTGAGCCTGGCCAACATCGGCAATGTCCTGGCCACGCGCGACCTGATGGCCGATCTGCGCGCC
Organism: Sulfitobacter sp.; assembly: GCA_965212515.1. Taxonomy (GTDB): domain Bacteria; phylum Pseudomonadota; class Alphaproteobacteria; order Rhodobacterales; family Rhodobacteraceae; genus Sulfitobacter. The sequence continues at coordinate 1,506,020 of OZ243122.1, forward strand.
GCCGATCCCTTCCGCCAGGGCGGCGGAAGGGGCTTCACCAAGGCCGACCGCTCGCGCTTTCTCGATGCCCTGGAGCGGGAGCTGCGGGCCGCCGCGCGCGGCTGAGCGCGCCCCCGTCAGGCGGTGCGCAGGCCCGCCAGCCGCTCTTCCCGGATCGGCAGGTGCACGATGGCGCTGAAGGCCCCCACCGCCACGCCGATCCACCAGACCGCCGTGTAGTTGCCGAAGGCATCGTAGAGCCGGCCGCCCAGCCAGACCCCCACGAAGCTGCCGAGCTGGTGGCTGAAGAAGACGATCCCGTAGAGCGTCCCCATGTAGCGCAGCCCGTAGATGTGGGCGACGAGCCCCGAGGTGAGGGGCACCGTGGCCAGCCAGAGCGCCCCCATGGCGACGGAGAAGATGATCACCGTCGCCGGGGTGATCGGGAAGAGGATGAAGAGCGCGGCCACCACCGTCCGGGCCGTGTATATGCCCGCCAGGAGGTACTTCTTGGAGTAGCGCTTGCCCGCCCAGCCGGCCGCCAGGGTGCCCCCGATGTTGGCCAGCCCGATCAGTGAAATCGCCACCGCGCCAAGCGCCGAGGTGCTGGTGATGCCGATGTTGTGCAGCACCCCGCCGGGCAGGATCGGGCCGCACATCTCGGTGACGAAAGCCGGGAAGTGGGCCGTGATGAAGGCCAGCTGGTAGCCGCAGGAGAAGAAGCCCAGAAAGATCAGCGTGTAGGAGGGATCGCGGAAGGCTTTGAGAAGGATCTCGCCCAGGGATTCCTCCAGCTCGGTCCGCGAGGCCAGGGCCGGCGCCCGCATCAAGGGCAGGAGCAGCACCAGCGCCAGGATCGAGGCCGCAAAGACCAGGAAGACCATCTGCCAGGACATGAGCGTCAGCAGCCACTCCGCCACCGGCGCGCCGAAGACCTGCCCGGCCGAGCCCGCCGCCGTTGCGATGGCCAGCGACATGGAGCGGTTCTCATCCGAGGAGGCCCGCCCGACCACCGCCAGGATCACCCCGAAGCCGGTGCCGGCGATGCCGAAGCCCACCAGCCAGGCATAGGCCTGGTGTTCCAGCGGGGTGACCGAGTTGGCCGAGAGCACCAGCCCCACGGCATAGACGATGGAGCCGATGATGATCGCCCGCCGATCGCCGATGCGCTCGGCGATGGCGCCGAAGATGGGCTGGCCGATGCCCCAGGCCAGGTTCTGGATCGCGATCGCCAGGGAAAACTCCGCCCTGAGCCAGCCGAACTCCTCCGCGATGGGGATCTGGAAGACCCCGAAGGAGGCCCGCACGGCGAAGCTGACCATGATGATGATGCAGCCCACGACGAGCACGGGGGTGAAGAGGGAGGGGGCGGCGGCGGCCTGGCTGCGCTCTTGCATGAGGATCTTTCCTTGGGTCCCGCGCACCTTTACCGGGACTTGGGGCGGGGTCAAATCATGCTTTCTGATCTGTCGGATCAGCATTTCTTAAGCGTCTCGGAAGCCGCTGCCTGGCTTCGGTTTCCCTTCGGCCGGAAACTCCTCTAATCCTGTGCCATGACCAGCCTACGTGACACGTTCGACCGCCTGATTGCCGAAGGGAAGCTGCAGCACGATGCGGCGCAGGAGGCCGTGCTGCCCGAGTTCGACCGCATCCGCGAGGGCCTCATGCAGCCCCGCAAGCGCGGCCTCTTCCGGCGCGCGCCTGAGCCGCCCAGGGGGCTCTACCTCTGGGGCGGCGTGGGGCGCGGCAAGTCCATGCTGATGGACCTTTTCGTTTCCCAGATGCAGGAGGTGCCCACCCGCCGGGTCCACTTCCACGCCTTCATGCAGGAGATCCACGCCGCCCTGCACGCGGCCCGGCAGCGCGGCGTCGACGATGCCATCGCCCCGGTGGCCGCCGCCGTTGTGGAGGAGGTGCGACTCCTGGCCTTCGACGAGATGCAGATCACCGACATCACCGATGCCATGATCGTCGGGCGGCTCTTCGAGGCGCTCTTCGCGGGCGGGGTCACGGTGGTCACCACCTCCAACCGGGTGCCGGACGATCTTTACAAGGACGGGCTCAACCGCAACCTCTTCCTGCCCTTCATCGAGCTCATCAAGGAGCGCATGGTGGTGCACGAGCTGGCCTCCCCCACCGACTACCGGCAGAACCGCCTGGCGGGCAACCCGAGCTACTTCACCCCTGCCAACAGCGCCAACCGGGCCGAGATGAACCAGATCTGGGAGGATCTCACCGGCGGCGAGGACGAGCCCCTGACTCTCCACGTGAAGGGCCGCGAGGTGACCATCCCGCGCTACCACAACGGCATGGCCCGGGCCCGCTTCCACGATCTCTGCGGCCGCCCGCTGGGCCCGGCGGACTACCTCGCCCTGGCCGGGGCCGTGCGGCTCCTGATGCTGGACGAGATCCCGGCCCTGGGGCGCTCCAACTTCAACGAGGCCAAGCGCTTCGTCACCCTGGTCGATGCCCTCTACGAGGCCCGCGTGCGGCTCATCTGCTCGGCCGCGGCGCAGCCGGAAATGCTCTACCTGGAGGGCGAGGGCACCTTCGAGTTCGAACGCACCGCATCGCGCCTGCGCGAGATGCAGGCGGAAGGCTGGGGCGAGGCAAAGGACTAGTGCGAGGCCAGCAGGAGGCTCTCGCCCGCTTCGGGGTGATAGGGCGCGTCCTGCATGTAGAGCGACCAGGAGCCCGCCGCGATGATGGTCAGCGCCCCGGCCAGGAAAAGCGCCTGAGATAGAAGACTGGCCTGCTTCGCGCCGGCCCCTGTCCGGAGCGCGGGAATGGACTGTTCCATGCTGCTCTACCCTCGATCTGCATCAGGTTCTGCGGCGCCAGAGGGCGCCCCTGATTTGCCCCAAGGGTAACATCCCCGCCGCCGCCTGCGCAGCCGGGCCTTCCGCAAAAATCGCAACTGTGGCTTATCGGTTCTCCCGCAGGATCGCCCCGGCCAGGTAGAGCGATCCGCAGATCAGCACCTTGGCGCGCGGCTCCTCGGCCACGATGGCCTGCAGGGCCGAGGCCACGCTCTCCGCCTCGCGCGCCTCCATGCCCGCCGCCCGGGCCGCCGCGGCGGTGGTCTCGGCAGGCAGGGTGTTGGCCTCGCCGGGGATGGAGACGGCATGCAGGCGAACCGTGCGCGGCGCCAGGGGCCGCAGGTAGCCACCGATGTCCTTGGTGTTGAGCATCCCGCAGATGAGATGCACGGGCCGCCCCTGCCCCTCGCCCAGGGTCTGGGCCAGGGCCTCGCCCGCCGCCGGGTTGTGCCCCCCGTCGAGCCAGAGCTCGGCCTCGGGCGCGATCTCCACCAGGGGGCCCGCCACCAGCCGCTGCATCCGGGCGGGCCAGTGGGCACGGGTCACGGCGGCCTCGCAGGCGCTTTCCCCGGCGCCGAGGTGGCGCAGGGCGGCCAGGGCGGTGCCCGCGTTCATCACCTGGTGCGGGCCGGGCAGGTTGGGCGCGGGCAGGTCCAGCAGGCCGCCCTCGTCCTGGTAGATCAGGCGCCCGCCCTCCAGATCGACACGCCAGTGCTGCCCGCAGGCCAGCAGGGGCGCCGCCTGGCGCTCGGCCACCGCCTCGATCACCTCCAGGGCCTCGGGCGCCTGGGGGCCGACGATGCAGGTGACGCCGCGCTTGATGATGCCGGCCTTCTCGCCCGCGATCTTGGCCAGGGTGTCGCCCAGGAACTGCTGATGGTCGATGGAGACGGGGGTGATGACGGTCAGCTCGGGGCGCGCCACCACGTTGGTGGCATCGAGCCGCCCGCCCAGGCCCACCTCCAGCAGGGTATGCTCCGCCGGGGTCCGGGCGAAGGCCAGGAGGGCCGCGGCGGTGGTGATCTCGAAGTAGGTGATCTGCGCGCCGCCGTTGGCGGCATAGCATTCGTCCAGCACCGCCGTCAGGGCCGTCTCGTCGATCAGCTCGCCTGCCAGGCGGATGCGCTCGTGAAAGCGCGCCAGGTGCGGCGAGGTATAGGCATGGACGCGGGCACCCCCGGCTTCCAGCCCGGCGCGGATCATCGCCTGGGTCGAGCCCTTGCCGTTGGTGCCGGCAATGTGGACGACCGGCGGCAGCCGCTCCTCGGGGTGGTCCAGGGCCGCCAGCAGCCGGTGCATCCGGTCCAGGGTCAGGTCGATCACCTTGGGATGCAGCGACATCATCCGCTCCAGGATGACGTCCGAGGGGGCGGCGCTCATTTCTTGGCGGCTTCTTCTTCGGCGGTGGGTTCCGAGAGGGCGTGATCCAGCTCGCCGCCCTCTTCCGGCGCGGGCAGGTCGCCGCGCACGGCGGGCGGCAGACCCAGGAGCATCCGGGTGATCCCGATCAGTTCGTCGCGCAGCTCGGTCCGGGGGGTCACCCGGTCCAGCATGCCGTGATCCAGCAGGTATTCGGCGCGCTGGAAGCCGTCCGGCAGCTTCTCGCGGATCGTCTGCTCGATCACCCGCGGCCCGGCAAAGCAGATCAGGGCGTTGGGCTCGGCGATGTGCACGTCCCCCAGCATCGCGTAGCTGGCCGTCACCCCGCCTGTGGTGGGGTGGGTCAGGACGACGATGTAGGGCAGGTTGGCCTCCTTCAGCATCTGGATGGCCACGGTGGTGCGGGGCATCTGCATCAGGCTGAGAATGCCCTCCTGCATCCGCGCGCCCCCGGCGGCGGAGAAAAGGATCAGGGGCCGCTTCAGCTTCACAGCCTCCTCGGCGGCGGCGATGATGGCGTTGCCCACGTACATGCCCATGGAGCCGGCCATGAAGGAGAAATCCTGACAGGCGGCGACGATCGGCGTGCGCCCCATCTCGCCGGAGGCCACCAGCATGGCCTCGGCCTCGCCGGTCTCCTTCTGGGCCGCCTTGAGCCGGTCCGGGTAGCGTTTCTGGTCGCGGAAATGCAGCGGGTCGGCCACCGGCTTGGGCACCGAGACCTCGTTGTACACGCCGCCGTCGAAGAGCGCCTTGAAGCGCGCCCGCGGGCTGATCGGCATATGGTGGCCGCAGTTGGTGCAGACGTTCAGGTTGGCCGCCACTTCGCGGTGGAAGAGCATCGTGCCGCAGTCATCGCACTTGGTCCACAGGTTGTCCGGGGTCTCGCGCCGCGAGAAGATCGAGTTGATCCGGGGACGGACGTAGTTGGTGATCCAGTTCATGCAGGGTCCTTGTTGCCGATCGCCTTCCAGATAAGCCGACGCTGGGGAAAATGCAATCAACGGCGGATCGCCACCCGCGCCGCCAGCCAAAGCACGAACATCATGGCGAAATCCACCGGCAGCCAGGCCGTCAGGGCCGCCCCGTCCTCCATCGAGAAGGGCGCCAGGTAAAGCGCCAGGCCCGAGAGGTTGTCGGGCAGGGAGACGATCAGGATGGCCGAGATGTTATTGACAAAATGGACCGCGATGGCCGGCGCGAGGGAGCCCGCGCGGGCCGTCAGATCGGCCATCAGGATGCCGAAGATCCCGGCCCAAAGAGCGATGGCCAAGGCATTCTCTCCGGCCATGTCGGGCAGGTAGTGGCCCAGCGCGAAGATCAGCGCGGGCAGGACCATCCAGATCAGCGGCGAGCGGTAGCGGGCGGCAAGCTGCTGCTGGATGTAGCCGCGAAAGACGATCTCCTCGGCGCTCACCTGCACGAAGACCGCCAGCAGCGAGAGCGGCAGGAGCACCAGCCAGGTGCCGAGCGCGAGGTTGGGCACGAACTCCCCGCCCATGTCGTAGGGCGGCAGTAGGATCACCAGCAGCCCCACCCCCAGGAGCGCCAGGAAGGTGCGCCGGAAGAGCGGCCCGAAAAGCGCCAGGGGCCCCAGCAGGCTGAGAAAGGAGCGCCGGTGCAGCAGGCGCGCGCTGATCCCCACGCCGACAGCCATGAAGCCGAAGCTGAAGAGCAGGAGGTACATGGCCAGGGGCGTGGCCCCGGTGGTCAGGTCCCGGTGCAGGGCGCCCGCGCCGCTGCCCAGGGCGGTGTAGATGGTGGAGAAATAGAGCTGGCTCAGGGCCAGATAGGCAAAGCCCGCCCCGACGATGCCGAGAAGCAGCCGCCAGGGCGCCGCGGCGCGCCGGGCCGGGGCGATGAAGTCCTCGTGCCGGGCGTAGGCGGGGCTCCTTTCGCTCATGCCTGCCGTTCCTCCCCGGCGCGCCGCTCCGCCTCAAGCGGGCTCTGCGGCCCCTGCTCGCGCGGCACCTCCATGCCCGCTGCCAGAAGGATGTCGGCCGCGCCAGAGAGGTGCCCGCCGACGGTGCGCAGCAGGCTCAGCAGTACCGCCGTGTCGTTCTCCATCACCAGGCGGAACTGCTCCGCCCCGATGCGCAGGAACTGGGTATCCTCGAGCGCGATGAGGTCAAGCTGGCGTGGCTCGTTGAGGATGATCGAGAGATCCCCGATCAGCCGCCCCGGCGCCACCTCCGAGATGTGCCGCCGCCCGCCCCTATCATCCAGCAGGGCCAGCTCGGCCCGCCCCGAGAGGCAGAGATAGACCGCATCGGCCCGATCCCCGGCGGCGAAGATGCGTTGCCCCTCCTCCGCCTCGTACCATTGGGCCGAGAAGGCCAGGAGGCGGCGGCTGCGGTTGTCGAGGTTGGCGAAGAGCTCGGTGGCCGAGAGCAGCCGCAGCTTGCGCCGCAGATCGTCCGAGGCGCTGTCCTCCTGCTCGGGCAGGTCGGAGCGGACCAGCCCGTCGATCCGCCCGTGGCGCACCTCCACGTGCATGTCGAAGGCCTGGCTGTCGGCAAAGCGGTCGTTGATGTAGATCTGCGTGGTCTCGGGCAGGAGCTTGCTCAGGCGCTTGCGGATCGCCGCCTGGGCCTCGGCATCCTGACCCGCCAGGAGCTGGTTGAAGATCAGCACGTCGGGCCGCTTGATCGCCGCCCGCCCGAAGGCCGCGCGTTCCTTGAAGACGGTAGGCAGGTTGGCCCCGCCGATGCCGGTGGCAATGTCGAAGAGGTTGGTGGAGACCATCTGCTTCAGCCCCGCCTCCTCGATCACCTGGCCGACAATATCCTGCACCAGGTCCGCCTGCATCCCCGCCATGGCCGAGATGCGGCCATAGAGCAGGTTTTCGAGGATCGTCAGGCGCGGCAGGTAGTTCTCCGGCGCGATGGGCACAAAGAGGTCGCGCGTGCGCTCGCGCAGCTCGGGCCCGTTGGTGCGGCGGATGCGCAGGATCTCCTCCTTGAAGCTCTCGGGGAAGGCCGTGCCAATCTGTTCGGCGGTGAAGGCGAAGGGCACCGTCAGCAGGAGAGAGAACTCGTACTGGCTCAGGGCCCCGTCGCCCCGCTCGCGGCGCCGCGCGGCGATGTCCACGAGCTGCTCGTAGAGGCTCTCCTCGATCCCCAGCGAGCGGAAGAGCGGGTGGTCCGTGCCGTCCTTGCCGAAGGTCTGGTGCAGGGTCTCCACCAGGGTCTGGGAGATGGCGATGGCCTGCTCGGCCAGGCCCTGCTCCATGATCAGGCTGAGGAAGGCGCCCTCGGCCACCAGCCCCTCCTGGGAGATGTCGCGCAGCGGGGCGGCGAACATCAGGTTGCCGCCCAGGGGCACGGCGGGGTTGAACTCCTCGGGGTGGAAGCGGTGCACCACCCGGTCCAGCTTGGCCTCCTTCAGGCGCGCCTGCACCCGCTCGCGCAGGGCCACCACCTGGCGCGCCAGCTCCGGGTGGCGCTCCGGGTCCATGCGCGAGTTGAGCATCCGCTCGAAGAGCAGGTCCGCCGTGCCCAGGGCCTCGGTGATCTCGTACCAGAAGCTCTCCACGTCCGCGCGGGTGTTGAGCCCGGCGATCTCGGGATCGAGCCAGTCGGCCCGGGTGCTGTCCAGGCTGTTGCCCGCGCGCTTGGCCTCCAGCCCGGCGCGGTCCTTTCGGTCGGGGTCCCAGAGCACGGTCTTGGGGCTGGTGCGCAGGGGCATGAGCAGGTTGTCCCCCACGGTGCCCTGGATCAGGTAGGGCTGGGCATGGGCATAGCCGATGCGCGCCGCCAGGACGGCCTGATGCAGCTCCGACAGGTCGTGCCCGGCCATCACCACCCGACCCCGGCTCGGCAGGACCTCGCGGGTCAGAAGCTCGGCCAGGGCGGTGCGCTCGGCCTGGGAATGGGCCTCCAGCGCCACCTGGCTGCCCGGCGGGATGGTCAGGCTGATGTCGTCCAGCACCAGGCTGCCGTCACTGTTGCGCACGCTCACGTTGCTCAGCTCGATGGTGCCGTTGAGGTGCGGGATCTCCTCGGGCGTGCCCTCGAAGAGCCGCGCGTCGATCATGTCGGGCGGGGCGAAGCGCTCGGTCACGATCTCCCAGCGCAGGGACATGTCCTGGGTCTGGTTGTAGTAGGTCAGAAGCTCCTTCCAGGGGCTCGAAAGGTCCTTGTAGGCCGCCAGCGCCGCCACCAGGGCGCCCACCGTGATCTCCCCCTTGATCGCCAGGTAGCCGCCCACCGCGTAGAAGAAGAGCGGCGTGAGCTGGCCGATGAAGTTGTTGAGAAACTTCATGAAGAACTTCTTCTGGTAGATCCGGAAGCGCACGTCAAAGAGCCGGTGCAGCCGGTCCGTGAAGGTGGCCAGCCGGTAGCGCCAGCCGCCATTGGTGCGCAGGTCCGTGATGCCCGCCGCCGTCTCGCCGATCTCGGCGGCGAAGTGCCGGATCTCGCCGATGCGCTCCTTGTTCAGCAGGTTGATCTGGCGTTGCAGCATGGGGATCAGCCAGGCCTGGAGCGGGATCAGCGCCACCCCGGCCAGGCCGAACCAGACGCTCTGCAGGAAGAGAAAGGTGACGATCACCAGCATCTGCCCGGCCTGGAAAACCGGCTGGGCCACCGCATCCCCCATGAGCCCGCCCATGGGCTCCGCCTCGGAGGTGATCATGGAGACCAGCTCGCCCTGGCTGGTCTCGTCGTAGTAGCGGCGCGGAAAGCGCATCATGCGGGCGATGAGGGTGTAGCGGAAGCGGCGCAGCATCCGCTCGGCCAGGATGCCCTTCATGGTGTTGAGCCGCATCTTCAGCAGACCGTGCACCACCACCGCCGCGAGGTAGGCGCCGCAGAGGGCAAAGAGGAAGGCGACCTGGCTCAGCTCGAAGCCCCAGAGTTCCACCACCGGGGAGGCCGCGCCAATGGCATCGTTGATGATCCGCTTGGGCAGCTCCAGCGTGGCGTAGAGAAAGGGGAAGGTGAAGAGCGTGAAGGCGAGGAGGAACAGCTGCTGTCGGCGCGAATACTTCCAGATGAAGGAAAACAGGCTGCGTTCCATGGCAGGCCCTTTCAAAGCAATGGGGTGCAGGCCGCCACGCAGCGCCGATGCCCGGTATGGCGTCCTACCTATGTCTCAGGACAGGGCTTTACAACAATTAGGCTTTGTCTTGCAGCATCGCCGCCGCGCGACTATTCCGAGAGGAATTACAATTCCCGGGAGCCCGCTTATGTCCAGCAACCAGCGTTTCGACAAGTCCAGATTGCCCAGCCGCCATGTCACCGAGGGGCCCGCGCGGGCGCCGCACCGCTCCTACTACTACGCCATGGGCATGACGGACGAAGAAATCCACCAGCCGCTCGTCGGCGTGGCCACCTGCTGGAACGAGGCCGCCCCCTGCAACATCGCGCTGAACCGCCAGGCCCAGGCCGTGAAGGTCGGCGTGAAGGAGGGCCAGGGCACGCCGCGCGAGTTCACCACCATCACCGTGACCGACGGCATCGCCATGGGCCACGAGGGCATGCGCTCCTCTCTCGCCAGCCGCGAGGCCATCGCCGACACGGTGGAGCTGACCATGCGCGGCCATTGCTACGATGCCCTGGTGGGCCTCGCGGGCTGCGACAAGTCCCTGCCCGGCATGATGATGGCGATGATCCGCCTCAACGTGCCCTCGGTCTTCATGTACGGCGGCTCCATCCTGCCGGGCAAGGCGCCGGAAGGGGCCGACGTGCCTGAGGACTTCGCCAGCCGCGATCTGACCGTGCAGGACATGTTCGAGGCCGTGGGCCGCTACCAGGGTGGCACCCTCAGCCAGTCCGCGCTCGACGTGCTGGAACGGGTCGCCTGCCCCTCCGCCGGGGCCTGCGGCGGCCAGTTTACCGCCAACACCATGGCCTGCGTGTCGGAAGCCATCGGCCTCGCCCTGCCCAACTCCTCCGGCGCGCCCGCGCCCTACAAGAGCCGCGACGAGTACGCCATCGCCTCGGGTAAGGCGGTGATGAACCTGATCGAAAAGAACATCCGGGCGCGCGACATCTGCACCCGCCAGGCCTTCGAGAACGCGGCCCGCATCGTCGCCTGCACCGGCGGCTCCACCAACGCGGGCCTGCACCTGCCCGCCATGGCCCACGAGGCGGGGATCGACTTCTTCCTCGATGACGTCTGCGAGATCTTCCGCGACACCCCCTACTTCGTGGACATGAAGCCGGGCGGCCAGTACGTGGCCAAGGATCTCTTCGAGGCGGGCGGCGTGCCCGTGGTGATGAAGGAGCTGCGCAAGGCGGGCCTGATCCACGAGGATTGCCTCACCGCCACCGGCTACTCCATCGGCGAGGAGCTGGACCGGATCGACCGCGAGGCCGACGGCAAGGTGATCCACACCGTCGCCAAGCCGCTCAGCAAGACCGGCGGCGTGGTCGGCCTGAAGGGCAACCTGGCCCCCGAGGGCGCCATCGTGAAGATCGCCGGCATGGCGGAAGAGGACATCGTCTTCACCGGCCCCGCCCTGATCTTCGAATGCGAGCAGGATGCCTTCGAGGCGGTCCAGAACCGCGCCTACTCGGAGGGCGACGTCTTCGTCATCCGCAACGAGGGCCCGGCGGGCGGCCCCGGCATGCGCGAGATGCTGGCCACCACCGCCGCCCTCTCCGGCCAGGGCATGGGCAAGAAGGTCGCCCTCATCACCGATGGCCGCTTCTCCGGCGCGACTCGCGGCTTCTGCGTCGGCCACGTTGGCCCCGAGGCGGCGCTCGGCGGCCCCATCGGCCTGCTTCAGAACGGCGACATGATCACCATCGACGCCGCCAAGGGCAGCATCGACGTGGATCTCTCCGAGGAAGAGCTGGCCAAGCGTAAGGCTGACTGGAAAGGCCCGCGCCCGACCAACTATGCCTCCGGCGCGCTCTGGAAATACGCCCAGCTTGTCGGCCCCACCTACCTTGGCGCGGTGACCCACCCCGGCGCCAAGGCCGAGACCCATGATTACATGGATCTCTAAGGGCCCCCTCGCCGCCCTGCTCCTCGGTCTGGCCCTGGCGGGCTGCGAACCGGGGGCAGGCGGTTCCGGGTCGGCGGCCCTGCCCTCGGCCCGTCTCTCGGCGGGCGATGTCGCCCTGGTGGCCCCCCAGGGCTATTGCATCGACCGCCGCGCCCTACGCGCCGCCTTCGCCCTCCTGGGCCGCTGCGACGCGCTCGGCCAGCCCGAGGCCACGGCCTCCCTCGGGCGCCCCCTCGGGGCCATCACCGTGAGCCTCACCCCCTTCGATCCCGAAGCGCCCCTGCCCAGTGCCGCCGAGAATGCCGCCGCCCTTGAGCTGAGCGCCGTCTCCAGCGCCACCGAACGGTCGGACTACCTGCTCTTCCGGGCCACCGGCCCCGTCCCCACGGAAGGCTTCGCCGCCCAGCACTGGCGCGCCGTGACCCGCGTGCGCGGCCACCTCGTCGGGCTCGCCTTCTACGCCCCCGCGGAGGCGGGCGGCGTCGGCCCCGAGGAACGCGCCGTCCTGCGCGACCTGATCGCCCTGATCCAGAAGGCCAACCCGCCCGCCAGCGGCTGATAGGGGGCTTCGATCCCGGCCAATTCATTTGAACGCAACCTGCCCGCTGGATAAGGTAGGGCCCACAAGAAGGGGCAGCGCATGTCGAGAATTGGACTGGATTTCCTGAGCCTTGCGGGCCTGCCGCTGAGCCTGCGCCGCTGGGCCCGCGCGGCCCGCGCCGCCGAGGAGACGGACCTGCCGACCCTGGCGCGCCAGCGCAGCGGCGCCCTGCGCCTGCGCCGCCACCTGGACCGCCTGATCCACCGCGCCGATGCCCGTCTCGGCCAGCCCCGCACCGCCGCCGGCGCCTTCCCGCGCCCGCACAATGCCGATTGGGCCTGGCGCCCCGCCCCCTGGCAGGGCCGCCTCTCCCTGCCCGGCCTGACCGGCGTCGAGGGCCGCGCCGCCCTCTCGGAGGAGGTGACGCTCTTCCACGATTGCCCCCGGGCCGAGCTGAGCCTGCGCCAAGAGCCCAACCTTGAGCCCGGCGATCTTGCCCCCTTCGGCCTGCGGCTCGAGGTCTACGGCTTCGAGGGCTCCTTCCTGTCGCTGGTGCTGGACCTCCCGCCCGAGGCCCTGCGCGGCCTGACCCGGGACCACATCCTGCGGCTCGACGCGCAGCTCGCGCTGGAACGCCCGCTCGAGGTCTTTGCCCGGCTCAACGTGCGCAACGGCCCCAACACCGAGCAGATCGTGCGCGAGCTGCCGCGCCACGAGAACCACCACCGGGTGGAGTTCGACCTCGCCTATTCCAATCTGAACGAGAAGCGGGTGGAGAGCGCCTGGATCGACCTGATCTTCGAGAGCCCCCAGATGAACCGCGTCGCCCTGCGCGACCTGACCCTCTCGCGCCGCCGCCGCGCCCAGCTTTGAGGAGAGCGCCATGGAACTGACCCGCAGCGGCCTGCGCCAGGGTGTCTGGCAGGGCATCCTGACCGGCGCGGGCAGCACGCCCCCCCGCATCGAGGCCCTGCACCGCGACGCGCCGGTGCCCGACCTGCGGCTGGAGCACAACCCCGAGGCCGATCATTGGCTCCTGGAGGTCCCCATCCCCGCCGCCGCCATCGCCGAGGGGGTCCAGGTGATCCTGATCCGCGAGGCGGGCAGCACCCGCGAATTGGGCAGCATCACCCTCCTGAACGAGGAACCCCTCTCGGCGGACCTGCACCGCGAGGTGACCCAGCTCCGGGCCGAGCTCGACCTGCTGAAAAGCGCCTTCCGCCGCCACTGCGCGGAAAGCGGGTAGCCCCAACGAAAAAACCCGCCCCGAGGGGCGGGCTTCCTGTCCTTCCTGTGCCGCGCGTCAGTCCTGCGGCACCAGGGCCGAGAGGCCCTTGAGGATGTCGATGGCGTAGGCCAGCTGGTAGTCCTCCTCGCGCAGTTCCGCCGCCTTCTCGGCCTTCTCGCGGTCCTCCATGATCTGGTCGATCTGGTCCTCGGTCAGGCTGTCGTTGTCGAGGCTGCCGCGCAGGTCCGCCTCTGAGCGGTTGGGCCGCCGCGGGGTCGTCTCCTCGGCCACCTCTTCGGGGGCCGGGGGCTGGGCCACGACGATGTCGGGCGAGACGCCCAGGGCCTGGATCGAGCGGCCCGAGGGGGTGTAGTAGCGCGCCGTGGTCAGGCGCATGGCGCCCGAGCCGCGCAGCGGCATGACGGTCTGGACGGACCCCTTGCCGAAGCTCTTTGTGCCCACGACGATGGCCCGGCGGTGATCCTGCAGGGCGCCCGCCACGATCTCGGAGGCCGAGGCCGAGCCGCCGTTGATCAGCACCACGATGGGCTTGCCCTGGGTCAGGTCGCCCTCTGTGGCGTTCACGCGGTCGCCATCCTCGGGGGCGCGGCCCCGGGTGCTGACGATCTCGCCCTCGTCGAGGAAGGCGTCGGAGACGGCGATGGCCTGGCTCAGCAGGCCGCCCGGGTTGTTGCGCAGATCGACCACGAAGCCGTTGACGTTCTCCATGCCGCCCAGCTTCTCCACCTCTTCCTCGATGGCCTGCTGCATCTTGGGATAGGTCTGTTCGTTGAAGGTCGAGAGGCGGAGCACCACCGTGCTGCCCTCGATCCGCGAGCGCACCACGGTAAGCTCGATGGTGTCGCGGATCAGGGAGACGTCGAAGGGCTCCTGCTCGCCCTCGCGCACCACGGTGATGACGATCTCCGAGCCGACGGGCCCGCGCATCATCTCCACCGCGTCATCCAGACCCAGGCCCAGCAGGCTCTCGCCATCGACGTGGGTGATGAAGTCGCCCGCCTCGATCCCGGCCTCCGAGGCCGGGGTGCCGTCGATCGGTGAGACCACCTTCACGAAGCCGTCCTCCTGGGTCACCTCGATCCCCAGTCCGCCGAACTCGCCGCGGGTCTGCTCGCGCATCTTGGCGGCATCCTTGGGGCTGAGATAGCTGGAGTGGGGATCGAGCGAGGTGAGCATCCCGTTGATCGCCGCCTCGATCAATTCGGCCGAATCGACCTCCTCGACGTACTGGGCGCGGATCCGCTCGAAGATGTCGCCGAACAGATCGAGCTGTTCGTAGACGTTTTCCGTCTTGGCGCTTTCCTGCGCCAGGAGCGGCGCCGCGACCTGCGTCGTCGCAATCGCGCCCGCGAAGATGCCGCCGAATGCAGCCAACGCAAACTTTTTCATGTCCTACCTATCCTCATCCGTTTGGAACCAGGCTTGCGGGTCCTCTGGGGAATTGTCCTGTCTTACTTCTATATAGAGCGTTTCTGTCCGCTCAGTGCCAGTGCCATCACGCAGGGGTGACAGGCTGTCGCCGCTTTCGGCGCCCGTGCCGCCCATCAGGCCCAGGGGTGTGCCCTCGGCAATCACCTCTCCGGTTCTGGGGTAAACCACATCAAGGCCGGCAAGCACAAACAGGGTTTGCGCCTGGGGCTCGAGAATCACCACATTTCCGAGGTCCAGCAGCGGTCCCTGGTAGCGCACCGTGGCGGCGGCAGGGCTGGTGACGATGGCGCCCGGGCGGGTGGCCAGGATGATGCCGGGCCGCGCCACGCCCGCCGCGTCGGCCTCGCCCGCGCGGCGCAGCAACAGCCCCTGGACGGGCAGGGGCAGGCTGCCCACGCGCCCCTCCAGGCTGGTCTGGGGCGGGGCGATCTCCTCGGTGGCGATCTCCGAAAGGCCGCTGGCGAAGCCCTCCAGCGTCTCGGTGGAGGCGATGAGGATCGCCGTGCGCACCGGATCCTCGGTAAAGCGGGTCGGCAGGTCGGTGCGGTTGGCCATGGCCTGGTTCAGCGCCGTGCGGGCCGCTTGAAGCTGGGTCAGGCCGTCGCTCAGCCGCGCCGCCGCCTCCACCTGGAGGGCGCGCAGGGTCTGGACGTTCTCCAGGTCGCGCCGGAGGGCGTCGGCCCGGCGGTTCAGGGCCGGGGTCAGCTCGCTCAGGAGCATTCCGGCCCGGGCCGTGCCGGTGGGCCCGTCGGGATGCAGGAAGGCCACCGGCGTGCCCTCCGTGTCGAGCGACTGGAGCACCCCGATCAGCTGGGCCACCTCGCCCTCGCGGGCCGAGAGCCGATCGCTCAGCTGCCTTTCGCTGATCGCCGCCTGGCGCAGGCCCGCGCGCATCGCGCCGAGACCGCGCTCGAAGGCCTGGATGGTCTCGGTCAGGGCCCGCACCCGGTCGCGCGCCCCGTCGGCCTCGGCCAGGCGGGCAGCGGCCTCTTCCAGGGCGGCGGCGGCGGCACGCGCCTGGCTTGCCGCCTCGGTCTGGGCGGCAAGGGCGCCAGGCAGGGCCAGGAGGGCGCCAAGCAGGAGAGCCGCCAGCCCCTTCATGTGATGAGCGAACGCCCGGTCATCTCGGGCGGCTGCGGCAGGCCCATGAGCTCAAGCACCGTGGGCGCGAGATCCGCAAGGCGCCCCGCCGCGAGCCCGGCGCCCTCCGGCCCGCCATAGAGCACCAGGGGCACGGGGTTGAGCGTGTGGGCCGTATGGGCCCCGCCGCTCTCGGGGTCGATCATCACCTCGCAGTTGCCGTGGTCGGCCGTGACGATCATGGCGCCGCCCGCCTTCTCCAGGGCCGCGAGGGCCGCGCCGAGGCCCCGGTCCACCGCTTCGCAGGCGGCAATGGCGGCCTCGAGATCGCCGGTGTGGCCCACCATGTCGGGGTTGGCGTAGTTCACCACGATGAGGTCGTAGCCCGCCTCGATGGCCGCCACCAGGCGCTCGGTCACCTCGCCCGCCGACATCTCGGGCTGAAGATCGTAGGTCGCCACGTCGGGCGAGCGCGGCATGTGCCGCTCCTCGCCCGGGCTCGCCGCCTCCTCGCCGCCGTTCAGGAAGAAGGTCACGTGGGGGTACTTTTCCGTCTCCGCAAGGCGGAACTGGCGCAGGCCCTGGCGCGCCACCCAGGCGCCCAGCGTGTTGGGCAGCTCGGGCTTGTGGTACATGGTGCTCATGTAGGCCCCGTGGGCCTCGGAATAGAGCGCCATGCCCATGAGCGCGGCCCAGTCGGGCCGGGCAGCTACCTTGAAGGCGTCAAAGGCGGGATCGCCCAGGGCGGCCATGATCTCGCGCGCCCGGTCGGCCCGGAAGTTGAGGCAGAAGAACCCGTCGCCCGCGCGCGCGCCTTCGTAGCCCCCGATCACCGTGGGCTGGATGAACTCGTCGTTCTCCTCGCGCCCGTAGGCCGCCGCCACCGCCGCCTCGGGGCTGTCGGCCCCCTCGCCCTCGCCCGCGGTGATGGCCCGGAAGGCCCGCTCCACCCGGTCCCAGCGGTTGTCCCGGTCCATGGCCCAGTAGCGCCCGGCAACGGTCACGACGCGCGCCCCCTCGGGCAGCTTTTCGGTCAGGGTCTGGAAGAAGCCCTGGGCCGAGCGCGGCGCCACGTCGCGGCCATCGGTCAGGGCGTGGATCACAACAGGCACCCCGGCGGCGTCGATGGCGCGCGCGGCGGCGATCATGTGGCGCAGGTGGCCATGGACGCCCCCGTCCGAGACGAGGCCCATGAGGTGCGCCCGCCCGCCGCTCTCCTTCAGCCGGGCGATGAAGTCCTGCAGGGGCGCGTGGCTGGCAAAGGCGCCCTCCTCGATCGCCAGGTCGATCTGGCCCAGGTCCATGGCCACCACCCGGCCCGCGCCGATGTTGGTGTGGCCCACCTCGGAATTGCCCATCTGGCCGCGCGGCAGGCCCACGTCGGGGCCGTGGGTGATGAGGGTGGCGTTGGGGCAGCTCTGCATCAGCCGGTCGAAGGTCGGGGTGCGGGCCAGCAGGGGCGCATTGCCCGCGCGCTCCGCGCTCAGGCCCCAGCCATCCAGAATGCAAAGTACCACCGGCTTGCCGCTGCTCATCTCACCACCGCTCGATCTGCTTTTGCCGCCCTTGTACGCCCTGCGCCGCCCCGGGTGAACCGTTTTTCCCGCGATCAGCAGGAAGCCGACCAAGGGGCCTGGCATCGGCCCCGGGATCGGCCTTGCCGCGCTGCACCAGTTTCGGCATAACGGCCCCCAGTTGCAGACTTGAGCCAGGGATCCCCGACATGAGCCATGAGGCCCCCGAAACCCGGATCGTGAACAGCTACCGCGTCGCCTGCGACGGCGGCGAAGGCGCCCTGGGCCACCCCCGCGTCTGGCTCCAGATCCCGCGCGACGAGGGCTGGGTCGAGTGCGGCTACTGCGACTGCAAGTACGTCCACGCGGATTTCGAAGGCAAGGTCTGAGGACCGCGCCCCACCCCCGGCGCGGCACCGCCTGACAGGGCAGGAAGCCTCCGGCGGGGATTTTTTGCCATTTGGAAGCAGGCGGGCGGCGCGCGCAGGGCCCCGCCGCGTGCGCGGGCGCCGCATTGCGGCCCGCCGCCCAATACGGGATAAGGCGGGAACGACAGGATTCCGGCGAGGCTGAGGCGATGACCAAAACACAGTTCGGCAAGGGCCACCATCTGCACCTGATCGACGGCTCGGCCTTCATCTTCCGGGCCTACCACGCCCTGCCGCCGCTGACCCGCAAGTCCGACGGCCTGCCGATCGGCGCCGTGGCGGGCTTCTGCAACATGCTGCACCGCTACGTGGAGACCAACACCGGCCCCGACGCGCCGACCCACGTGGCGGTGATCTTCGACAAGGGCAGCCACACCTTCCGCAACGAGATGTACGACCTCTACAAGGCCAACCGCGAGGAGATGCCCGAGGCCCTGCGCCCGCAGATCCCCCTGACCCGGCGCGCGACGGAGGCCTTCAACATCGCCTGCAAGGAGAAAGAGGGCTTCGAGGCCGACGACATCATCGCCACCCTCGCCGTCCAGGCCCGCGCGGCCGGCGGGCGCTGCACCATCATCAGCTCCGACAAGGACCTGATGCAGCTGGTGGGCGACGGGGTGGAGATGCTCGACGCCATGAAGAACACCCGGATCGACCGCGAGGGGGTCTTCGAGAAGTTCGGCGTCTACCCCGAGCGGGTGGTGGACGTGCAGGCCCTGGCGGGCGATTCGGTGGACAACGTGCCCGGCGCCCCCGGCATCGGGATCAAGACGGCGGCGCTCCTGATCAACGAGTACGGCGATCTGGAAAGCCTCCTGGCCCGGGCCGAGGAGATCAAGCAGCCGAAGCGCCGCCAGACCCTGATCGACCATGCCGAGCAGATCCGCCTCTCGCAGCGGCTGGTGCTGCTGGACGAGAAGACGCCGCTGGATTTCACCCTCGACGACCTGGAGGTGAAGGAGCCCGACGCCGAGCGGCTGCTGGGCTTCCTGGCCGAGATGGAGTTCCGCACCCTGACCAAGCGCGTGGCCGAGCACCTCAAGGCCGAGATGCCGGTGATCGAGGACAGCCCGCCCCTGCCCGACGCGCCCGAGGTGGCCTCTCTGCCCTTCGACCCGGAGAGCTACGAGCAGGTGAGCGACAGCACCGCCCTGCAGGCCTGGATCGACCGGATTTACGAGGCGGGCCATGTGGCCGTGGACACCGAGACCACGGGCCTTAACGAGATGACCGCCGAGCTGGTGGGCGTCTCGCTCGCCGTGGAGCCGGGCCGGGCCTGCTACATCCCCCTGACCCACAAGGCGGCCCGGGGCGACGACCTCTTCGGCTCGGACGATCTGGCCGAGGGGCAGATGCCCCTGGAGATCGCCCTGGAGATGCTCAAGCCGATGCTGGAGGACCCGGCGATCCTCAAGATCGGCCAGAACATGAAGTACGACGCCAAGATTTTCGCCCAGGTGGGCATCGCCCTGGCCCCCTTCGACGACACCATGCTCATGTCCTATGCCCAGCACGCGGGCCTGCACGGGCACGGCATGGACCAGCTCTCCGAGCGCTACCTCAACCACACGCCGATCCCGATCAAGCCGCTCCTGGGCTCGGGCAAGTCGGCCATCACCTTCGACAAGGTCGCCATCGCCGACGCCGTCAAGTATGCCGCCGAGGATGCCGACATCACCCTGCGGCTCTGGCAGCTTCTCAGGCCGCAACTGCACCGGGCCCGGGTCACCAAGGTCTATGAGACGTTGGAGCGGCCCCTGGTGCCCGTCCTGGCCCAGATGGAACGCTCCGGCATCAAGGTGGACCGCGACACCCTGAGCCGCATGTCCAACGCCTTTGCCCAGAAGATGGCGGGCCTGGAGGAGGAGATCTTCGAGCTGGCCGGGCGCCGCTTCAACGTGGGCAGCCCCAAGCAGCTGGGCGAGATCCTCTTCGACGAGATGGGCATCGAGGGCGGCAAGAAGGGCAAGACCGGCGCCTATGCCACCGGCGCCGACGTGCTGGAGGACCTGGCGACGGAGCACGAGCTGCCCGCCCGGGTGCTCGACTGGCGCCAGCTTTCCAAGCTCAAGAGCACCTACACCGACGCCCTGCAGGATCACATCAACGCCGAGACCGGCCGCGTCCACACCTGCTACTCCATCGCAGGCGCCTCCACCGGGCGCCTCGCCTCGACCGATCCGAACCTCCAGAACATCCCGATCCGCTCGGAGGAGGGCCGCCGCATCCGCGAGGCCTTCGTCGCCGAGCCGGGCAAGAAGCTGGTGGCCCTCGACTACAGCCAGATCGAGCTGCGCATCCTGGCCCACATTGCCGACATCGAGGCCCTCAAGGAGGCCTTCGCCCGGGGCGACGACATCCACGCCATGACCGCCTCCGAGATGTTCGACGTGCCCATGGACCAGATGACGCCCGAGATCCGGCGCCGCGCCAAGGCGATCAACTTCGGGGTGATCTACGGCATCTCCGGCTTTGGCCTGGCGCGCAACCTGCGCATCCCCAAGGGCGAGGCCCAGGGCTTCATCGACCGCTATTTCGAGCGTTTCCCCGGCATCCGCACCTACATGAACGACACCAAGGCCTTCGCCAAGGAGCATGGCTACGTCGAGACCCTCTTCGGGCGCCGCATCCACACGCCCGAGATCGGCGCCAAGGGGCCGCGCGCGGGCTTTGCCGCCCGGGCCGCGATCAACGCGCCGATCCAGGGCACCGCGGCCGACGTGATCCGCCGGGCCATGGTGCGCATGCCCGAGGCCATCGCCGATCTCCCTGCCGCCATGCTGCTCCAGGTGCACGACGAACTGCTCTTCGAGGTGGCCGAGGGGCACGAGGAGGCCCTGATCGAGGCGGCCCGCGCGGTGATGGAGGGGGCCAACGATCCAGTGGTGAAGCTGGACGTAAAGCTCACCGTCGATGCCGGCGTGGGCGACAACTGGGCGGCGGCCCACTAGGCCGGGGATGGCCCCGGTCCTCTACAGCTTCCGGCGCTGTCCCTACGCGATCCGCGCCCGCCTGGCGCTCGCCGCCGCAGGGGTGCAGGTCTCCCTGCGCGAGGTGGTCCTGCGCGACAAGCCCGAGGCTTTCCTCGCCGCCTCGCCCAGCGCCACGGTGCCCTGCCTGGTGACGCCGGAGGGGGTGATCGACGAGAGCCTCGACATCATGCTCTGGGCGCTGCGGCAGCGCGACCCGGAGGGCTGGCTGGAGATGCCGGAGGAGGGCTTCGACTGGATCGCCCGCTGCGACGGGCCCTTCAAACACGCCCTCGACCGGACCAAGTACGCCAGCCGCTACCCCGAGGAGGACCCGGAGGCCCAGCGCGCCCTGGCCGGGGCCTTCCTCTCGGACCTCGACGCCCGGATCGACACCTGGCTCTTCGGGCGGCCGAGCCTGGCGGACTTCGCCCTCCTGCCCTTCGTGCGGCAGTTCGCCTTCATCGACAGGGCGCGCTTCGAGGCGGAAGACTGGCCCGCCCTTCAGGGCTGGCTGGCGCGCTTTCTTGAGTCGGAACGCTTTCTCGGCGTGATGGAGAAGTATCCGCCCTGGCAGGCGGGCGATCCCCCCACCCTCTTTCCCGCCTCCTAGTCGGCCCGCACCAGGCGGGCGACGATGCGGCGGGTGATCGGGGCCACCACCAGCACCGCCGGGAAGGCCAGGGCCCAGCTCGGCAGCCAGCCGCTCATCCAGAGGCCGAGGAACTGGGCATCGAGCGGCGCCGCCCGGGCCGTGGCGATGCCCGAAACCATGAAGGACATGAGGCCCGAGAGGATGAAGCCGAAGAGGATGGGGGCATAGCGGGCAGGGATCATGGGCGCGGGAACCACTCCAGGGTCTCTTCGGTGGGGGCGCCGGGGTGATACTCGGCGCTGATCCAGCCCTTGTAGTCGGCCCCGGCGATGGTTGCAAAGAGGGCCTCGAAATCCACCCTGCCGCTGCCCGGCGGCCCCCTGTCCGGGGCATCGCCGATCTGCACGTGCACGATCTTGTCGAGGTAGCGGGTGAAGGTCTCCACCGCATCGCCGTGGATCACCTGGGCGTGGAAGCTGTCGTACTGAAGCCCGACGTTGGGCAGGCCCACCGCCTCGATCACCCGGGCGGCCAGGTCATAGTCGTTGAGGAAGTAGCCCGGCATGGAACCGGGGTTGAGCGGCTCCAGCGTCAGGGTCAGGCCCTCGGGCGCCCGCTCGGCGGCCCAGCGGATGTTCTCCACCAGGGTCTCGAAGGCCGCCTCCCCTTCGGCCTCGCCCGTCATCACGTGCAGGAAGCGCGGCCGCAGCACCTCCACGTAGCGGAAGACCCGCATCATGTCATAGCGGAAGCGGTCGCGCCCCTCGGGCAGGGCGGCAAAGCCGCGCGCGCCGCCGGTGTAGTTGGGCGGCGGCGCGTTGATCAGGATCAGCTTGAGCCCCTCGGCCTGAAGCGCGCGCCGGGTCTCGTAGGCGGCGATCTCGTAGGGAAAAAGAACCTCCACCGCCTCGAAGCCCGCCTCGGCAGCCGCGGCGAAGCGCTCCAGGTAGGGCAGCTCGGTCCAGAGCAGGCTCAGGTTGGCGGCAAACTTCAGCATCTCAGCTGTCCTTCGGCAGCTCCTCCGAGGGGATGATCCGGAAGAACTCGCCCCCCGACCAGAGCCCGAACCAGCCCTCGTGGTGATCCCCCAGCTCCACCAGCCGGTAGAAGCTCTTGCGGTCGATCAGGGCCTCCAGGTTGCGGCGCACCAAGACATAGGGCGAGGGCTCGCCGGTCTCGGCATCGCGCACCACGCGGATCGGATGCTCCGGCCCGGCGGAGGCCCGGTCATCGACGTTGGTGACAAATTCCAGCACCTGCTCGCGGCCCGTCCCGCTGGCCTGGAAATCAATCGCGACAAAGGGCGCATCCTCGACCTGGATGCCCACCTTCTCTACCGGGGTGACGAGGAAATAGTCATCCCCCTCGCGCCAGAGGATCGTGGAGAAGAGCTTGACCATCTCGAGCCGCCCGATCGGCGTGCCCTCGTAGAACCAGGTGCCGTCGCGCTTGATCTGCATGTCGAGATCGCCGCAGAAGGGCGGGTTCCACTTTTCCAGCGGCGGCAGGCCGCGTGATTTCTTGGCGGCCTTCGCGCCTTCGGCCAGGCTAGCGGCGCTTGGTGTCACAGTATTTTGTCCGCTCATTGCTTTTGCCATTTCCTCTGTCAGAGATACACTTACTCTCAGAGCATATAACCCGGGGAATTCAATTGTCATGACGCAAGCCCAAGACATGGTGGCCGAGATCGAAGCCCTTGGCGGCAAGCTCGCGGAGGCCCGCAGCACCATCACCCGGCGCTTCATCGGCCAGGAAAGGGTCGTGGAATTGACCCTCACGGCGCTCCTCTGCGGCGGCCACGGGCTGCTCATCGGGCTGCCCGGCCTGGGCAAGACCCGGCTGGTCGAAACCCTGAGCACGGTCATGGGCCTGCAGGGCAACCGGGTGCAGTTCACGCCCGATCTCATGCCCGCCGACATCCTCGGCTCCGAGGTCTTGGAAACCGCCCAGGACGGCAGCCGCGCCTTCCGCTTCATCGAGGGGCCGGTCTTCTGCCAACTGCTCATGGCGGACGAGATCAACCGCGCCAGCCCGCGCACCCAGTCGGCCCTGCTCCAGGCGATGCAGGAAAAGACCGTGACGGTGGCGGGCCAGGACCGTCCCCTGGGCATCCCCTTCCACGTTCTGGCCACCCAGAACCCGATCGAGCAGGAGGGCACCTACCCCCTGCCCGAGGCCCAGCTTGACCGGTTCCTCGTCCAGATCGACGTGGCCTACCCCGACCGCGACACCGAGCGCGACATCCTCCTGGCCACCACCGGCGAGGTGGAGGCCGAATCGACCCAGGTCTTCACCGCCGAGGAACTGCTCGCGGCCCAGACCTTGCTGCGCCGGATGCCGGTGGGGGAATCGGTCGTGGAGATGATCCTCGACCTGGTGCGCGCCTTCCGCCCCGAAGAGGAGAGCGCCAGCGCCCGGGTGCGCGAGACGGTGGCCTGGGGCCCCGGCCCCCGCGCCGCCCAGGCCCTCATGCTGGCGGTGCGCGCCCGCGCCCTCCTGCAGGGCCGCCTCGCCCCCTCCGCCGAGGACGTGATCGACATGGCCCGCCCGGTCCTTTCCCACCGCATGGCGCTGAACTTCGCCGCCCGCGCGCGGGGCGACAGCCTCCAGGGCCTGATCGACCAGACCGCCGCCGAAATGAGCCGGTCGAAAGCCGCGGCGTGACCCAGCCCGTCACCCTCCGGGCGCGGGCCGAGGCGGAAGCCGCCCGCCTTCCCGCCCTGCTGGCCCGCGCCCAGCACCTGGCGGGGGCCCTCCTACTGGGCGCCCACGGGCGCCGCCGCGCGGGCCTGGGGGATGACTTCTGGCAGTACCGCCCCGCCCAGGTGGGCGACAGCCGCCGCCTGGTGGACCCGCGCCGCTCGGCCCGGGGGGATCAGGAATTCGTCCGCGAGCGGGAATGGCAGATCGCCCAGTCGGTCATGCTCTGGGTGGATCGCGGCGCCTCCATGCGCTTCTCCTCCGACAGGGCGCACCCCGAGAAGGCCGACCGCGCCCGCCTGCTCGGCCTCGCAATCTCGATCCTGCTGGACCGGGGCGGCGAGAGGGTCGGCCTCACCGGCACCAGCCTGCCGCCGCGCCACGGCAATGCCCAGATCCTGCGCCTGGCCGAGAGCTTCAGCCAGGACGAGGCGGCGGATTACAGCCCGCCCGAGCATCGGGCCATGATCCCCAACGCGCGGGCGCTCTTCATCTCGGATTTCCTGGGCGACATGGCCCAGGTGGAGCTGGCCCTGACCAAGGCCGCCGACCGGGGCGTGCGCGGCATCCTCTACCAGGTGCTCGACCCCGCGGAGGAGGCCTTCCCCTTCGCCGGGCGCACCATCTTCGAGAGCGTCGGCGGCACCCTCAGCCACGAGACCCTCAAGGCCAATGACCTAAAGGAGCGCTACCTGGCGCGCCTCGCCGCCCGCAAGGCCGAGCTGCAGCGGCTTTGCACCCTGACCGGCTGGCGCTACGGGCTGCACCACACGGATCAGTCGGCCCAGTCGGCGCTGCTCTGGCTCTATGGCGCGCTCGACGGGCGCGGCGGGATGGCCGCATGACGATCCTGGCGGGCATAGGCTGGACGGCCCCCTGGCTGCTCCTGGGGCTGCTCGCGCTGCCGATCCTCTGGCTGATCCTGCGCGCCGTGCCGCCTGCCCCGATCCGGCGGCGCTTTCCCGGCGTGGCCCTGCTGCTGGGCCTGACCGATGACGAGAGCGCCTCGGACCGCACCCCCTGGTGGCTGCTCCTGCTGCGGATGCTGGCCGTGGCGGCCATCATCCTCGGCCTCGCCGGGCCGATCCTGAACCCCCAGGCGGAGCAGCAGCGCGGCACCGGGCCGCTGCTCATCGTGCTTGACGGCAGCTGGGCCGGGGCCGCCCGCTGGAGCGCCCAGGAAGAGGCCCTCGAGGCCCAGCTCGCCCGCGCCACCCGCGCCGGGCGCACCGTCGGCTTCCTGACCCTGACCCGGCCCGAGGCGCCCAGCTTCCAGGCCGCCGATGCCTGGCGCAGCCGCCTGGCGGGCCTCCGCCCCGCCCCCTGGCAGCCCGGCCCCGCGCAGATCGACCGGGCCCTGGCGATCCTTCAAGAGCTGCCCGCCGCCGACAGCCTCTGGTTCAGCGACGCGCTCGACTACCCGGGCCGCGACCGTCTGCTCGCTGCCCTGCAATCCCGCGGCGCCCTGGAGGTCTACCAGACCGCCGCCAATGTCATGGCCATCGCGCCCGCCAGCTATGAAGACAACCTGATCAAGCTCACCCTGCAAAGGGCCCGCCCCGGCGAGGCGCGCGAGATGCTGGTCGAGGCCGAGGGCCGCGATCCGGCGGGCAATGCCCGCATCCTCGCCCGCGCCACCGCCACCTTCGAGAGCGGCGGCACCGAGGCCGGCACCGAGCTCTCCCTGCCCTCCGAACTGCGCGCCCGGATCACCAGCTTCAACATCGCGGGCCAGCGCTCCGCCGGGGCCACGACACTGGTGGACGATGCCCTGCGCCGCCGCGAGGTGGCCCTGATCGGCACCGACGCGGGCCAGGAGGGTCTCCAGCTCCTCTCGCCCTTGCACTACATCGAGCAGGCCCTGATCCCCACCGCCGACCTGATCGAGGGCACCATCGCCGAGGTCCTGCCCGCCAACCCCGACGTGATCGTCCTGGCCGACGTGGCCACCCTCTCCCCCGCCGAGGCGGAGCCGCTGGAGGAGTGGATCGAGAAGGGCGGGATGCTGGTGCGCTTTGCCGGGCCGCGCATCGCCGCCAGCGACGTCAGCCGCGACAGCGAGGCCCCCCTCATGCCGGTGCGCCTGCGCGCCGGGGGCCGCTCCGTCGGCGGCGCCATGAGCTGGGGCGAGCCCAAAGCCCTGGCCCCCTTCGGCGAACGCTCGCCCTTCTACGGCCTGCCCGTGCCCGAGGACGTGACCGTCTCGGCCCAGGTGGTCGCCCAGCCCGATCCGACCCTGGCGCAACGCGTCATCGCCGCCCTGAGCGACGGCACGCCGCTGGTGACCCGCAAGGAGGTCGGCCAGGGCCAGATCGTGCTCTTCCACGTCACCGCGACGGCGGAATGGTCCACCCTGCCCCTTTCGGGCCTCTTTGTGCAGATGCTGGAACGGCTCGCCATCTCCTCGGCCACCGCCACGCCCGAGGCGGGCGATCTGGAGGGCACCACCTGGATGCCCCTGCGGGTGATGGACGGCTTCGGCACCCTGGAGGAGGCGGGCACCCTGCCCGGCGTGCCCGGCCCCGAGCTGGCCGAGGGCCGCCCCGGCCCCGACCTGCAACCGGGCATCTACGGCAACGGCGACCGCCGCCTGGCGCTCAACGTCCTCGGCGCGGAGCAGAGCCTGACGCCCGCCACCTGGCCCGCCGATGTGCCCCTGCGCGGCCTCGCCGTGGCCCCCGAGCAGCCCCTCGCGGGCTACCTGCTGAGCCTCGCCCTGCTTCTGCTGCTGGCCGATGTCCTGGCCTCCCTCGCCCTCTCGGGCCGTCTGCTGCGCCGCGGCGGCGGCGCCACCGCCGCCCTGCTCCTCGCGCTACTCCTGGCCCCGCCGCAGGGCGCCCAGGCCCAGACCCAGGCCCAGGGCACGCCAAGCCAGAGCCAGCAGGAGGCCGACAACTTCGCCATGGCCGCCACGGCGGAGGTCTCCCTGGCCCATGTCCTCACCGGGAACGAGGAGGTAGACGAGATCGCCGCCGCGGGCCTGCGCGGCCTCTCCGACACGCTCTTCTTCCGCACCTCCGTCGAACCGGCGCCGCCCACGGCGGTGAACCTGGAGACCGACGAACTGGCCTTCTTCCCGATCCTCTACTGGCCCGTCACCGCCGATCAGCCGCGCCCTTCCGAGGAGGCCTACGCCCGGCTCAACGAGTATCTCCGCTCCGGCGGCCTGATCCTTTTCGACACCCGCGACGCCGACATCGCGGGCTACGGCGCCGCCAGCCCGAACGGCCGCAAGCTCCAGGAGCTGGCCGCCCCGCTCGACATACCGCCGCTTGAGCCGGTGCCGTCGGACCATGTCCTCACCCGCACCTTCTACCTGCTTCAGGAATTCCCCGGCCGCCACCTGGGCCGCGATGTCTGGGTCGAGGCGGCCCCCGCCGATGCCGAGCAGATCGAGGGCATGCCCTTCCGCAATCTCAATGACGGGGTCACCCCGGTGGTGATCGGCGGCAACGACTGGGCCGCCGCCTGGGCGATCCGCGGCGACGGCGCGCCGCTCCTGCCGGTGGGCCGGGGCTATGCCGGGGAAAGGCAGCGGGAGCTGGCCAACCGCTTCGGGGTGAACCTGGTGATGCATGTGCTCACGGGCAACTACAAGTCCGACCAGGTGCATGTCCCGGCCCTGCTCGATAGGCTCGGCCAATGACCGCCTCCATCGTCTTCGATCCCCTCCTGCCCCTGGCGCTGCTGCTGCCCGTGGGGCTCATCGCCCTCCTGGCGGTGCTCCTGGCCGCCTTCCGCGGCCTCAGCGGCTGGGCCCTGCGCGGCCTCGCGGCGCTGGTTCTCCTCGGCGCCCTGGCCAACCCCTCCTACCAGCAGGAGGACCGCGCCCCCCTGAGCGACATCGTGCTCCTGGTGGAGGACGAGAGCGCCAGCCAGCGCCTGGGCGACCGGCAGGCCCAGACCTCGGACACCGCCGAGGCCATGGCCCAGGCCATCACGGCCCGCCCCAACACCGAGCTGCGCCGCGTCACCCTGGGCGACGGCGAGGGCGACAGCGGCACCCAGCTTGTCGGCGCCATCGCCGAGGCCCTGGCCGAGGAGCCGCGCGGCCGCATCGCGGGCATCCTCGCCGTCAGCGACGGCCGCATCCACGATGCCGATCTGCCGCTCGATCTGCCCGCCCCCCTGCACCTTTTGATGACCGGCGAGGAGAGCGACTGGGACCGCCGCCTCAGCGTGCGCAACGCTCCCGCCTTCGCCATCATCGGCGAGCCCGTGACCCTGACCCTGCGGATCGACGATCTGGGCGCCGCCTCCGAGAACGGCCCCGGCCTGGTGCCGCTGGAAATCTCCGTCGATGGCGAGGAGGCCCAGACCTTCCAGGTCCCCACCGGGCGCGACCTGGAACTGCCCGTCACCCTGCCCCACGGCGGCCGCAACGTGATCCAGTTTACCCTGCCCGCCGCCGAGGGAGAGCTGACCGACCGCAACAACAGCGCCGTGATCCAGATGAACGGCGTGCGCGACAGGCTCTCCGTCCTCCTGGTCTCGGGCGAGCCGCATCCCGGCGGCCGCACCTGGCGCAACCTTCTGAAGTCCGACAGCTCCGTCGATCTGGTCCACTTCACCATCCTGCGCCCGCCCGAAAAGCAGGACGGGGTGCCGGTGAACGAGCTCTCGCTCATCGCATTTCCGACGCGCGAACTCTTCATGGAGAAGATCAACGACTTCGACCTGATTATCTTCGACCGCTACCAGCGCCGCGGCATCCTGCCCGCCCTCTATCTCGACAACGTGGCCAACTACATTCGCCAGGGCGGCGCCGTGCTGGTCGCCGCCGGGCCGGACTTCGCCACTGCCGACAGCCTCTACCGCTCGCCCCTCGGGCCGGTCCTGCCCGCCACCCCCTCGGCCCGCGTGGTGGAGGAGCCCTACCTGCCCCGCGTCACCGATGTGGGCAAGCGCCACCCCGTCACCTCGGACCTGCCTGCCGCGGGAGACTGGGGCCGCTGGCTGCGCCAGATCGAGGTGACTGATCCCGCCGGTCGGGTGGTCATGGAGGGCGTCGATGGCCGCCCGCTCCTGGTGCTCGACAGGGTCGAGGAGGGGCGCGTGGCGCTTCTCGCCTCGGATCACGCCTGGCTCTGGAGCCGGGGCTACGAGGGCGGCGGCCCGCAGCTTGAACTGCTGCGCCGCCTGGCCCACTGGATGATGAAGGAGCCGGAGCTGGAGGAGGAGGCCCTGACCGCCACCGCCGAGGGCCAGACCATGCGCATCACCCGCCGCACCCTGGGCGAAAGCGTGCCCCCCGTCACCATCACCGCCCCCGACGGCACGGAAACCGAACTGCCCCTCGCCGAAGTGGCGCCGGGCCTCTACGAAGGCCGCTTCGAGGGGCCCGAGATCGGCCTCTACCGGCTGGAGAACGGCGACCAGGAGGCCGTCATCGGCCTCGGCCCCGCGGCGCCCCGCGAATTTGTCGAGACCATCGCCAGCGGCGCGGCCCTGGCCCCCCGGATCGACAGCATGAGGGGCGGCGTGGCCCGCATCGAGGAGGGCCTGCCGCGCCTGCGCGACGTGCGCCCGGGCCGCCCGGCGGCGGGCCGCGGCTGGATCGGCCTCACCCCGCGCGGCGCCTACGAGACCCGCGACGTGCGCACCACGGCGCTCCTGCCGGGCTGGCTAGTGCTGCTCCTGGCCTCCTTCTTCATCCTGGCCGGCTGGCTGCGCGAAGGCCGCCGCTAGGGGCCGCGCTTAAGCCAATCTTCACCTTGATCCCCGAGCCTTGGCGCAGTCCCCGCCGGAGGTCAGGATGAGCCTTGCCAACAAGCTGACAGAGGAGCGGCGCGCGCGCCTGGCCGCCGAGCGCCTGCTGGAACTCAAGCAGGCGGAGCTCTTCGCCGCCAACCGCAAGCTCGGCCTGCACGCCCAGCGCCTGAGCGAGGAGATCGTGGAAACCCGCGCCGAGGTGGAGACGATGCGCGGCGAGAACCAGCGCGTGAAGCTCGATCTGAGCGCCGCCAACCAGCGCATTGCCATCACCGAAAGGCGGCTCTGGCACACGATCGAGACGATCCATGACGGCTTTGCCTTCTTCAACAGCGACAACGAGATGATCATGGCCAACCGCGCCTACCTGGAGGTTTTCGACGGGCTCGACTGCATCCGCGCCGGGGTCAACTACGTGACCATCCTCCAGGCCCTCACGGACGAGGGCATCGTCAACACCGGGGAACTGACGCCCACCGCCTGGCGCCAGATGATGACGGACCGCATCCAGAGCACGGCGCCCGACCCGGTGGTGATCCAGCTCTGGGACGGCAGCCACATCCGCCTGATCGAAAGGCGCGGCCCCGGCGGTGATCTTGTCTCCATGGGGCACGACATCACCGCCGCCGTCGCCCACGAACAGCAGCTGAAGGAGGCCCGCGCCAGCGCCGAAAGCGCCAGCCGCGCCAAGAGCGCCTTCCTGGCCAACATGAGCCACGAGATCCGCACCCCCATGAACGGCGTCGTCGGCATGGCCGAGGTCCTGGCCGACACCGACCTGACCGAGGAACAGCGCCTCTACATCGAGACCATCCGCAACTCCGGCGAGGCGCTCCTGGTGATCATCAACGACGTGCTCGACTATTCCAAGATCGAGGCCGAGAAGCTGGCCCTGCACCCCGAGCCCTTCGATCTGGAGGCCACCATGGCGGAGGTCCTGCGGCTGCTCGAACCCTCGGCGCGGGACAAGGGCCTGGCCCTGGTCTTCGACTACGCCGAGGCCCTGCCGCGCCGCCTGGTGGGGGACCCGGGGCGCCTGCGCCAGGTCCTGCTCAACCTCCTGGGCAACGCCGTCAAGTTCACCGCCCGGGGCGAGGTTCGGCTGAAGGTCTCCAGCCCCGGCGCCACGGCGGATGGAGTGGCGCTGGAGATCGCGGTGGAGGACACGGGCATCGGCATCCCCGCCGCCCAGATCGACAAGGTCTTCGGTGATTTCATCCAGGTCGAGAACGAGCGCAACCGCCAGTTCGACGGCACCGGCCTGGGCCTCGCCATTACCCGCCGCCTGATCAGCCTCATGGGGGGCGAGATTTCCGTCACCTCGGAGGAGGGCGCGGGCGCGCGCTTCCTCGTCAGCCTCACCCTGCCCGCCGCCCCCGAAGAGACCGCCAGCACCCCGCCGCCCCCGCCGCCCGGCAGGGACCCTGGCCGCCCCCTGCGCATCCTCGCCGCCGAGGACAACCGCACCAACCAGCTGGTCCTGCGCAAGCTGCTCCAGGGGCTGGAGATCGAGCTCACCCTGGCCCGGGACGGGGAGGAGGCCGTGCAGCTCTTCCAGGAGGTGGCGCCGGATCTCATCTTCATGGACATCTCGATGCCCCGGATGGACGGCAAGGCGGCCACCCGGGCGATCCGCGCGCTGGAAGGTGAGGGCCACCCCCGCGTGCCCATCGTCGCCATGACGGCCCACGCCATGGCGGGCGACCGCGAGCAGATCCTCGCCGCCGGGCTGGATCACTACCTGACAAAGCCCCTCACCAAGGCGGCCCTGCTGGAGCAGATCCGTGCCGCCGCCCGCGCCGCAGGCCTGGGCGGCGCCTGGGCCAATCAGGTGGCCTGATAGGGCCGCAGGAAGACCGGCTTCTCGGGGCTGGAGAGGGCGGGCTCGTAGGCATAGCCGCCCAGGTCGAAGTCCTGCAGCGCCACCGCCTCGGTCAGCCGGTTCTGGATGATGAAGCGGGCCATGGCGCCGCGCGCCTTCTTGGCGAAAAAGGAGACGATCTTCGGCCCCTTGCCGTCGCCCTTGTCCTCCATGAACTGGGGCGTCACCACCCGCAGCTTGAGCGCCCCGGGCGCCACCGCGCCGAAGTACTCCTGGCTCGCGCAGTTGATCAGCAGGTCCGTCCCCAGGGCCGCCCCCTGGCGGTTCAGCTCCTGGGCCAGCTCCTTGCCCCAGTAGTCATAGAGGCTCTTGCCGCGCCGGGTCTTGAGGCGGCTGCCCATCTCCAGCCGGTAGGGCTGGATCGCGTCCAGCGGCCGCAGCAGGCCATAGAGGCCCGATAGGATGCGCAGGTGCTCCTGGGCCCAGTCCATCTCCTCGGCATCGAGGCTCGCGGCCTCCAATCCCTGATAGGTGTCCCCGGCAAAGGCCAAGGCGGCGGGGCGGGTCGCTTCGGCCTCGGGCGCGGCGGCGAAGGCGCGGAAGCGGTCGCGGTTGAGCCGCGCCAGATCGTCCGAGAGGTCCATCAGGTCCTTCAGCGCGCCCAGGGTCAGGTTGCGCGCGCTCTTGGCCAGCCGCAGGGCATCCTCCTGACGGTCCGGCTGGGTCATCTCGACCGCCCTCTCGCTCCAGTCCAGCCTCTTGGCAGGCGAAATCACAACCAGCATGGCAACTCCCATCTCTTCGTTGGCGCAAGACCTAACCCATGGCGCGCCGGACACAAGCCACTTGCGGCAATCAGTCCGCCGCGCGCAGGACCTCCAGGAAGGCCGCGCCAAAGCGTTCCGCGCGCTTCTCCCCCAAGAGCCGCTCCAGCGCCGCCGCGTCGGGGCGCGACAGCTGCGCTACCTTGGCCAGGATCGAGGCGGAACAGGAGAGCGGCTTCTCGGTGCCGCTGGCGCCCCGCCCGAGGCGCGCCTGGGCCTCCAGCAGCCGGTCATAGAGCGGCCCGGCCTCGCGCCCCGCCAGGCGCCGCCGCGTCGGGTGCATCTGGGCCGCGGCACCGGTGATCACCTCCAGGAAGGCATCGCCGTAGGTCTCCAGCTTCTTGGCCCCCACGCCGCCGATCCGGGCCATGGCATCGAGGCTGTCGGGCCGGGTCTCGGCCATCTCGATCAGGGTGCGGTCGGTGAAGATGATGTAGGCCGGCACGCGGGCCGCCTCGGCCAGGGCGCGCCGCTTGGCCTTGAGGGCGGAGAGCAGCGGCGCATCCTCCTCGCTCACCATCTCCTTCACCGCGGGCCGCCGCTGCGCCCCCGCCGCACGGAGGCTGTCGCGGCGCAGGGTGATCCCGGCCTCGCCGCGCAGGATCGGGCGGGCGGCCTCGGTCA
Source organism: Sulfitobacter sp. (assembly GCA_965212515.1). Classification (GTDB taxonomy): domain Bacteria; phylum Pseudomonadota; class Alphaproteobacteria; order Rhodobacterales; family Rhodobacteraceae; genus Sulfitobacter. The sequence goes on from OZ243122.1 coordinate 1,538,642, forward strand.
TGCGCAGCGCGCCGTGGCGTTCCGGGTCGGGGCGGATCAGGTCATGGCCCATCATCTGCCGGAAGATCGCCTGCCACTGGCGCCGGTCATATTCGCCCCCCACCCCGAAGGTCGGCAGGTCGGCATGGCCCCGGGCCCGCACCTTGTCCGTCTCGACCCCCAGCAGGATGTCGATCAGGTGCCCCGCGCCAAACCATTCGTCGGTGCGCAGGATCGCCGAGAGGGCCTTGCGCACCGCCGTCTTCGCCTCGAAGGTCTCGGCCGGGCTGTCGCAGAGATCGCAGCGCCCGCAGCTCACCTCGGTTTCGCCGAAGTAGTGCAGCAGGCTCTTGCGGCGGCACTCCAGCGCCTCGGCCAGGCCCAGGAGGGCGTTGAGCCGCCCGTGGTCGGCGGCGCGCCGTTCGGGCGGCGCCAGGCCCTCGTCGATCTGGGTGCGGCGCAGGCGGATGTCGTCCGGCCCGAAAAGCGTCAGGGTCTCCGCCGGGGCCCCGTCGCGGCCCGCCCGGCCAATCTCCTGGTAATAGGCCTCGATGGATTTCGGCAGGTCGGCGTGGGCCACCCAGCGGATGTCGGGCTTGTCCACCCCCATGCCGAAGGCCACCGTGGCGCAGACGATCAGCCCGTCCTCCTGCTGAAAACGGGCCTCGGCGGCGCGCCTGTCCTCGACCTCCATGCCGCCATGGTAGTGGATCGCCTTCTGGCCCGCCTCGTTGAGCGCCCGGGCGATGCCCTCGGTCTTGGCCCGGGTGCCGCAGTAGACGATGCCCGACTGCCCCCGCCGCGCGGCGGCAAAGGCCAGGATCTGCTCGCGCGGGCGGTTCTTGGCGGCAAAGGCCAGGTGGATGTTGGGCCGGTCGAAGCCCTGCAGGAAGCTGCGCGGCGGTGTCCCATCAAAGAGCTTCTCGACGATCTCGGCCCGGGTCTCGGCGTCGGCCGTGGCGGTGAAGGCGGCCAGGGGCACGCCGAGGGCGCGGCGCAGCTCGCCGATGCGCAGGTAGTCGGGGCGGAAGTCGTGGCCCCACTGGCTGACGCAGTGGGCCTCGTCCACGGCGATCCGGCGCACGCCGACGCGGCGCAGCATCCCGGTCACCGAGCCCGCCGCCAGCCGCTCCGGCGCCATGTAAAGAAGCCGCAGGCTGCCCGCCTCCAGCCCTTCCCAGACGGCCTCCGTCTCCTCCGGGGTGTTGCCCGAGGTCAGGGCCCCGGCGCCCACCCCCGCCTCCTGAAGCGCGCGCACCTGGTCCCGCATCAGCGCGATGAGCGGCGAGATGACCACGGTAAGGCCCGCCCCCAGGAGCGCAGGCAGTTGGAAACAGAGGGATTTTCCGCCCCCCGTCGGCATGATCGCAAGGACGTTCTCGTCGGCACAGACGGCCTCGACGATCTCGCGCTGTCCCTTTCGGAAAGCATCGAAACCGAAGACATCCTTCAGCAGCGTGGCAGCGCTGTCATCCAAGGGGGCCATGGGGGGAACCTGTCAAATTGTCTGCTCTTTTGATGCAGACTCCCACACTAACAAAAGGTGAACAAGCCTTGGCTCAGTAAAAATAGGCCGCATTGTTCATCAGGACGATGCGCACCACCGCCACCCCGATCAGCACCACCAGCGGCGCCAGGTCCAGGCCGCCCATGTTGGGGATCACCTGGCGCACGCGGCTGTAGATCGGCTCCAGCAGGCGGTTCAGCCCGTCCCAGATCTGGGCCACCAGGGGCTGACGCAGGTTGAGCACCTGGAAGTTGATGAGCCACGACATGATGACGTGCGCGATCACGATGAAGTAGAGGATGTTCAGCAGAAGCATCAGGATCTGGAACAGCGAGGTCATGGCGGTCCTTTCGTCGGTCCCAACCAGTTAAGCCGCGACGCGGCGTTGCGCAAGTCTGCCGCCGGGTCGCGCTTGACGCGGCCCCGGGGCGGTGCATCGAAGGAGGTGAAGGAGTCCCTGCCATGTTCCCATTCGTCCGCATCATCAAGGATCTGATCCTGGCCAGCCGCCAGCCCCGCTTCACCTCGATGACAGACACCCACGTCAGCCAGCACATCTGCTGGCCGCACGATCTCGATTTCTGGCTCGAGCTGAACAACGGCCGCGCCATGTCCCTCTACGACATCGGGCGCATGGCCCTCGGCGTGCGCTCGGGCCTGATCCCGGCGATCCGGCGCGAACGCTGGGCCATGACGATGGCCGGCTCGATCACCCGCTTCCGGCGCCGCATCCACGGCTTCGAGCGCTTCGAGATGCGCAACCGCGCCGTCTGCTGGGACGACAAGTTCATCTACCTCGAACAGTCCATGTGGAAGCGCAACGGTGAGTGCGCCAGCCACACCGTCTTCCGCGCCGCGGTGACTGACAGGAACGGCATCGTCTCGCCCGACCGGGTGCTCGTCGCCATGGGGCGTAAGGATGTCTCGCCCGAGATGCCCGACTGGCTCAAGAGCTGGTGCGCGACCGAGCTGGAGCGGCCCTGGCCGCCGATGCAGGAGAGCCGCTGAAAGGCCCTTCGTTTTGCCTCATAAACTCCGGGGGAATCGCGCCCCCCGGGCGCGATGGGGGCAGCGCCCCCCTGCCTCCGGCGGTCCCCGGGCACTCCCGCGCGCCCCAGGGGGCGCGGCCCCTGGTCGCACCCACGGCCCTGTGATCCCCCCCGCGACAGCCTGTCTCTGGCAATGGCCGCGCGGCACCCTTTCTTCTGTCCCAGTCACGACAGACGAAAGGAAAGACCGATGAAAAAACTGATGCTGAGCGCCGCCGCCGCCCTCGCCGTGGCCGCCCCCGCCTGGGCCGAGACGATCGAGATCGAGATGCTGAACCGCACCGAGGATGGCCGCGTCATGGCCTTCAGCGAAGAGCTGATCGAGGTCGAGGTGGGCGACATTGTCCGCTTCGTGCCGACGGACAAGGGCCACAACGCCCAGTCCGTAAAGGGCGCCCTGCCCGAGGGCCAGGAGGAATTCAAAGGCCGCATCAACCAGGAGATCGAGGTGGAGATCACCGCGCCGGGCCTGATCGCCGTAATTTGCCAGCCGCATGTGACGGTGGGCATGGCGGCCCTCATCATGGCCGGGGGCGATGTCTCCAACGCCGATGAGGTGCTCGACGCCCGCATCCGCGGCAAGTCTGCCGACAAGATCGAAGAGCTGGTGGCCGAGGCCCGGGAAAAGGCCGCCGCCGAGTCCTGAGGACCTAGTCACAAAAAGGGGGCCCGGCCAGCGCCGGGCCTCCGCTCCCGATCAGTGCTGCATGGCGTTGATGACGGTGGAGAACTCCAGCGCATCGACGCGCTGCATCGACCAGTCCTTGAAGTAGGGCCCCGCCACCTGCTTCTCGTCGATGATCTTGAAGCCGCCGTGCCGCCTGTCCTGGCTGATCACCTCGACAAGCTTGCGCACCTCCGCCTCCGGCCCCTCCAGGAGCTGGCAGAAGTTGCGCCCGTTGAAGGCCAGCGCCCCGGTGATGCCGCGTTCGCTGTTGGCCCGGGCCGAGTGGGCGACGATCTCGTCCACCTCGCTGCTGTCCAGATTGTCCGCCGCATTGCTGAAATAGAGCAGCCTCAACATACCGTCACTCCCACGCTTTTCTTGCCCCGATAAGAACACGAGCCCTCCCCGCCGGGCAAGGCGCCATTGCCGCCTTGCGCAAAGGTTCGCGCCCTGCTCTACCTTGGTCAGGCAGCGGGCGAGGGGCACATGGCAGTGATTTCGGCGCGGAAGCGCATCTGGGGCTGGTACTTCTTCGATTGGGCCAGCCAACCCTACAACACCCTCCTGCTCACCTTCATCTTCGGCCCCTACTTCGCCCAGACGGCCACCGCCGCCCTGGTGGAAGGAGGCATGGCGCTGGAGCAGGCCAAGGCCCAGGCTCAGGCCTACTGGGGCTACGGCCTGACGGCGACGGGGGTGCTCATCGCCGTCCTGGCGCCGATCCTCGGCGCCGTGGCCGACAGTTCGGGCCGCCGGATGCCCTGGATCTGGCTCTTCTCGCTGCTCTACGTGGTGGGTGCCGCGGGCCTCTGGTGGACGGCCCCGGCGGATTTCTCGGTGCTTTGGGCGCTCTTCTTCTTCGGCATGGGCCTCATCGGCATGGAGTTCGCCACCATCTTCACCAACTCCTACCTGCCCGAGCTGCACCCGGTGAAGGAGGAGCGCGGCCGCATCTCGGGCTCCGGCTGGGCCTTCGGCTACGTCGGCGGGGTGGTGGCCCTGGTGGTGATGATCGCGCTCTTCCAGGATGCCGGCAGCGGACGCACCATGGCGGGCCTGCCGCCGCTCTTCGGCCTCTCGCCCGAGACCGGCGCCGACACCCGCATCGTCGGCCCCCTGACGGCGGCCTGGTATGCCCTCTTCATGGTGCCCTTCTTCCTCTACATCCGCGACACGCCCACGGCCCAGGCCCAGCGCTACACCGTCGGCAAGGGCCTGTCGGACCTGCTGCGCACCCTGCGCGGCCTGCCCCGGCACCCCTCGCTGCTGGCCTACCTCGGCTCCTCCATGTTCTACCGCGACGCCCTCAACGGCATGTATACCTTCGGCGGCATCTACGCCCTCGGGGTGCTCGAATGGTCGATCGTGGAGATCGGCGTCTTCGGCATCCTCGCGGCCGTTTCGGGGGCCCTCTTCTGCTGGGTCGGCGGACGGGTGGACCGGCGCATCGGCCCCCTGCCGGTGATCGTCTTCTGCTGCCTCACCCTGATCGCCACGGCGATCCTCATCATCTCCCTCTCGCCCACCTCCGTGCTCTGGATCGAACTGGCCGAGGGCTCGCCGCTGCCCTCCGTCGCCTTCTACATCGCCGGCGCCCTGATCGGCGCCGCGGGCGGCGCGCTCCAGGCCTCCTCGCGCAACATGCTGACCCGCCAGGGCAACCCCGAGCGCATGACCGAGGCCTTCGGACTCTATGCCCTGTCGGGCAAGGCCACCTCCTTCCTCGCCCCCGCCCTGATCGCCCTGGCCAGCGACATGAGCGGAAGTCAGCGCCTCGGCATCACCCCGATCCTCGGACTGTTTATCATTGGCCTGGTTCTGCTACTCTGGGTTAAGAAAGAGGGAGATTTCGCAGTATGATCCTGACGCGCATCTGCGGTGCCGCCGCCCTCGCCCTGGCCCTCGCCGCCTGCGGTGACGGCCCCCGCGACATTTCAGGCGCACCGGAAGTCCTGCCCACCATCGGCACCTCGGGCGGGGCCCAAAGCAACGTCCAGGCCAAGCGCCTCTTCGGCGCCAAGGCCTTCGCCTCCAGCCAGCCGCCCGCCGCTTACGGCTCCTACGCCAAGGGCTGCCTGGCCGGCGCCCGGGAATTGCCCGAGACGGGCCCCACCTGGCAGGCCATGCGGCTCTCGCGGAACCGCAACTGGGCCCATCCCGAAACCATCGACATGGTCACGAAGCTCTCGGCCTTCGCCGCCACCCAGCCGGGCTGGGCCGGGCTCTACGTGGGCGACATGAGCCAGCCGCGCGGCGGCCCGATGCTGACCGGCCACCGCAGCCACCAGATCGGCCTCGACGCCGACATCTGGATGCTGCCGCCAAAGTCGCTCGACCTGAGCCGCCAGCAGCGCGAATCCATCTCCTCCATCTCCCTGCGGCGGGCCAACGGCGCCTACGTGAACGAAAGCTGGAGCCGCCAGCACCACGAGATCCTCAAGGCCGCGGCCAAGGATCCCCGGGTCTCGCGGATCTTCGTCTTCCCCGGCGCCAAGGTGCAGATGTGCGCCGACGAGCGCGGCGACCGCAGCTACCTGCGCAAGATCCGGCCCTGGTGGGGCCACCACTACCACTTCCACGTCCGCCTCGCCTGCCCCGCCGGGCTGCGCGGCTGCGTCGATCAGGCCCCGCCGCCCCCGGGCGACGGCTGCGCCGACGCGGTCCAGTGGCAGCAGAACATCCTGAACCCGCCAAAGCCCGATCCCAACGCCCCCAAGGTCACGCCGAAGCCGCGCCGCGAGCTGCTCCTGGCGGACCTGCCGGCCCAGTGCAACGCGGTCCTGAACAACTGAGACCGCTGCGCCTGCTGCTCCTGAGCGCCGCCCTCGCGGCGGGCGCCCAGCTGGCCCAGGCCGAGCCGCGCCTGACCCGCCTGTCCCAGATCGAACTGCGGGTGGAGCAGCCCTGGTTCGGCGGCCTTTCGGGCCTCGAGGTGGCGCCCGATGGGCGGAGCCTCTGGATGGTGACGGACCGGGGCTATCTCCTCTCGGCCCCGCTGCGCCGGGGCGCCTCGGGCCAGGGGCTGCGGCTGGGCCCCGTGAAGGCGCACCGCCTGAAGGACGGCACGGGCAGGCGCCTACCCCGGCTGGACCGGGACGCCGAGGGGCTCGCCATCGCCCCGGACGGCACCGCCTACATCTCCTTCGAGCATCACCACCGGGTCGCCCGGGTGAACCTGGCCACCGGGCGCACCCATCCCCTGCCCAGCGATCCCGCCTTCGACAGCTTCGCCGAGAATGCCGGACTGGAGGCCCTGGCGACCGATGCCGCGGGCCGCCCGCTGGCGCTCTCGGAAACACCCCGGGGCGCGAGCCTGCCGATCCACCGCTTCAAGGGCGGCGCCTGGCAGCGCCTCGGCAGCCTGCCCCGACGCGGCGCCTTCCTGCCCGTGGGGGCGGACATGGGCCCCGACGGCCGGCTCTACCTGCTGGAGCGCACCCTCTCGCCCCTGGGCTTCCGCAGCCGCATCCGCCGCTTCGATCCCGCCGACCCGGCCGGCACCGAAGAGACCCTCTGGAGCACCTTCCCCGGCCAGCGCGACAACCTCGAGGGGCTCACCGCCTGGCGCGACGGGGCGGGCCGGACCCGGCTGATCCTGGTCTCCGACGACAACTTCTTCGCCCTGCAACGGACCGAGCTGCTGGAGCTGCTGGTGGAGGAATGACTTGCGCCCGGGCGCCCCAGGCCCTATGGGCAGCCTGTCCGCGCCTTCCGCGCGACCAAGTCGCCGCACCCTTGCAGAAAACGGTATCAACATGACACGCACCCTGATCCCCGGCATCCTTGCCATGGCCGCCATCGTCGTGGCCTCCAACATCCTCGTCCAGTTCCTCTACGGTCAGTGGCTGACCTGGGGCGCCTTCACCTATCCCCTGGCCTTCCTCGTCACAGACGTGATGAACCGTCTCTACGGCGCCGCCGCCGCGCGCCGGGTGGTCCTGGTGGGCTTTGTCGTGGGGCTGCTCTGCTCCTTCGTCGGCACCCAGATTATGGGCGAGTTCGGCCCCCTGGTGACCATGCGCATCGCCCTGGCCTCCGGCCTGGCCTTCCTGGTGGCGCAGCTCGTCGATGTCTCGATCTTCGCGGCCCTGCGCGGCGGCGCCTGGTGGCGCGCGCCCCTGGCCTCCACCCTGGTCGGCTCCACGCTCGATACGGTGATCTTCTTCTCCGTCGCCTTCTCGGCCAGCCTCTCCTTCCTGCACCCCGCCACCGACGTGGCCTGGGCGGGCGAGGTCCTGCCGCTGCTTGGCGCGGGCCCCGAGGCGCCACTCTGGGTCTCGCTTGGCCTCGCCGACTGGGCCGTAAAGCTCTCCATCGCGCTCCTGGCGCTGATCCCCTTCCGGCTGATCACCGCCCGCTTCGCGCCCGCGCGCTGACCCAGGCCGCCGGGGGCCCCCTGTGGCCCCCGTGCCATCCTCCGGCGGTGGCTTTCCGCCTGCGACACAAAAACGCTTTGCGGAAGGCCCCGGCCCGTGCCACCTTCGGCGTGAGTTCAACAAAACGGAAGGAGGTGATCCAGTGTCGAGAAAGGTATTGGAGAGAGGTGTCGGAACAGCTTGGGAGGTCTCCCGCTAGGGCAGCCCCTGGCGGTTTGAAGCATCGCAAGCTGGCGCGAGCCTAACCGGCCCCGCCTCCATCGAACCATTCGATAGGGCCGCCTCCTTCGGGAAGCGGCCCTTTTCGCGTCAGGGGGCCACCCTTTCGGCGCCCAGGGCGCGCCAGGCGGCCGCCTCGTCGTCGTAGGTCTCGGCCTTGACGGGGATCAGGTTGTCCATGATCTCGATCAGCTCCGCCGCCCGCTCGGGCGCCCCGACGACAAGGTAGCGGCCCACCTTGCTGAGCGACCGGAAGCGCGACTTCAGCGCCTCCCAGGACAGCGAGGCGCCCGCCTCGGCGCCCTCGTAGCGGTCGAAGATCATCAGCATGTCGATCTGCTCGAACCGGTCGAAGACATCGTTCATGTAGTCGGCCATGGCGCTCATGTCGTCGCGGCTCACCTCGCCATCGATGCGGAAGGCGAAGAGATCGGCGCGGCTGGTCTCGACTTCGGTGATGGAGGGCAATTTCAGCATGGCTCTCTCCTTGGTTGCGGTTGCCCGTCAAACGCCCCTTCTCCTCGCTCCGTTCCAATGCGATGGTGGCGCCATGCTGCGGATCAGTGACAAAATAGCCGTCGAGGACTGGGAAATCACCGAGCAGTTCGTGCGCGCCTCCGGGCCGGGCGGGCAGAACGTGAACAAGGTGGCCACGGCGGTGGAGCTGCGCTTCGAGGCCGCCAATTCGCCCTCCCTGCCGGGGCCGGTGAAGAACCGCCTCAAGCGCCTCGCTGGGCGCCGCTGGACCAACGAGGGCGCCCTGATCCTCCAGGTGGACGAGACCCGCAGCCAGGCCCGCAACCGCGAGATCGCCCGCGAGCGCCTGGCCGAGCTGATCCGCAAGGCCCTGACCCCGCCCAAGAAGCGCATCCCGACGCGCCCCACCCTGGGCTCCAAGAAGCGCCGCCTGAAGGCCAAGAAGGCCCGGGGAGAGGTGAAGGCCCTGCGCGGAAAGGTGGACCCGCGCGAGTGAAGGCGTTGCCGCCGGGCATGGCGCCGCGCGCGGTGGCGGCGCAAAGCGTCAACCTTTGCGGGCGATACCTTTCCGCGTCATGACAAGGTGGGGCCGGGAGACCGGCCTCAGGATAAAGAGGCCCCGTGGCGGGGGCACGAACGAACGGTTCACCCGTGCGGGCGAGAGCCCGTCTCATCATCCGACCTGGCGGCGCCGCCTTCCTTATTACAGGCACAGAAGGCCTCTCCCAGAGATGGAGCGCAGATGACCCCGGCGAGGAAAGCCTCGCGCGGGGCATTTGGCGTGGGGTTTTGGGGGGGGTGGCGCTTGCCACCACGAGAAACGCCCGCGCCCCTAGCGCCGCCGCAGCACGTAAATGTCCATGATCCAACCGTGCGCCGCCCGCGCCTCGGCCCGCATCTCGGCGATCCGCCCGGCCACCTGGTCGAGCCGCCCGGCGCAGGTGATCTCCTCCGCCATGCCCACGTAGGCGCCCCACCAGATGTCATAGTCCGCCCCCGGCAGCACCTCGAAGGCGCAGCCACCGTCGAGCATCACCGCCACCGTCGCCACCCCCGGCGGCCAGCCCTCGGCGCGCAGGCGGCGGCCCGTGGTCACCTGGAAGGGCGCGCCGATCTCGTTCAGGGGGATCGCGTGGGCCGCCGTCAGGGCCTGAAGCGAGGTGATCCCCGGCACCACCTCGATCCGCGGCGCGGGGGTGAGCCGCGCGGCAATGCGCAGGGTGCTGTCGTAGAGCGAGGGATCGCCCCAGACCAAGAGCCCGGCGCGCTCGGCTCCGGGATGGGCGGCGATGGTCTCGGCCCAGACCTCGGCGATGGCATCGTGCCAGTCCTCCACCCTCTGGCGGTAGTCCGCCGTGGCGGCATCGCGCGTGGGCAGATCGAACTCCGCCAGGCGCACCCCCTCGCGGGTGATGACCGCCTCGCAGATGGCGCGGCGCAGCCCGGCCAGATCATCCTTGCCCGCCCCCTTTCGCGGGATCAGGATCAGATCCTGGGCGTTGATCGCCCGCTCCGCCTGGCGGGTCAGGTGGTCGGGGTTGCCCGTGCCGATGCCGATGAGGGTCAGGATCATGGCCTACCCCGGAATCCGCGCCAGGGCCTTGTGGCGCAGCCCGCCCAGCACCCGGGCATCGGCAAAGGTGCCATCCGCCGAGGCCTCGTAGAGGGCCGCGAAGGTGCGCAGCTCGGGCAGGTCGCGCGCCGTGATCTCGCCAAAGAGGTAGGCCACCTTGCCGGGCGCCCGGAAGGCCACGCACTGGGCCCGGGCGCAGCCGGACATGCAGTCGATCGGCGCCACCTGGCGCTCGGGCAGGGCCTCGCGCAGGACCTCGACGAAGGCCCCGTCCGTCGAACAGGTGGCACAGACAAAGACCTTCACGGATCGAGCTCCGCCAGGGGCCCGTAAAAGATCAGCGCGGGCGTGGACGAGGTGCTCTCCTCCAGGTGCCGCGCCAGGCTCTCGATGGTGAAGCGCGTCACCTTCTCCGCCGGGGTGGAGACGGCCTCGGCCAGGAGGGCCGGCGTCTCGGGCGGCAGGCCCGCCTCCCGCAGGCGCATCACCAGGCCCGGGAAGGTCCGCTTGCCCATGTAGACGACGGTGGTGGCCAGGGGGTCCGCCAGGGCCGCCATGTTGGTGTCGGGCGGCAGCTCTCCGGTCACGTCGGCGCCGGTGATGAACTGGACGCGCCGCGCCGTCAGCCGCCGGGTCAGGGGGATGCCCGCCACCGCCGCCGCGGCCGAGGCGGAGGTGACGCCGGGCACGATCTCGAAGCCGATACCTGCATCGTTGAGGGCCACGATCTCCTCCTCCAGGCGGCCGAACATGCCGCTGTCGCCGGACTTCAGCCGCACCACCCGCAGCCCCGTCGCCGCATGGTCCACCAGGACGCGGCTCACGTGGTGCTGCTTGGGCGAGGCCCGCCCGGCCCTTTTACCGACGCCGATCAGGTCCGCCTCGGGGTTGGCCAGTTCCAGGATCGGCCCGGCGGAGAGATCGTCGAAAAGCACCACCTCGGCCTCGCGCAGCCGCGCCACCGCCTTCACGGTCAGCAGCTCCGGGTCGCCCGGGCCGGAGGAGACGAAGGAGACGAAGCCGCTCATGGCGCCTCCGAGATCATGTGGAAGAAGGTCCCCGTGGCGCAGCCGCCGCCCGCAAAGCGGCGCACCGATCCGGTCTCGGGCACCTCTTCGCCATTGGCGTCGGTGATCCGGGCGAGGGGCGCGTCGGGCTCCTCGAGGATGGTGGCATAGTGGAATTCGTGGCCCCTTAGGGCAGCCTGGCTGCCGTGCCCCGGCAGGGCGGCGTTGAGGGTCGCGCGGCGATAGCCGAGGTGGAACTTGCGCTTCTCGAAGGAGGTTTCGAGCCCCAGGAGCCCGGCCATCTCGTGGCGCACGCCGTCCTTGTCCACCAGGCCCGCGCCCATGGCCATGTAGCCGCCGCACTCGCCGTGGACGGGCCGGGTCTCGGCGAAGGCGCGCAGGCCCTTGCGGAAGTGCGCCGCCGCCGCCAGCCGCCCGGCTTGAAGCTCGGGGTAGCCGCCCGGCAGCCAGCAGACGTCGGCGGTGGCATCCGGCGCCTCGTCGGCCAGGGGCGAGAAGGGCAGGATCTCGGCCCCCGCCGCGCGCCAGCCGGCCAGGAGGTGGGGATAGACGAAGGCAAAGGCCGAATCCTGCGCGAGGGCGATGCGCTGGCCCGGCGGGGTGATGCGGGCCGGCTCGGGCGTCTCGGAAAGGGTGCCCCGGGCCGCCGCCCGCAGGGCCGCCAGGTCCACATGCTCGGCCACGAAGGCGGCGGCGCGGTCGAGGATCTCCGGCAGGTTCTCCTGCTCACCAGCCTGGACCAGGCCCAGGTGGCGCTCCGGCAGCTCGATCTCGGCCTGGCGCGGCAGGGCGCCGAGGACAGGCACGCCGACGCTCTCCATGCCCACCCGCACCAGCCGCTCGTGCCGGGGCGAGGCGATGCGGTTCAGGACAACGCCCGCCAGGGCCATGTCGGAGCGCATCAGCTTGAAGCCGAGGGCCGTGGCGGCGACGGACTGGGCCGCCCCCGAGACATCCAGCACCAGGACCACCGGCCAGCCCATGTGGGCGGCGATGTCGGCGCTGGCGCCGTTGCCGAAGGCGCCCTTCTGGGCCACACCGTCGAAAAGCCCCATGGAGCCCTCGGCCAGGATCAGGTCGGCCCCCTTGGCATTGCCCGCCAGGCCCTCGATGCGCTCCCGCTCCATCGACCAGCTGTCGAGGTTGAAGGAGGCCCGCCCGGTGGCCGCCGTGTGAAAGGCCGGGTCGATGTAGTCGGGCCCGCTCTTGAAGGGCTGAACCTCGACGCCCTGCGCCCGGAAGGCGGCCAGCAGGCCCAGCATCAGGGTCGTCTTGCCGGTGCCCGAGGCGGGGGCCGAGATCATCAGGCCGGGGGGGATCATTCGGCCCCCTCCGGGAAGCGCGGATGGGTGCCCACGGGCCGGAAGCGGCGGTCGTAGTCGCCCGCGTAGAGACGGCTCTCCTCGAACTCCTCGGCGCCGATCGCCCGGCCCACCAGGATCAGGGCGGTGCGCGCCATCTCATCGCCCACCGCCGTCTCCAGGGTGCCGAGGGTGGCCCGCACGACGCGCTCGTCGGGCCAGCTTGCCCGCCAGACGACGGCCACCGGACAGTCCGCGCCATAGTGCGGCGTCAGCTCCGCCACGACCTTCTCCAGCACGTGAACGGAGAGGTGGATCGCCAGGGTGGCGCCGGTGCGGGCGAAGTTCGCCAGGCTCTCTTCCTCGGGCATGGCGCTGGCGCGGCCCGAGGTGCGGGTCAAGACAACCGACTGCACCAGCCCTGGCAGGGTCAGCTCGGCCCCCAGGGTGGCGGCGGCGGCGGCAAAGGAGGGCACGCCCGGCGTCACCTCGTAGGGGATGCCCAGGGCGCGCAGGCGGCGCAGCTGCTCGCCCATGGCCGACCAGACGGAGAGATCCCCGGAATGAAGCCGCGCCACGTCCTGCCCGGCGGCATGGGCGGCGGAGATTTCCGCCATGATCTCTTCCAGCGACAGGGGCGCCGTATTGACGATCCGTGCCCCCTCGGGGCAGTGGCCCAGCAGGGCCTCGGGCACCAGCGATCCGGCATAGAGGCAGACCGGGCAGGCGGCGATGAGGTCGCGCCCGCGCAGGGTGATGAGGTCTGCGGCACCGGGGCCCGCCCCGATGAAGTGAACGGTCATGTGGTCAAGTCCTCTTGGTTGTCCGCGATCGCCGCCGTGGCCATAGCATCGCTTGAGACGACCCGCGCCGCAACCAGCCGGGCGCCGGGGCCGGCCAGGGCCAGGGCCGCCGCCTCGCAGAGGCTGCCGGTGCCGAAGCGGTCCTGGATGCGGGCCGATTGGGTGGGGGTGATCATGCGCGCCAGATCCTCCTGGGGCACGCCGAGGCCGGGCAGGCCCAGGCCCTGGGCCAGCTCCCGGAAGATCGGCGCGCGGGCCTTGGCGCTTTCCGTCACCAGGGCTTCGAGCCGCGGCTGGCCCGCCGCCATGAGGGCCTGGGCCAGGGCGTCCTGCAGGCTCTCCGCCGTGGCGGCCCCGCGAAATCCGATGCCCGCGACGATCACAGGGTCAGGCTCCACTGGACCACCGGGCGCAGCGGCTGCCAGCCGCGAAAGCCGCCCAGGGGGGCCGCCTGGGCCAGCTCGATGCGCAGCAGGTCACCGCCGCAGCGCGCCTGGAGCGAGACCAGCAGGGCCTCGGTCTCAAGGGTCACGCCGTTGGCGACAAGCCGCGTGCCGGGGGCCAGGTGGCTGAAGAGATGGTCAAAGAGCGCCTCTGAGCCGCCACCGCCGACAAAGACGGCATCGGGCGCGGGCGCCCCCTCGAGGCACTCCGGCGCCCGCCCCTCGCGCAGGGTGACCCGGTCCTCCAGGCCGAACTCCGCGATGTTGCGGCGGATCAGGTCGGCCCGGTCGGCGCGGCGCTCGAAGGCCATGGCCCTGCCCCCCGCCAGGGCCCACTCGACGGAGATGGAGCCCGAGCCCGCGCCCACGTCCCAGAGATGGGCGCCGGGCCGGGGCGCCAGGGCCGAGAGGGTCAGGGCCCGCACCGGGCGCTTGGTGATCTGGCCCGCGTGGTGAAAGCTCTCGTCCGGCAGGCCCGCCGCGCGCGACAGGCCCGGCCCCCTGGGCAGGGCCAGGGCCACGGCCACCGGGGCCGCCACATCGGTCAGGTCAAATCCATCGGCCCGCGCCTCGCGCACGCGGGCGCGCGGCCCGCCGAGCCGCTCGCAGACCCAGAGCCGGGTGGCCCCCGCCCCCTGCGCGCAGAGGTACTGGGCCAGCTCCGCCACCGCCGCGCCCTCGCGCAGCAGGCAGATGAGCCGCCCCTCGGGGCTCAAGTGGCGGCGCAGGCGCGTCAGTGGGGCGGCGTGCAGGCCGAGGCAGGTCACCTCCTCCAGCCGCCAGCCCAGCTGTCCCGCCACAAGCGAAAAGGTCGAGGGGGCCGCCAGGCTGCGCCATTCGCCGGGCGTGAGGTGCCGCGCCAGGCTGCCGCCCGCGCCGTACCAGAAGGGATCGCCCGAGGTGAGCGCCACCACAGGGCGGCCCCGCTCGGCCAGGACCGGGGCCAGATCGAAGGGCACCGGCCAGGGCCGCCCGCGCGCCCCCGCCGCCACCAGCTCAAGGTGCCGCGGCCCGCCGAAGATCACCTCCGCCGCCGCCAGCGCCTCGCGGCTTGCGGGGGGCAGCGCGGCCGCGCTATCGTCCGTCATTCCGACGAGGGTCAACCAGGGATCAGCCACCATGACCATCCTCCTGCTGGGCGGCACGAGCGAGGCCAGCCGCATGGCCGCGTGCCTCGCCGAGGCGGGCTGCGATGCGCTCTTTTCCTACGCCGGCCGCACCCGCGCGCCCCTGGCCCAGCCGCTGGAGACCCGCATCGGCGGTTTCGGCGGCGTGGCGGGCCTGCGCGCCTTCCTGCGGACGCGGGGCATCAGCGCGGTGATCGACGCGACCCATCCCTTCGCCGCCGGCATGAGCCGCAACGCCCATGCCGCCTGCCAGGCCGAAAGGCTGCCCCTGGTGCGGCTGGAAAGGCCCGCCTGGCAGGCCGGGCCGGGGGATGACTGGCGCCATTTCACCCGCCTGGAGGAGATCCCGGCGGCCCTGCCGGATGCCCCCGCGCGCATCTTCCTGGCCATCGGCAAGCAGCAGATCGGCCTCTTCGCCGCGGCGCCGCAGCACCACTACCTGCTGCGCCTGGTGGATGCCCCCGAGGCGCCCCCGCCCCTGCCCGACTGCGCCAAGGTGCTGGACCGCGGCCCCTTCACCGAGGCGGGCGACCGCAGGCTGCTGGTGGCGCATGGCATCACCCACCTGGTCGCCAAGAACAGCGGCGGCGCCGGGGCCAGCGCCAAGCTCGCGGCCGCCCGCGACCTGGGCCTGCCGGTCTACCTGGCCGAGCGCCCGGTGCTGCCCGGCGATGCCACGGCGGCCAGCCCCGAGGAGGTAATGGCCTGGCTCTCTCACAGGGCCGACCGGGGGGTGTAGATGTAGCGCCCGAGGCGCCGGGTGGCGGAGTTGCCAAGGATCACCACGGTGCGCATGTCGGCCATCTCGGGCGTCGCCTCGGCCAGGGTCACGGTGCTGATCTGCTCCTCCGGCGTGGTGACGGCCCGGGCAAAGGTGATCAGCCGCTCGGGCCCGCATTCCTCGCGCAGGATCTCCAGCGCCTCGCCAAACTGGTAGGGCCGGGTGCGCGAGCGCGGATTGTAGATGGCCATGGCGAAATCGCCCCGTGCCGCCATCCGCAGGCGCTGCTCCACCTGCGACCAGGGCTTGAGGTTGTCGCTCAGGTTGATGGCGCAGAAGTCGTGCCCCAGGGGCGCCCCGGCGCGGGCCGCGGCGGCCAGCATGGCGGTGATGCCCGGCAGGACGCGGATATCCGTCTCCAGGTGCTCGGGGTGTTTCTCCAGCGCCTCGAAGACGGCGGCGGCCATGGCAAAGACCCCGGGATCACCCGAGGAGACGACCACCACCTTTGCCCCCTCGGCGGCCAGTTGCAGGGCGTGCAGGGCGCGGTCCAGCTCAACCCGGTTGTCGGAGGGATGCAGGGTCAGCCCCGGGCGCGGCGCCACGCGTTTGACGTAGGGAATGTAGCCGATCACGTCGCTGGCCGCCTCCAGCGCCGCCTGCACTTCGGGCGTGACCAGCGCCTCGTCGCCCGGGCCGAGGCCCGCGATGGCCACCCAGCCGCTCACGTCTCGGCCTCCGGGCGGCGGCCCTGGCCATGGACCAGGACAATGGCGAAGTAGGGGCAATCCTCGTCCGCCACATCTTCCAGCCGGGCGATGCGTTCACCCGGCATGGTGCCTCGCTCCACCAGCCAGGCACGGTCCAGCTTGCCGGCAGCCGCCAGGGCGCGGCGCACCCGGGGCAGGTTGCGGCCGGTCTTCATCACCACCAGGGCATCGGCCCGCTCCATGTGGGCCACCAGCTCCGCCTCGGGCAGGGTGCCCATGAGCACGGTGAGGGCATCGTCGCCCCAGGTGAAGGGCGTGTCGAGCGCGTTCCAGCAGCCCACCATGCCGGGGATGGCCGGGATCACCTCCACCTCGGCGCGGCCCTGGAGCCGCGTGTGAAGATGCATGAAGGAGCCGTAGAAGAAGGGATCGCCCTCGCAGAGAACCACCACGTCGGCCTCCCGCGCCAGCTCTTCCAGGCGGTCCGCCCAGTCGGCGTAGAAATCCACCATGAGCTGCCGGTACTCGGGCGAATCGAAGCGCAGCTCGGTGGTGACGGGGTACTCCATCGGGTACTCCACCGCCTCCGGGTGCAGCAGGTCGCGCACGATGGTGCGCGCCTGGCCCGCCCGGCCCTTCTTGCGGAAGTAGGCGACATGGCGCGCGCCCCGGATGGCGCGGTCGGCGCGGACGCTCATCAGATCGGGGTCGCCGGGCCCGAGGCCCGCACAGATGACCTTGCCCATGCTCATTCCACCCGGCTGGCCAGGGCATTGACGGCGGCCACCGTGATGGCCGACCCGCCGAGGCGGCCGCGCACCACCATCGAGGGCACCGGCAAATCCTGCATCAGGGCCTCCTTGGATTCCGCCGCGCCGATGAAGCCCACCGGGCAGCCGATGATCGCCGCCGGGCGCGGGCAGTCGGGGTCCTCCAGCATGTTCAGCAGGTGGAAGAGCGCGGTGGGGGCGTTGCCGATGGCGACAAGGGCGCCCTCCAGATGCGGCCGCCAGAGCTCCAGCGCCGCGGCGGAGCGGGTGTTGCCCATCTCCTGGGCCAGGGCCGGCACCTGCGGATCGCGCAGGGTGCAGAGCACCTGATTGTCGGCGGGCAGCCTTTTGCGGGTGATGCCCTCGCTCACCATGTAGGCATCGCAGAGGATCGGCGCGCCCGCCTCCAGGGCGGCGCGGGCGGCGATGGCCATGCCCTCGGAGAAGTCCACGAAGGCCTCCAGCCCCACCATCCCGGCGGCGTGGATCATGCGCACGGCGACGATTTCCTCCTCGGGGGTGAAGCGCGAGAGGTGGGCCTCGGACCGGATCGTGGCAAAGGACTGGCGGTAAATCTCCGCCCCGTCGGTAATGTAGGTATGGGGCATCAGATGGCCTTGAGAAGCTCTTCTTGGGACAGGCCGCGGGCGGCCGGCTGGTCGGTGGTGCGACCCTCGCGGATCAGCGACAGGCCCTCGGGCGTGCCGGTGACGGTGAGGGCGGCGGCGCGCGGGTGGGCACAGCCCTTGGCGCAGCCCGAGACGTGCAGGAACTGGTCCGCCGCCATCATCGGGGCGATCCGCTTGGCCAGGGCGCGGGTGCGCACCAGGCCCTGGGCACAGCGCGGCGCGCCGGTGCAGGCGATGACCCGCAGGAAGGGGTCCGCCGGATCGGTGATCAGGCCCGGCACCTCGGGCAGGCGGCGGGCGCTCTCCACCAGCAGCATTCGCCAGGGGGTGAGCCGCAGCCCGCCCTGCTTGGCCAGGGCCGCCAGGGTCTCGATCGGGAGCTGGCCGAAGGCCAGGCCGACCATGGCGCCAAGCGGCGTGTAGCCCGGCGCCGGGCGGTAGGTCTGGCGCTGGCGCGGCACGATGAAGCCCGGCGGCAGCTCGGCCCCGGCGCGCAGCAGCGGCGCCATGCGGGTCTCGTCGGTGCGGTGATCGAGGAACCAGCGCGCCAGGGCCAGGGCCTCCGTCACGATGCTCTCGCTGGTCACCGGCTTGCCCATCTCCTGCCCGTCGGCCACCAGGATCAGCCCGCCGCCCGCGTCCCGCTCCAGCCGGATGTCGGCGGAAGCCTCTTGCAATACCGGCTGGCGGCCGCTGTCCACGGCATAGCCGAACTTGTAGGGCGTCTGGGGCGCGCCGGGGGCCTTTATTGCTTCGGTCAGGGCGGCGGCCAGGGCCTCGGTCTCGCCGCCGGTCTGCCAGAAGGGCGTCACGAGGATGTTGCGGCGGCTCTCCACTTCCACCCTGTCGTCCACCAGCCCGAGGCGGCGCAGCCCGTCCAGGAGCGGCCCGTGGCTCTCGTCGGTCACGCCGCGGATCTGGATGTTGCCGCGGCTGGAAAGGTCGATCATGCCGTTGCCGTGGGCCGCGGCGAAGGTGGCGATGGCATCGGCCTGGGCTCGGCGCAGGCGGCCGTTGAAGGGCCGGATGCGGACCACCAGCCCATCGCCCGAGCGCATCGGCTGGAGCGCGCCGGGGCAGTAGCCCTTGACCTCGGGGGCGCTCATTCCGCGGCCTCCAGGGCGGCCAGGATGGAGTTGCGCCGGGTCGGCCACAGGCCGGCCGCGTGGAGGGCGGCAAAGCGGCCGCGCAGCTCCTCCAGCGCCTTGGGGTTCTCGCGCGCCATGAAGTCCATCAGATCCTCCCGTCCCAGGGTCGCATCGTAATATAGGTCGATGAGGTGGGCCGGCACCTCCCGGGTGAGATGGGCGAAGGCGGCCAGGTTGTCCAGCGTCGCGGTAATTTCGGCCGCCCCCCTGAAGCCGTGGCGCATCATGCCGCTGGCCCAGTCCGGGTTGGCCGCCCTGGCGCGCACGACGCGGGCGATCTCCTCGGCCATGGTGCGGGCGCGGGGCGCATCGAGGCGGCTCGAATCGACGTGGTAGAGGGCCGGCTTGGCGGCGCCAAGGTGGGCCATGGCGGCGGCAAATCCGCCCTCGTGGCTGGCATAGTCCGAGGCCAGCAGCAGGTCGCTCTCCAGCAGGTCCTGGACATGGGCAAAGCTGTCAGCCCCCTTCAGGCGCTCCTCCAGCGCCGCCCGGTCGCGGCGGGCCTCGCCGCGGGCGTCGATGGCCCATTCGGAGGCACTGAGCCAGGCCTCCCCGGCGGCGGCGCGGCCGGCCTCGGAGTAGTCCAGCAGGGCCGCCTCCATTGCCATCCCGTAGAGCCCCGGGCGCGGCCCGAAGACGCGCGGCGTGCGGCGGCAGTAGGGGTTCATGTCGGCCGCCTCCTCGCGCTCTGCAAGGGCCATGGCGCCCCCCTCGAAGAGCTGGGCGAGGCCCGGGAAGACATCCCGGAAGAGGCCCGAGATGCGCAGGGTCACGTCGATCCGGGGCCGGTTCAGCAGGGTCAGGGGCAGGATCTCGAAGCCGCTCACGCGCTCGCTGCCCGCGTCCCAGCGCGGCGCTAGGCCCGCCAGGTGCAGGGCCATGGCGATCTCCTCGCCCGCCGTGCGCATGGTGGCCGAGCCCCAGAGATCCACCACGATGCCGGAGGGATAGTCGCCCTCCTCCTGGAGGTGGCGGCGGATCAGCTCCTCGGCCAGCTTCACGCCCTGGGCGTGGGCCGCACGGGTCGGCACGGCGCGGGGATCGACGGCGAAAAGGTTGCGCCCGGTGGGCAGGACGTCAGCGCGGCCCCGGTAGGGCGAGCCCGAGGGCCCGGCGGCCACCCGGCGCCCGGCCAGCGCCGCGAGCAGGCCCTGCCACTCCCCCTCGCCCGCGCCGAAGGTGTGCAGCCCGTCGCCGTACTGGCTTTCCTTGATGTCGCAGACGAAGCGGTCGATCCGGGTGATCGCCTCGGCCATGCAGCTCTCTTCGGTAAGGCCCAGGTCCGCCTCCACCCCGGCGGCGCGGGCCTCGGAGCGGATGGTCTCGATCAGCCGGTCGCGGCGCGCCGGGTCGAGCCCGTCGGCGGTGGAGTATTCGTCGAGCAGCCGCTCCAGTTGCAGCAGCCCGTCGGGCACGGCGCTTTCCCTCATCGGCGGCGGCAGGTGGCCGAGGGTGACGGCCCCGATCCGGCGCTTGGCCTGGGCGGCCTCGCCCGGGTCATTGACGATGAAGGGATAGATCACCGGCAGGGCCCCGGTGAGGGCCTCGGGCCAGCAGTCCTCCGAGAGGGCCACGGACTTGCCCGGCAGCCACTCCAGGGTGCCATGGGCGCCCATGTGAACGAGCCCGTGCAACGCCTGGGCGCGCAGCCAGAGGTAGAAGGCCACGTAGCCGTGGCGCGGCACCCGGGCCAGATCGTGGTACTCATCCTCGCGCCCCGCGACGGCGCCGCGCTCGGGCTGGAGCGCCACCAGTGCCTTGCCGCAGTCGCGCGCCGCGAAGTGGAAGGCGCCCTCCCGGCAGAGGGGATCATCGGCGGGCGCGCCCCAGGCCGCGCGCAGATCCGCCTGAAGCGGCTCGGGCAGGGTGGCGAGCGCCGCCTCGTAGTCCGCCAGGGGCCAGGCGAGGGTGCTCTGCGTCAGGCTGCGGCCAAAGCCCACCTCGGGGGTGACGCCATAGCCCTCCCCGGCGAGGGTCAGCAACAGATCCTCCGCCGAGGCGAGGGCATCGAGGCCCACGGCATGGGCGATCTGATCCTCCCGCCCGGGATAGGTGGAGAGCACCAGGGCCAGCTTGCGCTCCGCCGCCGGGGTCCGGGCCAGACGGTGCCAGGCGCTGACCTTCTCCACCACCGCGGCGATGCGCTCGCGGTGGGCCCGGTGCGAGAAGCGCGAATATTGCAGATGCGGGTCCTTCTTCTCGGGCGCCTTGAAGCTCACCACCCCGGAGAAGAGCCGCCCGTCCACCTCGGGCAGGACCACGTGCATGGCCAGATCGGCGGGCGAGAGGCCGCGCTCGCTCTCGGCCCATTCCTTCTGCCGCGCGGTCGAAAGGGCCACCTGGAAGACCGGGCAGCCCGGCGCATCGAGCGGCGAGGTGCCATCGTCGCCGCGCCCCGAGAAGGCCGTGGCGTTGACGATGGCCACGGGCTTGAGCTGGGCCAGGCTGCTGTCCAGGAAGGCGCGCCCGGCCTCGGCCTTGAGCGAGGGCACGAAGAGCCCCACGGCGGTGAAGCCACGCTCTTCCAGGGCGCCCAGGAGGGCATCGACGGGGGCCGTGTCGGCGGCGGTCAGGTAGCTGCGGTAGAAGGTCACCGCCACCACATCGCCGCCCGCGTCGGCCAGGGGCACGACGCCGCGCGCCGGATCGTAGAAGCCGCAGTCGGGCACCTTCTTGGTGCCGGTGACGGGGCCCGCGTAGAAGCCCGCCGCCAGGGCGAGCTGCGCCAGGGCCGCCTGGGCCGCCACGGCGCCGCCGGTGTCGCAGAGGTGCGAGAGCCGCCGCAGGGTCGAAACCGGCAGGGTCGAGTGACCATCGAGCGCCGCATCCTCGCGCCCGTCGGCGGGCAGGACGGCGAGGGCGATGCCCTGGCGGCGCGCCAGGTCCTGGACCTGCATGATGCCGTAGGGCCAGTAGTTCTCGCCGCCGATCAGGCGGATCAGGATGCCCTTGGCGCCCGAGAGGGTCTGTTCGACGTAGTTGTCCACCGAGGCCGGGTGGCGCAGGGCCACCAGGTTGCAGAGCCGCAGGCTGGGCAGCCCGCCCTCGGGCCCGCCGGCCCGGTGCCAGCCCGCCGCGAAGGCCCCGAGGTCACTGTCGGAGAAGGAGAGCACCACCAGGTCCGCGGGCTCCTGCCCGGGATCAAAGGGGGCCTCGTTGTCCTCGAGCCCGTGGCTTTCGCGGAAGACGACATGCATGGTCGCTAGGCCCCCAGGACATCCCGGATGGCGGCGGGGTCGATGTGGTCATGCTCGGCGATCACCACCAGGTGACCCTGGCGGGGCGTCTCGCCCCAGGGCCTGTCATACTGGTGCCGCACCCGCGCGCCCACGGCCTGGACAAGCATCCGCATGGGCTTGCCCGAGACGGCGACGTAGCCCTTGACCCGCAGGATCTGCTGCTCCGTCGCCAGCCGCTCGATGGCGGCGACCAGGGTCGCGGGATCGGAGACCTCGGGCATGGGGATCACCACGGTTTCGAAATCGTCGTGCTCGTGATCGTCGGCCCCGTCGTGGTGCGAGGGGCGCGCGGCCAGGTCATCCTCGGCCGCGGCCTTGAGGCCCAGGACCACGTTGGGGTCGATGACGCCCTCGCTCATCGGCAGGATCGGCACGACGCGCGGGCTCTCCGCCGCGATCACCTGGCGGGCGCGATCGAGCCCGGTCTCCCCGGCCAGGTCGGCCTTGGACATGAGCACGATGTCGGCGCAGGAGATCTGATCCTCGAAGACCTCGGAGAGGGGCGTCTCGTGGTCGAGCGACTCGTCGGCGCGGCGCTGGGCATCCACCGCGCCCTCGTCGGCGGCGAAGCGGCCCGCCGCCACAGCCTCGGCATCGGCCAGGGCGATAACCCCGTCGACGGTGATGCGCGAGCGGATCGCGGGCCAGTCGAAGGCCTTGAGCAGGGGCTTGGGCAGGGCCAGGCCCGAGGTCTCGATCAGGATGTGATCGGGCCGGGTGGGCAGATCCATCAGGGCCTCGATGGTGGGGATGAAGTCATCCGCCACGGTGCAGCAGATGCAGCCGTTGGCCAGCTCCACGATGTTCTCCGCCGGGCAATCCTCGATGGCGCAGCTCTTGAGGATCTCACCATCGACGCCGACGGTGCCGAACTCGTTGACGAGCACGGCCAGCTTGCGGCCGCCCGCGTTGCTCATCAGGTGGCGGATCAGGGTCGTCTTGCCCGATCCGAGAAAGCCGGTGATCACGGTCACGGGGATCTTCGACAGGTCGTTCATTCGGCGGCCTCCAGGGGCATTTGAAAGGGGGGAACTCGGGCAAGGCTCTGCTTGCGGAACTGGACGGGCCGGGCGCGCCAGGGCACCAGGCCGTCCTCGGTTTCGGCATAGGCTGCGGCCCCGGCCAGGATGTCGGGGGCGTCCGTGGGGCTCATGCGGCCATAGACGTAGGTCCACTTGCCGGGGGCCGAGAGGGCCACGGCGGCCCCCTGGGAACAGGCCGAGAGGCACTCGACCCCGACGATCCGCACCCCCTCGGGGGCGCCCTTCTCTTCCAGGGCCGCGTGTAGCAGCGCGCCGGGGCGCGGCGCGCCCTCCTCCAGCACCTCACCGGCGCGGCAGGTAGTGCAGACATAGAGCGTCGCGGTCATCGGGCGGGCACCTCCAGGGTCTCGCGGGCGGCGATGGGCGTGCCATTGACGGCCAGGGGGCGGTGATCGTTGGCGTTGAGGGTCACCTCCACCTCCACGGTGCCCTCGGGCAGCTCGGCCAGGTGCATCCACTCGCCGTAAAGGCGGCCCACCTTGGTGCCGTTGACGTAGACATGGGCATGGCCCTCGCCGGGCAGGTTCTCGGCCCCGGCGTTGCGCGGCGAGAAGCGGAAGCCCTCGGTCAGGACCTGGAGGTTGTAGCCCGAGACGGGATCGGGATGGAGGGCGATCTCCAGCCCAGGCGCCTCCGCGGCGGGGATCGCCACAGGGGTCTCGTGCATCCGGGCGTGATCCTGCGCCGCCATGCCCGACATGCCGCCGTGCTGGGCGGGGTTGCCGTGGTCATGGCCGTCGAAGGTCACCCCCATGGAGGCGGCCACGGCAAAGCCGATGCCGCCGCCGAAGAGGATCCCGATCAGGAACAGCGGGAGGGAGCGATCCATGGCGCGCTCAGGCCCGCGCCGCCGCGGTGCCGTCGCGCTGCCCCTCGCGCTGCCAGAAGTAGGCGGCGAAGGTGCCCAGCAGGACCCAGGCGGCCAGGCCCACGCCCAGGGCACGGGCGGCGAAGAGGGCGGCGATCTCGGGCGGGACGGTGCCGGCGAAGGCTTCCGGCTCGGGCGCGCCGATGAGGTGCGGCGCCATCAGCAGAAGCGCGGCCAGGCCGTAGAGCGGCAGGGCGCGGCCAAAGGCGATGAGCCAGAGCGCCAGTCCCGAGGCGGCCACCGTGGCGAACCACCAGACCTGCCGCGCGCCCACCTCGGCGGCGGCGACGCCCGGCACCTCGGGGGCCAGGCTGAAGCCCGGCGCGAGGTGGAAGGCAATGTAGCCGGCGATGCCCCAGATGATCCCGGTGCGCGGCTCGATGCGGGCGCCGCGATCCTCGGCGAGGCTCATCAGAGCCACCAGGAGCAGCGCGTAGCCGGTGTAGGTGAGCATGGTGAAGATCACGCTCAGCAGGTCGCGCACCGGCTCGAAGCCGGGCAGCTCGGGGTGGGCGCTGACGATGGCGCCGCCGAAGTGTTGCAGATCGCCGCCCTCGTAGAGCTCGGCGTGGAGCAGGACGGGCTGGACGAAGATCAGCTGCAGAAGCCCGGCCAGCAGGCCGGCGGCGGCCCCGGCGAAGAGGGCGGAGACGATGATGCGGGTGGTCATGGACGACACCTCCTGAAAGGTAGCAGGGCGGACCGGCGGGCGCGGGGCGCAGGCAGGCAGGCGCAGGAAACGGCAAAGCCGCCGGAAACCGGCAGCATCGGCGTTCTGCGATGTTCTGTCCTGAGCATGGTGGCCCTCCGGCGGCGGCCCCGGGGGCAGCCGCGCTCGGTCCGGGTCAGGCGCTTAGTGGCAGGGGAACCCCGTCGCGTGGCGCATGTCATGGGCGGCGTCGTGCAGGGCGGCGGCCTGAACGTGGCCGGTCAGCGAGATCACGCCGAGGCCGATCAGCATGGCGAAGATCGCCGGAAGGGCACGGGCCGAGCTGCGCGTGGAGGAAAGTGTCGTCATTGTCTGTCTCCTTGCCGTCACACCCGACGGCCATGTTTCGTTTCCTGCCTGGCAGGTCTCCTGGCTCGCGGGTCGTGGCCCTGTCCCGCCTTCCCCGCCTTTTGGCAAGTGGCACGTTGGGTCAGGCTCACCGCTTACAGTCGCGGGGGCGGCTTCAGCTTGGGGCGCCCGGGGGCGCCTTGACTGAATTCCCTTTTGGTCCCGGCCCCGGTGCGGGGGCCTGATCGGGACACCAAGCGTACAGAATGTCGCACTTTGCCCAGCCGATAGCAAGGTCTCATCGCGACCGGTCATGGCGCGGAAACGGAGCCATTCGGGCCCCGCGCTGGCCTTTGCGGCGGCCTTCAATTGAAGTCAGGAATCCTTGCTGTTGCATTAGTGAAGGCATAGACAGAGCATTATTCAACTGGGGATTGAAGATGAGACCCATTTCGCGGGGCCGGATATCCCCTTTACTTCTGTTTGCTTTACTCACCGTTCCAAGAGCCGCGGTTTCCTCCGAGGATTGCGACGCGTTTGAAGACCCTACTATGCGGCTTGGCTGTGAAATGCGGGAGCAGCTCAAACCAACTTTTGACGAGGATGGCACGGCTTCATTCCCGAACTGGACGGTTCTTCAGCGCAAGTCGGCAATGACGGATGCCAACGATGTATTTCTCAGTGTCGATTCAAAAGAAAAAATCTCATGCAACTTTGACGCGGCACCTAAGCCCGTGAGCCTTCAGATTAGATGCCTAGACAACTCAACAGCTATCATTCTTTCCACCCATTGCCATTTGGCGTCTGGGTTCGGTCCTTACGGCGAAATTCAGTACCGAGTAGATAAGAACCCGCCAAAAACTAGGAATTTCTCGTCCACCACCAGCAACGACTCACTCATGCGAGAAGGGTATGGACGAAGCGGTTCGATCATCCGGGAACTGTTCGACAGCGAACAGTTGCTGGTTCGATTTACACCTTTCAACGACTCCCCCAAGGAAGCTAGGTTCGATGTCTCAGGGCTGCGTTCTGCAATTACACCGCTGCGCAAGTCTTGCGGCTGGTGAGTAGTTAGAAAACAAGAGACTTCTGGAAGGGTTTGCCAGCCACCGACGATAACCGTGCCACGCCCCGGCGCCCCGCGCCCGAATCCCCCCGCCAAGGCCCGCGCCGCCCATGAACCGCACCAGTCTCGCCATCTGCTACGCCCTCCTGGCGATCCTGCTCTTCGATCTCATGGGGCTCATCATCAAGCGCCTCTCGGCGGACTACAGCGCGGCGGAGCTCTCGGCCTACCGCAACCTCTTCGGGCTGATCCCCTCGCTGCTGGTGCTCTGGGCCTCGAGAGAGTGGCACCGGCGTGGCCGGCCCCTGCGGATGCGGCAGTGGCGCCTGGCCGCCGGACGCGGCCTGATCCTGGCCTTCGCGCAGCTCTCCTTCTACCTCTCGCTGGGCCTGCTCAGCTTCGCCACCGCCTCCACCATCACCTACGCCAATGCCCTCTTCATGGTGGCCCTGGCGGTTCCGCTCCTGGGCGAGCGGGTCGGCTGGGTGCGCTGGGCGGCGGTCCTGGTGGGCTTTGCCGGGGTGGTGATGGTGGTCGGCCCGGGGCGCGACAGCTTCAGCCCGGCGGCCCTCCTGCCCCTGGCGGCGGCGGCCTTCTACGCCCTGGCCGGGGTCACCGCCCGGATGCTCGACGAGGAGGTGCCGACGGCCCTGGTGAACCTCTACTCCACCGCCGTGGCCTGCCTCGGGGCCTTCCTCATCGCCGCCCTGGCAACGGGCTTCTCACCGCTGCGGGACTGGGAGGACCTGGGCTGGATCCTCGCCATGGGGGCCTTCGGCGGCACGGCGGTGCTCTTCCTGATCGCCGCCTTCCGCATGACGGAGCAGAGCAACCTGGCCCCCTTCACCTACTTCGGCATCCCCATCGCCTTCCTGCTCGGCTGGCTCTTCTTCGACGAGACCCCCTGGGCCGAGCTCTTCCCCGGCGCCCTGCTGATCGCCGCCGGGGGCATCCTGATCGTCCTGCGGGAAAGGCAGCTGCGGCGGCGTCAGACCACGACCTCCAGCGCCTCCTGATGGCCCACCCCGAAGACCCGCTTGTAGCGCTCGATCTCTGCCGCCGGGCCCATGGCCTTGCGCGGGTTGTCGGAGAGCTTGACCGTCGGGCGGCCGTCGGCGGCCACGGCCTTGCAGACCAGTGAGAAGGGGGCCAGGGCGTCGCCCGGCACGAGGCCGCGGAAATCGTTGGTCAGGAGGGTGCCCCAGCCGAAGGAGACGTTGGTGATGCCCGAGAACTGGGCGTGCAGGGCCTTGATCTTGTCCACGTCCAGCCCGTCGCTGAAGATGACCCGCTTGGTTGCCGGGTCCTCGCCCCGCGCGCGCCACCAGTCGATGGCGGTCTGGGCGCCGGTGGCGGGGTCGCCGCTGTCCACGCGGATGCCGGTCCAGCCCGCCAGCCAGTCCGGCGCGCGGTCGAGGAAGCCCCTGGTGCCGTAGGTGTCGGGCAGGATGATGCGCAGGTTGCCGTCGTGCTCCTCGTGCCAGTCCTGGAGCATCTCGTAGGGGGCCCGGGCCAGGGCCGCGTCATCCTCGGCCAGGGCGGCATAGACCATGGGCAGCTCGTGGGCGTTGGTGCCGATGGCCTCCAGCTCGCGGCCCTTGGCGATCTTGCAGTTGGAGGTGCCGGTGAAGGCCCTTCCCAGGCCCTCTTGCATGGCCTGGACGCACCAGTCCTGCCAGAGGTAGGAGTGGCGCCGCCGGGTGCCGAAATCGGCTACCGAGAGATCGGGAATCTCGCGCAGGGCCTCGATCTTCTCCCAGAGCCGGGTCATGGCCCGGGCATAGAGCACCTGGAGCTCGAACTTGCCCATATCGTTCATGGCGGCGCGGCCGCGCAGCTCCATCAGGACGGCGAGCGCCGGAATCTCCCAGAGCATGACCTCGTGCCAGCGGCCCTCGAAGGTCAGCTCGTACTGGTCGCCCTTGCGCTCCAGGTGGTAGGGCGGCAGGCGAAGCCCCTCGAACCACTCCATGAAGTCGGGCCGGAACATCTGCCGCTTGCCGTAGAAGGTGTTGCCGCGCAGCCAGGTGCTCTCGCCGCGGCTGAGGCTGAGCGAGCGGATGTGGTCGAGCTGTTCGCGCAGCTCGCCCTCGTCGATCAGTTTCGCGAGCGGCACGTGGTCCGAGCGGTTGATGAGCGAGAAGGTCACCTGGGTGTCGGGCCGGTTGCGGAAGATCGACTGGCACATGAGCAGCTTGTAGAAGTCCGTGTCGATCAGAGACCGCACGATCGGGTCGATCTTCCATTTGTGGTTCCAGACGCGGGTGGCGATGTCGACCATGCGGTGCTGTCCTTATCCGTTCGGCCCCTTGTGGCAAAAGCGGCACAGGATGGGCAAGGGCAAAGAGAAGCTCGCCCGGCGCGGGACCGGCCGCGCTTCCGGGTCGCGGGCGCCCCTGCTAAGGCTTGGCCATGACGCCCGAAACCCTGCTCCTGCCGCCTCTCCTGATCCTGGCCTTCCTGGGGTTGGTCACGGCCCTGCGCTGGCGCCTCTGGTGGGTCCTGGCGGCCTGCCTGGGCTACGGCGCCCTGCTGGCCTGGGTGCGGCCGCTGGGCCCCCTGGCCCCGGCGCTCTGGGCGGCGGCGGGGCTGGCATTGCTGACGGCGCTGTATCTCGCGCGGCGGCAGGCCCCGGCGGCAACCCCCGCTGCCGCGCCCCGGCGGGCGAAGAAGGGCGCGCCCGGCATCGTGGTGGATGGCACCAACGTGATGTTCTGGGACGGCGAGGCCGATCTGCGGGTCCTGCGCGCCGTGGTGGACCACCTCAAGGCCCGGGGCCTGGCGCCCCATGTCTTCCTCGATGCCTCCTCGCGCCACCACCTGGGCGAGCGGGGGCTCGACGAGGGCGGCTTTGCCCGCCGCCTGGGCCTGCCGAAGGGCAGCGTCATGGTCTGCCCCGCGGGCACGGAGGCCGACGCCTTCCTTCTGAAGTTCGCCCGCGCGGAGGGCCTGGCCATCGTCTCCAACGACCGGTTCGCCGACCGGGCCGGGCAGCGCCGGGGCCTGCGCCTGGTCAAGGGTGTCTTCGCCGGGGGCCGTCCGATCCTCGAGGGCCTATGAGCTGAGCCGCACCCCCGCCGCCTGCATCCCCTCGCGGGCCGCCGCGAGGGAGCCTTCGAGGTCGATCGCGCGGCAGAGATCCTCGCGGACCTCCACCTCGAAGCCCAGCTTCGCGGCATCCACGGCGGAGAAGTTGACGCAGAAATCCAGCGCCAGGCCGACCATCACCAGCCGCTCGATGCCGCGGGTGCGCAGGTAGCCCTCCAGTCCCGTGGGGGTCCTGTGGTCGTTCTCGAAGAAGGCGGAGTAGCTGTCGATCTGCGGGTTGAAGCCCTTGCGCAGGATCAGGTCCGCCCGGTCGAGGTGCAGCTCGGTGTGGAACTTGGCCCCGAGGCTGCCCTGGATGCAGTGATCGGGCCAGAGCACCTGGGGGCCGTAGGGCATCTCGATCATCTCGTAGGGCGCCTTGCCCTCATGCGCCGAGGCGAAGGAGGAGTGGCCCGCCGGGTGCCAGTCCTGGGTCAGGATCACCGCCTCGAAGTCCGGCATCAGGGCATTGATGGGGGCGACGATCTGGTCCCCCTCGGGCACCGCCAGGGCGCCGCCGGGGCAGAAGTCGTTCTGCATGTCGATCACGATCAGGGCCTGCATCGCGCTGCCTCCTTGCTGGCTTTGTCTCCGGTTTAGCGAAGCTGCCCCTTGCGGAACAGCCCCCGGCGGCCTTATTTCCGCGCCATGCACGTGATCGCCGCCCTCTACCACTTCACCCGCTTCGAGCGCCCCGAGGCGCTCAAGGAGCCGCTGCTGGCGCTCTGCCTGGCCCAGGGGGTCAAGGGCACGCTGCTGCTGGCGCCCGAAGGGGTGAACGGCACCATCGCCGGGCCGCGCGCGGGGATCGACGCCGTTCTGGCGCATCTGCGCGCCCTGCCCGGCTGTGACGGGCTGGAGTGGAAGGAGGCCCAGAGCGAGGTGCCCCCCTTCCCGCGTATGAAGGTGCGCCTGAAGCGCGAGATCGTCACCATGGGCCAGCCCGAGGTGGACCCGCGCGCCCGCGTCGGCCACTACGTGGCGCCGGAGGACTGGAACGCGCTGATCCGCGACCCGGAGGTCGCCGTGATCGACACGCGGAACGACTACGAGGTGGCCATCGGCAGCTTCGAGGGCGCCATCGACCCCCAGACCAAGAGCTTCGGCGAGTTTCCCGAGTGGTGGGAGCAGAACAAGGAGCGCTTCCACAACAAGAAGATCGCCATGTTCTGCACCGGCGGCATCCGCTGCGAGAAGTCCACCAACTACCTGCTGGGCCAGGGGGTGGAGGAGGTCTATCACCTCAAGGGCGGCATCCTGAAGTACCTAGAGGAGGTGCCGGAGGAAGAGAGCGCCTGGCAGGGCGACTGCTTTGTCTTCGATGCCCGCGTCAGCGTCGGCCATGGCCTGCGCGAGGGGCCGCACGAGCTGTGCCACGGCTGCCGCCAGCCGATCCTGCCCGAGGACCGGGCGCGCCCCGAGTTCGAGCAGGGGGTCTCTTGCCACCAGTGCTTTGACAGGACCAGCGCGGACGACAAGGCGCGCTTCCGCGAGCGCCAGAAGCAGATCCGCCTGGCGGCGGCGCGGGCTCAGGCCGGCTGAGCCGCCGGGGCCCGCCGGGGCCGTGACCGCGAGAGCAGCCAGAGCATGATCGCCACGTTCAGCCCGTTCCAGGCGATGCCGTTGATGAAGGCCCAGGCGTAGGAGCCGGTGATGTCGAAGATCACCCCCGAGAGCCAGCCGCCCAGGGCCATGCCCATGATCGTCGCCATGAGCACAAAGCCGACCCGCGCCCCGGCCTCGCGCGCGGGCATGTACTCCCGCACGATGAGGGCATAGCTGGGCACGATGCCGCCCTGGCTGAGGCCGAAGACGAGGCTCACCAGGTAGAGCGAGACGAGGCCCCCCGCGGGGATGTAGAGCATCAGCGCCAGGGTCTGCAGGGCCGAGCCGATGAGCAGGGTGCGGACCCCGCCGAGCCGGTCCGCCAGGAGCCCCGAGAGGATGCGCGAGCCGACCCCGCCGAGGAGCATGAGGGAAAGCATCTCGGCCCCCGCCACGGCGCCAAAGCCCAGCTCCACGCAGTAGGAGACGATGTGCACCTGGGGCATGGACATGGCCACGCAGCAGCCGATCCCCGCCAGGCCCAGGAGCCAGGAGAGGCTGCGCGGGCTCAGCCCGACAGTGCGGGCGCGCAGGCTGGAGGCCTCCTGCGCGGCCTCCCGGGTCTCCTCCGAGACGCTGCGGCGCAGGAGCATGGCCAGGGGGATGACCCCGAGCAGGGTGACCAGCGCCAGGGCGCCGTAGACGGCGCGCCAGCCGCTCTCCTGCAGTAGCCCCGCCAGGAGCATCGGCCAGATGGCGCCCGAGAGGTAGTTGCCGCTGGCCACCAGGGCCACGGCGATGCCGCGCTTGCGCACGAACCAGTGGGAAATGTCGGCGATGAGCGGGCCGAAGCCCACGGCCGAGGCGAAGCCCACCACAAGCTGTGCCGCCGAGAGCACCAGGATCGAGCCCGCCAGGGTGGCGAAGAAGAGCCCCGCCACCAGCCCCAGCCCCGCGAGCACCAGCGAGAGGGTCACCCCGAAGCGGTCGAGCGCCCGGCCCAGGACCATATTGCCCAGGGCGAAGCCCACCATGTTGAGCGTGTAGGGCAGGCTTGCCTCGGCCCGGCTGGTGCCGAACTCGGCCTCCACGGCGGGCATGATGACGACGATGGCCCACATGCCCGCGTTGGCGATGACGGCGATTCCCATGGTGACCAGCAGCCTGAACCAGGCATAGCGGCTGTCGGTCTCGGTCTGGCTGGTCATGGGCTCCCCTTCGCGCCCATGTGGTCCGATTTCGCGGGCAAGGGCAAGGGGGGCGAAAGTCCCTCCAATTGAACTTGTTAAGGCCCCGGCAAGACCTTGGCGCTACCCCTGAGGACGGGTGAGACAAGGTGGTTGAGATGGGTGCGCAAGGCAATGCGGCACCAGTCATCATCAAGCGCAAGAAGGTAACGGGCGGCGAGGGGCACCATGGCGGTGCCTGGAAAGTCGCCTACGCGGATTTCGTGACCGCGATGATGGCCTTCTTCATGCTGATGTGGCTGCTGAACGCGACGACGGAACAGCAACGCAAGGGAATTGCCGACTACTTTTCTCCGACGATCCCGGTGAACCGGGTGTCGGGCGGGGGCGAGGGCAGCTTCGGCGGGGAGAGCATCTTCTCCGAACAGACGATGGCCCGCGTCGGCACCGGCGCCACGGCGCTGCGCCCGCTCGAGGGCTCGGGCGCGCGCGGCATGCTGGGCGGCGAGGCGGAGGCCCGGGCCGAGGAGGAGGCCCTGCGCGCGCTCGAGGAGATGCTCCTGGGCCGGGGCGGCGAGAGCGCCCTGCGCGAGAACGAGCTGCGCCACATCGTGACCCGGATCACCGACGAGGGGCTGGTGATCGAGCTCTTCGCGCTGGAGGGGCTGCCGCTTTTCCTGCGCGGCACCGAGGCCCCGACGCAGCTTCTGGAGGATCTGCTGGCCGTGGTCGCCCAGGCGGCCCGCACGGTGACCAACCCGGTGGCCCTGGCGGCCCACGTGAGCGCCGATCCGGTGGTCCTGGCCGAGAGCCCGGCCTGGCCCCTCTCCGCCGCCCGCGCCGACAGGGTGCGCCGGGCCCTGGGCGCAAAGGGCCTGGCCCGGGAGCGGGTGCGCCGGGTCACCGGCCACGCCGACCGCAGCCCGGTGCTGCGCGACCCGATGGCGCCGCGCAACAACCGGGTGGAGATCATCCTGCTGCGGGAGGTGCCGCGACGCTGACCAAGTGGCACGGATTTTATCTGTTAGGCGGTCCTTAAGCCCCCGCGCCCTATCAGGCTGCCGCAAGGCAACTGATACCGCAGAAAGGCGTGCCCATGACCATCTCCTCTTCGCTCAATGCCGGGGTCGCGGGGCTCCAGGCCAATGCCACCCGGCTGGCCTCGATCTCCGACAACATCGCCAACTCCTCGACCTACGGCTACAAGCGGGTCGATACGGATTTTCACTCGGTCGTGGTCTCCTCCAACGGCGGCTCCTATTCGGCGGGCGGGGTGCGGGCCGTGACCCAGCGCCTGATTGATGAGCGCGGGCCCCTGGTGGCCACCTCCAACGCCACCGATCTGGCGGTGCGCGGGCGCGGCTTCCTGCCCGTGGCCCAGGCCACCGAGGTGGAGCTCGATAACGGCAGCACCACCATGTACCTGGCGACGACGGGCTCCTTCCGCACCGACGCGGATGGCTACCTGCGGACCAACTCGGGCCTGATCCTGCTCGGCTGGCCGGCCCAGCCCGACGGCTCCATCCCCTCCTTCCCGCGCGACACGGCCGATGGGCTGGAGCCGGTGCAGATCAACGTCAACCAGTTCTCGGGCGAGCCGACGACCAGCATGACCCTGGGCATCAACCTCCCCGCCACGGAGACGGAGGCGAGCGCCTCGGGCGACGCCCAGGACCTGTCGGTGGAGTACTA
The DNA here is from genome assembly GCA_965212515.1 of Sulfitobacter sp. Classification (GTDB taxonomy): domain Bacteria; phylum Pseudomonadota; class Alphaproteobacteria; order Rhodobacterales; family Rhodobacteraceae; genus Sulfitobacter. The sequence goes on from OZ243122.1 coordinate 1,571,893, forward strand.
CGGCAACCTCGGCACCTCGGAGACGGTGAACATCACCTTCACGCCGACGATCCCGGCCACCGGATCTTCCAACGAGTGGACCATGTCGATCACTGATGCGACGGACCCGGGCACGGTGATCGGGGAATATGTCCTCACCTTCGCCGATGACAGGACGGCCGGCGGCACCCTCGCCTCGGTCACCGCGGTAAGCGGCGGCGCCTACGATCCGGCCACCGGCCAGGTGGTGGTGAACGTGCCCGGCGGCCCGCTGGAGATCGACATCGGGCGCATCAACGACAGCGACGGCATCACCCAGCTCTCGGACAGCTTCGCCCCCCTCTCGATCGCCAAGGACGGCTCGCCGGTAGGCAACATGACCTCCGTCGAGGTGGACCCGAACGGCTTCGTCACCGCCTCCTTCGACACCGGCATCACCCGCGTCATCTACCAGGTGCCGCTGGTCGATCTGCCCAACCCCAACGGCATGGTGGCGCTCGATCAGCAGACCTACCTGCCCTCCACCGAGAGCGGCTCCTTCTTCCTCTGGAACGCCAGTGACGGCCCGACCGGGGACATCCTTTCCTTCGCCCAGGAGGAATCGGCCACCGACGTGGCCGGAGAGCTGACCGCCATGATCCAGACCCAGCGCGCCTATACCTCGAACGCCAAGGTCATACAGACGGTGGACGAAATGCTCCAGGAGACCACCAACATCAAGCGCTGACGCCTGAGGCGCCGCCGCCCCGCCTGCCCGCAAGGAGCCCGACATGACCCTCACCTCGGCCCTCTCCAACGCCCTCTCCGGCCTGCGCGCCACCGGCCGCGGCACGGAGCTTGTCTCGACCAACATCGCCAACGCCCTGACCCCGGGCTACGCCCGCCGGGTGCTCAGCCTGGGGGGCTCCGCAATCGGGGATTTCGGCGGCGTGCGGGTGCTCGGGGTGCAGCGCATCGTCGACGAGGGGCTGGCCTCCGATCACCGCCTCGCCGTGGCGGCGGAGGCCTCGGACGGGCTGCGGGTCGGCTTTCTCGACCGGCTCCAGCGCGCCCTCGGCACCCCCGATCAACCCCAGTCCGTCTCGGCCCGGCTCGCCGCCTTCGAGGCCAGCCTGGTGACGGCGGCCAGCCGCCCCGAGGCGCCGGAGCGGCTCTCTGCCGCGGCCTTCGCCGCGCGCGGCCTGGCCGAAAGCCTGCGCGCCGCCGCCGATGACGTGCAGGAGATGCGCGGCGCCGCCGACGGGATGATCGCCACCCAGGTGGCGGAGCTGAACACGGCCCTGGAACAGGTGCGCAGCCTCAACATCCAGATCAGTGCCGCCCTCGGGCGCGGCAGCGATCACGCCACCCTGCTGGACCAGCGCCAGCAGGTGGTGGACCGCATCGCCGAGTTGGTCCCCGTCAAGCAGGTGACGCGGGCGCGCGGCCAGGTGGCGCTCTACAGCACCGGCGGCGCCATCCTGCTGGACGGCACGGCGGCCCGCCTGGGCTTTGAACGCACCAACGTGGTGACCCCCTACCTCACCCTCTCCGAAGGCACCCTCTCGGGCCTGACCCTCAACGGCGTGGCCTTGCGCACGGACAGCGCGGGCGGCCCCCTGCGCGGCGGCGCCCTCGGCGCCCAGTTCGCCCTGCGCGACGAGCTGGGGGTTGCGGCCCAGGAGAAGCTCGACGCCCTCGCCCGGGACCTGGTGGCGCGCTTCCAGGACCCGGCCCTCGACCCGAGCCTCGGGCCAGGCGACGCGGGCCTCTTCAGCGACGGGCCGGGCGCCTTCGATCCGCTGGACGAGCGCGGCCTGGCGAGCCGAATCCGTCTCAACGCGGCGGTCGACCCCGATGCGGGGGGCGCGCCCTGGCGCCTGCGCGACGGGCTCCTTGTTGCCGCCCCCGGCCCGGTCGGCGAGGCCGGGCTGCTGCGCGCCCTCTCCGCCACCCTGACGGACCCGCGGCCCGCCGCCAGCGGCGACTTCGGCAGCGGCGCCTATGCCGCCCCGGCCCTCCTGGCCACCTACCTGTCCGAGGTGAACGCCGCCCTGGCCGAGGCCGAGCAGCGCCAGGGCTACAGCGCCGCACGGCGCAGCGAACTGGCCGAACGGCAGCTCGCCGCCGGGGTCGACAGCGATGCCGAGATCCAGCGCCTGGTGCTGCTGGAACAGAGCTACGCGGCCAACGCGCGGGTCATCCAGACGGTGGACGAACTGCTCGATACCCTGACGAGGATCTGACCATGATGCTTCCCACCCTGGGCGACCAATCCCATTCCCTGGCCCTGCGCCAGCGCACCCTGGCCCTGCGCGCCGCGATCGAGCGCCACACCCAGGAGCTCTCCTCCGGCCAGGTGGCCGAGGTGCGCGAGGTGCTGCGCGGCAACCTCGGCCACCTGACCGATCTGGAACGCCGCGGCACCCTGCTGGAGGGTTACCGCGTCGCCACCACGGAGGCGCGGCACCTGGCCGGGGGCCTGCAGCTTGCCCTGGGCGAAATGCAGGAGGTGACCCGCGACCTGTCGGGCAGCCTCATCACCGCGGGCACCAGCGGCCTGGGCGCCGCCCCGGCCGACATCGCCCAGGCGGCGCGCGGCGCCCTGGAAGAACTAGTGGCGCGGGTCAACACCTCGGTCTCGGGCCGCTACCTGATGGCCGGCAGCGCCACCGACAGGGTCCCCCTGCCCCCGGCGGCGGACCTTCTGACGGCCCTCAGCGGCGCCCTCGCCGGGGCCGCCACCCCCGCCGACATGATGAGCGCCGCCGAGGCCTGGTTCGCCGATCCGGCGGGCTACGGCGCCCTCTACCAGGGCAGCGCCACTCCCCTCTCGCCGCTTGGCCTCTCCCCCGGGGAGGCGGTGCCGCTCGAGCTCACCGCGCTCGATCCGGAGATCGCCCGCAGCCTGCGCCTGACGGCCCTGGCCGCCCTGGCCGAGGATCCCGCCTACGGCCTGGACGCGGCCCAGCAGAGGACGCTCTTTGCCGCCACCGGCCAGGAGATGCTGGCGGCCCGCGACGGGATCACCGCCCTGGGCGCCCGCGTCGGCTTCGTCGAGGCCCGGATCGAGGCCGCCGAGAGCCGCAACGCCGCCGAGGCGACGGCGCTCGACTATGCCCGCAACGAGCTTCTTGAGGTGGACCCCTTCGAGGCCGCGACCCGCCTGGAGGCGGCCCAGTTCCAGCTCGAAAGCCTCTACCGGGTGACCGTGCGCAACGCCCAGCTGTCGCTGGTGAACTTCCTGTGAGGGGCCTTCTCGCCGCCCTCCTTTGCCTGCTCCTGGGCAGCGCCGCCGCCCTCGCCAGCCCGGTGCGGATCAAGGATCTGGTGAACTTCGACGGGGTGCGCGGAAACGATCTGGTGGGCTACGGCCTTGTCGTGGGCCTCGACGGCAGCGGCGACGGGCTGCGCAACGCCCCCTTCACCGAGGACATCATGACCAACATCCTCGAGCGGCTCGGGGTCAACGTCACGGGCGAGCAGTTCCGCCCCAAGAACGTTGCCGCCGTCCTGGTGACGGCGACCCTGCCGCCCTTCTCCCGCGCGGGCGGGCAGATCGACGTCACCGTCTCGGCCATCGGCGATGCCGCGAGCCTCATGGGGGGCACCCTGGTGATGACCCCGCTGAACGCCGCCGACGGGCAGATCTATGCCGTGGCCCAGGGCACCATCATCGCCGGCGGGGCCGTGGCCGAGGGGGCGGGCGGCGCCGTCACCCAGGGCGTGCCCACCGCCGGGGTGATCCCCTCGGGCGCCCGGATCGAGCGCGAGATCGACTTCGAGCTCGACGCCGTGGAGGACCTGCGCCTGGCCCTGCGCGAGGCCGACTTCACCACCGCCGCCCGAATCGAGAATGCCATCAACAGCGATTTTGGCCGCCCCGTGGCGGTCATGCTGGACAGCGGCACCGTGCTCCTGAACGTGCCCGCCACGCGCATGGGCTCCGTCGCCCACGCGCTCGGCCGGATCGAGAACCTGCGGGTGGAGCCCGAGCGCCGCGCGAGGGTGGTGGTGGACCAGCGCTCCGGCACCATCGTCATGGGCGAGGATGTGCGCATCAGCCGGGTCGCGGTCTCCCAGGGCAACCTCACCCTGCGCATCCAGGAGGCGCCCCTGGTGGTCCAGCCCAACCCCTTCGCCGAGGGCGGCACCGTCGTGGTGCCGCGCACCAACGCCGCCATCGAGGAGGAGCCGGGCATCGGCCTGGCCGAGGTGCGCGAGGGGACCTCGCTGTCGGAGGTGATCGCCGGGCTGAACGCCCTGGGGGTGAGCCCGCGCGACATGATCGACATCCTGAAAAGCATCAAGGCGGCCGGGGCCCTGCACGCGGAATTCGTGGTCCGCTGAGGGGCGCCTTCAGCGCTGGAAGAGCCGGATCTGGCGGAAGAGCAGCGCCGTGGCGCCGGGCCAGATGCCGCGGCGCAGGGCCAGCAGCGTGGCCAGGGCGCCGTGGACCATCAGCTCGGTCAGGGCGAGGGCGCGGGCCAGTTCCACCGGCCCCTCTGCCAGGGACCCCAGCAGCAGGAAGGCGCCCAGCCCGCCGAGGCGCAGGGGCGTGACGGCAGCCCCCAGCCCGGTGAGCCGCGCCAGGAGCGGCGCCAGCCCCCAGAGGCCCCGCGCCAGGGCGGCGAGCAGGAGCCAGGGCAGGCAGGCCCGCAGTTCCGGCAGGGGAGGGAGAAGCGCGGGCGGGGCCAGGCCCAGGAAGGCCAGCACCGAGAGCGCCACGGCCCCGGACAGGAGCAGCGCCCCGAGGTTGACCCGCGCCGCGACGGCGGCCCGGCGGGCGGGTGTCTCGGAGGTCAGGGCCGGGAGGGCGAGGGCCTCGAGCCGGTCCAGGATCAGGGTGACGGGGGCGGCGAGGCCCCGGGCCAGCAGATAGGCCAGCGCCGGGAGGGGCGCGAAAAGCAGCGGCAGGAGGAGGAGGTCGGCGCTGCGGGTTAGGGTCTCCAGCGGGGGCTGCGCGGGACGGGGGGCGCGGGGCCGGGGACCGGCGGCCAGGAGGAGGGCGAGGAGCAGGAGCTCGGCGAAGAGCAGGGCGAGGAGCGCAGCCTCGGCTGTGAGGGGCGTGACCCGCGCGAGGACGGCGAGCGTGAGGGCGCCGAGCAGCGGGCCGAGGGCGGCCTTGGCGGGGCGGGCGATGCGCTGGCTCAGGGCTGCCGTGAGAGTCAGGGCGAGGGTGACGGGGAGCGCCGCGCTGAGCGACTGAAACAGCGGCGGCGGGTGCCAGGTGAAGAGGGTCGTCAGGGCCGCGAGGGTGGGGGCGGAGGCGAGGAACAGCGCGGCAAGGGGTCCGGTCTGGGTGGCTGCGGCGCTGAGTCGGCCCAGTGCACGGGCCACGGCCAGGCTGGCGAGGGCCGGCGCGAGGGCGGCGGGGCCAAGCGTGGCCAGCCCGAGAAGCGCCAGGGCGGCCCAGCCCGCGGCCTCGAGGATCTGTGCGGGGGCCCTTGCCCCGCCATCTTGCGCCGTCATCGTCCCGCTCCGGTTCCGTGCCCCGGGTGGCAAGGTAGGCGGCGGACGCCGAAAAAGGATTAAGGCGGCAGCGCGGAATGGGCGGCAATTGTTTCAACAGCGGCCATACTGCTGAGGCGGCATCTGGGTGGGGGGAGCCTGTCCCAACTGGAAAGTGAGAGGCGCGGCGGTTCTGCCGCGGGAGGTGGAGGGCTGCGAGGGGTCGGCATGCAGGGGAGCGCGAGGCCTGTGGCGCCGACGCGGGTGCAGGGTGTGGACCCAGTGACCGGTGCCGTCAGACAGGGCTGGTGAGTTGGCACGCCGAGGGTGCGGAGCTTGTGGCACCGGGGCGGGTGCAGGGCGTGGACCCACCGACCGGTGGCGACGGACAGGCTGGTGAGCTGGCACGCTGGCGGTGCTGGGCATGTGGCGCCGGGGGTACAGGGTGTGGACCCCGTGACCGGTGGTGACAGACTGTGCTGCTGAGCTGGCGCGCGGGATGGACTCCTTTGCGTCCTGCTCGGTGCAGTTTCCTAGACATCTCTCAGGCTCTTCACCCGCCCGATGACACGTCCGCGCGTCGCAAAACCGTCAAAAATTTTTCAGCTGCCCCACTGTCCCTCCCCCGCCCCGCCTGTCCGCAAAGGGCACACCCCTGCGCTCTGTAACTCTCCGCGCTGCCCCTGCGGCCCATTCAAAAGTACCCCCGCACCAGGCTGCCGGCGATCAGGGTCCAGCCGTCTGCCACGACGAAGAAGGCCAGCTTGAAGGGCAGGGAGACGATGGCGGGGGGGACCATCATCATGCCCATGGACATGAGGATCGCCGCCACCACCAGGTCGATGATCAGGAAGGGCAGGAAGATCAGAAAGCCGACCTGGAAGGCGCGGGCGATTTCGGAGAGCAGGAAGCTCGGCACCAGGAGCGAGAGGGGCGCCTCGGGGCCCGGCGCCAGGGTGGCGGTGGCGGGGCGCAGCTCGGCCATGGAGGTGAAGGTGGCGGGGTCGAGCCGCCCGGCCATGAAGTCGCGGAAGGGGGCCAGGGTGCGGCGGAAGGCCGTTTCGGGCGCGATCAGGCCCTCCGTGAGGGGGGCGATGCCCTCGCGCCAGGCGGTGGTGAAGACCGGCTCCATCACGAAGTAGGTGAGAAACAGCGCCAGGCTGACGATGAGCATGTTGGGCGGCGACTGCTGCAGCCCGATGGCCTGCCGCAGGATCGCCAGGACCGTGACGATGAAGGGAAAGCAGGTCACCATGATGGCGAGCGCCGGGGCCAGGCTGAGCACCGTGATCAGGGCAAAGAGCTGGATGGCGCGCAGCGAGAGGCCGCTCTCCTCGCCGAAAGAGAGGCTGAACTCCTGGGCCGCGAGGGCGCCCGGCCAGAGCAGGCAGAGCAGCGCGAGGGCGGCGGCGAGGCGGCGGGCGGGGCTCACAGGGCGGCGGACAGATCGGCGATTTCGGTCAGCCGCACCACCAGGGCGCCGCCCGGATCGCCCTCCTTCTCCTCCAGCAGGCCGCGGGCGATGAGCCTGTCGCCGACGTAGAGCGCGACCGGGTCCTCCACCCGGCTGTCGAGCGGCAGGATCGCCCCGGCGCCGAGGGTCACCAGATCGCGGATCAGGGGCCGGGCCTTGCCGACGCAGACCATGACCTCGATCGGGACGGCGGTGAAGGGGTTGCCAGGGTCGGCGGCAGCGGCGGCGGGCGCGGGGGCGCTGTCAGTCATCGGGTTTCTCCTGGTTGATCTGGTCGAAGAAGGCGTCGAGCGCCTCCTGGAAGGCGGCGAGGAGGTGCGAGAGGTCTATCTCGCGATCGGCGGCATCGACCTGGAGGCGGGCCTGGCCCGGGGTCAGTTCGGGCGACTCGACGATCCGGTAGGGCAGCGCCTGGCGCGGCGCCATGAGCTCTTCCAGGGGCGCCGCGAGGCCGGGGGCCACGGCGAGCACCACGCGGGCCGGGGCCTCGGCGGCGGCGAGGCGCTGCAGTTCCTCCAGCAAGCGGGCGCGCAGGGTGGCGGGCAGGCGCTCGGGCAGAAAGCCGCCCAGGAGTCGGGCAAAGAACGGCTGGAGCGATTGCAGCACCTGGCGCTCGGCCTCGCTGTAGGTGAAGGCGCCATCCTCCAGGGCCTGGGCGAGCTCGGCCAGGAGGCGCTCGCTCTCCTTGCCGTGGGCGCGGGCGGAATCCTCCCAGCCGGCGGCATAGCCCTCCTCGTAGGTGGCCAGGCGCGCCTCCTCGGCGCGGGGGTCGCCCTCCCCCCCGGGGGCGGGGCCGCCGAAATCCGGGTAGCGGTCCTGCAGGGTCATCAGGCCTCCTCCCGGTCACCCTGTTCGAGCCAGCCGCGCAGGATCTCCACGGTCTCCTGCTGGCGCTCCTCGATGAGGCCGCGCAGGCGGGCCACGGGGTCTTCGGCGGCGGCCCCCAGATCGGGGAAGGCGGGCAGATCGCCCAGCTCCTCGGGCGGCAGGCCGGGGGCGCCGAGGGCGGACAGGCCCAGGGAGGGATCGCCTGCCTCAGCCTCTGTTGGCGTGCCCTCGGGCGCGGCAGCGCCCTCCCCCGCCGCGGCGGCGGGCAAGACCGGCGGGCTGGCAGTGGCGGGCGGCCGGGCCAGCAGGGGCCGCACCACGAAGAGCCCGAGGATGAGCGTGACGAGGGCCAGGATGGCCATCTGCAGGGCCGACATCAGGTCAATGTCCATGGCCCCGATCAGGGGCGATTCGGCCCCCGTGCCGGTGGGCGGCGGGCTCTGCAGCGCCATGGACTTGATGGTGATGATGTCCCCCCGCTCGGCATCGAAGCCGACGGCGGAGGAGACCAGATCGCGCAGGGCGGCAAGCTCCTCCTCGGGGCGCGGGGTGAGGGTCACGGTGCCCTCCGCGTCGCGCGACACCAGATCGTTGACGAGCACGGCGACGGTGATGCGGCGCACCGCGCCGGGGGCCCTGATGACGGCGCGCTCAGTCTCCGAGACCTCGTAGTTGACGCGCTCGCGGGTTTCGCTGTCCTGGGAGGAACTGCCGCCGCCCTCGGTGCCCTCACGGTCCGGCAGGTTGCTCGCCACTGTCACCTCGCCGCCCGCGCCGCCCTCGCTCGCCCTGGTGGTTTCCTCCGTGTCGGTGCTGATGGCGACGCGGCCTTCGGGGTCGAAGATGCGCTCGCGGATCTCCTCGCTCTCGGTCACGGTATCGACGGAGACCTCCACCACCGCATTGCCGAAGCCGACGCGGGCCTCGAGCAGGCGCGCCACCCTGTCGCGCAGGATCTTCGCGCGGTCCTCCCCGCCCAGGGCGGCGGGGGCCTCCTCGCCCGGGCCGATGAGGCTGCCGTTGGCGTCGATCACGGCGACATCCTCGGGCGCCAGCCCGGCGACGGCGGAGGCCACGAGGTAGCGCACGGCGCGGGCCTGAGAGGCGTCGATCGGGCCGCCGCGCGGGGTGAGGGAGACGGAGGCCTTGGGCTGGGTGCCGCGCTGGAAGGGATTGCCGCCGGTGCTGGCGATGTGCACCCGCGCCAGGGCGATGCGCGGGCTGGCGACGAGGGTGCGGGCCAGCTCGCCCTCCTTCGCGCGCCAGTAGGCGGCATCGAACATCTGCGAGGTGGTGCCGAATCCGGTCAGGCTGTCGAGCAGCTCGTAGCCGCGGTTGCCGTTGGCAGGCAGCCCCTCGCTCGCCAGGGTGAGGCGCAGCTCGTCGCGCTGGGCGGAATCGACGAAGATCGCGCCGCCGCGCACCTCGTAGGCGGTGCCGCGCTGTTCCAGGGCGCGCACCACGTCCCCCGCCGCGCCGTTTTCCAGCCCGGCGTATAGCAGCGTCATGCTGGGGGCCGAGACCATGCGGGACATGGCCAGGATGGCCAGGAACATGGCCGCCGTCGCGGCCAGGACGATGCCCTGGCGCCGCAGCCCGAGCTGCGACCAGACTTTCAGGAATTGCTGCACAATCACCTCCGTCACGCCGCGCCTTCTGCCCGGCCTCGGGGTCCTGAATGGACGATCGCGCTTAACATTCGGTTAGTGCAAAGCGGCCTATAGAGGGCCCGAGACAGCCACCGGGGAGAGACATGGCCGAGCCCGCAGAAGAGACGGAAGAGAGCGCCGAGGCGCCCGCCAAGGGGGGGCGCAAGGGGCTGCTGATCGGCCTGGTGCTGGCGCTTCTGAGCGGCGGCGGCGGCTTCTACGCGAGCTACGCGGGGCTGCTCTTCGGCCCCGCGCCCGAGGCCAAGGAAGTGGTGGAAAAGGCCGAGGAGGGGCCGAAGCTGGCCGAGGTGACCTACCTGGAGGTGGCGCCCCTGACGATCTCTCTGCGCGCCCCCTCGCGCGCCCGCCACCTGCGGTTTCGCGCCAGCCTGGAGGTGGCGCCGGAGGCGGCGGCAGAGGTGGAGAAGCTCCTGCCCCGGGTGGTGGACCTGCTGAACGGCTACCTGCGCGCGCTGGAGCCCGCCAGCTTCGAGGACCCAGCCGCCCTGACAAGGCTGCGCGCCCAGATGCTGCGCCGCGTCCAGGTGCTGACCGGGCTGGGCAAGGTGCGCGACCTGCTGGTGATGGAATTCGTGCTGAACTGAGAGGACCGCCATGGAACTGATCGCCGACATTCTGCTCGCCGCCGGGGCCCTCGGGGCCGGGTTCTACTGCCTCGTGCTGGGGCGGCGGCTGAACCGATTCAACGATCTGGAAAAGGGCATGGGCGGCGCCGTTGCGGTGCTTTCGGCCCAGGTGGATGATCTTACCCGGACCCTGGCGACGGCCCAGAGTGCCGCCAGCAGCTCGGCCGAGACCCTGAGCGACCTCGCCCGCCGCGCCGAGGAAACCTCGCGGCGGCTGGAGCTTCAGATGGCGAGCCTGCATGACCTGCCGGCGCCAGAGAGCCAAAAGGCAGAGGCGGCGGAGAGCGCCGCGCAACCCGAGGAGACGCAGAAAAGGCCCGAGGGGCCGATCTTCATGCGCCGGGGCGGCACCCGGGGGGCGGCATGAGGCGCCCGCATCGGCAGCCCCGCCTGCGCCGCCGCGCCGGGCGCGGCACGGTGCTGCTGATCGCCACCCTGCTGGTCTGCTCCGCCGGGGTGCGGCTGGGCGGGGGCGCGGGCCAGGCCCTGGCCGAGGCGGGCAAGGCGCTGGCGCCGGCGGGTGCCCCGGTGACGGAGGCCACGGCACCGGCGGTGCCAGCCGTGAAGGGCGAGGGGCGGGCCGAGCTGGCCGCCCTCCTGGAGGCGCTCCAGGCCCGCGAAGAAAAGGTCTCCGAGCGGGAGGCGGCGCAGGAGCTGCGTGCCCGGGATCTGGAGGTGGCCGAAGCCGAGGTGCGCAAGCGGCTGGACCAGTTGCAGGAGATGGAGGACCGGCTGCGCGCCACCCTGGCCCTGGCCGACAGCGCGGCGGAGGATGACCTCGCCCGCCTCACCGCCGTCTACGAGAACATGAAGCCGAAGGAGGCCGCCGCCCTCTTCGCCACCATGGAGCCGGCCTTCGCGGCCGGCTTCCTGGGCCGGATGCGGCCCGACGCGGCGGCGGGCCTGATGGCCGGTCTGCCGCCCGACGTGGCCTACTCGATCTCGGTCATCCTCGCCGGGCGCAACGCCAACGCGCCCAAAAGCTGATCCGCGCTGAGCCTTTCTTAACCCCTCTTTGCGAGGCTCCAGCGCAGCAACGGAAGGGGGCGCCACATGCTTGGAATCGTCGGGATCGCGGTCATCTTCGTGATGGTCTTCGGGGGCTACCTGGCCGCCGGCGGCAAGATGGGGATCATCCTCAAGTCCCTCCCCTTCGAGATGATGATGATCGGCGGGGCGGCCATCGGCGCCTTCCTGATCAGCAATGACATTCCTTCCGTCAAGCACACGATCAAGGACATCGGCAAGGTCTTCAAGGGCCCCAAGTGGAAGCCGGGGGATTACCGCGATCTGCTCTGCCTGCTCTTCGAGCTGATCCGCCTGGCGCGCCAGAACCCCGTCGCCATCGAGGAACATATCGAGGATGCGGACAGCTCCGCCATCTTCAGCCGCTACCCCAAGATCCTCAAGGACCGGGAGGCGGTGGCCCTGATCTGCGACACCCTGCGCTCGGCCTCGATGAACTACGACGATCCGCACCAGGTGGAGGAGGTGCTGGAAAAACGCATGGAGGCCAATGCCCACCACGCGCTCCATTCCAGCCACGCGCTCCAGTCCATGGCCGATGGCCTGCCCGCCCTGGGGATCGTCGCGGCGGTGCTCGGGGTGATCAAGACCATGGCCTCGATCGACCAGCCGCCCGAGGTCCTGGGCAAGCTCATCGGCGGTGCCCTGGTGGGCACCTTCCTGGGGGTCTTCCTGGCCTACGGGCTGGTCGGGCCCTTCGCGGCCAAGGTCAAGGACGTGACGGAGGAGGATGCCCACTTCTACCAGCTCATCCGCGAGGTCCTGGTGGCCAACCTGCACAACCACGCAACCAACATCTGCATCGAGGTGGGGCGCCAGAACACCCCCTCGCACCGGCGCCCGAGCTTCTCGGAACTGGAGGAGGCCCTGAAGGCGCTGAAGCAGGAGGCGGCATGAGGTTTGGGCTTCTTCTGGCGCTGCTGCTGGCGCTTCTGCCGGGGCTGGCGGCGGCCGCGCCGCTCACGGTGCGCTCGGGCGAGCACGCGGGCTTTACGCGCCTGGTGGTGCCCCTTCCCGAAGGCGCCGAGGTGCGCCTGAGCCAGGTGGGCCGCGCCGTGACCCTGCGCATCGCGGGGGTGGCGGGCTTCGATCTGGCGGAGGTCTACCGTCTAATCCCGCGGGACCGCATCGCCGGGATGCAAAGCGCCGGGGATCGGCTGGTCCTCGCCCTCGGGTGCGACTGCCGCGCCGCCAGCTTCCGCGTCGGGGCGGGCTTTCTGGTGCTCGACGTGGGCGACCGGGGGCAGACCCTGGCCGGGCGGCCCCTGGCCTACCGGGCGCCGCCAGTGACGCTTCCCGAGAAAACCCAAGAGGTGGCCGAGGCCCTGCCGCCGCTGGGCCGCGCCCCCCTGGGACCCGGCGCGCGCGAGGTCCTGGCGGAGGCCCAGGAGAGGCTCGCGCGGGAGCTGGGCACGGCGGCAAGCCAGGGGCTGCTCGAGGCCAACGCGCCCCTGCCCCTTGCCCCGGCGCCCCGGCCCCAGGTCCGGCTCGAGGCCCTGCCCGCGCCCCCCGCACCGCTCCCGACGGGCCGAGAAGAGCCGCCACCGCAGCTGCGTGTTTCCAGCGCGATGGACCTGCCCGAGGGCCTGGCGGGGCTGGCGCAGGGCGGCCTCTCCGGCGCCCGCTGCCTGCCCGAGGCTGCCCTGGACCCGGCGCAGTGGAGTGACGGGCGGCCCCTGGCGGCGCAGCTCGGCGCCCTGCGGCCCCGGCTCTACGGTGAGCTGGACCGGCTGGACCCAGAGGCAGCGCGGGCGCTGGCCCGGCTCTACCTCTCGGCGGGCTTCGGCGCCGAGGCCCAGCAGCTCCTGACGCTCCTGCCCGATCCGGCGCCCGAGGCCAGGGCCCTCATGGCCATTGCAGAGATCTTCGAGGCGGGCGCGGCGCGCCGCCCCGAGGCGCTCTTTGCGCTGCGCGATTGTCCCGGCACCCAGGCCCTCTGGGCGCTCCTCGCGCCCCCGACCCTGCCGAAGGAGATCGCACTCGACAGCGCCGCGGCCCAGCGCGCCCTCTCGGCCCTCCCGCTGCACCTGCGCCAGATCCTCGCCCCCGGACTGGCCGAAAGGCTGCGCGCCTACGGCGACCGGGCGGGCGCGGCCCGGGCCCTGCGCAGCCTCTCGCGACAGGCCGATCCCCTCTCGCCTGCGGCCCGGCTGGAAGCGGCGCGCCTGGCCCTGGCGGCGGACCCCGAGGGTGAGATGGCGCGCCTCGAGGCGATCCTGGCCGAGGGCGGGGAAGCGGCGCCGGAGGCCCTGATCCTGCTGGTGGAGGCGCGGCTGGCGGCGGACCTGCCCCTGACCCCGGATCGGGCCGAACTGGTGGCGGCCTACGCGCGGGAGCTGGCGGGCAGCCCCCTGGGCGCGCGGCTGGCGCGGGCGCGGGTCCAGGCGCTGATCCAGGCCAACCTCTTCGGCGCGGCGCGGGCCGCCCTGGCGGGCCTGTCGGACCATCCAAAATCACCCGAGGCGAGGGCCCTGCGGGGGCTGCTCCTGTCCCGGCTGACGGCGCGGGGCGATGACATCAGCTTCCTGGAATGGGCCTTAGAGGACGATGGCGAGGCGCTGGAGGAGTTGCCCCCGGCGGAGGTGCTGGCGGTGGCGCAAAGGTTGCTGAAGCTGGGCTTCGCCGGTGAGGCGCAGGCGGCCCTGCGGACCCTGCCCGAGGCGGCAGGCGGGGCGCCGCGCGCCCACCTGGCGGCCAGCGTGGCCCTGGCCCTTGGCCAGCCCTTCCGCGCCCGGGCCGAACTGCTGGGGCTGGAGGATGAGACCGCGCTGGCATTGCGGGCCGAGGCCAGCGCCCGCGCCGGGGACCATGCGGGCGCCCTGGCGGCCCTGGCGGAGGCCACCCCCGAGGCCAGGCGCAGCGCCTGGCTCGCGGGGGAGTGGGACCATGCCGCCCTGGCAGAGGCGGCGCGTTATGGACCGGTGGCCGACCTGGCCCGAAGAGTGGCGCCCCCGGTGACGGTTGGCGAGGGGATGCTGGGGCGCACCGAGGCGGCCCTGGCCGAGAGCGCCCGGAGCCGCGCCGCGCTGGAGGCCCTGCTGGCGCCGCGCCCCGCTGCCGCGGGAGACTGAGCCGCCCCCTCTGGCTCACCCCAAAAATCCGCCTCCCGGTCACGGATTGGTAAGGTCCGCCGGGTAGCTCTTGCGGGAAGAAGAATGCGCAAGGGAGAGGCAGAATGCGTCACCTGAGGAAGGCCCTGAAGCGGCTGATCCCGCTGCTGATCCTGCTGGCGGGGGCCCTGCCCCTTGCCGCCGGGATGGAAGCGCGCAACGCCGCCCTCTGCGACAGGGCGGCGCGCGAGGCGGCCCGGGCGGCGGACGTGCCGTTGGAGATCCTGCGCGCCCTGACCCGCACGGAAACCGGCCGCGGGCGTGCGATGGCGCCCTGGCCCTGGACGGTGAACCTGGAGGGCCGTGGCCTCTGGTTCGATACCGCGGCCGAGGCCCAGCGCCATGTCTTCGAGGCCTTCCAGCGCGGCGCGCGCAGCTTTGACGTGGGCTGCTTCCAGATCAACTACCGCTGGCACCATGAGGGCTTCCGCTCCATCGAGGAGATGTTCGACCCGGTGCTCAATGCGCGCTACGCGGCGCGCTTCCTGCGCGACCTGCGCAGCGAGCTCGGCTCTTGGGAGCGGGCCGTGGGGGCCTACCACTCGCGCCGCCACGCCCATGCGGTGCGCTACCTTGAACGCTTCGCCGAGGTCCGCGCCGCCCTGCCGGACGAGGAGCCGCGCCGCAGCCTTCTGGCCAGCCGCGGCAGCCTCTTCGGCGCGGGCCAGGCCCTGGGCGCGGCACCGCGCGGCGCCCTCCTGCCGCGGGGCGCGGGCGCGGCACGGGCGCTCCTGCCCACCGAGGGGAGAGAGCCATGACGCCACCGCCGCTGCGCGCCCTCTTCAGCCCGACCATCCTTTTGGCCCTGGCCCTCATGGCGGTCATCGTGATGATGATCCTGCCCATGCCGGCCTGGGTGCTGGACACGGGCCTCGCCGCCTCCTTCGCCCTGGCGATCCTGATCTTCACGGTCACCCTCTTCATCGAGCGGCCGCTGGATTTCTCCGCCTTTCCGACGATCCTGCTGGCGGCCCTGATGCTGCGCCTCTCGCTTAACGTCAGCTCGACCAAGCTGATCATCGGCCAGGGCCACACCGGCACCGACGCGGCGGGCGAGGTGATCGAGAGTTTCGCCTCCTTCGTCATGGGCGGCTCGGTTTTCCTCGGGCTCGTCGTCTTCTGCGTCCTGCTGATCGTCAACTTCATGGTCATCAACAAGGGCGCCACCCGCATGGCCGAGGTGGGCGCGCGCTTTGCGCTCGACGGGATGCCGGGCAAGCAGATGGCGATCGACAGCGACATGAGCGCGGGCGCCATCACCCACGAGGAGGCGCGCGAGCGGCGCGAACGCGAACAGCTCGAGACGACCTTCTTCGGCTCGCTCGACGGGGCCTCCAAGTTCGTCAAGGGGGATGCCATCGCGGGCCTGCTGATCACCCTGCTGAACCTGGTGGCGGGGCTTGTCATGGGGCTCATGGTGCACGGCATGGAGCTGGGCGCCGCCTTCGAGACCTACGCCATCCTCACCGTGGGCGACGGGCTGGTGTCGCAGATCCCGGCAGTCATCATCTCCATCGCCGCGGCCCTGCTGCTGGCCCGCGGTGGCACCCAGGGGGCGACGGACCTGGCGCTCTTCGGACAGCTCGGGCGGCACCCGGCGGCCCTGGCGGCGGTGGCCCTCCTGATGCTGGCCTTCGGGCTCTTCCCCGGCCTGCCCTTCCTGCCTTTCATGCTCGGCGGCCTGGCGCTCGGCGGCCTCTCGGCCCTGCTCTACCGCCGTGCCCGGGCCCGCGCCGCAAGGCCCGAGGTGACCGAGGAGGCGGCGGGCCCGGCGCCCGAACGCTCCCTCGGCGATCTGCTGGAACTGGATGACGTGCACCTGGAGTTCGCGCCGGACCTGGTGAACATGGTGCTCGATCCCGGCACCGGGCTCGATGCGCGGATCTCGCGGATGCGGATGCACGTGGCCACCCACTATGGGCTGATCCTGCCCGAGATCCGGCTGACGGACCATCCCGGGCTCGATCCCGGCACCTACCTGGTGCGCATTCAGGGGGTGGAGCAGGCCCGCGCCACGCTCCTGCCCGACCAGGTCCTGGCCCTCGCCCCGGCGGACCCGGAAAGCCTGCCCCCCGGGACGGACACGGTGGAGCCGGTCTACGGTGCCCCGGCGCGCTGGATCAGCGAAGCCGACCAGGAGGAGGCGGCCCTGCGCGGCCTCACCCTCGTCACCCCGACTGAGGTACTGGCGACGCACCTCCTGGAGATCGTCAAGCGCAACTTCCCGCGGCTCTTCACGCTCAAGTCCCTGCGCCGCACCCTGCGCGAGCTGACCAACATCTCCGACCCCGCCCGGGCCGAGGCCAACCGCAAGCTGCTGGACGAACTCATCCCCGACAGGGTGCCGGTGGATCTGCTGCACGCGGTCCTGCGGCTCTTGCTGGAGGAACAGGTCTCGATCCGGAACCTACCGCTGATCCTCGAGGCGGTGGCCGAGGCGCGCGGCCAGAATGCCCAGCCCGAAGCCATCTGCGAGCTGGTGCGCCAGCGCCTGGGCTTCCAGCTGGTGGCCGAGGTGCGCCGCCCCGACGGCACCCTGCCCCTGGTGCAGCTGGCGCCCGAGTGGGAGGAGACCTTTGCCGCCTACCAGGTGGAGGGCGACCGGGGGCTGGACATTGCCCTGCCGCCCGATCTCTTCAACCGGCTCGCCGAGGGGGCGGCGGAGAAGCTGGGCGCGGCCCAGCAGCAGGGCATCCAGGCGGCCCTCGTCACCTCCACCCGGCGGCGGCGGTTCCTGCGCACGGTGATGCGGGCCAAGGGGGTACTTAACCCGGTCCTCTCCTTCGAGGAAATCGGGCTCGACGCGCGGCCCTCGCTCGTGGGCATGGTGCCCGCCTGATGGCGGCCCTGGCGGAGCTTTCCCAGTTCTCGGCCGAGGCGGGCTGGCACTTCTTCGTGGTCTTCCTGCGGGTCGCGGCGCTGGTGGCGCTCCTGCCGGGCTTCGGCGAGCGCAGCCTGCCGGTGCGGATCAGGCTCGCCCTGGCCTTCTGCCTGGTCCTGGTCACGGCCCCTGCCCTGCCGCCGGTGCCCCTGGCGCCCGACCTTCCCGCCCTCCTGCGCCTCATCCTGACGGAGAGCCTGGCCGGGCTGCTCTTGGGCCTGGGGCTGCGGCTCTTCGTGCTGGCGCTCCAGACGGCCGGCTCCATCGCCGCCCAGTCCACCTCCCTGGCGCAGATCCTGGGCGGCGCGGCGGCCGATCCGGTGCCCGCCATGGGCTACATCCTGGTGGTGGCCGCCCTGGCCCTGGCGCTCGCCGCCGGGCTGCACGTAAAGGCGGCGCTCCTGGTGATCCTCTCCTACCAGATCCTGCCGATGGGGCTCTTTCCCGGGGCCGAAGGGCTTTCGGCCTGGGGCACGGCCCAGGTGGCGCGGGCCTTTGCCCTGGCCTTCAGCCTGGCGGCGCCCTTCGTGATCCTCTCGGTGCTCTATAACATCGCCCTCGGCGCCATCAATAGGGCCATGCCGCAGCTCATGGTGGCCTTCGTCGGGGCCCCGGTGATCACCGCGGGCGGGCTCTTTCTGCTTTTCCTCGCGGCCCCCACCATGCTGGCCCACTGGCTCGCCGCCTTGGATGCCTTCATGGCGGCCCCGGATAGGGTGCGGGGCCCATGAGCGAGGCCCCGGAGGAGAGCGACAAGAGCTTCGAGCCGACGCCCCAGAAGCTGCTCGAGGCGCGGCGCAAGGGCGAGGTGGCAAAATCGACAGACCTCATGGTGGCGGCGGGCTACCTGGGGCTCTTCGCCGCCCTGCTTTTGGCCGGGGGCGCCAGCCTGGCCCGCACGGGCGAGGCCCTGACGGTGCTGATCGACCGGGCCGACGAGCTTGCCGCGCTCTTCCTCGCCCCCGCCATTGCGCCCCCCATGGGGGCCCTGCTCGCCTCCCTAGCGCTGGGGCTCGCGCCCCTCTTTCTGCTGCCCGCGGCTCTGGTGATGGCGGCGATCCTGGCGCAGCGCGCCCTGGTCTTTGCACCGGAGAAGCTCAAGCCCAAACTCTCGCGGCTCTCGCTGCTGCGCAACGCGCGCAACAAGTTCGGCCGCGACGGGCTCTTCGAGTTCGCAAAGAGCTTCGCCAAGCTGCTGATCTACTCGCTTCTCTTGGCGCTCTTCATCGGCAGCCGCCTGGAGGAGATGATCGCCGTCCTGCGGGCCGGGCCGCGACCGGTCCTGGCACTTCTGGCGGAGCTCTGCCTGATCTTTCTCTTCATCCTGGTGCTGATCGCCGGGGCCATCGGCCTGGTGGATGCTGTCTGGCAGCACTTCGCGCACCTGCGCAAGAACCGCATGTCGCACAAGGAAATCCGCGACGAGACCAAGAACGCCGAGGGCGATCCCCACCTCAAGCAGGCGCGGCGGCAGCGGGCGGTGGAGATTTCCCGGCAGCAGATGATGGGCGCCGTGGCCGAGGCCGACGTGGTGATCGTCAACCCGACGCACTATGCCGTCGCCCTGCGCTGGAGCCGGGCGCCCGGGGCGGCCCCCGCCTGCGTGGCCAAGGGGGTGGACGAGGTGGCCCTGGCGATCCGCCGACGGGCCGAGGCGGCGGGGGTGCCGGTGCACAGCGATCCGCCCACGGCGCGGGCGCTCCATGCCACGGTGGAGCTGGGCCAGGAGATCGGCCCGACGCTCTATCCGGCGGTGGCCGCCGCCATCCGCTTCGCCGAAGAGATGCGCCGCCGGGCGCGCCGGGGCGTCTGATGGGGCGGGGCGTATGATGGTGCGGGGCGATCTGGCGGGGCTGGAGAGCCTGGTCGAGGCCGCCTTCGCGCGCGACCGTCAGGCGCTGCAGCGGCATCTGGCGGAGGAGGGGCGGCTGCGGGGCGGCCTGGCGCAGCTTGACGAGATGGAGCGCGCGGCGCGGGCGGAACCGGCAACCGGGTTGCGGCTGGTGGGGGCGGATCTGGCCTGGCAGGCCTGGCTGGGCCGCCGGCGGCGGGCGCTCAACATGGCGCTTGCCCGCTGCCTCGCCCAGAAGGAGGGCCACCTGCGCCAGGCCCAGCGCGGCTTTGGCCGGGTGCGCGCGGTGGCCGGACTGGCGGCGGCGGCGCGGGCCAAGGGGGCCCGGCAGGAGCGGTTGGCGGCGGAGGAGGCGCTGCGCGGGCAGATGCTGGCGGCGCGGATGGGGCGGCGGGATAGGGGATGAGGCGGAGACGGATGGCCTGTTTGGTGCCGGGTTGCAGGCCGACCGCTTCCCAGGTCGGACCGTCAGCCCGCGAGGCAGACGCCTCGGCCCTTTCCCCTAGTAGTCCTGGCGCGCGATCTCGGTGATCAGAACGTCGGTGACCCGCTCCTTGCCGAGGTCCTTCTGGGCCCGCTCGCGCAGGGCCAGGCGCAGGGGGGCAAGCTTCTCCGGGGCGGTGAAGGCCCCCTCGAAACCGCCGCTGTTGGCATGGTCGAAGAGCACCTGGAGGAAGGAATCGCGCAGCTTCGGCTCGTGCCGGAAGACACCGTCGCGGGCCGTCTCGGGCACCTCGAGGCTGAGCGAGAGGACCACCAGGGAGGTGACCGTGCCGCCGCGCACCAGGGGCACCACGAACTGGTTGCTGAGCTTGAGGAAGGCCGGGCTGCCCTCCTTGTCCTCCTTCTTCTCGTCGGCCTTCGCGTCCTTCTGCTCTAGCGCGGGGCCCTCCGCGCCCGCCTCCGCCTTGGCCGCCGCCTTGTCCCCCTTTTCAAGGGGCGCGGGCGCCGGGCGGAGCACCAGGCCGGCCCCCAGGCCGACGCCGGTCCCCGCGAGGAGCAGGATCAGGGGCAGGAGCTTGGCCAGCATGGTCTCTTCCTTCAGAAGGGCAGGAGCGCGTCGAGGACCTGCTGGCCCAGGCGCGGCTGCTGCACGTCGGTGATCTGGCCGCGGCCGCCGTAGGAGACGCGGGCCGAGGCGATCTTGTCGTAGGTGATCTCGTTCTGGCGCGAGATGTCGGCCGGGCGGACGAAGCCGGTGACGATGAGCTCGCGCAGCTCGAAGTTGACGCGGATCTCCTGGCGGCCCTCGATCTGGAGCACCCCGTTGGGCAGGACCTCGAGCACCGTGGCGGCGATCCGCAGGGTGAGCTTCTCGTTGCGCTTGACCGATCCGTCGCCGGAACTGCTGGAGCTGGAATTGAGCGTCACCAACTCTTCGGAGGTGGCCCCCTCGGGCAGCTCCCGGTCGAGCCGCTGCGGCAGGCCGCCGAGGGCTGGCAGGCTGAGCCTCTCGTCGGCCGAGCGGGAGCGGCCGCTGGCGTTGGAGAACTCCGCCCGCTCGTCGATCTCGATGGCGACGGTCAGGATGTCGCCGCGCTGGAGCGCGCGGCGATCGCCGAGGAGGGAGCCGCGCTGGCCGGACCAGAGGGAGGCGCGGTCAATCAGGCGCACCTCCTCGTGCTGGAGCGGCAGGCCGGCGGTGAGCATGGCGCGCCTCTCCTCCCCCTCCTGGGCGGGGCTGAGGGCGGGCGCGCGGCCGATGTGGCCCGCGCGGGCGCAGCCCAGCAGGAGGGCGGCGAGCAGGAGGAGGGCCAGGGCGTGGCGGGCGGGCATCAGCGATCCACCCGGAGGCTGCCGTCGGGCTGGATGGCGGCAAAGAGGGTGGCCCGGGAGGCGAGGTTCATGACCCGGACACGGTCCCCGACGCCACCGCGTTCGAGGGCCCGGCCCTCGGTGGTGATGCGCAGGGTGGTGCCGCGAAAGATGAGCTGGACGATCTGGTTGCGCTCCACCAGGGCAGGCGGGCCGATGTCCCCGGCCAGGATCGGGCGGCCGGGGTAGAGGGCGACGCGGGCCTCCTGGCCGATCACGTCGCCCGGGTGGGCAAAGCCGCGCGGCGGCTGGAGCGGCTGAAGGGTCACGTCGGCGGCGCGGATCACCGTGTGGGCGCGGATCGTGCGGGTGGGCACGACGCTGTCGGCCAGGGCGGCGGGCGCGGCGAGCAGGAGGGCCAGGGCCCAGGGAAGGCGGCGGCGCATCATCAGCGGACCTGGGTGGTGGCGCCCATCATCTGATCGGCGGCGCTGATCACCTTGGCGTTCATTTCGTAACCGCGCTGGGCCTCGATCAGCTCCGTGATCTCGCGCACCGCATCGACGGAGCTGTCCTCCAGGTAGCCCTGGCGCAGGCGGCCCAGGCCCCCCTCCCCCGCGGTGGCGAGAAGCGCGGGGCCGGAGGCCTCGGTGGCGAGGAAGAGGTTGCTGCCCATCGCCTCCAGCCCCTTGGGGTTGGTGAAGCCCGCGAGCGCGAGCTGGCCGATGAGCTGGCCCGCCTCGGCATCGGCGAAGTAGGCATAGACCTCGCCCTCGGCGTTGATCGAGAGGCTGCGGGCATCCTCGGGGATCGTCACCTCGGGCGAGAGGGGATAGCCGTCGGAGGTGACGAGCAGGCCCTCGGCGGTGCGCTTGAGGGCGCCGTCGCGGCTGTAGGCGGCCTGGCCGTTGGGCAGGGTGACCTCGAAGAAGCCCTTGCCGTCGATCGCCAGGTCAAGATCGCCCCCGGTCTGGGAGAGGGCGCCCTGGGCGAGCTGCACCGAGATGGCAGAGGGCCGGACCCCGAGGCCGAGCTGCACGCCGGTGGGCAGGACCGTCCCGTCGGAGGCGTTGATCGTGCCGGCCCGGGCCATCTGCTGGTAGTGCAGATCGGCAAACTCGGCGCGGCGGGCGTTGTAGCCGTTGGTCGACATGTTGGCGAGGTTATTGGAGATGGTCTCGACCCGCATCTGCTGGGCCGACATGCCGGTGGCGGCGATCTTCAGGGCACGCATGGGGGATCCTTTCTCAGGTCATCAGGGCGCTGAGGGCGGCGCGCTGGCGCTCGTCCTCGCTCTGCAGGAAGCTCTGGCCCAGCTCGTAGGCGCGCTGGACCTCGATCATGCGGGCCAGCTGGTGGATCGGGTTGACGTTGGCATCCTCCAGGAAGCCCTGGAGCAGCCGCGCCTCGGGGGCCGGTTCGGTGCCGCCGGGGGCGGCGAAGAGGACGCCGTCCTCGCGCTCAAGCCCCAGGGGATCGAGCGGGCGGACGAGGGCGATCTGGCCCAGGGGGCGGCCCTCGGCGCTGAGGGTGCCATCGGCGGCCAGAGCGGGGGTGAGGCCCGGCGGCAGGAAGAGCGGGGCGCCGCCCGCGTCCAGCACCGGGTGGCCATCGGGGGTGACGAGATCGCCCGCGGCGCTGGCGGCGAAGGCGCCCGCGCGGGTCAGCCGCGGGCCTGCCGCGGTCTCGACCAGGAAGAAGCCCTCGCCCTCGATGGCGAGATCGAGCGGCCCCTCGGTGCGGGTCAGCCCGCCCTGGGCGAAGGAGGTGCGGCCGAGGTTGCCCTGGCCGACGGAGAGGGAGGCCCCCTGCCCCGTGGCGCGGACGTATTCGGAGAAGATCAGCCCCTCGCTGCGGTAGCCGGTGGTGGCCGCATTGGCGATGTTGTTGGCGACGATCTGCATCTCGCGGGCGAGGCCGGTCTGGCGGCTGAGGGTGACGTGGGCGGCGCTGTCCATCCTAGCCTCCGACGATGAGGGGCACGATGCGGCCCTGGAAGAAGGCCACGAGGGTGTCGGACATGAAGCCCATGGAGAGCCAGAAGGCGACGCCGATGGCGGCCAGCTTGGGCACGAAGGTGAGGGTCATCTCCTGGATCGAGGTGAGGGCCTGGACGAGCCCGATGGCCACCCCGGTGAGGAGCGCGACCGTCAGGATCGGCAGGGAGATCACCGTAGCGACCCAGAGGCCCGCGCGCAGGCTGTCGAAGAAGAGCACCTGGTCCTGCATGGCGGCTCAGACCGGCATCCGCAGGATTTCCTGGTAGGCCTCGACCACCCGGTTTCGGATGGAGACGGCGGTTTCCACCACCAGCTCCGTCTGGGCCAGGGCGGTGACCAGGGCGTGAGGGTCGGCATCGCCGACCATGGCCTGGCGGGCCAGGCTCTCGCTCTGCGCGAGGGTGGTGGCGAAGTCCTGGCCCAGGGCGCGCGCGGCGGCGGTGGCGCCGCTGCCCGGATCGGCCTGGGTGGCGGGCCGCGCCTCGGCGTAGGTGCGGGCGGCGGAGAGGGCGGTGATGTCCATTCTGGAACTCCTGTCTGGGGGGCCTGGGGGGCGGCGCGGCCTAGCGGCGCAGCAGCTCCATCAGGCCGGATGACATCTTGCGGGTCTGCTCGAAGATCTTGAGGTTGGCCTCGTAGCTGCGCTGGGCCTCGCGGGCGTCGGCCAGCTCGATCAGCAGGTCGACGTTGGAGCCTTCGTAATGACCGCTGGCATCGGCCAGGGGATGGGCCGGATCGTGGATGCGCTGGAGCGCGGTCCTGTCCAGCCGGAGCGGGCCGGGGGCCACGCGGGTGACCCCGGCGGTCCTGTCCTGTTGGGCCTCGAAGGGGATCAGCTTGCGGCGGTAGCCGGGCGTATCGGCGTTGGAGATGTTCTCCGACAGGTGGCGCAGGCGGGTGGCCTGGGCGCGGAGGCCGCTGGCGGTGACATCGAGGGCGCGGGAGAAATCGTTCATCGGCGCGGCCCTACCTTGTCTGGATCGTGCTGCGCAGCAGCGTGAGGCCGTGGCGGTAGATGGCCAGGGCCCTGTCATGCTGCCGCTTGGCCGCGACGGAGTGGAGCATTTCCACCTCGAGCGAGACGCCGTTGCCGTTGAGCCCGCGCGGGCCTTCCTCCGTCCGAGGCTCCGCCCGGAGCGCGCCCGGCGCCTGACCGTTCAGGTGGCCGGGCCGGGTGGCGCGGGGGGCCGGGCCCGAAGCCCCCTGGCCGTAAAGATCGCGGAATTCGGGCAGGCGGGCGGGCCGGTAGCCGGGGGTATCGGCGTTGGCGACGTTCTGCGCCGCCAGGGCCTGCCCCTGCCCGGCGTGGCGGGCCATGGCCCCGGCCAGGCGGAAGAGATCGAGACTGTCGAACATCGGGGATTCTCCCTCGCTGCTGTTTCAGGAAGGCTTAAGGGTGATTCCTTTAGAAAGGGTGAGCGATTGCCCGAGGAACCGCCCTGTGCCTTCATCCGCCCTTCATGCCCTGACCGAAGAGATCGGCCGCCGGCGCGCCTGCCATCCGCTGGGCCGGGTCCGCCGGATCGAGGGCGGGCTGCTGCACCTCTCCGGGCTGGAGGGGCAGGCACGGCTGGGTGATAGGGTGCGGCTTTGCGGCACCGGCCCGGCGCTCCTGGGCGAGGTGGTGCAGCTGGGCGAGGCGGGGATCGTCGCCCTGCCCGACGGGGCGCCCGAGGGGATCAGCCTGGGCAGCCCGGTGCGGCTCGAAGGGCCGCTCACGGTGGCCCCGACGGAGCATTGGCTGGGGCGCATACTCGATGCCGAGGGCAGGCCGCTCGACGGGCGGCCGCTGCTGCCCGGGCCCCTGGCGCGGCCCCTGCGCGCCCCCCCGCCGCCCGCCGCCGCGCGCCGTGCCCTGGGGCCGCGGCTCGCCACCGGGCTGATGGTGACGGACACCTTCCTGCCTCTGGTGCGGGGCCAGCGGCTGGGGCTCTTCGCGGGTTCCGGCGTGGGCAAGAGCAGCCTCCTGGGCCAGCTGGCCCGCGGGGTGGAGGCGGAGGTCGTGGTGATTGCCCTGGTGGGCGAAAGGGGGCGCGAGCTGCGCCATTTCCTGGAGGAGGTGCTGGGCCCCGAGGGGCTGCGCCGCGCCGTCCTGGTGACGGCCACCTCCGACCAGTCGCCCCTGGCCCGCCGCCAGTGCGCCTGGACGGCCATGGCCGTGGCCGAGCATTTCCGCGACGCGGGCCGCTCGGTCCTGCTTCTGGCCGATTCCATCACCCGCTTTGCCGAGGCCCACCGCGAGGTCGCCGTGGCGGCGGGCGAGATGCCGGTGCTGCGCGGCTATCCGCCCTCCACCGCGCAGGAGATCATGGCGCTTTGCGAGCGGGCGGGGCCGGGTACGGGGGACCAGGGGGACATCACGGCGCTTTTCAGCGTGCTGGTGGCCGGGTCGGACATGGAGGAGCCGGTGGCGGACATTCTGCGCGGCGTGCTCGACGGCCATATCGTGCTCGACCGGGAGATCGCCGAGGGCGGGCGCTTTCCGGCGATTGACCTCTTGCGCTCCACCTCGCGCAGCCTGCCTGCCGCCGCGACGGAGGCGGAGAACCAGCTTCTGGCCCTGGCGCGGCGGCTGATCGCGCGGCGCGAGGAGGTGGCGATGATGCTGCGCGCGGGGCTCTACGTGGCGGGCAGCGACCCGGAGGTGGACCAGGCGATCCAGGCCTGGCCAGAGCTGGAGAGCTTCCTGTCGCGGAGCTGCGCCGGGGATGCCGGGCTGGCCTTCCAGCAGCTCGAACTGGCGCTGCGGCGGGCGGGGGTGATGACGCGAGGCGGCGCGAAGGGGGCGGCTGGGGGGTGAGGGGCTGGTCTGCGAAGAGGACCGGATCGGGTGGAGCGAGGCGCGGCCCCTTGCGGGCCTTGGGCGCGCCCCCTACCCACCGAGCAGAGACAGGGCGATGGCCCTGCCGCTCATGGCACCGCCGCCGTTGGCGAGCTGTTCGCCCACCATGAAGCGCGTGAGCAGGCGTTCGCGGGCCGGGGCCTCGGCGAACAGGGCCGGGTCGTCCGAGCCGAAGAGGGCGCGGGCGCGGTCCTTGAAGATGGTGAGCTGCTGGTCGATGTCGATCTGGCCCACCTCGGTGGGCAGGTTCAGGGCCCGCTCGAAGAGCTGGCGCAGCGGCGGGTCGCCCATGATGGTGAACCATTTGGTGTCGAGCGACTGGTCCTCCGCCGCCAGGAGGGGCAGCTCACGCTGGGCGTAGAGGCCGACGCGCAGGGCCTCGGACTGGTCCCCCACGGCGACCTCGAAGCGGGCGGCCTCGAAGCGGGCGACGATGGTCTCGACGAAGGCGGCGCTGCCCACCTTGAGGAATTCCTGCGGACCGAAGCCGAAGGCCTGGGAGAGCTCGCGGTAGCGGCTGTCCGCGAAGCGGGTGGCGAGGGCATCCTCGGCCACCGTGCCTTCTTCCAGGATGCGGCGGATGAAGTAGCGGTTGTCGATGTCCGCCTCCAGGCCGAAGGCGCCCAGGGCGACCCCGAGGAGGCGGCGGTCGGCCACCAGATCCTCGGCCCGGGTGATGCTGCCGATCCGCTCTCGGAAATAGTCACTGTCACGCGCCAGGGCCGGGCTTTCGGTGAAGGCGCGGAACTGGCTCTCGTAGGTGCTCTGCAGAAAGCGCCAGCCGGCGAGGCCGGTGGCGGGCAGGACGGGCTGGAACATCAGCCTCGCCTCAGCGCCAGGAGCCGATCCTCGCGCGGGAGCAGCGCCTTGAGGCATTTGAGGGCGCGGTAGTGGTGGCCGCCGATCACGGCGCGCCCGGCCTCGGCAAGGACCTGGCGGCTGTCGGGATCCTTGAAGACCTGGCTCAGATCCTCGATCTGCCGCAGGAGGCTCTGGTGGGCCTCGCGCGGCGCGCTGTCGCCCGAGAGGACGAGCTGCATGGCAAAGCAGAGGCGGCGCACCGGCGTCTTGGCCTCCTCCGGGTGGATGGCGTCGCGCAGGCGCAGGATGTGGGCGTCAGGCGTCATGATGGAGAGGCGGCTGCGGCGGTCGCCGTTCTCCACCACGGCGCCGTTGATCAGCACCCTCTCCTTGGGCCCGAGCTTGAGGACCAGGCCGCTCATGGCGCCGCCCCCCCGCCCTTGAGGCCGCGCAGGATCGCCCGGTTCACCTCGAGCAGCGGCAGGGCCGAGGCGCGGCGCGTCAGGACGGCGCTGGTGTGACTGTCGGTGAACTCCGCCAGGTAGTAGAGCCGGGCGCGCAGGGCCTCGGGCAGGAGGTTCTCGCCGTCGGCCACGTTGACCGCGAGGGTCCGCCAGAGCTTGCGGTTCTCGTGCAGCGCCTCGATCAGCCGGACCCTGTCGCGGCCCTCGAGCGCTGCCTTGAGCCGGAAGGTGATGCGGGCGATGACCTGGTACTCGATCGAGCGGTTGCACTGGACCGGCGCGCCGGTCGGCGCGTAGGCGCGCTGCGCCAATTCTGTTGCATTCACGGGCTAACCCTTACCTGTTCAAATCTTGTCAGAAGGCGGCAGGTGGGCGGGGGCCGCGTGGGCCCCCGCCGCGGCCCTTACCGGAAGAGCGACAGGATCGTCTGGGGCGCCTGGTTGGCGATCGAGAGCGCCTGGACGCCCAGCTGCTGCTGGGTCTGGAGCGCCTGGAGCCGGGCCGAGGCGGCCTCCATGTCGGTGTCCACCAGGGCGCCGATGCCGGACTTCACCGCATCGTTCAGCTTGCCGATGAAGTCGCGCTGATCGCCGATCCGCTCGGCCGAGGCGCCGAGCTCCGCCGCCCCGTCGATGGCCACCGTCAGGAAGGCCTCGATCTCGCCGTAGGCGGTGGCCGCCTCGGTGGCATCGGTGATGGCCGAGATGCTGGTGGCATCGAGGTTGGTGGTGAAGTCCACCGTGTCGACGCTGATCGTCGTCACCGTCGGGGCGGCATTGCCGACCCGGTCCAGCGAGGAGACCACCGTGAGGGCGGTGCCGCCGTTGCCGTCGATGTCGTCCTTCAGGAGGTTGACGCCGTTGAACTGGGAGCCGTTGGTGATGGCGGTGATCTGGTCGATCTTTTCCAGCATGTCGGCGTTGATCTTGGTGAAGTCGGCGGTTTCCGACTGGCCCGCCACGGCCAGCTGCTTCATCTCCTTGAGGGTGTCGACGATCTGTTCGGCGCCCGCGAGGGCCACGGCCACCGTGGATTCGCCCACCGCCAGCGAATCGGAGACCGCTTCGAAGCCGGCCACGTCGGATTCCATGACCTTGGAGATCGCCCAGATCGCACTGTTGTCTTTCGCCGAGGCAATTTCCTTGCCAGTCGAGATGGCGCTCTGGGTCGCCGCGAGGTCCTTGTTGATGGTGCGCAGGGTCTGCAGGGCCACCATGGCGGAGTTGTTGGTGATGATGCTCGACATAAGCATGTTCCTTCAGTCATTGACGCTTTGCGTCCGTGAGGTCCCACCCCCCGTGGGGCTGGACGTAAAGTCGTTCTGACCCGTGCACTGCCGGGCGGGCCGCCCGGGTGCGCCATCCGACCTCGGATGCGGGGGGCAGATGACCCCAGCCCGCTTAAGGATTGCTGAAGAGCCCCGCCGCCAGTGCGCCGGTTTTTCATAAAGGCTTAGCCACCTCAGGCGCGCCGCTCGAGCGCGCGCCTGGGGCTGGTGCCGTGGCGCCGCCGCTTGCCGTCCGCGCCGTAGGTTTCGAGCGAGTCGCGCACGCGGCGCAGGGCGGCAAGCCGCGCCGTCACGCTGCGCAGCCCTTCCAGCGCGCCCTCGAGCAAGAGCTGGTTGCGGGCCACCCGCTTGGCGAGCTCCTGCAGCGGGGCCGTCTGGGGCGCTGCTGCCTCGGGCAGGGCCGCCAGCAGACGCTCCTTCTCCGGCAGGAGGGCGGCGGCGGCCTCCAGATCGCCCCGCAGGAGGGCGCTGCGTTCCTCTTCCAGGAGGTCCGTCAGGGCCTCGATCCCCGGGGTCTTTTCGGTGTCAGCTGTCATGGGCTCTCTCCTTCAGGGCCTCAAAGATCGCCTCGCTCAGGCCGAGGCCGCCGCTGTCGGCGAGGAGCCGGGCCTGCTCCATGCGCAGGAGGGAGGCGAACTGATCCTCGCCCGCGCCGCCACCGAAGCTCTCGCTCGGGGCGCCGAGGCCAGCAGCCTCCAGCATCTGGGCGAGGAAGGTTGCCTCAAGCTCGCGCGCGGCGCTGCGCAGGGCTTGCTCGCGCGCGAGGGGCGGCGCGGCGGTGGGGGGCATGAGGGGATCCATGGGTGCTTTCCTAAATTTCTGCCTACTTTGGGGAGCATGGGCCGGGGCCGGTAAAGATCAGGTAAGGGAGATGGCGGATAAGGACGGCGCCTCAGAAGAGCCCGGAGCCCGCCATGCCGTCGATACTGCCGATGTCCCTACTTGCGCCCGGTGCGGGGGATGCTGCGCGGGCTGGTGTGCCAGGGGCGGTGCCGGGGGAGAGCTTTGCGGCTGTGCTGGGGGCGTTGGCGGGTGATGGCGAGGCTTTGGCGAGGGCTGGAGATGGGGACGGTGCGGATGTTGCGGAGGCGGAGAAGACCAGTGTGCCTGATGGGCCGGTGGTCGAGGCAGATGAACGCGCTTCCGAACTTCGCGATGTGATTGAAGATGCTGAGACGTTGATCGCCGATGGACGGAGCGCACCTGCGGCGCGTGTGTCTGATGTGGTGGCCGGGGCACCTGGTATCGTACACCGGGGCGACGCCTCTTCGAGCGAGATTGTAGAGCGGCCCGTTGAAATTTCGGCGCCAGGTGTTCAAGACGGGCGTTTCCCCGATTCTAGTGTGAGCCTACTTGGGCGCACCGAAGGGAAAGAAGCTGCGCCGACGCGGGGTCTTTGGTTGGGCGCTTCTGGGGCGGACTTTGCGAAAGTTCAGGAGGCGGTGGGGCGGCCTATTGCAGCGGCTCACAGCGCCATTTTCATCCATGGCGACAAACCGCTTCCTCTGCAGGGTCCAGTTAGGTCCGACCGTGTGGAAGCGCGATCGGTTGACGACAGACCCGGCCCTCTCGGGGCGCCGATGGTGGTGGGCGCGGCGAAGGTCGAAGAAGCCGCCTTATCGCAGACCGATGCGGCGACGCCAGTCGGCCCGGCAGCACGTCAGGTGGTTGAAGTGGGCAGGTCGCCTTCCCCGGTGCCGATTGAACCCCATCCTTTGCCGATTCCTGTGAGAGCGGCGGCGGTGGTGCATCCCGCGAAGCCAACAACGATCGACGCGGTTTTGCCAAGGATCGAGAATGGCGAACCCGGCACGGATCGAAGCTCTCTGCCGAGGGCTGTTGAGTCTCGGGCGGAAAGCGGGCCGACGCCTGCTTTGCCCTTGATGAAGGTTGCCGCGAGACGGGCCGTTGCGGCGCCGGATCCGGTGACGGTTGTGCAGCAGGTGATCCGTCTGAAAGGTCAGGGGCCGGTACCTGGGACGGTGTGGCAGCGGCAGGAGGCGGAGCACCTCACCACAGCGGAGCGGCCTGCCTTCACGCCGCCGCAGCCGCGGGTGGATGGGGTGGCCGAGGTGGCGCGGCCGGCTCGTGTTGAGGGGGCGGTAATAGCACTTGGGGCGACGGTCGCGGCGCCGCGGGTGATTGCGCAAGGGATGGATGTTTCGCTCGCGCGACCGACACTGGAGAGTGACGGGTTGAGCCGATCTGCTCCAGTCCGGCCCGATCAAACAGTGGCGCTGTCGCCCGAAAACATGGGTTTGGAGAAGGGCAGCCAAGGTGCGCCCTTGGTGCGGGTGGAGGCGCGCGCTGAGACTGTCGAGAAGGTTGCAGCGCCATTGAAGCCGCAGATGGGGGGGTGGGCAGGAACCTCGGCGGCAACGCTGCAGGTGAGCGTGCCACCGGCGCCGTCCACTATGCAAGTATCCGCGGTATCTCCGCGCGCCCGCGTTGAACCTGACGCAAAGCCTCCTGAGGTGCGAAAGACTGGCGGCATTGCACCGACGATACCTTTGGCTGATCCAGGCCCTAAAGCGGTTGGCCCAATGGTGGTCTTGCACGGATCGGTGATGGCTCCTGCCAGCACGGGCGTGACTTCGCCAAAGGATAGACAGAGACAGCCCGTGCCTGCCTCGGCCCCAGCCGCGAGCGCCCTGCCCCGCCAGCCGAGCGTATCGGCGCCGACCCAGATCACTGTTGCGGCTCCCCGGGCGACACAGAAGCCCGTCTCAGCCACCAACCGCGCGCCCCTGCCCGGCGCCGAGCTGCTGCCGCTGGCCGAGCCTGCCCCGACCACCACCGCCCCGGCGCCCGCGCGGCTCGAAGCGATGCCGCCGCCGGTGCGGCAGGTGGTGGAGGCGGTGCAGACGCTGCCCGCGCGGCCGGTGGAGATCAGCCTCAGCCCCGAGGAGCTGGGGCGGGTGCGGCTTTCCGTGGCGACGGGGGACAGCGGGCTGGTGGTGCAGGTGATGGCCGAGCGGGGCGAGACCCTGGAGCTCTTGCGGCGCCATATCCAGGAGCTGGCGCAGGAGGTGCGGGCACTGGGTTATGGGTCGGTCGCCTTCAGCTTTTCGGGCTTCGGGCAGCCTGCGGATGACGCGCCGCAACACAAAACTCTGACCGGCCAGACCGCCCCCGACCACGAGACCGCGGCGGCGCCTGCCGCGCCAGCGCCGCGACGAGCCCTGCCTTCGGGCGGGCTCGATCTGAGACTTTAGAAAGGAGACGCCATGGAAACGGCCCCCCTGACCACCCCGCGCAGCGATCCGGCGATTGCCACGGCGGCGACCCTGCCCTCGTCCGAGGCGAGCACCGTGCTCTCGTCGGATTTCGAGACCTTCCTGAAGATGCTCACGGCCCAGGCCGAGTATCAGGACCCGATGGAGCCGATCGACAGTTCGGAATATGCCGCGCAGTTGGCGCAGTTTTCGATGGTGGAGCAGCAGGTGCTGGCCAATGACCGCCTGGCGGAGATGACCGCGCAGCTTCAGCTCGCCACCATGACGCAGCTGGCCGGGCTGATCGGGATGGAGGCCCGCACGGAGGCGCCGGTGCGGGTGGCGGGGGCGCCGGTTACTGTTGCCACGACGCCCGCTGCGGAGGCCGACAGGGCCTTCCTGGTGGTCAAGAACGGCCAGGGGCTGGAGGTCTACCGCGAGGAGATCGACCTTGCACCCGGGCGCACCACCTGGCGGGCGCGGACCTCCGAGGGCGGCGCGCTGCCGCCGGGGCCCTACAGCTTCGAGGTGGAGAACTGGTCCCAGGGGGCGGTGCTGAGCAGCGAGGCGGCGGCGGCCTACCTGCCGATCCGGGAGGCGCGAAGCCTCGAGGGCGGGCCGGGGCTGATCCTGGAGGGCGGCACGGAACTGCTGGCGCAGGACCTGGCGGGGCTGCGCGGAGCCTGATGGACTGACCTCGGGCCGAAGGGGCTCAGATGCCGTCCTTGAGGGCAAAACCGGCGTAGGCCAGGGGCATGACGAGGCGGCGGTAGCGGCCCAGCTCGAAGGGGCGCAGGGGGCGCTGCATGGCCGCGGGATAGGCCCGTGCGGGGCTCTTGCCCTGCACCAGATCGGCCAGGAGGGCGCCGCCGTAGCTTGCCATGGCGACTCCGTTGCCGTGGTAGCAGAGGCTGGCGAAGAGGCCGGGCTGATCGGGCACCTCGCCGACGAAGGGCATGCGGTCGCGCGCGATGCAGACCATGCCGGACCAGGCGTGGGGCGTTTCCACGTGACGCCAGGCGGGGAATATGGCTTCGAAATCTGTCCGGGCGCGGGCGATGGCGCGCCTTTCGGAAGCGGGGGAGGAGAGCAGCCCGCCGCGCACCCCGAAGAGCATCCGGCGGTCCGGCATGAGGCGGAAGTAGTGCAGCAGGTGGCGCGTATCGTAACTGGCCTGGTGGCTCGTCCAGCCCTGGGCCGAGAGTTCCGCCTCGGTTAGGGGGCGGGTGACGATGACGCTGGACTGAGTGGGCATGTAGCGCGCGGCGAACCAGGGCGGCAGATCCTCGGCGGAGTAGCCGTTGGTGCCGACGATGACGCGCTCTGCGCGCAGGGTGCCGCGCCGAGTCGTGAGGTCAAAGCCCTCGCTGCGCCGGGTAAGGCCCACGACCGGGGTCTCTTCGAATAGCCGGGCGCCCGACGCCTCGGCCGCGCGGGCCAGGCCGTCGAGATACTTGCGGGGGTTGAGGGCAAAGCCGATGGGCAGGGTCAGGGCACCGGCAAAGCCCGCCTTCATGCCCGCCTCGGCCAGTTCCTCAGGGGCAGTGAGGCGCGGGGTGACCCCGTAGTTCTCGGCCAGCCGGTCCACCTCGGCGCGCATCTCCTCGAAGGCCTTGGGGCGGTGGGCGAGCTGCGTTTCGCCCTCGGAATGACGGTCCACCTCCAGGCCGTGGCGGGCGATCAGGTCCTCCACCAGGGAGACCGCCGCCACCTCGGTCTGGCGCCATTCACGGCGGCCATCGACCCCGAAGGCCCGGTCCAGGGCCGCATCCTCCAGCATGCCGCCGCCAAGGCAGCAGAAGCCGCCGTTGCGGCCCGAGGCGCCCCAGCCCAGGAAGCGGGCCTCGAGCAGGACCACGGAGAGGCCCGCCTCGGCCAGGTGCAGGGCGGCGGAAAGGCCGGTGAAGCCGCCGCCGATGATGGCCACGTCGCAGCTCAGGTTGCCCGAGAGGGGCGTGCGGGCGGGGCGTTCGGTGGTCCCGTCCCACCAGCAGCCCGCGCGGGGCGCGTCGGAATAGGCGAAATCGCCGTAGATGCGTTTCATCCGGTGGCGCGTTCCGCCGCCTGGGCATCCCGCTGGGCGCGCAGGGCGGTGCGCTTGCTGATCAGCGAGGCGGTGATCACCCCGAAGGTGACGATGGCGATCATGATCGTCGAGAGGGCGTTGATCTCGGGCGAGACGCCGAGCCGGACGGCGGAGAAGATCTTGATCGGCAGGGTCGTGGCCGAGGGGCCCGCGGTGAAGGAGGCGATCACCAGATCGTCGAGCGAGAGGGTGAAGGCCAGGAGCCAGCCGGAGATCACGGCGGGGGCGATGATCGGGAGGGTCACCAGGCGGAAGGCCTCGAAGGGGGAGGCGCCGAGATCGAGCGCGGCTTCTTCCAGCGAACGGTCGAAGGTGATGAGCCGCGAGGAGACCACGACCGAGACGTAGCACATTGAGAAGGTGGTGTGGGCCAGGACGATGGTCATGACGCCCCGGTCGAGGCCAATGCCAATGAAGAGCAGCAGCAGCGAGAGGCCGGTGATCACCTCGGGCATCACCAGGGGCGCGTAGATCATGCCGGAAAAGAGCGTGCGCCCCAGGAAGCGGCCGCCGCGCACCAGGGTGTAGGCGGCCATGGTGCCGAGCACGGTGGCCAGGGTGGAGGAGACGACGGCCACCTTGAGGGTGACCCAGGCGGCATCGAGGAAGGCCTCGTTGCGGATCAGCTCTCCGTACCATTGGGTGGAGAAACCGGCCCAGACCGTCACCAGCTTGGAGGCGTTGAAGGAGTAGATCACCAGGATGACCATGGGCAGGTAGAGGAAGGCGAAACCCAGGGTCAGGGAGGTGACGTTGAACCAGCTCAGCCTGTTCATCGCAGCTCTCCTCCGGCGCGGGCCGGGGCGGCTGGTGAGCGGGTGATGGGCGTGACGGAGCGGGGGCGCGTCATTGCTCGGCCTCCGCCTGTTTCTGCTGGTTGCGCTGGAAGAGCACGATGGGGATGATCAGGATCAGCAGCAGGATCACCGCCACGGCGGAGGCGACCGGCCAGTCGCGGTTGTTGAAGAACTCCTCCCAGAGCACCTTACCGATCATCAGCGTGCCGGAACCGCCGAGCAGCGAAGGGATGACGAATTCGCCCAGGGCCGGGATGAAGACGAGGAAAGACCCGGCGATGATGCCGTTGCGCGAGAGCGGGATGGTGACCAGCCAGAAGGCCTGAAGCCGCGAGCAGCCGAGATCTTCCGCCGCCTCGATCAGGGAGCCGTCGAGCCTGTCGAGGGCGGCGAAGATCGGCAGGATCATGAAGGGCAGGTAGGTATAGACGATGCCGATGTAGACGGCGGTGTTGGTGTTGAGGATTTGGAGCGGCGCGTCGATCAGGCCGAGCCAGAGCAGGAGCTGGTTGAGCAGGCCCTCGTTGGAGAGGATGCCCATCCAAGCGTAGACCCGGATCAGGAAGGAGGTCCAGAAGGGCAGGATCACCAGCATCATCAGGGTCGGGCGCCATTCCTCGGGGGCGCGGGCCATGCCGTAGGCGATGGGGTAGCCCACCAGCAGCGTGAGCAGGGTGGAGAGGAGCGCGATGCGCAGGGAACTCAGGTAGGCCTTCCAGTAGAGATCGTCCTCGGTGAGGAAGACGAAGTTCTCGAAGTCGAATTCCGAGAACATGGCGGCGATGCCGTCGCCCAGGGTCGGGCTGTAGGGCGGGATCGCCAGGGCCGAATCCGACAGGGATATCTTGAAGACGATCAGGAAGGGCACCAGGAAGAGCACCAGGAGCCAGAGATAGGGGACGGCGATGAGGGTGAAGCGCTTCATGTGAAAGCCCTCCGCCTCACTGGTCCAGCAGGACGCCGGCGGTGGCGCTCCAGGAGATCCAGACCGGGTCTTCCCAGGTGATGTCGCGGCGGGCGATGCGGCGGGTGTTGGCCGTCTGGGCCTTGATCACCTGCCCGCCCGGCAGCTCCACATGGTAGGTCGAGAGGTTGCCGAGGTAGGCGATGTCCAGGACCTTGCCCTGGAGCACGTTGACCGCCTCTTCCGGGGGCTCGGTGGTGATGCGGATCTTTTCGGGGCGGATCGCCAGGTGGGCCTTCTGGCCCTCGCTGAAGGGGCGCTGGGAGGCGGCCTGGATCGGCTGCTGGCCCTCGGCCCAGTCGATCCGGTAGAGATCCTCGCCCGCGGCCCGGGCGGTGCCCTCGATGATGTTCACGTCGCCGATGAAGTCGGCCACGTAGACGGAATTGGGGTATTCGTAGATGTTTGCGGGGGTGGCCACCTGGATTACCCGGCCCTCGTCCATCACGGCGACGCGGGAGGCGACGGTCATGGCCTCCTCCTGGTCGTGGGTGACGATCACGAAGGTGGTGCCGGTGGTCTCCTGAATGTCCATCAGCTCGAACTGGGTGTCCTGGCGCAGCTTCTTGTCGAGCGCGCCGAGCGGTTCGTCCAGCAGCAGGAGCTTGGGCGCCTTGGCGAGCGAGCGGGCCAGGGCGACGCGCTGGCGCTGGCCGCCGGAGATCTGGTGCGGCTTGCGGCGGGCAAACTTCTCCAGCCGGGTGAGCTTGAGCATCTCGGCCACACGGGCCTCGATCTCCTGCTTGGACTTGCGGTCGCGGCGCAGGCCGAAGGCGATGTTGTCCCAGACCGAGAGGTGCGGGAAGAGCGCGTAGGACTGGAACATCATGTTCACCGCGCGCTTGTTCGGGGGCACCTCCCCGATGTCCTGGCCGGACAGCTCGATGCGGCCGTCGCTGACGCTTTCGAAGCCCGCCAGCATGCGCATCATGGTGGTCTTGCCGCAGCCCGAGGGGCCGAGCAGGGCGAAGAACTCGCGCGCGTAGATGTCGAGCGTCAGATCGTCGATGGCGACGAACTCGCCGAAACGCTTGGTGACGTTCTGGAACCGGATCAGCGGCTTCTCGTTCGGGTCATCCCAGGGGGCAAAGACGGTCTGGCTCAAGAGGGCGGTCCTGTCGGTGGAGGTGGCCAGGGGCGGCGGCCCGCGTGGGGGCCGCCGCCGGGGTGCGGATCAGGTGCCGGACTTGATCCGGGTCCACATGCGGGTCACCGTGCGCTGCACCTTGGGGCCGTAGGGCGAGGTGGTGTAGAGGTTCTTCAGGGTCTCCTCGTCCGGGTAGATGGCCGGATCGCCGATCACGTCCTCCTCCAGGAACTCCTGGCTCGCTAGGTTTCCATTGGCGTAATAGACGTAGTTGGAGGCGTCGGCCATGTTCTGGGCGTCGAGGATGAAGTTGATGAAGGTGTGGGCCGCCTCGGGGTTCGGCGCATCGACCGGGATGGCCATGTTGTCGAACCACATCAGGGCCCCCTCGGAGGGCGCGTTGTAGGCGATCTCCACGCCATTATCGGCCTCGGCCGCGCGGTCGCGCGCCTGGAGGATGTCACCGGACCAGCCGAAGGCCACGCAGATGTCGCCGTTGGCCAGGGCGTTGATGTACTCCGAGCTGTGGAACTTCTGCACGTAGGGGGCCACGGCGCTGAGCACCGGCTCGGCCTTCTCGATCACCTCGGGGTCCTGCGCGTCCGGGTCCTCGCCCAAG
This sequence comes from Sulfitobacter sp., assembly GCA_965212515.1. Lineage (GTDB taxonomy): Bacteria > Pseudomonadota > Alphaproteobacteria > Rhodobacterales > Rhodobacteraceae > Sulfitobacter. The sequence continues at coordinate 1,608,687 of OZ243122.1, forward strand.
TAGGCCAGGGCGGCGGGGATCATCTCGGCCGGGGCATCAAGGAAGTGGACGCCGCACTCCTGCAGCTTTTCCATGTTCTCGGGTTCGAAGATCAGCGCCAGGGAGCCCATGGGGGCATCCTCGCCAAGGATCTCCTTCACCTTGTTGACGTTCACGCCGATGCCGGTGGTGCCCCACATGTAGTTGACGGCATATTCGTTGTTGGGATCGTACTTCTTCAGACGGTCCTCGATCACGTCCCAGAGGTTCTCGCTGTTGGGCAGCTTGGACATGTCGAGCTTCTGGAAGGCGCCCGCGGTGATCTGGCGCTGCAGGAAGGTGCCCGAGGGGACCACCACGTCGTAGCCCGACCCGCCGGCCAGCATCTTGGTCTCCAGCACCTCGTTGCTGTCGAAGACGTCGTACACGAGGTCGATCCCGGTCTCCTGCTCGAACTTGGTCAGCAGGTCCTCGTCGATGTAGTCGGACCAGTTGTAGACCCGGACCTCCTGCGCGGCGGCGGCGGAGGCCATCAGGGCTGCGGCGGCGACACCGCCGAGAATGCGATTGATCATAGGTTGCTCCCTTGGTGCGGCCGGATTCCTTCCGGCCCTTGCGTGAATTTGATCAAGTTTTGTTTCTTCCGGCAAGATGCTTTATGCTTTCATGCGTGACAGCATGGTGCAAGGCGCGCGCCGGTGATGGGTTTTTGGGCAGGGTGACATGGTGACGGAAAGCGACATCGCGGAGGGCCAGAGCGGGGCCGCGCGGGCGGAGAAATCCCCCGCCCACCAGCAGGTCTACGAGACCCTGCGGGCGATGATCCTCTTCGGGGATCTCACGCCCGGCCAGCCCGTCACCATCCAGGGCCTGACCCAGCAGCTCGAGGCGGGGATGACGCCGGTGCGCGAGGCCTTGCGGCGGCTCATCGCGGAGGGGGCCCTGACCCACCAGGGCAACCGCCGCGTCTCTGTGCCCGAGCTTACGGCGGACGGGGTGGAAGAGCTTGTTTTCATGCGCAAAACCCTGGAGCCCGAGCTGACGCGGCGGGCCGGGGAGCGGATGGGAGAGGATCTGCTGGAGGCCCTGCGCGCCTGCGACGAGGTGCTGAACCAAGCCATCGCGCGGGGCGACGTGGGCGGCTACCTGATGCACAACTACCGCTTTCACAGCCTCATCTACGAGGCCGCCGAGGCCCCCATCATGGCCGCCACGGTGGACCGGCTGTGGCTCCGCTTCGGGCCCTCGCTGCGGGTGGTCTGTGGTCGTTTCGGGACCTCGAACCTGCCCGACAAGCACCGCGACCTGCTGGAGGCCCTGGCCCGCCGCGATCTGTCGGCGGCGGTCAGGGCGATGCAGGAGGACGTGGAACAGGGCATGGCCCAGGTCCGCGCCGCGCTTCAGGACGGGGCCGATCCCGGCTGATTCGATTGACTCTGAATAATTTGATCATATTGTCGGCCCCGACGCCCTCCCTCCCCTGACAGAAGGTTCCGCGAGATGTCCCAGATCACCAATCACCTGCCCACCGCCGAGCTTCAGGCCCTGGACGCGGCCCACCACCTGCACCCCTTCACCACCGGCAAGGACCTGGCCGCCAAGGGCGCCCGCGTCATCACCCGGGCCAAGGGCATTTTCCTGACCGACAGCGAGGGCAACGAGATTCTCGACGCCATGGCCGGGCTCTGGTGCGTGAACATCGGCTACGGCCGCCCCGAGATGGGCGAGGTGGCGGCGCGCCAGATGAGCGAGCTGCCCTACTACAACACCTTCTTCCAGACGACCCACGTGCCCGGCATCGCCCTGGCCCGCGAGCTGGCGGCGCTGGCGCCGGGAAACCTGAACCACGTCTTTTTCGCCGGGTCCGGTTCGGAGGCGAACGACACCAACCTGCGCATGGTGCGCACCTACTGGGCCGAGAAGGGCCAGCCCCAGAAGAGCCACGTGATCAGCCGCAAGAACGGCTACCACGGCTCCTCCATGGGCTCCGGGTCGCTTGGCGGGATGAGCTACATGCACGCCCAGGGCGGCATGCCGATCCCCGGCATCCACCACATCGAGCAGCCCGACTGGTGGGCCGAGGGCGGCGACCAGTCGCCGGAGGAGTTCGGCCTGGCGCGGGCGCGGCTGCTGGAAGAGAAGATCGAGGAGCTGGGCGCCGAGAACGTCGCCGCCTTCATCGCCGAGCCGGTCCAGGGCGCGGGGGGCGTGATCGTGCCGCCGAGCACCTACTGGCCCGAGATTCAGCGCATCTGCCGCAAGCACGACGTGCTGCTGATCGCGGACGAGGTGATCTGCGGCTTCGGGCGCACGGGCAACTGGTTCGGCTCAGAGACGCTGGAGATCACGCCGGACATCATGACCGTCGCCAAGGGCCTCAGCTCGGGCTATGCGCCGATCGGCGGCTCCATCGTGTCGGACGAGATTGCCGAGGTGATCAACGCCACCGAGTTCAATCACGGCTACACCTACTCGGGCCACCCCGTCTGTGCCGCCGTGGCGCTGGAAAACCTGCGCATCCTGAAGGAGGAGAACGTGCTGACCCACGTGCGCGAGGTGGCCGCTCCGGCCCTGGGCCGCGCGCTGGAGACGCTGAACGAGCATCCGCTGGTGGGCGGCGTGAACGTCTCGGGGATGATGGCCTCCCTGCCGCTGACGCCGCACAAGGAGAGCCGCGCGAAGTTCGCCGGGAACGCGGGCGACGTGGGCTACATCTGCCGCGAGCACTGCTTTGCCAACAACCTGGTGATGCGTCACGTGGGCGACCGCATGATCATCTCGCCGCCGCTGGTGATCACGCCAGAGGAGATCGAGGTCTTTACCAAGCGGGCGCAGGCGGCGCTCGATGCGACCTATAAGGATCTGAAGGAAAAGGACTTGTTGAAGGCGGCCTCCTGAGAGGGGCTCGGGATAGGTGCTGAGCACCCATCCCGCGGGGGCCACTTAGAGTTCGCGTAGGCGTTCGAGGAGGGCGAGCGAGGGAAAGCCGTCGGGGCGGATGCCCTCGGCCTGCTGGAAGCGGCGGATGGCGCCCACCGTGAGGGGGCCCATCTTGGCGTCGATCTTGACCGTATCGAATCCCGCGGCGGTCAGCCTTTCCTGAAGCTCGGTCCTCTCGTCGAAGCTGAGGGCGCGCAGGCGGCGCGGCCAATCGGCCTGAAAGGCGCGCCCGCCGCCGATGCGGTCGGCAAGGTGGCCCACTCCCACCACGTAGGCGTCGGCGGTGTTGTAGCGTTCCAGCACGGCGAAATTGTCGAAGATCAGGAAGGCCGCGCCCTCTGCCCCACCGGGCAGGAGCACCGAGGCGGGGCCGTGATCCGCCACGGGTTGGCCGTCGAGCGCCGTCACCCCGAGGGCGGCCCACTCCGCGGCGCTCTTGGTCACCTCGCGGTCCGCCAGGAGGTAGTCGAAGCCCTCGGGCAGGCGCACCTCCACGCCCCAGGGCTGGCCCGCGGTCCAGCCGAAGTGCTTGAGGTAGGCGGCGGTGGAGGCCAGGGCATCGCGCGGATCGTCGCCCCAGATGTTGCGGCGGCCGTCGCCCGTCCAGTCCACGGCATGGCGCTGGAAGGAGGAGGGCATGAACTGGGTGTGGCCCGAGGCCCCGGCCCAGGAGCCGCGCATGGCGGCGACCTGGGTGTCGCCCGCCTGGAGGATCGCCAGGGCCTCGAGCAGCTCGGCCTCGAAGAAGTCGCGGCGGCGGGCATCGTAGGCCAGGGTGGCGAGGGAGTTGATGACGGGGATGTTGCCCCGGAAGGTGCCGTAGGCGCTTTCAAGGCCCCAGATGGCGACCAGGATCTCCTTCTCGACGCCGTAGCTTTCCTCGATCCGGGTCAGGGTCTCGTCCCACTTCGCCAGGGCGGCGCGGCCGTTGGCGATGCGCAGGTCCGAGACGGCGGTGTCGAGGTAGTCCCAGATGGTCTTGGTGAACTCCGCCTGATTGCGGTCACGCCGGATGATGCCCTCGTCGTAGAAGACATCCGCCAGGGCGCGATCGAGGGTGGCGGCGGTGATCCCGGCCTCGATGGCGCGGGGGCGGAACTCCGTCAGCCAGCGTTCCAGCCCCGCCTGGCTCGCGCCGGGCGAGGGCACGGCCTGGACCGCCGCCTGCTCGGCCCGCTGGGCCGGTCGCCGCGAGCTGTCGGGCCCCGCGGCCAGGGCTGGCAGGTTCGGCCCGGCAAGGGCCAGGATCAGGAAAGATGCCCACATGCGCATCGGTGCGCCCCCTCAAGACTGCTCAGATTGGGGCCAGCCTAGTGGGGCCGCGGGGCCAGGCAAGGGGCAAAGCGGCGGCCCGCCCCCGACCGGCATGTCAGCGCCGACTGCGCGAGACCTTGCGCTTGATCTTGTCCTTCTTGCGCTTGGCCTTGGCGGCCTTGCCACGCGGCGGCGGGCGCCCCCGGGCCTTGCCGCGGCCGGGCTGGGCCACCTGCTGATCCTCGATCTCCAAGAGCTCCAGCGCGATGCCCCCGGTGACCGGTGTCACCTCGGAGAGGCGCACGGTGACCCGCTGGCCGAGTCCGATCAGGAGGCCCGAATCGGCGCCCATGAGGGTCTGGGCCTCGGCATCGTAGTGGAAGTACTCGCGGCCCAGGGCGCGCATCGGCAGGAGACCGTCGGCGCCGGTCTCGTCCAGCTTCACGAAGGCGCCGAAGCGGGCGATGCCGCTGACCCGGCCCTGCATCTCGTCCCCGACCCTTTCGGAGAGGTAGGAGGCCAGGTAGCGGTCGGTGGTGTCGCGCTCGGCCATCATGGAGCGGCGCTCGGTCTCGGAGATGTGCTGGGCGGTCTGTTCCAGCTCCTCGATCTCCTCTGCCGCGAGACCGTCCTTGCCCCAGCCGTGGGCGGTGATCAGCGCCCGGTGCACGATGAGATCGGCGTAGCGGCGGATCGGCGAGGTGAAGTGCGCGTAGGAGCGCAGCGCCAGGCCGAAGTGGCCGATGTGCTGCGGCCCGTAGTAGGCCTGGGTCATGGCGCGCAGGGTGGAGAGGTTGATCAGCTCGGCCTCGTCGCTGCCCGCGGCATCGTTGAGCAGGCGGTTGAGGTGGGCCGTCTTGAGCACCTGGCCCTTGGCGAGGCGGAAGCCCGACGCCTCGGCGGTCTCGCGCAGGCTCTGGAGCTTCTCGGGGCTCGGCTCCTCGTGGATGCGGAAGAGCAGCGGCGTCTTCTTCTTGAGCAGGGTCTCGGCGGCGGCGACGTTGGCCAGGACCATGAACTCCTCGATCAGGCGGTGGGCGTCGAGCCTGTCCTTGAAGTTGACCGACTTGACCCGGCCATCGTCCGAAAGCTCGATGCGGCGCTCGGGCAGGTCCAGCTCCAGCGGCTGGCGTTCGGCGCGGGCCTTCCGCAGGGCCGCGTAGGCGGCGTAGAGGGGCCGGATCACCGGCTCCAGCAGGGGGCCGGTGCGGTCATTCGGGGCGCCGTCGATGGCCGCCTGGACCTCCTCGTAGTGGAGCGACGCGGGCGAGCGCATGAGGCCCCGGTGGAAGCTGTGGGAAAGCTTGTTGCCCGCCGCGTCGAGCTGCATGCGAACGGCGATGCAGGCCCGCGGCACGCCCTCGTGCAGGGAGCAGAGATCGCCCGACAGGCGATCCGGCAGCATCGGCACGACGCGATCCGGGAAGTAGGTGGAATTGCCGCGCTTGCGCGCCTCGCGGTCCAGGGCGGAGCCGGGGGTGACGTAGGCGGCCACGTCCGCGATGGCGACCCAGAGGATGTGCCCGCCTTCGTTCTTGGGGTCGCTGTCGGGCTCGGCGTAGCAGGCATCGTCGTGGTCGCGGGCATCCGACGGGTCAATCGTGACGAGGGGCAGGTCGCGCAGATCCTCGCGGCCCTTGAGGCCCTTGGGCTTGGCGCGGTCGGCCTCCTCGATGACGCTGTCGGGGAAGTGATCGGGGATGCCGTGCTGGTGGATGGCGATGAGGGAGACGGCCTTGGGCGCCGAGGGATCGCCCAGGCGCTCCACGATGCGCGCCTTGGGCAGGCCCAGGCGGCCCTTGGGCCCGGCCTGCTCGGCCTCCACCAGCTCGCCGTCCTTGGCGCCGTGAATGTCCTTGTCGGCGACGATCCATTCCTTGTCCGCGCCCTTGTCGATGGGAACGATGCGGCCCCCCTCGGTGCGCTTGCGGAAGATGCCCATGACACGGCGCGGGTTCGTACCGATGCGGCGGATCAGGCGGGCCTCGTAGTGGTGCGCCTCGCCCTTCACCAGGGTCAGGCGGGCGAGGATGCGGTCTCCGGCGCCGAGCGCGGGATCGGAGGCGCGGGGGATCACCAGGACGCGCGGCTCCACCCCCTCGCCCTGCCATTCCAGGGGCCTGGCGAAGAGATCACCGTCCTTGTCGGCCTCGGAGACGACGAGCACGGAGACCGGCGGCAGGCGGTCGGGGTCCTGATAGGAGCGCTTGCGCTTCTCCAGGTGGCCCTCCTCCTCCATCTCCTTGAGGACGCGCTTCAGGTCGATCCGGGCAGCCCCCTTGATCCCGAACGCCTTGGCGATGTCGCGCTTGGCGGTCAGGGTCGGGTTCTGCTCGATCCAGTGGAGAATTTCGGCTTTGGTCGGGATTTGGCTCATGTGGGGGGAGGTAGCACGGGCACCCCCTGTCGTCATGGCAAATCGTGCGCCCGGTCCACGTCCCGCAGGGTGGCGATGCGGGCCACCCTGTGATCCGGCAGGGTGGCGAGGCTGTCGGCGAGGGCATCGGCGCTGGACCAGCGGACGCCCTGGAGGAACCCGGCAGGCTGGCGGGCGGGGTGCTTCAGCCCGATGAGCCAGTAGCCGCCATCGGGCGCGGGGCCAAAGACGGCGTCCTGCCGGCCCAGGGCGCGGAAGGCGGCGCAGATGTGGGGTTTCTGGATGCCGGGAATGTCGGCGCCGATGACGCAGGCGGGGGCGCCGCCCGCGCGGGCCAGCATGCGCGCCATGCGGTCGCCGAGGTGGCCGCCGCCCTGGGGCCAGCGCGGCAGGTGGGCGGGCCAGGTGCGGCTTTGCAGTCCCTCACGGTCCGGCGCGACGGCGAGCACCAGCTGCCAGCGGGGGTCTTCGAGCCGGCGGATCAGGCGCCGGGTCTGGTGGCGGAACCACCAGGCGGCGGGCACCAGGCCGATGTCGCGGCCCAGACGCGTCTTGACCCGCCCGGGGCGCGGTTCCTTCACCATCAGGATGAGGGTCGGCCTCACAGGGGGCGCTCCATGTCGCGGTGGGGGATGCCCGCGTCGTCGTAGAGGGGTCCGTAGGCGGTGAAGCCCAGCCCCTCGTAGAAGCCCAGGGCGCTGACCTGGGCGCCGAGCCGGGCCGTCCTGGCCCTGCCGCGGGACTGCTCGAGGGCGGCTTCGATCAGGAGGCGGCCCAGGCCGCGGCCCCGATGGGCTTTGAGCACGCAGACCCGACCGATCTTGGCGACACCTTCCTTGTAGAGGACGCGCGCGGTGCCGAGGGGTTCGCCATCCTCTTCAGCCAGGAGATGCAGGCAGTGAGGATCGAGCCCGTCGATCTCCTCCTCTTCCGAGACGCCCTGCTCCTCCATGAAGACCAGGCGGCGCAGCTCCAGGCAGGCGGCCAGATCCTCGGTGCGGATGACCTTGATGGTCACGCGAAATAGTCCCGCAGGATGCGCCCGTAGATGGCCTTGAGCTGGTGGATCTGCGCCACCTCGACGTGCTCGTCCACCTGGTGCATGGACTGGCCGACGAGGCCGAACTCCACCACCGGGCAGTGGGCCTTGACGAAGCGCGCGTCCGAGGTGCCGCCGGTTGTCGAGAGCACCGGGGTGAGGCCGGTTTCCGCCTCCACCGCCTGGGCGACCAGATCGGAAAGCGGGCCGGGCGGGGTGATGAAGCTCTCGCCGGAGATCTTGATCTTGAGATCGATCTTCAGGCCGAAAGCCTCGCGCACCTCCTGCGCTTCCGCCTCCAGCCAGTCGGAGAGGCTGGCGCCGCTGTGGCTGTCGTTGAAGCGGATGTTGACGCAGCCGGTGCAGCTGCCGGGGATGACGTTGTTGGCCGGGTTGCCCGTGTCCACCGTCACCACGGCGAGGGTCGAGGGATCGAAATGCTCGGTGCCCTCGTCGAGGGTGGCGGAGGCGAGCCGGTCCATCAGGCGGACTATGCCCGGCAGGGGGTTGTTGGCGCGGTGCGGATAGGCCGAGTGGCCCTGGGTGCCGGTGACGGTGATCCAGGCCGTCATGGAGCCGCGGCGGCCGATCTTGATCATCTCGCCCATGCGCTCGGGACAAGTGGGTTCTCCGACCAGGCAGACATCCATGCGCTCGCCCGCCTGCTCCATGTGCTCCAGGAGGGCCAGGGTGCCATTCTGGGCGTCGCCCTCCTCGTCCCCGGTGATGGCCAGGATCACGCTGCCGTCGGGCGGGGTGTCGCGCACGAAGTCCACCGCCGCGGCGGCGAAGGCGGCGACGCCGGATTTCATATCGGTGGTGCCGCGGCCGTACATCTTGCCCTCGCGCACCTCGGCGCCAAAGGGCGGCATGGACCAGTCCGGCTCGCGCCCGATGGGCACCACGTCCGTGTGGCCGTTGAAGCCGAAGGCGCGGCCGTTGCCGCGCCTGCCCCAACGGGCGAAGAGGTTGCGGATGCCGCCCCTGTCGGCCCAGCTGCACTCGAAGCCCGCCTCCGTCAGGAGTTCCTCCAGGATCTCCAGCGCGCCCTCGTTGGCGGGGGTGACGGAGGCGCAGCGCACCAGCCGCGCTGTCAGGTCAACGGGATCGACGGGCATCTTGGGCCTCTCCTTCTTCGGCTTCGGTCGGGGGCCTTTCTGGGGCCAAATGGCCTGACTGCCAAGGGGGTGTCAGGTGCTCTGCGCGATGCCTTCGAGCAGCTCCAGGGCCTCCTCGGCGCGATCCTCGGGCAGGAAGAGGTGATCGTGGTAGAAGCCCGCCACGGGGTTCACCCCCAGCCCGGCCTCGGCCAGCACCCGCCCGATGTGGGCGATGAAGCCCACGGCCTCGAGCGAGGAGTGGACGTCGAGGGTGAGCATCCGGCAGGGGAATTCGCCCGCGATGCCGTGCGCAGCCGCCTCCTCGCGGCGCAGGATCAGGGTCGTGCCCTCCGCCTCCTCGAAGCGCATCAGGGGGCGCAGGCCCTCGGGCAGGGCCCGGTCCGGCAGGGTGGCGAAGAGGTAGGTGTCGGGCGCGAGGCGCACCTTGAGGGTGCGCAGGAGCGTGGCGAGGTCGCGCTCGCCGCTCACTGTTCGGGCCGCTTCTCGCCGAAGAAGGGGGTCATCTGGGCGACGATCACGGCATTCTCCTCGAGGGCGCGCTGCATCAGGCCGCGCTCCTCCTCGCCGAACTCGTGGCCCTCGGCCTCGCGTTCCTCCAGGGTGCCGTAGCCCGTCACGTCAAGCGGGTTGGTGTCGGCCTGCTTGAGAATGGCGACCGTCTCGCGCACGGCCTCGGCCTCGTCCACGCCGGAGGCGAAGCACATGAGCGCCGCTCCCGTCGCCCCCTCAGGCAGGCCGTCGCCCTCCTTGCGGCCGATCTCGACCAGGAGGGTGAAGACCTGCTGGCGGGAGGGCTTCTTCGGCTTCTTGGGCTTGGCGTCGGACATGGGGCACCCCTCTTGGATTGGAGGGCAGTGCTACCCGCTTTCGCGAGGCTTGGGAAGGCTCAGGCGCGGCCGCGCAGCCGGGTGATGATGGCGATGAGCAGGCAGGCCCCGATCACCCCCACGACAAGCTGGCCGATCCAGCCGCCCAGGGTGGCGCCGAAGACAAAGACCAGGATGGCATTGAGCAGGAGCGCCCCGACGATGCCCATGAAGATGTTGAGCAGCAGCCCGTGATCGCGCTTCATGATCTTCTCCGCGATCCAGCCCGCCAGACCGCCGACGATGAGCGCCGCAAACCAACCGAGACCTTCCATCGTGTCTTCCTTCCTGCGTCAGGTGTTTGGCGCAGAACGCCGCGGGCCCCTCCCGGGTTCCGCGGCGTTTGCAAAGGTCTGCGGCTGTTGGGATCAGTCGCGCAGCAGCTCGTTGATGGAGGTCTTGGCGCGGGTGCGCTCGTCCACGCGCTTGACGATCACGGCGCAGTAGAGACTGACGTTGTTCTTGGAAGGCATGGTGCCCGCCACCACGACGGAGCCCGCGGGCACCTCGCCGTACATGATCTCGCCGGTCTCGCGGTCCACGATCTTGGTGGACTGGCCGATGTAGACGCCCATGCCAAGGACCGAGCCCTCGCGCACGATGCAGCCCTCGACCACCTCGGAGCGGGCGCCGATGAAGCAATTGTCCTCGATGATGGTGGGGCCCGCCTGCATGGGCTCCAGCACGCCGCCGATGCCGACGCCGCCCGAGAGGTGCACGCCCTTGCCGATCTGGGCGCAGGAGCCGACGGTGGCCCAGGTGTCCACCATGGTGCCGCTGTCCACGTAGGCGCCGAGGTTCACGAAGGAGGGCATGAGTACCACGCCTGGCGCGATGTAGGCGGAGCGGCGCACGACGCAGTTGGGCACGGCGCGGAAGCCCGCCTCCTGCCACTGGGCATCGCCCCAGCCCTTGAACTTGCTGTCCACCTTGTCCCACCAGCCGGCGCCCTGGGGGCCGCCGGACTGCTGTTCCATGTCCTTGATGCGGAAGCCCAGGAGCACGGCCTTCTTGGCCCACTGGTTGACCTGCCAGTTGCCGTCCTCCTGGCGTTCGGCCACCCGGAGCTTGCCGGAATCGAGCGCATCCAGGGTCTCCTCGATGGCCTCCCGCACCGGCCCCTTGGTTGCGGGGGTGATCTGGTCCCGGGTGTCCCAGGCGGATTCGATGGCTTCTTCGAGGTGGGCGTTGGACATGGCGGCGCTCCTTGCGGGGGTTGCGGTTTGCCGGGTCATAGCCGCCAGCGCCGCGCCGCGCAATCGGTCAGGGTGACGGGAGGGGCTCGGGCAGAGAAGATCATGCTTCACATTGAGGCGCGGTTGCCCCGCCTCCCCATTGCAACTTTGCCCCGGAGAGGCCACGCTTGGGCAAAAACCCGAGCCGGAGAAGCCCATGAACGACCAGAGCCGCCGCCACCCCCTGCGCCATGCCAGTGTGGACCGCACCGCCGCTGAATCGGTGCCGGACACGCCGCAGACAAGGGCCCCGGCCTACCGACTGGCCTTCAACGACGACGAGTTTCTCTGCCGCCAGGAGCTGCGCCCGGTCCGGCTGCAGCTGGAGCTGCTCAAGCCCGAGCTGATGCTCGACGAGCAGGGCGTGCAGTCCACCATCGTGCTCTTCGGCGGGGCACGCATCCCGCCCCCGGCGGAGAAGGAGAGCGCCCGCACGGAGACCCTGAAGGACCTCTCGCGCTTCTACGAGCAGACCCAGCGCTTCGCCCGGCTGGTGACGGAGAAATCACTGGCCGAGGGGGGGGCCGAGAATGTCATCGTCACCGGCGGCGGGCCGGGGGTGATGGAGGCGGGCAACCGCGGCGCCATGGAGGCGGGCGGGCGCTCCATCGGGCTCAACATCGTCCTGCCGCACGAGCAGGCGCCCAACGCCTACGTGACGCCGGAGCTCTGCTTTAACTTCCACTACTTCGCGATCCGCAAGATGCACTTCCTGATGCGGGCGCGGGCGATCTGCGTCTTTCCGGGGGGCTTCGGCACGATGGACGAGCTCTTCGAGAGCCTGACGCTGATCCAGACCGGGCGGATGCAGCGGGTGCCCTTCCTGCTCTTCGGGCGGGAGTTCTGGGAGCGGATCATCAACTGGGAGGCCCTGGCCGACGCCGGGACCATCTCGGACGAGGATCTGGATCTCTTCCGCTACGTGGAGACCGCCGAGGAGGCGATCGAGCTGATCGAGACCTGGGAGGTCAAGGGCGCGCGGGAGCACATCCCGGGGCGGCCCAGCCCCTCCTAGGCCGAGAGCTCGGCGGGCAGGACGCCCACCTCCACGTGGTGCGGCAGGGTCTCCAGAACCTGGCCGTGATCGGTCTCGCGGATGGCATAGCCGTATCCCGCCAGCCGGTGCTTCCATTCGCGCGGCGAGAGGGAGGCGGCCCTTTCCCGGCGCACCAGGTCAAAGACCTTGGCGGGGAGGAAGGGATCTTCGTCGAACATGAGTGACATCATCTGTCTCCTGCTGAAACTGGAAACAATCTGCCCCCGGTTTGGGGCGATTGTTTCGCGCGATTGCGGCAGAAGGGGGGCCTTTTGGCGCAGGCAGCGGGGCGCTCAGGGGCCGGGCCGGAAGGCGAGGATGAAGGCGCGCTGTTCTTCCGTGTCGGGGATTTCCCTGCCCCGGGCCGCGGAGACCTGCGCGATGGTGGCGGAGGGGGCCGTGCCCAGCGCCACGAGCGTGCAGGCGGCCAACAGGCCCGAGCGGCCGATGCCCGCCTGGCAATGCAGCACCACCTGATCGCCCTGGCGCAGGTCGCGGGCGAGCTCCGTGACGAGGCCCGCGAAGGGGCCCGGTTCTGGCAACTGGAAATCTTCGATTGGGAAGCGGCTGAAGATCAGGCCTTCGGCGGCGCAGGCGGCGGGCTCTGCCGCCAGCCCCAGGGCCGCTTCCTCCGCTTCGGGCAGGAGCGAGAGGAGCCGCCCGATGCCCGCCTGGCGCAGTCCCGCCAGGGTGCCCGCCAGGTGTTCGGCGGGCGGATGCGGCATGATCCAGAGCGCGCCGGGCAGCGCCGCGGCCACCCGGTAGGGGGGCATCAGCCGCCCAGGCCCGCTTCCGCCTCGATCTGGCGGCGCGACTTGCGCGCCCGCTCGGTCGCGGACTTGAGCTGCCCGCAGGCGGCCATGATGTCCTCGCCCCGCGGGGTGCGGATGGGCGAGGCGTAGCCGGCCTTGTAGATGATGTCGGCGAAGGCGCGGATGCGGTTGTTGCTGGAACGCTTGTAGGGGGCGCCGGGCCATTCGTTGAAGGGGATCAGGTTGATCTTGGCCGGGATGCCCTCGATCAGCTCGATCAGACGGCGCGCATCCTCGTCGCTGTCGTTCACCCCGTCGAGCATGACGTACTCGAAGGTGATCCGCTCGGAGTTGCTGACCTTCGGGTAGGCGCGCAGGGCCTCGAGCAGCTCGGCGATGTTCCAGCGCTTGTTGATCGGCACAAGCTTGTCGCGCACCTCGTCCGTCGTGGCGTGGAAGGAGACGGCGAGCTGACAGCCGATTTCCTCGGCGGTGCGGGCGATCTCGGGCACCACGCCCGAGGTGGAGAGCGTGATCCGGCGCCGCGAGAGCTGGATGCCCTCGCCGTCCATGGCGATCTTCATGGCGTCGCGCACGTTCTCGAAATTGTAGAGCGGCTCGCCCATACCCATGAGCACGATGTTCGACAGGAGGCGCGTCTCGTCCTTCGGGGCGCCGATCTCGGGCCACTCGTCAAGATCGTCGCGCACCACCATGACCTGGCCGATGATCTCGGCCGCGGTCAGGTTGCGGACCAGCTTCTGGGTGCCGGTGTGGCAGAAGGAGCAGGTCAGGGTGCAGCCCACCTGGGAGGAAACGCAGAGCGTGCCGCGGCCCTCCTCGGGGATATAGACGATCTCCACCTCGTGGCCGCCGGCGATGCGCACCAGGTACTTGCGCGTGCCGTCACTGGAGACCTGGCGGCTCACCACCTCGGGCACCTCGATGACGAAGTGCTCGGCAAGCTGAGCGCGGTAGGCCTTGGAGAGGTTGGTCATCTCGGCAAAGTCGCGGCGGCCCCACTGGTAGATCCACTGCCAGATCTGGCCGACGCGCATCTTGGCCTGCTTTTCCGGCGTGCCCATGCCGATCAGGGCCTCGCGCATGCGCTCGCGGGTGAGGCCGACCAGGTTGGCGGGCCCCTCGGGCAGCTTGCGCGGCAGGGTCATGACATCTTGCGTGATCGGCGCGGTGGCGGACATGGTGCGACTCGGCTCCTGGCGGGGTGACGCGCCTCTATACAGGTTTCGGCGCCAAATGCAAAAAGGGGCGGGGCGGAAAGGCGAAAAGGCGAAAAGGGGGCCCCTGCCCCCTTCGTCTTGCCCGATAAACTCCGGGGTCCGGGGCAGCGCCCCGGTCGGCATCAGCCGCCGCAGCGCTTGGCCGCGTCCTCGACCGCTGCCGTGAAGCCCAGGAGCGAGAAGGTGTCCTTGGTGTCGGTGCCGCGGCCCGAGCGCCCGGTGACCACGGCATCGGCGCCGCGCTTCATGGCGGTGATGATCTTGGCGTCATCCTCCACCGTGGCAGGCCAGGCCCATTCACCGTCGGTGAAGAGCTCGAAGCTGCTGCCCGAGATGTCCATGGTGACGGTGGAGCCCGAGGCGAAGGGATAGCCGCCGGTGAAGGCGACCTGGCCCTTGGCGTTGGCCGAGGGCCGGTAGAAGACCATCAGCAGGATCTGGCCGCGGTTGACCGCCACCACGCGCCCGTCGCGGGAATTGACCGTTTCCTTCGGGGTCGAGACCGACCAGCACTCGGTCGGATTGTCCTCGACGAAGACACTCCAGTCGGTCTTGGCCGCGACCCGGTTGGTGCTTTGTTCCTGTGCCACGGCGCCCGTCGCCACGAGACCGGCAAGCCCGATGGCACAGGCCAACGTCTTGTGAAATGACATTTATACAGCCTCCAGCTGTCCTTGACCTCAATCCTCTCAGGTCCTCCGGCGGGCCCTCACGTCCCTTTCTGCGCCGGATGCCTGTTATCTTTTTGACAGAGACCATATTAACGCCAAAGGCGCGACCGACGAAACCCCGGTTGGCGGGATTTTGCTTAGGCGCCGCGTGACGATGAACCATCTGCCCCGAAGGAGAAGCCGATGACCCAAGCCGCCCCCTTTGCCGAGATCTGGCGCGGGCCCTTTCTGGAGAGCCGCCACCAGGGCCACGCCGTGATCTGCGACGCCCGTGGCGACATTCTGGAGAGCTGGGGCGATCCGACGGCGGTAGTGCTGCCGCGCTCCTCCTCCAAGATGATCCAGGCCCTACCGCTGGTGCGCTCGGGCGCGGCCGACAAGGCGGGCCTCGGCAGTGAGCATCTGGCCCTGGCCTGCGCCTCGCACAATGGCGCCGCGATCCACACCGACAGGGTGGCCGCCTGGATTCAGGAGCTGGGCCTGGCGGACGAGGATTTCCGCTGCGGCCCGCAGGACCCGGACGATCGGGCGGCCCACGAGGCCCTGATCCGCGCCCATGCCGCCCCCTGCCAGGTGCACAACAACTGCTCGGGCAAGCACGCGGGCTTCCTCACCCTGGCCCAGCACCTCGGGGCGGGGCCGGAGTACGTGGACCCGGACCACCCGGTGCAGCAGGCCTGTCTGGAAGCCTTCGAGGAGGTGACCGAGGAGAGCTCGCCCGGCTACGGGATCGACGGCTGTTCGGCGCCGAACCATGCCGCCAGCCTGCACGGCATGGCCCGGGCCATGGCGCACTTTGCCGCCGCCCCGGAGGGGAGCGCGGAGGCCCGGTTGCACGGGGCCATGCGACAGCACCCCGAGTTGGTCGCGGGCGAGGGCCGGGCCTGCACCGAGCTGATGCGCGCGATGGAGGGCAAGGTGGCGCTCAAGACCGGGGCCGAGGGCTTCTTCATTGCCATCCTGCCGAAGCAGAAGCTGGGGATCGCGCTCAAGGCGGCCTGCGGCACGACCAGGGCGGCGGAATGCGCCATCGCGGCGCTGCTGGTGCGGCTGGGGGTGCTGTCGGCGGATCATCCCGCCACGCGGAAGCGGCTCAATGCCCCGATCCTGAATCGCCGGGGCATCGAGACCGGAACCTTGAAACCGGCGGCCGGCCTGATCTGAGCCGGGCCCGCCGCCGGACTCAACTTACATGTCGATCAGCGGCGCCACCTCGGCGGTGCCGCTGCCATCGGCCACCATGGGGCAGGCCGCCGCCATCTTGCAGGCGCTCTCCATGTCCTCGGCACGCAGGATGGTGAAGCCGGACAGGGGGTTGGCCCCGCCGTGGTCCTCCACCCCCGTGGCGCTGACCGTCTTGGACATGCCCACCGGGTTGCCGGGGTGGACGACGCTGTCGCCCAGGTCCTGGTACCAGGCCTGCCAGGCGGCCATGACCTTCTCGCCCTCCTCGGGGCTCTCGGGGGCCTTCCCGCCGTGATAGGCCAGCATGAAATCGGGCATCTTACTCCTCCTCTGCTTCTTGGGGTTGGGATAGGGATTCCAGGTGGCGCGCCAGGCGGGACAGGGGCCCCTGCCAGCCGCGGGCGTGGGCGGCGGCGATGTCGTCGCTGCGCAGTTCGCGGTGATCGACGATGAGGCGCGCGCCCTTGGCAGTGGGCACCACCGTGAAGGTGACGTGGCTTTCCGGGCCGCGGGCATCCTCCGCGTCGTGCCAGGCCCAGGTGAAGCCGATGAGATCGGGCGGCGAGACCCGGGTGACCTGGCCGGAGAGCTTGTAGCGGTTGCCCTCCTCGCTGCGCATGTCGGCCAGCCAGGGGCCGGGGCGCGAGAAATCGAGCTGTTCCTCCTGGAAGGTCCAGCCGTCGTGGCCCCACCAGCGCACCAGGTCGGCGCGGGTGCTGATCACCTCGAAGAGCCGCTCCGGGCTGACCGAGAAGTCGCGCTCCAGTCGAATGTCACTCATCGTAAGTCTCCCCCTCATCAGCCAAAATCGTGTCCAGGCGGTCGAGGCTCGCCTCCCAAAAGCTGCGGTGCGCGATCGTCCAGTCGGCAATCGCGCGCATGGCCTCGGGGGCGACCCGGTAGTATCGCTTCGTCCCCTCCGCGCGCTGGGTGACCACCCCCGCCTCGCGCAGGACCTTCAGATGGCGCGAGACCGCCGGGGCGGAAATGCCGGCCCCGGTGACGAGATCACCGGCCGGCAGCTCGCCGCGCTGCATCAGCCGCTCCACCACGCTGAGGCGGGTGGGATCGGAGAGCGCGGCGAAGGTTCGGGCCATCTGGGACATGGACCGATCATTAACCAAAATGTTAATTAAGTAAAGCGTTAAGTTCTATGCGGCGAATTCGTCGCGCCGGTAGCCCTGGAGGTAGAGCAGCGCGGTCAGGTCGCCGTGGTTGATGCGCACCTGGCATTGGGCGGCCACGGCGGGCTTGGCGTGCAGGGCCACGCCCAGGCCCGCCCGCTTGAGCATCCCCAGATCGTTAGCGCCGTCGCCCACCGCGAGGACGTCGGCCTCGGAAAGACCGAGGCGGACGGTGATCTCCTCCAGGGCATCGACCTTGGCCTGCTGGCCGAGAATCGGCGGCACGACGCGGCCCGTGAGGCGGCCCCCGGCCACCTCCAGGGTGTTGGCGCGATTCTCGTCGAAGCCCAAAAGCGCCGCGACCCGCCCGGTGAAGGCGGTGAAGCCGCCCGAGACGAGGGCGGCATGGGCGCCCTGGGCCTTCATCGTGGCAAGGAGCGCCGGGCCGCCGGGCATGAGGCTGATCCGGCTCTCGAGCACCTCGCCGATCACGGCCTCGTCCAGATCCTTCAGGAGGCCCACGCGCTCGCGCAGGGCACCCTCGAAATCCAGCTCGCCGTTCATGGCGCGGGCGGTGATCTGCTTCACCCGATCGCCGACACCGGCCGCATCGGCCAGCTCGTCGATACATTCCTGCTGGATCATGGTGCTGTCCATGTCCGCCAGCAGCATCCGCTTGCGACGCCCGGCGCTTGGCAGGGCCACCAGATCGACCCCGAGGGCCTGGCAGCTTTCCCAGACCTCCCAGAGGTTGCCGGGCAGCGCCGTCACCTCGAACTCCGCCGCCTCGTCGGGCGCGAGCCAGAGCGCGTCGCCGCCGCCCCAGGCGTTGCGCAGGCTCTCCACCAGGGCCGGATCGAGCGGGGCGCCGCCGGGCGCGGTGAGGATAAGGACGGTGTGCATGGGCGAAGTTTCCGATCCGCGTCAGGGATGTCGCAAAATTGCGACCGAGCGGCGGTCTAGACCCATTTTCCCGATTGCACCACCCCGCGCCGGGCCTTAGACGCATCCGTGGGACACCCTTCCCCAACGAAGGGCGCATATCTGAGAGGGTAGCACATATGGCTATTGACCAACCGGCATCGCGGCCGGCCGATAAACCTGTCGCCACACCGGCGAACCCGCGATTTTCTTCTGGCCCCTGCGCCAAACCCCCGACATTCGATCTGAGCAAGCTCGCCGACGCCTCCCTGGGCCGGTCGCACCGCGCCGCCGAGGGCAAGGCCAAGCTGGCCGAGGCGATCGAGATGACGCGCGAGATCCTCGGCGTGCCCGCGGACTACCGCATCGGCATCGTGCCGGCCTCCGACACGGGCGCTTTCGAGATGGCCATGTGGACCATGCTGGGCGAGCGCCCGGCCGAGATGGTCGCCTGGGAAAGCTTTGGCGCGGGCTGGGTGACCGACGTGGTCAAGCAGCTCAAGATCGAGGCGACGGTGCACGAGGCGCCCTACGGCGAGATCGTCGACATGGGCGCGCTGAACTACGAGCACGACGTTTGCTTCACGTGGAACGGCACCACCTCGGGCGTCCGCGTTCCCTCCGGTGACGTGATCCCGGCGGACCGCGTGGGGCTGACGCTCTGCGACGCCACCTCCGCCGCCTTCGCGATGGACCTGCCCTGGGACAAGCTCGATGTGACGACCTTCTCCTGGCAGAAGGTGCTGGGCGGCGAGGCGGCCCACGGGATGCTCATCCTCTCCCCTCGCGCGGTGGAACGGCTGGAAAGCTACACCCCGGCCTGGCCCCTGCCGAAGATCTTCCGCCTGACCAAGGGCGGCAAGCTGATCGAGGGCATCTTCAAGGGCGAGACGATCAACACGCCCTCGATGCTCTGCGTGGAGGATTATCTCCAGGCGCTCGACTGGGCCAAGTCCGTGGGCGGGCTTGAGGGGCTGATCGCGCGGGCCGATGCCAACGCCAAGGCGATTGCCGACTTCGTGGCGGCGCACGACTGGATCGACTTCCTGGCCGCCGATCCGGCGACCCGCTCCAACACCTCCGTCTGCCTGAAGTTCACCGATGACCGGATCGCGGACGGGGCCTCCTTTGCCAAGGCCGTGGCCAAGCGGCTGGCGGAGGAGAACGTGGCCCTCGACATCGGCGCCTACCGCGATGCCCCGCCGGGCCTGCGCATCTGGTGCGGCGGCACGGTGGAGACCTCGGATATCGAGGCGATGCTGCCCTGGCTCGCATGGGCTTTCGAGGCCGAAATCAACGGATGAATTGAGGTGCGCAGTGAATGCGCACCCTACCCCCACACCGTAGGGTGCGCATTCACTGCGCACCGTCACCTACCCCGACAAAAGGACCAGACAGATGGCTCCCAAGGTACTCATTTCCGACAAGCTTTCCGAAGCGGCCGTGCAGATCTTCCGTGACCGCGGCATCGATGTGGATTTCCAGCCCGACCTGGGCAAAGACAAGGACAAGCTGGCCGAGGTGATCGGCAACTACGACGGTCTGGCGATCCGCTCGGCCACCAAGGTGACCGAGAAGATCATCGCCAACGCCCCCAACCTCAAGGTGATCGGCCGGGCCGGGATCGGCACCGACAACATCGACAAGGAGGCCGCCTCCAAGAAGGGCATCATCGTGATGAACACGCCCTACGGCAACATGATCACGACGGCCGAGCACGCCATCGCGATGATGTTCTCCGTCGCGCGGCAGATCCCCGAGGCCAGCGCCTCCACCCACGCGGGCAAGTGGGAGAAATCCCGCTTCATGGGGACCGAGCTGACCGGCAAGACCCTGGGCGTGATCGGCGCGGGCAACATCGGCGGTATCGTCTGCGACCGGGCGCGCGGGCTGAAGATGAAGGTCATCGCCTACGATCCCTTCCTGCGCCGCGAGAAGGCCGATAAGATGGGCGTCGAGAAGGTGGAGCTGGAGGACCTGCTGGCGCGGGCCGACTTCATCACCCTGCACGTGCCCTACACTGACCAGACGGCCAACATCCTGAGCCGCGAGAACCTGGAGAAGACCAAGAAGGGCGTGCGCATCGTCAACTGTGCCCGCGGCGGCCTGGTGGACGAGGAGGCCCTGGCCGACCTCCTGAAAAGCGGCCACGTGGCGGGCGCGGCCTTCGACGTCTTCAAGGAGGAACCGGCCACCGACAACCCGCTTTTCAACCTGCCCAACGTGGTCTGCACCCCGCACCTCGGCGCCGCCACCACCGAGGCCCAGGAGAACGTGGCCCTGCAGGTGGCTGAGCAGATGTCGGACTACCTCCTGACCGGCGCGGTGAGCAATGCGCTCAATATGCCCTCGGTGACCGCCGAGGAGGCCAAGGTCATGGGCCCCTGGCTCAAGCTGGCCGGGCACCTCGGTTCTTTCGTGGGGCAGATGACGGACGAGCCGATCAAGGCGATCAACATCCTCTATGACGGCTCCGTCGCGGGGATGAACCTGAACGCGCTCAACTGCGGCGTCGTGGCCGGGATCATGAAGCGGGCCAACCCGGACGTGAACATGGTCAGCGCCCCGGTCGTGGCGCGCGAGAAGGGGATCAAAATCTCCACCACCAACCAGGACAAGTCCGGCGTCTTCGACGGCTACATCAAGGTCACGGTGGTCACCTCCAAGCGGGAGCGTTCCATCGCCGGAACGGTCTTCTCGGACGGCAAGCCGCGTTTCATCCAGATCAAGGGCATCAACATCGAGGCCGAGGTGGGGGCGCACATGCTCTACACCACGAACGAGGACGTGCCGGGGATCATCGGCACCCTGGGCCAGACGATGGGCACCAACGGTGTGAACATCGCCAACTTCACCCTGGGCCGGTCCGAGGCCAAGGGCGAGGCCATTGCCCTGCTCTACGTGGACGAGGAGGTGCCCGCGCCGGTGATCGGCGAGCTGATCAAGACGGGCATGTTCACCCAGGTGAAGCCGCTTCAGTTCGACGTGGCCTGAGCGGGCTTAGCTAGAGAAATGCGAAGGGCCGCGCGGGTGTACCGCGCGGCCCTTTTTGCTGGGGGCCTGTCAGTCGCGCGAGCGCAGGACGACGAGGGCGAAGATCAGCATCGAGAGGAGCGTCAGGAAGGAGCCGAGGATCGCCGCCCCTTCCGGCCCGTCCATCCGGGCGATGGCGATGCCGGGCACCATGATGATGACGCCCGCCACCGCCACGACGAAGTGCAGCTTTGCCAGGCGGCTGAGCGCCGCCACCGGGACGGCATGGTAGTAGAGGCTGAAGAGCGCCAGGCTGACCCAGCCCACCAAATTCAAATGGCCATGGGCGGGCGAGAGGCTGTGATCGGCCGTGGCCGCCATCTGAAGGCCCCAGACCATCCCTGCCAGCGCCGCGAGGATCGCTGCCAGCAGGAACCAGAGTGCTATGCCGCGCATGGTGCCGTTACTCCGTGCCGTCCAGCGGCGGGCCGACGAACTCCAGGTGGTAGCCCTGAGCGATGCCGACGATCTTCTCCATATCCTCGGGGATGGCGTAGCCGCCCGCGCCCATGTCGTGGAAGAAGCCCTCGAAGCCGCCGGGCGTCATGATCACCAGGTGGCGGCTGGGGCCTGCGTCCGTCACCCGGAAGGTGTGGGGCGTGCCGCGCGGGATGAAGACCGTGTCACCGGCGCGCGCGGTGAAGGTCTCGCCGTCTTTCCAGAAGAGCGATTCGCCGGTGAGCATCACGAAGGTCTCGTCCGCGTCGGCGTGGACGTGGCGCGGCGGGCCCGAGCCCGCGGGCGAGAGGCTGTCGGTGATGCTGAGCTGGCCGCCGGAGGCTTCTGTGGTCAGGATGGTGCGGTAATGGACGCCGAGCCATTCGGTGGCGCCTTCTGTCTCAAAATTGTCTTTCATGCTGAACTCCCTTCTGAACCCGGCGCCGGGCCAGCGGGGACCCGTTATCCGAGTGGCAAGATTGGTAGCACCACTTCGGACTTCCCAAAAATCGAATGATGATATTATCATTATCGACAGGATGAATTTTGCGAACTTCGATCTGAATCTCCTGCGGGTGCTGGACGCCCTGATCGACACCCGCTCCACCACCTACGCGGGCCAGCGGGTCGGCCTGTCGCAGCCCGCCGTCAGCGCCGCCCTGGGGCGGCTGCGGCGGCATCTCAACGATCCGCTCTTCGTGCGCTACGGGCCAAGGCTGGTGCCGACGGACTATGCCCTTACCCTGGCCGAGCCGGTGCGCGCCCTGCTGGAGCAGGCGGAGATTGCCCTGGCCGGGCCGCCTTCCTTCGACCCGGGCACGGCGGAGGAGACCTTTCGCCTTTCGGGAAGCGACTTCTTTGCGGAGATGCTCATGCCCCAGATGGCGGCCGAGCTTTCGCGGCGCGGGCCGGAGTTGCGGGTGCAGCTCGTCGATCTGGTGCCGGACAACTATGTCGCCAAGCTCGATGCGAACGACGTGGACCTGGCCCTGATCCCGCAGCTCGAGGGGCCCTCCTGGATGGAGTGGCAGCCGCTCTTTCATTCCAGCTTCGTGCTGATCGCGCGGCGCGGCCACCCGGCCCTGTCAGCCCAGGTGAAGGCCGGACGGATGGACCTGGACAGCTTCTGCGCGCTGGAGCACGTGCTCTTTTCCCCGGAGGGCAAGCTGGAGGCGATGGGCGATGCGGCGCTTCATGCCATCGGACGGCAGCGGCGGGTGGCCCTGACGATGCCCGTCATGGGCGGCGTCTGCGCCACCGTGGCCGAGACCGACTACGTGGCCCTTGTGCCGCAGCAGCTGGCCCGGCGGATGAAACGCAAGCTGCCGCTCGACGTGCTTCTGCCGCCCGAGGAGATGCCCACGCCGGTGCCTCTGATCGGCATGGTCTGGCACCGCCGCCGCACCAATGCGCCCGCCCACCGCTGGCTGCGCGAGACGGTGGCCCAGATGATGACGCCGCTCAACGCGGGCGAGCCCCCCCTGCCCGCCTGAGGGCCTTTCCACCGCGAACGGCGGCGCTAAGGTGTGGTCCATGCAGGACCCCATCTACGCCATCGGCGACATTCACGGACAGTACGAGATGCTGTTGCAGGCGCTGGAGCTGATCGAGGTGGACGGCGGGCCCGGGGCGCGCACGGTTTTCCTGGGCGACTACACGGACCGCGGGCCACAGAGCCGGGAGGTGCTGGCGCACCTGATCTCGGGCCGGGCGGCGGGGCGCGACTGGCATTTCATCAAGGGCAACCATGACCGCATGTTCGCCTGGTTCCTCCAGGAGGTGCCGCGCCACGACCCCCACCTGCCGGTGGAGCTTTACTGGCTGCACCCGCGGCTTGGGGGCGACACGACGCTGGCCTCCTACGGGGTGGATTTCAGCCCGCGCAGCCGTCTGTCGGAGGTGCATCGCGCCGCGAGGGCGGCGGTGCCCGAGGCGCACCGGCGGTTTCTGGAGGAGGCGCGGCTGAGCCATGAGACGGAGGAGCTGTTCTTCTGTCACGCAGGGATTCGGCCTGGGGTGGGCCTGGCGCAGCAGGCGGAGGAGGATCTGCTCTGGATTCGCAAACCCTTCCACGAGAGCCGCGCGGAACACCCCAAGCTGGTGGTCCATGGCCATACGCCCATCGGGCGGGCCACCCACTATGGCAACAGGGTCAACCTCGACACGGATGCGGGCCACGGGCGGCGCCTGAGCGTGGCCCTCTTCGAGGGCACCGCCTGCTGGCTGCTGACACCGGAAGGGCGCCAGCCGCTGCGGCCCTAGGTCGCCTCCAGATGTTCGCGCAGGCGGCCCGCGAAGCCCCGGAAGCTGGTGCCGTGCAGCAGCAGCGCGCCCGAGACGGCGATCTCGGCCATCGCCTCTTCGCTGGCGCTGTCGGGACCGGGGCCGGGTTCGCGCAGGACCACGGCGGCGATGCGGCCCGGGTGGCGCGCTACGGCGGCGCGGTAGACGTGGGCATCGTGCTGGCCCGTGTCCCCCACCAGGACAAAGCGCAGGCCAGGGTTGGCGGCGAGCAGGCGGTCTATGGCGGAGCCCTTGTGATCGCCGTGGGTGCCCGAGATGAACTGTGTTTCGCTCAGGCCCAGGTCGCGCAGGAACTTGGGGCCGCGCACCAGCCCGGCGAGGCGGAAGATCCTGTCCAGAAAGTGGTGCAGGTTCCAGGGGCTGGAGCTGACGTAGTAGATCGGGTTGCGGCCCTCCTGCGAGAGGGCGCGCATGAAGGGCACGGCATCGGGGAAGATCTTGCGGGTCAGGGCGTTGCCGGTGAAGGAGGTCCAGAGGTTGCGCAGGAGCGAATGGGCACCTGTCTGGAGCACCGTGTCGTCGATGTCTGAGATGACGCCGAAGCGGGCCTCGGGATCGGCGATGAGCACCGGGCAGAGGGCCTCCTCCTCGGTCTCCTTGATCTGCACCGGCACCTCGGACCAGCCGCTGCCCGTGCCGCGCGGCAGGAGCAGGGTGAAGTAACCCTCCTCGTCGCTCAGGGCCTCCACCCCCTCGGCGCAGAGGGTCACGTCGGCCACCTCGCGGGTGAAGAAGAGGCCGAGCATCTGGCGGAAGTTCTGCCACCGGGAATGATCGGGCGCGGGCGTGCTGCGCCGCAGGCCCGTGAGGACGCGGCCCCGGATGATCCGGTGTTCTGGCGTGGCATAACCGATGTAGGGGTCGATCACCCTGCCCCTGCGGCGCGGGCCGCGCAGGCGTTCCAGCAGGGTTTCGAGGGCCAGAAGGAGTTGGTGCAGGGCGCGGCGGATCATGGGGCAGAAAGATAGGGCCGGTGCGGCACGGTCAATGGCGCAACGCCACGGCGGGGGCTGACATTCCCCCCGCCAGCTTTCATAAAGCCGCGGAACAGACACGAGGGGACCTCATATGAGTACGGACATCGTAATCCTGGACGGCGCGCGCACCGCCATCGGCACCTTCGGCGGGGCCCTCGCGGGCACCCCGCCGATTGACCTGGGCACCGCAGCGGCCAAGGCGGCGATGGAACGCGCGGGCGTGTCGCCCGAGCAGATTGGCCATGTCGTCTTTGGCAACGTGATCAACACCGAGCCGCGGGACATGTACCTGAGCCGCGTGGCCGCGATCCAGGCCGGTATCCCCGACCGGGTGCCCGCGATGAACGTCAACCGGCTTTGCGGTTCGGGCGTGCAGGCCATCGTCTCGGCCACCCAGTCGCTCATGCTGGGCGATGCGGATTTCGCCCTGGCCGGTGGGGCCGAGAATATGTCGCGCGCGCCTTACATCATGGAGGGCGCCCGCTGGGGCCAGAAGATGGGCGACGTGAAGACCCTGGACATGATGCTGGGCACGCTCAACTGCCCCTTCGGCACGGGCCACATGGGGGTCACGGCGGAGAACGTCTCGGAGGAGCATGGCATCAGCCGCGCGGACCAGGATGCCTTTGCGCTGCAGAGCCAGGAGCGGGCCGCGAAGGCCATCGCCGAGGGACGCTTCAAAGATCAGATCACGCCCGTCGAGGTGAAGGTGAAGCGCGATACGGTGGCCTTTGACACGGACGAGCACCCCAAGGCCACAAGTGCCGAGGCCCTGGCGGGGCTGCGCCCGGTCTTCAAGAAGGAGGGCACCGTCACGGCGGGCAACGCCAGCGGCATCAACGACGGCGCGGCAGCCCTGGTGCTGGCTCGGGCCGAGGCGGCGGAGAAGGCGGGGCTGAAGCCGCGCGCCCGGATCATCGCCTATGCCCACGCCGGTGTCCGCCCCGAGGTGATGGGCATCGGCCCGATTCCGGCGGTGGAGAACCTGCTGGAGAAGACCGGCCTGAGCCCCGACGATTTCGACGTGATCGAGAGCAACGAGGCCTTTGCCGCCCAGGCGCTGGCGGTTTCCAACAAGCTGGGCTTCGATCCGGCGCGGGTGAACCCCAACGGCGGCGCCATCGCGCTTGGTCACCCGGTGGGGGCCACCGGGGCGATCATCACCGTCAAGGCGCTCTATGAGCTGGAGCGGATCGGCGGCAAGCGCGCCCTGGTGACCATGTGCATCGGTGGCGGTCAGGGCATCGCCCTGGCGATCGAGCGGCTCTGACGCTCAGACCCGCTCGGCCCGCCGGGCCAGTTTCGCCGCGAGGTTCAGGCCCACACCGGGCCTGGACCAGGGACAGACCGCGATGCAGATCGCGCAGCCGCTGGTTTCGTTGAAGAAGGGCAGGCAGCGGTCGAAGTCCACGTACCACTTCTCCGTCCCCCGGACCTGTTGCTTTTCGGGCGAGAGGGCCTCGGGCGGGCAGGCATCCTCGCAGATCCGGCAGCTTTGGCAAAACTCGTCGATCCCGTGGCTCTGGGCCGGGGTCGGGGCGAAGGGGGCGTCCGTGAGGACCGCCGAAAGCCGGAAGGAGGCGCCGAACTCGGGGCAGATGATAGACCCGTGCTTGCCCAGTTCACCGAAGCCACAGGCCAGGGCGGGCGGGATCATCGCCAGGGCGCCCGTCATCGGGCCGGTCGCGGCCTCGGCGCGCCAGCCGCACTCGCGAATCCAGGCGGTGATCTCCTTGGCGGCCTTGGCGGCGCGGGCGTATTGGCGGATCACCTCGGTGCCTGCCACGTCCTCCGGCGCCTTGGCGATGGTGGGGTAGTCGTGGACCACGCCGATCATGATGACGCGCGGCAGATCGGTGCTCTGGCCCTCGAAAAGCCAGTCGGGCTGAAGCGTCGCCACGCCCACCTTGTCGCAGGCGCCGCTTGCGACGAAGCGGTCCAGCCCCTCGGCCCAGTCCGCCTGGGATTGTTCCACCCGGTGCGGCGCCACCTCGGGCAGGGGTGCCTCCAGAATGACCTGACGCTCGGCTCGGATGCGGGCGCGGGCCTGATCGTCGCCGCCGCGGGTGTAGAAGTAGCGCTGCAGCGGCCCGTGCGGAATATCGTCCGGGTTGGGCGCCCAGTAGACTAGGCGCGGCGGGCGCGGCTCAGCCTCTCCGAGGCCATTGATGGTGTTGCCGCTGACATCGGGCCAGAGGGCCTTCTGGGCGGGATCGGGATGGAAGGGTCGGTGCGGGTTCTGGCGCGGCATGGGGCGAGCCTAGCCTAGCCAAGCACCTCTGCCAAAAGGAAAATGAGCGCCACGGCGGTGCCCCCGGCAAGGCCGCCCATGAGGTAGGGCCAGCGCGAGGGTCGGGGCGGGTGCTGCTCCATCGTCTGCTGCATCAGGGCGCTTTCCACCAAGGCCGGGAGGCGCGGGCCGAAGCGCGCGAGCACGGCGGCGGTGCTGGCCAGATCGCCCAGGACGGCGCGCGGGCCGATGGACTTGCTGATGTAGTTGGTGACGATGGGGCTGGCCACTTCCCAGATGTTGATGTGGGGGTTGAGCGAGCGGGCCACGCCCTCGACCACCACCATGGTCCTTTGCAGCAGGATCAGCTCGGTGCGGGTTTCCATGCCGAAGCGCTCCGTCACTTCGAAGAGGTAGGTGAGCAGGCGCGCCATGGAGATGCGGGTGGCATCCATGCCGAAGATCGGCTCGCCCACGGCGCGCAGGGCGCGGGCAAACTCGTCCACGTCCTTGTCGGCAGGGACGTAGCCGGCCTCGAAGTGGACCTTTGCGACGCGCTGGTAGTCGCGCCGGATGAAGCCGTAGAGGATCTCGGCGTAGACCCGTCGGGTGTACTCGTCGATGTGGCCCATGATGCCGAAGTCGTAGGCGATGATGTCGCCGTTGGCGGCCACCTTCAGGTTGCCCTGGTGCATGTCGGCGTGGAAGAAACCGTCGCGAAGGGCGTGGTTGAGGAAGAGTTGGAGCACCCGGTTGCCGAGGGCCACCCGGTCGTGCCCCGCCGCGTCGAGGGCGGCATTGTCACCGAGAGAGATGCCGTCGGCCCAGCCCAGGGTCATGACCCGGCGGGCGGAGTGGTTCCACTTCACCTGGGGCAGGCGGAAGCCCTCGTCCTTGTCGGTGTTGGCGGCGAATTCCGAGGCGGAGGCGCTTTCAAGGCGCAGGTCCAGCTCGCCCCGGACCACCCCGTCGAAATGCTCGATCACCTCGATCGGGCGCAGGCGGCGCGAGCCGGGGGAGAAGAGCTCCACCATGCGGGCGGCGAGGTAGAAGGCATCCACGTCCTTGCGGAAGGCGCGCTCGATGCCCGGGCGCAGGACCTTGACGGCCACCTCCTCCTCGCTGTCGCGCAGGCGGGCGCGGTGCACCTGGGCGATGGAGGCGGCGGCGACGGGCTCGCTGAACTCGGAGAAGATGGCCTCCACCGGGATGCCCAGCTCGCGCTGGACCTCGGCCTTGGCCTCCTCGATGGAGAAGGGCGGCAGCTTGTCCTGGAGCACGCGGAGCTGCACCGCCAGCTCGTCGCCCACGACGTCAGGCCGGGTTGAGAGGACTTGGCCGAATTTGATGTAGGCCGGGCCCAGGGCTGTGAGGGCGCGGGTTGCCGGGGGCATGGCGGGATCGCCCTTGTAGCCCAGCCACTTGAAGGGCAGGCCCAGGGCGCGCGCCACGAAGCGCAGGGCCGGGGTGGCATCGAAGGCGTCGAGGACGACATTCATCGCCCCCGTGCGTTCGAGCGTTGCGCCGGTGCGGACCAGGCGCCAGATGTTGTGAGGTCCGCGCATCTAGGGGCGGCCTGCCGTCGTCTTGGAAAGGGCGCGCAGGGTCACAGCTTCCACCCCGAGTGCAGGGCCGCGATGCCCATGGAGAGGTTGCGGTACTTGGCCTGCTCGAAGCCCGCCGCCCGGACCATGCCGAGGAAGGTTTCCTGATCTGGGAAGTTGCGGATCGATTCCACGAGGTACTGGTAGCTGTCGCGGTCATTGGCGATGACCTGGCCCATGCGCGGGATGACATTGAAACTGTAGAGATCGTAGAGTCGCTGCATCATCGGGTTGGGCAGCTGGCTGAACTCCAGCACCATGAGCCGCCCGCCCGGGCGCAGGACGCGGAAGGCCTCGTTCAGGGCCTCCTGGGGGCGGGTCACGTTCCTGATGCCGAAGGAGATGGTGTAGACGTCGAAGCTGTTGTCCTCGAAGGGCAGCGCCATGGCGTCGCCCACCACCCAGTCGAGGCTCTCGGCGAGCTGGGCCGCCTCGGCCCGCTTGCGGCCCTCGACGAGCATGCCCTCGGTCAGATCGCAGACGGTGGCGTGGCCCTGACCCGCGCGGGCGAGGAACTTGAAGGAGACATCGCCGGTGCCGCCCGCCACGTCCAGCAGGCGCTGACCGGCCCGGGGCGCCAGCCAATCCATCATGGCCTCTTTCCAGACCCGGTGAATGCCGACGCTCATCACGTCGTTCATCACGTCGTACTTGTTGGCCACGTCGGAAAAGAGGGACCGGACCATCCCCGCCTTTTCCTCCTCGGGCACCTGGCGGGCGCCGAAATGGGTTGTCTTGTCCGTCATGCTGATCGTCCCGATATTGTCAAAGCGGAGATATAGCGCCAAAGGGCCAGATACAAACCGCCTTTTGCCGCAGCCCTGACGAAGGACCGATGCATGCCGGAACTGCCAGAAGTCGAAACCGTGCGCCGCGGGCTGCTGCCCGCGATGGAGGGCGGTGTGATCGCCCGGGCCGAGGTGAACCGCCCCGACCTGCGCTGGCCCTTCCCCGAGGCCATGGCCGAGCGCCTGACCGGGCAGCGGGTGCTGGGGCTGCGGCGGCGCTCCAAGTACATCCTGGCGGACCTGGGTTCCTCGGAGACGCTGCTGATCCATCTCGGCATGTCCGGGCGGATGCTGGTTTCGGGCGATCCGCTAGGGCAGTTCCACCACGATCACCCGGCGCCGCAGAAGCACGATCACGTGGTCCTGCACATGGCGAGTGGCGCCCGGGTGACCTTCAACGATCCGCGCCGTTTCGGTGCCATGGACCTGCTGCCCACCGCCGGGGAGGCGCAGCACCGGCTGCTTGCGGGGATCGGGCCGGAGCCCCTGGGCAACGGCTTCAGCGAGGCCTACCTGGTGGCGGCGCTGAAGGACCGGCGGACGCCGATCAAGGCGGCCCTGCTCGACCAGCGCATCGTCGCGGGTTTGGGCAACATCTACGTCTGCGAGGCGCTCTACCGGGCGGGCATCCATCCGGCGCGGCGGGCCAACCGGATTTCGGCTTCCCGGCTTGCCGCCCTGGTGCCGATCATCCGCCAGGTCCTGACCGAGGCCATCGCGGCGGGGGGCTCCTCTCTCAAGGACTTTCGCCAGGCGGACGGCGACCTGGGCTACTTCCAGCACAGCTTTGACGTCTATGGCCGCGAGGGGGCCCCTTGCCGAACGCCCGGATGCGATCATCTTATCCGGAGGATCGTGCAATCGGGGCGCTCGAGCTTCTACTGCGGTCAATGCCAAAGATAGCTTGAAACACCCTCTGCCCGTGATATGCACCTACGCCTGATGGCAACAAACGAGAGCTTTTAGATGGCTTACGAGACGATCACCCTGGAGGTGGACAGCCACGTCGCCCTGGTCACACTGAACCGACCCGATGCGCTCAACGCGCTCAACGATCAGCTGATGAGCGAACTGGCGGACTGCCTCAGGGGCTGTCAGGAAAACGACAAGGTGCGCTGCATCGTGATCACCGGCTCGGAGAAGGCATTCGCGGCCGGCGCCGACATCGCGATGATGAAGGACAAGAGCTTTGTCGATGCCTTCACTGGGGATCTCTTCACCCCCGAGACCGACCAGATCATGCGCATCCGCAAGCCGATCATCGCCGCCGTCAGCGGCTATGCCCTGGGCGGCGGCTGCGAGCTGGCCATGATGTGCGACTTCATCATCGCCTCTGAGACCGCCAAGTTCGGCCAGCCCGAGATCAACCTTGGCGTGGTGGCCGGGATCGGCGGCACCCAGCGCCTGACGCGGCTGGTGGGCAAGTCCAAGGCGATGGACATGAACCTCACCGGGCGTTTCATGGATGCCGAGGAGGCCGAGCGCGCCGGGCTGGTGAGCCGGGTTGTCCCCGTCAAGAAGCTGATGGAGGAAGCCCGCGGCGCGGCCGAGAAGATCGCCGAGAAGTCGATGATCTCGGTCATGGTGGTGAAGGAGGCGGTGAACCGCGCCTACGAGGTGCCGCTGCGCGAGGGCCTGCTCTTTGAGCGTCGCGTTTTCCATTCGCTCTTTGCGACCGAGGACCAGAAGGAGGGCATGAGCGCCTTCCTGGAGAAGCGCGAAGCCCAGTTCCGCGACAAATGACAGGTGGGGGGCCCTGCCCCCTGCCCCGGCGGCGCCAGGCGGGCCTTTACAATCCCCGTCCGATCCGGCTATAGCCGCCGCCAGACATGCGCGTGCAGCCCGCTCAGGCTAGAATCACCTTACCGTTCACGGTCCGGGTTTGGCGTCACGTGCCGATATTGAGACAATGAACCGAAGGTAGATCAGCATGGCAAACACCCCCCAGGCCAAGAAGCGCGCCCGTCAGAACGAGAAGCGTTTCGCCGTCAACAAGGCGCGCCGTTCGCGCATCCGCACGTACCTGCGCCGCGTCGAAGAGGCCATCGCCTCGGGCGACAAGGAAGCCGCAACCGCCGCCCTGAAGGCAGCCCAGCCCGAGCTGATGCGCGGCGTCTCCAAGGGGGTCTTCCACAAGAACACCGCCGCCCGCAAAATGTCCCGCCTCTCGGCCCGCGTCAAAGCCATCGCCTGACCAGAGCGGCTTTTGCGGCCCTTCCGGGGCTAAAGATTTGATATGAAAAGGCATCGCTTGGCGGTGCCTTTTTTTTGCTGGATAAAGGCCACCAAACGGGTCCGGAGATTCTTTTTGGGGAAAGCCTGAGTCAAGTTTGAAGATATGTTGATAGCTCTGCGCCGGACTTGCTACCAACGAACAGCGATTCATTTCGCTGGGGGGACAGGCTTCGGAATCAGGGGGTGCGGGCAGTGCACTCTGAGCGTTCCGGGGATGTTTTGGCCGGTCGGTTTTCGGAAGGTCATGTGGTCTGCGGACGGCGCCTTATCGGCGCTGCTGCCCTGTCACACATTGTAAGCGGTCGGAGAGGTCCGAAAGTGCGTCATGTTCTTGGCGTGCACCTTTTGTGACGGCTCTGCTCAGGTGCCACGGGCGCCGGTCGGTTTCCTGCGGGAATCGGATTGGCGACGCCGTTGCGTGGTGCCGGAAGAAGGAAGAATGCCGGGGGCAACACCCGGTGGGGAATTGGGACACAAGTTGGGACAACAGAAGATGTTGAAAGAGCACTGGGGCGACATCAGCCAGAAACTATTGAAGACCGTCGGGCAGAACAATCACACCACCTGGATCGCACCGCTGAAGGCGGGGCCGGTGGATCAGAAGATCGCCACGCTCTACGTCCCAACGACCTTCTCCGGCAACTACATCAGCCAGAACTTCTCTGACCTGATCCTGCACGAGATCAATGCCTCTGGGATCGAGGCCTCGCGGCTGAGCTTCGTGCTCTCCTCCCAGGCCGAGGATTCCTTCAAGCCCGCCCCGGCTGCCCCCAAGCCCCAGGCTCCCAAGGCCGACCAGACCGATGGCCTTGGCGCCACGACCCAGCTCGACAAGCGTTTCTCCTTCGACACCTTCGTGGTGGGCAAGCCGAACGAGCTGGCCCATGCAGCC
Source organism: Sulfitobacter sp. (assembly GCA_965212515.1). GTDB lineage: Bacteria > Pseudomonadota > Alphaproteobacteria > Rhodobacterales > Rhodobacteraceae > Sulfitobacter. The sequence continues at coordinate 1,640,929 of OZ243122.1, forward strand.
GCGCGCCGCGTCGCGGAAGGCGGCCCCGTCACCTTCAACCCGCTCTTCCTCTATGGCGGCGTCGGCCTCGGCAAGACGCACCTGATGCACGCCATCGCCCAGGAGCTGCGCGCCCGGAAGCCCGAGATCAACGTGCTCTACCTCTCGGCCGAGCAGTTCATGTATCGCTTCGTGCAGGCCCTGCGCGACCGCAAGATGATGGATTTCAAGGAGATCTTCCGCTCGGTCGATGTGCTGATGGTGGATGACGTGCAGTTCATCGCCGGCAAGGACAGCACCCAGGAGGAGTTCTTCCACACCTTCAACGCCCTGGTGGACCAGCACAAGCAGATCATCATCTCTGCCGACCGCGCCCCGGGCGAGATCAAGGACCTGGAAGAGCGGGTTAAATCGCGCCTCCAGTGCGGCCTGGTGGTGGACCTGCACCCGACGGACTACGAGCTGCGCCTGGGCATCCTTCAGAGCAAGGTCGAGGCCCAGCGCGAGACCTATCCCGGGCTCGATGTGGCCGAGGGTGTGCTGGAGTTCATGGCCCACCGGATCACCTCCAACGTGCGCGTGCTGGAAGGCGCCCTGACCCGGCTCTTCGCCTTCGCCTCGCTCGTCGGGCGGCCGATCGACATGGACCTGACCCAGGATTGCCTGTCGGACGTGCTGCGCGAGAGCGAGCGCAAGATCACCGTCGAGGAGATCCAGCGCAAGGTGAGCGAGCACTACAACATCCGCCTGAGCGACATGATCGGCCCCAAGCGGCTGCGCAGCTACGCCCGCCCCCGCCAGGTGGCCATGTACCTCTGCAAGCAGATGACGACCCGCTCCCTGCCCGAGATCGGCCGCCGCTTCGGTGGGCGCGACCACACCACCGTGATGCACGGTGTGCGCCGCATCGAGGAGCTCAAGCAGTCCGACGGCCAGATCGCCGAGGACATCGAACTGCTGAGCCGCGCTCTCAAAACCTGACCTATTCGCAACAGGGTGCAGCACCGAATGATGGGGGCCCGCGCGGCCCCTATTGCAATTGGGCACTTGGGCTTTCACAAAAGTCTTGTGCAACCGGGGGAAGCGGTTAGTTTGCCTGTCCCGGCAGTCCTGAGGGGGTAAAGCCACATGAAATTCAGCATTGAACGCGCGGCCCTGTTGAAGGCCGTCAATCAGGCACAGTCCGTCGTGGAGCGCCGCAACACGATCCCGATCCTGGCCAACGTGCTGATCGAGGCGGAGGGCAGCGAGGTCTCCTTCAGGGCCACCGACCTGGACATCGAGGTGGTGGACCGCGTCGCCGCCCAGGTGGAGCGGGCGGGCGCCACCACGGTCTCGGCCACCCTGCTGCACGAGATCGTGCGCAAGCTGCCCGACGGGGCGCTCATCTCGCTCACCGCCGACAGCGCCGCCGGGCGCCTGACGGTGGAGGCCGGCCGGTCCAACTTCTCGCTCGCCACCCTCCCGCGCGAGGACTTCCCGGTCATGGCCTCTTCCGAGTATGCCTCCAATTTCAGCGCCAAGGCGCCGACCCTGCGGCGGCTCTTCGACAAGTCGAAGTTCGCCATTTCGACGGAGGAGACGCGCTACTACCTGAACGGTGTCTACATGCACGTGGCCGATGCCGAGGGCGGCCGCGCCCTGCGCTGCGTCGCCACCGACGGCCACCGCCTGGCTCGGATCGACGCCGAGCTGCCCGCCGGGGCCGAGGATATGCCCGGCGTGATCGTGCCGCGCAAGACCGTGGGCGAGCTGCGCAAGCTTCTCGACGATGACGAGATGGAGATCGCCGTCTCCGTCTCCGAGACCAAGGTGCGCTTTGCCACCCCCGACATCACGCTCACTTCCAAGGTGATCGACGGCACCTTCCCGGACTACACCCGCGTGATCCCCCAGGGAAACACCCGCAAGATGGAGGTGGACGCCTCGGACTTTGCCCAGGCGGTGGACCGGGTGGCTACCGTGAGCTCGGAACGCTCGCGCGCCGTCAAGCTCCAGCTTGATGAGGACCGGCTGGTGCTTTCCGTCAACGCGCCCGACAGCGGCGCCGCGGAGGAGGAACTGGTGGTGGCCTACGGCGACGACCGGCTGGAGATTGGCTTCAACGCCAAGTACCTGCTGGAGATCGCCAGCCAGGTGGACCGGGAAAATGCCGTCTTTCTCTTCAACTCATCGGGTGATCCGACCCTCATGCGCGAGGGCAACGACCAGTCGGCGGTCTATGTCGTCATGCCGATGCGGGTCTGACCGGATCGGCCCCTCCCTTCGGCGTGACACGGGCCCTGCGGGGCTGAGGGGGCCCCTGGGCCTCCTTCTCCGTTCCGGCGCGGGGAAGGATCTTTCGGCATGACAAGCCTGCACCTCTCCCAGCTCACCCTCTCGCACTTCCGCTCGCACCGGCGGGCGGTGATTGAGTGCGATGCCCGGCCCCAGGCGATCTTCGGGCCGAACGGTGCGGGCAAGACCAACATACTGGAGGCCCTCTCGCTGCTCTCGCCCGGGCGCGGGCTGCGGCGGGCGAGCGCCGAGGAGATGACGCGGCGGCCCGAGGCCCTGGGCTGGAAGATTACCGCCCTTCTGCACGGGCCGGACCGGGTGAACGAGGTGGAGATCTGGTCCGAAGGCGGGGCCGCGCGCCAGACCCGGGTGGACGGCAAGGCGGTGCCCCAGGTGGCCCTGGGGCGGCTGGCGCGGGTGCTCTGGCTGATCCCCTCGATGGACCGGCTCTGGATCGAGGGAGCCGAGGGGCGCCGCCGCTTCCTCGACCGCATGACCCTGAGCTTTCTGCCGGAGCACGCCGATTATGCCCTTGCCTACGAGAAGGCCATGCGCGAACGCAACCGGCTGCTCAAGGACATGGTGCGCGACCCGGCCTGGTACGACGCCCTGGAGCGCCAGATGGCCGAGGCGGGGGCCGCCATCCACGCGGGCCGCAAGGAGGCCCTGACGGCCATCACCGCGGCCCAGGCGCAGGCCGAGACGGCCTTCCCGGTGGCAGACCTAGCGCTTATGGGCGAGATGCCGGAGAGCGCGGAGGGGCTGCGCGCGGCCCTGGCCGAGAGCCGCCCCCGGGATCTGGCGGCGGGGCGCAGCCTGGTGGGGCCGCACCGGGCCGATCTGGAGGGCACCTACGCCGCCAAGGGGGTGGCCGCGCGCGACTGCTCCACCGGGGAGCAGAAGGCCCTGCTCGTCTCTCTCATTCTGGCCAACGCACGGGCCCTCGCCGACCGGATCGGCGCGGCGCCGATCCTGCTGCTGGACGAGGTGGCGGCCCACCTCGACCGGGACCGCCAGGCGGCCCTCTATGCCGAGATCACGGCCCTCGGCGCCCAGGCCTGGATGACCGGCACGGGGGCCGAAATGTTCGAGGCGATCGGCCCCGCCGCGCAGCGCCTGGAGGTGACGGAAGAGGGCGGCGTTTCCACCGTCACGCGCAGCCTCTAAGAGCCTTGCAAGACACACAAAATCTTGTGTCCGGGCCGTGACAATGGGCCGCAAAAACACTATAAATCGGGCAACAGAAAAAGGTATCTCCCCCATGTCCGAAGAAGAGCAGAGCCGCCAGGAATATGGCGCGGATTCCATTAAGGTTCTCAAAGGCTTAGAAGCGGTCCGCAAGAGGCCCGGCATGTACATCGGTGACACCGATGACGGCTCGGGCCTGCACCACATGGTCTACGAGGTAGTGGACAACGGCATCGACGAGGCCCTGGCCGGCCACGCGGACGCCGTGACCGTCACGATCCACCCCGACAGCTCCGTCTCCGTCTCGGACAACGGGCGCGGGATTCCGGTGGGCATCCATGAGGAGGAGGGCGTCTCGGCGGCCGAGGTCATCATGACCCAGCTGCACGCCGGCGGTAAGTTCGACAGCAATTCCTACAAGGTCTCGGGGGGCCTGCACGGCGTCGGCGTCTCGGTCGTCAACGCCCTGTCGGACTGGCTGGAGCTGCGCATCTGGCGCGAGGGCAAGGAGCATGTGGCCCGCTTCGAGGGGGGCTTCACGACCGAGCACCTGACCGTGGTGGGGGAGACCGACCGCACCGGCACCGAGGTCCGCTTTCTGGCCTCGACGGATACCTTCTCCAACCTCGATTATTCCTTCGAGACCCTGGAGAAGCGCCTGCGCGAGCTGGCCTTCCTGAACTCCGGCGTGCGCATCATTCTCAAGGACGAGCGCCCGGTGGAGCCGCTGGAGGCGGAGCTCTACTACGAGGGCGGTGTCAAGGAGTTCGTCAAGTACCTGGACCGGCACAAGAGCTCGGTCATGGCGGAGCCGATCTTCATCACCGGCGAGCGTGACGACATCGGCGTCGAGGTGGCCATGTGGTGGAACGACAGCTACCACGAGACGGTTCTGCCCTTCACCAACAACATCCCCCAGCGCGACGGCGGCACCCATATGGCGGGCTTCCGGGGCGCCCTCACGCGGACCATCAACAACTACGCCCAATCCTCCGGCATCGCCAAGAAGGAGAAGGTCAGCTTCACCGGCGACGATGCGCGCGAGGGGCTGACCTGCGTCCTCTCCGTCAAGGTGCCGGACCCGAAGTTCTCCTCCCAGACCAAGGACAAGCTGGTCTCCTCCGAGGTGCGGCCCGCCGTCGAAGGGCTGATGAACGAGAAGCTGGCCGAGTGGTTCGAGGAGAACCCGAACGAGGCCAAGATCATCGTCGGCAAGATCATCGAAGCCGCCCAGGCCCGCGAGGCGGCGCGCAAGGCCCGCGAACTGACCCGCCGCAAGTCCGCGATGGACGTGAATTTCCTGGCCGGAAAGCTCAAGGACTGCTCCGAGAAGGACCCCGCCAAGACCGAGGTCTTCCTGGTCGAGGGGGACTCGGCCGGCGGCTCCGCCCAGACCGGGCGGGACCGGCAGACCCAGGCGATCCTGCCGCTCAAGGGCAAGATCCTGAACGTGGAGCGGGCCCGCTTCGACCGGATGCTCAGCTCCCAGGAGATCGGCAACCTGGTCATGGCGCTCGGCACCGGGATCGGCCGCGACGAGTTCGACATCTCCAAACTGCGCTACCACAAGATCGTCATCATGACGGACGCCGACGTGGACGGGGCCCACATCCGCACCCTGCTGCTGACCTTCTTCTACCGCCAGATGCCCGAGCTGATCGAGAAGGGGCACCTCTACATTGCCCAGCCGCCGCTCTACAAGGTCTCGCGCGGGCGCTCCGAGGTCTACCTCAAGGACCAGGCGGCGATGGAGGACTACCTCATCGGCCAGGGCGTCGAGGGGGCCGTGCTGCGGCTCGGCAGCGGCGAGGAGATCATCGGCCAGGACCTGGCCCAGGTGGTGGAGCAGGCGCGTCAGCTGCGCCGCGTGCTGGAAGCCTTCCCGACCCACTATCCCCGTCACATCCTGGAGCAGGCCGCCATCGCCGGGGCCTTCGTGCCCGGCGCGGTGGACCGGGATCTTCAGGGCGTCGCCGACCGGGTGGCGCGGCGGCTCGACCTCATCGCGCTGGAGTACGAGCGCGGCTGGCAGGGCCGCATCACCCAGGACCACGGCATCCGCCTGGCGCGCATCCTGCGCGGGGTCGAGGAGGTGCGCACGCTCGACGGCAAGATGATGCGCTCCGGCGAGGCCCGCAAGTCCGGCTCCTTCACCGAACACCTGCAGGAGGTCTACGACCTGCCCGCCGCCCTCGTGCGCAAGGACCGCTCGCAGCTGATCAACGGCCCGATGGACCTTCTGGACGCGATCCTCGAGGAGGGCGAGAAGGGCCTCACCCTGCAGCGCTACAAGGGCCTGGGCGAGATGAACCCCGACCAGCTCTGGGAGACCACCCTGGACCCCGACGCGCGTACGCTGCTGCAGGTGAAGGTGGAGGACATGGCAGAGGCCGACGATCTTTTCACCAAACTGATGGGCGACGTGGTGGAACCGCGCCGGGAGTTCATTCAGCAGAACGCGCTGAGCGTGGAGAATTTGGATTTTTAGGGGGGTGTAGGTGCGGATAGGCGCGGCTTGCTGAGAAGCCCGCTCTTCCACACCACTCACTTGGCCCCATAAGAACAATAGATGGCACGCATCACCTCCTTTGCGGCTTCAGGCGTCGATCTGGTGGCACTGCATTCGGCCATGCTTGCCGCCTTTTCCGACTATGTCGTTCCGATGCAACCGGATGCCGACATCTTCGAGGCGACGCTGAGCGCGCGGGGGTTTGACCCGGCGGCCTCTTTCGTTGCCATGGAGAACGGCGAGGTGATCGGATTCTGGAACGTCGGCAGACGGTGCGCCGAGCGGTATCTGATCGGCAGCGGGACCAGGATTGCCCACAGAGGCCGGGGGTTGGCCTCCCGGCTGGGGCTGGCGGCGATCGAGGCGGCGGAGGCGGCCGGTGGCGAGACTTTCTGGCTCGAGGTCATCGAGGGAAATGCCGGGGCGGAAGGTCTCTATCGGAAGCTTGGATTCGAGGTGACCCGCAAGCTGGATTGCTATCGGCTCGACCACCCCTTTCCCGATCAGTCCGCCTGCCGCCTGTCGGATTTCCGTCCGGTCGCGGAGGCCATCCAGCGATACGCGACCTGGGAGCCGATCTGGCAAAACACCCGGGAGACCATTTCAGACTTACCGCTGACTTGTTTCCTGCATGGCAAGGGCGGTGTGATCGTGGGGAGGGGCGGTCTTGTGCACCAGATTGCTGCCAGCGAGCCCTCGGCGCTGGAGGAGCTCCTGGCGGCGGCCGGAACGGTCGGGGCACTGACCTTGGTCAATGTCGATGCCGCTGACCGGGCTTTGGGTTCTGTCCTGAATAGGCTTGGGGCCGAACGCTTCATCGTACAGTCTGAAATGCGCCTGTCCTTGGGGAGGGACTCCTAGCGGTCTGTCACGACCCCAGCGGCAAGGACTCTGCGTCTGTTCTCAACAGGCTGAAGCCACTAGATTATTCGAGGAGACGTTTCCGTCCGGCACGGCGTAGGCGTTCCAAGCCCCTTTGACCATTCAAAGAGTTCCCCATGCCCCCCACCATTCGCCCCGCAAGGGTCCAAGATGTCCCCCAGTTGGTCGAGCTGCTTCTCACCGACGCCTGTGAGCGCCGTGATCTGGATGCGGCACTCTGGGCGCTGGCCGACGATGCGGCCGCCCAGATCGAGCGGGCGCTGACCTTTGCGCTGACCGCCGAGGCGCAGCCCTTTCGGCAATTCTGGCTGGTGGCGGAGGCCGCGGGGACGATTGTCGGCGTGATCCATGCGATGGCCCTGCCGGTGCCACCGATCTATGCGGGCGCATCTGGGGAGCCGGGGCTGATCCTGCCGGACTCCTTTGTTTTGCCGGAGGCGCCTGACGGTACGACGGAGGCGCTGGTCGCGGCGGCCGAAGAGGTGCTGCGGAACGATGGCGCGCGGATCCTGCTTTCTTCGTTTGTCACCGGAGCAAACTGGCGGGAGGCCTTCGCGCGGGCGGGTTACCAACCGCTGACGCTTTACCTCTCCCGTTCGGGCCTGTCAGGGGGCGAGCAACCCACGGGCGTTCGGCCTGCCACGGAGGATGACCTGCCGGGGATCGTGCAGCGCAGTGCCGAGCATCGGGAGGTTCTTTTCGGGATCGACCCCTTCTGGGCCGTTCATCCCGAGGCCGACAGCCGCTTCGGCGCCTGGATGCGGCGCAGCCTGGCCCTGACGGACCGGGACATGTTTGTCAGCGGCCCGGCGGAGTCTTTGGAGGGCTACATCATCGCGCAGCCGGCCTCGCGACTGCACTTTCCGCCCGCTCATGACATTGCGGGCGTGGGCGTGATCGACGACTTCCATCACGGGGATCTGGCCGATCCCGCAGAGCTGGCGAATGGTGGCGCGGGGGCGGCGGCAATTCTGCGGGCCGCCGAGGATGCCTTTCGCGCACGGGGCACGGGCACGGCTTTCGTGGTCTGCCCCGCCGGGTGGCGGTCCAAGGTCCAGCTGCTGGAGGAGGCGGGTTACACCACGGCGATGGTCTGGTCGATCAAGCGTTAGGCCAGGGCGGAACGGGCCGCCCTGGTGCGGTTGCCTTGTTCAGGACTTGCAGCCCGCGATGTCCTCGGCCAGGGAGCGCAGGAGCGCGGGGTAGAAGTCGGCCCCGGGGGTGAGGTCGAAGCCCAGGGGGTCAATCACCGCCGGCAGGGCGCCGGTGCCGTCGGTCACGGTGGCGACGAGGCGCTGGTTGAACTGGGGCTCCGAGAAGACGCAGGCGACGCCCAGGTCCGTGACCCGGTTGCGCACCTCTTCGATGCGGGCGGGGCTGGGATCGGAGGCGTCGCTGAGGGTGATGGACCCGGAGGCGGCAATGCCGAAGCGGTTTTCGAAGTAGTGGTATGCATCGTGGAAGACCACGAAGTCGATCTCACCCGCTTCTGCGAGGGTGGCCCTGGCTGCCTCGGTGGCTGTGGCGATCTCTTCCTGCCCGGCGGCGGCGTTGCTGCGGTAGGTCTCGGCATTCTCGGGGTCGAGCGCGGCGAGTTCCGCCGCGATCACCTCCAGCCAGAGCTTGGCGTTCTCGGGGTCGAGCCAGGCGTGCGGGTCGGTGCCCTCGTGGTCGTGGCCTGCGTGATCCGCGTACTTCTCGTCGGCGTGCTCCTCGTGCTCTTCTTGATCGTGGCCCGCGTGCGCGTCGTGATCGTGCTCCGCGTGCTCCTCCTGGCCGTGGCCGCCGTGATCGTGGTCATGGTCGTCGAAGACCGCTCCTTCCCGGAAGGCCAGGCGGGTGGTGCCGGGGGCCTCAAGCAGCTCCGTCACGCGGGCGTCGGGCGCCAGGGTCTCGATGGGGCCTTCCAGCCAGGGCGCCAGCTCGGGGCCGATCCAGAAGACCGCCGCGGCCTGCTCAAGCGCGCGGGCCTCGGAGGGGCGCATGGCGTAGCCGTGCGGGGAGGCGCCGGGCGCCACAATCAGCTCGGGCGCGCCCAGGCCCTGCATCACCCGGGCGACGAGGCCGTGCACCGGCGCGATGTCGGTGGCAACGCGGGGCACCTCGGCCAGGGCCGCGGTGCCGAGGGCCGTGGCGAGGGCGCCGCCGAGGAGCGTGCGGTGGAATGCGGTGGACATGGGCGACTCCTGTGATTATGTAACAGGAAGGAGCCATATATCGTATACTATAACATATCAAGTGTCTCTCCGCAGGAGGTGCCATGTCCAGCCAGGCCTTTGAAAAACACGATCACCAAGGCTGCATCGCCGAGGGAATCGCCGCGGCGGCCCAGCTCTGCGCCGAGCGGAACCTGCAGTTCACCAAGACCCGGCAGAGGGTGCTGGAGATCCTGCTCTCGGAGCACAAGGCCATGGGGGCCTACGAGATCCTGGACGTGCTGCGCGAGGAGGGGTTGGGCTCCCAGCCGCCGGTGGCCTACCGGGCGCTGGAGTTTCTCACCAAGCACGGCTTTGCCCACCGCATCGAGCGGCTGAACGCCTTCATCGCCTGCACCCATCTGGAGAACGGTCATGCGCCGATCTTCCTGATCTGCCGCGCCTGCGACAGGGTCGTGGAGGCCGAGGCCGACCCCACGAAGGGGGAACTGGGGCGCGCGGCCAAACGCTCGGGCTTCCGTATCGAGCGGGCGGTGCGCGAGGCTGAGGGGCTCTGCCCCGCCTGCGCCGAGGCGGCCTGAGCCCATGAGCCGCACCCTTGTCACCGTCAGCGATCTGACCGTCCGCTTCGGCGAGAGCACCGTCCTGCACGACGTGGATCTGCGGCTCGAGGCGGGTGAAATCGTCACCCTCGTCGGGCCCAACGGATCGGGCAAATCGACCCTGCTGGGGGCGCTTCTGGGCGGGGTCACGCCCCAGCGCGGGCGGGTCGAGCGGGCGCCCGGCCTGCGCATCGGCTACGTGCCGCAGCGGCTGGTGCTGGATGCGACCCTGCCAATGACGGTTGAGCGTTTCCTGCGCCTGCCGCGCCGCACCTCCACCCGCCGCATCGGTGAGGCGCTGGAACGCGCCGGTGTGCCGGGGATCGGCGGGCGCCAGATGGCGGCCCTCTCGGGCGGACAGTTCCAGCGCGCCCTTCTGGCCCGGGCGATCCTGGAGGAGCCGGAACTGCTGATCCTCGACGAGGCGACGGCAGGGCTGGACCAGCCCGGGGCCGCCGCCTTCTACCAGCGGATCGAGGAGGTCCGGGCCGAGACCGGCTGCGGGGTGCTGATGGTGAGCCACGACCTGCACGTGGTGATGAGCGCCTCGGACAGGGTCATCTGCCTCAACGGCCACGTCTGCTGCGAGGGCACGCCCGAGGTGGTGGCGGCCGCGCCGGACTACCGGCGGCTCTTCGGCGAGGGCACCAAGGGCGCCCTGGCGCTCTACCGGCACCATCACGACCATACCCATACCCACGATCACCCGAAGGATGCGGCCGAGTAATGCTGGATGATTTCATGACCCGCGCCACCCTTGCCGGGGTCGGCACCGGCCTGGCCGCGGCCCCCCTGGGCTGCTTCGTGGTCTGGCGGCGGATGGCCTACTTCGGCGATGCCACGGCCCACGCCGCGATCCTCGGGGTGGCCCTGTCGCTGGCCTTTTCGCTGCCCATCTTCATCGGCACCCTGGTGATCGCCCTGGTCATGGCGACGGTCGTGTCCCTGATTACCGGGCGCGGCTACGCGATGGACACCCTCCTGGGGGTCATGGCGCACTCGGCGCTGGCCTTCGGGCTCGTAGGGGTAACCTTCATCGAGGGCGTGCGGATCGACCTCATGGCCTACCTCTTCGGCGACATCCTCTCCGTCTCGCGGGTGGACCTGGCGGTGATCTGGGGCGGCGCGGTGCTTGTCCTGGCGCTCCTGGGGTGGCGTTGGTCGGCACTTCTTACGGCGACGCTGAACCCCGATCTGGCCCGCGCTGCGGGGATCGACCCGAAGCGCGAGCAGCTGGTGCTGACCCTGGCGCTCGCCGTTGTCGTGGCGGTGGCGATCAAGGTGGTCGGGGTGCTCCTCATCACGGCGCTGCTTATCATCCCGGCGGCCACCGTGCGCCCCTTCGCCGCCACGCCCGAGCGGATGGGCCTGCTGGCGGCGCTTGTCGCCATGCTCTCGGCCTGGGCGGGGTTGCAAGCCTCCTACGCCTTCGACACGCCGACGGGGCCGACCATCGTCTGCGTGACGGCGCTGCTCTTCAGTCTCTCGACCGTCGCCACGGGGCTGCGGCGCGGCGCCTGACGGGGCGCGCCAGCCGCTCCGCTTTTCCCGCCTGCCCTCTCTGGCCCCGCGCCGCGCTTTGTGCCACTTTCCGGCCAAATCACGGAAAGGGAGCAGTATGAGTGACCGGCTGAGCGCACTGCGCGCGCGGATGAAGCAGGAGAACGTGGACCTTGTGGCCCTTGGACCCGGGGCGCACCTGACCTGGCTGGAGGGGCTGCGGCCGCACGGGGACGAGCGCCCCCTGCTCTTCTGCGTGAGCCAGGACTACGCGGGTTTCCTGATGCCCGCCTTGGAGGCCGAGAGCGCCCGCCAGCACACCGATCTGCCCTTCCACACCTGGAGCGACGACGAGGGGCCGGAGGCCGCCTTCGAGGCGCTGCTGGCGGCGGCCGGGGCCGAGAATGCCCGCGCCATCGTGCTGGACGAGACCATGCGCGCGGACTTCGCCGCCCTGGTGCAGGACAGGCTGATGCAGGCCAAGCGCGCCTTCACCGGAGAGACCGTGGGCGCCTTGCGGATGCAGAAGGACCAAGCCGAGTACGAAATGCTGAAGCGCAACGCCCTGACGGCGGATGCAGCCATGCGCCGCGCCTGGGAGGTAATGCGCCCCGGCATGACGGAGCTCGAGGTGGCCGCCGAGATCCGCGCGGGCTTTGCCGGGCAGGGCGTGAAGCCCATGTTCAACATCGTGGGCGCCGGGCCCAACGGCGCCTTCCCGCACCATCAGACGGGCGAGAAGGTACTGAAGCGCGGCGACGCGGTGGTGATGGACATCGGCGGCGGGCTGGGCGGCTACAGCTCTGACATGACGCGGATGGCGGTGATCGGCACCCCGCCCGAGGGCTACGAGGCGGTTCACCAGGTGGTGGAAGAGGCCGTCCAGGCCGCCCTGGCGGCGGCCAAGCCGGGCGTGAAGGCGCGCGAGGTCGATGCGGCGGCGCGCGGTGTCATCGCGGCGGCGGGCTACGGCGACTACTTCGTGCACCGGACCGGCCATGGCATGGGCGTTGAGGTGCACGAGCCGCCCTACATCACCGCCGCCTCGGAGACGGTGCTGGAGGAGAACATGGTCTTTTCAATCGAGCCGGGGATCTACCTGCCGGGCCGCTTCGGCATCCGTCTGGAGGACATCGTGATCCTGCGCGGCGACGGCCCCGAGATCCTCTCGGAGCTGCCGCGCGATCTCAAGGTGGTGCTGGGCTGAGCGCCTAGCGCAGCCCCTCGCGGGCGATGGCGGTGGCAAGATCGAGGATCAGCTGCCCCCGCGCCCGCGCGATGGCGTTGGGCCCGCCCGCCGGATCGAAGGGGACTACCTGCTCGAAGAGGCCAGAGCGCTCGGCCCGGCCATCCCGCACGGCGACGAAATACTGACCCGAGGCGCGGAACTGGCCGCGGCTCGTGGCCACCAGCTCGGCGAAGCGGACCTCGAGCCGGGCCTCCGGGAAGGCCTCGAAGGGCCAGGGCTCGGAGGCGACGCGGCGGCCCGTGAGGCGGGCGAGGTTCTGGCTCAGTTCCAGCGCCACGGCCCTCTCCGGCGCATCGGCCCAGAGCACGTCCGCCGAGCTTTCCAGAGTGCCATCCTCGGCCTCGATGTGGATCTCGTCGGAGGCGGCATAGGTCGGCAGGGACACATCGCGCACCTCGACCGAACGGAAGGAGATGGGCACCTCGTCTACCACCGGCGGCGCGGTGGAGGCGAAGCGTTCGGCATTGCCGCAGGCGGCAAGCGCCAGGCCGAGACCGAGAAGAAGCGCGCTTGGAAGTCTCATCATCATTACCGTCCCAGCAGAAGCGAATTGGGGTTGCGTTCGATGGTCCGCGCGAGGGAGCCGAGGGCGTCGGCTGCCTTCTGGATCTCGCGCAGGGTTTCGCGGACCGAGCGGCTGATCTCGTCGCCGCGGTTGTAGCCCTCGATGGTGCGGCTCGCCTGCGAGAAGAGGGCATTGAGCCGCTGCACGATGGCGGGCAGATCCTCGACGGAGAGGGCCACCGTGTCGGCCGCGTTGCGGGCCGAGGCGAGGGTCTGGTTCACATTCTCGATCACGCCGCCTTCGCGCAGTTCCTGGAGCGCGAAGTTGACCTCGTCGAGGGCCCGTTTGAGGGCACCGGGCACCTCGGCCACGTCCTCGCTGCCGAGGAGCCTGTCGGCGGTCTCGGTCAGCTCGGTCAGCTCGCGCAGGAGCTCCTCCACCTCGAGCGATTCCGCCTTGGCGGCGATGCGCTGGATGCGCTCGACCAGTTCCGGCACGCCCTCGGTGGCCGACTGAATGTCGGCGGTGGCGGCGGCGGCGTCCTCGAGCACCTGGTTCAGGCGGGCGGTGATCTGGGGCAGCTCCTCGGAGGTGGCGGCGACATTGTCCGCAGCCAGGCGGGCAGAGGCGAGTGTCTGGTTAATGTTGTTCACCAGGCCGCCCGCGCGCAGCTCGGCCAGGGTTGTGTTGACCTGGTCGAGGGCGGCGCGCAGTTCGCCCGGCAGGGCGGCGGTGTCTTCCGAGGCGATGACCGTCTCGGCGGCGGCAAGCAGGGCGCTGACCTGGGTGACGAGCTCCTCCAGCTCCAGCGCCTCGGCCTTCTGGGCCACGGCCTGAAGATCGGCCACCAGGTCGGGCACGCCCTCGATGGAGGTGGTCACGCCCTCGGCGGTCTCGCTTACCGTGTCGATGGCGTTGAGCAGCCTGTCGGTGAGCTGCCGCTCCTCGAGCTCGGCCACCAGCCCCTCGATCCGCGTCAGGGTCGCGTTGAGGGCGGTCGGGATGTTCTGCACGTCCTCGCTCGACACCAGGTCAGAGATGTCGGCCAGCAGCAGGCGCACGTCTTGTGGCGTTTCGCGCAGGTCCTCGTCGTTGATGAAGTCCTCGGTCGAGTTGAGCAGGCTGATGGCGGAGCTAAGGAGCTCCTCGATGGGAAGGTTGTTGATCCGGGTGAAAACGCCCTCGACGGTGGCCGCCGTGTCGGTCGTCTCGTTGGCCGTGGTGGGCAGCACCGGCAGGGTGTCGGGCCCGGCCGGTTCGATGCGGGCGGCGGGGGCCTCCTCCACCATCACCAGCTCCACCTTCAGACCGCCGGTGAGCAGGGAGGCCGAAGCGAGGCGGGCGCGCAGGCCATTGCTCACCCGCTCTTGCAGGAAGGAGAGGGCGTTCTGGGCGTTGACCTCGACCGGCAGGCCCAGGCGGGCGGGCTGGATCGAGAGGTTGGCCTTGAGGCGCACGCGGCTGTCGCCGAACTGGTTGTAGTCCACCACGCCCGAGAGGGTCTCCACCTCGCCGATGCGCAGGCCGCTCAGCTCGACGGGGGCGCCCACGGCCAGGCCGGAGATGTTTTCTTCGAAGATAACGCTGAGCTTCAGGGGCTCCACGTTGGAGGCGTTGAAGACGGAATTGCGGGCGCTTTCCTTGTCCGGGTAGATCTCGAAGACCAGCCCGTCGCCCGCGGGCGCGCCGCCCGAGACGAAGGTGTCGAAGGTGATGCCGCCGCCGACGAGGGTGGCAAGGGAGGAGAAATCAATCGTGGCGCCCGCCGGGCCGATGCTGACGGAGAAGCCCGAAGCATCCCAGAAGCGGGTGGTCTCGTTGATCAGGCCGCGATGTTCCTCGAAGATCAGGGCCTCGGCCACGGCGGTGTTGTTGCGCGGGTTGATCTTGGCTCGGCCCACGCGCCCCACCTCGATGCCCCGGAAGAGGATCGGCGCATTGTCGGTGAGCTGGCCGTTGGCGGTGGTGCGCAGGGCCAGCTCCAGCCCCGACTGCCCGGGGCGGATCAGTGGCGGCTGGGAAGCGCCCTGGAAACGCGAGGTGAAGAGGCCGATGTCATCGTCCCAGGAGCCCTCGATGTAGACCCCGCTGAGCACGGTGGAGAGGCCGGTGATGCCCTGGGCGGTCACCTCGGGCTGGACGATCCAGAAGACGGCGGTGTTGTCGATGAAGGGGGCCACGTCCTTGTCCACCCGGATGGTGGCAACGACCTTGCCCAACCCCTCCGTGAAGCCGACCTTCTCGACCACCCCGACGGTCACGTCGCGGTAGCGCAGCTCGGTCTCCCCGGCCGAGATGCCGGCCCCGTTCTCGAACTCGACGGTGATGGTGGGGCCGCGGTCGCTGTAGGTCTGCCAGGCGACCCAGAGGGCCACCAGCAGGGCCAGGATCGGCAGGACCCAGACGAAGGAGGCGCCGCTCAGGAAGGCCTTGCGCACGGGCGAGACAGGCACTTCCGGCAAATCGTCACTCATCGTCCTTGCTTCTCCTCCTTGCGGCCTGCACGTCCCAGATCATGCGGGAGTCGAAGGCCTGGGCCGACAGCATCGTGAAGATCACCGACAGGGCAAAGAAGATGCTCGCCAGGCCGGGATTGATCGACGCCAGTGTCTTGAGTTGCACCAGTGCCGACAGAATGGCAACGACAAAGATGTCGATCATGGACCAGCGCCCGATGTATTCCACCACGTCGTAGAGCAGCTGCCGGGTTCCCTGGCGCACGAAGGTCCGCTCGCGCACGCTGATCGCCAGGAAGGCGATGGCCCAGAACTTGCCCAGCGGGATCACCACCGAGGCGAAGAGGATAATCGCCGCCACCCCGTAGGAACCGTAGTGGGCCAGCTCCACCGCGCCGCCGATGATCGTGCTCTCCTCGTACTGGAAGAGTGTTCGGGTGCGCAGCATGGGGTAGATGTTGGCGGGGATGTAGCAGATCACCCCCATGATCCAGTAGGCCCAGACCCGTTGCAGGCTAAGCGGATCGCGCGAGACGAGCGCCTTGCCGCAGCGGCCGCAGGTCTCCGTACCAAGGGGCCATGCCTTGGTGCAGCGGCGGCAGGCGACGATGCCCAGCTCGCGGGCGCTTACGAAGTCGTCTTGGGGTGTTCCAGGCGATGCCATACGGACCACTTACACATGAAGCTGTCCTGGGCAATGACCAGGACCACGAGGATGCCGAACATCCAGAAGGCGGGGCCGAAGCCGAGGTTGGCCAGATCCGCCACCTTGACCAGCGCGACGGCGCAGCCGATGGCAAAGATCTCGGCCATGGACCAGGGGCGCAGGGCTTCGGAGAGGCGGAAGGCGCGGACCGCGTGGCGCGCGGCGGGCCGATCCAGAACCAGGGGGATCAGCACGTAGAGGGTGAGCAGGACCCGCAGCAGCGGGATGAAGATGATGAGTGCCGCCGTCGCCAGCGAGAGGAAGATCATCGGCCCGCCGGAAAAGGCCAGGGCGGCGTCGAGCACCGAGACCGCGTTCTTGGCGCCTGCGGCGTCGATCGTGAGGAAGGGAAAGACCGCGGCGCCGATGATGAGGAAGAGCACCGCCAGGGCCACGGCGATGATCTGAAGCCCGGCGTTGCGACGCGGCGCGATCAAGATTTTGTGACAGCGCGCGCAGGCGGCCCTTTCGCCCTTCTCCGGCTTGCGAAAGCGGTAAACCGCATCGCACTGGGGACACACGATAATATCGTCCAGCGCGGCAGGATCGGAGAGATCGGCGAAATCCTTCATGGGCCCAATCTAGCCCATCCCCCGGGGCGGGGGAACAGTTCTCGGGGGTGCACGTTGAGGGGGCGAGCAACGAGCAACACGTCAGAAAGGAAAGAAAAGATGCCCAAGATCACCGACGCCAAGATCCTCATTCTTGCCACCGATGGCTTCGAGCAATCCGAGCTGGAACGCCCCCTGAAGGACCTCAAGGGCAAGGGTGCCACCGTGCACGTCGCAACGCCCGATGGCAGCGCCATCAAGGGCTGGGACGAGGACAACTGGGGCGACAGCGTGCAGGCCGATCTCGCGCTCGACGCCGTGAAGGTCGAGGACTATGACGCTATCGTCCTGCCCGGCGGCCAGATCAACCCCGACATTCTGCGGACCAACAAGGACGCGGTTAAGCTGATCAAGGACTTCACCGCCCACGGCAAGACCGTCGCGGCCATTTGCCACGCGCCGTGGCTGCTGATCGAGGCGGACGTGGTGCGGGGCCGCAAGGCGACCTCCTACCCCTCCATCTCGACCGACCTGAAGAACGCAGGTGCCCATTTCGAAGACAGCGAAGTGGTGGTCGACAATGGCATCATCACCAGCCGTTCGCCGGAGGACCTTGACGCCTTCGTCGACAAGATCGTGGAAGAGATCGAAGAGGGCGAGCACAGCCGCAAGGCAGCCTGAGCCTTACCCTGAACTGATCGAGAAAACCCCGGCCCGGCGCCGGGGTTTTCTGCTTTTCGGGCCTACTTCAGCGGCGCGAAGCGGGGCGCCACGCCGGACTGGAGCACGCCCGCGCGCTCTTCCAGGCTGCCCCGCGCCGCCATGTGCGGGTGGGCGGCGGCCTCGGTGAAGGTGAGCACCGGGGTGACGCAGGCGTCCGTGCCCGCGAAATGGGCGGCCCAGGCGTCGCGGCTGCGGCTGGCGAAGCGGGCGGCGAATTCCTCGGTGCGGGCGGGCCAGGTGGCGCGGTCGTTCTGGCTCTCCCCGTAGCTCTCGGGCAGGTCGAGGCCCTTGAGCAGGAGTGCGTAGAACTGCGGCTCGAGCGCGCCCACGGCGACGAAGCCGCCATCGGCGCAGCTGTAGCAGCGGTAGAAGGGCGCCGCCCCGTCGAGCCAGTTGGCGCCCCGGGTTTCGGACCAGGCGCCCTGGGCCAGCATCCCGTGAATGAGCCCCATCATGGCGGGCACCCCGTCCACCATGGCGGCATCGACAACCTGGCCCTTGCCGGTCACGCCGCGCTCGATCACCGCGGCCAAGATGCCGAAGATCAGGAACATGGTGCCGCCGCCGTAGTCCGCCACCAGGTTCAGCGGCGGAACGGGTGGCTCCCCTGCCCGCCCCATGGCGTGGAGCGCCCCGGTCAGGCCGAGGTAGTTGATGTCGTGCCCGGCCACATGAGCCCAGGGGCCCTCCTGGCCCCAGCCCGTCATGCGGGCGTAGATGGTCTTTTCCGGCACATCCGCAGGGCCAAGGCCGAGCCTCTCCATCACGCCGGGGCGGAAGCCCTCGATCAGGACATCGTGGGTCGCGATCAGCTCTCTGGCCTCGGCGAGCCCCTCCGGCGCCTTGAGATCCAGCACGCGAGACTTCTTGCCGCGGCGGTTCACATCTGTCGGATCGTCCGGCGGCGGCTTGCGGTCCACCGTGGTGACCTGGGCACCGAGGTCCGCCAGGAGCTGCCCGGCCAGGGGCGCGGGGCCCAGACCCGAGAACTCCAGCACCTTGAGCGAGGCCAGCGGCCCCGCCATCAGGCCGCCCCCGGCACGAGAACCTCGCGCGCCGCCTCGTGGAAATCCTCCAGCCCCAGGGCCCAGGTGGTGCCGGGCCAGCGCAGCTCCATCTCGCGCTTCCGGGGGCGGTAGACGGCGGTGTAGAGGGTGCCGAACCCGGCCGAAAAGGCGGTGGAATAGAGCGGCGGCTTGAGAAAGGCGTTGATGAACTTTTCCTCCGGGTCGCGGTGCAGGCGCAGCCGTTGTAGCAGGAACCGCTCCCGCTCCACCGTGGCGGTGAAGCGCGCGTGGCTGACCCATTCGACCGAAGCCTGGTGGTTCGTGGCGACGGCGGCATGAGTGATCACCGTCTCCCGGTCGGGCGCCATCATGGCCGTGGCATAGTGCCTTTTGCGGTCCAGCACGGTGACGTTGTAGCTCATGTGGGTGGGCACCCGGGCGAGCACGGCGGTGGCCTCTTCGGTGGTTTCGCAGGTCTGGAGCACGTAGCGCAGGATCAGCGGCACGCCGAAGCCCTCGCCCACCACGCGGCGCCCGCCGAAGGTGAGCGAGACGGCGAGCCCCGCCGCGTTGACGCCATCAACCAACCCCCAGAGCCCGTCGGAGGTGCCCAGCACGCGCCGCCCCTGCCAGTTGGTGCGCAGCACAAGCTGATCGAAGGCGCTCGGGTTGTAGTCGTAGTTGCGGACGAGCACCGGCTCTTTGCCCGCCCAGATTGCCTGGGAACAGCCCGAAAGGTAGGGCGGCGGGTTGTAGAAGCTCAGGAAGCGCGCCGCGAGATCACCGCCCCCCGCCTGGGCGCAGAGATCATCGTAAAGCGGCACCAGCTCGGGCATGTGGCGGAAGAGCGCGCGGCGGCATTCGGCATAGGTGGGGCGCGCCGTCTCGCCCTCGCGCAGCCACCAGGCGCGGTAGTCGGGCCAGTACTCGGCGAAAAGCCCGGACCATTTCGATCCGGGCGATTCAATGTCAAGCGCGCGCCAATACATCGGTGCCTTTCGTTACAGGATCTTGAAGGCCGGGTCCGACAGTTCAGGCCCAGCGGAGGCGGCCGGCAAGGGTTTGCCCGCGACCCCCTTCTTGATCCCGTGAATCCACTTTTTCGCGCGCTCGTTCAACTGGAAAGACTTGGTCATGGAACGACCTCGCGTCACCAGGATACCGATGTCAGCGCCCTCGTAGCGATAGTCACCCGGCTGGAGGATGCGCAGGAAGAAGGCCTCGTTCTCCGATTCCACGGCGCGGCGGTGGTAGTCGAAGCGGTCAAAGACCACGGAGCCGTCCTCGCGCATCTTGTAGATGCCCGTCTCGGGCGCCTCGGTGCAGATGTCGACGCTGTCCTCGGTGTGCTTGATCACCATCTGGGACCAGCCGTCGATGTTGTCGGCATCGGCCCAGCGGGCGTTGAGCTCATCCACGTCGAGGTTGAACTTCTTCTTGGAGAATTCCAGCAGGTGAAAGAGGAAGAGCGGCGCGTCGGCATGGGCGAAGGCCGCGTGGTTCGTCATCGAGGAGGCGCCGGTGATGCGGGGGTTCAGTTCCCCGAGCCAGAGGTCGCCGGTCTTCTTGTCGATCAAGAAGTCGAGCTCGAAGTAGCCGCGATAGCCTTCCTTGCGCAGCTGTTCGCCGAACTTGAAGGTCAGATCGCGGGCCTTCTCGCGCACCTTCGGCGGGAAGGCGGTGGCGAGGATCTCGTTGCCGCACCAGCCGCCGCGGTAGGGGGTCAGCTCCTTGAAGCCCACCAGCTCGGTCATCAGGGGGCCGACGATGGTGCCTTCCTTGGTGGCACAGGCCTCGATCGCGGAGCCGCGGCAGTCGATCCGCTTCATGATCTTGATCTCGCCCTCGCCCACGATCTCGCTCTCGTGGCGTCGGAAGTCGGCCTCGTTCTTGATGAAGAAGGTGGTGTGGCCCGAGTCGCCGAAGGCCGATTGCAGCACCAGATCATGGCCCAGCTTCGCCTCTTCGCAGATCTCGCGCAGGTGCTCGTAGCTCTTCACCTCGCTCAGGGTGTTGGGCACGGATGGCACGCCGGCCTTGTTGCCGATGCGGACCGTCTCGATCTTGTTGTCCATCTCCTGGCGCAGCTTGGCCTTGGGGAACCAGACGGTCGCGCCCAGCTCCTTGGAGAGCCGCTCGGTTTCCTCGTCGAACATCAGGAAGACGAACTTTGGCTTGCCGCCGCGCCGCTTGATGAAGTCGATCACCTCCTTGTGCTGGAGGAGGTAGTTGTTGATGTCCTCGATGGATTGGAACTCGGCGTGAGGCTGCTCGGAGGGGCAGAAGACGTTGGGATGCTTGCCGCCGTAGCAGTCGATGTAGCAGATGTACTTGAAGTTCTTCACCCACTCGTCGAGGCCGAGCAGGTTGAAGTTGGTCGCCGAAATGAAATAGATCGGATCCTCGTTTCGGTGAAAGAACCGGCGGATTTCAGAGATGTTTTTCAGAACTGTAGCCATGTCGTTGGTCCTTTTCTCAATTCGGTGACTGTGAAAGATGCTTGGCGCGGACGCTCTCGAGGGCCGCGCCGGTAAAGACGCGCAGGCCGAGGTCCGGCCGGTAACCGTGGATCTCGCTCACGTCGAGCGCGCGCATGAAGTCAATGATCTCCTCGCTGACGACCTGCCCGGGCACGAGGATCGGGAAGCCCGGCGGATAGGGAATGATGAAGCTGGCCGAGACCACCTCCTGGCCCGCGTCCATCGCCTCTTTCAGCGATCCGTTCAGCTCCAGGTAATCGCAGTTCTCGTCGTCGTAGCTGAGGTAGTAGGCGGTGCGGATGTCGCCTTCGATGGTGTTGCCGTCCTCGCTGCGGAAGGCATCGTGGAAGCGGCTGAAGTCGGGCAGCGGCGGGTAGTGCTCCATCAGGTTGGCGACCCGGCGGTCGAAGCCCATCTTCTCCATCCGGCTCGCATCGTCGAGCCGCTCGTCCAGCGACTTGGCGATCTCCACCAGCACCTCGATCAGGTAGGCGACGGAAGAACGCGTGGTGCCGATGTTGGTCATGAAGAGCACGGTGTTGCGCGAGGTCTTGTTGATCTGGATGCCGTAGCGGTCCATCAGGATCTGGGTCTTGAAGGTATCACCATCCCAGCCGGTGCCGCCGACGGAGAGGGTCACGCGGGTGGCGTCGAGCACGAACTCGTCCTGCTCCCAGCTGTCCCACATGTCGGTCCAGCCCTGCTCGGTGTCGTAGTAGCTGCTGATGCCGCTTTCGCGGTGCTCCTCGGGGATCATGTCACCGGCGGTCAGCACCTTGAAATACTTGCGCAAGAGCGGGTGATCGGTGATCGCGCGGCGCATGGACATGGCCGCCTCCACCTGCCGCTGGACAAACTCGTAGCCCTCCAGCTCCACCTGCCGTCGGCCCACGTCGAGCGAGGCGATAATCTGGTAGTTGGGCGAGGTCGAGGTGTGGGTCATGTAGGCTTCGTGGAAGGACTGCTCCACCTCGCCTTTGAAGTCCTGATCGTTGACGTGGATCATCGAGCCCTGCCGCAGGGAGGTCAGGGTCTTGTGCGTCGACTGGGTGGTATAGACCCGTACCCGCGCATCGGGCGGGGCCACCAGCCGGGTGTTGAGCAGGGTCTCCTCGTCGGCCCCCTCCAGGTCCTTCTGCTGGGCCGCATAGGCCTCCTGCTGCTGCTCCGATCGAAGCTTGCCGCGCAGGCGGTTGGCGGCCTCCATGCCGGTGCGCTGGCGGTAAGTGGGGCTGAAACGGGCGAAGGCAAACCAGGCCTCGTCCCAGAGGAAGATCAGGTCCGGCTTGATGGCGAGGCATTCCTCCATCACGCGCTGCACGTTGTAGACCAGCCCGTCGAAGGTGCAGTTGGTCAGGAGCAGCATCCGCACACGGTCCAGCTTGCCCGCCGCCTTGAGGGCGAGGAGCTGGTGCTTGATCTCGCGCAGGGGCACGGCGCCGTACATGGAGTATTTGTTGAGCGGATAGCTGTCGAGGTAGCAGACCTGCGCCCCCGCCAGGACCATGCCGTAGTGGTGCGACTTGTGGCAGTCGCGGTCCACCAGGACGATGTCACCGGGCTTGATCAGCGCCTGGACGACGATCTTGTTGCAGGTCGAGGTGCCGTTGGTGGCAAAGAAGGTCTGCTTCGAGCCGAAGGCGCGGGCCGCCAGCTCCTGCGCCTCCTTGATCGGGCCGTGCGGTTCCAGCAGGCTGTCGAGCCCGCCCGAGGTGGCCGAGGTTTCCGCCAGGAAGATGTTCGGCCCGTAGAAGGCGCCCATGTCCTGGATCCAGTGCGACCGGCTGATGGACTTGCCGCGGCTGATCGGCATGGCGTGGAAGACGCCGGTGGGCTGCTTGGAATACTCGACAAGCGCCGTGAAGAAGGGCGACTTGTTGCGCGCCTGGACCCCGCGAAGGATGTTCAGGTGCAGCTCCATGAAGTCTTCCTGGTTGTAGAAGACGCGGCGGCAGATGCCGAGGTCGAGGCCCGCGATCTCCTCCACCGAGCGTTCGGTGACGAGATAGGCGTCTAGCTCGGGGCGGACCTTTGCGATCATGCGGCAGAGCTCGGGCCCGTAGGAGCCGGGTTCGAGGGCGTGGATCTCCTCCTGTCCACCGGCCCGCGCCAGGTAGCGGGCGAGGATCTCCTTGTCGTTCATCCGGGATTTCAGGACCAGCCCGGGGCGGACGACGATGGCCTGGATGTTGTGGTTGAAGAGCACCGCGACGAGGGCATCCTCCAGGCTCGGCACCACCACCGGCTCGTAGACGAAGGGATCTTCCGAGCGGCGCATCCGGCCGACGTTGTGCTTGATCCAGCGCTCCTGCTGCTCATTCACGCTGTCGACGATCAGCACCTCGAAGTAGGGCTTGGCCAGGGCGCGCGCCTCGGGCGGCAGCATGGCCTCGTCGTCGTGCTCCTCCGCATCGACGGAATCGCGTTCCAGCGGGATGGTGCGGCGGCGGTAGGCGCCGGTGGTCAGGGCCCGGGTGACGCGGTTCACCGCAAAGGCCAGGTCCTCGTAGTTGCCGTGTTCGAACTGGCGGCGCATGTGATCGAAGGCCGAGGTGCCGGGGAAGGCCCAGTAGCGTTCGATGGTGGCCAGGCTGTCGAACAGCTCTTCCACGTGGGTGACGAGCTGTTTCTTTTCCCGCGCCTTGGGGTCACGGGCGAGGGACCCCGAAGCTTCGCGCAGCGCGCTCCAGCGGTCGGACCGCAGCTGGATGGCGGACGAATACTCTTTCATCGAATGCATCTTCTGTCTCCGCTTGCGCGGCCAGGGTCCGATGCATCGACGGTCCCCCACACCTGGCGGCGCGGGGGACAGGGATGGACCGTCCTAGCCGCTGGATGTTTCTTCCGTCCCGGTCAGGACACCGGGCCGGACGGTTGGGGAGGGCACTCCGGCGCCTGTGGCGCCGGGGGCCGGGCTATGGGGGGCCGCCGTGCCCGCGCTGGGGTTCGGCAGGGGCTCGGCCGCGAAGGGCGGCTGAGGGTCCTGGCCCTTGTAGGCGGCCATGTCGGGCACCCGCTGGGCGGGCACATCGACGTGCAGGCCCGCGCGGCTGCCCTTCTGGGGCACCTCCAGCGGGCCGAGGGTGTGCAGGTAGGCGTCGGTGCCGCTGGTGCGGTCGTAGACGCTGAAATCGGTGGCGCGGTCGCGGAAGGACTTGAGCACCTGGCCCAGCCCTTTCATGCCGGTCTCGCGCTGGCGGCGGACCATGTCGAGATCCACCTCGATGGGGAACATGTCCTCCTGGCCCGCGGACTGGTGCAGCACCGTGGAGGTGGGATCAACGACGCAGGAGCGGCCCACGCCGCCGGCACCAAGGCCGTTCACGTCGATGATGTAGCACTGGAACTGGGCCGCCGTGGCGCGCGCGATGGCAAGCTCCGCGTCGCGGTCCGTCGTGCCGGTCAGGACCGGGTGAAGCAGCACCTCGACGCCCTGGCTGGTGAGCTGGCGCGTGGTTTCGGGGAACCACATGTCATAGCAGATCGAGAGGCCGAAGCGGCCCACCTCGGGCACGTCGAAGACGCAGAAGTCCGTCCCGGCGGCGATCCCGGTCTCGTAGGGCCGGAAGGGGAACATCTTGGCGTAGCGGCGCACCACTTCACCCTCGGGGTTGATGACCAGAGAGGTGTTGTAGACCCGCCCGTCCTCTGGATGCTTGAGGAACATAGAGCCCGGGATCAGCCAGACGCCGTGCTTGCGCGCGGCCTCCTGGAAGCGCTCGATGGTTTCGTTTTCGGGCGGCAGGGCGAAACGGTCCAGCGGGCCGTAGGGGGCCAGCTCGGAGAAGAGCACCATTTCCGTCCAGGGGAAACGCGCCATCAGGATGTCGAGACGCTGGATCATGCCATCGACGTTGGACTGAAGCGCGTTGACGTACATCTGAACGCCGGCAATTGCGAAGGGGGTCATGACTTGTCACTCCGTGAAAGGCGGCGCAGCGGGAACAAGCCCGTTTCGACTGCGCCGGGTTGCACGGTCCTTACGCCCATCGGGGACGAAGGTGAACAGGTCATCTTGCCCGGGGCAAGCGGACCGGTGCCGGTGTGATATGTGCGCCGCCCGCGAATGGCGTTACGCCGCCGCCTCGCGGGTGGCCAGCCGTTGCTGGCGCCCCCGCTGCAGGAAGACCACCAGCGCCAGAAGCAGCAGGGCGGGAATGAACATGAAGTACTTGCTGGGCTGGGGCACCGGCTTGAGCACGCGCAGCACCTCCTGATCCCAGTCGAGCCCGGCGTTCTGGGCAGGCGTGTCGAAGCCCACGTCGTCGATGATCATGCTCTCGCCCTCGGTGCGGAAGAGAAGGCCCGCGTTCTCGAGCTTCTCCTCGCCCGTGGCCCCCTCGCCGATCGGCAGGATGGCGACGAACTCGATCGGATCGCCCAGGTCGTTCACCCCGGCGATGCGCAGCCGCAGATCCTCGCCCGGGGGCGTGTCGGCGGCGGCCTGCTGGATCTCCGTCGGCGGCACCTCGTTGTAGGGCGGCGCGACCATGTCCATCCAGAAGCCGGGCCGGAAGAGCGTGAAGGCGATCAGCAGGAGCGCGATGGTCTCGTAGAAGCGGTTACGGGCGAAGAACCAGCCCTGGGTCGCCGCCGCGAAGAGCAGCATGGCGATGGTGGCCACCACGAAGACGAAAATACCCTGTATCCAGCCCACCTCGATCAACAGCAGCTCGGTGTTGAAGATGAAGAGGAAGGGCAGTGCCGCCGTGCGCAGCGAGTAGAAGAAGGCCACGACGCCCGTCTTGATCGGATCGCCGCCCGAGACGGCGGCGGCAGCAAAGGAGGCCAGGCCCACGGGAGGCGTCACGTCGGCCATGATGCCGAAGTAGAAGACGAAGAGGTGCACGGCAATGAGCGGCACGATGAGGCCGTTCTGCTGGCCCAGGGTGACGATCACTGGCGCCAGCAGGGCCGAGACCACGATGTAGTTGGCCGTTGTCGGCAGGCCCATCCCGAGGATCAGCGAGAGGACCGCCGTGAGGGCCAGGATGGCGAGGATGTTGCCGCCCGAGAGAACCTCGACCACGTCAGCGAGGGCCGAGCCCACGCCCGTCTGACTGACCGCGCCCACGATGATGCCGGCCGTCGCCGTGGCGATGCCGATGCCGATCATGTTGCGCGCGCCGGTCACCAGGCCGTCGATGAGATCCAGGAAGCCGTCCTTGATGTCCGTCGCCAGGCGGCTCTCGCCGCGGAAGATGGCCAGCAGGGGCCGCTGGGTGAGCAGGATGAAGATCATGTAGGAGGCCGCCCAGAAGGCCGAGAGGCCGGGCGAGAGGCGATCCACCATGAGGGCCCAGACGAGCACCACCACCGGCAGGATGAAGTGCAGGCCGGAGCGCACGGTGGGGCCCGGCAGGGGCAGCTTTGTCACCGGGCTGTTGGGATCGTCGAGCTTCAGCGGCGCCTCGCGCGAGGCGACGTAGAGCAGGCCCACGTAGACCAGCGTCAGGAAGACGAAGATGATGTAGCCCGCGGTCTCGGGGAAGGCGGGACGGATCCAGCCCATCAGGTAGTAGACGCCGAAGCTGAGCGCGCAGATGGCCGCCACGGTGAAGGCAATGGACATGAGCCAGGCCACCCATGGCTTGGGCTCGACCGCGCGGGGCAGGCCCTCCATCCCGGCCTTCAGGGCCTCCAGGTGCACGATGTAGACCAGCGCGATGTAGGAGATGACGGCGGGCAGGAAGGCGTGTTTGACGACGTCGAAATAGGGGATGCCCACGTACTCGACCATGAGGAAGGCCGCGGCCCCCATCACGGGCGGCATGATCTGGCCGTTGACCGAGGAGGCCACCTCGACCGCGCCGGCCTTTTCAGAGTTGAAGCCCACCTTCTTCATCAGCGGAATCGTGAAGGTGCCGGTGGTCACCACGTTGGCGATGGAGGAGCCCGAGATCAGGCCCGTCATGGCGGAGGAGACCACGGCCGCCTTGGCCGGGCCGCCCTTCATGTGGCCCATGAGCGAGAAGGCCACCTGGATGAAGTAGTTGCCGGCGCCCGCGCGGTCCAGCAGCGAGCCGAAGAGCACGAAGAGGAAGACGAAGGAGGTTGAGACCCCGAGCGCGATGCCGAAGACCCCCTCAGTGGTGATCCACTGGTGGTTCACGATCTCGGAGAGCGAGTTGCCCTTGTGGGCGATGATGCTGGGCATCTGCGGCCCGAGCACGGTGTAGAGCAGGAAGACCGAGGCCACGATCATCAGGGCCGGCCCGAGGGCGCGGCGCGTGGCCTCGAGCAGGATCATGATGCCGATGACGGCGACCACGTAGTCCTGCATGATCGGGGCGCCGACGCGGTCCGCGATGTCGCGGTAGAAAAGGAAGAGGTAGAGCGCCGCCAGGGCGCCGATGATCGCCAGGGCCCACTCCCAGAGGGGGATGCGGTCCTTCGGGGAGCCGAGGATGACGGTTGCCGCCACGAAGAGCGCTGGGAGCGGAATCCACCAGCTCGAGACGCCATCCTTGGCCGCCGCCATGAAAAGCCCGGCCAGGGCCAGGGGCACGATCACCCCCAGGGCGAGCTGAAATTTGGTGCGGGCGGCGGGAAAGGCGAGGATGCCGAGGAAGATGGCAAAGCCCAGGTGGATGGAACGCGCCAAGGTGTCGTTGAAGAGGCCGAAGGGCGAGGCGATGTAGAGCTGGAAGAGCGACCAGGCCAGGGCCACCAGCATGAGCAGAAGCCCGACCGGTCCGGCGACGGATCGCCCGCCGGTATCGGAAGAGGCAACAAGTTCGTCGAGTTCCGCCTGGCTCATCCCGCCCCGGTCGCCGGTGGCGGCGTTCTCGACGGCGGCAGCCTGCTGCTGGTCTTTGTCTGACATGATCTTCCCCCTGTCGGCCCCGCTTTTGCGCGGTGGTTCCTTATGGTGCCCCGCGAGGGGGCGATCCGGCGGCGGTCTCCCGCCCGCCGCCGGATCCTTTCGTCAGGTGCGGTGGATTACATCCAGCCCCGCTCCTTGTAGTACTTCTCGGCACCGGGGTGCAGCGGTGCGGAGAGACCGCCCGAGATCATCTCTTCCTCGGTCAGGTTCTCGAAGGCCGGGTGCAGGCGCTTGAAGCGGTCGAAGTTGTCGAAGACGGCCTTCACCACCTGGTAGACCACATCATCCTCGACATCGGCGGAGGTGACGAAGGTGGCCTTCACGCCGAAGGTGTTCACGTCACTGTCGGTGCCCTTGTACATGCCGCCCGGCACGGTGGCCGCCGCGTAGTAGGGGTTCTCCGAGATCAGCTTCTCGATCTCGGGGCCCTCGACGGGCACGAGCTCGGCGTCGATGGTCGAGACCGCTTCCTGGATGGAGCCGTTCGGGTGGCCCACGGTGTAGATGATGGCATCCACCTTGTTGTCGCCCAGGGCGGCGGCCTGCTCGGCCGGCTTCAGCTCGGAGGCGAGGGCGAAGTCGTCAAGGGTCCAGCCCTTGGCGTCCATCACCACTTCCATGGTGGCGCGCTGGCCGGAACCGGGGTTGCCGATGTTGACGCGCTTGCCCTTGAGATCGTCGAAGGAGCTGATGCCGGCGTCCTTGCGGGCGATCACGTTGAAGGGCTCACCGTGCACGGAGAAGACCGCGCGCAGGTTCTCGAACTGGTCACCCTCGAACTTGGAGGTGCCGTTGTAGGCATGGAACTGCCAGTCGGACTGGGCCACGCCCATGTCCATGTCGCCCGCCTTGATGGCGTTGATGTTGGCGATGGAGCCGCCGGTGGAGGGGGCGGTGCACTTGAGGCCGTGATCGGCGGAGCCGCGGTTCACCAGGCGGCAGATCGACTGGCCCACGACGAAATACACACCGGTCTGACCGCCGGTGCCGATGGTGATGAAGCGTTCCTGCGCCGTCGCCGCGGTTCCGGCCGTGAGGGCCCCCGCCAGTGCCAGCATTTTGAACATTTTCATATCCTGTCTCCCTTATCTGTTTTACCGACTGGTCGTTATTGGCCGGCCGGGTCGCGCCCTGTGCCGCGGCAAGCCGCCCCATGCGGGGGTGCTGGGCCGCAGAACCTCGGGCAGGCTCACCCGTCCGAGAGCGGTAACATGCCGCCCCGGACGAGGAATCTGATAACTAGGGTAGGCAGCTTTGATTTCTACTGCAACCAAGGTTTTAACCTTAGGGCAAGTGATCCTCAAAAGGTTGTTTTCATTTTGTTTTATGGGCCATCCTGCCCGCCCGGCGCAGGCCCGCGCGCGCCACTTCTCCACAGGCGGGCGCCGCAGCGGGAGAGGCACAGCAAGCCCCTTGCGCCGAAATGAGATAGGGCCGAACGTAGCGGCAAAGACCCCAAAGCAGGAAGCAAGACAAGATGACGGCCCGATCCCATGACCTGACCCGCTTTGCCCCCTTCGCGGGGGTGATCCTGCTCTCTCTTATCTCGCTCCTGCTGATGCTGGCCCTCTCCTGGTGGTTCGCCCTGCCCTTCGCGCTTTTCGGGGCGCTGGCGCTGGTGGGGCTCTACGACATTCGCCAGCGGCGCCACTCGATCCTGCGCAACTATCCGATCCTCGGCCACATGCGCTTCATCTTCGAGGGGATCCGGCCCGAGATCCGCCAGTACCTGATCGAATCCGACCAGGACGAGGAGCCCTTCAGCCGCGACGACCGCAGCCTCGTCTATCAACGTGCCAAGGGGCAGGAGGATGCCCGCCCCTTCGGCACCCGGCAGCGGGTCTACGATGCGGGCTATTCCTGGGTGACCCACTCCGTCCAGCCGATGGAGATCAAGGACCATGATTTCCGCATCACCATCGGCAACGATCAGTGCGGCCAGCCCTACAGCGCCTCGATCTACAACATCTCCGCCATGAGCTTCGGCTCCCTCTCGGCCAATGCCATCGAGGCTCTGAACAGGGGCGCCCGCCTCGGCGGCTTTGCCCATGACACCGGCGAGGGATCGGTCAGCCGCTACCACAAGGCGGGCGGCGGTGATCTCATCTACCAGCTCGCCTCGGGCTACTTCGGGGCCCGGGCTGCCGACGGCAGCTTCGACCCTGAAAAGTTCAGCGCCACGGCGCGGCTGGAACAGGTGAAGATGATCGAACTGAAGCTCAGTCAGGGTGCCAAGCCGGGCCACGGCGGGATGCTGCCCGCGCGCAAGATCTCGCCCGAGATCGCCGAGGCGCGGGGTGTGCCCATGGGGGTGGACTGCATCTCGCCCGCGGCCCACTCGGCCTTCTCCACGCCGCTTGAGATGATGCACTTCATCGCCCGGCTGCGCGACCTGTCGGGTGGCAAGCCGGTGGGCTTCAAGCTTTGCATCGGGCACCGGCGGGAATTCATGTGCATCGTCAAGGCGATGCTGGAGACAGGGGTAACGCCGGACTTCATCGTCGTGGATGGGGCCGAGGGGGGCACCGGAGCGGCGCCGGTGGAATTTTCCAACCACGTCGGCATGCCCATGATCGAGGGCCTAACCTTCGTGCACAACACCCTGCGCGGCGCGGGCCTGCGCGAGAAGATCAAGATTGGCGCGGCGGGCAAGGTCGTCTCGGCCTTTGACATCGCCCGGGCGCTGGCCGTGGGGGCGGACTGGTGCAATGCCGGCCGGGGCTTCATGTTTGCCATCGGCTGCATCCAGGCCCAGGCCTGCCACACGAACCACTGCCCCGTCGGCGTGGCCACCCAGGACAAGGTGCGGATGCGCGCGCTGGACGTGGAAACCAAGAGCGAACGGGTGGCCCGCTTCCACCGCAACACGATGGAGGCCCTGGCCGAGATGACCGGCGCGGCGGGGCTGCACCATCCGACCGGCTTCATGCCCTATCACCTGATGTTGCGGCAGGGCGACCGGGGCATGGTGGAGGCACAGGAGGTCTACTGCTACCTGCGCGAGGGCTTCCTGCTGGATGACGGGGAGGACAATCCCGACTACCGCGACCGCTGGTCACGGGCCCGGGCGGACACCTTCGCGCGGGTCTGACGGGAGAAGGCGCATAGAAAAAGGAGCGCGCCCGGACCGGACGCGCCCCCTGTTTGTCTGACAGGCCAATCAGGCCTCTTCGGCAATCGCCTCGGCCACGGCGGCCTCGAAGATGGCGAGGCCCTCTTCGACGATGGCGTCGGAGGCGGTCAGCGGCACCATCACGCGGATGGCGTTGCCGTGCATGCCGCAGCCCAGCAGCAGCAGGCCGCGCTTCATGGCGTGGCCGATCACCCGCTTGGTGAAGTCCCCGTCTGGGGCGGCGCTGTCGAAGTCCTTGACGAACTCGACGGCCACCATGGCACCCAGGCCGCGGATGTCCCAGAAGCGGTAGGGGGCGGAGCGCGCGCCGATCTCGGCGAAGCGGGCCTTCAGGGTTTCGCCCATCGCGGTGGAGCGGGCCAGCAGGCCCTCTTCCTCGATCGCGTCTATGGCGGCGAGGGCCGCGGCGCAGGCCACGGGGTTGCCGCCGTAGGTGCCGCCCAGGCCGCCCGGGTCCATCGCGTCCATCACGTCGGCCCGGCCGATCACGCCGGCCAACGGGTAGCCACCGGCCATGGACTTGGCGACGGTGATCAGATCCGGCACGACGCCGGAGTGCTCGATGGCGAACCAGGTGCCGGTGCGGCCAAAGCCCGCCTGGACCTCGTCCGCGATGAGCAGGATGCCGTGCTGGTCACAGATCTGGCGCAGCTGCTGCATCATCTCGAAGGGCACGGGCACGTAGCCGCCCTCGCCCAGGACGGGCTCGATGATGATGGCCGCGACGCGCTCGGGCTGAGCATCGGTCAGGAAGAGGTTCTTCAGGCCGGTGATGGCATCCTCGACGGTGATCCCGTCACGGACCGAGGGGAAGGGCGCGCGGAAGACATCCGCCGGGAAGGGGCCGACGTCTTTCTTGTAGGGGCTGATCTTGCCGGTCATGCCGAGGGTCAGCAAGGTGCGGCCATGGTAGCCGCCGGTGAAGGCGATGACGCCGGGGCGGCCGGTGGCGGCGCGGGCGATCTTCACCGCGTTTTCCACGGCCTCGGCGCCGGTGGTCACCAGCAGGGTTTTTTTCGGGGCCTCACCGGGAGCGAGGGCGTTCAGGCGCTCGGCCAGCTCGATGTAGGGGCCGTAGGGAACCACCTGGAAAGAAGTGTGGGTGTAGGCATCTTCCTGGGCCTTGGCGGCGGCGATGACCTTGGGGTGACGGTGACCGGTGTTGAGCACGCCGATGCCGCCGCAGAAGTCTATGTACCGGTTGCCCTCAACGTCCCAAAGCTCGGCGTTTTCGGCATACTTGGCGTAGATCGGCGCGGCGGAGGCGACCCCGCGCGGCACGGCGGCCTCGCGGCGGGCGATCATCTGGGCGTTGGTCAGATCGGCGGCGGCCACGGCCTCGGACTTGAGGGTCTCCACCACGGGCGAGGTCTTGGGGGCGGTTGTCTTTTTCTTGGCTGCGGCCTTGCCGCGCGGCTTCTTCACGGTGCTGGTCATGGGTCGAATCCTTTCAACAAACGCGGAACCTGCGTTTAAAAAATCCTATCCGTCCGTTTAATATAATTGTCAATCGTTGTGTTTCGGCCTATGGCGTTTTCCTGCCCGGCGGGCTCAGATTGCGCCTGACAAGGCCCCCGCCGGGCGCTACCACTTGGGCAAACGAGGTAAGGATCGGACCCTTGGACATCGGACAAAAGCTCAAGACGATCCGCAAGAAGCACGGCCTCTCGCAACGCGAGCTGGCCGCCCGCGCGGGCCTGACCAACGGCACCATCTCCCTGATCGAACAGAACCGGACGAGCCCCTCCGTGGCCTCGCTCAAGAGCCTGCTGGATGCCATCCCGATCTCAATGGCGGAGTTTTTCTCCACCCTGGAAGAGGCCGAGGGGCCCAAGGTCTTCTACCGGCGGGACGAGTTTACCGAAATCGCCCCGACGAGCGACGGCAAGGTCTCGCTCCGGCAGTTGGGCAACGCCGAGCATCACGCGCTCCAGGTCTTGCACGAGACCTACCCGCCGGGCGCCGACACAGGGCCGGAATGGCTGGTACACGAGGGCGAGGAAGCGGGCATCGTGGTGCGCGGATCGGTCGAGGTGACGGTGGACGGGCAGGTCTCCGTCCTCTCCGTCGGGGATGGCTATCTTTTTGACAGCACCCTGCCCCACCGCTTTCGCAACATCGGGGAAGAGGTGTGCGAGGTGGTAAGCGCCTGCACGCCACCGAGTTTCTGATGTTCAGGTAGAAAAACGGCGTCGCGGGCCCGGGGGGGGGGATCCGGGCCCGCAACGCCGTTTTGGGGGGATATTCGCTGGTCTATCGGCCTGACCTGTCCCCGCGGTTCTTGTTCCGCGGGTCTCTGCCACTGTTATTATTATTATGTTGGGAGATGGATTCTCCCCTATTTGTTGTCAGCGCGACGATCACCACCGCCGCCAGTATCAAACTCGCTAGACCACCGAGGAACAGGTCGGTAGTCATGGGCTCTCCTTTCGGGTCACGTTCGGGACCTCAACAGCAGATTGGCCGATTCCGTTCCGCTGCAGATGCGAGATTCTTTGCCCCACCGCGGCAAGCCGTTGGAATCCCGAAAGAAGAATCTTCTCAGTAATCGTAGATCTGTTTCGGCTGCTGGGGCAGCGGGAAGTCGATGGTCAGCCGGTAGCTCCGGTCGTTCTCGGTGATCTCGATCTCGCCCGAAAGCTGCCGGGCGAAGGCCTGGATCAGGCGCGCGCCAAGCCCTTCGACCCCCTGCTCGGGCCGCGCGCCGATGGTGTTGGCCACGGTCAGGCGGGCGCGGTGGCCCTCCTCCTGGGTCAGGATGATCTCGATCTCGCTGCGCTCGCCACCCTCTCGGGGGACATACTTGATGGCATTGGTTACGGCCTCCGAGACCAGGAGCGTGAGGGGCGCGGCGTCGTCCGCCTCAAGCTTCACGTCGGCGTAGGACTGGGTGATCTCGACATTGGCGTTCATCTCCAGCCCGACGGCGAGGAGCTGATCGGCGACCTCGCTCATCAGGGCCTTGGCATCCACCTGCACGAGGTTGTCGTTCTGGTAGAGGTTCTTGTGTACCGTGGCGAGGCTGAGGATGCGCTCCTGCAGGCGGCGCAGGACGCGGCTGACGTCCTCCGTCTCGGCCTGGCGGATCTGCATGTTCATGATGGAGGAGATGAGCTGGAGGTTGTTCTTCACCCGGTGGTGGACTTCCTTCAGCAGGATGTTCTTTTCGCGCAGGCTGTCTTCGAGCTGGGCCTCGTCCCGCAGGATCGATTCCCCCATGTTGATAAAGGCCGCCTCCATGTCGCGCAGCTCGGAAGGCACGCTGGAGCCGAGGGCGACGCGCGGCAGATTGCGGTTGAGCGCAAAGCGGCGCATCTGGCGGCCCAGCTTGCGAATGTGGCGCAGGGCCAGGCGGTTGAGCGCCCAGAAGGCCACGATCAGGCTGGCCGCCCACATCAGGATCGGCAGGAAGGCCCCGAGCCGGGTGGCCAAGTCCGGCACCAGGAAGGGCGCATCGACGGGCCAGACCGAAATCGCGTAGGCGGCATCGTTCACCAGCGGCTGGACGGCGTAAATGCGCTCCAGCCCATCCTGGTTCTGGGCGCGGAAGACGCTGGGTTTCTTGTCGGTCAGGAGCGACAGGTTGACGGTGGAGGGGGCCTCCTGCTCGGCCAGGTCGCGCTCATCCTCTGTGGTGAGGATTTGCGCCTTGGGGTTGAAGGTAAAAAGCGTGACCGGCTCGTAGGCCAGTTCCGGCTCCTCGACCTCTTCGAAGGTCTCACGCGGGATCGAGATGGCGATGAACCCCAGAAGCTCGTCCCGACGATAAACAGGGGCCGAGACAACCGTCACGACCCGCTGGGACACCCTGTCAATGGACTGGGCCGAGGCCCGCCTGACCGGCATCTCCAGGTTTTCGAGGAAGTCCTCGTCCTCCGAAAAGTTGACGATGCGATCCGTCGAGGAGCAGGTCATCAGACCCGAGAGGGGGATGAATCCGACAAGGCCGTATCGCGGCTTGCTGTCGCGATAGGCACGGAAGAATTCCGAACACTCGTCGGGGTCTTCGAGGTGCAGGAGCACGATGGAGGCCAGGGCATCGGCAGCCCCGAAGGCCTCCTGGAAGACCTTGCGCTCGGCCCCCGAGGCCTGTTCGGTCAGGGCGAGCAGCGACAGTTCGGTGCTGACCTCGTTCTGTTCGGAGATTTCCCGCGTCTGGGCGATGGCGATCAGGCCGATCGGCAGCAAAGCCAGCGACAGGAAGAACAGGACACGGGCGGCCAGCCCCTTCATGACATCGCCATTGAAGAAGCCGGAGGTCATCGTCAGAAGCTGGACATCTTCGACGCCGAGATGACCGACATGGTGGCGTCGTCCGTCATCTCGAGGCTCTCGCTCTCGTTATACCCCAGGATTTCGGCCAGGTGGGCCCGGGCGCGGTTGGTCCGGCTCTTGATGGTGCCAACGGCGACGCCGCACATTTCGGCAGCTTCCTCGTAGGAGAAGCCGGAGGCACCGATCAGAAGCAGGGCCTCGCGCTGTTCGTCATTGAGCTGCTGCAACGCCTTGCGGAAGTCGTTGAGCTGCATGTGGCCGTCGTGGGCGGGCTTTTCCGCCAGGCTTTCGGTGAAGACGCCGTCAACATCCGCCACCTCGCGCTTGGTCTTGCGGCGCGAGGAATAGTAGGTGTTGCGCAGAATGGTGAAGAGCCAGGCGCGCATGTTGGTGCCGGCCTCAAACTTCTCGATGTTGGTCCAGGCCTTGATCAGGGTGTCTTGCACCATGTCGTCGGCCACGGCGCTGTTGCGGGTGAGGCTGATCGCGAACGCCCGCATGGCCGGAAGATGCTCTACCAGCTCGTCCCGGGGATCTCGCTCGCTCATTTTTTCTTTTCCTGCTCCGCATCCTGCTGTTTCAACTGGTCAAGGAGGTCCTTGAAGCGATCGGGGATGCCGGCTTCGAGCGTCTCGTTGTATACACGCTTGAGGTTTTCGTCGATCACGCTTTCGGTATCTTTCTTGCTGTCCGTGCCCACAAGTGTGCCCTTTTGTCTTATAGACGCGTTTGAATATTGTTCATTTTCTCTGGAACCGAACGCGGGCCCGTGGCGTTTGGTTCCAAGAAATTTCAAAAAAGGACGATCCCCGATGAACGACGCACACCGAGGTCAGAGCATCAGCGATGAACTGGGCGCAAATATCCCCTACCTCCGCCGTTTTTCCCGGGCCATGACAGGCAGTCAGGAAAGCGGAGACCGCTTTGCCGCCGCCGCGCTCGAAGCCATCCTCGCCGACCGCTCCGTCCTTGAAGAGGATAGCGTCAAGGTCGGGCTGTTCAAGGTGCTCTACGGCATCTGGGCGAGCGCCGGTGCCCCGATCGACGAGGGCGAACAGGGTGCCCGCGCCAAGGCCCAGCGTCGCCTCGCCAGCCTCACCAACAACAGTCGCGAGGCGCTGCTGCTGCACACCATCGAGGGTTTCTCCTTCAACGACATCGCGAAGATCATCGGCGTGGACCAGTCCGAAGCCGAGGATCTGGTCAACATCGCCCGCCAGGAGATGGCGGACAGCACCGCCGGTTCGGTGATGATCATCGAGGACGAGGCGATCATCGCCATGGACATCGAATCCATCGTGGCCGAGATGGGCCACCGCGTCACCGGCATTGCCCGGACCCGCGACGAGGCGGTGCAGCTTGGCAAGGACGATGTGCCGGATCTGATCCTCGCGGAAATTCAGCTCGCCGACAATTCCTCCGGCATCGACGCGGTGAACGATCTGCTGGCGGAGCTTGGCGTGCGCCCGGTGATCTTCATCACCGCCTTCCCCGAGCGCCTGCTGACCGGCGACAAGCCGGAACCGGCCTTCCTGATCTCCAAGCCCTACTCGGTGGAGCAGGTCGTATCAGCCGTGTCGCAGGCGATGTTCTTCTCCTCCACGGAGACGCTGCACACCTGAGCCCCTTCAAGGCTCTTGACCCGCCCCGGCGGGGCCTTTCTCTTTTCGGGAACCCGGGCCGGGGGGCTTGCGTTACGTCAGCGACCATACTTCGCAAAGTTAACAGGAGGCCCACCGTGGCGACCCAGACCCAGAGCGTATCCAACACCAACAAGGCCAAGGAGGTTTCCATCGACGACCTCTCCTCGCAAATCGAGCTGCTCAAGAAGGACATCGCGAGCCTGACCAGCACCATCGGCGAGCTGGGCAAATCGAAGTCCGCCCAGGCCCAGGCGCAGGCCAAGAAGAAGGTCGAAGACCTGACCGAGAGCGGCCGCGAGAAGGTGATGGAGACCCAGATCCAGGCCGAGGAGTTCATCCGCACCCAGCCCGGCACGGCCCTGGGCATCGCGGCCGGTATCGGCTTTCTTGTCGGCCTTGTGACCGCGCGCCGTTAAGATGCTGGCAGCACTTCTGGCACAGGCCCAGATCGCCGCGAACCGGACCGCGAAGAACGCGGTCCTGGGGATCGGCGCGGGCCTGTGCATCGCCGTCGGGCTGGCCTTCATGACCCTGGCCGCTTGGCTGATGCTCGTGACAATCATGCCCGCCCTGAACGCCGCCGTGATCCTTGGCTGCGCCTACTTCGGGTTAGGCCTCATCCTGCTGGCCATCATCTCCGTGCGCAACCGCGCCTACCGCCGGGCCCGGGCCCGCGCGGCCGTGGCCCAGGCGCAGGCCGGGCCCCAGACGCTGCCGCAGATGATCGCCGCCTTCATGACCGGAATGCAGGCAGGTCGGCGCGCACGTTTCTGACCATCACCAGCAGCTCACGGCTGCTGAAAGGCTTGGTCAGATGATGTAGCGGCAGCGCCGCCTCCGCCGGAGTGGGCGGGTCGTTACGGATCAGGATGATCGCACCGGGGCGCTCTCCGCTCTTGAGGATCATCTCTGAGAACCGCACCACATCGTTGTGGATCGCCAACAGCGCGACGATCGGCCCCTCGATCACATCGAGCAGCGCGCGCAACTCCTCCTCGGTCGCTGCGGCCACGACCGGCTCACCGGGGTACTCGGCTTCGAGCATCTCGCAAAGGTCCGCATGGACAAAAGGATCTCCTCCGAAGACGAGAAAGGGCATAGACTTTTCCTTGTTGTTGAAGGCCCGCTGTAGTGGACGGCTCAGCGGGTCGCATTAAACTGTGACATATCGGAACAAGGATTTTTTCATGCCTGTCGCCTGCAAGAATTGCCCCCTGCACAAGAAAGACCTGTTCAAAACCATGAGCCGGGACGAGCTCGAGTTCATGGAAAAGTTCAAGGTGGGCGAGCTGACGGTGGAGCCCGGCACGCCGATCCTGCTTGAGGGCTCGAACGCGCCGCAGCTCTATACCGTCCTGTCCGGCATGGGCATCCGCGACATCTCTTTGGCCAACGGAGAGCGCCAGGTCGTCTCCTTCGTTTTCCCGGGCGATTTCATCGGCCTACAGGCGGGTGTCATGGGCGAGATGGGGCACTCGGTGGAGGCCCGGACGCACATGCGCATGTGCGTCTTCGACCGATCGGATTTGTGGAATTTCTTCCGAAATCACCCGTCCCGCGGGTTTGATATGGTCTGGCTGGCGGCGGTGGAGGAGCACTTTCTGGGTGAAACCCTGGCCACCATCGGGCAGCGTTCGGCCACCCAGTCCATCGCCTGGGCGCTCGTGAAAATCTTCCAGCGCGGAGAGGCCCTTGGCCTCGTGACGAACAACGTGATGGACTTCCCCTTTACGCAACGTGACCTTGCCGATGCCCTAGGTCTGTCTCTGGTGCACACCAACAAAACGCTGGCCAAGCTCAAGTCCCAGCAGCTCGCCACCTGGAGCGAGGGGCGGCTGCTGATCTACGATCTGCAGGCGCTGGCGCGGGTCGGGCTTACGTCAGTTGACACATTGCGCAAGCGGCCTCTGATGTAAATCGACAAGGACAGGGCAGCCTGTCTAGTCCGACTGATTCATCTGAATGACGGTATCGGCGGCGTGGGCGCCCCGGCGGCCCGCCGGTTTTGGCCGCCCCACGGTGCTGTCAGAGCGCGTCCGCATCTCGATCTGGGCGTTGAGCGCGGCCCCGAAGAGCACGAGGAAACTGGATATCCAGAGCCAGATCAGCATGGCGATGACGGCCCCGATGGAGCCGTAGACCTGATTGTAGTTGCCGAAGTTGGCTACGTAGTAGGAAAAACCGAAGGAGACGACGAGCCAGGAGAGGGTCGCCACCACCGCCCCGATGGAAAGCCAGGGCACCCGCGCCGCCTTGCGGTTGGGGCCGAAGCGGTAGAGTACGCCGATCCCCGCCAGGATGACGCCCAGGGCGGCGATCCAACGGGTGATCTCGACCACCGCCGTGCCAAGCCCGCCCAAGGGGAAGAAGTTCAGCACCACCGGCACCACCACCAGCGCCAGGAGCGAGACGATCCCGACGGCGACCAGCATAAGCGTCAGCAGGAGGGCGCGGAAATAGTGCCGCGCCATGTTGCGGTTACGCTCCTGATAGACGCTGTTGAGGCCGATGATCATGGCCCCCACCCCGGCCCGCGCCGACCAGAGGGCGAAGCCGAGAGAAATCAGACCGGCCCAGCCGAGGCGATCCGTCGAGGTGGAAACCAGGCTGACCACCTGGCCGTGGATGATGTCGAAGACGTCATCCGGCACGAGGCCGCGCATATCCTCCATCTGGGCCACCACGACGGACGGATCGGAGATGATCCCCAGGAGCGCGATCAGGGCCGCGAGAGCGGGGAAAAGCGAGAGCATGGCGAAGAAGGCGACGCCCGCCGAGACCAGAGCCAGGTTGTTCTCCGGGACGTGGGCAAAGCTGCCCTTGAGCGCATCCCAGTAGAGAACCGGCCTGTTCGGGAGGCGGCGCTTGACCATATTCACGAGCTTCCGTTCATCTCTCTTGTCACGTCGTCGCGGACCTGGCCCCAGGCAACCAGGGTGAAGATCAGCGTACCGCCAATCACGTTACCCGCCAGGACGGGGAGGAAAAAGGTCAGGATGGCTGCCGGGATCTCCAGCTGGCCCTCCCAGATCAGCACCGCCATCTCCACCGAGCCGGCGACGATGTGGGTGAAGTCTCCCGCCGCAATCAGCCAGGTGAATGTGAGGATAAGGAAGAAGGCCGCCTCGTCCGCCTGGGGCAGCATCCAGACGATGAGCGCCACGATAATGCCGGCCGGGATGGCCCGCCAGAAGCCCTCGACAACGCCCATGCCCGTGGCATGGTGCGAGAGATCGTATATGGCCGGCATGATTTCGGGCGGCAGGGCCGAGGTGAAGACGAACATGGCCGCGATGGCGAAGGCCCCCACCACGTTGGCCGCCAGCACGATCCCCCAGAGCCGCAGCATGCAGTATAGGGCGTTCCAGGTCCGCTCCTGCATGATCGGCAGGACGGTGGTGATGGTGTTCTCGGTAAAGAGCTGCATCCGCGCCATGATCACCGCGAGGAAGCCAAGCGAATAGCCGAGGTTCTCCACCAGGTAGCGCCAGGGCGCATCCGGCAGATAGGTACGGAAGATCGCCTCGCCCAGCACGGAGAGGCTGATCAGCATTCCCGCGGCGATGCCCGACCAGATGAGAGACCGCTTGGTGCGCGCCAGTTCCTCCTCGCCGTCGCGGCGGATCACCTCGTAGATCAGCCGGGGGGAGAGGGCGGAGGCATCGTGCACCGTCTTCTCTTCGGGGTCCTCGGCGGGCACGCTGGCGCGGCCATAGAGCTTGTGTTTCTGTATCAGCGGCGACATGGATCGTCCTGCATTGGGGCCGCGCCCGGGATAGGGCACGCAGCATGTGCGGTTTAACGCTTAAACCAATTCACTCGTTCCGTTAGGGCAAGAGTTCTAGCCCGGCCCTTGCCTGTTTCAACCGGCCCCGCCCCGCGCTAGATTGCCCCAACGACAAAGGGCAGTGGGCACGATGACAGAAGACTTCATCTCCGAAAAAACCCGCGCGGCGGACTGGTTCCGGCAGCTGCGGGACGAGATCGTGGCCGCCTTTCACGCCCTCGAAGACCGCCAGGAAGGCCCCGGCGCGCCCGGCCGGATGGAGGTGCGCCGCACCTCCCGGACAGCCGAAGACGGCTCGGACGCGGGCGGCGGCGAGATGAGCGTGATGCGCGGCGGCCGGGTCTTCGAGAAGGTCGGCGTGAACATCTCCACGGTCTATGGCACCCTAGGAGACCGCGCCCAGGCCGCCATGGCCGCGCGCAAGGGTCTGCCCGGTATGAAGGAAGATCCGCGCTTCTGGGCCTCGGGGATCTCGCTCGTCGCGCACTTGCAGAATCCCCATGTGCCGGCCGTACACATGAACACCCGCATGTTCTGGACCCCCCACGCCTGGTGGTTCGGCGGCGGGGCCGATCTCAACCCCTGCATCGAATATGCGGAGGATACGGCCCATTTCCACGCGGAGATGAAGCGCGCCTGCGATCCCCACGGCGATGCGCTCTACGGTGAGCTCAAGGCCTGGGCCGACGAGTACTTCTACATCCCTCACCGAAAACGTGCCCGGGGCGTGGGCGGGATCTTCTACGATGACCGCAACAGCGGCGACTGGGAGGCCGATTTCGCCCTCACCCGAGACGTCGGGGCAGCCTTCCTGCCCGCCTACCTGCCGCTGGCCGAAAAGCGCCGCAGCCAGGCCTGGACGGAGGACGACCGGGAGACCCAGCTGCACCACCGCGGGCTCTATGCCGAGTACAACCTGGTCTACGACCGGGGCACCAAGTTTGGCCTGGAAACCGGCCACGACCCCGACGCCGTGCTGATGAGCCTCCCCCCCCTGGCCAAGTGGCACTGAAGGACGTGCCTGGCGCGACCTTTCGCCGCTACGCGATTTACCTACTGCCGGACGGAGACCTGGGCGACCGGGGCGCCGCCTGGCTGGGCTGGGACGCCCGCCGGGGCCGGGACCTGCCCCTGCCACACGAACGGGCCGACTGGACGGAGGGGCCGCGCCGCTACGGCTTTCACGCGACCCTGAAGCCCCCCTTCCGGCTGGCGCCGGACCGGACCTTGGAGGAGTTGCAGGAAGCTGTCGCGCACCTCTGCGCCGGTCACCCTACCCTCACCCTGCCCGGCTTCGAGCTGGCCGCCCTGGGCCGTTTCCTGGCCCTCCTGCCTCTCGGCGATCCCGCCCCCCTGAAGGCCCTCGCCGCCAGCGTGGTGTGCGAACTGGACCCCTTCCGCGCGCCTCAGACTGAAGAGGAGTTGGCGCGCCGCGATGGCCCACACCTCAGCACGCGCCAGGCCGCCAACCTGCGTACCTGGGGCTACCCGCACGTGATGGAGGATTTCCGCTGCCACCTCACCCTGACGCGGCGCCTGGCCGGGGACGCACGGGAGCAGGCTAAGGAGGCTGCAAAGAAGCACTTCGCCCCAGACCTAGCGGCCCCCTACCGGATCGAGGATCTTGCCCTGCTCGGCGAGGATGACCGGGGGTTTTTTCACCAAGTGGCCCGCTTCCCTTTCTCAGGCTAAGGGCCCCAACGAAAAAGGGCCGCCCCGAAGGCGACCCTGATCCTGGTGACTGGTCTGAACGATTACTCGTTGACGCTGTCCTTCAGAGCCTTGGCGATGGTCATCTTGACGACCTTGTCCGCCTCTTTCTTGAACTGCTCGCCCGTCGCGGGGTTGCGGACCATGCGCTCGGGGCGCTCGCGGCAGTAGATCTTGCCGACGCCGGGCAGGGTCACGGCACCGCCGTTGGACACCTCGCGGGTGATGATGCCGGTGACGGCGTCCAGGGCCGCGCTGGCCTGCTTCTTGTCGGTGCCCATCTCTTCTGCCAGTGCGGCGACGAGCTGGGTCTTGGTCATGGGTTTGGTAGCCATTCTTTGTCTCCTTAGGCCGCCCGAATTTAGGGCCTCGTGGCGGGAATGTAGCGGCATGTTGTGGTGTAACACAACGAATAGTGGCGCCGAAAACGCGAATTTTCGCTGTTTTTTGGGGTTTTCGGCGTCGCGAAGGCTCTCACAGGAAGGCCGTTTCGTCAAACGAGCGTAATTTTCGGCTGTGAATCCGGTCCAGCGGGGTGGAGCGTAACAGCTCCATCGCGCGGATCCCGATCATCAGATGGCGCGCCACCTGGGTCTTGTAGAAGTCCGAGGCCATGCCCGGCAGCTTCAATTCGCCGTGCAGCGGCTTGTCCGAGACGCAGAGCAGCGTGCCGTAGGGCACCCGGAAGCGGTAGCCGTTGGCGGCGATGGTCGCGCTTTCCATGTCGAGCGCGATAGAGCGCGACTGCGAGAGCCGCTTGACCGGGCCGGACTGGTCGCGCAGTTCCCAGTTGCGGTTGTCGATGGTGGCCACCGTGCCCGTCCGCATGATGCGTTTGAGCTCGTAACCGCGCAGCTCGGTCACCTCCGCCACGGCGCTTTCCAGGGCGATCTGGATCTCGGCCAGGGCCGGGATCGGCACCCAGACCGGCAGATCGTCGTCCAGCACGTGATCCTCGCGCAGGTAGGCATGGGCCAGAACAAAGTCGCCCAGCGCCTGTGTGTTCCGCAGGCCCGCGCAGTGGCCCACCATGAGCCAGGCGTGGGGCCGCAGCACCGCGATGTGGTCCGTCGCCGTCTTGGCGTTGGAGGGGCCGACGCCGATGTTGACCAGGGTGATGCCCGCGCCGTTGTCGCGCTTAAGGTGGTAGGTCGGCATCTGGGGCATCTTGTGGGTTTCGGGGATCGGCGTGTCGCCGTCCGTGATCTTCACATTGCCGGTGGAGACGAAGGAAGTGTAGCCGCTCTGGGGGTCGCGCAGCATGGCGCGGGCGTATTCCTCAAACTCGCTGACGTAGAACTGGTAGTTGGTGAAGAGCACGTGGCACTGAAAGTGCTCCGCGTCCGTCGCCGTGTAGTGGGACAGCCGGGCCAGGGAGTAGTCCACCCGCTGGGCGGTGAAGGGCGCGAGCGGGCGCACCCCGTCGCGCGGGATGTAGGTGCCGTTGACGATGTCGTCGTTGGTTGTCGAGAGGTCCGGCACGTCGAAGACGTCGCGCAGGGTGAAATCGGCCGCGCCCTCCTGCGGAATGTTGAGCGCGCTGTCGCCGGTCACGGCGAAGTGCACTGGGATCGGCGTTTCAGAGGGGCCGATGATGACCGGCTGGTCGTGGTTCTCGATCAGCAGGCCGATCTGCTGGATCAGGTAGTGGCGGAAGAGATCGGGCCGGGTGATGGTGGCCGCGAAGGTCCCCGGCGAGGAGACGTGGCCGAAGCTCAGACGGCTGTCCACCTGGGCATAGCTGTTGGTGCGGAAGCGCACCTCGGGATAGAAGGCGCGCACGCGGGTCTCGGCGGGCACCGTTTCCATCACGGCGGTAAACTGGTCGCGCAGGAACTGGGTGGCCTGGTCATAGAGCTCGGTCAGCCGGTCGACGGCGGCCTCGGCATCCATGAATTCTTCGGGTTTGGGGGCGTTGGGCGTGAGGATCTTGGTCATGTCAGGGGCTCGAAGGTCGGCAGGAATTCGAAGGACCGCACATCGACGAGGCCGAGGTCGGAGATCCTCAGCTCTGGGATCACCACCAGGGCCAGGAGGGAATGCTGCATGTAGGCGTTGTTGAGCTTGCAGCCGCAGGCCTGCATCGCGGCCACCATGCGGTCCGCGCTGGCGGCCACATCGGCGGCGGGCCTGTCGGACATGAGGCCCGCGATGGGCAGCTCCACAAGGGCCAGCTCCTCGCCCGCGCGGTAGATGACGATGCCGCCGCCGACTTCGCGCAGCCGGTTGGCCGCCAGGGCCATCTGCGCGGCGTCGGTGCCGACGACGATCATATGGTGGCTGTCATGCGCGACGGTGGAGGCCATGGCCATGTGCCCCTCGTAGCCGAAGCCCAAGACGAATGCGTTGACCACGCCGCCGGTCGCCCGGTGCCGCTCGACGAGGGCGATCTGGGCCACCTCGCCACTGGCCTGGACGCGGCCATCGGTCACCGGCAGTTCGAACTTCAGGGCCCGTGTCGGGGCCTGGTT
Source organism: Sulfitobacter sp. (assembly GCA_965212515.1). Lineage (GTDB taxonomy): Bacteria > Pseudomonadota > Alphaproteobacteria > Rhodobacterales > Rhodobacteraceae > Sulfitobacter. The sequence continues at coordinate 1,685,544 of OZ243122.1, forward strand.
CTCCACCACGCCGATCACGTTGGCCTGGACGGCATTGGCCCCGGCGGGGGCCTCGATGTGGAAATCCTGGGCCGTCAGGTCACGGGCCATGTTCACCGTGGCCCGGGCCGCCTCGGGCCAGCCGTAGTGGGGACATTCGACAAGGCACTCGCCATCGCGGGCCACCACCTGGCCCCGAGCCATGACCAGCTCGATCGGCAGGGTCTTCAGGTCCGAGGTGAGGATCAGGTCAGCCCGGCGTCCCGGCGTGAGGGAGCCGATCTCGCGCTCCAGCCCGAAGTGGGTGGCGGTGTTGATCGTCGCCATCTGGAGGGCCACCAGGGGATCGCAGCCGCAGGCGATGGCGTGGCGCACCACGCGGTTCATGTGGCCCTCGTTCACCAGGGTCCCGGAGTGGCTGTCATCGGTGCAGAGGATCATGTTGCGCGGATCGAGGCCCTTCTCGGTGATCGCGGTGATCTGGCTTTCCACGTCGTACCAGGCCGAGCCGAGACGGATCATCGAGCGCATGCCCTGCCGCATCCGGGTCACGGCGTCCGCCTCGCAGGTGCCCTCGTGATCGTCCGCCGGGCCGCCCGCCACATAGGCGGCAAAGGCGGGGCCAAGATCGGGCGAGGCATAGTGCCCGCCCACCGTCTTGCCCGCGCGCTGGGTGGCGGCGATCTCGGCCAGCATCTGGGGATCGCCGTTCGACACGCCGGGAAAGTTCATCATCTCGCCCAGGCCGACGATGCCGGGCCAGGTCATGGCCTCGGCCACGTCCGCCTCGGAAATCTCGAAACCCGTGGTTTCCATCCCCGGCGCGGAAGGGGCGCAGGAGGGCATCTGGGTGAAGATGTTCACCGGCTGCATCAGGGCCTCGTCGTGCATCATTCGCACGCCCCTAAGGCCCAGCACGTTGGCGATCTCGTGCGGGTCCGTGAACATGGAAGTGGTGCCGTGGGGGATCACCGCGCGGGCGAACTCCGCCGGGGTCAACATCCCGCTTTCGATGTGCATGTGCCCATCGCAGAGGCCCGGCACCATGTAACACCCCTCGGCCTCGATCACCTCGGTCTCGGCCCCCGTGCAATGGCTGGCATCGGGCCCAACGAAGGCGATGCGCCCGGCGGTGATGGCGATGTCGTGGCCCTCCAGCACCTCGCGGGTGTGAACATTGACCCAGCGGCCGCCGCGCACGAGCACGTCGGCAGGGCGCCGACCGGCCGCGGTTTCAACCAGGAGGGAGGCCACATCGGCCCAGGTGGGAAAGGGATCGGGGAGGGTTTCTTGCGTCATGGGTCAATGGATCAAGTTTGCGCGCGGCGTGCAAGAGGGCGCAGGCGCCTTTCGCGCCGGATTCATGAAACTGTCATGGCGGCGCGGGCCGACCCCGGCTAGGCTTTCGCCGGAGGGAGAGGGCCATGGACTACGAGACAATCGGCGCGGCGGCGTTCGGCGCTTCCCTGAAGGGCATCGGGCTGAACCTGCTGGTGCGCGACGTGCCCGCCCAGGTGACCTTCCTGAGCGATGTCTTCGGGATGAGGGCGCACCAGCGGACGGCGGATTTCGCCATTCTTCTCTACGGCGATCAGGTCTTTCAGATCCACGGCGACGGCACTTACCATGCCAACCCCTTGCTCGGGCTGCTGCCGGAAAACCCGCCGCGGGGCGCCGGGATCGAGATCCGGCTCTACGAGAGCGATCCGGACGCCGCCGTCACCCGGGCCGAGGCGTCCGGGGCCACGATCCTGCAGACGGCGACCGACAAGCCGCATGGCCTGCGCGAAGCCTACATCCTCTGCGGCAACGGCTACGCCTGGGTGCCGAGCCGCCCGCTCTGACGGCACCGCCGGGGCTGGCCTTCCGCCCGCTTTCGTAGCACCCTCCCGCCGAAGCGGAAGGAGAGCCCCATGACCCACGCGCAGCCCCTCACGAACATCGCCCACTGGGAAGAAAGGGGGGACCTGGCGGCGGCCTTCCGGTGGACGGCGCGGCTCGACATGCACGAGGGGGTGGCGAACCACTTCTCGCTGGCGGTGGACGACGCGGGGACACGCTTCCTGATGAACCCCAACCAGGTTCACTTCTCGCGCATCCGCGCCAGCGACCTACTGCTGATCGACGCCAATGATCCCGCAACGCTCGAGGGCCCCAATGCGCCGGACCCGACGGCCTGGGGCCTGCACGGCGGGGTGCACCGCAACTGCCCCCACGCCCGCTGCGTCATGCATGTCCACTCCATCTACGCAACTGTCCTCGCCTGCCTCCAGGACAGCCGCCTGCCGCCGATCGACCAGAACTGCTGCACCTTCTATGACCGCGTGGTGATCGACGAGCACTACGGCGGCCTGGCCTTCGAGGAGGAGGGCGCCCGCTGCGCGGCCCTGCTTACCGACCCAAAGCACAAGGTCATGGTGATGGGCAGCCACGGGGTCATGGTGATCGGACAGACCGTGGCCGAGACCTTCAACCGCCTCTACTACTTCGAGCGGGCCGCGGAGACCTACATCAAGGCGCTTCAGACCGGCCTGCCGCTGCGCCGCATCCCCGACGATATCGCCGAGAAGACGGCCCGCGAGCTGGAGACCTACCCCGAGCAAGACGCCCGCCACCTGGCCGAACTGCGCGCCATCCTCGATGCCGAGGGCTCCGACTACGCCCGCTGACCCCCTTGCCCTTGCCCGCGCTTTCGGAAACGGTGCGCGCACATCTGGCAGGGGGCTGACATGGACATCCGCGCAATCTTCCTCGGGCTGGTCTTTGCCCTCATGTGGTCCTCGGCCTTCACCTCGGCGCGGATCATCGTGGCCGATGCCTCGCCTCTCTTCGCCCTCTCGCTGCGCTACCTCATCTCGGGCCTGATCGGCGTCGCCATCGCCCGCGCGCTTGGCCAGTCCTGGCACCTGACCCCGGCCCAGTGGCGCGCGACCATCGTCTTCGGCATCCTTCAGAACGCCGTCTACCTGGGGCTCAACTTCGTCGCCATGCAGACGGTCGAGGCCTCCCTCGCCGCCATCATCGCCTCCACCATGCCGCTGCTCGTGGGCTTCGCCCTCTGGGCCTTCTTCGGGGAGAAACTGAAGCCCCTGGGGTTGCTAGGCCTTGTGGCGGGCTTCATCGGGGTGGCGATCATCATGGGCGCCCGCTTTGAAGGCGGGGTCGATCCCATGGGGCTGGCGCTCTGCGTGGTGGGGGTGATCGCCCTCACGGCGGCCACTCTGCTTGTCCAGGGGGCCACCTCGGGGGGCAACTTCCTGATGATCGTCGGCCTCCAGATGTTGGTGGGCTGCGCCGCCCTGTCGCTCGCCACCCTGGCCTTCGAGACGCCCCGCGTCGATCCCTCCTGGCCGCTCTTCTTCGCCTTCACCTACACCTGCCTGGTGCCGGGGCTGGCGGCCACGATGATCTGGTTCTGGCTGGTCAACCGCATCGGCGCGACCCGTGCGGCCACCTTTCACTTCCTCAACCCCTTCTTCGGGGTGGCCATCGCCGCACTCCTGCTGAACGAGGCCCTGGGCGCCCGCGATCTGCTCGGCGTGGCCGTCATCACCTTCGGCATCCTGGCCGTGCAGCTCTCAAGGCAGAGCCGGGCCCGGCGCCCGCAGGAGGGCTGAAAGGCGACACGCCATGCCGCGAAGGGACCGCCCGGGCCCTGACGCCCGTGGCACCCTGCGGCCATGTCGCGCGATCCCCTCGCCCCGCCGCGGGCCTATGCCTTCCTGCTGCTGCCGGGCTTCTCGCCCTTGGGGCTCTCCTGCGCGCTCGACTGCCTCTCGCTGGCCAACCATCACCCCTCCGGGCGGGAGTTCTACCGCTGGCGCCTGCTCTCGGAAAGCGGGGCGCCGGTGCGGGCCTACAATGGCCTGCGGATCGAGGTGGACAGCGCCCTCGCCCCGCTCGACCGGGAGGAAACGCTCGTCGTCTGCGCGGGCGAGAACGCGGGACGCCACAGCACCCCGGCGGTGCTCAACTGGCTGCGCCGCGAAACCCGAAAGGGCATGGACTACGGCGCCCTCAGCTCGGGCACCTACACCCTCGCCCTGGCCGGCCTGATCGGCGGGCGGCGGGTCACCACCCATTGGGAGTATCGCACCGCCCTGGCCGAGATGCTGCCCGAGGTGATCATGGAAGAGAGCCTCTACTCGGTCGACGGGCGGCTCTTCACCTGCGCCGGCTCCGCCGCCTCGATGGACCTGATGCTGCACCGGGTGCAGGAGGACTACGGGCCGGAGATCGCCACCTGGGTCGCCGACCAGCTGGTCTATGCCCTGCCCCGCCCCCAGACCCAGGCCCAGCGCATCTCGCTCCAGGCGCGCCCCGAGGTGCGCAACGCCAAGCTCCTGCTGGCGCTGCAGATCATGCAGAATAACCTTGAGGATCCGCTCCGCCCCGAGGAGATCGCGGGCGCCGTGGGCCTTTCCACCCGGCAGCTCGAAAGGCTCTTCGCCCGCTACCTGCAAAGCTCGCCCAAGCGTTTCTACCTGCTCCTGCGGCTGGAAAAGGCCCGCAACCTGCTGCGCCAGACCGATCTGAGCGTGACCGACGTGAGCGTCGCCTGCGGCTTCCAGTCCCTCTCGCACTTCTCCAAGAGCTACCGCGCCGCCTACGGCAACCCGCCCGGCCGGGAGGCAGCGGACGGCAAGGTGCTTTGGTCGGCCGGGGTGAAGCGGGGGTAGGGCTCTCACACTGCAGGCCGGCAGCTGGGGCCCGACCCGTTGGCGGCCCGAATGCTGCACCTCGACTGCTGCTGAGCGCGCTCTTTCTCATGGCCGGGGTCGCGACCCTAGCGTACCACCAAGACAGAGCAGGCGGCGTGGCGCACGACGCGGGCGGCGGTGGAGCCCAGGAAGTAGTCCTGGAACTCGGGCCGATGCGAGGCCACTACGATGCAGTCGCAGCCGCGCTTCTCGGCCTCCGCCAGGATCGCGTTGGCGGCATGGCCGATTACCACGGCGGCCTCCACGCCCGGCAGGGGCGCCACCTCGGCCTGGAGCTTGGCCAGGACGCTCTCGGCATTGTCGTGAAGCTGGCTTTCCGGGAGGTACTGGCGGACGTAGTCGGGGATCGTCTCCACCACCGAAAGCGCGGTGATGGTGGCCCCCTCGGCCGCCACTGCCTGGGCGATCTCGAGCGGGTTCGAGGCGGGGTGGACCTGGTCCGGGGCCAGGGGAACGAGGATGTTGCTGTACATGGTCGCGTCTCCTTCTCTGGCACCATCATGCCACAAAGAAGGGGTCCGCGCCTTGATCCAGGTCAGGAAAGGCTTATCGCTTGGTGAAGACGGCGATCAGGGCCTTGTCGTCGGCATGGGCGGGATCGGCGCCGGGGCCGTAGATGGCGACCTCGCGCAGCTCCGGTGCGGTGATGCGCCCAGCGAGAGCGGCGAACTTGGCGGCAAAGCCGTGGGCCTCGTAGTGGGCCGCGTTGATCGAGAGGACAAAGAGCCCCCCGGGGCGGGCCACCCGCAGAAGTTCCTCCATCGCCTCAGGGCCAACATGGCCGTGGGTGAAGGTGCCGGCGCTGACGAGGGCGCCGTAGCTCTCATCTTCGAGCGAAAGGCGGCCGGTCAAGTCGCCCTCGATGCAGCGGCGGTAGAGCCCCTTGCGCGCCGCCACCGTCAGCATCTCGGGCGAGATGTCGAGCGCATCCACCTGCAAGGCCTCCCGCATGACCATGGCCTCGGCCACCAGCCCGGTGCCCGCCCCCACATCCAGAACCGGCCCGGGGCCCTGGAACAGCTCGGCCAGAATCAGGGCAACCATGCGCGGCAGGCGGTAGTGCATCTCGGCGGCGAAGCCCGCGTCGTAGTTCTCGGCCCAGTCGGCGTAGAGGCGCACGGAATCGGCCGGGGTCTTCAAGGCATATGCCTTGTCGAGATCGGGGTCTTGCTCTGTCATGGTGGTTGTCTCCCTTGGCAGCACTCTAGGCGGCGGCGGGGCGCAAGTTCAACGGCATGCCTTGGCCAGGAGGGCCGTGATGTGCCCGGCCAGGTGGGCCACGTTTGGTGGTTCAAGAATGCCCAGATGGTCGCCGGGTACGTCGATCAGATCGAACCCACCCGCCGCGACCTCTGCCCAGCCCAGGCCGTTTTCTTGGACCTCGGGGCTGTCGAAGAGATCATCCGCGGCGCGGAAAATCGTCAGGCGGCCCGCGTAGGGCGCAGGTGCGTAGGCCTCGATCGCCAGGGCGTTGGCGGCGATGAAGCGGGTGATGTTCTCCGCCGCGCCTTCCGCCGCGGGGCCCTTCAGGTGGGCCATCTCGCGGGCCACGGCGCGGCCATCCTGGCGGCTGCGCCAGAGACCCGCGAGGTAGGGCAGCCCCTTCTGGGCGAGCAGCCTGAGGTGCACGGGCAGCTTGGCCAGCCGGGAAATCCGGGCGCGTCCGCCGGGCCCCTCGGCATCGAGCAGGATCAGCGCCGTCACTTCGCGCCCCGCGGCGCGCAGCTGCTGGGCGAGCTCCAGCGCGGCGTAGCTGCCGGCGGAGACGGCGACGAGGGCCAGCGGGCCCTGCGGATGGTGGCGCGTGATCTGGCTGAGGTAGAAGGCGGCAAGGTCAGGCACCTCGGTCGGGGTGGACTCGCTCAAAAGGCCGACCGTCAGCCCGAAGAGCGGCTGCTCAGGGCCGAGGGCCTCGGCCAGGGGCCGGAAGAAACTGCCGTTGTCGCCGATCACGTGCACCGCGTAGAGCGGCGGCAGCGCGCCGCCGGGCTGGATTGGCACCACCACCAGCGGGTCGATCTCCGCCGCGAGGGCGCGCAGGAGACCCCGCGGGCTGGCATCAGCATAGAGGGCCTGAGGGTTCACGGGCTGGCCGAGGGTCTGCTCCAGCAGGGGCACGAGCCGCAGGAGCGAGAGCGAATCACCGCCCGCCTCGAAGAAGGAGATGTCCGGGTCCATCGTCTCCAGGCCCAGGACAGTTTGGAAGGCCTCCACCACCTGTGGCAGGCGCGGGTCTTCGGGGCCGGTGGGCGCTTTATTGGGCTCCTGCACCGGGCGCGGCAGGCGGGCGACGTCTGTCTTGCCGCCCGCCGTCTCGGGCCAGCTCTCCACAGGTAGCGGAAGGGCCTGCATCTGCGGCGGGAGGTGTTCGGCCAGCAGTGCCGCAATGGTGGCCTTCGGCGGCGGCGCCTGGGCGCCGCGGGCGCCGTACCAGGCGACAAGCCGTAGCGCGCCGCCGCCCGGCAGGAGGCCGACGTGGGCCCGTCCGATCCCCGCCTCACGCTCCAGCAGCGCCTCGATCTGGCCCGGTTCGATGCGGAAACCCCGCAGCTTGATCTGGCGGTCGATGCGGCCAAGGAACTCCAGTGCTCCGTTTTGCCAGCGCACCCGGTCCCCGGTGGCATAGAGCCGCTGCGGCCCGCCAGGGAAGGACGGTGCCGTGAAGCGGCGGGCTGTTTCCTCGGGCAGTCCGAGGTACCCGGCGGCCAGCGCCGGGCCGGAGAGGTGCAGCTCGCCTGCCGCTCCCTCGGGCAGGAGCGCCCCGTCCGGCCCCAGGACCCAGGCCCGGGTAGGGCCGAAGGGGCGGCCGATGGGGACGCCCTCCCCGCTCTCCACGCCGGGGCTGTGCAGGGTGCAGGTGATGGTGGCCTCCGTCGGCCCGTAGCCGTTGAGCCAGGGCAGGTCGGGGAACAGGCCCCGCCAACGCTCGAGCGTCGCCCGCGGCACGCGCTCCCCGCCGACCACCACAAGCTCGACACTGCGGGGAAAGGCCCCCGGACGGCCCGCAAGGTGATCGGTGAGGCCGACCCAGAAGCCCGTGGGCAGGTTCAGGTGGGTCACCTCAAACGCGGCGCTCTGCGTGAGGAAGGTGTCGTAGCTTTGCGCCATTTCAGCCGAACGCAGGACCAGTGTGGCGCCGCTCAGAAGCGTCGGCACGATCTCTTCGATCGCCACGTCGAAGCTGAGGGCGGCGAACTGGAGCGCCCGTTTGCCGGGCGCCAGACCATAGGCGGGGATGATGCCCTCGGCATGAGAAGCAAGGGCGCCGTGGCTGACCATCACGCCCTTGGGCCGCCCCGTGGAGCCGGAGGTGAAGATCACATAGGCAATCGTCTCCGGCGTCAGGACCGGTGCGGGGGGCACGGGCCCGCCCTTGAGGTCTGAGAAGGCGAGGCAAGGGCCGGGCAGCTCCGGGCCGTCCCCTTCCGTCAGGATCAGGCTGGCGTCGCTGTCCTCGGCGATCAGCGCAAGGTGCGCGGGCGGATAGGAGGGGTCCATTGGCACGAAGGCCGCGCCGCGCTTCCAGCAAGCGATGAGGGAAAGCACGAAGGCGGCGGACCGCGGCAGGCAGAGGCCGACGCGATCGCCCGGACCGATGCCCTTCGCGGCAAGGCCCGCCGCCACCTCCTCCGCCGCTGCGTCCAGCTCGGCGTAGCTGAGGCTCTCGCCTTCGGGCGTGACGAGGGCCAGGGCCTTGGGCCGCGCTGCCACCTGGTGCGCGAAACGGCTCAGGCATGTTTCAGTCGGCGGCGCCGTTTCCGGGCCCGCCAGGGTGAAGAGCCGTGCCTCTTCCGTCGGGCTCAGCATCGACAGGGCACCAAGCGGCGTGTCCGGCCCGGCCTCCGCCATGGCGCGCAGGAGGTGGCCCAGGGCGGCCGCCATCTGCGGCCCCCGCGGCACCTGCGCGGGGTCGTGCTCCACCACCAACTTCAGATCCTCGTCACGGTATGCGGCGAGAGAGAGGGGCGCCTCCCCCTCCTCGAAGAGCCGCACCTCCCGGTCCTGCCAGGCTCCGCCGAGCGCCCGGCAGCGGGCAGCCAGAGAGCCGCTTTCAAACATCACGATGCTGTCCAAAAGGGGCTGCCCCTGAGCCAGGCCCAACCGACGGGCGACCTGGGCGAGGGGCGTGTGCTCATGGGGGCGGGCCGCGCGCAGGCCATCGCGGACCTGTTGCAAGAAGGGGCCAAGCCGGGTCTGGCGATCCAGTGTCAGACGGAGGGGCACGGTGGTGATGAAGCAGCCCGCAGCCGCTTCGGTGCCCGGCACAAGGTGCCGACCGGCCCGCGTGGCCCCAAGCACCACCTCGCCCCGGCCGGACAGGCGGGCAAGGATCAGCCCCCAGGCGGCGGTGACGAGCTGCCCATCGCTCACTCCTGCGCGGGTTGCGACACTCTCGAGACGGTTTGCCACGTCTGGCGGCAGCCGCACCTCGGCCTCCTGCTTGCGGGTTGGTTCGACCGCCTCGATGAGCCCGGAGGAGCCTTCCCACCCGCTCAGGGCTTCAGCGAAATGCGCCAGCCCCGCCGCGTGCGAGAGGGTGCCGAGCCGCGCGCAATGCGCGGCGAAGAGGTCCGTCTCCGGGGCCGGGCGTGGGGTTTTGCCTGCCGCCACCTCGGCATAGAATTCAAAGAGCCGCCCCAGGAGCGGCGCGAAAGAGCGGCCATCCAATAGGCTGTGGGGAAAGGTCCAGAGCATCAGCGAGCCGCTCTCGCCCGTCTGCACCAGGGTCACCCGGAAGGGCGGCGACTCCGTGGCCGCCACCCCACGCGCGCGGTCCTCGCGCAACAGCGCGGCCAGGGCCGCCTCCTGTGCAGAGGCATCCATCTCCCGCCAGTCCAGCGCCGCCACGGGCACCGGCCCCGGCGGCAGCAGAACCTGACGCGGGGCACGGACCGCGGCCTCGACGATCACCCGGCGCAGCGCAGGCTCGGCGGCGCTCAGCGCCTGCCAGGCGCGGGCAAGGCTATCTGGCTCGAGAGCTTCGCGCGGCAGGCGCACCAAAATCTGTTCGACATAGAGCCAGGGCTGACCCCTGTGGCTGGCGCTCAGGTACATGCTTTCCTGCAGCGGCGTGAGGGGCAGGCCCTCCGTCTGCGTGCTGCTTGCCCCTGCCATGCCCTCCACCGAGGATTCCCCTTCACCCAAGACGAACCGCCACGGCAGGCCAGCCCGGCGATCTTGCGGCACTCAGGCTAACAGAGGAGACGGGCCCCTGTATACAAGGGATGGTGGTATCGGCTCAGCCCTGGCCCAGGGCGGCCTCGACTGCCCGGACGATGGGCCGCGCGTTGGGTCGGGTGGTGGCGCCCCAGGTCCCCAGGACGGCGCCGTCGGGGCCGATCAGCACTTTGTTGAAGTTCCAGCGCGGGCTGAAGCCCGTCTGATCCTTGACCGCGCGGTAGAAGGGGTGCGCCTCGGCGCCCCGCACCGGGGTGATGTCCGTCATGGGCAGATCGAGCCCGTAGTTGATCTCGCAGAAGTCCTTCACCGCCTCGGCATCCTCGAGTTCCTGGTTGAAGTCGTCCGAGGGGACGGCCAGAACCACCAGCCCAGCCTCGCGGTAGGTGTCGTAGAGCTCCTGCAGCCCCCGGTACTGCGGGGTAAAGCCGCACTGCGAGGCGGTGTTGACGACGAGCACCGGCCGTCCAGCCCAATCGGCCAGGTCCAGCGTGCCGCCGTCGATGCTGTTGAAGGTGGTGCCGTTCTCCGCCGCCATCGCGCCGCTTCCCCAAATCATGAGGGCCCAAATCAGTGCCAGTATGCGCATCTTTCGCTCCCTTTCCAGCTTTCTACGCGGCCCACAGGCGGGCCGATCACTTTGCCTTGCATTGCCCCGGCGAAACCCTTTGAATTCCGGCGTCTCACCCCATCTAGTGCGGTGAACCGCGACGGAGGATTCCATGGCAAGATACGAGAAGCGCGCGGAGGTGGTCGCCACCCTCTCGCCCGAAGAATACTACGTGACCCAGGAAAGTGGCACCGAAAGGCCCGGGACGGGCAAGCTGCTGAACAACAAGGCGCCGGGCATCTACGTCGACATCGTCTCGGGCGAGCCGCTCTTCGCCTCGGCAGACAAGTACGAATCGGGCTGCGGCTGGCCCAGCTTCACCAAGCCGATCGAACCGGCCCACGTGCAGGAGCTGGAAGACCGCAGCCTGGGCATGCTCCGCACCGAGGTGCGCAGCACCCACGGCGACAGCCACCTGGGCCATGTCTTTCCTGACGGCCCGCGCGACCGCGGCGGGCTGCGCTATTGCATCAACTCCGCCTCGCTCCGCTTCGTCCACCGCGACGACATGGAAGCGGAGGGGTACGGAGACTACATCGACCAAGTGGAGGACGTGGCATGAGTGAAGAACGCGCAGTTTTGGCCGGGGGATGCTTCTGGGGCATGCAGGACCTGATCCGCAAGCGGCCCGGCGTCCTGAAGACCCGGGTGGGCTACACCGGCGGTGACGTGCCCAACGCCACCTACCGCAACCATGGCACCCACGCGGAAGGCATCGAGATCATCTTCGATCCGGACAAGGTGAGCTACCGCGAGCTGCTGGAGCTGTTCTTCCAGATCCACGATCCCACGACCCTGAACCGCCAGGGCAACGACATCGGCATGAGCTACCGCTCGGCCATCTACTATGTAGACGAGGACCAGAAGCAGACGGCTCTCGAAACTATCGCCGACGTGGAGGCCTCCGGTCTCTGGCCCGGCAAGGTGGTGACGGAAGTGGAGCCCGTGGGCGATTTCTGGGAGGCCGAACCGGAGCATCAGGACTACCTGGAGCGCATCCCCAACGGCTACACCTGCCATTTCCCGCGGCCCGACTGGGTGCTGCCCAAGCGCGCGGCGGCGGAATAGGCGACAGCCACAGAGAGGTGGAGAGCCCCGGGGATGACCCGGGGCTTTTTTTGTGATCTCTCAGTCCGCCACCCGCGGGCGGCCCGCGGCCGAGACCGTCAGCCGCGCCTCGACAAAGACCTCGCGCGCCTCCACCCCCGCCGTGCGGATTTCCCGGTCCAGGCTGAACTGGATCTCCTCGGCCCCTGCCTCCCGAGCCGCCCGCTCGGCGGCGGCCCGCAACAGCCCCTCCAGATGCACAAGGGCGCTCTCGGCATCGCCGAAATCCACCGGGGCCTCGGGCCCGTGTACCCGGAAGACCCCCTCCGAGGGGGAGGTGACCGTGCCGCTTTCGCGCATGGTGACCCGCCCCACCACGGCACCGATGGCGTTGGCCACGCCCGCGTGGGTCGGCAGGACCATCTCGCAGCCCAGAAGGGCGCCCACCGCGGGGTAGTAGGCGGGGGCCGAGGCCCCGAGCCCCACCACCGGCACCCGCAGGCCGGTTTCCAGGCGCACCAGCCCCGTGTCCCGCTTCAGGCCGCGCTGCATCAGGGCATGGCGGGCCAGCTCCTCGGGCGTTGCGGCGAAGGGGTGCTCTTCCTCGGCCAGGGCTGCCTCCAGCAGGGCAAGGCCGGTCTGGTGGGTTAGGCGGGCGAGGATCATCTCGGCCACATCCTCGGCGCTGGTAGAGAGAAGCGTGCCGGCGCCGGTGCGGCGCCGTCCGAAAAGCTGCAGGGCCTTGCGCGCAGCACCCCCGTCCCACTCCAGCCGCCGCCCCAGCGCGTGGGAGGCATCCGAGGGGGTGACCCCGGCAAGCTGCACCAGCCCGCGCGAAACCAGCCGCTGCAGGGCGCCGCCCTCGATCCGGGCGCGGAGGATGTCGCCCAGGGGATGGATGCCGCCGCCGATGCGCTCCAAGAGGGTCGCCTCGCGCGGGGCGAGCCCCTCCCGCCGCAGCCCCGGCACGGCCCGCACGAAGCGGGCATCATGCTCGCCCGGCGCCACGGCGCGCAGCTGACCGTCGAGCGCCCCGTGGACCAGCTCCGGCGCCTCTGCGGCCAAGAGCGAGATGGGCAGCACCCGGCGCGGCCCCAGGGTCACGCCGCCCTCCAGGCCCTCGGAGATGAAATGCACCTCGCTGTCCCCGCCCAGGCCCGTGGTGCGCATGGCCACGGCCTCCACCATGGTGCGGTAGGGGCCGACACGGGCGCCCGCCGGGTCGATCTTGGGCCGTCCCTCCTCCAGGAGCGCCACGTCCGTGGTGGTGCCGCCGATGTCGCTCACCAGGGCGGTGCGCGCGCCGGTCAGCCAGCGCGCCCCGACGAGGGAGGCGGCGGGGCCGCTCAGGATCGTCTCGATCGGCCTCTCCCGCGCCTGGGCTGCGGAAACGAGCGCTCCGTCGCCGCGCACCACCATCAGGGGCGCCGCGATGCCGAGCTCTGCCAGACCTGCCTCGGCGCGGCCGATCAGGCCGTCAATCAGGCCGATCAGGCGGGCGTTGAGCAGGGCCGTCAGGGCCCGCCGGGGCCCGTTCAGCCGGGCCGAAAGCTGGTGCGAGGCGGAGACCGGCAGGCCGGTGATCTCCGCCACAAGCGCCGCCGCGCGCAGCTCGTGTGCGGGGTTCCGGGTGGCAAATTGGGCCGCCACCGCAAAGGCCGAGACTTGATCTTTCTGGGCCTCCAGGAACTGCCGCAGCGCCACCTCGTCCAGGGGCGCGGCCTCGCCCCCGGCGTGGCCATGGCCGCCTGCGATAATCAGCGCCGGATCGCCGCGCAGGGCCTCGGCCAGGCCCTGGCTCTCCAGGTCGCGCTCGCGGAAACCGATGTAGATGAGGCCTGCGCGCCCGCCCTGCCCCTCCACCAGGGCATTGGTCGCGAGGGTGGTGGAGAGAGAGGCCAGGGCTACTTCCTCCGGCGCAGCCGCGCTTTCCGCAAGCACCCGGCGCACGGCGGCCCCGATGCCCAGGGCCAAGTCCTGCCGGGTGGTAAGGGCCTTGGCGCTGGCGATCACCTCCGCCTCGTCGCGCATCAGCACCGCGTCGGTGTAGGTGCCCCCGGTATCGACCCCAAGCAGTATCGCCATGCCGTCTCTCCTAGCTTCGGGGCAGCCGGGCGGCGGCCCAGCGCGCCGCTTCGGCCACCGTCGGGTCCGCCTCTCCGGTCAGACCCTGGGCCACTGGGCGCAGCGATGCCAGCCCGGAGTTGCCGATGGCGTAGAGCACGTTGCGCACAAAACGGTCGCGCCCGATCCGCTTGATCGGCGAGCCCGAGAAGCGCGCGCGGAATGCCGCATCGTCCAGAACCGCCAGTTCCGCGAGGTCGGAGGCCGCCACCTCGCGCCCGTGATAGCGCAGATCGCTGGCCGCCACGGCGAACTTGTTCCAGGGGCAGATTGCCAGGCAATCGTCGCAGCCGTAGATCCGGTTGCCCATCTTCTCGCGCAGCTCCAGGTCCACCGGGCCGCGGTGCTCGATCGTGAGGTAAGAAATGCAGCGCCGGGCATCGAGCCGGTAGGGCTCGGGGAAGGCATCGGTGGGGCAGATGTCCTGGCAGGCGGTGCAGGAGCCGCAGTGATCCACCTCCGGCGCGTCGGGCGCCAGGTCGAGCGTCGTGAAGATGGCCCCGAGAAAGGCCCAGTTGCCCCAGTCGCGGCTCAGCAGGTTGGTGTGCTTGCCCTGCCAGCCGAGCCCTGCCGCCTGGCCCAGGGCCTTCTCGGGCACCGGCGCGGTGTCGACGAAGACCTTCAGCTCGCCGCCGCCCTCGGCGATCAGCCAGCGCGCCAGCCGCTTCAGGCGCTTCTTCACGATGTCGTGGTAGTCGCGGCCCCGGGCATAGACGGAAATGGCCGCCTTCTCGGGGTGTTCCAGCACGGCAAGGGGGTCCTGCTCAGGCGCGTAGCTTTCGGCCAGCATGATGATGGAGCGGGCCTCGGGCCAGAGAACCGCAGGATCACCTCGCCAGGCCTTGCGGTCTTCCAGCCAGCCCATCTGGCCGTGGTGGCCCGCCGCGAGAAAGGCCTCGAGCCGTTCCGGCACTTCGGGCACATCGGAGGGCCGGCAGATGCGGCAGCCGACAAAACCCATCTCCAGGGCCTGCTGCACCAATCGCTCTTTCAGACCCTGTTCCATGCTTCGTTTTGCCAGACAAACTCTCGGGGGTCCGGGGGCAGACAGCCCCCGGCGGCCCGGGTTCAGAAATCCAGATCGTTGTAGTGCCGGGGCGGCGGGAAGCCGGGGATCTGGTCCGCCAGCAGGGCCCGGAAGGCGGGGCGGGACTTGATCTTGGCGTACCAGTCCTTGACCACGGTGGAGCGGTTCCAGTCCACGTCAGAGATGTAATCGAGCGCCGAGAGGTGGGAGGCCGCGGCGAAATCCGCGAGGCTCATCTTGTCCCCCGCCAGCCAGCGCCGGTGGTCCAGCAGCCAGGCCATGTAGTCCAGGTGATACTTGATCGCCTTGGCCCCGGCCTTGACGTTGGAACTGTCGGGGTAGCCCTGCTTCATCACCTTCTTGTTGACCCGCTCGTAGAGCAGCTTGGAGGTGACCTCGGCGTGAAACTTGTCGTCGAACCAGTTGACCAGGCGCCGCACCTCCAGCCGGGCCTCGGGGCCCTGGGGCATGAGCGGCGGTTCCGGGCGGGTCTCCTCGATGTATTCGCAGATGGCGGTGGATTCGCTCATCATGATGCCGTCGAGCCGAAGCACCGGGACCTTGCCGGCCGGGTTGCGGCGCATGAAATCCGGGTCGGCCTCCCAGTAGCGCTCCTCGACCAGTTCCACCTCGATCTTCTTTTCGGCCAGGCTCAGGCGCACCTTGCGGCAAAAGGGAGAAAGGGGAACGTGGTACAGTCGCGCCATGTCAAAGGGTTCCGTCACTGAAAGGGTGGTGCCCATCCATGCCCTGCGTCGCGGCGCAATTCAACTCTCGAAACAGGCGGCGCGGCCATCCCTGCCGATTGTTGCCGCACCGTCGCGAACCTGGGCGGCGCGCTGTCGGGTGAAGCTGCCGGGCCGGGAGGCTGACCGTTCTTTGGGCGCGGGCAGGATCGCGGCGAGGCGGGCGGCCTGGGTGGGCGAGAGCTCCGCCGCGCTCACCCCGAAGTAGTGGGGCGCCGCCGCCCCGACACCGAAGACCCCCTCATCGAACTCGGCCACGTTGAGATAGACCTCGAGGATGCGCCGCTTGGACCAGAACGCCTCCACCAGCGGGGTCAGCCCGGCCTCCAGCGCCTTGCGCGGCCAGGAACGGCCCTGCCAGAGATAGACGTTCTTCACCACCTGCTGGCTGATGGTGGAAGCGCCCCGGTTGGAGCCCTGCTCAAGCGCCTTGCGGATGGCCTCCACGTCGAAGCCCCAGTGCAGGCAGAAGTTGGCGTCTTCCGCCGCCACCGCTGCGCGGGCCATTTCGGGGGCGATCTGCTCCATCGCAACCCAATCCTGCCGGATGCCGCCAAGCCGCAGGGATTCGGCGATCATGTAGGGGGTGCGGATCGGGTTGAAGAGGGCAAAGAGCAGGACCAGGGCAAGGATCAAGATCACCAGCCCTGCGACGCTCCGCCAGGCCCAGCGGCGCAGCCGCCGCCCGAGGGGGAGGGCCTGTTTCTTGCCCGGTGTCTTGCGCTTCCTGCCTGCCATGGCCCAGCTATAGGGCGCGGGCGCCGCTTTGTGAACGTGCCTTGCGGGTCTGGCGAGTTGCCGCTGAGGGGCGCAGGCCCACGAAGGGATCGAACAAAAAAGCCCCTCCCCCGGGACGCGGGGAAGGGGCCGGTGGCTTGATTTGAGTGGCCTATTCGGCGGGCACGGCCTTCTCGTCCAGGCTCAAGGGTGCCGGGATGTGGGGCAGCATTTCCTTCGGGCAGATCTGCAGGAAGTGGGCCTTCTCGGTGTCCCAGTGCTGCAGGATCTCCGCCGCCTTCTGGCTGCCGGTCTCTTCCAGGTGCCGTTCCAGCAGGCTTTCCAGTTCGCCCAGCCAGTGATCCACGGTCACCGGGCAGGTGACGATGGTCTCGTGGTTCATCAGGGCGCTGGAGGTGCCGTCCGGATCATAGAGGTAGGCCATGCCCCCGGTCATGCCGGCGGCGAAGTTGGCGCCGATCTCACCAAGGATCACGGCAACCCCGCCCGTCATGTACTCGCAGCCGTTGGAGCCGCAGCCCTCGATCACCACCTTGGCGCCGGAGTTGCGAACGGCGAAGCGTTCACCGGCCCGACCCGCGGCAAAGAGATAGCCGTCGGTCGCCCCGTAGAGGACGGTGTTGCCGATGATCGTGTTCTCCGCCGCGACGATGGAGGAGGCCATGGGCGGACGCACGACGATCGTGCCACCCGAGAGGCCCTTGCCCACGTAGTCGTTGGCATCGCCCGACACTTCCAGCTTCAGCCCCGGTGCCGCGAAGGCGCCGAGCGATTGCCCGGCCGAGCCGGTGAGCTTGACCGTCAGGTGGTCAGGTTGGAGCCGGTTGCGCATGCCGAACTTCTTGACGATGTGGCTGGAGACGCGCGTGCCCACGGTCCGGTGGGTGTTCTGCACCGCGTAGGAAAGCTGCATCTTCTCGCCATCCTCGAGGAAGCGGGCGGCGTCACGCACGATCTTGGCGTCGAGCGTGTCGAGCACCGGCTGGCGCGGCTTGTCGCGGTCGTAGACGTTCTCGTGCGCGCCATCGACGGTGATCAGCAGCGGGTTGAGGTCCAGATCGTCCAGGTGCGCGGAGCCACGGCTGACCTGGGTGAGCAGATCCGCCCGGCCGATCACCTCGTCCAGGGAACGGGCGCCGATCTCGGCCAGGATCTCGCGCACCTCGGAGGCGTAGAAGGTGATAAGGTTCACAACCTTCTCGGCATTGCCGGTGAACTTCTCGCGCAGGGCCGGGTCCTGGGTACAGACCCCCACCGGGCAGGTGTTGGATTGGCACTGACGCACCATAATGCAGCCCATGGCGATCAGCGCAGCGGTGCCGATGCCGTATTCCTCGGCCCCCAGCATGGCCGCCATGACGATGTCCCGCCCGGTGCGCAGGCCACCGTCGGTGCGCAGGGTCACCCGGTCGCGGAGGTTGTTCATGCTCAGGACCTGGTGCGCCTCGGTCAGGCCCATTTCCCAGGGCAGGCCCGCGTACTTGATGGAGGTCGCAGGGCTGGCGCCCGTGCCGCCGTTGTGGCCCGAGATGAGGATTACATCGGCCTTCGCCTTGGCGACGCCGGCGGCAATGGTGCCGACGCCGGAGGAGGCCACCAGCTTCACCGTCACCTTGCAGCGCGGGTTGATCTGCTTGAGGTCGTAGATCAGCTGCGCGAGGTCCTCAATCGAGTAGATGTCATGGTGTGGCGGCGGCGAGATCAGGGTCACGCCCTTGGTTGAATGGCGCAGTCGCGCGATCAGGTCGGTGACCTTCATGCCGGGGAGCTGGCCGCCCTCGCCGGGCTTGGCGCCCTGCGCCACCTTGATCTCGAGCTCTTCGCACTGGTTCAGGTACTCCGCCGTCACGCCGAAGCGGCCGGAAGCCACCTGCTTGATCTTGGCGGAGGGGTTGTCTCCGTTGGGCTCGGGCACGAAGTGCGCCGGATCCTCGCCGCCCTCACCGGAGTCAGACTTGGCGCCGATGCGGTTCATTGCCACGTTCAGGGTCTTGTGCGCCTCGGGGCTCAGCGCGCCAAGGGACATGCCGGGCGTCACGAAGCGCTTTCGGATGGAGGTGATGGATTCTACCTCCTCCAGCGGGACGGACTTGCCCAGGGGCTTGATGTCCAGCAGGTCACGCAGGTGGATCGGCGGGTTGGCCTGCATCTTCTGCGAATACTGCTTCCACATCTGGTAGGAGGCGCGGTTGCAGGCCATCTGCATCATGTGCATGGAGGAGGCTTCCCAGGCGTGGGTCTCGCCCGACTTGCGCGCCTTGTAGAAGCCGCCGATGGGCAGGACGACGCCGTCACCCTGCCAGCCCTTGGCATGGACCTCTTCCGCCTTGCGCTGGATGCCCGTGACACCGATGCCGGAGATGCGGCTGGTCATGCCGGGGAAGAATTCCGCACACATGGCGCGGCTCAGGCCGACGGCCTCGAAATTCAGGCCGCCGCGGTAGGAGGAGACCACCGAAATGCCCATCTTCGCCATGATCTTCAGAAGGCCCTGGTCGATGGCGTTGCGATAGCGGCGCACCGCCTCCGTGAGGCTCATCTCGAGAAGGCCGCGCTCGATCCGGTCGGCCAAGGAATCCTCGGCGAGGTACGCGTTCACCACGGTGGCGCCGCAGCCGATCAGGACGGCGAAGTAGTGGGGATCGACACACTCGGCAGAGCGGACGTTGAGCGAACAGAAGGTGCGCAGGCCCTTCCGCGTCAGGTGGCTGTGAACCGCCGAGGTGGCCAGGATCATCGGCATCCCGACCTTGCCGTCGCCGCTCAGATGGTCGGTCAGGACAAGGTGCCCGGCGCCGGAGCGCACGGCATCCTCGGCCTCGGCCCGGATGCGGGCCAGGCCTGCGTTCAGGTTGCCCTCGCCCGGGGCGAAGGTGCAGTCGATGGTGATGACATCGGCATTGAAGTGGTGTGCCAGCTCATCGAACTGGGCATTGCCGACGAAGGGGCTGTCGAGCACCAGGATCTCGGTCTGGCTGCTGTCCTCGTCGAGCACGTTCTTCAGATTGCCGAAGCGGGTTTTGAGGCTCATCACCCGGAATTCGCGCAGCGAGTCGATGGGCGGGTTTGTCACCTGACTGAAGTTCTGGCGGAAGAAGTGGCTCAGCGGCCGGTACTGCTTCGAGAGAACGGCGGAGGGGGTGTCGTCTCCCATGGAGGCCAGGGCCTCCTTGCCGTCCTCGGCCATGGGAGCAAGAATCTGCTCCAGGTCCTCAATGGAGTAGCCGGCGGCCACCTGGCGGCGGCGCAGCTCGTTGCCGGAGAAGAGCGGTTCCTCGTCCACGCGGCCCAGGGGCGCGTCCAGCTCGACGATTTTGCCGACCCACTCGCCGAAGGGCAGGGCCGCGGCCAGCTTGTCCTTGATCTGGCCATCGCGGAAGAGGCTGCCCTCCTGCATGTCGACGGCGATCATCTGCCCGGGGCCGAGGGCGCCCTTCTCGCGCACGTTGCTGTCCTCGAGCGGGACCATCCCCGTCTCGGAACCCGCGATCAGCATGCCGTCACCCGTCACCACGTAGCGCATCGGGCGCAGACCGTTGCGGTCGAGACCGGCACAGACCCAGCGGCCATCCGTCATGGCCAGGGCTGCCGGACCGTCCCAGGGCTCCATCACGGAGTTGCAGTAGGAGTACATGTCGCGCCAGGCCTCGGGCAGTTCGACCGCCTGCTTAGACCAGCTTTCCGGCACCAGCATCGTCTTCGCCATGGGGGCGGAACGGCCGGCCCGGACCAGCACCTCGAAGACGGAATCGAGCGCGGCGGAGTCCGAAGACCCCTGGGCAACGATCGGCTTGATGTCCTCGGCCATCTCGCCAAAGGTGGCGCTGGCCATGCGGATCTCGTGACTCTTCATCCAGTTCAGGTTGCCCTTGAGGGTGTTGATCTCGCCATTGTGGGCGAGCATCCGGAAGGGCTGCGCCAGCCACCACTGGGGGAAGGTGTTGGTGGAGTAGCGCTGGTGGTAGATCGCGAAGGCCGAGACGAACCGCTCGTCCATCAGGTCGGGGTAGAACTCCGCCACCTGCTCGGCCAGCATCATACCCTTGTAGATGATCGAGCGGCAGGACATGGAGGCGATGTAGAGGGTCGGCGCCTGGGCGGCGATGGCCGCCTTCTCGATTCGGCGGCGGATGACGTAGAGCTCGCGCTCGAAGGTCTCCTCGTCCACGCCCTTGGAGTTGGAGATCAGGATTTGCTCGATCTCCGGACGGGTCGCGTTGGCCTTCACGCCGAGGCAGCCGATGTTCACCGGCACGTGGCGCCAGCCGTAGATGTAGTAGCCCATGCGCAGGACTTCGGTCTCGACGATGGTCCGGCAGGTCTCCTGGGCGCCGAAATCCGTCCGTGGCAGGAAGACCTGGCCGACGGCGATCATCTCATCCTTGCGGGGGGTGTGGCCGGTGCGGCGCACCTGATCGTAGAAGAAGGGCACTGGGATCTGGACGTGAATGCCCGCCCCGTCGCCGGTCTTGCCGTCGGCATCGACGGCACCGCGGTGCCAGATCGCCTTGAGCGCCTTGATGCCGTTCTCCACCACCGCGCGGCTCTTGGAACCGTCGATGTTGACCACGAGGCCCACGCCGCAGGAGGAATGCTCTTCCTGCGGATCGTAGAGGCCCTTCTCGGCCATCATGGCGCGCTTGGCTTCCTCGCGGGCGACCCAGGCTTCATCATACTTCGTCATTCGGCTTACTCCCCCTTGGGCGCAAAAAGCGCGATGGTATCTTCTGTGTTCAGCCTCTTGTGCTCCCCGGCCAGGGCATAGCCCCGGGGGCAAAGATCGCTGAAGAATTCAAGCTTGAGCGGCGCGCCGCCCGCATCTTCGAAAAGGCCCGCGGACAGGTGCCGCGCGCCATCGTGCCGGGTGCCGTACCAGAGCGTGGAGCCGCAGGTCGGGCAGAAGGCCCGCTCCGCCCACTCGGAAGACTGGTAGATGGCCACCTCGCCCGTCACCTCGACCGCTAGCGGATCGTTGGCGATAGAGAAGAAGGGCCCGGAATTCTGGCGGCGGCACATGGCGCAATGGCAGGCCCTAAGCGCGGGCGCCTCCATCCGGCTCTGGATGGTGACGGCACCGCACAGGCACTGGCCCTGAAGTTGTTGCACATCTGTCATCTGAACGATCCTCCGGCTGGGGCCTCGGCCCCGGCGTATCGCCTACTCGGCCGCCATGACCTGGGCCCCGTCGAGGCGCTCCAGTATGGCGTTGGCACAGTCGCGGCCGTCCTTGATCGCCCAGACCACGAGGCTGGCGCCGCGCACGATGTCGCCGACGGCATAGACCCCCTCGAGCGCGGTGGCGCCGGTGATGTAGTCGGCCTTGACGGTGCCCCAGCGGTTCACCGGCAGTTCCGGCTGGTCCCAGAGCGTGGGCAGGTCCTCGGGCTCGAAGCCCAGGGCCATGATGACCATGTCGGCCTCTTCAATATAGTCGGCCCCTTCGATCACCTCGGGGCTCTGGCGGCCGGTGGCATCGGGCGCGCCCAGGCGCATCTTCTGCACCATGACGCCGCTCACCGGATCGCCAACAAAACCCTTTGGCGCGGTCAGCCATTCGAACTGCACGCCCTCTTCTTCGGCGTTGGCCACCTCGCGCTGACTGCCCGGCATGTTGGCCCGGTCGCGGCGGTAGAGGCACTTCACACTTTCCGCGCCCTGGCGGATGGAGGTGCGCACGCAGTCCATCGCCGTGTCACCGCCGCCGATCACGACAACCCGCTTGCCCTTGGCATCGAGGCGGCCGCTGTCGAACTCTTCCACCTTGTCGCCGAAGGACTTGCGGTTGGAGGCAGTCAGGAAGTCGATCGCGCGCTCCAGCCCCACGACGCCGACGCCCGGCGCCTGTATCTCGCGCGTCTTGTAGACGCCGGTGGCGATGATCACCGCATCGTGGGCCTCACGGATCTCGGCAAATGTGATGTCGCGGCCCACGTCGCAGTTCAGCTTGAAGGTCACGCCGCCCTCGGTGAGCTGCTCGTTGCGGCGCATCACCACGTCCTTCTCCAGCTTGAAGCCGGGGATGCCGTAGGTCAGCAGGCCGCCCGCGCGGTCGTAGCGGTCATAAATCGTCACCTGGACGCCGGCGCGGCGTAGCACGTCGGCCGCCGCCAGCCCGCCGGGACCCGCACCAATGATGCCGACGCTCTCGGTCCGCTCGGCGCGGGGCCGGATCGGCTGGACCCAGCCCTTCTCCCAGGCCGTGTCGGTGATGTACTTCTCGACCGAGCCGATGGTCACGGTGCCGTGGCCGGACTGCTCGATCACGCAGTTGCCCTCGCAAAGGCGGTCCTGGGGGCAGATGCGGCCGCAGATTTCCGGGAAGGTGTTGGTGGCCTGGCTGACTTCGTAGGCCTCTTCCAGGCGGCCTTCGGCGGTCAGGCGCAGCCAATCGGGGATGTTGTTGTGCAGAGGGCAGTGGGACTGGCAATAGGGCACGCCGCACTGGCTGCATCGGCTCGATTGTTCCTTGGCCTTGGCGTCGGCGTACTCGGCATAGATCTCGCGAAAATCCTGACGGCGCAGATCGGGTGGCCGCTTCTCCGGCATGTCCCGTTCCACCGTCGTAAACTTGAGCATCGGCTGCTCTGCCATGACCCCGCCTCCTCGCTGACCAGTTCGACCAAGTGAGGTTGCAATATAGCAAGGTCCGGGAGACTAAAAGTCAGCTATGCTGACCTATATGGACTATATTTTGGCCAGTGCGGCAATTTAGGTCAGCAAAGATGCCAATTTTAGGTCCGATACGGACCCATCACTTAAAATCACGCCAGCAACAGCGCCCCCGCGACACCCCCGACGATGATTCGCCACCAGCCGAAAAGGCCGTAGCCATGGCGGCTGACGTAACCGAGCAGCCAGCGCACGACACAGACCGCCGAGATAAAGGCCATGACAAAGCCCACCGCGATTTCGCCGAGTGCCGTGGCATCCAGCACATCGCGGTTCTGATAAAGATCGTAGGCAAAAGCACCGGCCATGGTCGGCATCGAGAGGAAGAAGGAAAACTCCGCCGCGGCCCGCTTCGAGGCCCCCAGCAGAAGCGCCCCCACGATGGTGGCCCCGGAGCGCGAGGTGCCGGGGATCATCGCCAGGCACTGGATCAGGCCGATCTTGAAGGCCATGGGCAGCGGAAACTGCATGGCGTCCTCGTGCCGCGGTTCGGGCGCGATCCGGTCCACCGCCAAGAGGACGAAGCCCCCCAGCACCAGCATCACGGCGATCAGCATGGGCGTCTCGAAAAGGACCGTCTTGATGAAGCCGTGGGCCAGAACACCGATCACCACCGCGGGCAGGAAGGCCAGCAGGACGGACCAGATGAAGCGCCGCGCTTGAGGATCGTGGGGCGCGGCCGCCGCCACAGACCAGAGCCGCTGGGCATAGACCGTGAGGATTGCGAGGACGGCGCCCAGCTGGATCACCACCTCGAAGGTGCGGCCCGCGCTCTCGAAGCCGAGGAAATGCCCGGCCAGCAGCAGGTGCCCTGTCGAGGAGACGGGGATGAATTCGGTCAGCCCTTCCAGCAGCCCCAGGAAGGCCGCGACCAGCGTCGTGGATTGCTCCATCAGCTGTTGCGCAGGTTCTGTGCCGATTCCTTGATCGCGTCGTACTGGCCCGAGGGGCGGAACCGCCAGAGATAGTCGGGCAGGATTGCCGCCATCGCCACCGGCGTGATGCCGAAGGCGTCGAAGCCGCGCGCCCCTTCAGAGACGACATTGTCCTTGCTGAGGTTCTTGAGCTGGTCACGGGTCAGGAGCCCGTTGGTGAAGAGCCCGAGCGTGACCTTTTGCAGCATGTCGAAGGACCAGGCCATCAGACCGGCAAGGGGCCGGGGCATGTTCAGGATCAGGCGGCGGCGGTGGATCACCCCAAGCATACGCTGCATCAGGGCGCGGAAGCTCTCCACCTCGGGACCGCCAAGCTCGTAGATGCCGCCCTCGACCTTGCCCTGAACGGCCATTTCCGCCGCTCGTGCCACATCGTCCACATAGACCGGCTGAAAGAGCGTATTGGCCCCCGCCACAGGCAGGATCGGGCTTGTCCGGGCCATGGCGCCGAACCGGTTGAAGAACTCGTCCTCCGGCCCGAAGACGATGGAGGGGCGCAGGATGATGGCCTCCGGCATGTGCTTGAGCACGCCCGCCTCGCCCTCGCCCTTGGAGCTGGCATAGTCGCTGTCGGCGCCCATGTCGGCCCCGATGGCCGAGATGTGCACCATCCGGGCCACGCCGTTCTCGGCGGCGAGCCGGGCGATCCGCTCCGGGCCCTCGGCCTGAACGGGATCGAAGCGGTTCTTGCCGCTCTCCACCAGGATGCCGACACAGTTCACCACCGCATCGGCGCCCAGCAGCGCGGCCCGCACGGAATCGTCGTCGCGAATGTTGCACAGAACAGGCTCGACCTGCCCCACCACGCCGTAGGGGCGCACAAAAAGTGCCTCGTTCGGGCGCCGCACGGCCACCCGCACCCGCCAGCCGGCCTTGGCCATCCGACGCGCGATGTACCGCCCGACGAAGCCGGATCCGCCATAAATGGTGACAAGCTTGGACATGGACTGCCTCCGTGCACTTTGGTGGTGGCTGGTGTACCTGCCCCCCCGCCACGGGACAAGCGCCAATTGCCCGCGGGCCCTTCCGTCAGGTCGCCGGAAAATCCCCTCGAAAATCGCATTGACACGCCGCGCGCCGCACCGTAAACGCCCCCTCACGCAACCTGCCCAGGTGGCGGAATGGTAGACGCGCTGGCTTCAGGTGCCAGTGGCCGCAAGGCCGTGGAGGTTCGAGTCCTCTCCTGGGCACCATTTGTCTGTATTATGTTGCTAATTATCAGGCACTTATGGTTTGTTGGCAGACGGCTATCCACCCTCACACCCACCCAATTCACTTTTAAAGTACGTTTTCCGGGCCTGATTGCTTTTTGTACGGGAAGTAACCGGAAACCAATGTCGAATACGGGCGGGAAGCGGTCTTTCGCTGCGGGTGCGAGATCAGTTGACCACACGGCAAAAATCAGACTTCTTCGCGCCGCTGTATAGTTGGCCGGACGATATTTGTAGTTGGAGCCGCTCTATTTTCGTTTGGAGCTCATTGGCTGACGTGAAGTATTTTGGGCGCAAATGAACCTCTACTAAGGTTTGGCGGACGTTTGTGACGCAACGCTGAAGGTGCGTGTATCAGGCCGTGACCCAGATAGCGTCCGGCAGGCTCGGGACAGGCTGTGCCGCCGCGACATGCGCAGGCCATTTTACAAGGATAATCGCACAGCTCCTGACCGCATGTGCCTGAAGCGCCTGCGGGAGGTCTGATACTGTCGTTGCGATGTGCCGCTCACTATCTTTCGAAACGTCGACACAGACATCCACCTCGCTCTCGGCTGGCAGTCCCTGTTGCAGCAAATCAGCCGATACGCGCGCCGCCTGACCAACGGACATATAGAAGGCCGTTGTAGTGCCTGGCCCTGACAGCCGTGTGCAATCGGGCGTCGGGTTGTCCGCACACCCCGTGCCGGTCGCGATGACGAATGTATCAGCAACGCTCCGTTCCGTCAGGCTGCGCCCAAGCGAGGCCGCGGCAGCTGAGGCGGCGGTGACACCGGGCACCATTTCGACAGGGACGCCTGCGGCTGTGGCGGCTGCGAGTTCTTCGGTCGCGCGGCCGAAGATCGCAGGGTCGCCTGACTTGAGCCGCACGACGCTGCGGCCTTTCAATGCCTCGGCCACGATCATGTTGCTGATCTTGTCCTGCGGCCACGCATGCGCGCCGACGACCTTACCAACAAAGACACGCTCGGCATCACGGCGGGCCAGTTCCAGCACCTCCGGATCGACAAGCCGGTCATAGAAAATCACATCAGCCTCTTGCAAGCGTTCCACGGCGCGCAAGGTGAGCAAGTCGCGCGCGCCAGGGCCAGCACCGACAAGTGCAATGTGGCCGCCCTTGGCCCGATCTGGCGCGCCACCTTCGGCGACAGCATCCTTGATCATGCGCGCGGCCTCCCGTTCGGCCCCGCGTGCCCATGTCGCTGCCGCATCGCCCTTGAACACCCACGCCCAGAAGGCGCGGCGGCGGTGCCGTGCCACCTTTTGCGCGACCCGCGGGCGCAGGTTGCCTGCAAGAGCAGCCAGACCGCCAAGGTTCTGGGGCAAGAGCGCCTCGAGCTTGGTTTTGATGTCGCGCGTCAGGACGGGCGCTGTCCCTTCGCTGCCGATAGCCACCACGATCGGATCGCGGTCAACGATGGCCGGTGTTGTCAGATCGCAAAGATCGGGCTGGTCAACCACGTTGACTGGGCATTTCGCGGCTTTGGCGATGCCGTGGGCCGCCGCATCGAACCCCGGGCAGCCGGTGCCGACAAACGCAAAGGCGGCCCCTTCAAAGACCTCGGACGAGAGCGTCTTGACCTGTGTGGCGCGCCCTGACGCGACAAGGCCCTGCAACTCGTCTTCCAGAGTAGCGGCCACCATAACGATCTCTGCATCCGTCTTGCAGATCAGCCGCGCCTTCTGCGCGGCCTGTTCTCCGCCACCCACAATCACAACGCGGCGACCGGATGTGCGGATGAACATGGGAAAGGCTTTCATGGTGTCCTCCTTAAGCGGCGTCGCGCGGCTGGCGCGTTTGCCAGAGCTTGCGGGCCGTGTCGTGGGCGTCTGTCGACCCGAGTGTGGACAAAGCCGCAGCGGCAGTGCCAATGATGACTTGTTCATCAAAATCTGCGGGCCGCGTCAGGTCATAAGCGGCTGTCGGTTCGGCAAGCCTGCGCGTTTCGGCGATGAGGGCGTAGTAATTCCCCTCCCAAGCCGCGCCATCCCGCAAACCGAAGGCAGCGACATCCTTCGCCGGATGCCTTTCGAACTCACCGCCGCCGCCTTTGATCACTGTCAGATTCTGCCATTCCAGCAGGGCTGCGGCGTCAGCCTGCAGCAGTCGGTATGACGGGTGAAACACACCCTGAACGCTGGATGTGGCCTGTGCAGGGTTCAGCATACGGCAGACCGTGTTGATGCATGACCGCAGCCCCAGCACCTCGCGCAGACGCAGAAGCGCAAAGAGCGCAGGGTGCATGTCTTCGAGCGGCAGATAGGCGATGCCGTCGCGGTCCAGCAATGTTTCGGCCTCTTCCGGCGATGCGGCGACGTGGATGCCTGCTGCGGACAAACCGTCGCGCACCTTGTGATCGGCCCCGTTCCAGCCATGCAAAAGAACCCGATGCCCTGCATCCGCCACCATCCGCGCCGAGAGCAGGAACCAAGGCGCGCCGCGCGTGCGGCCCGCAGCATAGCTGGGCCAATCGAGGTCTGCCTTTGGCATCTCCGGCATCGCGGCCTGTGCGGCTTTTGCCAGTCCCGCAATTTCCTTGGCAGTCTCGCCTTTCATGCGCAACAGCATCAACAAGGCCCCGACCGCCTCGGGGGCAGCATCGGGGCCAAGCATGATCTCCATCGCAGCGGTTGCTTCGTCCATGGTCAGGGACCGCGACCGCCCCGGCCCGCGGCCAAGGATCTGGACGAATGGAGCGAGGCTCATTCCGCGGCCTCTTTGACGCGCACGCGGGCGAGAAGGTCGGCAATTTCGGGGCGGCAAGACCCGCAGTTGGTTCCCGCACCCAAGGCTTCGCCAATCTGCTCGACGGTCATCAACCCGTCAGTCTCGAGCGCTGTGACAATCGTATTGATCCCGACGCCGAAACAGGAGCAGAGCGTCGGACCGGGGTTCGGGATTGATGCGGGCACGCGGCCCGTAAGGGCATCGGCCGCATCCGTTCCGGGCAGTGTTGTCAGATAGTCGCGCATCACAGCGATCGGCGTGCGCGCCACGTAAAGCGCAGCAATGATCTGGTCTCCTTCGCGCAGGACAATCCGTGCCGATCCGCGCGCCGTATCGACCACGCAGGCTGCCGTTGCAGTGGGTGCCGCAAAAATGCGGCGCGCCTCCGCTTCCCAATCGTCGATTACGGTTGTCCCAGCCAATTCCGCCCTGAAGCCCTGCGGCATCCGCGCCTTGGCCCAATACTCACAGTCCATCGCCATCTCGCTCTTTGACACGGCAAAGCCGTACCAGTTGGCATCGAAGCGCGCGGCGGCGACTGTGCCGGCCTTGCTTTCCGGCTGACCCGAGAACGGGTCAGTCGCCGGTGCAACGAGTGTATCAATCCGCGCGCGGCTCGCCGTTTCGCCTGTCCAATGGATCGGCGCGAAAAGTTGGCCCACTTGCACGTCTTTCGTGATCCGCGCCCGGAGGATCGCCTCGCCATATAAGTTGCTCAGCTGGACGAGGTCTGATGCCGCGATACCGTTTGTTGCGGCATCGTCAGGATGGATATCCACGAAGGGCTCGGGCAGATGCGCTGACAGGCGTGGCGACAGGGCCGTGCGGGTCATCGTGTGCCACTGGTCGCGCAACCGGCCCGTATTCAGGCGGAAGGGCGCATCCGTTGTTGCGAGAGATGCCGGTGCCTTGGTGGTCACCGCGATCAGTCGCGCTTTTCCGTCCGGATGGAAAAAGGCGCCGTCCGCAAAGAACCGCCCGCCTTTTCGCTCTTGCGTGATAGGCCAGCGCGTCGGCGCGAACTGCGCATAGTCAGCATCAGAGATACTGGAGAGAGCAGAGATATCGAATTCACGCCCCAATTGTCCGGCGATCCCGGAAAGTGCCGCATGCTCGCGGAAGATCTCGGCAGGGTTGGCATAGTCAAAGGCGCGGCCATAGCCCATGCGCCGCCCGACCTCGGCCAGAATGTCCCAATCGGCCCGTGCCTGCCCCGGCGCAGGCAGAACGCTGCGCTGGCGGCTGATGGTGCGGTCGGAGTTTGTGACGGTGCCGTCTTTCTCGGCCCAAGCGCTGGCAGGCAGCAGGACATCGGCAAGGCGCGCTGTGTCAGTCTGCGCCGTAATGTCGCTGACGACGGTAAAGGGACAGTTGGCGATCGCATCTCGCACTGCGTCCGCATCCGGCATCGAGACTGCAGGGTTGGTGTGGATGATCCAGAGGGCCTTGATCCGCCCGTCGGCGACGGCGCGGAACATGTCGACCGCTTTCAACCCTTGGCTGGTGGGCATTTGCGGTGCATCCCAGAACCCGCGCACCGCTGCGCGATGATCGGCGTTTTCCAGATCAAGGTGGCAGGCGAGCATATTGGCCAGACCGCCCACCTCGCGCCCACCCATGGCATTGGGTTGGCCGGTGACGGAGAACGGCCCACATCCGGGCTTCCCGATGCGCCCGGTCGCAAGGTGGCAATTCAGGATCGCATTGACCTTGTCCGTGCCAGAGGTCGACTGGTTGACGCCCTGACTGTAGATGGTCACGACGCGCTTTGTCGCAAGCCAGAGATCGTAGAAGGCCTGCAATTCGGCAGCATCAAGTCCGGTGAGCTTGAGGTCATCGGCCTTTGCGGCGGCAATCGCCTCGTCCCGTCCGACCAGATGCGCGGCAAAGGCGCCGTCGGTTGCCCCCCGCGCCGCAATCTCAGCCAAAAGCCCGTTGAAGAGCGCCACATCGCTGCCCGGTGCCAGCGCCAGATGCATGTCGGCATCCGCGCAGCTTGCCGTGCGACGCGGGTCAATGACGGCGATCTTTGTGCCGCGCGTCTGCCGAGCCGCGAGCAGCCGCTGATAGAGCACCGGATGACACCATGCGAGATTCGAGCCGACCAGAACGACCAGGTCGGCTTCATCGATATCCTCATAAGTGCCGGGGACTGTATCTGTCCCAAAGGCGCGTCTGTGACCCGCCACAGAGGACGCCATGCAAAGCCGCGAATTGGTGTCGATATTGGCGGAACCGATGAACCCCTTCATCAGCTTGTTGGCGACATAGTAATCCTCGGTCAGCAACTGCCCCGAGACATAGAAAGCCACGCTGTCAGGCCCGTGTTCGGCGACGGTGCGCTTGAAGGTGTCTGCCACCAGATCAAGGGCACTGTCCCAATCGGTATCCTCTCCACGGATCTGTGGCGCCAGCAAACGCTGGTCCAGCCCGACCGTCTGACCAAGGGCCGACCCTTTCGAGCAGAGCCTTCCGAAGTTGGCCGGATGGTCCGGATCACCGCGCACATCCAGCCCGCCGTCACCACTGGGGCGCAAGAGCACCCCGCATCCGACCCCGCAATAAGGGCAGGTCGAGCGTGTCTCTGGCAGGCCGGACCCGTCCATCAGGCGGCGCTCCGCGCAGCAAGCCCTGCGCCGTCGATCAGGATGCGCTCACCCTCGACCCGCACGGGGTAGGTAGCGATTTGCGCATTCTCACCCTTGGCCTGTCCGGTGTTCAGATCAAAGACCCAGTTGTGCAGCGGGCAGGTGATCGACTGGCCGTGGACGATCCCTTCGGAAAGCGGACCACCCTTGTGCGGGCAACGATCAGCGGCGGCAAAAACCTCGTTCGCGTCCGTGCGAAAGACCGCGATGCACCCAAGCGCTGTCTTGAGCTTGCGCGCACCGCGCAGTGGGATGTCATCGATGTGACCAATATCAATCCAGCTCATTCTGCGGCCTCCAATGTGAGATCAGCGAGCGGCTGATAGCGCTCTGCCTTCTGGGCGTGTTCGGCCCATGGGTCTTTGCGGTAGATGCTTTGCGACAGTTCGAAGGCGGCGATCAGGCGAGCACGCTCCTCAAGATCATCGACGACGCGTTCCTTGACCCAATCGAGGCCCACTTTCGCGACCCATTTGTAAGGGCGGTCGAGGTATTTGGCGTTCTCGCGGTAGAGCTGGATGAAGGCCACCGTCAGATCAATCGCCTCCTGCTCAGTGGCGACGTCCGCCAGACGTTCGGTCTCTTTCACGTCCATCCCTGCCGCGCCCGCGACACCCACCTGATAGCCGCTGTCCACGCAGATTACGCCCACGTCCTTGCAGGTCGCCTCGGCGCAGTTGCGCGGACAACCCGAGACCGCCAGCTTGACCTTATGCGGCGTCCATGACCCCCAGAGTACCTGCTCGAGCTTGATGCCAAGGCCCGTGCTATCCTGCGTGCCAAAGCGACAGTGATCGGTGCCGACACAGGTCTTCACCGTTCGCAGGCCCTTGGAATAGGCATGGCCAGACACCAGCCCCGCCTTGTTCAGATCGGCCCAGATGTAAGGCAGATCCTCACCCTTCACGCCAAGCAGGTCGATCCGCTGGCCGCCCGTCACCTTGACCGTGGGGACGTTGTACTTGTCGGCGGCATCCGCAATGGCGCGCAATTCGGCTGCGTTGGTGATCCCGCCCCACATGCGCGGCACGACGCTGAAGGTGCCGTCCTTCTGGATATTGGCGTGCTTGCGTTCGTTGACGAAACGGCTTTGCGGGTCGTCTTTGTAGTCTAGCGGCCAATCGGCGAGCAGGTAGAAGTTGATCGCGGGACGGCAGACGTGACAGCCGTTGCGGGTTTTCCACCCGAGTTCCTGCCAGACCGCCTCCTGGCTTTTGATCTCCTGGCTTTTGATCAGGCGGCGCACGTCCTCATGGGTCAGATCACAACAGCCACAGATCGGCTGGCTGGTGGGCATGACAAACTCATCGCCCAGTGTCACCTGCAACAATTGTTCGACCAGACCAGTGCAAGTTCCGCATGAGGCGCTCGCCTTGGTGGTGGCTCGGATCGCGCCCAGATCGGTTGCGCCACCTGCGATGGCGTCGGTGATGGTGCTTTTGCAAATGCCGTTGCAGCCGCAGATTTCCGCCTCAGGCGGCAATGCTGCAACGGCTGAGAGAGGGTCCGCGTGATCGCCCCCCTGATAGGCCGGACCAAAGATCAGCGTCTCGCGCATCTCGGCGATATCGGTGCCGTCCTTGATCAGCCCGAAGAACCAGTTGCCATCAGCCGTGTCACCATACATCACCGCCCCGATCAGGCGGTCATTCTCGATTACCAACCGCTTGTAGACGCCGCGCGATGGATCGCGGAACACGATATCCTCGCGGCCCTCGCCATCGGCAAAATCGCCGGCACTGAAAAGATCACACCCCGTGACCTTCAGTTTGGTCGAAAGCGACTTCTGGACAAAGGCCGCCTCTTCCCCGAGCAGGGTTTTCGCCAGCACCTTGGCCTGGTCATAGAGCGGGGCCACAAGCCCGAAGATTGCGCCCTGATGCTCGACACATTCGCCCACGGCGAAGATGTCTGCGTCAGATGTGCAAAGCTGGTCATCAACGTGAATGCCCTTGCCAACGGCCAGCCCCGCATCCTGCGCTAGGGCCACATTGGGGCGGATGCCCACGGCCATCACCAGCAGGTCACACGGCAGTTCGGTGCCATCCTCCAGCATCAGTGCCCTTACCTTGCCGTCCTGTCCGACAATTTCCTTGGAATTGGCCTGCAGACGGATCGTGATCCCCTTGGCTTCGAGCGATTTCTTCAGAAGATAGCCTGCGGCTTCGTCCAGCTGGCGCTCCATCAAGTGGCCCATGATATGCACAACGGTCACATCTGCACCGCGCGCGGCCATGCCTGCCGCGGCTTCCAGCCCCAACAGGCCGCCGCCAATCACGACAACCTTTTTGCCCGCGCCCATCTCCATCATGCGCTGGGTGTCTTCCAGATCACGGTAGGCAATCACCCCTTCCAGATCATGGCCCGGCAGCGGAATGATGAAAGGGTTGGACCCTGTGCCGAAAATCAGCTTGTCGTAGGGCACATGGCCGTTTTCCCCTTCCACAACCTTCATCTGGCGGTCGATTGCGACGACCTTTTCGCCGAAACGGCAGGTCACGCCATGGGCGGCATACCAGGCGTCATCATGGGTGATGATCTCTTCGTAGGTCTTTTCACCAGACAGGACCGGCGACAACATGATGCGGTTGTAGTTCCCGCGTGGCTCTGCGTTGAAAAGGGTAATGTCGAAGGTGTCGGGGGCGGCTTCGACCAAATGCTCGATCACACGGCCCGAGGCCATGCCGGCACCGATGATCACAAGTCTCTGTTTCATTTCTTTCACTCCGCCGCGATGGCCTTGGGGGCCGGTTTGGATTTGGGTTTCGCGCCGTGCTCGTACTCCTCGAGGAAATCGAGCACGTCCTGCCGGTATTTGTAGTAGTCGGGGTGTTCGAGCAGCGCCTTGCGGGTGCGCGGGCGCGGCAGGTCCACGTTCAGGATCTTGCCGATGGTTGCCTGTGGTCCGTTGGTCATCATGACCACACGGTCGGCCAGCAGGATCGCCTCGTCCACATCGTGGGTCACGCAGATCGCAGTGACTTTGGTGCGGCTCCAGACCTCCATCAGCACTTCCTGCAACTCCCAACGGGTCAGGCTGTCCAGCATCCCGAAGGGTTCATCCAGAAGCAGCAGTTTAGGCGACAGGGCAAACGCCCGCGCGATGCCCACGCGCTGCTGCATCCCGTTCGACAGATCGCTTGCGGGTTTGTCCATCGCATCGGCCAGCCCCACACGTTCCAGATAGTATTCGACGACATCCTGCCGCTCGGCCTGGCTTGCGCGTGGGTAAACCTTGTCGACCCCGACCGCGACGTTCTCTTTCGCAGTCAGCCATGGGAAGAGGTTCGGCGACTGGAACACAACGGCGCGTTCGGGGTCGGCGCCCTCGACATGGCGGCCATCGAGCTTGATCGCGCCTTTCGAGATTTCGTTCAGGCCCGCCGCCATCGTCAGCACGGTGGACTTGCCACAGCCCGAATGACCGATGAGCGAAATGAACTCGCCACGGTCGATCTTGAGGTCGAAATCCTCGACCACCGTCAGTGGGCCTTTCGGGGTCGGGTAGATCTTGTGCAGTTGCGAAAAGTCGAGGAAGCGGTTGTCGATCAGCCCTTCCTGCGCGTCCTTCACGGCCGCTGGCACACCGTGGATCGGGGTCACATTGGGCAGCTCGCGCGTGCCTTCGACCTTGGCTTCGATGCCGACGTCCATCAGGTATTTCGTCACCTCTGCTCGCAGACGCTTGAAGGTGTCGTTGCTGTTCATCTCCATCCGGTCGCGGGGGCGTGGCAGGGTCACCTTAAATTCCTGCCCAAGTGTCCCGTCAGGGTTCAGCGCGATGATGCGGTCGGCCAGAATGATTGCCTCGTCCACATCGTTGGTGATCAGCACGCAGGTTTTCTGGTCCGCCTGCCAGATCCGCTCGATTTCGTCGGCAAGGTTCGCGCGGGTGAGTGCATCGAGTGCGGAGAGCGGTTCGTCCAGGAGCAGCATCTCGGGGTTCATCGCCAGCGCACGGGCCACGTTGACCCGCTGGCGCATCCCGCCCGACAGTTCCGCAGGACGGCGGCTGGCCGCATGAGAAAGCCCCACCATCTTGACGAAATGCGCGACCTTCTCGGCCTTCTCCGCCTTCGGCATATCGGGGAAAACCGTATCGACGGCCAGCCGCACATTGCCTGTCACTGTCAGCCACGGCAGCAGCGAGTAGCTTTGAAAGATCACGCCGCGTTCAGGGCTTGGTTCCTTGATCGCAGCACCTTTGAACGTCGTGGTGCCGCTGGTGGGGCTTTCCAGCCCCGCCATGAGGTTGATCAGCGTCGTCTTGCCCGTGCCGGAGAAGCCGAGGATGACAAGAAACTCGCCCTCCTGCACATCCAGATTGATGTCCTTGAGAACATCCGTCCGGTGTGTCCCTTCACCGAAGGATTTGCTGGCGTCTTTGAACTGCAGAATACCCATCGCGCTCACCGGTTGTTCGTAAAGGTGAAGAGGGACTGCAGCGCATACATCACGCGATCCAGCAGGAAGCCGATGATGCCGATCGTGAAGACAGCCACCATGATCTTGGCCAGCGAGCTGGAAGAGCCGTTCTGGAACTCATCCCAGACGAATTTTCCGAGACCCGGGTTCTGGGCAAGCATTTCTGCGGCAATCAACACCATCCAGCCAACACCAAGGCTGAGGCGAAGACCGGTGAAGATCAGCGGCAGGGCCGAAGGCAGCACCAGCTTGGTAATCTTGGTCCAAGTGTTCATCTTGAGAACCTTCGAGACGTTCACGAGGTCCTTGTCGATGCTCGATACACCCAGCGCTGTGTTGATCAGCGTCGGCCAGAGCGAGCAGAGCGTCACGGTGATGGCCGAGGTCAGAAAGCTTTTCGCAAACCAACCGTCCTGCGTGGTGTAGACCGCCGAGACAACCATGGTCACGATTGGCAGCCATGCCAGCGGCGAGACCGGCTTGAAAATCTGGATGATCGGGTTCAGCGCGGCATTGGCGATCGGTGACAGACCCGCGGCAATGCCCAGCGGGATCGCGACAATGGATGCCAGCAAGAAGCCGAAGAACACGGTTTGAATGGATGTCCAGATTTGGGCGTAGTAGCTCGGCGCCCCTGTATAGGCACGCTCGATCGGTTCTTTGCCTTGCTCGACCCGGCGTTCGTTCAAGGTGGCGACCTGTTGTTCGAACTGCGTGCGGCTTTCGGCTTTGGCCTGTGCATCTTCGTGCAGATTTACCGCTTCTTCCCAGACCTGCGCAGGGCCCGGGATCGCGCCAAGCGATGTCTGAACTGTCGGAGCCAAGGTGCCCCACATCAGCAGGAACGCGAGGATCGCAAGGACTGGCACACCCAAAAGTCGCCATATTTCAGAGACTTGGGCCTTCGGGTTGTCACCTGCGGCGGCCTTCAGGATCGGGGTCAGCCAAGCAAGGCCTATCACCTGAAACCATTTATCAGCCGCATTAATGGGGGTGAAAAGCCGTTCGCGCCGCGCTTCGCGGGCCGCGTCTGCTTCGAAATTCGGATCAACCGTGGTCATGGGAGCTATCTCCTGAGAATTGAGTGGCGCGGACCCGGTGGGCTGTGACAGGCCCGCGCTGTGATGGCCTTAGCCTTGCACCTCTTCGCCGACGACGATCTGGTTACCCTTCAGGCCAATCGGCAGGGATTCCAGATAGGCGTTGGGGAAGCGGCCATCGTATGGGATGCCGTCAATGATATCGGCGGTAGGTGTCGGCTCTTTGTAGCCGTCGCTTTCCCATGGGAAGTCGGCAGGATCGGCCAGACCGTCATCGACCAGCGACTGAGCCGCTTCGAGATAGATGTCTGGGCGATAGACGCTTTCGGCCACGTCCTTGTACCACTCATCCGTCTGCGCTTCGGGGATCTGGCCCCAGCGGCGCATCTGGGTCAGATACCAGATGGCGTCTGAGTAGAACGGATATGTGGCGTTGTAGCGGAAGAAGACGTTGAAGTCGGGCACTTCACGGACGTCACCGGGTTCGTACTCAAAGGTGCCTGTCATCGAGTTCGCGATCACTTCGTAGTCAGCGCCGACGTATTCGGCACGCGACAGGATCTCGACCGCGGCTTCGCGATTGGCATTGTCGTTTTCATCCAGCCACATGGCCGCACGGATCAGGGCGCGGACGACGGCCTTGGTGGTGTTGGGGTTTTCTTCGACAAACTCGGCGGTCAGGCCAAAGACCTTTTCAGGGTTGTTCTTCCAGAGTTCATAGTCAGTGATCACAGGAACACCGATGCCTTTGAACACAGCCTGCTGATTCCAAGGCTCACCCACGCAATAGCCGTCGATTGTGCCTGCTTCCATCGTGGCAGGCATCTGCGGCGGAGGCGTCACGGACAGAAATGCCTCGGCACCGATCTGACCGGAGATGTTTTCAGGGCTGTAATAGCCAGGCGCGATCCCGCCAGCGGCCAGCCAGTAGCGCAGTTCGTAATTGTGGGTCGAAACCGGGAAAACCATGCCCATGTTGAACGGGCGGCCCTGCGAATTGAATTCTTCAATCACAGGGACCAGAGCTTCGGCAGAGATCGGATGCTGCGGGCGGCCATCATCCATCGACGGGATGTGCGGACGCATCATTTCCCAGACTTCGTTGGAAACGGTGATGCCGTTGCCGTTCAGGTCCATCGAGAACGGAGTGACGATATGCGCTTCGGTCCCATAACCGATTGTCGCGGCCAGCGGCTGGCCTGCCAGCATATGCGCGCCGTCGAGTTGACCGTCGATGACACCATCCAACAGAACCTTCCAGTTGGCCTGTGCCTCAAGCGTCACGAACAGCCCTTCATCAAGGAAATAGCCGTTTTCATAAGCTACCGCGAGCGGCGCCATGTCGGTCAGCTTGATGAAGCCGAAGGTCAGTTCGTCCTTCTCAAGATCAAGCAGATCGGCAAATGCCGGAGAAGCGATGGCCGTTGTGGCCGCAAGTGAAAGAAGAAGGTTACGCATGTCTTGTCCCAGTGCTTGTCCGGTGATCGCGGGGAAACCGGATGAGTAACGAAAAAAGGCCGATCACTTCACGTCGGGGGAGGACCGACGAAAAGTGAGCGACCTTGCTCATGGATTTCCCAATCATTGGGAAGGAATTCGGAGAGGCCCACACCATTGTGGACATCACGACCTTGCCGCAGCGCAGCGAAGTTACCTAGCGAATTTTTGGAAAAAAGGCGGCGTGGCGCAATGGGCAGGCCAGAAATGCCCGATTAGTAGGCAGCTATTTGGCCGTAGGGTCAAAAATCTGGCCATCAAAGAAGCGATCGGCAGCAAGCGTGATGCTGCCTGCCGCGGATGCCACGGGCGTTGGCGACAGAATCGCCCCCTCGACCTTGGATGACGCACCAGGCAAATCGCAGCCGATGGGGGCCAGATGACGACGGTGCAGGTCCGTCCGGAACACTCTGGCGATCTCGTCATCGGACAGCTGCCGCCCGCCGTGCTCTTCGAACAGGCGCTGCGCAATCCATTTCGCCTGGCTGCGCCAAGGGAAGGTCGCCGCACCTGCGTGGAACTCAAGGAAATGCTGCACCTGTTTCAGGTCACCCCTGCCGGAGATTGTCAGATGCCCTGACAAGGCGCGGTCAATCAACTCGGCGGAGACATCGAGATAGGCCTTGCGGGACAACAGATCACTCGCCGTCGCGCGAACATCCGGATTGCCGAGCCAGCGCCCCGCGCGCCAGACAGCACGCATCAGGCGCCCCAGAAGGTCAGGCTCTGTCTCCGCCCATTCGGTCCGGACCGAGAGAACCTTTTCGGGCGCAAATGACCAGATCGCGCGCCCCGGCAAGATCAAAGCGCCAGCTCCGTTTTCAACGGCAACCGACCCCCATGGTTCGCCCACACAAAAGGCATCCACATCGCCTGCAGCCAGCGCATTTGCCATAAGAGGAGGCGGCACCGTGCGGATCCGAATACCATTCCGCCCCAATGTCGTGCCCTCTGCCCAATAGCGCAGCAGCGCCACATGCATCGAAAAGGGAAAGGGCACGCCAAAGGTCA
Source organism: Sulfitobacter sp. (assembly GCA_965212515.1). Taxonomy (GTDB): domain Bacteria; phylum Pseudomonadota; class Alphaproteobacteria; order Rhodobacterales; family Rhodobacteraceae; genus Sulfitobacter. Next base: position 1,723,878 of record OZ243122.1, read on the forward strand.
GTGGCCCGTCGCTCACCTCGGCAAGTGCTGCTGATGCCGCGACCGGATCCGCGAAGTCAAACGCAAAGCCCGCATCGCGCAGTTTCGCTTCGAGCGCATTGCCCACGCCGATGACATTGCCATTTACAGAGAGGACCGACACGGCGGAAATCTGAGTTGCGACCCCGCCCAGCCCCATCGCGGTTGCGAGCGGAACGGGCGATAGAAGATGTGCCGCGTCAACACGTCCAAAGGCCAGCATATCCCGGACAGATGACCAGGACGGCGCGGCAATCAGGTTCAGCGCAATCCCCTCGGACTGCGCAAACCCCATTTCCTGCGCGATAATCAACGGTGCCGCATCGACCAGCGGCATATAGGCCACAGAGATTTCGACCGGCTTCATCCCAAAAGACCCGCTGCCGTGACCAGCGCCTCTGCCACGTCGGCGACACGGCGGCCCTGATCCATGGCCGTCTTGCGGAGCAGCGCGTAGGCGGCCTCCTCATCAATCCCTTTCGCCTTCATCAGCATCCCCTTGGCGCGGTCAATCACCTTGCGTTCTTCAAGGGCGCGGCGGGTCTCGGCGAGTTCCTCGCGCATCTGGCGCACAATCGAGAACCGCGCAATCGCCGTGTCGATTACGGATTTGACGCGCGACGGTGCAAGCCCGTCGACAACATAGGCCGACACGCCGGCCTCGATTGCGGCTTGGGCAAGGCCACCGGCTTCGGACGATACAAACATGGCCACGGGGCGCTCCAAAGGACCGGAGGCAAGCGTCATTTCCTCCACCATGTCGCGCGTGGGATTGTCGATATCAATCAGGACAATATCAGGCTGGAATCCCGACACCTGACGGGCAAGACCATCGGCATTGGCAATGATAAGGACGTCAGAATCACAAGCGTCCTTGAGCGCATCCACAATCGCAATGGCGCGATCATGATCCTGTTCTACAACGACGATACGGAGTGCGTTCTGCATGTTCACGGAGTGTCGCGAAGGCGGCGGGAAGGCAAGAGCCGAGATGTTGGCGCCTCGCATAATGCACAGAAATTGTCCCAACTTGCGAGAATTGCCCAGTTACAGGGCGATCGTCGGATCGGTAGCCATTTTCGACCCGACTCCTAATCGCAGCAGCAGCAAATCAGACGAGCGCTATTCACGATGTTCATCTGCCAAGATCAGAAGCAAAGAGCTCCACAAGTCTATCCAACAATTCACGCTGCAGTGCAGCAAGCGCATATCTTGTGTATGGCAGCTTTGGGCCGAGAGCTATGCAAACTGGACGCAACAACACCCAGGCCCTGCTGCGCTGCCGCAAGTCTGCCGCGAGAAGTCGCCCTCCCACGATTAGGTCAGCCACACACCAGGAAAGGAGCGGCATGGACGGTCGGTTCGATCGGAGTGCCATCGTTCTCAGTGGCGTGCCGGTCGAAGGCCTTGAATCCCGCCGGTAAGATCGTCCCTGGCCGGGCTTCAGAAACAAATATGTGCTTTGCGTTCTCCGGCGTCACCGACACCGACGATGGCTGATCCAGCGTTCCTGCATAGATGCCAATTCGGTCAGGCCAGCGCTCAAAGGTCAGGGCTACCTTGGTGCCGCAAGCAGAGCAGAAGTGGACGTTGATATCTTTTCCGCTGCCTTCCGACGGGAGGGAATAAACAGAAGGGCTCAGGCCCGTAAATGCAAACAGAGATCGCTCGAAGATCGGCTCGATCATGCGGTCCGATCCCGTGGCGCGCTGACAGAAACGGCAATAGCAGATCGTTATCCAAAGGGGATCACCGCCAGTTTGGTAGCTCAGCTTGCCGCAAAGGCAGCGGCCCTTGAACCCAGTGGACATGTCCCCTCCTTTTTCGCGACGGGCAAATGAATTGCTGCCTAACAAGTGCCAAAGCCCAGTGCGGCTACAGCCCTTCCACCAGAATGAGGTCGGTATCGGAGATTTTCTCTCTTACAACTCGCGCTTCCGAGTAAGCGTCGGACTCGTAGAAGAACTTCGCAGAATCGTAGCTTTCAAACTCGATCAGGATCGCCAGGCCCTTTGCACCTCCCTCTCGGTGGTCAGGCGCAGGATTTCGAACGAGGACCTTGCCGTTATACTTCGCTATGGCGGCGCCTGAGAGTTTCTTGAACTCCTCGAAGGCGTCCTTGTCATGCACGCGGATGTGCGCAATCAGGTAACCCTTGGGCATCTTCGCCGTCTCTCTCTGTAGCAGCGTTTTGAGTTACGGTTCGCGTGAACACGGATACTACCACGGTTCCGGTCGCAAGTCTGCTGTTTGGGGGCACCGGCATCTCGAGGAGCCAACTCAGCCGGCTGTGTGCGGAGATCAACGAACAGGACGATGTGTTCCTAACCCGCCACATCGAGGGCGAGTGGCCCTATTTCTGGATCGACGCAACCCATCTGGCAGCGCGGGGAAAGCGCCTCCGTTGCCGTTACCATCGCGGTGGGAGTGAACACTGATGGCCGACCTTCGCCCTTCAAAAATGCCGCATCACGGACGAATGGCCGGTTTGGTGAAGCAGCTCCGCAGGGAAGTGCCTCTGGGTCAATGTTCGGAATTGGCCGGGAGCGACGGCCAAAGTCCAACCCGAACGAGCGTTCCCGCCGCGCTGCCGCAGGTCCGCTTCGAGCCCATTGTGTTGAATGCTGCGCTCGGTACGAAGGTCCGGTTCGCCAGCCGAAGGCTTTGTTGGATTTTGTTTCCAAGCTAACATTCGGCCATGGGATGGGTCACTTCACTATTTGCGCATAAGATGGTTGCTGCAGCCGGTGATGCGGTCGATTGGCGCGCGGCCTTGCACTCAGCCGGTCTTGATCCTGATGCGCCACCGGACCCGAAGGTCATGATCACGGACGATGCCTATTACACCATGCTTGAAGGCCTGGCGGCGCAGACCGATGTCACAGCCTTGCCGATCACCGTTGGCGCCTCCATGCGCTGTGACGAGTACGGCGCGCTCGGCCTGGCATGGAAATCAGCGCCCGATCTGCTGGGCTCGTTCTCGCGCGTCGAACGCTATGCGAGGCTCTGGACAAGCGTCGTCGAATACGAACTCCGCCGGGTCGAGCGCGGGACCCTCTTCATCCTGCACCGTACCGGGCCCCGTCGCCTTGGCATGCGGCTCTCGAACGAGGCTACCCTAGCGAGCGCCGTCTCGCTGGCAAGACAGGTCTCGCCCGTGCCCTTTGTCCCGGTGGAGGTCATGGTCCGGCACACGGCCCCCAAATCACTCGATGCGCATGAATCCTTCTTCGGCTGCCCCCTACGTTTTGATAGTCCACACGACGCGCTGCTTGTGTCTGACGAGACGCTCCTACAGCCCAACATCCTCGGTGACAGAGGGATCACGCAGTTCATTGTCTCGCACCTTGATGCCGAAATGGCCGGGATCGACGACGAGGTGCACCTGATCCGCCTAACCAAGGACAGCATTGCCCGCGCGCTCAGCGAGGGTCTGCCAAAAATGGCGGATGTGGCGAAGGGGCTGGGCCTGAGCGTTCGCTCCTTCCACCGGCGGCTTGCCGAACATGGGGTCAGCTTTCAGACCCTGACCGAGGAAACGCGGCGCGAGCTTGCGCTTGGGATGCTGCAGGACGAACGCTATTCCCTGTCCGAGATCGCCTTTCTCACGGGGTTCTCCGAACAAAGCGCCTTCACCCGCGCCTTCAAACGCTGGATGGGTCAGACACCGGCAAGCTATCGCAAGGACACCTCTGCCAACTAATTTGGCCGCGTCTGTCAAAGCGCTGGCATCGGAGGTCAATACGAAAGACCGCCTTGCGTCCTAATCCTTGGTCATCACAGCAACCAAGGAGAAGACCCATGCAAGAGCAACTCATCCTCGTCATCGGTTCCACCGGCAAAACAGGCGCGCGCGTCGCGGCTCGGCTGGAGGAGATGAACTTGCCCGTCCGGCAGGGCACACGCCGTGCCGACATCCCCTTCGACTGGGAGGACGACAGCACCTGGGCGCCCGCCCTCGAAGGCGTCGCCAAAGCCTATGTCACCTATTTCCCTGATCTCGCCTTTCCCGGTGCGGTGGAAAAGATTGCCGCCTTTTGCGAGGTCGCCGAGACCTCCGGACTTGATCACATCGTTCTGCTCTCTGGCCGGGGTGAGCATCACGCCCGCATGGGGGAAGAGGCCGTGCGCGCATCAGGACTCGACTTCACGCTTGTCCGGTCCGCGTGGTTTGCCCAGAACTTCAGCGAAGGCTACCTGCGCGATCCGATCCTTGAGGGAGTGTTGCCCATGCCGGGCGGGATGATTGAGGAGCCCATCATCGACATCGACGATATCGCAGACGTCGTCGTTGCCGCCCTGACCGAGGAGGGGCACAGGGGCAAGCTCTACGAGGTGACTGGCCCGCGTCTGCTGAGTTTCGCTGACATGGCCGCCATCCTGAGTGACGCGAGCGGACTTCCCGTTCAGCACGTTCCGATAAGCTTTGAGGATTTCCACGCTAATATCGCAGCAGCGGGGGATGCCTTCGTGGCCGATGTATTCACCGCCATCGCCCGCGAAACGCTCGACGGGCGGAACGCGCAGGTGTGCGACGGTGTGGAGCAGGCCCTTGGCCGTAAACCGCGCGATTTTGCCGAGTACGCGGCCAAGGCCGCAGCCTCGGGTTCCTGGCCCATCGCCGCCTGAGCCTAACATCCAGCCAATTCGGAGAAAATCCAATGACACCGGTTCAGAAAATTGCACTGGGCATCGCCGGTATCACCGCGCTTGGGATCGGCACCTTTATCCTGATCGCCCCGTTTGCCTTCTACGCAAGCTACGGGATCCTTCTGGATCCCGACCCCAGCCTCCTGAGCGAGTTGCGGGCACCGGGGGCCGGTCTGGCAGCCTTTGGCGCGGTCATGCTGGCCGGAATTATCAGACCCGCACTGCGGCAGGCCGCAGTGGTGGCCGCGCTGACCGTCTTCCTCGCCTTCCCCGCGGGTCGTGTTCTTGGCCTTGGGGTCGACGGAATACCGTCGAGCGGGATACTGGGCGCGCTGGTCCTCGAACTCGGGATCGGCGCACTCTGCCTCTTTGCCTTCCGGCGGGGCGCTGACCCTTCCCTCAGCCGCCTCGCCGCATGCTGAACCTCCATCCGATGCGGTAGGACGGCAAGACCTCCCGCCGCATCCCTATCCCCGAAAAGGAATTCCGCAATGTCTCCGATCATCCTTCTTCTGCTACAACTCACCGTCATCGCACTCGCCTTTGTGGGCGGCGTGTTCCTCGCCTTCTCGGATTTCATCATGCGTTCGCTGGCACGCACCAGCGGCACGGGTGGCGTGGAGGCCATGCAATCCATCAACCGCGAGGTCTTCCGCTGGGTTTTCATGGCCCTCTTCCTCGGCTTGGTTCCGGTCCTTTTTCTGGCCGCCGGGTACGGAGGATTGGTTCTTGGGCAAAGCGCTGGCCTCCTGCTTGCCCTCGCGGGGGTAGTCTATGTCATCGGCTGCTTCGGTGTCACCGCTCTGTGCAATGTGCCCATGAACAAGGCATTGGCGGACATGGACGTGTCAGAAGCGTCAACACAGATATACTGGACCACCACCTATCTGCCCCGCTGGACGTTCTGGAATACTGTCCGAACTTTAGCTTGCGGCCTATCAGCCTTTCTCTTGCTCCTCGGCCAGTCGCAGCTTTGACGCGAAAGAGAGGCTGGAAAACGGGTAGATTAAACACCTGAACCCTGCGTCCGGTCATGACAACAGATGAATAGCGGTCGTTCGCCCTACATGGCGGACGCCTGCAAAGTCCGCTCTGCCGACCTTCACCCTCCGAAAATGCTGCGCGGTGGACGAATGACCGGTTCGACGAAGCTGCGCCGCAGCGCCCGGCTAAGAAGCGAACGGCAGCAACGGGCCGTGAGTGAAGGTGGCACCCGTTTGTTGCGGCGTACGATGCTGCGAAGCGGAAATCGGCCGCACATATCTCGGCGATTTTGGCATCCACAAACTTTTCGATGCGTTCGCTAAGGCTCCTGTATTGAGCCCAAAAGTAAGTTGATAGTGGAATACGTTTCACTGACGACCAGCTACGCAGTCCAGCATGCGGAAAGAATGCCGCGCAACTTCTTAGTGCACAAATAAACGTGGGGGATTCTTCTCCCGCGCGTATCAAATATCGCGCAAAAGTAGCTCCAGGGTATCTCACACGTGTGAGCAGGGCATGTGTCAAAATACAGGGAGAATTCCCGTGTCCGGAACACTCAACTGACCGACAGTCGCCTTAGTGGCTCCATTTTGGAGTTGTGATAGTCACGCCCTCCCAAGAAGCAGGAAAGAGCGCGGAGCGTGGCTTTGTGTTCCTTCTCAAGAGCTCTGAACACCCGTCTTTTTCTTGCGAGGGGCATGTCGGAGTTTAGCTCCCTGTAACCTTTGCGACGTATTTCGCGGAGTTTCTTTTCCGATTTGCGACCAAGCAACGCGGTAAGGCGGCTTCCGTTTGGTTCAAGGCGATAGCCAAGGAAATCGAATGAATATCCAGGCACGTAGTCCCGCATACAATCCCGGACCGTCAACGCGCCAACAGGGTGATCGCGGAGTTCGTCTCGAAGTATATTTTCCAAAGTGACCAACGCATCGCGAGAGCGAGCCATCAGCAAGAAGTTGTCGGCATAGTTTACCACCTGGCCAAGTCCGCGTGCTTGTAGGGCACGGCATACCGGTGCTAACAACATTTCGACGATAAATGGGGAAACTCTGGAGCCTTCGATCAACCCCTGTTGAGCGCACGAGAAGTCCTCGCCATATAGGCCTGCGAACAGCCTTTCCGGAGAGTGTTGAGAATTCTCGTCGTGGTATATCTGCTCCCTCATGCATGTATAGGAGAGGGCAAGGTTTGTATGTTCGAGAGTAAGGTAGTTCTCGATCACACTTTCGGGCAATAGGAGCAGGCGGCCTGCTTCCCTACTGTCGAAACTGGAGTAGCATTTTCGTATGTCTAGTTCGCTGACATACGTGTAGCCATCCGCGTACGCGGATTGAATTCTTCTGATTGCTTCTGGCGCGCCGCCTTGCGTCATCGTCTGTTCAGGCGCCAAATGCGAGGGATGATAGATTGCAGCTTTAATCAACAATTGGGCGGTTTGATGAGCAGGTCCAAAATCCAAGATGAACCTGGCAGAGCCGTCACTGCGGGTGTTGGTTACATTCGCTGTTAAGTGAACCAACTCATCGCAAGGCTCCCAAAGGTCGGTAGCTCTCGCCAATAGGCCCACGGACAGCGATGTTTGCCGCTTACAAGTGCCCTTTGCGATTTCCGCAGCTTGTTGCTTGGCAGAAAATGAACGCAATAAGCACCGTTTGTGGAACTCCTCCTGCTTGCGGTCTCCAACGGCAATCGCCTGCGCAATCCTGCCGCACTGCCGCTTAACATGGTGGTTTTGTTTTGACCGTTCCATCCATCCATCTCCTCAAATCGAAACCCGCGCTTGTTTCTCGTACTGACGATTTGCGCACCGGGTGCGCAAATGGTCATCACCGCCGTGCAGCTTTCGCGGCTTCGATGACTTCAGCGACTTCAGAGTAGAGCCATCTGGTGGTGTGTCCGATTTTAAGCGGTATTGGCAGCGTGTCGTCCCCGCAGCGTCGCCAAACAGTAGAGACAGAGCATCCGAGAATCGTTGCCACCTCACCGACGCGCAGGAGTTTATCGCACTTCATGTCAGCCATCCTCAGGCCCTCTCAACTTCGAGCGACCTCTAAACTGGCAGATCATTGCATTGGCCCATAAGGAGTAGAAAAAGGAAAAACTACTGACCTCTAACCTATTGAAGATATGGCAGATTGAGCTTCTTCATGGTTTCAGTGCGCAAAAATGGCAGGTCCCAGAGGTAGCATTCAGGGTCGGCTGAAAACACTTGGCCAACGCCAAACTTCTCAGATACCTCGTCCCGCAGCTTCTTAAGGTTGTCCTCAATCGCAACGGCCGAATTGGTGCGTTGCCCCTTCGTGGCCCTAGGTAAGAGACTGCTTGCAAGGGAGTAGCGTTTACCGTCAGTAGTCGCCGCCTCTAGCTTTTCGTCAGTCACTTGACGCAGCTCAACTGGCGATAGTAGACGGGTCACGCGCTCATCACCTTGACTGTCGCTCTGGCGCAGTTTGATCCCGTAGTACATCTGGCAGTGCTTTTGCATTTGCAGCCGCGTCAGCTCTTGTTGACCAACCCGCGGGTTCTCCGCCTTAAAGACCCCTCCAAAGAACAAGGCCTTCGACATCAAGTCTTCGACCGCGAGGTTCAACCAGTTGGGATACGGCCACCTGTGATCCTTGCAAATTTCAAAGGCGTCCAGAAGCGCCACTCGGCTTCCCAACTTCCAACGATACCTCGCGCGCCATAACTCTTTTGCGGCTTCGACCTGAGGGCTGTCGACTTGGTAGAATGGCGAACGTCGAAAAGGGTAGTCCCCTCGCTTCCACAGCAGCCTGTAAGCTGCAGCCCCAGGGTTCGAATACACAATTGCCCTGGCGAGTTCTCGGTTGAGCTTTTGCTGTCGCTTCTTCTTCTCTTTGGCAGTGTAGTGTTTGTGATTGGCAAAGTCGGTCATTGTCCACCCGAACCGTTTGCCAGTTTCACTAAGTTTGAGTTTTGGCCAGTAACATGAGCGGCCCATCGCTCCATAAGTGGTTTCCGCTTTTCAAGGTAATCGGTCCGCCGGTACGCGTTTTCAACTGACGTACCAAGAGAGTGCGCCAGCGCCGCCTGAGCTACGTCACGGGGCGTGTCCGTTGCCTCTGCGCACCAGGTGCGAAAACTCGATCTGAAGCCGTGAGGGCGCGCCTCATTGCCTAGACGTTGCATATAGCGAGACATGGTCGCGTCCGAGATAACCCCTTTGCGAACGCTCGGAAAGAGATATCCGTTTCGTTCATATGGTATGGCGGCTTCGATGACGTTTAGAGCTTCCTCAGACAGCGGCACGCGGAACTCTTCCTCTGCGCCTTTGCGCGACTTCATTAAGTCTGCGGGTATTGTCCAGACATCTCCCTCGATGTGATCAACATGACAGAACCGAAGCGGCTTTGAGCGAACGGCCGTTAGGATCAGCAAACGCAATGCAAGATGCGTGACTGTTGGGACAGCTAGGCTTTCATAAAACTGCGGGACCTCCCGCCAAGGAATTGACGGGATATGTTTCGCCTTGTGGCGTGTTTTGCCCAGCAAGGCCTTGGCCTTGTCGACGGCCTGGATGTCGACATCCAATCCCAACGCAGCACCATGCTTGATAACCAAGTTCAACCTGTTCATCGCCTTGCGCGCTGTGTCGGCCTTGGTGTGCCAGATCGGTGCCAGGGTATCGCGAATATCGCGTTGATCGAGTTCTTCGATCGGCACACGTCCAAGCTTTGGTAGAACGTGCAATTCAAGCGGTGTGAACCAACGCCCTGCCTTGCCGTCAGCTTTCAGTTCGGCCTTCCGTGCTTCGAAAGCTTCTTCGGCAACTTGGCGAAGAGTATTGTCGTTTCGAGCTGCTTCACGTGCCAGTCGCTCACGTTCTTTGATTGGGTCTTTGCCGGACCGAGCAACAGCGCGCCATTTTTCAGCGAGTTGCCGAGCTTCTTTGAGTGAAACATATGTCTCAGAGCCCAGCCCCATTTCGCGACGACGCCCATGAATGGTCACGCGCAAGAACCATTGACCACCCCCGTCCGCCCGTTTTTGAAACCACAATCCACCACCGTCGTTATGCTTGCCCGGATTGGCGTTTCTGATCTGTGTAACGGTAAGTTTGTGTAGCGTTGGCATATTTAACCACCTCTACAACCACCCTAATATGTAGTATGGAATGCGACAACATGCGACGGGATGAATGAGAAAAAATGAAATTAAACATGGATTTACGGGAACCTTGAAATCTACTGCACCCTCATGATGCTGGTTTTCGATGCCTCTCCTGGGCACCATTTGCAACCCGACGCGGGTGCAAACCTTCCTTAAAGCGCTAACCACTACCATGCCGGGAAAAGGCCGAGAACGTGTCCTTGTTCCGCCACAATACCCCGGTTTCGCCCCACTATTAGCCCCTTGAATCCGCATCCTCCGGACCGCGCCGATCCACGGCACCTGAAAGGATGATACATGATTCTGCTCAATACCTTCTCCGGCCCCGCGCAGCCGCGCGGACCGACCGAGGGCCGCGGCCCCGACAAGGCTGAACCACCCACCAAGGAGACCCAGGCGGCGGCGGAGCCCGCCACCGAGGAAAGCCAGGGGGCGGGCACAAGCGCCCCGTCTGACGGCCCCGCGGCGACCCCATCGGCGGACAGCACGCCCAGCGCGGCCCCCACCCGCCCCGAGGCGCCCCCAACGGCACAGCGGACACCTGCCACGGCGGACCGGCTGACCGAGGAAGCCCTCTCGCGCCAGATGGCCCAGCGGCGGATCGATTCATTGCAGATGCAGACGTTGATCAGCAGCCTGGTGCCGCCCACGGCGGCGGCAGGCACGGCAAACAGTTCTTACCTCACCATTTTCAACCTGCCCGGCGCCGAAGAGGCTGCGGCAGAGAGTACCGCCAAGTCCGAGTGAGGGCGCGTCCCGGCGGCTTGAGCCCGCCGGGCGCCCCTTCCCGCTCCGTCAGCGCGCCTGGCCGTCAGCCTTCAGGGTGTAGCACCGCACCGAAGTGCACCAGAACCACGGTCTGCGGCCGGATGGTCGCCGCGGGCCAAAGTTGCGCTAAAACTAGGCCAGAGGCGGCGCGCAGCCACCCGCGCGGCGGCACGAAGTAAGACGGAAGAGACTCATGTGGGACTGGCTGAGAGACAACGGACCGGCGCTTCAGGTGGTGGTGAGCCTGCTGACGATTTTGGTCTGGGTCGCCTACCTCAATATCTTCCTCGCCAGCTTCAAGCGGCAGACCCGCTCCAGCCTGCTCATCACCCGGGCGGGGGCGCGGGATCTGAGCGGACGCTGCATCGTCTCCAACATGGGGTCCGAACCGGCCTACCTGATGGATGTCCTGGCGGAGCTTGAAACCGGCGAGCGGCACCAGACTTTCAGCGCCGCCGACCGACTGGAGCTCTGGGACAGGGACAGCGTGCCCGAGCAGGGCGTCTCGGCCATCGGGCCCGTGGCCAGCGGCAGCTACGTGGACCTGGGCACCTTCGATGACATCCTGACACGCGGCAGCAAGCGTCTTGGCGAGGGCGGGCATCTGGACGAGACCACCTGCCTGAAACTCATCGTCATCGCCGCCACCAGCCAGGCGCGGGACATTGTCGCCGCCTACCGCACCTTCGAGTTCTCCCGAGACGAGGGCTCAGACCAAGTGCGTGTCCTGCCCGTCGAGATCGAGGCCGAGCAGGTGCGCTCGCGCCGCCAGAAGCGCAAGCTGCGCGAGCTGCTGCGCGAGTTGCAGCGCAACGAGGTGATCGAGCGGGACATCCTGCCCGAGGTCACCGGCAGCCCGCCGTAGAAGAAGCGTTCCTGAACAACTGACCATGGGCCGGGGAAGGGGTCCGCCCCTGCTTGCCCTTGCGGCGGGGGGCCGCTTATGGTGCGCGCGATCGGCACAAGGCCGTCAGGAACCACAAGGAACCCCCATGTCCGCCAATGATATTCAGGCCGAATTTCTGCTGCCCACGCAGGAACTTCGCGAAGACCTGCCCTTCTTCACCAAGACCCTCGGGATGCGGCTCGAGACGATCTTTCCGGCCGACGATCCCTCCGTCGCCAGCTTCTCGGGCCATGGGGTACGGGTTCGGATAGAGAAGGGCGCAGAAACCTCGCCCGGGGTCCTGCGTATCCTGACGGACGATCCCGACGGCTTTGCCGGGGGTCAGCGTCAGCTTACGGCGCCCAATGGCACCCGGGTGGAGATCCTGCCGAAAACTCCGGTGGTCGACCAACCGAGCACGCAGCACGAATTTGTCGTGCGGCGCCTCAAGGACGAGGCGCCCTGGGTCATCGGCCGGGCCGGGATGCACTACCGGGACCTGATCGAATCGCGGCTCGGCGGCTCCATCATCGCCAGCCACATCCGAATTCCGGACGGCGGCCCGGTGCCGGACATGGTGCACTACCACACGGTCGGGTTTCAGCTCATCTTCTGCTACAAGGGCTGGGTCGATGTGCTCTACGAGGACCAGGGCGAGGCGATCCGTCTGCACGCGGGCGACTGCGTGACCCAGCCGCCCGGCATCCGCCACCGCGTGGTCGAGGCCTCGCCCGAGATCGAGGTGATCGAGATCGGCGTTCCTGCCGAACACGTGACCACCATCGACCACGACTTCACCCTGCCCAACGGCAAGGGCGATCCGGCGCGCGAGTGGGACGGCCAGACCTTCGTGCATCATGTCAAGGATCAGGCCACCTGGCAGGACTTCCGCCTGCCCGGCTTCACCGCCCGCGACACCGGCATCACCGCCGGGACGAAGGGTGTGGCCGGGATCTGGGTGGCGCGCCGGAGCGAGGGCGAGACCCGCGCCGCCAGCCACGACGCCGACATTCACTTCACCTTCGTGATGCAGGGGAGCATGACCTTGGAGGCCGAAGGCCAGGCGGCCCGGCAGCTTGAGACCGGCGATGCCTTCGTCATCCCGCCCGGCATTGTCAGCCGCTACTGCGATGCCTCGGCAGACCTGGAGGTGCTGGAAGTGGCCCTGCGGGGCGACTTCACCACGCAACTGGCATAGGTAAACGGCGTGCCGCCCGCTCGGCCCGATATGTTACTAAACTCGCCTCAACCAGAAATCGCGGTAACATTTTACTTGTTTCCGCGGCCCTAAAATTCTATGTTAACTCTCAGGAGGATCCCTCATGCAGGCTTTCATTTGTGACGCGCAGCGCACACCCATCGGACGTTACGGCGGCGCCCTGGCGTCTGTCCGGGCGGACGATCTGGCCGCCGTGCCGATTGCCGCGCTGATGGCGCGCAACCCGCAGGTGGATTGGGCGCGCGTCGATGACGTCGTCATGGGCTGCGCCAACCAGGCGGGCGAAGACAACCGGAACGTCGCGCGCATGGCCGCACTGCTGGCTGGGCTGCCCGTGGAGGTGCCCGGCGCCACCATCAACCGCCTCTGCGCCTCCGGCATGGATGCCGTGGGGGCCGCCGCCCGGGCGATCCGCGCGGGCGACATTGATCTCGCCATCGCCGGCGGGGTCGAATCCATGACCCGCGCGCCTTTCGTCATGCCCAAGGCCGAGACCGCCTTCTCGCGCGGCAACGCCGTCTATGACACGACCATTGGCTGGCGCTTCGTGAACCCCAAGATGAAGGCTGAATACGGCATCGATTCGATGCCCGAGACGGCGGACAACGTCGCCGCAGACTACCAGGTGAACCGCGCCGATCAGGATGCCTTTGCCCTGCGCTCGCAGGAACGCTGGGCCGCCGCCGACAAGGCGGGCGTCTTTGCCGAGGAAATCGCCCCGGTCACCATCCCGCAGCGCAAGGGTGACCCCATCGTCGTCGAGCGTGACGAGCATCCGCGCCCCGACACTTCTCTCGACAAACTGGCCAAGCTGCGCGGCATCAACGGGGCGGACCTGACCGTGACGGCGGGCAACGCCTCGGGCGTGAATGATGGCGCCGCAGCCATGCTCGTCGCCTCCGAAGCGGCCGCCAAGGAGCACAGCCTGACGCCCATCGCCCGCGTCGTCGCCATCTCGGCCGCCGGGGTGGAGCCGCGCGTCATGGGCATCGGCCCGATCCCCGCCTGCGAGAAGGTACTCAAGCGGGCTGGCCTGACCGCGGACCAGATGGACGTGATCGAGCTCAACGAAGCCTTTGCGAGCCAGGGCATCGCCACCCTGCGCGCCCTCGGCGTGCCGGAAGATGCGCCCCACGTGAACGCCAACGGCGGCGCCATTGCCATCGGCCACCCGCTGGGCATGTCCGGCGCGCGTCTGGTGATGACGGCCGCTCTGCAACTCAAGCGCACCCAGGGCCGCTATGCGCTCTGCACCATGTGCGTGGGCGTGGGCCAGGGGGGCGCGCTCATTCTCGAACGCGTCTGACAAGACGCCCCAGCAACCTGGAAGGACCTGACGATGTATGCACAGATGATTAAGTCCGAAGCCTCGGACGAGGATCCCGAAGCCCTGAAGGCCTTCCAGGACCGCATCGACGCGGGCGGCAAGATCGAGCCCAAGGACTGGATGCCCGAGGGCTACCGCAAGACCCTGATCCGCCAGATCGGCCAGCACGCCCACTCCGAGATCGTGGGCCAGCTGCCTGAGGGCAACTGGATCACGCGCGCCCCCACGCTGGAGCGCAAGGCGATCCTGCTGGCCAAGGTGCAGGACGAGGCGGGCCACGGTCTCTACCTCTACTGCGCCGCCGAGACGCTGGGCGTGACCCGCGATGACCTGACGCGCGATCTGCTGTCGGGCAAGATGAAGTACTCCTCCATCTTCAACTATCCCACGCTGACCTGGGCCGACATGGGGGCCGTGGGTTGGCTGGTCGATGGCGCCGCGATCATGAACCAGGTGCCACTTCAGCGGACCTCCTACGGCCCCTATGCCCGCGCCATGGTACGGATCTGCAAGGAAGAGAGCTTCCACCAGCGCCAGGGCTTCGACATCATGATGAAGATGGCCCAGGGCACCGAGGCCCAACGCAAGATGGCCCAGGATGCGCTCGACCGCTTCTGGTACCCCGCCCTGATGATGTTCGGCCCCTCCGACAAAGAGTCGGTCCACTCCGCCCAGTCGATGGCCTGGAAGATCAAGATGAACACCAATGACGAGCTGCGCCAGAAGTTCGTCGATCAAACCGTGCCGCAGGCCGAGTACCTGGGCCTCACGGTGCCGGACGAGCATCTGAAGTGGAACGAGGAAACCGGCCACTACGATTTCTCCGAGCCCGACTGGGAAGAGTTTTTCCAGGTCCTCAAGGGCAACGGCCCCTGCAACCGCGAGCGGCTCGAGGCCCGCAACAAGGCCTGGGACGAGGGCCGCTGGGTGCGCGAGGGGCTCCTGGCCCACGCCGCCAAGAAGCGCGCCCGCAAGATGGCCGCCGAGTAATCGACCCGTCAGCACGGAGGTCGGCCCCACCCCGGGGCCGTGCCATCCGCCCTTAGAAGGAGCGCCAGCATGAGCAGCCCTGAATCAAGCCCCTACAAAGACAGCGAAGCCAGCCCCCACGGTGAGACCCGCAAGACGGAATGGCCCCTCTGGGAGGTCTTCATCCGCGGCCAGCACGGGCTGAGCCACCGCCACGTCGGCTCCCTGCACGCGCCCGACGCGGAAATGGCCATCAAGAACGCCCGCGACGTCTACACCCGCCGCAACGAGGGCGTGAGCATCTGGGTCGTTGAAGCGGGCCACATCGCCGCCTCCTCGCCCGAGGAGAAGGGCGCGCTCTACGAGCCTTCCAACGACAAGGTCTACCGCCATCCGACCTTCTACGACATTCCCGAAGAAGTGGGGGCGATGTGAGCGACGCCCTTTTCGAATACCTCTGCCGACTGGGCGACAACACCCTGGTGCTGGGGCACCGGGTCTCGGAGTGGTGCGGCGTGGCCCCTGTCCTGGAGGAGGACATTGCCCTGGCCAACACCGCGCTGGACCTGATCGGCCAGACCCAGCTTTGGCTCGGCCTCGCCGGAGAGGTCGAGGGCAAGGGCCGCGACGCGGATCGCCTGGCCTTTCACCGCGACGCCTGGGAGTTCCGCAACCTGCTGCTCGTGGAGCAACCGAACCGCGATTTCGGCGTGACGATGATGCGCCAGTTCCTCTTCGACGCCTGGCATGTGGATTACCTCAAGGCCCTGACAGAGTCTTCGGACGCGCGCATCGCCGCCATTGCCGAGAAATCGCTGAAGGAAGTGACCTATCATGTCGAGCGTTCCGCCGACACTGTGATCGGCCTGGGCGACGGGACGGAGGAGAGCCACGCCCGGATGCAGGATGCGCTGGAGCGCCTTTGGCCCTACGCGGGCGAGGTCTTCCATGCCGATGCGGTGGACGAAGAGATGGTCAAGGCGGGCATCGCGCCCGATCCTTCCAGCCTGCGCCCCGCCTACGACGCCCGCCTTGCCGAGGTCTTTGCCGAGGCGACGCTTGCCCGGCCCGAGGACGATTTCGCCCACAAGGGCGGCAAGGACGGCGCGCGTCACAGCGAACACCTGGGCCACATGCTGAGCCAGATGCAGTGGCTTCAGAGGGCCTATCCGGACGCCTCCTGGTGAGCCGCGACGCGCCCCATACCCCCGTGGCGGGCAGGCCCCGCCGGGCACGGCCCGCACCGGCCCCCGTGCCGGGCACCGTGGCCGATGCCCCTGCACCTGCACCGCGCGGCACGGGCCAGAAGCCCGACATCGCCACCGTCTGGGCCTGGCTCGCCGGGGTGCCGGACCCCGAGATCCCGGTCATCTCCCTCGTCGATCTGGGGATCATCCGGGATGTCGCCTGGGAAGGGGACACCCTGGTTGTCACGGTGACGCCCACCTACTCGGGATGCCCGGCGACCAGCGTGATCAACTTCGACATCGAGAAGGCCCTGCGCGGCCACGGCATTGCCGATCTCCGGCTGGAGCGGCGCCTCTCGCCCGCCTGGACCACCGACTGGCTTACCGACACGGGCCGCGCCAAGCTGGAAGCCTACGGCATCGCCCCGCCGCGCCCCGCGGGCGGGCCGCAGCACTGCCCGCATTGCCGCTCGACCGAGGTGGAGCGCATCAGCCAGTTCGGCTCGACCCCCTGCAAGGCCCAGTGGCGCTGCCTTTCCTGCCGCGAACCCTTCGACTATTTCAAATGTATCTGAGGCTGCGATGAGCAAGTTTCTTCCCCTGACGGTGACCGACATTCACCACACCATCCGCGATGCCGTGGTCCTCACGCTGAAGCCCGAGGATGCCGAGGCCTTCGCCTTCACCCAGGGCCAGTACCTGACCTTCCGCCAGGATTTCGACGGGACAGAACTGCGGCGCAACTACTCCATCTGCACGGGGCTGGACGATGGCGAGATCAAGGTCGGCATCAAGAAGGTCGACGGCGGCGCCTTCTCCACCTACGCCAACAGCCAGCTCAAGGTGGGTGACCGGCTGCACGCCATGCCGCCGCAGGGCAAGTTCTTCACCCCGCTGGAGCCGGAGAAGGCCAAGAACTACCTCGGCTTCGCGGGCGGCTCCGGGATCACGCCGGTGCTTTCGATCCTGCGGACGGTGCTCAAGCGCGAGCCGAAGTCCACCTTCACGCTGGTCTATGCCAACCGCGCCGTGAACACGATCATGTTCCGCGAAGAGCTGGAGGACCTGAAGAACCACTACATGGGCCGCCTGACCCTGATCCACATGCTGGAATCGGGCCAGGACATTGATCTATTCACCGGCCGCGTGGATCAGGAAAAGTGCGCCCAGCTCTTCAAGCACTGGATCGACGTCAAGAACACCGACACGGCCTTCATCTGTGGCCCCGAGCCGATGATGCTGGCCATCGCCGACAGCCTAAAGAGCCACGGCCTCGCGGAAGAGCAGATCAAGTTCGAGCTCTTCACCGAGAGCCAGCAGGGCCGCCTGGCCAAGCAGGAGATGGAGAAGCGCGCCGAGGGCGCCAAGGGCACCGAGCTCACCGTCATCATCGAGGGCGCCCAGCGCAGCTTCGAGATGTCAAAGGGCCAGTCCGTGCTCGAGGCGGCTTTGGAAAACGGCCAGGATGCGCCCTTCTCCTGCAAGGCCGGGGTTTGCTCCACCTGCATGTGCAAGGTCCTTGAGGGCGAGGTGGAGATGATCAGCAACCACGCGCTCGAGGATTACGAGGTGGAACGCGGCTACGTGCTCTCCTGCCAGTCCTATCCCCTGACCGACCGGCTGGTGATCGACTACGATACCCACTGACCCGGCCCCCGGGACCACTCAAAGCCCCGAATCCGCACCGGGGCGCACCAACAGCAAGGAGCCCCCATGCGCGACGTTCAGAGCTTTGCCAAGGGTCAATGGATCGCCCCAGGTGCCGGCGCCCGGTCCATCGCAAGCGCCATCACCGGCGATGTGATCGCCCAGGCCGGAAACGACGGCCTGGATGTGCAGGGCATGCTGGACTACGCCCGCCAGAAGGGCGGCCCGGCGCTGCGGGCGATGACCTTCCATGACCGCGCGCGGATGCTTAAGGCCCTGGCCCTCTACCTCATGGAGCGCAAGGAAGCGCTCTACGACCTCAGCTACGACACCGGCGCCACCCTCTCGGACCACCGGATCGACGTGGACGGCGGCATTGGCACGATGCTCGTCTTCGCCTCCAAGGGACGGCGCGAGATGCCGGACAGTCATGTCTACCTGGACGGCGCGCCCGAACAGCTTGGCAAGACAGGCCAGTTCATGGGCCAGCATGTCTGTCTCCCGCTCCAGGGTGTTGCCGTTCACATCAACGCCTTCAACTTCCCGGTCTGGGGCATGCTGGAGAAGCTCGCCCCGACCCTGCTGGCCGGGATGCCCGCCATCGTCAAACCGGCCACGGCCACCTGCTACGTGACCGAGGCCTGCGTTCGGATGATGCTGGAAAGCGGCCTTCTGCCCGAGGGAGCCCTGCAGCTTGTCGCCGGGGGCCTGGGCGACATGCTGGATCACCTCGACTGCCAGGATGCGGTGGCCTTCACCGGCTCGGCCGACACGGCGCTGAAGCTGCGCGGCACGGCGAACCTGATGCAGAATTCCGTGCGCTTCGCCTCGGAGCAGGACAGCCTCAACGCCTCCGTGCTCGGCCCCGATGCCACGCCCGGTACGCCGGAGTTCGATCTCTTCGTGAAGGAGGTCCAGCGCGAGATGACGGCAAAGGCGGGCCAGAAATGTACCGCCATAAGGCGCATCATGGCCCCCGCCAGCCAAATCGACGCCCTGATCGAGGCCCTGTCCGATCGGCTGGCCAAGACCACCATCGGCGATCCGCGCCTGGGAGGCACCCGCATGGGGGCCCTCGTTTCGGCCGCCCAGAAGCGCGATGTGCTGGAGAAGGCCGCGCTGCTGGAGGCGGAAGCGGAGCGTATCTATGGCGACCTCGATGACTTCGCTGTGGAGGGGGCGGATCGTGATCGGGGTGCCTTCCTACCGCCCATGCTCTTCCACTGTGCCGATCCGGACGCGGCGCAGCGGGTGCACGACACCGAAGCCTTCGGCCCTGTCTCCACCCTTATGCCCTACCGCGATCTGGACCATGCGGTGGCCCTTCTGAACCGCGGCCAGGGCTCGCTTGTGGCTTCCGTCATCACCAATGATCCGGAGGTGGCCCGCGAGGTCACCCTCGGCTCGGCGGCCTTCCACGGGCGCCTCTACTTCAACAACCGGACCTCGATGAAGGAATCGACCGGCCATGGCTCTCCCCTCCCGCACATGGTGCACGGGGGACCGGGCCGCGCGGGCGGCGGCGAGGAGCTGGGCGGCATCCGCGGCGTGCTCCACTACATGCAACGCACCGCCATCCAGGGCAGCCCCGACATTCTGACTGCCGTGGGTCGCAAGTGGGTGCCCGGCGCGACCGAGATCGCGGACCGCGCCCACCCCTTCACCCGTACCTTCGGCGAACTTGACCTGGGCGAGACCTTCAACAGCCCCGCGCGCGAGGTGACGCTGGAGGACATCGAAACCTTCGCCCATTTCACCGGCGATACCTTCTATGCCCACATGGACGACGAGGCGGCCAAGGCGAACCCCTTCTTTCCGGGGCGCGTGGCCCACGGCTACCTCCTGCTGAGCTTCGCGGCCGGCCTCTTCGTACAGCCCGATCCCGGCCCAGTGCTCGCCAACACCGGCCTCGACAACCTGCGCTTCATGGCGCCCGTGGCGGCGGGGGACAGCATTCGCGTCCGTCTGACCGTCAAGCACAAGACGCCGCGCAACGAGGAGTACGGCGAGGTGCGCTGGCATGTCACCCTCTACAACCAGAAAGAGGAGGTGGCGGCGGAGTACGAGCTGCTGACGATGAATGCCTACTGACGCCTTTCCGCAGCAGATCGCGGAGCTGCGCGAGTTGGGCGGCCAGCGGGTCTGGTCGCTCATGGTCAGCCTCTTCGGCGACCTGGCGCAGAAGCCCGGCAAGGCCATCGAGGGGCCCATCCTATCGGCCATGATGCGCCTTCTTTCGGTCAAGCCCGAGGCCACCCGCGTGGCCCTGCACCGGCTGCGCAACGATGGTTGGATCAGCTCTGAGAAGGCCGGGCGCATCAGCCGCCACAGCCTGACCGAGAAGGGCCTGCGCGAGAGTGCCGCCGCCAGCCCGCGCATCTACGCCAGCCCCGGCGAAGGGCCGGAGAGCTGGCGGCTGGCCTTCCTGCCCGAAGGGGCGGAGTCAGCCGAAGAGATGCGCCAGCGCGGATTCACGCCGGTCACCGCCCGCGTCTACGTTGGCCCCCCTGAGGCGGCGGCGCCTGCCGACGCGCTTCTCTTCGAGGGCAAAGACGTGCCCGACTGGCTGCGCGCCGAGGCCGCGCCGTCGGAGCTTTCCGCCGCCTTCGCCGATCTCGCCGACACGCTGGAGCGCCTCGCGGCCGACCTGCCCGCGGCAGATAAGCTGAGCCCGGTGCAGGTGGCGGTGCTGCGCTGCCTCATCGTGCACAACTGGCGCCGCCTGGTGCTGAAGCACCCGCCCCTGCCCGCGCCGCTTGTCTCGCACGACTGGCCGGGCCACCGCTGCCACCTCCTGGTGGCGGACCTGCTGGCGCGCTATCCGCGCCCGCCGCTGGAACGGATTACCCTCTCAAAGGCGGCCTAAAGCCGCGCTTTCCCACAGCAGCCAAGCAGGCTATGAGGTGGCCATGACAAATTACCTCTATCAGAACGACCTGCCCGACGATCTCGACCTCGGGGATATGGTGGCCATCGACTGCGAAACCATGGGCCTGCACCCGCACCGCGACAGGCTCTGCGTCGTGCAGCTTTCCGGCGGTGACGGCAACGCCCACCTCGTCCAGGTTGCCAAGGGCCAGACCAGCGCGCCCAACCTCGTGCGGCTGCTGGAGGATCCGGCGGTGCTCAAGCTCTTCCACTACGGGCGCTTCGACATTGCGGCGCTCTACCACACCTTCGGCGCGCTCACGGCGCCCGTCTACTGCACCAAGATCGCCAGCCGCCTCGTCCGCACCTATACCGACAGGCACGGCCTGGCGAAGCTGCTCCAGGAGCTGCTTCAGGTGGACATTTCCAAGCAGCAGCAATCGAGCGACTGGGGTGCTCCCGAGCTGACCGAGGCCCAGATCGACTATGCCGCCTCCGACGTGCTCTACCTGCACCGCCTGCGCGACAGCCTGAACGAGATGCTGCTGCGCGAGGGCCGGATGGAGATGGCCCAGGCCTGCTTCGATTTCCTGCCGACCCGCGCCAAGCTCGACCTGGCAGGCTGGCCCGAAACCGACATCTTCGCCCACTCATGAGCACGCCCTTCCTCGATACCGCCGCCCGGGTCATCCGGACCGAGGCCGAGGCGCTCCAGAAGCTGGCCGACAGCCTCGATTCGCGCTTCCGCGACGCCATCGACCTGATGCGCAACTGCCGGGGCCGGATCATCGTCACGGGGATCGGCAAGTCGGGCCACATCGGCAACAAGATCGCCGCCACCCTGGCCTCCACCGGGACGCCCGCGCAGTTCGTCCATCCGGCCGAGGCCAGCCACGGCGATCTGGGCATGATCACGCTCGACGATGTCGTCCTGGCCATTTCCAACGGCGGCGAGGCGGCGGAACTGGCTAACCTCATCGCCTACTCACGGCGCTATGACATTCCGCTCATCGGCCTGACCAGCCAGGAACAGAGCACCCTCGGGCGCCAGTCCGACGTGATCCTGCTGCTGCCCCAGACCGGCGAGGCCTGCAACACCGGCGTGGTGCCCACCAACTCCACCACCATGACCCTGGCTATGGGCGATGCCCTGGCCGTGGCCCTGATGGAGCACCGGGAGTTCACCGCCGAGCATTTCCGCAACTTTCATCCCGGCGGCAAGCTGGGCGCCCAGCTCAGCCGCGTGCGCGACCTGATGCACAGTGGCGCGGCCCTGCCGCTGGTGACGGAAGAGGCGCCCATGTCGGAGGCCCTGATGGAGATCTCCGGCAAGGGCTTCGGCGTTGTCGGCGTGACGGACGAAGAAGGCCACCTGAAGGGCATCATCACCAACGGTGACCTTAGCCGTCACATGGACGGGCTGATGCAGCGGCAGGCGCGTGACGTGATGACAGTGAACCCCGTCACCATCGGCCCCGATGCCCTGGCCGAGAAGGCCATGGGCCTGATGAACAGCAAGAAGATCACCTGCCTGATGGTGGTGAACCCGGCACGGCCCGACGTGGCCGAGGGGCTGATCCACATCCATGACTGCCTGCGCGTGGGCCTGGGGTAGGCACATGAAGGCGGACCGCTATTCACGCCTGGTCTCCTGGCTGAAGGTGCTCCTGCCATTGCTCGCGCTCGGGCTTCTCTCGACGCTCTTCCTGCTCTCGCGCACTGTTGATCCGGAAACCGCGATTCCCTTCGCGGACAAGGAAATCCAGGACCGCCTGCGCGAGCAGGTGGTCACCGGGCCCTTCTACTACGGCACCACCCCCGAGGGGGACGAGATCGCCTTCTCAGCCGAGACCCTCACCACCCCCGAGGCCGAGGTGGGCACCAACCGCGCCGAGAAGGTCGACGTGGTGCTGGATCTGGCGGGCGGCACCCAGGTCAAGGTGACCTCGGATCAAGGCATCTTCGACATCGGCGAGGACAGGGCGGATCTCCTCGGCGACGTGGTGATCACCACCTCCACGGGCTTCCGCGTGACCAGCGACAGGATGATCTCTCAACTCTCCACCCTCGACGTGCGCTCACCCGGCGAGGTCCGCTCGACCGGGCCCTTCGGCACCCTGGACGCCGGCGCCATGGTGCTCAGTTCCGGGCCCGAGGAGGAGGGGACGCAATTGGTTTTCACAAATGGCGTGAAGCTGGTATATACGCCCCAATCCGCGAAAGAGTGACGCCCGTGCGATACCTTAGACTGCTTCTGCCCCTCCTGCTTGCCCTCACCGCCCTGCCGCTTTCGGCCCAGGGCACCAACGTCGCCTTCGGGGTGATCCAGCAGGACACCGACCTTCCGGTCGAGGTGACCTCGGAAAACCTCGCCGTCGACCAGGAGACCGGTGAGGCGCTCTTTACCGGCAACGTGGTGATCGGCCAGGGCGAGATGCGGCTTTCCGCGCCGCGCGTGCTGGTGATCTACGATGAGACGAGCCAGGCTATCGCCCGGCTGGAAGCAACCGGCGGGGTCACGCTGGTATCCGGCCCCGATGCCGCCGAGGCCGAGCGCGCCGACTATTCGATCGAGGAGGGCACCATCGTCATGCGCGGCAACGTCCTGCTGGATCAGGGCGCCAATGCCATCAGCGCCGACCGCATGGATGTGCAGCTGAACGCGGGCACGGCGCAGATGACCGGCCAAGTGCGAACCATCTTCCAGACCTCCGGCACCGACTAATGATCCGGCCCCGGCTAACAGTCTCCAGCGGCGACGCGGGCCTGCGGGTGGATCACCTGCGCAAGTCCTACCGCAAGAAGACCGTGATCCGCGACTTCTCGATGGAGCTGAACCGCGGCGAGGTGGTGGCGCTGCTCGGGCCCAACGGCTCGGGCAAGACAACCACCTTCTACGCCATCGCGGGCCTCGTCACGCCCGAGGGCGGCACCGTCCTGGTAGATGGCAAGGAGGTCACCACCCTGCCCATGTACCGCCGCGCCCAGCTTGGCATCGGCTACCTGCCGCAGGAGATGAGCATCTTCCGCGGCCTCAGCGTGCAGGACAATATCGCGGCGATTCTCGACATCTCGGTCCCGCACCGGCGGGAAAGGCGCGAAAGGCTGGAGGAGCTTCTGTCCGAGTTCTCCATCGAACACCTGCGCCGCGCCCCGGCCCTAGCCCTTTCAGGTGGCGAGCGGCGGCGGGTGGAGATCGCCCGCTGCCTGGCGGCAAGCCCCAAGTACCTGCTGCTGGACGAACCTTTCGCGGGGGTCGATCCCATCTCCGTCGGGGACATCCGGCACCTTGTGGCGGATCTGAAGAACCGCGGCATCGGTGTGCTGATCACCGATCACAATGTCCGCGAGACGCTCGAGATCGTGGACCGGGCCTACATCCTGCACGAGGGCCGGGTGCTCATGTCGGGCACGCCCTCCGAGGTGGTGCAGAACGAGAACGTGCGCCGGGTCTACCTGGGCGACAATTTCCGCATTTCCTGAAGCGCCCTTCGGACCACCGACGCTTCGCCGCGTGCGGCGCCGGTTTTGATTGACTTTAACCTCTTTTCAGCGCCCAATAAGGCCATGGCAACCACGCGTTCCCGTTTCTACCACGCCCCGGCCCACCGCCTCGGAACAGACCCGCGGAACGACTTGCCATTACCCCGCATTTAGACGTTCGGAATGACCACGCCCGTGGTCCGTCCGCCGTCATCAATGCCCAGAAATAGGAGAGAGCATGCGGTACCAAATCAGCGGCAAACAGATCGACATCGGCGACGCCCTTCAGACCCACGTGAAGCAGGAACTTGGCGACGCGGTAGCGAAATATGCGCAACGTCCGACCGATGCGCAGGTGGTCTTTTCCAAGTCCGGCCACGAGTTTGTCTGCGAGACCACGGTGCACCTCTCGACCGGGCTCAACGCCTCGGCCAAGGCCAGCAACGTCGACATCTACGGTGCCTTCGATGACTGCCGCGAGAAGATGGAAAAGCAGCTGCGCCGCTACAAGCGCCGGTTGAAAGATCATCACAAGCAGCGTGCGGTACCGGTTGAATTCGATGGCGTGTCCTCTTATATCCTCGCCTCAGATGCAGAGTCGGAGGCGTCCGAGCCGGACAGCCTTCAGCCGATGATCATTGCAGAGATGCAGACCAAGATCGCGACCCTGTCCGTCGGCGAGGCCGTCATGCAAATGGAACTGGCGGGCGCCCCGGTGCTGGTGTTCCGCAAGGAAGGAAAAGACGGGTTGAACGTCGTGTATCGGCGGGACGATGGCAACATCGGCTGGATCGACCCTTAAAGCAGTCAGGCGGGCCGGAACCCGCCCAGCAGAAGAGCAGAGCGATTTAGATGGAATTGGGGAACCTTCTGAAGCCGGAAGCGGTCAAGGTGCTGACTTCGGCTTCGAGCAAGAAGCGTCTGATGCAGGATCTCGGCGATCTGGCCAGCTCTGCCTACGGGCTGGAAGCGGGCGAGGTTGTCGAGGCTCTGATCACCCGCGAATCCCTCGGCCCCACCGGGGTTGGCCACGGGGTGGCCCTGCCCCACGCCCGCGTTGACGGGATCGAGCGGGTGGTGGGCGCCTTTGTGCTGTTGGACAAGCCGATCGATTTTTCCTCGGTGGACCGTCAGCCCGTCGATCTGGCCTTCGCGCTTTTCGCGCCGCAGGATGCCGGTGTGGAGCACCTGAAGGCGCTTGCGCTGGTGTCCCGCACCCTGCGCGATCCGGCCACCTGCACCAAGCTGCGGGCCAACCCGGACGCCGGCACGCTCTTCACCATCCTCACCGAAAACAAGGCGGTCCAGGCGGCCTGAGCCGCCTGCCGCCCTATCGCCAGGGGCCGAAGCCAAACATCAGATAATCGCGCTGGTAGGCCTCCGCCGCCAGCGCTTCGATCTCCGCGTCGTAGACCTCCGAAAGCGCAAAGGGCTGGTCCGGCTCCGACTCGGTCATCAAAGGCACATCCGCCCGTCCGATGGCGCGCGCCAGCTCGGCCAACTCCTGCGCCATGTCCGCCTCGCGGATGATCCGATCCGGCAGGCACAGCTCTCCGAAACCCGCAATCGCCTGGGCCTGCGTGCACCAGGCGGCATCCACCCGAATCGCTGTCTGGCCCGCCAGGTTCCCCTTGAGGAATGCCAGGAAGGCGGCAAAGGCCGTGCGGTGCGCTGCCAGATCGTACCCCTCGCCCGGCCCCTCCGGCGGAATCGGCAGCTTGTAGCGGCGGATCAGGGTGCCCCGCAGCTGCCGATAGGAGCCCTCTCCGGTGTTCAGGATGTGGCGGCAGAAGGCATCGTGCGCCCGGGCCACAGGATGGCGCAGCACGGTGAAGCTGCGGTGCCCCGGGTGGGCGCGCTTCCACTGACGCAGGGCCTTCTGGTTCATGCCTGTCTGCAGCGCCCCCACATCCTGCCCGTCGAGCGCCGCGAGCCACTCTGCCACCTGTGCCACCGGCCCGCCGCGCAGAGGTAGGTAGAGCAGGCCGCTCTCGGGCGCGGCCATGTAGGAGGGCACGGTGGGCCCCCGGCGCGGCTCGAAGTTGGGGGTGCGGGTCAGGTCGAAGCGATCCACCCGGGCAAGGGCGGAAAGCATCTCGTCGGGGTTGCTCACCTTCTCGGTCAGTGGGCTGGGGTTTTGTTTCTTGAGGTTCTTGTCCAACCCCTCCAGCCGCTCCGCCACCCCAAGATAGCGGGCCAGACCGTTCATCACCTCGACCTCCTGCAGGTCCTCGTAGGCGAGATAGAAGGCCGTCTGGCCGCTGGTCTGCAAACGGTTCAGCAGGAATATCTGGAAAGCCTGTAGTGCCTCGAGATGATCGGCGAACTCAGCGGCGTCGAAGTCTGCCTGGGCCGACTTGCGCGCCTTCACATCGGTGAGTTTCCACTGGCCGGTGGCCTGGGCGATCTTCCAGCTCACGTAGCTTTCCAGCGGGTTGCGGGTGAGGATGATCTTGGCACAGCCCTCGTCCGCCAGGATCTTGTCCAGAACCCGCGGATCATGGTCGTGGAAGTAACGGAAGCCGTGCAGCCCGCCCTCGGCGCGGCGGAAGGCGCGCAGCAGGACCATCGGGTCCGCGTCCCGCGCCTCCTGGTCGATCCCGAGGATCGGCGCATTGGCGGGGTAGCCGAGGAAGTGCGGATTGAAGGCCTCCCCGTGGCAGGTGATGCCCTCAAAGGCGTTCAGGTTCGCCTCAAGGAAATTCGATCCGGTCCGCATCTCAGCGAAAACAACGAAGCTGCGAAAGGGTCGGGCCATCTGTCAGCGCACCAGGTAGGGTTTACGAGGGGTCTCGGGCGGGGTCGGGCTGCCTTGCCCGACGGGAAAATCCCCCATCAGGTAGGGATGCATGCCCTGGTTCTTCAGGTTCTGCAGGAATTGGCCGAAGCCCGCCAGGTCCACCATCTTCGGCGCCTCCGACAGGTGCCGCAGTTCGACGCGGCCGATCTCGTCCAGGATGGATTGCAGGGGCTCCATCGGCGCTTCGATGAAATCCGCCAAGGTCCAGACCCGGACGCGCGCCTTGGCATAGGCCGAGCGCAGGGCCTCCACCAGCTCGCTTTCGATCTTCTGCAGTCTCGCCGCCTCCCTGCGGATCTCGCCGAAATCGAGGTTCGAGCGGAAGAGCGGAATCGCCCAGGCGCCGGTGATGACCGAGACCTGCGCATGAGGATCGCGGGCGATCTGCCAGTTGATCTTCTGATTGCCGGTCGGGCCGTGCTGGAAGCACTGACGTTCGCCGCGGGTGTTCCAGATCAGGTTGGTGAGGAAGGCGCGCGGATCGTAGTCGCGCAGGGCTGCGCTGTCCGAGAGGGCACCGTTGATTGCCTCCTGGCCTTCGGCGAAATGCACCCGGTCGGGCGCAAAAAGGTGGCCGTGCACCCGCGCCCCCGTGGTACGGGCCAGCCAGGGCTCGAAATCCTCGAAGAGCTCGGCGAAGCCCTGGAAGACGGAATAGGGCCCGGCGGTCACGCCGTTCTCCCAATCCTGGTTGGGAAAGCGGCTCTGCATATAGAGCCCCGGGCGCCCGCGCGTGCGCCGCTCCACCGCCTTGGAGAAAAGCCTGTCGATCTTGCCCGGGTTCGGCTCCGTCCGCTTCATGGCGCCTTCGCTGTCTGTCAGGAAGGCGCGGTAAAGCTTCTCCGCGTGGGGCCAGATCTTGCGGGCGACGAAGCAGTCCGAGCGGCGCAGCAGTTGCAGGTGATCATCGTAGAAGATGTGCGGCTTACCCTGGAAGTCGAACTTCGAGAGGGTCAGCGACCGGCTTTCGATATTGTCCGAGTATAGCCGGGCGAGGGTCTGGAAGTAGCTCTCATCGGGTATCCAGACCTGCCGGAAGAAGCGGTCATAGACCTCGCGGTCCGGGTCCGCCAGGATGGCGGAAAGCGTGCGCCGGGTCAGGCACCACCATTGCGAGCCCATGTGCGGGGTGATGCCGCCGGGCATACGGCGCTTTAGGCCCAAGCGGCGCTGGAACTCGACGAAACGGTCGAAGAGAAACCTATTGCGCTTCCAGGAGACGGGGAACCGCAGGGTGAAGCGTTCCTCTTCCAGCCCGCCGACGGTCCAGGGCACGTCCGCCGTGGTGGCGCTTTCGATGAAGTCGGTGCGGGGGCGTGCTTCGAGGTAGTCGATCAGCTCCTGCACCGGGCGCAGCGGCAGGCAGGAGCCGGAGGCCAGGTAGACGTGGCGCACGTGGCGGTGCCGGGCCAACATCATCTCCGCCCCGGCCTGTGAGGCGGCGACGATGCCCCAGGTGCCCCATTCGCAGCGGTAGCGGCGGCAGAACTGCACCTCCGCCAGATCGGACAGGGCCGCCACGAAATCCGCGTGCGACTTTCGGGGCACCGCGCGGTCCACGTGGATCACCACCGGGCAGCCCGCCGCCGCCCAGTGCCGGGCCACCTGCTCGGCCCTGCCCAGGGAGTTGTGCACCAGCATGACGATCCCGACGCTCATGCCCAGTTCCCCTTGGACATGAGGCCCAGGATCTCGAGCTGGCGCCAGTTGATGTAGCGTTCCGAGAAACGGCACCAGAGCTGCGGATCCTCCTTCAGCCGCTCAGCGTAGGCCCGATACTCGACGGAAGCGGCGTAGTGCTGGGAGCGTTTCAGCTCCTCCGCCGCCTTGGCGCCGAAGGTGTCGAGGAACTTGGCGTGGAGCAGCACGCCCGAGGCCTTTTCCCCGCCCCATTCGTCATAGACCTGGTTCAACCCGCGCGGCAGGAGCATGTGGGTCGAGCTGACGTAGGTGTACCGCCTGTCCCACTTCACCAGCGGGATCTTGTTCAGGGCCGGCGCCTTGGCCGGTTCGTCCGCAAAAAAGACCCGCGAGCGGGGGCCGCCCTGGATCCAGAGATTGGCGAAGCGCGGGTTGCGCGAAATGGTGTAGTTGCCGCTGTCGAACCAGTTGGCAATCTCGATCGGGTTCTGGCCCTCCTGGTAGGGTTCCTCGTCCAGGCGGCCCTTGGGGTACATATCCAGCAGCATGGCCGAGAAGGACTTGATCGAGGAGGCATCGAGCCAGTCCGTCAAGGCGCGGAGCGGTCGTGAGTCGCAGAAGGGATAGACCAGGAACTCGTCCGGATCGACCGTCAGGCACCAGTGCCCGTGCGCGTGGCGTCTTTGCAGCCAGTTCAGCCAATCCACCCCGAAGCGCGCCCGTTTGTAGCTGGCCCGGGTGTGCCAGAGCGACACATCGGGTTGCTCTTTGAGGTACTCCAGAGATCCATCGTCGCTGTCATTGTCGACGAAGAAGAAATGCCCGATCCCCATGTCGCGGTAGTAGTCGAGGAAGTAGGGCAGGCGGATGCGTTCGTTCCGCTGGGTGCAGAAGAGCAGCAGGTCGTCGGGCCGGATCGCGGCCGTCCGGTTCACAACGCCGCTGAGCTCCCGCCGCTTGCGGAAGGCCCTGATGCGCCACCGCTTGCGCTGGAGCCTCAGCCGATATGACTGAAATAGTCCCAATCACCGCCCTCGTCTGGTGGGATGCCGCCGCCCGGCCGCGCTATCACTCCGAGCTTAACAGGGCCTTGAAGTGATCGGACCAGCTCTGGCCCGCTGCGGTGTTCCGGTCGGCGGGCCCGGGGTTCGTCCCCTCCCACGCTCTGATCTTCTCTAGCCAATCCGCCGGGCGGTTGACAGGGATGTATGTGGCCTCGTCCCCCAAAACCTCCCGCAAGACCCCCAGATCGTTGCATAAAACACGCGCTCCGAGAAGCCGGGCCTCGACCGGTGGGAGGCCGTAGCCCTCCGCCAGCGTCGGATAGAGCGCCCCGGCGGCCCCCTGCACCAGCGCGCCGATGGAAGCATCAGAGAGGCCCGAGAGCTCCCGGATCGGCCCGTCAGGGCGCAGTTGATCGAGCCGCGCAAGGGTCTCTTCGTTGCGCCAGCCGCGCGCGCCGCAGATCAGAAGCGGCGGGGCCGCCTGACCCATCTCCTCCCAGAGATCGAGCAGGAAGGCGTGGTTCTTGCGCGGCTCGATCGTGCCGACGGTGACGAAGTAAGGGCCTTGCGACGGGAGCCCCGCAGGAAGTGCAGCTGGATCGGCTGCGGGCCTTGGGCTGCCGAGATGGGCCACCAGACCCGGCGGCACCCGCCCGAGCGCGCTGAACTGGGCCTCTGCGCGGGCCTGCGTGTCAGCCGAGTTGTAGATGACCATGTCCGCGCTCACCCCGACGCGGCGCAGCTTGTCGCGGAATGGCTCCACCGTGCCGGGGCGCTGGAAATCGGGATGCTCCAGGGGGATCACATCGTGCACCATCACCCGCACCCTTCCCCCCCGCGCGGCGACCGCAGAGAGCACCCTATCGGTCAGGTTGCTGTGGCCGACGTTGTAGTAGGTCCACGCATCGCCCAGGTGCCGCGCCAGCAGCCGCTCGAGGCCCGGCGCGGCACAGCGCCCGATGGCGAGGCGGCGGAGATCGCTTTCCGCCGCGGCGAGGGCGGCATCGCGTCCCCGCGGCAGACGGGCGAGCAGGCCCGCCCGGCCCCACGGGTGGCGCCGTTCCAGCCGTGCCTCGAAAGCAGCCAGCCCGGCGGCGTCGAGCAGGAGATACCCGTAGGCGCTGCGCACCAGGCCAAAGAGCGGCTCGGGCCGCGTCAGGAAGTGGTGCAGGTAGGCCCTTTCCACCCGGTCCACCCCGGTCACGGTGCGGCCTGCGCGGCGCAGCGTTCGGGTGAGATCGAGCAACCGGGCCTGGACCATGCTAGCGCTCGTAGTGGCCGGTCTGGTGCCAGCGCCAGGCGTCCCGGATGATCCGGTCTAGGGTTGAGCGCTCGGGCCGCCAGCCCAGCTCCGCCTCGGCCCGGGCCGAGCCTGAAACCAGCGCGGTACAGTCGCCCGCCCGCCGCGGGCCTTCGGTGATAGGCACCGGGCTGTTGGTCACGGCGCGGCTCTGGTCGATCACCTCGCGCACGGAGAAGCCCCTGCCGGTGCCCAGGTTGAAGGCCCGGCTGCCGCGCCCTTCCAGCAGCCAGTCCAGCCCCAGCAGGTGTGCCTCCACAAGATCCGTCACATGGACGTAGTCGCGGATGCAGGTGCCGTCCGGCGTCTCGTAGTCCGTGCCGTGGATGGTCAGGGCCGGGCGCTTGCCCGCGATGGCCTCCAGCACCAGGGGGACGAGGTGCGTCTCCGGCTGGTGGAACTCGCCCACCTCGGCCTCCTCATCGGCGCCGGCCACATTGAAGTAGCGAAAGATCACCGATTGCAGACCGTCCGAAGTTTCGAAGTCGCCCAGCATCTCCTCGATGGCCCGCTTGGAGGCCCCGTAGGCGTTGATCGGCTGCTGCGGCGTGTCTTCCTGCAGAACCACGCCATCCTGATCGCCGAAGGTGGCGCAGGTGGAGGAAAAGACGATGTTGCGGCAACCCGCCGCCAGGGCGGCTTCGATCAGGTTGAGCGATCCGGCGACATTGTTGCGCCAGTAGAGCCCGGGCTTGTGAATGGACTCACCCACCTGGCTGAGGGCAGCAAAGTGCATCACCGCCGCGGGCGCGTGTTCGGCAAAGGCCCGGTCGAGCGCCGCGCGGTCCAGCAGGTCGCCCTCGACGAGGGGGCCGAACTTCACCGCGTCGCGCCAACCGGTTGCGAAGTTATCAAAGGTCACCGGCGTGTGCCCGGCCGCCCTGAGCGCCTTGCAGGCGTGGGAGCCGATGTAGCCCGCCCCGCCCGTTACCAGAATTGTGGCCATGGCAGGCTCCCTGTTCGTCAGTCGGGCTGGAGGACGCCGCGCAGGTATCCCATCAGATCGTCGCGCAGCTCGGGCCGGGCGAGGCCGAAGGAGACCGTCGCCTGAAGAAAACCGGACTTGGAGCCGCAGTCGAAGCGCTGGCCGCGGAAGCGGAAGCCGTAGACGTTGTGCGCCTTTTCAATGTCGCGCGCGATGGCGTCGGTGAGCTGGATCTCCCCGCCCGAGCCGGACTGGATGTGGTTGAGGTTTTCCAGCACCGAGGGCGAGAGGATGTAGCGCCCGATCACAGCGAGGTTGGAGGGGGCATCCTTCGGCTGGGGCTTCTCCACCATGCCCTGGACGCGGACGAGCTGATCCTGCTCCTCGCAGACGTCGAGCACACCGTAGGCCGAGGTCTGCTCCGGGGCCACCTCCATGGCGGCGACCATGTTGCCACCGGTCTCGGCGTAGGCCTCCACCATCTGTTGCAGGCAGGGCTTGTCGGCGGCGATCACGTCATCGGGCAGGATAACGGCAAAGGGCTCATCCCCGATCAGGCGCCGCGCGCACCAGACGGCATGGCCCAGGCCGAGCGCCTTGTGCTGACGAATGTAGGCGATGGCACCGCTCGGCATGTTGGTGCTCTCCAGCACCTCCAGCAGCTGGGTCTTGCCCTTCTTCTTGAGCTCCTGCTCAAGCTGCGGCGCGAGATCGAAGTAGTCCTCAAGGGCGCCCTTGCCGCGCGAGGTGACAAAGATGAATTCCTTGATGCCAGCCGCACGCGCCTCGTCGATGGCGTACTGTATCAGGGGCCGGTCCACGAGGGTCATGATCTCCTTCGGCACTGACTTGGTGGCGGGCAGAAACCGCGTGCCCATCCCGGCCACCGGGAAGATCGCTTTGGTCACTTTGTTCGTCATGGTCTCGGGGCCTTTGCAAAAGGTGTCATGAAAATTCGTGGCGCCTTTGAATAGTTCAACATCTGGCCCAATTGCGGGCCGGAAAGGTGGCGTTTTCTTGGCAGACTAGCGGACCGAACTCAATCCACGCCGTGGCGCCACCCGGGCCGCCTCGTGGGCCAGCCTCCTTTCGCGGCGCCAGGCCTGAAAAAGCGGCATGCTGCGGTCGGACCGGCCAAAGAGCCCTCCGCGCTGCTCCCAGACACCTGCCTCGGTGAAATGGACCTGGTGGTAGAGCGCTGTAGGCGAGAGGCACATGAGGGTGACGATCTTACCCTCCGCCACCGCCTCGGCCGCGCGCTCACGGTCCGCCTTCAGGCGAGAGGGGCGCGTCGCGATCAGGATGCTCTCCCGCCGTGATGCCGGGAAGGGCAGGAAGGGCGAGGAGGGATGGGCCGCGAGGGTCGTGGCACCAAGCGGCCGCTCCAGCCCCTCGGCATGACCAGCGTCGAGGCGGCCCATCAGGCGCCGCACCTCGAAGGGGTCGAGGGCCCCGCTCACCAAGTGCCGCAGCAGCCGCCGCCGCTCAGCCGCGCGCAGCCGCTGCCAGTGCTCCGCGCGCACCTCTTCCGGCAGGTGCTTGCGGTGAAAGACGGCCCAGCTTGCCCCGATGTCGAAGAGGTCGCGCGGGACGCGGTCGTTGCGCCGCAGCGCGCTGGCGGCAAACCCGTGGTGCACCTCGGCCAGAGGAATCAGGGCTGTGCGGTGGTCGGCGCGGGCCAGCCGCACGTTCACGTCGGTCTCGTCCAAGAAGTAGTGAAAGGCCGCATCGAAGCCGCCGATCTCGCGCAGGGCGGCGGCGCGGAAGGCCATATTGGTGCCCTCGGTCTTGATCGCCTGGCCCGGCGGTGGGGTGAGGAGGGCCGCCCCCTCGTCCGGCAGATCGAGCGGGTGGGATTCGCCGAAGGCGTCGATCCGCCGCGCGCGCCACTGGAAGGAAATGCCATTCCGGCCGCGCACGAAACCGCCCATGGCCGCCACATCGGTCTGGGCGGCCGGGGCCACCAGGTGCCGCAGCCACTGCGGCTCCGGCACGGCATCATCGTCGATGAAGGCGACAACCTCACCCGCCGCCTGGTTCAGGCCGATGTTGCGCGCGGCAGAGATGTTCGCCGCGTCGAAACCCTGGAGCTTGAGATGGGCGGCGAAGGGCATGGCCCGGGCGGCGGCGATACCAGCGGGATCGGCCACAACGATTACCTCGAAGGGGTCGTATTGAAGCTGCGACAGGCCCAGCAGGCAGCGTTTCAGGGCCTCGGGGCGCCCCCGGCTGACCACGATAACGCTGACCGGCAGTGGCGTCATTCCAGGCCCATCTCAGTCATCATGGCCTCGATGCGGGGCACGTCCTCGGGGTTGTTCAGCTCCCAGAAGGCGCGGCCCCGGGCCTCCACCTCCACGCAGAGGACGGCGCCGCCGTTTTCCATGAAGCGAAGCTGCTCCAAGCCTTCGAGCCGCTCAAGCGGGCCCGTCGGCCAGGCGGGATAGGCGGAAAGGGCGGCGGGGCGGTAGGCGTAGACGCCGACATGGTGGAACACAGGCGTTTCCGCCTCATCGGCATAGTCCTTGCCGGTGTAGGGGATGACCTCCTTGGAGAAGTAGAGCGCCCGGTGGCTGGCATCGAAAACGGCGGTGGTGCCCCCGACACGGCCCGCCCGCCGGTCGGCCAGCAGGCTCTTCAGCATGGCTCCTTCGCAGCGCAGCACCGGGGTGGCGATGTCGGCCTCCGGCGCGTCCCGCAGGCCCTTCACCAGATCCTCGACGAACCAGTGCGGCGTAAGGGGCGCATCACCCTGAAGGTTCACCACGATCTCGTAGCCGCCGCCCAGCGCCGCGTGCGCCTCGGCGCAACGTTCGGTGCCGTTGGCGCAGTCGGGCGAGGTCATAACCACTTCGGCGCCGAAGTCCCCGGCCGCGCTGCGGATGCGGTCATCGTCGGTGGCGACGACCACCCGGTCCACGCCCTGGACCGCGCAGGCGGCCCGCCAGGAGCGTTCGATCAGGGTCAGGGACTGGCCCGTCGCACCTTTGAGCGCCGCCAGCGGCTTGCCGGGATAGCGGGTGGAGGCGTAGCGGGCGGGGATGACGATGAGGACCGACATCAGCCCGCCTTCAGCGCGACGGAGGGCGCATGGGCGATGAAGAAGGGGTTCTCGAAGCCCGGCTTGCCGTAGGTGAGGGGGCTATGATCGTCGAAGCGCACGACCTCGCCGCCCGCGCCGCGCAGAACCGCGTGGCCCGCCGCCGTGTCCCACTCCATGGTCCGGCCGAGGCGCGGGTAGAGATCGGCCTCGCCCGTCGCCACCAGGCAGAACTTGAGAGAGGATCCCGCGCTCGTCATGTCGGCCACCGCGTACTTGCCGATGTAGGCATCGGTCGCCGCGTCGCGGTGCGACTTGGAGGCCACCACCATGAGGGCTTCGTTGTCGGCCTCCGAGACGGAGAGGGGCCGCAGGGCACCGGTGCTTTCGGGGTCCAGCACGCCGGTTTCCTCCACTGCCTTGCCGTTGGCCTGGGTGAAAAACATGCGCGACCGCGCCGGGGCATAGACCACCCCGCGCGTCGGCACCCCATCCTCCACCAGGGCGATGTTCACCGTGAAGTCGCCGCGCCGGTGGATGAACTCCTTCGTGCCATCCAGAGGATCGACGATCAGGAAGGTCTTGGCCTCGGCGCTGTGGGTCGCGGCCTGTTCCTCCGTCACCAGGGTAAGGCTGGGAAAGGCCGCGCGCAGCCCGTCGGAGATGACTCTGTCGGCGGCCTTGTCGGCGGCCGTGACGGGGCTGTCGTCGCCCTTGGTTTCGACCTCAAGGTCCTCCCGGGCGTAGATCTCCATGATCCGCGCCCCCGCTTCGAGCGAGAGCCTGCGCATCACACCCATCAGTTTTTCGTAGTCCATGTCCTGCCGATCCTCGCGCATTTGTTGATGTGGCGCCGCGCACCTCTTATGCTGATCCCTCAAGGGAACGGCAAGAAATCCGTGCAAGACAGGGCGGCACAAAAGGGCAGAGCCGATGTTCGAATCCAAGAGAAAGCCTGCCACCGGCCTGGGCGGCGCCCTGGCGCTGGGCGAGGTTGTCTACCACTCCGTCGTCCGCTCCGTGCGCAAGCAGCACAACAACGCCCTCGTCGCCATCGCCATGAACATGATGCAGGCGGTGCTCTTCGTGGCGGCCTTCTTCCTGATGTTCTCGCTTCTGGGCATCCGGGGGTCGGCCCTGCGCGGGGATTTCCTCGTCTACATCATGAGCGGGATTTTCCTGTACCTGACGCACATCAAGGGGGTCAGCGCCGTCATGGGCGCCGAAGGGCCGGCCAGCCCGATGATGCAGCACGCGCCGATGAACACCATTGTTGCGATTCTCTCCAACGCCTTGAGCGCGCTCTACGTCCAGGTGCTCTCGCTCTTCCTGATTCTCTTCATCTATCACGTGGCCTGGAACCCGATCGAGATTGACGATCCCATCGGCGCCTTCGGGATGATGCTGCTGGCCTGGTTCACCGGCTGCGCGCTGGGGCTGGTGTTCCTCGCGCTCAAGCCCTGGTTCCCCTCGATGGTCTCGCTGGTCTCCATGGTTTACCAGCGGGCCAACATGATCGCCTCGGGCAAGATGTTCGTGGCCAATGCCCTGCCCGGCTACATGCTGGTGATGTTCGATTGGAACCCGCTCTTCCACATCATCGACCAGGCCCGCGGTTTTGCCTTCATCAACTACTACCCGCGCAACAGCGATTGGACCTACGCCTTCTGGATCGGCGTCGCCTGCGTGGTGATCGGCCTGATGGGCGAGTTTTACACCCGCAAGCACGCCTCCCTGAGCTGGAGCGCGCGGCGGTGAGGCTGGCGCTGGCCCCGCTGCTGGCGCTCCTCGCTCAAGCCGCCCTGGCCACGCAGGATGCCTGGCCCGCGCTTTATGACGTGACGGGCGTAGAGGCGGACGATGCGCTTAACGTGCGCTCAGCCCCCACGGCAGAGGCGGAGATCATCGGCAGCCTCGCCCCGGATGCCACGGACATCGAGGTTATCGCGCCAAGCGAGCGGCAGGACTGGGGCCGCGTCAACATCGGCGGGCGCAGCGGCTGGGCCTCCCTGCGCTATCTCGAAAGACAACCCGGCCAGTGGTACGGGCGCATCCCGCCGATCCGCACCTGCGCCGGAACGGAGCCCTTCTGGTCGCTCTCATTGCAGAGCGACGGCACCGGGCTCTGGGCCACGCCGGAGGGCAAGACCCCGGCCCGCTTCAGCACCCCCGTCGGATCGGAAAACCACCGCGGCCACAGCGCCTGGCGCGGCACCGTCGGCGCCGAGACGCTTACCGTGACGGTCCGCCACGCTGCCTGCTCGGACGGCATGTCGGACCAACACTTTGGCCTGCAGGGCGATCTGCTGTTCAGCGGCCCCACAGGAGTTAGGCTCTTCACCGGCTGCTGTTCGCTCGCGCCCTAGGTGACCACACGAAGGGTGAGGTTGATCCGCCCGCCCTTCGGCAGCAGACGGGAGGAGCCATGCCGCACCCGGTCCACGCCGTGGTAGGTGAGCCGCGCCTCGCCACCCATCACCACCACGTCCCCCGACTCGAGCCAGACCGATTCCGTCTTGCCGCCCCGCGTCCGGTTTCCGATGCGAAAGAGCGCCGCGTCGCCCAGCGAGATACTCACCACCGGCTGGTCGAAATCGGCCTCGTCCCTGTCCTGGTGCAGGCCCATGCGGGCCCCCTCCTCGTAAAAGTTGACAAGGCAACACTCGGGCCGCCGCGCCGATCCGCTGAGCGTCTCCCAGACCGCCAGGACCGGTTCGGGGATCGGTGGCCAGGGCCGCCCGTCTGGGTGCTGCGGCACGTAGCGGTAGCCGCGCCTGTCGGCGTACCACCCGAACTCTCCCGCCGCCGTCATGCGCACCGACATGGGCTTTCCGTAGGGCGTATCGGGCCGGAACAGCGGCGCCGCAGCCACCACCCCGCGCACCGCTGCCACCATCTCTTCCTGAGCGGCCTCGTCCAGCCAGCCCTTGTGAATCTCGAAGCCCCGCAGGGACAGCCGCGTCATGCTCTGGTTTCCCTTCCCGCAAATCTGAAAAAACGCCGCAGAATCTCCCCCTTCAGGCGCGCGCAACGGTTGCGAGGCCCAAACCCCCTCCTTATATAGCGTCCGAACCGCCGGGGCAGAGCCTCCGGTGTCACCAGATCGGGGCCAGGGTGCCGGAACGGGCCCACCGTCTCGTGTCATCGCCTTGAGAACTATGAGGGATCGAAAACATGTCAAAAGTAATCGGTATTGACCTTGGTACGACAAACAGCTGCGTCGCCATCATGGACGGCAGCCAGCCCCGCGTGATCGAAAACGCCGAGGGCGCCCGTACCACCCCGTCCATCGTCGCCTTCACCGACGATGAGCGCCTCGTCGGTCAACCCGCCAAGCGCCAGGCCGTCACCAACCCCGAAAACACCATCTTCGGCGTCAAGCGCCTGATCGGCCGTCGCAACGACGATGCGGACCTGGCAAAGGACCGCAAGAACATGCCGTTCAACGTCATGGACGGCGGCAACGGCGACGCATGGGTCGAAGCCAAGGGTGAGAAGTACTCCCCCTCCCAAATCTCCGCCTTCATCCTGGGCAAGATGAAGGACACCGCCGAGAAGTATCTTGGCGAAGAAGTGACCCAGGCGGTCATCACTGTCCCCGCCTACTTCAACGACGCCCAGCGCCAGGCCACCAAAGACGCCGGCAAGATCGCTGGTCTCGAGGTGCTGCGGATCATCAACGAGCCGACCGCTGCGGCCCTCGCCTACGGTCTCGACAAGGAAAACACCCAAACCATCGCGGTCTATGACCTCGGCGGCGGTACCTTCGACGTGACCATCCTCGAAATCGACGATGGCCTCTTCGAAGTGAAGTCCACCAACGGCGACACCTTCCTCGGTGGTGAAGACTTCGACATGCGGATCGTCAACTACCTGGCGGACGAGTTCAAGAAAGAGCACCAGGTCGATCTGACCAAGGACAAGATGGCGCTGCAGCGTCTGAAGGAAGCCGCCGAGAAGGCGAAGATCGAGCTTTCCTCCTCCTCTCAGACCGAGATCAACCAGCCCTTCATCTCGATGGGCAAGGATGGCTCGCCCCTGCACATGGTCATGAAGCTGACCCGCGCCAAGCTGGAAAGCCTGGTGGGTGACCTGATCAAGGCCTCCATGAAGCCCTGCAAGGACGCCCTGAAGGATGCCGGCATCTCCGCTTCCGACATCGACGAGGTTGTCCTCGTCGGCGGCATGACCCGCATGCCCAAGGTCGTCGAGGAAGTGACCAAGTTCTTCGGCAAGGAGCCGCACAAGGGTGTGAACCCCGATGAAGTCGTGGCCCTCGGTGCCGCTATTCAGGCCGGCGTGCTGCAGGGTGACGTGAAGGACGTGGTCCTGCTCGACGTGACGCCCCTGTCCCTCGGCATCGAAACCCTGGGCGGTGTCTTCACCCGTCTGATCGACCGCAACACCACGATCCCGACGAAGAAGTCCCAGGTCTTCTCGACCGCCGAGGACAACCAGAACGCCGTGACCATCCGGGTTTTCCAGGGTGAGCGCGAGATGGCCGCCGACAACAAGATCCTCGGCGCCTTCAATCTCGAGAACATCCCGCCGGCCCCGCGCGGCATGCCGCAGATCGAGGTGACCTTCGACATCGACGCCAACGGCATCGTGTCGGTCGGCGCGCTCGACAAGGGCACCGGCAAGGAGCAGAAGATCACCATCCAGGCATCGGGTGGCCTGTCGGACGACGACATCGAAAAGATGGTCAAGGACGCCGAGGAGAACGCCGAGGCCGACAAGGCCCGCCGCGAGCTCGTCGACGCCAAGAACCAGGCGGAAAGCCTCATCCACTCCACCGAGAAGTCGCTGGAAGAGCACTCCGACAAGGTCGACCCCTCCACCGTGGAGGCCATCGAGCTGGCCATCGCGGCGCTCAAGGACGAGGTCGAGAGCGACAACGCCGACAAGATCAAGGCTGGCATCCAGAACGTGACCGAAGCGGCCATGAAGCTGGGCGAGGCGATCTACAAGGCGGCCCAGGAAGAGGGTGACGACGACGTCGCCGAGGCTGCCGACAGCACCGGCGGCGGCAGCACCGACGACGATGACATCGTCGATGCCGAGTTCGAAGACCTGGACGACGACAACAAGCGCGCCTCGTAAGTTGGGCAAGCGGAACACCGGAAAGGGCCGGTCCGGATCGACGGGCCGGCCCTTCACGTTCCAAGTGAAGGAATGATCCATGGCAAAACGTGATTACTACGAGGTGCTCGGCGTCGCCAAAGGGGCCTCCGCGGAGGAGCTGAAGAAGGCCTACCGCAAGAAGGCCAAGGAGCTGCACCCGGACCGCAACAAGGACAATCCCAACGCCGAGGCTCAGTTCAAGGAAGCAAACGAGGCCTACGACGTCCTGAAGGATGCCGACAAGAAGGCCGCCTACGACCGTTTCGGCCATGCCGCCTTCGAGGGTGGCATGGGTGGCGGCGGCGGCCGTCCCGGCGGCGGCTTCGGCGGCGGCCAGGGCGATTTTGGCTCGGCCTTCTCGGATGTCTTCGACGATCTCTTCGGCGATTTCATGGGCCAGCGCGGAGGTGGTGGCGGCAGACGCCGGGCCGCCCGCGGCGCTGATCTGCGCTACAACCTGCGCATCACCCTCGAAGAGGCCTTCTCAGGGCTGCAGAAGTCCATCAACGTGCCGACCTCGGTGCAGTGCGGCTCCTGTGACGGCTCCGGCGCCGAGGGCGGCTCCGAGCCGACCACCTGCCCCACCTGCTCTGGCATGGGTAAAGTCCGCGCCCAGCAGGGCTTCTTCACCGTCGAACGGACCTGCCCGACCTGTTCCGGCATGGGCCAGATCGTCAAGAACCCCTGCACCACCTGCCGCGGCGCCGGCCGGGTGGAGAAGGAACGCGCCCTTTCGGTCAACATCCCCAAGGGGGTGGAAACGGGCACCCGCATCCGGCTTGCCGGTGAAGGCGAGGCCGGGATGCGCGGTGGGCCTTCGGGCGATCTCTACATCTTCATCGAGGTCAAGGAGCACGAGCTCTTCGACCGCGACGGCCCCAACCTCTTCTGCCGGGTGCCGGTGTCGATGAGCACCGCGGCCCTTGGCGGCAACATCGAGGTGCCGACAATCGACGGCGGCCGCGGCCGGGTCCAGATCCCCGCGGGCAGCCAATCGGGCCGCCAGATGCGGCTGCGCGGCAAGGGAATGCCCGCCCTGCGCGGCAACGGCGTCGGCGACATGATCATCGAGCTGGCGGTCGAAACCCCGGTCAACCTGACCTCGCGCCAGAAGGAACTGCTGCGGGAGTTCGAGGACCTCTCCTCGGAGAACAACCCGGAAAGCAGCACTTTCTTCTCCAGCGTGAAGAGCTTCTGGGATTCGATGAAGGGATAAATGTGCCGGTCGGGCCGATGGCCCGACCATCGCCGCGAAGTTCTTGCGTTAACCCAACTTTAACCATCCCCACCCCACCCTGCGGCCATGCCCCAGCGCAGCCGCCGCCAGCTCCCCCTCGCCTTTGACGAGGCCCCCGCCACTGCCCCTGTGGCGGGCAAGCTTCCTTCCTACATCTCCGACCATCGCCAACGCCTGCGCGAGCGCTTTCTTAGGGGCGGTGCTGAGGCTATGCCCGACTACGAGCTGCTGGAGCTGGTTCTCTTTCGTGCCATTCCTCGACAGGACGTCAAGCCACTCGCCCGCAGGCTTTTGGAGAGCTTCGGCGATTTCAACCGCGTCGTGACCGCGCCAGCCGCCCGTTTGAGCGAGGTGAAGGGCGTCGGCCCCGCCATCGTCATAGAGCTGAAGATCGTCGAGGCCGCCGCCCAACGGCTCGCCCGGGCGCGCGTCCTGCGCCGCCAGGTCGTCAGCTCCTGGGCGGCGCTGCTGGACTACTGCCACACCGCCATGGCCCACCGCGAGACGGAGCAGTTCCATGTCCTCTTCCTGGACCGCAAGAATGTTCTCATCGCCGACGAGGCCCAGGCCCGTGGCACGGTGGACCACGTGCCCGTCTACCCGCGCGAGGTGGCAAAGCGCGCGCTGGAGCTGAACGCTTCGGCCCTCATCCTGGTGCACAACCACCCCTCGGGCGATCCCACGCCCTCAAGCCAGGACATCGAAATGACCCACCAGATCCGCGCCGCCTGCGAAGCCCTCGGCCTGACCTTGCATGACCATCTGATCAT
The DNA here is from genome assembly GCA_965212515.1 of Sulfitobacter sp. Classification (GTDB taxonomy): domain Bacteria; phylum Pseudomonadota; class Alphaproteobacteria; order Rhodobacterales; family Rhodobacteraceae; genus Sulfitobacter. The sequence continues at coordinate 1,765,856 of OZ243122.1, forward strand.
CGGCAAATCGACAGAATTGAGCTTCCGCAGCGAAGGGCTTCTCTGACCCCTGCATCGTTTTGCCCCAAAAAAACTCCGGGGGGAGCCGCGCAGCGGCGGGGGGCAGAGCCCCCGCCCTGCCCGGCAAGCCAGCACGGTCAGGACGATCAGCGCACCCAGACCTCGACCCGGCGGTTGACGGACCGCCCCCAGGCGGTCTCATCGCAGGCCATCGGCATGGCCTCCCCGAAGGCATCGACGGAGAGGTCGACCCGCTCCAGGTTGGCCGTCACCGCCGCCGCCACGACGGCCCGCTTCACCGCCTCGGCGCGGCGCAGGGCGATCTCCCGGTTCGCCTTGGCCGCCCCTTCGCCATCGCTGAAGCCGACAAAGCGCAGCTGCCGGGCATCGTAGCTGCCCTGCTCCAGAGCCCGCGCCAACTGCTGCACGTTGGAGCGGGATTGGGCATCGAGCCTGATCGAGCCGGGTTCGAACCGGAAAGAGGTGGTGAGCCGCGCCATGGGGGCGAGGGTCGTGGTCATCCGCTGAAGCTCCTCCAGGGCGATCTCTCCCCCGGCGACGGAGATGGCGTTGACGAAGCGGTTGCCCTGCAGTTCCACGGGAATCTCCTCGGGCGCCTGATCGACGAAGCCCGCGCGGCGGATCACGTTCTGGGCCGCAGCCCCCCGGGTGAAGGCGAGGAACTGGCGTGCGATGAGCGGAAGGCGTCGCGCCGGGAAGTAGAGGAAGAGCGGCGCGGTCAGGGGGTAGTCCTCGGTCTTGATGGTCTGGCGCGAGGCATCGAGGGCAAAGCCGCAGCCCCCCGCCAGGGTGAGGACCTGGAGCGCCGCCCGCTCGGCGTAGCTGGTCAGGCCGAGCGAGAGATCGTCCCGCGCCACGGCATCGGCGATCTGGCGCGGCAGGGCGTGGCGGGTCACCCCCTCCTCGGCAAGCGCGGCCCGGGCCGGGGTCAGGATCTGGTCCTCAATGGCCTGGCTCAGGCCGCTGCCCGCGGCAGGCAGGTGCAGGGCAATAGGCGCATCCGGCCCGCCGAGCGCCTGCCAGTTGTCGATCTCGCCGGCCAGCACGCGGGCCAGATCGCGCGGCGAGAGGGCCTGGATCGGGTTGGCGGGGGCGACAACGGCCACCACTGCGTCCAGCGCCAGCACCCGGCTGCGGTTCAGGCCGGTCAGGTCCCCCATCCCGGCGCTGCGGGCCAGGCTCCGTTCCTCGGGCCTGATCTCGCGCAGGGCCATGACAATATCCGCCTCATCGGCCAGGAGATCGGCAAAGCCCTCGTCCGTGTTGGTGGCCCGGAAAAGGAAGCGCGCCGCCAGCTTGCCGGTTTCGCGACGGGTCAGGACCAGCTCGAAGCGGGTCTCCTCGCGGCTCTCGCGGGTCACCGCATAGCCATTCTGTCGGGCAAAGGCATCAATCAGGGCGGGCATGAGCACCGCCCCCATGGTAGCCGATCCAGAGAGGGCGATCTCGGCCACGAAGTCCTCCAGGTTGGGGCAGCCCGGCCCGGCACAGGAGACGCCGGAGCCATCGACCGTGAGCTCGCCGTAGTCGGTGCGCAGGCGGTAGAATTCCCCGTCGAAGCCCATGAGAGTGCCGCTCAGCTCCACCTCGCCGTCGCGCGAGATGAGCGTCACGTCCTGCGCCAGCAGGGGCTGGGCCCAAAACAGAAAAAGTGCGGCACAGAGGGCCGCACATCTTGTTGTCAGCATGTGACCCCGTGATGCCGTCTTATCTGGCAGCGACTTTCAGGTCTTGCAGCAGATTATTCAACACCAGAAAGGAGCCCTCGGCGGCGCAGTCGGGCACCGGCAGGGTCAGGTTGCGGCTCTTCACCTCGCCCGACGGCGTCAGTTCGAGGGACTGGGCCTCGATCTCGATACCGCAGTTCTGGGCGGTCACCTCGGCCTCCACCGAAAGGGCGATCTCGCCCGCGCGGTCGGCGGCATCGACGGGGAAGGTATAGACCTCGGCCATCAGCGGATCGGCGGCGGCGCTGTCGCCGTGGCGCGTCAGGACGCCGCTCTCGCCCAGGACGGCCGCCGCGACGGAGCCGGGTGCCTCCTGCCAGAGGTGGCCAGCTGCGCCATAGGCGGCGCCAAATTCGCGGGCGTGGATCTGGAAGCCGGTGTCGCCCTTCCACTGGAGAACGGCGCGCTGGAAGTCTCCCAGGTCCTCCACTTTGGTCTGGGCCACGGCGCCGTCGCCGTTGGAGAAGGCGACGATGAAGACCGCATCGCTGGCCAACGCCGGGACGCGCAGGTCGAGGGTGCCCTCTTCCGAGGTTGTCTCGGTGAAGATGAGGCCGTTGTGGTGTACCGTCACGCGTTCGTTGGGCAGGCAGGCGGCCTGCAGGGTCAGGTCCACCATGGCGGCGGCGGCGGCCCGCGCCTGGGCGGTGATTTCACAGCTCGCGGCGGGCCGGGCGGGGCGCACTTCGGGGCGCGGCATTTCGGGGACCGACGGCAGGGTGGCCGGGGCCGCCACCTTGACCACCTCGGCCTCAGGCGTCGGCAGATCCACGGGGCGGTCGAACTCGGCGGAGGTCAGGGTGATCTCCTGCACGTCGAGCATGGCGTTGGCGGCATTGGCCTCCTCGATGGAGGTGATCTCGGAAGGGTAGGCGCGGGCCTGGGCACTGGCGGCACCCTTGCCGTAGTGGGCTTCCGCGGCCTCGGAGTTCTGCATCACGAAGCCGATCCCCACCGCACAGGCAAGAGCGCCCACCCCGGTTGCGATTTCCTTGTAGAATGCCATCTGTCCCGTCCCTTTCCCGGAATCGTTCCAGTGAAAGGTCGCTGACAATCAGGGCTGGGGTATGGCCCCCGGAAGGGAAGTTTTTGGCGAAAGCGGGGCGCCGTTCAGACGAAGCGCCCGTGGCAATGCTTGAATTTCTTGCCCGATCCGCAGGGGCAGGGCTCATTCCTGCCAGGATTGCCCCAGGTGGCCGGGTCTTCCTCGACGAATCCGGGCGCGGCCTCGACACTTTCCTGCCCAGGTTCGGCGGGGCTCGCGGGGGCGGCGGCCTTGGCCACGGCCTCCTGACGGGCGGCCATTTCCTGGATCAGGGCGTTGCGCTCCTCTTCCGTCATGGGCTGGATCTGGGCCAGCTTCTGGGTCACATCCTGGCGCAGGCTGTCGAGCATGGACTCGAAAAGCTGGAAGGATTCGTTCTTGTACTCGTTCAGCGGATCGCGCTGCGCGTAGCCCCGGAAGCCGACGACGGAGCGCAGGTGCTCCAGCGTCATGAGGTGCTCACGCCACTTGCTGTCGATGGACTGGAGAAGCAGCTGCTTCTCGATGTTGCGCATGTTCTCCTCGCCGAAGACCTCGGTCTTCTCGGCCATAAGCTTGTCCGTCGCCTCCAGCAGGCGCTCGCGGATCACATCATCATCCACGCCGTCCTCGGCACACCAGGCCGGGATCGGCACGTCGATGTTGAGCTGTTCCTTCACGGCGGCGTCGAAGCCCTCGGTGTCCCACTGGTCGGCGTAGGTCTTGGGCGGCATGTAGGTGTCGATTAGGTCGTCGATGACCTGCTCGCGCATGTCGGTGGCGATCTCGTTGAGATCCTCGGCCTCCATGATGTCGCGGCGCTGGCCGAAGATGACCTTGCGCTGCTCGTTCATCACGTCGTCGAACTTCAGGAGCTGCTTGCGGATGTCGAAGTTGCGACCCTCGACCTTGGCCTGGGCCCGCTCCAGGGACTTGTTGACCCAGGGGTGAACGATGGCCTCGCCTTCCTGAAGGCCGAGGGTGGTGAGCACCTTCTCCAACCGCTCGGAGCCGAAGATGCGCATCAGGTCATCCTCGAGCGAGAGGAAGAAGGCGGTGCGGCCCGGGTCGCCCTGGCGGCCGGAGCGGCCCCGCAGCTGGTTGTCGATCCGGCGGCTCTCGTGCCGTTCGGAGCCGAGAACGAAGAGGCCCCCGGCCTCCAGCACCTTCTGCTTCTCCTCAGCATGTTCCGCCTCGATGCGTGCGCGCACCTCGGTCGGGTCGGCCTCGGGGTCGGCGTCGAGCGCCTCAAGCACCTTCAGCTCGACGTTGCCGCCAAGCTGAATGTCGGTGCCTCGGCCGGCCATGTTGGTGGCAATGGTGACGGCGCCGAGCTTGCCCGCGTCGGCGATGATCTGGGCTTCCTGCTCGTGCTGACGCGCGTTCAGAACATTGTGCGGAATGTCCTCGGCGGTGAGCATCTGGCTCAGCATCTCGGACTTCTCGATCGAGGTGGTGCCGACAAGGCAGGGCTGGCCCTTAGCGTGGGCCTCCTTCACCTTTTCGATCATAGCGGCGTACTTCTCGGCCGCCGTGCGGTAGACGGCATCGTCCTCGTCCACACGGGCGATGGGGAGGTTCGTCGGGATCTCGACAACGCCGAGACCGTAGATTTCGCCAAACTCCTCCGCCTCTGTCAGGGCCGTACCCGTCATGCCAGAGAGCTTATCGTAGAGCCGGAAGTAGTTCTGGAAGGTGACCGAGGCGAGGGTCACGTTCTCGGGCTGGATCGGGCTGCCTTCCTTGGCCTCGATGGCCTGGTGCAGGCCGTCCGAAAGGCGGCGGCCCGGCATCATCCGGCCGGTGAACTCGTCCACCAGGATGACCTCGCCGTCACGCACGATGTAGTCCTTGTCGCGCTGGAACAGCTTGTGCGCGCGCAGGCCCTGGTTGACGTGGTGCACGATGGTCGTGCTTTCCGGATCGTAGAGCGTTTGCCCCTCTTCGATCAGGCCCTCCTTGCGCAGGACCTCCTCCAGGAACTCGTTGCCCTCGTCGGTGAAGGTCACGTTGCGGGTCTTCTCGTCGAGCTCGAAGTGATCCTCCTGCAGGTGGGGGATCAGCTTGTCGATGGTGACATAGAGGTCCGAGCGGTCCTGCGCGGGGCCCGAGATGATCAGCGGCGTACGCGCCTCGTCGATCAGGATGCTGTCCACCTCGTCCACGATGGCGAAGTGGTGATGCTTCTGCAGGATCTCGTCCAGGTTGGACTTCATGTTGTCGCGCAGGTAGTCGAAGCCCAGCTCGTTGTTGGTCGCATAGGTCACGTCGGCGCTGTAGGCGGCGCGCTTGTCCTCGGCGCTCATCATGGAGACGGCGGCGCCGGTGCGCATGCCGAGGGCGGCAAAGACCTTGCCCATCCAGTCCGCGTCGCGCTGCACGAGGTATTCGTTTACCGTGACGATGTGCACGCCCTTGCCCGGCAGGGCGTTGAGATAGGCGGCGATGGCGGCGGTCAGGGTCTTGCCTTCACCGGTCTTCTGCTCCGAGATATTGCCCCGGTGCAGGAAGATGGCGGCCAAAAGCTGGGTGTCGAAGGCGCGCAGGCCGAGGGTACGGCGGGCAGCCTCTCGGACGTTGGCGAAGGCTTCGGGCAGCAGATCGTTCAGGCTCTCGCCCTGCTCATGCCGCTGGCGCAGCTCCTGCGTCTTCTCGATGAGGCCCTCGTCGCTCAACTGCTCGAATTCGGGCTCGAGCGCGTTGATCTTGGCCACAAGCGGGCGAGTCGCCTTGATCCGACGGTCATTTGGTGTGCCAAAGACCCGTTTGGCGATAGTTCCGAAACCCAGCATGTGCTCTCCAGACGAAGTTGCAAGATGGCGCCGATCTGCTTGCTCAGCGCCCTCTCAGCCCATAGATAGATGGGTGAACGAGCGACTGAACCGCGCCCTGAGCCGATGTAAGGGCCGGTGCATATAGTGTCAATGTAGCAGCCCCCACCGGGGGCGTGAGGTAACAAATCATGCTGAGAACAGCCCAATTCCTGGGGGCCGTCGCGGCCTCCGCCATCCTTGCTTTGCCCCTCGCCGCGCAGGAGGAGCCCTCTCTCGAAACCGTCGTGGCCACCGTCAACGGCACCGAGATCACCCTGGGCCACCTGATCGTCGCGCGGGCCTCCCTGCCCGAGCAGTATCAGCAGCTGCCCGACGAGGTGCTCTTTACCGGCCTGCTCGACCAGCTCGTGCAGCAGACCGCCCTGGCTGACAGCTTTGACGGCACCCTGCCGCCGCGCGTGACCCTCTCGCTGGAGAACGAGACCCGCTCCCTCACCGCCGGTGAGGTGATCGAGGGCGTCATGGCCGAGCCGGTGGACGAGGCTGCGCTCCAGGCCGCCTACGAAGAGCAGTATACCAACGCCGAAGCCGAGACCGAATACAACGCCTCGCACATCTTGGTGGAAACCCAGGAGGAGGCCCAGGCGATCCGCGAGGAGCTTGAAGGCGGCGCGGACTTCGCTGCCCTGGCGCGCGACAAATCCACCGGCCCCTCGGGCCCCGGCGGCGGTTCGCTCGGATGGTTCGGCGCGGGCATGATGGTGCCCACCTTCGAGCAGGCCGTGATGGCGCTCGAGCCCGGCGCAGTCTCCGACCCTGTGGAAACCCAGTTCGGCTGGCACGTGATCAAGCTGAACGAGACCCGCCAGAGCGAGGCGCCGACCCTCGATGAGGTCCGCGAAGAGCTGGAGACCCAGATCCGCCAGACCAAAGTGCAGGAGGCGATCGAAGGCGTCACCGCCGAGGCTGACGTGGACCGTTCCGGCGCCGAGGGGATCGACCCGTCGGTGCTGCGCAACCTCGACTGGCTGGAGTAACGCCCTTGGCCAAGATCACGAAGGTCTCGCCCCTGGCGCCCGCAGAATTCCCTGACCTGCCGGTGATCGAAGGGGTGGCCTTTGCCACCGCTGCTGCCGGGGTCAAGTACCAGGGGCGCACCGACGTGATGCTCGCCACCCTGGCCCCCGGCAGCACCATCGCCGGGGTCTTCACCCGCTCCGCCACCCGCGCCGCGCCTGTGCTGGACTGCCAGAAGAAGATCGGTGGCACCTCCGATGCGGGCGCCGCGATCCTGGTCAACTCCGGCAACGCCAACGCCTTCACCGGGCGCAACGGCGTGGCCTCCGTCAATGCCATCTGCGCCGGGGTCGCCAAGGCCTGCGGAATCCCGGAGGCACGGGTCTTCACCTCCTCGACCGGCGTGATCGGCGAACCCCTGCCCCACGAGCGCGTCACCGCCGTGCTCGAGGATCTGGCGGGACGGACCGAGGCGGGCAGCATCGCCGCCGCAGCCCGCGCCATCATGACGACTGACACTTTCCCGAAAGGGGCTTCGGCCGAGGTCGAGGTGGATGGCAAGCTGGTCCGCATTGCGGGGATGGCCAAGGGCTCGGGCATGATCGCGCCCGACATGGCCACCATGCTGGTCTACATCTTCACCGATGCCGCCCTGTCACAAGAGGCTCTGCAGGGCATGGTCTCGCGCCACGCGGACCGGACCTTCAACTGCATCACTGTGGACAGCGATACCTCCACATCGGACAGCCTGATCGTGGCGGCGACCGGCGCTGCGGGGGTCGATGCGTCCGACAGCGACGCCTTCTCCGACGCTCTGCACGGCGTCATGCTGGACCTCGCCCACCAGGTGGTGCGCGACGGCGAGGGGGCGAGCAAGTTCGTCCAGATCGAGGTGACCGGCGCGGCGACGGACGCGGACGCCAAGGTCCACGCCATGGCGATTGCCAACTCCCCCCTGATCAAGACGGCCATCGCGGGCGAAGACCCCAACTGGGGCCGGGTTGTCATGGCGGTGGGCAAGTCCGGCGCCGCGGCCGACCGGGACCGTCTCTCCATCCGCTTCGGTACGGTCGAGGTTGCCAAGGACGGTTGGCGCAGCCCGAGCTATTCGGAGGAGGCCGCTGCCGCCCACATGAAGGGCACCGACATCGAGATCGGCGTGGACCTGGGGCTGGGCGAGGGGCAGGCGACCGTCTGGACCTGTGACCTGACCCACGGCTACATCGAAATCAACGCCGACTACCGGTCCTGAGCCCATGAAGACAGTACTGGTTTCGGCGGTGGCCCTGATTGACGTGGACGGTCGCGTGCTGCTTGCGCAGCGGCCGGAAGGGAAGTCCATGGCGGGCCTCTGGGAGTTTCCCGGGGGCAAGGTGGAAGAGGGCGAAACGCCCGAGGTAGCGCTGATCCGCGAGCTGCACGAGGAGCTGGGGATCGAGACCTGGTCCTCCTGCCTCGCGCCGCTGACATTCGCCAGCCACAGCTACGCCGATTTCCACCTGCTGATGCCGCTCTTTGCCTGCCGCAAGTGGGAAGGCACGCCCCGCCCGAGAGAAGAGCAGACGCTCAAGTGGGTGCGCGCGCAGGACCTGCGGAACTACCCCATGCCCCCTGCCGACATCCCGCTGATCCCGATCCTACGCGACTGGCTCTAGGGCGGCAGCGGTTCGTTATGTGAACAATCGGCTGGCAGGAATGCGCATTGTTTAGTAAACTGTGCTCAGTTTCTGTGGGGAAATCGAACATGCTGCGCACCATCACCCTCGGGTCCTGCGTATTTGTGCAGGGCATCTTTGTGAAGGACATGCCCGACGGCCGCATCGTGGTGAAGGTGGACGAGACCACCTACTCCGGCAAGCCGGTGAACGCCGCACCGCGCCCGCATTGATCCGCCTTGGCGCTTGAGACCTACCTGATCTACCTCTTGGCCGTGGCGGTCTTCTTTGCCACGCCGCCCGATACCAGCCAGCTTCTGATCATTTCCAACGCCATTCGGCACGGGCTGCGGCGCAGCCTTTACACCTTAGGCGGAGACCTCACGGCCAACTGCCTGCAGATGGTCGCCGCCGCCTTCGGCCTGGCCGCCGTGATCGCCACCTCGCAGAGCGCCTTCCTCTGGATCAAATGGGCCGGGGTGGCCTACCTGGGCTGGATCGGGCTGCAATTGATCCTTTCGGCACCCGCCTGCGACAGGGATACGCCGGAGAGCACGACAGCCTCACCTGGGCGGCTCTTTCGGCAGGGATTCGTCACCTCCATGGCCAATCCCTTTGCCGTCGTCTTCTTCGGCGCCCTCTTCCCGCAGTTCATCGACCCCGCCCTGCCGATCTGGCCGCAGCTCCTGATCCTGGGCGCCACCTACCTTGTGGTGGACGGCCTGATCCTTCTGCTATGGGCCTGGCTCGGCGTACGGGCGGCAGACGCCCTCAAGCGCCACGGCGCGGGCCTCATCAACCGGCTCTGCGGCGGGCTGATGATCCTGGCCGCCGGGCTGCTGGCCAGCCGGGACATGGCGCCGGAGCGGTAAGCCCCAAAGAAAAAGGGCCGCGTCACCGCGGCCCCTTTCATTTCTTCCCCTGACCCGGATCAGAGCGTCCGGGTGACTTCCTCGCGCTCGAAGATCTCGATCACGTCCTCGGGGCGGATGTCGTCGTAGTTCTCGAAGGCCATGCCGCACTCCTGGCCCGACTGGACCTCCGGCACCTCGTCCTTGAAGCGCTTGAGCGTCTTCAGCGTGCCCTCGTGGATCACCACGTTGTCGCGCAGCAGGCGGACACCGGCGGAGCGGCGTGCGATCCCTTCGGTGACGAGACAGCCAGCCACCTTGCCGACGCCCGTGACCTTGAAGACCTCCTTGATCTCGGCGTAGCCGATGAAGTTCTCCTTGATCTCGTTCGACAGCAGTCCCGAGGCCGCGGCCTTCACGTCATCCACAAGGTCGTAGATCACCGAGTAGTAGCGGATCTCCACGCCCTTCTGGTTCGCCGTGTTGCGGGCCGAGGCATTTGCGCGGACATTGAAGCCCATGATCGGCGCGTTTGAGGCTTCGGCGAGGCCCACGTCCGTCTCGGTAATGGCGCCGACGCCCGAGTGCAGCACGCGCACGCGCACCTCCTCGTTGCCGATCTTCTCCATCGCCTGAACGATCGCCTCGGCAGAGCCCTGCACGTCGGCCTTCACCAGGATCGGCAGTTCGCTGACGTTCTCGTCCGCCTTGGCGTTGGCCATGAGCTGTTCCAGCGTCGTGGCGGCACCGGCAGCGGCGCGCTTGTCCTTGGCGGCCTGCTCGCGGTAGGCGGCGATCTCGCGCGCCTGGGCTTCGGTCTCGGTCACGTTCAGGACGTCGCCCGCCTCGGGCGTACCGTTGAGGCCCAGCACCTCGACGGGAACCGAGGGGCCCGCTTCCTTCACGCGCTGGCCGGTGTCGTCCACCAGGGCCCGCACCTTGCCGTACTGCTCCCCGACGACAAAGATGTCGCCCTGGCGCAGGGTGCCGCTCTGGACCAGCACGGTGGCGACGGGGCCGCGGCCCACGTCAAGCTGGGCCTCGATCACGGCGCCCACGGCGGCACGGTTCGGGTTGGCCTTGAGCTCGAGGATCTCCGCCTGAAGCGCAATGGCTTCCAGCAGCTCGTCCAGGCCCTGGCCGGTGGTGGCCGACACCTCGACGTCCTGCACGTCACCGGAGAGCTTCTCCACGATCACCTCGTGCTGAAGCAGGTCCGTGCGCACCTTGTCGGGGTTGGCGGCGGGCTTGTCGATCTTGTTGATCGCCACGATCATCGGCACCTTGGCTGCCTTGGCGTGGTTGATGGCCTCGATGGTCTGGGGCATCACGGCGTCATCCGCCGCCACCACCAGAACCACGATGTCCGTCACCTGGGCCCCGCGCGAGCGCATGGAGGTGAAGGCCGCGTGGCCCGGCGTGTCCAAGAAAGTCAGAACGGCGTCGTTCTGCTTCACCTGGTAGGCGCCGATGTGCTGGGTGATGCCGCCGGCCTCGCCCGCCACAACCTTGGCGTTGCGGATGGCGTCCAGCAGCGATGTCTTGCCGTGGTCGACGTGGCCCATGATGGTGATAACCGGCGGACGGGATTGCAGGTCTTCGGGCTTGTCCTGGACCTCCTTGATCACGTCCTCCACGTCGGCGTCCGACACGCGAACGACCTTGTGGCCAAATTCCTCGATGATCAGTTCGGCGGTGTCGGCGTCGATGGTCTCGTTCTGGGTCACCATCATGCCGTTCTGCATGAGCGCCTTGACGACCTCACCGACACGCTCGGCCATGCGGTTGGCCAGCTCGGAGACGACGATGGCCTCGGGAAGCTGCACGTCGCGCACGACCTTCTCGCGCTCGACTGGGCCACCCATGGCCTTCTTGCGAGCCCGTTCCTGCTTGCGCTTCATGGCCGCCATGGAGCGTTGACGACCACCTTCGCCACCGGCCAGAGCCTGGTTCACGGTCAGCTTGCCCGAACGGCGGTTGTCGCCGCCACGGTTCTTCTTGTTGGTATCCTCGCGGTCGCGGTCCTGCTTGCGCTGGGGTGCGGCAGGCGCCTGCTTGTTCGGCGCAGGACGGGCTGCGGCGGGCTCGGCCGGGGCCTGAGCGGCGGCCTGGGCCGCGGCGGCAGCCTCGCGGGCCTTGCGCTCTTCCTCTTCGGCCTTGGCCTTGAGGCTCTCCTCGCGCTCGCGCTCTTCGCGCTCCTTGGCTTCCTGCTCTGCCCGGCGGCGCTCACGCTCCTCGGCGCGGGCCTTTTCCTCGGCTTCGCGGGCGGCAGCCTCTTCGGCCTCGCGGGCCTTGGCGGCCTGCACGGCGCGCAGGCGGCGCTCCATTTCGGCATCGGTGATGCCCGCGGGACGCTTCGACGGATCCGTACCGGCCGGCGCCTTGGCCCCACCCGCACCCGACTTGGCAGCCCCCGGCTTGGGAACCACCACGCGCTTGCGCTTGGTTTCGACCACGACGTTCTTGGTCCGCCCGTGGCTAAAGCTCTGCTTCACGTTGCCCGGACGCGCGCCGCCGCGCAGACCCAATGTTTTCTTGCCGTCACTATCGCTCATCTAGCTCGTCTATCCTTTCGACTGGCCCTTGCCAGTCTCCTTTACGCGCACGCCTTTAAGTCTTTGGGCTTCCTCTACAACACGTTTTGTGAGTCCACCAGAGGCGAGCGCCCCATGTATCACAGTTTGGCGTCCGAATGCCAAACCCAATTCATCCGCCGTCAACCACCCTATGTAGTGGCCATAATGCGGCGTGCTCAGCTTGCTCTTGCCGCGGTCCGATCCGTCGCTGGCCTGGATCAGGACCTCCGCCTCCTCCTGCTGGAGCCAGGCCTTCACCTTCTCGTAACCGGCCACCGCCCGGCCGCCCTTGCGCTGAAGCGAGATCAGGTCCACGACCCGCCGCGCCAGCTGCCGCTCGACCTCTTCCACCAGTCCGTCCGGCAGGGCCACCTGGCCTTTTGCCGCACGGGCGAAGAGCTTTTTCTTTACCGCCGTCTCCAGGGCTGCGCGGTCCGCGGCGACATAGATGCCCCGCCCCGGCAGCTTGCCCAGGATGTCCGGCACGATCTGCCGCTCAGGCCCCACAACGAAGCGGATCAGCCCGAAACGGGGCTGCACCTCGCCTGTGGCAATGCACTTGCGGTCAGGACCATCCGTGTGGTCTTTCGAGACGCCACCGCGACCCATCAGGTGCCTCCGAGGCCTGAAATCAGGCCCCGGCCTCCTCTTCTGCTGCTTCCTCTTCCGCGCCTTCCTCGGGCTCGTCGGCCTCAAGCTCGGCGGGATCGACCCAGCCCAGCATCACGCGCGCGGTCATGATCATATTCTGGGCCTCTTCCAGGCTCACATCGAAGGGCTCCAGCGTGCCATCGTCCTTGACCCGCTCGCCGTCGACCGTTGTCCAGCCGCCGGCCAGTTCCCAGTCGGCACAGGTGGCGAAGTCTTCCAGGGTCTTCACGTCATCCTTCGCCAGTGCCTCAATCATCTGGGGTGTCAGGCCCTCGAATTCAATAAGGCTGTCCTCGGCACCCAGCGCGCGGGCGGCGTCCAGGGCGGCCTTGTTCTGGGCTTCCAGCACGTCACGGGCGCGGGCCTGAAGCTCGTTCGCCGTGTCCTCGTCCACCCCGTCGATGACAAGCAGCTCGTCCAGCTCGACGTAGGCGACTTCCTCGAGGTTGGTGAAGCCCTCGGCGACCAGAAGCTGGGCAAAGAACTCGTCCAGGTCCAGGCTGTCCATGAAGAGCTTGGTGCGCTGCTCGAACTCGGCCTGGCGGCGGGCGCTTTCCTGCTCCTCGGTCATGATGTCGATGTCCAGCCCGGTGAGCTGGGAGGCCAGGCGCACGTTCTGGCCGCGGCGGCCGATGGCGAGCGAGAGCTGTTCCTCCGGCACGACGACCTCGATCTTGCCCGCTTCCTCGTCCAGAACCACCTTGCTCACCTCGGCCGGCTGAAGGGCGTTCACCAGGAAGGTCGGCTGGTCCTCGTTCCACGGAATGATGTCGATCTTCTCGCCCTGAAGCTCGTTCACCACGGCCTGCACGCGGGAACCGCGCATACCGACGCAGGCGCCGACGGGGTCGATCGAGCCGTCGTAGGAGATGACGGCGATCTTGGCGCGCGAGCCCGGGTCACGGGCCACGGCCTTGATCTCGATGATGCCGTCGTAGATTTCCGGCACTTCCATCTTAAAGAGCTCGGCCATGAACTCGGGCGCGGTGCGGCTCAGGAAGATCTGCGGTCCGCGCTGCTCGCGGCGCACATCCTTGATGTAGACGCGGATGCGGTCGTTCGGGCGGTAGGACTCGCGGCCGATCTTCTCGTTGCGGCGCAGGATCGCCTCACCGGCGCCCACGTCCACGATGACGTTGCCGTATTCCTCGCGCTTGACGAGACCGTTGATGATGGTGCCCGCGCGGTCCTTGAATTCCTCGTACTGGCGGTCACGCTCGGCCTCGCGGACCTTTTGCAGGATCACCTGCTTGGCCGACTGGGCGGCGATCCGGCCCATCTCCACTGGGGGCACCTCCTCGACGAAGGTGTCGCCCACCTGGGGGCCGCTGCCGAAATCGCTGACCAACTCGCCCTCGCGCAGCCAGTGGGCGTTCGCCTTCTGGGCCGGCTCGAAGTAGGGCTTGGCCTGCTCGACGGAAAACTCTGCCTGGTAGTTCTCAAGCTCCTCCTCGTCCACGACTGTGCGGACGCGGGTGAAGGTGGCGCGGCCGGTCTTGCGGTCGATGGCGACGCGGATGTCCATTTCGGCGCCGTAGCGCGACTTGGCCGCCCGGGCGAGGCTCTCTTCCATCGCCTCGACCACCAGACCGGGGTCGATCATCTTCTCGCGGGCCACCGCCTCGGCGGTCTGCAAAAGCTCAAGCTGGTTTGCGGAAGTAATGGCCATCAGTTGTCTCCATCCTCGGACGTATCAGTTTCGATCTCATCGAATTGGGTTTCGTCGATCACGCCGGCGGCCTTGCGCTGGCGCAGCATTTCCTTGATCAGCTCGTCGGTCAGGACAAGCTTGGCATCGCTCAGCCACTCGAACTTGAGCCCGATGGTGCCCTCGGCGACGTTGATCAGCACCTCGTCGCCCTCGACACCGGCCAGCTCGCCCTTGAAGCGGCGGCGACCGTCGATCAGCTCTTCGGTTTCCAGCTTGGCCTCGTAGCCCTCGAAGGCGTCGAAGTCCTTGAGCCGGGTCAGCGGACGGTCGATGCCGGGGCTGGAGACCTCGAGCGTGTACTCGTCCAGGATCGGATCCTCGACATCCAGCACCGCGCCCACCGCCTGGGTGATCTCGGTGAGGTCGTCCACCTCGATGCCGCCCTGGGGACGGTCGGCCATGATCTGGAGCGTCGTGGTCTTGCCGGACATGAGCCGCACGCGCACCAGCTCGAAGCCCATGTCCTCGATCACCGGGGTGATGATCTCGGCCATGCGGCGGTCGATGGCGGCCTTGGCAATCAGGTCTGTGGTCATGGGTTCCTACGGACAGATGTAATTGGGCACAAAAAAACGGGCGCGCGGCCCGTTGCACTTTCTCGGTGGAGCCTCCGGTTTGGACCCGGAAGCGCCGCTGTTGAGGTCCATATACGGAAGGCAGCACGAGTCTGCAAGGGGTCTGTCACCGCCTCCCTGTCGCGGCGGCAGGCGCGCAAGTTTCCCTGTGCAAAGCCCGCGCCCTTGGCTAGACCCGAGGCATGCCCGATAACGCCCCCACCTCGCCCCACGCCCTGGTCACCGGTTCCGCCGGTTTCATCGGCGCGGCCCTCAGCCACGCTCTGCTGGACGCGGGTTGGGAGGTGACCGGCATCGACAGCCTGAACGATTACTACGATGTGCCCCTGAAGGAGGCACGGCGGGCCCGGCTCACGGCGCGCGCGGGCTTCACCGATCAGGTGGCGCGGATCGAGACGCCGGGGGTGCTCGCCGATCTCTTTGCGCGGGTCCGGCCAGAGGCCGTCTTCCACCTCGCCGCCCAGGCCGGGGTGCGTTACTCCATCGAGAACCCGCGCGCCTACTTCGAGGCCAACCTCCAGGGCACCTTCGAGCTGCTGGAGGCGGCCCGCGCCCATCCCCCGAAACACATGCTCATCGCCTCCACCTCCTCGGCCTACGGCGCCAACACCGAGATGCCCTACCGCGAGACCGACCGCGCCGATCACCAGATGTCCTTCTACGCGGCCAGCAAGAAGAGCTGCGAGAACATGGCCCATGCCTATGCCCACATCTACGGCCTGCCGATGACGCTCTTTCGCTTCTTCACGGTCTACGGCCCCTGGGGACGGCCCGATATGGCACCCTCCAGGTTCGCCCGGGCGATCCTGCAGGGGGCGCCCATCGAGGTCTACAACCACGGCAGGATGAAGCGGGACTTCACCTATATCGATGACCTGGTGGAGGCCCTGGTGCGGCTGGTGGACCGGGTGCCCGATCCCGCCGCCCCGGTCGCGCAGGACAGCCTGAGCCCGGTCGCCCCCTTCCGCGTCATCAACATCGGCAATGCCGATCCAGCCCCCCTGCCCGACTTCATCGCCGCAATCGAGGCCGCCACCGGACGCCAGGCCCAGCAGACCCTCCTGCCGATGCAGCCCGGCGACGTGCCCGCCACCTGGGCGGACACCCACCTGCTGAAGGAGCTGACCGGCTTCCAGCCCGCCACCGATCTGCGCACCGGGGTGCAGCACTTCGTCGACTGGTTCCGGGGCTACTACAGGCTTTGAATGCACGCTTTTCCCAATCACCGGGCAACCACCAGCTTGGCGCCGCTTCGCCGCGCATCTGACTGGCCGCCCCACACAACTGTTTCAATTAGGAGCCATAACCCATGAAAATCGTCGTCGTCGGCACCGGCTATGTCGGGCTTGTCAGCGGGGTCTGCTTCTCCGACTTCGGGCACGAGGTCATCTGCGTGGACATGAACGCCGACAAGATCGCCACTCTGCGCCGGGGTGAGGTGCCCATCTTCGAGCCAAACCTCGACAGCCTCATGCGCACCAACATGGAGGCCGGGCGGCTCTCCTTCTCGACCGATCTGAAGGCCGCCCTGCAGGAGGTCGATGCCGTTTTCATCGCCGTGGGCACCCCGGCCCGGCGCGGCGACGGCCATGCCGATCTGCAGTTCGTCTTTGCCGCTGCCGAGGAGATCGCCCGGGCCCTCACCGGCTATGCGGTGGTGGTGACCAAGTCCACCGTGCCCGTGGGCACCAACCGCCAGATCGCCGACATCATGGCCCGCGCCGTGCCGGAGCTCGACTTCGACGTCTGCTCCAACCCCGAGTTCCTGCGCGAGGGCGCCGCCATCGAGGACTTCATGCGCCCCGACCGGGTCGTCATCGGGGTCGAGAGCGAGCGCGCGGCGGAGGTGATGGACGCCATCTATCAGCCGCTTTCCCTGCGCGACTACCCGGTGGTGAAAACGGATCTGGAGACCGCCGAGCTGATCAAGTACGCGGCCAATGCCTTTCTCGCCACCAAGATCACCTTCATCAACGAGATGGCCATGCTCTGCGAGAAGGTCGGCGGGGACATCCAGCAGGTGGCCAAGGGCATGGGCCTTGATGGTCGCATCGGCGACAAGTTCCTGCACGCGGGCCCGGGCTACGGCGGCTCCTGCTTTCCCAAGGACACGCTGGCACTGGCCCGGATCGGGCAGGACCATTCCAGCCCCATGCGCATCGTGGAAACGGTAATCGACGTGAACGACCGGGTGAAGGCCCGGATGATCGACAAGATCCTGGAGCTCTGCGACGACGATCTCAAGGGCAAGCGCATCGCCATCTTCGGGGTCACCTTCAAGCCCAACACCGACGACATGCGCGAGGCGCCCTCCCTGACCATCGTCCCCGCCCTGATCGGCCGCGGCGCCGAGGTACGGGTGGTGGACCCCCAGGGCCAGGCCGAGGGCGAGGCCCTGCTGCCCCGGGTGGAGTGGATGGAGAACCCCTACGAGGCCGCCGAGGGGGCCGACGCCATCGTCGTCCTGACCGAATGGAACGAGTTCCGAGGCCTCAACCTGCGCCGCCTCTCCAAGGCCATGCGCAGCGCAAGGATGGCCGACCTGCGCAACGTCTACAGCCGCCGCGACGTGCTCAAGGCAGGCTTCGAGCGCTATGCGCCGGTGGGGATCGCGCGGGACAAGTCTGGCGTCGCGCCCAAACCCTGACCCTCAAAGAAAAAAGGCCGCCGGTTGCCTGGCGGCCTTCTCTGTCACTGGAACAGGGCTCAGTTCAGCGCCTTGTCCGTGATGTCGTGGGTCCAGGCGCCCTCGGGCTGCTTGGTGATCACCGGGTCGGAACCGCCGGCCAGCAGGGTATCCACCGTGCGCTGGAAGTCGGCCTCGTCCAGGGTGCCGTTGGAGCCCGCGGTGAGCTTGGCGATCTCACCCATCATGCGGACCTGGTGGGCCTCGGTCTGGGCGCCGGTCTCGTCATTGTCGAGCACGATCTCCGCCGCTTCCTGGGGGTTCTCCTCGGCGTACTTCCAGCCCTTCATGGAGGCCCGCACGAAGCGCACCATCTTGTCCACGAAGACGGGATCTTCCAGGTTCTCCTCCAGCACGTAGATGCCATCCTCGAGCGTGGCGACGCCCTGGTCCTCGTACTTGAAGGTCACCAGTTCGTCCTCGCTCACGCCGGCGTCCAGCACCTGACCATACTCGTTGTAGGTCATGGTGGAGATGCAGTCGGCCTGTCGCTGAATCAGCGGATCGACGTTGAAGCCCTGCTTGAGCACGGTCACGCCATCCTCACCGCCGTCGGTGGAGATGCCCTCCTGGCTCATCCAGGACAGGAAGGGGTACTCGTTGCCGAAGAACCAGACGCCGATGGTCTTGCCTTTGAAATCCTGCGGGCTGGTGATGCCGGTGTCTTTCCAGCAGGTCAGCATCAGGCCCGAGGTCTTGAAGGGCTGGGCGATATTCACCACCGGCAGGCCCTTCTCGCGGGCTGCCAGAGCGGAGGGCATCCAGTTCAGCATGGCGTCGGCCCCGCCGCCCGCCAGCACCTGCGGCGGTGCGATGTCAGGGCCGCCCGGCAGGATCGTGACGTCCAGGCCCTCTTCCTCGTAGAAGCCCTTGTCGAGGGCCACATAGTAGCCCGCGAACTGGGCCTGGGTGACCCACTGCAATTGCAGCGTGACCGAATTGGCGTGGCCGTCCGCCAGGGCGGGGGCGCTGCCCAGTCCGACGGCCATGGCCGCCGCCATCATCAGTTTCTTCATCTTAGTTGACCTCCAGGTTGGTTGTTATCTTTGTGACGGGTGCCAGAAGGTCACCCGCTTCTCGACCAGCGCCATCAGCCCGTAGAAGAAAGAGCCCGCGATGGCGGCGACGATAATCTCGGCCCAGACCATGTCCATGGCAAGCTGCCCCACCGAAGTGGAGATGCGGAAGCCCATGCCAAGCGTTGGAGAGCCGAAGAATTCGGCAACGATAGCGCCGATCAGCGCCAGAGTCGTTGCAATTTTCAGACCGTTGAAGATGAAGGGCATGGCGGCCGGCAGGCGCAGCTTGAAGAGGGTCGGCCAGTAGCCTGCCCCGTAGGTGCGCATCAGGTCGCGCTGCATCGCGGTGGTGTCGCGCAGGCCGGCCACGGTGTTCACCAGGATCGGGAAGAAGACCATGACACCGACGACCGCGGCTTTGGACTGCCAGTCGCTGCCCAGCCATTTCACGAAGATCGGCGCCGTCCCGACGATTGGCAGGGCCGCCATGAAGGCCCCGACCGGCAGGATGCCCTTGGTCAGGAAGGGTGACCGGTCCGCCAGGATGGCCACCCCGAAGGCGGCCAGGGCACCGATCAGGTAGCCCGTCATGGCCCCCTTGAGGATGGTCTGCTCGAAGTCCGCCCAGAGCAGCGGCAGCGAGCCCGCGAAGCGATCCGCGATCATCGAGGGCGGCGGCAGGATCACCGCGCTCACGTCGAGCATGGTGACGAGCACCTCCCAGATCAGGATCAGCGTGACCCCGAAGACCAGCGGGATGAGCAGCGCGTAGGCGCGGCTGTCCGAGAGGGCGGCGTTGGCCAGCCGGTGGTTCAGGTACCAGCCGACAAGCCAGATTGCGATGGCAAGTATCCAGGCCGTCATGCCGCTTTCATCCCCATGCTGCGCAGCGTCTGCCGCTCGATCAGGCTCAGTATCGCCACCAGCGCGGCGGCGGTGATGGCGGCAGCAAAGAGCGCCGCCCAGGTGACCAGAGGCTGGCCGTACTGGTCGCCCACCAGCATCCGCGCGCCGAAGCCCGCCCGCGCGCCGGTCGGCAGCTCGCCCACGATGGCCCCGACGAGGGAGGCCGAGATGCCGATCTTCAGCGAGGCGAAGAGGTAGGGGATGGAGGAGGGCAGGCGCAGCTTCCAGAAGCCCTGGTTGCCGCTGGCGTTGTAGGTGCGCAGCAGGTCAAGCTGCATCGAATCCGGACTGCGCAGGCCCTTCACCATACCCACGACAACCGGGAAGAAGCTGAGGTAGGCCGAGATGATGGCCTTGGGCAACAGCCCCTGGATGCCGATGGAGCCCAGCATCACGATCACCATGGGCGCCAGGGCCAGGATCGGGATGGTCTGGCTGGTGATGGCCCAGGGCATGACGGACTTGTCCATCGTCCGGTTGTAGACGATCCCCACCGCCAGAAGGATTCCGAGCGTGGTGCCAATGGCGAAACCCAGCAGGGTGGCCGAGAGGGTGACCCAGCCGTGATAGACGAGGCTGCGCTTTGAGGTGATCCGCTTCTCCACGGTTGTCTCCCAAAGCTCGGCCACTACTTGGTGCGGCGAGGGCAGGCGCGGCCTTGTCTGGACGTAGGTCAGCGGGATGATCTGCGGATTCTTGATCGCCAGGACGAGGCCCGAGACCTCCTGCCGCGCAGCCGGTGCCTCTGGGGTGACGACGATGCCGTCACGCTGGGCCTGGTCGGCGGTGAGGTGGGCATTCATCGGGATCACGGCGAGGGCCCAGAAGCCAACGATCAGCAGCACGATGGTGAGGGCGGGAAGGATGCGGTTCATCGCTGCCACTCCATGGTGATCTCGTCGATGCCGTCGCTGCCGGGCCAGGGTTGCCCGACCTGAACGAAGCCCTCTCGCCGGTAGAAGGCGTGGGCCGCCTCGTTGGGTAGGTGTGAGTGGAGCTTCAGGCGGTTTCGGCCCTGCTTCACCCGGTCGAGCAGCAGTTTGCCCAGGCCCTGTCCCGGCTGATCCACGTAGAGCCCGCCGATATGCCCCTCCGCCACGTTCAGGCTGATGTAGCCCTTGAGCGGTGTCCCCAGGCCCCAGGCCTCGCGCCGGGGCAGGCCCTCGCGCAGGGCTCTCTCCACGGTGGGGCGGTCATCGGCTTTCATCCAGGGGGTGCGGGCGATCCAGCGCATCACGATGTCGGCGCAGGCGGCGGCATCCTCGGCCCCCAGCCGCCGCAGGTCCTGGCCTGTCACCTGCTTCTGTTCCAGCACCTCACTCATCGACATGCCCCGCCCGCAGCCCGTCGCGGACCCGGTGGGCGATCTCGATGAACTCCGGCGTGTCGCGGATGTCCAGCGGGCGCTCCTTGGGCAGGGGGCTGTCGATCACGTCGCTGATCCGCCCCGGGCGGGGCGACATGACGACGATCTTGGTGGAAAGGTACACCGCCTCGGGGATGGAGTGGGTGACGAAGCCGATGGTCTTTTCCGTCCGCGCCCAAAGCTTCAGAAGCTGCTCGTTCAGGTGGTCCCGCACGATCTCGTCCAGGGCGCCGAAGGGTTCGTCCATCAGCAGGATGTCGGCATCGAAGGCCAGGGCGCGGGCAATAGAGGCGCGCTGCTGCATGCCGCCTGAAAGCTGCCAGGGGAACTTCTTCTCGAAGCCCGCCAGGTCCACCAGCTCCAGCACCCGGGTCATGCGCTCCGTCTGCTCGGCCTTGGAGAAACCCATGATTTCCAACGGCAGCTTGATGTTGCGCCCGATGGTGCGCCAGGGGTAAAGCCCGGCGGCCTGGAAGACGTAGCCGTAGGCGCGGGCGCGCCTGGCCTCGTCCGGGCTCATGCCGTTGACGCTGATCTCTCCGCCCGTGGGGGTCTCCAGCCCGGCGATGCAGCGCAGGAAGGTTGTCTTGCCACAGCCCGAGGGTCCGATGAAGGAGACGAAATCACCCTTCTCGATGGTCAGGTTGACGTCCTTCAGCGCGTGCACCGGTCCGTCGTTGGTCTGGAAGGTCAGGTCCAGGTTTCTTGCCTCGATCACGCTCAAGTGTCTCTTGCCCCGTCGTTTGTCGTTTCTGGTTCTTCGCTCAGCCCCCAGAGCGCCGGTTCGGAGAACTCGACCGAGTTGTCCGCCGGATCGCGCACGTAGATGGAGCGTGGCCCGTGCGGCCAATGAAAATCCGCCTCAATCGGCACGCCCGCCGCCTCGAGCCCGGCCCGGCAGGCGTCTAGCTGCGCGCCCGGCAGGGAAAAGCAGATGTGGCCCGCGCCCTCGGCCCCGTGTGGCGGCACGGGCAGCCTGTCGTTCTCCGTCGGCAGGCGGCTCGCTTCGGCGATGAAGCAGAGGACCACGGCGCCGCCGCAGCGAAAGAAGACATGCCGCCCCTCCACCCGGACAAGCTCCTCCAGCCCCAGCAGGCCGCCGTAGAAGCCCGCCGCCGCGTCAAGGTCATCGACGTAGAGCGCGGCTTCGAGCACGCCGGTCAGGGATGGCATGCGGCTCACCGACGCGCCGCCGGGCTTGTGCCCGGACACTCTTGGCTGGCTGGCCGCCCCGGCACCAGGGCCGGAACCGCGTGGCGCGCTGCGAGGTGCATCAGACGCCCGTGGCCGGAATGCCCGAGCGCTCCACCGGACGCGGAGCCGTCAGCTCTTTCCAGCTCGACAGGGCGCGGTTGACCGTGCCGTTGCCTTCGCGGGCGATGAACTGGCCATGGCCCTCCTGGGTGCGCACCTCGCCATCGTGGATCGCCACATGGCCGCGCGTGAGGGTGAAGCGCGGCAGGCCCTTCACCTTCTTGCCCTCGAAGACGTTGTAATCAATCGAGGATTGCTGGCTGTCGGCGGTGATGGTCTTTTCCTTCTTCGGGTCCCACACCACGATGTCGGCATCGGCGCCCACCAGGATGGCCCCCTTGCGCGGGTAGCAGTTGAGGATCTTGGCGATGTTGGTGGAGGTGACGGCGACGAATTCGTTCGGCGTCAGGCGCCCGGTCTCCACGCCGTGGGTCCAGAGCATGGGCATCCGGTCTTCCAGCCCGCCGGTTCCGTTGGGGATCTTGGTGAAGTCGCCCACGCCGTAGCGCTTCTGCTCCGTCGTGAAGGCGCAATGATCTGTCGCCACCACAGAAAGGGAGCCCGCCTGGAGCCCGGCCCAGAGGCTGTCCTGATGCTGCTTGTTGCGGAAAGGCGGGGACATGACGCGGCGTGCCGCGTGGTCCCAGTCCTGATTGAAGTACTCGCTCTCGTCCAGCGTCAGGTGCTGGATCAGCGGCTCGCCCCAGACCCGCTTGCCCTGCTGACGCGCGCGGCGGATGGCCTCGTGCGCCTCCTCGCAGGAGGTATGCACCACGTAAAGCGGCACGCCCGCCATATCGGCGATCATGATGGCCCGGTTTGTGGCCTCGCCCTCCACTTGGGAGGGGCGGGAATAGGCATGAGCCTCGGGCCCGTTGTTGCCCGCCGCCAGCAGCTTGGAGGAAAGCTCTGCCACCACATCGCCGTTCTCGGCATGAACCATGGCGATGCCGCCCAATTCGGCCAGGCGGTTGAAGGAGGAGTAGAGCTCGTCATCGTTCACCATCAGCGCGCCCTTGTAGGCGAGGAAGTGCTTGAAGGTGTTGATGCCCCGGTCCTGGATGACGGACTTCATGTCATCAAAGACCTGCTCGCCCCACCATGTCACAGCCATATGGAAGGAGTAGTCGCAGTTGGCGCGGGTGGACTTGTTGTCCCAGCGCTTGAGTGCGTCGTGCAGCCCTTCGCCCTGGTTGGGCAGGCAGAAGTCCACCACCATCGTGGTGCCCCCGGCGAGGCCGGCACGGGTGCCACTCTCGAAATCGTCCGAGGAGTAGGTGCCCATGAAGGGCATCTCGAGGTGCACGTGCGGGTCGATCCCGCCGGGCATGACAAAGCAGTCGCTGGCGTCGAGCTCCTCGTCGCCCTTCAGGTTGGGGCCGATCTCTATGATCTTGCCGCCCTCGATCAGGACGTCGGCCTTGTAGGTCAGGTCATGGGTGACGACGGTGCCGTTCTTGATGACTTGGGTTGGCATGGTGTGGGTCTCCCTTGTTGTTTCGGTGACGGCCCCGTTCTGTGCGGCGCCTGTTCTTGTCTCTCATTGCGCCCGGGCAAATCTCCCGCCCGGGCGGCAGGGGTCAGCTGACGATCTCGGCGGTTTCCAGCACCGCGTGGAGCAGCACGTCCGTCCCCGCCGCCGCCCACTCCTGCGAGATCTCCTCCGCTTCGTTGTGGCTCAGGCCATCGACGCAGGGGCACATGATCATCGCGGTCGGGGCGACCCCGTTAATCCAGCAGGCATCGTGGCCGGCCCCGGAGATGAGGTTCATGTGGCTGTAGCCCAGCCGCTCGGCGGCATTGCGGACGGCGGTGACGCAGCCCTCGTCAAAGGCGACGGGATCGAAGCCGCCGACCTTCTCGAATTCAATCTCCATGCCCATCTCATCGGCGATGCGCTGACCCTCGCTGCGCAGGCGGGCCTCCATGTCCTCGATCACCGCCAACTCGGGCGAGCGAAAATCGACCGTGAAGACCGCCTTGCCGGGGATCACGTTGCGCGAATTGGGATAGATGTCGATGTGGCCCGCGGCCCCCACGGCGTGGGGCGCGTGGGAAAGGGCGATCTCCTCCACCTTCTCCAGGATGCGCGCCATGGCGAGCCCGGCGTTCTTGCGCATGGGCATGGGGGTGGAGCCGGTGTGGCTTTCCTTGCCCGTGACGGTGACCTGCGTCCAGGAGAGGCCCTGGCCGTGGGTGACCACGCCAATCTCCTTGCCCTCGGCCTCCAAAATCGGGCCCTGTTCGATGTGCAGCTCGAAGAAGGCGTGCATCTTGCGCGCGCCCACCTCTTCCTCGCCGCGCCAGCCGATGCGCTTCAGCTCGTCGCCGAACTTCTTGCCATCCGCATCCGTACGGTCGTAGGCCCAATCCTGGGTGTGGATGCCCGCAAAAACGCCGGAGGAGAGCATGGCGGGGGCAAAGCGCGTCCCCTCTTCGTTGGTGAAGTTGGTCACCACGATCGGGTGCTTCGTCTTGATGTCGAGGTCATTCATGGTGCGCAGCAGCTCTAGCCCGCCGAGCACGCCGAGAACGCCATCGTACTTGCCGCCGGTCGGCTGAGTGTCGAGGTGCGAGCCCACGTAGACCGGCAGGGCATCAGGGTCCGTGCCCTCGCGCCGGGCGAACATATTGCCCATCTGGTCCAGGCCCATCGTGCAGCCTGCCGCCTCGCACCATTTCTGGAACAGGGCGCGGCCCTCGCCATCCTCGTCGGTCACGGTCTGGCGGTTGTTGCCGCCCGCCACGCCGGGGCCGATCTTGGCCATCTCCATCAGGCTGTCCCAAAGGCGTTCGCTGTTGATCCTCAGGTTCTCTCCGACGGCTGGCATATGGCTCCCCTTCATTTTGTCTTGCCCAGCCGCCAAGAATTTGACCAACTGGTAAAGTCACGCTAGCAGGGGGCTGTGCCCTGTCAAGGAATTTGCTGAAAGCCGCCGCAGCCAATTGCCACGGACGCCGCGATATTGGGCAAGAGTCCGAGAACTTAGTGCGGAGGGGCCATGCCCAAGAGTGCGACGCGTATCCAGAAGAAGAACCAGGCGGCCATCCTCGCGGCCGGGTTGAAGGTCTTTTCCCAGTACGGCTTCCGGGGCTCCACCCTGGACCAGATCGCCGGCGAGGCGGGCCTCTCGAAGCCCAACATGCTTTACTACTTCGGCTCGAAGGACGCCATCTACCGCGCCCTTCTGAAGCAACTCTTGGCCGACTGGCTGGAGCCGATCTACACCATTGATCCCGATGGCGACCCGGTGGAGGAGATCCTGGGCTATGCCCGCCGCAAGCTGGCGATGAGCCGGGATTTCCCCGCCGAAAGCCGCCTGTTCGCCAACGAGGTGATCCAGGGTGCGCCGCAAATCGGCGATACCCTGAGCGGTGAGCTGCGCGAGGTGATCGACCGCCTCGCGGCGGTGGTGGAGGGTTGGGTTTCCGCCGGGCGGATGCGGCCGGTGGACCCCTATCACCTGGTCTTCACGATTTGGTCGGTGACCCAGCACTACGCGGATTTCGATGTCCAGGTCCGGGCCATCCTGGGCGAGAAGGACCCCTTCGTCGGGGCCGAGGCTCACCTCGAGGATCTGCTGCGCCGTCTGCTCCGCGTTGAGGCCTGACGGCAGGTGCGAGGAGGCCCGCTCGGGGCCTCCCGCTTTCTAGATCATTCGGCGGCCACGGCACCCGGATTGTTCGGGTGCGTCGTCCAGTTGGCGTATTCCTTCTCCACCACCTTGCCGGTCCGCGCGTCGATGGAGCCCACCTCCTGCTGCACCATGGAAATGCAGTTCTCCACCGGGCAAACCTCCACGCAGAGGTTGCAGGCCACGCATTCCTCGTCGATCACCGTGAAGGTGCGATCCTCGGACATGGCGATGGCCTGGTGCGAGGTATCCTCGCAGGCCGCATAGCAGCGGCCACACTTGATGCAGTCGTCCTGGCTGATCTGCGCCTTGGCGATGTAGTTGAGGTTGAGGTACTGCCAGTCCGTCGTGTTCGGCACGGCAGCGCCCATGAAGTCCTGGATCGAGGTGTGGCCCTTCTCGTCCATCCACTCTGACAGGCCCGAGATCATTTCCTGCACCACCTTGAAGCCATAGGTCATGGCGGCTGTGCAGACCTGCACGTTGCCGCAGCCGAGCGTGATGTACTCCGCCGCGTCGCGCCAGGTGGTCACGCCGCCAATGCCGCTGATCGGCATGCCCGCGGTTTCCGGCGCCCGGGCGATCTCCGACACCATCGACAGGGCGATGGGCTTCACCGCCGGGCCGCAATAGCCGCCGTGGGTGCCCTTGCCGTCAATCGACGGATGCGGACTCATGGTGTCGAGGTCCACGTGCACGATGGAGTTGATCGTGTTGATCAGGCTTACCGCATCCGCGCCGCCCCGCTTTGCCGCCGCGGCAGGCTTGCGGATGTCGGTGATGTTGGGCGTAAGCTTCACGATCACGGGCTTCGAGTAGTACTGCTTGCACCAGCGCGTCACCATCTCGATGTACTCGGGCACCTGGCCCACGGCGGAACCCATGCCGCGCTCGCTCATCCCGTGGGGGCAGCCGAAGTTCAGCTCGATCCCGTCCGCTCCGGTTTCTTCGACGCTCGGCAGGATCGCCTTCCAGGCCTCTTCCTCGCAGGGCACCATGATCGACACGATGATCGCCCGGTCCGGGTAGTCCTTCTTGACCCGCGTGATTTCATCGAGGTTCGTCTGAAGGTCACGGTCGGTGATCAGTTCGATGTTGTTGAGCCCCAGCACGCGGCGATCGGGCCCGTGGATCACGCCGTAGCGGGGGCCGTTCACGTTCACCACCGGCGGCCCTTCGGAGCCCAGGGTCTTCCAGACCACGCCGCCCCAGCCCGCCTCGAAGGCGCGGCGCACGTTGTATTCCTTATCCGTCGGCGGGGCCGAGGCCAGCCAGAAGGGATTGGGGCTTTTGATGCCCAGGAAGTCAGTGGTCAGGTCAGCCATGGCTAATCTCCTTCGTGGAAGAGGTGGCGTAGGGAATCGAGGGTTGGAGACAGTCTAGCATCAGGCGGCCTCCTGGTGGGTGGGACAGTGGTAAGAGGTGCGCCCGCCCACCGTCTTCTTGGCAATCGTGCCGGAACAGCGCGGGCAGTCGCGGCCCGCCTCGCGGTTGTGGATCAGCCAGTCGGCCGGCAGTTTCGAATAGGTGGCGCCGGTCTCGACCACCGCCTTGAGAATGTCCTGCACGGCTTCGTGCAGTTTGCCGATGCGGTCGGCCGAGAGGTCGCAGGCCCGCGCCTCCGGGTCGATCCCGGTGCGGAAGAGCGCCTCATCGGCCCAGAGGTTGCCCACGCCCGCCAGCTTCTTCTGGGACAGGAGCGCGGATTTCACCGCGCCCCTTGTGCGCCCGATGGCCTCTGCGAAGGCGTTGTCGCCGATCCTCAGCGCGTCAGGGCCCAGGCCCTTCTCGGCCACGAAATTCTCCGCGTCCTCGACAAGGGAAATGCGGCCGAACTTGCGCGGGTCACGGAAGTGCAGCCCGCGGCCGCCCTCGAAGAGGACCGAGAGGCGCACGTAGTCCGGCAGGTCAGCCCCTTCCTCCAGCACCCGGACCGAGCCGGACATGCCGAGGTGTATGTGCAGCCAGGGGCCGCGCTTCGACCCGACGAAGATGTACTTGCCGTGCCGGTGCGTCCGGGTGAACTGGGTACCGATCAGCCGCTGGCGCTCCCTTTCCGAAGGCAGGTCCATGTGGCTGACCTCGCCCAGCCGGAAGTCCTCGATGGTGCGGTTCAGCGCCCCATCGGCGATGCGCTTGCGCGCCGCCTCGGCCTCCGGCAGCTCGGGCATCAGTGGCCCATCAGCTTGGCGTGTATGTCCATGGCCGCATCGCGGCCCTCGGCCACGGCGGTCACCGTGAGGTCATCGCCACCGGTGGCACAGTCGCCTCCGGCCCAGATGCCCTCGCGGCTCGTGCGGCCCGGACCCGTGACGGCGATCTTGCGGTCCTGGATCTCCAGCCCCGCGTCGGTCGACAGGGTCTGCCCGATGGCCCGGAACACCTGGTCCGCCTTAACGCGCACGGTCTCGCCCGTGCCCGTGAGCTTGCCGCCCTCGGTCGCGGTGTACTCCAGCTCTATCTCCGCGGCGCTGCCGTTGCCGTGCACGGCCTTGGGCATGACGTTGAACATGAGCTTCACCCCGTGGGAGGCGGCCAGGTCCTGCTCGTAGCGGCTGGCGCTCATGGCCTCGCGGCCACGACGGTAGGCGATGGTCACCTGCTCGGCGCCCAGCAGCTTGGACTGCACGGCGGCGTCCACCGCCGTCATGCCGCCGCCAATGACGACGACGTTCCGCCCCACCGGGAGGGCCGCCAGATCAGGCGACTGGCGCAACTCCTTGATGAAGGCGACGGCATCCTCGACCCCGCCGACATCATCCCCGGCCACGCCCAGCGCATTCACGCCGCCAAGGCCGACGCCCAGGAATACAGCGTCATGGTCGGCCGCGAGGCTTTCAAGGTCGAGCTCGCGGCCAAGGGCCTTGCCGTTTTCGATGGTGATGCCGCCGATCTGGCAGAGCCATTTCACCTCGCGGGCGGCGAAGTCTTCCGTCGATTTGTAGGCGGCGATGCCATACTCATTTAGGCCGCCCGCCTTGGGCAGGGCGTCATACATGGTCACGGCATGGCCCAGCATGGCCAGCCGGTGCGCACAGGCAAGGCCCGCGGGCCCGGCGCCCACGACGGCAACGCGCTTGCCCGTCTCGGGCGCGCGGGTAAAGGGGTGGATGCCCTTGGCCATCACGGTGTCGGTCGCATAGCGCTGAAGGCGCCCGATCTCGACGGGCTTGCCCTCGGCCACTTCGCGGACGCAGGCCTGCTCGCATAGGTCCTCGGTGGGGCAGACGCGGGCGCACATACCCCCCAGTATGTTCATGTTGAAGATCGTCTTCGCCGCCGCCTCGGGGGTGCCCGTGCTGATCTGGCGGATGAAGAGCGGGATGTCGATGTCCGTGGGGCAGGCCGTCACGCAGGGCGCATCGTGGCAGAAGTAGCAGCGGTCCGCCGCAACGGCGGCTTCGTGCGGCTCCAGCGGCGCGTGCAGATCGTGGAAATTCTCGGCCAGTTCCTCGGCGCTCAGGCGCCCAGGCGCGATTCCGGGGGTCATTTGGTTGGTCATGGCGTCTCCCTCGCTCTGTCCTGCGACTCACCATGGCACGAAAATTTATTTTATCAAAAGGTAAAATTTTTCCGGATGGTAAATTCGAGGGAGGCTGCCCGAATATTGGGCAGCTCCCTCTGTGGGTCGCGTCCGGATAAGGTGAATGGAAGGCCCGGCGCCGCTCAAAAGCGGTAGAACCGCCGCGCATTGTCATGAAAAACGGCGGCATGGGCCGCCTCAGGCACCTCGGCGCGCAGGAAGGACAGGATCTCCGCGTAGGTCAGGTGCAGCAGGTCCACCGGGAAGTTGCTGCCGTAGATCGCCCGCTCCGTCCCGAAAAGCGCGAGGATTTCCCGGGTCACCTCCCGCGCTTCCGCGCCCAGATCGCTGCCGAAGTACATGGCATAGCCCGAGAGCTTGACCTGCACGTGGGGCAGCGCCGCGAGGGCCGCCATGCCCTTGCGCCAACAGTCCATGCCTTCCGGGCTGCGATCGTGCGGCGAGCCGAGGTGTTCCAGCACCACGGGCACCTCGGGATGGTCCGCCAGGAAGTCCGCGGCGGCGGGCATCTGCTCGGGATAGAGCATGAGGTCAAAGCTCAGCCCAAGGTCGCCCAGCCGGGCGAAGTTGGCGCGCCAGGCCAGGTCCTCGACCAGGTTGCGAGTGACAAAGCTTTTCTCCGGCGCCTCCGGCAGGTGACTGAGGATCTGGCGGATGCCGCGAAAGTTGCGATGGGTCGCATGGCGCTTGAGCACCTCGGCACAATCGGGCCCGGCCAGATCGGCGTAGCCGACCAGCATGATGGGGAACTCCGCCGCATCGCTCTGGGCCTGGACAAAGGAAGTCTCGGCCACCGGATCGGGGATGCGCGGGTCGGCCTGCAGATGCACGGAGCCGACAAGCTGCTCCGCGCCGCCCTCGCCCCGCAGTTCCTCCAGCAGGTAGTCGCGCTGGATCGGCGTCGGATCACCGAAGGGCCGCGGCGCACCGATCTCCTTCAGCCAGACGTAGCCCACGTCGAGCTCCGGCGTCTGGGGGGCCCAGAGATGGTGATGTCCGTCGATGATCTGCATGATCTTTTCCTTCAGTTGGGAGGCCAATCCTTGAGCGCCCGGGACAGGCGGCTCAGCCCCTCGTCCAGGTTGACCGAGGCGCCGCCCCCGACGCCCAGGCGAATGTGGTTGGGCTGCTCATAGGCGCTGCCCGGCAAAAGGAAGGTCCGGTAGGGCTCTTCCAGCAGGCGGCGGGCGAAGACATCGCTGTCGATCGCCTGCGGCAGGCGGCCAAGGCCGATCAACCCGGCGCGCGGGCGCACCCAGCTCAGACCCTCCTGGGCCGCAACCCAGCGGTCCATCTCCTGAAGGTTGGCGGCACCCTCCTTGCGGGCACGGGCCATGGCAGGGCCATAGCGGTGCGGGCGCAGGGCCACCTCGGCGATGACCTCTCCCATGATGTTCATGATCTCCGAGGAGTTCTCGCGCAGGATCACCGCATCCATCACCAGGTCCCTGTCCTGGCAGATCAGCCAGCCGGTGCGCAGCCCCTGCAGGCCCAGCGCCTTGCTGACCGATCCGGTGGTGATGCCGCGCGGGTAGAGCCCGGCAACGGCGGGCGCCCGCGCGCCCTCCCACTCCAGCCCCGCATAGACCTCGTCCACCAGCAGCCAGGCGCCTACACGGTCGGCGATGCGCACCAGCTCGTCCATCTCCTCCGGACCCAGCAGATCGCCCGTGGGGTTGTTCGGGTTGGTGACGAAGATCATCTTGGTCCGGTCCGTCACGGCCTCGGCCAGACGGTCCAGCGGCAGGCGCCAGCCATCCTCCTCGCGGCGGTGCACCTTGATGATCTTGGCGCCGATGGCCTTGGCCAGAACCTCGGCCTGGGGCCAGCCGGGCGTCTCGATCACGATCTCATCCTCCGGCTGCAGAAGCTGCATGATGGCCAGGTAGTTCGCCTCGGCCGCCCCGGCTGTGATAAGCACGTCTTCCGGCTTGCAAAGCGCTGTCAGGCCCGCCTGGGCCAGGACATGCGCGCGCAGCTCCGGCAGGCCGCGGAAATCGCGGTTGTTCCAATCAAGAGACTGATCCGGGTCGAGGTCTTTCAGGAAGTCGCCAAGGGTGGGCGAGGCCGACAGGGAGAAGCCGACGATGGCCTCCGGTGCGGCGTCGGTG
This sequence comes from Sulfitobacter sp., assembly GCA_965212515.1. Lineage (GTDB taxonomy): Bacteria > Pseudomonadota > Alphaproteobacteria > Rhodobacterales > Rhodobacteraceae > Sulfitobacter. Next base: position 1,796,959 of record OZ243122.1, read on the forward strand.
GTTTCCAGAAGGTATTGAAAGAGGGTGTGTATCTTGACTTTCATCCGGTGCCTGTCGTTTGGTCGCCCCTGCAACGGAGGGGGCGCGGGATGAAAAGTCAAGACAGGCTGAAGGGCCGGCCGACAAGGCTGGCGGTGCTGGACTACGGCCTCTTCGAAGTCCACGCCGGGCCGCGCACCATCGGCATCTGCGGCTTCGTCGTCGAGACGGACGCGGGCGAGGTGGTGCTGATCGACACCGGTTTCCCCGAGAAGTACGCTCGCGATGCCGAAGCGGCGACAGAGGAGGATGCGCTGGGATCTTTCGGACGGGTGCTTTCCGTGACGCCGGAGAACCTGCCTGGGCCACAGCTCGCCAAGCTCGGGCTTGAGAAGTCCGACGTGACCCTGATGATCCAGAGCCACACCCACATCGACCATGTGGGCGACATGGGCGGATACCCCCAGGCCCCAATCCTCATCTCGGCCGACGAGAGGGCCCTGCCCCGCCCGCTCTACTGGTCGGGCAAGCAGGCCATGGAGTGGCCCGACCGGGACTACCTCCTGATCGACTCGGACACACAGATCGGCCCGGGTTTCGAGGTGCTCCATTGCCCCGGCCATGCGCCCGGCCAGCTCGCCTTCATGGTGAAGCTGCCCGAAACCGGCTGGGTGCTGCTCACCTCCGACGCCATCAGCCGCGCCTCCGAGATCGAGGAGAAGTTTGCCGGTTCCTGGGACGTGCCCCTGGCCATCCACCACGGCGACCGGCTGATGCAACGCGCGGCCGAGCGGGACGCGCTGGTGATCTACGGCCATTCGCCGGAGCAATGGCCCGGGCTGAAGAAGGCGCCTGACTGGTTCGGGTGAGGGTACAGCCCCTGCCCCCTACCGCACGTCACGCCCCTGGTTCAGGATGATCACGTTGCCGCTGCTCACGTCCCCCGCCGGAGAGATCAAGAAACCAACCCAGGCGGCGATCTCGGAAGGCTGCATCGCGCGGCCGTGGGGCATCTGGGCGATTGCCTTTTCCAGCACCTCCTCGCTCACCACGCCGAAGAGCGGCGTCTCGGTCATGGCCGGGGCGATGGAGTTAACGGCGATTTTATCGCGGGCGTAGCGGCGGGCCAGGTCCTTCGTCAGCGTGTCAAGCGCCGCCTTGGATGCCCGGTAGTGCGGCGGATCGAAGGCGTCGAAGTTGTAGGCGCCATTGGAAGAGATGTTGACGATCTTGCGCACCCCCTCGCGGCCCGCCATCAGCTTGATCGCCGCCTGGCAGCAGTGAAAGGCGCCGGAGAAATTGAGCGCCATCTGCTTCTCGAACTCCGCCTCGGGGATCTCGGGGAACTCCGACATGAAGCAGGTGCCCGCGTTGTTCACAAGGGCGTCGACCCCGCCCCGCTCCTCGGCGATCCGGGCGAAAGCTTCCTCGATGGCGGGTAGCCGGGTCAGGTCCGTCTCGATCCCGGTGAACCGCTCGCTCGCCATCTCTGCGAGGGCCGCGCCGTCAAGGTCCAGTCCGTAGACATGGCAGCCGTCGGCCATCAGCCTCTCCACGATGGCCCGCCCCATCCCGCCGGCCGCCCCGGTCACCACTGCCACTCTTTCCATCCCGCGCTCCCTTTCGCTGTGGCCTTCCGAAAGGGGCCACGTTATCCAGATTTAGATGTAAACGCACATAAATCGCCGCGCAAGGAAAGCCCATGCCCATCCGCCCCGCCGCCCGGATCACCGACACCTCGCCCAAGGATTTCGGCATGTTCGCCAAGGCCCTGGGCCGGGGCGGCGATCTGATCCACCTGGAACTGGGGCGCCCGGTGGAGGACACGCCCGCCCACATCAAGGCGGCCACCATCGCGGCCCTGGAACGCGGCGAAGTCCACTATTCAGATCTCCAGGGCCTGCCCGAGCTGCGCGCCGCCATCGCCGCCAAGCTCGCCCGCCGCAACGGGCTGGACCTTTCCCCGGACGAGGTGATCGTCACCAATGGCCTGACCCAGGCCTCCTTCGCCGCCTTCATGGCCTTCCTGGGCCCCGGCGATGAATGCCTGCTGCTGGCCCCCTACTACCCGCAGCACATCGGCAAGGCGGAATTGGCCGGGGCGCGCGTGCGGATCGCGCCGCTGGACGCCGAGAACGGGTTCACCATCCGCCGTGACCTGATCGAGGCGCAGATCACCACCTCCACAAAGGCCATCGCGCTGATCAACCCCTGCAATCCCACCGGGCGCGTCTACCGCCGGGAGGAACTGGAGGTGCTCGCCCAGATCGCCCGGGAGCACGACCTGCTGGTCTTCTCCGACGAGGTCTACGAAGAGATCACCTACGACGAAGCGGCCCACATCTCCATCGCCGCCCTGCCGGGCATGAGGGAGCGGACCATCTCCATGTTCGCCTTCACCAAGGCCTACGCCATGGACGGCTGGCGCCTTGGCTACATCGCGGCGGACGCAAGCCTGATCGGCCCCTGCATGAAGATCCACACCAACGAGGTGACCCACGTGAACAGCTTCATCCAGCGCGGCGCCCAGGCGGCGCTGGAAGGCGACCCGGCAGTCCTCTCGGAGATGGTGGCGCGTGACCGCGCGCGGCGCGATCTGGTCGTGACCCGGCTCAACCAGATGCCCGGCGTCACCTGCGCCCTGCCCGAAGGCACCATCTACGCCTTTCCCGACATCCGCGGCACCGGCCTCAGCGCCCAGGCCTGCGCCGACCGCCTGCTGGAGGAAACCGGGGTGGTGGTGGAGGCAGGCAGCTTCTACGGCGCGGCAGGCGAAGGCCACCTGCGCATCTGTTTCGGCTGCGCCGAGACGGACCGCCTGGCCGAGGCGATGGACCGGATGCAGGGCTTCTTCAACGGGCTTTGAGCAGCGGTCACCGCAGTCGCCCACTACTTTCCGGCAGATCGCCCCGAATTGTCGGGGAAAGCGGCGGCGTGACCTATGGCAGCCGCGCGCCAAGATCGTTATGGTCCGGGCGACTGAAATCAGAGGTGCCGGATGACCGATCAAGCCGTTGAAGAGATGAACTTCGAAACCGCCATGGCGGAGCTGGAGAAGGTGCTGGGCCAGCTCGAGCGGGGGGATGTGGCCCTGGACGAATCCATCGCCCTCTACGAACGCGGCGCGGCGCTCAAGGCGCGTTGCGAGGCAAAACTGAAGGAGGCCGAGGAGAAGGTCGCCGCCATCACCCTGGACGGTGAGGGCAAACCCGTCGGCACGAAGGCCATCGAGGGGCTCTGATGTTTCCCGCCGCTCTTGAGCAGGCCGCTGCGGCGGTCGATGCCCATCTGCGCGGGCGGCTCGAGGCCCTGCCCTCCTTGCCAGTGGTTCAGGCGATGGGCCATGCCGCGCTTGGCGGCAAGCGTTTGCGCGCCTTCATGGTGCTGGAATCGGCCCGTCTGCACGGCATCGCACAGGAGCGCGCCCTCTGGCCTGCCGCCGCCATCGAGGCGCTCCACGCCTATTCCCTGGTCCATGACGATCTGCCCTGCATGGACGACGATGCCCTGCGCCGCGGCCAGCCCACCGTGCATGTGAAGTGGGACGAGGCCACCGCCGTGCTGGCGGGCGATGCCCTCCAGAGCCTTGCTTTTGAGCTGGTGAGCGCCCCCCAGGTGGGCTCTGGCGAGGTGCGCGCTGGTCTAGTCCTGTCCCTTGCCCGGGCCGCAGGGGCGGAGGGGATGGTGCGGGGCCAGGCGCTCGACATGGCCGCCGAGGTCGCGGATCGCGCCCTGACGCTTGAGGAGATCACCGACCTCCAGGCAGGCAAGACCGGGGCCCTTATCCTATGGTCCGCCCTGGTGGGCCCGCGCATGGCCGGGGCCGACGAGGCCCCGCTGGCCACCTATGCCAAGGCCCTGGGCCTGGCCTTCCAGATCGCCGATGATCTACTGGACCTGGAGAGCGATGCCGAGACCCTGGGCAAGGCCACCGGCAAGGACGCCGCGGCGGGCAAGGCCACCTTCGTTTCCCTTCTCGGGGCCGAGGGCGCGCGGGAACGTGCCCGCGCCCTGGTGCATTCGGCCTGTGACGCCCTACATCCATACGGAGAGGAGGCCGACGCCCTGCGCGCGGCGGCCCGCTTCGTGATCGACCGCAAGAACTGAAAGACTGCCCATGACCGACACCCCCGCCACGCCCCTGCTGGACCAGGTGCACCGCCCCGCGGACCTCAAGCGCCTGTCGGATGCCCAGTTGCACACCCTTGCCGAGGAACTTCGCGCCGAAACGATCTCGGCCGTGTCGGAAACCGGCGGCCACCTGGGCGCCGGTCTGGGCGTGGTGGAGCTGACCGTGGCGCTGCACGCCGTCTTCGACACGCCGCGCGACAAGATCGTCTGGGACGTGGGCCACCAGTGCTATCCGCACAAGATCCTCACTGGGCGCCGGGATCGCATCCGCACCCTGCGCCAGAAGGATGGCCTCTCCGGCTTCACCAAGCGCAGCGAAAGCCCCTACGATCCCTTCGGCGCGGCCCATTCCTCCACTTCGATCAGTGCCGCCCTGGGCTTTGCCGTCGCGCGCGACCTGGGCGGCCAGGTGCCCGAGGGGCTGGGTGACGCCATCGCCGTGATCGGCGACGGCTCCATGTCGGCCGGCATGGCCTACGAGGCGATGAACAACGCGGGCCACCTGGGCAAGCGTCTGATCGTCATCCTGAATGACAACGAGATGTCCATCGCGCCTCCGGTCGGGGCCATGTCCGCCTACCTCAGCCGCCTCTATGCCGAGGCGCCCTTCCAGGATTTCAAGGCCGCCGCCAAGGGGGCCGTCAGCCTCCTGCCCGGCCCCTTCCGCGAGGGCGCCAAGCGGGCCCGCGACGTGCTCAAGGGCATGGCCGTGGGCGGTACGCTCTTTGAGCAGTTGGGCTTCTCCTATGTCGGCCCGATCGACGGGCACGACCTCGGCCAGCTTCTGCCGGTGCTGCGCACGGTGCATGACCGCGCCACCGGGCCGATCCTGATCCACGTGCTGACGAAGAAGGGCAAGGGCTATGGCCCGGCCGAAACGGCGCGGGACAAGGGGCATGGCGTGTCCAAGTTCAATGTCGTGACCGGAGAGCAGAAGAAGGCCCCGTCCAACGCGCCCTCCTACACCTCGGTCTTTGCCAAGAGCCTGCTCCAGGAGGCCGCAGAAGACGCGCGCATCTGCGCCGTCACTGCCGCCATGCCAGACGGGACCGGGCTGAACTTCTTTGCCGAACGCTATCCCTCGCGCTGCTTCGACGTGGGCATTGCCGAGCAGCACGGGGTGACCTTCTCCGCGGCCCTTGCTGCCGGCGGCATGAAACCCTTCTGCGCCATCTATTCCACCTTCCTGCAGCGCGGCTACGATCAGGTGGTGCACGATGTGGCGATCCAGCGCCTTCCAGTGCGCTTCGCCATCGACCGGGCCGGCCTTGTCGGCGCCGACGGGGCGACGCACGCAGGCGCCTTCGACGTGGCCTACCTGAGCAACCTGCCGGGCTTCACCGTCATGGCCGCCGCCGACGAGGCGGAGCTCAAGCACATGGTGGCCACCGCCGCCGCCCATGACGCGGGGCCCATCGCCTTCCGCTTCCCGCGTGGGGAGGGGCGCGGCGTGGAGATGCCCGAACGGGGCGAGGTTCTGGAGATCGGCAAGGGCCGGATCATCACCAAGGGCTCGCGTGTTGCTCTCCTCTCCTTCGGAACCCGCCTGGAGGAGGTCCAGAAGGCCGCCGAAGCCCTCACCGCCCGGGGCATCACCCCGACCATCGCCGATGCCCGCTTTGCCAAGCCGCTGGACCGTGAGATGATCCTATCCCTGGCCGAGGACCATGAGGCGCTGATCACCATCGAAGAAGGCGCTATCGGCGGCTTCGGCAGCCACGTGGCGCAGCTTCTCGCGGAGGAGGGCGTTTTCGACAGCGGCCTGAAGTACCGCTCCATGGTGCTGCCCGACACCTTCATTGACCAGGCAAGCCCCGCGGACATGTATGCCGAGGCCGGAATGAACGCGGAGCAGATCGAGGCCAAGGTGCTCGACACGCTCGGCGTGGCGCAGATCGGGGCGCAGCGGGCCTGAGGGGGTCGAGCGCTATCGCCGCCGTTCCTCCAGCACCCGGTCCAGCCGTTCCTCGATGGCCGCCAGCCGCGCCGTCACGTCGTCGCGGTAGGCGCCGGTCTGGGCATCCGCCTCCTCATGGTGGGCATCCTGCATCGAGTTCACGATCAGACCGACCAGCAGGTTCACCACGGCAAAGGTGGTGACCATGATGAAGGGCACGAAGAACATCCAGGCCAGCGGATAGACCTCCATCACCGGGCGGACGATGCCCATGGACCAGCTTTCCAGCGTCATGATTTGGAAGAGCGAGTAGGCCGAGCGGCCGAGGGTGCCGAACCAGTCGGGGAAGCTGTAGGCGAAGAGCTTCGTGGCGATGACAGAGCCGATGTAGAAGATCAGCGCCATCAGAACAAAGACCGAGGCCATGCCCGGCAGGGCGGTGATGAAGCCCTCCACCACCCGGCGCAGACGCGGCGTGGCCGAGATGACGCGCAGCACCCGAAGGATGCGCAGCGCCCGCAGCGCGGTGAAACCCTGGGCGGCAGGCACAAGCGAAATGCCCACGATGACGAAATCGAAGATGTTCCAGCCGTCGCGGAAGAAGCGCAGCCGGTAGGCCGCCAGCTTGGCCAGGATCTCGGCCACGAAGATCGCCAGGCAGATCCGGTCCAGCAGCAGGATCAGATCGCCCGCCGTGGCCATCGCCGTCTTCGAGGTTTCGAGCCCCAGGAGGATCGCGTTGAAGACGATCACCCCGAGGATGAAGTTGCCGAACTGCCGGGTCTCGATAAAGGATTTCAGTCGGTTCACGTCCGCCCCGCTCCTGCCTGTTGAGGGCCTATATGGCGAGTGGCGGCAGGCTCCACAAGGGCGCGGCCTAGAAGAGCGACAGGCCGGCGGCCAGCGACAGGCCGACGATCGCGTAGCCCCAGAGCACGTAGATGCCGTCGCGCGTGAAGAGCCCGAAAACCATCAGGGCCACCGTCGCCGCGCCGAAGGAGGTGACCATTGGCAGGATCTCCAGGAAGGGCCAGGTGAGCGGGATCAGCGCGCAGAGCGCCAGGGTGATCCAGCGCATCGGGCCCTCCGTCAGGAAGGCGAGGCGGCGGTGCGCGTGGTGGTCGAGAAATGCGCAGGGCCGCCGCAGCCAACGCACCGCTTGCCGCAGGTAGCGCGCCTTGAAGCGGAAACGCATCAGGAAGGCGGGCAGCCAAAGCTCCTTGCGCCCCGAGAGAGCCTGAATCGCCATGGTGGCGATCACCAGCCCGGAGATCGTCGGGGTGCCCGGGATGCCTGAAAGGGGAGAGACGACCAAGACCGAGATCATGAGGATGAAGGGGGTGATGGCATTACCGCCGATCCGGTCCAGAAGGTCACGGAAGGAGACCTCCTGTCCGTCCCCGGCCTCCTTCACCTCTTCCAGCAGGGTGCTCAGGCTGGGCTGCTTGTCCGGATCCTCCATGGCACGCGCTCAGGGCTCGCGCTTCAAAAGATCGGTCAGGCCACTGCGGTAGTCGGTGTAGGAGGGGCGCCAGCCCAGCTCCCGCTTGATGCGGTCGTTCCGGACGCGCTTGCTCTCGGCATAGAAGCTGCGCGCCATGGGGGTCATCTCCGCCGTCTCGAAATCCACCGCGGGCGGCAGCGGCACGCCGAGCAGCTCTGCGGCATAGGCGATAACCTCCTGCGGCGGGGCCGGATCATCGTCGCACAGGTTGTAGATGGCGCCGGGATCGGGCGCCTCCAGGGAAAGCTCCAGCGCCTTGGCGATGTCCTCCACATGGATGCGCGAGAAGACCTGACCCTCCTTGATGATGCGCCGCGCGGTGCCCTTGCGTACCTTCGCGAAGGGGCCGCGGCCCGGCCCGTAGATGCCCGCGAGGCGAAAGATGTGCAGCGGCAGCCCCGGGATGGCCTGCCAGCGGGCCTCGGCCGTGACCCGCGCCTGCCCGCGCCGGGTGGCTGGGGAGAGGGGCGTCTCCTCGTCCACCCAGTCGCCGCCGTGATCGCCGTAGACGCCCGTGGTGGAGAGGTAGCCGACCCAGCGCAGCTTTGGCGCTGCGCCGCGGAAGGCTCCCTCCATCTCGTTGAGCACCGGATCGCCCTCCTTGCCCGGCCCGGCCGAAAGCAGGATGTTGGGGAACTCATCGACCAGCGGCGCCAGATCGTTGCCCGGCCAAAGCAGTGGTTCGACCCCGGTGGCCTCGATCTCCGCCAGCTTTTCGGGGCTGCGCGTGGTCCCCACGATGCGCCAGCCCTGCGGCACCAGCAGGTCCGCCAGGGCCCGGGCGGAGTAGCCGTGGCCGATGGAGAGCAGTTTCTTTTCCATGGGGCGAAGGTGGGGCGAAGCGGGCACCGGGGCAAGCACAATCGGCGCCTATGGGCACTCCCTCGCGGGGCATTCGGGCTGGGTCTGCTCCCCCGTCCCGCACCAATCGGCAGCCAGCGCCCGTGCCCGTGCGTTGCAGCCCGCCAGCCGCGCCTCACGTAGGCGGCGCAGCGCTTCGGTCAGGCCTTCGCGGTGCGGCGGCGGCTCGTCACAGAGGAAAAGGCCGGCCAGTTCGGTTTCCCGCACCGCCGCCCCCCAGGTGAGGCTCTCGCGCAGCTTCTCACCAGGGCGCAAGCCGATGAAGCGCAGCGGCACCCGGCGCCCTGCTTCCGCCATCAGGCTCTCCGCCACCGCCGTGATGCGCTGCGGCGGCCCCATGTCGGGCACCAAAACCTGCCCCGGCCCGGCATCTGCCGCCGCCTCCAAGGCCAGCGTCGTTGCTCTGTCCGGTGCGAGGAAATAGCGCTCCGCCAGGAGATGGGTGACGGTCACCGGGCCGCCCGCCGCGATCTGGCGCCGGAAAAGCGGTACGACGGAGCCGGAAGAGCCCCAAACATTGCCCAGTCGCAGGCTGGCGAAACAGCGTTCTCCGTCGCGCTGCGCCTGGTCCGCCACGGCCAGCTCGGCCAGCCGCTTGGAGGCTCCCAAAACACTCACCGGGCGCACCGCCTTGTCCGTTGAAAGATTGAGCAATCGAGGCACCGCGGCCTGCGCCGCCTGTTGCACCAGGCAATGGGTGCCGCCGAAGTTGTTCTCCAACCCCATCAAGGGGTTGGCCTCCAAGATCGGGAGATGCTTATAGGCCGCCGTGTGCAGCACGATGTCCACCTGACTTTCCGCAAAGAGGCGCGCCAGCAGCCTTGGATCGGTCACGGAACCGAGCACCGGCAGAACCTCCGTGCGGGGGTGTTTGGACAGGTGCTGGGTGAGATCGTAGAGCGCAAATTCGCTGCGCTCCAACAGGATGAGGCGCTTCAATCCCAGTTCTGTCAGCCGTAGGGCGAGGGCTGCGCCAAGGGAGCCCCCTGCCCCGGTCAGGAGCACCGAGGCGCCCTCGAAAGCGGTGCGGCAGGTCTCGCTCAACGCCGCCATGTGGTTCCTCTCAGAACCGCGAGAAAGGTGCGCCACAAAATCCACAGATCCAGCGCCAGGCTTCGTCGGCGCAGGTAGATCAGATCAAGCCGCGCCTTGCGCGGCAGGCAGCGGCGGCGATAGATCGCCTCCGCCGTTGCGGCATCTGGGCAGTTCAACAACAGGGCTTCGCGGCGGCGGAAGATCAAAGTGGCCAGCCCCGTCAAGCCGGGCCGACAGCGCAAAACCTCCCCATAGAGGTCAGGCCGCGCCGCCACGTAGCGGCGCAGGGGCGGCCTCGGTCCAACAAAGCTCATCTCACCGCGCAGGATGTTCCAAAGCTGCGGCAGCTCGTCCAGATGCGAGGCCCTGAGCCAGCGTCCAGTGCCCGTCACCCGGGCCGCCTTGCCACCCCAGGTTGCGCAGCCATCCTCGACCCCTGGACCCATCGTGCGTAACTTCCAAAGGCGGAAGGCGCGATCCGGGGTGACCATGCGCTCCGAGCCATAAAGCAGCGGCCGCCCCTCTCGCAGCCAGATCAAGGCAAGCAGGAAGGCCAGTAGCGGGATACCCGGCAGAAGCAGCAGCAGGGCAAGCACAAGGTCGAAAGCGCGCTTGGCCGGGCTCATGGGAGAAAACACCGTGAAAACATGAAGGCCCCCGTTAACCTGTCATTAACGGAGGTGAAGCTAGACCAATACACCTAAAAATTGTGTTAACGCCGCCCTGCGGCCCCAGCTCCCGGTGATGCCATGCGCCTCCACCTGCTCTTCCTGCTGCTCCTCCCGCTCCTCGCCGCTTGCGCCGCCCTGCCCCGGGGCGCCGCGGTGGAGAGGGACATTCTTTCCGTCGGGCAAGCCCCCGATGCCACCGTGGCGGTCCACCCGGTCACCCCCGCCTTCCTGCCCACCCTCGCGACCTGGCCCGCCGAGAAGGCCCCCGCCCGCGCCTGGATCAAGGGCGCGGGCACCCGGGTGCAGGTGATCCGCCCGGGAGACCTGCTGGACCTCGAAATCTGGGAGAGTGGCGAGAACGGTCTTCTCACCGCCAACAACGACAGGGTCGGCAAGATGGGCGGGCTGCGGGTCTCTCCCGGCGGCACGATCTTCTTGCCCTACGTGGGGCGCCTGCACGTCGCGGGCCAGAGCCCGGAGGCCACTCGGGCGCTGATCCAGCGCAAGCTGGGGGATTCCGTTCCGTCGGTGCAGGTGCAGTTGATGCTCTCGGAAGGGCGTCACCACGCGGTGGACCTCGTGGCTGGAGTGCGCAAACCCGGCCCCGTCACCCTGCCCGAAGGCGGCCTTTCGGTGCTCTCTGCCCTTTCGGCCGGCGGCGGCATCCTGCCCGATCTGCGTAACCCCCAGGTGCGCCTGCTGCGCGGCGGTGGCGTCTACCTCTCGTCGCTAGAAGCGCTCTATGCCCATCCCGAGTTGGACGCAGGTCTGCGGGGCGGCGACCGCCTGGTGGTGGAGCCCGACCCGCGCTACTTCCTGGCCCTGGGCGCCACCGGTCAGGAGGCGCAGGTCCCCTTCAACCGCGACCACCTCTCCGCGCTCGACGCCCTGGCGCTGACCGGTGGCCTGAAGGATACGCGGGCCGACCCAGGCGGGCTCTTGGTGCTGCGCCGCTACCCGGCCGGTTCCAAGGGGCCTGCCGTGCCCCAGGTCGTCTTTGCGCTGGACTTGATGAGCGCCGAAGGACTCTTCGCCGCCGATGCCTTTGCCATCCGCCCGGGCGATCTGCTGCTGGCGACGGAAAGCCCCCTCTCCAACAGCGCCACAATCCTCGCCCTCTTCGGCTCCGCCCTGGGCCTGGCGCGGGTGGCGGAGTAGTTCACTCGGCCATATGGCAGGCAACGCGCGCGCCGCGGAGTTCGCGCAGGAGCGGGCGTTCCTTGCGGCAGATGTCCTCGGCCAGGGGGCAGCGCGGGTGGTAAGCGCAGCCCGGGGGCGGGTTGATCGGGTCGGGGATCTCGCCCTTGGGCGGGGGCACCTCGCGGCCAAACTCGTCGAGCTTGGGAGCGGCCGCCAGGAGCATCTGCGTGTAGGGATGCTTCGGATCCTCGAAGAGCTCCTCGGGCGAGGCCTCCTCGACCAGGCGGCCGAGGTAGAGCACGCCGACGCGATCGGAGATGTGCTGCACCACCGTGAGGTCATGGCTGATGAAGAGGTAGGTGAGGCCCAGATCGTCCTTGAGATCCGACATCAGGTTCAGCACCTGGGCCTGGACCGAGACGTCGAGCGCCGAGGTGGGCTCGTCGCAGACGATCAAACGCGGCTCCGAGGCCAGGGCCCGGGCGATGCAGATGCGCTGGCGCTGGCCGCCGGAGAATTCGTGCGGAAACTTGCCCGCGTCACGGGCCGAGAGGCCGACCTGCTCCAGCAGGCGCTCGGCCAGGCCCTTGGTCTCACCGCCGCGGGCCGCCACCGGCTCCACGATGATGTCCCGCACCCGCCAGCGCGGGTTGAGCGAGGCGAAGGGATCCTGAAAGATCATCTGGATGTCGGCGCGCACGGCATCGACCTTGTCAGCGTCGCGCTCGCGCGCCAGGTCCACGTCGCGGATCTTGACCGAACCTTCTGAGGGCGGCAGCAGGCCCACCAGCATCTTGCCGATGGTCGACTTGCCGGAGCCGGACTCGCCCACCAGCGCGTAGACGGTCTTTTCCTCGATCTGGAAGGAGACGTCGCTCACGGCGGTCAGGAAAGCCTTCTTGCGGCGCTCGATCACCCGATTCAGCCAGGGCTTCGAGACGTCGAAGATGCGGGTCAGGTTATCAACGGAGACAAGCGCCATCAGGCCACCTTCACATCTTGCAGGGGAAAGAAGCAGGCCGCGCCACCGCCACCGTCGGCGAGGGTGGGCCCGGGTTCCGCCCGGCACTTGGCCTCGGCCCGGGGGCAGCGCGGGTGGAAGGCGCAGCCCTGGGGCAGGCTGTCGAGCGCAGGCATCGAGCCGGGGATCTGGTGCAACCGGTCTTTCCCGCGCGAGGCCAGCGGCGTGGAGCCCATGAGCCCGTGGGTGTAGGGATGCCGCGGGCGGGTCAGGACGTCGCGCACCGGGCCAAGCTCGGCCAGCTTGCCCGCGTACATGACGGCCACCCGGTCCGCCGCCTCGGCGATCACGCCCATGTCGTGGGTGATCAGCATGACGGCGGTGCCGCGTTCCTTGCAGAGCCGCTTGAGCAGCGCGATGATCTGCGCCTGGACCGACACGTCGAGCGCGGTGGTCGGCTCGTCGGCGATGATCAGCGAGGGTTCGGCACAGAGCGCGAGGGCGATCACGACGCGCTGGCGCATCCCGCCGGAGAACTCGTGCGGGTAGGAATTGATCCGCTCCCGGGCGCCGGGGATGCCGACCTCTTCCAGCGCCTGGACGGCGCGGCGCTCGGCCTCGGACTTGCTCACGTTGAGGTGGGCGAGGATGGTCTCGGTCAGCTGGTCACCGATCTTCAGGAGCGGGTTGAGCGAGGTCAGCGGGTCCTGGAAGACCATGCCGATCTCCTTGCCGCGCAGGCGGCGCAGGCTGTCACCCTTGAGCTGGTCGATGCGCGAGCCGTTGACGTGGATCTCCCCCGCGGCGATGCGGGCCGGCGGGTTCAGCAGGCCGATGACGGCATTGCCCGCCATGGACTTTCCCGCGCCGGACTCCCCCACGACGCCGAGGATCTCGCCCCGCCCGATGTCGTAGGAGACGCCGTTGACCGGGCGCAGGATGCCGTGGCGGGTGGGGATCTGGACCGTGAGATCGCGGATGGAAAGGATCGGTTGGGTCATGGGGTGGCCTCTTTCGCCCGGCCGGCCGCGAAGGACACGCGCGCGGGCGCCTGGGTGTTTCCACACCGGATGTTGCGTTTCGAGGGCATGGGGGTCACCGCAGCCTCGGGTTCAGCGCGTCCCGCAGCCAGTCCCCCAGCAGGTTGACCGAGAGGGCCAGGCCAAGAAGGGTCACCGCCGGGAAAAGCAGGATCCACCATTCGCCGGAGAAGAGGAAGCCCTGGCCGATGCGGATCAGGGTGCCGAGCGACGGCTGGGTCGGCGGGGCGCCGACGCCGAGGAAGGAAAGCGTCGCCTCGGCGATGATCGCGAGGGCCAGCGAGATGGTGGCGATGACCAGCACCGGCGAAAGGACGTTGGGCAGGATGTGGCGCAGCATGATGGAGGGCCGGGTGCGGCCGATCAGGCGGGCCGCCTGGACGTATTCCTTGTTCTTCTCCACCAGGGTCGCGCCGCGCACCACGCGGGCGAACTGCACCCAGTCGGAGAGGCCGATGGCGATGATCAGAACCCAGATGGCCATCTGGTCGCGGTACTCCACCGGGGTGATGCCCTTGGCGATGCCGAAGATCAGCATGGCCACCAGGATCGCCGGGAAGGTGAGCTGCACGTCGGCAATGCGCATGATGATCGTCTCAGTCCAGCCGCCGACATAGCCGGCCAAAAGGCCCAGGGTAATGCCCAGCACCATGGCAAAGAGCACCGCCGAGGCCCCGACGAAGAGCGAGATGCGCAGGCCGTAGAGGATGGTGGAGAGAACGTCGCGGCCCTGGTCATCGGTCCCAAGCCAGAAGGTGTCTCCGGTGAAGGCGTTGGGCTCCATCGGTTTGGAGAAGCCGTTCATCAGGTTCAGCGAGGAGGGATCGAAGGGGTTGTAGGGGGCGATCCAGGGCGCCAGCAGCGCCGAGAGCACCATGATCACCACGACCGAGAAGCTGATGATGGCCACCGGCGAGCGGCGGAAGTTGTAGAAGAAGTCCGACTGAAGCGCGAGCTTCAGGCGGGACGGGTCCTTGACCGCCACGGGGGCGTCAGGGGGCAGGGGCATATCGGACATGTCAGTGCGCCTTGGACCGGTCCGCGCGCAGGCGCGGGTCGATTGAGAAATAGAGCAGGTCGACGATCAGGTTGATGCCGACGAACATGACGGAGATGAGCATGAGGTACGCGGCCATCACCGGAATGTCCACGAACTGGATGGCGTTGATGAAGAGAAGGCCGACACCGGGCCACTGGAAGACCGTCTCGGTGATGATGGCGAAGGCGATGATGGCCCCGAGTTGAAGGCCCGTGACGGTGATCACCGGGACCAGGGTGTTCTTCAGCGCGTGGCGAAAGTTCACCGCCCGCTCCTTGAGGCCCCGGGCCCGGGCGAAGCGAATGTAATCCTGGCGCAGCACCTCCAGCATCTCAGACCGGACCAGCCGCATGATCAGCGTCATCTGATAAAGCCCGAGGGTGATGGCCGGCAGGATCAGCGCCTTGAGCCCGCTTTCCGTGAGGAAGCCAGTGGTCCAGCCGCCGATGCGCACCACCTCGCCGCGCCCGAAGGAGGGCAGCCAGCCCAGCTCCACCGAGAAGAGGTATATTAACAATATCCCGATCAGGAAGGTCGGTAACGAGACCCCTATGAGCGATAGGGACATGATCGTATTAGCGGCAAAGCCGTCTCGTCGGATGGCGGTGAAGACCCCGAGCACAATGCCAAAAAGCACCGCTAGGAAGCCCGACACAGCGGCCAGCTCCAGCGTGGCGGGGGCACGTTCCATCAGGATCTCGGAGACCGGGCGACCCTGGCGGTAGCTGACGCCGAAGTTGCCCTGGATGGCTCCGCCGAGAAACTTGACGTACTGCACCGGGAAGGGCTGATCGAGGCCGAGCTGCGTGCGCAGGCGCTCGATGTCGGCCTGGGTGCGCTCCTGGCCGAGCATGTTGTCGATCGGGTCCCCCACGAAGCGGAACATGGAAAAGGCGACCAGCCCCACGATCAGCAGAACGAGGGCAGACTGGGCGACGCGTTGTATGACGTAAGCGAGCATTGGTGCAGTGGATACCTTCGCGGGCCACAGGGTCAAGGGTTGACGCAGGGAAGAGAGGCCCTGCGGAGGCCACAAACATCACAACTTTGCCAGCGCGACACGCCCTGCGCGCATCTGTCGCCGCCCGGTGCCGGAACGAAGGCCTCCGGGGCCCGGTTGACCTTGCGACAGCATAGACGGAAGGAAGCACCATGTCCTCTTCGAAATCCCGCGACGACATCTGGGACGATTGGCAAGACCTCGTGAACATGGCCCCCAAGGAACTGGAGGAGTGGCTGGAGACCGAGGAGAGCAAGAAGGTCGGCGATAGCGACAGCGGCGAGAGCACCGGCCACAAGTCGGGCCGCCGCATCGTCAAGATCAAGCGCACCAACAAGGATGACCTGAGCGACGACCAGTGGGATCACATGGCCACCGTCGTCGGCTACATCAAGCGCCACCTTAGCCAGGGCGGGCCGGACGAGGACGTGAAACACTCGGACTGGCGCTACAGCCTGATGAACTGGGGCCACGACCCCCTGAAGGAGGAAAGCTGATGTCGGAGGCGAAGAAGACCGATCCGGACCTCTGGGAAGAGGTCAAGGAAGAGCTGAAGCAAAGCGACAAGGGCGGCGAGCCGGGCCAGTGGTCGGCCCGCAAGGCGCAGTTGGCCGTGCAGGAGTACAAGAAGCGCGGCGGCGGCTACGCGGACGAGGGCCCGGACCAGGAGGAGACGGACCTGCACCAGTGGACGGAGGAGGACTGGGGCACCAAGTCCGGCAGCCAGTCGAACGAAAGCGGCGAGCGTTACCTGCCCCGCAAGGTGCGGATGCTTCTGACCGAGGAAGAGTACGCCCGCTCGACCCAGAAGAAGAAGGAGGGTGATCAGCAGTTCGTCGATCAGCCCGACGACGTGAAGGAAACGGTGGCCCACATCAAGGAAAAGGGTCCGACCAAGGAGATGCTCCTGGACCGCGCTCGCGACCTGGAGATCGATGGCCGCTCGGAGATGGACAAGGAAGAGCTTCTCGACGCGATCGACAAGGCCACGGACGAAAACGGCCGCGGCAAAGGCTCGGTCGCGGCGCTTGAGAACAAATCCAAGGATGACCTCTACGAGATGGCGCAGAAGCGCGACCTCGAGGGCCGCAGCGACATGACGAAAGATGAACTGGTCGAGGCCCTAAAGGACTGAGGGATCGCCAACGCCGCACCCGGAAAGCCCGTTCGGTTGGAACGGCCCCAAGCCGTGGTGCGGCGCGCCTTGACGCGCGTTAACGCAACGTCACCCAAAAAATACACCCATCCCGCCCGGATTTTGACAACAATTGCGCGAAGAGTCTCTCGCCAAGAGCAGACCAAGAACACGAGGGCCTTTCAAAAGGCCCCATCCGGGAGGGAAGAGCGTGTTTCGCAGAAGCAGGGATTTTCTGGCCGCACGGGCCTATGTCCTATTCACCGTCATCGTACTCGCCAGCGTCCTGGGCATCGGCTTCACAATTCTGACGCTTGACCGGGACAAGCACCTTTCCGCGATCCGGCACGATCTGGAGCAGGCCCTCTTCGAGGCGACGGACCAGATCCGGCTGCGTTTTTTCGAGGCGGTGCTGGTGGCCAACAACATCGAGCGCTTGCTGGACAGCTCCGAGGAGGTGCCGGAGCGGCAGATCGCCCGGGTCGTCGCGGACCTTCAGAAGCACAACCCCGGTGTCCTGGCCGTGGCCCTCGCGCCCGGGCTCAAGATCACCCACAGCTTCCCCCAGACGAGCAACCGGAGCACCATCGGCCTAAAGTACTGGGAAGTGCCGGACCAGATGCCCAGCGTCGCCAGGGCCTACCGCACCCGCAGCCCGGTGGTGGACGGACCGGTGAATCTCGTCCAGGGCGGGGCCGGCTACATCCTGCGCTATCCCGTCTTTGTGGAGGAGGCGGACCTCGGCGTTGAGCATTTTTGGGGCATCCTCTCCATTGTCGTGAAGTCCGACGGGCTCTTCACCGCCCAGGCGCACGATTTCGGCGACAGCGAAAGCTTCAACTTCACCCTCCGCGAATTGAAGGCGCCGGGCGCGACCGCTGAGGACAGCGCACCCGGCACTGCGCGGCCCCGCAATGGGCCGGTCACGACCGAATTCACCATGCTCAACAGCACCTGGCAGGCCTCGGCCTGGCCCAGCGGTGGCTGGCCCTCCTACTCGCCGCAAAGCCCCTACCTGCTGGCCTTCGCCCTGCTCTCGGCGCTGATCCTGGTGGGCGTGCTCTGGGCCTTCCGCAGCCTGGCAGTCAAGAAGGCCAATGCCCACGCGCTCCTGGCCGAGGCCATCGACTGCATCGACGAGGGCTTCGTCGCCTTCGACGACCGCGAGCGGCTGGTCATCGTCAACCAGAAGTACCGCGACTACCACCCCGAGTTCGCGGATCTCATCGTCCCCGGCAAGACCATGGAAGAGCTTGTCCGCCTCGGCGTTATGCGCGGCCAGTACCCGGCGGCGGAGGGCCGCCAGGAGGACTGGATCGCGGAGCGCCTGGCCCGCTTCCGGCGGCCCGGCGGCTCCTTCCTGCAGGACGTGGGCGGGGATCGCTGGCTCAAAGTGACCGAGGCCAAGACGCCCCATGGCTACACCGTCGGCATCCGGACCGACGTGACGGCGGAGAAAACCGCCCAGGAGGCGGCCGAGGCGGCGGACCGCGAAAAGACCGAGTTCCTCAACAACGTCTCGCACGAGCTGCGCACGCCCCTCACGGTGATCTCCGGCCGCGCCTCCTTCCTGCGCAACGCCGAACGCCTGCCTCAGAGCCGCCGCATCGAAGGCGTGCTGGCGCAGGCGCCCGCTGAGGAAGCGGACCTGCGGGAGGCCATCGGCGCCTACCAGCATTTCGTCGCGGATCAGGGCGCGGGGATCGCCGATTCCGCCCAGCACATGCTGCGCCTGGTAGAGGACCTGCTGGACTGGACCAAGGTGGCCCGCGGCCAGCTTGAGCTCGACATGGACCAGGTGGAAGTGGGCAGCATCGCCGCATCGGTGGTGGAGGACCTGCGCCCCGACGCCGAGGCAAAGGGTCTGGCCCTGACCTTCGCCTCGGACGGCCCGGTCGAAACCCAGGCAGACCGCATCCGGCTCAAGCAGATTCTCTACAACCTCACCTCCAATGCGATCAAGTTCACCGACAGCGGCAGCATCCACCTGGCCATGAGGATCAAGGAGGAGGCGATCCGCTTCAGCGTGACAGACACCGGCTGCGGCATTTCGGAGGAGAATCTGGAGCGGGTCTTCCAGCGGTTCCAGCAGGTCGATGGCTCCATGTCACGCCAGAACGGCGGGCTGGGCCTCGGGCTGGCCATCGCCGAGCAGCTTGCCGCCCTGCATGGCGGCACCCTGTCGCTGGAAAGCAGGCTGGGCGAGGGCAGCACTTTCCGCCTCTGCCTGCCGCGCCGGAGCGCGCCGGTGGCGCTCAGGAAATCCGCCTGACCCAGCCTATGCACAGCGGCCCCGGCGCAAACCGGGGCCGCGCGAAGATCACTCCACCCGCACCCAGCGCAGGATGAAGAAGTTGTCGGGCCGCTGGGTCAGCTCGATATTCTCTTTCGCGCCCCAGACCAGGGGCTGCACGTAGAGCGGCACGTAGGCCACCTCCTCCTGCAGGATGCTAGTCACCTCGTCCAGCATGGCCTGGCGCTGGCCATCGTCGATCTCGGACTGGATCTGCGGCAGCAGTTCATCAACCCGCGCGTTGGAGAAACCGCCGAAGTTCCAGCTGCCCAGCTTGGCCTCCTCGTTCGGGGTGGCGGCCAGGAAGCGGATCGGGTGCTCCGCGTCGAAGGTGCCGGGGGACCAACCCAGGAGGTACACGTCGTAATTGTCGGCGCGCAGTTCGGGCCAGTAGTTCTGCACCGGCATGGCGTCGAGTTTGGCCTCGAGGCCGACCTGGGCCAGCATCCCCGTGACGGCCTGGCAGACGGCCTCGTCGTTCAGGTAGCGGTCATTGGGGCACTTCAGACCGAAGGAGAAGCCATCGGGGTAGCCCGCCTCGGCCAACAACGCGAGGGCCTGTTCAGGATCGTAGGCCGGGCGCGCCGCAAGGCTTTCCGAGAAACCGCGCATCGCCGGGCTGACAAGCTGGCTCACCGCCTCGGCGTTGCCGCGCATGATGGTCTGGAGGATGGCCTCCACGTTGACGGCGTGGGCCACGGCCTGGCGCACCCGCGCATCGGCGAAGGGATTGGCGCCTTCGGTTTCCGAGGAATACTTCAGGCTCTCCGCCTCGTGCGGGAAGCCCAGCATGATGACCCGGGCCTCGATGCCCTGGATCACCTTGACCTGCGGGTCCTGCGCCAGGCGCGCGGCATCCTGGATCGGCACGGGGTTGATCAGGTCGATGTCACCGGACAGGAGGGCCGCGACGGCGGTGGCCGGGTTCTGGATCGGCGTCAGCTCGGCCCGGGTGATGTTGTGCTCAGGCGTGCCCCACCAGTCCTCGAAGGGCTCCAGCACGGTGCGCAGGCCGGGCTCGCGGGCCGTCACCCGGAAGGCCCCGGTGCCGTTGGTGTTGAGGGTCGCGTGGTTGCCCTGGTCCTTGTCGGGGTGCGCGGCATCGTTTGCCTTCGCCCAGCCGCTGTCCATGATCATCCAGTTGGCGATGGAATCGGGGAAAATCGGGTTCGGCTCGGTGGTCATGATCTCCACCGTATAATCATCCACGACCCGCACCTCGGAGACGGGCGCGAACCAGGAGGAGGTGTCCGCCTGCTCCGAGGAGGCCCGCTGATAGGAGAAGAGCACATCCTCGGCGGTGAAGGCGCTGCCATCGTGGAAGATGACCCCCTCGCGCAGGGTGAAGCGCCAGCCCTCGCCCGCGCCGATCGGCTCCCAGGCGGTGGCCAGGGCGGGCTCGATGCTCATGTCCTTGCCGCGTCGCACCAGCCCCTCGTAGACGTTGTTGAGAAAGCCCAGGACGGCGGCGGAGTTGACCGCGTGGGGGTCCATGGTCTGGGGATCGGTGGTCTCGGCCCAGCGGAACTCGGCGCTCCAGGCGGCCGGGGCCGCGAGCAGCCCGAGCAGGGCGGCGGTGGCAAAGGGTCTCATCGTCTGTCTCCTGTTGTTGCGGTCGGCAGCATGACCGGCCGGACTGGTATGTCATATCACATCCCCGTGTGGGGCAAGAGGGCAGAGGGACGGCGGCCCTCAGCAGGGCGTGGTGGCACGAAACAGAAAAAGGCCCCGGCAGTCTGCCGGGGCCTTCCGTCACGTCCCGTGCGGGGCGATCAGTTCATGGTGAAGTACTTGATCTTCGGTTGGTCCTCGGGGTCCACCTCGATGCCGACCTTATCGGCCATGCCCCAGTTCAGAACCTGGTGGTGGATCGGGATGTAGAGCTGCTCGTCCTGGACGACGCGCCAGATGTCGGCGATGTCCTGGTTGCGGGCTTCCAGATCTGTATTGGAGGCCAGGCTCTTGATCTTGGCGTCCAGCTCGTCGCTGTCGAAACCGGTGCCGTTCCAGGTGCCGATGTCGCTCTCACGACCGTGGACGAGGAAGTTGAAGATGTACTCCGAGTCGTAGGTCGGGACACCCCAGCCGAGCATGTAGAAGTCGGTCTTGCTGTCGGTGATCAGCGGGAAGTGCTGGGCCTTGGGCTTGGCATCCAGGTTCACGGTCACGCCGATCTGCGAGAGCATGCCGACGGCCGCCTGGCAGATCGCCTCGTCGTTGACGTAGCGGTCGTTCGGGCAGTCCAGACGGATCGAGAAGCCGTCGCCGTAGCCCGCTTCTTCCATCAGGGCCTTCGCCTGCTCGATGTCGGTGCTGGATTCGCCGTCCATCGCTTCGGTCCAGCCATTCACGAAGGGCGGGGCGATCATGCCCGCGGGCTGGGACTGGCCGCGCATCACGACCTGCTGGATGGCGTCACGGTTGATGGCCATGGACATGGCCTTGCGCACGCGCACGTCCGCGAGGGGGTTCTTGCCGTCCA
Source organism: Sulfitobacter sp. (assembly GCA_965212515.1). Classification (GTDB taxonomy): domain Bacteria; phylum Pseudomonadota; class Alphaproteobacteria; order Rhodobacterales; family Rhodobacteraceae; genus Sulfitobacter. Next base: position 1,818,127 of record OZ243122.1, read on the forward strand.
CGTTGTCGGCCTCGATGTCCTCGGCGCCCTGGTTCATGCCGAAGAAGATGACCCGGTTCTGGGGCGCCTTCTTGACGGTCAGGCCGTCGGCGCTGTTGACGCGCTCAAGGTCCTGCACCGGCATGTCCTGAAGGAAGTCCACCTCACCGGAGAGGAGCGCGGCGACACGGGTCGCGGCGTTCTGGATCGGGGTGTAGACGATCTCGCTCACTTCCATCGGGAACTGGTCACGGCCCCAATAGTCCTCGTTGCGGGTCATGACGGTCTTCACGTCGGGCTCGCGGCTGGTCAGCACGTAGGGGCCGGTGCCGTTCGCGTTGGTGGTGGCGTAGGTGATCTCGCCGCCCTCGAAGTCCTGCACGTTGACGGTGTCGTTCGCCTCGGCCCAGCCCTTGTCCATGATGAAGAGGTTGGTGAGGTTGGAGGGCAGGATCGGGTTCGGCCCGTCTGTCACCATCTCGACGGTGTAGTCATCGACCGCGCGCACCTCGGTGATGGAGCCGATCAGCTCCTTCATGTCGGAGTTTTCCTGCTTGGCCCGCTCGAAGGAGAAGACCACGTCTTCCGCGGTGAAGTCCTCACCGCCGTGGAACTTGACCCCTTCGCGCAGCTTGAAGGTCCAGACGTTGGGGTCTGCCTCGGAGGGGGCCCACTCCGTCGCCAGGGCCGGCTCGAAGGCGCCGGTCACGTCGCGGATGATCAGGGGTTCGTACATCTGGTGACGAATGGTGTGGGTCGGCCCCTCGTTCTGGGCGTGGGGGTCGAGCGTGAGGGCATCGCCGGCGCGCGCCCAGTTGAGGGTCTCCGCGGTGGCCAGCGCGGTGCTGGACAGCAGCATGGCCGTGGCCAGCAGGGTAGTTGTCCGTTTCATGAAGGTCTCTCCCTTTGTTCTATTGGTGGCCGCAGTCTTGGATAAGCGCCGCAGGGGCGCAAGGGGTTATTTCGAGGTTGAAGCATACCTCCGCCGCCTGACCTCGCGGCAGTGGCGCGGGATCGTGCGCCAAGCGGGGTGATATAACCCCTGGTGGAGATGGCGCACTCTCCGCACGCGTAGCGTGAAAACGGGGTAGCTTGAAGTTTTTTCTGCTTTTTTCGGGAACCCCGGCCCCCTTTCGCGCATTAAGCCCGTGCAAAAGCCACCTACGGGGGCCGGAGTTCCCTGCCGGGAAGTCCGCACGGATACGGAGGCGGTCCGCAGGTTAATTACCTCGTACCTTCGGCTGCCGAAGATCGGATTGGGGGAGAAATGCGCAAGCGTTTCTCCCTTCTTCTTTCTCAGCCCCGCTTCAACAGCGCCTTATTCAAGACGCCGTGCACGCCCTTTTCCTGGTTCACCGACTGGGTGATGGCAAAGTCCGCCGCGAGCGAACAAAGCTGGTAGGCTTCGCCCGGGGTGATGCCCGTCCTGGCGCAGACCATGGCGATCATCTGGCGCAGGGCGATCTGCAGGGCCGTGTCCAGGCTGGCGTGGAACCCCATCGAGATGATCGCATCGGGTGTCTCGGCGCAGGGCATGTCGATCTGCGCCGCCGCCCCCTTCATCACCTCGAAACGGAAGGTTCCGGTCAGGGCGGTTTCCAGTGCCGTGATGCAGACCTCGCCGTCACCCTGACAGCCGTGCCCGTCGCCGCAGGAGAAAAGCGCGCCGGGGACGTGGACCGGCAGGTAGAGCGTGGCACCCGCCGTCAGATGCTTGAGGTCCATGTTGCCGCCATGCAGGCGCGGCTGAATCGAGGAGAGCTCGCCCCAGGCGGGCGGCGGGGCGAGGCCCATGACACCGAAGAAAGGCGCAAGCGGCAGCTCCATCCCCCAAGGCAGGCGGCAGGTGCGGGCCTCCCTGTCGATGGGAATGCGTGAGAGGAGGGGATCGGAAGTGGGGAACTCTCCTGGCAGGGTGCCCGCCGTGGGGCGCACCACCGTGTAGCCCCAGTCGGCTCCCAGCTCGACCTCTTCGATCTGCACTTTGAGCACGTCGCCCGGCTCGGCCCCCTCGATCGCCACCGGCCCGGTCAGGAGGTGAGCGACGCGGGGCAGATCGGCCTCGAGGATGGCCCGGTGTTCCGGCGCCACGGTCATGCCGGAGCCTTCCAGCGGCAGAACTTCCTCCCGCCCCGAGAAAGTCTGGATGGTGACGCGGTCGCCATCCGCCACGGTGAGGACCGGCGGCAGCTCAGGCGTGAAGCGGCCCCAGTGGACAGTCTGGGGCGTAGCGGCAAGGTGGTGGTCTGGCATGGAGCTGTTCCTCGGCTGGGGCGAGGTCACTCTTTCGCCGGGGCCTCGGACTGTAAAGGGCCCGCCGGGCCGCGCGCCAGGTCCAGGGCCTCGCGCAGCACCGCGCGGTCGCCGACATGGTTGGCGAGGATCAGGATCAGCCGCGCGTTCAAGGCGTCGCTTTCCTCCTTGCTCAGGCCCTCGTGGGCGGCCAGCAGTTCATCGTAGAAGCCGTCCGGGTCCGGGATATTGGGGGTCAGGTTCAGGCTCATCTCAGGCTCCCTTGGCAATCGCCGTCTGCAGGGCCGCGCGCACCTCCTCGGCCTCCGCGCTGGCCCAGCGCGCCGCCACGTGCTGATCGGGTCGGATCAGGTAGAGCGCCCTTTCGGCCTCACCGAGGTAGCGGTCCCGCAGGGCGCCGGTCGGGTCATCCTGCTTGGGGTCCAGATGCAGGCTCTCGATGGGTATGCCCTCCACCTCCGAAATCTCAGGAACAGGAGCACCGATGGCCAGCAGGGTGAAGTGACCCCTCAGGCGGGACAGCAGGAAGCCCTCACCCAGTGGCGCATCGACACAAGGCGCGCCGACGCGGCTGCGGGCGGGGCCGCCGGGCAGCGCGTCCGGCCCGTTCAGCGAGAGGCCATCGTAGGTGCAGGGCACCGACAGGCGGCCCGAATTGACCAGCGGCCGGGCAAAGGCGTGCTCCCGGGCGAGAGTCAGGACTGCATTGCGAAAAAGCTGGCTGACCTCCGACTTGGGCGTCAGGAAATCGGTCGCGCGGGTGGAGTTGAGGATGTTCTCATCCGCCCCGAAGCTGCGCTCCTCGGAATAGCTGTCCAGCAGCGCCTCGGGCGCCAGGCCCCGCACCACCAGATCCAGCTTCCAGGCCAGGTTATCGGCGTCCTGAATGCCGGAATTGGCCCCGCGCGCCCCGAAGGGCGAAACCTGGTGCGCCGCGTCCCCGGCAAAGAGAACCCGGCCATGGCGGAACTCCTTCATGCGGCGGCATTGAAAGGTGTAGATGGAGGTCCATTCCAGCTCATAGGGCACATCCGGCCCCAGCATGGCATCGACGCGGGCGCGGATGTTCTCCTCCTTCAGCTCCTTCTCGCGGTCGATGTTCCAGCCAAGCTGGAAGTCGATCCGCCAGATGTCATCGGGCTGCTTGTGCAGGAGCGCCGAGGCGCCTGCGTCCTTGAAGGGGGGCTCGAACCAGAACCAGCGCTCGGTGGGAAAGTCCGCCTTCATCTTCACGTCAGCGATCAGGAAGTTGTCCTCGAAGACGCGGCCTTCGAAGCCCAGCCCCATCATGCCGCGCAGGGGCGAGCGTGCCCCGTCGCAGGCGATGAGCCAGTCGGCCTCGACCTGGTAAGGGCCATCGGGCGTCTCCACCTCCAGCAGCACGTGATCCGCGCGCTGCTCCATTGCGGTCACGGCATTGCGGCCCCGGATCTCGATCGGCGCACCCTCTTCTTGTGCCTTGCGGATGGCCTCGACCAGGAACCGCTCCAGATAGGGCTGCTGCAGGTTGATGAAGGCGGGGTTCGCGTGGCCCTCCTCGGGCAGGAGGTTGAACTCGAAGACCTTCTCTTCCCCGTGGAAGACCTTGCCGACGTTCCAGACAACGCCCTTGTCCCGCAGCACATGGCCACAGCCCAAGCGGTCGGCGATCTCAAGCGTGCGCTTGGCAAAGCAGATGGCGCGGCTGCCCTGGCCCACCCCCTCGTGATCGTCCAGCACCAGGACCGGCGTGCCCCGGCGGCCCAGGTCCAATGCCGTCGCCATGCCGATCGGGCCGCCGCCGACGATGACGACAGGATGGCGCCGCGCCGGGCCCGCCTGATCGGCGACCCTCTCATAGGGATAGAGCTTGAAGGCAATGTCGTAGCGCGGATCGACCATGGTGGCTCCTACCCTTGCAGCTGCGCCCACATCTCCTTGTCCCGGGCGGCGGTCCAGATGCGGGGATGCCAGATGCCGTGGGCCTCATCGTAGGCGCGGGAGACGTTAAAGGGCAGACAATGCTCGTAGATGGCATAGTCGGCGAACTTCGGGTCGCACTCGGCGCGCACCGCGTCCCAGGCCTCCTTGAGGTCACCCCCCCGGGCGGCAACCTGGGCAGCGGGGCGGTAGGTGCTTCTCACGAAGTCGCGGGTTGAGGCGATGGCGCGGGCCACGGCCTCCTTGCCCACCAGGGCCCCGCCCCGCCCTGGCGCAATGGCGTCGACGTCATAGGCGGCAATCCGGTCCAGCGTGCCGCCCCAGTCATTGAAGTAGCCGTCGCCGCAGTAACAGGCGGAATGATCCTCTACGATATCCCCGGTGAACATGACGTTCTGATCGGGCACGTAAATCACCGCGTCCCCCGCCGTGTGGGCGCGGCCGATGTGCCTGATCTCCACCCGGCGGTTGCCCAGGTAGACGGTCATGGAGTCGCTGAAGGTCGTCGTGGGCCAGGTCAGCCCCGGGATGCTCTCGTGCCCCTCGAAAAGGCGGGGAAAGCGCTCGAACTCACTCTCCCAGTCCTCCTGGCCGCGCTCCGCCACCATGGCCCGCGCCACGTCCGACATGATCACCTGATCCGCCCCATAGGCCGAGGCGCCCAGCACGCGGACGGCATGGTAGTGGGTCATCACCAGATGGCTGATCGGCTTGTCCGTCACCTCGCGCACCTTCTCGATCACCTTGTTGGCCAGGCGCGGGGTGGCCTGGGCCTCGACGATCATCACGCTTTCATCCCCGATGATGACGCCCGAGTTGGGATCGCCCTCGGCGGTGAAGGCCCAGAGGCCCTCTCCGATCTCGTCGAAGGTGATCTTCTTCTCGGTCATGTCCCCCTGGGACGCGAATGCCTTGGCCATCTCTTTCCTCTCGTCTCTATGTCTCGGTGCGGGGTGTCAGCTCTGCGGCGCGTCGGGCTGCCGGTCCGGGTGCGCCGCAGCGAAGGCTGGAAGCGCCAGGCAGGCCGCTTCGATCCGCGCGGCCTTGGGGTAGCGCGCGAGGTCCAGCCCCCAGCGGTGGGCGTTGTAGCACTGGGCGGTGATGCAGACATCGGCCAGGCCGGGCGCATCGGTGAAGGCAAAGCCCTCCCTTTCCGGCAGTTGCGCCTCGAGCGCGGCAAAGCCCTCGGCCATCCAATGCAGCATCCAGTCCCGCGTCTGTTCCGGCGCCGCGCCATAGCGGGCGCGCAGCTGGGCCAGGACGCGCAGGTTGTTCACCGGGTGAATGTCCGTTGCCACGGTCAGGGCCGCGGCGAGCACCGGCGCCCGCTCGATGGCCTCGCCGGGCAGCATCGCGGGCTGGCGGTAGGTGGCATCGAGGTAGTCGATGATGGCCAGCGATTGGGTGAGGACGGTGCCGTCATCCAGCACCAGCGTCGGCACCCCGGCGCCGGGGTTCAGGCCCCGGTAGTCAGCCGTCAGTTGGGTGCCCGCCATAAGGTCCACGCTCTCCTGGGTGTAGGCGACGCCCTTGAGGTTCAGCACCGCCCGCACCCGGTAGGAGGTGGTCGAACGCCAGTAGGAATAGAGCTTCATGCCACAATCCCTCCGGCAGACCACCGCTCCGCCGCGCTCATTTGTTCCCCGGCGTGCCGTCGAACTTTTTCTCGATGTCCGACCAGCAGTCGATGTAGTCGTCCTGCAGCGGCGCCTCCTTGGCGGCGAATTCCGTGAGGTGCTGTGGGAAGCGGGTCTCGAACATGAAGGACATGGTGTTGTCCAGCTTGTGCGGCGCCAGCTCCGCGTTGGAGGCCCCCTCGAAGGCGTTCTTGTCCGGCCCGTGCGGCAGCATCATGTTGTGGAGCGACATGCCCCCGGGGATGAAGCCCTGCGGCTTGGCATCGTACTGGCCGTAGATGTTGCCCATCAGCTCGGACATGACATTCTTATGGTACCAGGGCGGGCGGAAGGTATCCTCGGCCACCATCCAGCGTTCGCGGAAGAGCACGAAGTCGATGTTGGCCGTGCCTTCGACACCGGACGGAGCCGTGAGCACCGTGAAGATCGAGGGATCCGGGTGATCGAAAAGGATCGCCCCGACCGGGCAGTAGGTGGAGAGGTCGTACTTCACCGGGGCATAATTGCCGTGCCAGGCCACCACGTCGAGCGGCGAGTGGCCGATCCGGGTCTCGTGGAACTGGCCGCACCATTTGATGGTCACGGTGGAGGGCACTTCCCGGTCCTCGAAGGCGGCAACGGGCGTCTTGAAATCGCGCCGGTTGGCCATGCAGTTGGCCCCGATGGGGCCGCGCCCCGGCAGGTCGAACTTCTGTCCGTAGTTCTCGCAGACAAAGCCCCGCGCCGGGCCCTCGATCACTTCCACCCGGTAGACAAGGCCGCGCGGCAGGATCGCGATCTCGCCCGGTGCCAGGTCGACGATCCCCAGCTCGGTACAGAAGCGCAGATGCCCCTCCTGCGGCACCACCAGAAGCTCGCTGTCGGCGGAGTAGAAATAGCTGTCTTCCATGGAGGCGGTGACGAGGTAGATGTGGCTCGCCATGCCCACCTGGGTGTTCACGTCGCCCGCTGTCGTCATGGTGCGCATGCCAGTGAGCCAGGTCAGGGGCGCGTCGCTGTGCGGCACCGGGTTCCAGCGGTACTGGCCCAGCGAGGTCACCTCGGCGGGGATGTGCGGCGCGCTCTTCCAGTAGGGCAGATCAATCCGGGAAAAGCGGTGAGTGTGCTTCACCGAGGGCCGGATGCGGTAGCACCAGGTGCGCTCGTTCTGATGGCTCGGCGCGGTGAAGGCGGTGCCCGAAAGCTGCTCGCCGTAGAGGCCGTAGTTGCACTTCTGCGGGCTGTTCATCCCCTGCGGCAGGGCGCCCGGCAGGGCCTCCGTCTCGAAGTCATTGCCGAAGCCGGGCATGTAGCCCGCGTGCGGCCCCGCCACGGAAGGCGCCTGGATCAGGCCCTCGGGCTGCGTCTGCTTGTTCATCGGAACCTCCCTCGCTTGGGTCGAGTCGGGTGATAACGGTTGCTTTTGTAACTAACAAGGGAGAGGCGCGTGTGACAGGTGTTGATCCCCGCCCTGCCCGACCCTAGCGTGAAGCAAACCGAGGGAGGGGCGTGATGACGGTACTGATTGCCGGGGCGGGAATTGCCGGGCTGACGCTGGGGCTGACCCTTCACCAGATCGGCGTGCCCTTCCGCATCTTCGAGAGCGTGCGCCAGCTGCGGCCCCTCGGCGTGGGGGTGAACCTCCAGCCCAACGCGGTGCGCGAGCTGATCGAGCTGGGCCTGGGAGAGATGCTCGACCAGGTGGGCCTGCCGACGCGGGACTACGGCTTCTACGCCAAGACCGGGCGGGAGATATGGACCGAGCCGCGCGGCATGGCGGCGGGATACCGCTGGCCGCAGTACTCCGTCCACCGCGGCAAGCTGCAGATGGCCCTGGCCGAGGCCCTGGTGGCGCGGGCGGGGGCCGATGCCATCGTCACGGATGCCGCCGCCGCGGGCTTCCGTAACGAAGGCGACAGTGCCATCCTCCGCCTGCGCGACGGGCGCGAGATCTCCGGCAGCCTGCTGATCGGTGCGGATGGCATCCATTCCGCCCTGCGCGCCCAGATGTACCCCGAGGAGGGCCCGCCGATCTGGGGCGGCGCGATCCTCTGGCGGGGCACGACCGAGGCCCGGCCCTTCCTCTCGGGCGCCTCGATGATCCTCGCCGGGCACGACAGCCAGCGCATCGTCTGCTACCCGATTACCGCGCCCGATCCGGAGACTGGCCTGGCCACACTCAACTGGATCGCCGAGCGCAAGTTCGACCCCGACGCGGGCTGGCGCAAGGAGGACTGGAACAGGCCTGCCGACATCTCCGAGTTCCTGCCCTGGTTCGAGGACTGGCGCTTTGACTGGCTCGACGTGCCCGCCCTGATCCGCGGCGCAGACCAGGTGCTCGAATACCCCATGGTGGACCGCGATCCGGTGGAGAACTGGACCGAAGGGCGGGTGAGCCTGATCGGCGATGCGGCCCACCCGACCTACCCGGTCGGCTCCAACGGGGCCAGCCAGGCGGTGGTCGATGGCCGCGTCCTCGGGGCGCAGTTCCTGACCCACGGCGTAACCCCCGCCGCCCTCCAGGCCTACGAGGCCCAGGTGCGGCCCCAGACCAGCCGGGTGACCCTGGCCAACCGCGGCGCCGGGCCCATCGCCGTGCTCCAGACGGTGGAGGAGCGTTCGGGCGGCAACTTCACCCGCATCGAGGAGGTGATGAGCCACCAGGAGCTGTCGGACCACGCGGCCAACTACAAGCGCCTCGCGGGCTTCGACATCGAGGCCCTGAACCAGCGCCCGCCGCTGATTGATCCGGCCCAGCACCCCGGCTGACGCAAAGGCAGTCTGGAATTGCAATGGGGGGCCAGTCGGCCTAGTTCTTTTGGCCAAGGAAAAACACCGCCCCACAGGAAGGATCTGCCCATGCGTACCCGCGCCGCCGTCGCCCTCGAAGCAGGCAAACCGCTCGAGATCATGGAAGTGAACCTGGAGGGCCCCAAGCGCGGCGAGGTGCTGGTGGAGATCAAGGCCACAGGTCTCTGCCACACGGACGAGTTCACCCGCTCGGGCGATGACCCCGAGGGCATCTTTCCCGCCATCCTCGGCCACGAGGGTGCCGGAGTGGTGCTCGAGGTCGGCGAGGGCGTGACGACGCTGGAACCGGGCGATCACGTGATCCCGCTCTACACCCCGGAATGCCGCGAATGCGAGTACTGCCTCAGCGGCAAAACCAACCTGTGCCAGAAGATCCGCGTCACCCAGGGCCAGGGCCTGTTGCCCGACGGCACTACGCGGTTCTCCATGCTCGATGGCACGCCCATCCACCACTACATGGGCTGCTCCACCTTCGCCAATCACACGGTGGTTCCGGAAATCGCGCTGGCCAAAGTCCGCAAGGACGCGCCCTTCGACAAGATCTGCTACATCGGCTGCGGCGTCACCACCGGAATCGGCGCTGTCATCAACACCGCCAAGGTGGAAATCGGCGCGCGCTGCGTGGTCTTCGGGCTGGGCGGGATCGGGCTCAACGTGATCCAGGGGCTCAAGCTCGCGGGCGCGGACCAGATCGTGGGCGTCGACCTCAATGACGACAAGGCCGAGATGGGCAAGCATTTCGGCATGACCGACTTCGTGAACCCCAAGAACGTGGAGGGCGATCTCGTCCCCCACCTGGTGGAGCTGACCGGCGGCGGGGCGGACTATTCCTTTGACGCCACGGGCAACACTAAGGTGATGCGCGATGCGCTGGAATGCGCCCACAAGGGCTGGGGCGAGAGCATCATCATCGGCGTGGCCCCGGCAGGGGCGGAGATCTCCACCCGGCCCTTCCAGCTCGTCACCGGCCGGGTCTGGCGCGGCACCGCCTTCGGTGGGGCCAAGGGGCGCACGGATGTGCCGAAGATCGTGGACTGGTACATGGCCGGCAAGATCGAGATCGACCCCATGATCACCCACAAGCTCAAGCTCGAAGAGATCAACCACGGCTTCGAGCTGATGCACGAGGGCAAGTCGATCCGCGCGGTCGTCGAGTTCTGAGGCCCATGGCGGAGCGGTCGGACACCCTGGCGCAGCGTCGCCTGCGCACCTGGCTGCGCCTGCTGCGCCTCACCCGGCACACGGAGAACGAGCTGCGCGAGTACCTGCGCGTCAACCACGAGACCACCCTGCCCCGCTTCGACGTGATGGCCGCCCTCTACCAGGCCGAGGGGCCGATGCGCATGAGCGCCCTGAGCCGACGGCTCCTGGTGTCAAACGGCAATGCCTCGACCATCGTGAACCGGCTGGAGAAGGACGGGCTTGTCACCCGCGTCACCGAGAGCCGCGACCGCAGGGTTGTCAACGTGGCCCTGACCGCCGAGGGGCGGCGGCTCTTCGAGCACCAGGCCGAGGGCCACCGCGAGGTGGTGGATCAGCTCTTCGCCACCCTCGGCCACAGCGAACTGGACCAGATCCGCGATTTGCTGCGCATCGCCAGCGCCCCGCCCCCCGAGAAGGAAGGTTAGTCCCGCTCGCCCCGCTGCCAGGCCTCGAAGGTGGGGCGGGTGAGCTGGAATTGGTCGCCGCTGCGGCTGTACCAGCCCGCGCCGTGCATCCGCCCGATCAGGGCCAGGCCGGGGCTGTCGATGTGGCCCCGCTCGGCATCCAGCACGTATCTGTCCGCCACGTGGATCGCCAGCACCTGCCCCACGACAATCGCCTGGTGCTGCCCGGTGGTGACGACCGTGTGTGTGCGGCACTCTAGGCTCACGGGTGCCTCAGCGATCAGCGGCGGCGCCACCTGGCTGGCCGGGGTGGTGCCAAGACCCGCGATCTCGATCTCGCTCAGCTCCGCGGGGGCATTCATGTAGGTCAGGTTCATCTGGTCCGCCAGGGCCTCCGTCACCAGATTGATGACGAACTCGCCACTGTCGAGGATGTTGCGCGCCGTGTCCTTCCAGCCCTTCTCGGGGTCGGCGAGGATGCCAATGGTCACGGTGGGTGGCCGGTGCCCCATGGCGTTGAAGAAGCTGTAGGGCGCGGCATTGACAACCCCCGCCGGCGAGAGGCTGGTGACCCAGGCGATAGGCCGCGGGGTCACGCAGGCGGTGAGCAGCTTGTAGCTGATCTCCGGCCTGCGGGGGTCGAGGTCGAAGCGCATTCAGCGGCGGCGCGCGTCGATGATCGGGTTGCGCAGGGTGCCGATGCCCTCGACGGTGGCCTCCATCACGTCGCCCGGCCACATCCACTCCTGCGGATCGCGCCCTGCGCCGACACCCTCGGGAGTGCCCGAGGCGATGATGTCACCGGGCTCCAGGGTGATCCCGCGCGACAGGTCGGCGATCAGCTCGTCCACCTTGAAGAGCATCTTGGCGGTGTTCGAGCGCTGCTTCTCCACCCCGTTGATCGTCAGCCAGAGGTCCAGCACCTGCGGATCGGGGATCTCGTCCGCCGTCACGATGCAGGGGCCGAAGGGGGCGTAGCTGTCCATGCCCTTGGAGTAGATCCACTGGCCCGCGCGGCGGTTGTCGCGCGCCGACACATCGACGATGACCGAGTAGCCGAAGACGTGGTTGAGCGCGGTCTCCCGGCTCACCTGCTGGGCGCGGGTGCCCATGATCACGGCCAGCTCCACCTCCCAGTCGAGCTGCTGGGTGATGTCCCCGTCGTGGCGCACCGGATCGTTCGGGCCGACAACGGCGGTGGGCGGCTTGGAAAAGACCACCGGCTCCTTCGGCAGGTCGACGGAGGTGTCGAGCGCCTTGGAGCTTTCCGTGACATGGTCGAGGTAGTTCAGGCCGATGCCGAAGATGTTCTTCCGCGGCCGGGGGATGGGTGCCATGAGCTGCACCGTCTGAAGCGGCAGGGCCAGGGCATTGCCCCAATCTCCCCGGGCATCCTCCAGCGCGCGGGACAGTTGCTGCACCGCGTAGGGGCCCAGGTCGATCAGGTCGAGCATCCGGTCGGGCAGGACCAGCCCATGGTCCGCGCCGAAGCCCTCCACATCGACGACGAGGCCCTCCCGCAGCACCCCCAGGCGGGGGGCGGCTTCGACGTGGGCTTTGTAGGTTACAAGTTTCATGTCACTTCCTATCTTGGCTGATGGCCGTTGTTGTCGCCGAGCGCCTCCTCGCGGTAAAGCCCCATGGCCCGGATCACCGGCAGATCACTCAGGCAAAAGAGCACCGCATCGTCGCTCTCGCTGTCATTGGCGTGTTCGTGCCAGGCCCAGGAGGGAACGCAGAAGATGTCCCGCTCGGACCAGTCGAAGCGCTGGCCGTTGATCACCGAATGGCCCGCGCCCTTGGCCACCTGGTAGAGGTAGCTGCCGGTGTGGCGGTGCGCCTTACCGACAAAGCCTGGGCAAAGCCGCTGCATGGAGGCGCCCATGGTGCGCATCACGGGCCCGTTGGTGGTGGGGTTCACGTACTCCATGAGATGCCCGTCGAAGGGCGAGGGGTCGCTCGCGCCCGCATAGGCGTTGAGCGCCTCGTAGGTGCGGTCCCACTCGTACTTGAACATCGGGCTGTAGCCCCTGTCCCAGGCTCCGCCGCCGGGGGTGAGGCCCGCATTGCCCCAGGTCTTGGTCATATCGTCCACGGGGAAGGCCACCGGCTCGCTGAGGTCCGGGTGAACCTCGAAGAAGTTGGCCTCCATCGCGTTGACGAAGGGGATGTCCAGCCCATCCTGCCAGATGCAGGGGGTGCCGGTTTCCTCCACCGCGTGCTCGTGCCAGGTGCCGTTGGGGGTGAGGACAAAGTCGTTGCGGCCCAGGGTCATCTTGTGGCCATCTACCACCGTGTATGCGCCCTGCCCCTCCATGATGAACCGAATGGCCGAGGCAGAATGCCGGTGCGCCGTGGCCTTCTCACCAGGGTGCATCACCTGGAGCCCCGCGTAGATCCAGCCGACGGCAGCCGAGACGTCGGTGCGGCCCGGGTTGTTGAAGTAGATGACCCGCCGCCCGGCCTTTTCCGGTGTCACCAGATCGACCGAGCGCAGCACCTTGTCGCGCAGATCGGCGTAGCGCCAGAGCACCGGGACGGACTGGCTCTGCGGCTCCCAGGGTTCGATCTTGTTGGCGACGGTCCAGAGCGCGCCCGTGTTGAAGCCCTTGAGCTCGTCGTAGTAGGCCAGCAACTCCGGCGTGTCCTCCACGTTGGCGCGGCCCGCGACGTTCTCGCGGTGGTTCTCTCTCGGCTTGTCCATGTCATCCTCCCGGCCGGGCGTTGCGCCCACCCCAGAGGTAATATCTTTTAGGCTTGAAGTAAATCGCCCCGACGCTCAGGCGACGCGCCGCATGCCCTCATCCTGCAACCGGGTGCGGATCGCTTCGGGCCAGGCGCGCGGGCGGCCCGTGCCATCCACCAGAACCAGGGTGGAGCGGGAGAGGAAACGCTGCTCGCCCTTGCAGGTGGCCTCCACCTCGATGCCGAGGGAGCTGCGGCCCACCTTGGTGCAGGTCAAGGCAATTTCCAACCTGTCGCCGTGGCGGCTGGGCCTCGCGAAGCGCACGGAGATTTCGGCGGTGGGCACGCCGCCCTCGCTGTTCAGCTCCTCGAAGGGCACGCCGACGGCCTCATCGAAGAAGGCTTCGACGCAGTCGTTGATCATCTCGAAGTAGCGCGGATAGAAAACGATCCCTGCGGGATCGCAGTGCTTGAACAGGACTTTCTGGCGCATCACGAAGCGCATCGCGGGGACCTCGGGCTGATAATCACCCAACAGAAGCTAGGCCCCCGGCGCGCCGCGCCAGCGCGTCAAAGCACCGCAGTCGCCTCGATCTCGACCAGCGCCTCGTCCTCCACCAGCCCGGCGACGACTACCATCGTCATGGCCGGGAAGTGGCGGCCCAGCACCTTGCGGTAGACCTCGCCCACCTCGCGCTGGCGGGCCAGGTACTCCTGCTTGTCGGTCACGTACCAGGTCAGCCGGACGATGCTTTCCGTCGTCCCGCCCGCCGTCTCCACGACGGCGACGATGTTGCGCAGGGCCTGCTCCATCTGGCCGATGAAGTCGTGGCTTTCGAAGACCTGCTCGGCGGTCCAGCCGATCTGGCCCCCCACAAAAAGCTGGTTGCCCACGCGGATGCCGTTGGCATAGCCCTTCGCCTTTGCCCATCCCTCGGGCTGGATCACCTCATGTGCCATCGGACACTCCTTTCACTTCCTCTGTCAGGATCGCCCGCACGGCATCGCCCCAGGGTTGGGACCGCCCCGAGGCGTCGATATGAACGATGGTCGAGCGCGCGGTGAAGCGCCGCTCGGCCCCGCAGGTGGCCTCGAAGGCCAGATCCAGGCTGGACCGGCCGAGGCGCGTCGCACTCAGGACGATCTCAAGCACGTCACCCAGGCGGCTGGGGGCCAGGAACTCCGTCTCGATCCGCGCAGTCGGGATGCCCGCGTTGCGGTGCATCTCCGAGAAGGGATAGTGCAGGACCTCGGCAAAGAAGGCTTCGGTCGTGTCGTTGATCATCTCGAAGTAGCGCGGATAGAAGACGATACCCGCCGGATCGCAATGGCGGAACTTGACCTCCTGGCGGTAGCGGTAGGCCATGCTCAGACCCCCAGGTAGGTGTCGCGCACCCCGTGGGTCAGTCCCGCCATGGTGCCCTGCCAGACGGAGGTGCCGCGCTCCAGGATCGTCACCCGGTCGGCCACCTGGCGCAGCTCGCCGATGGTCTTGTCCACCACCAGGATGGAAAGATCGCCCGCGCGCTTGAGCTGCCCGATGGCGGCCCAGATCTCCTGTCGCACCACCGGCGCCAACCCCTCCGTCGCCTCGTCGAGGATCAGCAGCCGCGGGTTGGTCATCAGCGCCCGCCCGATGGCCAGCATCTGCTGCTCGCCGCCCGAAAGGGAGCCCGCCATCTGGTCGCCGCGTTCCTCCAGGCGGGGGAAGAGCGCGTGGACCCGGGCAAAGTCCCAGGGGCCGGGCCGGGCGGAGGCGTAGAGGTTCTCGCGCACCGTCAGGTTGGTGAAGCAGCGCCGCCCCTCTGGCACCAGGCCCAGGCCCAGGCGCGCGGCCCGGTGCATCGGCAGGCCGGTGATGTCCTGCCCGGCAAAGCGCACCGAACCCTCGGGGTTCTTCAGCATTCGGCAGATCACCTTGATGGTGGTCGATTTGCCCATCCCGTTGCGGCCCATCAGGGCCAGGACCTCGCCCTCCTCGATGTGCAGATCCACCCCGAAGAGCGCCTGGGAGGCGCCGTAGCGGGCGGTCACGCCCTGCAACTCCAGCAGGCTCATGCCTCTTCCTCCTCTTCGCCAAGGTAGGCCTCGCGCACCTGGGCATTGGCGCGGATCTCCTCCACCGTGCCGGTGGCGATGATCTTGCCGTAGACAAGCACCGACACCCGGTCCGCGAGGGCAAAGACCGCATCCATGTCGTGCTCCACCAGGAGAATCGGCGCCTCCTGCTTGAGGGTCTCGAGGAAGGTGGTCAGGGTGCGCGACCCCTCGGCGCCCATGCCGGCCATGGGTTCGTCCATCAGGAAGGCGCGCGGCGCCAGCGTCAGAGCCACGGCCACCTCGAGCTGGCGGCGCTGCCCGTGCGAAAGCTCGGCTGTGACCACGTTTTCCTGGTCGCTCAGGCCCACCCGCTCAAGCGCGGCGCGGGCCCGGCCCACCAGGGCGCGGTCCTTCACGACGTTGCCGAACAGCCGGAAGGTCGCCCCGGCCTGGCCCACGGCCCCCAGCACGGCGTTTTCCAGCACCGTGTAGTTCATCGCCAGGGCGGAGATCTGGAAGGTACGCCCCAGGCCCGCCCGCGCCCGCTGGGCCACGGAAAGCTGGGTGATGTCCCGCTCCAGGAACTTGACCCGCCCGGCATCGGGCGCCAGGCCCCCGGCGATCTGCTTGATCAGGGTCGATTTGCCCGCCCCGTTGGGGCCGATAAGCGCGTGGATCTCGCCTTCGCGCAGGTCCAGCGTGATGTCGTCACTGGCCTTGAGCGCGCCGAAGCTCTTGGAAATGCCCTCGACCGAAAGAACCCTATCCGCCATGGCGCACCTCCTTCTTCGAAAGGAAGCCCAGGATGCCGCCCTTGGCGAAGAGCACGACGAAGAGCAGGATCAGGCCCAGGTAGATGTGCCAGTACTCCGACAGGTCGCCCAGGATATGCTCCAGCAGGATGAAGAGGCAGGCCCCCACCACCGGCCCGAAGAGCCGGGCCACCCCGCCAAGGATGATGAAGACGATGATTTCGCCGCTGAAATGCCAGGAGAACATCACCGGGCTGACAAAGCGGTTGAGATCGGCAAAGAGCGCGCCCGCCAGGGCCGTGATGGCGCCCGAGATGACGAAGGCCACCAGCCGCAGGCGGTAGACGTTGATGCCCACGGTCTGGGCCCGCTCCTCGTTCTGGTGCGCCCCGTCCAGCGCCAGCCCGAAGGCGGACTTGTTGAGCCGGTCCACCAGGAAGAGCACGAGGCAGAGGATCACGAAGCAGAGCAGGAAGAACTGCATCGGGTCGAGCGTGTTGATCCCCGGAAACTCGTTGCGCACGTAGATGGAAAGGCCATCCTCGCCGCCGTAGGCGGGCCAGGAGATGGCGAAGTAGTAGAACATCTGGCCGAAGGCGAGGGTCACCATGATGAAGTAGACGCCCGTGGTGCGCAGGCTCAGGGCGCCGATCAGCAGGGCCGCCAGGGCCCCCATGATCACGGCCACCAGCCAGATCACGGGCATGGAGTTGGTGCCCTCGATCAGGAAGGGCGCCTCCAGGATCGGATCGAAGTTCTGGGCGTGGCTCGCGAGAATGCCCATGGCATAACCGCCGATCCCGAAGTAGGCGGCGTGCCCGAAGGAAACCAGGCCCCCCTGCCCCAGCGCCAGGTTCAGCCCGACACCGGCCAGGGCCAGGATAACCGCCCGGGTCACCAGGGTGATTGTGAAGGGCTCGTCCGAGGTCCAGGCCCAGAGCGGGATGAGCAGCAGAAGGCCCAGAATGATGAGGTTCAGATAGCGTTCGCGCAGCATCTCAGGCCCTCCCGAAGAGGCCGGTGGGCTTGAAGACCAGCACCGCGGCCATGAGAATGTAGATCAGCATGGAGGCCAGGGCCGAGCCGACGGCGGTGGCCGAGGCGGGCTCCATGAAGGTGCCGAAGAGCACCGGCAGCAGGGTCCGCCCCAGGGTGTCGGTCAGGCCGACAAGCAGGGCACCCGCCAGGGCCCCCTTGATGGAGCCGATGCCGCCGATGACGATCACCACGAAGGCCAGGATCAGAACGGGCTCGCCCATCCCCACCTCGACCGACTGGATCGCCCCGACAAGGGCGCCCGAGAGGCCCGCGAGGGACGCGCCGAGCGCAAAGACCAGGGTGTAGAGCACCGAGATGTCCACGCCGAGCGCGCCGATCATCTCGCGGTCGTTCTCTCCCGCGCGGATGCGCATCCCCACCCGGGTCTTGGAGATCAACAGGAAGAGCCCCGCCGCCACCACCAGGCCGATGCCGATGATCGTCAGGCGGTAGAGTGAATATTCGATCCCGCCCGGCAGGGTCACCGTGCCGGAAAGCCAGTCGGGCGTGTCGAGAAAGAGCGGGAAGGAGCCGAAGGTCCAGCGCGTGGCCTCGGAAAAGACCAGGATCAGGGCGAAGGTCGCCAGCACCTGGTCCAGGTGATCTCGGGCGTAGAGCCTTCGGATCACGGTCAGCTCGATCAGCGCGCCGAAGGCGGCCGCCGCCGCGAGGCTGGCGATCAGGGCCAGGAGGAAGGAGCCCGTCCAGCCCGCCACCGCCGCGGCGGCGAAGGCCCCCACCATGTAGAGCGAGCCGTGGGCCAGGTTGATCAGCCCCATGACCCCGAAGATCAGCGTCAGGCCGGCCGCCATGAGGAAGAGCATCACGCCGAACTGTATGCCGTTCAGCACCTGCTCGATCAGAAGAAGCACAGACATGGTGTTCCCGCCGCACAAAGGAACCCCGGCAACCGTCCCGCGGCCGCCGGGGATCGGTTCAACTTACTTCAGGGCGCAGTCGGCCGCGTGGACGTCCTGGTGGTCCTCCAGGCCGGTGGCGATGATCTTGTTGGTGTAGACATCGCCCTCCTTGATGACCTCGCGAACGTAGATGTCCTGAATCGGGTGGTTGTTGTTCCCGAACTTGAAGTCACCCCGGACCGACGCGAAGTCCGCTTCCTTCAGGGCCGCGCGGAAGGCATCGGCGTCCTTCACGTCCGCCTTTTCCAGCGCAGAAAGGATCAGGTTCGCCGTATCGAAGCCCTGGGAGGCATAGAGCGAGGGCAGACGCCCGTACTCGGCCTGGAAGGTCTCGACGAAGGCCTTGTTGGCCGCGTTGTCCAGATCCTTGTTCCACTGTGAGGTGTTCTTCACGCCCAGCGCCGCCTCGCCCACGGCCTGCAGGATGCCCTGGTCAAAGGAGAAGGCCGGGCCGACGACCGGCAGGTCGATGCCGCTGTCGGCATACTGCTTGAGGAAGGAGATCCCCATGCCGCCGGGCAGGAAGAAGAAGATGCTGTCCGCCTCGCTGGCCCGGATCTGGGCGATCTCGGCGGCATAGTCCGTCTGGCCGAGCTTGGTGTAAAGCTCACCGGCCAGCTCGCCCTCGTACATCCGCTTGTAGCCCTTCAGGGCGTCCTGGCCGGCCGGGTAGTTGGGCGCCAGGATGAAGGAGTTCTTGAAGCCTGCCTCGTTGGCGTAGGCGCCAGCCGCCTCGTGCAGGTTGTCGTTCTGCCAGGCCACGTTGAAGTAGTTCTCGTGGCAGCCCTTGCCCGCAAGCTGGAAGGGGCCCGCGTTGGGCGAAAGGTAGAACTTGCCCTGGGCCACCGCGCCCGGCACCACGGCCAGGGCCAGGTTGGACCAGATGATGCCGGTAAGGATGTCCACCTTCTCGGACTGGATCATCTCGTCGGCCAGCTTCACGGCCACGTCGGGCTTGCGCTGGTCATCCTCGACCACCACTTCCACGCCGGCGCCCTCGCCCGCCTGCTTGATCGCCAGCATGAAGCCGTCGCGCACGTCCACGCCGAGACCGGCGCCGCCGCCGGTGAGGGTGGTGATCAGGCCGACCTTGGCCTTGGCATGGCCATCGGCCAGGGCACCGCCCGCCAGACCAAGCCCCAGGAGGCCCGCGGCCCCGAGCGCCTTGAGCGACTGTTTCGCCTTGGTTGAAATCATCTTTGTCTCTCCCTTGTTAAGCCGGACGCTGTTGCGCGCCCCTGCCGACACTCTGTGCCGACCTCATGCCAATTGAAATGGCTTATCGGGGAAAGAGATACAGGAAAGCCGGATTTACTTCAAGCTCAAAATATTTGAGCTTGAAGGTAACTTGAGATGTTTTTGGCTGCTACGCCACCGCGTGGCTGATGGCGCACTGCTTCCAGAGATGGGTCAGGGCCTGCATCAGCCGGTGGATGTCCTCGTCCGTGTGCAGCGGCGAGGGCGTGAAGCGCAGCCGCTCGGTGCCCTTGGGCACCGTGGGGTAGTTAATCGGCTGGACGTAGATGTTCCACTCGTCCATCAGATAGTCCGCCAGCATCCGCGTCTTGACCGGATCCTTGATCATCACCGGGATGATGTGGCTTTCGTTCATCATGTGGGGAATGCCCGCCTGATCCAGCACCCGCCGGAGCAAAGCCACCTGGCGGCGCTGTTGCTTGCGCTCCGCGTCACTCTTCTTGAGGTGCCTTATGGAGGCCCGCGCCGCTGCCGCCACCGCGGGCGGCAGGGCCGTGGTGAAAATGAAGCCGCTGGCGAAGGACCGGATGAAATCGCACAGCGCGGCGGAGCCGGTGATGTAGCCCCCCACCACGCCGTAGGCCTTGCCCAGGGTGCCCTCGATCAGGGTGATCCGGTCGGCCAGCCCCTCGCGCTCAGAAACGCCGCCGCCGCGCGGGCCGTAGAGACCGACGGCGTGGACCTCGTCGAGATAGGTCATGGCGCCGTACTTCTCGGCCACCTCGACGATCTCGCGGATCGGGGCGATGTCGCCGTCCATGGAATAGACGCTCTCGAAGGCGACGATCTTGGGCACGTTGGCGGGCAGCGCCGCCAGCTTGGCCTCCAGGTCCCGCCAGTCGTTGTGCTTCCAGATGACCTTCTGCGCGCGGGAATGGCGGATGCCCTCGATCATTGAGGCGTGGTTGCCCGCATCCGAAAGGATCACGCAGTTCTCCAGACGGCTGCCAAGGCAAGAGAGCGCGGCCCAGTTCGAGACATAGCCCGAGGTGAAGAGAAGCGCGGCCTCCTTGCCATGCAGGTCCGCCAATTCGGCCTCCAGCAGGAGGTGATCGTGGTTCGTGCCCGAGATGTTGCGCGTGCCCCCCGCGCCCGTCCCGGTGCGCCGCACCGCCTCGCACATCGCCTCGATCACCAGGGGGTTCTGCCCCATGCCGAGGTAGTCGTTGGAGCACCAGACGGTGACCTCCCGCTTCTCCCCGTCCACATGGTTGGAGGCGCGGGGAAACTTGCCGCACTTGCGCTCCAGTTCGGCGAAGTAGCGGTAGTTGCCCTCTTCCTTGAGGGCGTCGAGCTGGGTCTGGAAGAGGGCATCAAAGTTCATGGGTCTTGTCCTTCGTATGGGTCGTCTCGGGCAACATCCAGCGCCAGAGCTTGGCGTCGGGCAGGGGCACCACCATGAGCCAGTGTTCCAACGTGGCGAGGGCGGCAAGGGCGGTCAGCAGGGCGAAGGCCGTGATCTCGGCCGCCGTGGGGGCGGCCAGCAGGCGTTCGGCAAAGCAGGCCGCGGTGATCGACAGGAAGGTCACCCCAAGGGGGAAGGCCAGCGTGATGGGCCCCTGGCGGAAGTAGCTTTTCAGATGCTGCAGGGGCTGCGGCACGAATTCGGTGTTGATCCGGGGCACCCCAAAAAAAAGGTTCAGCTTGGCCGAGATGCGCGCCACGAAGAGCACCAGGTAGGTCCAGAAGCCGATTCCGTTCTCCGCCGTGCGGGTGACGGTGAGGATGGCGAAGAGCCCCAGCAGCAGGAGCAGTTCGTGGTGGCTGACGGTGTGCCAGGCCCGGCTGAATCGCGCCCAGCCCGCCAGCCCCGGCGGACAAGGGCGGCGCTCCGGGCCGGTGATGACACCGGCCAGGAAGGCCAGTTCGATCCAGCCCCAGATCAGCAGCGCAGAAAGGAAACCGATATAGACGTTGGCGACCGTGAGCTCGGCTGCCGAGATGACCAGCCCGGCCACGCCCAGCGCGCAGAGCGGGATGGCCAGGACCAGGTTGCGCCCGTGGGCCACGGCATCGCCCCCATCCGCCCGGCGCACCACCAGGAGGATCGCCCCGGTGAAGAACCACCAGGCGAAGAGGGCGATCAGGGCTGCGGTCCAGGGCGATGCCATCTTGGTCCCTTCAGTAGGCCGGTTGCAGGCGCGGGTTCTCGGGCACCGCGTTCTGCTGCGCCGGAATGGTGTAGAGCGCCACGAAGGCACGCGCCGCCTTGGCCATGCCCGCGATGCGGCTGAGGTTGCCCGCCAGACCGCCACGCTTCTTGCCCTCGGCAACCTGGCGGCTCGCGGCCTCCATCCGGTCAAGGTTCTTGCGCCAGCGCGGATGGTCGATGTCGAGCGTCATCGGAAAGACCTGCCGGGAGATCTCGGAGGTCTTGCGGAAGACCTCCTGCCCGTACCAGGTCACATCCACGCCCAGCGCCTCGTGAAAGACGGGCCGCTGGTGGTCGCGCACCCACATGGTGGAGTAGACCGCCGTCAGGAAGAACTTGATCCAGAGCCGGTTGGCGAAGCTTTGGGTCAGCTTCGGATCGGTCTTCATGAGAAGGGCGAAGGCCTCCCCGTGGGAGAACTCGTCGTTGCACCACTCGCGGAACCACTTGAAGATCGGGTGGAAGCGGTGCTCCGGGTGGGCCTCCAGGTGGCGGAAAATGGTGATGTAGCGGGCATAGCCGATCTTCTCGCTCAGGTAGGTGGCGTAGTAGATGAACTTGGGCCGGAAGTAGGTGTATTTCTTCTGCTGCGTCAGGAAGCCCAGGTTCACGCGGATACCCGCCTCGCGCAGGGCGTCGTTGATGAAGCCCGCGTGCCGCGCCTCGTCCCGGGCCATGAGCTGGAAAAGCGTCGTGATGTCGGCGTTCGATCCCCGCCGCTTCATCTCCTTGTAGAGCACGCAGCCCGAGAATTCGGCGGTGCAGGAGGAGATCAGGAAGTCGATGAACTCGGCCTTCAGCTTGGGCTCCATGCCCTCCCAGTCCACCTGGTCCCAGTCCTCGTTCTTCTTGAAGTGGCCCCGGTTCGGATCGCTCTGCATCTGGGCGATCAGGCGGTCCCACTCGGCGCGCACCGGGGTCACGTCGATGGCATCCATCTCGTCGAAGTCCGTGGTGTAGAAGCGCGGCGTCAGCAGTGTGTTCTGCATGGCCACCTCGGTGGCCTGCTCCGAGGTCATGACGCCTGCATCGAGCGCCTCCTGGGCGGCGATGCCCTCTTCGGCAGTCGCCGCATAGGCGCTGTGGGCGACGAGGGGCTTGCTGGGGGCGTTCATGACAGGACCTCCTCGGAGAAGGAGAACTCGCAGAGCTCCATGAACTCGAAATCACCGGTCATCCGAGTCCAGAGCTGTTCCAGCTTGCTCGCGCGGGTGATGGTGGCGGTGCGCTCTTCCTCCACGATTTCACCGTAGGGGGCCATGATCTCGGCCCCGTGGACCAGCACACTGTCGCCCGGATGGACGACGGCGCCGTTGTTGAACCGCACGTGGGCCGAAAGCTCCTCGAAGCGGTGGCTGATGGTGACGGTGCAGGGGGCCGTCTCTTTGCTGCGTGTCAGAAGTCCCATGGTCGATGTCCCTTCATGGTTCTTGTTCAGTCGATCAGCTTGGCGAAGGCTGCGACATTGTCCCGGCCGTAGCCGATCAGTTCGATCGACCAGTCGGTGGCGGGGTCGTGGATGAGCGTGTGGCCGTTGGCGAGACGGCGCAGGCTCAGGGGCGGGTTGCCCGAGACGCCGTGGAGCTTCCGCTCACGGCTGATGGAGGTCCAGATGACGCCGATGAAGCCGGCCCGCTTCTCGTCCGAATGGGCGATCTGGGCCCCCGAGGCATCCAGCACGGCCACCCCGTCGGAGCGGCTGCCGAGCAGGGTGATGGGCCGCTCACGGACCACCTCGCTCACGGCGGGCACGCCGCGCAGGGGCTGATCGGTGAGGCGCGCAAAGGCCACCATGGCCAGCGTGGCCAGCATCAGCCCGAACATGGCCATGACCAGGACGCGCGGCACCATCTCGCGGTCGCGCGCCTTCATCTGGTTGGCAAGGGAAGCTGTGGGATGGGTCTGGTGTGTCATGGTCTCACTCCGCCGCGATGGGATCGGCCTGGGGCGCGATCCGGCTGATCTGGGGCTCGGCCACCCGCGCCTCCGCGGCCCCGGCAAAGATCCGGGCCACGCGCTCCACCTCAGGGATGGCGCGCAGGGCGGGCTGGGTCTTGGCCAGGCGCCAGGGCCGGGCGTGGGGCCAGGTCATGAGGTAGGAAAAGCGAGTGTCACCCATCAGCTCGAAAGCGATGGTGCCCTTGCCCGAGCGGTGGCGCATCAGTTCTGCGTTGCGGATCTGCGTGTAGGGAAGGTTCAGGGTCATGGTCAGGGCGGCGCCGATGCGCATGGCGACGCGCCGATTGGTCAGGGTATAGATCGTGCTGCGGGCCTGGACGGTGGCCATGAGCAACAAAATCCCACCGGCCAACAGCCCGGCGATGAGCAGCGGAATGCCGTGCCCCATGGCGGTGTTGAGCGGCACGGACTGGGCCGAGGCCGCCACCCGTGCCACCGCCAGGACCACGAAGTAGCCCAGCACCCAGTTCAGTTTCCAGGCGTCCTTGGCCAGACGGAGGCTGTCCGGCCTACCCTGCCAGAGGATATGCTCCCCTTCCGGCAGGGCCTCGGGCAGGCCCGGGACGGGTTCGAACTTGAAGTCATCGTGGTGCATGGTCTTCATCCCTTGTCCTGTGGCCGGCCCTGGCTGGGAGCCGGCCGGTCTCGCTAGATCCGCGGCTCCGCCCGGGCGGGATCGGCATAGAGGGTGCCGCCGCCGAACCAGGCCATGATCTTCTCCTCTTCCAGGAGGGTGATCTCGGCGTCGCTCTTCACGGTCGGGATGCCCTCCATGTTGTGGGCATAGAGCGACCGCACGGTCACCCGGTCCGACTTGATCCGGGCAAAGTTCATCGGGATCAGCCGTACCTTGCCCGACCCTTCGGGGTTCAGATCCACCACTAGGTAGCGGACCAGCTGCTCGGGGATGTCGACCCACATGTCGATGATGCGGCCCACCACCTCGCCGTCACCCGTCACCACGGCCTTGCCACGCGGGTCAGTCCCGGCGGAGACGTGGAACTCGGGCAGGCTGGCCATGGGCTTGATCTTGGCATGGCCGTGGGCGTCCAGCTCAGGCACGTCGCGGCGCGGCGCCCAGGCGGCGGGGCCCACCCCGTCCGCCATCGGATCACCGGTGGGCACGTAGGGAGAACCGGCAGCCTTCGCGGTCCGCTCCAGGCCAAGGTTCGGCCGGTCCGGGTGCTGGCCGGAGGGCACGGTCACCTCTCCGCGCCCGTGCGGCAGGATGAAGGTCTTATCCTTGGGCACCGGGAAGGGCCCCTGGTTGGGGGCAAGGGCGCCGTCGTCATCCTCCAGCGGGTAGCCTTCGCGCATGTTCTCGGTCTGAAGGTAGTAGATCAGACCGGCGAAGAAGATCCAGAAACTCCAGATCGCCAGGCTGGCCAGATCGAAGTCTCCGAAGAATTCAACACCTACCATTTTATCGTCCTCCGTGGTGTGCAGCGGCGCGGCGGCGCCGGTGGATAGCGTCGTTCAGGTTGGGAAATCGGCCAGGCCCAGGGGTCGGGACGCGGTTTCGGTGAGGGGGCGTGCGCGGACCAGGGGGCCAAGCGCGATGAGGGTGGCAAAGAGCAGGCCGATCTCCAGATGGTAGACGACCGAGTATCCGGTGGCTGGCGAAGCCAGGGCCTCGCCCAGTGATCCGTTGAGGGCGGCGCCGTTGATGAGGTCTCGCAGGGCTCCGCCAAGGAAGATCGACAGGCCGGCCGCCGTAGCCTGGGCGGCGCCCCAGGCACCCAGCGCGAGGCCCTTGCCCGCCGTGCCGCGGGTATCAAGTGCCATGGCAGTCGTGAGGGTGGCGACCGCAAAAAGCCCGCCGCCCAGACCGATGCCGAAGGCCCCGGCAAAGAAGAGCGCGGGCGACATGAGGGGTGCGGCGAAGATCACGGCGGAGAAGGCCGCCAGCCCCACGAGGATGCCCCGCGCCGCCATGCGGTGCGGGTTGATCGAAAGCTTGAGCCAGCGCGCCGCCAGCCCGAAGCCCGCCAGGGCGCCAATGGCCCACATGGCCGTCAGCAGCGTCGTGGCCGACACGGAAAGGCCAAGGATCTCGCCGCCGTAGGGCTCGAGCAGGACGTCCTGCATGTTGAAGGCCAGGGTGCCGAGGAAGATCACCACCAGCAGCCGCGCCGCCTCCGTGCCCTCGGTCAGGTCGCGCCAGGCATCGCGGAAGCGGGGCCGCGGGGCGGCCCGCTCTTCGCGGCTCATGGGGCGCACCCTCTCCTGCTTCCAGAGGGCCACCAGGTTCAGCGCCAGGGTCAACACGGCGGCCCCCTGGACCACCTGGACCAGCCGCAGGGCGCTGAAGTCTCGCAGCAGCGTGCCGATCAGCACCGCCGAAAGGGCCATGCCCAGCAGGAACATCACATAGAGCAGCGCCACGACCTGGGGCCGGGTCTCCTCCGTCGCGCGATCGGCAGCCAGGGCCAGGCCGGCCGTCTGGGTCATGTGCATCCCAAGCCCGGTCAAAAGGAAAGCCAGGGCCGCCCCCACCTCGCCAGCCCAGGTGGGCCCGACGGCCTGATCCCCCGAGAGCACCAGCAGCCCCATGGGCATGATGGCGAGGCCGCCGAACTGCCAGAGAGAGCCGAACCAGAGATAGGGCAGCCGCTTCCAGCCGATGGCCGAGCGGTAGGTGTCGGAGCGGAAACCGAGGAGCGCCCGGAAGGGCGCGACGAGCACCGGGATGGCGATCATGATGGCGACAATGGTGGCGGGCACCGACAGCTCCACGATCATCACCCGGTTCAGGGTGCCCAGGAGCATCACCGCCGCCATGCCCACCGAGACCTGGAAGAGCGAGAGGCGCAGGAGCTGACCCAGCGGAAGCTGATCCGAAACGGCGTCGGAGAAGGGGAGCATCCGCAGGCCCGCGTTCTTGATCAGGCTGCGCGGGATCATGGCCGGTACTCCAGCGCCTGGGAGATGTAGAAACCGGAGGAGATCCGCCCGAGGTCACGCAGTTGGCCGCGGGTCAAGGCGGCGGCGAGGCGGGCGGGCGTCTGGGGCACCATCGTCGGGGCCCGATCGGACCGGGGGAAGAGCCTGCCCGCGCGCCACATGAGCATCAGCAAGGGCGTGCGCGGTGCCATCGTGAAAAGCAGCGGCCCAGTAAGGCGTGGCCCCAGCTCCTCCAGCAGGCGCGCGATGTCGCGGGTCTCGTAGTAGATCAGGCTGTCCATCGCCACGGCCCCGTCGAAGCGTCCCAGCGCCGGGTCGGCCAGGTCTCCTGCACGGAAGGTCAGCCGATGGGCCAGGTGCGCGGGGGCCCGGCGTTGCGCGATGCCGACAAGCTTCGGGGAGATGTCCACCCCCAGCACCTCGGCGCCCCGCTCCGCCAGTTCCACGGCCAGGGCACCGGTGCCGCAGCCCGCATCGAGCAGGCGCGCACCGCTGAGATCCCGCGGCAACTGCGCCAGCAGGAGGCTGCGCATCCGGTCTCGCCCGGCCCGCACGGTGGCGCGGATGCCCGAGACGGGCGCCTCCGAGGTGAGCCTTTCCCAGGTGCGGGTGGCCGTCTGGTCAAAATAGTGCTCCACCCGGGCCAAGGTCTGCCCGTAGCCGTCGCGCGCGGCTCCGCCCACCGCCTGCTTCGGCGGCGCCTGGTCCCGGGGCAGGCCCGGGAGGGGGGTGGAGGTGTCACTCATCAATCAAACCCCAGAAGCTCGAAGATTTCCCGGTCCGGCAGCGGCTCCGGCGCCAGCGGCTCGGTCCCGTTCCAGAGCGTTTCGGCCAGGCGGATGTACTCGGCCTGGACGGCGGCGATGTCATCGGCCAGGTCCATCTCGAAGAGGGTCTTCTTCTTCAGCCGCGAGCGGCGGATTGCGTCGAGATCGGGCATGTGAGCGATGCGCTGGAAGCCGACCCGCTCGCAGAAGCGGTCCACCTCGTCCGTCTCGCGGCTGCGGTTGGCAACGCAGCCGGCCAGGCGCACCTTGTAGTTGGCCGATTTGGCCTGAACTGCCGCGATGATCCGGTTCATGGCATAGATGCTGTCGAAATCGTTGGCCGTGACGATCAGCGCCCGGTCCGCGTGCTGCAGGGGCGCCGCAAAGCCGCCGCAGACCACGTCGCCCAGCACGTCGAAGATCACCACGTCTGTGTCTTCCAGCAGGTGGTGCTGTTTCAGCAGCTTCACCGTCTGGCCCACCACATAGCCGCCGCAGCCGGTGCCCGCGGGCGGCCCGCCGGCCTCCACGCACTTCACGCCGTTGAAGCCCTCGAAGACGAAGTCTTCGGCGCGCAGCTCCTCGGGGTGGAAGTCGACCTCCTTGAGGATGTCGATCACCGTCGGCACCAGCGATCCCGTCAGGGTGAAGGTGCTGTCGTGTTTCGGGTCGCAGCCAATCTGGAGCACCCGCTTGCCCAGCTTGGAGAAGGCCGCCGAAAGGTTGGAGGAGGTTGTCGATTTGCCGATCCCGCCCTTGCCATAGACGGAAAAGACCTTGGCCCCCTCGATCTTCATGGAGGCATCCTGGTGCACCTGGACGGAGCCTTCGCCGTCCTGGCCGTGCAGGTTGGGGGGTGTTCTGTCTAGAGCCATGGGGTCTCCTGTCGCGCCGCCCGGGCGGCTTCTGAATTGCGGGCACCGGCACCTGTCCGGGGCCTCCTTGCTGCCTTGCCACCCATCGGGCGCGGGGCTGGGTATCGGGTCCGAAGGGTCATTCCGCCGCGATCCCTTCAAGCTGATCTTCGATGGCGTCCGCCGCCGACTGCAGCGCCGCGAGGGTATCCGCGTCGGGCTGCCAATAGGCCCGGTCCGAGGCCTCCAGCAGGCGGTTCGCCATCCGCATGGAGGCCTGCGGGTTGAGTTCCGCCAGACGGCGGCGCATCGCCTCGTCCAGCACGAAGGTTTCCGAAAGCTTCTGATAGACCCAGGGCTCCACCCGCCCTGTGGTGGCGGACCAGCCCACCGTGTTGGTGATGTGGGCCTCGATCTGGCGCACCCCCTCGTGGCCGTGATCCAGCAGCGGCTCGTAGAAGCGCGGGTTGAGGCTGCGCGCCCGGGTCTCCAGCGCCACCTGATCCTGAAGGGTGCGCACCTGGGCCTGGCCGCGCGTCTGATCGCCGATGTAGACGGGCGCCTCGGTGCCCCCCTTGGCCCGCTTCACCGCGCTGGCGATGCCGCCCAGGGTATCGAAGTAGTGATCCACCGTGGTCACGCCGAGCTCGACCGACTCCAGGTTCTGGTAGGCCAGGTCGACCCGCTTCAGTGTCTCCTGAAGAAGCGAGGGCTGGGCGGTGGCCGCACCATCGACACCGTAGGCAAAGCTCTTGCGCGCCTCGTAGGCATCGGCCAGATCATCGCCATCCTCGAAGGCCGAAGCATCGACAAGCTGGTTCACGTTCGATCCGTAGGCCCCCTCGGCGTTGGAGAAGACCCGCAGCGCCGCCACCTCAAGGCTGCATCCTTCGGCCGCCATGAAGGCCAGGGCATGGGCCCGGATCGGGTTGAGTTCCTCGGGCTCTTCGGCACGTGCGCACTGGAGCGCAGCATCGGCCAGGAGCTTGGTCTGGAGCGGCAGGAGATCGCGGAAGATGCCCGAGAGGGTCATCACCACGTCGATCCGCGCGCGCCCCAGCTCCTCGAGCGGGATTAGATCGGCCCCGGAAAGCCGCCCGTGGCTGTCGAAGCGCGGCTTGGCGCCCATCAGCGCGAGGGCCTGGGCGATCGGGCCCCCGTTGGACTTGATGTTGTCACTGCCCCAGAGCACCAGGGCCACGCTGCGCGGCAGGGAAGCATGGGCGGCGATCAGGGCCTCGGCCTGGGCCGCCCCGTCCCGGAGCGCGTAGGCCGTGGGCATCCGGAAGGGGTCGAAGGCGTGGATGTTGCGCCCCGTGGGCAGGATTTCGGGCGCGCGGATCAGGTCTCCGCCGGGCACCGGCGCGATGAACTGGCCGTTCAACGCGCGCATTAGGGCGGGCAGCTCGTGCTCCCCCGCCAGGAGAGCATCGGCCCGCGCCCGCGCCTCTTCCTCCTCCAGCGACATGAGGACCAGAAGCTCACGCCGCTTTTTGGCCGACAGGGGCTTTCCCACCACGTGAAGCCCGTCGGGAATCAGCGCCGCCTCGGTCTCCAGCAGCTTCAGCCAGAGCATCTCGGGATCGGCGCCGTCGAGGTTCACCGCCTCGGCCTGGGCCGCCATCAGCGCCTCCAGATCGGCCCGCCCGGCATCCTCCCGGCCCAGCCCGCGCCAGCGGGTGAGGGTATCCTTGAGGTCCGCTAGCCCTCGGTAGAGCCCCGCCGCCTGGACCGGCGGGGTCAGATGGCTGACGGTCACGGCGCCCGCCCGGCGCTTGGCCAGGGTCGCCTCGGAGGGGTTGTTGGCAGCGTAGAGGTAGACGTTGGGCAGGTTGCCCATTAGCCGCTCGGGCCAGTCGCGCCCGGCAAGGCCGTTCTGCTTGCCCGGCATGAACTCGAGCGCCCCGTGCATCCCGAAATGCAGCACCACATCGGCGCGGAAGTCCTGCTTAAGGTACTGGTAGAAGGCCGAGAAGGCATGGGTCGGAGCAAAGCCGCGCTCGAAAAGCAGCCGCATGGGGTCGCCCTCGTAGCCAAAGGTCGGCTGGACACCGACAAAGACGCGCCCGAAGTGCGCCCCAAGCACAAAGACCTCGCGCCCGTTGGACTGCTGCCGCCCCGGCGCCGGGCCCCAGGTGGCCTCGATCTCCTCCAGCCAGGGCGTCCGGGCCACCAGATCGTCGGCGCTGATCGTGGCGGCGATGTTGGCCTCCTGCCCGTATGTGCGCGCGTTGCCCTCCAGCACCGCGCGGCGCAGGGCCTCGACGGTGGCGGGCGGCTCCAGATCGTAACCCTCCGCCTTGAGGCGGTGCAGGGTGTTGAAGAGGCTCTCGAAGACCGAAAGGTAGGCTGCCGTGCCCACGGCTCCGGCATTGGGCGGGAAGCCGAAAAGCACGATGGCCAGGTTCTTCTCGGCATTTGCCTTGCGGCGCAGGCGGGCCAGGCGCTGTGCCTTCTCGGCCAGGGCCTCGATCCGCTCGGGACAGGGGGCCATCTCCTTGATCGCGCCCCGCGCCGGGCAGGCCCGCGCGCAGCCGCGGCAACCCTCGGGCCCGTGGCGCCCGGCAAAGACGGTGGGGTTGGTGGCGCCGTCGATCTCCGGCAGGGCGATGAGCATGGTGGCCTCGACCGGGCTCAGCCCCATTTCCCCCGCCGCCCACTGATCGAGGGTCTGGAATTCCAGCGGCTGGGCCGTCAGGTAGGGCACGTCGAGCGCCGAGAGGGTCGCCACGGCGGCCGCGCTGTCGTTGTAGGCCGGCCCGCCCACGAGGGAGAAACCGGTGAGCGAGACAAGGGCGTCGATGCCCGCGAAGTAGCTCTCGATCGCCGGGCGCCCGTCGAGCCCGCCAGCGAAGGCCGGGATCACCCGCATTCCGCGCGCCTCGAAGCGGCGGATTACCTCGGCATAGTGGGCCGTGTCCCCCGCCAGGATGTAGGAGCGCAGCATCAGCAGCCCGACGGTGGGCCGCCCCTCGGGGCCCTGAGGCAGGTCCGCCAGATCGGTGGTGATGCCCGCGCCGGGCAAATCGGGGTGGAAGAGGCCCACCTCCGGGTAGTCCAGCGGCAGGGCGGCGGGCCGGTCCTGCCAATCGAGGCGGCGGGCATAGCGTGCAACCAGGAAGCGGACCAGGTTCTCGATGTTCTCGTCCGATCCGCCAAGCCAGTACTGCATGGTCAGGAACCAGGCGCGGAGATCCTGGGCGCGGCCCGGGATGAGGCGCAGCAACTTGGGCAGGCGGCGCAGCATCTTCATCTGCCCGGCCCCCGAGGCGCCGGATTTTGCGGCGGGCTTGAGCTTCTTCAGAAGGCTCATGGCCGCCGATGCGGGGCGCGACATGTCCAGCTCGCCCATGCGGGTCAGCTGCACGATCTCCTGGTCGGCGATGATCCCCACCAGGGCGTCGCAGCTTTCGCGGCGGGCCTTGAGATCCGGCAGGATGGCCTTCACGTGGTCCTCGAGGAAGAGCACCGAGGCGATCACGATGTCAGCCCGCGCCAGGTCCGCCCGGGCCGCCGCGAGGGCCGCCGGATCCTTGCCCCATTCCGCCGCCGCGTGGATCGAGAGAACCAGCCCCGGGAAGTCCGCCGCCAGGCGTGGTGCCGCGCGCGCCGCCGGACCCGCCGCGTGGCGGTCCAGGGTCAGGAGCACGACCCGGTAGGGGCTATGGGTCACGTCATCGCGCAAAATGGGCCTTCGCTTCGTAGAGGGTGTCGAGGGAAATCTCCGCCAGGCCGCGCTCCTCGGCGAACCTCTCGGTGTTGCGGCGGGCCTTGCCGCGTACGAAGAAGGGGATCTTCTTCAGCTCCAGCTCGGCCCGGTCGAGCCAGACCGGCGCGCCGACGGGCGCCGGTTGGGGTTCGGTCGGCACGCGCCGGGGCGCATCGGCCGCGGTCGGCACATGGCCGCCGTGGTGCGAGGGGCCTGCCGCATCGTTGAACTCGAAGTCCTCGCGGAACATGTGCAGCAGGTGCTCTTCCAGCCCCATGACAAGCGGGTGCACCCAAGTGTCGAAGAGCACGTTGGCGCCCTCAAATCCCATCTGCGGCGAGGAGCGGGCGGGGAAGTCCTGGACGTGAACGGGGGCCGAGATGACGGCGCAGGGGATGCCCAGGCGCTTGCCGATGTGGCGCTCCATCTGGGTGCCGAGGATCATCTCGGGCTGAAGCGCCTCGATGGCCCGCTCCACCTCCAGGTAGTCGTCGGTGATCAGCGCCTCGAGCCCGTAGTCCCGCGCTAGGGCGCGCACCGGGCGGGCCATCTCGCGGTTGTAGCAGCCCAGACCCGCGACCTCGAAACCCATCTCGTCGCGGGCCACGCGGGCGGCAGCGAGAACGTGGGTGCCATCCCCGAAGAGGAAGACGCGCTTGCCGGTGAGGTAGGTGCTGTCGACGGAGCGGGACCACCAGGTCTGACGCAGGCCGCGGGCCTCGATGGGCGCCGTGGCGCCCGAAAACTGGCGCACCTCTTCGACGAAATCGCGGGTGGCGCCCACGCCGATCGGGATGATCTTCGTGTAGGGCTGGTCGAGGTTGCGCTCGCACCAGCGGGCCGCCGCCTCGCCCGTCTCGGGGTAGAGAAGGACGTTGAAGTGGGCCTCCCCCAGCCGCGCGATGTCGGACGGGGTGGCGCCCATGGGGGCGGTGACCTTCACCTCGATCCCCAGCTCGTAAAGGAGGTTGGTGATCTCCTGGATGTCGTCGCGGTGGCGGAAGCCGAGCGCCGTGGGGCCGAGGATGTTGCAGGAGACGCGCTCGGAGCGGGCCAGGGGCCGGGCGAGGTGGCGGACGATCTGGAAGAAGGTCTCGTCGGCGCCGAAGTTCTCCTTGCGCTGGTAGGAGGGCAGCTCGAGCGGGATCACCGGCACGGGCAGGCCCATGGTCTCGGCCAGGCCGCCAGGATCGTCCTGGATCAGCTCCGCGGTGCAGGAGGCGCCGACAATGATCGCCTCGGGTTTGAAACGGTCGTAGGCCTCTTGGCAGGCGACCTTGAAGAGGCTCGCTGTATCGGCGCCAAGGTCGCGGGCCTGGAAGGTGGTG
This sequence comes from Sulfitobacter sp., assembly GCA_965212515.1. Lineage (GTDB taxonomy): Bacteria > Pseudomonadota > Alphaproteobacteria > Rhodobacterales > Rhodobacteraceae > Sulfitobacter. The sequence goes on from OZ243122.1 coordinate 1,850,678, forward strand.
TAGGTGACCGGCGGGCGGTGATCGCGCCGCTCGATCATGGTGAAGAGCAGATCCGCGTAGGTATCCCCCTGGGGGGCGTGCAGCACGTAGTGCAGGCCCTTCATCCCGGTGGCCACGCGCATGGCGCCGACGTGGGGCGGGCCCTCGTATGTCCAGACCGTGAGTTTCATGTGAAACAGTCCCCTGCGGCACCCTGCGGCAGCGGATGGTGCTGGCGGCGAGCCCCGGGGGCCCTTCGCCCCCGGACCCCCGCGGATATTTCCAGCCAACGGAAGGGGGAGTGCAGGCTCATGCGGCGCCCTCCAGGATGCCCTTGCGGCGCAGCGGCCGGGCAAAGAGGGCGGCGAGATCGCCCGCCTGTTCGTAGAAGTGCACCGGCGTGAAGACCAGTTCGATGGCCCACTTGGTGGCAAGGCCCTCGGCCTCCAGCGGGTTGGCCAGGCCCAGGCCGCAGACGGTCAGATCGGGGCGGGCGGCGCGGCAGCGGTCCAGTTGAAGGTCCACGTCCTGCCCCTCGGAGATCTGCGGCCCCGCCTCGAGCAGGTCGAGGTCTGGCCCGTGGATGGCATCGTGGATGTAGGGCATCCCCACCTCCAGCGCCTCCATACCGCACTCGCGGGTGAGGAAACGCGCGAGGGGCACCTCGAGCTGGCTGTCCGGGAAGAAGAAGATCGTCCTGTCGCGCAGGGGGGCTGCGGCCCGCGCGATGGCCTCGCGCGCCCGGCGCCGGGGGGCGGCGGTGACCGCCTCGAAGCGCTCCTCAGAAACGCCGAACTGGGCGGCGATGGCGGCAAGCCAGGCGGTGGTGCCCGCCTCGCCGAAGGGGAAGGGGGCGGCGATGGGGCTGGCGCCGCGCCGCATGAGGGCGGCTCGGGTCTCGCTCAGGAAGGGCTGGGTCAGGGCAAAGAGGGTGTTGGGCCCGATCCCGACCTCCGCCTCCGCCGAGCGGGCGGGCAGGAGGCGCACCGGGCCAATGCCCAGATCCGACAGGAGGGCCAGCATCTGGTCCTCCACCACGTCCGGCAGGGCCCCCGCCACCAGCAGCTCGCTCGCCTGGCTCTGCGGCAGGACGGGCACCATGGCGGCGAGGCAGGCATCCTCGCCCTCGGTGAAGGTCGTCTCGATCCCGGAGCCGGAGTATGAGAGCACCCGGACGGCCGGGGCGTGGCGTTGGCTCAGCCGCTCGGCCGCCTTTGCGAGATCCAGCTTGATCACCTCGGAGGGGCAGGAACCGACGAGGAAGAGCTGGCGGATGTCGGGCCGTCGCGCCAGGAGCTCCGCCACCGTACGGTCCAGCTCGGCCTGGGCGTCTTTCAGTCCGGCCAGATCCGATTCTTCGAGAATCGCGGTCCCGAATCGCGGCTCGGCGAAGATCATCACGCCGGCGGCCGACTGGAGCAGGTGGGCGCAGGTGCGGCTGCCGACGACGAGGAAGAAGGCATCCTGGATCTTGCGATGCAACCAGATGATCCCGGTCAGCCCGCAGAAGACCTCGCGCTGGCCGCGCTGCTTCAGGACGGGGGCCTGGCGGCAGCCGCCGAGGGCGGCGGGCGGGGGTGCGCCGTCCATCATGTCAGGGCCTCCGCCTGGCGCCGGGCGAGGCGCAGCTTCCAGAGGAACTGGCCCGCGTTCAGCAGGTAGGCGGCATAGGCCAGCAGCGCGATCACCATGAGCGTCATGGGATCGAGGCCGCCCCAGAAAAGCCCATAGATATAAAGGCTGTGCAGGGCGATCACGAGGAAGGAAAAGAGATCCTCCCAGAAGAAGGCCGGGGCGAAGAGATACTGCCCGAAGACCGCCTTTTCCCAGAGCGCGCCGGTGACCATGATGAGGTAGAGGCAGAGTGTTTTCGCGAGGATCGACCAGGTGGCGAGGAGGTAGCCCTCACCGCTGGCGAGGAAGCGGAAAACCAGCCCGAGCGAGACCAGGAAAACGAGGAACTGGAGCGGCGCGAGGAGGGCCTGAACGAGCGTCCAGCGGGTCGCGTCGCGGCGCGCGCGCTGCTCCGGCGTGTAGAGCGCGAAGGGCTCTGCCTGGCCGTTTGGCTGGGTGCTCATGTTCCCCCCTCGAAGACGTTGAGTAGGTAAAATCTGGCAGGGAAGGAAAAATGTGTCAACTTTAATTTACAATGCTTGGCGGTGCGCCGAAATGCCCGACGCAAAACCTAAGTCATTGAAAACAAATCAGCCGAATGACGAATCTTTGCGCTATGTCAATATTATTTGACAAAAATGCGGACCTCGGTGAGCATGATGGGACTTGTTGCTCTCGGCAGACATTCGGACGCCGTGCTGTCGGAGGACAGTAATGCCGCCACGACACCCGCAGACCCGCGACCCTTCCTCGGAACCGGTCAACCGCATCGTCCTTCATGCGCTCTCGGCCATCGCGCCGGGGCTGCATCTGGTCCCGCCCCGCCCCCCGCTCACCCACTACCTCGACCGCCTCGAAGAGGCCGCCCTGGCGCCCCGCCCGGGCGCGCTCGGTCCGCTTTGCCAGCAGATGGAGGAGGTTGGCATCGGGCGCGGCGCCATCCTCATAGCCTACTTGCCACGGGTGGCGCGCCGCCTGGGCCAGGGCTGGGTCGAGGACCGGCTCGACTTCGGCCAGGTCTCCATCGGTGCGGCGCGGCTGCAATCGCTGGTCCACCGGCTCGACACGGGCGCCTGCGGCGGGGCGCGGGGCCGCCTGATCCTCGGCGTGCCGGAGGGAGAGCAGCATACCCTCGGCGCCACAATCCTCGCCGCGAGCCTGCGCCAGCAAGGCTATTCCATCTGCCTGGACCTCGCCCTTACCGTGCCCCGGCTGACGGCGGAGCTTGGCCGTCAGGACTGCGATGGGGTCTTCCTCTCGATCAGCGGAGAGGGGCACCTTGATCATCTGCATCATCTAGTGGCATGTAGCCGCTACGAAAGTTGGGAGACGCCGATTGTCATCGGGGGACCGATGATGGATCAGATGAACGATATTCAGGCCCGCAGTGGCGCCGACCTTGCCACTTCCGACGTGGATACCGCCCTCCGATTCTGCGAGCGCGCCCGTGCGGAACGGGTCGAAGCATTGCATCTGGGCCTGCCGAAGGTAGGGGAATGATGTGATGAAAGGGGAAGGGGAAAAGGCCTGGACCGACGGTCTGCTCCCGGAAATTGCCCCCGACGTGATGACGGACATCCTGGCCCGCGTGGCGGACCTGGCGCTGATCCTGTCGCCCGAGGGCGACGTGCTGCGCGGCCTGCGGAATCCCAATTCCAAGATCCGCGTCGATCCCGCCATCTGGGAGGGCGATCCCCTTTCCAAGCACCTGACGGTCGAATCGCGCGCCAAGTTCGAGGAGCGGCTGCCTGCCTTTTTGGCCGACCCGGACGGCCCGGTGCGGCCCCTGGAGCTGAACCACCCCGCCACCGCCAGCCTGGAAGACGCGCCGGTGCGCTACGGGCTGCACCGGATCGGGCGCGAGGATGCCATTCTCATGCTCGGCCAGGATCTGCGCCCCGTGGCCGAGATGCAGCAACAGCTCGTCGCCGCCCAGATCGCCCTCGAGACCGACTACGAGGCCCAGCGCGAGCACGATGCCCGCCTACGGGTCCTGATGAGCGCCACGCGCGAGGGCATGGTCTTCGTCAACAGCGCCTCGGGCGAGGTGGTGGATGCCAATTCCGCCGCCATGGCGCTCTTCGGGCGCAGCAAGGGCGAGATGCTCGGCGCGCGTCTGCAGGGGCTCTTTGATCTGCCCGAGGGGGTGAGCGCGGTGGACACCCTGGTGCGCCTCGGCGGCGATCCTGGCGATGCCGCCGTGACCTGGCCTGCCCACAACGGCAACCGCCTCTCCGTCCGGCCCAACCCCTTCCGCGCCTCGGGCGAGCAGATGCTGCTCTGCCAGGTCACCCCGCCCGAGGGCACGCCGCCGCGCGCCTCGGGCGGCGAAGGCCATCTGGGTGGTCTTTTTGAGAAGGGCACCGACGCCATCGTCTTCATGAACCGGACGGGCACGGTGCTGAGTGCCAACAATGCCTTCCTGCGGATGACCAACACGCTGCACGCCCAGGCGATGCGCGGCCGCAACATGGCAGATCTGCTGGCCCGCGGCACGGTCGATCTCAATGTCATGGTGGAGAACACGCAGCGCACCGGGGCGATGCGGCTCTATGCCACGCGGATCTTGGCGGAGCATGGGTCCGAGGTGCCGGTGGAGATTTCGACCACGCTACTCGGCGCGGATGAGGAGCGGGTCATTGCGTTGGTGCTGCGCGACGCCAGCCGGGCGGAGATTGCCCGGCCTGCCACGCAGGGGCTGACGGATGTGGACACGCGCTCGGTCGTAGAGCTGATCGGCTCACAAAATCTCAAGAGCATCGTGGCCAAGACCACCGACGTGATCGAAAAGATGTGCATCGAGACGGCGGTGGAGCTGACCTCGAACAACCGCGTCGCCGCGGCCGAGATGCTCGGTCTTTCGCGCCAGTCACTCTATGTGAAACTGCGCAAGTACGACCTGCTCAAGAAGGAGCAGGACGACTGAAGGCGCGGGCCGGTTGGGCCCGCGAGTGTCTTAAACGTCAGCCGGTTTGCCGTGCGAATCCTTGTCCTTGGCGAGGGTCGATTTCGGCGCGTCGGCGGCTTTCTTGCGCTCTTCGGTCTTTTTCTTCGACACCATCGCAACGATGACGAAGGCCAGAAGGGTAACGATGGCAAGTGCGGAAACGAGGGTCGTCCAGTCCATGGGTCTGTTCCTTTCCTGATTGGGTCAGGCGCTCAACCCGGGCGTCCGGGGCATCGTTCCGATGCAACTTGTCGCAGGGGCGGGGGCCTGCCGAACGAGGGCGACTGACCGCGAAATCTGACACCTCAGTGTAACGCCAGATTTACGATAAGTGCCTCATTATAATGCGTAAATCGAACGGCTTCATTTGTTGTGGCGGCAATTCGTGCTATCTTGGTGGCTCGCGAAAGGGGGATTTTCGCAAGCCGAGGCCAAAGCCGGGCTGGACGGGGGGGAAGAATGTCAACCTTCAAGGACAATGCAAAGCTGGTGACCACCAGCCTATACACCCGCGCTTACACGCAATTCGGCCAGCTTGAACGCAAACTGCCGGAAGAGGCGGTAATGGCCTTGGCGCAAGAAGTTCTGCTGCGCCTGGCCGATCAGCTTTCGGCTAGGGAGGTCCCCTCGGACGCCCTCGTGACCCGCCTGGCTGAGGCCCTGATCAGCCCCGATGCAAAGGCCGCCGCCGACTTCATCGAGGAGCGGCACCGCCAGGGCGCGGATGCTATGGCGCTCTACCTGTCCTACCTCGCCCCGGCGGCCCAGAAGCTTGGCACCTGGTGGACCAGCGACGAGATCAGCTTTGCCAACGTCACCGTGGGGACCGGGCGTATCTACGCCATCATGCGCAACCTCTCGGCCCGCTTCCCGCGCCCGCCCCTGACGGGCGGCAAGCGGGCGCTCTTTGCCGCCGTGCCGAACGACGACCATTCCCTCGGGGTGGTCATGGCGGCCGATCTGTGCCGCAAGGCGGGCTGGCAGATCGACCTGCTGCCCGCCCCCTCGCATGACGAGATTATCGAGGCGGCGATCCGGGGCGATCACCGGATCATCGGGCTGTCCGGCGGGGGGCTGCACGCCCAGGCCGATCTGGCGCGGCTGGTGCTGGCGCTGCGGGTCACCCTGCCCCAGGCCCACATTCTGGTCAGCGGCAACATCGTGAACGAGGCGGGCGAGAACGTGCAGCTGATGGACGTGGACGCCATGACGCCCGACTTCGAAGAGGCGCGCGACGCGATCGACGGGATCTGGGCGGGCCTCACGGAGAGCCAGACGTAGAAAGGGGCCCACCCGGCGGGTCGGCCCCTGAAAGCTGTCAGTCGAGGGGGCGGATCACTCCGACTTGGCTTCGGCCTCCACCTCGGGTCCGACGGAGACGAGGTAGGCCCAGACGTTGCGGGCATCCTCTTCCTTGGGCAGCTTGTAGGACATCTTGGAGCGCGCGCGGCGGTCATCGAGGTATTCGCGCAGATAGTCGCGCGGGTCGGCCACGTACTTGACGAACTCTTCCTCGTTCCACTCCAGCCCGGCCTCACCGGCCTCGATCAGGCTGTCGCCGTACTTGCTGCCGAACTCCTCCTCGGTGCCGGCCTGGCGCATGTAGACGCCATAGAGGTTCGGACCGTTCCGGCCGCCCTTCACGATCACGTCGTCATCCGGCCCGATCACCGAGTGGCAGGCCTTGCATTTGGTAAACACGTCCTCGCCGGCGGCGGCGTCACCGGTGGCGTGGCCGTCCGCGAAGGCGGGGGCTGCCATCAGTGTAAAACCAAGAGCGACTGTCTTGATCAGCTTCATCTCGAACTCCCTCTGCAGAAATTGCTGTTTAGTATCTAGGGCGATTTGGCGCAGGGCAAATCCTTGACTGGAAAAACATGCGCCTTGCCCCAAGTCTAAGCGCTGAGCGGCATTTGTCAGCAACACTTTACAGTTGCTCGCTCGCATACTGTCAGGCTAGGCTTACACTATGAGTCTGTCCGCCTACATCCCCGCGCGGCGCTTGCCCGAACCGGCCGCCGCGCTGCGCCTGATCAAGCCTATCACCTGGTTCCCGCCGATGTGGGCCTACCTCTGCGGCGTCGTCTCCTCGGGGGCGGCGCTCTCGGGCCAGTGGGGGCTGGTTCTGCTCGGCGTCGTCCTGGCCGGGCCCATCGTCTGCGGTATGAGCCAGGCGGCGAATGACTGGTGCGACCGCCACGTGGACGCCATCAACGAGCCCGACCGCCCGATCCCCTCGGGCCGCATCCCGGGCCGCTGGGGCCTCTGGATCGCCCTGGCCATGTCGCTTCTTGCGCTCCTCGTCGGCTGGCAGCTTGGCCCCTGGGGCTTTGCGGCGACGGTCTTCGGGGTGCTTGCCGCCTGGGCCTATTCCGCCGAGCCGGTGCGGCTGAAACGCTCCGGCTGGTGGGGGCCGGGCCTTGTCGGGCTCTGCTACGAGGGTCTGCCCTGGTTCACCGGCGCCGCCGTCCTCTCGGCGGGCGCGCCCCGTTGGGAGATCGTGCTCGTCGCCGCCCTCTATGCCCTGGGCGCCCACGGCATCATGACACTCAATGATTTCAAGGCGCTGGAAGGAGACCGCCAAACCGGCGTCAATTCCCTCCCCGTCACCCTCGGCCCCGCCCGCGCCGCGCACGTCGCCTGCTGGGGCATGGCCCTGCCGCAGGTGCTTGTCATCGCCCTTCTGGCCCTCTGGGATCGCCCCTGGCAGGCGCTCGCCATCGGCCTGCTGCTGATGGTCCAGCTCCTTGCCATGCGGACCCTGCTGCGTGACCCCAAGGGCCGCGCCCCCTGGTACAACGGCACCGGGGTGCTTCTCTACGTTGCAGGAATGATGGTGGCGGCCTTTGCGCTCCGGGGCCTCGCATGACCCTGAGCTGGACCCAGATCGCCCGGCTCGGGCTGGTCCAGATGGCCCTGGGGTCCATCGTCGTCCTTACCACCTCGACACTGAACCGCCTGATGGTGGTGGAGTTCGCCCTGCCCGCCATCCTGCCCGGCGCGCTCGTGGCCCTGCACTACGGCATCCAGCTTTCACGGCCGCGCTGGGGCTTCACCTCGGACACGGGCGGCAAGCGCACCCGCTGGATCATCGGCGGCATGGCTTGCCTGGCCCTGGGGGGCTTCCTCGCAGCCCTCTCGGTGACGCTCTTCCAAGGCGGCTTCTGGGCCGGGCTCGGCCTTTCGATTGTCGCCTATGCCATGATCGGGCTCGGCGTCGGCGCCTCGGGCACCTCTCTCCTGGCGCTGCTGGCCACCTCCACCGCGCCGCACCGCCGGGCCGCCGCCGCCACCATCACCTGGCTGATGATGATCTCCGGCATCGCCCTGACCGCGGGCCTCGCCGGGTCCTTCCTCGATCCCTACTCTCCGGCCCGCCTGCTGACGGTGGTGGCCGTCGTCGTCAGCGCTGCGCTGCTCCTCACCCTGCTCGCCGTCGCCGGGATCGAGGCCCGCGTGACCGCCGAGCGGGAACTCGACCCGACGCCCTTCCTCGAGGGTCTTCGGGAAGTCTGGGCCGAGCGGCGCACCCGCAACTTCACTCTCTTCGTCTTTCTCTCGATGAACGCCTACTTCATGCAAGAGCTGATCCTGGAGCCCTACGCAGGCCTCGTCTGGCACTTCACCCCGGGCCAGTCCACGGCCCTCTCGGGAGCCCAAAACGGCGGTGTCTTCTTCGGCATGCTCACCGTGGGCATCGCCGCCACCGGCCTCAAATGGGGCGCCCTGCGCAGCTGGGTGCTGGTCGGCTGCCTAGGCTCCGCCGCAAGCCTCGGCCTCATCGCCCTGGCGGGCCTTACCCCCTTCGGGCCGGGGCTCACGCCGCTGGTCGTGCTGCTGGGCTTCTTCAACGGCATGTTCGCCGTCGCCGCGATTGGCGCCATGATGGCCCTCGCCGCCGAAGGACGTGGCCGCCGCGAGGGCACGCGCATGGGCCTCTGGGGCGCCGCCCAGGCTATCGCCGCGGGCTTCGGCGGCCTGACCGGCGCCGCCGCCGTGGACCTGATGCGCGGCTTCCAACCGGACGCCCCCGCCTTTGCCGCCGTCTTCCTCGCCGAGGCCGCGCTCTTCCTCGCCGCCGCCCTCATGGCGCTGCACATCATGGATCGCAACCGCAGCCCCGCCGCTGCCCTGGTACCGGGAGAATGACCATGTATGACGTGATTGTCGTGGGAGGCGGGCCGTCAGGCGCCACCGCCGCCGAAGATCTCGCCCGCTCGGGGCACAGCGTGGCCCTAATTGACCGGGAAGGCCGGATCAAACCCTGCGGAGGCGCCATACCGCCCCGTCTGGTGAGCGATTTCGCCATACCCGACAGCCAGATCATCGCCCGGATCAGCACCGCGCGCATGATCTCGCCCAGCCAGCGGCAGGTCGATATTCCCATCGAGAACGGCTATGTCGGCATGGTGGACCGCAAGGACTTCGATCCGTTTCTGCGCGACAGGGCGGAAGCGGCAGGGGCGGTGCGCTTCACCGGCACCTTCACCAAGCTCACCCGCAATAATGGCCGCGTGCAGGTCCACTACCGCGACAAGGCCAGCGGCGAGACCCTGCACCTAGAAAGCCGCCTCGTGATCGGCGCAGATGGTGCCCGCTCCGCCGTGGCCCGGGCCGAGGTGCCGGGCGGCGACACCATCCCCTACGTGATCGCCTACCACGAAATCATCGAAGCCCCGGAGGGGGGCGGCCTTTACGATCCGGCGCGCTGCGACGTGGTCTACGACGGCACTATCAGCCCGGATTTCTACGGCTGGGTCTTTCCGCACGGCAGCTCCGCCTCCGTCGGCATGGGCACGGGGGTGGACGGGGTGGACCTCAAGAAGGCCACCGCCGAGCTGCGTGTCGCCTCGGGGCTGGAGCATTGTCGGACCCTGCGCCGCGAGGGCGCGCCCATTCCGCTCAGACCGCTGGACCGCTGGGACAATGGCCGTGATCTGGTGCTGGCAGGCGATGCCGCCGGGGTTGTCGCGCCCTCCTCGGGCGAGGGGATCTACTACGCCATGATCGGCGGGCGCGTCGCCGCGACCGCCGCTGCCGCCTGCCTCGCCTCGGGCAAGGCTCGGCATCTGCAGCTGGCCCGCAGGCTCTTCATGAGGGAGCACAAGCAGGTCTTTCGCGTCCTCGGCGCCATGCAGAACGCCTACTACCGCTCCGACGCCCGGCGCGAGCGCTTCGTCTCGCTCTGCCATGACGTGGACGTGCAGCGGCTGACCTTTGAGGCCTACATGAACAAGAAGCTGGTCAAGGCGCGGCCTATGGCGCACCTAAAAATCGGCATCAAGAACCTTGCACATCTCACCGGTCTGGTGGCAGAGACCCGGACCTGACAGCAAGGAAGGAGAGGCCATGGACGGCACCATGCCCCCCGCAGCCATCATGATCCCCGCCTGGGTCGAGGGCACCCTGACCCCGGTGGAGAAACTCGAGGCCCACCAGCGCGGACTGCGCCACCTGGCGATCTCCGTCTTCGTCCTGCGCGAGGGGGCGATCCTGCTCCAGCGGCGGGCCCTGGGCAAGTATCACACGCCCGGCCTCTGGGCGAACACCTGCTGCACCCATCCGGCCTGGAATGAACCGGCCGAGGCCTGCGCCCGGCGGCGGCTGGAGGAGGAGCTGGGCATCACCGGCCTCGCGCTGGAGCACCGCGGCCAGGTGGAGTACCGCGCCGAGGTGGGCGGAGGCCTGGTGGAGCACGAGGTGGTCGAGGTGTTTCTTTCCGAAGCCCCCGACGATCTGGCGCTGGCGCCCAATCCCGAAGAGGTCATGGAGACCCGCTGGGTCACCCCCGCGGCGCTCGCCGAGGAGATCGCCGCCACGCCCGAGCGCTTCACGCCCTGGCTGCGGATCTATCTGGAGCAGCATGCGCAGATGATTTTGGGGTAAGAGGACCACTGGCAAAGTTTGCCAAATCTTGCCATCACGCCTATCTTCCAGAACGAGGAGCGCGCTATGGCTACAATGAACGTTTCACTGCCCGAACAGATGAAAGACTGGATCGAAAGCCAGGTCGCCACAGGCCGCTATGCCAACGCAAGCGATATGGTGCGGGCCCTGATCCGCGCCGAGCAAGACCGGCAAGAAGCTTCCGTCGCCTGGTGGGAAAGGCAGATCGAAGAGGGGCTCGCCAGCGGCGCGCCGCAAGAGGTCGATCTGGAGAAACTTCTGAGCGATACCCTCGCGGGGATCCAAACGCGCAAGAACACTGCCGCTGAATGAAGGTCACCTTTCGCCAAAGGGCGATCGCCGACATGCAGGAGATGATCCGCTACGGGGCTGAGACCTACGGCGAGGCGGCTGCTACCGACTACTTCAGGCGCCTACAACGGCGCATCAGCCAGTTGAGCGCCAACCCGAAGCTGGGCCGCCCATTCCAAGAGATCAGAAGTGACGGCTTTCGTGTCCTGACCTTCGAGCGCCACGTTATCCTCTACCGCTTGGCAGGCGCAGAGATCGACGTCTTCCGCATCGTCGACGGGAGGCGCAATTGGCAGGCCTTCCTGGCGCGTTGAGTGTTCCCTTGAAGAGTTGAAAACCCTGAGGCCCCGACCCTATTCCGCCGCGATCCCCGCGCGCACGCCCATGGCCTGTAGCGCCGTCGCGGCGATGTCGGTCGCGGTGAGGCCCGCGTCGGCGTACATGGCCTCGGGGCCCGCCTGGTCGATGAAGCGGTCGGGCAGGGTCAGGGTGCGCACCGCGAGGGGCCCGTCCAGCAGGCCCTCGCCAGCCAGGTCGTGCAGCACGATGGCGCCGAAGCCACCCCGCGCGCCCTGTTCGAGGGTCAGCAGCACCCGGTGTTGGCGTGCCAGGCGGTGGAGCAGCGCCTGGTCCAGCGGCTTGGCGAAGCGGGCGTCGGCAAGGGTGACAGAGAGGCCGCGCTGCTCGAGCAGGCGGACTGCTTCCCGCGCCTCGGAGAGGTGGGCGCCGAAGGAGAGCAGCGCCACCTCCGCCCCCTCCTGAAGCACCCTGCCCTTGCCGATCTCCAGCACCTCGCCGCGTTCCGGCAGGGCCACACCGACGCCCGCACCGCGTGGATAGCGGAAGGCGATGGGCCCGCTGTCATGGGCGGCGGCGGTGGCGACCATGTGCACCAATTCGGCCTCGTCGGCGGCGGCCATGACGGTCATGTTCGGCAGGGCCGAGAGATAGCCCACGTCGAAGGCGCCCGCGTGGGTCGCCCCGTCGGCCCCGACGAGCCCGGCCCGGTCGATGGCGAAGCGCACCGGCAGGTTTTGCAAGGCGACGTCGTGCACCACTTGGTCATAGCCCCGCTGTAGGAAGGTGGAGTAGATCGCCGCGAAGGGCCGCAGGCCGGAGGCGGCCAGCCCGGCGGCGAAGGTCACGCCGTGCTGTTCGGCGATGCCGACGTCAAACATCCGCTCCGGGTGGGCCTTGGCAAAGATGTCCATCCCGGTGCCGGAGGGCATGGCGGCGGTGATGCCGACGATGCGGTGATCCTCCTCGGCCAGGGCGGCGAGGGTCTGGCCGAAGACCTTTGTGTAGCTCGGCGCCGCGGCCTGCTTCTTGGCCTGGGTGCCGCTGGCGACCTCGAACTTGCCCACCCCGTGGTACTTGTCGGCCGACCGCTCGGCGGGGCCGTAGCCCTTGCCCTTGACGGTGCAGCAGTGGATCAGGACCGGCCCCGTGGCCCTTGCCCGGGCAGCGCGCAGGACGCTCAGGAGCTGCTCCATGTCATGCCCGTCGATCGGGCCGACGTACTGGAAGCCCAGTTCCTCGAAGATCGTGCCGCGGGCGCCAACGGCCCCCGTGACCATCTGGCGTGCCCGGCGGGCATGGTCGCGCAGAGGGCCGGGCAATGAAGCCTCGAAGCCTTCGGCCACCTGCTGGAGATTGCCCAGGGGCGAGCCGTAGAGGCCGGAGAGGTACTTCGACATGGCACCGACCGGGGGCGCGATGGACATCTCGTTGTCGTTCAGCACCACAAAGAGCCGCCGCCCTTCTGCGCCCGCGTTGTTCAGGGCCTCGTAGGCCATGCCTGCGCTGATCGCCCCGTCGCCGATGACGGCGATGGCGTCGCCCGTCTCCATCCCCATGTCGCGGCCCACGGCAAAGCCCAGGGCGGCGCTGATGGAGGTGGATGAGTGGGCCGCGCCGAAGGGATCGAAGAGGCTCTCGGCCCGCTTGGTGAAGCCCGAGAGGCCCCCCTCCTGGCGCAGGCTGCGCATCCGCGCCCGCCGCCCGGTGAGAACTTTGTGGGGATAGCACTGGTGGCCCACGTCCCAGATCAGCTTGTCGTGGGGCGTGTCGAAGACCGCGTGCAGGGCGACCGTCAGCTCGACGACGCCGAGCGAGGAGCCGAGGTGGCCGCCGGTCTCCGCGACGGAGGCGATGACCTCGCCGCGCAGCTCGTGGGCCAGGGCCGTCAGATCCTTGCGGCTCAGGGCGCGCAGGTCCGCCGGGCTCTCGACCCGGTCCAGAAGGGGGGTGGGGCGGTCGGCGGGCATGGCGGGCTCCTTTGTTGTGGGGTGCCCGTTGGCCCGGGTCAGGAGGAGCGGCAGTGCGGGGCAATGCCACCCCTCCTGGTTCCCGTAGCCAACAGGACGTGCCGGGAAAGCCTCTTCCCGGCCTTTCCGAGGGCCCCAAGGGACAGGGACCGCCGGAACCGGTGGCCGGGGCCGCGGGGGTGCGGCCCCGGCGATGGCGCTACCCGAGCCGATGCGCCTCCGGCGCGCTCAGGTGGTAGGAGAAGGGCGTGGGATCGTCCGCCTCCTTGGATTCGGGCGGCAGCAGCAGGCTGACGCCGTAGATGATCCAGTAGACTAGGCCCACCGCGACACAGAAGAGCGCCGCATAGCCCGCCCCCTTGAGCATCAGCGCCAGGGCATCCGCCCGGAGGCGGAAGTTGCCCTCGCCGGTGCGCAGGAAGTCGTTGTTGTCACTCATCGGTCAATCTCCCTCAATCAAGCGGCGCGTAGCCGTGTTCCTGGGCCCAGACGAACCAGTTGTCGACGACAGTGCCGGTGAGCAGGATGCCGATGCCGCCGGTAAGCGTCGTCAGCACGGCGAACCACCAGGCCCAGCGGTGGATGCCCTCCATCGAGGCGTTGAAGCCCATGGTCCAGCGCCAGAAGAGCCCGGCCCGCTCGGAGGCGGTGCCCCGGTCCACGATCTGTTCGATCTCGCGCTCGCCGCCGTAGCGACTGACCGCCAGGATGGTCGCCCCGTGCATCGCGAAGAGCAGGGCCGAGCCATAGAGGAAGACGATCGAGAGGGCGTGGAACGGATTGTAGAAGAGGTTGCCGTAGGTGAGCGAGAAGAGGTTCGTCCAGTCCAGGTGCGGGAAGATCCCGTAGGGCACCGCCTCGGACCAGGATCCCATCAGGATCGGCCGGAAGAGCCCCAGCACCAGGAAGAGCCAGATGGCACTGGCGAAGGCCCAGCTCACGTGTTTGCCCATGCCCAGTTCCTCGGCCCGCAGGTAGGTGCGGATCCACCAGGTGATGACGGAGATGAGCAAGAAGAAGGAGGCGATCAGGAACCAGCCCCCCTCCATCAGCGGCGGGAAGCCCAGGCCGTACTCGGGGCTCGGCGGCTCCAGCGCCAGCCAGAAGAGCTCGCGCAGGAAGAGGGCGGGTGAATAGTCCACCTGCCACCAGAAGTTCATGCCCACGATGAAGAACCACAGGACCCCGGTGGCCACCGAAATGGTGCCGAAGGTGCCCAGGTAAATGGGCCCCAGCTGGGCGTTCCCGAAGAGGCCGAAGAGCTTCGAGAAGCTGGCCTTCGCGGTCCGCTCCCGGGCGAGCAGACCTTCCGGGTCGACCCCCATTTCCGGGGGCCCCTGGACCTGGACCTGCGTGAAGATGTTTTGATATTCCATTGTCCGATCCTCTCCTTACAGGTCCGCCCACCAGGGCAGGAACAGCCACCAGTCCCACCAGGCGACCCACTGGTCGAACCAGATGGTCCCCGAGATGACGATGCAGATGGCACTCCAGAGCCCCGCGTTCAGGGCCAGCAGCAGGCCGAGGCGGTGAATGCCGAGGGGCCCGATGGAGTAACCGATGAGATCGCGGAAGTAGGTGTCCTCGTGATCCGGCGTGGCGATGCGGTTTTCCTTGCCGCCCACGTTGGTGGCCGAGAGCACGAGCGAGCCGTGCAGCGCCAGGGCCAGGCAGGTGGTGAAGAAGAAGGTGATCGCCACCATGTGGGCCGGGTTGTAGTGGAAGTTGCCGTAGGCGTAGCCGACGTTGTTCACCCAATCGAGGTGGCTGAAGATCCCGTAGGGAAATCCGTGGCCCCAGGCCCCCATCAGGATCGGGCGGATGATCACCAGGGTGACATAGGCCAGGATCGCCACCCCGAAGGCAAAGGGCACGTGGTAGCCGATGCCGAGTTTTCGGCAGATCTCCACCTCGCGCATCATCCAGCTGACGAAGGCAATGGTGGCGCAGATGGTGATGATCTGCCAAAGCCCTCCTTCCGCCAGGGGCGCCATGCCCAGACCCACCTCGAGGCTGGGCGGGTCGATCGAGATCAGCCAGGGGTTCCAGGTGTCGCCGAGGGCGGCGCCGTAGAAGATCAGTATCGTGCCGAGTGCGGCGAAGAAGAACGTCGTGACGCCAAAAAAGCCGACGTAGAAGGGCCCCACCCAGAAGTCGAACAGATCACCGCCTACCAGGGTGCCGCCTCGGACCCGGTATTTTCTTTCGAAGTTGAGCTGTGCCATCTTCCTACTCCTTAAGCGTCGGCGGCCGCGGGCCCCGCAGGGCCCAGGCACGACGCGTGATTGTGTTGGTCGCAGCGGGCGGGCACCTCGGCCCGCCCGCCGCCTTGTCTTGCAACCAGGCGGCCTATTCGGCGGCTTCCGTGCCGAAGGCCAGGTTGAACCAGTTGGTTTCCGGATTGCTGAGCAGGACGAGGTGAATCATCACCGCCAGCAGGAACAGGAAAACCCCCTGCGCCACGAAGACGCGACGGGGATCGAAGACCAGCCAGATTTTGTAGAACTGTGCCATGTGTCCGGTTCCTCTCCGTTACCAGGCGAACCAGGGCAGTTTGATGTAGGTCAGGATATGGGCGACCACAGCCACGATCGTGAAGACCGTGAAGCCGCTCATATAGACCGAGTGCAACTCCTGCGCCTGCTCGTCTGTCAGACCCGTGAAAGACAGGTCGGTTTTATCAGCCATGTTTTCTCCTTCGAAAAAGATGGTCCGACGCCGCTACCCCCGCGGCCGGGTTACGACGCAGGCTCATCCTGCGCCCCAATCCACCACCCCGGGGGGGAGTGGCGAACCTCCGAAGGCCCGTGCGCGGGGCGCGGCGGGCCCTTGTCTCACGCGCTGAAGATGCGCGGTGTGATGATCCGGGCCTGGCTCCAGGCGGCCTTGATCGGGCCGCGCTCGGGCAGCTCCATCCGGCGCGCGGCGCTCAGCAGCCAGGTCAGGCTGGCCAGCGGCAGGGTCGCCAGGAAGATCACGGCGAAGTAGACGTAATACTCCCGCATCGGCGGCCCGCTGCGGGCGCTCCGGCGCACCGGGCCGGTGTCGGTGGTCATGTCGGTCATGGTTTGGCTCCTCCCGAAGCTGGTTGAAGGTCCTGCACGCAGTCCAGGGCGACACGGGCCGCACCCCTGTCGAGCGCCCGCTTCTCGGCGGCGTCCCGCAGGCTCTTGGCGGCGGAAATGCGCGTCAGGATCGGATGGCTGGCGACGATCTCGTCCAGCTTGGCCTGGGCATCCGCATCCCAGGGGAAATCCCGCCGCAGCGGGGTCGGTGTCGCCTCCGCGGCATCCATCTCGGTGCCGAGGGGCAGAATGTGGAAGAGGGCATCGAAGAGCCCGTTGCAGAGCTCCTGCACCAGGTAGGTGGCGCCCGCGTAGCCCATGAAGGGCGTCCCCGTGGCGCGCCGGATGGCGGCGCCGGGGAAGGAGGCCGGGATGAAGGCCGGCGCGGGCCCGAAGCCCGATTTCATCTCGGCCAGGTAGATCTTCTCGTTGATCGAGCCGAAGAGGATCAGCGGCCGCTCCTTCTGGATGAGCGCGCGCACCCGCGCGTTGTCCGTCTTCTGGCCGCGGCAGCGGGCCACGGCAAAGGCGCAGGGCAGCCCGAGGTCCTCCTCGAGGAAGAGCCGCAGGCCGCGCGCATAGGTCTCGTTCGCCACCACGCCGAAGGAGGCGGTGGCGAAGAAGTCCTGCGTGACCGAACGCCAGAGATCCCAGACCGGCTTGATGGTGGAATGCTTCTCGCGCGCGATGAAGGGTTCCGGGTCCAGACCCAGCAGCTCGCCCAGGGTGCGCAGGAACTTGGTCGTGCTTTCGATCCCCACCGGCGCCTGGAGGTAGGGCTTGCCCAGCACCTCGCAGAGGCCGCGGCCAAACTCGCGGTAGAGGCAGATGTTCACATCGGCGTTCACCAGGTCCCGCATCTCGCCTACATGGGCGCCCAGCGGCATGACCATGTTCACCTCGGCGCCGATCCCCTCGACGAGGCGGCGGATCTCGGCCAGGTCGGACGGCATGTTGAAGGTGCCGTACATCGGCCCGAGCAGGTTCACGCGCGGCCTGGCGCCCTCCTCGCGCTTCTTCTCGGGCGGCATCCGCCCCTTGGTCATCCCGAACTCGGTGAAGATCCAGGTCATGGCCCTGTCGGCGGCCTCCCACTGATCCTCGTCGATGGTGCGCGGCAGGAAGCGTTGGATGTTGGTGCCCTGGGGCGTCACCCCGCCGCCGATCATCTCGGCGATGGAGCCGGTCACGACGACCGCGGGCAGAGCCGGGTCCAGGACCTCCCAGGCGCGCTTCATCGCCTCCTCGGTGCCCGCCCCCATCTCGCCCTCACCGAGGCCCGTCACCACGATGGGCAGCTCATGCGGCGGCAGGGCATCGGTGTAGTGCAGGACAGAGGTCACCGGCAGGTTCTCGCAGCCCACCGGCCCGTCGATCACCACCTGCAATCCCTTGACCGCGCAGAAGGCATAGACCGCCCCCCAGTAGCCGCCGGCCCTGTCGTGATCCTGGATCAGCATGGGGCACCTCCCAAGGTGCGCATGAATGCGCACCCTACGGTCGGGCTGTAGGCTGCGCATTCATGCGCACCGGGGATATGCCGAAAGCCGGTCAAATCATCCTCGCGGCTTCCGCCGCCCGGGCCTGCTTTTCGAGCTTCTTGAGGTTCTGCGCCCGGAACTGCGGCCGCAGGTTCGGCGCGCCCTCCCAGACACCGGCCGTGTCCTCGGCCCCGACCCCCTCGAAGAAGGCGCGCATCCGCTCCATCCGGTCCCTGTTGCCGATGGCGGCATTGACCACCTGGGCCAGCGATCCGGCCCCCGCCACGCCCATCAGGGGCCGCGCGGAGATGAGGTTGGTGAAGTAGAGCGCCGGAATGCCCAGTTCCTTGCCGCGCTGCACCACGGGCGTGGTGCCGATGGCCAGGTCGGGGCGCACCCCCTCCATGGCGGCGCAATCGTCTTCGAGCGAGGCGCGGTACTGGACCTTCACGCCGCGCGCCTCCAACCAGGCGGCATCCTCCGCCAGCCAGGGTGTGCGCGGGCAGGCGGTCCCTACATAGGGCACTTCCGCGCCGCTCTCGATCAGCAGGCGCGCCACCAACAGCTCCGATCCCTCGTAGCCCGAGAGGGTGATGGTGCCCTTGATCGGCGCAGCCTCGAGGGCGCCCTTGATCGCTGGCAGGATCTGGTTCTGGGCCGCCGCCACCCGCTCGGCGGGCAGGTCGAAGGCAGCGCCGATCTGTGCCAGCCAGGCGGCGGTGCCCTCATGCCCCACCGGGGCGGAGCCAACGACGGGCCGACCGGCGGCCTGAAACTCGCGCACGGCGGCGGTGTAGAAGGGATGGATCGCCGCCACGGCGCCACAGTCAAGCGCCGCGTAGAGCTCGCGCCATTCGCGGCAGGGCACGACCGGCCCGGCGGCCAGGCCCAGGGGTTCCAGCATCTGGCCGATCATCATCGGATCGGCTGGGAACATCTCGCCCAGCAGAGCCACGGTCGGCCGGTCGGAGGTGCCCGCCGCCGGGCGCGCCACGGGGCCGGCCTCGGCCTCGCTTCGGGCATAGTTCAGCATGGCGCCCGCCAGCACGTCCTTGGCCTCGGCGTGGGTCGGCACGCCGAAGCCGGGTACGTCGATCCCGACGATGCGCACGCCATCGATCTCCTTGGGCAGGAGCCGCAGGGGGACGCCCGAGGCGGTGGGCACGCAGAGGTTGGTCACCACCACGGCATCCAGTTTCGCCGGGTCGGCGATCTCGTGGACAGCCTCGCGGATATCCTCAAAAAGCTTGCCGGTCACCAGGGTTTCGGAATTGAAGGGCACGTACCCGACGGACCGCCGCGCACCATAGAAGTGGCTCACGAAGCTCAGCCCGTAGACGCAGCAGGCCGATCCGGAGAGGATCGTCGCCACCCGCTTCATCCGCAGGCCGACGCGCAGCGAACCGAAGGCGGGACACATGGACTGGGGCTTGTCGTGCGGGCCCTTGGGGTAGTCGCGGGCAAAGCCCTCCAGCAGTTCGGTCTGGCCCGCCGCCCGGGCCGCCTCTGCCAGTGTGCCCCCGGCATGGCAGCCGCCGCCCTCCGCAGGCGCCGCGCCGCTCTCGGGCAGGGCCTCCGCCGCCGCCTCCTCGATCATCACCGATCCGGCAGCGTCATACTCGACACGGTATCCGCTGCGGTCAGGCATCGTCGTAGATGACCTCCAGGCTGGCCTTCGGGGCGGCGTTCTTGCCGCGCATGTCGGCATCTGTCGCAGGCTCCAGCACCACGTCGCCACCTGTCTCGGAACTGTCGAAAAGGGCGAGAAGACCGTCCTGATCCAGCGGCGCGGGCCGCACCGGCGGCGCCTCGGCGACGGCCTCTCCCAGCCCGGCAAAGAGACCGCCCCAGGGGGAAGCCGATGTGCCGACGATCTGGTAGTTGGCGGATTTCTTGCGCAGGTCGTCGTCCTGCGGGATGGCCGCCAGGATGGGGATGTCCACCGCCTCGGCAAAGGCCGCCGCCTCGCCCGAACCGTCGTCCTTGTTGATGACCAAGCCCGCCACCCCGACATTGCCGCCGAGCTTGCGGAAGTATTCCACGGCGGAGCAGACGTTGTTGGCCACGTAGAGCGACTGAAGGTCGTTGGAGGCGACAAGGATCACCTTCTGCGCCATGTCCCGCGCGATGGGCAGACCGAAGCCGCCGCAGACCACGTCACCCAGGAAATCCAGCAGCACGTAGTCGAAATCCCAGTCGTGGAAACCCAGTTTCTCCAGCAGTTCGAAGCCGTGGATGATGCCGCGCCCGCCACAGCCGCGGCCCACTTCCGGGCCACCCAGCTCCATGGCGAAGACGCCACCGCGCTTGAAGCAGACATCGCCGATCTGCACCTCCTCGCCCGCCAGCTTCTTGCGGGTCGAGGTCTCGATGATCGTCGGGCAGGCCTTGCCGCCGAAGAGCAGTGAGGTGGTGTCCGACTTGGGGTCGCAGCCGATCAGCAGGACGCGCTTTCCCTGCTCGGCCATCATGTGGCTGAGGTTGGCCAGGGTGAAGCTCTTGCCGATCCCGCCCTTTCCGTAGATTGCGATGATCTGGGTCTTGGAGGTGGGCTCCTCCGCCACGATATCGGCCAGGTCCTCACCCGCCTCCTCGCGCAGGCGCCGGTCGAAGTCCTTGATGGTGCCGCCATCCTTGAGGTTGGGAATGTCGAGGCTCATGCGTGCCCTTTCCAGTCGAGTATCATCTTTAGGCAAACCGGGTCCGAGAAGGCCGTGCCGTAGGCGGTGGCGGCCTCGGCGGCCGGACGGCTGTGGGTGATCAGCCCCGCCAGCGACAGGGTGCCGCTTTCCACCAGCGCGCGGGTGACGTTGAGATCGCCGCGGGTCCACTCCGCCGCCACTCGCAGCCGGGCCTCCTTCATGAAGGCGGGCGGGAAGGCGAACTGGATGGGCTGGGCGTAGAAGCCCGCCAGGACAATCTCGCCGCCCTGCACGAGGCGCGAGATCAACTCGCCCAGAAGGGTGGCATCACCCGAGGCGTCGTAGATGCTGCCGTAGTCGCGGCGCGGGTCATTGCCCGGGTCCATGACGGGGTAGCCTTCGGCCCCCTTGCGGCGGGCCGGGTTGGTTTCCCAAACGGTGGGCGCCGGGGCCCCGGCGGCGAGGGTGAGGCGGGCCAGCAGGCGGCCCAGGGTGCCGTGGCCGACGATCAGGTCCGGCACGGCCTTGCCCGGCCCCGCCATGGCGTGGCGCGCGGTGGCAGCCAGCGCCAGGAGCGCGCCCTCAGGCCCGAAGCCCGGATCAATCCGGCAGACCCGTGCGGCATCCGTCACCAGGAGCGCGGCGGCCCCGCCAAAAAGCCCGATGGCCCCCTCGAAACAGCTTGCCCCAGGCACGAAGACGCGGTCACCGGGCCGGAAGCCGCTTTGCGGGCTGGCCTCCACTACTTCGCCCGTGGCCTCGTAGCCGGGCACCAGGGGGTAGCCCATGCCGGGGAAGGGTGGCATCTCGCCGGACCAGAGCAGTTTTTCAGTGCCGGTGGAGATTCCCGAATGAGTAATCCGCACCATGAGGTCACCCTTTTCCGGCGGGGTCAGGCCCAGCCGATCCAGGCTCAAACTGCCTGGCCCTTCGAGGATGACGGCGGTGGTGTGCAAGGTCTCCCTCCCAGAGATTTGCGGTCCGACGGGGGCGAGTCACGGGACTCGGACACCCTGTCGTCTTATCTGTACGCTATGTGTGACATCCTATTGTGTCAACTATTACTGACACTCTGTCATCCCGGCTTACGGGCCTCCAGGCAAGAGGTGACGAAGGCACGGCGCGGCTTCGGCGCACGGACCTGGCGGAAGCCCGCGGCGCGGCAGAGGGCGCCGATTTCCGCCGCCGAACGGGCCTTTCCGGTGCCCATCGCCAGGGTGTAGAGCGCAAAGTAGGCATCCCCTGCCCGCTCGGGCTTCCTGCCGCCGCTCATGGGCTCTGAGATGATCAGCCGCCCGCCCGGCGGCAGGGCCTCGTAACAGCGACCAAGGAGCGCCGCGACGGTGCTCTCCTCGTGGTCGTAGAGCACCCGCACCAGGGAAATGGCATCGGCGCCCCGTGGCAGCGCGCCCGTGCGGAAGGACCCTTCCGTGATCGTCACCCGCTCGGAAAGGCCCGCCGCGGCAAAGCGCGCCCGGGCCGCAGGCACCACCTGGGGCAGATCAAAGAGCGTCAGGTCCATGTCGGGCCAGGCCTGGCTCACCGCCGCAAGGAAGGCACCGGTGCCGCCGCCGACATCCATCAGGTGCGAAATGCCCCGGAAGTTCAGCGTCGCCAGGGTATCCTCGGCCACCAGGCGCTGGCTATCGGCCATGAGGCGGGAATAGGTCTCGGCCCGCTCGGGCGGCACGGCGCCGCCAAAGACGTAGGGCCAGAAGTCTGCCAGCTCCGGCACCGTTTCCCCCCGGAAGAAGGCCGCCGGATCGCCAAGATCACGGTAAAGCAGATCGTGGTGGCGAATCATCTCCTGTAGGCCCGGCACCCCGGCGAGGGCCGCGCCGCGATGGGTGAGGCCCCAGGCGCCTCGCCGCCCTTGCCGGACAAGCCCGAGCGCCGCCGCGGCCTGCAACAGGACCAAGAGGCGCGCTTCAGGCACGGCGGTGGCGCGGGAGAGATCGGAGAGGCGCTTGGGCCCCGCCAGCAGGGTCTGCGGCAGATCGAGCTGCACCAGCGCCATGAGCACCTGGCTGTGGCAGAAGCCCGCCACCAGATCGAAGAGCGCCTCGCCCTCGCGACGCACCCGGCGGCGGGTCAGGGGGAAGCGTGCCGCCCAGGACTGGAAGCCCCGGCTGGCAATCAGCTTTTGCAACCGGGGCAGGCGCCACCCGCGCGCCGGGACACCGGGGGCGGGTAGGTCGGCCACCCTACTCGCCCGGCGTCATTTGCTGCCGGGCGCGCCACTTGATCGGCGTCAGGGCCTCCGCCTGGGCGGTGACCAGGCGGGCCAGCATCTCCTCCCCCGGGCAGCGCGGGATGGAGGCGATGGCCCCCGCCAGGATTTCGCGCATATGGGCGATGGCCCCCTCCACGCCAAGGCTCGCCACGGCGGAGGGCCGATCGTGCAGATCGTCCTGCCCCACCGGCTTGCCCAGCGTCTCCGCATCGAAGAGCGCGTCGCGCAGATCGTCGGCCACCTGGAAGGCCTCGCCGATGCGGGCGCCGAGATCCTCCCAGGGCTCCGCCTCCTCGCCCGCGGCCAGGGCGCCCATCTGGGTCGCCGCCATGAAGAGCGCGCCGGTCTTGGCGCGGTGGTAGGCGCCCAGGTCCACCTGATCCTCGCTCTCCCAGCCCTGGCCCGCGCAGATGCCGTTGGGCATCCCCGTCCGGTTGGTCAGGACCCGCATAAGCTGGATGGCCTGAGCTGGGTTCTCACCGGCGGCCCGGGCCAGCACCTCGAAGGCCATGATGATGAGGCTGTCGCCGGTCAGCACCGCCAGCGGCTCCCCGAAGGCCCGGTGCACGGCGGGCTTGCCGCGCCGCACGTCGGCATCGTCAAAACAGGGCAGATCGTCGTGGACAAGGGAGGCGCAATGGATCAGCTCCAGCGCCGCCGCCGCCGCATCTGCAAGGGCCGGGTGCCTGTCGCCGCAGGCCGTGGCCACGCTAAGCAGGATCATCGGCCGGATGCGCGCCCCGCCGGGATGGACGGTATAGTGCAGGGCCGAGGCCAGCCGCCCGGGCGAAGGTGCGGCCTGACCGCGCGTGATGGCCTGGCTGATGGCGGTGTCGATGCGCGCGGCGAAGTCCATGACGAGTCTCCCAATGCTCGAATGTAGTCTATTGATGACATGCTATCTGTCAACTAAACTAGACATATGCCCTGTTGGACTCCCTTGCCCTCATGACCCGCCCCGCGCCCCACGTGGCCATCGTCGGGGCCGGTATCGGCGGCCTTGCCGCGGCTCTGCGGCTGGCCCACGGTGGCGCGCGGGTCACGGTCTTCGAGCGGCACGCCCATCCCGGCGGCAAGATGCGCACCCTGCCCAGCCTTGCAGGCCCCGTCGATGCGGGCCCGACCGTCCTAACTTTGAGGCACCATTTCGAGGCCCTCTTCGCCGAGACCGGCAGCCGCCTCTCCGATCACATAACCCTCGAGGCGGAGCCAATCCTCGCGCGGCACTTCTGGCCCGATGGCACGCGCCTCGATCTCATGGCGGACGGAGAGGCGAGCGCGGCCAACATCGCGCGCACCTTCGGCGCCCGGGCGGCGCGCGCGTTCCGCCGCTTCGATGCCCGGGCCGAGGCGATCTTCCGGGCCTTCGACGGGCCGATTATGCAGGCCGCCGCCCCTTCCCTGCCCGCCCTCGTGGCCCGGGTGATGCGCGACCCCAGGCTGCTCCTGGCGATGCAGCCCCAGCGCAGCCTGGCGGCCAGCCTCTCCCGCACCTTCACCGAACCGAAACTCGCCCAGCTCTTTGGCCGCTACGCCACCTACGTCGGTGGCCTGCCCCAGGCCACGCCGGCCCTCCTGGCCCTGATCTGGCGGGCCGAGGCGCGCGGCGTCTGGCAGGTGCGGGGCGGGATGCAGGCCATGGCGCGGGCGATCCACGAGAGGGCCGTGGAACTGGGGGCCGAGTTTTACTTCGGCTGTCCCGTCGAAGCCATCGAGACCGATGGCCGGGGCATCACCGCCCTGAGCAGCCCGCGCGGCCGCCTGGCCGTCGATGCCATCCTCTTCAACGGCGATCCGCGCGCCCTGAGCAGGGGCCTGCTTGGCCCCGGGGCCTCTGATGCCGTGCCGCCCAGCGCCACACAGGAGCGCAGCCTCTCCGCCTTTGTCCATGCCTTCGCCGCCCGGGCCGAGGGGCCGGAACTGGCCGCCCACAATGTCTTCTTCTGCGCCGATCCGGCACAGGAGTTCGGGCCCCTGGCCCGCGGCAGGGCGCCGGAGGATGCCACCGTCTACATCTGCGCCCAGGATCGCTTTGGAGGCCGACGCCCCGAGGGGCCGGAGCGCTTCGAGATGATCGTCAATGCCCCGCCCTGCGCCGAGGGCGCCGCCCCCACCGAGGAGGAAAGAAGCCAATGTCATTCCGCAACCCTGGCGCGGCTGGCGCGCTTCGGCCTGAGCTTCTCGCCCCCGCCGGGGCCGGAGCGCCTGACCCTGCCGCAGGATTTCGCAGAGCTCTTCCCCGGCTCGAACGGTGCCCTTTACGGGCTTTCCCCGCGGGGCATGATGGCCCCCTTTCGCAGGCCAACGGCGCGGAGCCGCATCCCGGGGCTTTACCTGGCGGGGGGCGGGGTTCATCCGGGGCCGGGGGTGCCGATGGCGGCCCTCTCCGGCAGCCACGCGGCCGCAACGATTCTGAAGGACCTTTCTTCGACATCGCGGTCCCGCCCGGTGGCTACGCCTGGTGGTACATCGACGGTGTCTCAGACGATGGAAGTCGCGCCCTCTCGGTCATCGGCTTCATAGGGTCTGTCTTTTCACCCTGGTATCACTGGTCGGGCCGGGGCGATCCCGCCAACCACTGCTGCCTGAACGTCGCCACCTACGGCCCCGGCGGCCGCTTCGCCATGACGGACCGGGGCACCGAGGCGCTGCGCACCACGCCCGAGAGCCTGGAGATCGGCCCCTCCGCCATGCGCTGGACGGGGCAGGAGCTGGTGATCGAGGTGGACGAGGTCTCCTCCCTGCCACTGATTTCGCGGATGCGGGGGCGGATCACCCTGCGGCCCCGTGCCATCACCGGCGTGGAGCTGCCGCTCACGCCAGACGGCGCCCACGTCTGGCGGCCCTTCGCGCCGGTGAGTGACATCGAGGTCGCGCTCGAGGCGCCGGGCTGGCAGTGGCAGGGCCATGGCTACTTCGATGCCAATTTCGGCACCCGTCCGCTTGAAGAGGATTTTCGGGACTGGACCTGGGGCCGCTATCCCACGGCCCAGGGCGCCACCTGCTTCTACGATGCCACAAGACGCGACGGCTCGCGCCTGGAGGCGGCGATCGCCTTCAGCCAGGAGGGCGAAGCGCGGAGGGTCCCGGCGCCCCCCCGCACGTCCTTCAAGCGGTCGCTCTGGGCCCTGCGGCGGGATACGCGGGCCGATCCGGGCACGCGGCCCCGGCAGGTCAAACCGATGCTTGATGCGCCCTTCTACAACCGCGCCCTGGTGGAAACGCAGATCGACGGCGAGCTGACGCGCGGCGTGCACGAGGCGCTGGACCTCGACCGCTACGCCAACCCCCTGATCAAGGCGATGCTGGCCGTGAGGGTGCCGCGCCGCGCCCGCTGGCGGGGCTAGATCTCGGAGGGCCGCACAGGCGTCACGCCCGGGTTGAGCCGCCAGACGGCGGCATTCAAGGCCGCGGCTACGGAGACCCAGGCGAGGTAGGGCAGGAAGGCCACCCCGGCCCAGAAATCGAGCTGGAAGTTGAACCAGGTGCAGGCCGCCACGGAGCCCCAAAGCGGCACCATCACCAGAAGCGCCGCCTTCATCCGGCGCAGGCCGAAGAAGATAGGCGTCCAGAGCGTGGAGAAGCCCGCCTGAACCGCCCAGAAGGCCAGCGCGAGGCCATTGCCTTCGAGCACCGCAACGCGCGCCCCGGCGAAGGAGATCAGCAGGTAAATCGTCGTCCAGGCCAGGGGGAAGGCCCAGTCGGGCGGGGTCCAGCCGGGCTTTTCGAGGGTCTCGTACCAACGCCCGGGCGGGAAGGCCGCGCCGGTGGCGCCGGCTGCACAGCAGGCCAGCAGAAAGATGCCAAAAAGTAGGACGTCCATGGTCTCCGCTCCTGTCGCGGCTATTCCGCCGCCATCCGGGGTTGTTCCGGCGCGCGGTCCAACTGGGCCAGCACCGCCAGGAGGGCCGCGGTTCGGCCCTGAGCTCCGCCACCTAGTCCGCCGGCGGCGGCGTCAACCAGGAAGCGCACCTCCGGCAGGGGGGCGGCGTAGATCACCGGCGACCGGGGCAGCACCAGGCTGCCCGCCGTGCGCAGCCCGGCCTGGCCGAGCCAACCGAGTTTCTGCGCCTTCGAGGTATGGGCGCGCCGGGTCACGCTGTCATAGCGGTTGCGCCGCACCTCCGCGCCGATCCCGGCATAAACGAAGCGCGCGGCATAGATCCCAGCCCGGGCCCGGAGCGGCAAGGCCGGTATCCCCGCCTCGGCCCGCAGAAAGAGGCGCTGCGCCTCGGCCAATAGGCGGCGCACCAGGCGACGGGTGTCAGGCCCGGCATCGCGCTGCGCGAGGAACTCTTCCGCCTCCAGGCCCGCCTCGGCCAGCCAGTCCTGCGGCAGGTAGAGCCGCCCGGCGCGGGCATCCTCGCCCACGTCACGGGCGATGTTCGTCAGCTGCATGGCGACGCCAAGGTCGCAGGCCCGGGCCAGGGCATCGGCCTGGCGCACGCCCATCAGGAGGCACATCATGGCCCCGACGGCGGAGGCCACGCGGGCCGAATAGTCCCGCACCTCGGAGAGGCTGGCGTAGCGCCGCCCCGTGGCATCCCAGGCCAGCCCCTCCAGTAGGGCCTCGGGCAGGGTGCGGGGCATCTCGAACTGATCGACGATGGCGGCGAAGGCCCGGTCCTCGGGGGCGTTGCGCGGGTGGCCTGCATAGACCGCCTCGAGCCTGTCGCGCAGGGCCAGGACGGCGCCCGCCTTGTCGCCCCCTTCGTCCACCTCGTCATCCGCGAGGCGGCAGAAGGCATAGAGCGCCAGGGCCGGATCGCGGACCGAGGCGGGCAGCAGGCGCGAGGCCGTGTGAAAGGAGAGCGACCCGGTGCGGATCACCGCGCGGCAGTGGGCCATGTCGGCCGGGGCGATCATTCTGCCGCCAACCTTGGCGCCATGGCCCCGGCGGGGGCCGGGGGCACCAGCTTGTCCAGCACCTCAGCGCTGGCCACGACGCCGGGCAGGCCCGCGCCGGGATGGGTGCCCGCCCCAACGAGGTAGAGGCCCCGGGCCTCCTCGCTCACGTTGTGGGGCCGAAACCAAGCGGATTGCAGGATGCGCGGCTCAATGGAAAAGCCGCAGCCGTGCGGGCTGAGATAGCGGTCACGGAAGTCTTCGGGGGTAAAGGTCAGCTCTGTGACCAGGTGCTCCTGGAAACCCGGCATGACCTGCTCGAGCACCTTCGCCACCTTTTCGCGGTAGAGAGGCGCCTCGCGTTGCCAGTCCACCGGCTGCTTCCAGCCCAGGTGCGGCACGGGGGAGAGCACGTAGAAGGTATCGTCCCCTGCGGGCGCCACGCCGGGATCGGTGACGGAGGGGCGGTGTATGTAGAGGCTCATGTCATCGGCCAGGTGGCCGCGCCGGAAGATATCCTTCAACAGCCCCGCAAAGCGCGGCCCGTTGAGAATTGTGTGGTGACCAAGGTCGGGCCAGCGCCCGGCGGTGCCGCGGGTGCCGAAGTACCAGACGAAGAGCCCCATGGACCAGCGCCGCCGCGCCAGCTTGGCCGGCGTCCAGCGCCGCTTGGTGTGGTTGCGCAGGAGCCTGTCGTAGGTATGGCCCGCGTCCGCGTTGCTGACGACAAGGGGCGCCGCGATCCGCTCGCCCCCCACCAGCGCCACGCCGCGGGCGGCCCCCCCGACCACCAAGATCTCGTCCACCTCCACGCCCTGGCGAATCTCGCCGCCCTGGCTGCGGATCACCTCGGCCATGGCATCAGCGATGGCCTGGACCCCGCCGATGGCATAGTGCACGCCGAACCGGGCCTCCAGGTGGCCGACCAGGGCATAGATGGAGGTCACGCGCATGGGATCGCCGCCGATGAAGAGCGGGTGGAAGGAAAGCGCCATGCGCAGGCGCGGATCCTTTACCCGGGCGGCAGCGAGGCCGTGGATCGAACGGTCCGCGCGCAGGCGTGCGAACTCGGGCAGGACCTTCAGCGTTTCGCGCAGGTGGTGCATGGGTTTCGCCACCATGCCCTCGAAGCCAACCCGGTAGCGGGCTTCCGAATCGCGCAGGAAACGGCGGTAGCCGGGCAGGTCCGCCGGGCTGAGGCGGCGCACCTCCGCCTCCATCCGTTCCGCGTCGCCGCAGGCGGCAAAACGTGACCCGTCAGGCCAGCGCACCTCGTAAAATGGATCGAGCGGCCGCAGGTCCACCATCTTGCGGAAGTCCCGGCCGCAGGCTTGCCAGAGCTCCTCGAAAAGATGCGGCACGGTCACGATGGTGGGCCCCAGATCGAAGCGGTGGCCAAGCTGGCTGATCGAGGAGCCGCGCCCGCCGGGCCGATCGAGCCGGTCGAGCACCGTGACGCGGTAGCCCTTGGCCCCCAACCGCATGGCCGCCGCCAGGCCCCCCAGGCCCGCGCCAATGACAAGGGCCCGGTTGGCATCGCTGGCGAAGGGGGAGTCGGGCTGTCTCATGCGAGGAGCTTATGACTGTCCAGTTTGATTTACAATAATTACCGGCCCACCTTCCCAAGTGGCATCAAATCTGTAAACCTGACCTGACAACAAGGGACTCATACGTGTCACAGGTGGTCAGCCTCAGCTTCTACCGTTTCGACGGGTTCGCCGCCCGCGCCTGGGCCTTCGCCATGATGGGCCTGGCCCGCGGCGCCATGCGGCGCCTGCCCGGCGTGACCTTCTGGAAGCTCTGCGGCTCGGGTGTCGGCGAGGGTTTCGCCCCCCTGCCGAACTTCGGCGTCTATGCCATCCTCTGCGCCTGGCCCAACATCGAAACGGCACGCGCCGCCCATGCCCGGGCCGCCATCTTTGCCCGCTACCGGGCCCGCGCGGCGGAACAGTGGACACTCTACCTCACCCCCGAAAGCGTGCGCGGCGCCTGGGCGGGCCAGCACCCCTTCACCGCCCGTCCCGGGGCGGGCACGGGCCCCCTCGCCGCCCTCACCCGCGCCACTATCAAGCCCGGCATCCTCGCCCGCTTCTGGGGCCGGGTGCCCAACATCAGCCGGGTCATCGGCCAGGACCCCAACGTGCTCTTCAAGATGGGCATCGGCGAGGTACCCTGGCTGCACCAGGTGACCTTCTCGATCTGGCCCGATGCCGCCCGCATGGCCGCCTTTGCCCGCACCGGCCCCCACGCCGAGGCGATCCGCGCCGTCCGCAGCGAGGGCTGGTTCCGCGAAGAGCTCTACGCCCGCTTCTCCCTCCTGGGGGAGGAGGGCACCTGGGGCGGCGCCTCTCCCCTTCAGCCAACGGAGACAAGATGAAACAGCCCTTTCCCTTTTCCGCCATCGTCGGCCAGACCGAGATGAAACGGGCCATGCTGCTGACGGCGATCGACCCGGCCATCGGTGGCGTTCTCGTCTTCGGTGACCGGGGCACCGGCAAATCCACCGCGGTGCGCGCGCTCGCGGCCCTGCTGCCGCCGATCAAGGCGGTGAAGGACTGCCCGGTCAACAGCGCCCGGATCGAGGAGTGCCCCGCCTGGGCAGGCGTTACTCGCAAGGCCAGCCACACCCTGCCCACCCCCGTGGTGGACCTGCCCCTGGGCGCATCGGAGGACCGGGTGACCGGCGCGCTCGACATCGAGAAGGCCCTGACCAAGGGCGAGAAGGCCTTTCAGCCGGGCCTCCTGGCGGCGGCGAACCGGGGTTACCTCTACATCGATGAGGTGAACCTGCTGGAGGATCACATCGTCGATCTGCTGCTCGACGTGGCCCAGTCGGGCGAGAACGTGGTGGAGCGCGAGGGCCTCTCGATCCGCCACGCCGCCCGCTTCGTGCTGGTCGGCTCCGGCAACCCGGAGGAGGGTGAACTGCGCCCCCAGCTGCTGGACCGGTTCGGGCTCTCGGTCGAGGTCTCCTCCCCCACCGAGGTGGCCGAGCGCGTCGAGGTGATCAAGCGGCGCGACGCCTACGAGAACGATCATACCGCCTTCATGCTGCGCTGGCAGGCCGAGGATGCCACCCTCCGGGACCGCATCCTGAAGGCCCGCAAGAGCCTGAAGAAGCTCAAGACCCCTGATTCGGCCCTGGCGGACCTCGCCGAGCTCTGCATCAAGCTGGGCTCCGACGGGCTGCGCGGCGAACTGACCCTGCTCAAGGCGGCCCGCGCCTTTGCCGCCTGGCGCGACGACACGGCCCTGGCGCGTTCCCACATCCGCGCCGTGGCCCCCCTGGCCCTGCGCCATCGCCTGCGCCGCGATCCGCTGGACGAGGCGGGCTCGGGCGCCCGGGTGATGCGGGTGCTGGAGGAGGTCCTGCCGTGACCCCCTGGGGCCGCGCCTGCCTGGCCCTGCGCCTCGCGCTGGCGGACCCGGCGGGCGGCGGCCTGCTGATCCGGGCCCGCCCCGGCCCGGCCCGCGAGGCGCTGCTGGCGCTTCTGCCCGGTTCTTACTGCCGCCTGCACCCCGCCCTGACACTGGAAGCTCTGGAAGGGGGCATCGACAGCGCCGCCAGCCTCGCTGCGGGCACCCTGGTGCGCCACGCCGGCCTGCTCGAGGGGCGCGACCGGCCCTTTCTTTTGCCCATGGCGGAACGCTGCCCGCCGCTCATGGCCAACCGCCTCTGCGCCGCGCTGGATCGGGGCGGGCAGACCCTGATCGCCCTCGACGAGGGGGCCGAGCCGGAGGAGGCTACCCCTGCCGCCCTGACCGACAGGCTAGCCCACCACGTGACGCTCGAGGGCCTCTCCGGGGCCGACCTGACCGCGCCGCCCGATTACGGCCCCCTCGCCCTTCGCCCGGAGCAAATCCATTGCCCGCCCGAAGCGCTGGAGGAGCTCGTCCAGCTCGCCGTCACGCTCGGCATCACAAGCCTGCGCGCCCCCGGCCTCGCACTTCGCAGCGCCCGGCTACATGCGGCTCTAAACAAGCGAAATAGGCTCGAAACGGAGGATCTCCTGGTGGCAGCGGAGCTGGTCCTTGCACCGCGCGCCACCCGCCTGCCCGCGGACGCCCCGGAAGAACCGGAACCGCCCCGCGAGGCGCCGGAAGAGCGGGGCGAAAGCCCCGAGCGGATCGACCTGCCGCAAGAAATCCTGCTGGAGGCGATCCGCACCGTCCTGCCCCCGGATCTATTGAGCAAATGCGGCTCTAACAAAGGGTTTTCAGGCTCTGGCAGCGGTGCCGGTGGCAAGCTCATCGGCAACCGGCGCGGCCGTCCGCTTGGGGCGCGGGCCTCAGCGCCACGCGGGGGCACTGCAAGGATTGACCTGCCCGCCACACTGCGCGCGGCCCTGCCCTACCAGGGTCTGCGCAGGGCCGCCTCCCCGCAGCAGCGGCCCGGCCCGATCATCCGCGCCAGCGATCTGCGCTACCGACGCTTCGAGGAGCTGTCCGACCGCCTCCTGGTCTTTGCCGTCGATGGCTCCGGCTCCGCCGCCCTGGCCCGCCTGGCCGAGGCCAAGGGCGCGGTGGAGCTTCTCCTGAGCGAAGCCTACGCCCGCCGCGACCAGGTCGCGCTCCTGACCTTTCGGGGCACGGGCGCCGAGCTGCTCCTGCCGCCCACGCGCTCGCTGGTCCAGACCAAGCGGCGGCTAGCGGACCTGCCCGGCGGCGGTGGCACCCCCCTGGCGGCCGGGCTGGACCTGGGCATCGAGGTAGCACGGGCCGCCCGGCGCAGGGGCCTGAGCCCGGTGCTTATCCTGCTCACCGATGGCCGCGCCAACGTCACCCGCGCCGGTATGCCGGACCGCGCCCTGGCGGCGGAGGAGGCGGAGCTGGCCGCCCGCCAGGTCTCCGCCCAGGCACTCGACAGCATCGTGATCGACCTTGGCCGCCGCCCCGAAGCGGCGCTGCGCCGCCTCGCCCTGACCATGGGCGGGCGCTACCTGGCCCTGCCGCGCGCCGACGCGGAAAGCCTCAGCACCTCCATCACCACCGCGCTGGAGCGCTGAGGATGGACTGGGCACGGCAGGGCAGGGACTGGCCGCACGCGGAGCACTCCCGCCTCGTGGAGGTGGCGCCGCACCGCTGGCACATCCAGGAGATGGGCAAAGGACCCCTGCTGCTGCTGATCCACGGGGCCGGCGGGGCGACCCAGAGTTGGCGCCGACTCATGCCGCTTTTGGCGCAAGATCACCACGTCGTGGCGATGGACCTGCCCGGCCAGGGGTTCACCCGCCCCGGCAGCCAGCGCCGCTTTGGCCTCGGTCCCATGGCGGAGGACCTAGGCGCCCTGATGGCGGACCAGGGCTGGCAGCCCGCCGCGCTGATCGGCCATTCCGCGGGCGCTGCCATCGCGCTTGAACTGGCCCGCAGAATGGACACTGCCCCGCCCGTGGTGGGCATCAACGCGGCACTGGGCAACTTCGAGGGGCTGGCCGGGCTGCTCTTCCCGCTCATGGCCAAGGCCCTCTCCATGGCGCCCTTCGTGGCGCGCATCTTCACCGCCTCGGCGGGCAGCCCCCAGTCGGTCGCCCGGCTGATCGCGGGCACGGGCTCGACCCTCTCGCAGGAGGAGATGCGGCACTACCGCAGCCTGGTGGGCGACCCTGCCCACGTCGACGGCACGCTCGCCATGATGGCCCAGTGGGACCTGCGCGATCTGCTCGATTCGCTGCCGAGCCATCCCTCCCCCACGTTGCTGCTGGCCGCCGAAGGCGACAGGGCCGTGCCCGCCGCCACCTCGCGCCGGGTCGCCGCACGCATGCCGCGGGCCGATTACGTGCTGCTGCCGGGGCTCGGCCACCTCGCCCATGAGGAAGCGCCCGAGGCGGTGTCGGAGCCGATCCTGAGCTTTCTCGCGCGCCACCCCGCACCCTGACGGCCCTTCGCTTTGCCCTTAAACTCCGGGGGAATCGGCGCCCGGCGCCGATGGGGGCAGCGCCCCCTGCCGCCCTCAGGTGCCGCGCACCGTGTCGATCATGAGCTGCACGTTCTCCGGATCGGCATCGGGCGTGATGCCGTGGCCAAGGTTGAAGATGTGCGGCCCGCCGCGAAGGGCCTCGACGATCTCGCGGGTTTCGCGCACCAGCGCCTCGCCGCCGGTCACCATGTGGGAAGAGGCCAGGTTGCCCTGGACGCAGCCGCCCGGCTGGACCTTCTCGGCCGCCCAGGTGGCGCTCACCCCGTCGTCGAGCGCGATGCAGTCGGCGCCGATGGCTGCGTGGGCGTCGGCGAACCGCTCGCCCGCGCCGCGCGGGAAGGCGATGACGGGCAGGCCCGGATGCAGGGCCTTCAGTTCCGCCGTGATGCGCCGCATGGGGGCGAGCGAGAAATCCTCGAAGTCCTGCCCTTTGAGCGACCCGGCCCAGGAATCGAAGAGCTTCACCACCTCGGCCCCGGCCTTCACCTGTTCCGACAGGTAGAGCACCGTTGCCTCCGTCACCCTCTCGATCAGCCCCTCGAAGGTGCGCCGGTCCGTGTCCTTCAGGGCGTGGGCCGGACCCTGGTCGGGCGTGCCGCGGCCCGCGACCATGTAGGTCGCCACCGTCCAGGGTGCGCCGGCGAAGCCGATCAGCGTGGTCTCCTCGGGCAGTCCCTTGGAGAGGATCTTCACCGTCTCGTAGATGGGGTTCAGGGTCTCGTGGACCGCTTCGGCGGGCTTCAGGGCGGCCAATTCCGCGCCGGTGGTGATGGTGGAGAGGCGCGGCCCCTCGCCGGTGACGAACCAGAGATCGAGGCCCAGCGCCTGGGGCACCAGCAGGATATCGGCAAAAAGGATCGCCGCGTCAAAGCCGTAGCGGCGGATCGGCTGGAAGGTCACCTCGGCGGCCAGATCGGGGTTGTAGCAGAGCGACAGGAAATCCCCCGCCTCGGCCCGGGTCGCCTTGTATTCCGGCAGGTAGCGGCCGGCCTGACGCATCATCCAGATCGGGGGCGTCGGCAGGCTTTCCCCGGCCAGCGCCCGGAGGATGGTCTTGTCTTTGCGCGTCACGGGGGACTCCCCTTTTAAGTGTTTCGCGCATCATGCTTTTTCACCCCGGCAGATACAAGAGTTGGCAACCCCCGATGGGGGCGGTACGAAGGGCCATGACCCTGACATTGCCCACCCCGCGCACCCCCCTCAAGATCGGCACCCGTGGCTCCCCCCTGGCGCTTGCCCAGGCGCACGAGACGCGGGACAGGCTGGCCCAGCACTGGGATCTGCCCTTCGAGGCCTTCACCATCGTCGTCATCAAGACGACCGGCGACCGGATCATCGACCGGCCCCTGAAGGAGATCGGCGGCAAGGGGCTCTTCACCCGCGAGATCGAGGCCGATCTGCTCTCCGGCGCGATTGATCTGGCCGTCCACTCCATGAAGGACATGCCGACGCTCCAGCCCGAGGGACTGGTGCTGGACACCTACCTGCCGCGCGAGGACGTGCGGGATGCCTTCATCAGCCCCCGCGCCAATGGCCTGGCGGACCTGGCGCCGGGCACGGTGGTGGGGACCTCGAGCCTGCGGCGGCGCGCCCAGCTCAAGCTGCGGCGGCCCGATCTGGAGGTGGTGGAGTTCCGCGGCAACCTCCAGACGCGCTTGATGAAGCTCGACAAGGGCGTGGCCGAGGCGACCTTCCTGGCCATGGCCGGGCTCAACCGGCTCGCCATGAAGGAGGTGCCACAAAGCCCGATCGACCCCGAGGTGATGCTGCCCGCCGTCGCCCAGGGGGCCATCGGGATCGAAAGGCGCAGCGACGATGCCCGGGTGGCGGAGATGCTGGCGCCAATCCACGATGCCGAGACCGGCAAGCGCCTGGCGGCCGAGCGGGCCTTCCTCGCCACGCTCGACGGCTCCTGCGAGACCCCCATCGCGGGGTTGGCGGTGCTCGAGGGGCGCACCCTGTGGCTGCGCGGCGAGGTGCTGCGGCCAGACGGCTCCGAGGTGGTGGGGGACGAGGTCCGCTGCCCGGTGGAGGATGGTGCGAAAGCGGGCGATGAACTGGCCCAGGGGCTGCTAGAACGCGCAGGCGAGGGCTTCTTCGACTGGCGGCAGTAGGCTCAGGCGGCGCTCTGGTCGAGGCCGGGAAGCACGAAATCGGCCGAGCCGCCGCTCTGACGCCGGCGCTTCACCGGCAGGGGAAGCTGCCACTCCACCTCGTTTCCCTGAGAGATGCGCTGTCCGCCGAGGCTCTTCAGCAGGGCTTCCATCCCGCTATTTTCCCGGTGCAGCAGCGCCGAAAGGGTGCGCACGCCGCGGCGCCGGGCCTCTCGGGCGAGGGCTCGCAGTAGAAGGCTGCCGAGGCCGAGGCGCTGGTGGCTGTCGATGATGGTCACGGCGATCTCCGCCACCTCCGCGCCGGGCGCGACCCGGACGTAGCGCGCGGTGGCAAGGGGCATGTCCGCCTCCACCCCGATGGAGATGGCACCGATGGCGAAATGATCGTCGCTGTTGGTTTCGGTGAATTGGTCGAGCTCCGCCTCCGAGAGGGCCTTGTGGTGGCCGAGGAAGCGGAAGAAGCGGGACTGATCCGAGAGACGGGCAAAGCCTTCGCGCAGCAAGGGCCTGTCGTCGGGGCCCACCTCGCGGATGAGCACCAGCTCGCCGTTGCGCAGCACCGTTCGGAAGGGGAGGCTCTGTTGCATGATCTTACCTAACCCTTCGCCGCGCCGCCGGGTTCCCCGCCTGGCCCCGCGTCACGCAGAAATGATGGTCGATTCGCGACATGCGGGTGCTCAAAGGCCGCCGGGCATCAGAATTGGCCCTGATGACCCCATTTATGGCCGCAAAATTCTGCCAGGGCGTCACTTTTCCCTGATGACAATCCCCACCATTGCTTGATAACAGGACGCCCACGGTCGGAGTGTAGCTCAGCCTGGTAGAGCACTGTCTTCGGGAGGCAGGGGCCGTGAGTTCGAATCTCGCCACTCCGACCAATTCAGCAGGGCGCCCAAGTGGCGCCCTTTGCTTTTGCGCCTGCCTGCCCTTGAAGTTCCCGCCCGCCGGCCCTTAGATCAGGACCAGGCGGGGACGACCCTGCCCGGCTCTTGGCGGGGTCAGCAGACGGGACGGCCCGAGACACTTGATCGGAGCAGACCCATGCGCAGCACAGCAGACCGGATTCGCCAGGCCATCAGTTTCGAGGCCATCGGCCTTCTCATCGTCACACCGCTCTTTGCCTGGATCTTCGATCACCCGATGGGCGAAGTGGGCGTCTTGGCGCTCATGGGGGCGACGGCGGCGACAAGCTGGAACTACCTCTTCAACCTCGGCTTCGACCGCGCGCTGATGCGGTTGCGCGGCGACCCCAACAAGACGCTGCCGCTGCGTCTGCTGCACGCCCTGCTCTTCGAGGTCACGCTGCTCATCCTGCTGCTGCCGCTCTTCGCTTGGTATCTGCAGATTTCGCTCTGGCAGGCCCTGCTGATGGATCTCTCCTTCGCCGGCTTCTACATGGTCTATGCCTTCGTCTTCACCTGGGCCTACGACAGCCTCTTCCCGCCGCGCGGCCCGGCCCGGGAGGCCGAGGCGCGGGCCTGAGGGCTCAGTTACCCGGACCGTAGAGCTGGGGCGCGGGGATGTCCCAGCCCTGCTCGCGGTAGTAGCGCTCCGCCCCCGGATGCAGTCGGCTGGGGATGATCTCCAGCGCCGTTTCCGGGCGGATCGTGCTCTCCAGCCAGGGGGCGGTGGCGTGGATCTCGCCCAGGTTCTCCCAGATCGCCTTGGTCACCTGGTAGACGACCTCCTCATCCACGTGCATCCCGGCGCTGAAGTTCACGATGGCGCCGTGGGTGCGCACGCCTGGGCCCTGGTGATTCGCCCCGTAGGTGCCTGCCGGGATTTCGTTCTGGGTGGCGCCGGTCGCGCGGTTCAGTTTCATCTGGCTCACATCGACATCGAGAAAGCGGATTTCCTTGGTCAGGGCAAACTGCTGAACCACCGGGCTGGGAATGTTGGTGGGCAGGACGATCACGTCGATCTTGTCATCCTGGAAGGCCTGGACCGCCGCATCGAAGCCGAAGTTCTGGATCTCGAAATCCTCCGCCGTGAGCCCGGCCAGGGGTTTGAGCACCGTGTTCAGAACCACGTTGCGCGCCGCCCCGCCCGGCGGCCCGACAAAGACCCGTTTGCCGCGTAGGTCCGCCAGGCTCTCAATCCCGGAATCGACCCGCGTGATGTAGTGGTAGGGGCCAATCTGGTAGGCGAAGATCATGCCCACGTTCTTCTCCAGGTCCGGCGCCTCGGCCATCTCCTTGAAGGGGCCGAAGCGGTTGACCATGAGCCAGTTGATGGTGGGCGAGCCGAAGAGGAAATCCACCTTGCCCTGGCCTGCGTCCACCATGTGCCGGGTCGCCGCCCCCGTCGCCTTGAGCTGGAACTCCACCCCCGGCACCCGGGCGTTCACCAGCTTTGCGATGGCGGTGTTGACGATGAAGGGCGAGAGGCCCGGTGCGATGGAGGTGACCTTGTAGAGCTCCGCCGCGGCGGCTCCCGCGGAAAGGAGCGTGGCCGCGAGGCCCGCCAGGAGGGTGCGGCGGAGGGGCTTGAATGGGTGCGTCATGAAAAGGGTCTCCTTGGTGACTTGGAAAGGGGGGCACCCTGGGGGTGCCCGGAGGGCGGGCTGAAAAGGCCGAGGTAGAGGGTCGCCGCCAGGGCGGGCAGCCAGAAGGGCCAGGCGGGGACGAGGGCGGCGAGGCCCGCCGCCAGGCGCAGCAGCCGCTGGCCCGGCCCGAGCAGGCCCAGGCGCGGGTCCGCTCCGGCGAGGGCGCTGGCGAGCATCCAGACCATGGCGAGCAGCCGCAGCAGGGTCGTGCCGAGTTCCAGCCAGGAAAAGGCCCCGGCGACGAGAAGCAGCGAGGGCGCATAGACAAAGACGAAGGGCACCAGCAGCCCCACGGCCGAGAGGCGCAGAGCCACGAAAGAGGTGCGGATCGGGCTGCCCCCGGCGATCGGGGCGGCCACGTAGCAACCATAGGCGATGGGCGGCACGATGGAGGAGTAGACGGCGTAGTAGAGGACAAACATGTGGGCGGCGAGGGGCAGGACCCCGGCGGCGACGATGGCGGGCACGAGCATGATGGCGATGATCAGGTAGGCAGGCAGCGTGGGCAGGCCCATTCCCAGGATCAGGGCGCCCGCCATGGCCAGGAGAAGCGCGGCCAGCAGGCTACTTTCCCCGACCACCGCCACGGCCCCAGCGAGGCGGATGGCGACGCCGGTTTCGTTCACCACGGCGAGGACGATCCCGATGGTGCCCATGGCCAGCATGATCCGCGCCGCGCTGATGCCCCCCTCGGCCAGGGCGGTGAGCAGGAGGCGCGGGTTTTGCCGGAAGCGCGGATTGAGCAGAAGGCCCATGAGGAGTGCCGTCAGGGTGCCGACAAGGCCCGCGGTGGCCGGGCTCTTGCCCCAGAAGAAGGCCAGGACGAGAGCCGTGATCGGGACGAAGACGAGGGCGGAGTTGCCCCAGTCGCGCGCCGTGAGGGTTGGCATCTCCTCCTTTGGCAGGGGCGCGATGTCCTGGCGCACGGCCTCTCCGTAGACCTGGGCGAAGAGGCCGACGTACTTGAAGAGGGCGGGCAGCACCGCCGCCAGGAGGACGAGCGAGAATGGCATGCCCACCAGATCGGCCATGACGAAGACCGCCGCCGCCATGATCGGCGGGGTGAGCTGACCGCCGGAGGAGGCCGCCGTTTCCACCGCCCCCGCAAAGTTCGCCGAGAAGCCCTGACGCTTTATCATCGGGATGGTGAAGACCCCGGTGCCCGCCACGTTGGCGGCGACGGAGCCGCTCATCATGCCGAAGATCGCGCTGGCCAGGATCGCCGCGTGCGCCGCCCCGCCGCGCAATCGGCCCGTGAGGGCAGTGGCGATCTGGATCAGGCTCTCGCCCGCGCCGGTACGCTCCAGCACCGCGCCGAAGATCAGGAAGATCAGCACGTTGTCGGCCACCAACCCGGTGATGCGGCCAAAAACCCCGTCGAAGGAGTACCAGGAAACCTGGAGAAAATCCCCAATCTCCATGCCGAAGTGGCGCAGCACGCCAGGCAGCCAGGGCCCCGCAAAGCCGAAGAGGACGAAGGCCAGGGCCAGGATCACCAGGGGCAGGCCCCAGACGCGCCACGTCAGCGCCAGAAGTACACCCAGGCCCAGCAGCCCGGCGGCGATATTCTGTGGCGTGGCCTGGTAGAAGCCGCTGTAGAGCGCCGCTTCCACCCGAAAAAACCAGAAGCCCGCGAAAGCAAAGGCGACGAGCAGGAGCAGATCCAGCAGGCGGCCCGCGGTGCCCCAGCGCCGGGCGGGCAGGGTCAGCACCACCACGCCCACGCTGAAGGCGATGGCGCCGAATCGCAGGGTGACCTCATCGAGGGCGAGGAAGGCGATGGCGATCAGGTTAAGCAGGGAAAAGACCAGCGCCAGCGTGCGCCCGGCGCGCTCAGACAGGTCTCTCTCCGGTCTCGGGCCTGCATCGGCCGGGCCATCGGCCCCGGCCGCTGAGGCCTCGCCCCTCTGCGTCATTCGCTGTCCCCCTGCGGGAGAGCCTATCTGGTTCGTGGCCGGAGCCAACGGAAAACTGGCCATTTCTTCGCGCCTCGCGGGAATAACCTTCGCCCATGAGTGGTTTACTGCCGGTTAAGAAATTCGCTTTCGCAGCCCAGTCGCGGCGCTTGCGCCCGTCTCCCGGTTCACTAGGCTCGCCCCGGCAAGGGAGGGCAGCATGACCGATTTCACATTGAAACCCGCCATCGCGCAGGCGGCCGCGATCCGCGCGGGCAAGATCTCGGCGGTGGAGCTGCTGGAGCAGCATTTCGCCCGCGTCGATGCGGTGAACGGAGAGGTCAACGCGGTGATCTGGCAGGACAGGGAGCGTGCCCTGGCCGAGGCCCGCGCCTGTGACGCGGCGCGCACGCGCGGTGCTGCCCAGGGCGCGCTGCACGGGGTGCCAATGACGGTGAAAGAAAGCTTTGACCTGGCCGGGAGCCCGACGACCTGGGGCATTCCGGAATGGCGCGACAACCTACGCCAAAAGGATGCGGACGCCGTAGCCCACCTGCGCGCCGCCGGGGCGGTGATCTACGGAAAAACAAACGTGCCGCTGAAGCTGGTGGAGTGGCAGAGCTTCAACGAGATCTACGGCTCCACCTCCAATCCCTGGGATCTGTCCCGCACGCCCGGCGGCTCCTCCGGCGGGTCCGCGGCCGCCCTGGCCTGCGGCATGGCGGCACTGGAACTGGGCAGCGACATCGGTTCCTCCATCCGCAACCCGGCCCATTTCAACGGCGTCTTCGGTCTCAAGCCAACATGGAATACAGTCTCTAAACAGGGGCACAGTGCAGAAGGTTGGTTTGCCGAGACAGACATCGCCGTGGCCGGGCCCCTGGCCCGCAGCGCCGAGGACCTGACGCTGGCCTTCGAGCTTCTGGCCCGGCCGAACCGGTTTGACGCATCCCAATGGGCCCTCACCATGGCGCCTGATCCGCGCGCGCGGTTGCGGGACTTCAAGGTGGCTCTAATGCGGGGCGATCCGGTCTCTCGGGTGGAAGAAGGCTACCTCGGCGCACTGGACAAGTTTGCCGATGAATTGCAAGCGGCAGGGGCCACGGTGATCCGGGATCGCCTGCCCCGGATCGACAGCGAAGCGCATTTCACCCTCTACCTCAAGCTGCTGGGCGCCGCCCTTGCAGCCTCGATGAGTGACACCGAAGTGGAGGAACTGCTGGCCCGTTTCGAGGGGGCGCCGGAGGATGTGAAGCGCATCGGCGGGATGCGTGCGGCGGGCACTGCGCTCAGTCACCGGGAATGGATGCGGCTCGACAACGCGCGCCGCACCGCGCGGCTGGCCTTCGACGACTTCTTCGGTGAGATCGACCTGATCATCGCCCCCGCAGCCTCCGGACCGGCCTTTCCGAAGGACGAGGAAGGCTTCCGCCCCTTCCGACGCATCGAGATCAACGGCAAGAAACAGCTCGAGACGCTGGAGTTGTTCTGGGCGGGCTATTCCGGCGTGGTGGGGCTGCCTTCGGTCGTGGGGCCGATGGCCCAGATCGGCGGCCTGCCTGTTGGATACCAGGCCATCGCGGGTCACGGGCGGGATCACACGGCGCTGGCCTTTGCCCGGGCGGTGGAGCGAGAGATCGGCGGCTTCGTCCCGCCGCCGCTGGTCACGGGCGGCGCATGAAACCTGCGAAGAACTCGGCCAGCCGATCCGTGGCCGTGAGCGGCAGGACCTGGGCCACGTAGCCGTCCGGCCGCACCACCACCAGGGCGCCGCGCGCTCTGTCGATGCCGCGCCGGTCAAAGATGTCGTCCGCCGGATCGGCGCAGAAGACCTTCTCGTAGTCGGTAAGGCCAAGCCTGCCCACCCTGGGGCGCAGCAGGGGCGGCATCCGGGTGATCTCGAGGGACCGGTGCTCCTGCGGGAAGGTTGCCCGCAGGTCCAACAGGCTGTCGCTGTCGGCCCCCTCCGGCGTGAAGCGCGCAATGATGGGCTGTAGACCATCGCAGAGGCTGGCCACGGCCCCGCCCTCGGCGCCATCGTCCCCCTTCGGCGCGAAGGCCAGAAGGCGCCAGCGCCCGTCGGCCAGCAGGATGTGCCCGAGCTGTAGCGGGCGCGCGTCGGCCAGGCGGATGACCGGCGCGGAGTGGAAGCGCATCCCAACGATCTGGCCGCTCGCTAGGGCCTGATCCGTCTCTAGTCCGCAGATTAGGGATGCATCGTAGCGGGTTTCCACCCCCGCCGTGTAGCGCGCGTGCTTCTTGAAGTAGTGCTGAAACTGCGCCTCCTCGGCCTTTCCCGCCGGTTTGGCGGCAAAGAGCCGCGCCATGTCCCTGTCGAAGTCGATCAGCTCCTTTGCCTTGGCGCGCCTCTCGTCCGAGTAGGTCAGCAGGAGGTCTTCCTCCACCTGGTCCCGCAGCACTGCCGCGAGCTTCCAGCCGAGATTGTAGGCATCGGCCATCGAGACGTTCATCCCCTGCCCCGCCTTGGGGCTGTGGGTGTGGCAGGCATCCCCGGCGATGAAGAGACGCGGCGGCCCCTGGTCTCGATCGTCGAAGGCGTCACAAACCCGCTGGCCAATCTCGTAGGCCGAGGACCAGACGACCTCCCTGACCTCCAGGCTGTAGGGCGCCAGGATCGACTGTGCCCGCGCCACCAGAAGGTCGGGCGTGACGGCGCGGTCTGCGGCTCTTTCGCCCTCGGCGAGCTGGTCAAGCTCCATGTACATGCGCACCAGATGCCCGCCCTCGCGCGGGATGATTAGCATGGCGCCGCGGTCCTCCGTCTGGATCGCCGCCTTGAGCCTGATGTCGGGAAAGTCCGTCACCGCGAGGATGTCCATCACCCCCCAGAGTTGGCGCGCCGCCTCGCCCTTGAGGCTGTGGCCCATGGCGCCGCGCACGCGGCTGCGCGCGCCGTCGCAGCCCACGAGGTAGCGGGCGCGGATCTGGCTCTCGCTCCCGTCGGAAAGGCGGAAGGTGCCAGAGACGGGATGGGTGCCCGCGCCCCGCGAGATGGCGATCAGCTCGTGCCCGTAGTCCGGGGTGATGCGGCGGGCGCCGCCGGCGATGAGCTCGAGGTAGAAGTCGTGCAGCCGCGCCTGGGAGAGAATCACGTGGGGCATCTCCGAGAGATCCTCCTCCACGTCGCGGATACGGTCTGCGCGGTGCAGCCCCTCGGGGCCGGGGCGCCAGAAGCTCACCTCGTTGACCCAGTAGGATTCCTTGAGCACCCGCTCGGCAAAGCCGAAGGCCTGGAACATCTCCAGCGAACGGCAGGCCAGGCCATCCGCCTGACCCATGAGGAGCGGCCCCTCGCGCCTTTCGGCGATGCGGAAGGAAATCTCGGGAAAGCGCGAGAGCTGGGCGGCGAGCGTCAGGCCCGCGGGACCGGAACCGACGATTAGCACATCGACGGCCTCGGGCGCCGCTCCGGCCTCTTCCTGCGCGGGCGCCAGCGCCGGATCGCCCGGCCGAAAGCCATCCTGATGGTACTGCATATGGGTCCCTCCGCTCCTGTTGCCGGGATTTGAGCACGGATGGGGGCGCCGCAAAAGCCCCGCGCGGGGCCTCCGATCCTCTCTTGCCAAGGGCGGGGAAGGCGGCAATGGTGCGCGCCATGACCAGTACCCTCTCCGACACGATCGCCGCAAAACGGGACGACCTGATCGCCCTCACTCAGGACCTCGTCCGCATACCTACGCTGAACCCGCCCGGACGGGACTACCGGCTGATCTGCGAGTATTTGGAGCAAAGGCTCAAGAAGCACGGCTTCGAGTGCCAGCTGATCCGGGCCGAGGGCACGCCCGGCGACAGCGAGAAGTACCCGCGCTGGAACATCGTGGCGCGGCGCGAGGGCAAGGCCCCGGGCGAGTGTGTGCACTTCAACAGCCACACCGACGTTGTCGAGGTGGGCGCGGGCTGGACCTTCGATCCCTTCGGCGGGGAGATTTCAGACGGCAAGATCTACGGCCGCGGCACCTGTGACATGAAGGGCGGGCTGGCCGCCTCCATCATCGCCGCCGAGGCTTTCATCGAGGTGCACCCCGATTTTCAGGGCGCCATCGAGATCTCCGGCACGGCGGACGAGGAGACCGGCGGCTACGGTGGCGTCGCCTACCTGGCCGAGAAGGGCCACTTCGATCCGGCGCGCGTTCAGCACGTGATCATCCCGGAGCCCCTGAACAAGGATCGCATCTGCCTGGGCCACCGCGGCGGCTGGTGGGCCGAAATTGAGACCAAGGGCGAGATTGCCCACGGCGCCATGCCCTTCCTGGGCGACTGCGCGGTGCGCCACATGGGCGCCGTGCTCCAAGAATTCGAGGAAAAGCTCTTTCCGGCCATGGCCGCCCGCTACACAGAGATGCCGGTGGTGCCCGAGGGGGCGCGGCAATCCACCATGAACATCAACTCCATCCACGGCGGCGAGGCCGAGCCGGAGGAGGGTTTCACCGGGCTCCAGGCCCACTGCGTGCCCGACAGCTGCCGCATCGTGATCGACCGCCGCTTCCTTGTGGAAGAGAGTCTGGACAGCGTGCGCGACGAGGTGACCGGCCTGCTCGAGGGGCTGCGCGCCAGCCGGGCCAACTTTGACTATGCCATCACCGAGCGCAATTCGGTCCTGCCCTCGATGACGGACAAGGAGGCCCCCGTGGTGCGGACCGTCGCCGGGGCCATCGAAGCCGTCATGGGCAAGGAGCCCACCTACGTCGCTTCGCCCGGCAGCTACGATCAGAAGCACATCGACCGGATCGGCAAGCTGAAGAACTGCATCGCCTACGGGCCGGGCATCCTCGATCTGGCGCACAAGCCGGACGAGTACATCGGCATCGACGACATGATCGACAGCGCCAAGGTGATGGGCGCGGCGC
Source organism: Sulfitobacter sp. (assembly GCA_965212515.1). Lineage (GTDB taxonomy): Bacteria > Pseudomonadota > Alphaproteobacteria > Rhodobacterales > Rhodobacteraceae > Sulfitobacter. The sequence continues at coordinate 1,895,288 of OZ243122.1, forward strand.
TGGAAACGCTGCTGCTGCCCAAGGCGGACTGAGCCCTAACCCTCGAAGGCCGTGGCCGTGCCGATGGCGAGGCCGTCGACGATGGCCGTGAGAGCCTCGCCCCGGTGCAGGGCGGCCTGCGGGAAGCGGCGGCGCAGCTCCTGCTCCACCACCTGCATCAGGCTCGAACCGCCGACGAAGATCAGCCGCGTGACAGCCTCGGGCGCCATCCCGGCCTGGGTCAGGCAGGCTTCGGCCGCGAGCCCGATCTCCTCGGCCATGGGGCTCAGCTCGCGGGTCACCAGCTCGGCGGGCAGGGTCAGGCGTGCACCGCGGCGGAGCATGTCGAGCGCGATGGCGGGCTCGGCCACCTCGGGGTCGTTGGCGGCGATCTTGCCCGCCTCCACGGCAAAGGCCAGATCGTGGCCGAGTTCCTCCTCCAGCACCTTCACCAGGCGGGCCAGCCGCTTGGGGTGAACCGCGTGGCGCTCCAGGTCCCGCGCCGCGCGCAGGCTGTCGGGGCCGTAAAGGAAGGGGATCTTCGCCCAGGTGGCGAGATCGTTGAAGATGGCGTTGGGTGCCAGATGCGTGTCTCCGCCGAAGGCGTGGCGGATGCGGCTGCCCTGGCCGAGCTGCGGCATGACTCGGGCGATGGAGAGCCTGCGGTCGAAGTCCGTCCCGCCCAGGCGCAGGCCGTGGCTGGCCAGGATCTCGACCTCCGCTGCGCCGCGCTGCCGGAACAGGGTGAAATCCGAGGTGCCGCCGCCGATGTCCACCACGAGGCCGAGATCACCGGGCGACAGGGCGGCGCGGTTGGCCCGGGCCGCCGCCTCTGGCTCGGCCATGAAGGCGACCTCTTGGAAACCGGCGCGGCGGTAGGCTTCCCGCAGGTCCTCCAGGGCCCTTTCGTTGCGGCCCGCATCCGCGGAATGAAAGAGCACCGGGCGGCCCGACAGGGCACGGCTGAAGGTCCGCCCCTCCGCCGCCTCAGCCCGGCGCTTCAGCTCCGCCAAGAAGCGCGCGACGATGTCGATGAAGTCCAGCCGCTCGCCCAGGAGCAGGCGACTTTCGCGCATCAGCCGGGTGCCGAGCAGACTTTTCAGGCCCCGCATGAAGCGGCCCTCCTCGCCCGCCAGCAGAGCCTCCGTCGCCCTCTGGCCGACCGTCATGCACTGGCGCTCGAAATCGAAGAAGACGGCTGTCGGCAGGGTCCGCGCGGTGCCCTCAAGCGGGATGATGTGGGGCTCACCGTCGCGCAGTACCGCGGCGGCGGAGTTGGAGGTGCCGAAGTCGATTCCCAGAATGTCCGTCATCCGTCTGCCCCGCTGCAAAAGGCGGCTTCTCTAAAGGGCGCGTCCGGGCTTGGCAAGGAGACTGGTCAGCTTCGAGAGCTTGGGCTAGCCTCGGCCCATAACAACAGGGAGAGACCCATGACCCACCTTCGTCACCTCCTTCTCGGCATCGGGACGGCCGCGCTGATGGCCGGTACGGCCCTCGCCAAGGAGGACATCACCGTGGCGCTTCAGCTGGAGCCGCCGCACCTCGATCCCACCTCCGCCGCGGCGGGGGCGATCGACTCCGTGCTCTATTCCAACGTCTTCGAAGGGCTGACGCGCTTCATGTCGGACGGCTCCGTCGTGCCGGGCCTGGCGCAGAGCTGGGAGATTTCGGACGACGGGCTGACCTACACGTTCACGCTCCAGGACGGGGTGACCTTCCACGACGGTACCACCATGGATGCCGAGGACGTGAAGTTCAGCCTCGACCGGATCATCGCCGAGGAAAGCGCGAACGCTCAGAAGGCGCTCTACACCGCCATTTCCGAGGTCAACGTGATCGACCCGCAGACGGTGGAGGTGAAGCTTTCGGAGCCCAACGGCAACATGATCTTCAACCTTGCCTGGGGCGATGCGGTGATCGTGGCGCCCGAGTCCATCGACAACATCAAGCAGCAGCCCATCGGCACAGGCGCCTTCAAGTTCGACAGCTGGACCCAGGGCGACAAGATCGAGCTGAGCCGCTACGCGGACTACTGGGGTGAACCGGCGAAGCTGGAAAGCGCCACCTTCAAGTTCATCTCCGATCCCACCGCCGCCTTCGCCGCCGTGATGGCCGAGGACGTGGATGCCTTCTCGGGCTTTCCGGCGCCGGAGAACCTGCCCCAGTTCGAGGCCGACCCGCGTTTCCAGGTGCTGATCGGCTCGACCGAGGGGGAGACGATCCTCTCCACCAACAACAAGATGGCCCCCTTCGACAATGCCAAGGTGCGGGAGGCCCTGGCCCACGCCATTGATCGCCAGGCGATCATCGACGGCGCCATGTTCGGCTACGGCACGCCCATCGGCACCCACTTCGCGCCGCACAACCCGGCCTACGTGGATCTGACGGGCGATTCCGCCTACGACCCGGAGAAGGCCCGCGCCCTGCTGGCCGAGGCGGGCTATCCTGACGGCTTCTCGACCACGCTGCACCTGCCGCCCCCCTCCTACGCCCGCCGCGGCGGCGAGATCATCGCCGCGCAGCTGGCCGAGGTGGGGATCGAGGCCGAGATCACCAACGTGGAATGGGCCCAGTGGCTGGAGACGGTGTTCCGGGGCAAGAACTTCGGCCTGACCATCGTGAGCCATACGGAGCCGATGGACATCGGGATCTATGCCAACCCGGACTACTACTTCCAGTACGACAACCCGGCGTTCCAGGATCTCATCACCAAGCTCAACGCCACTACCGACCCGGTGATGCGCGACGAGATGCTTGGCGAGGCCCAGCGCATCATCGCGGAGGACCACGTGAACGGTTACCTCTTCCAGCTTGCCGCCCTCGGCGTGGCCAAGGCCGGGCTCCAGGGTCTCTGGGCCAATGCGCCCACCCAGGCGACGGACCTGACAGGTGTGAGCTGGTCGGAGTGATCGGCTGAAGCGAGCTTGCAGGGCCCTCGCGGGAAACCGCGGGGGCCTTCCTTTTCAGACGGCCTTGAGCCTTGCGCCGTGGCCCGGACCAGCGCGGGCCTTGAGGAAGCGCACCTTCTGCCGCACCTCATCCCTTATCGGCCCCTCGCGCGGAGCGTCGCGCAGCGTGGTGAACCAGTGTTCCGGCGGGTTGCGGCCGCGCCGGTTGCCCTCGAAGCTCAGACCGCGCAGCACTGCCTCGGCGGCGGGTGGGATCTCCATCGGCGGTGTAAACCCGTTGAGTACGCCCCAAACCCCCGTCCAGAGCCGCCCCACGGACCAGGGATTGTAGCCGCCGCCACCGAGGGCAAGCAGGCGCGGGGGCGAGAGGGCCATGAGGCCACGCAGGATGTCCCAGTGGGCGTTGTTGCTGAGCTTGAGGTGCGAGAGGGGGTCCTCCTCAACCGCGTCGGCGCCGCAAAGGAAGACCACCGCCTCGGGCTCGAAGGCGCGGACCCGCGGCAGGATCAGCTCTTCTCGGATCAGGGCCATTTCGCTGTCGTTCAGGCCGCGCGGGACGGGCAGGTTGAAGGCATTGCCGCCGCCGTCATTCTCGATCTGCCCGGTGCGGGGCCAGAGCCGATCCTCGTGGATGGAGATGAGCAGGCAGTCGGGGTCGCCGCCGAAGCCCGCCTCCACGCCATCGCCGTGGTGCGCGTCGATGTCCACGTAGGCGATACGGCGCACGCCATGGTGGCGCAGGCTGAGCATCGCGAGGACCGGATCATTGAGAAAGCAGAAGCCGTTGGCGCGGTCTGGCATGCCATGATGTGTGCCGCCCGCCGGGTTGTAGACGATGCCGCCCTCGGCCAGAAGCTCCCCCGCCAGGATGGAGCCTCCGGCGGCGGTGGCGGGGCGGCGAAAGATCTCCGGAAAGACGGGATTGGTGGGGCTGCCGATGTCGTGTCGGCGCAGGTCCACCTCGGTTGCCTGCTGGGTGCGCTCCACCCTTTGGAGGGCGGCAACATAGTCCCGGGTGTGCCAGTGGGTGAGAGCCTTCGGCCGGGCACGCGGGGAATTGATAAACTGCGCCTTCGGCAGCCAACCCAGGGCGCGGGCGAGGTCCATCACGGTGGAAACACGGGGCACCCGCAGCGGGTGCCACCGCCCATAGGAGGAGGTGCGGAAGATCTCGTGGCCGATGAAGAGGGGCTGCTGCATCCCCCAGACCTAGCCCGACCGGACCGGGGCGCAAACGGCAAAAGGGGCACCCGAAGGTGCCCCCTGCTCAAGCCTCAGTGTCTTGGTGTTTAGCGGGTGCCCGCTTGGCCGGCCGCCGCTTCGATCACCAGGGCGTCCCAGTTGCGGGCGCAAACGCGGTTCATGACGCGGATTTCTTCGGCGTAGCGCGTCAGATCATCGTCGGCATTGGCGATCGAAGTGTCCGTCGCGGAGCCTTCGGAGACGGCCATGTTGCTCTCTTCCTCGGTGTCACCAACGGAATCGTCGGTCGCGGTTGCCGTGCCCTCGGTCGGCTCTGCATTGTCGTTCAGCTCGGCAATGGCCATGACGGCGATGGCGTCACGATCGGCGCCGGAAAGCTCATTGTACTCCTCACAAGTCATCGAGTTCAGGTCCATGTGACCGTCGGCGAAGGCCGGTGCGGCAACGGTACCCATCAGTGCGGCGATAGCGAGTGTCTTGAAAGTAGTCATCTGTGCTTTCTCCAATTCAATGTTTGGTTGTCGGATCAACAAGAGGCCGAGGAAAAGAGTTCCGAAAAACCGGCGCCGCTGCGTAAACCTTTGAGAAAAAGCGATCTAAGCACCTGTTTTATATATAAACTTTATGAAGTTCTTTTTGGGCACCGGCACCCGGTCACCGCGCACCACCAGCCATGCGAGCACTGCCCGAGAAGGCGATAGCCCTCCTCCCCGCGATCTCGCGCTTGTGGGGCCGGGGCCTTGGGCCTAACGTCGCGCCAAATGCTTCGCTACGCCCTGAAACGCCTCCTTTCCCTGATCGTCAGCCTCGTCGTGGCGTCGGTCGTGATCTTTTTCGTGATCGAGGTGGCGCCGGGCGATCCGGCCTCCTTCATGCTGGGCATGAACGCCCAGCCCGAGACACTGGCCGCGCTCCGGGCAGAGCTGGGGCTCGATGTGCCCAAGGTGCAGCGGTATCTCTCCTGGGTCGGGGGCATGTTGGTGGGGGACTTCGGCACCTCCTACACCTACCGCACGCCGGTCATCACCATGGTGGCGGACCGTCTCTGGGTCTCCCTGCCGCTGGCGCTCTATGCCCTGGCGCTTTCTACCGCCCTCGCCTTCCCGGCCGGCATCTATGCCGCCGCGCGCCGCGGTCAGGCGGGGGACATGGGCGTCATGGGGGCCACCCAGCTTGGCGTCGCCGTGCCGAACTTCTGGTTCGCCATGATGCTGGTGCTGATCTTCGCCATCAATCTGCGCTGGTTCGCGGCAGGCGGCTTTGTGGGCTGGGAGGCGGGCTTCTGGGCCGGGATGCATGCCCTCACCCTGCCCGCCATCGCCCTGGCCCTGCCCCAGGCGGCGATCCTGGCACGGGTCATGCGTTCCTCCCTGCTCGACGTGCTGGGCGAGGATTTCATGCGCACCGCCCGCGCCAAGGGCCTCTCCGCGCGCCAGGCGCTCTGGCGGCACGGGCTGCGCAACGCGCTGATCCCGGTGCTTACCATCATCGGCCTGCAATTCTCCTTCCTGCTGGCGGGCTCCATCATCATCGAGCAGGTCTTCTACCTGCCGGGGCTGGGGCGGCTGGTCTTCCAATCCATCTCCGCGCGGGATCTGATCGTGGTGGAATCGGTCGTCATGCTGTTGGTCTTTTCGGTCATCATGGTGAACTTCCTTGTGGATCTGGCCTATGCTGCCGTCGACCCGAGGCTGAGGGCGAGAACATGAACCGCAACCTGATCCTCGGTGGCGGCCTCTCCGCCTTCTTCCTGCTCGCGGCCCTGGTGAGCTTTGCCTGGACGCCCTACGACCACACGGCGCTCGACATCCCAAACAAGCTCAAGGTGCCCTACGCCGAGCATCTTCTGGGCACGGATCACTTCGGACGCGACATCCTCTCGATGATCATGGTCGGGGCGCGCACCTCCATCGCCGTTGCCCTTGTGGCCGTGGGAATCGGCATGGGGCTAGGCGTGCCCCTGGGCCTCTGGGCGGCGGCGCGCCAGGGCGCCTGGATCGACGAGTTGATCATGCGCGGCAATGATCTTGTCTTCGCCTTCCCGAGCCTCGTCATCGCCATCCTGATCACCGCCATCTTCGGCGCCGGGGCGATCAATGCGATCATCGCCATCGGCATCTTCAACATCCCTGTCTTCGCCCGCATTACCCGGGGCGCCGCGCTCAGCCTCTGGCAGCGGGAGTTCATCCTGGCGGCCCGGGTGGCGGGCAAGGGGGCGGCACGCATCTCGGCCGAGCATATCCTGCCCAACGTCACCAACCTCCTGATCGTCCAGGGCACGATCCAATTTTCGCTCGGCATCCTGGCCGAGGCGGGGCTGAGCTACGTGGGCCTCGGCGCCCAGCCGCCGACACCGTCCTGGGGACGGATGCTGGCCGATGCGCAGACGCTCGTGGCCATCGCGCCGCACATGGCGCTGGTGCCGGGCTTCGCTATCATCCTGATGGTCCTGGGTCTGAACCTCATGGGCGATGGGCTGCGCGATCTGCTGGACCCCCGGCTGCGGGTGGCCCGGACATGAGCCTGCTGGAGATCCGCAACCTCGATCTTTCGATCCACGGGGTGGAGATCCTGCGCGATGTCTCCCTTTCCATCGCGCCGGGGGAGATCCTGGCGGTCACCGGGGAGAGCGGATCGGGCAAGTCGATGACCGCGCTGGCGGTGATGCAGCTCCTGCCCAAGGGGGCTAGCAGCAAAGGGCAGATCCATCTCTCGGGGCGCGAGATCACCGGCCTTTCGGAGAAGGCGCTCTGCGATCTGCGCGGGAACGAGGTGGGGATGGTCTTCCAAGAGCCCATGACAGCACTCAACCCGGTTCAGACCATCGGCGCCCAGGTGGCCGAGACGATCCGCATCCACGATCCCTCGGTCAGCCGGGCGGCGGCCGAGGCGCGAGCGGCGGAGACCCTGGCGCGGGTCGGCCTGCCACAGGAACGCTTTCCGCTCTCCCGCTTCCCGCACGAGCTTTCCGGCGGCCAGCGCCAGCGCGTGGTGATCGCCATGGCCATCGCCCTGCGGCCCAAGCTGCTCATCGCCGATGAGCCGACGACGGCCCTCGATGTGACGACCCAGGCCCAGATCCTGGACCTGCTCAAGCACCTCGCGCGCAGTGACGGCATGGGCCTCCTGATGATCACCCACGATCTGGCGGTGGTGGCCGACATGGCGGACCGCATCGCCGTCATGCGCAAGGGCGAGGTGGTGGAAACCGGGGAGACGGCGCACCTTCTGAAACACCGGCAGCACCCCTACACGGAAATGCTCTTTGCCGCCTCGGGGCACCGGGTGGATCTGCCCGCCCCTCCGCCGCCGCAGCCGCTCCTGGAGGTGGCCGGGGTCTGCCGGGATTACCGCCTGCCGCGCCGCAAGCTCTTTGCCCGGCCCGGCAGCTTTCGGGCGGTCAAGGATGTCTCCTTCACCATCCAGCGCGGCGAGCGGCTGGGGCTGGTGGGAGAATCGGGCTGCGGCAAGTCCACCCTGACGCGGGCGCTTCTGGGGCTGGAGCAGGTTCAGCGCGGCACCATCGCGCTGGACGGCGCGCCCGTCTTCACCGGCAACCGGCCCAACCTTGCGGTGCGGCGGCGGATGCAGGTGGTCTTTCAGGACCCCTTCGGCTCCTTCAACCCCCGCCACCGGGTGGACAGGCTGATCACGGAGCCTTTCCACCTGCTCGAAAGCCCGCCCAGGGGGGCGGACCGGCAGCGGGCCATCGACGAATCACTCACCGCCGTGGGCCTCTCGCCGGGTGATGCGCGGCGCTACATCCACGAATTCTCCGGCGGGCAGCGGCAGCGCATCGCCATCGCCCGGGCGCTCATCATCCGGCCCGACCTGATCCTCTTCGACGAGGCGGTGAGCGCGCTCGACGTCTCCGTCCGGGCCCAGATACTGGACCTGCTGGCCGACCTCTGCGGCGCCTACGATCTCACCTACCTCTTCATCTCGCACGATCTGTCGGTCGTGCGTACCGTGACGGACCGGGTTCTCGTCATGCAGGCGGGCGAGATCGTCGAGGAGGGAGCGACCGAGGCGGTCTTCGAGAACCCCCAGCACCCCTATACCCGCAAGCTCATCGCCGCCGCGCCGATCCTGCCGGACTTCGAGAGGGCGGCCTCGTGAGCGGCACCCTCACCATCGCCCCGGTGGCCGAGCGGGACCGCACCCTGGTCGACGCCATGGCCCAGAACCACTTCCGCGAGCTGCTGCCCAATGGGCCGCCCTACGTGCCCCAGACGCTGGACCGCTACTGGCAGGAAGGGGGCCGCCACCCCTACCTGATCGCGCTGGACGGGGTGCCGATCGGCTTTGCGCTGGTCTGGAACCACGCCGCGGGGATGCACGAACTGGTGGAGTTCACCATTCAGCCCGCCTTTCGCCAGCGCGGCCTCGGCCCGGAGGCGGCAATCATGATCTTCGAGGCCCTTGGCGGCGACTGGGTGCTGGGCGTTGCACAGCATTCGCCCGGCGGCATGGGCTTCTGGCGTGGCTGCCTGGAGGCTTGCCCCGCCATCGACGAGGTGATCGAAGGCCCGCCGCGCACCGCCAACCAGCAGGGCAGCTTTGCCTTCCGCGTCCATCGCCAACCGTAACCCGTTCCAGGAGGTCAACGTGCGCCAATCATTCTATTCCTACCACGAGGCCCAGCCATGACGCCCGGCGCGCGCAATCTCATTACGGACGTGGCGGGCCTGCGCGTTGGCAATGCGGGGGACGGGGTGCTCAAATCCGGCACCACGGTCCTGCTTGGGGAGGCGCCCTTCACCGCCTCCGTCGCCGTCATGGGCGGCGCCCCGGGGACCCGCGAGGTGGCCCTGCTGGCGCCCGACAAGTCGGTCGCGGCGGTCGACGCACTGGTCCTCTCGGGCGGCTCGGCCTACGGGCTCGATGCCTGTTCCGGCGTGGTGGACGGGCTGCGGGCGACGGGCCGCGGCTACCGCGTTGGTGCGGCGCTGATCCCACTGGTGCCGGGCGCGATCCTCTTTGATCTGCTCAACGGCGGCGACAAGGATTGGGCGGAGAACCCCTACCGCGCCCTGGGCCGCCAGGCCCTGGAGGCGGCACGCGCGGATTTCGAGCTGGGTTCAGTGGGTGCCGGCACCGGCGCGCTGACGGCCATGGTCAAGGGGGGGCTCGGCTCGGCCTCCCTCACCCTGCCCGATGGCAGCACCGTCGGCGCCCTTGTCGCGGCCAACCCGGTGGGCGCCGTGACCACGCCGGGAGACCGCCACTTCTACGCCGCCCCCTTCGAGATCGGCGATGAGTTCGGCGGCCTCGGCCCGGACCCTTCAGGTGGCCTGGGTTTGAGCCTTGAGAGCCGCAAGATCGCCGCCATGTCGATGCGCGAGAGCACCACCATCGCCATCGTTGCCACCGATGCGACCCTGACCAAGGCGGAATGCCACCGCGTTGCCGTGGCTGCCCACGATGGGATCGGGCGCGCCTGCGTGCCGGCCCACACGCCGATGGACGGCGATCTTGTCTTTGCCCTCTCCACCGGCGCGCGCGAGGCGGCCAATCTGAACCTGATCGGCCATGCCGCCTCTCTCTGCCTGGCGCGGGCCATCGCCCGGGCCGCCCATGCCGCCACCCCCGCCCTGGGGGACCTTCTGCCCTGCTGGAGCACCCTCAATGCCTGAACTTGCCCGCGACGACGTCACCCTGCACTACGAAGTGGAGGGCGAGGGCCCGCCATTGCTGCTTCTGGCCGGGATGATGAGCGACAGCGCCAGCTGGATGGCCCTGGCGCCTCTCCTGAAGGAGCGCTTCACCCTCATCAAGCCGGACAACCGGACCACCGGGCGCACCGGCCCCCTGACGGCCCCGGCGGACATTCCCCTGATGATCGAAGACGCCCTGGCCCTCATGGCGCACCTCGGCCACGACCGCTTTCACGTGGCGGGCCATTCCCTGGGCGGGATCATGAGCCTGGAGATCGCCTATCAGGCGCCGAAGCGGGTGGCGAGCTGCACGGTCCTCGCCTCTGGCCGCAGCCGCTCACCGCGCACCATGGGCGTCTTCGACGCGCTCCTGGAGATTCGCCGCGCCCCCGAGGGTGAGGAGATGTGGCTGCGCGCCCTCTACCCCTGGCTCTTCGGGCACGGCTTCTTCGAGGATCCGGCGAATGTAAAGATCGCCCTGGAGGCGGCGCTTGCCTATCCGCACGCCCAGAGTCTGGAGGCCATGGAGCGTCAGGTTGCCGCCTTCCGCGCCTTCCGGCCCAAGGCGAAGTTGGAGGAGATCGCCTGCCCCACCCTCGTCATCTACGCGGGGCAGGATCTGATGATCCCGCCCGAGGCGGCGCGCCCCTCCTTCCAGCCCATCCCGACCCTGCGCGAGGCGCTGGTGCCCGAGGCGGGCCACTCCATCTGCTGGGACGCGCCGGAAGAGGTGGCCCGGCACCTGGCGGCTTTCCTCGAGGAAAATCCGCTCTAGGCGCGCGGGCCGATCTCGACCCGCAGCTCGCCGATGCCATCGACGCCGCCGGTGATCACGTCGCCGGGCACAACGGCGCCGACACCGGCGGGCGTGCCCGTCATGATGATGTCGCCGGGCGCCAGCTCCATCGCCTGGCTCAGGATTGCCAGATGCTCGCGCACCGGCCAGATCATCATGGAGATGTCGGACTCCTGCTTCATTTCGCCATTCACGGCCAGCCAGATGCGCCCTTCCTTGAGGGAGGGCACCTCCACCAGCGGGCGGATCGGCGCGATGGGGGCGGAGTGGTCGAAGGCCTTGGCCCAGTCCCAGGGGCGGCCCATCTTCTTGGCCTCGGCCTGAAGGTCGCGGCGGGTCAGGTCGATCCCCACCGAGGCGCCCCAGACGTGGTCCATCACCGCCTCTTCCGGGATGTTCCGGCCACCCTTGCCGATGGCGACGATGAGCTCGATCTCGAAGTGCAGGTTTTCCGTCAGCGGCGGGTAGGGCACCGTACAGGGGGCGCCCAGCGCGGCATCGGCGGGCTTGGTGAAGAAGAAGGGCGGCTCGCGCGTATCGTTGCCCATCTCCACCACGTGATCCTCGTAGTTCCGGCCGACGCAGAAAATCCGGCGGACGGGGAAGTGGTCCGTGCTGTCGGCAACGGGGAGGCTGGGCTGGGCGGGGGCGTCGATCACGTACATGGGCAGGTCCTTTCCGATTGCCCGCACTAGGGGGGCAAAAGGCAGCCGCGTCAACTGGGGGCCGCGAGGTCCCGAAGGATTGGGCAGTCCGGGCGTTCGTCGCCCGCGCAGGCCCGCACCAGCTCGGAGAGGGTGGCGCGCATGGCGGTCAGTTCCTCGATCTTTCGGTCCACCTCGGCCAGGTGCTGCTGGGCGATCCCCTTCACGTCGGCGCTGGCGCGGTCCGGATCGCCGTAGAGGGCCAGCAGGCTGCGGCAACTTTCCACCGGAAAGCCGAGGGACCGGGCCCGGGCGAGAAAGTTCAGCTTGTGCTGCTCGGTCTCCGAGAAGGTGCGATAGCCGTTCTCCGCCCGGGTCGGCCGGATCAGGCCGATCTCTTCATAGTAGCGGATGGTCTTGGCGGGCAGGCCGGTGGTGCGGCTGACGTCCGAGATGTTCATGCAGGCTCCTTCATGTGGCGCAGACGCAGGGCATTGGAGAGGACAAAGACCGACGAAAAGGCCATGGCCCCTGCCGCGAGGGCGGGCGAGAGGGTAAGGCCGAACGGCGCATAGAGCACACCGGCGGCCACCGGAATCAGCAGGACGTTGTAGCCGAAGGCCCAGAAGAGGTTCTGGCGGATGTTGCGCAGGGTGGCGCGCGAGGTTTCGATGGCCCGCAGCACGGCACCCAGCTCACCAGACATAAGGACCACCTCGGCCGTCTCCATGGCCACGTCGGTGCCTGTGCCAAGGGCGATGCCCACGTCGGCGTGGGCCAGGACCGGCGCGTCGTTGATGCCATCACCCACGAAGGCCACCCGGGCGCCCTCGCCGCGGAGCTCGTCCAGGGCGGCGATCTTGCCTGCGGGCAAAACCCCGGCAAAGACCCTCTCGATGCCGAGCTGTCGGGCCACGGCGCGGGCCGTGGCTTCACCGTCGCCCGTCACCATCGCCACCTCCAGGCCGCGATCCTGCAGCGCCTCGATGACCTCGACAGCGCCCTTCTTGATCGGGTCGGAGACCGCGATGAGGGCGGCAAGGCGGCCGTCGCGGGCGGCGAAGAAGACCGTCTTTCCATCGGCAGCGAGGGCCTCTGCGCGGCCTGCCAGGGGCGCAACCTCAACCCCGAGTGCCGCCATGAAGGCGCCATTTCCGATGGCCAGGTCCGCGCCCTCGACGCGCCCCGTCAGGCCGCCGCCGCTCGTCACTTTGATCTCGCTGGCGGCGGGCAGGTCGATCCCCTCAGCCGCCTCGACGATGGCAAGGGCCAGGGGATGCTCGGAACGCGCCTCGAGGGCCGCCACGAGGCGCAGGATTTCCGCGCGCTGGTGGCCATCGACGGTCTCCAGATCAGTCAGGGCCGGGCGCCCCTCCGTCAGGGTGCCCGTCTTGTCGAAGGCGATGGCCGAGATGCCGCTGAGCGACTGCAACGCATCGCCCTGGCGGAAAAGCACACCCCGCTGCGCCGCGCGCCCGGTGCCCACCATGATGGAGGTGGGGGTGGCGAGGCCCATGGCACAGGGGCAGGCGATGATGAGCACGGAGACCCCGGCCACCAGGGCGTGCGACAGCTTTGGATCGGGGCCAAGCCAGAGCCAGGTCAGGACCGTCACGGCGGCGATGACCAGGACGGCCGGGACGAACCAGAGGGTCACCCGGTCCACCAGCGCCTGGATCGGCAAGCGGGCGCCCTGGGCCTGCTGCACAAGGCGAATGATCTGGGCCAGGGTGGTGTCCTGCCCGGTGCGGCTCACCTCGGCCACGAGACTGCCCGCGGCATTGACGGTGCCGCCGGTCAGGCTGTCGCCCGGGCCCTTTGCAACGGGCAGGGGTTCGCCCGTGATCATGGACTCGTCCACCGGGCTTTCGCCCTCGATGACGGTGGAATCCATCGGCACCCGTTCACCGGGGCGGATCAGGATGTGATCACCGGGTCGAAGGGACGCGATCTCTCGAGTGACCCAGGCACTTCCCTCGCGAATCTCTGCGGTACGCGGCTGGAGGCCGATGAGCTTCGACAGGGCGGCGCCCGTCTGACCCTTGGCGCGACTCTCGAACCAGCGACCGAGCAGGATGAGGGTGACGATCACCGCCGCCGCCTCGAAATAGACGACCCGGGCCGCGGCGGGCAGCAGATCGGGCAGCAACAGAACGGTGGTCGAGTAGGCCCAGGCCGCCCCGGCACCGAGCGCCACGAGGCTGTTCATGTTGGGCGCACCGGCCTTGAGGCCCCGGAAGCCGCCGGTGAAGAACTGACGCCCCGGCCCCACCAGCACGAGGGTGGTGAGAATGAACTGCAGCCACCAGCTTGCCTGCATCCCGATGCTGGCGGCGACCAAGTGATGCCAGGCGGGCACCAGGTGACCCCCCATCTCGAGGATGAAGACCGGCAGGGTAAGGGCGCCCGAGATCAGGACGGCCCGCCGCTGTTTGCGGCTTTCTTTTTCGCGCAGCGCGGCGGGATCTTCCGGCGTCTCGGTGGATCGAAGCCACGCCTGATAGCCTGCTTCGGCCACCAGAGCGGTGAGCTCATCGGGCGTCACCAAGCCCGGCACGTAGATCACCTCGGCGGTCTCCGCAGCCAGGTTGGCCCTGGCGCTCGTCACGCCCGGATGAGCTTCCAGCGCGCGCTCGACCTTGCCGACGCAGGTGGCGCAGCTCATGCCGGAGAGGGTCAGCGTCAGGTGGGCCTCTTCCGCCGGGTAGCCCCCGGCCTTGAGCTCCGCAAGCAGGGGCCGCAGCGCCGCCCCCTCCGCAAGGCGCAGGTGGGCCTGGCCCGCGGCGAAGTTCACGGAAACATCGGTGGCGCCGTCAACGCCCTGCAGCAGGCGCGTCACCCGCGCGGCGCAGCCGCCGCAGGTCATATTCTGGATCGCCAATGTGAGGCTCTGAGTCGTGGCCATAGTGTGAGGTCCTTATCCCGGTCCTGCGTGAGATAAGGGTTCCAGTCACTGGAAGGTCAAGAGGTCTCTCTCAGAAATCCGAAATGGCCGCCAGCGCCGCCGCGCCACGGGTAAGCTGGCCCGCGTAGGTCTCGGCGTCGATGTTGGCGCCGCAGATCACCAAGCCCACATGCTTGCCCTGCAGTTCCGCGCGCAGCGGGCCCAGAAGCGCGGCCATGGTCGCCCCAGCAGCCGGTTCCACGGCCAGCTTTGCCTCCTGCTGGAGCACCACCATACCGGCGCATATCTCTTCGTCCGTGACCCGCACCATCCTGTCCACGTAGGCGCTGCGGAGGGCATGCCCCAGCGGCAGGGCCATGGGCGGACCAAGGCTGTCGGCGATGGTGCTGACCTTCTCAAGGGTGACGGGCTGCCCGGCTTCAAGCGAACGGGTCATGGAATCCGCCCCCTCCGGCTCAACGCCGTATACCTTGATGCCGGGCCGGGACAGCTTGAGCGCCGCCGCGACCCCACTGATCAGCCCGCCGCCCCCGACCGAGACGATCACCGCGTCCAGATCCGGCGCGTCGGCCAGCATCTCCAGCCCCACGCCCGCCGTGCCCAGAACGGTATTCTCGCCATCGAAGGGATGGACGTAGGTGCGGCCCTCCTCCTTGGCGAGGCGCTCCGCCTCGCCGAAGGTCTCCGGCCCCGGCGCGCGCAGCAGCACCTCCGCCCCTTCGGCCCGAGCCCGAGCGACGCGGAAGGGATTAGCATTGTCCTGCATCACCACCTTGGCCGACAGGCCCGCCGCCCGCGCCGCCCAGGCCGCGGCGATGGCGTGATTGCCCGCGCTGGCCGCCGTGACCCCGGCCGCGCGTTTCTCCTCTGGGATGGCGGCCACGTTGGACAGGGCGCCACGGGCCTTGAAGGTGCCTGTATGCTGGAAACACTCGAGCTTGAGGGAGACCCGCGCCGCCGCGCCCAGGGCACGCGTCAGGAGAGGGGCCTCAAGCGGCACGGTCGGTGTGTGGCGCACCTTCCCGCGCAATTCCTCGGCCCTTTCCCGCATCCGCTCCAGGGTGATGTGATCTATTTCCATGTTTACGCTCCCTCTCTGGCCCGCCCCTTGCCTCACCTGGCGGCACAGACCCGCCATATCAGGCTCAACAAGGTTGCAAGTGATGCGGGCATCGGCCTAACAGGGATCGGGTTTGCCCGGGAACGTCAAGCGGCAAGCATCTCGTCAAAGGTTAAGGGACAGTTCATGAGTCAGGCCAGCATCACACCCGTCATCCTTTGCGGCGGATCCGGCACGCGTCTCTGGCCTGTTTCGCGGCGGGACTTTCCGAAGCAGTTCATTGATCTGATCGGCCAGGGCAGCCTCTTCCAGCAGTCCAGCCGCCGTCTCTCCGGGCCTGACTTCGCCCCGCCGCTGGTCGTGACCAATGCGGACTTCCGTTTCATCGCGACACAACAGCTGACGGAAGAAGGGATCACCCCCGGCGCGGTGCTGATCGAACCGGCCTCGCGCAATACGGCCCCGGCCCTTCTCGCCGCTGCCCTTGTGGCGGCCGAAGAGGATGCCGAAGCTCTGATGCTTGCCGCCCCCTCGGACCACTACATCACCGATGAGGAAGCCTTCCGCGAGAGCCTGCGCCGAGGCATGGCACCGGCCCAGTCCGGGCAGATCGTCACCTTCGGCATCGAGCCCGACCGCCCCGAGACGGGATATGGCTACCTTGAACTTGCCGAAGGCGGCACACCCGGCGTCGCCCCGCTGTGCCGCTTCGTGGAAAAACCCGCTCTGGCCGAAGCAGAGAGGATGCTGGCTGCGGGCGGCTTCCTCTGGAATGCGGGCATCTTCATGTATACCGCGGGCACCCTCATCGCAGCCTTCGAGCGCCATGCTCCTGAGATGCTGGCTCAGGTGCGCGCCTCCCTCAAGGCGGCCAAGGCCGACCTCGGCTTCCTGCGGCTGGACCCCGGCGCCTGGAGCGAGCTTGCCGACATTTCGATCGACTACGCGATCATGGAGAAGGTCGATAACCTTTCCGTCGTCTCCCATGGCGGAGACTGGTCGGACCTGGGCGGCTGGAACGCCGTGCACCTGCACGCGACGTCGGACGAGCGGGGTGTTGCCACCCATGGCAGCGCCACGGCGGTGGACTGCACCGAGACCTTCTTACGGTCCGAAAGCGAAGGGATGCACCTGGTCGGGCTGGGGCTGGAGAACATCGTTGCCGTGGCCATGCCCGATGCCGTCCTGGTCGCCGACAGGCGCCGCACCGCCGAGTTGGGTGAGGTGGTCAAGCAGATGCGCAAGGCGGGCATCAACCAGGCCGACACCTTCCCCAAGGATCACCGCCCCTGGGGCTTTTTCGAGACGCTCATACTCTCCGAACGCTTCCAGGTGAAGCGCATCGTGGTGAACCCCGGCGCCGCCCTGAGCCTTCAGAGCCACCGTTTCCGGGCCGAGCACTGGATCGTTGTGGGGGGGACCGCCAAGGTCACCATCGACGAGCGCGTCGAGCTGGTGAAGGAAAACGAGTCCGTCTACATCCCGCTCGGCGCCGTGCACAGGATGGAGAACCCGGGCGACTGCCCGATGGAGCTGATCGAGGTCCAGACCGGGACCTACTTCGGCGAGGACGACATTACCCGTTATGAAGACGTCTACGCCCGGGGCCAGGGG
Source organism: Sulfitobacter sp. (assembly GCA_965212515.1). Classification (GTDB taxonomy): domain Bacteria; phylum Pseudomonadota; class Alphaproteobacteria; order Rhodobacterales; family Rhodobacteraceae; genus Sulfitobacter. Next base: position 1,912,055 of record OZ243122.1, read on the forward strand.
GCCAAGGGCTAGAAGCCCTTACCGTCCGAGCGTTGCCAGGGTAAAGAGCCGGTTGCTGCCCAGCCGGTTCTCCAGGTACATCCGCGGCGTCCCACCGCTGCTGTCGATCGAGAGATTGATGCCCCCCGCCGCCCCCGTGGTGCCGCTCAACACCCCAGTATGAAAGCTCAGCGCGCCGGGCGGAGCGGCGAAGATCTCGGCGAAGTTGCCCGCCCCGGTGAGGGTGCCGGTGATGGCGATGAGGGCGAAGCGCCCGCCGACATTGACGCTGAGCCAGAGCATGATCCGCGCCGGGTTGGACCAGGGGATGTCAAAGCTGTAGGCCGTGTCATTCAGAATGAAGACGTCGCGGAAATAGCTCTGCCCCGAGCCAACCTGCATCGCACCGCTCTCCGCATCAAAGCTGAGGCCGGTGTGGAAGGTGCTGCCGTCGGGGCTGACCTTGATGGCAAAGTCGTCCGTTCCCGCGGTGCCCATCTCGGCACGGCCGGAAAAGCCTGTCTGGAAGAGGAGGCTGGCGGTATCGCCCGCGTCGGCCTTGTTGAGCTTCAGCTGATGGCCCGCGCCCTCGTTGTTCAGGAGCGTCGCCTCGGCAGAAACGGACAGACGGTTGGTAAGGTCCGCGCTGGCGTTGATGCCCAGGGTCGGCAGGCTCTCTGGCGCCTCCATCGCGGGCGGCACCCAGGCAGCCCCGTCAAAGCGCAGGCTGCCCCCGGTACCGGCGAGGTCCGCGCGCCAGCCTGTCTCGGGCGCGAAGAACTGCCATGCGCCGTCGCTCCAGAGGGCCACCGCCTGGTCCTGACCGGCCCACTCCTCGATTGCCGCGGGGCCGACGATGTGACGGTCCCCCTCCGCAAGGGCCTCTGGCGGCTCGATCGCGCCTGCTGTCAGGACGCTGAGCTGTGTCACGGCGTCGAGGATGCGCAGCGCCTCGTTGTGGGTCACGTGCTTCTGGGCCTGGGCCGGTTGCAGATAGGGCAGGGACAGGCTGGGCGAGGTCTCGGTCATGGGCGCTCCTGACTTCCGGGTCGGTGGCAAGAAGCTCCGGCAGGAAAGTAACCGAAATCCGTACCACCGCGCGCAGCATCGGCCCCGGATGCAACGGCGAATCCCTCGAATTGTCGGCAAGGGCCGCGGGGTGGCCACATTCTCTCCGCTCCCCCGCCGTCCCGGCGCGGCAGATCAGATGCGGGTTTGGAAAAAGGGGGGCTCGGCCATGGTCAGAGCGGTATTTTCTGTTGCGGGCACGCTCCGCAGCAACGAGGAGGCGGCGCTTGTCGGCCTTCAAGATTTGGCACTGGTGGGGAGCGGAAGCAATGCAACGCTGATGGCCGTCACTCGTGGCGATGGCTGGCTCAGCGCCTGGGACGTCAGCGGCGGCACCCGGCTGGAGGGGCACTACCGGATCGCCCCGCGGTTCCTCCAGCTCGAAAGCACCGATCTGGTCTACCAGGGCGGCACGGTGCACATGGCCGGTTTGGCCGGAACCGGCCTCACCGGCGTGTCGCTCGACCTGTCGAGCGGCGGCAGCCCCTTTCGTGGCGCCACCGAAATGCGCGCTTCCGGTCAGAATCTGAGCCAACTGGCGGAGGTAGAGATGTTGCCCGGGGGACAGGCACTTGGTGCACTGCGGGGTGGCGGGTTGGTCACCCTTTCCTTCGGCGGAAACCTCGGCGCCAGTGACATCACCCTGCCAAGCGCCCTGCGCGACAGCCAGGCCAGCGCCATCGCGACCACCCGCTTCCAGGGGCAGGACTTCGCCCTTGTTGGGTTCGGCCAGGCGGACCGCGTGGCGCTCTTCAGGCAAGAGAGCAGCACGATGCGGCTGTTGCGTGAGGCAGGTCCCGAAGAGGGTCTATGGATCGACCGACCGCAGGCCATCGCAACGCTTGGCGATGGCACCGGCGCGAGCTACTTCGCGCTGGCCTCGGGTGGCAGTTCCTCGATCAGCATCCTGGAGCTTACGCCTGGCGGCGGCCTGCGCTCGGTGGATCACCTGTTGGACAGCCTCGACACCCGTTTTGGCGGCGCGGCGCATCTGGAGCAGGTGACGGTGGCGGGCCGTGACTTCCTCATCGCGGCCGGAAACGACCAGGGGATCAGCCTGCTCACCCTCCTGCCCGGCGGGCGCATCCAACATCTGGCCGCCCTGCCCGGCTGCGCCGAAAACCCGATGCGCGGCATCGTCGATCTGGAAGCTGTTGCCACGGCCGATGGAATAAGGCTCTGGATCGCGACCGAGGCGGCCCCCTTCCTCGAGGAGGTCTTCATCGGTCTGTCGAACCTCGGCGGCGTTTTGACCGCTTCGGCCCAAGGCGGCACCCTGACGGGCGGGGGGCGTGACGAGGTGCTGCAAGGCGGCACCGGCGCGGACCGGCTGGAAGGCGGGGGCGGTGATGACATCCTGGTGGACGGAGCCGGGGCGGACCGGCTGACCGGCGGCAGCGGGGGGGACCTTTTCATTCTGATGGAAGATGGTGCGCTCGACCGGATTGAGGATTTCGATCCTCTCGCAGATCGGCTGGACCTGAGTGATTTCAACCAGTTGAACGGCATGGGTAGCCTCTCGATCCAGTCCCGAAGCTGGGGCGCCGAGCTGCGGTTCGGCGAGGAGGTGGTGGAACTGCGCAGCAGCAGCGGGCGCTTGACCCAGCAGGATTTCAACCCCGGCAACCTAATCATCGGCAGCCGCATCGAGGTCGATCCCACGCTCTACCCGATCAGCGGCGATCCCCTTCCGGAGCCGGAACCCCAACCGCAACCTCAGCCCGAACCGCAGCCGCAGCCGCAGCCGCAGCCACAACCTCACCCCGGGCCGGAGCCTGAGCCAGAGCCGACTCCTGACCCAGATACAGAGGCCGGTCCCGTTTTCAGCCCGCACAATCCCGCCGGGCCCCCGCCCTCTGCCGGGCCCCAGCAAGACGCACCCAGCCTTTTTCTCCTGCCGCTTCCCGGCGACCAGTGGGGCACCGGCGGCGCAGACCTGATTGCCACCTACGGCGGTGCGGACCGGCTTTTCACCGGGGGAGGTGCCGACAGCGTGACCTCGGGCGCCGGAGCCGACAGCATCGCGGGCGGCGTCGGCAACGATGATCTGCACGGCGGCGGTGAGCCGGACCTGCTGGCGGGCGAAGCCGGGCGCGACACCCTGACCGGCGGCGACGGCGCAGACAGTCTCGTCGGCGGCTCGGGCGCCGACCTGCTCACTGGCAGCGACGGGGCAGACCTGATCCTGGGGGGGGGGGGCGGGGGATGACCTGGCGCGCGGCGGCGCAGGAGCGGACATGATCTGGGGCGGCAGCGGTGCGGACAGGCTCCATGGCGGCGCGCAGGGCGATCACATTTCAGGCGGTCTTAACCATGGTGCAAGCCGGGATGTCCTGCACGGCGAGGGTGGCGATGATCACCTCCTGGGCGGCGCCGGTCGCGACCTGTTGCGCGGCGGTGAGGGTGATGATCGCCTGGAGGGCGGCGGCCAGGCGGATGTGCTCTACGGGGATGATGGGGCAGACAGCCTTCTGGGGGGCGCAGGCGCAGACCGCCTTTTCGGCGGCGCTGCGGACGATCTGCTGTCAGGTGGCACGGGCGCCGACTGGCTGCTGGGGCAGTCGGGCGACGATCTGCTTTGGGGCGGCACCGGCAATGACATCTTGCGTGGCGGCGCGGGGGCAGACCTTCTCGATGGCGCGGGCGGCGCGGACAGCCTAGTCGGTGGCGACGGCGGGGACCTCCTGATCGGCGGGGCAGGGAACGACACGCTGAGCGGTGGCGACGGGGCGGATCAGTTTCTCTTCGGCGTCGGACACGGGAACGACAGGCTGCTGGACTTCGATCAGGGCAGCGGCGACCGGCTCGACTTCTCGCACCTCGACGCGCTCAACAGCCTGGCGCAGCTTCGCGCGGCTGGGCAACAGGAGGGCGCCGACAGCTTGATCACCACGGGAACCGACAGCGAGCTGCGCCTCGTGGGGGTGACCCTCTCGACCCTGGAGCAGGGGGATTTTCTCTTCTAGGACAGGGCCCTTCGCGGCAGCAGTTCCTTCCGCAGCATTACGTCAAGCTCTGCTGCCTGCTCGGCAAAGCTCCGCACCGGCAGGGGCGGTCGCGACACCTGTCCCCGCTCCAGCACCTCGGCCATCTGCGCGCGCAGCGGCTCCGGCCCGGCGCCTAAGGGAATCAGCGCCTCCGGCGGGACAGCGCCGTGCTCCACCCCGCCGCCGCAGTCCGTCTGGATCAGGCCGATCCCGCGCGCCAAAGCCTCCCGCAAGGCCAGCCCGAAGGTCTCGCGCCACTGGGACGGAAAAATGAGCACGTCCACCTCGGCATAAAATTGATCGAGGTCGGCCTGGTCGTAACGCGGGCAGACAGCCCAGTCGCCGGGCAGGCCCCGGAGATGCTCGGGCCGCCACCAGGAGCCGTGGCGGCTGCCATCGGCAAGGCGCAGGCGGAAATCCTCGCGGCCAAGGCCGCGCAGAGCCGCGCGCAGGAGGGGCCAGCCCTTCAGGTAGGAGGGCCCGCCAAGATAGCCAAAGCAGATGCGCGGATCGCGCCGCCGCCGGGCCGCCTGAGCGCGGAAGAAGCCCTTCCCCGGCAGATGAACCCCGTTGCACCAAAGGCGTCCGCGGCCGGGCGCCAGCCCTGCAGCCTCGCCCAGGTTCAATGCGAACCGGCTGGGGTAGGTGACGGCCAGGGCCGTCCCGGCGAGACGTGTGAGGCGGCGCCGACGCATCTCCAGCCCCGGCATCGAAGGGGTGCAGCCGCGGCAAAGCTCGGGGCCCGGCGGCCCGTCGCAGGGCCGGTGATCGGCGCGCAGCATGAACTGCCGCTCGCAGATCCACCAGTGATCGTGCACCGAGAGGATCGCGGGCACGTGCGCCACCTCGGCGGCCTCAAGCACGCCCGCACCCAGCTCCTGCAGGCAGTGGGCATGGACCATGTCCGGCCCGAGGGCGCGCAGCATCTCAAGCACCCGCTCGGTCACCTCCGCATTGTCATAGAGCTGCGCAGGGCTGCGATCCAGCGGCAGGTTGATCAGATAGTTGGCGATGCGCTCCCGCTCTACCTTGAGCAGGGCATAGGGCGCCAGGTCGGGCCTTTGGCAGGTCGAGAGGGCGCTGATCCGGTAGCTGTGGTGGCGGGCCAGATGGCGCGATACCTCCTCGGCCACGACGGTGGCGCCACCGTAGGTGTAGGGGGCGAAGTGCACGTTCGCGACCAGCAGGTGCGGTGCACTCATGCCGTTACCCACTCAAGCAGCGCCGGGTCCAAGACGTGAGAAGCCGTGGGATCGCCCCAATTGGGCTCCAGCCCCTCGGCTGCACTGGCGCCGAGCCTGCGGCAAAGCTCAGGCGCGGTTGCCGCGCTCAACATCAGCCGCCGCCAGTCGGATGGCGCTTCGGCGATCCAGCCGCTCTCCTCTCCGACGACCATCGGCAAGTCTCCGACCGCTCTGGCAATCACCGGCACCCCCACGGCGGCGGCATCGAGGGCGCGCACACCGCTTTTGCAGCCATTGAAAGTACTCTCGGCCAGCGGGATCAGAAGGCAATCGGCCCGGGCCAGATGCCCTAGATAGGGGCCATAATCCGTGAAGCCGATGAATTGGGTGCGCGGCCGCAGGTTGGGCGGCAGGCGCTCGGGCGCGAAGGGGCCGAGGATAATCAAGCGCCGCGCCGGATGGGCCAGGATCACCTCTTCGAGGGCTTCAGCAATGAGCGCGAAGTCGGCTTCATGGCCTTCGGACCCTGTGACGAAGGCGAAACGGAAAAGCCCATCGTCTGGGGGCTTCTGCTGACGCGCGAGCCGCCCCAGGTCGAGCGTCTCCCGGTCCGCGAAGTTGCGACGCAGGAAGATCGGACGATTACTGTACTGCTCCGTATGTTTTGCCAAACCGGGCGTCGTGACCGAGATCGCGTCGGCCCCGTTCATCATCGCCAGGTAACCCGACGCGGCTTGCCTGAACTGATACGCCCTGCGCGGTTCGAGCAGGGCAAGGTTGCCGTAGTCCTCTAGCGCGGAGAGGGAAAAGAGCGGATCGTCGATGTCGTACAGGATCGGCAACCGCAGCCGCCGCGCCTCATAGCGGAGGGCCTCTGTCAGCGCGCTCTGCGGAAGGCGGTACTCGCAGAGGTGGGTCGCCGTCTGAAGCAGGCGGCTGGCGCGGGGCAGGTCTTGGTAGTGGGCGTACTGGCAGGTCACGCCCTGGGCCTCCCAAAGGGCCGCCATTTGTTCCACCCGGTACTTGCGGCATTGCGGCAGGTTCAGATCGCCGATCAGCGCGACCTGCCGACGGGCACGGCCCACCTGGGGCGGTGCCGAGACATGAAAGGCGCCGTCCCGCGCCAGGCTGCGCCAGAGCGGCAGAAATGGGTCCGCCGAGCGGGCGGGCGCGGTGCGCCGCAGGCGTGCGGTGACAGGCGCGCACCGCCGGGCCAGAAAGGCCTGCGTGCGGCGAAGCGCGGTGGAGAGCCCCTCGGCCCGGGCGGTGGAGAGGAATTGGCGCAGGAGCGGAGCATGGGTCAGGGCCAAGGGTTGTCATCCCTCTGAAGAGTCGCGGGACTTCGTTAATAGGTTGCTAACCTTAACGATCTATGAACGCCGCAGGGCTGGCCGAAAGGCGGCTCCCAGAGTATCGGAGAAGCCCATGGACGACCGGGTGATCACCCTGTTGATGGGGGTGCTGGACGGCGGCGCCCACCTCGCGCCGCAGCTCGGCTCAATCGCCGTGCAGAGTGACGGGCGCTGGCGGCTGGTCGCGAGCGACGATGGCTCGCGCGATGGCAGCCTGGCGCTGCTGCGCGGCTTCGGGCGGCGTCACCCGGTGCAGATTCTGCGCGGGCCCGGCGCCGGGTTTGGCGCCAATTACCTGCATTTGCTTCGGAACTTGCCAGAGGACGTCGGCCCCGTGGCCCTGGCCGATCAGGACGACATCTGGGTGCCCGACAAGATGGCCAGAGCCCGGGCAGCACTGTCGAACGCCGGTCAGACGCCCGCCCTCTACTGCGCGCGGCGCTGGATCTGGCGCCCCGGGTGGCACCGCTGTCCGGCCTCCCCCCTGCCGCGAAGGGCCCCAAGCTTTCGCAATGCCCTGATCGAGAACCTGGCCTACGGCCACACAATCGTGCTGAACCCCGCCGCGGCCCGCCTTGCGCGCCGGGCGGCGCGGCGCACGGAAGCAATCTTTGCCCACGATTGGTGGCTCTACCTGCTCATCACCGGGGCCGGAGGACGGATCATTTTCGACAGGGGGCCGCCGGTCCTGCTTTATCGGCAGCATGCGGGGAATGCACTTGGCGCCGGAGCCGGGCTCGCCGCGCAGGTGCGCAACAAGCGAGGAGTTCTGCGGGGGGATTTCTCCAGCAGACTCGCGGGAAACCTGGCAGCCATGGACCGGGTCGCGGACCTGCTGACGCCAGAGGCCCGGGTCGAGCTCGCCACCTTCCGCCAGGCCCGCGAAAGACCGCTGCTGCCCCGCCTCAAGGCCCTGCGTGCCCTTGCCCCCTATCGCCAGCGAAAGCTGCACAGCCTGGGGTTCTGGGGCGCGGCTGGGCTGGGTCGCATCTGACGTGGCGCCGCGAATCCTTCTGGTGGGCGGAGCTTCCAGCCCCTGCGGCCTGGCGCGGCATCTTTGTCAACTGAGCGCGGTGCTGGCGCCCCGGGCCGAGGTGACGGTGCTGACCGAACCGGAGGAGGGCGGGCTTCTGAAGCTCGACCCGCGCGTGCGCCGTATCGAGTCACCGGCTCTGGCCTCGCGACTCGCGCCGAGACATCTCTGGCGGGCCTGCCGGGACTTGTACCGTCATCTGCGGCAGGAAGCGGCGGATCTCACCTGGGTGCACGGTCGCCTTGCCGGGCTGATCGCCCGACTGCTGCTTGCGCTGCGGCTCTGGCGCCCGGTCAGCCCGGTTCTTTTTACTTATCACGGCCTGCCCTTCGACATCGGGCAGCGGCCGCTCCTGCGGTGTCTCTCGCTCCTGCTCGAACCCCTGTTGCTGCGCGCCTGTCCCCCCCTGCACCTCGTCCAGGTGAGCGAGGACCTGCGCGCCCGGTTCGTCAATGCCCTGGGGCCCGGGACCCTAAAGCGGCACAGGCTGCACGTCCTGGAGAATTGCGCGAGTCTCGGCCCGCTGCCCAGCGCGCCACCCCGGCGGCGGCGGCGCCTCCTGGTCCCCGCGCGGGCCGCCTGGCAGAAGAACCTGCCCCTCGCTGCCGAGCTTTTGAATCACCTGCCGACCGATATGATCCTCACCTTCTGCGGCCCAGGGACGGACAGCCCGCGCTTTTGCGATCAGATCGCCGCGCGGGTGCAGGCGGAGAACCTCGGCCGGGTCGAGTGCCGCGGCCCTTTGACTGATATTCGCCCCCTGCTGGCGCGCAGTGATGCTGTTCTTCTCACCTCCCGGTACGAGGGGGTGCCCCTGGCCGCGCTCGAGGCGCGGGAGGCCGGCCTGCCGCTGATCCTGTCGGACTTCGCCGGGGCGCGGGAACTTCTGAAGGACCAGCCCTTTGCACTGCGTCTGCGGCTCCGGGACCTGCCACGCGACGGGCGCCAGATCGCTGTGCTGCTCGATCAGTGGACACAGGACCCCGCCGCAGCGCGTCACGCCGTCCGTGCCGAGTGGGCACCGCGCTGGTCGGAGGAGATCTTTGCCGCCGCCGTGCTCCGGCTTCTCGGAGAGGTGGCCGTGCCTCTACCCGAACGAGCGCTTGCTGCGGAATAGCTAGCTTTGCGCCAGGTGGGCCGCATGGGCTGCCAGCCCCTGCTCTATGTCTTCGTAGAGCCTCAGCCGGCTCCCCTCCAGCACCGCCGCCATGGAGCAGAGCCGCCGCGCCATGGGTGGCGAATGGGTGACCACGATGGCCCCCGCCGCGCGCAGCCGCGCCTCCAGCACCTGAACAGACTTGCGGCGGAAGGCCCCGTCTCCGACGGAGGTGACCTCGTCCACCAGGTAGGTGTCGAAGGGCAGGCCCATGGAGACCCCGAAAGAGAGGCGCGCCTTCATGCCTGCCGAGTAGGTGCCGAAGGGCCGCCCCAGGGCCGCGCCCAGTTCGGTGAAGTCGGCCACAAAGTCGAGGAGCGCGGCGGCCTCAACCCCGTAGATGCGGGCCACGAATCGGGCGTTTTGCTGACCGGTCAGATCGGGGTGGAAGGAACCACCGAAGCCCACCGGATAGGAGACGGTGCCTTCCCGCCTGATACGCCCGGTGGAAGGCCGCAGGGTCCCGGCGATGAGCTTCAGGAGGGTGCTCTTGCCCGCCCCGTTGCGGCCCAGCAGAGCGATGGCGCGGCCGCCGGGAAAGGTCGCCGTCAGGTCCGCGATCACGGGCGCACGGCTGGCGCCGAAAGGGAAGGACTTGCTGACGCGCTCTAGCGCGATCATCTCAGCGCCTGTCCCTCAGCCCCTGCCAGATAAGGCAGGTAATGGCCCAGGCCAGGGTGCAGAAGAGAGCGACCAGAGCCAGGAGCATCAGGCGCCGCGGATACTCGGCTCCCTGGGCCAGGGTGGGGCGCACGTGGGCGGCGAGGTACCGGCTTTGCCGGCGGGCCTGCGCGAGGGAGGCATCGTGGACGGCCATGGCGGCGGTGTAGGCGCTCTCGGCGAATTCGCGGTCCACCACCAGCCCTTCGTAGCGCCCCACCAGATCGGCGAAGGCCCCCTGCCCCTCGCCCTCCTGGCCCAGTCCCAGATTGCTGCGTTCTGCGGCGATGCGGGCACGGATCACCCCGATCCGATCGCGGGCACGGGTCACCCGGGGGTCGCTGTCGGGCACGCGCTGGTGCAGCAGGTCGGCCTCGATCAGGGCCTCGGCCAGTTGCCGTTGAAGCGTCACCAGGAGGCCCATCTGGTTGCGCGTGTCGATCCCCGGATCTACGATCTGGGTGCGGTTGCGAAAACGCGTCAGCGCCCTTCGCGCCTCCCTGAGCCGGGCCTCGGCCTCGGCCAGTTCGGCGACACTGTGTCCGATGGCATCACGCCGGGCGGCCGCGGAGAGGGAGTTTATCATCTCGGTGCACTCGGCGAGGATCGCTTCGGCAATCTCCTGGGCATCCTGCGGGGCGAAGGCGAGGACCCGCAGCTCGATCAGACCCGCCTTGCTGTCGTGGGTGATGGAGACCTTGCGCCGCCAATGACCGCGCAGCTCTTCCACGGTACCGCCAGGCGACAGGGCAAAGATCGGATCGCCTGGCCAGGCCCGGCCCCAAGCCGTGCCCAAGTCCACCCTGTCCGCCACCTGTTGCACCAGCGCATGCGAGGTGAGAAAGGACTGCAGAATATCGGTGTCGGAAGAGGTGCCCCCGGAGGGTGCCTTGACGCCGCCCAGAAGCTCCACCGCCGGGGACTGGCCTTCGGCCCTCACGCTGAAGGCCAGGTAGGAGGCATACTGATCGGCCGCGCGGGTCCAGAGGTAGAGGGCGGTGAGGAGCACCGGCAGCGTGACCAGGAGCAGGAACGCCAGGCGCGGGAAGGCGGCGCGCTGCTCGTCCCCCTGTGGGGGCGCCGGGGCGCGCACCACCTGGGACGGAGCGGCGAGCGGCTGATCCGGGGATCCATCGGCCATCTTCTGCCTCCTTTGGGTGTGTACAAGCGCCCTTATACCACCTATGATTGTCTTTGAACAGGCCGCACAGCTAGGGAGGGAGCCGATGCTCAGCCGCGCCTGGTCCCCGCGGGCCACTCTGCGCGCCACCAACGCGCTCATCCTGCGCGAGGTCGCCACCAGCCACGGCCGCGCGCCCGGCGGCTATCTCTGGGCTGTTCTGGAGCCGACAGCGGGCATCGCCCTGCTGACCCTGATCTTCTCGCTGGGCTTTCGCGCGCCGCCCCTCGGGGAGAGCTTTGCACTCTTCTACGCCACCGGCCTGCTCTGCCTTACCTTCTTCGGCGATCTATCAGGCAGGCTGGCCCAGATTTTGACCTACAGCCGCGCCCTGCTGCGCTACCCGAGTGTCACTTTCCTCGATGCGCTGGTCGCGCGCTTCGTGCTGACGCTTCTGACGCAGCTCACGGTGCACGCGCTGGTGCTAGGCACGCTTCTTGCCTGGCAGGGCTCGCCGGGGCCGATCGCGCCCTTGCCGATCCTGCTGGCCTATCTCGCGCTGGTCCTGCTTGCCCTTGGCGTCGGCACGCTCAACGCCTTCCTCTTTCCTGCCTTCCCCCTTTGGCAGAGCGCCTGGTCCGTCCTGACCCGGCCCCTCGTGCTCGTCTCCTGTGTCTTCTTCATCTTCGAATCGGTTCCCCAGCCCTACCGCGATCTGCTCTGGTACAATCCGCTGGTCCATGTGGCCGGTGCGATGCGCGAGGGCTTCTATGCCTTCTACCCGGCAAGCTACGTGGTGCTGGCCTATCCAATGGGCATCGGCCTGCTGGCCCTGGCGGCGGGGCTATTCCTGCTGGACCGCTACCATCGCGACATTCTCGACGATTGAGCGCCACGGCCAGATCGAACGGAGTTAAGACAAATTTAACGCAAACCATGCGGTAGTTGCCTGCGCCCATCTGAGACCGCACCTGCACCCGGAGGTTTGCCCCATGTCGCTCGATTCCCTGCCTGACCTGCGTTGCCTGATGATGATGGACGGCACCCTCTTCGGCCAGGTCGAGGATGCCGCGAGCCTCGCCCCGATGGAGCTTTGTCAGGGTGGCGACATCGCCCCCTTCGAGCCCTGCGACAGCTCGCCCGAAGCGCCTGCGACCCAGCCCCGCTATCCCTTTGACTGCACCGATCTGGCCCAGCGCACCACCTCCCGCCCGGCCGAGGAGAGCCCCGGCCAGGTCTTTGCCTGCTGGTGCAATCACCTGCCTGACTGGAGCCTGGAAGGGGCAGAGACCATCCAGCTGATGATCCACCGCCAGGAAGACCCTTGCGACGTCTTCTTCGATAGCGCCATCGAGGTGCCCGAGGTGACCCCCGGCCTTGCCTTCACCGCGCTCCTCGGTGCTCACCGGGCGCGGGCGCGGCTGCAGGTCCGGTTCGAGGATACTTTGACCGGGGAGCGGCAGGCCGCGCGCTTCGAGTTCGACAGGGGGCACCCGGGCGGCCGCCAGCGCGGTGGCTACCTGGAGGTGCGCCACCCCCTGCCCGCCCACTTCCGGGCCTGCCGGGTGACACTTGCGGTGGAGTACCTCGGACCCGAAGGCGGCGAGCCGGGCGCCGAGCCCTTTCTCTTCCTCGCCGATGTGGCGGTGACGGGCGAAAAGCCGGAGGCGCCCAGCGCGCGCCTGCTCAGCCCGGAGTGGATCATCGGAGGCACCGCGGAACAACCGGGCGATTGGATTCGCGCCCGCCTGCCCGCGGCCCTAGGGCCCGGCCAGGACATTGCCCTGCGCCTCGGCAGCCAGACCTATCCCGTCACTCCGATGGCGCCGCCCGACTTCCGCGTGCGCGAGAACTACGGCCATACCCTTGTCTGCGCCTCGAGCCATGCCATGGCGCTGATCCTCTACATCGATGGCGCGCCCGCCCGCCGCCTCCAGGTGGTGGCAGGGGACACCATCGTCCGGGTGCCAGGCCGCTACCTGACCGGCCAGGTCCGGCGCCTCAGCCTGCGCGATCCGTCGGGCACCGTCACGCTCTTCGAGGAGGACCGGCTCGTCCCCGCCATCGTCACCCCCGACGCGGTGATGCAGCGCGAATCCGTTGCGCCCTACCCCACGACGCTCTTTGCCCAGACGCCCCTGCGCTACGCCGCCCTCAAGGCGCATCTCGCAGCCGGTGGGGACGGGCTGGAACCGACAATGCTGGCCCACGCGCTAGAAACCCTTGAAGGCGGACCAGAGAAGGTCCGCCTCGCCCCCCTCTCCTTCCCGGAGGTGATGGCGCCCGATGTTTCCGTCGTCATTCCCGCCCACAACGGTCTGCACCTGACCTACCTGGCCCTCTGCGCCCTGCTGCTTGCGCACAACGAAGCCAGCTTCGAGGTCATCCTTGTCGACGATGGCTCAAGCGACGAGACCGCCGCCATCGAGGCACTGGTCAGCGGGATCACGGTGGTGCGGCACGAAACACCGCAGCGCTTCCTACGGGCCTGCAATGCCGGCGCGGCCCGGGCCCGTGGCGATTACATCGCGCTTCTCAACAACGACACGGAGGTGACCGTCGGCTGGCTCGATGCCCTGATCGACGCCTTCGACCGGTTCGAGAACGTCGGGCTCGTCGGCGCCAAGCTGCTCTACCCGGACGGGCGATTGCAGGAGGCGGGTGGCATCGTCTGGGGCTCGGGCAATCCCTGGAACTACGGCAAGGGCGAGAACGCGAGCGATCCCCGCTTTTGCTACGCCCGCCAGGCCGATTACCTCTCCGGCGCGGCCCTGATGATGCCGCGCCGCGTCTGGGAGGAGGTGGGCGGCCTCTCGGCGGAGTTCGAGCCCATGTACTTCGAAGACACGGACCTGGCCTTCAAGGTCCGCGCGGCGGGCTATAGCACCTGGTATATCCCCGGCGCCCAGGTCTACCACTTCGAGGGGGGCACCTCGGGCACCGACGTGGGCAGCGGCTTCAAGCGGTTCCAGGAAGTGAACCGACCCAAATTCAAGCGCCGCTGGGCCGCCGCCTTTGCCCAACACGCCCCCGAAGGCCGCGACCCGGACCTAGAGAAGGACCGCGGCATCTGCGGCCGGGTGCTCTTCATCGACCATGCCCCGCCCCGGGCCGACAAGGATGCCGGCTCCTACGCGGCGCTGCAGGAGATGCGGCTCGTCCAGTCCCTCGGTTTCAAGGTTACCTTCGTCTCCACCAACATGGCGCACCTGGGCCGCTACACCGAACGGCTACAGCGCGACGGGATCGAGGTGATCCACGCCCCCTTCTACATGAACGTGTCCGAGTACCTCGATCGCCACGCGCCGGAGTTCGACGCCTTCTACATCACCCGCTACTACGTGGCCCAGGCGGTGCTGCGGCAGATCCGGTCCCTCGCACCCGACGCCCGGATCATCTTCAACAACGCAGATCTGCATTTCCTGCGCGAACTGCGCGGTGCCCGCAGCGCCGGGGACGCGACGCAACTGGAGAAGGCGCGCCAAACCCGACACGAAGAGATGGAGATGATCGAGGCGGCGGACCTCGTGCTCTCCTACACCGAGGTCGAGCACGCGGTGATCCAGGCCAGCACCGATGGCGCCGCCCAGGTGCTTCGCTGCCCCTGGGTGGTAGAGACCGTCGCTGAGATGCCGCCGCTCGAGGGCCGACAAGGGCTCTCTTTCCTCGGCTCCTTCCGACATTTTCCCAACACCGAGGGCATCTCCTGGTTTGCTCGAACCGTCATGCCGCGCCTGGCAATCGACGCGCCCGAAATCGAGCTCTCGATCTACGGCTCCGCGATGGGCGAAAAGATCCGCAGGCTGGCGGCGGCAAACGTCCACCCCCACGGATTCGTCGAGGAAACCGAGGAAGCCTTTGACCGGCACCGCATCTTCGTCGCGCCGCTTCTCTCGGGCGCGGGGATCAAAGGCAAGGTTCTGGCCGCCCTCGCCCGTGGCGTACCCTGCATCCTCAGCCCCATTGCGGCCGAGGGGATCGGTCTGCGCAACGGGCACGACTGCCTGATCGTGGAGCGGGCCCAAGAGTGGGTGGAGGCGATCCGACTGCTGCATGTCGACGACACGCTTTGGCACAGTCTCTCGTCCAATGCGCTGGCCTACCTGCGCGAGAACTACTCCTTCGAGGCAGGCCGGGCCCAGATGCGCCGGGCCCTGGAGGCCGTGGATCTCTACGCGGCGCGCCCCTGATGCGAACGGTGATCCTGCACTACCACCTCTTCAAGAACGCGGGCACCTCCGTTGAACGCCTGCTGCAGCATCACCTGCCCGGCGCCTGGCGCAGCCGCGAGTTCTCAACCCGCGGCGGCGACAATAGTGCCGAGGTGCGGGATTGGATTCTCTCCCAGCCCGAAGCCCTGGCCTTTTCCTCCCACACCATGGTCGGCCCCCTCCCGCAGATCGAGGGGGTGCGGATCTATCCCCTGATGCTGCTGCGCGATCCTCTGGCGCGCATCATCTCCGCCTATCGTTTCGAGCAGGCCCAGCGGGCCGACACCTTGGGGGCGCGGCTTGCGAAAGAAACGGACTTCGTCGGCTATGTCCGCGCCCGCCTGGCCAAGCCGGGGGATCGCCAGTGCCGCAACTTCCAGTGCACCCGCCTGGCCTCCCACGCTGTCGGGCCGGAACCTGCCCTGGTGCGCGCCCGGGCCAGCCTGGCGCAGTTCCAACGACTTGGGGTGGTGGGGCTGGTGGAACAGTTCGACGTTGCAATGGCCAACCTCGCCGCGCGTTTGCCATCGTTCTTTCCGCTGCCCCCGAAGGCCCAACCGCGCGCCAACGTCGGGCGCGGCCCGGCGCCCGTTCTGGATGAAGCGCTGCGCCGCTTGCTTGAAGAGGCCAATGCCGACGATCTCGCGCTGGTCGCTCAGCTTCGCGCACAGAGGCAGGCGGCATGAGCCTGCCGCACCTCGAGGCGACCCTGGCCGACCTGGAGGCGCTCAACCGCTTCGTCACCCCTCGCGCCCTGCGCCATTGGCAACTCTCTGTCGCGCAGGAAGGCCGCTTCACCTGCCGCTGCCCCGTGACGGGGCGCGCCGAAAGCCCCATCGGCCACTACCTGGTGCCGGGCTGTGGCGTGATCTACCGCTTCGGAGAGGCCCATCCCTTCGCCCTCCTCGCCGCCTCGATCAAGCGTGGCTTCCCGTTGCTCTGCCTTGTCTCTCCAGGGGCGATCCACTGGGCGGAGGCCCCCCAGCGCCGGGACCTCGCCCAATTGGCGCAGGACCACCTGTTGGGTCCGCTTCCTAAGCAACTAGATCCGGAACAGCCCCCGCTGATCCACCTCGGCCACCCCAATTTCGCCCATGGCCTTTGGAACGAGTATCCCGCCCTCGCGGCGCTCCTGTCACACGAGCACCGCGCCACCTTCGCCCTTGGTCCCGATCCACTGGGCCTGCTCGGTCGCCTCTGCCGCGACGCGGGACGGACGCCCCAGGTGCTCACGGCCTGCGGCACCGGACTTGGATGGTCGTCGCGACCCCTGGGATTGCTCGGCAGTATCCGCTGCAGCGACGAGGCACGTCGGAGCGCGCTCGAGCTGTTGGACCTGCCAACGCAACCAGGCTGGGGCGAGGGCATCTGGATCACCCTGCGCGACAGGGGCCGCACCCCAGAGAACCAGGTCAGCTTCCTGGCAACTACCATTTGCGCTTTGGCGCAAGCGTACCCTAGCGTACGGTTCTATCTCGACGGATTTTCCACCCCGATGGATTTTGAACGTCCGCTCTACGATCCGCTGCGCGACGCGTTCCGCGCGCGCATTGAAGGTGGTCGCCGTTTGGCCGCACAGATCTGCGCCCGGCTCCCCGGCCTTCCCATCGAGGACCTGACTGGCGCGCCCCTCCGCACCGCCTTGGGGAAACTGGCACAGTGTCAGTTCTATCTCTCCCACGCGGGCTCGATGCAGCACAAATGCGCCTGGCTCAGCGGCATCCCGGGGATGATCCACGGCAACCGTGCCGCCCTCCGGCCCGCCGCCCTGCAATGGAACGCGGCGCAGATGGGTGGCAGCTCCGCCCCGGTCGGCCTGTCACCCGACCTCGTGACTGATTGTGACGTGCGGGGCCTGCCCCGGGAGAACGAACGCAACCGGGATTACCTGATCACCGATGTCCCGCGGGCCGCGGCGGAGGTGGTCGAAGCCTATGCGGCGGTGCGAACCGCGGCTGTCAGGACCAGCTCTCCGGCGGCCTGAAGCCCACTTCCGCCACTTCCTGCCGGATGCGGATCATGTCCGCGGCAAAGAGATCCGCGAAATAGGGCGGCATGGCGAGGGCCGGGCCTTCGGTAAAGCGGCGCGCGATCAGGGCTTCGGGGTAGCGGTGCGGCGGCAGAGCCAGGAAGTGCTCGATCTGAACCAGGGCGGCCAGCCGGTCCGCGTGGATCTCCTCATAGAAGAGCGCAAGGAACTGCCCCTCCGGCAGTGCCGCGTCCAGACGGCGCAGTATGGTTCCGTACTCGCCGTTGTCCCAGATATGCGCCTGACGCGCGAAACGGTCCATCTCTTCCGGCCCCCAGTCCGCTAGGCAGTCACTCTGCCCCGTGACCTCAAGATGAAACTTCACATGGCTCCAGAGCCGCTCAAGCGGGTGGCGCATGGTGAAGAGCACGCGCAAGTCCGCCGCCCTTTCCGCGATCTGTGGCCAGGCCTCCAGCGGCAGGTGGGCGTTGAGGTTGGAGAAATCGCAGGCCCAACGCTCCCCGTCGCGCAGGGCAAAGAGGTTTCGGTACCAATGATCGTCCACCGGGCTGCTGAGGTAGTTGCTGATCCAATGGAGATTCTGGCGCACCCGCGCGATGTTGCTGCGCTTGGGGTCGAAGCGCCGCAGGTAACGCGCCCGCGCTTCCTCCAGGCGGTAGGCCTCGCTCAGTTTGCGCGGGTCGATATAGCGGTGATGGAAGTAGTGGATCTCCTTCTCCATCGTCACATGCAGCGCGGGATGCCGCCCCAGGACGGAGAAGAGCCAGGTGGTCCCCGCCTTCATGGCGCCGACACTGAGGAAAAGCGGGGGATAGAGCGTGGTCATGACGCCATACTTGCGCCCGATGGTTAAGGTGGCCTTAACGCTGGGATGCGCCGGTTCATCGCCCTGTCGCTCATGCACCCGGAAATGGGCCAAATTCGCCATGGCATCCCGAGCCAATCCGCCTAAGGTGCCGGAAAAGACCAGCAGCAGGGAGGGAGGCCATGCAGTACGGGCTGAGCGAGGAGCAGGAGATGATCGTCTCCACCGTCCGCAGCTTCGTGGAGAAGGAGATCTATCCTCACGAGGCCGAGGTGGAGCGCACCGGGGAGGTGCCTGAAGGGCTGGGCGAGGCGATCAAGCAGAAGGTGATCGACCTCGGCTTTTACGCCTGCAATTTCCCCGAGGAGGTGGGCGGCGCGGGCCTCAGCCATCTTGATTTCACCCTGGTGGAGCGGGAGCTGGGCCGCGGCTCCATGGCGCTGACGCACTTTTTCGGGCGGCCGCAGAACATCCTCATGGCTTGCAACGCGGAGCAGCGCGAACGCTACCTCCTGCCCGCCGTGCGCGGCGAGCGGATGGATGCCCTGGCGATGACGGAGCCGGGCGCCGGATCAGACGTGCGGGGCATGTCCTGCGCCGCCCAGCGCGAGGGCGGCGACTGGGTGGTGAACGGCTCCAAGCACTTCATCTCGGGCGCCGACCATGCGGACTTCTTCATCGTCTTCGTCGCCACCGGGGTGGACGAGACCTCCAAGGGCCCCAAGAAGCGCATCACCACCTTCCTCGTGGACCGCGGCACGCCGGGTTTCGAGGTCCGCCGGGGTTACAACTCGGTCAGCCACCGGGGCTACAAGAACTGCATCCTCGATTTCGACAACTGCCACCTCTCCGATGCGCAGGTTCTGGGTGAGGTGGACGGTGGCTTCGCTGTGATGAACGAATGGCTCTACGCCACGCGGCTGACCGTCGCCGCCTTTTCCGTCGGCCGGGCGCGGCGCTGTTTTGACTACGCGCTCCACTATGCCGCCGAACGCAAGCAGTTTGGCCAGCAGATCGGCAAGTTCCAGGGGGTCGGCTTCCAGATCGCCGACATGGTGACGGAGATCGACGCCGCCGATTGGCTCACCCTTGCCGCCGCCTGGCGGCTGGACCAGGGCCTGCCTGCCAACCGCGAGATCGCCAGCGCCAAGCTCTATGCCTCGGAAATGCTCGCGCGCGTGACGGACACGACCCTGCAGATCTTCGGCGGCATGGGCCTGATGGACGACTTCCCGATCGAGCGCTTCTGGCGCGATGCCCGGGTCGAACGGATCTGGGACGGCACCTCGGAGATCCAGCGACACATCATCTCGCGCGATCTGCTGCGCCCCTTGGGAGCATGAGCCACAGCCTCACCCGCCTCTTTCAGCCCCACACCATTGCGGTGATTGGGGGCGGCGCCTGGTGCCGCCAGGTGATCGAGCAGTGCCGCAAGATGGGCTATGCGGGCGCGCTCTGGCCGATCCATCCCAGCGCCCCGGAAATCGGGGGGCTGCCGGCCTTCCGCAGCGTCGAGGATCTGCCGGAGGCCCCCGACGCCAGCTTCATCGGCGTGAACAGGGAGGCGACCGTGCCCCTGGTGGCGGCCCTCGCCGCGCGCGGGGCGGGCGGGGCCGTGTGCTTTGCCTCCGGGTTCCTCGAGGCCCAGGCAGAGGATGCCAGCGGCGCGCCCTTGCAGGAAGCCCTGCTGAAGGCGGCGGGCGCGATGCCCATCCTCGGCCCCAACTGCTACGGCTTCGTGAACTATCTCGATGGGGCCCTGCTCTGGCCCGATCAACATGGCGGCGTGCGCGTGGAGAGGGGCGTCGCCATCATCACCCAGAGCTCCAACATCGCCATCAACCTGACCATGCAGAAACGCGGCCTGCCGCTGGCCTACCTTGCGACGGCGGGCAACCAGGCCCAGCAGGGCATTGCCCAGATCGGGGCCGCGCTGCTGGAAGATCCGCGGGTCACGGCCCTGGGGCTGCACATCGAGGGGATCGGCGATCTACGCGCCTTCGAGGCGCTCTGTCACCGGGCGGCGGAGCTGGGTAAGCCGGTCGTCGCCCTCAAGGTCGGCCGGTCGGACCAGGCGCGTGCCGCCACCCTTTCCCACACCGCCTCTCTAGCCGGTGACGCGGCGGGGGCGGAGGCCCTTCTGAACCGGCTGGGCGTGGCCCGGGTGAAAGACCTCGCCACCTTTCTGGAGTGCCTCAAGCTGTTGCACCTGGCGGGTCCACTCGCCGGGCCGCAAATCGCCACCATCAGCTGTTCGGGCGGGGAGGCGAGCCTCGCCGCGGATACGGGCCAGGAGCTGGGCCTCCGCTTTCCGCCCTTGAACGACAGGCAACGCAGCGCCTTGCGCGAGGTTCTCGGACCCCGCGTCGCCCTCGCCAATCCGCTCGACTACCACACCTACATCTGGCGTGACGTGGCGGCCATGACCCGGTGCTTCGCTTCCATGGCCGACCCCGGGATCGCGATTGTGCTGCTGATTGTGGATTTCCCACGGGAGGACCGCTGCGATCCGGCAGATTGGGACTGCGTGATCGAGGCGGCCATCGCCGCCGCCGAACAGACGGGGCGGCCCTACGCCATGGCCTCGACCCTGCCGGAGCTCATGCCTGAGCCTGTTGCCGCGCGGCTAGCCGCCGCCGGGGTGGTGCCCTTCAACGGGCTCACGGAGGCCCTCGCCGCCTGTGCCGCCGCTGCCCGCGTCAGCCCGCCGGAAAGGGCACCCCTGCTCCTGCCGGGGCCGGGCGGCACCGCCCGCCTGATCCCGGAGGGCGCGGCCAAGGCGCTCCTGTCCGAGCACGGCCTGCGGGTGCCACGCGCGCAATCGGCCGAGCTGACCGAACTGGCCGAGGTCTCCCGCGCCGTGGGCTATCCGCAGGTCCTCAAGGCCGAAGGGCTGGCCCACAAGACAGAAGCGGGCGGCCTGCGCCTAAATCTCAGAAGTGCCGAGGAGACTTGCGACGCCGCCAAGGAGATCGGCGGGGAGCGCTTCCTGGTCGAAGAGATGATCACCGATGGCCTTGTGGAGCTGCTGGTGGGCATTCTGCGCGACCCGGCACACGGCTTTCTGCTTACCATGGGCGCGGGCGGGACCCTCACCGAGCTGATGCAGGACAGCGCCACGCTGCTTCTGCCCGCCAGCCCCGCGCAGATCGACGCGGCGCTCGACAGCCTGCGCATCGCGCCGCTCCTCGCGGGTTACCGCGGCAGCCCCCCCATCGACAGGCCCGCCCTGCACCGGGCGATCGCGGCCCTGCAGGACTTCGCAATCAGCGAGGCCGAGCACCTGCAAGAGGTGGAGATCAACCCGCTGATCTGCACCGCGACCGACGCTATTGCCGCCGACGCGCTGCTGCGGCTTTCGGATAGAAAGGACACCTCATGACCGACAGCCCGATCAAAACCCGCCGCGAGGGGGCCATCCTGGAGGTGACCCTGGACCGACCCAAGGCCAACGCCATCGACCTCAAGACCTCGATCCTGATGGGCGAGACCTTTGCCGCTTTCCGTGACGATCGAGAGCTGCGGGTCGCCATCGTGACAGGCGGCGGTGACAAGTTCTTCTGCCCTGGCTGGGATCTCAAGGCTGCCTCCGATGGGGACGCGGTGGATGGCGACTACGGAGTCGGGGGCTTCGGCGGCCTGCAGGAGCTGCGCGACATGAACAAGCCGGTTATCGCCGCGGTGAACGGCATCTGCTGTGGCGGCGGGCTCGAACTGGCCCTCTCCGCCGACATGATCCTGGCCGCCGAGCACGCTTCCTTTGCCCTACCGGAAATCCGCTCCGGCACGGTGGCCGATGCCGCCTCCGTCAAGCTGCCAAAGCGCATCCCCTACCACGTGGCGATGGAGCTGCTGCTGACAGGGCGCTGGTTCGATCCGGGCGAGGCCAAGGGCTGGGGGCTGATCAACGAGGTCCTGCCCGGGGATCAGCTCATGGACCGGGCCTGGGAGCTGGCACGGCTCCTCGCCTCCGGCCCGCCGCTCGTCTATGCCGCGATCAAGGAGATCGTGCGCGACGCGGAGGATTCCAAGTTTCAGGACGCCATGAACCGGATCACCAAGCGCCAACTGCGCTCTGTCGATGTGCTTTACGCCTCGGAGGACCAGCTTGAGGGCGCCCGCGCCTTCGCCGAGAAGCGCGATCCCGTGTGGAAGGGCAAGTAACTCAGGCGCGCGGCGGCAGGGCCGCGTCGAGCAGAGCCTCGGCCATGCCCTTGGCCAGCTGCGCCGCCTCCGGCATGCCCCGCACCTGGGCCGTGGCGATGGCCCCCTCCTTGAGCAGGGCGATCCGCTCGGCCAAGGCTTCCGGGTCATCCGCGCCCGCTTCGGCACAGAGGCGAGTGAGGTAGGCCACGATCTGTCGCTTGTGCTCCGCCGCGATCTGGTGGGCGGGATGATCCAACGCGCCGAACTCGCCCGAGGCATTGATGAAGGCGCACCCGTAGAAGCCCATCCCCTTGAAGGCGCGCCCCTCAAACCAGAGCTCAAGCGCGTCGAAGAGGGCAAGCAGCCGGTCGCGCGGCGCCTCTGCCGCCTTCTCCATCTCGGCTTCCATCCAGCTGCGAAACTGCTCATCCCGGCGGCGCAGGACGGCGAGAATCAGTTCGTCCTTGGATCGGAAGTGCTTGTAGAGCGTCATCTTCGCGACGCCGGATTCGGCAAGGATCTTGTCGATCCCGGTGGCGTTGAAGCCGCCGGTGTAAAAAAGTTTGAGGGCAGTATCGACGAGATCGTCGCGGCGGGACCGGGCCATGGACACCAACATTATCAGACAGTTCTGTCTACTTCTGCCGCATTTTGCGCGGAAGCTCAACGGCTTTTGGTCGAGCGCTTTACCCCGCCACGCCGGCACGGGTCTTGACGTATAGACAGATCAGTCTGTACGTTTCTCCACGACAACCCGTAACGAGATGCCGACCATGCCACCCGTCCCCCTCCCAGATCGGCGCTTTGTGCCAGGTGGCCTGGTCCCGGCGGCGCCCCGGTTCCTGCCCTGACCGGGGCGCCATAGTTCACACAGGAGTTCCCACGTGACACGCCCACCCCTGCCCCCCTTCGACGCAGAAAGCGCCGCCCGCAAGGTACGCCTGGCCGAGGATGGCTGGAACAGCCGCAATCCCAAAAAGGTTTCCCTCGCCTACTCGCCCGACAGCCAGTGGCGGAACCGCGCTGAGATCTTCCAGGGCCGCGAGGCCATCGTCGCCTTCCTCACCCGCAAGTGGACCTGCGAGCTGGACTATCGCCTGATCAAAGAGCTCTGGGCCCATGAGGGCAACCGCATCGCCGTGCGCTTTGCCTACGAGTATCGCACCGACAGCGGCGAGTGGTTTCGCGCCTACGGCAACGAGAACTGGGAGTTCACCCCCGACGGCCTGATGCGCCGCCGGATCGCCTCCATCAACGATCTGCCCATCGCCGACACCGAACGCCTGATGCACTGGCCCGCGGGGCCACGCCCGGCGGATCACCCCGGCCTGTCAGACCTCGGCCTCTAGGGGAGCCCCATGCCCTACGCCTTTGCCCAGATCGCCTTCACACCCGCCGTCCGTGCCGAACAGGCCCGTCGCGGCTCGGCCGATGCCTACGCCAAGGCCCTCTCGCCGCTACGCGACGGCGGGCGGCAACTGACGGAGCGCGAGGCGGCCTTCCTCGAAGCGCGCGACGGCTTCTACCAGGCGACCGTTTCGGAGACCGGCTGGCCCTACGTGCAGTTCCGCGGCGGCCGGCCCGGTTTCCTCCGGGTGCTCGATGCCCAGACGCTGGGCTATGCCGATTACCGCGGCAACCGGCAGTACATCAGCACCGGCAATCTCCAAGGCGATCCACGCGTGTCGATCATCGCCATGGACTACCCGAAACGGCAGCGGCTCAAACTTTGGGGCCGTGTCACCCTTTCGGAGAAGCCCGACCTGATCGAGGCGCTCCAGGTTTCGGACGGACCCCGTGCTGAGCGGGCCGTGCTGATCGGGATCGAAGCCTTTGACTGGAACTGCCCCCAGCACATCCCATTGCGCCGCACCGACGCGGAACAGGGGGAAGAGCTGGCCCGGCTCCAGGCCCGGATAGACGCGCTCGAAGCGCAGCTCGCGCGGAGCGACGCCGGACAGCATTGACCCCACGCGAAAGGACAGGCCATGCCGAGTGTGACTCCGGAGTTTCTGCAAACCATGGCCGCTGCCGCGCGCGTGTCGATCACTCCCGAGGGACTCCTCACCGCGCCGGACGGACAGCGGCATCGCCTCGCCCCCGGCCCCGATGGTGCGATGGAGGATCGTACCTACCTCACAGCCTTGGAGTGGATTCGACAGGTGCACGGCGATGATCCGGGCCTGATGCTGGCCTACGCCGGAAACCTTCAGCTGGACCGGCTCGGCGTCCTCGGTCTCGCGGTAAAGACAGCCCCCACAATTGGCGCGGCGCTGGATCTCATCGCCCGCTACTTCCGTCTGATGACGGATACCGTACGCTACAGTTTGGACGAGACCAGCATTCATCTGATCCTTTCCCTGCAAGAACAGAGCGCACCTCACCCGGCCCTCGACTTCCGCACCGAGTGCGCACTCTTCACCATCTCCCGGCTGCTGAAGGGCCTGGCCGTCGGCAATCTCTCCGTCGACCACATCAGCCTGCGCCATCCCTGTAGGTCCGATCCCACACTCTACTTCGCGCGCCTCGGCCTGCCCCTGCGCTTCGAGGCGCAGGAGGACGCGTTGCACCTGCCCTTGGCCGCGCGCGACATGCCGACCCGCCTTGGCGACGTGGCCGTGAATCGCTTCCTCGTCCAGCACCTGGAAAGCGAACTGGCCCGCCTGCACCCCGGGGCGCCCTTCCTGGCCGATCTCCTGCGCCACCTCACCGACGCGCTCAAGGATGGCGCGCCCCAGGCAGGCGACCTTGCCCGCACCGTGGGCCTGAGCGAGCGCACCCTATACCGCCGCCTGGCCGAGGAGGGCCTTACCTACCGCGACCTCCTGCGCCAGGCCCAGACCAAGCTCGCTCAAGAGCTCCTGACCGAGAGCGACTGCTCCATCGCCGAGATCGCCTTCCGCACCGGATTTGCAGAGCAGAGCACCTTCAGCCGGGCTTTCAAGCGATGGGTCGGCCAGGCCCCGGCGCAGTATCGCCAGCAGGCCGCGCCCTGACCCCCTTTGGCAGGATCGGCCATGTGCCTGGCAGGCGCGGCCAAGAAGCAAGGGTCCGGGCGGCTTAACCTTCCCTAAACAGCCGTCAGACCGAAGGGACCGACCCGATGAAAGAACTCAGCCTGCTGCTCATCACCGCCGTTGCCACGGCCTTCGCCACCGGGGCGCTCCTGCTGCCGGTCACCATGCCCGGCGCCGTCTTCGCGGACCCACCCGCCAAGCAGGCACCGCCCCCGGGGGAGCTGCCGACCGCCTGCCTCTGCCACCTGCCGCAGCCCACCGAATAGCCCTTCCGGCGCGCCCCGCGCCGATCCCCGAGGACCGCAGATCCATCCCCCTGGCCCCCGGCCCGGAAGGGAGAGGTTTGCCCCTGGCAGCGCGGCGCGCCCGCCTGTCGCAACACCTAGAAAGGAACCCCAAGATGACACATGACCACGACAAGGACTGCGCCTGCGGCATCACGCCGGAGTACGTGGACCAGGCCCGCCGCCGCGTTCTGGCTGGCGCCGCCACCCTGCCCGTCGCCATTGCCGCGGGCAGCACCGCCCAGGCGGCGACCGACGAGGCCCGCGCGCTCTATGCGGACCCCGAGAGCCCCGGCCTGCCGCAGATCGACATGGAGATCACGCCGGGCCGTACCGCCCTCGTGGTGACCGATCCGCAGATTGATTTCCTCTCGGAAGAAGGTGTCACCTGGGGCGTCGTCGGCGAAAGCGTGACCGAGCAGGGCACGGTGGACAACATCGAGCGCCTCTTCATCGCCGCCAAGGCCGCCGGGATGCCGACCTTCATCTCGCCCCACTACTACTACCCGCACGATCACAAGTGGCAGTTCGAGGGCACCCTGGAAAAGACCATGCACTCCATCGGCATGTTCGACCGTCTCGGCCCCCTCAACCTCGATAACTTCGAAGGCTCCGGCGCCGACTGGATGCCCCAGTACAAGAAGTACATCGAAGACGGTGAGACCATCGTCTGCTCGCCGCACAAGGTTTACAGCCCGGCCCAGAACGATCTCAACCTGCAGCTCCGCAAACGCGGGATCGACAAGGTGATCCTGGCCGGCATGTCCGCCAACCTCTGTACCCAGGCGCACCTCTACGATCTGCTCGAGCTGGGCTACGAGGTGGCCGTCGTGCGCGATGCCACGGCCGGCGCCAAGGTGCCCGAAGGCGACGGTTATCTCGCAGCCATCATCAACTTCCGCATGGTCGCCAACGCCGTCTGGTGGACGGACGATGCGGTCGAGCGCATCGGCCAGTCGGCCTGATCTCCCCCTATTCTCCCCAACCGCTGAAAGGAACCAGCATGACACGTACCAAGCTTCTCTCCACCGCCTTCTCCATGACCCTCCTTCTGGCCTCCGCCGCCTTTGCCGCGGACGAGGTGAACGTAGGCAACGGCCTCACGCTCAACGGCAATGTCCTCGGCCTGCACGGGGTTGATCCCACCTCGATGTTCGGCTCGGGCAAGCCAGCCCTGGGCGACGCCGCCTTTACCGCCACCCACGGAGGGGTCGATTACTACTTCGCCAACCAGGCAGCGCGCGACCGCTTCGAGGCCGATCCGGCGGGCCACCTGCCCCAGTTCGGCGGCTTCTGCGCCTTCGGCGTCATGGTCGGCAAGAAGCTCGACGGTGATGTGCGCTATGCCGACATCGTTGACGGCAAGCTCTACCTATTCGTCAATGCGGCGATCTTCGAGAAGTACCTCGAGCAGAAGGAAGAGGTAATCGCGGGGGCCTACGCCAAGTGGCCCGAGATCCGCAACACCGCGATCTCCGAGCTCTAGGCGCTCGCCCGGGCCCTTTCGGGGGCCCGGGTACCCGCTCAGGCCGAGCGCCGCCCCAGGACGCGCGCCGCCTTGTCCCTGAGACGTCGGCGCAGGGCCTGGGCCCGCTGCGGCCCGGCCCCGTAGAGCGCCGCCCAGAACCGCCGCTGCCTCGGTGCAGCCTCTTGGCGCGCCAGCATCGCCACCGCCTGTTCCACCATCAGCGGCCCGCAGGTCTCCGGATTGAAGTGGGCGTCCCAGGCCTGCCGCGCGCGCTGACCCATGATCTCCCAGTCCGCCGCTCGGGCCTTCAGCAGCTCCGGCAACCGGGCAATCTGCGCCTCGGGCACCCGGATGGCAAAGGACTCCCAGTCCGGCCCCTCGGGCGCCTGCCACCTGTCTGCGATGATCACCGGCGGGCGGCCCCCCATCATCGCCTCGAAAATGCGGAAGCTCGAAGGCCCCGCCCCCGCCGGGCAAAGCACGAAGCGCGCGCCCTTGAGCTGGCGCGCGAAGTCCCGCTTGAGCGCCAGATGGGCCTCCGCCTCGTCGTTCTGGATCGTGGCGACGAAGCGTGCCCCGGAATCGACCACCTCGATGTCCTTCCAACCGCCCCGCCTGGCGGCCCGCAGCAGGGCCTGACGCACCGGCTTGTCCACGCAGGCCCCCATGAAAGAAGCAAGCAGGGTCAACTCCGGGGGGTCTGTCTCAGGGTCTTCGATGAAGGGGTTGAGCCGCACCAGGTAGGGCGCGCCCGCGGCGCAGAGCCGCCCAGCCCAGCGCCTGTCGATGGAAGGGTAGAGCCCCGGCACCCGTGGATCAGGATAGTCCATGCCGCTGTGCACGGCGCACTTCCGCGGGTAGCGCCGGTAGAGAGGATGCGCCAGCACAGCTTCAATGGCCGCCTCGTTGCGGTGGCTCTCCACAAAGAGGATCAGGTCCGCCCGCTCGGGGTCTTCCGTGAGTGCGACCCGCTCTTCCCCCTGCGCCGCGATGCCCTGCAGGAGCAGAGCCTCCGCCGAAGGTACGTCCGCCCCGGCAAAGGCCCGCGAGGACTCGGTGGCGGTGACGAGGCACTGCAGCATGGGCGCTCTCCTTCGGCCGGTCACGCAACCGGGGATTGGGGACGCAACAGGAGTAGGGGGCGAGGGTGCCTGTACCAAGGGCGCGTGTGCGGGTACAAAGGGAACCGATGCGGCGAGGGCACAGGTTCGGTTGTCACCACTGGATTAGAAAACATGCGCACGGCCAATCCCCAAAGGAAAGGCCAGTGGTGCCGCTGAAGGGACTCGAACCCCCGACCCCATCATTACGAATGACGTGCTCTACCAGCTGAGCTACAGCGGCGCTCTGATTTTGCGCTTTAGCAAAGGCGCCCGGAGGGCGAAAGGGCTATTTTGTGCCCTCCGCCTCTTTGCTGCCGGGCTGTGACGGGTCCTCCAAGAGCTCGGCCTCCTCGATCCCACCGGCCTCGGGCGCGCGGTCGGGGCGGCCCTCCTCGAGCGCCCCCACGATCAAAGGCAGCATCGAGACACCGCCGGGCAGGGCCACCTCGGAGGTTGGCGGCACCTTCCATTCCAGCGTGTCGAAGGAATGGCAGTTCTCGCAGATCGGCTTCCAATCACTGTGGATGTGGTGGCAGTTATCGCAGATCCAGGCCGGGCCGCGGGGCACCGTGAGGGCGCGGGCGAGCCATCCCTTGACCACCGTGTCCGAGGCGCCTTCGCCACGTTCGATGGCCGCCATGAGGGTAACGGACCGCGCTGTCGGGTCGCTCTCCACCAGGTCGCCCAGAGCACGACGGGCGCCGGGGAAATCCTCTTCCGCGATCAGCAGCTCGGCCTTGAGCATCTTCGTCTCGGAGTGCTCGGGACGGCTCTTCAAGAGGGTCTGGAAGCGCTTGTGACGCGTCGCGGGCTTCTCGTCGGGCTCGATGGCGGCGAAGGCCGCCGCCAGGTCCGGGTGGGGCTGGACGGACCAGGCCTTGGTCAGGACCCGCGCGGCATAGCGCGGCTTGCCCTGGTCGATGTAGCCGTGGGCCGCCATGACAGCCGCCGGGATGAGATCGGGCGAGAGGCGGTTGGCCTCGATCGCGGCCTCGCGGGCCTCGATGGAGTTGCCCTCGGCGATGACCTCGCGTGCTTGCGACAGGGCCAGGACCGCGTCGCGGCGCTTGTGCACGTCGCGCGGCAGGTGGCCGTTCTTGAGCTTTGTGCTGAGAGTGCGGCGGGCGCCTGCCCAGTCTTCCTTCTCGGCCTGGAGGCGCAGCAGGGTGTCGCCCGTCTCCTCGTGCTTGGGCTTTAGGGCGAAGGCCTTTTCGGCCAGCTTCAGCGCCGTGTCCGTATCGCCCTGGGCGAGCTTCTGCTTCATGATGCCGCGCACGCCGACGAAGCGGGTCCGCTCATCCTCCACCAGCTTGCGGTAGGTTTCCTCGGCCTTCTTGCGGTCCCCCGCCAGTTCGGCCGCCTGGGCCGTCAGCAGGTTGGTCACCGCGGGCCGGTTGAGCAGCCCGTCGGCCTTCTGGGCCTTGGCCATGGCCATCCGGCCCTCGCCGCTGGCCAGGGCCATGAGCGCCTCCGAGAGGGCCTCGAACCCCCGGCGCTCGCGGTTACGGGCGCGGTAGCGCGACCAGGCGGTCTCATCCCCGTTGAGCACCTTCCAGATGACCAAGAGCAGCCCGAGCAGCTTGAGCACCACCCAGACCGCCAGCAACAGCACCGCCACGGCAATGACCGATTGCAAAGGCCCGAAGCTGTACTCGTAGCCCATCACGGTGACCTGGACGCCGCCCTGGGCCTCAAGCAGGTAGCCCGCGCTCCAGGCGAGGGCCGCCACGAGGGCAACGAAAAGGATGATCTTGATCAGCGACCACAGCATAGCTTTGTCTTTCTCAGTTTGCCGACAGGCGTTGCGACAGGGTCTCGGCGGCGGCACGGGCGTCGGCCAGCGTCCGCGCCTCCGACAACCAGCCCGCCATGGCCTCGCGGGCGCTCTCCGGGAGGGCCTCGAGCTCACCTAGCGCTTCGGACAGGGCCCCGTTGCGCAGCAGATCCTCGGCACGGGACAGGATGGCGTCGGGGCTATTGCCCTCGCGAGGGGTAACGGAGCGGGCGCCGAGCTGGCGGCGCAGGAAGGCACCGATGCCCGCCTCTTCTTCGGCAGGGGCTTCGGCGCGGGCGGCGGCAAGGGCCTCGCGGGCCACCTCGGGGAAACGGGTCTGGAGACTGGAGAGGGTCACCGCGCCGCTTTCGGCCGGGGCCAGGAGACCCTCCGGCAGATCGGAAAGACCGGCCTCCTCGAGCGCGGCGATTTCCTCGGCGAAGGCGCTGCCGCTGCCCAGGGCGGCACGAATGCCTGCCAGGGCCTCCCGCGCGGCCGCTTCACGGGCGGCTTCGGCCGTGGCGGCTTCGGCATCACGGGCATTGGCGATGAGATCGGCGATCTCCTGCTGCTGAGCCGAGACCTCGGCGCTCTGGGCCTCCACGGCCTGGCGCATCTGCTCAAGATCGGCGGCCAGGTCGCTCGGCAGGGGCGCCTCGCCGCCCTCGGTCGGCGTGCTGCGGGGGCGGGATTCCAGCTCCGAGAGACGTTCCGATAGGGCGCTCAGATCGCTGCGCAGGCTTTCCAGGCTGCCTTCGATGGCGCTCAGATCCGGCGCTTCAGGGGCCGGCGCCTCGACATTCTGCAGGGCTTCGATGGCCGCCTCCTGGTCGCTCAGACGCGCCTCCAGCGTGCTCTCGCGGTCGCTTAGGGGGAGAAGATCGTTCTCGCCTGCGATGTAGCCGAGGCCACCCGCGACAAGACCGCCGAGGACCAACGGCAGGAAGATCGAGCGCCGGCGCTGCGGCGCGGGAGCGCTCTCAGGCTTGGGCCCGCTGCTTGCGTTTTTGGGCGTCGCGGCACTGGCAGTGGAGCTTGCGTCGCTCGGCTTCTTGGCGTCGGTCGGCGGACTGGCCGGGGTCGCAGACTTCGGGCTGCTCGTATTGGCGGACGATGTTTTCTCGTCGCTCTTCGGCTTCGGATCTGTCGTGTTCTTGCTCGCGCTCGCCGCCCCACTGGCAGCGGCGGAAGCAGCGGAAGGAGCCGGGTCCTTGGCGCCCGGCTTTGGCGTCGCCTTGTCATCTTTGGCGCCGCTGGTCTCAGCTGCCTTGGGCTTTTCGTCAGCTTTCTTGTCGTCGCCAGTCTTCGCGCTCTCGGCTTCCGCTTTTGGCGCTGGCTGCGCGCTCTTGTCCGAAGCACCGCCCTTGGTCTCGGCAGCCGCTTTCCCGCCCGTCGCCTGCGCGTCCTTACCGGAGGACTTGGCCTCCGTCTTCCCGTCTTCGGTCTGATCGCTCTTGGCAGAATCCGTCGATTTGGTGCCTGAGGCCGGTGTTTTTGCCTTCGCCACGCCTGTGTCCTTTCCGATTCCGGTGTCCAATGACCCTACCCGTCAATCACGACAGGCTTCAAGCTAACCTGGGGCGAGAGAGGCGCATTTCAACGGCCCTGCGCATTTCCGCGGCTGTCGGATGGGGCACCTGATGGACCGCCCCGAAGCCCCCCAACTCTGCCGTGACGGCGTCACTGATGGCGATCACCTCGACCCGCTTGAGCAGCCTTGCCTCAGCACGGAAAAGCGACGCGCTGCGCGGCGAGAAAAGCGGCACCAGAGTCGGCCCCGGGGCGGCCAGGGCGGACTGGGCTTCGGCGCTCAGAGGTTGGGGCTCCTGATCGTAGAGCACCAGCACCTGGGCCGGGCGCCCTGCCGCCGAAAGCCGCGCCACCAGCTCACCCCGGCGGTGACGGCCCGCGAGATGTACCAGGGGGGCAGCCCCTCCCGGCATCCGCGCCAAAAGGTCCGCCGCCGTCTCGGCCACCAGTGCCACCTGCCAACCGGCCTCCTGCGCCGCCTCGGCGGTGCGTGCGCCCACACAATAGGCGCGGCGCCCTTCACCAGCGGGGGCGAGACCGGGCGCCTGGGCCGAGGTGAAGATCACCTCTTCCCCCTCGGCCAGAGCCACCGCCGCCCCTGTCGGGACAATGCGCATCAGCGGGGAAATCAGCACATCCACCCCCGCCAGGGCTTCAGGCGAGAGCTCCGAGAGGAAGCGCCGCGCACTCGCCTCGGGCCGTGTCAGGAGCAGCGTCGCACGCGCTTGAGGGGTCTGAGCATTGTCTGCCATGGGTCAGGGTGTTACCTCCGGGCATGAGTCCCCGCAACAGGAAGCCGCCATGCACGCGCCCCTGACGATCCTCGGCCTGGAAAGCAGCTGCGACGATACGGCAGCCGCCGTGGTGCGCACGGGGGCGGACGGGGCAAAGGTGCTCTCCTCCATCGTCGCAGATCAGGGCGCCCTGCACGCCGCTTACGGCGGTGTCGTGCCCGAGATCGCTGCCCGCGCCCATGCGGAGAAGCTCGATCTTTGCGTTGAGGAGGCCCTGCGCGCCGCCCAGGTCAGCTTCCGCGACCTCGACGGCATTGCGGTCACCGCAGGCCCGGGCCTGATCGGTGGCGTTGTCTCGGGCGTCATGTGCGCCAAGGGGCTTTCCCTCGCGACGGGCAAGCCGCTTTTCGGGGTGAACCACCTGGCAGGCCACGCCCTGACGCCGCGCCTCACCGATGCGGTGCCCTACCCCTACCTGATGCTCCTGGTCTCGGGCGGTCACTGCCAGTACCTCCTCGTCGAGGGGCCCCAGAGCTTCCGCCGCCTCGGCGGCACCATCGACGACGCGCCGGGCGAGGCCTTCGATAAGGTGGCCCGCCTGATCGGCCTGCCCCAGCCCGGCGGCCCCTCGATCGAGGCGGCGGCCCTCGGCGGTGACGCCGGCCGATTTTCCTTCCCCCGCCCGCTGCTGGACAGGCCCGGCTGCGATCTTTCCTTCTCGGGTCTCAAGACGGCCGTTCTGCGGGCACGGGACAGCCTGGTCGAGATGGGTGGCGGCCTCACCCCGCAAGACCAGGCCGACCTTGCCGCCTCTTTCCAGGCCGCCGTTGTCGATGTGCTGGCGGAAAAGACCCGCCGCGCCCTCGCCATGACCGAGGCCCCCGTCGGCACCCTCTGCGTGGCCGGCGGGGTGGCGGCGAACCAGGCCATCGGCGGCGCCCTGCGCGCCGTCGCCGCCAATGCAGGGCTGACTTTCGTCGCCCCGCCGCTGCGGCTCTGCACCGACAATGCCGCCATGATCGCCTATGCGGCTGCGGAACAGGCGGCGGGCCGCACCCCGGATGACCTCAGCCTCTCGGCCCGGCCGCGCTGGCCGCTCGATTCCAGCCAGCCCGCCATGCTGGGCAGCGGCAAGAAGGGGGCCAAGGCATGAGCCTCGCGGTTCTCGGCGCCGGCGCCTTCGGCACGGCCCTGGCCATCTCCCTCGGGCGCAAGGGGCCCGTCACCCTCTGGGCGCGCGATCCCGACGACATGGCACAGAGCCGGGTGAACAACCGCCGACTGCCCGGTCAGACCCTGGGTGAGAGCGTCTTCGTCACCAACGACATGGAACAGGCCGCGAAAGCCGAGGTTCTGCTGCTGGCCGTGCCGCTGCAGAAGCTGCGCGGGCTGCTGAAAACCCACGCCGCGCTTCTTGAAGGGCGTCATCTCGTAGCCTGCTGCAAGGGCATCGAGCTGGAGACCTTCCTGGGCCCCGTTGCCCTGATCCAGGAAGTCCTGCCCGGCACCCCCGCCGCGATTCTCACGGGCCCCTCCTTCGCCGCCGACATCGCCCGGGGCCTACCCACCGCCCTGACCCTCGCCTGCGGCGAGGAAGAGACCGGCGTGACGCTTCAGGAGACCCTGACCACCGCCAACTTGCGCCTCTACCGCACCACCGACACGGTCGGCGCCGAACTGGGCGGCGCGCTGAAGAATGTCGTCGCCATCGCCTGCGGGGCGGCCATGGGGGCCGGACTGGGCGAAAGTGCCCGCGCCGCACTCATTACCCGCGGCTTTGCCGAAATGCAGAAGCTGGCGCGCCACCGGGGCGCCGAGCCGCGCACCCTCGCGGGCCTCTCGGGCTTTGGCGACCTGGCGCTCACCTGCACCTCGGGCCAATCGCGCAACTATCGGCTGGGCCAATCCATCGGCGCGGGCGAAGGCTTTGATCAGGCCACCACCGTTGAAGGCGCCGCCACCGCCCGCGCCGTCCAAGCGCTGGCCCAGGAGGCCGGGCTGGACCTGCCAATTACCGCCGCCGTCGCCGCCCTTCTGGACAATCGCCAGGATGTCCAGGGTGCCATGGAGGCCCTGCTGAACCGACCGCTCAAGGAGGAATGAGATGCTAGTCGCACTGATGGCCAAGGACCGCGCGGGCGGCCTGCCGATCCGCCAGGAAAACCGCCCCGCTCACCTGGCCTACCTGGAAAGCTCGGCCGAGAGTGTCGCCCAGGCAGGGCCGCTGCTGGACGCGGAGGGCGGCATGATCGGCTCCCTCATCATCCTCGATGTGCCCGACATGGACAGCGCCCGCGCCTGGGCCGAGGCCGATCCCTACGCCAAGGCGGGTCTCTTCGAGAGCGTGACCCTGACCCACTGGAAGAGGGTGATCGGCTGATGGCCTATTGGCTTTTCAAGTCCGAGCCCAACACCTGGGGCTGGCAGGATCAGGTTGCCAAAGGCGACGCGGGCGAGGAATGGGATGGCGTGCGCAACTACCAGGCGCGCAACTTCATGCGCGAAATGAAGAAGGGCGATCTCGGCTTCTTCTATCATTCGCTGAAAGAAAAGAGCGTGGTCGGCATCGTCGAGGTGATCGCGGAGGCGCACCCCGATAGCACGACCGACGACGCCCGCTGGGAATGCGTGGACATCAAGGCGGTGCGGCCCTTCACCGATCCCGTCAGCCTGGATCAGATCAAGGCGGACCCGCGGCTCTCGGAGATGGTGCTGGTGAAGAACAGCCGCCTCTCGGTGCAGCCCGTGACGGAAGAGGAGTGGCGGGTCGTCTGCGGCCTGGGGAACACGAAACCGTAGGCAAAGCCCGCTCCTTCGCCCATAGTCGGTTCACAAGACCAAGGGAGTGGGATCAATGGGTTATCTTTCCGTCCTCCTGGCCGCCCTGGCCGGGTTCATCTTCGGCGCCGTCTGGTATTCGGTGCTCTCAAAGCCCTGGGTGGCCGCCTCGGGCATTCGGATGGGGCCTGACGGCAAGCCGGAGAACTACGGCCCGACGCCCTTCATCCTGTCTGGCCTCGCCATGATCCTGGTGGCCGGCATGATGCGCCACACCTTCGCGCTGTCGGGGATTGATCGCTGGGACGAGGGTCTGATCTCGGGCCTCGGCATCGGGCTCTTCTTCATCAGCCCGTGGATCATGATCAACAATGCCTACGGTCAAAGGCCCTTCCGGCTAACCCTGATCGACGGCGGCTATGCCACCTTCGGCTGCGCAATCATCGGCCTGGTTCTAACGCTGATCTGAAGAGGTCGCGCGAAACGAAAAAGGGTTCTGGCCGATGCCAGAACCCTTTCCCCCCGTGTGCTCCCGTACCCACCGCACACATCTCGAAAATCTGTTCTGGCCGTCCTGGCCGTAAAGCTTTTCTAGCATAAAGGTGGACAATATCCAAGAAATGGATCGGGCGCTATCGTCTCAAATGCAAAACGCCCGCCAGGACGGCGGGCGCAGCTATCTGAAATCATTGGCAAAGGTTCAGCCGTAGACCGATTCCTTGCCGAAATGTTTGACCAGCATGTAATAGACCACGGCCCGATACTTGTTGCGCTCTGAGCGGCCATAGGTCGTCATGGCCTTCTGAATGCCCCCCATCAGCTCCTCCCCGTCCGGCAGGCCGAGCTTCTTCATCAGGAAGTTCTTCTTGATGGTCTCCAGCTCACTGGTCTGGCCGGCCGCCACGGTCTGGGCATCGGCGTTGTAGATCGCCGGGCCGCAACCAATGGTCACCTTGGTCAGAAGATCCATGTCCGGTTCCATGCCGCACTTCGTCTTCAGGTCGTCCGCGTACTTCGCGATCCACTCATCCCTCTTCCCCATAGGGTCCTCCCTTCTTCTGTCCTAACGGGGCGGAGCCTAACCAGAGAGGCCCGCAGCACAAAGGGAAATCTCCGCCGCCCACGTGACCTGGGCAAGAAGAGGGCGGCCTTTCTCGGATTGGTGCCGCTTGCGCCTCAAATCTGCCAGGAAAAGCACTTCTAGGTTAACGTGTACTATCAGCATCCGGAGGCAGAAGCATGAAACGGGATGATCACACATTTGAGGACAGACTAGAAAGGATTCAGGACACGACGGGGGAGCACACGGCGCTCAGCGAACGCTATCCCCTGCTTTCACAGGTTGAATTGACGGATCAGGACAATGGAGAGGTGGTCCGCCACCTGCACCGCGAGGGCCGCGGCTTTCTCAGGCGGGGCAGAAAAGGGTTTAACAAGCAGCGCTGAGGCGCTGGCAGACTAAAGGGGAAGGCGTCTCAGGCAGGAGGCGCCTTTTTCTTAACCCAGAGAAAAGAAGGCCCCCGCACGGGGCGGGGGCCATCAACTGCTCGGTTCGGTTAGGCTAGTTTACAGGCGCTCGTCCAGACGGGCATCGTCGGCCAGCTCTTCAAGCTCGGCCTCGATTTCTGCCTGCTGTTCCACCTCCATCGCGGTCATTTGAGACAGGCGCACCTCGTCGGTACCGCCCTTTACGAATGCTTTCAGCGGTACGGCCTTCTCATCTTCGAAGAAGCCGAGGAAACCGCCGATCCCGACAACCACGGCGATTTCTTCGTCCATCATGACGATCTCGTTGACGTCGCCAACATAGACGCCGTCGGCGCCGTAGACACGCATGCCCTCAAGGTCACCTGCCGTCAGGCCGCCGAACTCCTCGTCAATCAGGATCTCGGGCGAATCCACTTCGGCCACGTCCTCTTCCTGTGCCGGGGTCAGGTTCTCCTCGGCATCGCCTTCGGCCAGCTCCTTGTCGGCCTCGACAATCACGTCGGCGGTGGCGCGTCCTTCGTC
Source organism: Sulfitobacter sp. (assembly GCA_965212515.1). Lineage (GTDB taxonomy): Bacteria > Pseudomonadota > Alphaproteobacteria > Rhodobacterales > Rhodobacteraceae > Sulfitobacter. The sequence continues at coordinate 1,948,444 of OZ243122.1, forward strand.
AGCGGCAACGGTGCCCTCATCGTTCACGTCACCGGAGATCACCGGCTCGGTGTCGCGGAAATCGGTCTCGCCTTCGTCCGCGATGTTGATTTCACCTTCGGTGGCTTCACGGGCGTTCCCCTCGGTGAAGCGCACGGCGTCATCCTCGGTGCTCTCATCGGTCAGGCTGCCGTCGGAGGCCGCCTTGGCCTGGCGGCTGGCATCGGTGTCGATCTCCGGCGCCACATTGGCGCTGTCCGTCTCCGCCTCAAGCTCGGCTTCGGCGTCTGCCTCCTGGCTCATCTCCATCTCGGTGCCTTCGGTTTCGGCTTCCGCCTCCTGGGTCACCTCCATCTCGGTCTCGCCAGTCTCCGTGCTGGCCTCGGCCTCCTGGCTCATCTCGGCGTCCGGGGCGGTCACGGGCTTGTGCGCGTCGGCCCAGGCGGCGCTGCCGCAGAGGGCAATGGCGGCCACCGTCGTCTTTAGCATCGTACGTGTCATGTCATCCTCCAGGGATTGATCCGTTGTTGCCGAAAGAACCGGAAGTGCGCGCCGAAAGTTCCCGCCCGCGGCACTCTGTCTGGCCCCGAAACGGCAAAAGCCACGCCTTTCCGGCGTGGCTTCGCTCATGCTCGGTTGGACCGGGCAGGATCAGTAGCGGTAGTGCTCCGGCTTGAACGGACCTTCGGGCTTCACGCCGATGTAGGCCGCCTGTTCCGTGTTCATCTGGGTCAGCTTCACGCCGATACGCTCAAGGTGCAGACGCGCCACCTTCTCGTCCAGATGCTTGGGCAGGATATAGACCTCGTTCTTGTAGTCGTCGCCCTTGGTCCAGAGCTCGATCTGGGCCAGCACCTGGTTGGTGAAGGAAGCGGACATAACGAAGGAAGGGTGCCCGGTGGCATTGCCGAGGTTCAGCAGACGCCCTTCGGAAAGGAGGATCAGACGATTGCCGTTCGGCATCTCGATCATGTCCACCTGTTCCTTGATGTTGGTCCACTTGTGGTTGCGCAACGAGGCCACCTGGATCTCATTGTCGAAGTGGCCGATGTTGCCGACGATGGCCATGTCCTTCATCTCGCGCATGTGCTCGATCCGGATGACGTCCTTGTTGCCGGTGGTGGTGACGAAGATGTCGGCGGTGGAGACGACCTCCTCCAGCGTCGTCACCTGGAAGCCGTCCATGGCCGCCTGAAGCGCACAGATCGGGTCCACCTCGGTCACGATCACTCGGGCGCCCGCACCCTTGAGCGAGGCGGCGGAGCCTTTGCCAACGTCGCCGTAGCCCATGACCACGGCCACCTTGCCGGCCATCATCGTGTCGGTCGCCCGGCGGATGCCGTCCACGAGAGACTCCTTGCACCCGTACTTGTTGTCGAACTTCGACTTGGTGACGGAATCGTTCACGTTGATCGCCGGGAAGGGCAGCTGCCCGTCACGAACAAGCTGGTAAAGTCGGTTCACACCGGTGGTGGTCTCTTCGCTGACACCCTTGATCTGGTCGCGCACCTTGGTGAACCAGCCCGGGCTCTCCTTCATGCGCTTCTGGATCTGCGCCTTGATGACCTCTTCTTCCTCTGAGGTCGGCACGGGGATGATTTCCTCCCCCGCCTCGGCGCGGGCGCCCAGCAGGACGTAAAGCGTGGCGTCCCCGCCATCGTCCAGGATCATGTTCGGGCCGTCATCGAAGAGGAAGGATTTGTCGAGATAGTCCCAGTGCTCGGCAAGCGACTGACCCTTAATCGCGAAGACCGGCACGCCGCTTTCGGCGATGGCGGCGGCGGCGTGATCCTGGGTGGAGAAGATGTTGCAGGAGGCCCAGCGCACATCGGCGCCCAGCGCCACGAGGGTCTCGATCAGAACGGCGGTCTGGATCGTCATGTGCAGCGAGCCGACGATGCGCGCGCCCTTTAGCGGTTTGCTCTCACCGTATTCCTCGCGAAGGGCCATCAGGCCGGGCATCTCGGTCTCGGCAATGTCCAGTTCCTTGCGCCCGTAGGCGGCAAGGCCAATGTCTTTTACAATATAGTCTTTGGCCATCTGGCACCTCATCCATCACGTTTGGCTGCCGCCTAGCACTAAAGGGGGTCAGCCTCAATGTCCGTCGGTGCCGCAGGGGCCTTGCTTGCCTACTTGCGCAGGGCCGCCAGCATCTCGGGCTGCTCTGCGCCCGACATCCAGTCTTCACCCTGGGCGATCACGCAGGCATTGCCGTCTGCCAGCAGCTTGATCATGGTCCAGGTGCCGGTGCGCTCCGACGCCCAGATCTGCTCGTTGCTATCGCTCGGCTCGCTCACGGGGGTCTCGCCGTACCAGTCGATCAGCGACGCCTGCATCTCTCCGGCGCTCATGCACACCTGGTCGGCCCAGGCGGCAGGGGCAGCCAGCAGAACTGCAAGCCCGATGGCGGGGATGGAAAAATGAGGTTTCATCGCTCTCTCCTTCGTGCTGAAAACAGGATTGCCCTGCCCTTGGTTCCCAAATCGCTAATCGCCGAAGGAAAATGTTGAATGGGTAAACAACCCCGCGCCTGGCAAAGGATGCTGTCCGGCCGCCGCCTGGACCTGCTCGATCCCACCCCCGTGGACATCGAGATCGAGGACATCGCCCATGGCCTGGCCTTCGTCGCGCGCTGGAACGGCCAGACCCGCGGCGACTATGCCTATTCTGTGGCCGAACATTCCCTGCTGGTGGAAACCATCTTCGGCCGCATCGCACCCAAGGCGCCGCCGCGCTGGCGTCTGGCCGCCCTCCTGCACGATGCACCGGAGTACGTGATCGGGGACATGATCTCGCCGGTGAAGGCCGCGGTCGGCCCGGATTACGGTGCCCTGGACGAAAGGCTTACCAGCGCGGTGCACCTGCGCTTTGGTCTGCCCGCCGCCCTGCCCAAAACGATCAAGCAGCAGATCAAGCGCGCCGACCGGGTCAGCGCCTGGATGGAGGCCGTAGAGATCGCCGGGTTCTCGGAGGCCGAGGCCACGCGATTCTTCGGTGCGCCCAGTCCGGCCCTGCGCGAGGGCCTCTCGATCCTGCTGCGCCCGCCTGTCGAGTGCCGCGCCGCCTTCACCGCCCGTCACGCCGAGCTCTTGGGCCAGATGAAGTGATCCAGATCAGGCGACCAATCTCGCTGGATTGCGGTGACATGGCGCGCCTTCTCAATGAGATCATCGCCGAGGGCGGCAGCACCGCCCTCACCCGCCCGGTGACGGCGGATGACATATCGGACTGGATGGCGACACCGCGCAGCGCCTGGCAGGTCGCGCTCGACAGTTCGGAAAGGGTGACAGGGTTCCAATGGATCGAACCGTCGATCGACAGGCCCGACGAGGCAGCAGAGATCGCCACCTTCGTGCAGCTCGGCCAAGGCGGGCTCGGCATCGGCTCCGCGCTCTTCGAGGCAACGCGACGGGCTGCGAAGGAGCTCGGTTACCGCATCATCCTGGCCGCCATCCGGGCCGACAATGAGGGCGGCCTGATCTACTACCAGAGCCGCGGTTTCATGGATTGGGGTCTGTTGGAGGGGGTGCCGCTGGAGGACGGCACCCGGGTGGACAAGCGTATCAAACGGTTCGAGCTCTAGCTCTTACCTACCTGGGCGATCGTTTCGCCAAGATACGCTGAAGCGTCCGTCGGTGCATGTTGAGCCGCCGCGCCGTCTCGGAAACGTTGCGGTCGCAAAGTTCGTAGACCCGCTGGATATGCTCCCAGCGCACCCGGTCCGCGCTCATTGGGTTTTCCGGTGGCGGCGGCAGATCATCCTCCGACGCCAGCAGCGCGTTGGTGATGTCATTGGCATCAGCCGGCTTTGACAGGTAATCCGTCGCCCCGATCTTGACCGCGGCCACGGCCGTGGCGATGGCCCCGTAGCCCGTCAGCACGACGACCCTGGCATCGGCCCGCTTCTCGCGCAGGCGCTCCACCACGTCGAGCCCGTTGCCGTCTTCCAGCCGCAGGTCGATCACCGCGTAGGCCGGCGGGCGGGCCGTGGCGATGGCACTGCCGGCCGCCACGCTGTCGGCGGTCTCGACCTCGAAGCCGCGCTTTTCCATCGCCTTGGCCAGACGCCGCAGAAAGGGCTCGTCGTCGTCCACCAGAAGCAGGCTCTTGTCTGGTCCAATCTCTGCCATGTCGAGGCTCATCTCGTTCTCACATCATCCGTTCGGTTGCGCCTAATATGGCGCAGCTTTCCCAACGGTCAAATGTCAGGACGACTCAACAAAACAAGCGAGATGGTCGGCAAGTTCCTCGGGCGGAAGCTCCCGGCGGAAATAATCGACAAAGCCCTCCTCCGGCATGACCAGGTAGGAGAAGGTGGAGTGGTCCACCAGGTACTCGCCATCGTTCGGCTCGTGCAGCTTGTAGTAGGTGCGGTAGGCCTGGCTTGCCGCCTTCACCTGAGCCTCCGATCCGGTGAGCCCGATCATCCGCGGGTGCATGGCATCTGCAAAATCGCCCACCACCTCGGGCGTGTCGCGCGCCGGGTCCACTGTGATGAAGATCGGCGTGACCTCCTTGCCGTGCTCCTCCTCCAGGATCTCGATCGCCTGTGCGTTCCGGTCCACGTCCAGCGGGCAGACATCGGGGCAGAAGGTGTAGCCGAAGTAGATCAGGCTCGGCTCGGTGATGACCTCGGCGTCGGTCACCGTCTCGCCGCGGGCGTTGACCAGCTCGAAGGGCCCGCCGATGTCTCCCGCCACCGTGGAGGAGCGGCACTGGGCATAGCGTTCCGCCCCCGTGGGCCGCATGGTGACCCAAAGCGTGCCCAGCAAAAAGGCCGCGGCAATGGCGGCTGCGGCAATCGCGATCAATCGTCTCATCCGAACTCTCCTGCGGATTCTGTGATGTGTCCCGGGCATAACCGAGGCTATATCGGGGTCAAGAGAGACCGGGGTAAACAAAAGGTGCGCCGATGACGCAGTCTTCGATCCGGCCCGTCGGCGGGCGGACCAGAGCCAGCTGGATCAGGCTCCGCACCATGATCCTGCTGCGCTGGGTTGCCATCGCGGGACAATTGGTCGCAATCGTCGTGGCGGAGCGACTGCTGGGCCTGCAACTGGAAATGGCCCTGGGCTACTTCGTGATTGGTGCCTCGATCATCTGGAACCTGATCGCGACCTTCATCTTCCCCGAAAACAAGCGCCTGTCCGAAGCCCAAAACCTGGCCATGGTGCTCTTTGACCTGCTGCAACTGGGCTGCCTGCTCTACCTCACCGGCGGGCTCAACAACCCCTTCGCGCTGCTGCTGCTCGGCCCGGTGACGATCTCGGCGACGGCCCTCTCGTTGCGCTCGACCATCGTGCTGAATGTAACGGCGATCATCGTGGTGACCCTCCTGGCCGCCTACCACATCCCTCTGCGCACCGCCCAAGGGGCGATCCTCGACATGCCGGAGCTCTTCCTCTTCGGCCAGTGGGCGGCGCTTGTCATCGCCATCCTCTTCACCTCCGCCTACTCGCGCCGGGTGACGACCGAGATCCACTCCATGGGCGATGCCCTGGCGGCCACCCAGATGACCCTCGCGCGGGAACAGAAGCTGACCGATCTGGGCGGCGTGGTGGCCGCCGCGGCGCACGAACTGGGCACGCCCCTCGCCACCATCAAGCTGACCAGCGCCGAGCTTTTCAACGATCTTTCCCAGAAGCCCGAGTGGCATGACCTGGCCGAGGATGCCGCCCTGATCCGCGATCAGGCGGACCGGTGCCGCGACATCCTGCGCGACATGGGCCGCGCCGGGAAGGACGACATGCACGTCAAGCAGACGCCGCTGGAGGCCCTGATCCTAGAGGCCGCCGAGCCCCACATGACGCGCGGCAAGGAGGTGGTGCTGGACCACGCGGATCAGGCCGGCGACCCGCAGCTCCAGCCCTCGATCCTGCGCAAGCCCGAGATCATCCATGGCCTGCGCAACCTGATTCAGAATGCGGTGGATTTCTCGCGCCAGCAGGTCCTCGTGGAAAGCTCCTGGACGGAGAGCGAGATTTCCGTGCGCATCATCGACGACGGGCCGGGCTTCCCGTCGCACGTCATGGGCCGCATCGGCGATCCCTTCATGCGCCGCGGCGGCGCCCAGCGCAGCGACCCCGACCGCCCCGCCTACGAGGGTATGGGCCTAGGGCTCTTCATCGCCAAGACGCTGTTGGAACGCACCGGCGCGCGTCTGCGCTTCGCCAACGGCTCCGGCCAGGGGCCCTTCGCCGGCGCCGTGGTTGAGGTGATCTGGCCGCGCCTCCTCCTCGAAGGCCGTCCCCATGCGGCTGGCACGCCACTTGCCCCCAATCCGCCCATTGCCACCTGAGCCGTTAACCAAACCTTAACTTTGGTGAACGAGGATGAAACCTTCTTGCACCAAGGGACAGTCAGATGCTCAGCCTGGCCGAAACCGCCCTGATCTTCGGCGCTGGCCTTTCGGCGGCCCTGATCGCGCAGCTCGCCGGGCCGGGCGCGGTAGCCGCTCCTCAGTCCGCCGGGTCTCCGCTGCCGCCCGAGGAGGATCCCGTCGCCCTGCTCTTCGACGGGGAGAGCCTGCACCACGCCAGCGACAGCGCGCGCGCCAACCTCGCCCTCGATCCCACCCTTCACGATTGGCAGGATCTGCGCCGCGCGCTTGAAGGGGACTTCCCCGAACTGCCAGACAGCGCGGCGGAGGCCGAGGGCCTCACCCTGGAGGCGCCGGGCCGGCGGCTCGAGGTGACGCGTCAGGGCGCTATGCGCCTGGTCCTGCTGCTTGGCCCGGAGGAAGCCGGACCGCAAGCCACCGCCTTGCTGAACCGTCTGTCAGAAACGGCCCCCCATCCGGCGTGGGAGGAGGATGGGGCAGGCCAGATCACCTGGCACAACGAAGCTTACACCCGCCTCGCGGAGCGGCTCGACAGGCCTGAGGGCGCGCGGCTCTTCCCAACCCCCGATCCCGGCGGCGCTGACCAGACGACCGTTCTGCGCGAGGGCGGCGAAGGCAGCCTCACCTTCAGCCTCGACGCGAGCGAAGCCGACGGACGCCTGATGTGCCACGCCACAAACATCGACGCCCAGATGGCGGCCGAGGCGGCGCGCCTGACCTTCATGCAGACCCTGGGCAAGACCTTCGCCCACCTTCCTACCGGCCTCGCCATCTTTGACCGTCACGGCAGGCTCGCCCTCTTCAACCCCTCGCTGGTCGACCTCACCCAGCTCCAGCCGGTCTTTCTCAGCAGCAAGCCAGACATCCTCGGCTTCTTCGACCAGCTGCGCGAGAATCGCCGCATGCCGGAACCCAAGAACTACGCGGACTGGCGGCGTGGCATCGCCGACCTGCTGCGCCGCGCCTCAGGCGAGGGCTACCATGACACCTGGTCGCTCGCCGACGGGCGCACCTTCCGCGTTCAGGGGCGGCCCCAACCCGACGGCGCCACCGCCTTTCTGATCGACGACATTACGTCAGAGGTCGTGATGACCCGCTCCTTCCGCCGCGAACTGGAGATCGGCCAAGGCCTCCTGGACGTGATCGAGGATGCCATCGCCGTCTTTTCCCGGGGCGGTGTGCTGACCTTCTCAAACGCCCGTTACCGGCGCCTCTGGAAGCAGGACCCGGAGGCGGCCTTTGCCGATGTCACCATCCGCGACTGTCTCGATCTCTGGCAGGGCCGCTGGCCCGAGCTCTCGGCCTGGCCCGCCTTAGAGCCCTTCGTCAACGCGCTGGAAGACCCCGATCCGGCGCACTTCGATCTGCCGGATCCGAGCGGCGGCGCCATTGAACTGCGCGCCATCGCCCCGGGCGCGCGCATGGTTCGGTTTCGCGGTGTGGAGCCCCTCGGCATCTCCCCGCCTGACGCCACGGCGGCAGCCCCGTCGGGTGCCTGAGGCACCGCTTTTGACTTGAAGCCCCCCGGCACCTCGGCGACCATGCACCATGCCCGTGCAGCACCTCGACCTGACCCTCTCCGACGCGGATCACACCGCCCGACAGGCCGCCCTTTTGGGCGCCCGCCTGGCCCCTGGCGACTGTCTTCTTCTGAGCGGTGAGGTGGGGGCCGGCAAGACCCATTTCGCCCGCGCGCTGATCCGGTCCCTGATGGGAGTGTCTGAGGAGGTCCCCTCCCCCACCTTTACCCTGGTCCAGACCTATGAGACCCCGGAGGGCGAGCTCTGGCACGCCGATCTCTACCGGCTCACAAATCCGCAGGAAGTGGAAGAACTGGGTCTCACCGAGGCCTTCAGCGCGGCCATTTGCCTGGTGGAATGGCCCGACAGGCTGGCCGAATTGCAACCGCCCGAGGCTCTGCACCTGCACCTGACCCCCGGCCCCACCGAGGCGGCGCGCCACGCGCGGCTCAGCTGGACCGACCCGAAATGGCAAGAAAAGGTAGCCCCTTGGACAGAATGACGGACCGCGCCGCCGAGCTGGAACAGTTCCTCGCCGCCGGCCCCTGGGCGGGCTGCGACCGCCGCGTGGTGGCGGGCGACGCCTCGAACCGCCGCTATGACAGGTTGTGCCGCCCGAACGGCGAGACGGCGATCCTGATGGATGCACCGCCGGAAAAGGGCGAGGACGTGCGCCCCTTCCTGCGTGTCGCCGCCTACCTGAGCGGCCTGGGTCTGAGCGCACCGCGCATCCTGGAGGCCGACAGCGCGCGCGGCTTCCTCATTATCGAAGACCTGGGGGACGATCTCTTCGCCAGCCTTTTGAAGATTGATCCAGGCCGCGAGGCGGAACTCTACGGCCCTGCCGTGGATGCGCTTGTCCAGTTGCACCGCGCCACCCCCCTGCCCCTGCCGCCCTGCGATCCCGACTGGATGGCGCAGATGAACCGTCTGATCTTCGACTGGTACGCCCGAGACGCGCCCAAAGCGGCTCAGGAGGACTTCCAGACCACCTTCCGGCCCCTGGCCGAGTCGCTCGAAGAGACCCCCAAGGTGGTGATCCTGCGCGATTACCACGCCCAGAACCTGCTCTGGCTGCCCGATCGCCAGGGGGCGGCTCGGGTCGGCCAGCTCGATTTCCAAGATGCGCTCCTGGGCCACCCCGCCTACGACCTGGTCTCCGTGCTTCAGGACGCCCGGCGCGATGTGTCCCCCATCATCGAGAAGGCCATGGTGGACCGCTACCTCGCGGCCACCGGCATGGCCCGCGCCCCTTTCGAGCGGGCCTACGCGATCCTCGGCGCCCAGCGCAATCTCTGCATCCTGGGCATCTTCGCCCGCCTCTGCCTACGCGACGGCAAGGCCCATTACGTAAATCTCATCCCCCGCGTCTTTGACCTTGTGCAGCGCGATCTCGCCCACCCCGATCTCGCCCCCCTCGCCCGAGTGCTGGAGCCCATCCTGCCCATCCCCAACGAAACCTTCCTGAAGGAGCTGAAGACCCAATGCGCCAGCGCCCGCTCCTGATCTTTGCCGCAGGCTTCGGCACCCGCATGGGTGCCCTGACTCGTAATCGGCCCAAACCCCTGCTGCCGGTTGCCGGACGGCCCCTGGTGGACCGCGCCCTGGACCTGGCCGAGGAGGCCAAATGCGCCCCCGTGGTCGCCAATCTGCACTACCGTGCGGAAATGCTGGAGGCCCACCTTGCCCCGCGCGGCGTGCGCACTCTGACGGAAAAACCCGAGATCCTGGAAACCGGCGGCGGGTTGCGCAACGCCCTGCCGCACCTCGGGCAAGGCCCGGTGATGACGCTCAATCCCGATGCCGTCTGGCAAGGGCGGAACCCCCTTCCGCTACTGGAAGCGGCCTGGGATCCCAGCCGCATGTCCGCCCTGCTGATGCTGGTGCCGCGTGCCCGGGCCCTGGGCCACGCGGGCCAGGGCGATTTCATCCGCGATGAGGCGGGCCGACTCACGCGCGGGGCGGGTGAGGTCTATGGCGGGGCGCAGATCGTCGATCCCACACTCCTGTCCGAAATCCCCGAGGAGGCCTTTTCACTCAACCGGCTTTGGGATCTGATGCTGGCGCGCGGCGGCCTCTATGGGATCAGCTATCCGGGCCGCTGGTGCGACGTAGGCAGCCCCGAAGGCATCACCCGGGCCGAGGCGCTCCTCGCCGATGCCGATGTTTGAACCCTCCGACAGTCCGCGCCTCTTTGGCTTGGCGCCGGGGGTGGACTTTCCCGCCGCCCTGATCGCTGGCCTGCGTGACCGCCTGAAGGACCAACCGCCCCATGCCATGGCTCGTGTGGAGCTCATCGTGAACACCCAGCGCATGGCCCGCCGCCTGCGCGAAATCCTCACGGAGGGCCCGCCGACTTTCCTGCCGCGCGTCCGCCTGGTCACGGCACTCGACGGTCTTGTCCCGCAGATCTATGAACCACCCGCGGCCCCTGCCCTGCGGCGACGCCTGGAGCTGATCCAGCTCGTCTCCCGGCTGCTCGACACTGATCCAACCCTGGCGCCCCGCGCCTCCCTCTATGCCTTGGCCGACAGCCTCGCCACCCTCTTCGACGAGATGCAGGGCGAGGGCGTGACGCTGGAGGACATCGCCAACTTGGACGTCAGTGATCAGTCCGGCCACTGGCAGCGCGCGCAGCAGTTCATAGCCATTGCGGACAGCTACCTGGCCCAAAGCGGCGCCGCGCCTGATCCTGAGGCCCGCCAGCGCCGCCTGATCGCACGGCTCACCGCCCACTGGGCAGAGAACCCGCCGCAGCACCCGATCATCCTGGCCGGTTCCACCGGATCGCGTGGCACCACCGGCCTCCTGATGGAGGCCGTGGCCTGCCTGCCGCAGGGTGCCCTCGTACTGCCCGGCTTTGACTGGGATCTGCCCACGGACGTCTGGCGCAGCCTCGATGGCGAGCCGAACCGCATCCCGCCCGAGGATCACCCCCAGTACCGCTTCCGCCACCTGATGCGCAGCCTCGGCCTGCCCCGCGCCGCGATCACGCCCTGGAGCGACAGCCCGGCCCCCTCTGCCGCACGAAACCGGCTGGTCTCCCTCTCCCTCCGGCCCGCGCCCGTGACCCACGCCTGGCTGACGGAGGGCCCCCGCCTGACCGATCTGGAGGCTTCCACCGCTGGCATCACCCTACTCGAAGCCCCGACACCGCGGATCGAGGCGCTGGCAATCGCCCTGCGCCTGCGCAAGGCCGCCGCCGAGGGGCTGCGCGCCGCCCTCATCACGCCGGACAGGATGCTCAGCCGTCAGGTGACCGCCGCTCTCGACCGCTGGAACATCCTGCCCGACGATTCCGCCGGCACGCCGCTTCAGCTCTCGCCGCCAGGCCGCTTCCTGCGCCACGTTCTCGGGCTTTTCACCGAGCCGCTCGAGGCCGAGGCGTTGCTGACCCTTCTGAAGCACCCCCTCACGGATTCCGGCAGGGGCCGCCAAGCCCAGGGCCTTCACGTGCAGCGGCTCGAGGCCCGCCTCCGCCGCGAGGGCCTGCCCTACCCGGATCGCGAAAGCCTTCTGGCCCTCGCTGATCGTGCCGCCCCCTCCGGCGCGGGACGGGAGGAGTTCCTTGCCTGGGCGGCCTGGGTAGCAGAGACTTTCACCCAGCACCACGATCCCGGCGCCCGGCAGCTAGCGGATTGGGTCACGGCCCACCTCGCCTTGGCGAAAAGGATCGCGGCTGGCCCCGACGGCACAACGGCGGGCGAACTATGGAAACGCAAGGCCGGTGAGAAGGCCCAGGCACTCATGCAAGAGCTGGCCGATGAGGCCCCGGCAGGCGGCGAGATGTCGGCTCGTGACTATGCCGATCTGGTGGGCGCCCTGCTCTCCACCGGTGAAGTCCGCGACCGTGACGCGCCCCACCCGCGAATCATGATCTGGGGCACCCTCGAGGCCCGCGTCCAGGGCGCTGATCTGGTGATCCTCGGCGGCCTGAACGATGGCACCTGGCCCGAGGCGCCGCCGCCCGATCCCTGGCTCAACAGACAGATGCGCGCCCAGGCGGGGCTGCTCCTGCCGGAACGGCGCGTCGGCCTTGCGGCGCACGATTACCAGCAGGCCATCGGCGCACCTCAGGTCTGGCTTTCCCGGGCGATCCGCTCCGACGATGCTGAGACCATCCCGTCCCGCTGGCTAAACCGGCTGGAAAACCTGCTCACCGGCCTTCCCCAGCCCGAAGGCGCCGCGGCTTGGCAGGCCATGCGTGCCCGTGGCGCCGCCTGGATTGACCAGTGCGCGGCGCTTGAGGAGGTGACCCGTGTGCCTCCTGCCCCGCGCCCCGCGCCGCGCCCACCACGTGGCGCGCGCTTCACGAAGCTCTCGGTGACCGAGATCAAGCGCCTGATCCGCGATCCCTACGCCATCTACGCCCGCCACAGCCTCGGCCTGCGCCGGATGGATCCCTTGACACAGTCGCCCGACGCACCCCTGCGCGGTATCGTTCTGCACGAGATCATGGAGCATTTCGTGCGCTCCGTCGCCGAAGACCGGGCACTTCTGACACGCGCGCACCTCTTGGCCACGGCCCGACGCATTCTGTCCGAGCAGGTGCCCTGGCCCGCCGCCCGGGCGATGTGGCTGGCCCGCATCACCCGCATCGCCGATTGGTTCATCGCCCGTGAAGCCACCCGCCAAAGCCAGGGCACCCCGGCGCTTTTCGAGAAGGGCGCGCGGGGCACTCATGAGTTCAAAGACCTCGGGGTCAGCATCCATGGCTTGGCCGACAGGATCGACCTGCGGCCCGATGGCCAGGCCCTGATTTACGATTACAAGACGGGCCGGCCGCCCTCGAAAAAGGAACAGCAGCACTTCGACAAGCAGCTCCTGCTCGAGGCGGCCATCCTCGAGGAGGGCGGCTTTGCTGAGATCGGCCCGGCGCCGGTCGCCGAGGCGCTCTTCATCGGGCTTGGCAGCAACCCTGTCGAGGTGCCGGCACCGCTGCTCGAGGAACCGCCCCGAGAGGTCCTGGCGGGCCTGCGCGCGCTCATCGCTGCCTACCTGGAGGAGGGACAGGGCTTCACCGCACGGCGCATGATGCAGAATGACGGCGATCCCGGCGACTATGACCACCTGGCCCGTTTCGGCGAATGGGACAACACCACCCCAGCCCAGGGCGAGGATCTGCCATGACCTTGACGATGAATGACGCCACGCGCGCCCAGGTCGAGGCGGCGCGCCCCGATTTCTCCACCTGGCTCGCCGCCAACGCCGGCTCGGGCAAGACCCGCGTGCTGACGGACCGGGTCGCGCGCCTGCTGCTGCGCGGCGTCGATCCGCAGCGCATCCTTTGCCTCACCTACACCAAGGCTGCCGCATCGGAGATGCAGAACCGTCTCTTCAAGCGGCTCGGGGGCTGGGCAATGCTCGATGATACGCCGCTGCGCGCCGCGCTTCGGGAACTGGGCATCGAAGAAGAGCTGACGCCCGAACGCCTGAAATCGGCCCGAACGCTCTTTGCTCTCGCCATCGAAACGCCCGGGGGGCTCAAGATCCAGACGATCCACTCCTTCTGTGCCGCACTGCTGCGCCGCTTCCCCCTGGAATCCGGAGTCAGCCCCAACTTCACCGAGATCGAGGACCGTGCCGCCGACCTGCTGCGCGCGGAAATCGTGGACGAGATGGCCCAAGGCCCCGATGCCGCTTTGGTGGAAGGGTTGGCCGCCTTCTACACCGGCGAGGACTTCTCAAGCCTGACCCGCGCCATCGTCGGAATGCGCGACCGCTTTGCCGATCCGCTCGATCTGGCCGGAGCCCTGGCGCTCTTCGATCAGCCGACAGACCTTTGCGCGGAAATGATCGAACGGGAGACTTTTCTGGGAGAGGAACCGGCTCTATTCCGCACGTTAGTGCCGCAGCTGAGGAACGGCGCGAAGACCGATCAGAAGGCCGCCGAGGCGCTCTCGCTCATCGAGGAATTCAACCTCCGCAGCCTGCCCGTGTTGGAAAACCTCCTGCTCTTTGGTGCCAGTGCCAAGGCCCCCTTCGGCGCCAAGGTCGGCTCTTTTCCCACCAAGGGCGTCCGTGAAGCCTTGGGCGACAGCCTCGCTCTGCTCGAAGACCTCATGGAGCGCGTGGAGGCGGCCCGGCCCCGCCGCCTATGCCTTGCCGCCGCGCAGAAGACCGCGGCTCTGCACGCCTTCGCTGGCCGCTTTCTCGCCCGCTACGCCGAGGCCAAGACCCTGCGCGGCTGGCTCGACTTCGACGATCTCATTCTCAAGGCCCGCACCCTGCTCTCGGACAGCAGCATGGCCGCCTGGGTGCTCTACCGGATCGACGGAGGGATTGACCACATGCTGGTGGACGAGGCACAGGACACCTCGCCCCGCCAGTGGGAGGTGATCGAAAGGCTGACCCAGGAGTTTTTCAGCGGCGCGGGCGCCCGCGGCGACAAGGAGCGCACGCTCTTCGTGGTGGGCGACAAAAAGCAGTCCATCTACTCCTTCCAGGGCGCCGATCCGGAGGAGTTCGATCGCAAGGCGGGCCAGTTTCAGGCTCGGATCGAGGGCGCGCAGGGCCCCTTCCAGCACCGCAGCCTGGATTTCTCCTTCCGCTCCGCCTCGGCCATCCTGCGACTGGTCGATACCACATTCGACGCCACCCGCCTGCCGCGCTTCGGCAAACAGAGCGAACATATCGCCTTCAAGACGGCCCTGCCCGGCCGCGTCGATCTCTGGCCGCTGGTCGAGCCCGCAGAGGCGCCCGAAGCGGGCCACTGGACCGATCCGCTGGACCGGATCAGCGCCCGCCACCACACTGTCCAACTTGCCGAACAGATCGCGGAGCGGATCGACCAGCTCTGCGGCGAGGAACATTTCCTCCCTGACGAGATCGACGGCAGCCTGGTGCGCCGCCGCGTCGAACCGGGGGATTTCCTGATCCTCGTTCAGCGCCGTTCGGCGCTCTTTTCCCAGATCATCCGGGCCTGCAAGGCGCGCGGCCTGCCCATCGCCGGGGCCGACCGGCTCAAGGTCGGGGCGGAATTGGCGGTCAAGGACCTGGCCGCTCTCCTCTCGTTCCTTGCCACCTCGGACGACGACCTTTCCCTCGCCACGGCCCTGAAGAGCCCGCTCTTCGGCTGGGACGAGAGGCAGCTCTTTGGCCTGGCCCACGGCCGGCCCGGGCGGCTTTGGGAAGCGCTGCGCGAGAGCCCCGATCACCCGGAGACGGTCCAAATGCTGCGGGATCTGCGCGGCCAAACAGACTTCCTGCGGCCCTACGATCTGCTGGAGCGGATTCTCACCCGCCATGAGGGCCGCGCCCGCCTGCTGGCCCGGCTGGGGCCGGAAGCGGAAGACGGCATCAACGCGCTCCTCTCCCAGGCCCTGGCCTA
This sequence comes from Sulfitobacter sp., assembly GCA_965212515.1. Taxonomy (GTDB): domain Bacteria; phylum Pseudomonadota; class Alphaproteobacteria; order Rhodobacterales; family Rhodobacteraceae; genus Sulfitobacter. The sequence goes on from OZ243122.1 coordinate 1,963,613, forward strand.
TGAACGCACCGCCGTGCCAAGCCTTACCGGCTTCATCGAGTGGATGCAGACCGACGAGTTGGAGATCAAGCGGCAGATCGACAGCGCCTCCAACCAGATCCGGGTGATGACGGTGCATGGCGCCAAGGGACTGGAGGCGCCCATCGTCATCCTGCCCGACACGGGCCGCCGCGACATCCGCATCCGCTACGAGATCCTGACCCTGAACGGCCGCCCCGTCTGGCGCGCCGCGGCGAACGACATGCCTGCCCCCCTGGCAGAGGCCGTGGAGCAGGACCGCGCGGCGGAGCTTCAGGAGAGGCTGCGTCTGCTCTACGTCGCCCTGACGCGGGCCGAGAAATGGCTGATCGTCGCCGCCGCCGGTGACCTGCCAAAGGACGGCAGCGCCTGGTATCAGCTTGTCCATGAGGCCATGAAGGAGATCAACGCCGATGCCCTGCCGGACGGCGGACTTCGCTTCCAGGAGGGCGCCTGGGATGACTTGCCGATCCGTACGCGCCCGGTGGAAGAGGGCCGAACCCCTGCGTTAGAGCCGATATTTTCCCAGCCCGAGGGGATCTATGCCCTGCCCGGCACCCCCCTCTCGCCGTCCGATCTGGGCGGCACAAAGATCCTTCCCGGCGATCAGGGCGCCGACGGGCCGGAGGCGCGCGCCTACGGCACCTACCTGCATCTGCTGCTTGAACGGCTGCCCGAGGTTCCCGCTACTGAGCGCGCCGCCCTCTCCGCGACACTGCCCTGTGACCTGCCCGAAGAGCTGGCCCGGACGGCCCGCTCGGAGGCATTGGACGTTCTCGCCACCCCCGATCTCGCCCCCCTCTTCGCCGCTGACAGCCTTGCTGAGATGCCCCTCTCCGCGTCCATCCAAGGCCAGCCCTTCTACGGTCTGATCGACCGGCTGATCATAGGCCCGGAGCGTATCCTGGCAGTGGATTTCAAGTCCAACCGCGTCGTACCCGAAAGGGCCGAGGGCTGCCCCGAAGGGCTCCTGCGCCAAATGGGTGCCTACCTTCACATGCTGCGCGCCGTCTACCCCGAGGCCCGCATCGAGGTTGCGATCCTCTGGACCGCCGCGCGCCGTCTGATGCCGCTGCCGCACGATCTTGTGACGCGCGCGCTACACCGCGCCCCGCTCCTTGACGGCGCGCCGGGCCGTACCTAGGTTCGCTCAGCATTCACACATCATGCCAGGAGAAGCCCATGGCCACTGTCGCCGTTACCGACGCCACCTTCGACAATGAAGTCAAACAATCCGATATCCCCGTCGTGGTGGATTTCTGGGCCGAGTGGTGTGGCCCCTGCAAACAGATCGGCCCCGCCCTGGAAGAGCTGTCGAACGAGATGGACGGCAAGGTGAAGATCGTCAAAGTCAACGTCGACGAGAATCCCAACTCTCCCGCCCAGATGGGCGTGCGTGGCATTCCGGCGCTCTTCCTCTTCAAGGACGGTCAAGTGGTCTCCAACGTGGCGGGCGCCCGCCCCAAGGCCGCGCTGCAAAGCTGGATCGAAGAGTCCCTCTGATCCCCGCCCGATGGCAATGATGAAAGGCGCCCTTCGCGGCGCCTTTTTTCGTTCCGCTAGAGATCCCAGCCCAAATCACGCAGCCTCCCGGCGATCCGCGACGCGGCCTCGGGCCGACCTGCGTTGATCGCCTGCATCTGCCAGAACCAGTAGATGTACTTGGCGAAAGGTGGCCTGTGCGCTTCAAGCGCCGACAAATCCTCTGAAACCCGCGCCAGATCACCCTGCAAAGCGATGTGGTGAAAGTCCGCCCCGGCGTAGAGCAGCGCGGGCTTCTCGAAGAAGTAGCCGGAAAAGGCCACCGCAGAGTTCATCGTCACCACGCCGTCACAGTCGCGCAGCAGCGTCATCACGTCATCTGTGCCGAGGCGCAGGTTGTCATGACGCGCCACGAGGGCCGCCAGCGCCGCCCGGTCCGCGGCCCCGTAGGCTTCCTTGGGATGCAGCGTCACCACCGCCCGGCGGCCCGTTTCCGCCACTGCCGCCACCATCTCCAACGGCGTGCAGCGCTGGAAGGACCGCTGCCGCCTCAGGTGCCCTTGCAGGGGCAGGTAGAGAAAGCTGCCGCGCCGGGCCGCACAGGGCGCTTCGCCGAAGAGCCTGCGCCGCCAGAAGTCGAAGAAGCGCGCAGCATCTTTAGGCATCTTTGACGCGTCGAAGGGACGGCGCGCCACGTCCCAGTGCCAGCGTTGGGGCAGGGGGTCTATCTGCCAAAAGGGGTAGTGATAGGCGCGGCGAAAGACCAAGCCACGATCATCTGGCGGGGCCGCCATGTGAGTCAGTGAGGGGCCCCGCACCGGTGCATAAAGCCCAGCAAATTCAATACCGTACCCCGCATCCTCCAGAACCCCGGCCATGAGGTTGATGAAATTGTGCCGCCCCGCCGCGGCGCTCTCCCGCAGCGGCTCTTCCAGCCGAAAGGTGACCTGCCGCGGTTCTGCCATGGAGCGAGGCTAGCCCCGGCCCGACCCGGCGGCAAGCCGCCCCGCGCCCTTGTCCCGCCCTGCCATGACCGCCATATAGCCCCTCAAGCAAAGGAGGCCTTCATGGCAAGAGACGAATTCCCCGGCTGGCACGGCACCACCATCATCGGCGTCAAGAAGGGCGGCAAGGTGGTTGTCGCCGGCGACGGCCAGGTCAGCCTTGGCCAGACCGTGATCAAGGGCACCGCACGCAAGGTGCGCCGCCTCAGCCCCGGCGGCGCCGAGGTGGTGGCAGGCTTCGCGGGCTCCACCGCCGATGCTTTCACCCTGCTCGAGCGGCTGGAGGCCAAGCTCGAATCCCATCCCGGCCAGCTCCAGCGCGCCTGTGTCGAACTGGCCAAGGACTGGCGCACCGACAAGTACCTGCAAAAGCTCGAAGCGATGCTGATCGTGACCGATGGCGCAGACCTGCTGGTGATCACCGGGGCAGGGGACGTGCTCGAGCCCGAACATGACGTGGCCGCCATCGGCTCCGGTGGCAACTATGCCCTGGCCGCCGCGCGGGGCCTGATGGAAGGCGACCGCGACGCCGAGGGCGTGGCCCGTGCCGCCATGGCCATCGCCGCCGACATCTGTGTCTACACCAACGGCAACCTGACCGTGGAGAGCATTAGCAAATGACCGATCTCACCCCCCGCGAAATCGTCTCCGAGCTGGACCGCTTCATCATCGGCCAGAAGGACGCCAAGCGCGCCGTCGCCGTAGCCCTGCGAAACCGCTGGCGCCGCAAGCAGCTGCCCGATGATCTGCGCGACGAGGTTTACCCGAAGAACATCCTGATGATCGGCCCCACCGGCGTCGGCAAAACGGAGATCAGCCGCCGCCTGGCCAAACTGGCGCGCGCGCCCTTCCTAAAGGTCGAGGCGACGAAGTTCACCGAGGTGGGCTATGTGGGCCGCGACGTGGAGCAGATCGTCCGCGATCTCGTCGATGCCTCCATCGCCATGACCCGCGAATACATGCGCGAAGAGGTCAAGACCAAGGCCCACCAGTCCGCCGAGGACCGGGTGATCGACGCCATCGCCGGCCCCGACGCCCGCGAGGGCACGCGCGAGATGTTCCGTCGCAAGCTCAAGGCGGGCGAGCTCGATGACACGATGATCGAGCTGGAGCTGACCGACACAAGCAACCCCTTTCAGATGATGGATATTCCGGGCCAGCCCGGCATGGGCGCGGGGATGATGAACCTGGGCGATCTCTTTGGAAAAATGGGCGGCCGCACCACCAAGAAGCGGCTCTCCGTGGCCGAGAGCTACGAGGTTCTCATCGGCGAGGAGGCGGACAAGCTCTTGGACGACGAGACCGTGACGCGTAATGCCATCGAGGCGGTGGAGCAGAACGGCATCGTCTTCCTTGATGAGATCGACAAGGTCTGCGCCCGGTCCGACGCGCGCGGCGGGGACGTGAGCCGTGAGGGGGTCCAACGGGACCTGCTGCCGCTCATCGAGGGCACCACCGTTTCCACCAAGCACGGGCCGGTCAAGACGGACCACATCCTCTTCATCGCCTCGGGGGCCTTCCACATCGCCAAGCCCTCGGATCTGCTGCCCGAACTTCAGGGCCGTCTGCCGATCCGGGTGGAACTGCGCGCCCTGACGGAAGAGGATTTTGTCCGCATCCTGACCGAGACGGACAATGCCCTGACCCTCCAATACACCGCCCTCATGGGCACCGAGGAGGTCGAGGTCAGCTTCACCAAGGAGGGCATCGCCGCCCTCGCCAAGATCGCCGCCGACGTGAACCAGTCGGTTGAGAACATCGGTGCCCGTCGTCTTTACACGGTGATGGAGCGGGTCTTCGAGGAGCTTTCCTTCACCGCACCCGACCGCGGCGGAGAGACGATCGAGGTGAATGCCGATTTCGTGGAGCAGAACCTGGGCGAACTGACCCGCTCGGCCGATCTCAGCCGCTACGTCCTCTGATACCGCGGGGCCCCGGGCGCCGTCCTGGGGTCCGCGCTTTGCCCCTTCCCATTTCCCGCGTTCGCTGAAAACAAGGGCGCATGGGTTATTTACGATTTTTGCGGGCCAACTGGCTCTTCCTCCTGGCCGGTTTCCTGCTGACCTTCACCTCTTCCTACGGTCAGACCTATTTCATCTCGCTCTTCGCCGGCGAGATCAAAGGCGACTTCGGCCTGACGGATGGCCAGTGGGGCGGCATCTACACCGTCGGCACCACTCTCTCGGCCCTTACCATGATCTGGGCCGGCGTCCTGACGGACCGCTTTCGCGTCCGGGCCCTGGCGCGGGGTGTCATGCTTGCCCTGGCCGCCGCCTGCGTTGCCATGGCGCTCAACACCTCGGCGCTCCTGCTCATCGCGGTGATCTTTGCCCTCCGACTGACGGGGCAGGGGATGATGTCGCAGCTTGGCTCCGTCGCCATGGTGCGCTGGTTCGAGGCCAGCCGGGGCAAGGCGCTGTCCCTCTCTTCCATGGGCTTCGCCGCGGGCCAGGCCGTGCTGCCGGTGGTCTTTGTGGCGCTCTTCGCCCTCGTCGCCTGGCGCCATCTCTGGCTGCTCGCCGCCCTTCTGGTGCTTTTGACGATCCCCCTCATCACGCTTCTGCTGCGCCAGGAGCGGACCCCCCAGAGCATGGCCGAGGAGGCACACATCGCCGGTATGGCGGGCCGCCACTGGACAAGGGCCGAGATGCTGCGCTCGGGCGTCTTCTTCCTGATGATCCCGATGATCGTCGGGCCGGCCGCCTGGGGCACGGCGCTCTTCTTCCAGCAAGTACACCTGACAGAGGTGAAGGGCTGGGAGTTGGTGGCCTTCGTCGCCCTCATGCCGATCTACACCGTCTCATCGGTCTTCATGACCTTTTTCTCCGGCTGGGCCATCGACCGCTTCGGCGTGAGCCGCATCGTGCCCTTCCAGATGTTGCCCTTCGCCCTGTCCTTCGCTGTTCTGGCCTTCGCCGACACCATCTTCATGGCCGGCGTCGGGCTAGTAATCTTCGGGCTGGGGCAGGGGATGCAGGCCACCGGGACCTCCACCTTCTGGGCGGAGTACTACGGCACCCGCCACATCGGTGCGATCAAGTCGGTCGCGGCGGCGCTCATGGTCTTCGGCTCGGCCATCGGGCCGGGTGTCACGGGCCTGCTGATCGACTTCGGGATCACCTTTCCCGAACAGATGCTGCCGATCGCCCTCTACTATCTGGTTGCCGCAGCGCTGGCGACCCTGGGAATCCTGCGCTACCGGCCCACCCTCGGGCGCTGACGCCAATTGAAACGTCTACCGGCGCCGCCGCAGGTAGACGTAGTAGGCGCCCCCGCCGCCGTGGCTAATGTGGGCCTGGCTCACCTGCATCACGACTTGAGAAAGGGGCGGCGTATCGAGCCAATGCAGGACCTGGTGTCGCAGCACGCCGGTCCGCGTCGGGATCGGCCCGCCGTCATCGCGGCGCTTGCCCTTGCCCGTCACCACCAGGACCAGCCGCTTGCCCTGAGCTTGGGCCGTCAGGATGAAGCGGTTGAGCGCCGGGTGGGCCCTCTCAAGTGTCATGCCATGCAGGTCCAGCTTGCCCTCGGGTTTGAGCTTGCCCCGCTTCAGCCGGGTAAAGGCCTTCTTGTCCATCTGCACAGAGGCAGGCCCAAGCGGTGCGGCAAAGGCGGGGCGCGCGGCTGTACCGCTGCGTTTCGGGGCAGGGCGCGGCGTGCCGGAGATGGCCGCCTTCGCGCGCGAAAGCGCGGCGGGCGAGGGGCTGTCCACTTCCGGGGTGAAAAGGCTCTTGAGGTCCAGCTTCTCGGTGCGTTCCGTCACCTTGCGCCACAGAGCGAGGTCCTCTTCGTTCAGGCGCTGTTTCTTCCCCCGGCTCATGTCTCCGCCTCCGGCAGGAGCAGGGCATAGGCCCGTTGGATCGGAAGGAGCACGTAGATCTGCCCCGGGTCACGCAAGCGTCCGGCCGCCCGTCCCGCCGCATCGCCTGTGCCAAAGAAAATGTCAGCCCGCTGTGCCCCCTTGATCGCGGCACCCGTATCCTGGGCCACCATCAGCCGCCGCATCGGTCCCTCACCGCGCTTGTCCAGCCAGACGGGCGCCCCGAGCGGCACGTGGAATGGATCGACGGCCAGGGAGCGCAGGGCGGTGACGGAACGGTTCATCGCACCCAGTGGGCCACGCTCGGCGGGTACTTCGCTGACCTCGCGAAAGAAGACGTAAGAAGGATTGTGGAAGAGCAGCTCCGCCCCTTCCTCGGGGTTGCGGCGCACCCAGTTCTTGATCACCTGCGCGCTCACCTGATGCGGCTCGTAGATGCCGCGCCGCACCAGCTCTACACCGATGGAGCGGTAGGGATGACCGTTGGCGCCGCGGTAGCCGACGCGGATCACCTCACCGTCTGGCAGACGGATGCGACCTGAGCCCTGGATCTGCAGGAAGAAGAGCTCCACCGGATCATCGACCCAGGCGATCTCCAGCCCGCGATCCTGCATCACCGGCGTATCCAGGATTTCGCGCCGGGTCAGCCAAGGATTGGTCTCCATGGCCTCGGGGGGCATCTGGTAAAGGGGGTAACGGTAGCGCGCCGTTGGCAAGCGGCTGCCCGAAAGCTCGGGCTCGAAGTAGCCGGTGAAGAGGGGCGCTTCGCCGTCCTCGATCAGGACGGGCCGGAAGAAAAGTTCGAAGAACTGGCGCGGGTCCGGCCCGGTGCGGGCATACTGACAGAGCGCGCGCCAGTCCGGTTCCCGCATGTCACCGCAGGTGCTCAGAAAAACCTCGAAGGCCTCGCCATGGTCATCGGCGGTCCAGCCCTCGAGCTCATCGAACTCCATCACCCGATAGGTCACGTCGGCGGCCCGCGCTGGGGCTACCACGGCAAGCCCCGCGAAAATGGCCGCCGCGCAGGCACGGGCTACCCGTCTGTGGAAACCAGCAGCCAATTCGGATCGTCCGAGCCCATGGAGCGAGCAAAGACCCAGGTGTCCTTCTGCCGCTTGATTTCGGTCGTGCTGCCCTCGACGATCTCGCCGCTGCGGTCGCGCACGGCCGAGGTCAGCTCCGCCACGAAACGCACCGTCAGCTCGGCCTCCTTCGTCTCGGGGTCAAGCGTGGCATCCACCAGCTCCATCTCGCGGACGCCGATGAAGTTGGCCTCGATGGTCAGGCCCTGATCTTCGCGCGCGGCCACGCCGTCGACGAAGCTCTCGTAGATCTCCTCCGAGAGAAAGGGCTGGATCTCGGCCAGATCACCGCGCTCGTAGCCCATGACGATCATCTCGTAGGCGCCACGCGCGCCGCCGAGGAAATCGCTTACGCCGAAGGAGGGTTCGATACGCTTCATTTCGGCCAGGGCCTTGCCCGCGTCGCTGTCCTCGGGGACGTGATCGGTAATGTCGAGGTCGGGCCCGCCCTCGATCACCTCGAAGGCCGGCTTGTTGCGCGAGGCGGGCGCCTGGTCCACGACCGGCGGCTTCTCGAACCCCTCCCGCGTGCCCAGGACGTTGCGCAAGCGGAGGATCAGGAATACGGCAATACCGGCCAAGACCAGAAGCTGTATCAGGGGTGAATTCATCTCGACCTCGCGGGCATAGGTTTTAACAGGGCAACGTAGCCCCTATGTAGGTGCTGCGCCGGGCTTAGTCCACTCCGGCCCGGAAGGAAGAGGATAAAGCTCATGTGGCTATTGATCGCATTCATCGCGGTCCCGCTGGTCGAAATCGCACTGTTCATTCAGGTGGGCGGCCTGATCGGCCTGTGGCCGACCCTTCTGATCGTCCTGATCACGGCCGTCCTGGGCACCTGGCTGGTGCGCACCCAGGGTGCCATGGCGCTGGGGCAGCTGCGCTCTTCCTTTTCGGACCTGCGCGACCCGACGGAACCGCTGGTTCACGGTGCGATGATCCTCTTCGCCGGCGCGCTCCTGCTCACCCCCGGCTTCTTCACCGACGCGGTGGGCTTTGCCCTGCTGGTGCCCTCGATCCGCACCGCAGCCTACCGGGCGATCCGCGCGCGCGTCCAGATCCACAGCTTTGAGGGGCCCCGACCAAGTGGCCCGCAGCGGCGCCCAGCGGATGACGTGATCGAGGGCGAATTCGAGGAAATTTCCGAACGGCCCCGCCGCCGCGAGGGCACCTCCGGTTGGACGCGGGGCCACGACAGCAAGCATTGAGCGCCTCTGCGCAACCTGCTAAGTCCGGTGGGATTTATGTGATACCCAACGGAGACCTTCCATGGCCGAAGAACAAGCGACCCCTCCCGCACAGCCCGTCATGCGGGTTCTGGGGCAATTCATCCGCGACATGTCGTTCGAGAACATCATGGCACAGAAGGGCGCCGCCGCCGATGTGCAGCCCGACGTGCAGGTGCAGGTGAACCTCGACGCCAAGAAGCGCTCCGCCGAGCACAGCTACGAGACCTCGATCAAGCTCAACGTCACCTCCAAGGCCAAGGATGGCGACGCCGTTCTCTTCGTGCTCGAGGTTGACTACGTGGGCATTTTCCACATCGAAAACGTGCCGGACGAGCAGATCCATCCCTTCCTGCTGATCGAGTGCCCGCGCATGATCTTCCCCTTCCTGCGCCGCGTGGTCAGCGATGTGACCCGTGACGGTGGCTTCCCGCCGCTGAACCTGGAGAACATCGATTTTGTCTCGCTGTACCGCAACGAGATTGCCCGCCGTCAGGCGGAGAACGAACAGAAGGCAGACGCCTGATTGACGAAGCCCCGGCCAGGCGCCGGGGCTTTTTTCTGGCTCAGGTGAAGGACCGCCAGAGCGCCTTTTCTCCCAGTTTCTCGACAAATTCGGCATGGGCCGCCGCTTCCTGGTTCGTGATCCGCGGGGGCAGGGGGCTTGGCCGTGGTGGTGGCGTCCAGTGGCCAACGGTCTCGCCCTCGGTCTTCTCGGCAACCGGGGTCAGCACGAGGTCCGGCTGGCGCCCGCCGATCAGTTCAAGGTAGACCTCGGCCAGGATCTCACTGTCGAGCAGGGCGCCGTGCAGGGTGCGCGACGAATTGTCGATCCCAAAGCGGCGGCAGAGTGCATCCAAAGAGGCGGGCGAGCCGGGGAAGCGCCTGCGGGCGATGTCCAGCGTATCAATGGCCTGCTCCCAGGGGATCTGCGGCAGGCCCATCCAGCGCAGCTCGGCGTTGAGGAACTTCACGTCGAAGGCCGCATTGTGGATCACCAGCTTGGCATCGCCGATGAAATCCAGGAAAGACTGACCGATCTGGGCGAACTTGGGCTTGTCGGCCAGGAAATCATCACCCAGGCCGTGAACCTCAAAGGCCTCCTGTGGCATGGCCCGTTCCGGATTGATGTACTCATGGTAGGTGCGCCCCGTGGGCATGTGCCCCATGAGCTCCACCGCCCCGATCTCCACGATCCGGTCGCCGGTTTCCGGGTCAAAACCCGTGGTTTCGGTATCCAGTACGATCTCACGCATCGGCCAACCTGCTCCTGATCTCCTGTACCACTGCTTGCACCTGGGCGCGGGCATGTTCAAGGGTGTCCGTCTCGATCACGAAGTCGGCGCGCCGGGCCTTCTCAGCCGCGGGCATCTGCTTGACCTTGATCGCCTCGAACTGGGCCTCCGTCATGGTGCCGCGCGCCATGACCCGCGCGCGCTGGGTTTCCTCGTCGATCACCACGCAGGCAACGGCGTCAACGCGGGCCTCGCCGCCGGTCTCGAAGAGCAGGGGAATGTCGAGCACCACGATCTCTTCCGTGGCGTCGGCGATGAACGCCGCACGGTCCTGACCCACCAGCGGGTGGATGATCGCCTCGATCCGTTTCAATGCGCTCGGGTCGCGGCCAATGATCTCCTTCAGCCGGGCGCGTGATACGGCGCTGCCCTCCACGGCTTCGGGGAAGGCTTCCGCAAAGGGCGCCACAGCCGCGCCACCTTCGCCGTAAAGCCGGTGCACCGCCGCGTCTGCGTCCCAGAGGGCGCAGCCCGCTTCGACAAAGAGCGTCGCCGTCGTCGATTTGCCCATCCCGATAGAGCCGGTGAGTCCAAGAAGAAAGCTCATCGCAGGGCCGCCGCACGGGTCTCACGGTCCACTGTCGGGCGCTTGCCGAACCAGCGTTCAAATCCCGGCACCGCCTGATGCAGCAGCATCCCCAAGCCATCTACCGTGGGGCAGCCCAGGGCCTCGGCCCGCTGCAGGAGGTCCGTCTTGAGCGGCGCATAGACTAGATCAGTCACCAGGGTGCCCGGGGCCAGCGCGTCGATGGGCACGCGCAACTCGGCCTTGCCGATCATGCCGAGGGATGTGGTGTTCACCAGAAGGTTCGCCCCTTCGATCATGTTGCCGGCCTGCACCCAGTCAAAGACACGCACCCGGCTGCCGAAGTCAGAACGGATACGGTCGGACCGGACGCGGGTGCGATTGGTGATCCGGATCTCCGGCACGCCCGCATCCAGTAGCGCCGAAACGACCGCCCGGGCTGCGCCGCCGGCCCCGAGCACCGCGGCCGGCCCCTGGCGGGGGTTCCACTCCGGCGCGCCTGCCTTGAGGTTCTCCATGAACCCGTAGCCATCGGTGTTGTCTGCGTGGATCTTGCCGTCCTGGCGGAAGATCAGGGTGTTGGCCGCACCGATCAGGGTGGCCCGGTCGGTCACCAGATCGGCGATCTCCAGTACCGCTTCCTTGTGCGGGATGGTCACGTTCACCCCGACAAAGCCGGCCTGGGGCAGGGTGCGGATCACCCGCTCGAGATCCTCGGCCGCCACATCCATGGGAATGTAGTGCCCGGCGATCCCATAGGTGCGCAGCCAGTGGCCATGCAGTTGCGGGGACTTGGAATGGGCAATGGGCGATCCGATGACGCCGGCAAGAGGTATCCGGGGCAGGCTCATGCGGCGATCTCTCCTCGCAAGGTCAGGTAGTTGAGCAGCTCGATCAGAGGCAGGCCGAGCACGTGAAAATGATCGCCCTGGATGTTGGAGAATAGCCGCACGCCTTCCTCTTCCAGCTTGTAGCAGCCGACGGCGTGGCGCACGCTCTCCCAGTTCCGCACGAGGTAATCCTCCAGATAGGCGTCACTGAAATCGCGCATCCGCAGGCGAACTTGGCCGACCTGCCGCCAGATCGGCTGGCCATCTTCGCAGATCACCGCCGCCGAAAGCAGGCTGTGCCGATCACCGCGCAGCGCACGAAGCTGGTCGCGCGCCTCATCGGGGCTCTGCGCTTTGGACAGGAGCCGCCCGCGGTGATCCAACACCTGGTCAGCCCCAAGGACCAGCGATCCGGGGTGTTTCTCGCTCACCTTGCGTGCCTTCATTTCGGCCAGCGCGTCGGCAAGATCGCGCGGCCCGGCACCTTCGGCCAGAAGGGCCTCCTTCACCATCATCTCGTCTACGCGTGGCACCTCGACCTCGAAGCGCAGGCCGGCCTGGCGCAGCAGCTGGGCCCGGATGGCGGAGCCCGAGGCAAGGATAAGGGGCTGGGACATGGGGATAACTCGTGTGTCGTTCCGGGGGTTTATCGGGGAATTTCTGTTCAGAATCCAGCGAAGGCAAGGGAGCGCCGGTTTTTCGTCACTTCCTGCCCCGCCCCCAAGGCGATTCCTCCGCTCGGGACAGGGATAACTCCGGCTGGTGGACGACTCGGCCCCGGGCAATTCTATCCGCTGACTTTTCCACAGATTGGAACGACAAGAAAATCGTCAAAGTATCGGAAATAAAAGAGAAAAAGTACTTTCATTTGTCTAATACCATCCCGGGTTGAGTGGTTGTCCACGCTTGGATAAGTCGTGGGAAACTGGCTAATCCACAGAAACGGGCCGGCCTACAAACAACATCATCTTTCTTAATTCTTGTATTGAGATATGAAGGCCAAAACCGGAGCGGCTCATGTACGACATTCTTGCCCTGGCCTACCCCTGGACCAAGGCGCTTCACATCGTAGCGGTGATTTCCTGGATGGCGGCGCTCTTCTACCTGCCCCGTCTCTTCGTGCATCATACGGAGAGGGTCGGGCTGAGCGGAGAAACGCACGCTCTTTTCACGATGATGGAGGGCAAGCTCGCCACGGTAATCATGCGGCCGGCCATGATCGCCACCTGGGTGTTCGGGCTTGCGCTGGTTTTCACGCCGGGGATTGTCGATTGGTCGGCGCTCTGGCCCTGGACAAAGGCGGCAGGCGTCATCGCCATGACCGGCTTCCACGAATGGCTGATGAAAAGAATGCGCGCTTTCGAGGCCGGCGAGAACAGTCTGACCGGCCGACAGTACCGGCTGATGAACGAGGTGCCGACGCTCCTGATGATCCTCATCGTCTTCTCCGTGGTGGTGAAATTCTGAGCGATTGACAGTTTTTCCGGCCCGGCCTATATCTCCCCTGCCTCCCGTCCGGGGGGAGATTGCCTTTCCCATTCGACAAGAGACCAACCGCGCCGCTACGCGCGGCTGCACAGGATGCCCCGATGACAACCGAACGCTTGAACCTGGCCGATCTCAAGGCCCAGACGCCCAAGAACCTGCTGGCGATGGCCGAGGAGCTGGAGATCGAGAACGCCTCGACCATGCGCAAGGGCGAGATGATGTTCCAGATCCTCCGCGAGCGTGCGGATGAAGGCTGGGAAATCTCCGGCGACGGCGTGCTCGAGGTGCTTCAGGACGGTTTCGGTTTCCTGCGCTCGCCCGAGGCCAACTACCTGCCCGGCCCGGATGACATCTACGTCTCGCCCGACATGATCCGCCAATGGTCGCTCCGCACCGGTGACACCATCGAGGGGCTGATCAAGGCGCCGGACGACAATGAGCGCTACTTCGCTCTGACTGAAGTGACGGCGATCAACTTCGAAAGCCCTGACAAGGCGCGCCACAAGGTGGCCTTCGAGAACCTCACGCCGCTCTACCCGGACGAGCGCCTGACCATGGAGACGGACGATCCGACGACGAAGGATCGCTCGGCCCGGATCATTGATCTCGTCTCGCCCATCGGCAAGGGCCAGCGCTCCCTGATCGTGGCGCCGCCGCGCACGGGTAAGACGGTTCTGCTGCAAAACATCGCCAACTCGATCGAGAAGAACCACCCCGAGTGCTACCTCATCGTGCTGCTGATCGACGAACGCCCCGAAGAAGTGACGGACATGCAGCGCTCGGTGAAGGGCGAGGTTGTCTCCTCCACCTTCGACGAGCCGGCCACGCGCCACGTTGCCGTGTCTGACATGGTGATCGAGAAGGCCAAGCGCCTTGTGGAGCACAAGCGCGACGTGGTCATCCTGCTGGATTCGATCACCCGCCTCGGCCGCGCCTTCAACACTGTCGTGCCTTCCTCCGGCAAGGTGCTGACCGGCGGTGTGGATGCGAACGCGCTGCAGCGCCCCAAGCGTTTCTTCGGTGCGGCCCGGAACATCGAGGAGGGCGGCTCGCTCACCATCATCGCCACCGCGCTGATCGACACCGGCAGTCGGATGGACGAGGTGATCTTCGAAGAGTTCAAGGGCACCGGCAACTCCGAGATCGTGCTGGACCGCAAGATCGCGGACAAGCGCGTCTTCCCTGCGATCGACATCCTGAAGTCGGGCACCCGCAAGGAAGACCTGCTGGTCGACAAGGGTGACCTTCAGAAGACCTTTGTGCTGCGCCGGATCCTCAATCCGATGGGCACTACGGACGCCATCGAGTTCCTCATTGGCAAGCTCAAGCAGACCAAGACGAACTCGGATTTCTTTGACTCGATGAACACCTGATTTCTGAAATTATTTCAACAGGTTAAGTTAGATGGACACGATCTTTGCCCAGGCCACCGCCGTGGGCCGCGCTGGCCTGTCGGTGGTGCGCCTGTCGGGCCCGCGGTCTTTCGAGATCGGCACCGCCGTGGCCGGAACCTTGCCGCCTGCGCGGCAGGCTGGCTTGCGCTTGGTTCGTGACGCAGAAGGTAGCCCCATCGACGAGGCGCTGATCCTATCCTTCCCCGGCCCCAACAGCTTCACCGGCGAAGACGTGGTCGAGTTTCATCTGCACGGCAGCATCGCCACGGTTCAAGCCTGTCTCAGGCGGCTTGGTCAGTTCGAAAGCGCCCGCCTGGCCGAGGCAGGGGAGTTCACCCGCCGGGCCCTCGAAAACGAGAAGCTGGATCTGGCCCAGGTCGAGGGGTTGGCGGATCTGATCGAAGCTGAAACCGAGGCACAGCGCGTGCAAGCCCTGCGCGTTCTTTCGGGCCAGCTTGGCAGTCGGGTGGAGAACTGGCGTGCGTCCCTGATCCGCGCAGCGGCGTTGCTCGAAGCGACAATCGACTTTGCCGACGAGGAAGTACCGGTCGATGTGACGCCGGAAGTCACAGAATTGCTCGCGACGGTGCGATCCGAGGTTGCTCAGGAGATTGAGGGCACAAAGGTTGCCGAGCGCGTCCGCACGGGCTTCGAGGTGGCCATCGTCGGAGCGCCAAACGTCGGTAAGTCCACGCTGTTGAATGCCCTGGCTGGCCGCGAAGCCGCCATCACCTCCGAGGTTGCAGGCACGACACGAGACGTCATCGAAGTCCGAATGGATCTTGGGGGCTTGCCTGTGACCCTGCTCGATACCGCCGGGCTGCGGGATACAGATGATCAGATCGAGGCGATCGGCGTCGATCTGGCCCTGCGCCGCGCCGCCGCCGCGGATCTGCGGGTTTTCCTAGCGGAAGCTGGCGCCGAGCTGCCGCTGACTGCGGAACCGGATGACATTGTATTGCGGCCAAAGGCCGACCTTCTGGCGGATGATGCCGATGCCGTGTCGGGGAAAACGGGGCAGGGGGTCGGGCGCCTGATTGCCAAGGTGCAGGATGTCCTGAGCCAACGCGCGCAGCGTATCGGCCTTGCCACGCATGAACGCCATCGGACTGCGCTTGAGCAGGCGGCCGCCAACCTGGGCGAGGTGGACCGGCTGTTGCTCCTCGGTCCGGACGGATATGATATCGCGGCGGCAGAGCTCGGCCTCGCGATTCGGGCGCTCGAAGCGCTTGTGGGCCGCATTGATGTTGAATCGCTGCTGGACGAGATCTTCTCCAGCTTCTGCGTTGGTAAGTAGTGGAGTGTTTCACGTGAAACATCTTGATATCATCGTCATCGGAGGCGGCCACGCGGGAGCGGAGGCGGCGTCTGCCGCGGCCCGTCTCGGCGCGCAAACCGCGCTCGTCTCGATGACCAAGGCAGGCATAGGCATCATGTCTTGCAATCCCGCGATCGGCGGTCTCGGCAAGGGCCATCTGGTGCGGGAAATCGATGCCCTTGATGGCGTCATGGGGCGCGTCGCGGATAAGGCGGGCATTCAGTTTCGCCTGCTGAACCGGCGGAAAGGTCCCGCCGTTCAGGGGCCGCGTGCGCAGTCTGATCGGCAAATCTATCGCACCGAAATGCTGTCTGAGCTTGAGGGCCAGCCCAATCTTACCATCTTGGAAGGGGAGGTTGTTGACCTTCTGGCGGGTGGATCCCGCGTGTCCGGCGTCCTCTTGGCCGACGGTACGGAGTTGATTGCGCCGTCGGTCGTGCTTACGACGGGGACGTTCCTGCGGGGAGTCATCCACATTGGAGACGTCTCACGCCCCGGTGGGCGTATGGGAGACCGCGCTTCCAATCGTCTTGCTGAACGCCTTGATGCGCTCGATTTGCCTCTGGGCCGGCTCAAGACCGGAACGCCACCGCGTTTGGATGGCCGCACCATTGATTGGGATCGCCTCGAGATGCAGCCCGGGGATGATGAGCCCGAGCTCTTCTCCTTCCTTTCCAGCGGGACGTACGCCCGCCAGATCTCATGCGGAATCACTCACACAAATGAGGTGACCCACCGGATCATCACGGAAAACCTCGCGCGGTCCGCCATGTACGGTGGCCATATTGACGGCATCGGCCCGCGCTATTGCCCATCGATCGAGGACAAGGTGGTGCGGTTCGCCGACAAGAGCAGCCACCAGATCTTTCTCGAGCCGGAGGGGGTGTCGAATCATACGGTCTATCCAAACGGCATCTCCACCTCATTGCCTGAGGATGTGCAGGAGGCATACGTCAGGTCCATCGTCGGCCTCGAGGAGGCAAAGATCCTCCAGCCTGGCTATGCCATCGAGTATGACTACATCGACCCCCGCGCGCTCCGAGCAACGCTAGAACTGCGCAAGCTTGGTGGTCTTTACCTCGCAGGCCAAATCAACGGGACCACCGGATATGAAGAGGCGGCGGCTCAAGGTATGGTTGCCGGCCTCAATGCAGCTTTGGCAGCCCAAGGCCGGGAGCCACTGACCTTTAGCCGGGCCGAAAGCTACACCGGCGTGATGATTGATGATCTGACCACCCGCGGGGTGAGTGAGCCCTATCGTATGTTCACCTCTCGTGCGGAGTTTCGGCTTTCCCTCCGGGCTGACAACGCGGATCAGCGATTGACCCCTCTGGCTATCGAACTCGGCTGCTGTGGTGAAGACCGCCGTGTGGCCTTTCAAGAAAAGGCTGGAAAGCTCGCCCGTGCGAAGGGTCTCCTTGATGCGAAGAGCTACACGCCGAAGGAGGCCAACGCCGCAGGCCTGTCTGTCGGACAAGACGGTACCCGCCGCACCGGCTTCCAGTTGCTCGCCTTCCCAAAAACCCAGTTCGCCGATCTTATTCCGCTGATCCCCGAGGCCGCCGAGACAGAGGTGCCCATTCAGCGGCAACTTGAACGCGATGCGCTTTATGCGAACTACCTCGACCGGCAACAGAAAGACATCGAAGTTTTGAAGAAGGATGAGGCCCACGAAATCCCTGGTGACTTTGAATACGCCGCTCTGGTCGGGCTGTCGAAAGAGCTCAAAACGAAACTTAACGCTGCGCGGCCCGAAAACTTGGCGCAGGCGGCACGGATTGATGGCATGACCCCGGCGGCACTGACGCTTATCCTGGCGAATCTGAAGCGCAAAACACCACGCAAGCGCGCATGATTACAATCGCCGGACGGGGTGTTTCACGTGAAACATACGACAAGCTGCGGGCTTTCGAAGAGCTTGTGCGCAAATGGACGCAGCGGATCAATCTGGTCAGCAGGGCAGACGCCAATGCAATCTGGGAAAGACACATCGTCGATTCCGTTCAGGTCTTCGACCTGGCCCCAGAAACTGGCGACTGGCTCGACATTGGCAGCGGCGGGGGCTTTCCTGGCATTATCGTCGCGATCCTGGGCGAGGGCCACGATCTGACGTTGATGGAGAGCGATCAGCGAAAATGCACCTTTCTGCGTACAGCGATACGCGAACTCGACCTTACAGCGACGGTCTTGACCGAACGAATTGAAGAGGCGCCACCCCAAGGTGCCGATGTTTTATCGGCCCGCGCCTTGACCGACCTTTCCGCCTTGTTCGCATTCGCCGAACGCCACTTGGCGCCAGGCGGCGTTGCGCTGTTCCCAAAGGGGCAGCGCTGGCAAGAGGAGGTGGCAAAGGCGCAGGAAAAATGGGGATTCCAGTACGAGGCAATTCCCTCCATAACCAACCCAGCCGCCTCGGTACTCAAGATCAAGGAAATCGCGCGTGTCTGACCTTTCGCGGCCCAAGGGGCCAAAGATCATCGCAGTCGCAAACCAGAAGGGGGGCGTCGGCAAGACCACGACGACGATCAACCTTGCTGCGGCCCTGGCAGAGAGCGGGCGGCGTACCTTGGTGGTGGATCTTGATCCCCAGGGGAATAGCTCGACGGGGCTTGGCATCGAGATTGAAGATCGGGAGTTCACGACCTACGAGCTCTTGCTGGAAGACCTGGATCTGAAGCAGCTTATCCTGAAGACAGAGGTGGAGAATCTCTGCATCGTGCCAGCCACGGTCGACCTAAGCTCCGCAGACATTGAGCTTATCTCGAATGAGAAGCGCTCCTTTCTGCTGCACGACGCACTGCGCCAGACGCAGATGGATACCTTCGGCTTTGATTACATCCTGATTGATTGCCCGCCCTCGCTGAACCTACTCACGGTCAATGCGATGATCGCGGCACACTCCGTCCTGGTCCCGTTGCAAAGCGAGTTCTTTGCCTTGGAGGGGCTTTCGCAGCTGATGATGACAATTCGCGAAGTGCGCCAGACCGGCAACCGCGATCTGCGGATCGAAGGCGTGCTGCTGACCATGTTCGACCGGCGGAACAACCTGTCTCAGCAGGTGGAACACGACGCGCGTTCGAACCTTGGGGAACTTGTTTTCAAAACCATGATACCCCGCAACGTCCGGGTCAGCGAGGCGCCGAGTTTTGCCATGCCGGTACTCAGTTACGATACCCACTCGAAGGGCGCCGTGGCTTACCGGGAGCTGGCTAAGGAACTGATAGAGAACAATACCTAAGAGGCATGAGATGGAAAAGAAACGTGGACTGGGGCGGGGATTGTCAGCCTTGATGGCGGATGTGGCAGAGAGCGAGGCCGTCGCGGCGCAGGGACCCGAGGCGGCTGAGCGGATGGTGCCGATCGAGAAGATCGTGCCCAACCCGGAGCAGCCGCGGAAGCGGTTCGCCGAGGAAGACCTGAATGACCTAGCGGCCTCGATCAAGGAGAAGGGCGTCATTCAGCCTTTGATCGTCCGAGCAAGCGGCAACGGCACCTTCGAGATTGTCGCTGGCGAACGCCGCTGGCGGGCAGCACAGCAGGCCCAGCTTCACCAGTTGCCTGTCTTGGTCAGGGATTTCTCCGACATCGAGGTGTTGGAGGTAGCGATCATCGAAAACATTCAGCGGGCGGACCTGAACGCGGTTGAAGAGGCGGCGGGCTACCGCCAGCTGATGGATCGTTTTGGCCATACGCAGGAGAAAATGGCGGAGGCTTTGGGCAAGAGCCGCAGCCATATCGCCAACCTTCTGCGCTTGCTGAACCTGCCGGATGCTGTGCTGGAAATGGTGCGCGGCGGTGATCTGAGTGCCGGGCATGCGCGGGCGCTGGTGTCGGCAGAGGATCCGTTGAAGCTGGCGAAGGAGATTGTCGCGAAGGGCCTGTCCGTCCGGGCAACCGAAGCCTTGGTCAAGAAGATGAGTGCGCCCGCACCGGAGAAAACCGAACCTGCCGAACGCGCCTATCGTGGCGCCGCAAAGGATGCCGACACGAAGGCACTGGAAGGGGATCTTTCGGCCTCGCTGGGTATGAAGGTGCGCTTGGATCACAAGCCGGGGCAGGAGAGCGGTCAGCTCGTGGTCTCCTATCAGACCTTGGACGAGCTGGACGAACTCTGCCGCATCCTCAGTCAAGGCTAGGGGGTATCGAGGTCCGGCAGGAGGGCCTCGATAACCGCGTTCAGAACCATAAACCCCTGATCTGAAACGGTAATCCTGTCTTTCGACTGGACGATCATGCCGATCTCCGCAAGATGAGCTAAGGCGCCCGGATCCAACGGGCGCCCGGCGATCTGCTCAAATCGCATCGGGTCGATACCCTCCTCGAGGCGCAGGCCCATGAGAAGAAACTCCGTCGCCCTTTCGGCGCGGCTGAGCGGCTCGCGCGGCTTCTCTGGCGTCCCCTCGGCCACCTCTTTCAACCACCGGGCGGGGTTGCTGTAGGCAACCGTGGCGTACTTGGTGCCGTCGAGGGTCAGCCGCCCGTGGGCGCCGGGGCCGATGCCGAGGTAGTCGCCGTAGCGCCAGTAGATCAGGTTGTGCCGAGACTCCGCGCCGGGCCGCGCATGGTTCGAGACCTCGTAGCGGGGGAAGCCCATGGTATGGCAAATTTCCTGAGTGGCGCTGTAGAGATCCGCGCCAAGGTCCTCATCGGGCAGTCCGCGCAACTTGCCACGGGCGTAACGATCGCCGAAGGCCGTGCCTTGCTCTATGGTGAGCTGGTAGAGAGAAAGATGGTCTATCGCCATCGTTAGAGCCTCTTTCAGTTCCTTCTGCCAATCCGCCAAGGTCTGGCCTTGCCGCCCGTAGATGAGGTCAAAGCTCACCCTCTCGAAGTGCGTGCGGGCGATGTCGAAGGCGGCGCGTGCCTCGGCTGCGGTGTGAAGCCGCCCAAGTTGGCGCAGGTCCGCGTCGTTCATGGCCTGCATGCCCATGGAGACCCGGCTCACGCCACCTTGCCGATAGGCCGCGAAGCGTCCCGCTTCGATCGAGCCCGGGTTGGCCTCCAGGGTGATCTCGGGATCGTTGGCCATGGGCCAGAGCATGCGGACCTCAGCCAGGATGTCCGCGACTGTGTCAGGGTCCATCAGGCTGGGCGTGCCGCCGCCGAAGAAAACGGCGTTGAGCACCCGGCCTTCGGTTTCGGCGGCGCCCCGGCGCAGTTCCTTGAGGTAGGCGTCGCGCCAGGCGCGCTGGTCAATGCTGCGGCTGACGTGGCTGTTGAAGTCGCAGTAGGGGCACTTGGCCTCGCAGAAGGGCCAATGGATGTAGAGGCCGAAGCCGCCCTGGCGCCAATCCTCAGTCAAAACAGCCCTTCAGCAGCTTGGCGGTCGCGTCGGCCCGGTGGCTGATCGCGTTCTTCTCGTCCGCCGTCATCTCGGCAAAGGTGCGCTCGTGTCCGTCCGGGAGAAACATCGGATCGTATCCGTGCCCCAAGGCCCCGCGGACCGGCCAAACGAGGGTCCCGGTCGCACGCCCTTCAAACACCTCGTCGTGGCCGTCGGGCCAGGCCAGCACCAGCGTGGCACAGAAGCGCGCGCGCCAAGGTTGGGGCGCGTTCCGCTCTTCCAAGAGGTCATGTGTCTTGGTCATGGCCATCATGAAATCGCGGCCCTGCGGTGTTTCCGCCCAGTCGGCGGTATAGACGCCGGGGCCATTGTCCAGCGCCTCCACCTCGATCCCCGAATCGTCCGACAGGGCAGGGAGGCCGGTGGCCTCTGCGGCGGCGTGGGCCTTGATGCGGGCGTTTCCGACGAAGGTGGTCTCCGTCTCCTCGGGCTCCGGCAAATCCATCTCGGCGGCGCCGATCACGGTGATGCCGCGTGGGCCCAGCAACTGGCG
Organism: Sulfitobacter sp.; assembly: GCA_965212515.1. GTDB lineage: Bacteria > Pseudomonadota > Alphaproteobacteria > Rhodobacterales > Rhodobacteraceae > Sulfitobacter. Next base: position 1,984,933 of record OZ243122.1, read on the forward strand.
CATCTCCTCCAGTTTGCCGGCATTGTGCGTTGCCATGAGCAGGCGGTCGCCCTCGAAGCGGCGCATCAGGCGGTCACCTCCTTTTGCAGCGCGACGAGTTCGCCCACGCCCTTTTCGGCAAGGTCCAGAAGCTGGTTCATCTGGTCGCGGGTGTAGGTGGCGCCCTCGGCGCTCATTTGCACTTCGATCAGGCGGCCCGAGCCCGTCATGATGAAGTTGCCATCGACGCCGGCTTCGGAATCTTCCGGGTAGTCGAGGTCCAGCACCGGCTGACCCGCATAGATGCCGCAGCTCACTGCTGCGACCGGATCGACCAGCGGGTCGGAGACCACATCCCCGGCCTTCATCAGTTTGTTCACGGCAAGGCGCAGAGCGATCCAGCCGCCGGTGATGGAGGCGCAGCGGGTGCCGCCATCGGCCTGGAGCACGTCGCAATCCACGGTGATCTGGCGCTCGCCTAGGGCGGAGCGATCAACACCGGCGCGCAGGGCCCGGCCGATCAGGCGCTGAATTTCGACGGTGCGGCCGCCCTGCTTGCCGGCCTGGGCCTCGCGGCGCATCCGGGTGTTGGTGGCGCGCGGCAGCATCCCGTACTCGGCGGTGACCCAGCCAAGGCCGGAGCCCTTGATGAAGGGGGGTACGCGATCCTCGATGGTGGCGGTGCAGAGCACGTGGGTATCGCCCACCTTGATCAGGGCGCTGCCTTCGGCGTGCTTGGTAAAGCCCACCTCGACGGAGACGTAGCGCATTTCATCGAGTTTCCGGCCAGAGGGACGCATGACTATTCCTTTTGCTGATGTGCCTGCGGGATAGCGCCCCGGCCTTGCCCGATGCAAGCCCGATTGACCTTTCCCGGTCGGCTCCCTTTATTACACGCATGATGGACGATCCGCAGCGCGAAACCTCCAAACTGCTTCAGGAAATGAACGAACGGTCCCGCGAAGTCTTTCGCCGGGTCGTTGAGGGCTACCTGGCCAGCGGTGATCCCGTGGGCTCGCGTACCCTGACGCGGGATTTCAGCGAGAAGGTAAGCGCGGCGACGATCCGCAACGTGATGCAGGACTTGGAGTACCTTGGCGTCCTTGGCTCGCCGCACGTGAGTGCCGGGCGTATACCGACGCAGCTTGGCCTGCGGCTTTTTGTCGATGGCATGATCGAGCTGGGCGATCCCTCCGAGAGTGACCGGGAGCGGATCGACGCCACGATGGGCGACAATGCCTCTGACGTGAGCGGCATCCTGGACCGGGTGGGTTCGGCCCTCTCCGGGGTGACCCAGGGCGCCTCTCTCGTACTGACGCCCAAGCATGAGGCGCCGATCAAGCATATCGAGTTCGTCTCCCTCTCCCAGGACCGGGCGCTGGTGGTGTTGGTCTTTTCCGATGGACACGTGGAGAACCGGCTCTTTGCGCCGCCGATGGGTCAGACGCCCAGTTCCATGCGCGAAGCCGCCAATTTTCTCAACGCAATCGTCGAGGGCAAGACCATCGGCGAACTGCAACGCACGATCGAACGGGAGATCGCGCAGCGCCGCCAGGAGATCGACACCCTGGCGCGTCAGATGGTGGAGAGCGGCGTGGCCCTCTGGCAGGGCGAAGGCGAGACGACGGAGCGGCTGATCGTGCGCGGGCGCTCGAATCTGCTCGGGGGCGAAGCGGGCGAGGAGGAGCTGGACCGGATCCGCAGCCTCTTCGACGATCTGGAGCGCAAGCGGGACATCGCCGAATTCCTCGAATTGGCCGAGGGCGGCGAGGGCGTGCGCATATTTATCGGCTCGGAGAACAAACTTTTCTCACTTTCGGGTTCCTCTCTGGTGGTTTCCCCTTATATGAATGCCGATCGAAAAGTGATCGGCGCGGTCGGGGTCATCGGCCCCACGCGACTCAACTACGGACGGATCGTGCCGATCGTGAACTACACAGCACAGCTGGTCGGGAAGTTAGTCGCCGACCGAAGCTAGAGGTGACGAATGGCTGAGCCGAAAGAGAACGAGTTTTTGGACGATTTGGAAGAGGCGATGGCGGAAGAGTATGCCGCCGAGGAAGCCGAAATCGACGAGGAGGCGCTGGAGCTGGAGCAGCTACGCGCGGAGCGGGACCAGCTGAAGGACCGTTTCATGCGCGCCCTGGCGGACGCCGAGAATGCCCGCAAGCGGTCCGACAAGGACCGGCGCGAGGCGGAGAACTACGGCGGGTCCAAGTTGGCCCGTGACATGCTGCCTGTTTACGACAACATGAAGCGCGCCCTGGAGGCCGCGACCGATGAGCAGAAGGAGGTCTCCGCCGCCCTGCTCGAAGGGGTGGAGCTGACGATGCGCGAGCTGCTCAACGTCTTCAAGAAGCACGGGATTGAGATCATCGCGCCCGAGGTGGGCGATCGCTTCGATCCGCAGCATCACCAGGCCATGTTCGAGGCGCCGGTGCCGGGTACCAAGGCGGGCGACATCATCCAGGTGGCCGCCGAGGGGTTCATGCTGCACGACCGTCTGCTGCGGCCGGCCCAGGTGGGCGTCTCTTCGCAGCCCGCCTCCTGAAGGCAGGTCTGAACGTACATTCTGAATTTGATTGGAGCGGTCCGCCAGTGCGGGCCGCTTCAGTCTTTTGTGGGCAGGGCATCCTTAAGGCGGTAGAGCAGATCGAGCGCCGAGCGCGGTGTCAGCTCGTCCGGGATCACCTCCGTCAACATCTCCTCCACCTCTGAGCGACGCTTCGGTGCCGGGGGCGGCGGCGGGGTGGCCGAGAAGAGCGGCAGGTCATCGATCAGGCTTTTCTGGGTGGCACCACCCTCGCGCTCCCCCTTCTCCAAGGCTTCGAGAACGACCCGGGCCCGGGCGATCACGCTCTGGGGCAGGCCGGCAAGCTGCGCCACCTGCACGCCATAGGAACGATCCGCCGCGCCGCGCCGCACCTCGTGCAGGAAGATCACCTCGCCTTCCCACTCCTTGACCGCCACGGTCGCGTTCTCAACGCCGGGCAGCTTGCCGGCGAGGGCTGTCATCTCATGATAGTGGGTGGCAAAGAGGGCGCGGGCACGGTTCACGTCGTGCAGGTGCTCAAGCGTTGCCCAGGCGATGGAAAGGCCATCGTAGGTTGCGGTGCCGCGGCCGATCTCGTCAAGGATGACGAGGGCGCGGTCGTCCGCCTGGTTCAGGATGGCGGCTGTCTCGACCATCTCGACCATGAAGGTGGAACGGCCCCGGGCCAGATCATCGGAGGCGCCGACGCGGCTGAAGAGCTGGCTGACGAGGCCGATGTGGGCCGAGGCGGCGGGCACAAAACTGCCCATCTGGGCCATCAGGGCGATGAGCGCGTTCTGGCGCAGGAAGGTCGATTTACCCGCCATGTTGGGGCCTGTGAGAAGCCAGACATTGGCCGCCTCGCCCTCGGCGCTGAGGTCGCAATCGTTCGCGATAAAGGGCTCACCCGATTGCTGGGCCAGGGCCCGCTCTACGACGGGGTGCCGGCCGCTTTCGATGGCGAAGGCGCGGCTTTCGTCCACCTGTGGCCGGACCCAGTTTTCGGCCCGTGCCAGGTCAGCCAGGGCGCAGGCCAGATCAATCTCGGCCAGACTGGTGGAGGTCACGCCAATCTCTGCCGCATTCTCCAGAATCGCGTCCCTAAGCCTTTCGTAGAGCCGTTTTTCGATCTCAAGTGCGTTGTTGCCCGCGTTCAAGATCCGGGTCTCCATCTCCGACAGCTCCACCGTGGTGAAGCGCACCTGGTTGGCCGTGGTCTGACGATGGATGAAGCTTTCGGAGAGGGGAGGTGAGAGCATCTTGTCGGCGTGGGTCGCCGTCACCTCGATGAAATAACCCAGCACGTTGTTATGCTTGATCTTGAGGCTCGAAATCCCCGTGTCAGAGACGTACTTCTGCTGCATCCCCGCGATCACCGAGCGGCCCTCGTCGCGCAGCTTGCGCGCCTCATCCAGCTCCGGCTCGTAGTCCGGTGCGATGAAGCCGCCGTCGCGCGCAAGCAGGGGCGGTTCGGCCACCAGCGCCTGGTCCAGCAGGTCGATCAGGTCACCGTGGCCTTCCAAGCCGCTGCGGGAGTCCGCCAGCAGTTCAGGTAGCTCCTGCACCGCGAGTGTTCGGGCCAGGCTTTCCGCCTGGGCCAGGGCGTTGCGCACGGCGGCAAGGTCGCGCGGGCCGCCTCGGTCGAGCGAGAGGCGGGAGAGGGCACGGTCAAGGTCCGGCACCTTGCGCAGGTCCTCGCGCAATCTCTGGCAGAGGGTCACTTCCTCGGCGGCAAAGGACACCGCTTTCAGGCGGCGCCTGATCGTATCAAGCACCCGGGAGGGGCTGGCGATGCGCCTTTCGAGCAGGCGGGCGCCGGGGGCGGTGCAGGTCCGGTCCATGATCGAAAGGAGCGAGCCGGCGCGGCCGCCTGTGAGGCTGTGGGTCAGTTCCAGGTTGCGGCGGGTGGCCGCGTCGATCTGCACGGTGCGGTCGCCGCTTTCGCGCTGGGGCTGCTTGAGCAGGGGCAGCTTTCCCTTCTGGGTGATCTCGAGATAGGCGATGAGGGCGCCCATGGCGCTTACTTCGGCCCGGGTGAACGTACCGAAGGCGTCCAGCGTGGCGATCCCGAAAAGATCGCAGATCCGCCCCTCGGCCGCACCACTGTCGAAGCTGGAGCGGGCGAGGGGCGTGAGGGCCAAATCGAAGTCCGCCACCTGCGCGGCCAGATCCTGTTCCTTCGCTTCGGAGACCACCAACTCGGAAGGGGAGAGTCGGGCCAGCTCAGGTCCCAGGCGGACCTGGGGCAGGGGCATGACGTGGAAGGCGCCGGTGGAGATATCTACCCAGGCCAGGGCGCAGGCATCCCGGACCTCGGCGAAAGCGGCCAGATAGTTGTGCCGCCGCGCCTCCAGCAGGGCCTCCTCGGTTAGTGTGCCCGGGGTGACGAGGCGCACGACGTCGCGCTTCACGACCGCCTTGTAACCGCGCTTCTTGGCCTCCGCCGGGCTTTCGAGCTGTTCGCAGACGGCGACGCGGAAGCCCTTGCGGATCAGCGTGAGAAGGTAGCCCTCGGCGGAATGGACCGGCACGCCGCACATAGGAATGTCCTCGCCGCCGTGCTTGCCGCGCTTGGTAAGGGCGATGTCCAGCGCCTCGGCCGCAGCCACGGCATCCTCGAAGAACATCTCGTAGAAATCGCCCATGCGGTAGAAGAGCAGGGCGTCCGGGTAGCCGCCCTTGATCTCAAGATACTGCGCCATCATCGGCGTGATTTTCTCTGCGGTCACGGGGCCCCCCTTCGATCCTCCGTCTCTACAAAAGAGCGGCTGCGGGGGAAAGGGGAGAGGGCCGCTGCGTCGTGCCTGCTGCGCGATTGTGCGCGGGGGGCTGCGCCGTTATGACGGTTGAAACAACCGGAGTGCCGACGCCGTGACCAAATCCCGCATCACCCCCGAAGAGGCGCTTGCCTTCCACCTGGAACCTTCGCCCGGCAAGTTCGAGATTACGGCCACGGTGCCGATGACGACCCAGCGCGACCTCAGCCTGGCCTATTCGCCCGGTGTGGCCGTCCCCTGCGAGGCCATCGCTGCACAGCCGGAAACGGCCTACGATTATACCAACAAGGGCAATCTGGTGGCCGTCATTTCCAACGGCACGGCGGTCCTGGGGCTGGGCAACCTTGGCGCGTTGGCCTCCAAGCCGGTGATGGAGGGCAAGTCGGTTCTCTTCAAGCGCTTCGCCGACGTGAACTCCATCGACATCGAGCTCGACACCGAAGACACGGATGCCTTCATCAATGCGGTCAAGCTGATGGGGCCGACCTTTGGCGGCATCAACCTGGAGGACATCAAGGCGCCCGAGTGCTTCATGATCGAGCAGCGCCTGAAGGAGGAGATGGATATTCCCGTCTTCCACGATGACCAGCACGGGACGGCGGTGATCTGTGCGGCAGGGCTGATTAACGCGCTGCACCTTTCGGACAAGAAGATCGAGGATGTGCGCATCGTCCTCAACGGCGCCGGGGCGGCCGGCATTGCCTGCCTGGAGCTGTTGAAGGCGATGGGCGCACGGCACGAGAACTGCATCATGTGCGATACCAAGGGGGTCATCTACCAGGGCCGTACCGAGGGCATGAACCAGTGGAAATCGGCTCACGCGGTGAAGACCGAACTGCGCACGCTGGAAGAAGCGATGAAGGGGGCCGACGTCTTCCTTGGCGTTTCCGTCAAGGGCGCCGTGACGCCCGACATGGTGGCCTCCATGGCGGACAACCCGGTGATCTTCGCCATGGCGAACCCGGATCCGGAGATCACGCCGGAAGAGGCGCACGAGGTGCGGATGGATGCCATCGTGGCCACCGGGCGCAGCGACTATCCGAACCAGGTGAACAACGTCTTGGGCTTTCCCTATCTCTTCCGCGGCGCGCTCGATATCCACGCGCGGGCCATCAACGACGAGATGAAGATTGCCTGCGCCCATGCCCTGGCGCATCTGGCGCGCGAGGATGTGCCCGACGAGGTGGCGGTGGCCTACGGCAAGACCCTCTCCTTCGGGCGGGACTACATCATCCCAACCCCCTTCGACCCGCGGCTGATCCACCGGATTCCACCTGCCGTGGCCCGGGCCGGCATGGACACGGGCGCGGCGCGGCGGCCAATCATCGACATGGAGGCTTACGAGCTCACGCTGAAATCGCGGATGGACCCGACGGCAAACATCCTGCGCGGCATCAACGCGCGGGCGCGCAACAATCAGGCGCGCATGATCTTTGCCGAGGGGGACGATCCGCGCGTCCTGCGCGCGGCGGTCATGTACCAGCGCCAGGGGCTGGGCAAGGCGCTGGTGGTCGGTCGGCCCGACGATGTGAAGAAGAAGCTCACCGAGGCCGGCATGGCCGATGCGGTGCGCGAGCTGGAGGTCGTCAACGCCGCCAACACCACGCACCTGGAGACCTACAAGGAGTACCTTTACGGCCGCCTGCAACGGCGTGGCCATGACAGCAAGGACATCCACCGCCTGGCGGCCCGGGATCGCCACGTCTTCGGCGCCCTGATGCTGGCCCACGGCCACGGCGACGGGTTGGTGACGGGGGCGACGCGCAAGTCCGCCCACGTGCTGGAACGGCTGAACCACGTCTTCGAGGCCAACGCGGAGCATGGGGCGGCGGGCTTCACCGCGCTCATGCACAAGGGGCGGATCGTCTTCATCGCCGATACGCTGGTGCACGAATGGCCCGATGAGACAGACTTGGCGAATATCGCCGAAAGTGGTGCGCGGGTGGCGCGGCACCTGGGGTTGGAGCCGCGGGTGGCCTTCGTGAGCTTCTCGACTTTCGGCTATCCGGTCTCCGAAAGGGCGACGAAAATGCACCGCGCGCCCCAGGTGCTGGACGAACGCGGCGTGGATTTCGAGTACGAAGGCGAGATGACGGTGGACGTGGCTCTGAACCCAGCGGCACAGGCACAGTATCCCTTCTCCCGGCTGACGGGGCCTGCCAACATTCTCGTCGTGCCGGCCCGCCATTCGGCGAGCATCTCCGTCAAGCTGATGCAGGAGATGGCCGGGGCCACCGTGATCGGGCCGATTCTCACCGGGCTCGACAAGTCGATCCAGATCTGCTCGACCACGGCCACCGCCAATGACGTGCTCAACATGGCCATCCTTGCGGCCTGCAAGGTCGGCGAATGATCTGGAACCTCGGATCCATCAATGCGGATAATTTCTACGAGGTGCCGCATCTGCCGGGTCCGGGGGAAACCCTCGCCGCCACGAACTTCCGTCAAGGACTGGGGGGCAAGGGGGCCAACATGTCCGTCGCGGCCGCACGGGCCGGGGCCCGGGTGATGCACATCGGCGCGGTGGGCCGGGACGGCGGCTGGGCCCGCAACCGGCTCCTGGAGTTCGGTGTGGAGGTGACCCACGTGGCGCAGGTGGCGGCGCCCACGGGGCATGCCAACATCTGCGTCGATCAGACGGGTGAGAATGTCATCACCCTCATGCCCGGTGCCAATCTGGAGATCGACAGCCGAATGATCGGCGCGGCGCTTGCCGAAGCCTCGCCGGGCGACCTGCTTCTCATGCAGAACGAGACGAGCGGCCAGCCCTTCGCCGCCCGCACGGCGCGAACCCTGGACATGCGCGTGATCTACGCTGCCGCGCCCTTCGATGCCGCGGCTGTCGAGGCCTTGCTGCCCGATCTAGACATGCTGGTCCTGAACAGGATCGAAGCCGCGCAGCTTGAAGAGGCGACAGGCCGGAAACTGGCGGACCTCGGTGTGGCGGACGTGGTGGTGACCCTCGGGGCGGAAGGTTGCCGCTGGCTTTCCAGGGGCGAGGAGCGGGCGCTTCCCGCCTATCCCGTCACCCCGGTCGATACGACGGGGGCCGGCGATACCTTCACGGGCTACCTGGTGGCGGGGTTGGAGCGCGGCCTGCCTATGGAGGAGGCGCTTGATCTGGCCCTAAGAGCGGGCGCACTTATGGTGACCCGCGCCGGTACGGCGGACGTGATCCCGGACCTCAAGGAAATCCAGGACCACGACTTCGGAGGTTAACCGACGAAGGGTGCATCGGGGCCCCAAAGCTCCTTCACACGTTGGTCCCGGCCACAGCCCTTGCGGTAGCGTTTGTAGGCGGTGCTCTTCTTCACCCCCACGCCGACCGAGGTGAAGGCCAGGCGGTCATCGCTCTTGTAGTAGTCCTGGTGGTAGGCATCGGCGGGGTAGAACTGGCCCAGCTCTAGAATCGGCGTGACGATCTCCTGGCCCAGCTCGGCCCGGGCCTCGGCCTTGGCCTCCTGGGCGTCAGCCTTGGCGGCGGCGCTGTCCACGAAGATGGCGGTTCGGTAGCTGGCGCCGCGGTCGCAGAACTGGCCGCCCGCGTCCGTCGGGTCAATCGACCGGAAAAAGAGATCGAGCAACTGCTCGCGGCTGACGACGGCCGGATCGTACTGGATCTGTACCGCCTCATAGTGGCCGGTATTGCCGCCGGTGACCTGCTCGTAGGTGGGGTTAGCCGTGGTGCCGCCGGTAAATCCGGAGACGGCTTCGCTCACCCCGCGCACGGATTCGAAATCCGCCTCCACGCACCAGAAGCAGCCGCCGGCCACCGTGAGGGTCTCGGCCTGGGCGGCGGCATGGCTCGTCGCCGTCAGGCCGAGGGCCAGGAAGCTGGCGAGGGTCAGGCGCTTGATTGGGGCGTTGGGCATGGGCTGTCCTCCTTGGCACGGGTTGTTGCCTTTGGCTCTGCCAGCTAGGGCGCCTCGGCGCGCCGCCAAGTCACGGCCCGGTGAGGGGCTTTCGCGCTTGGCTTTGCCACCCATCATCCCTAGCGTCGACGAAAAACACCTGAGGGAGGAAGAGGATGCGCATAGCCATGTGGTCCGGGCCGCGAAACCTGAGCACGGCGATGATGTACGCCTTTGCCGCACGGGGGGACTTTGATGCGGTGGACGAGCCCTTCTACACCGCCTACCTCGACCGGACCGGCCTTCAGCACCCGATGCGCAAGGAAATCCTCGCCAGCCAGTACCGGGATCCTGCCCGCGTGGCAGACCAGCTTCGCGAGAGTGCCGCGCCGCATCTCTACATGAAGCACATGACCCACCACATGCTGCCGGACTTCCCGATGGACTGGGCAGAGGGCTGCGTGCACGTGCACCTGATCCGCCATCCCGCCCGTGTCATCGCTTCCTACGCCGCCAAACGGTCTGCACCGACGCTGGAGGACATTGGCTATGTGCAGCAGTCAGCGCTCTACAACCGGATCGGCGGGCTGGTGATCGACAGCACGGACATTCGGGCCGACCCGGAGGGGATGCTGCGCAAGCTCTGCGATGCCATCGCGCTGCCCTTTGACCGCAAGATGCTGAGCTGGGAGGCCGGGCCGCGCCCCTATGACGGGGTCTGGGCGCCGCACTGGTACGGCACGGTGCACGAGAGCACGGGCTTTGCCGGGGCGGAGGGGCCGCCGCCGAGCCTGCCTCCCGAATTTCAGCCGCTGATGGCGGCGGCCCTGCCGCACTATCAGAGGTTGGCGCGCGACCGGCTGGAATAGGCCCGAACGACTTTTTGGCGAAGACTGAAACTCTTCTCCCCGCGGCTCCGTGGCTCGGCCATGGAAACCAAAGGGAGATCCACAATGAAGTTGCTCATCAAGACCGCCGCCGCCCTCACGCTGAGCGCCGGCGCGCTCTACGCCGCCGCCCACGCTACGCCCATGGTGGAGGCTTCGGATCAGGACGTCTCCAACGGGGTGGTCAGCGCCGAGAAGGTGGTGGCGGGCCAGAACGGCTGGCTTGTCGTGCACCGCACCGACGCCGAGATGAAGCCCGGCCCGGTGGTGGGCTACGCGCCCCTGCGCGGAGGCGAGAACACCGACGTTGCGGCGATCCTCCAGGAAGAGGTGATGCCGGGCGAGATGCTGATGCTGATGGTCCATTCGGAGGAGGGCGGCATGAAGACCGGCGTCTTCGAATACACGCTGGGTGCCAAGGAAGACGGCCCGATCAAGCCGGACGGCAACCTGGTGATGAAGGTGGTGACGGCCAAGTAGGGTTCGCCATCGGGGAGGAGGGGCCCGGGCAATGCGTCCGGGCCCTTTTTTGTGGTTAAGGGAAAGTTAACGCCGCCGAACGCCCATTCCGGCAAAAAAAATACGCCCCGCAGGGCGTATCTTGGTACCTAGAGGAGCGTTGGCGCCAGCCTCAGCCCTTCAGCCGCTTGTCCCGCGCAGCGAGCAGCTTGAGCCGCAGCGCGTTGAGTTGGATGAAGCCGGCCGCGTCCTTCTGATCGTAGGCGCCGGCATCGTCTTCGAAGGTCACGTGGGCTTCGGAATAGAGCGAGTGGCCCGACCAGCGGCCCACGCAGAGGGCGGACCCCTTGTAGAGCTTCAGGCGCACGGTGCCGGTGACGTGGGTCTGGCTGGCGTCGATGGCGGCCTGCAGCATGGTCCGCTCGGGCGAGAACCAGAAACCGTTGTAGATCAGCTCCGCGTAGCGCGGCATCAGCTCGTCCTTGAGATGCATGGCGCCCCGGTCGAGCGTGATGGATTCGATGCCGCGGTGGGCCTCCAGCAGGAGGGTGCCGCCGGGCGTTTCGTAGATGCCGCGGCTCTTCATGCCCACGAAGCGACCCTCGACCAGGTCCAGCCGCCCGCAGCCGTGCTTGCCACCCAACTCGTTCAGCTTGGTCAGCAGGGTGGCGGGGCTCATGCGCTCGCCGTTGATCGAAACGGCGTCGCCGCGCTCGAAGCCGATCTCCACGTACTCGGGCGTGTCGGGGGCCTGCTCGGGGTGGGTCGTGCGCTGATAGACGTAATCGGGCGCCTCGACAGCCGGATCCTCGAGCACTTTGCCCTCGGAGGAGGTGTGCAAGAGGTTCGCGTCAACACTGAAGGGCGCCTCGCCGCGCTTGTCCTTGGCGATCGGGATCTGGTTCTTCTCGGCGAAGTCGATGAGCTTGGTCCGGCTGGTCAGATCCCACTCGCGCCAGGGGGCGATGACCTTGATGTCGGGGTTCAGCGCGTAGGCGGCGAGCTCGAAGCGCACCTGGTCGTTGCCCTTACCGGTGGCACCATGGGCCACGGCGTCCGCGCCGGTCTCGGCGGCGATCTCCACCAGCCGCTTGGAAATCAGCGGCCGGGCGATGGAGGTGCCGAGCAGATAAAGCCCTTCGTAGACCGCATTGGCCCGGAACATCGGGAAAACGAAGTCGCGCACGAATTCCTCGCGGATGTCCTCGATGTAGATCTCGGAGGCGCCCATCATCTCCGCCTTCTGGCGGGCCGGTTCCAGCTCCTCGCCCTGGCCGAGATCAGCGGTGAAGGTAACCACCTCGCAGCCGTACTCGGTTTGCAGCCACTTGAGGATGATGGAGGTATCAAGGCCGCCCGAATAGGCGAGCACGACTTTCTTGGGCGCGGACATGGAGTTTCCTTCTCTGACTTGGGGCGCGAGGTATCCGGTTTTGCGGGCTTGGGCAAGATGAGGGTGCGTTGACCTCCATCGCCTGCATCCCTATCGAAAGGGGTGGGCAAGCGGAGGCACGCGGCATGACGGAGAACTTTCAGGCGATGGCGACCCTGGCCGCGGCCAAGATGCGCCCGGTCTTCGCGGCCACGCCCCTGCTCAAGAACGAGCTCCTGTCGCAGCGCTTCGGGGCCGAGATCTGGCTCAAGCGCGAAGATCTGACGCCAGTGCGCTCCTACAAGCTGCGCGGCGCCTTCAATGCCATGCGCAAGGTGATCCCCGAGAAGGACCTCTTTGTCTGCGCCTCGGCCGGCAATCACGCCCAGGGGGTTGCCTTCATGTGCAAGTATTTCGGGGTCCAGGGGGTGATCTTCATGCCGGTCACCACGCCGGAGCAGAAGATTCACAAGACCCGGATGTTCGGCGGCGATCATGCCGAAGTGCGGCTGGTGGGCGACTACTTCGACGAGACACTGGTGGCGGCCCAGGAATTCTGCGCCGAACGCGGTGCGCACTTTCTGTCACCCTTCGACGATGACGATGTGATTGAGGGTCAGGCCAGCATCGCCGTGGAGATCGAACAGGACATGGGCGGAATGCCCGACCATATCGTCATGCCGGTTGGCGGCGGCGGCCTTTCGGCAGGGATCGTCGGCTACTTCGGGATGGAGTGCGTCTACAGCTTTGTTGAACCTTCGGGTGCCATGAGCCTTGCGGCGGCGGTGGCCGAGGGGCGGCCAGTCGATGTCTCGCCCATCGACAACTTCGTTGACGGGGCCGCGGTGGCTAAGATCGGGGCGCGTCCCTTCGAGCGGCTCAAGGGCGTGGCCCCCGCCGACATCATGGACCTGCCGGAAGATCGCATCTGCTGCACCATCGTGGAGATGCTCAACGTCGAGGGCATCGTGCTGGAGCCGGCCGGCGCCATGTCCATCGAGGCGCTGGGCGATCTGCGCGAGCGGATTAAGGGCAAGCGCGTGGTCTGCATCGTCACCGGCGGCAACTTCGATTTCGAGCGCCTGCCCGAGGTGAAGGAGCGGGCGCAGCGCTACTCGGGGCTGAAGAAGTACTTCATCCTCCGCCTGCCGCAGCGGCCCGGCGCCCTGCGCGATTTCCTCGACAGGCTGGGCCCGAAGGACAACATCACCCGCTTCGAGTACATGAAGAAGTCGGCCCGCAACTTCGGTTCCGTTCTGATCGGGATCGAGACCGACAGGCCGGAGAACTTCGAGGGGCTGTTCCAGCGCATCGAAGAGAGCGGTTTCACCTACACCGACATCACCAACGACGAAACGCTCGCGCAATTCGTGATTTGAGAGGTAGCATGCAGTTTGAAGGAAAATCCCTGGTCATCACCGGGGCGGGATCGGGCATCGGGGCGGCCATCGCCCGGGCGGCGGCAGCCAAGGGCGCGAAGGTCTGCGTCTCGGACCTCGACGGCGACAAGGCCCGCGCCGTGGCGGAGGAGGTGGGCGGCCTGGGGCTAGCCTGCGACGTGCGCGACGAGGCGGCGATCCAGGAACTGGTGAGGGAGGCCGAAGCGGCGCACGGGCCGGTGGACATCTGGGTTTCGAACGCGGGCCTTGGCGGGGGCGATCCCTCGCACGCGGCATCCCAGCCGAATGACCAGTGGGAGCTGAACTGGCAGGTGCACGTCATGGCCCATGTCTATGCCGCCCGCGCGCTCCTGCCGGGGATGATCGAGCGGGGCTCGGGGCACCTGGTCAACGTGGCCTCCGCGGCGGGGCTGCTGAACCAGATCGGCGATGCGGCCTATTCGGCCACCAAGCACGCGGCTGTCTCATTCGCGGAATCGCTCGCCATTACTCACGCGGCAGACGGCATCGGCGCTTCCGTTGTCTGCCCCCAGTATGTGGCAACGCCCCTGCTGGGCCTCTCGGACAAGGATGCGCGGGCCAACCTGCTGACGGCCGACGATGTGGCCCGGGCAGTGATCGAGGGCGTCGAAGCGGGTCGCTTCCTGATCCTGTCGCACCCCGAGGTGGGCAAGTACGCGGCCCATCGCGGCGCCGATCACGACCGCTGGATCAAGGGGATGCAGGCCCTGCGCGCCAAGGCGATCGAGACCTTCGGCGACGTTTCGGTAGAGTCATTCTACAAGCTGGTCTGAGCGCCAAGTTGCCCGGGCAGGGCAGCGAGCAAGTGCTCTTTCGAGCGGTCGAAGCAGGCGCCGAGTGCCGCCAGGTCCACCGGGCGGGGGGCAGGGCTTGCCAGCAGTGCCTCGCACTCTCGGCAGGCGTCGGAGAACGCGGTAAAGCCGAGGTTCAGGGCACTGCCCTTGAGAAAATGCAGATCCCGCGCCAGCAGCGCGGGGTCGGCCTGGCCGGGCAGTCGGGCCATCACCTCCTCAACCTCCTCGATGAAGAGGGCGGCAAGCTCCTCGAAATCCGCGGCACCGAACTCCGCCGCAAGGGTCCGGGCGCGGCTCCAGTCGATCATGTCGCAATACCTCCGACGCCTTTTCTGCGACGTCGGGGGTAAAGGAACCCTTGCCCAAGCTCCGTCGCGTCGGGCCAATTTTAGGCTTCACTGGGCGTTAAAGCCTGGCCCTTAGGCCAACCGGAGCAGAGGACCGGAAGGCACGAGATGGCAGGGACACCGAGTTACAGAGCGCCGCCCGCGGCCCCCCTTTCGGGGGCGGGCCGATTGATCCTCGTGGCGGATGACAGCCGGATGCAACGGCAGATCCAGGTCAAGCTGCTTCAGGGCTGGGGTTACCAGGTGCTGGAGGCGGCGGACGGGCGGCAGGCCCTGACCCTGTGCAACCGGCACCGGCCCGACATCATCCTGAGCGATTGGGTCATGCCGGGGCTGTCGGGGCCCGAGTTTTGTGAGCGGTTCCGGCAGATGAGCCGCGACCGCTACGCCTACTTCATCCTCCTGACCTCCAAGAGCGAGAAGCACGAGGTGGCGGCGGGACTCGATTCAGGCGCAGACGACTTCCTGACCAAGCCGGTCAACCCGGACGAGCTGCGCGCCCGGATCACTGCCGGGGAGCGCATCATCGACATGCAGCGCAAGCTGCATGAGGCCAACCGGCTCATGTCCGACACCCTGGCGGAGCTGCGGCGGGTGTACGATTCGCTGGACAAGGATCTGCAGGAGGCGCGGGACCTCCAGCAATCCCTCGTCCGGGAGCGCTTCCGCGCCTTTGACGGGGGGCGGCTTTCGCTGCTGCTGCGCTCCTCGGGGCATGTGGGCGGTGATCTGGTCGGCTTCTTCCCGGTGGGGGAACGCTACCTTGGCCTTTTCGGGATCGACGTGTCGGGCCATGGTATCAGCTCGGCGCTCATGTCCACGCGCCTGGCGGGCTACCTTTCGGGCTCAACGCCAGACTACAACATCGCTCTCGAGTGCGACGCGGCGGGCCGCATCGTGCCGCGCTCACCCGCGCTTGTGGTGGCGGAGCTGAACGCGCTGGTCCTGCGCGAGATGGAGACGGAGCACTACTTCACCATGGTCCTGGGCTTCGTGGATCTCTCGACGGGCTCGGTGCGGCTGACCCAGGCCGGCCACCCGCACCCGGTGGTGGAGAGGGCGGATGGCGCCGTCAGCCACGAGGGGCCGGGCGGCTTCCCCGTGGGCCTGATCGAGGGGGCGCGCTACGATGATTTCGACCTGGCGCTGGCGCCGGGGGACCGGCTGATGATCCTGTCGGACGGTGTGACGGAGTGCCCCGATCACCGCGGTCGACTGTTGGGCGAAGAGGGGCTGGAGGCGGCCCTAAAGCGGCTGCGCGGCGTGCGCGACCATGCCTTTCTGGAGGCCCTGATCTGGGAGCTTTCGACCTTTGCGGGCACGGAAGAGTTTCCCGATGACGTCTCGGCCCTGGTCTTCGAGTATGGGGAGGCCCTTAGCGCCCCAAGGCCAGGAAGCGGCTGAGGAACATCCGGTCCCCCGCGTTGCCTAGGGCCCGGACTGCCGCCTCGGGAGCCAGAAGCCGGGTCTCGTGGTCCGGCTCCGTCGGCGCAGCGATCTGGCGGGTCGGGTGCGCCACGTAGATATGGCAAAGCTTCTCCGCCCAGAGATCGTACTCGGGCATATAGGCGTGGCGCCGAAAGGCCCCGAGGCGCCGGGCGTAGGCGATGCGCCAGCCGGTTTCCTCCATCACCTCGCGGTGCAGCGCCTGAAGCGGTGATTCGCCCGGGTCGATGCCGCCGCCAGGCAGCTGGATGTCCGTCACCTCGGCAAGCTGCGCGGTGAGCAGGATGCGGCCCCAGTAGGGCAGGATCGCATAAGCCCCGGCGCGCAGCCGATAGTCCCTGTTCCGCTGGGGCGGTTGGCCGACCCGTCTGATCATGGCCCCTTTATCCCCTGCTTGCGGCCCCTATATAGACGCGGTATGCCAACCGGCCCGCGATAAGGAAACCCCCCTATGTCTAAGCCAAACCAGCCCGGAACTCAGATCGCATGGGACGACAGCGTGCTGCCGTTTCAGTTGGACGCGGCCGACATTCGCGGCCGTGTCGCGCGTCTGGACGGGGTGCTGGAGGGCATCCTGAAACAGCACGATTATCCCCCGCAGGTGGAGGCGCTGGTGGCCGAGATGGCTCTGCTGACCGCCCTCATCGGACAAACCGTGAAGCTGCGCTGGAAGCTCTCGCTGCAGGTGCAGTCCAAGGGGGCCGTGCGTATGATCGCGACAGACTACTACGCGCCGGACGAGGAAGGCCGCTCGGCCCGTATCCGCGCTTATGCCAGCTACGACGCAGAGCGCTTGACCGAAGGCCCGGCCTTTGACCAGGTGGGCGAGGGCTACTTCGCCATCATGATCGACCAGGGCGAGGGCATGAAGCCCTACCAGGGTATCACCCCCCTGGGCGGCGGCTCGCTGGCCGCCTGCGCCGAGGCCTACTTCGCCCAGTCCGAGCAGCTGCCGACACGCTTCCAACTTTCCTTCGGCAAATCCTCCGGCCCGCAGGAGGCCGAGCACTGGCGGGGCGGCGGCGTGATGCTCCAGCACATGCCCAAAGCCTCGCCCTTCGCCGCCTCCGGCGAAGGCACCGGCGAGGTGCTGAGTGCCGCCGATCTTGTCGAGGGCGACGAGGAGGAGAACTGGAACCGGGTTAACATCCTGCTCGACACGGTGGAAGAGCTGGAACTCATCGGCCCCTCCGTGCCGCCGACGGACCTGTTGCTGCGCCTTTTCCACGAGGAGCGCCCCCGGGTCTTCGACGCACAAGCCGTGCGCTTCGGCTGCACCTGCTCCGAGGACCGCGTGCGCCAGAGCCTCTCGATCTATTCGGCGCGAGACATCGAGAAGATGACCACTGATGAGGGACGGGTCACGGCGGACTGCCAGTTCTGCGGGGCCCACTACGATCTGGACCCGGCCACCGTGGGCTTCGAGGCGCAAAAGAGCGGTGAGTGACAGCTTCGACCAGATACGGTCGGCGCTGAACCGGGAGGGCGTCGAGACGTCCGACTTCGACCTCAACCCCGATACCGTTCTGCCCGAAGGGCGGCGCCTGCGCCCGGCGGGCGTCCTCGCCCCGATCCTCGAGCGTGATGGGCGTCTGGAGCTTCTCCTGACCAAGCGTTCGTCTGCACTCAAGCACCATCCCGGCCAGGTGGCCTTTCCGGGCGGTAAGCAGGACGAGGGCGACTCCGATGTCGTGGCAGCCGCCCTACGCGAGGCGCGCGAAGAGATCGGCCTGCCGGAGGAACTTGTCGAGGTGTTGGGGACCATGCCCGCGCATGAGACCGTAACGGGCTTTCAGGTGACCCCGGTGATTGCCCGGGTGCGGTCTGAATTCGAGATCGTGCCCGAGCCCGGCGAGGTCGAGGAGGTCTTCTCGGTGCCCCTGTCGCACGTCATGTCGCCCGCCAACTATCTGGTGGAATCGCGGCGCTGGCGCGGCAGCAGACGGCATTATTTCACCGTCCCCTACGGACCCTATTACATTTGGGGGGCTACCGCCCGTATGTTGCGCGCATGGGCCGAACGGATGCAACACTGACCCCAGCGGCGGCGCCCTGGCTCGCCGACCCCGCCACGCGGCAACTCTGCGCGGCGCTGGGCGGCGCGGGGCAGGCGATATACTTCGTCGGAGGCTGCGTGCGAAACGCTCTGCTGGGCCTGCCAACCGCGGATCTGGATCTCTCCACAGATGCCCTGCCCGAGCGGGTGATCGCGCTGGCCGAGGCGGCGGGCCTGAAGGCCGTTCCCACGGGCATAGAGCATGGCACCGTCACAGTGGTGGTCCAGGGCCGCCCCTTCGAGGTGACGACCTTCCGCCGTGACGTGGAGACGGACGGGCGCCACGCGGTGGTGACCTTCTCGGACGACATCACCGAAGACGCTCGGCGGCGTGATTTCACCATGAACGCCCTCTATTCCACGCCGGAAGGTCAGGTAGTCGATCCGCTCGGCGGCCTGCCTGACCTCAAGGCGCGGCGCGTACGCTTCATCGAGGATCCGGCGGCGCGCATCCGAGAGGATTATCTCCGGGTGCTGCGCTTCTTCCGGTTTTCTGCCGTTTATGGCGACCCCGAGCTGGGCTTCGATGCCGAGGCCTTGGCCGCCATCGCGGAGAACCTCGAAGGGCTCGCGGGCCTCTCGGCGGAAAGGGTGGGGCACGAAATGCGCCGCCTACTCGCCGCGAAAGACCCGGCCCCGGCCCTGGCTGCCATGCGGCAGGTGGGGGTGCTGGCGCAGATCCTGTCAGGTGCAGATGATCGGTTCATCGGGCCGCTGGTGCATTTGGAAAAGACCCTCGGGATCGAGGCCGACTGGCGCACCCGCCTGGCGCTTCTTGGAGGGGAGGAACCGGTGGAGCGGCTCCGGCTCAGTCGAGCGGAGGCAAAGGTTCTCGGGCCGCTGCGGGAGGCAGGGTACGGCACGCTGCCCCTGCCGGAGGTGGCTTACCGGGATGGTGAGGCGCTGGCCCGACAGGCACTGCTGATGCGAGCCGCCTTGGCAGGTCAGGTGCCGATTGATCCAAGGTTAGAGACGCTTTCGGCGGCGGCCAGTGCCACCTTCCCGGTCAAAGCCAGGGATCTCATGCCACGCTACGAAGGCCCCGAGTTGGGCACCCGCCTCAGAGAGCTGGAGGCCGCCTGGATCGCCTCGGGCTTTGTCCTGAGCAAGGAAGCCTTGCTGGATCGGGAATAAGCGGGTCGACAGATCACTCAACTTCCGCTAGGTCAAAAGCCTGAACAGGAGGGTGCAAGATGTATCGCGGTATCTGGTTCAGCTGAGGCTGGCATAACCCGATTTCCACTGGTCCGCCGCGGCGGGCCCGATACATCCTGTCCTATCAATGCCAAGGCTTGCGCCCCATGTTCCATTTCTTTGAAAAACTCGTCGATCCCTACGTCCCCTATGAGGAGACCGACCGCCCGCCGCAGCGGATCTGGCCCTTCATGAAGAGCTACACGGTGCCCTTCCGGCGGCTCTTTGCGGTGACGGCTCTCATGTCGGTCGTGGTGGCGGCGATCGAGATCTGGCTGATCTACTACATGGGCCGGATCGTGGACCTGATGAACAGCGGGCCCGAGGAGATGTGGGCGCAGCACGGGACGGAGCTGATCCTCGTGTCGCTCTTCATCCTGATCATCCGGCCCCTGATGCAGGGGATAGACGTGCTCCTGCTGAACAACGCCATCATGCCGAACGTCGGCACGCTTTTCCGCTGGCGGGCGCACCGCCAGGTGCTGCGCCAGTCCGTCGGCTGGTTCGAGAACGACTTTGCCGGACGTATCGCCAACCGCATCATGCAGACGCCGCCGGCGGCGGGAGAGGTGGTCTTTCAGACCTTCGATGCCATTTCCTATTCGCTGGCCTACCTGGTTGGCGCGGCGATCCTTCTTTCCACCTCAGACTGGCGACTGTTGCTGCCGCTGATCGGCTGGTTCGTTCTCTACGGGGGGCTGATGCAGTGGACAATCAGCCGCGTCGGTCCGGCCTCCAAGAACGCCTCTGACGCACGCTCGGCGGTGACGGGGCGGGTGGTGGATGCTTACACCAACATCCATTCGGTCAAGATGTTCGCCCACCATGATCTGGAGGTGGGGGTGGCCAAGCAGGCCATCGAACGGGCGCGCCAGACCTTCCAGGTGGAGATGCGCATCTACACGGTGATGGACGTGGCTCTGACTGTGCTCAACGGTCTGCTGATCGTCGGCGTCGTGGGCTGGGCCATCTATCTCTGGACGGTGGGTGAGGCCAGTGTTGGGGTGGTGGCCGCGGCGGCGGCCCTGACCCTGCGTCTGAACGCGATGACCGGTTGGATCATGTGGGCGCTGTCCTCCTTCTTCCGGGAACTTGGCGTGGTGGCCGAAGGGATGGAGACCATTGCCCAGCCGATCGAGCTGGTGGACCAGCCGGGCGCACAGCCGCTGCGCCTGACCGAAGGCAAGATCGAGATGCGTGGCCTGACGCACCACTATGGCCGCGCTTCGGGGGGGCTTCAGGGGGTGGACCTGACGATAAAGCCGGGCGAGCGGATCGGCCTGGTGGGCCGCTCGGGCGCGGGAAAATCGACCCTGATCAAGCTGCTTTTGCGCTTCTATGAGGCCGAGGGCGGGGAGATTCGCATCGACGGGCAGGAGATCAGCGCCGTCACGCAGGACAGCCTGCGCCGCCACATCGGCATGGTGCAGCAGGAGGGATCGCTGTTGCACCGCTCGGTGCGGGAGAACATTCTCTACGGGCGACCCGAGGCAACCGAGGCGGAGATGATCGAGGCAGCCAAGCAGGCTCAGGCGCACGAGTTCATCCTCGATCTGCACGATCCCGAGGGCAACGTGGGCTATGACGCTCGGGTCGGCGAGCGGGGCGTGAAGCTCTCGGGCGGTCAGCGACAGCGCATCACCCTGGCGCGGGTGATCCTGAAGGACGCGCCGATCCTGTTGCTCGACGAGGCGACAAGCGCGCTCGATTC
The DNA here is from genome assembly GCA_965212515.1 of Sulfitobacter sp. Classification (GTDB taxonomy): domain Bacteria; phylum Pseudomonadota; class Alphaproteobacteria; order Rhodobacterales; family Rhodobacteraceae; genus Sulfitobacter. Next base: position 2,005,760 of record OZ243122.1, read on the forward strand.
CGAGGTGGAGGCGGCGATCCAGGAGACGCTCTACGGCATGATGGCGGGCAAGACGGTGATCGCCATTGCCCACCGCCTTTCCACCATCGCCGAGATGGACCGCATACTGGTCCTCGACGAGGGCCGGATCGTGGAGGAGGGCACCCATGACGCGCTTTTGGCGCGGGGCGGCCTATATGCAGATTTCTGGAGCCGTCAGTCCGGGGGCTTCCTGAAACTGGATGTTGCCGAGTGAGAGTGAAAGTGCCCTTTTCCGACTGGATCAATCCTTTCAAGCCCGCCGACGGGCCGCCCCCTCAGACCCTGGGGGCCTTCATGCTCTGGTGCCTGTCGGGCGCCTGGCCTGTGCTGATCCTGGCCGCCTTTTTCTCGGCGGCGGCCGGCGCCATGGAGGCCGGGACGGCGCTGATCCTCGGCCTGGTGATCGACGCCACCGTGGAGGCCGGACCCGATAGTTTCTTTGAGGGGCAGAACCTGGCCCTGATCATCGGCGCGCTCGCCTTCTTCCTGCTGGCGCGTCCGCTGCTCTTCGGCCTGTCCTCGGCCTCCAACGCGATCATGGTGCAGCCGAACCTCAATCCCCTGGTGCTCAGCCGTCTGCATCGCTGGACCCTGGGCCAGAATGTCGGCTTCTTCGACGACGATTTTGCCGGGCGCATTGCGCAAAAGCAGATGCAGGCGGCCCGGGCCGTGACGGATGTGGCCGCCGAGGTGATCAACGTTGTCTGCTTCGCCCTGGCCTCACTTGTCGGCTCGGTGCTCTTGCTGGCGGCGATCGACTGGCGGGTGGCAATTGGCTTTGCCCTCTGGCTCATCTGCTACCTCGCGCTTATCCGCTGGTTCCTGCCGCGGGTGCGGGCGCGCTCTGCGGGGCGCGCCGGGGCCCGGGCCATGGTGTCGGGGCAGGTGGTGGATACAATCACCAACATCAAGACCGTGAAGCTTTTCGGCCACGACGCCCACGAGGACGAGGCGGCGCTGGGCGCGATGGAGACCTTCCGGCGCAAGGCGCTGGATTTCGGCTACCTCGCCGCGGGCTTCCGCCTGGCCCTGATGAGCCTCGCGGGGGTGCTGCCGGTGCTCCTGATCGGCGGCACGATCCTGCTTTGGCAGCGCGGCATGGCCAGCGAGGGCGACATCGTGGCCGCCGGGGCGATCTCCATTCGCATCGCTCAGATGACGGGCTGGGTCTCCTTCACGCTGATGGCGATCTATTCCAACGTGGGCGAGGTGGAGGACGGGATGCGGACCCTGACACCGCGCGTGCGGCTGGAGGATGGGGCCGATGCGGAGCCTCTGAAGGTGGCCCGCGGGCGCATTGATTTCGAGAACCTGGGCTTTGCCTACGGCCGCGAGACCGGGGGGATCGAGGGCATCACTCTCTCCATCGCGGCGGGCGAAAAGGTGGGCATTGTTGGCGCTTCCGGGGCGGGCAAATCGACGCTCGTGGCCCTTCTCCTGCGGCTCTATGAGGCGGAACAGGGTCGAATCCTGATCGACGGCAAGGACATCCGCGAGGTCACCCAGCAAAGTTTGCGCCGCCAGATCGGCATGGTCACGCAGGAGACGGCCATGTTCAACCGCTCGGCCCGGGACAACATCCTTTACGGCCGCCCCGATGCCACGGAAGAGGCGCTCTTTGCCGCCGCGCGCGCCGCTGAGGCGCATGACTTCATTCTCGAGCTGGAGGATGCCAAGGGCCGCTACGGCTATGAGGCGCACCTGGGCGAGCGTGGCGTGAAGCTCTCGGGTGGGCAGCGCCAGCGCATCGCCCTGGCCCGCGCCATGCTGAAGGATGCGCCCATCCTGGTCCTCGACGAGGCCACCAGCGCGCTCGACAGCGAAGTGGAGGCGGCAATCCAGGAAGCCCTGGGGCGGGTCATGCGCGGCAAGACGGTGCTCGCCATCGCGCACCGCCTCTCGACCCTGACGGAAATGGACCAGATCATCGTCATGGACCAGGGCCGCATCGCCGAAGTGGGCACCCACGAGGAACTGCTCCAGCAGGGCGGGCTCTATGCCCGTTACTGGCAGCGTCAGTCGGGCGGGTTCCTGGACCTTGAAGCGGCGGAATAGGCTTGGGATGGCGCCCTCCCCGCGCTAAGGCGAGGGCATGAGCGAACATCGAATCGAACGTCTGGGCCACCAGGGCGACGGGATCGCCGCGGGGCCAATCTTTGCCCCTGTGACCCTGCCCGGAGAAGTGGTGCGCGGCACCCTGGACGGCAGTACCCTTCGCGACGTGAAGGTGGTGGCGCCCTCGGAGGACCGGGTCAGCCCGCCCTGTCGCCATTTCCCGGCCTGTGGCGGCTGCCAGTTGCAACATGCCTCTGATCTTTTCGTGGCGGACTGGAAGGTTGGCATCGTTCGCCAGGCGCTGGCGGCGCATGGGTTGGAGACGGATTTTCGCCCCATTGCGACCTCGCCCGCTCAGGCCCGGCGGCGCGCCACCTTTGCCGCGCGGCGGACCAAGAAGGGCGCCATGGCGGGCTTTCACGGCCGCGCCTCGGGCACCCTGATCGAGGTGCCGGACTGCCGCCTGGTGCATCTCGACCTTTTGCCGGGGCTGAACGTGGCGCGGGACCTGGCCTTGATCGGGGCCAGCCGCAAGGGCGCCCTGGCTGTGACGGTGACCCTCTCCGAAGTGGGGCTGGACGTTGGCGTGACGGGCGGCAAGCCGCTCGACGGGCCTCTCCGGGCGCTTCTGGCGCAGACCTGCGAGAAGTTGGGGCTTGCCCGCCTGGCTTGGGAGGAGGAGCTGATTGCCAGCCGCCTGCCGCCGGTTCAGAACTTCGACGGCTGTGCCGTGGTGCCGCCGCCCGCTGCTTTCCTCCAGGCCACCAAGCACGGCGAAGAGGCGCTGCGGGCCGCCGTCATTGAGGCTCTGGGTGAGGCCCGGCCCATCGCCGATCTTTTTGCCGGGGCGGGCACCTTCGCCCTGCCGCTGGCGCGCCAGGCGGAGGTCCATGCGGTGGAGGGGGAGGCTGCGATGATCGCCACGCTGGATCGCGGCTGGCGCGAGGCCAAGGGGCTCAAGCGCCTCACCTCTGAAGCGCGAGATCTCTTTCGCCGTCCGCTTCTGCCCGATGAACTGGCGCGCTTCGAGGGTGTGGTGCTGGATCCGCCCCGCGCCGGGGCCGAGGCCCAGGTGGCCGAACTGGCCCGGGCCCGCGTACCGCGCCTGGCCTATGTCTCCTGCAACCCGGTGACCTTTGCCCGCGATGCCGCAACGCTCGTGGCGGCGGGTTACAAGCTGGACTGGGTGCAGGTCGTGGACCAGTTCCGCTGGTCGGCTCATGTGGAGCTGGCGGGCTGCTTCACCATCAGGTGATGGGCAGGCCCCCGCCACCCTCTTCCGGGGTGGCTTGATTTCGGCTATAGGTTGCCCCACCAAAAAAGAGGCAAAAAAGCCTCGTCCAGAGGGCAGCAGACAGATGAAACGCAGAACCATGATTCTGGGGGGCACCGCGCTGGTCGGCCTCTCCGCCTGCGGGCAGAGCAAGTTCAAACGCTACAACGGACCGGAAGTGACCTACGTCGTCGTCAACAAGGGCGACCGGCGGATGTACCTCCTGCACCACGACCGGGTGCTGGAGCAGTACGACATCAGGCTGGGCTTTGCCCCCGAGGGCCACAAGAAGGTGGAGGGCGATGGACGCACGCCGGAAGGGGTCTACTGGATCGACCGGCGCAACCCGAACAGCAAGTTCCACCTCTCGCTGGGCATCTCCTATCCGAACGACGAGGACCGCGCGCGCGCCGAGGCGCTGGGCCAGAAGCCGGGCGGGGACATCTTCATCCACGGCCAGAAGAGCCTTTTCGACCGCGGAGAGGGAGACTGGACCTGGGGCTGCATCGCGGTGACCAACGACGAGATCGAGGACATCTACGCGATGGTGGGGGACATGACCCCGATCCAGATCAATCCTTGAGGGGAAAGCGGGCGGCCTTGATCAGCCGCCCATCACTAGGGTCCACCAGATCTTGCCGTTGGTTTCCTGGTGCCAGGAAAAACCCATCTTACGCGCATCGGGCGACATGATGACCCGGCGGGTGTCGGGCTGGTCCATCCAGGCGGCGAGAGTCTCGAGCTCGGATTCGTAGGTTTCCGAGATCACCTCTCCCACCAGCGGCCCGCTGTAGCCGACCCGGTTGATCCGGTCGATCGGGGAGGAGCCGTCCGAGCCGAAGTGCCAAGGTCGGTTCTGGCGCGCCATGTCGCGCGAATGGGTGGCGGCGGCGGCGTTCAGGCTTGGATCGAGCGTGATGGCGGGACGGCCCGCGGCGCCGCGCAGGGCATTGACCGAATCGAGCATCCGGAACTGGATCTTGGCGGTCTCGCCGGCGCTGATGCGGTAGGCCCTGGGCAGGGGCTTGCCATCGGGGCCAAGCTGCGGCGGCGCCGGGGCACAGGCCGCCAGGGCGAGGGCCAGGGCAAAGAGCAGGGACAGCAGACGGAACATGCGCTTACTCCACGCGAAAATTTGGTCCGCCATCCCTTACAGGGCGGCGCGTTGCAGTTCAAACGCACATCGGCGTTACCTCGCCGCCTGACGGGAGTTTGAATTGAACCTGCGACTTTCGAGCCATATATCTTTCATCATCCTCGCATTTTGTTGATCACTGGAGACACCCATGTCCAACAAGCGTTTCCCGACGACCAGCCGCCGTGCCTTCCTGGCAGGCAGCGCGGCCCTGCTGGCGACCCCCGCACTGGCCCAGAACACGGCGGCGGTGAACTCCGCCTCGACGACCCAGGTTGAGCGCGACCTGACCGAATCCGTGCGCCGCAACATCTCGAGCTTCCGGACGCTGGACTGGCGGCCCTATTTCGACAATCTGCGGAATGGCGCGATCCTCGTCGATATCGACAGCCGCGCGGTGCACTACTGGAACGAGGATCGGAGCATCTACAAGCTCTATCCCTCCTCCGTGCCGCTGACAGAGGACCTGACGCGCCGCGGCCGGACCCGGGTGATCCAGAAGGTCGAGGGACCCTCCTGGCGGCCCACGCCCTCCATGCTCAAGCGCAACCCTGAGTGGCCGGAGTTTATCGGCCCGGGCCCGGACAACCCGCTCGGCACCCACGCGCTCTACCTCAGCTGGACCTACTACCGCATCCACGGCACCCACGACACGCGCAAGATCGGGCGCAAGTCCTCGAACGGCTGCATCGGGCTCTACAACGAGCATATTGCTGAGCTTTTCGGGATGTCCAAAGTGGGCACGCAGGTGTTGCTTATTTGACGACATTCCGGCGCCACGGCGTTTGCCCAACGGAATCTGGGTTTGCATTGGCGTTGTTATGCTGTTTACAAAGTCTTACGAGGTAAGTCTTGGGTGCGCTTCCGCACGAGTCGTGTGGGGCGCCGATTCTGGAGGTTATACTATGAAGAAACTCGTTCTTGCCGCTGCCCTGACCGCAGCTGCTTCCACTGCACATGCAGGCTCGCTGGCCGATCCGGTCATCGAAGCACCCGTGATCGTCGAAGAGACCACCGGTTCTTCCTCCGGTCTCGTGATCCCGCTGCTGCTGCTGGCACTGGTGGCCGTTGCGGTTGCTACCGACTAATAGGTCAGCGCATCGACAAACGAAAAAGGCGGTACCTCGGTACCGCCTTTTTTGTATCTGCGAGGGAGGGCCGCGGCCTTAGTCGAGCCAGCCGCGCAGGTTTTCCTGGATGGTGTTCGACAGGGCCTCGATGTGGAGATCGTCGTCGTTCAGGCAGGGGATGTAGAGGAAATGCTCGCCGCCAGCCTCCTCGAAGCTCTCCTTGATCTCCTCGTTGATCTCTTCCAGCGTCTCGATGCAGTCGGCCGAGAAGGCGGGCGCGCAGACGGCGATGGACTTGTTGCCCAGCTCGGCCTGCCGGGCGACCTCTTCGACCGTGTAGGGCTTTAGCCATTCCTCCGGTCCAAAGCGGGATTGGAAGGTGGTCATGATCTGGGTGTCGTCCCAGCCAAGCCGCTCTTTCAGCAGCCGCGTCGTCTTCTGGCACTGGCAGTGGTAGGGATCGCCCTCCATCAGGTATCGTTGCGGTACGCCATGGTAGGAGCAGATCAGGATGTCGGGCCGGGTGTTGGCGCTTGCGTAGGCCCGCTCGATGGATTGGGCCAGAGCTTCAATGTAGTCGGGCCGGTCGAAGTAGGGTTCCACCACGCGGGCGATGGGCTGCCACTTTTCCTTGCCGAGGGCCGCAAAGAAGGCATCGCAGGCGGTGGCCGAGGTGGCGCCCGCGTAGTGCGGATAGAGCGGGAAGAAGAGGATCTTGCTGCAGCCTGCCTTGGTCATGGCCTCGACCTTGGAGCGGGTCGAGGGGTTGCCGTAGCGCATGCAGAAATCCACGATCACGTCATCGCCGTAGCGCGCCTTCATGGCGGCCTTGATCTTGGCCGTCTGGGCCTTGGTGATGGTCATCAGGGGGCTCTCACCCGCCTCTTCGTTCCAGATCGACTTGTAGGCGGCACCCGAAGTGAAGGGCCGCTTTGTCAGGATGATCCCTTGGAGGAGGGGCTGCCACAGCCAGGGCGAGTAGTCGATCACGCGGCGGTCCGAGAGGAACTCGTTGAGGTAGCGGCGCATTGACCAGTAGTCGTATTTGTCCGGGGTGCCGAGGTTTGCCAGGAGCACGCCGACACGCTGTTTGGGGATGACCGGGTGGTCTTCGTTGGCGTGTGCGGGCCGTGCGGCTTCCATCTTGTGATCCTTAGACAAATCCATTCCACCGGTCCTTAGTCGATATTTTCCGCCGGAGATAGGGTCGCGGACCGCCGGGTCAATTGGGCAACTTTGTCTCAGGCACCTTGAGGGCATCGGCGAGGCGCTGCTGGGCCGATCCGGGGCGCAGCGGCTTGGGCTGGCTGGCGTCGGGTGCCCAGCCCGCCAGATAGATCAACTCGAAGGTCGCGGTGATGCGCCCGCCCGGGGCGGCAAAGCTCTCGGCGTAGAGGGCGGCGGCCCGTTCCAGGACCGCGCGGCGTGTCGGACGGCGCAGCCGACCCTCCAGCGCATTGGTCTCTCCCATGGCGCGCAGATCGCGCATCAGGGCCCAGGCATCGGCGTAGGTGACGGTGAGGCTATCGGCGTCGGCCACCGGAAGGGCCAGCCCGGCCCGCTGGAGCAGGCCGCCCACATCGCGCAGTTCCCCCATGGGGGCAACGCGGGGCGAGAGGCCGCCGGTCAGTTCGATTTCGGCCTGGCCGAGGCAGGCGCGCAGTTCCTGGAGCGTCTCGCCACCGAAGCTCGCGGCGAGGAAGAGGCCATCGGGGCGCAAGGCACGGCGGCACTGGATGATCTGACCCACGGGATCGTCGGCCCAATGCAGGGCCAGACCGTGTACCACCAGATCGTAGGGCGCACCTTCCAATGCGAGCACCTCTGTATCGGGGATGATCTCGGCCTCTGGCAGCTGCGCCTGCCAGGGAGCAGCGAAGGGGGTCACGACGGCCTGGCGGGTAAAGCTCTTGTTAACCAGGCCTAAGCGATCCTGGATCTCTGCCGCTGCTGTCTCGTGCAGGAAGAGCCCTTCGGGCCGCGCACGGGCGCGGTGCCGGGCGAGGGCCGTTGGGTCTGTCATGCGCGGTCTGTCGATCATCGGGGGGATGTAGTCCTTTGTTCAGCCGGATTCAAATGGCACTCGATCTGGTCTACCCGGCCCGTTGCCTGGCCTGCGGCGCCGTTGTCTCCGAGGCGGGCCTTTGCGGCACATGCTGGCGCGAAACCGCCTTTCTCGGCGGCACCCTCTGCGACCATTGCGGCGCATCCCTGCCGGGGGAGGAGGCGTCGGAGGGCCAATTTTGCGATCAGTGCCTGGCATCCCCGCGGCCCTGGGCGCTGGGGCGGGCCGCGCTGCTCTACAAGGACACGGGGCGGCGTCTGGTGCTGGCCCTGAAACACGGAGACCGGCAGGAGGTTGCCCGGCCTGCCGCCGCCTGGATGGCCCAGGTGGCGCGCACCCTGGCGCCGGAGGGGGTGCTGGTGGTGCCGGTGCCCTTGCACTGGTCCCGTCTGCTGCGCCGCCGCTTCAATCAGTCGGCCCTCCTGGCGCGGCACCTGGCGAAGCACTTAGAGCGGGACTGCTGCCCCGACCTTCTGCTACGGGTACGACGAACCCGGCAGCTTGACGGACTGAACCGGGAAGAGCGTGCCGAAATGCTCGCGGGGGCGATTGAAGCGCACCCCAAACGGGCGCCCCTCGCCCGGGACAGGCCGATCCTGCTGGTGGACGACGTGATGACCTCGGGGGCCACCCTGGCGGCGGCGACGCGGGCCTGTCATGGCGCCGGATCAGGGCCGGTATGCGTCGTGACACTGGCGCGCGTGGCCAAAGACCCCTAGATCAGGTCCAAACCCCTTTCCAAGGAGCCCTGACATGAGCAAGGTCGAAATCTACACATCGCCGCTTTGCGGTTTCTGCCACGCAGCCAAGCGGTTGCTGAACACCAAGGGCGTCGACTTCACCGAAGTGGACGTGCTGGAGCACCCTGAGCGCAAGGCCGAGATGATCCAGCGGGCCAACGGTGGCCGCACGGTGCCGCAGATTTTCATCGGCGAGGTCCACGTGGGCGGCTGCGACGAGCTGCACGCGCTCGAACGGGCCGGCAAGCTCGACGATCTCCTGGCCGCCTGATGCAGGCCGCCATCCTCCAGCTCAATGCCAGCGACGATCCGGCGGCCAACCTGACGGTGACCACCGGGCTGCTGCGCGAGGCGGTGGCCGATGGGGCGCAGTTTGTTCTCACCCCCGAGGTGACCAACTGCGTCTCCACCAGCCGCGCCCATCAGGGCGAGGTGTTGATGCCGGAGGAGAGCGACATCACCCTTGCCGCCCTGCGCCGCGAGGCCGAGGTGGCGGGTATCTGGCTGCTGATCGGATCGCTGGGCCTCAAGACGCAGGACCCGGACGGGCGCTTTGCCAACCGGTCGTTCTTGATCGGACCGGATGGCGACATCCGCGCGCGCTACGACAAGATCCACATGTTCGACGTCGACATCAGCCCGACGGAGACCTGGCGGGAATCCGATGGCTACCGGCCAGGCACCGAGGCGGTCTTGGGGCAAACGGACTTCGCCAGGATCGGCATGACCGTCTGCTACGATGTGCGTTTCTCGCATCTTTACCGCGCCCTCGCCCGCGCCGGGGCCGACATTCTGACCGTTCCGGCGGCCTTTTCGCCCGTCACGGGGGCCGCCCACTGGCATTCGCTGTTGCGGGCTAGGGCCATCGAATCGGCCTGCTGGGTGATCGCCCCGGCCCAGTGCGGTACCCACGCCAGCGCGGATCACAAGACGCGGGATACCTACGGCCATTCCCTGGTGGTCGATCCCTGGGGCGAGGTCCTGCTCGATGCCGGAACGGAACCCGGCGTTTACAAGTTCGACCTCGACATGGAAAAAGGACGGCAAGCGCGTGCACGGGTGCCGAGCCTGGCCAACGCGCGCGAATTCACGGGGCCCTGAATTAGGAGCGCGATGGCCAGAGATGAGCGACCGGAACACCCTTGCCATCATGCTTTTCAGCGAGCTTCTGGCCGCCGACCATGCCCTGCGCGGCAAGCTGACCAGCGTTCTGCCCAAGGGGATGGAGATATCGCATTTCTCGGTGCTCAATCACCTCGCTTGGCAGGGGGGTGAAAGCTCTCCCGCGCGGCTGGCCGAGAAGTTCTCCGTCACCCGGGGGGCCATGACCAACACCCTGAACAAGCTAGAATGGGCCGGCTACGTGCACATAAGGCCCGATTGGGACGATGCCCGGCGCAAGATGGTGGGGATCAGCCCGGCGGGGCGGCAAGCGCGGGACGATGCGGTTTCCTCCATCGCGCCGCTCATCACCCGGATCGTCGAGGACCTGGGCGAGGAGCAGGCGCGCGCGGCCCTGCCGATCCTCCGCGAGATTCGGCTCAAGCTGGCCTGAGCGGCCGATGCGCCGCCGCGCGTTAACCGGGGCTTAACCTCAGAGACCGATCCTCAAGCGGCGGGGCGCAGGCTCGCGGTCACGTAGTTCACGCTCAGGTCACGGTCGGAGAGGGACCAGCGCCAGCTCAGCGGGTTGAAGACAAAGCCCTTGCGGTCGACCGGCTCCAGCCCGGCACCGCGCAGCAGATCAAAGAGCTCCTCGGGCGTGATGAACTTGTTCCAGTCGTGGGTGCCGCGGGGCAGCCAGCGCATGATGTGCTCGGCCCCGAGAATCGCCGCCATGTAGGACTTCGGATTGCGGTTGATGGTGGAGCAAAGATGCAGGCCGCCGGGCTTGAGCAGATCGTGGCAGGCGCCCAGGTAATCGGGCGGGGAGGCGACGTGTTCCACCACCTCCATGTTGAGCACCACGTCGAAGCGCTCGCCCGCCTCGGCCAGGGCTTCGGCGGTGGTGTGGCGGTAGTCAATCTCCAGCCCGGCCTGCTCGGCGTGCAGGCGCGCCACGGGCAGGTTGCCCTCGGCGGCATCGGCGCCCACCACCTCGGCGCCCAGCCGGGCCATGGGTTCGGACAGGAGCCCACCGCCGCAACCGATGTCGAGCAGCCGCAGCCCGGCGAAGGGTGCGGGCGCCTTCAGATCGCGGTCGAACTCTCCGGCGATTTGGCCGGTGATGTAGTCCAAACGGCAGGGGTTGAGCATGTGCAGCGGCTTGAACTTGCCGTTCGGATCCCACCACTCGGCGGCCATCGCCTCGAACTTGGCGATTTCCGAAGCATCAACGGTCTGTGGACCCGATTGCATGGCTTTGCTCCCTATGCTCTGTCACTGTCGTGGTCTATATAGGCGCTCTATGGACAAGTTTCCCGATCAAAAACGCGCGGTTCAGTACCTCTATCCCCCGGTCGATCCCTTCGACCAGCGGATGCTGGCAGTGGGGCAGGGGCACCAGGTCTACGTGGAGCAGTGCGGCAACCCCGAGGGCATTCCGGTGGTGGTCCTGCACGGCGGGCCCGGGGGCGGATGCAGCCCCTCCATGCGGCGCTATTTCGATCCCAAACGCTTTCGGGTGATTCTCTTCGATCAACGCGGTTGCGGGCGCTCCCGGCCCCACGCCTCGGTCACCGACAATACGACCTGGCACCTGGTGGCGGACATTGAGCTGATCCGCGAAACCCTGGGAATTGACCAGTGGGTCGTCTTCGGCGGCTCCTGGGGCGCGACCCTGGCGCTGATCTACGCCGAGACCCACCCCGCCGCGGTGCGCGAGCTGGTGTTGCGCGGGGTCTTCCTGATGACCCGCGCCGAGCTGGACTGGTTCTACGGCGGTGGCGCCGGGCGCTTCTGGCCCGAGGTCTGGGACCGCTTCGTGAGCCTTGTGCCCGAAGAGGAGCGGAGCGACTTGATCGCCGCCTACCATCGGCGGCTCTTCTCCGGTGATCTGCCGACGGAGCAGCGCTTCGGGCGCGCCTGGGCGGCCTGGGAAAACGCCCTGGCCTCGATCTACTCCACCGGAGCGGCGCACGAAGGGCCTTCGGAATATGCCCGGGCCTTCTCGCGGCTGGAGAACCACTACTTTACCAACCAGGGGTTTCTGGAGAGCGATGGCCACATCCTGAAGAACATCGACAGGATCGCCCATCTGCCGGGCACCATCGTGCAGGGCCGCTACGACATGATCTGCCCGCCGACCAGCGCCTACGAACTGGCCCGCGTCTGGCCCGCGGCCGAGTTGAAAATGGTGCGCAACGCCGGGCACGCCCTTTCCGAGCCGGGGATCAGCGCCGAGCTGGTGCGCGCCATGGATCGGATCGCCGCCGCATGAGCAGCCGCCGGGGCCATATCGACCGCCGCGCGCTCTTCTCCAGCGCCGCCGCTGCCGCCCTCCTGGCGGCCACCGGGGTGAGCGCGGCAGGCACGCCCGAAAGGGGCGGGCGGCTGCGGATGGCACTTTCCGGCGCTTCGCGGAGCGACAGCTGGACCCTGGGCGAGGGGCTCTTCATGCAGGTGGCGCGCCAGGGGGTCGTCTTCGACTGCCTGACCGAAGTGGCCGCCGATGGCACGCTTCAGCCCGAGCTGGCGCTGAACTGGCAGGCCGATGCCACCGGCCGCGAGTGGCGCTTCGAATTGCGCGCGGCCGCCTTCCACGATGGCGCGCCGCTACAGGCCGAGGATGTGGTGACGAGCCTGTCGACGTTGCTGCCGGGGGCCGAGCTGCGCGCCGACGGGCCGCGCCGCGTGGCGATCACGCTTGATGCGCCCATGCCCTCCCTGCCGCTTGTCCTAGCCGGGCCGGCCTTCGTGATCCGCCCGGCCCATGCGCCCGAGGCAGGGATCGGCACCGGGCTTTACCGGGTCAAGCACTTCACCCCCGGCCAGCGTCTGCTGGCGACGCGGGTGGCGGAGCACTACAAGGACGGCCGCGCGGGCTGGTTCGAGGAGGTGGAGCTGACCTCGATCCCCTCGGAAGCGGTACGCTCCCAGGCGCTGGGCGAGAGCCTTGTCGATGCGGCGGACCTGAGCGATGCGGCCCTGCTGCGCGGGCTGCGCGAGGTTCAGGCCCGGCCCGACCGGGCTGCTCCGACCTACGCGCTTCTGACCCAGGTGGCGCAGCCAGCCCAGGTGAGCGCCCTGCGGCCTCTCGACAATTTGCGCGGCGCCGAACGCTGGTGGTTCGCAAGGGACTGATTTTCCATGAGCAAGAGCATGAAGCGGGTCAAGGCGGCCATCGCCGCGGCCGGGCTTGAGACAGAGGTTGTGATCCTGCCCGATGGCGCGCGCACGGCGGCAGATGCGGCACGAGCCGTGGACTGTGCGGTGGGGCAGATCGCCAAGTCGATGATCTTCGAAGGGGAGCGCAGTGGAGCGCTCAAGCTGCTCTTGGTCAGCGGCGCTCATGATGTGCCGCTCGATAGGGCGGAGGCGCTATTCGGAGAGCCGCTTCAGCGGGCCGATGCCAAGCGGGTGCGGAGCGAGACCGGTTTTGCCATCGGTGGTGTGGCGCCCATCGGTCACCTCAACGAGATCGAGACCTGGATGGACCAGGCGCTGCTCTCCTATGAGCGCGTCTGGGGTGCGGCCGGGACACCCCATTCCGTTTTCCCGATCACCCCGGAGGCACTCCAGCAGGCCACCAGCGCACAGCTTTTCGCGCTCGATTAGAGCCTGACCGGCGGAATTAGAGACTAGACCGCGAGGCTGGCCCAGGCCCAGATCATCGCCAGGTAGGTAAGCTGGTGGGCCAGCTGATCGGTGCCGAAGGCGCGCCAGAAGCCTGGCTCCTCCGGGCCCTGCGGGTGGCTCTCCGCGTGCCAGCCCTTGGCGAAGTCGATCAGGTAATGGGCCGCCCATTCGGCGAGGCCCAGGAGCAGCGAAAAGATCAGCGGCGCCCCGAGGGCGATGAAGATGATCGCCGAGAAGGCGGCATGCAGGAAGGCGTGGTGTAGGCGGCCTAGGTGCCAGAAGCGGCCGCGATCGCGCAGCATGCGCGGCGTCTGCCAGAAATAGTCCGCGAAGAGGTGTTTGACCTGAAGCAAGAGCAGCAGGATCAGCGCCGTCTGCAATGCCTGCGTCATCCGATAGTCTCCTTTCGGTCAATATTGGGGAAAGACCGGCAAGTCGCAAATCATTTGATTTCAAAGCAATCTGCGGGCTAAGCCTAGAGAGTCTAAACCTGCGCGTGAACAAAACGGGTGGTCCCACATCGAACGCTCACTCTTCGCCTTCATCTGGAAGTACTCGAAACGGGACCAGTTGACGCTTTTGGGCGTCACCATCACGCTCTTCCCGCTGCTCTATCTCACCCTGGAACTGCCCAAGCGGATCATCAACGACGCCATCGGCTCGCCCTCTGACCGGGTCAACGTCGTGGGCTACGAGATGGGGCAGATCACCTTCTTGATGCTGCTCTGCGGCTTCTTCCTGCTGTCGGTCCTGCTGCACGGCATCATGAAGATGCGCATCAACACGATGAAAGGCATCCTTGCCGAGAGGCTGCTGCGGCGCTTCCGCTATACCCTGATTGCCCGCATCCTGCGCTTCCCGGCGCCCTACTTCGAGCGCACGAGCCAGGGTGAGCTCGTGTCGATGGTGACATCGGAATCCGAGCCCATGGGCGGCCTGATGGGCGATGCTGTAGCCCAGCCAGTGCTCCAGGCCGGGCAGATGCTGACGATCCTGGGCTTTCTTTTCCTCCAAAGCTGGGCCTTCGGCCTGGCGGCCTGCGCGCTTATCCCGCTCCAGGCTTGGTTGATCCCCAAGCTGCAACGCCAGATCAACCTCCTGAACAAGAAGCGCATCATTCAAGTGCGTGCCCTTGCGGCGGAGATTGGCGAGGGCGCGGTGGGGGCCAGCACCCTGCGCGTCAATGGCGGCTGGCGCTACCGGATGGCCATGGTTTCGGACCGGCTCGGGCGGCTCTACGCGCTGCGGTTCGAGATCTTCCAGAAGAAGTTCTTCATGAAGTTCCTCAACAACTTCATCGGCCAGCTGACGCCCTTCTTCTTCTACGCCGTCGGGGGCTACCTGGCGATCACCGGGCGCATCACGGTGGGCGCCTTGGTGGCGGCATTGGCGGCCTACAAGGACCTCTCCAGCCCCTGGAAAGAGCTTCTGGCCTACTACAACCAGTTTCAGGACATGTCCCTGCGCTGGGAGACGATCACCGAACGCTTCGCGCCCGCCGGGATGATCGAGGAGGATCTCTTTGACGGCACGCCCGAGAGCCTGCCGCATCTCAAGGGAGAGGTGGCGCTCAAGGGGGTGCGGGTCGAGGATGCGGATGGCAACGTGGTGCTGGACGATCTCAGCGTGACCTTCGGCGCCGGCCAATGCGTTGCCGTGGCCGCCCCGAGCGACGAGGACCGCCGCGCCCTGGCCGAAGTGGTGACCCGGGAGCTGGTGCCCGCCAGCGGTGAGGTGGTGGTGGCGGGCCGCCCCTTGAGCGAACTGCACCAGGCAGTGATCGCCAAGCGGATTGGTCACGCCACCTCGCGGCCCACCATGTTCCTCGGCAGCTTTGGCGACAACGTCGTCTTGCCCCTGCGGCTGCGGCCCGACGTGGGCGACAAGTTGACGCCCGACGCACTCGAAAGCCTCAAGGCGGGCAACAGCCCGGACATCCTCGAGGCCGACTGGATCGATCTGGAAGAGGGGGGCCCGCAGGACGCGCGCGAGCAACGCCATTGGTGGCGGACGCTGGTGAAGGGCATGGCGATCGACGGCACGCTCTTCCGGCGCGGCATCGAACAGAAGCTGGACCCCGATCAGCATGCGGAGCTGGCTCAGGCGTTGGTGGCGTTGCGCCCCAAGGTAGCCGAAGCCGTGGCCAAGGCGGATCTCGAGGATCAGGTACATTTCTTCGATCCCGAGGCCTACAATCCGGCCTTGCCCGTGGCGGAGAACCTGCTCTTCGCCACACCGCGCCAGCCCATCACGGCGGAGTTGCTGGAGCAGCAGGGGGCCTTCCTGGAACTCCTGGCCGAGCTGGGCATCGAGGCCGAGCTGCTGCAACTCGCCTCCGACATCGTGGAGCTTCTGCGCCAGACCTTCGGACTGGACGGCACGGACCATCCGCTCTTTCGCAAGCTGGGGCTCGATGCCGCCACCTACGAGAACGCCGTCGCCCTGCTGCCGCGGTTGCAGGAGGGGGCCGTGCTGAGCCAGGCGGACAAGGCGCAGCTGCTGGCCGTGCCCTTCGTCATATCGGCCGAAAAGGTGGGGGCGGCCTTCCCCGAGGACATCGTCGAACGGGTGCTGCAGATCCGCGCGACCCATGCGGCGGCCCTACAGGAGGCGATGGAGGGGCTCTTCAGCCCGATTTCCGCCGAGGCGCCGGTGATCGGGCTGTCGGTGCTGGAGAATGCACTGTTCGGCAAGATGGCCGAGGGCAGCTCGAGCCGTTCGGAAGAGCTGCGCGGGTTGCTGGACCGGCTGCTGCGGGAGGCGGAGCTGGACGGACCGGTGCTGGAGCTGATCTTCGACATGGAGCTGACCCTCGGCGGCGGTAACCTGCCCGCGCCTCTGGTGGAAACCCTCGCCGTGAGCCGCGCCACCATCAAGCGGCCCGATCTGCTCGTGCTGGACGGGGTTCTGGCGAGCTACGATGCCGAGGTGCGCGGCAGCCTGCACGCGCGGCTGCGAGAGCTCCTGCCAGAGACGACGATCATCTGCCTGGAGCCGAGCTTTGCCGAGACCGAGGGCTTCGATGCCCAGTACGTCATGCAGAACGGCCGCATCGCCACGGTGGGGGCGGAGCGCGATACCGAGGAGGATGGCAAGGTCAGCGCCGATCTGGGCCGCAAGTTGGCCGCGCTTCAGGACACGGACCTCTTCTCGGGGCTGGAACGCAAGCAACTGCGGCTGCTGGCCTTCGGGGCGCGCTGGTACAAGGCCAAGCCGGGCGAGTACGTCTTCTACAAGGATGACGATCCTTCGAGCGGTGCCTACCTGGTGGTCAAGGGCGAGGCCGAGCTGCTGCTGCCACGCGAGGGGGAGGATGATCTGCTGATCGCCACCTCCGGGCCGGGCAAGCTGGTGGGCGAGCTGGGCCTGATCCGCAACGTGCCCCGGGCGCTGGACATGCGCGCCAAGTCGGAGCTCACCTGCCTGCGCATCGGTGCGGAGGAGTTCCTCGACGTGGTCGGGAACGATGCGGGCACCGCCTACAAGCTGTTGCAGGTGGTGGCGGGCTACGTCAGCAACTAGTTTGTCTCTAATTCAGCGTTTCGAGCCGGTCGAAGAGACGGTGCACATGGTCCATGCGCGTCACCGCGCCCGGCGAGAGGCGCACTATTTGGCCCCGAGCATCAACGTGGATGCGCGCTTCACGGAGCTTGTCGACGATTGTGGCGGGGGCGCTTTCGGCGGGCAGTTGCAGCATGATCGAGCCGCCGCGCTGTTCCGCGTCGCGCGGGGTGGCGAGCGCAAAGCCCGCGGCATCGGCGCGTTCGATGATGGCGGCGGTGAGGGCGCGGTTGTGCGCCAGCAGTCCCTCCTGCGCGGCGTGCCAGCGCAGCGCGGGCACGGAGCCGACGCAGGCCAGCACCGAGGGCGTGCCGTGGTCGAAGCGGCGGGCGTCCGGCGCGTAGGCGAAGGCGTCGAGATCCCAGGAGAAGGGATTGTCCTGCGAGAACCAGCCGCGCAGGTCCGGCGTGACTTCTTGGAGAAGGTCTGGCCGCATCTGGATGATGCCCGCGCCCGGCGTGCCGCAGAGCCATTTCAGCGCCGTGGAGAGGACGAAGTCCGCGGGCGTGTCGCGCACCGAGAAGGGCAAGATGCCGATCCCCTGGGTCAGGTCCACCCCGACGAGCGAGCCCATGCGATGCCCGTGGGCGATGAGTGCGTCGAGATCACAACGGTGCGAGGCCGTCGAGGTGACGAAGGTGAGCAGCGCCAGGCCGACGCTTTCGTCCCAAGCAGCGAGCATGTCTTCGTCCCGCACCCAGTGATCGCCCTGCCGGATCGGCACGGTTTCCAGGCTGAAGCCCAGCCTGTCCTGAAGGCCGTTCAGGAGGAAATGAAGAGAGGGGAAGCAGTCCGCCGCGATCAGCACCTTGCGCCCGCGCAGGTATTCCGGCGGCAGGCCACCCAGCACGGAAAAGAGCGCGGTGGTGACGTTCTCGGCGCTGGTGAGGCTGCCTTCGGGCGCCTCAATCAGATCTCGCCAGAGGCGGAGGAATTCGGCCCGCGCTTCCAGCACCTTGGGCCACTGTGCATCGTCCATGGCACCCCAGATGGTGGAGAAATCGGCCAGCGCGGCGCCCATCTCCTCTGCCTTGTCGGGGTAGAGGCCGATGGAGTGATAGAGGAAGTAGGCCGGATCGTCTTGCATCAAATCAGTCTCTAACAGGCCCTTCAGGCCCACTTTTGGTAGGGGTCGGGCAGGGGGATCGCCGACAGGAGTTGCTTGGTATAGTCGGCCTTGGGCGCGTCGAACAGGGTGGCCGTGTCGCCCTCCTCCACGATCTCCCCCTGGTAGAGCACAAGGGTTCGGTTGCAGAGGCGGCGGATGACCGAGAGATCGTGGCTGATGAAGGCCAGGGTCAACCCGAGGTCGCGCACCAGTTCGCCCAGGAGATTCAGCACCTGCGCCTGGGAGGAGACATCGAGACCCGAGACGATCTCGTCCGCGAGGATGAAATCGGGCCGCAGGGCGATGGCCCTGGCGATTCCGACGCGCTGTCGCTGACCCCCCGAGAGTTCGTGCGGATAGCGCCGGGCGAAATGGCGGGGCAGGCCGACCATATCCAGTGCCTCGGCGACGCGGGCCTCAAGGCCATCAAGGCCCTGAAGCCGGAGTGGCCCGGCGATGATGCCGCCCACCCGACGGCGCGGGTTGAGCGAGGACATGGGGTCCTGAAAGATCATCTGGAAACGCCGCCGCATGCCGCGCAGATGCGCCTCGGGCAGGTGTGTGATGTCCGTCCCGTCGAAGGTGATGGTTCCGCCGGTGGGTTCTAGCAGGCGCAGCATGGCCCGCCCCAGGGTGGACTTGCCGGAGCCAGAACCGCCGACGATGCCAAGAACCGCGCCCTTCGGCACATCGAAGGTGAGGCCCTTCAGGATCTCGATGCGCGGCGCCGCGCCGAGCAGCGGCTTACGGGTCATGTCGGGGAGGGAGAGGCGCAGGTCGCGCACCTGGTACATCATGTGCCGAACCTCCGGTCATGCTGGCGCACCTCCTCCTCCACCGCGGCGATGACCGCTTCGGGCACTGGCGTCAGACTGCCGGTCGGATCCGTGTATGTCGGCGTGGCGGCCAGCAGGGCGCGGGCGTAGGGGTGGATCGGGCGGGCAAAGAAGCGGTGCATCCGGGCCTCCTCCACCACCTTTCCGGCATAGAGGACGGAGAGGCTGTCGCAGACCTTGGAAACCACGCCCAGATCATGGGTAACAAAGAGCAGGGCCGTGCCGTGGCGCGCCTGCATGTCGGCAATGAGGCGCAGGATCTGCTTCTGCACGGTCACGTCCAGCGCGGTGGTGGGTTCGTCCCCGATGATGAGCTTCGGTTCGGCGGCAAAGGCCGAGGCGATCAGGATGCGCTGGCGCATCCCGCCGGACAGTTCGTGGGGGTAGGCGCGCATCACGCGGTCGGGATCGGGGATCTGGACCTCCGCCAGTAGCTCCAGCGCGCGGGCCTGTGCATCGGCCCTGCGCCACCCGAGGATCTCCACCAGCCGACGGGTGATCTGCGGCCCGATACGGCGCGAAGGGTTGAGGGCGGTCAGCGGATCCTGGGGGATGAGCGCCGCCTTGGCGCCGATACGACGGCGGCGCGCCTCGGGGGCGAGGGGCATCAGATCTTCCCCGTCGAGCAGGATCTGCCCGCCGGTGACCTGAAGCGCGCGGGGCAGGGTGCCGAGGATCGCTTTGCCGATCATGGATTTGCCGGCCCCCGATTCGCCCACCAGACCATGGACCTGGCCGCGCGCCACCCGCAGGGAGACGTTGCGCAGGATCGTCGGCCCGGCCCTGAGGCGGACCGTGAGATTGTGGATCTCCAGGTAGGCGCTCATCGCAGCACCGGATCGAAGCGGTCCTTCAGCCCCTCGCCCAGTTGCGAGAAGCTGAGAACGGTGAGGAAAAGGGTGATGAGCGGAAAGACCAGGACCCACCAGGCCTGGTGCACGGAGGTACGGCCCTCGGCGATCATGCCGCCCCATGTGGGAAAGTCGGTGGAGATGGACAGGTTCACGAAACTCAGGATGGCTTCGACGATCACGGCGATGCCCATTTCCAGCGTCAGCAGGGCAACGATGGTGGGCAGGACGTTGGGCAGGATCTCCGTCAGCATGGTGCCGAACCGGGTGCGCCCCGCGATCTGGGCGGATGCGACGTAGTCCATTGCGCCCTGGCTCATGGCCTCGGCGCGGATGACGCGGGCGAAGCGGGTCCAGTCGATCACCACGATGGCGATGATGATGGAGATGAGGCCGGGGCCCAGGACGGCGATCAGCAGGATCGCGAAGAGCACCGGCGGAAAGGCCATCCAGATGTCCACGAAGCGACTGATGATGCGGTCGGGCCAGCCGCGGTAGTAGCCGGCGATGAGGCCGAGGGCTGCTCCGATGAGGCAGGTGAGGGTGCCCGCCACGAGGGCGACGATCAGCGCCAGCCGGGTGCCGTAGAGGATGCGGCTGAGCACGTCGCGGCCCAGCGAATCGGTGCCGAACCAGTAGCCCGGCTCTGCCCCCTCGACCCAGAAGGGCGGCATCCGGCCCAGGAAGAGATCCTGCATCAGCGGATCTTTCGGCGCGATCCAGGGGGCAAGCAGGGCGCCCAGCACCAGCAGCATCAGCCAGCCGCCGGAGAGCCAGAGCCGCAGGCCGATGGGGCGGCGGACTTCGCTGCGGGCGTCACGCATGGCGGAGCCGCGGGTTGAGGACGACGTAGAGCATGTCGACGGCGAGGTTCACCAGGGTGAAGAGCAGGGCGAAGAGGATCACGATGCCCTGGATCAGGGGCAGGTCGCGGTTGATCACGGCGTCGATTGCCATGTTGCCCAGCCCCTCGTAGCTGAACAGCCGTTCGATGATGACCGTGCCCCCGATTAGGAAGGTGAACTGCACGCCCACCAACGTCAGGGTTGGCAGGATCGCATTGGGCAGGGCCTCGCGGGTGATGACGCTGTTCTCCGCGTAGCCCTTGGTCCGAGCGAGGGTCACGTAATCCAGCTCCATGGTTTCCTTGAGGGACTGCTTGAGAAGCTGGGCGATTATGGCGGCGAGGGGGATCGCCAGCGCCAGGGCGGGCATGAACATGTGGCCAATGAGGTCCGCGAGGACATCGAAGCGCAGCCGCAGCAGCGCCTCGAAGAGGTAGAAGTTGGTGCTGAAGTCGATGTTGAGCGCGGGAGAGATGCGGCCCGAGATGTGGAAGACGGGCCAGAGCACCCCGAACAGCAGGATCAGGATCAGCCCCCAGAGAAAATCTGGGATGGAAAGGGCCATGCCGGCCGTCACATCCACGGCGCCTTCGGTCTTGGTGGCGCGGTAGCGGGTGCCGAGCAGGGCCAGGGTGCCGCCCAGGGCAACGGCGATGAGCAGCGCCATGATCGAGAGCTCAAGCGTGGCGGGGAGGCGGCCGAGCACGAGACTGGAGACGGGCTGACGCAGTGAAATGGAGGTGCCGAAGTCGCCTTGCAAGACGCCCGCGAGCCAGATGGTGAACTGCTCGAATATCGACTTGTCGAACCCGTACTGCGCCTGGAGCCGGGCGATGTCGGCCTCGGTTGCGCCGGGGGGCAGCATCATGGCGATGGGATTGCCGGGCACGACGCGGATCACGACAAAGACGATCACCGCCACCCCGAAGAGGGTGACGAGCGTGGTGATCAGCCGGATCAGGATGGCGCGCAGGAGGGTCATCTACTTGTGTCTTGGAGGGGTTGGTGAGGTTCCGGCCAGATGGGGCGGCGCCATGCGCCACCCCGCCGGTCGAAACAGACTTTCGCCCTTAGGCGCGCGTCATCAGATGCGGCAGGAGCGCGCCCGAGCGGTGCGGCACCACGTTCACCGCGGCCACGTGCAGGATCGGCTGCACATACTGGAGCAGTGGGATCACCTCGGCGCGTTCGGCGATCTGGCGGTCGACTTCTTTCCACCCAGCAATGCGCTTCTCCTCGTCCGCCTCGGCCCAGAGGGGCAGTATGGCGTCAAAGGTTTCCTTGCCGTCCCAGACGGAGTGGGGGGACGGGCCGAACATGGCGAAGCCTGTGGAGGTCGTCGGGTCGCCCACGGAGTTGCCCCAGTTGTAGAAGGCCGCCGGGGCGAGGGTGTCCGCCGCGCGCAGCTCGTAGTGCTTGGCAATCTCGTAGACCTCGATCTCCGCCTCAATGCCGACCCGGCGCCAGAGGCCGACAATGGCCTGCACCATCTCGTAGTCCTTGGGCTTGAAGCCCTTGGTGGTCTGGATCTTGAACTTCACCGGGTTGTCGGGGCCAAAGCCCGATTCCGCCAGCAGCGCCTTGGCCTTCTCGGGGTCGTAGTCGACCGTAATCGTTTCGTCGTAGGCGATGTAGTCTGGCGTTTGCAGCGTGTCGATCGGCACGCCGTAGCCTGAGAGCAGCCGGTCGATGATGAGCGGCTTGTCGATGGCGTGGGCCGCGGCCTTGCGCACGTTCGGGTCGGTCATGGCCTCGATGTCGTTGAGGAAGATCATGCCAATGTCGGAGATGGGCTCGGCCACCCCCATAATGCCCTCCTTGGCCTTCAGGCGGTCGAACTCCTCGTAAGGCACTTCGAGCGTCACGTGGCTGTTGCCGGACTCGATCTCTGCCACGCGGCTGGCGGCATCGGTCACGAACTTGATGGTGACGTTCTTGAACTCCGGCGCGCCGCCCCAGTAATCCTCGTTCGCGACAAGGCGGACGAAGGCGTTGCGCTCAAACTTCTCCACCTTGTAGGGGCCCGAGCCCACAGGGTTGGCCTCAAAGCCCTCTGGGCCGACCTCCTCGTAGTAATTCTTGGGCAGGACGTAGCCGGTGAGGAAGGACATCCACTTGAAGAAGGTGGGTTCGAACTCCGGCATGTCGGCGGTGACGCGGTTGCCCTCGGTCTGGATGTTCGTGACCTTGCCCCAGATGAACTGGATCGGGTTGCCGGTTTCGGCCTTGCCCGCCCGCTCAAGCGACCAGGCCACATCCTCCGCCGTCAGCGGATCACCGTTGTGCCAGGTGACACCGTCGCGCACCTCCATCCAGATGGCGGTATTGTCGTCATTCCAGCCATAGTCCGTGATGATCCCCTGCCCGAAGGTCAGATCGGTGTTCTGCGGGATGAAGAGATCAAAGACCGACTGGTAGAAGCCCTGGATCGTCGGGTTCACAGCCGAAGGGCCGACGGTCGGGTCCCAGGAGGGCAGGTTCACGTTGTAGGCGATCACCAGTTCGTCGATCTGCTGGGCCAGGCTGGGCAGGCCCACGGTGGCGAAGGCCGCGGCGGCGGCCGAGGTCTTCAATAGGCTTCTTCTGGAAAGTGTCATTGGTCATTCTCCCTGTGGGTCAAATCCGCTTTGCGCGGTCATTTCCCGGCCAGCTTCTTGGCGAGCATTGTACCGGGTCCGGCCCCCGTCCCGCCGCCGGGCCAGACGGCCGCGCCGGTGAGATAGAGGTTCCTGATGGGGGTGCTGCCGTCCGCGTAGCCGCGGGCGGGGCGATTCATGAAATGCTGATGTAGATGGTGGCTGCCGCAGACCTGATCACCGCCGATCAGGTTGGGATTGTCGGCTTCCAGCATGGCGGGGCTGACAACGTGCTTTCCCAGGATACGGTCCCGGGTGCCGGGGGCGTAGCCTTCCAGAATATCGAGCGCGCGGTCGGCGAAGGGGGCCGCCGCCTCGGTCCAATCCGTGGAAGTGATCTCGCCTTTGGCGTCGCCTTTGATGGTGCCGGGCGCCATGCGCACCTGGAGCCAGAGCACATGACGGCCTTCGGGCGCGCGCGAGGGGTCCACGACAGTGGGCTGGCCGCAGACGATGACGGGCTCGTCCGGCAGCAGCCCGGCCTGGGCCTGGGCGTAGGTGCGGGCCATCTGGTCTATCGAGGGGGCGAGGTGGACATAGGCAAAGCGGCGCAGCTCGGGGGCGGGCCAGTTCGGCAGATCCTCCATGGCGAGGTGGATCATCAGGGTGCCGGGGGCGTGCTGAAAATCTGCCATGGCGGCCTCGTGCCGGGCATCTCCGGTGCCCCCGGTCAGGCGCAGAAGGGCAGAGGGGGCGACATTGGCGATCACCGCCCGGTTGGCCCGGAACATGCGGCCATCCTCCAGAACGACGCCTGTCGCCTTGCCGCCCGCCTGCTCGATGGCCGTCACTTCGCTTTTGCAGTGGACCTTGCCGCCCCGGGATTCGATCATGCGGACCATGGCGCGGGTCACCGTGTCGGCGCCGCCCTGGCCCAGGACCATGCCGAAGGCCTGGCCCGCCATGGCTTCGAGGTAGGGAAAGACAGCGCCACCCGCGATGTCGGGGGCGAAATCCAGATGCATTCCCCAGGCGGCAAGGGTCGCCTTCACGCGCTCGTTTTCGAAGGTGCGATCCAGCCAGGCGCGCGGCGACATCATCAGGAACTGCGCCAGATCGAGCGCGCCGCCCGCGCCGCCACGGCGCCAGGTTTTCCAGCCTAAAGATGAAATTGCACCTAAATTCATGGGGCTGCCGAGAACCCCGAGGATGGCCTCGGCGCGGGCGGGGAACTCGGCGGTCAGCTCGTCCCAGGTCGCGGCGTCGGCCTCGCTGAAGCCGCGCACCCGGGCGCGGGTGAGGGCCGCGTCGTTCGAGATGCCGAGCCAACGGCCATCGGGAAAGAGGCTGGCGAAGGGGTTCGCGGTCGGGACGAAGGCAAGACCGTGGCGCGCCAGTTCCTCGGCGTTTTCTTGGTGAAAGGCTGATCCTGCGAAGAGCGAGAGATTCATCGCCGCCCAATCGTGCCGGAAATCGGGCAGGGTGTATTCGCCGCTCTTGACCGCGCCGCCGGGTGTTGCATTGCGCTCGAAGAGGGCGATCTTCCAGCCCCGGGCGGCCAGGTGACAGGCGCAGGCCAGGCTGTTGTGGCCCGCCCCGATCAGGATTGCGTCATGGTCCTCTGTCATGCCGATGCACACCTCTCTCAACAAGATAATTGCAAACGCATGTAATCTTGTCTAGCATTGATTCACCAATTCAGGCGCGAAGGATATCGCGCGAAATCAGGGAGATAGGACAATGAACGCATCGGATGTGGTGGGCAATCTGGGCGCCATGCTGGCCTCAGGCGGGGTCGAAGTGGTGGATTGCTCGGGCGTGCTGGGCCCCGAAACGCCGATCCTCCAGCTGCCGCCGGACTTCGCCAAGAACACCCCGAAGGTCGAGATTCACAAGATTAGCGAGTACGACAACGACGGCCCCTTCTTCGCCTGGAACTGGATGGTGCTGGGGGAGCATTCCGGCACCCACTTCGATGCGCCGCACCACTGGATCACCGGCAAGGATTACGAGGACGGCTATACCGACAGCCTGAACGTGCAACGCCTGGTGGCACCGGTGAACGTGATCGACTGCTCGACACAGGCCGCCGAGGATGAGGACTTCCTGCTCACGGCGGACCACGTGAAGGCCTGGGAAAAGGAACACGGTGAGATCAAGGAAGGCGAATGGGTCGTCATGCGGACGGACTGGGATTCGCGCGTGGATGACGAGGCCAAGTTCCTGAACGCGGACGAGAGCGGCCCCCATTCCCCCGGGCCGACACCGGATTGCATCGAGTACCTGCTGTCGAAGAAGATCGTCGGCTGGGGCACCCAGTGCATCGGCACCGATGCGGGCCAGGCGGGCGGGATGGAACCGCCCTATCCGGCGCACAACCTGCTGCACCGGGACAACTGCTTTGGCCTGGCGTCGCTGGCCAACCTGGACAAGCTGCCCGCCAAGGGGGCGATCCTGATCGCGGCGCCGCTGAAGATCCAGAAGGGCACTGGCAGCCCGATCCGGGCCCTGGCCCTGGTGCCCAAGGGCTGAGTCGGTGGCCGCCTTCGATCATCTCATCATCGGGTCGGGCATCAATGCGTTGGTGGCCGCCGCGATGCTCTCGCGCAAGGGCGACACCGTCCTGGTGGTGGAGCGGGAGACGCGGATCGGCGGCTGCATGTATACCGACGAGGTGACCCTGCCGGGCTTCCACCACGATGTCATGGCGGCCACCTTCGTGCTTTTCCTGACGGGCCCGGCCCACGCCGCGCTAGGCGATGATCTGGCGCGCCACGGGCTGGAGTTCTGCCACACCAGCAGCCCGACGGCGGCCCTTCGACCAAACGGCGAGGCCGTGGTGCTCAAAACGGACCGCGAGGCCAACGTGGCCGCGTTCAACGCCCTGGCGGCGGGCGACGGCGATCAGCACCGGCGTGACGTGACGAGCGTGGAGAAGGAGGCCGATTTCCTCTTCACCCTTCTGGGCGAGCAGCTTTTTTCCAAGGGCATGGTCAAGCTCCTGGGCAAGCAGGCCTGGAAGCGGGGCATCAACGATCTCAAGATCTGGTTCGGTGAGGCCATGGAGCCGGCCCGCGGCTGGCTGGAGACCCGCTATGACAGCGCCGGGGTGCAGGCCCTCTTCGCGCCCTGGGTCCTGCACGTGGGCCTGACGCCAGAGGCCACCTATGGCGGCCAGATGGCCCGGGTCACCGCCTTTGCGCTGGAGGCGGCGGGAGCGCCGGTGATCAAGGGCGGCGCGGGCCAAGCGGCCGCAGCCTTCCAGTCGCTGATCGAGGCTCAGGGCGGCAAGGTCCGCACCGGGGTGACGGCCACGCGCGTCCTGACCAAGCGCGGCAAGGCGATTGGTATCGAGACGGCCCAAGGTGAGAAGATTCTGGCCAAGAACATCATCGCCAGCACGGCGCCCGGCCAGCTTTATGGAGAGCTGCTGCGCGACGAGGCGCTGGACCCGCCGACGAAGAAGTTCCGCCACGGACGAGGCAACTTCCAGCTCCATTATGCCCTGGACGGGGAGCCCGACTGGATCGGCACAGGGCTTGAGGATGTGGCGCTGATCCATCTGGCGGATGGGATCGATTCCGTCTCAAAGTCCTGCAACGAGGCCGAACGCGGCATGCTGCCCGAGGTGCCGACGATCTGCGTCGGCCAGCCGCACCGGCTCGACCCGACCCGCTGCCCGGCGGGCAAGGCGGTGCTTTGGCTTCAGATCCCTGACGCGCCCCGCACCATCAAGGGCGACGCGGCGGGCGAGATCGAGACCGAGCCGACTTGGACCGAAGCGATGCGCGAAGCCTACGCCGACCGGATCGAACGCATCCTCGCGGCCCACATCCGCAACTGGGATGAGATCAAGCTCAAGCGTCGGGCCTATTCGCCCGCGGACCTGGAGGCGATGAACGTGAACCTCGTGGGCGGCGACCCCTACGGCGGGGCCTGCACGCTGGACCAGTTCTTTGTCTGGCGGCCCCACGCCGGACAGATCAACAACAGCACACCGATCAAGAACCTCTACCACATCGGCGCCTCGACCCATCCGGGGCCGGGCCTGGGCGGGGGTTCCGGCCTCAACGTGGCAAAGGCGCTGGGCGCATGACGAAGCAGGAAAAGGTGACAGAGGGCCTGCCGCGCCTGGGCGAGATGGGGCTCGACAACTTCGCGCCCTACCTGATGAACAGGATCATGGGGCGCTACAACGCTGCCCTGTCAACGGAGATGGCCCAGCAGGGCCTGACCACGCCGCAGATGCGCTCGCTCGCCGTCCTCTCGATCATCGACGGCATCCTGATCCGCGAGCTCGCGGTCTATGCCGTCGTTCAGCAGAGCACCCTGAGCCGGGCGCTGGAGACGTTGGACAACAACGGCCTGATCCGGCGGGTCACCGACAGCAACGACAGCCGCGCCACGCGGGTCTTCATCACCGACGCGGGGCGCGAGGCTTACGAAAGACTCTGGCCGCACATGGCCCTGGCCTACGAGGCCATGTTCAGGGGCATCGGGGAGGAGGAAAAGCGCGCCTTCGTCGGCACGCTCAACAAGATGCTGCGCAACATTCGCAAGCACGATTTCTGAGACCAGACTGGGGGTCACATGGCGGAACGGTCTTTCAAGGCTGAGGTTGAACACCTGCGCAAAGGCGACGGTGATACCTTCACCGGCGAGGGGATCCTGGCGATCACCAAGGCGCTGCTGGAGAACGGCGTCGGCTATGTTGGCGGCTACCAGGGGGCGCCGATCAGCCACCTTATGGACGTGCTGGCCGACGCGGAAGAGCTCATGGGTGAGCTGGGCGTGCGCTTTGAGGCCAATGCGAGCGAAGCGGCGGCGGCGGCCATGCTGGCGGCTTCGGTGCACTATCCGATCCGGGGCGCGGTGACCTTCAAGGGGCCGGTGGGCGTCAACGTGGCCTCGGACGCGCTGGCAAACCTCTGTTCCTCAGGCGTGAACGGCGGCGCGCTGATCATCGTCGGCGAGGACTACGGCGAGGGCTCCTCCATCATGCAGGAGCGCTCGCACGGATTTGCCATGAAGAGCCAGTTCTGGATGCTGGACCCGCGGCCCAATCTGCCCTCGATCACCAAGGCCGTGCGGGACGGGTTCGAGCTGAGCGAGGCGAGCAACACGCCGGTGATGCTGATGGTGCGCATCCGTTCCTGCCACGTGACGGGCAGCTTCCCCACTCGGGACAATGTCCCGCCGCCCCTGACGGTGAAGCAGGCCATCGCCAATCCGCAGTCCGACTTCAACCGCGTGGTCCTGCCGCCGATGAGCTACGCCCACGAGCAGGACAAGATCAAAAACCGCTGGCCCGCGGCCGAAAAGTTCATCATGGAAAAGGGCCTGAACGAGGTTTTTGGGCCAGAGAAGGCCCCCCTGGGCATCGTCTGTCAGGGCGGCATGTACAACGGCGTGATCCGCGCCCTGCAACGGCTCGGCCTGGCCGATGTCTTTGGCAACACCGAGGTGCCGATCTACTGCCTGAACGTGACCTACCCCATCGTTCGGGAGGAGTTCGACGCCTTCTGCGAGGGCAAGGACCATGTGCTGGTGGTGGAAGAGGGCCAGCCCGAGCACATCGAGCAGATGTTGGGCAATTTCCTCTACAAGGCAGGGCGGCGTCTGAAGCTCTATGGCAAGGATGTCCTGCCGATGGCGGGGGAGTACACAGGTCAGGTGATGCTGGACGGGGTGACGGCTTTCCTCAAGGAGGCCGCGCCGGAGATGCTGCCCGGGCAGGTGCGCGCCCCGAACCAAGAGGCGCCCGCCATTCCGGACCTCTCCAAGACCGTGCCGATCCGGCCACCGGGCTTCTGCACCGGCTGCCCCGAGCGGCCGATCTTCGCCGGCATGAAGTTGGTGGAGCAGGAGCTGGGCAAGCACCAGATCACCGGGGACATCGGTTGCCACCTCTTCGGCTCCCTGCCGCCCTTCGAGATCGGCGGCGCGACGATGGGCTACGGCCTGGGCCCGGCGGCGAACGCGGCCTTCGACGGGGGCGGGGAGCGGCGCGCCATCTCCATGCTGGGGGACGGGGGCTTCTGGCACAACGGCCTCTCCTCCTCCGTCGGCAACATGGTGTTCAACAAGTCGGACAATGTCGTCGTCATCGTGGACAATTACTATTCTGCGGCGACGGGCGGGCAGGACATCCTGTCTTCGCGCGCCAAGAACGATACCAAGTCCACCGGCAACCCCATCGAGGCGGCGCTGAAGGGCGTCGGGGTGGAGTGGATTCGCACAATCGACAGGACCTACGATGTGGGTAAGGTGCGTGACACGGTGCGGGAGGCCCTTACGACGGACTTCAAAGGCCCGAAGGTGATCGTCGCCTCTTCGGAGTGCATGCTGAACAAGCAGCGCCGCGAGAAGCCCCTGCGCAACAAGGCCATCAAGGAGGGCCGCCGGGTGGATGTGCCGCGCTTTGGCGTGGACAGCGATGTTTGCACCGGGGATCACGCCTGCATCCGCCTTTCGGGCTGCCCCTCCCTCTCGCTCAAGCGACTTGATGACCCCCTCCGGGACGATCCCGTCGCCCACATCGACCAGACCTGCGTGGGCTGTGGCAACTGCGGCGAGGTGGCCGATGCGGCCATCCTCTGCCCCTCCTTCTACCGCGCCGACGTGGTCCATAACCCGGGCGGTTTCGAAAGCTGGCGCGCCGGGCTGCGGGGGCGGCTGATCGGCTGGCTCCAGCGGCGCCGCGACGGGCGGCGCCTGCGGCTCGAAACGCCGCCGCCACCCTCCGAGAGCGGCGCCCGGGCAGCGCCGGAACCACCGATGGGAGCCCTCTCATGAACATGATCGCAAACCGCAGACCTATGGACGGACGGGTGGCCGAGATCATCAAGATCGCGGTCATGGCCGTCGGCGGGCAGGGCGGTGGCGTCCTCACCAACTGGATTGAGAGCCTCGCGCGAAGCCAGGGCTACGTCTGCCAGGCCACCTCCGTCGCCGGCGTGGCGCAGCGGACCGGTGCCACGATCTACTACATCGAGATGACCCCCGACACGGGCCAGCAGCCGGTCTTCGCCCTCGCCCCCTCGGGCGGGGACGTGGATGTGCTGATCGCCGCCGAGATGATGGAGGTGGGCCGGGCCGTCATGCGCGGCTTCGTCACGCCGGACCGGACAACCCTGATCGGCTCCACGCACCGAGCACTGGCGGTCTCGGAAAAGACGGCGCCCGGAGACGGCATCGCCAACGCCGAGGAGGTGCGGGCGGCCGCAGAGGTGGCGGCGCAGAAGCTGATCCTGGCGGACATGGACAGGCTGGCGGTGGAGAAGGGGTCGGTGATCTCCTCGAGCCTTTTCGGCGCCCTGGCAGGGTCGGGCGCCTTGCCCTTCCCGCGTGAGGCCTACGAAGAGGCGATCCGGGCCAGCGGCAAGGGGGTAGAGGCATCGCTCCGCGCCTTCGGCGCGGGCTACGCGGCGGCGGAGCAGGGGCTGGTGCAGACCGAGCCCGAAGTGGCGCCGGAACCGACAGCCCGGCTCACCGGCCCGGCGCGGCAGGTGCGGGCCTGGGAAAGGCTCGTGGCACGGCTGGAAGAGATGCCCGCGCCGGTTCAGGAAATGGGCCTGGCGGGGCTACGCAAGGTGGTGGACTTCCAGAACTGCGCCTACGGCGCGCTCTACCTCGACCGTCTTCAGGAAGTGCTCATGCAGGACAAGGCTTCGCGCTCCTTTGCCTTCTCCGCCACCGCCGCCAAGTACATGGCCAATGCCATGGCCTATGATGACATCATCCGCGTGGCGGACCTCAAGACACGCGGCCCGCGCTTTGACCGTATCCGCGAGGAGATGGGCGCCAAGGAGGACCAGCTTGTCGAGCTGACCGAGTTCTTCCACCCCCGCGCCGAAGAGATCGCCGGCCTGATGCCCGCGCGCATGGGCGCCCGCTGGGAGGCCAACCCCAAGCGCATGGCTCTTCTCGGGCGGCTCTTCGGCAAGGGTCGGCGGCTACGGACGCACACCCTGCGGTCCTTCCTGATGCTGCACCTCTTGGGCGGGCTCAAGGGCTACCGCCTGCGCACGCGGCGCCACGCGGTGGAGGTGGCCCACCTTGAGGGTTGGCTGGAGCAGTGCCTGGCGATGCTGGAGGTGGACTACAACCTCGCCGTGGAGCTTCTGAAGAACCGGCGGCTGGTGAAGGGCTACTCCGACACCCACGCGCGCGGCCTGACCAAGTTCGCCACCGTCATGGGGGCGGCGGAGCTCTTGAAGGGGCGAGAGGATGCGGCCGAGTGGATGGGCCGCCTGCGCGAGGCCGCGCTTCAGGATCCCGAGGGCAAGGCCCTGGAGGGGGCGATCAAGACGGTGCGCAGCTTCGCCTGAGCGGGCCTAGCCGTGATCCTTGAGAAGCCGCGACTTCTGGCGGTTCCAGTCGCGCTTGGCAGCCGTGTCGCGCTTGTCGTGCAGCTTCTTGCCCTTGGCGATGCCGATCTTGATCTTGGCCATGCCGCGATGGTTGAAGTACATGACCAGCGGCACCAGTGTCATGCCCTTGCGCTGGGTCGCATTCCAGAGATCGGCCATTTCCTTGCGGCTGACCAGCAGCTTGCGGCGGCGCCGTTCCTCGTGGGTGAAGGTCTTGGCCTGGGCGTAGGGGGCCACGTAGGAGTTCACCAGCCAAAGCTCGCCCTCCTCGACGGCGGCGTAGCTTTCGGCGATGTTGGCCCCGCCTTCGCGGAGGCTCTTCACCTCGGACCCTTCGAGCACGATGCCGCACTCCAGGTCGCTCTCGATCGCATAGTCGAAGCGCGCCCGCCGGTTCTCGGCGATGACCTTGTAGTTCGGGTCCGATTTGGATGAGGATTTGACCTGTGCCATGGCAGAGGATGTAGAGCGCGCCCCGCCCGGACGCAAGGCGGCTGCGGTCAGTCGCCCAGCTTGGCGTGAACCTCAGCTAGGTCGATCTCGTCCACCGGCATCTTGTTGCCCGGATCGTCGATGTCATACTTGAAGAGCTGGAAATCGCGCTTGTAGATCTCGCGCACCAGGTGCATCGACAGATCGTCGAAGTAATCGGCCACCGGATGGGCGCGCTTGGGGCCGTGGCCCTCGCTCTCGTTGAAGCGCGGTATATCTGCCAGGCTGACGGGGTGGGGCGTCTCGATGGCGTCGAGCACCTGCTGCATCCCCTCGTTGAACTTCTCCGTCCAGAAGATGTGATCGTAGCGGCCGCCGTTCACGATGAAGGTGCTGATATGGCCCGATTGGGCGGACCAGTGAATGTCCGGGTCCATCGGGCGGCGCCAGCGGATGGTATCCCGGGCGAAGAGCAGGAAGCGCCGGAAGGAGGCAATCTGGTCGAACTCTTCCTTGCCGTCCTCGCCGCCGACCTCGATTCCGTACTTCTGCATCAGGAGCGGTACCAGGTTGCCCCGGTAGCGCTTGCCGTTGCGCTGGATGCCGCAAATCTTGTCGAAGAAGGAAGAAAGGACTCGCGTGTAGGGATTGCGCACGCAGGTAAAGGCGTAGGAGCTGTGCGCCTGCACGTTGCGGGTGATCGGCTCCTGGCTGTCTTCCTGGGCCCACTTGTGCAGGCCCTGCTTGGAATCGTGGATGTCGCCTTCGAAGAAGGTGCCGTGATCGGAATAGTACATGATCTGGCCGATGGTGGAGCAGGCGCACTTGGGCACCACGCGGTAGACCACGCTTTCGCTCTCCGTCATCCAGGTTCCGGGAAACCCCATTGCGTGCCTGCCTTCTGCCCCTCCGGCGGCCTTCCGTGGCGCCGTGATCGGGCTTCAAAAAAGCAAATAACTTTTGTTTATTCAATCGCTCTTCACCCTTATCAAGGTAGATAATCAACCAGAACAGGGCAGTCCGCTTCTTCATGGCAAAGATCGCCTACATCCTGCTTTGTCACAAGGACCCCCAGGCCGTCATCCGCCAGGCGGAGCGGCTGACGGCGGTGGGCGATTACATCACCATCCATTTCGACGCCTCCGCGCCGCGCGCCCATTACATCACCATCCGCGAGGCCCTAGCCAAGAACCCCAACGTCGCCTTCCCGGCGCGTCGGGTACGTTGCGGCTGGGGCGAATGGTCTCTCGTGCAGGCCACGTTGAACAGCCTGGAAACGGCGCTGGAGA
Organism: Sulfitobacter sp.; assembly: GCA_965212515.1. Lineage (GTDB taxonomy): Bacteria > Pseudomonadota > Alphaproteobacteria > Rhodobacterales > Rhodobacteraceae > Sulfitobacter. Next base: position 2,038,726 of record OZ243122.1, read on the forward strand.
GCTTTCCCCGGGCGACCCACTTCTACATGCTCTCGGGCGATTGCATGGCCATCAAGTCGGGCGAATACGCCCACGCCTTCCTTGAGGACAACGCCGCCGACTTCATCGAGAGCTTCGACTACTTCAAGAGCGACTGGATCAAGACCGGTTGGCGCGAGGAGCGGCTGATCTACCGCCACTTCGTGAACGAGCGGAAGCACAAGCGGCTGTTCTATCTTCTCTTCGAGGCCCAGAAACGGCTGGGTCTGACGCGGGCCATCCCCGCTGACCTGCAGGTGATGATCGGCAGCCAATGGTGGTGCCTGCGCCGTGCCACTGTGGAGGCGGTGATGGCGTTCACGCGCAGTCGCCGGGACGTGGTGCGCTTCTTCCGCCACACTTGGATACCGGATGAAACTTACTTCCAGACTCTCGTGCGCCATCTGGTGCCCGAGGGGGAGATCCGTTCCCGCACGCTCACCTTCCTGATGTTCACCGACTACGGGATGCCGGTGACCTTTCACAACGACCACTACGATCTGCTGCTGAGCCAGGACTATCTTTTTGCCCGCAAGATCTCGCCCGAGGCATTGGATCTCAAGCGGCGGTTGGGCCTGCTCTACGCCGCCGAGGGGGTGCGCTTCCAGATCAGCAACGAGGGGCGCAGTCTCTTCCATTTCCTCACCGGACGGGGCCGGATCGGGCGGCGTTTCGCCACCCGCTTCTGGGAGACCGAGAGCACCCTGGGCCGCCAGCGCGAACTGCTGATCGTGGTCTGCAAGAAGTGGCACGTGGCCAAGAGGGTGTTGGTGCGGATTCGCCAGGTGACCAACGTGCCCGCCATCGAATACCTCTTCAATGAGGAGGCGACGGCCCTGCCCGATCTCGGCGGCATCCAGAACACGCTGGAAAAACGCCACCGCCATCGCCGGGCCTTAATGCGGATGCTTTTCGACTATTACCAGACCGACCGGCTGATTGTCTGCATGGACCCGGCCAATCTGGACCTGCTGACCGATTTCGCCGAGGACCGCTCGACCACCCGCATCCTCGAGATCGAGTGTCAGTTCACCGACGACTACCTGATCGGCCATGCCATGCGCGTTGGCCTCGCCGGGGATCAGACCTCGCAGGAGACGCTGGACCGGCTGCTGCCCACGATCCGGGGTGACATGGTGCACGAAAGCGACCGCATCAGGGAGGCGGGGTTTGAGCACCTCACCCTTCTGCGCGAGACGGTGGAGCCGGAGGTGAACGCCGAGGCGCTGGGTGGTTTCCTCTCCATCCCGGTCGACAAGGCGCGGCAGATCGTCGGGGACGGCGGCCTTTTCGCCGATTGAGCGCACCGCGACCACGCGCTGAGGCGGCTGCCGAAATTAACTTGACTAAATTAGTCGGAATCAGATAGTCAGGTGGCAATTGGCCAGTTCAGCCTGGCCACCACAGGCCTACCGCGCCCGTCCCAGCCACCCTTTCGGCAGCCCGGATGTCACCGAACAGAGAAAGCCCATGAGAGTGACACCTGACCTGCCCCCTCTTGCCAGCCCCCTTCAGATCGCACCCCGGACGGGGGCCGAAGGATGAGCCTGATGCAGAAGTTTCCCGCCCCCCTCTCCATCGACAGTACCGACACGGCCACCTACGACGCCCGCGAGCTGATCCGGAACGGCGTGACTGCGGTGATCCAGCTTGACGGCCAATCCTACAGCCTGCGCATCACCCGTGCGGGCAAGTTGATCCTGACGAAATGATGACCCCCGACGCGATTCCCGGCAGCGCCCCGGTGGCGCGGCTGACCGCCATGCCCGCCTGGGAGGCGGAGCTGGTACTGACGCTGCGGGTCTGGATGGAGGGGCCCGAAGGCCAGGCCGAGGTGCGGACGGTCTTTGCCGATTGCCTGGGCGAGGAGGGCGGCCTGACGGCGCTCTATCAGCTCGAGGATCTGCTGCGTGGCCTGACAGCCCGGGCACGCCGACCCCTGGCGCGGCACAGCCGCGGCTGTGCCTGCGTGGGCTCGGACGAGGCGGTGCTGGTCTGCCTGGTGCGCGAGGCAGTGCAGGGAGACCTGGCCGAGGCCGCGCTCATCGCGAGCCTGCTGGTGCCCGCCTCCGCCGCCGAGATGGTCGCCCTGCGCGCCGCACAGGTTGGCCAGGCGATGCAGCGCATCTCGGACCGTGCCCCGCGTCTCGTGGCGCCCGAACCGGTCCCCTCGCGGCGCCTGCATTAAGAAACTCTGCCTATTTGGCGCGGCGCTCGTTCCACCAGCGGCGCAGGCGGCCCTGGCGTTCCGCCAGGCTGTCCTCAATTGCTTCCAGCCGCGGGTCGAGCCGGGCGCGGCGGAAGCGCCGCCAGCGCACCCAGATGGCATAGGTGATGGCCGCCAGCAGCGTCAGGATCACGATGTTGAGCCAGGGCAGGCCCTTTTCCGCATCGGGCCCACTGACAGGGCGCAGGGAGATGGCGTTCGGGAAGATCGAGAGAAACTCGTTGCGCCAGCCATAATGCTTCAACGCATAGTACTGCGGGCTGCCGGCGGTGGATTTGGCATCGGCGGCCTCGGCCTGAAGGTTCGAAGTGTCGAACTTGAAGTAGGGCGGCCAGCCCCAGCCGGTGTCCTCGTTGCGGTAGACCATCACGTCGCCCTGCGCGCGCCGGGCCTGGATGAAAAAGACATCGCGGTTCACCGTACCCGTGGCGCTGCCCACGTCGCCCCCGGCCCAGAAGAGCGAGTTCTCACCGAAATCGACGCGCTTCTCGTAGGTATCCGTGATCCGCACGATGTCCGTCTGAGGCAGGGTGTAGTGCAGAAAGGCCGCCACCAGCGTCAGCAGGGTGATGCGGAAGGTCCATTTGATGATCGCGAACATGATTTTTCCTCAACTGAAGTTGGTGAGGTAGACGATCACCGCCACCACCACAATGGGCACCACGTAGACCCCGAGGAGCAGGCGGCGGCGGATCGAGCTGTCGTAGCGCTCGAGGCCGCGTTGGATGTACTTTTCCCGGTCTACCCGCTGCGGCCCGGCGTGCCACTTGCGCTTGAGCTCGGAACGGCGCACCGCGCGGCTGTAGAGCGAGAGGCAGACATAGACCACCGTGAGGGCGAGAAAGCCGAAGATCAGCAAGCGTACGAACCCGAGCATGGCACCTTCCCCCTTCCCATCATGGATAAAGCGCCGACGCCCGCCGGGCAATCACGCTGGCTGACCAGCCGTTGCTCAAGACAGCGGCCAGCGCACCTCCACCACGTGGCCCCGGTCGCTCGCAGGGGTCTCCAGCGTGCCCATCAGCTGCTGGGCGGCGGCCTGCATGATCTGGGTGCCCATGCCCGTTCCCAGTTTCTGCTGCGCCGCATCGGCGCCCTGGCCGGTGTCCGCGCAGGTGAGAACGTAGTGGCCATCCTCAATCGTGCCGGTCACCGTGAAGGTGCCCCGCTCGCCCTCCTTGAAGGCGTACTTCGCGGTGTTTGTCATGGCCTCGGTGACAATCATCCCGACGGAGGAAGCGGCGCGCGAATCGAGGTCGTGATCGGCCACGTCACTGACCACGTCGATCCCGCTTGGCATCTGCATGGCGGCGGATCGCGTGACCCGTTCCAGGAAGGCGCGGATGTTCACGGCCGCCCCGGCATCTGAAAGATAGAGGGCCTCGTGCAGCTGCGAGACCATGGCGAGGCGGCGCTGGACGGCCTCGAGCGCATGGGTCACGTCGCGCGAGCTTTCGTTGCGGGCCTGGATGCGGATCAGGGCCTCGAGGGACTGGAGCGAGTTCTTGACCCGGTGGTCCACCTCCTTGCGCAGCATCTCGGCGGCGCCCAGGGCGCGGCGCAGTTCGATCTGACGCATCACCTGTCGCGCCAGCACCTGAAGCGTGCGCCTCTGAAGTGCGTTCAACTCGCGCGGCTTGCGGTCCAATACGCAGAGGGTGCCAAGCGGCAGGTCCTTTTCATCGCGCAGAAGGGCCCCGGCGTAGAAGCGGATCTTCTCAGGGCCGGTCACTAGATGGTTCCCGGCGGTTCGGGGGTCTGCCGTGGTGTCGGAGATTTCGAGATAGTCGCCCGCCTCGATGGCATGGGCGCAGATGGACTGGTTGATCGGCGTCTGGCTCATTTCCGTGCCGACGCAGGCCTTGAACCACTGCCGGTCCTCCTCGACGAGGGAGACGAGCGCGATGGGCACCTCGCAGATCTCGGCAGCCAGTTCGGCGATGTGATCGAAGTCCTCTTCGGGGGCCGTGTCCAGGATGTTGTATCCCCGGAGCAGCGCGAGGCGCATCTCCTCCCGCTCTATCGCTGCCAGTCCCGTCACCCGTCTGCCCCGCTGTCTTCTGCCACGGCGAGCCTCGCCGGGTGTCTTTTGTCCTTCATCTGCCAGTTAGATAGGCAATCGGGCCGCGTTGACAACCGCCATGTCAGGCTGCTGGTCTTTCCAGCGGGATGTGGCGCAGCGCCAGGGCCAGACCGATCAGCGCCGAGAGCCCGACGAGGGCATAGCAGAGCAGGGTGAGGCGGATGTCGGGGTAGGTCATGGTGCCCTGCTGGGGCGCGTAGCCCGCGGCCAAAAATAGGCTGAGCACAAAGACGAGGCGGCCCGCGAAGCTCTGGATAGAGAGGTAGGTGGCGCGGCCACGGTCGCTGAGCAGCGGTTGGATGCGGGCCAGGATGAAGGGCTTGGCGAAGGCATTTGGCACCATGCGCAGCAGCAGGACAGCAATGGCCAGGGCGCTGTTGGTGGCCGACAGGGTGGCGATCAGCAGGATCTGAATGGTGAAGGCCAGCATAAGGATGGCGGGCAGGCCGATGCGCCGCCGCAAGGGCAGGGCCACAAGGGTGGCCAGGACGGAGACGAGCATCATGGCGGCGGTGACGGTGCCGCTCACCAGGGGCGCCTGGCTGGCGGCGCCGAAGGGGGCCAGGGCCTCCGCGATGAAGGGCTGGCCAAAGACAAAGGGCACATGGCTGAAGCCGTACATGAGCACCGACAGGGTGAAGAGCCAGACAAGGACCGGCTGGCCCATGGCGCGGCGGAAGAGGCCCCATTGCGTGGCGGGGAGGGGGCCAGCCTCGGGCTCGATCCTGTGAGGGGGCTCCTGGAACCGCAGGGTGATGAGCAGGGCGACCAGCATGGCCAGGGCACCGCCCCAGAAGGCCAGCTCGAAGGAGATCTGGGCCAGGGCACCGCCACTGATGGCGGCGACGCCAAGCCCGGCGAGATTGTAGCGCAGGCCGCGGGCTTCTTCCGCCTCCACCTCCCCCCCGCGCCCCTCGGCGGCGAGCGATTCGTAGAGCAGCGCGCTGTCCGTTCCCGAGGCGAAAGAGGCGCTGGCTCCCAAGAGCGCCTGGCCGATCGCGTAGAGCAGGAAGCCGGAGCCGAGGGCGATCAGACCGCTGCCCAAGGCCCCGGCGGCCGCGGCAAGGATCAGGGTGCGGCGGCGGCCCAGGCGATCCGAAAGGTAGCCGGAGGGCACCTCGAGCACCGTGGTGGCCACGTCATAAACGGCATAGAGCAGGAGCGCCTCGGCGGCCGAGAGCTCCTGCTGGAAGTAGAGAAACCAGATGGCCTGCCAGAAGACGAGGTTCTGGAAGAACTTGAACCAAGGATAGAGGGCGACGTTGCGCGCCATGGGTCGGGCGGCCTCCTCCCGCCGCCTAGCCGGTGAGGGCGGCGACGAGATCGCTGTCCGGTTGGGCTAGGGCGTCGATCACGTCGAAGTGGTGCTTGCCCTCCACCACGGTCAGGCGGGCTCCCCAGGCGCGGCTCAGGGCCTCGGCCTGCTCAAGGAAGGCAGGCCTCTCGTCGCCCCCGACCACGACCGAGACGGTGACCCCGTGCGGCGGCGTCATGTTCACCGGGCTCTCGGCGGCGGCCTCGGCGGCATCGAGGCCGAGGATGCCGTTCATCTCCGTCTCCAGCAGCGGCGCGAGGTCCGCCACGGGGGAGATGGGCACGATCCGGCGGATGCGGTCCCGCACCTCGACCGGCAGGACAAGCGGATCCATCATGCGGCAGACAAGGTGGCCACCCGCGGAGTGGCCTGCGAGGGCGATGGGGCCCATCGTTCGGTCCGCGATCTTGCGCAGGGCGGCGGCGATCTGGAGCGTGATCTCCCCGATGCGGGCGTCAGGGGCGAGGGTGTAGCTCGGCATGGCCACGGCCCAGCCCCGGGCCAGCGGCCCGGCGGCGAGGTGAGACCAGGTGGAGCTGTCGAAGGCCTTCCAGTAGCCCCCGTGCACAAAAACGACCGTCCCGCGCGAGACCCCTTCAGGCTCGAAGAAATCGAAGCTTTCACGGGCCGAGGCGCCGTAGGAAACGCCCACCTGGGCCCGGGCGCCAAGACCCTTTCGGAAGGTCTCGGCCTCGCTGTTCCAGCGCGGTGGGTAGCTTGCGGCGTCCGCGATATACTCCGCGTTCTTGTACGCCTCGTCGTTCTTCATGGTCTCTCCCTCGGTCCCGTTCCCTACGTGGAACTGGACAATCATACCTATTGTTGCTTTGGGTTCCACAGGCAAAAGCGGAGAGACTGCATGACCGACGCAACCAATCTGAAATCCCTTCTCAAGGACCCCAGCCTGCTGGAAACCCGCGGCTACGTGAATGGCAACTGGATCGAGGGCGAAGACGGAACCTTCGATGTGGTGAACCCGGCGCGCGGCGATGTCATCGCCCAGGTCGCCGACCTCAGCCGGGCACAGGTAGCCAAGGCCATCGCGGCGGCGGAGAAGGCCCAGAAGGACTGGGCCAAGTGGACCGGCAAGGAACGGGCGGCGGTCCTGCGCAAGTGGTTCGACCTGATGATGGAAAACCAGGAGGACCTGGGCAAGATCCTCACAGCCGAGCAGGGCAAGCCCCTGGCCGAGGCGAAGGGCGAGGTAGCCTATGGCGCCTCTTTCATCGAATTCTTCGGCGAGGAGGCCAAGCGGATCTACGGCGAAATGATCCCCGGCCACCAGCGCGACAAGCGGATCATGGTGCTGAAGCAGCCCATCGGCGTGGCCGCCTCGATCACGCCCTGGAACTTCCCCAACGCGATGATCACCCGCAAGGCGGCCCCGGCGCTGGCGGCGGGCTGTTCCTTCGTGGCGCGTCCGGCGGCGGAGACCCCGCTCTCGGCCATCGTCATGGGTGTGCTGGCAGAGCGCGCGGGGATTCCGGCGGGCGTCTTCAACGTGGTGCCCTCCTCTTCCTCCTCCGCCGTGGGCAAGGAGTTCTGCGAGAACCCAGCGGTCCGCAAGCTGACCTTCACCGGTTCCACCGAGGTGGGCCGCATCCTGCTGCGCCAGGCCGCCGATCAGGTGATGAAATGCTCCATGGAACTTGGCGGCAACGCCCCCTTCATCGTCTTCGATGACGCCGATCTCGACGCCGCCGTCGAGGGGGCAATCATGTGCAAGTTCCGCAACAACGGGCAAACCTGCGTCTGCGCCAACCGGATCTACGTGCAGTCTGGCGTTTACGATGCCTTCGCCAAGAAGCTGAAGGAACGGGTCAGCCAGATGAAGGTGGGCGATGGCCTCTCCGAGGGCGTGGACCTGGGGCCGCTGATCAACGGTGACGCCTCCGAGAAGGTCAAGGAGCATATCGAGGATGCCACCTCCAAGGGTGCCGAGATCCTGCTGGGCTCTGCCGTAGAAAAGATGGAAGGCAACTTCCTCGCACCGACGATCCTGACCGGTGTGACCCAGGACATGAAGGTTTCCAAGGAAGAAACCTTCGGCCCGTTGGCGCCGCTCTTCAAGTTCGACGATGAGGATGACGTGATCGAGATGGCGAACGACACCATCTTCGGCCTCGCCTCCTACTTCTACGCCAAGGATCTGAGCCGGGTCTACAAGGTGGCCGAGGCGCTGGAGTACGGCATCGTCGGCGTGAACACCGGCATCATCTCGACCGAGGTGGCGCCCTTCGGCGGCGTGAAGCAGTCCGGCCTCGGGCGCGAGGGCTCGCACCACGGGATCGAGGATTACCTGGAAATGAAGTACGTCTGCCTCTCCGTATGAGGCGCACAAAAGAGTCAGGCAGCGGGGCACCGCTGCCTGACCTAGGACCAAGTGCCAAGCTGGCTTAGTTGGTCTGGACCGAGCTGGCCGCGCCCACGTAGGCGGCGACCGCAGCGGCGAATTCCTCATCTGTCAGGCCGACCTTCACGCGGCCATCAGTGTCCACCGTGCTGTCGCTCTGGATCACGACCATCTCGCTCCCTTCGGAGAAGGCTTCGTCGAGCTCGACGGAGTAGCGCACGGTGCCGTCCGTCCCGGCTTCGACTTCCTGGATGTTGCCGACCAGCGTATCATCGGCGGTCACCACCACGGCGGTGCCGCTGTCGATGGCGGCCTGGGTGCGGGTCAGGAGCGAGTTGTCGCTCTCCACATCGGTTTCGGTGGTGGCGGCAAGGCCGGTTTCGCTCTCAACATCGACGTCTGAGGTGCCGCTGAGAGTGCCATCGGCGCTCAGGGTCGCCTCATGGTCCATCTCGGCGGAAGCGCCCGCTTCGGCATCCACCTGCCCGGCGGTGTTCATGCCGGTCTCGTTGACGGCGGCTTCAGCGGCGGCCGCGGCGTTCGCGTCGCCGTCCACGCTCAGGTTCTGGGCAGAGATCGGCGCGGCCAGCAGGCCCGCGACGGCGGTGGAGGTGAGAAGGGTACGGATCGTTTTGCCGTAGGTCATGGTGTTCTCCTTTTTTCACATTTCATTCACTCGTTACGCGTCCCGGCCCGAGAGGACCGGATCGTGGAGGAGTAACGTGAGGGCGGACGCCAGGTTTCAGGCTGTCAGCGGAGGGCACCATTCCGGCGGCGCCTTGCCGCTTTCTTGGATGGGCCTGCGCGGCTTCTTTCCGATGGCGGTATTCCGCCCCCGCCTGGAACGGCAAGCTCTTGACGCAAAAACGAAAAAGGCCCGGAGCGGATGCTCCGGGCCTGTGCGGGGGGTCAGAACCGATAGGTTCAGTTGACGGTATTGCTGTCGACAACTTCCTTGGTCAGGGCCTTGCGATCGGAGGCGATCTCGATCTGGCGCGGCTTCAGGGCCTCGGGCACCTGGCGCTCCAGCTCGATGTGCAGCATGCCATCGACGTGGTTGGCGCCCGTCACCTGGACGTGGTCGGCCAGGTGGAAGCGGCGCTCAAAGGCGCGTGTGGCGATGCCGCGGTGCAGGTAGGTCTTGTCCGTGTCCTCGTCCGCCTTGCGGGCCGACACGATCAGGGCCTTGTCACGAACCTCGACAGAGAGATCATCACCGGCGAAGCCGGCCACCGCGATGGAAATGCGGTAGGCGTCGTCATTCAGCTTCTCGATGTTGTAGGGGGGATAGCTGGGGGTGGCCCCGTCCGAGCTGAGCACCCGGTCCATCATGTTCGCGATCTGGTCAAAGCCGACGGTCGAACGGTAGAGGGGGGCAAAATCAAAAGTACGCATGGTTTTCATCCTCATCAGTGAGCGATCAAAGTTGCAGGGCCTTCCCATGGGACAGGCCCCTTTCTTAGCTGTCGCCGGAGCCCTCTGAGGCACCCCGGCAAGGTCAATATGGGAAGTGGGTGGCTCTCTTCAAGAGCCGCGTGCGGGCACGAACTTCGCGCCCGTGTCGCGCCGCCCGGTGCCCTCTTGCAGGCGCTTGATCCGAGCTGCGGGAGCCTTGCGGTTGGCCCGCATCTGGCGCTTGAGAAGCGCCACGCGTTGGGGCAGCTCCATGCCGTAGGCGTAGGTCTTCCCGCCCTGCGTGCCCATCCCGGAAATAACGGAAAGGATGCGTCCGCGCCCGTTGAGATGGGTGAAGACGGGCGCACCGCTGGAGCCGAAGGTGACATCACAGTCAAAGGTCAGGATCGCGGCCTGCTGGGCCAGCAGGCGGCACACCTTCTGGCGCGACAGGTGATCCGAGCGGCCCCGCCCGTAGGACACGATGCTCACCGGGCCAGCGGGCAGGGCGCCCTGGTGCAGCACGAAAGGATCGAGCACCGAGGTCGGGATCGGCTCGGACAGGCGCAGCAGGGCGAGGTCATGGCGCACATTTGCGGCGGTCATGGGCGCCTGCGGATCAAAGCTCGCATCCAGCTCGATCTGGGAGATGCCGCGCCTCGCCGAGGCCGCGCCCGCGGTGAGGCCTGCGTTGAAGTGCAGACTTTCAGAGGCGAGAGGGCGGCCCGCCCTGTCGAATAGGCAATGGGCTGCGGTGAGCAAAAGGTCGGGGGCCACCAGGGTGGCGGTGCAGTACCCGGTGGGCCCGTCGAGCCGACCGACGGCCGCAAAGGCGCGGGCCTCGTTCTCTGTCTCGAGCCCGCGCAGGGTGGTGCTTTGCTGAGCTGGGGCGGCGGTGGCCAGGGCCAGCACGAAAGCGGCCGCCAGGAGGGAGGCCGCCGCGCGCATCAGGGCCGCACGAACTTGGCCCCGCCGGGACCGTTGCGCTGGCCGACGATGACCCGCTGCGGTGCGGGGCCGTCGCTCTGGAAATGCCCCTTGCCCGCCACCAGTTCGGCCTGAAGCAGTGCCAGGGGCACGGCAAGGGCCGTACCGAGCGAGACAACCTCCCCGTGGACCTCGGCCTTGGCGGAGACGACCGAGACAATCTGTGCCTTGCCATCCTCGAAACGGAAGATCGGTGCGCCGGAAGATCCGAAATCCACTGAACAGGTGGTCACCAGGACGCCCTCCTGCTGGGCGAGGACCTCGCAGACCTCTTGAAGGGATGGGGCATCGGACCGGTCCAGCGCGTAGGACACAACGCCGACCCGGTCACCGGGGCGGGGACGGGCGGCGGTGGAGAAGGGAATGATGGTGGTGTTGCGGATCGGCTGCTGCAGCTCCAGCAGGGCGAGATCGTTGCGCACCCGGCCCGAGGAGACGGTGCCGTCATAGTCGTAGTCCGGGTGAACCACGGCGCGGCGCACTTCGCGGTAGGCGCCTGCCCGGCCATTGCGCCACCCCGCGAGGAACTGCACCTCGCGGTGGTCGATCCGTTCCTTGGTGCGGCTGTCATAGAGGCAGTGGGCCGCCGTCAGCACCAGACGGGGGGCGATCAGGGCACCGGTGCAGAAGCCGTGACCGCCAAGATCGAGCCGCCCGACCGCTTCCCAGTCCGCCGCGTCGATCCCGTTGTCCAGCCGCTTGAGCAGCCCGTCCTGGGCAAAGGCGATGGACCCGAGAAGGGTGACCATGAGAAAGCTGGTGAGAAAGCGAAGCACGTGTATCCCCAAATTCCTGTCCGCACTTCAGGCGATAGAGAGAAGTTGCGGCAAAAATGGGGCAAAACCTTAGCGCAATCGTGGGATCGCCGGTTCGTGATGACTTTGGGAGAGCGCCGGCGGCTTGGGACCGCCCGAGGCCCAGTCCAAAAGCTCCACCGTGTGAACCACCGGCACCCCCGTGGCCGAGCCGATCTGCATCATGCAGCCGATGTTGCCCGCGGCGATCACGTCGGGCTTCTTGGCCTCGAGCGTACGCACTTTGCGCGCTTTCAGCTTGGCGGAAATCTCGGGCTGCATGAGGTTGTAGGTGCCGGCCGAGCCACAGCAAAGATGCGCGTCCGCCGGCTCCACCACCGTGAAGCCGGCCTTCTTCAGGAGGTCCTTGGGGTAGGTCTTGATCTGCTGCCCGTGCTGGAGCGAGCAGGCCGCGTGGTAGGCGACGACCATGCCCTCGGGCGGCGGATCATGCCGTTCCCGCCGGTCCGTGCCCGCAATGTCATCGCGTGCCGGGCGGGGGGCCTCCGTCTCGGGCGCCTCCTGCTGAAGCTCGATCAGAAGCTCGGAGACATCGCGCGCAAGGGCAGAGACGCGGGCCGCCTCCTCGGCGAGGGCCTCGTTGCGGAACATATGGCCGTAGTCCTTCACCGTCGTGCCGCAGCCCGAGGTGTTGATGACGATGGCATCCAGCCCCTCACCCTCGATCTCGCGCGTCCAGGCGCGGATGTTGCGGGCGGCGGTGGCGTGGCTTTCGTGCGTCTTGCCCATGTGATGGGTGAGGGCGCCGCAACAGCCTGCGCCCTCGGCCACCACCACCTCGCAGCCCATGCGGGTCAGCAGCCGAATGGTGGCATCGTTGATGTCGGTGTTGAGCGCGCGCTGGGCGCAACCTGTCATAAGGGCGACGCGCTTGCGCCCCAGGCCCTGCGGCGCAAAGGCCTGGGGGTCATCGTTGCGGCTGACCGGGGGGATGGTGCGCGGCGCCATCTCCAGCATGGCGCGCAACCGGGCGTCGGGCATCAGGCGGGCGAAGGGGCGGCCCACCATCGCGCCCAGCAGGGCCAGCCGGAAGCGCGTCGGGTAGGGCAGGATGCGGGCCAGCATCCAGCGCAGGGCGCGCTCACCGAAGGGGCGGCGGTAGCGCCGTTCGATGTAGTCGCGCGCGTGGTCCACCAGGTGCATGTAGTGAACGCCCGAGGGGCAGGTTGTCATGCAGGCCAGGCAGGAGAGGCAGCGGTCAATGTGCTTGACCGTCTTGGCGTCCGGGTCGCGGTCATTCTCCAGCATGTCCTTGATCAGGTAGATGCGGCCGCGCGGGCTGTCGAGCTCGTCGCCCAGCACCTGGTAGGTGGGGCAGGTGGCGGTGCAGAAGCCGCAGTGCACGCAGGCGCGCAGGATCTCGTTGCTGCGGGCGATGCCGGGATCGCGAAGCTGCGCATCGGTAAAGGTGGTCTGCATCGGGCGGCCCTTTTGCTGGAGGGGTCAGGCGGCGGGGGCCATGAGGCCGGGGTTGAAGATCCCGCGGGGGTCAAAGCGGCGGCGCAGCCCTTCGGTGAGGCGGGCAACGCCGGGCGCTTCCGGCTCGAAGGTGCCGAGGCGTCGGCAGATCTCGGGCGAGGCGCGCAGCAGGGTAGCGTGGCCCTCGTAGGCGCCAAGGCGCGCGCGCAGGTCGGTGCCCGGTTCGGTGATGAGCCAGAGGAGACCGCCCGCCCAGTCATAGAGGTGGCGCGCCGCCCCTGCGCGGCGGGCCAGCGCCGGGCCTTCGGTGGGCTTGCAGGAGAGCCGCCAGAGATCGCCGCTGACGTCCTTGAGCGGGGCGAGATTGCGCTGCGCGCGCCAGAGGGTGGCCGAGCCTTCTGCCTCCTGCACGGTCATCTCGGCGCCGTTCTCCCGAAGCAAAGTCTTGAGTTGGTCAATCCGGTAGCTGACGGAGTCCGCAAAGCCCTCCACCCGGAGATGGGTTTCTCCTCGGGCCGGATCATGCGCGGCGCCGGTCACCTCGAAGGGGCTGCCCATGGCGCGGCAGAGGGCGGCGACTGCGGCCTCTTCTGTGAGGCCGGAAAGGGTGAGGGTGGCTTCGGTTTCGGGGCTGGGAAGCACCTTGAATGAGACCTCGGTGAGCACCCCCAGTGTGCCGTGGGAACCCGCCAGGAGCTTCACAAGATCGTAGCCAGTGACATTCTTCATCACCCGCCCGCCGTTCTTGACGATGGTTCCGGTGCCGTCGACGAAGCGCACGCCCAGGAAAAAATCCCGAGCGGCCCCCACGGCGATGCGCCGGGGTCCGCTGAGGTTGGCCGCGAAAAGGCCGCCGATGGTGGGAGTGCCCTGGGTCCCGAGGATGGCGCGGTGGTCCGGCGGCTCGAAGGCCAGGCGCTGGTTCTCGGCGGCGAGGGCCTCTGCGATCTCGGAAAGCGAGGTGCCTGCCTGGGCCACCATGGTCAGGGCGCCGGGCTCGTAAAGGGTGATCCCTTGCAACCCCGCGACGGAGAGCGGCTCGCCTTCGGGTGCAAGCCCTCTGGTGCCGCCGCCGCGTATGTAGAGCGGTTCGCGCGCCTCGGCCACCGCTTCGGCCACTTGTGCTTCGCTGCTGATCTGCATTTCCGTCCTCCGCGCGATCTCAGGCCGCCAGGGCCTGCTGGCGCCGGCCTTCGGAGACGGCGAGCGGAAAGACCTTGGCGGGGTTGAGTAGCCAGGCCGGATCGAAAACGTCCTTCACCGCCATCTGTGCTTCCAGATCCGCCGGATCGTACTGAACAGACATGAGGTCGCGCTTCTCGATTCCCACGCCATGCTCGCCGGTCAGGCAGCCGCCCGCCTCGACGCAGAGCTTGAGGATCTCCGCCCCGAACTCCTCGCAAAGCTCCAGATCGCCGGGCTTGTTGGCATCGAAGAGGATCAGCGGGTGCATATTGCCGTCGCCCGCGTGGAAAACGTTGCCCACCTTCAGCCCGTAGTGCTCCGACATCTCGCCGATGCGGCGCAGGACCATCGGCAGGGCCGAGACCGGGATCGTGCCGTCCAGGCACATGTAATCGTTGATCTGACCCATGGCGCCGAAGGCGGACTTGCGGCCTAGCCAGATCTTGGCGCTCTCCTCCGCGCTGGTGCTTTCGCGCAGCTCCACCGGATTGTGGCGGCGCGCGATCTCCATGATGAGCGAAAGCTGGTGGTCGATCTCCGCTTCCGAACCCTCGACCTCCACGATCAGCAGCGCCTCGCACATAGGGTAACCCGCCTTGGCGAAGGCTTCAGTTGCCTCGATGCAGGGCCGGTCCATGAATTCGATTGCCACCGGCAGGACGCCTGCCTTGATGATGTCCGAGACACACTGGCCCGCGACCTCGTTGTCATCGAAACCCATGAGCACGGGGCGCGCGCCCTCGGGCTTGGGCAGGATGCGCAGGGTCGCCTCCGTCACCACGCCTAACTGGCCTTCGGAACCGCAGATCAGACCCAGCAGATCAAGTCCGCCGGCATCCAGGTAGCCGCCGCCAATCTCTACGACCTCGCCCTCCATGGTGACGAGGGTGACGCCGAGCAGGTTGTTGGTGGTGACGCCGTACTTCAGGCAGTGTGCGCCGCCGGAATTCATGGCGATGTTGCCGGCAATGGCACAGGCCAACTGGGAGGAGGGATCGGGCGCGTAGAAGAAGCCGTCCTCCTCCACCGCGCCGGTCACGCTGAGGTTGGTGCGCCCGGTCTGGACGCGGATCAGCCTGTTCTCGTAATCGGTTTCGAGCACCTCGTTCATGCGGGCCACCCCGAGGATCACGCAGTCTGCCGTGGGCAGGGCGCCGCCCGCGAGGGAGGTGCCGGAGCCACGGGGGACGACGGGCACGCCCTCCTCGTGGCAGATCCGCAGGATGGCGGCCACTTCCTCCGTCGTGCTGGGCAGGGTGGCGACCATGGGCGGGCATTTGTAGGCGGTCAGGGCGTCGCACTCGTAGGCGCGGGTTTCGTGCTGGTCGTGGATCACCGCGTCCTCGGGCAGGGCCTTGAGCAGGCGGGCCACGACGCGGTCCTTGCGGGCCAGCACGTGGGCGTTCGGGGTCGGCATTTCCATGGGGATCTCCAATCAGCCCGGTTTGGTAAAGTAATATTACCAATTTGGCGTTCTGGCAACCGCCTTTCGCGGCCGCGTCTTCCGACGGGCGGGCCGCGTCCGCGCAAGCCCTGTGCCGGACTAAAGAAAATGTGTCCTTTTACCGGGCGAGGACGCGACTCTCTTGGAAAGAACCCGGGATTATCTATATCTTAACCTGTCGACTCGTGGTGGTTCAGATGTTCAAGAAAGCCCTTCCCATCACCCTGGCCTTGATGGCCCTCCCCGCTCTGGCGGATCCCCCGGTAGTTGAAAACGTCCGCGTCACCAAGCGCGGCGAGACCTACAACTTCGATGTCACCATCTCCCACCGGGACACGGGCTGGGCGAACTATGCCGATGCCTGGCGCGTGGTGGACCTTGATGGGAACGAGTTGGGCCTGCGCAACCTCGCCCATCCGCACGAGCACGAACAGCCCTTTACGCGATCGCTGTCCAACGTGCGCATCCCTGAAGATATTGAGATCGTGGGCATCCAGACCCGCGATACGGTGGGCGGCTGGTATCCCGACATTACCCGGGTGCGCATCCGCTGAGGCTGATAGTCAGTCCCGGTGGTAGGGGCTGCCTGCTAGGATCGAAGTCGCGCGGTAGAGCTGTTCGCTCAGCATGACCCGGACCAGCATGTGCGGCCAGACCATCTTGCCGAAGGAAAGGGCGTGATCCGCTCGGTCGCGGAAGGAAGGATCAATCCCGTCCGCGCCGCCGATCACAAAGGCCAGGTCGCTCGTGCCCTGATCGCGCCAGCGGGCAAGCCGGTCAGCGAATTGGGGTGAGCCTTCGACTCGGCCCCTTTCATCGAGAATACAAAGGGTTGCGCCCTTGGGCAGGGCACGCTCCAGCAGGGCGGCCTCGGCGGACATGCCGCCGCCCTTGCGGTCTTCCACTTCGGTGAGGGAGAGGGGCCCTAGCCCCAGGGCGCGCCCGGTCCGGTCGAACCGGGTCACATAGTCGTCCACCAGGTCTTTCTCGGGCCCCGTGCGCAGCCGACCCACGGCGATCAGGTGGACGCGCAAGGCTCCGAAAGTCCGCTCAGTTGCGCTGCGAGGAAAGCTCGCCGCCGTCCAGCCACATCTTCTCGAGCTGGTAAAAGTCGCGCACTTCCGGACGGAAGACATGGACGATCACGTCGCCCGTGTCGATCAGCACCCAGTCACCGGTCTCCTTGCCCTCGACGCGCGGCGTGCGGCCGAAGTCATCCTTGACCTTCTGGGCCAGCTTTTCCGAGATGGCCGAAACCTGCCGGGTCGAACGCCCGGAGCAGATCACCATGTAGTCGCCAATCTCGGTCTTGCCGCGCAGGTCGATCTGCACGACATCTTCGGCCTTGTCTTCGTCAAGTGTCTTGAGAATGGTCGCCAGGAGCTCATCGCTCGTGGAACTGGTGGTTGCGGTCGCCATCAGCGCCGCCTCCTGGTCCGCAGATGTTGCTGCGTCGGTTTGGAATGACAGGACATCGTCCTCCTTGTGGCGCGCCGCCGGACCCCCGGCGCTGGGGATACCTTCAAGGTAAACCCCGCAGCGCCCGAATTCAATGGAAGGGGGCCCTGAGCGGCCATTACCAGCCGTCCTCTGTGACAATGTTGTCGTCCTCGGCGCCCAGCTCCTTGAGGGCATCGCGCATGTCGTCAACAAAGCCCTGCGGCCCGCAGATGTAGAACATGCGGTTCAGGTCCTCGATGTGATCCTTGAGGTAGTCACGGTCGATCTTGCCGTGGTGCATCCCGGCGGCCTTCTCGTCGGTCAGGACGAAATGTGTCTCCAGCTCGGCCATGCGGTCCCATTCCTCTCTCAGGATGATGTCCTTCTCGCTCTTGTTGGAGAAGATCAGGCTGCACCCCGAAAGGGCACCTTCGCGGGCCCGGCGACGCAGGATCGCGATGAAGGGGGTGACCCCGGCCCCGGCGGCGAGGAAGACGCCCGCGCCCTGATCGGTGATGGCCCCGGCGGGCGGCTCGATCAGGACCTGGTCGCCGGGCGACAGGTTGGGCAGACGTTCGGTCACGCCGTCGTGGTCGGGGTAGGACTTGATGACGAATTCCAGGTCCGGGTCGCCGGGCAGGGAGGTAAAGGTGAAGGGCCGGTCCTCCTCGCGCCAGCCTTCCTGGTCGAGCGCCATGTGGGTGGCCTGGCCGGGTTCGAACTCCAGTCCATCGGGCCGCTCAAAGACATAGCGGTGGGTGTCGTGAGTCACGGGGCTGATGCTCTTCAGCGTGATCTTGTCGGTCATCGGGGTCTCCTTTGGCAGACATACGCGCCGTGCCGCCGGGCGGTTCCCCCTGCGCCCCGCTGCCGCAGGTCAGTCCGGGGCCGGTTCCGCGCCGCGCCGCAGGGACAGCTTGCTGTCCTCGAGCATCAGGACCTCGCGCTGCGGGAAGGGGATGGAGATGCCGTTTTCCTTGAAGGTGTCCCAGAGCGCCAAGTAAACGTTGCCGCGGATATTGGTCAGCCCGCCGGTGGGGTCCCTGATCCAGAAGCGCAGGATGTAATCCACGCTGCTGTCGCCAAAGCCCACGATGTGACAGACCGGCGCCTTGATGGCGAGCACCCGCTCGACGCCCGCCGCCGCCTCGATCGCCAGCCTGCGGACAACGTGCGGATCGTCGCTGTAGGCGGTGCCGAAGTAGATATCGAGGCGGACAAAATCGTTGGAGTGGGACCAGTTGACCACCTGGCCGGTGATCAGGTCCTCGTTCGGGATGAGGTACTCCTTGCCATCCCGTGTCACCACTGAGGCATAGCGGGCGCCGAGCGTCTGAATCCAACCGAAGGTATCGCCCAGGCTGATCACGTCGCCCGGTTTGATCGACTTGTCGAGCAGGATGATGACGCCCGAGACGAGGTTGGAGACGACCTTCTGCAGGCCGAAGCCGAGGCCGACGCCGATGGCGCCCGAGAGAACGGCGAGGCCGGTCAGATCCAGCCCCACGGCCTTTACCCCGAGGAAGAAGGCAAAGCCATAGAGCGCAAGCTGTACGCCCTTGACGGCCAAGACCTGCATGGAGGGGCTGATGTCCTCGTTGCGGCGGATCGTGCTGGCCGTGGCCTGGCTGGCGAACCGTGCCAAGGCGAAGAGCACGCCGATCACCACCAGGGCGGTGATCAGGGTCAGGATGGAAAGCCGGAAGTCCCCCACCTCCAAAGCCAGGCGATCAAGGAAAGCGGCCACCGCGTCGGAGACGTTGAGCAGGTAGAGGGTGGCGTAGATCCAGGCCGCCCAGGTGACGATGCGACGCAGCGGGCGGTTCCGTACCAGGCGCACGGCAAAGGCGATGAGCACCCATACCGTCGCCAGCGTCGCCGCCAGGCCGATCAGGTAGGAGCGCGAGGGCCAGGTGATATTCTGCATGATCCCGTAGACCATCCAGGCCAGCAGGGCGAACCAGATCAGTCCCAGCCGACGGCGCAGCTGTACGACCGCGCGCAGCTGCCACTTGGGCCAGCCCTCGCGCGAGCGGACGTAGTTCTGCACCAGGGTGTCCGAAAGACGGTGCAGCAGCCAGGCCACAAGCACCATGACCACGAGGATGATGAGCTGGTTCTGCCGCCAACCCGGGGCCACCACGCCTTGCACAAAGCCGAGGGCGTTGATCCAGATCCCTTCGAGCGAGAAGAGGAAATCGGCGAAGGGGTCTCCGGTCTGGTCCATGGGCGCTCCTGCTGTGCAGGCAAAGCGTTGCACGCAACCCCGGGCGCCGCAAGTGCGCCGCCCTTGCGGCAAGCGCGCGGGCGGTTTATGCCAATCGCCATGGAACGGATTTTCGATTCAAGTGACCGCGCGCGCCTGCGCGAGCGCTTCTTCGGCGCGACCCATACGGTGCTGGCCCGCCTATGAGCGGCCGCCACGGTATGCCGTGGCCCCCTGCCTATTTCCATGTCCAACCAACGGGAGAGGACCCATGTCCCCCAAGACACTCTATGACAAGATCTGGGATGCCCACGTCGCCCACGAAGCTGACGATGGCACCTGCCTGCTCTACATCGACCGCCACCTTGTCCACGAGGTGACCAGCCCGCAGGCCTTCGAGGGGCTGCGCATGGCGGGCCGCCAGGTGCGCCGCCCGGACCAGACCATCGCCGTGCCGGACCACAACGTGCCCACCACGCCGGGACGCGACGATCCCAAGAACATGACCGAGGACAGCGCCATCCAGGTGGCCGCGCTCGACAAGAACGCCAAGGACTTCGGGATCAACTACTACCCGGTGTCGGATGTGCGCCAGGGCATCGTGCACATCGTCGGCCCCGAACAGGGTTGGACGCTGCCGGGCATGACCGTGGTCTGCGGTGACAGCCACACCGCGACCCACGGTGCCTTCGGCGCGCTGGCCCATGGCATCGGAACCTCCGAGGTGGAGCACGTGCTGGCCACCCAGACGTTGATCCAGAAGAAATCGAAGAACATGAAGGTCGAGATCACCGGCAAGCTGCGCCCCGGTGTGACGGCCAAGGACATCACCCTCTCCGTCATTGGGGCCACCGGCACGGCGGGCGGAACCGGCTACGTCATCGAGTACTGCGGCGAGGCCATCCGCGACCTGTCGATGGAGGGCCGCATGACGGTCTGCAACATGGCCATCGAGGGCGGCGCCCGCGCGGGCCTCATCGCGCCGGACGAGAAGACCTTCGAGTACTGCAAGGGCCGCCCCCACGCGCCGAAAGGCGCCCAGTGGGAAGCGGCGATGGACTGGTGGAAGACCCTCTTCTCGGACGAGGACGCCCATTGGGACAAGGTGATCACCCTGAAGGGCGAAGACATCGCGCCCGTCGTCACCTGGGGCACCTCGCCAGAGGATGTCCTGCCGATCACTGCCAAGGTGCCCGCCCCCGAGGATTTCCAGGGCGGCAAGGTCGGCGCGGCCAAGCGCTCGCTCGACTACATGGGCCTGACCTCCGGCACGCCCCTCAACGAGGTGCAGATTGACACGGTCTTCATCGGCTCCTGCACCAACGGGCGGATCGAGGATCTGCGCGCCGCGGCCGAAATCCTGAAGGGCAAGAAGATCGCCGTGAAGCGCGCCATGGTCGTGCCGGGCTCCGGCCTTGTCCGTGCCCAGGCCGAGGAGGAAGGGCTGGCGGACATTTTCCGCGAGGCGGGCTTTGAGTGGCGGCTTGCGGGCTGTTCCATGTGCCTGGCGATGAACCCGGATCAGCTTGCGCCCGGTGAGCGCTGCGCGGCCACCTCCAACCGCAACTTCGAGGGCCGCCAGGGCCGGGGCGGACGCACCCACCTGATGAGCCCGGCGATGGCGGCGGCGGCAGCCGTGACGGGCCATCTGACCGACGTGCGCGACATGATGTGACGGGGTGGGGTGCGCTTTGACGGCGCGCCCCAGGCCCATCCGCCTTTCAAAGGACCGAAGACATGGACAAATTCGACAAGCTCACCGGGATCGCGGCGCCCATGCCGCTGATCAACATCGACACCGACATGATCATCCCCAAGCAATTCCTCAAGACGATCAAGCGGTCGGGCCTCGGGGTGAACCTCTTTGACGAGATGCGCTACGACGATGCGGGCAAGGAAATCCCCGACTTCGTGCTGAACAAGCCGCAGTACCGCGAGGCGGAGATCCTCGTCGCGGGCGACAATTTCGGCTGCGGCTCGTCCCGGGAACACGCGCCCTGGGCGATCAAGGATTTCGGCATCCGCTGCGTTATCGCACCCTCCTTCGCCGACATCTTCTTCAACAACTGCTTCAAGAACGGCATCCTGCCGATCGCCCTGCCGCAGGAGCAGGTGGATGTGCTGATGAAGGATGCGGAGAAGGGCGCCAACGCGCGCATGACGGTGGATCTGGAAGCCCAGACCGTGACCACCTCGGACGGCGAGAGCTTCACCTTCGAGATCGACTCCTTCCTCAAGCACTGTCTGATGGAGGGGCTCGACGACATTGGCCTGACGATGGAAAAGGCCGCCGCCATCGACAGCTTCGAGGAAAGCGCCCAGCAGGCGCGGCCCTGGGTCTGACCCGATGGGCCGGGGTGGCGCACCCACCCCGGCCGCTGCCGCATTCGACGATCAACAAGATGTGGCGCCCTGCCCGCCGCGACCACAAGATGCTGTGTTTCCACAGCTTTCTGCCACAAACATGCCACAGGATTGATGCAAGAAGGCACCACCCAGACCATCAAATCGCCCGATGTGTGAAGTCAGCTTCACCAAGGCTCTTGAGGACTGTGGCGAAAGAAGGCACAAATTAGGCATAAATGAGGCAGGCCTCTCACAACCTTGGGGCCAACAAGTTGGAACAAGCATCCGGCAATGCATCGGGGCTGGCCAGTTTGGAAAGGTAGTCGATTGATCGGACGATTGTCAGGTGCGGCAACGCGCGGCTTTCTCGTCGCTCTGCTCATCGCCATCCCGGCGCTGATGCTGCCGGGAGTCCGTAGTGATTCCAGCCAGTTCGTCGTTCTCATTGCCCTTCTCGCAGGCTTCCTGACCTTCGTGGAGTACAACTCCAATTTCCCCTCCATCGTCGAATTCCGAGACGCGCCGCCCTTCAACCGCATCCGCTTCGCCTCGGTCTTCCTCACCGTCTTCATGCTCACCGCACTGGTGACCCATCCGGGCGATCCAACCGGGCTGAGCCAGTTCATCACCTCCTTCGGGCGCATCCTCGGCCATGCGCTGGATTTCCCCTATTCGCCGGTGCGCCTGGCGGTGCTGATGCTGCCCGCCGAGGCCGATCCGCTCACCGTGGAGACCATTCGCCGGGCCGCGGGCATCGCGCAGTTCCTCTCCCTGCTCGCCATCGCGATCTTCTTTGCCGCGATGCGTCTGCGCGGATGGCCGACACGGCGCGGCGCCTTCAATGTCTGGGTAAACCTGCCGCTCTTCGATCCGACGGCGGGCCGCGACGTGGTTTACCGCTTGCAGCGCGACGCACGGGTGAACATCACCCTGGGCTTCCTGATGCCCTTCCTGATCCCGGCCAGCGTTAAGCTTTTCTCAACCCTTGTCAGCCCAATCTCCTTCGACGATGCGCAAACCATGATCTGGACTGTCAGCGGATGGGCCGCCGTTCCCACCTCCATGATCATGCGCGGCATGGCCATGGCCAAGGTCGCCAGCATGATCACCTACAAGCGCCGCCGCGCCTACGCCGACGCCGAGGCGGAGGGCGACTTCCAGACCGCCTGATCCTTTCCGCGCTTTTGCTCTGCCTGGCGCTGCCCACCTGGGCCGAACGGTTGCGGGTGGCGAGCTTCAACACCGAACTTGCGGGCGATGGCCCGGGGCTGCTCTACCGAGACATATCTCGCGCCGACACGCCGGATGTGGAGGCGGTGATCTCCCTGATCCTGGATGCCCGGCCGGACGTGCTCGCCCTACAGGGCATCGACCATGATCTGGAGCGGCGCGCGCTGCTGGCCCTGCGCGAGCGGCTGCGCGCCGAGGGGCTGGACTACCCTCATCACTTCGCCCTCTCCTCCAATGCCGGGCGCGCCACGGGGCTGGACCTGGACGGCGATGGCCGCCTGGGAGGCCCCGGGGATGCCCAGGGCTGGGCGCGATTTTCGGGGCAGCGAGCCATGGCCGTTCTGTCCCGCTTCGAGATCGCGACGGCGGAGGTGCAGACCTGGGATGACCTCCTCTGGCGCGACCTGCCGGGTGCGCTCCTGCCCGAAACGGAAGCTGGACCTTTCCCAAGCGAGGAGGCACAGGCGGTGCAGAGGCTCCATTCCAGAGGAGCCTGGGCGCTGCCGATCCTTCTGCCGCAAGGTGGGCGCTTTCACTTGCTGACCTATCACGCCAGCCCGCCGGTGTTCGACGGGCCGGAGGACCGCAACGGCCGCCGCAACCACGATGAGACACGCTTCTGGTCACTGCTGCTGGGCGGAAAGATCGGCGCGGCGCCGAGCGGGCCCTTTGTGCTGGCCGGCGATGCCAACCTCGATCCCGAGCGGGGCGATGGCCGCGGTGCGGCGATAAAGGCCCTTTTGAGAAATCCGCTGCTTCAGGATCCCCTCCCAGTGCAGCCCACCGTGGCCTGGCCGCGCACGGGGCCGATGCGGGTGGACTATATCCTCCCGTCGCGCCACTGGCAGGTGCTGGATGCAGGACTACTGGGCCCCACGCCGGGGGGCAGCCGACATGCCCTTGTCTGGGTCGATCTCGAGCTGCCGCAGCGGGCCCAACTTGACCCTTCGTCGCCGTCACGCTAGGCCGGCTGCAACCGACATTTGCAGGAGCGCAGCATGGCCAACCCTACCCTTCTCATCCTTCCCGGCGACGGCATCGGGCCCGAGGTCATGGACCAGGTCACGCGCATCATCGACTGGTTCGGCGCCAAGCGCGATCTGGGCTTCGAGGTGGAGACCGACCTCGTGGGCGGCGCGGCCTACGACAAGCACGGCACCCCCCTGCACGACGACACGATGGCCAAGGCCCTGGCCGCCGACGCCGTCCTGCTCGGCGCCGTAGGCGGGCCGAAGTACGACGACCTGGACTTCTCGGTGAAGCCCGAGCGCGGCCTGCTGCGCCTGCGCAAGGAGATGGACCTCTACTCCAACCTGCGTCCGGCCCAGTGCTTTGACGCGCTGGCGGATTTCTCCTCCCTCAAGAAAGACGTGGTGGCGGGTCTCGACATCATGATCGTCCGCGAGCTGACCTCGGGCGTCTACTTTGGCGAGCCGCGCGGCATCTTCGAGGAAGGCAACGAGCGCGTCGGCATCAACACCCAGCGCTACACCGAAAGCGAGATCGAGCGCGTGGCGCGCTCCGCCTTCGAGCTGGCGCGCCGGCGTAACAACAAGGTCTGCTCGATGGAGAAGGCCAACGTGATGGAGTCGGGCATCCTCTGGCGGGAAGTGGTTCAGAAGGTGCACGACGAGGACTATCCGGACGTGGAGCTGAGCCACATGTACGCCGACAACGGTGCCATGCAGCTGGTCCGCGCGCCCAAGCAGTTCGACGTGATCCTGACGGACAACCTTTTCGGTGACATCCTCTCGGACTGTGCCGCCATGTTGACTGGCTCGCTCGGGATGCTGCCCTCCGCCTCGCTTGGCGCGCCCAACAGCGAAGGCCGCCCGAAGGCGCTCTACGAGCCCGTGCACGGCTCCGCGCCGGATATCGCCGGGCAGGGCAAGGCCAACCCAATCGCATGTATCCTCAGCTTCGCCATGGCGCTGCGCTACTCCTTTGACCAGGGGGACGAGGCGACACGGTTGGAGCAGGCGGTGGAGAAGGTTTTGGCCGATGGCGCCCGCACGGCGGACCTGATGGGCCCCGAGGGCGGCACGCCGATCAGCACCGTGGAAATGGGTGACGCGATCCTGGCCGCGCTCGACGCCAGCCTCTGACCCAAGGCGCGTCCCTCAGGGGGCGCGCTACTCCTCGCGGGCCAGGAAAGCCTCGATCTCGCGCTGGATCTGACCGTCGCGCAGGCGGCGGAAGGTCAGTTCGAGTCCCCCTTCGACCAGCTTGCGGTGATACTCCTGCATCTCGTACTCGCCGCTTTCGGTGATGAAGAGCGAGTATGTGGAGAAGGTATCGCCCGCGATCCGCGTCCAGACGAAGGGCTCCCCGTTCAGCGGGTCGAGGGGTTGGCGCTTGCCGAAAACGTTCACCTTCATCGCCGAGCCGTAGATGCCCTCGCGCGGGCTGGGCACGAACTCGATGGTGTACTTGGCTTCCTTCGTCCGTCCGTCGCTCTTGTAGGTGACGGAGGTCCAGCTCAACACGAACCCCTCGTCGGTGGGGATGATCGTGGTGCTGAGGTCCCGGCGCTGGGTCTCGCCGTTGGTCTCGAAGCTGGTTTCGCCGCTGTAGGTGCCGGCGAAGGGGGCGATGCCGTTGGCCTGAAGCAGGGTCCCGAGGCTCATCAGGAACAGCAGGGGCAGGGCGCGGAGCAAGGAGGCGAAGTGTTTCATAGGATCAACTCTACCCCCAACCTCCTGCCCTGTCAGCGGCCTTGCGCGGGCTTGCCGAACTTGTGATGGCAAAGGCAAAGGCCACCCGGCCGAGGGAGCCGGGTGGCCTTGGTCCTGAGCGGGCCGCCTTTAGCGGAAGAGGCTCAGGATGTTCTGGGGCGCCTGGTTGGCGATGGCCAGCGACTGGGTCGCGAGCTGCTGCTGCACCTGAAGCGCCTGGAGGCGGGCGGCCTCCTCTTCCATGTTGGCATCGACCATGGAGCTCACGCCGGAGTCCAGCGTGTCGGTCAGGGCATCGAGGAACTGGGCCTGATCGTCCAGGGTCTTCTCCGTCACGCCCATGTCGGTGGCGGCGGTGATCGCGTTGCCCAGCTGGGTCTCGGCGGTGACGAGGTCGGCCGCGAGATCGGTGGAGGTGCTGACATCGATGGCGGCCAGGGCGGTCTGGATCGCCTGGAGGTCAACCGTGTCGAAGGTGGTGGTGGTGGTGGCGAAGGTGCCGCCGGCACGTGTGACGCCCGTCACCACCGTCTTGGTGGTGGAAGCGGCGCCAACAAGGTCGTCCCCATTGAAGGTGGACTGGTCGATCACCGACTGCATGTTCGCGACGAGGGAATCGATCTCGGACTGGACGGCGGCCTTGTCGACACCGTCGCTCTGGGCGAATGCGATGCGCTCGGCCACCTGGCCGGCCAGGTCGCTCACGGTTTCGGCACCGAGGCGCGCGGTGGCGACGGAATTGCGGGTGGCGGTCAGGCCCTCGTTGACGGCCTTGAACATGCCGCTGTCGCCCTTCATCGTTTCGGAGATGGCGAAGTAGGCGGCGTTTTCCTTGCCCGAACGGACCTGCAGGCCGGAGGACACGCGGTTCTGGGTTTCGGTCAGGCCGCGGTTGACGTTCTTCAGGGTGGCCAGGGCGGCGGTGGCGGAAGCATTGTTGAGAATGGACGACATAACTGCTCTCCTCGTTTCTCAGGGATTTTCAGGTCTTCTGACCGAGGGGCGTTGAAGCCGGTGTCCATTGGTAGGGGCGGATCAAGGAAAAGTTGTGGCAAGTTTGAGTTACTGTCGGGGTAATGCCGTGGCGAGTCTCGTCCCCAAGATTGTCTACAGCGTTGACAGGCCGCCCCCCAGCGTGCTTGTCTGAGCCGTCTGAATGAGGGATTTAGGCTATGTCAAAGATCAAAATTGACTACTCCAAGCTCCTGGGATTCCGGCTGGTCGCCGCAGATCTTGCTGCCACGGGGGTTTCCGGTGCGAAGATCGGGGAGAAGGGCGGCGTGAAAGTCGGCACCAAGACAGATACAAGGGTCGTTGCTTCCGAATGATCCGGCGCCTGCTTGCGCTTCCAGTTGCGCCTTGAAGAGATGAAATCGCCGCGTGCCAGAGACGTTTGAAGGCGAGCACGATTTTCTGCCCTCCGCCGCGCGGGGGAAGTTTCTTGACGGGCGAGTGCACGGTGAGTTGGCCGCCAGTTTCGGGCACCTTGCGGAAATCACCGAGGAAGTCGCTCCTGAATTGAGCCGGAGGCTCGCTTCCTTGCAGGGTGATCTGGCGGCGAGAAGGCTGGTCAGGCCGCTTGCTTTCCGGCAGTATTATCTGTTGGTCCAGGCACTCTCAGAAAACAATCTGGAGGCCGTAGAGACCCATCTGAGAGCAATCGAAGACCTGCCGCCACGCCCGTCCGTGCGCGGCTTCACGTACTTTGGCCATCCAGACGGTGACGCCCTTTCGCTAGAGCTGATCAGCGACGGGATGCGGATCGCGCCCATTGAAGGGAAACAGGCCTTCGACTTCTGCGAATTGATCCGCGCCGCCTTCGATCTGATGCGGTCCGCCTTGCCCGGCATGTATGCGGAGCTGGATGCCATCGTCCGGGAGATCCTGCTGGCCCGCGCACCCAAAGGCGACCGGGTGCAGTTTGACGGGGCGTCGCACTACCAGTTCTGGGGCCTATTGATGATCAACCCCTCCTACCACAAGACCCCGCTCGAAGTGCTTGAGGTGCTGGTGCACGAGGCTTCCCATTCGCTGCTCTTCGGCATGACCATCGACGAACCGCTTGTGTTCAACCCCGATGAGGAGCTTTACAAGTCTCCCTTGAGAACGGATCCTCGGCCGATGGATGGTATCTATCACGCCACTTACGTATCGGCCCGGATGTACTGGGCCATGAATACGCTGGCGGAGTCGGGGCTTCTATCGGAAACGGATCAGGAGCAGGCAGCGAGGGCCGCGCAGCAGGATCTAGAGAATTACCGGGCGGGGCTGGACGTCGTGAAAGCGCATGGCGACCTGAGCCGGACCGGCCGACGGATACTCGAAAAGGTCGCCGAACATATCTGACCGTCAGCCACGGCGCGCGGACAGCATCCTGTAGAGGTGGGCGGCCACCCCAGGGGCGGCGGGTGCATCGGCTTTCGAAGCAGAGCTTAGGGCATTGTTTACCAAACTTACCTCGGTGACCATCGGGAAGGGCAGACCGCGATAGAGCAATTCGTCCGTCTGAAGGACCAGTATCAGGGCTTCTACCTCCTGATCGGTTCCCAAAAGGCTCGACCTGTCGAACAGCCCTGCAACGTTCCGATAGCGTACCTCTTCGCCTTTGGGGTCCAGGCATTTGCGATGGCTGCTCAGATAGGCGGCGCTGCCGCCCCGCGTCAATTCCGCCTGCCGGTCGAGCGCAGCGCGATAGGCTTTGCGATCGCCGATGAAGTACTCCACCGGTATCTCTCCGGTATCGCCCTCAAAGATCATTTCCAGCATTGCCTTGGCCGTGTGGTTTGCCACCTGCGGGCGATAGTTCACTTCGCCGATGGTGGCGCCCGTCTCGTACCAGGGGCGGGTCACGTCGGAGGCGATGAAATCGACGCCAACCATCTCCAGGTGGTAGAGTTTTGCCACCCGTCGGGCGAGGTCGACATTGGCCGGGTGGACCTGTTCCGTCACCGGATCATCCAGCCCGCCCCAAAGGATGGACTGGTAGGGCCGAAGATAGGCCAGAGCATCTCGGTCTAAAACCGTCTCCGGTGACATCTCCTGCCGTTCCAATTGAGCCTGCGCCAGGTCGTCGAGCGGCGCGAGCTTCTTGCGCAGTGGTTTGGCCTTGACCGCCTCCGCCGTAACCGCCTTTTTGTGCAACTCGGCGATGGTGCTTTCGCCATCACCCTTGAGGGCGCTTGGGTGGCGCGAATAGGCAAAGACAAGCTGGTCGCGGAAGATCACGATACGGTGGCAGATCCCGGGGATGCGTTCTTCTAGGATGATGTTCTGCGACCATTTTGCCGCCGTCTCCCAGGCTTCTGCCAGCTCGGCCTCCGAGCTGATGTCAACGGTTACCCCTTCACCCCGATCCCGGTCAGCCGGTTTCAACACAACCGGCCAGCCGAACTGGCCCGCCGCCTGGCGTGCCGCTTCGAGGCTGGCGACAGGCAGTGAGCGCGCCACCGGGAGGCCCGCGTCCAACAGGAAGCGATTGGTGATCGACTTGTTCTGAGAAAGCCAGGACCCGAGCGCCGAGTCACGGGTCGTGGCGCTGCGCGACAGGACGATCGACTTCGCGCCGACCCCCAGCTGATAGATGCCCCAGCCCATGTGCTGAAATGGGATGCCCAGCTCGAAGGCGCGTTTCAGGATGAACTTGGTGGAATAGCCGCCATGCCCCGTGGCCGACGCGTCGCTCACGAAGTCGGCCACATCCTCTTCGAGCAGCCGCTCCAGCGCTTCTTCTTGCGCGATGGAGCCACAAAAGCATGCGAGGATGTGCTGGGCGATGTCGAAGGACCGCTGAACGAGTGTAGGAGGAAGGTAGGATATGGTCGGCGTCAGCATCGTGCAGGAGGCAGCGCCCGCATTCTTTTCGAGCGAGACTACGAGACCTTCGTCGAAGAGG
The DNA here is from genome assembly GCA_965212515.1 of Sulfitobacter sp. Classification (GTDB taxonomy): domain Bacteria; phylum Pseudomonadota; class Alphaproteobacteria; order Rhodobacterales; family Rhodobacteraceae; genus Sulfitobacter. Next base: position 2,067,756 of record OZ243122.1, read on the forward strand.
GGGATCGACCCTGCGGTGAGCAGCTGACGAGACAGGAGCGTGCAGAGAGAGATGTATTCCTTCTGCAGCGTCGTGACCTCGACCATGTTCAAACGCCTGATGCGGGCTGGCGGCACGGCCTCTGCAAAGGCTTCCGCCACCCTGGCTTGGGCGGCGGAAACGTCAAAGTCAGCCAGATCCGGCAACGTGAACGTCAGCTTGAAGTTCAACTGCGCCAAGTCGAAGTGATAGCCGAACACCTGTGGATCGATGGTCACGGGAGGCGGGCTGATGGACATGGGTTTGCAATCGGCGCTGGGAACAAAGCCTTATCATTGGCCCCGTTCCACCTACTTGTCAAAGACGGCGGTCGAGATACGAGCTAAGGACAATGGTGACCCCGGCAGGATTCGAACCTGCAACCTGCCCCTTAGGAGGGGGCTGCTCTATCCAGTTGAGCCACGGGGCCGCCGGGGGTGGTTTAGACCAGCGGGCCGGGCTTGTCATCGTCTGATTGCGGGGCGCCGCAGGCGGTGCTTGATCGGGCCGCGCGCTTCACGCTAACTGTAGCAAAAGAAGATCGGAAACGCCTTGACCAACCCCCCCAAACGCCCCCTGACCCTGCGCGACGTCTCCGACGCATCGGGTGTCTCGGAGATGACCGTGAGCCGGGTGCTGCGCAACCGTGGCGACGTTTCGGAAATGACCCGGACGCGCGTGCTGGCCGCCGCCAAGGAGCTGGGCTACGTGCCCAACCAGATCGCCGGCTCCCTGGCCTCGCAGCGGGTTAACCTCGTTGCCGTGATCATCCCGTCGCTCTCCAACATGGTCTTTCCCGAGGTGCTGAACGGCATCAACTCGGTGCTCGAGGATACTCCCCTGCAACCAGTCGTCGGGGTGACGGACTACCTCCCCGAGAAGGAGGAGCGGGTGCTCTACGAGATGCTCTCCTGGCGGCCTTCAGGGGTGATCATCGCGGGGCTGGAACATACCGACGCGACCCGCGCCATGCTGCGCAACGCGGCCATCCCGGTGGTGGAGATCATGGACACGGACGGGCGGCCCGTCGATGCCATGGTCGGAATCTCGCACCGGCGGGCGGGGCGCGAGATGGCCCAGGCAATTCTCAAGGAGGGCTATGAGCACATCGGCTTCATGGGCACCAAGATGCCGCTGGACCACCGTGCGCGCAAACGCTTCGAGGGCTTCACAGAGGGGCTGGCCAAGGCCGGGGTGGAGATCGAGGATCGCGCCTTCTACTCGGGCGGTTCGGCCCTGGCGAAGGGGCGCGAGATGACGCAAGAGATGCTGGAGCGGTCCCCCGACCTGGATTTCCTCTACTACTCGAACGACATGATCGGCGCGGGCGGGCTGCTCTGGTTGATCGACCAGGGGGTCGATATCCCCGGCCGGATCGGGCTGGCAGGGTTCAACGGGGTCGAGCTGCTCCAGGGCCTGCCGCGGCAATTGGCGACGATGGACGCCTGCCGCAAGGAGATCGGCCAGGCGGCCGCGCGCATCCTGCTCAACCGCACCTCGGAAGAGCCGGACCCGAACATGCCGAGCCAGATCACCCTGACGCCGACCCTCTCTTTCGGGGACACGCTGAAGCGCCGCCGCCGGGGCTGACCCGGCGTGCTGGTCCTGTCGAACTCCGCGGCACGGCGCATCTTTCTTGATCGCCATGGCCTCTCCGAGGCGCCACAGGGGCCCGCGAGAGGGGAAGACCTACGCGCGCTGATACATCGCCTCGGCTTCGTCCAGCTCGACAGCATCAACACGGTGGCGCGGGCGCACGACCTCATCCTCTTCTCGCGGCGGTCGCGCTATCGGCCGGATGACCTGCGCCGTCTCTACGAGAGGGACCGGGCGCTCTTCGAGCACTGGACCCACGACGCCGCCGTCATCCCGATAGACTTCTACCCCCATTGGGAGCTTCGCCGCCGCCGCGATGCGGAGCGGCTGGCGCGACGCTGGAGCAAGGATCGTCGCGCGGGCTTCGAGCGGCAGTTCCAAGTGGTGCTGGACCAGGTGCGCGCCGAGGGGCCGCTCTGCTCGGCGGATGTGGGAAGGGGCGAGGCGCGCGGGTCCGGCGGCTGGTGGGATTGGCATCCCTCCAAGACGGCGCTGGAGTATCTCTGGCGCAGCGGCGCCCTGCAGGTGGTGCGCCGCGAGGGGTTTCGTAAGTACTACGATCTGACGGAACGGGCGCTGGACGCGCACCTGCACCCCGGGGCGCCCATGCCCACGGCGGAGGAGACGTTGGATTGGTGCTGCCGCGAGGCTCTGGCTCGGCTGGGCTTCGCCACACCGGGCGAGCTCGCCGCCTTTTGGGATCATGTCACCCCGGCTGAGGCCAAGCTCTGGGTTGGGCAGGAGCGGGCGGCGGGGCGGCTTATCGAGGTGGGGATCACCGGGGCCGACGGCCAGGTGCGGTTGGCCTGGGCCCGGCCCGACATCGAGGCGGATCCGGCGCTGGAACAGCCACCGACCGGACGGCTGCGTGTCCTTTCGCCGTTCGATCCAGCGCTGCGCGACCGCAGGCGGGCGGCGCGGCTCTTCGGCTTCGACTACCGGATAGAGGTCTTCGTGCCCGAGGCTCAGCGCCGCTTCGGTTACTACGTCTTTCCGATCTTGCAGGGCGAGCGACTGGTGGGCCGGGTGGACATGAAGGCCCATCGCGAGGCTGACGAACTGCGGGTGCGGGCGCTCTGGCCCGAGGGGCGAAGCATCTGGGGCAAGGGCCGTGTCGCTGCCTTCGAGGCGGAGTTGGAGCGGATCAAGCGGTTGGCAGGCGTCTCGCGGGTGACCTTCGCGCCCAATTGGCTGCGGGAGCCGGTGACGGGCGCACTCTAGCGGAAGGCGTGCGGAGAGAGACCGGCCTGGAACCAGGTCAGGTAGCTGTAGATGGAGAATACGGGCATTCCCACCTCGGCGGCCACGTCCGAGGCGTAGGGGGCCATGTTGGTACATTCGAGGATCAGAGCCCCCATCTCGGGGTGAGTGCTGACAAGGCGGCGGGCGGCAACGGCCATCTCCCGCCGGGCGCCGGGCACGTCCAGCTCGGGTCGGTTGCCGAGGATGCTGTGGGCGAAAGCGGTGCCCTCCATCCCCTCGATGGCCGTATCGGGCGGCAGGCCCGCCGACACCAGGTGCGCGGTGACGAGGCTTTCGGCCGAGATTGTCAGGATGCCGACGCACCGGTCGCGGGGCAGGGTGGTGATGATCTGTGGCCCCTGTTCTAGCGCGGTGGTGGCCACGGGCACTCCAAGGGCTCGGCTCAGCTCCGTCCGTATCGGGCCAAGGAAGCCGCAGGTGGTGGCGATTCCTATGCAGCCCTCTTCGACCAGCACTTCTCCCTCCTTGATGAAGGCCTTGAGGAAGGGCGTCGGATCAGGGGTGACCACACTCTCCGGCGTGGCGCCCGGCACCGTGCGGTAGCGCACGGGAAAGGGCCAGGTGGCGGGGTTGCCGACGTCACCAAGGATGCGGGGGAAGCGGCTGTCCAACATCAGAATGCCGAGTTGCGGGGGATCGAAGCTGGTCATCGCTGTCTCCTATGCCCTAGCTTTGCGCTCAACCGTGCGGCGGGGCAAGCGTGGGGCGACAACGATGACAATTTGCAAACATTTCGTTGATGTTTTGGATTTTCCTGCAAACATGACGCAAGGAGAATCACAGATGCGCCCCACGTCCCTGCCGGAGTTCGCCAGATGAGCCGCCATGTGGCGGTGATCGGCGCGGGCATCGTCGGCGTCTCCACGGGCATCTGGCTGCGGCGCGCCGGGTGCGAGGTGACCCTGGTGGACCGTGGCACCCCGGGCAGCGGCACCTCCCACGGCAATGCCGGTATCCTCGCCGCCTGCGCGATGGTGCCCGTCACCACCCCCGGCCTGCTGCGCAAGGCGCCGGGGATGCTGATGAACCGGGATTTCCCGCTCTTCCTGCGCTGGCCCTATCTGCCGCGCCTTCTGCCCTGGCTGCGCGGCTACCTTGCCCAGGCGAACGATGCCGACACCAGGCGCATCGCCCGGGACCTGGCGCCGATCGTCGCGGACTCGGTCGAGCAGCACAAGAGCCTCTGCGTCGACCTGGGGCTGGGCCACTGGGTGACCGACAGCGACTACTGCTTTGCCTACCGCAGCCGGGCAGATTTCGAGGCGGAAGCCTACGTCTGGGAGCTGCGCCGCGCGGCGGGCTTTGTGCCCGAGATCATCACGGGCGGGGCGGTTTGTGACTACGAACCGGCCCTGGGCCCCGAGATAAACGCCGTCGCGGTGATGAGGCAGCATGGCTACATCCGCAGCCCGGGCGGCTACGTCCAGGCGTTGGCGCGCGCCTTCGAGGAGATGGGCGGTAAGATCATGCAGGCCGAGGTGCGGGACGTGGATCTCACTGGCGGGCAGGTGCGCGCCGTCCTGACGGACCAGGGGCGGCTCGAGTGCGACGATCTGGTGGTCGCCACGGGCGTCTGGTCGAAACCGCTGATGCGCAAGCTGGGGATCAAGGTGCCGCTGGAGAGCGAGCGCGGCTACCACGTTGTCTTCGAGGGGGCGGAGGGTGGCCCCTCGCGGCCCTTCATGATCGCCAGTGGCAAGTTCGTGGCCACACCCATGGAGCAGGGTCTGCGCTGTGCCGGTATCGTGGAGTTCGGCGGGCTGAAGGCCGGCCCTTCGCGGGCGCCCTTCGATCTGCTGCGGCGCCAAGTGAAGAAGGCCTTTCCGCAGCTTGAGGCGCGCAGCGAAATCGAATGGATGGGGCACCGGCCCGCCCCCACGGACAGCCTTCCGCTGATCGGGGAGGTAGGCCAAAGCCGGGTCTTCACCGCCTTCGGGCATCACCATATCGGCTTGACCGGGGGGCCGAAGACTGGCCGACTGGTGGCCGGATTGATCGCGGGGCAGGGCATCAACACCGATCTTGCCCCCTATCACCCGCAACGTTTCTCATGACGCTGCGCATAACATTAGGGAGATTGACATGACCTTGACCAAGAAACTGATGGGCGGCGCAGCCGCGACAGCCATCGCCGTAAGCGGCGCCCTGCCGGCCCTTGCGGCCGAGAAGTGGGACATGCCCATGGCCTATTCGGCCTCCAACTTCCACTCCGAGAACGGCGTCCAGTTCGCCGAGTGCGTGACCGACGGCACCGGCGGCGAGATCGAGATCACCGTCCACCCGGGCGGGTCGCTCTTTGCCGGGGCAGACATCAAGCGCGCGATCCAGACCGGCCAGGTCCAGATCGGCGAGCGCCTCATGTCTGGCCACCAGAACGAGAACGCGGTCTTTGGCTTCGACAGCGTGCCCTTCCTCGCCCCCTCCTTCGAGGCAAGCGCCAAGCTCTTCGAGGCGGCCCGGCCCAAGATGGAAGAGCTGCTGGGTGAGCAGAACCTCGTGATGCTCTATGCCGTGCCTTGGCCGCCCCAGGGGCTCTACTTCAACAAGGAAGTGAACAGCGTGGCCGACATGGAGGGCACCAAGTTCCGCTCCTACAACAACGCCACCTCACGCTTCGCCGAACTGACGGGGATGCTGCCCGTGACAATCGAGGCGGCGGAGATTTCCCAGGCCTTCGCCACGGGGGTCGCGGAATCCATGATCTCTTCCGGTGCCACCGGCTATGACCGCAAGGTCTGGGAGAGCCTCAGCCACTTCTACGAGGTCGATGCCTGGCTGCCCTACAACTACGTCATGGTGAACAAGGACATCTGGGACGGCGTCTCTGAGGCGAACCGCGAAGTCATTACCGGCTGCGCCGAGGAAGCCGGGGCGCGCGGGCTTCAAGCCTCCAAAGACTACACCCAGTTCACCATGGATGGCCTGCGCGAGGGCGGCATGACGGTTGAGCCCGCGGGTGATGCCCTCATGGGTGAGCTGCGCGAGATCGGCGAGACCATGACCAACGAATGGCTCGAAGCGGCGGGCGAGGATGGCGCGGCCATCGTCGATGCCTACAAAGGCATGAACTAAAGCAATCTGGGCGGCCCCCTGCGGGCCGCCCGATCCGGCCGGGGGGCACCATGGCGGCACTGCGCAAGATACTCGATTCCATCTACCTCGCGGCCGGCATCCTTGCGGCCCTCTGCCTCATCGCGATCCTCCTGCTGATCGTGATGCAGATGTTGGCCCGCTGGACCGGCGAAGTCTTCCCTGGCGCCCCCAACTATGCGGGCTACGCGATGGCGGCGGCCTCCTTCCTGGCCTTCGCCAATGCCCTGGGGCGCGGGGCGCACATCCGCGTCTCGATCCTGCTCAACGCGGTAGGACCACGGCTGCGCCGCCTGCTCGAGGTCTGGTGCTTTGCCGTGGCGGCGGCAGTGGCCTGGTACTTCACCTACTACGCCTACTGGTTCGTCTTCTGGTCCTGGAAGTTCAAGGAGGTGAGCCAGGGGCAGGACGCGGCGCTGCTTTGGATTCCCCAGTCTGTCATGGTGCTGGGCGGCGGGCTCTTGGCCCTCGCCCTTACCGACAATCTGCTTCACGTCCTGCTGCGCGGCAGCCACCGGATCAGCCGCGACATCGTCGATCAGAGCCACGGGGAGTAGCACCATGACCGAACTCTACGCGATCGTGCTCTTCCTCTTCGTGCTCTTTCTCCTGCTGGGCACCGGTGTCTGGGTCGGGCTGGCGCTCATGGGGGTTGCCTGGGTGGGGATGGAGCTCTTTACGACACGCCCGGTCGGGGACGTCATGGTCACCACCATCTGGGCTTCCTCGTCAAGCTGGACCCTGACGGCCCTGCCGCTCTTCATCTGGATGGGCGAGATCCTCTATCGCACGCGTCTTTCCGAGGACATGTTCAAGGGCCTTTCCCCTTGGCTGGCGCGGCTGCCCGGCGGGCTTGTACATACCAACATCGTTTCCTGCACCGTCTTTGCAGCCGTCTCGGGTTCTTCCGCGGCGACCCTGACCACTGTGGGCAAGATGGCCATCCCGGAGTTGCGCGCGCGCCGCTATCCCGAGCGCATGGTCATCGGCACGCTGGCGGGCGCGGCGACGCTGGGCCTGATGATCCCGCCCTCGCTGGCGCTCATCGTTTATGGTGTCACGGTGAACGAGAGCATCACCAAGCTCTTCTTCGCCGGCGTCTTGCCAGGGCTCGCCTTGGCTGGGCTCTTCATGGCCTACGTCGCCCTCGTCAGCCTCTTCGCCAAGGACTGGGATCCTAACGTGGAGCGCGGCATGAGCTTCCGAGAGAAGTTGGGCAACTCGCGCTTTCTTCTGCCGGTCTTCGCCCTCATCGCCGTGGTCATCGGTTCCATGTACGCGGGCCTTGCCACGGCGACGGAGGCGGCGGCCATCGGCGTGATCGGCGCCCTCGTGCTGGCCCTGCTCCAGGGCTCCCTCACCTGGGAAAGCTTTCGCGAAAGCCTGATGGGCGCCACCCGCACCTCCGCGATGATCGCCCTGATCCTCGCGGGCGCGGCTTTCCTGAAGCTTTCGATGGGCTTCACCGGGCTGCCCCGCTCCCTGGCCGACGGGATCGCCGCGATGGAGCTTTCCCGCTTCGAACTGCTCATGGCGCTCCTGGTCTTCTACATCGTCCTGGGCATGTTCCTGGACGGCATCTCCGCCATCGTTCTGACCATGGCTGTCGTGGAACCCATGGTGCGCGACGCCGGGATCGACCTCATCTGGTTCGGCATCTTCGTGGTCGTCGTGGTGGAAATGGCCCAGATCACTCCGCCGATCGGCTTCAACCTCTTCGTGCTTCAGGGCATGACGGACCATGAGATGGGCTATATCACCCGTGCCGCCCTGCCCATGTTCGCCATCATGGTGCTCATGGTCTTTGTCCTGATCTGGTTCCCCGAGATCGCCACCTGGCTGCCCGACAACCTGCGGAGCGGCCCGGGCTGAGGATGACAGATGCAGCAGCTTCTTTGGACCGCCTCGCGGCACGCCCGCGCCTGCCTGGTGCTCGGCCTGGCGGCGGGCCTGCTCCTGCCGGGGTTGGCGGCGACGCTCGCGCCCTGGCTGCCATTGATGGTGGCGGGGCTTCTGGTATCGACCTCGCTCCGCATCGGGCACCGGCAGGCCCTGGGGGCGCTGGGCGATCTGCGCTGGGGCCTGGGGGCGGTGCTGGTGCTTCAACTGCTTCTGCCCCTGTCCCTGCTGGCGATTCTGAGCCTCGTGGGCCTCGCCGACCGCCCCGAGGCCCTGGCCATTGTCCTCACCGCCTCGGCGCCTGCGATCACCGGCTGCGTGAACCTGGCCCTGATGATGCGGCTGGACGCGGGCCGGGCGATGCAGCTTCTGGTGCTGGGCACGGCCGCCTTTCCCCTGACCATCCTGCCGGTGCTGCTTTTCCTCCCCCAGCTCGGCCCGGTATCACAGGTGCTGGCCGCTGCCCTGCGGCTCCTGGCGGTGATTCTGCTCTCCACCGCGGTTGGCTTTGCCCTGCGCCAATGGCTTTTCCCCCGGCCGAGCGAGGCGCAGGTCCGGGCGCTGGACGGGCTTTCCGTGCTCGCCTTTTCCTTCATCGTGGTGGCCCTCATGGCCGCCCTGACCCCGGCCCTGCGGCAGGACCCTGGCGCCGTTCTGCGCTGGACCCTGCTGGCCTTCGCGCTGGGCTACCTGCTGCAACTGGCGGCGCTCCTGGTGCTGCGCCGGTCGCCCCTGCGCGCCCTGGCCGGGCCTCTGGCCCTGGCGGCGGGCAACCGCAACATCGCCATCTTCCTGGTCGCCCTGCCGCCCGAGGTCCTGGCGCCGCTTATGGTCTTCATCGGTTGCTGGCAGCTGCCAATGTACCTCACGCCCTTGCTGCTGCCCCGCCTCTATGCGAGGGCCCTGGCGCATGAGTGACTGGCCAAAGATCCGCACCGTCGGCCTCTCCGGCCTTCTGGTGACCTTCGCCGGAGAGATGAGCGAGCCCGCCAACCGCGCTGCCCTCGCCTTCCGCGCGGCGGTCGAGGCGGCGGAATGGCCCGAGGTGAGCGAGACCAGCACCTCACTCGTTTCGACCTTCCTGGCGGTGGACCTTGCCGCCTTCCGCCCCGAGGAGATGCGCGAACGTCTTGAGGCGCTTCTAGAAAGCCGCAACTGGCAGGAGGCGCCCCTCCCGCCGGGCCGCACGCTCTGGCATGTGCCCACCCTCTACGGGACCGATCTGGCCCCCCAGCTCGAGGAGGCGGCCGAGGTGGCGGGGCTGGATCCGGACGAGGCCATCCGCCAGCTCTCCACCGCGCGGGTGCGGGTTCTGACCATCGGCTTCGCCCCTGGTCAGCCCTACATGGGCGAGCTGTCGGAGACCTGGAACATCCCCCGCCAGAAGGGCCTGACCCCCTCCGTTCCGCCCTCGGCCCTGGTGGTGGCGATCCGGCAGCTCATCATCTTCACCAATGCCTCACCCACCGGCTGGCGCCACGTCGGCCAGACGGCCTTCCGCACCTTCCGGCCCGAGGCGGAACAGCCCTTCGCGCTCTCCCCCGGCGATGAGTTGACCTTCCCCGCCATTTCCCGCGCGGAGCTGGAGAAGCTCCGCGATCGCGACGAGAGCGGCCAAGGCGGCGCCGAGCGGGAGGCGCTTTCATGAGTGCTGCCCTAACCATCCTCCAGGCCGGGCCCTCGATGAGCGTCCAAGACCTTGGCCGCCCGGGCTATCGCGCCCAGGGCCTGACCCGCGGCGGCGCGGCGGACCCTGTGGCGCTTTACGAGGGGGCGGCGCTGTTGGGGCAGGCGCCGGAACTGGCGGCGCTCGAAATGGCGGGCAGCGGCGGCACCTTCCGGGCCGAGGCGGATCTGCGGATCGCCCTGACCGGGGCCGAAATGGCGGCGACACGTGACGGTGAAGCCCTGGCCTGGAACGCGAGCCACAGCTTGCCCGCCGGTGCCACCCTGACCCTCGGCGGTGCGCGCAACGGCAGCTACGGCTACCTGCACCTGGGCGGCGGGATCGACACCAAGCCGCGCATGGGCGGACGCGGCGCCCACCTGGCAGGCGGTGTCGGCGGCCTGCTGGAGGCGGGCGAGAGCCTGCCCGCGGGCCGGGACAGTGGCGGCGAGGTGGGCCTTACGCTCACTCCTTTGGACCGTTTCGGTGGCGGAGAGATCCGCATCGTCGCCTCGATGCAGACCGACTCCTTTGACAGGACCACGCTGGAACGTTTCACGAGCAGCTTCTTCAAGCGCGACGCCCGGGCCAACCGCATGGGCGTCCGGCTCGCCCAGGAGGGGCCGGGCTACAGCACCGAGGCGGCGCTCTCCATCGTTTCCGAAGTGGTCGTGCCGGGCGACATCCAGATCGCCGGCGATGGCGCGCCCTATGTCCTCATGGGAGAATGCCAGACCACCGGCGGCTATCCCCGGATCGGCACGGTCCTGCCCTGCGATCTGCCCCGTGTGGCCCAGGCCCTTGCCGGGGCCAGCCTGAGCTTCCGCTTCGTCGAAATGGCGGAGGCCGTCAGTCTTCAGGCCCGCTTCGCCGCCGATCTGGCGGCGCTGCGCGGCACCGTCACGCCCCTGCTGCGCGATCCCGCCGGGATGCGCGATCTGCTGAGCTATCAACTGATCGGCGGCGCCGTCTCGGCCACCGCCAACCCCTTCGAGAAGGAGACCTGAGATGAGCACCGTGGACCTCAACGCCGACATGGGAGAGAGCTTCGGCCCCTGGAAGATGGGCGACGACGCCGCCCTGCTGAAGATCGTCACCTCGGCCAACATCGCCTGCGGCGGCCACGCGGGCGACCCCGACGTGCTTTCGGCGACCCTGCGCCTGGCCCACGAGAACGGCGTCGGCATCGGCGCCCACCCGGGCTTCATGGACATCCCCGGCTTTGGCCGCAACCGCCTCTCGGTGCCGCGGAAGACGCTTCAGAACCAGGTCCGCTACCAGGTGGCCGCCCACGTCGGCATGGCCCGCGCGGTGGGCGCCGAGGTGCGGCACCTGAAGCTGCACGGCGCCATGGCCAACATGGCCTCGGAGGACGAGCAGATGGCCCGCGACCTCTACGAGGCCGCCCTCTCCGTGGCGCCGGACCTGATCGTCATGGTCCTCGCGGCGACCGCCCAGCAGCGGGCGGTGGAGAGCCTCGGCTGCGCCTGGGCGGGCGAGATCTTCGCCGACCGCGCCTACAACGACGATGCAACTCTGGTGGACCGTTCCCTGCCGGGCGCTGTCATCCACGATGCCGAGAAGGCCGGGGCGCGGATGGTCGAGATGGTCAAGGCCGGGGCCATCATTACCGAGAGCGGTAAGCACATCGACACCCGCATCGACACCATCTGCCTGCACGGCGACACCGCGGAAGCCGTCGAGATCGCCGCCTCCGTGAGGCGGAACCTGGAAGAGGCGGGCGTTACGCTTCGGCCCTTCGAGGGGCACAGGGGGTAGGGGAGATGCTCAGTCCGGCGCCAGCATGTAGCCTGCGCCGCGCACCGTCTGGAGGTAGCGGGGTTGTTTCGGGTCGGCCTCGATCTTGCGGCGCAGGCGGGTGATCTGGACATCCACGGCGCGCTCCTGGGCCTGGCCGCGGTCGCGGCCCAGCTCCTCCACCAGCTTGGCGCGGCTCAAGGGCGCGCCGGGCTGGGCGGAGAAGATCTTCATCAGCTGCATCTCGGTCGCCGTGAGGCGCACCAGGTCGTCGCCCTGCCACATCTCGCCGCGCTCCAGGTCGTAGCGGATGGCGCCAAGGGTGAGGACCTTGGGCTGGGCCTCGCCCGCGTGGCTTTCGGGCACGCGGCGCAGGATCGCGTTGATCCGCAGCAGCAGCTCCTTCGGCTCGAAGGGTTTGGGCAGGTAATCGTCCGCGCCGGCCTCCAGCCCCTCGATCCGGTTGCCGGTCTCACCCTTGGCGGTGAGCAGCAGGATCGGCGTCTGCATCGTTTCGCGCAGCGCGCGGGTGAGCGAGAGCCCGTCCTCCCCGGGCATCATCACGTCGAGCACGATGAGATCGAAGTCGAGGCCGGTGAGGATGCGGCGGGCGTGGGCCGCGTCGCGCGCGGCGGTCACCAGGAAGCCGTGGCGCATCAGGAACTTCTGAAGCAGGCTGCGGATACGCTCGTCATCGTCGACGATCAGCAGGTGGGCCTCGATGTCGCTCATGGGCCGTTCTCCTTCAGCCGATTGTAGCTGGCGCGCATTTCCGGGTCCATCATGGCCTCGAGCACGGTGCGGAAGCCTGCAACGGCCTCGGGGCCAGCCTCTCGGAAGGCGGCGCGCAGGCGGGCGCGCTGGGCGTCGGAGAGCTTCTGCTCGAGCGCCTGACCCTCCTCGGTCAGGTAGAGGTGCCTTTCGCGCTTGTCGGCGCGGCCCACCACGCTTTTCACCAGACCATCGGAGATGAGAGTGCGCAATACACGGTTCAGCGACTGTTTCGTGACCCCGAGGATGCCCAGCAGGTTGTTCACCGTCGTTCCCGGCGCACGGTTGATGAAGTGGATGGCCCGGTGGTGCGCCCGGCCGTAGGCCAGGTCCTGAAGGATCCTGTCGGGATCGGCGGTGAAGCCGCGGTAGGCGAAGAACATCGCCTCGCTCCCCTGGCGCAGCTGTTCGTCCGTGAGGAAGAGCAGGCTGTCGCCTCTGATCGCGCTGGGGGAACGTCCGTCCGACATGGGGGCCTCTTCGCTAGTTGCGGCCAAAGTTTACGTCAGCCTTGTTGACACTCCAAGGGCGAAAGGCTACGGGATGACAGCTTTTGCGACACGAAATGTCCGGATTGGATGGATCGGCGCAATAATCGGAAAATTCAGCCCTGGGGGACAGGATCAATGGCAGGTGCATACGACGATCGGGATGGCCACATCTGGCTGGACGGCAAGATGGTGAATTGGCGTGACGCCAACGTTCATATCCTGACCCATGCCATGCACTATGCCTCCTCCGTCTTCGAGGGCGAGCGTGCCTACGGCGGCAAGATCTTCAAGAGCCGTGAGCATTCTGAGCGGCTGAAACGCTCGGCCCAGATGATCGATTTCGAGATCCCCTGGACGGTGGACGAAATCGAGGCCGCCAAGGTCGAGGTGCTCCAGGCCTCCGGTCTTCAGGACGCCTATGTGCGCGCCATCGCCTGGCGCGGCGCCGGTGAGGACATGGGCGTGGCCTCCGCCCGCAACCCCGTGCGCCTGGCCATCGCGGCCTGGGAATGGGGCGCCTACTATGGGGACGCGAAGATGAAGGGCGCCAAGCTCGACATTTCCAAGTGGAAGCGCCCGTCGCCCGAGACCATTCCGTCACATGCCAAGGCCGCCGGTCTCTACATGATCTGCACCATGTCCAAGCACGCCGCCGAGGCCAAGGGCTGCTCAGACGCCATGATGTTCGACTATCGCGGCTACGTGGCCGAGGCGACGGGGGCGAACATCTTCTTCGTCAAGGACGGCGAGGTGCACACGCCGGACCCGGATTGCTTCCTCAACGGGATCACCCGCCAGACCGTCGTGGGGATGCTGAAGGACAAGCAGATCAAGGTGCACGAGCGCCACATCATGCCGGAAGAGCTTGAGGGCTTCGAGCAGTGCTGGCTGACCGGCACCGCCGCCGAGGTGACGCCGGTGGGCCAGATCGGTGACTACAACTTCGAGGTAGGTGCCCTGACCCGCGACATCGCGGAGAGCTACGAAAAGCTTGTGCGCAGCTAAGAGCGCCCTCAATAACCTTGAACAGACTTGAACCGCCCGGCTTCGTGCCGGGCGGTCGCTTTTTGAACCAACCCCCGGCTCAGTACAAAGCCACCGGGTTGATCATCGCCTGAACGGTGCCTTTGATGCGCGGCTGGCCGAGGACGAACATGAACTCGTTCACCCCCTCGCGCAGCAGCGGGCCGACGTTCATCGTCTCCAGCAGGTAGATCCCATGCTCCTTGAGCAGGGTGACGTGGCCGTAGAAAAGCTTGTCGCCCTCGGCGGGCGGCACGGCTTCCACGCCCCAGGTGTCGGCTCCGACGGCCATCGGGTTGAGCGAGGCGAGATAGACCGCGCCCTCGTTCGAGAGGCCCGGCTCAGCCTGGCCCCAGAGCGCGGGGTTGCTTTCCATCATCCCCTCGGTCCAGCCGGTGTGGAAGAGGATGATGTCACCCTCACGCAGCTCGACGCCCTGCGCCTCGGCGGCCGCCTTGATTTCAGCCGAACCGAAGCTCTGGCCCGCCTCCATCACCTCGACCTCGGCCTGGGCGGCCATGTCGAGCACCACGCCCCGGCCCACCAGCGGCGGAACCGCGTGGGTGCCCAGCTTGGTCAGGCCCGTGATGGCGCTGATTTCCTTCTCGTCGAGGCAATTGTAGTAATGCCCGTTTTCGCCTAGGTGCCCCAGCCCGTCGAGCTGCGAACCGATGCCGATCCAGGTCTGAAGCAGGTCGTCGTTGTAGTTCCCCTCGTAGCCGAAGCCCGAGAGCTTCTGGCCGCCCTGCTGGTTCGGCTGCACCACCTGAAGGCTCAGCGAGCGCGGCGGGAAGGCCGGGGTGTCCGGGCCGATGGTGATGCCCAGCGGCAGGGACTTGCCCTGCTTGATGAGCTTGGCGGCCTCGAGCGTACGCTCGGGCGAGACCAGGTTGGCCGAGCCGATGGTGTCCTCGGCGCCCCACTGCGATTGGTTGCAGTCCTGCGCCAGGGCCGCACCGGCCCCGCAGGTGAGGGCCAATACGGCCGCGGCAATACGTGATACAAACATGAAATTCCTCCCTTAATGCGGGAAGGTTAACAGGTTTGCCGGGCTTGGAAAGGCCCCTTCAGCCGCGCAGGGCGGGCAGGCCGACGCCGGTGCTTTCAAAGCCGCCGTCCGCGGCGATGATCTGGCCGGTCACGTAGGAGGCCTTTTCGGAGCAGAGGAAAGCGATCACCTCGGCGATCTCGGTCTCGCTGCCATAGCGGTTCAGCGGGATGGCATCGTGGTAGGCGGCGATGATATCGGGCGTGTGCACGGCCATGGCCAGCTTGGTCCGCACCGGGCCGGGGCAGACGCAGTTGGCGCGGATGCCGTACTCGCCCAGCTCCGCCGCCTGCTGTTTGGTCAGGTGGATGATGGCCGCCTTGGAGGTGCCGTAGGCGACCCGCAGGGTGGAGGCGCGCAGGCCCGAGATGGAACCGATGTTGACGATGGCACCGCCCCGCTCCTTGAGGGCCGGGGTGGCCGCCTGAGAGAGGAGGAAGGGGCCGTCGAGGTTGGTCTCCATGACCCTGCGCCAGCGCTCGAAGTCGGTCTCCTCGATGGGGCCGAAGTCGGCCACGCCGGCATTGTTCACGAGAGCGTCGAGGCCGCCAAAGTGCGCCACGCAGGCGGCAATGGCGCGCGGGGCGCCCTGGGGGTCGGCCACGTCCTGCGCCAGGCTCAGCGCCTTGCCCCCAAAATGCGCCGCGGCCTCCTCCAGGGCCTCCGCGTCACGGTCCAGCAGCGCCACGTTCCAGCCGACCTCCGCCATCAGCCGGGCGGTGGCGAGGCCGATGCCCCGCGCGGCGCCGGTGATCAGGACGGTACGCCCGGACATCAGTAATCGACCCCGCGCTGCGCCTTGATGCCCGCCTTGAAGGGGTGCTTCACCTCGGTCATCTCCGTCACCAGGTCGGCATAGTCGCAAAGCTCGGGCTTGGCGTCGCGGCCCGTCAGCACGACGCCGGTGCGGGCGTCGCGCGCCTCCAGCCCGGCAATCACCTCTGCGACGGAGAGGTATTCATAGCGCATGGCGATGTTGATCTCGTCCAGGACGACAAGATCGTACTCGCCGCTCTCCATCATTTCGCGTGCCTTGCCGAAGGCGGCCTGGGCGGCGGCGATGTCGCGCTCCCTGTCCTGCGTGTCCCAGGTGAAGCCCTCGCCCATGGTGTGCCAGGTGACCTCGCCCAGCCGGTCAAAGAAGAGCCGCTCGCCGGTCTTCCACTTGCCCTTGATGAACTGCACGACGCCGACCCGCTGCTTCCAGCCAAGCGCCCGGATTACCACCCCGAAGGCGGAGGAGGATTTGCCCTTGCCGGCCCCGGTATGGACCAGCACCAGGCCCTTCTCGGGGTCCTGAAGCTCGGCCACGCGGGCGCGCTGCTGGGCCTGGCGTTCCTGCATCTTTTGCTTGTGGTCGTCGGCGTCTGACATGGGAATTCCTCAGTTCGCGGTGCCCGAGGGGGCACTGCCGGGTTTGGATTTGCTGCGGTCGAGGCCAAGCTGCCGCTCGCGCCAGATAATCAGGACGCCCCCGGCGATGACAAGGGCGGCACCGATGAGAATCGTCGGCGTAGGCACTTCGCTGAAGACCAGCCAGCCGATCAGGGTGGCGAAGATCATCGAGGCATAGTCGAAGGGGGCGAGCATGGAGGCCCCGCCAAAGCGGTAGGAGGAGGTCACCATGATCTGGGCAATGCCGCCGAGCAGGCCCGCGCAGATGACGAGGCCGAGGATGTAGGGGCCAGGGCTTGTCCAGGTGAGCGAGGGGTGCGGCACGATCCAGCCCAAAGGCAGGCTGAGCAGGGACACGCAGGTGGCGGTGAGCGAGAAGTAGAAGACGATGGCCGAGGTCGTGTCGGTCTGGACGAGGCGGCGGACGTGGATCTGCACTAGGGCCCGCAGGATCGAGGCCCCCAGCACCATCAGGGCACCCGCCGTGGCGGCGCTTGAGTAGCTCTCATCCAGAGAGAGGCGTGGCGCGATGACGATCATCACCCCCACCAGCCCCAGGGCCACCGCCGAGAGGCGGATCAGGCGCACCCGCTCGCCGAGCAGGAGGGCGGCGAGAAGAACGGTGAACATGGGCGTGGCATAGCCGATGGCCGTCACCTCCGGCAGGGGCAGGATCGCCAGGCCCGCGAAGGTCAGGCCCATGGCCGTTGTGCCGAAGAGCCCGCGCCAGACGTGGCCGAAGACGTTGTTCACCTTCAGCCCGTCTTCCAACTTGCCCTGTTGCCAGAGCCAGAGGCCGATCACCGGGATGGCAAAGAGGGAGCGGAAGAAGACCGCCTGCCCGGGCGGCACGGCCTCGGATGCGGCCTTGATGAGGGCGGCCATGACGGTGAAGAGAAAGATCGCAACCAGCTTGAGGGCGATGGCGGTGCCGGGGCGGTGCGAGGTCATGTCAGCGGGCATGGGCCTGTCATGCGCCTTGCCGCGGGGAAGTGCAAGCGGCGGTTACGCGGGGATGTGGCGCGCCGCCGCCTGCGCTACTTGCGGGCGCGCGGACGCAGCTTGATACGGCTGAGGGCCAACCCGGTGGCCAGAAGGACAGCCGCACAGAGGAGGCCTTTCGAGAGGCTTTCCATCGTGCCGTCGATCTGCAGCGCGTGCAGCACGCTGCCCATCACCGCGATGCCGACGAGGCTGCCGTGCCCCAGCCGCCAGTGGCGCGGCCGGAGGGCGCGCCGGAAGAGAGCCAGAAGCGCGGCGGCAAAGAGCGCCCACATGGCGATGACACCCCAGGCCGAAAAGGGCGTGGGCGAGCGGAAGAGCAGAGCGTCAATCACGTCCGGCGGGCTGAAGATCCAGAGGCCGATGACGTGCAGGAGGACAAGCACCACAAGTGCCGCTCCGGTCCAGCGATGCACCCGCCGTCCGCGCAGGATACTGAGACCGGGCAGCAGCCCCTGCGCCAGAAGCGGTTGCAGCAGCAGGAGCCCCATTGCAACGATGCCCGCGAACCCGGCGACAATGTAGATCGGCTGCCGCCAGGCCAGCAGCGGGCTGCCCGCCGCCAGAAGCACCGGGACCGCCAGCAGCAGGATGAGCGCGGCCCAGGCGAGAAGCGACGTCAGGCGCATCGGCGGGAAGGCCCTTGGCTCAGAGTGGTTTGAGCACGAAGTCCGCGTGCAACGTCTTGTCCTTCGGGCTGTCCATCACGGGGCGCAGGAAGACAGTCTCGAACTCACCGCTGTCATAGGCCAGGTGCCCGTGCGCCTGCCCGAAGGCGGGTACGATCTGGGGCATTTCGAGCCGGAAGTTGCCCTCCCCGTCGGTCAGGGTCGCACCGTGGCTGCGTTCGTCGCGCTCGTGGCCCTCGGTGGTGTGCGCCCAGATCTGGATGCGCTGCCCCGGCAGCGGCGCGCCGTCGCCCGCGCGGCGCACCGTGCCGGTCATCCAGAAGCCGCCCCCGCCGATCCGCTCCACGATGGGCGCACCGGGGCGGTAGTTGTTGGCCCCGCCGCGCATGGTAGGGGTTGGTTTCAGGCCCGCCGCGCGGGCCGGAAGGCCGAGGCCCCCGGAGAGGAGGAAGGCAGCGCCGGTGGCAAGAACAGTACGGCGGGTCGAGAGAAGGGACCTCATGAAGAACGCTCCCGTTGGTGAAGGGGTCACAGAACACTTCCTACAAGGGTAGCACGTGTTGCGCCGCTTTTGAGGGGTCGAGAGCTCGTTGCGGCGGAATGCCCCTCACTTTCAGGTGAGCGCTTAGACCTCTAGCGCGCGCTCTCCGGCCCGATGTGCCCGCGATTCTCGCCCACCTGTCCGCGGTGCAGCAGCAGGTGATCGAGCAGCACGCAGGCCATCATCGCCTCGCCCACCGGCACGGCCCGGATGCCGACGCAGGGGTCGTGGCGGCCCTTGGTGATGATCTCGGTCTCCTCGCCAGTCTTGGTGATCGTCTTGCGTGTGGTAAGGATGGAGGAAGTCGGCTTCACGGCAAAGCGCACGACAACGTCCTGGCCCGTGCTGATCCCGCCCAGGATGCCGCCCGCGTGGTTCGACGAATACCGGGGCTGGCCGTCGTTGCCCATGTAGATCTCGTCGGCGTTCAACTCGCCGGTCAGCATGGCCGCGGACATGCCCTCGCCAATCTCCACGCCCTTGACCGCATTGATGCTCATCATCGCGGCGGCGAGGTCCGTGTCGAGCTTGCCGTAGACCGGCGCGCCCAGACCTGCGGGGACCCCGCTCGCCGTCACCTCAATGATCGCGCCGACGGAGGAGCCGGACTTGCGCAGCCCGTCGAGGTAATCGGCCCAGACAGTCGCCGCCGTGGCATCGGGCACCCAGAAGGGATTGCGCTCGATCTCCTCGGCGTCGAAGGCGTCGCGGTCGATCCGGTGTTCGCCCATCTGCACCATATAGCCGGTGATCTTCAGCTCCGGTGCCAGCGCCCTGATCGCCTCGCGCGCCAGCCCGCCCGCCGCGACCCGCGCGGCGGTTTCCCGCGCCGAGGACCGCCCGCCGCCGCGATAGTCGCGCACACCGTACTTCTGGAAATAGGTGATGTCCGCGTGGCCGGGGCGGAACTTGTCCTTGATGTCGCCGTAGTCCTTGGACCGCTGGTCGGTGTTCTCGATCATCAGCTGCACCGGCGTGCCCGTCGTCACCCCCTCGAAGGTGCCCGACAGGATGCGCACCTCATCCGCCTCGCGGCGCTGGGTGGTGTACTTGTTCTGCCCGGGTTTGCGCCGGTCCAGCCAGTGCTGGATCATCGCTTCGTCGATCGGCACGCCCGGCGGGCAGCCGTCCACCGTCGCCCCCAGGGCCGGCCCGTGGCTTTCGCCCCAGGTGGTGACGCGGAAAAGATGGCCGAAGCTGTTGATGGACATGGGCGCTCTCCCTCTCGGGCAGAGCCTTAGCGGGCAAGCCCCGGTGCCTCAAGGGGTTTCGCCTTGCCAAGCGCCGACAGAGGCCCTAGGTGGAGCACTACCTCGGGGGGCTCCCACAGAGCTGAGATTGCGCAAGCTGACCCGTTGAACCTGAACCGGTTAACACCGGCGGAGGGAAGGTCTGGACATCCATCCAACGCTTTCTGACGCCGCAATTTGGAGGATGCCGTGAAGTATCTTGCACTTGCTGCCACCACAACACTCGCCGCCACCGCAGCAGCGGCGGACACGCCTGAACTGGTGGTCTACACCTACGACAGTTTCGTCTCCGACTGGGGCCCTGGCCCGCAGATCGAAAAGGCCTTCGAGGAGACCTGCGGCTGCGATCTCAACTTCGTCGGGATGGGAGATGGCGCGGCCCTGCTGGCCCGCCTCAAGCTCGAGGGCGCCCGGTCTGACGCCGACATCGTGCTGGGCCTCGACACCAGCCTGATCGCCGCGGCAAAGGAGACCGGGCTTTTTGCCGACACCGAGGTGAGCGCCGACTATGCCCTGCCGATCCACTGGACCGATCCGGTCTTCGCCCCCTACGACTGGGGCTACTTCGCCTTCGTCCACAACACAGACCTCACGCCACCGGCCAACTTCGAAGCCCTGGCCGAGAGCGACCTTAAGATCGTCATCCAGGATCCCCGCTCCTCCACCCCGGGCCTGGGCCTGATGATGTGGGTCAAGGACGCCTACGGCGATGAGGCCCCCGCGATTTGGGAGGGCCTTGCCGATAACGTCGTTACCGTGACGAAGGGCTGGTCCGAAGCCTATGGCCTGTTCCTCGAAGGCGAGGCCGACATGGTGCTGAGCTACACCACCTCGCCCGCCTACCACATCATCGCCGAGGAGGACGGCAGCAAGGCCGCCGCTGTCTTCGACGAGGGCCACTACATGCAGATCGAGGTGATGGGCCGTCTGGAGGGCAGTGATCAGCCCGAACTGGCGGCCGACTTCATGCGCTTCATGGTCTCCGACGCAGCCCAGTCGATCCTGCCTACGACCAACTGGATGTATCCCGCCGTCATGCCCGAGGGTGGCCTGCCTGACGGCTTCGGTGAACTGATCCAGCCCGAGGAGGCGCGCCTGATCCCGGCCGCCGAGGTGCCCGCGATCCGTGAAGAGGCGCTGGCCGAGTGGCTGGACGCACTCTCTCAGTAAGCCCCCTATTGGGATCCGGCGCCGCGGCCCTTGTCGCGGCGCTGATCCTGCTGGCGCTGGGGGCCGTGGCCTTCAGCGCCGAATGGGGCAGGGGCCTCGGCCCGGCCGATTGGGCGGCGGTGCGCTTCACCGTCTGGCAGGCTTTCCTCTCCGCTCTTCTCTCTGTTATGGCGGCGATCCCCCTGGCCCGCGCCCTGGCACGCCGCACCTTTCCGGGACGGGCGGCACTGGTGACGCTGCTCGGGGCGCCCTTCATTTTGCCGGTGATCGTGGCGGTGCTGGGCCTCCTGGCGATCTTCGGTCGCTCCGGCATCGTCAACTCGGCCCTTGCCGCGCTGGGCCTGCCGGAGGTCTCCATCTACGGGCTTCAGGGCGTTGTCCTGGCCCATGTCTTCTTCAACCTGCCGCTGGCTACGCGCCTTCTGCTTCAGGGATGGCAGCAGATCCCGGCGGAACGCTTCCGGCTCGCCGCGCAGGTCGGGCTGACCCCTTGGGCACTCTTCCGCGCCATCGAGCTGCCGCTGTTGCGCCAGATCGTGCCGGGGGTGGCGGCGCTGATCTTTGTCCTCTGCCTCACCAGCTTTGCCGTGGCCCTGACGCTTGGCGGCGGGCCGCGCGCCACGACGGTGGAACTGGCCATCTACCAGGCCTTCCGCTTCGACTTTGACCTGAGCCGGGCGGCCTTGCTGTCCATCCTTCAGCTTGCCATTGCCGGAAGCGCTGCCGCCGCGGCCCTCTGGGTGCTGCCGCGGGTGGGCTTCGGCGCCGGGCAGGACGGGCCCCTGCGGCGCTGGGATGCGCGGGGCGGCGGCCAGCGGCTCCTGGACAGCGCGATCATCACGCTCGGGGCGCTATTCCTGATGCTGCCGCTCGGCGCGGTGGTTTTGCGGGGCGTCGCGGGGCTTTGCCAGATGCCCGCGCAGATCTGGCAGGCGGCGGGCCAGTCGCTTTTGGTGGCGGCGGGTAGCATTCTGGTGCTTCTGTCCCTGGCCCTACCGATGGCGGGCTGGGTCGCTACCCGCACCCGTGGTTCGGTGGAGGCGATCGGCCTTCTCGGTCTCTCCGCCTCGCCCCTTATGATCGGCACCGGCTGGTTCATACTGATCAATCCGGTGCTGGACCCGGCGCGCCTCGCGCTGGCGGTCACCGCGCTGGTCAATGCGCTCATGTCGCTGCCCTTTGCCCTGCGCATCCTGGTGCCGCGCCTGCGCGACACGTTGCGCACCTACGGGCGCCAGGCCCAGACGCTAGGGCTGCGCGGTTGGCCGCTCTGGCGCTGGCTTCTGCTGCCGCGCCTGGCGCCGCAGCTCGGCTTTGCCGCTGGCTTGACCGGAGCGCTGTCGGTGGGGGATCTGGGGGTCATCGCGCTTTTTGCGGATCAGGAGAGGGTAACCCTGCCGCTTCAGATGTACCGCCTGATGGGGGCCTACCGGATGGAGGCGGCGGCGGGCGCGGCCCTGCTGCTGCTGATGCTGGCCCTGCTGATCTTCTGGCTTTGCGATTGGGGAGGGCGGCGCCTTGCTGCGACTTGAGGGTGGATTGATCGAGCAGGAGGATTTCCGGCTCGAGGCCGAGCTGATGCTCGAGCGGGGCCGCCGCTACGCGGTGATCGGGCCCTCGGGGGCGGGGAAGTCCACCCTCCTGGCGGCCCTCTGCGGCTTCCTGCCCTTCACCGCCGGCCGACTCACCTGGGAAGGCCGCGAGATCACCGAAGCGGCGCCGGGTGAGCGGCCCATGACGATGCTCTTTCAGGACAACAACCTCTTTCCCCACCTCACGGTGACCCAGAATGTCGGCCTTGGCATCAGGCCTGATCTGAAGCTGTCGGAAGAGGAGCGTGACCGCGTTGCCACGGCGCTGGAGCGGGTCGGTCTTGCCGGGCACGCAACCAAACGGCCCGGCGCCCTTTCGGGTGGGCAGCAGAGCCGCGCGGCGCTGGCCCGCGTTCTGGTTCAGGCGCGGCCCCTGGTCCTGCTGGACGAGCCCTTTGCAGCCCTTGGCCCGGCCCTGCGCAACGAGATGCTGGATCTGGTGCAGGACCTCGTGCGCGAGACCGGGGCGAGCCTGCTGATGGTGACCCACGCCCCGGAGGACGTGCGCCGGATTGCGGAAGAGGTGATCTTCGTGGCCGAGGGGCGGGCCGAGCCGCCGCAGCCTGCGGCGGCCCTGCTCGACAATCCGCCCCCCGCGCTGCGTGCCTACTTGGGGTGAAAGGCCGACACAGCGGTGGTCAGGGGGCCGTGGCCCGTCATGGCCGCTGGCTCGGTCTCGGGAAGAGGCGTCTCGGCTAGAGCCAAGGCTGCCCGCGCCGCCTCGCGGCCCTTCTCCACGAAGTGGGTGGCGAAGATGGCATTGTGGTGCGCGGTTTCCTGGTACTGGTGCGGCGTGAGCGAAACGGAAAGCACCGGCACGTCCGTCTTGAGGCCGACCTGCATCAGCCCCTCCACCACGGCAGCGGCGACGAAGTCGTGCCGGTAGATGCCGCCGTCCACCACAAAGGCGGCGCAGGCGATGGCAGCATAGTCGCCGCTCTGGGCCAGCCGCTGGGCGGCCAGGGGCAGCTCGAAGGCGCCGGGCACATCGACGACTTTGACCTGCTCGGCCGGGATGAGCTCAAGAAAGCCCTCTAGCGCGCGGTCCACGATGTCGGCGTGCCAGCCGGCCTTCACGAAGGCGAATTTGGGGGTCTGTGGCATCATGATCTCCTTTGGTTCGACACGTCACCCAAGGCGATCACAGGGACCGTGCCGCCACCTGCCCCAAAAAGGGACGGGCGCGCCCGGTCCTTGCATTCTCTTCCATCCGGACTGTGACCGTCGGCTCCGGCATCGCACCGGATCTGCTGACCAGCCGCCCCGTTGGTGCGGCTGCGCTCGCGGGCTCGCGGAGACCTGGCCCCGCATACCGCCGGTGGGGAATTCCGCCCCGCCCTGAGAATGATGTGACGTTGCCAAGGGCCGCCGTCAGGGGCAAGAGGAACGTGACGTTGCCGCAAGGAGAGCCGCCATGCACCCGAACCCGATCTATCGCGGCGCCCCGCGCGACAGGAACCTGACCTTCGCC
Source organism: Sulfitobacter sp. (assembly GCA_965212515.1). Lineage (GTDB taxonomy): Bacteria > Pseudomonadota > Alphaproteobacteria > Rhodobacterales > Rhodobacteraceae > Sulfitobacter. The sequence continues at coordinate 2,091,429 of OZ243122.1, forward strand.
CGGGAGACGGGCTTCGGCCTGCTTGCCCTCTCGACAGAGGGCGCGCCGCTACTGAGCCATGTGCCTTTCCTGCTGAACGAGGAGGGCACCGAGGCCGAACTCCACCTGGTGCGCTCCAACCCCATCGCCCGATTGCTTAAGAAGGGGCCGCAGGTGGTGCGCCTCGCGGTGAGCGGGGGTGACACCTACATCTCGCCCGACTGGTACGACCTGCCCGACCAGGTGCCGACCTGGAACTACGTCGCCGTGCACCTGACCGGCAGCCTGGAGTTGACGCCGGAGACAGGGCTGCGCGATCTGTTGGACCGACAGTCGGCCCATTACGAGGGGCGGCTGCTGCCGAAAACGCCCTGGACCACCTCGAAGATGACCCCCGAGGTGATGGAGAAGATGATGCGCATGATCGTGCCCTGCCGGTTGGCCGTGGCCGAGGTGGATGGCACCTGGAAGCTGGGCCAGAACAAGCCCGAGGCAGCGCGTCACGCGGCGGCGAAGGAAGTGGGCGCGCATGGCTTCGGCAGCGACACGGCGCAGCTTGCCGCCTTGATGCGGGATCTTCCCGAAGATTGAGGGCGTTGCGCCCGCCTGCAGCGGGGGCAATAGTGCGCGCAAATGACAAAGGAGCTTCCCGCCATGAAACTGGCCTATTCCCCGACCTCCCCCTACGTGCGCAAGGTGATGGTGCTGCTGCACGAGACCGGCCAGCTTGCCGATGTGGCGCTTGAGGAGAAATCCGGCACGCCCCTCGCCCCGGCCGAGGGCCTGCCCGCGATGAACCCCCTGGGCAAGGTGCCGGCCCTGGCGCGCAACGAGGGGCCGACGCTCTACGATAGCCGGGTGATCTGCGCCTTTCTCGATGATCGGGCGGGCGCGGGCCTCTATGGCACGGGGGCGCGGCGCTGGGATGTCCTGACGCTCGAGGCGACGGCGGACGGGATGCTCGATGCCGCCTTGCTGATGGTCTACGAGGGCCGCCTGCGCCCCGAGGAGATCCGCATGGCCGATTTCGTGGAGGCCCAGTGGGCCAAGATCGAGCGGGCGCTGGATGCCCTCGAGAGCCGCTGGACCAGCCACCTCGCCGGGCCGCTCGACATGGGCCAGATTGCCGTGGGCTGTGCCCTGGGCTACCTGGATCTGCGCCACGGCGCGCGCAACTGGCGCGCGGGCCGTCCGGACCTGGCCAAGTGGTTCGAGGGCTTCGAATCGCGCGAGGCGATGCAAAAGACCCGTCCACCGGCTGCCTAAGCTCCGCCCGTGACGGGCTTTTTCAGGAAATAGAGCCGCGCGGAGACCCTCTGCGCGGCTTTGTCGTCTGGACGTGCGCGAAATCGCAAGATAGATACCCGTCAAATGTGGGCCGGGCCCTTGCGCGCGCGGTCCCTCGTCCCCATGGCCGAAACCTGGCGCAGAAACGGAGTAACAACGTGTCGAACGCAGACGATACCGCAGGCACACGCAGGGATTTCCTGTATTACGCGACCGCAGGCACCGGTGCCGTCGCGGTCGGCGCGGCAGCCTGGCCGCTGATCAATCAGATGAACCCCTCGGCAGACGTCCTCGCGCTCTCCTCGATCCGCGTCGATGTCGGCGCGCTCGAGCCCGGCTCGCAGCTGACGGTGAAGTGGCTGGGCAAGCCGGTCTTCATCCGCCGCCGCACGGCCGAGGAGATCGAGGCCGCGCGCAGCGTTGACCTTTCAGAGCTGCCCGACCCGGTGGCCCAGAACGACAACCTCGGCACCGTAGCCGCGACGGACGAGAACCGCGCGCTGGACGAGAACGGCGAGTGGCTGGTGATGATGGGCGTCTGCACCCACCTGGGCTGCGTGCCGCTGGGCGACGCCGGTGACTTCGGCGGCTGGTTCTGCCCCTGCCACGGGTCCCACTACGATACCTCGGGCCGCATCCGCAAAGGGCCCGCACCGACCAACCTGCCGGTGCCCGTCGCCGAATTCGTGGACGAAACCACGATCAAACTGGGTTAAGGGAGCACACCATGTCTGGAATTCCTCACGACCATTATGAACCGACGTCCGGCGGAGAGAAGTGGCTGCACCGCCGCCTGCCGATCGTCGGCCTTCTCTACGACACCCTGATGATCCCCACGCCCAAGAACCTGAACTGGATGTGGATCTGGGGCATCGTCCTGACCTTCTGCCTGGCGCTGCAGATCATCACTGGCATCGTGCTGGTCATGCACTACACGCCCGACGTGGACCTGGCCTTCGGCTCGGTCGAGCACATTATGCGGAACGTGAACGGTGGCCACATGCTGCGCTACCTGCACCAGAACGGCGCCTCGCTCTTCTTCATTGCCGTCTATCTGCACATCTTCCGCGGCCTCTACTACGGGTCCTACAAGGCCCCGCGCGAGGTGACCTGGATCATCGGCATGCTGATCTACCTGCTGATGATGGCCACGGCCTTCATGGGCTACGTGCTGCCCTGGGGCCAGATGTCCTTCTGGGGCGCCACCGTGATCACCGGCCTCTTCGGCGCCATTCCGGGCATCGGCGATGCGCTGCAGACGCTGCTTCTGGGCGGCCCGGCCGTGGACAACGCGACCCTGACGCGCTTTTTCAGCCTGCACTACCTCTTCCCCTTCCTGATCGCGGGTCTCGTGATCCTGCACATCTGGGCCTTCCACACCACGGGCAACAACAACCCGACCGGTGTCGAAGTGCGCCGCACCTCCAAGGAAGAGGCGGAGAAGGACACGCTGCCCTTCTGGCCCTACTTCGTGATCAAGGATCTCTTCGCCCTGGCGGTGATCCTGGCGGTCTTCTTCGCCGTCGTGGGCTTCATGCCGAACTACCTCGGCCACCCCGACAACTACATCGAAGCAAACCCGCTGGCGACGCCCGCGCACATCGTGCCGGAATGGTACTTCCTGCCCTTCTACGCGATCCTGCGGGCCTTCACGGCCGAGGTCTGGGTGGTGCAGTTCGCCTCCTTCATCACCGGCGGCATCATCGACGCAAAGTTCTTCGGCGTGCTGGCCATGTTCGGCGCCATCGCGGTCATGGCCCTGGTGCCCTGGCTCGATACCTCGAGCGTCCGCTCGGGCCGCTACCGGCCGATGTTCAAGTGGTGGTTCGCCCTGCTGGTGGTCGACTTCATGGCCCTGATGTGGCTTGGCGCGATGCCCGCGGAAGAACCCTACGCGACCTTCTCGCTGATCGCCTCGGCCTACTGGTTCGCCTACTTCCTGGTCATCATGCCGCTGCTCGGCGTCATCGAGAAGCCGCTGCCGCAGCCGGCGACCATCGAAGAGGACTTTGCGGAGCACTATGCCCCCAAGGCCGGCGGCACCAAGACAATCGTGAACCCGGCGGAGTAACGACAATGCACTTCATCAAGAACCTCACCGCCTCGGCCCTCGTGGCCCTCGGCCTCGGCGCCACCGGCGCCCTGGCTGCCGGAGCGAGCGACAACTACGTGAAGGACTACGAGTTCTCCTTCGAGGGTCCCTTCGGCGCCTACGACGTGAACCAGCTCCAGCGCGGCCTGCAGATCTACACCGAGATCTGCGCGGCCTGCCACGGCCTGAAGTTCGTGCCGATCCGCACGCTTGGTGACGAGAACGGCCCCTCCCTCCCGGAGGAACAGGTGATTGAGTACGCCAAGCAGTACGAGGTCTTCGACCCGGAGCTGGACGACTTCCGCGAGGCCAAGCCGACGGACCACTTCCCGGAATCGAACATCGAGACCGCACCGGACCTGTCGCTGATGGCCAAGAAGCGCGCGGGCTTCCACGGCCCCTACGGACTGGGCATCAACCAGTTCCTCAAGGGCATGGGTGGCCCCGAGTACATCGCCTCCCTCCTGACCGGCTACACCGGCGAGGAGAAGGAGCAGGCGGGCGTGATCTTCTACGAGAACACGGCCTTCCCAGGCGGCTGGATCGCCATGGCGCCGCCGCTCTATGGCGACGACGTGGAGTTTGTCGACGGCCACGCCACCGACATCGAAAGCCTCTCCAAGGACGTTTCTGCCTTCCTGATGTGGACGGCCGAGCCCAAGATGATGGCCCGCAAGCAGGCCGGATTTGCCGGCGTGGTCTTCCTGACCCTGCTGTCGGTCCTGCTGTATCTCACCAACAAGCGCCTCTGGGCGCCGGTGAAGAACCGCATCAAAGACTGACCGGCCTATCAGGCCAGGACCAGATCATAGAGGGCCCCCGTAGCGACGCTGCGGGGGCCTTTTTCTGTTCAATGCTGGCGGCTGAAGCCCGCGACCCGCGCCTGGTGGGTGGCCCCAAAGCCCGCCAGCGCCTCCCGCAGCGCCGCATCCGCCGGGCCGTAGACGGTAAACCGTTCCGGCGCGAAGCAGGCCAGGAAGCGGTCCGCGAAATGGGCGCCGAAATTGCCCAGGTGGGTCATGGCCGCCGCGCTGTCGGCATAGCGCTCCAGCACTGTGCAGGTGCCGCCATCCTCGGGCATGTAGTATTCGTAGGTAAGTGCCCCGGGCTCGTCCCGCTCCGTTGCCGCCACCATCTCCTCAAGCAGCGGCCGGACCTTGTCGCCCTGACCCTTCTGCACGCGCAATTCCAGCACCCATTCGATCTCGTCGCTCATCGCCGTCCCCCCTCGCCAAGAAGAAGGCAGCTTAGCGCGGCGCCGGGATTTCGCCAAACGGCGGTTCAGGCCACCAGTTGGCTGTCTCGGATGTCGCGGATCAGGGTCTCGACAATGGCGCCCTCGGTCTGGGGCCGGTCGAAGTGCACCTCGGTAAACTGTTCGGTGCGGCCCATCGTGGGGCTTTCCATCAGCACCCTGTGGCGCTGCCCCACCTGAGCGGAGAGGTGCCGCGCGACCTGGGCTTCACCGGCAGCGCGCAGGCGGGCGGCACGCTCCTTGATGGCGGGGCCCTTGACAGCGGGCATCCGGGCAGCGGGGGTGCCGGGCCTGGCGGAGTAGGGGAAGACGTGCAGCCAGGTGAGATCGCACTCACCCACCAGCCTGAGCGAGTTTGCGAACATCTCATCCGTCTCCGTCGGGAAGCCCGCGATAATATCGGCGCCGAAGGTCATCTCGGGGCGCAGGCGGCGGGCCTCTTCACAGAAGGCGATGGCATCGTCGCGCAGGTGGCGCCGCTTCATGCGCTTGAGGATCATGTCGTCCCCATGCTGCAGCGAGAGATGCAGGTGCGGCATGAGGCGCGGTTCGGTGGCGATGGCCTGCATCAGGTTCTCGTCAACCTCGATCGAATCGATGGAGCTGATGCGCAGGCGCGGCAGATCGGGCACCAGCTTGAGGATGCGCATGACAAGGTCGCCCAGCTTGGGCGTGGCGGGCAGATCGGCCCCCCAGGAGGTGAGATCGACGCCGGTGAGGACGACCTCGTTGAAGCCCTTCTGCACCAGCCGCTTGATCTGATCCACGACGACACCGGCGGGAACGGAGCGGGAATTGCCCCGGCCGAAGGGAATAATGCAGAAGGTGCAGCGGTGGTCGCAGCCGTTCTGGACCTGTACGTAGGCGCGGCTGCGGGTGCCGAAGCCGTCGATGAGGTGACCGGCGGTTTCCTTCACCGACATGATGTCATCCACCTGCACGCTCTCCGTCTCGCCGATGAAGTCGGCGGCCAGGCCCTTCCAGGTTTCGGGCATCATCTTCTCGGTGTTGCCGATCACGGCATCGACCTCGGCCATCTTCGCGAAGGTCTCGGGCTCCGTCTGGGCGGCGCAGCCGGTGACGATCAGGCGTGCCTCGGGGTGGGCGCGGCGCAGCTTGCGAATGTCCTGCCGGGCCTTGCGCACAGCCTCGGCGGTGACGGCGCATGTGTTCACCACAACGGCATTCTCGAGCCCGGCCTGCCCGGCGAGATCACGCATGGCCTCCACCTCGTAGGCGTTCAGGCGGCAACCGTGGTTGGAGAATCGGGGGGCGCTCATTCGAAGGACTCCAGGAACTCGCGGGTCAGGGTGCCGTCAAAGACGTGGGCGGTGGGGCCGGTCATCCAGACGCCATCCTCGCGCCAATCGATCCAGAGCGTGCCGCCGTCGAGATCGATTCGCACCGCGCGCCCCGTCAGGCCCCGGCGTGCGGCGGCCACGGCACAGGCGCAGGAGGAGGAACCAGAGGCCCAGGTGATTCCCACGCCTCTTTCCCAGACCCGCATGCGCAGGTGGTCCGGCCCGAGAAGCTGCGCCACCTGGACATTGGTGCGCTCGGGATAGAGGGGGTGGTGCTCGATCTGCGGCCCGAAGCTCTCCAACGCGACGGCGGAGACATCCTCGACGAAGAAGGTGCAATGCGGATTGCCCATGCCCGTGGCCGTGGGCGCCCCCTCGATGGGTAGCTCCAGCGTCTCCATCTCGCGGGCCAAGGGCACTTCGGCCCAATGGAGCTGCGGTTGGCCCATGTTGACGGCCACCAGGCCATCGGCGCGCGCTTCGGCCACCAGATCGCCCCGCGCTGTCGTCAGGTGCAGCTTCTCCTGACCGCTTTCTGCCATGAGGTACTGGGCCACGCACCGGGTGGCGTTGCCACAGGCGGCGGAGAGGGAGCCATCGGCGTTGTAGAAGGTCAGGTGGGCATCGCCGGTGCCCTTCTCGATCACCGCGAGCTGGTCGAATCCGATGCCGAAGTGGCGGTCGCCCAGGGCGCGGGCCAGGGCCTCGGTGATGCCGGGATCATGCGCGCGCGCGTCCACGACGACGAAGTCGTTTCCCAGCCCGTGCATCTTCATGAAGGGCAAACCGTTGGCGCGATCGCGGTGCATGGCGCGCATATAACGATGCGCCGTCGGGTAATCCAGCGGGGGAGGAAAGATTCCTGCGTTTGGGGGCTTGACCCCCCCGGCTCACCTTTCTAGATACCGCCCCAGCGTGGGCCGTTAGCTCAGTTGGTAGAGCAACTGACTTTTAATCAGTGGGTCGCAGGTTCGAATCCTGCACGGCTCACCACTGAACCAACCTCCTGACATTCTAGGCGATACCTGAAGTCGCGCGTGCGGCGTGATTTGTGGTGTCAAAAAAAGAAACGGCAGGCTACAGCCCGCCGCTCCTTCAGTCCCGTGGCAAGGTGGCCACGGCGCATGTGATGCTTCAGTTCCAGAAACCTTCATCGACGCTCGGCAGCGCCTCCAGTTCTTCCTCGGTCAGGCGCGTCACGTAGGAGTAGTTCCGGTCGTCCACAGCAACGAGGCTGACATCCGGCACGGAAATCAGGACATGCTTGTCACCCATGTCGAGGAAGCCACCGACCTCGGCCACGATGCCGACCATCTGGCCATCTTCGGACAGGACGATGTCTTCGATCTCGCCGATCTCGGTCCAGTTGGGATCAACGTCGCTGTATTCGGTATCGGCGTCCCAATCGGCGTCCATCTCGTTCATGGCGTAGACCTCGCCATCGGTGATGTCGCGCGAGCGAATCAGATCACCCCGCATATCGGCCAGGGAGGTGCTGTCGACGTCGGAGTAGTCGGTCATGTGGGTCTCGGCCAGGGTCGCGGTGCCAGCGAGGGTGAGGGCAAGTGCGCTTGTCGTGAGAAGTTTCATAGGATCGTTCTCCCTTTCTGGTTGCTACTGGGGAGAAAACTCTGCCCCCGGGGGGCGAAGTTCCAAGCAAATCGGGAAAATCATTTGGAACCTGATGCTTACCTAGATCAGAGGTGCCCGCCCGCCGCCGGGCTGCCTTGGCGCAGCAGCCGCAGCATCAGCAGCGCGACAGCCGCCAGCATCAGCGCCCCACTCCCGACCCACATGAGCGCGCCGGCAAGCTGCTGATCGGCCAGGGGGCTGAAGCCGTAGGGCAGGGTCGTGGTGAGATGCCAGGCATGCCAGGGCTCGCGGGCGAAGATCAAGATGGCTGAAAGAATCGTCATCTGACCCGCCGTCAGGGCAAGACCCAGCGCCACTGCATCGGGCCGTCGGCCGAGGAGTTCCGCCAGGCGCGACCAGAGCCACCAGGCGGTGCCCAGCAGAGAGAGGTGCATGGCCCAGTAGGCGAGATCCGATTGGTAGGTGGCGCCGTAGGGCAGCGGGCTGTGCCAGAGCCAGAAGAGCAGCGCGAAGAGCAGGACCGGCGGCAGGACGCTGCGGCCCGGCAGGGGCGCGGCGCGGGCCAGCAGGGGCGCCACCACCAGGGTCAGGGCAAGGTGCTGTGCCACCCGGGCGGAGAAGAGCGCCATGGAGGCGGCGCAGAGCGGCGAGATGAAGAGCAGCGCGGTCAGGCCCCAGGCCATGGCGGCGGTACGACGGTCCCGGGCGCGCAGTGCAAGGGCGGCGGCGAAGAGTGCGAGCAGCCCCATTAGCAGTGGATCGAAGAGCCAGCGCGACCAGAGCTCCGCCGGGGCGGGGGGCAGGCCGCAGAAGGGGATGTAGTCTTGGGACATGGGATCCTCCGGGTTCAGCGGCAGTCGGTGAGCAAGAGCACCGGCGCGAGGTTGAAGAGAATGGCGAGAATGGCGATCACGGTGGTCCAGCGCGCCGCGCTGTGAAAGGGGCTGCGGCTGCGGCCGAAGAGGCCGAGCCCGGCCACCCCGAGGGCCACCACCGTGGCGACGATGATTGCCACGAAGGCGGTGCCGTAGTCCGTCACCGCGCGGTCGGCGCAGGCGGCGGAAAGGGCGGCGTAGACGAAGATGAAATGCAGCGTCCAGGCCAGGGTGGGCCGGGCAATGCCCCAGAGCACGGGGCCGAGAGGCGGGTCGCTTTCCTCGCGGGTCATGACAGGACTCCGAATTGCGGGGCCAGGAGGATGACGGTGGTCACCAGGCTCAGGCCCGCGGTGGTCAGGGCGTAGGGGGTGCGGTTCACCTCGGGCACCCGCTGGCCGGGCCTCACCTGACCGGCCAGCTTGCGGAAGGCCAGGAAGAGGCTCCAGTAGAGCAGGACGAAGTGCTGAAGCGCCACGAAGCCGACAAGCACCCAGAGGGTCGCCCCGAGGGCCGTCTCCGCCATCGCGACGGGGGCCAGGGAGAGGTAGGAAAGGTAGATGGCGCCCGCCGCGCAGAGGGAGAGCGCCAGATCGCCAAGAAGCGCCCCGTTGCTGCGGCTCATCCAGGCGGTCAAGGCCGCGCCCCCCGCCAGCAGCAGGCTGAGAAGCGTCATCAGGGCATCGGGATCACCTGCCTGGCGGGTGAACTCGGGCTGGACGTTCCAGAGGTAGAGCACCCCGAAGAGGAGCGAGGCGAAGAGCGCCACGACGACCAGGAGGGTGCCCACCGTGGCGATGTAGGTATGGCCCAGCCGCCCGGCGAGATCGACCGGCAAGACGCCCTCCGGCCCGCTGTCGATCTCCTCGCCGGTTTCGGAAGGTTCCCAAGCCCAGACGGCGAAGCTCGCGAGGGTGCCCGCCAGGGCCAGGGCGGCGGCGGCATAGGCGCTGGCCAGCAGGGCGATGGCGGCGATGGCGATGGTCGCGGCGGAGATCATGGGAATCCAGGTGGGGTGAGGCAGGCGCACGACCTGCAGAGGCTCGCCGCTGACGGGATGTACGCCGAGTGTCTCACGCCGCCCATGCGGGGCACCGCGCAGGACGCCGTTGATCTCCTGCGCAGGACGGTCGGTCAGCTCGGGCTGGTCCCAAAGCGGTTCGCGGCTTTCCACTCGGGGAATGGCATGGAAGTTGTGGCCCGGCGCGATCGGCGGATAGAGCCATTCCAGCGTGCCCGCCCCCCAGGGGTTGCGCCCGGCCAGGGGTCCGCGCCAGCGGTGCAGGATGAAATCCACCACGAACACGGCAACGCCCGCGGCCAGGATGTAGGAGCCGAGGGTCGAGAGCATGTTGAGCCGGTCCCAACCCAGCCCCTCGGGATAGGTGGCGATGCGCCGGGGCATCCCGCGCAGGCCGGTGATGTGCATCAGGAAGAAGGTCACGTGGAAGCCGATGAAGATCAGCCAAAAGGCCCACTTGCCCAGCCGCTCGGACATCATCCGCCCGGTGAAGTGCGGCGTCCAGTAGTAGAAGGCTCCGATCAGCGGGAAGACCATGCCGCCGATCAGGACGTAGTGCAGGTGGGCGACGACGAAGTAGCTGTCGTGGGCCTGCCAGTTGAAGGGCACGGCGGCCAGCATCACGCCGGTCAGGCCCCCCATGACGAAGATGAAAAGGAACCCCAGGATAAAGAGCATGGGCACCGTCAGGCGGGGCCGGGCCAGGGCCAGGGTGAGGATGAAGCAGAAGATCTGCACGCCTGTTGGGATCGTCACGATGGTGGAGGCGGCGGAGAAGAGCGAGAGGGTCACCGTGGGCAAGCCGGTGGCGAACATGTGGTGCGCCCAGAGGCCGAAGCTGATGAAGCCCATGGTAACCACGGCGGCAACGGCGAAGTTGTAGCCAAAGAGCGGCTTGCCGACGAAGGTGGGCAGCATGGTGGCCACCATCCCCGCCGCAGGCAGGAAGATGATGTAGACCTCCGGGTGCCCGAAGAGCCAGAAGAGATGCTGCCAGAGCAGCGGGTCGCCCCCAAAGAGCGGATCGAAGAAGGGCAGACCCATGGTGCGCTCGATCTCCAGCAGGATGGAGCCGATGATCAGGGGCGGGAAGCCGACGGCGATCATGAAGGCGGTGACCAGCATGTACCAGCCGAAGATCGGCATCTTGGTGAGGCTCATGCCCGGCGCGCGGGTGCAGAGGATGGCGGCGATGATCTCCACCGCGGCGGTGACGGAGGCGATCTCGGCGAAGGTGATGCCGATCAGCCAGAAGTCAGCCGAGAGGCCCGGGGTGTACTCCTTGGTCGAGAGCGGCGTGTACATGAACCAGCCGCCATCGGGCGCCGCGTCGAAAAGGAAGGAGGCCAGGACGATCAGGCCGCCGAAGAGGTAGCACCAGTAGCCGAAGGCGCCGAGTCGCGGGAAGATCAGGTCCCGCGCGCCCAGCATCAGCGGCAGGAGGTAGACGGCGAAGCCCTCCAGAATCGGGATGGCGAAGAGGAACATCATCAGGGTGCCGTGCATGGTGAAGACCTGGTTGTAGGTCTCGGCATCCATGAAGGTGTTTTCCGGCACGATGAGCTGGGTCCGCACCAGGATCGCCAGGAAGCCCGCGATGAGGAAGAAGGCCAGCCCGGTGACGATGAAGCGCTGTCCGACCACCCGGTGCGACACGGAGGAGAGGATGCGCCAGCCCGGCGGGGTGGCCCAGGCCTGTTCGTAGGTGGGCAGTTCCTCGAGGACGGGCCCCTGGCGCGGGACGTCTGCGCGGGCGTCGGTCATTTCAGGCTGTCCAGATAGGCAACGAGCGCCCGCAGGTCGGGGCCGCTCAGGTGGTTGTAGGAAGGCATCTCGGCGCCCGGCTTCATGTCCTGCACATCGGCGATCCAGCCGCCGAGGTTGCCGCGGTTCATCTCCCACATGCCCGCGCCCAGGCTGGCACGTGCGCCGACGCGGGTGAGATCGGGGCCCAGGCGGGCCCCTTCGGCGACGCCGCGGATGGCGTGACAGGCGGCGCAGCCTTCCTCGAGGAAGACCTCGCGCCCGCGCACACGCAGGCTGGTGGCGACATCCTCGGCCTCGCCTTCGAGCTCTTCGAGGAAGGCATCGAAGGCGGGTGGCTCAACGACGACCGTTTCGAAAGCCATGAGCGGGTGGGAGAGGCCGCAGAACTCGGCGCATTGGCCCCGGAAGCGGCCCTCCTGGCGGGCGGTGACGGTGATCTCGTTGGTGACGCCGGGGATCATGTCCATCTTGCCGGAGAGGGAAGGCACCCAGAAGGAGTGGATCACGTCATCGGTCTTCAGCCGCAGGGTGACGGGCCTGTCGCGCGGCAAGAAAAGCTCGTTGGCGTCCCGCAGGGCGCGGCCCTCGGGGTCATAGACCACGTCCCACCAATACTGATGGCCGGTAATCTCGATCACCAGCGCCTCCCGGTCCACCTTGCCAATCGCCGCCAGGGTCAGGGTGGAGCCCACCACGAGGGCCACGAGCGCCAGGGCCGGGAAGGCGATGCCCGCGGCCCAGATGGACCAGGTCGGCCCGCCGCGGTCGTGCCGCCAGGCCAGCCAGACCATGGCCATGACGAAGACGAAGATCAGCGCCGCCGCCACCGACATGGCGAGGGTCAGCGTCCAGATCGCCTCGGCCCCGTCGCCCGCCGTGACCAGGGCGGACTGGCTGTTGAACTGGCCCAGGGTACTTTCATTCATCCGTCGTCACCCAGCGTGTAGAGAAAGGCCGCCATGTCGCGGGCATCCGCCTCGGTCACGCCGAGGTCGGGCATGGCGGTGTTGGGGGAATGGAGCGGCGGGTTGACCAGCCAGCGGGTCAGCCCGCCGGGCGTGTTGCCCAGAACTCCGGCAATGTAGGCACGGTCGGCAAAGGCAGTGAGGGGGGGGCCGACCGTGCCGCGTGCGCCTGTCACGCGAGGGATAATGTGACAGGCGCCGCATCCGTAATCCTTCATCAAGGCGCGCCCGCGGTCAGGGCTCGCGCCGGGTATCGTCATGCGCATCTCCTGCCAGTCCGGTTTGGCATCCACCGGCTTGGCCTCGTACCAGGCCACCAGCGCGCGGCCTTGGTCCAGCAGGGCGCGGTAGCCCTCGGCCACCGGATCGCGCTCCGGCGGGGCCAGGGCCCAGACGGTGGTGCCCGCCGTCAGGCCCGCCGCGAGAAGCGCGAGGGCGCCTCTTGTCCAGAGCCCCGCCATCGGTGCGTCACTCCTCGGTGGTCAGGGGGTTGGCGACCCGCTGGTAGTATTCACTGACCGCGCGCATGTCCTCGTCGGTCATCTTCTCGGCGATGGCGCTCATCACGTTCATCGCGTCATTGTCGCGAATGCCCCGCTTCCAGAGCTCGAGCTGGTAGGTCATGTAGCTGGCGTATTGGCCGGCCAGGTAGGGCACGGAGGGCGGATTGCCGGTGCCCTGAGGACCGTGGCAATTGACGCAGGCCGGGATGCCGCGTTCGGCAGAGCCTACAGCGGCGAGCTGGCCGCCCCATTGCAGGAGCGCCTCGTCCACCTCGCTCACCGGCGCCTTGATGGGTGCGCGCACCACCGCGTAGTAGGCCGAGACGGCCTCCCGTTCGCGGTCCGTCAGGCGCTGGGCGATGCCGCTCATGATCTCGTTCGGGCGGGCGCCGGAGGCATAGTCGTTGAGCTGCTTGTAGCTGTACCAGCCGGGCAGGCCCGTCAGGCGCGGGAAAGCCCCGGCGCCGTCACCGGCACCCTGGCCCCCGTGACAGGTAATGCAGGCCATCGCAGATCCGCCGTTCTGGGCCCCGCCCATGGCCACCAGGCGGCCCAGTTCCAACAAGTCCTCGTCCGGGGTCTCTTCGATCGTCGCGGCAAAGAGCGTGCGATCGTCCTCAAGCCGGGCCTCCAGCGTGCCGGAGGCGGGGGTGTCCGTGTCCTGGGCGGCGCTGAGGATCGGCAGGCTGCCGAGCGCGCAGGCGGCGATCAGGAGGGCGGCTTTTCCAAGGGGGCGTGACAGGGTCATGGCGGCTCCTTCAGGCGTCCATCAGGGGGCGGGGATTGGCGAGGTAGTCGTTCTTCAGGTGGTCCAGCGTCCAGTAGGCCAGGCCCATCAGCGGGCCGGTAGGGTTGTAGCCGAGGTTCTGCGGGAAGAGGCAGGCACCGAAGACGAAGACATTGTGGTGGTCCCACATCTGGCCGTAGCGGTTCACCACCGAGGTGGCCGGATCGGTGCCCATCACGGCCCCGCCGACATTGTGGGTCGTCTGGTAGGGGACGATGGAGTAGTTGCTGCCCTCCGCCGCGAGATTGACCGAGGAAACGCTCTTCACGTGGTCCATGTTCTCGGCGATCTCGACGGCCTTTTTCATCACGAAATCGGCCATCTTGCGGTCATTGTCGGGGAAGTTGAAGGTCATCCGCAGAAGGGGACGGCCGAACTGATCGGTCCAGGTGGGATCAAGGTCGAGGAAGTTCTCGGGCGTCGACATGGAGGAGCCGTGGACCACGAAGTCGGCGTGGTGCAGGTAGTTCTCGCGCACCGCGCGCTTCCACTCGCCGCCCCACTTGGGCGTGCCCTCGGGCACCGGCTGATAGGAGATCGGGCGCCCGTGGTATTGCTTGCATGCGATGTAGCCGCCGCCCACGAAGCCCAGCTCGGAGTGGTCGAAGTTGTCGCCGTTGAAGTCGTCCACGATCGTGCCCAGAGCGCCCGCTCCCATGAAGGGGTTGGTCACCACCTGGTCCTCGAGGAATGCATCGACAGCGGCGATGGTCTGGTAGGAATAGTTGCGTCCCACCGTGCCCTTGCCGGTTTCCGGGTCGTAAGGCGTGCCCAGGCCGCTCACCAGCATCAGGTGCACGTTCCAGAGCGCGTAGGCGTTCATGCAAACGATGTCGGCCGGTTGGAAAACCTCGCGCCCGTCGGCGTCAATGTAGGTGACACCCGTGGCGGTCTTGCCGTCTTCGGACTTCTCCACCCGCAGCACCGTGGAGCGGAAGCGGATCTCGAAGTTTTCGTGTTCCTTGATGCGGTCGTAGACGCAGATGATCGGATCGGCCTTGGCGAAGTAGCCGCAGCCGAAGCGTTCGCAGAAGCCGCAGTAGGTGCAGGGATGGAGCTGCGCGCCATAGGGGTTTTCGTAGGCAGCGGTGACGTTGGCCGAGGGCATCGGGAAGGGGTTCAGGCCCAGCCGCTCGGCGGCCTGGCCCATGAGGGTGGCGCTGACGGGCTGCTTCATCGGCGGGTTGGGATAGTCGCTCTGGCGCGGTCCCTCGAAGGGGTTGCCGCCTGCCTGGGCCTCGCCGCGCAGGTTGCCCGCTCGGCCGGCCGCGCCGCAGATCTTCTCGAAGAAGTCTAGGTGGGGCTCCAACTCGTCATAGGTCACGCCCCAGTCCTGCACGGTCAGATCGTCGGGAATGAAGTCGGCGCCGTAGCGGTTCTCGTAGTGGGTCCGCATCTCGAGATCCGAGGGCAGGGGCCGCCAGATCTGGCCGTTCCAGTGGATGCCCGCGCCGCCCAGGCCCTCGCCCGGAAGGAAGGAGCCCAGCCGCCGCATCGGCAGGGCGCGCTGGTTGCGGTCGTTGCGGAAGGTCAAGGTGTTCTGCTTGACGTTCATCATGTGGGTGTAGCGCAGGGCGTACTTCAGCTCGTCGTGCTCCTCCGGCCCGGCAAAGGAGGTGGCGTCATGGCGGTGGTCGCCCCGCTCGAGGATGACGCACTTGCGCCCCTCGTGGGCCAGTTCGTAGGCCGTGGTCAGGCCGGTCCAGCCGCCGCCGATGATGACCACATCGGTCTTGGGAAGGGTCTTGTCCACCATCGCTTAGGGTTCCTCCGCTTCTTTCGGGGCGGGCAGATTGCCGTCGCCGCCGGGTTCGTGGTTGATCCCCATGGGGGGCTGGGGGTAGCGCACGTTGTGCTTGTCGACGAAGGACAGGTAGTAAGCATGGGCCCCCGGGAAGCCGACCATCTCCCAACCGGCGTATCCCTTGTTGCCGCCATGGATCGGGTCGGCGAAGTAGCCCTGGTTGGTCAGCTTCCAAAGTTCGTCGAAGAAGGCCGAGGCGGGCAGATCACCGAAGTCCATCTCGCCTTCGCTCAGCTGGGTCATGATCGCCTCCCGGCCCGCCGCGTCTGCCTGGGCGAAGGTCGGCTCGGCGCGCTGGAAGGCGGCAAGGCCGGTGCGGATCAGATCAGCCGGTACGAGGGGCAGCTGGTAGCCCTGTTCCGGGGAGCCCTTGAAGAAGGGCGGCTCCAGGTAAAGCCCTTCGCCCTTGCCGTAGGGACCGGCCATCTGGATGTCGATGAAGTCGACCACCCCGGCCTCCGAGGCGCTGGGGTGTTCGTCCTTGGGGATGAGTGTGTCGCAGAGAAGCGCCAGGCTGCGGGCTTCGTCGGGGGTCAGAAAGTAGAAAGGTTTATCGTCCAATGCGGCGAAGGCATGTCGGACCGGCGCGGCACCGAGGGTTGCGGTTGCGGACAGTCCCAGTAGCACAGCCCGTCGGGAGAAAGCCTTGGCCATAATCTCGTCCTAATATTTCCTGTCGGGTCGTTGGGAAAACGAAGGCAATTTCAGATGGTTCCTGAGAAAGTGACAGATTGTCATGGAACCGGCCCAGGGGAGCGTCGTTCAAAACCCTCCCGGAGCGGTGGAAAATTAGCAGGATCAAGGGGTTGCGGCGATCCGTCGCGGGTGCTCGGGGATGTCAGAAAATTTTGACGGGGCGGCTTACACCTCGAAAATCTGCTGCAACTCCTTGCGCACGTCTTCGGTGGCCGCCACCAGAATGTGGTCGCCCGCGCGCATTTCAGTCGCCGGGTTCACCGTTGCTTCCTTGCCTTCGCGCGTGATCGCCACGGCCCGGGCCACTTCGGGCAACTCCAGCTCAGAGAGGTTCCGGCCCACCAGCCCGTCCGGGACCGCGTAGGTAGTGAATTGCACCCCTTCGACCGCGCTCAGCTCGGACCAGACCCTCTCGTCGTTCTCCAGCGACTGGACGATGGAGCCCGCGACGGTGACATGGGGGGTCACCACATCCTCCAGCCCCAGCTCCTCGCAGATGTCGAGAAGCTGTGCCCGGACAATCTGGAGAACGATCCGCTCGAACCCGATGGAACGGCCGACCACGGCGCTGAGGATGTTCACGTCGTCGTGGTTGGTCATCGGCATAAGGGCATCGGCGCCGTCGCCGTAGGCGTCCCGGAGGATCTGCGGCAGGGTGCCGTCCCCCTCGATGAAGCCGCAATCGAGCCTCTCGGACAGCTCATCAAGCTTTTCGCGGCTGCGGTCCACCAGGACGACGTCGTGGTTCCCCTCGGCGAGCCGCTCTGCGAGGGCGACGCCCAGCCTCGATCCTCCGATGATGACGATGCGCATGGGTCAGCTCCTTTTCAGCCAGGTGCCGGGCAGGCACAGAATGATGAGTGCTATGAATTCGAGCCGCCCCAGCAGCATCAGGACGACCAGGGTCAGCTTGAGGTGCGGCGCCAGGTCGGGCGTGGCCACCCCCTGGCTCAGGCCCACGGTTGAGAGGGCCGAGACTATCTCGAAGAGGCCCGCCAGCGGCGCGATACCGGAGGCAAGGAAGATCAGCCAGCCGAGGATCAGGGTGGTGAGATAGCAGACCATCAGGGCCGCCACGGCGATCACCCGGTCCTCAGTCACCCGGCTGCCTGCGTCGCCGAGGTAGGTCACGGCGCTGGGCGGCACGCGCACCCGAAGCAGGCTGAGCTTGACCATCCGCGTCAGCAGGATGATCCGGCTGACCTTGATGCCCCCCGCGGTGGAGCCGACATCCCCACCGATCACCATTGCCAAAAGCAACAGCGGCAGGAGGGCGACGTGGCCCGAAACCTCGCCCGTGGAGAAACCGGCCGTGGAAAACCCGCTGAGGAAGTTGAGCGCGGTGCCGTAGAGGGTGGGCCAGTCGCTCTCGTTTACCAGGAAATCCACCAGTACGAAGATCAGGAGGCCCCCCGCCATCAGGCCGAGGGTCGCCAAGGCATGGGAGTGGTGCAGCGCCTCGCGCCAGCCATCGCGGCGGATGCGGATGTAGAAAAGCAGTGAGATGGCGGTGCTCACGCAGATCCCGATCACCACGCCCTGCGCCAGGGGCGTGTAGCTGGCAAGGCTGTCGCCTCGTGGGCTGAAGCCCCCGGTGGAAACGGCCGCGAGGGCGATGCTCAGCGCCTCCCACCAATTGGGCAAGACAAGCAGGCAGAGCGCCACGGCGATCAGGGAGAGGGCGGCGTAGACGATCAGCACCTGCTGCGCCTGCCGCTTCATGGAGGTCATCGGGTCGCGCTCCGCGAGGGTGCTGGCGCCGATGGAAACGGAAGACCGCGCCGAGCCCGAGAAGATCGCAAGCCCTGCAAAGGCGATGGCGAAACCGCCGCACCATTGGATCCAGCCGCGCAGCAGATGGGCGGGGATGGGCCAGCCCTCAGTGCCGGGGGCGAGGCTCAGGCCAGTGGAGGTGATGCCCGAGACAGCCTCGAAGAGCGCATCGAGCAGGGGCATCCCGAGCACCAGAAAGGGAGGCACCACAAGCAGGCTGGCGAGGGTGAACATGAGCGCGAAGGTCACCATCGCCTCCACGTGGCGCAGATCGCGCGGAAAGAGCCCGTCGCGGTAGGAGAAGGCGACACCGGCAAGGACCAACACCTGCGGGGCGAGCGCGGCGGCGAGCATCCATTCCCCGAAGGCGAGGGCTGCGAGGGCGGGGGGCACCACCACGCCAAGCAGGATCGGCGCCTGCTGGGCCAGGGCCACCAGCACCACGGCGGGCCGGGCGCGCAGGGCGGTGGCCGCGCTTACCATGAGGAGAGGCGCTGCTGCGGTGTCATGTAACTCAACGGATCGTCCACGTTACGGGTTCCCGGCGCCGGAACCGCCGCGCCTGCGGGGCGTTTATGGCCCAAGACAGCACAGGCCAGGTGGCTCGACAGGAAAGGATGGACATGACCGTGGCAGAGACCGACCGTTCCGGGCAGCAGCAAGAGACAGAATACCAGGGCCTGGGCGATGTGCTGGGCGAGGTCGAAAAGCTCGGCCGCGAGAACAGCCGCGTTTCCGTCGGTGATCTGGTCGAGGAACTGGGCCGCGCCTCCGTGGCTGCGCTTGTCTTTGTACCTGCCCTTGTTGCCGCTACCCCTCTCAGCGGCATTCCCGGCCTCTCAAGCCTCTGCGGCATCGTGATCGCCCTCGTCTCGCTCCAGGCGGTGCTGGGGCGCCGGGGGCTCTGGCTGCCGGGGTTCGTGATGCGCCAGAACATTGAGGGCGACAGGCTTGTCGCCGGGCTGCGCCGGGTGCGCAGGATCACCGATTTCCTGGACCGCCACACCCATGAGCGACTGGAGTTCATGGTGCGCAAGGTCGGCGCGAAGCTCATGTTTGCCATCTGCATGGTGGGCGGCATGGTCATGCCCCTGCTGGAGATCATTCCCTTCTCCGCCTCGGCCATCGCGATCTGCGTCACCTTCCTGTCGCTCGCCGTCCTGACCATCGACGGGCTGCTGGCCATCATCTCGCTCAGCTTCCTCGCCGCCGTGGGCGCGGTGCTGCTCTACTTCATCTAACGCAGCCGCTCCGCCACCGTCTCGCCGATCCGCAGGGCGAGCGCCGCGATCGTCAGGGTGGAATTCACGCAGGCCCCCGAAGAAAAGACTGAGGAACTGGCGATGTAGAGGTTGTCAAGATCGTGGGCCCGACACTCCGCATCGACGACCGAGTTGAGCGGATCGGCCCCCATAATGGTGCCGCCCATGATGTGATTGTTGGGCCGGAAGCCCTCGCTGCCGTCCTCAATGCTGACCTTCTGGGCGCCCAGCAGGTCTATGATTTCCTGGAAGACCTCTGCTGTGTGGAGTGCGCTTTCGCGCACGTAGTTGCCGATCTCGTAGTAGATCTCGGGCCGGGGCAAGCCCAGCGGGTCCATCTTGTCGGCGCTCAGGGTGAGCCGGTTCTGGGCCTCGGGCAGCTGTTCGTGGAAGTTGGCGATGGAGCAGCGCCGGGCGGCGCGTTCCTTCACCGCCTCCACAAGGGCAGTGCCGGTCAGCCCCTCCTCGATGGCCTCCTCCGACACCCCGGCCACCGCGGAGCCGTTCCAGAGGTGCAGCTTCTTGGCCGCCATGGTGCGCCGGTGCTTGCCATCCCGGTAGCGCAGGATGGAGGTGTTTTCCTGCGGGCCACGCCCGGGCCAGACGGGGTAAGGCATTTCGAAAACGGCCATGGTGCCGGGGTGGTCCATCAGGTTGCGGCCCACCTGGTCCGAGCTGTTGGCGAGGCCGCCCTCCGCCCCCTCCTGCGCCGAGAGGAGCAGCAGGCGCGGCGTCTCTATCCCGTTGGCGGCCAGCACGACCATGCGCGTCCGCACCCGCCAGTCGGAGCCGTCCGCGCGTTTGAAGCGGACCGCCGATACCTGGCCGGGGCCGGATTTCTCGATGTAGTGGGCCACCGCCTCGGTGATCAGCTCGGCGCCCTGCCGCTCCGCCTTCTCAACGGCGATGTTGCCGGAGTACTGGGCGGCGATGGGGCAGATCGGCATGCAGTTGTTGTTGCCGCAGCAGGGAGGCCGGCCGTCGTAGGGCTCTCGATTGCGGGCCACCGGCTCCACCTCCATCTGGAAGCCGTGGGGGTTGAGCACCTCGGCGATGCGCCGGTCCATGTAGCTGAGCGGGATGGCCTCCATCGGGAAAGGTCCGCTGCGCGGGGCCAGGGCCGGACCGGGCGCGCCCGCCACCCCCATGAGCCTTTCGGCCTGCAGGTAATAGGGTTCCAAATCATCGTAGGAAAGGGGCCAGTCTCGCCCGACACCGTAGAGGCTCTTGAGCCGGAAGTCGTTCGGCAGGAAGCGCCAAGTGGCGGCCGCCCAGTGCCAAGTGGTGCCGCCCACGCCGCGGATGAACTGCTGGTGGTAGGGGTCCGGGCCTGTCTGGATCAGGTAGTTGCCCCAGTTGGCCGGGTCCGGCACCGGCGCGTGCTCGGGGTTGGGGTAGGGGGCCATGAAGTGAGTCTGATCGGACGTGCGCCAGTCGCGGACAAGCTGCGCCCGGTCAAGCCGGGGACCGGACTCCAGGATCAGGACGCGCAGGCCCCGGGCGGAAAGGACATCGGCCACCATGCCACCGGCAATGCCGGCCCCCACGATCACCACGTCGGGCTCTAGGGGCAGTTCGGTGATGGCCATGGGATACCTCTTCTGTCTGGGCTCTGGCCCAACCCGCCGTCGGCGCCGCCGGTTCCCGAACCAAGGGAACGGTTTTTCGGCTCGCACGTTGGCCCTGCGTCACGGAACGCCACCCGAGCCCGCGGAGAAGGCCCTTGCCGACCAAGCAATCGACAGCGCGACAATCCCTGTATGCCCTGATGGTCGTCCTCCTTTGGGCAGCCGCTACAGGGCCCGGCCTGGCGCAGGACGAGGGCGTCATCGGCCAATGCACGGTTTGCCACGGTCTGAACGGGGAAGGGACCGAGGCTTCCTACCCCGTTCTTGCAGGCCAGCCCGCGCAGTATCTCCTCGACCAGCTGAAAGCCTACCGCACCGGGCTGCGGGCCCATCCCCAAATGCAGGCCACCGCCGAAGCCTTGAGCCCGGCAGAGATGCGCGAGGCCGCACGGATTTATGCCGAAGCCGATGCGCCGCCTCTGTTGCGCCCCGCCGATGCGCCGCAGGCGGCCTCGGCCGAAGAGCTGATTGGCAAGGGTGCCTGGGACCGAGGCATCGCGCCCTGCATTCTTTGTCACGTCCTGCCCGAAAGCGCCGAGGGCATCCCCCTTTCGGGTCACGAGACGCCGCGCATCCATGGCCAACCCGAGGGCTACCTTGCCAGCACCCTGACCGCCTATGCCGAGGGGGAGCGCCAGACCGGGGGCATGAAGATCATGCAGAGTTACGCCAGCCGCCTGACCCGGGCCGAGATCGCAAGCCTGGCCGCGTACCTTGCCACTTATGCTCCGGAGACAGCAGATGACTGATGCCGCCCGCCTCTCGACGATGACGCGCCGCGGCGCGCTGCTGACCACGGCAGCGGCCCTTGCCCTTGGTCCCACCACATTGCAGGCCCGCCAGACCCAGGAGGAGGCGACCCAGTTGGCCCAACTGGCCGGTGTCGATCCCCTGCCGCGGGATCTGCTCGAGAACCTGCGGCAGGCGCTCTCGGCCGCGCCGATCTCCGCCAGCGAAGCCCCGGAAAAGGTGCAGCAGCGCATTCTCAAGGCGCTCTACACCGGCGTGCTTGATTCAGCGGAAGAGGGCGGCACGCCCACCCGCATCGGTTTCTCCAGCGCGCTCATGTGGGGCGCGGTGGAAGAGACGAACAACGTCATCAGCTATTGCGGTGGCCTGCCCGGCTACTGGTCCGAACCGCCGCAGCAAAGCTGATGCCTGACACAGCCTGAGCAGGGTCGCCTTCGGGCGATCTCCAGTCGTGCTGTGTAACCATCTGATCCGAATAACAAAAAGTTGACATATCTAGGAACGGACCTGTCTTCCCTGCGGTTCCTGTGACGAAGAACCGCAGCAAAGAGGTACGCCATGGAAGGGTCAAACTTTTCCCTGCACTGGGTCGATTACGCGATCGTGGTGCTCTATTTCGTCGGAGTCCTGGCGCACGGGCTCTACATCTCCCGCAAGAACAAGGATTCGGACTCGGACGGCTATTTCCTCGCCGGTCGAAGCCTACCCTGGTATCTGATCGGCTTCTCGCTCTTCGCCTCAAACATGTCGGGCTCCAGCTTCGTGGGCCTGATGGGCGGTTCCTATTCGAACGGCGTCGTCATCTTCAACTACGAGTGGACGGCGGCCTTCGTGCTGCTGATCTTCGCGGTCTTCATCCTGCCCTCCTACCTTAAATCCGGTGTCTCCACCGTGCCGGGCTTTCTGGAGGAGCGCTATGACGTGCGCTCCCGCCGGGCCTTCTCGGCCTTCACCATCCTCGCCATCATGTTCATCGACACGGCTGGCGCGCTCTACGCCGGAGGGCTCGTCATCTCCAACGTCACGGACTACCTCAACCTTTGGACAGCTGTCGCCGTGCTGGCCCTTGTGGCGGGTATCTACACCATCCTCGGTGGTCTCTCTGCTGTTGTCGTGACGGACACGGTGCAGGCCATCCTGCTGATCATCGGCGCCGCGGCGCTCTTCTGGATCGGGCTCGACAAGGTCGGCGGCTGGGATGAACTCTTCACCGGCATCGACGAGAGCAAGAAGCATCTGATCCTGCCCGCCGACGACGACTTCCTGCCCTGGACGGGGCTTTGGGGCGTCATCCTGCTGGGCTTCTACTACTGGACGATCAACCAGTTCGTGGTCCAGCGGACCCTGGGCGCCGAGAACCTCAAAGAGGGTCAACTGGGCGCAATCTTCGCGGGCTTCCTGAAGATCCCGAACCTCTTCCTGATGGTTCTTCCCGGGATCATCGCGCTCAAGCTTTACCCCGAACTGGAGACACCCGACCTGGCCTTCCCGACCCTGGCCTTCGAGCTCATGCCAATCGGCCTGCGCGGCCTGATCATGGCGGCCCTGATCGCGGCCATTATGTCCTCGCTCGACTCCGCGCTCAACTCCGCCGGCACGCTGGTGACGCTCGACTTCGTCAAGCCCTTCAAGCCGGACCTTGATGACACCACCTACGTTGCCATCGGCAAGGTGGTGACCGGCATCTGCATGATCATCGGGGCCATCTACGCGCCCATGATCGCGGGCTTCGAGTCGCTTTTCTCCTACTTCCAGTCCTCCCTGTCCTACATCATTCCGCCGATCGTGGTGGTCTACATACTGGGCCTCTTTGTGCCCTGGTTGAACGGCAACGGCGCCTTCTGGACGATCCTCTTCGGCCTGGTAGTCGGCCTGCCGATCTTCATCAGCAAGGAGGTCTTTGACCTATGGCAGAACCTCGGCCTGCCCGAGATCCACTACACCGTCATGTCCTCGATCATGATGCTGATCGCCATCGGCCTGCACTTCGGCATCAGTGCCGCGACCCGGACGGAGAACAAGGAAGGGGTGGAAGATTTGGTCTGGAGTGCCAAGGAAGCGCGCGAGGAGCTCTTCCAGTTCGAGCGCCCTCTCTATCTGGATCGGTCCGTGCTGGGGCTTCTTTTGATCATCTCCATGGGCGGCATGATCTGGTGGTTCTGGTAAGAAGCAGGGCGCCGGGCATCGCCCCCGGCGCCCTCGCCATCAGAGGTTGAGCGCGGCGACGGAGCCGCCATCGACCCGCCAGTTGGCCCCCGTGACGAAGGAGGCCCTTTCGCTGGCCAGGAAGGCGATCACGTTGGCCACCTCCTCGGCCCTGCCGCGGCGTTTCAGCACCAGGTAGGGCCGTTCCTCTTCCAGGAAGCTGGCGACGGCCTCGTCGAAGGAGACACCCTTCTCGTCCGAGCGTTTCTCCATCATGCCGTCAGTCATCGGCGTTTCGATGAAGGCCGGGGCCACGCAGTTGACGAGCAAACCGCGCCCGGAGTGCTGCATCGCGAGGCTCTTGGCGAAGCTCAGCAGGGCGGCCTTGGCGCTATTGTAGACGGTTTCGTCCGGGTAGGGCTGGGCGGCATTTTCCGAGGTGGTAAAGACCATGCGCCCCCAGCCGCGCTCGACCATGCCCGGCCCGATGAGCCGCGCAAGCCGGACCGCCGAGAGGAAATCAATGTCGAGCGCGTGGGCCCAATCTTCCTCCGCCATCAGCATCGGGTCGCCCTTGGCGCCGGTAACCCCCGCCAGGTGCAGCAGGATGTCGAACTCCGAACCAACCGTGGCGAGCAGCGCTTCGACCCCTTCGAGAGAGGAGAGATCGGCGGCGCAGGTCCGGGCGTCGAGCTTCTTGCCGAGATCGGACAGGTCCGCCCCCGGCACGTCCGTCAGGGTCAGGCTGACCCCTGCTCCCGCCAGCAGCTCCGCCGTGGCGCGGCCCATGCCGCCCGCGGCGCCGGTGATCAGCGCGCGCTTGCCGTCTATGCCCAGGTCCATTCTCGGTCTCCTTTGTCCGGGTGAGTGATGGGGGTCAACCTTTGCGGGGGAAGAGCGTTCCGGCAGGCGGGAGGAACCCTTGCGCCCAGGTGACGTTGGGGGTGAGGGATCCGCAACCCATGAGGAGCAGACGTGATGAGTACCGACGTGAAGATACCGCCCCAGGCGCAGGACAAGATGCCCGCCGATGAGCACAAGATGGACCCGGCGCCGGACTACATGCCGCGGTTCCCCGGCGTGGGAAAGTTGAAGGACAAGGTTGCCCTGATCACCGGCGGCGACAGCGGCATCGGCCGTGCGGTTGCCGTGCTCTTCGCCCGGGAAGGGGCGAAGGTGGCCATTGCCTACCTCGAGGAATCCAAGGACGCGGAAAAGACCCGCGAGCTGGTGGAGGAAGAGGGCAGCGAGGCCCTGCTGATCCCCGGTGACATCGGTGACAAGGCCCACGCCGAGAAGGCCGTTAAAGAAACCATAGAGCGCTTCGGCCAGCTGGATATTCTGATCAATAACGCCGCCCAGCAGTGGTTGGATCAGGACCTCACCGAGCTTGACGAGGAGACCCTGCGCCGCACCTTCGACAGCAACGTGATGGGTTACTTCTTCGTCACTCAGGCCGCCCTGCCGCACCTCAAGGAAGGGGCCGCGATCGTTAACACCTCCTCCATCAACGCCTTCGCGGGCAACGCCTCCCTCGTCGCCTATTCAACGACGCGCGGTGCCTCGCTCGCCTTCTCGCGCTCCATGGCCGAGCAGTTGGTGGAGAAGGGCATCCGCGTCAACACGGTGGCACCCGGCCCGATCTGGACCCCTTTCATTCCCGGCACCATGCCCGCCGAGATGGTCGAGGACTTCGGCAGCCAGGTGCCCATGGGGCGGCCCGGCCAGCCTTGGGAGGTGGCAACCTCATACCTCTTCCTCGCCTCGAGTGATGGCAACTACTTCAACGGTCAGACACTCCATCCCAACGGGGGCATGATCGTTGGAGCGTGACGGCTGGCCGCGCTGCCCCGTCATCTACGAGATCTACCCGCGCTCCTTCCGCGACAGCAGCGGAAGCGGCGTGGGAGATCTGCGCGGTCTCTTGGAGAAGATGGACTACATCGCCGCGCTTGGCGTCGATGCGATCTGGATCGCGCCCTTTTACCCCTCGCCCTGGGACGATGGCGGCTATGACGTGGCCGACCATTTCGGGGTCGACGAACGGCTGGGCGATCTAGAAGACGTCAAGCAGATCATCGCCTCCGCTCATGGCGCCGGGCTCAAGGTCATGACTGATCAGGTCTTGAACCATACCAGCCGGGATCATCCCTGGTTTGAGAAATCGGCCAACCGCGAAGATGGCTTCGACGATTGGTACATCTGGCGCGATGCCAAGCCAGACGGCTCGCCCCCCAACAACTGGCTCAGCTACTTCGGCCCCGCGGCCTGGACCTGGGATCACCGCCGGATGCAGTACTATTGCCACCAGTTCCTGGAATGCCAGCCGAACCTTGATCTGCGCAATCCCGAGGTGCGGGCGGCCCTTCGCGACCAGCTGCGCTTCTGGCGCGATCTGGGGATCGACGGTTTCCGGATGGATGCCATTTCAGCCTACCTGCACGACCGCAGCATGGCTGACAATCCGCCCGCCAGCCCCGAGGTGCGCGCCCGCGTGGCTGGGCCGGATTTCAACCCCTACAGTTTCCAGGATCATCGCTACGATCTCCTGCCCGGGGACGGGGCCGCCTACTGTGAGCGGGTGCGCGAATGGGCCGGGCCCGAGGCCTATCTCCTGGGCGAGATCAACGTCGGCAATAGCGCCATCGAGGTGACGGCGGACTTCACCCAGCACACCCGGCTTGATGCGGCTTACACGGTGGATCTGGTGGAGGGGGGGCTGAGTGCCGTAAAGGTGGCCGAGGTGCTGGCCCGGGCGCGGAAGGCGATGCCCAAGGCGGAAGGGCGGTTGGCCTACTGGCTCTCTTCCCACGATCAGGCGCGGCACCTGACGCGGGACGGCGACGGGTCGGACCACGAGGCGAAGTTTCTCGCCCTGCTCTGCGGCTGCCTACCGGGGCCTTGGCTGGTCTACCAGGGGGAGGAGCTTGGCCTGCCGCAGCCGGAGCTGCACCGGGACGAGGTAAGCGACCCCTTCGATCGGCTCTATTGGCCAGACGGCCCTGGCCGGGAGGGTGCCCGTGTGCCCCTGCCGTGGGAAGCGGAGGCCGACAACTTCGGCTTCACAACGGGGACACCCTGGCTGCCGATGCGGTGGCAAAAGGACCGGGCGGTGGACCGCCAAGACTCCGCGCCGGATAGTGTGCTGGCTTTCTACCGGGCGCTACTGGCTCTGCGCCGAGAGCACCGCTGGGCGGAGGGCGCGCTAACCCGTGTCCGCCACGAGGGTGATCTGCTGGTGATGGAGCTGCACCCGAATAATGGCAGCCGGTACAAGGGTCTCTTCAACTTCGGTGCAACCTCCTGCAGCGCGGATTTGGAGGGCCAGCCTCTGATCGCCTCGGCGCCGGATCAGGCGCCCGGTAACCTGCCCGCGCGCAGTGGCGCGCTCTGGCGCCTAGCCGAGGACCAAGCCAATCAGGAAAGCACCTAGGACTGCCCCCCCGAAGAAGATCAGCCGCGCCCTGTCGGCATCGACGATCAGGCCTTTCTCCTTCGCCTCGCCGCCGTAGCTGCCCCGCGCCTCGGCCGCGATCTCCGGGTCGGGCGCGCGCAGGTTGCCTTCGCGCTGCGGCGTGGCATCGCGGTCTGATTTCTGCATCTCCGCGCCGCTGTCGGCCATCTTGCGGTCCAGCCAATTGGGCAGGACCATGTTGCCGAAGGTCAGCTTGAGCACCGATTGCCCGACAAAAAGCTCGCGCGGGCGCTCCTTCACAGCGCGCAGCACCGCCTCGGCGGCCACCTCGGGCTGGTAGATCGGCGGGGCGGGCTGGGGCTGCTTGAAGAAGCGGTGGCGTGCCCAATCGAACTGCGGCGTGTTGATCGCCGGTAACTGCACAAGCGACAGCCGCACCGGGCTTTCGGCGCGGATCAGCTCGGACTGGAGCGATGCGGAGAAGCCGTTGATCGCGTGTTTGGCGGCGCAGTAGGCCGACTGGAAAGGTACGGAGCGGTAGGCCAGGCCGGAGCCCACGTTCACGACCACCGGCTCAGCCTCCGGGTCCAGCACCTCCAGCGCCGCGCGGGTCCCGTTGACCTGGCCCAGGAAGGTGCCCGCGACGATCCTGTCGAACTCCTCGGGCGCCATCTTGTTGAAGGGGGAAAAGCTGGTCAGCATGGCGCAGTTGATCCAGGCGCGGGGTGCCCCGAGCGCCTCGGTCAGCTCTTGGCCAGCCTTCAGGAGGCCAGCAGCATCAGCCACATCGCAGGCACGGGTGCGGAGACGATCCTCGCCGTACTCTTCCTCCAGCGCCTTCAACCGCTCCTCGCCCCGGGCGATGACACCGACGCGGAACCCCTCTTCGATCAGGCGGGCGACAACGGCCCGGCCCACGCCGGCGCTGCCGCCCGTCACGATTACCGATCCTGTGGCCATGCTGGGCTCCTTCCTCGTCTCTTCGATTTCGGGGGTCTTGCCGAGTCAATGCCTGCGGCGGCACTTCGTTCCCGCGCGCGGGCGGGGAACCGCGGCCCCCCTGCGGCGTTTGGACACGGAAGAGCAAGGGAACCCGAAGCCATGTGGGACGCCATCATCACCGAGATTACCCTGGCCCCCGGCGTTGCCTGGCCGGTCGTCGTCATCCGAATGCTCGGGGCCGCTTTGCTCTGTGGTCTGATCGGCTTCGAACGCGAGGCCTCGCGCCGCCCGGCCGGGCTCAGGACCCACATGCTCGTGGGCGTGGCCTCCTGCCTCTATAGCCTTTTGGCGCTCTCCCTGCTCGACAGGACCTCCGAGTTTTCCGACACGGTGCGGATGGACCCGCTGCGCCTGATCGAGGCGGTGACCGGCGGCGTCGCCTTCCTGGCGGCCGGCATGATCGTCTTTGCCCAGGGCAAGGTGCGCGGCCTGACGACGGGCTCAAGCATGTGGCTGGCGGCCGGCGTTGGCCTGGCCTGCGGCGTGGGGGAATGGGCCATCGCGGGCCTGACCACCATCACCTCGCTGGCCATCATCGTGGCCCTGCGCAAGCTCGAGCGGCAGGCGGGCACCTACCAGAAACAGCAGAAGGCGCAGGAAGAGGAGGAGGCCGAGCAGCCCGCTCAGGCCGATTCCGGCTCTGCCTGATCCGGCCCGAGGTTGCGCAGGCTCAGTTCCCCGCGTGCCCGAGGCAGGGCCAGCGGATGCTCCTGCCGCAGCCAGGTCAGCATCTTCTCACGAATTTCGCAGCGCAGATCCCAGGCGCGGGGCGAGGTCCGCGCGCTCATCAGGGCGCGGATGGTAATGGTATCCGTGCTCGCCTCGGTGACCTGGAGATTGGCCACATCACGATCCCAGAGGTCGGACTGCTCAAGAAGCTTCGTCAGCTTCTCGCGCATTTCCTCCACCGGGGCGGTATAGTCGAGCTCCCAGGTCACCACCCCGATGATGGAGGCGCTTTCCCGGGTCCAGTTCTGGAATGGTTTCTCGATGAAGTAGGAAAGCGGCACGACCATGCGGCGCCTGTCCCAGATGCGGACCACGACGAAGGTGGCGAAGATCTCCTCGACCCAGCCCCACTCGCCCTCGACGATCACGACATCCTCCAGCCGGATCGGCTGAGTGATGGCGATCTGGATACCGGCGATCAGGTTGGCCAGCACGGGGCGCGCCGCGAGGCCGACGATCAGGCCCGCCGCGCCCGCCGAGGCGAAGAGGCTGATGCCGTACTCCTGCACCCCCTCGAAGGTGAGCAGCACGGCGCCCGCTGTCAGCAGGCCGACGATGATGTTGAAGGTCCGCTTGAGCACCCGCATCTGGGTGATGTGCTTGCGGGCGTAGAGATTGTCCTCCTTGTCGAAGGTGTATCGCCGCGCGCTCCGGTCGGCGAGGAAGCTTGCGCTGACGATGAGGGTCCAGCCGATGAGGATGATCAGCAGGATCAGCGCCCCGTGCTGGGCCAGGTCCTCCACCTCCCGGCTGAGCCGGACGCGGGGCAGCACGAGGAGCAGAGCGATCAGCACGAAACTCAGCTGGAGGGGGCGACGCGCCTTCTTCAGAAGCATGCCGACGAGGCCGAAGCCCGACTCCAGCCGGGCGAAGATCATGCGGTAGATGAGGGCGTGCAGCAGCGCAGCGAGGGCGACGGCAAGGCACAGGACGAGCAGCGAAAAGAGGTTGTCGGGCAGATCGGGCAGGGCTCCTGTACCAGCCTCGATGAGGCGGCCCAGCTCCTCCAGCGGGTTGGTTTCCTCCATGCGGCGGTGCCCTCCTTGGCAAGCCAACGCGGAGCGCCGGGCTTTGGTTTCGGGGGCCGACTAGTTCGCGCCGATGAAGGCGAAGGTGCAGCCGAGGGCGTAGATCAGGATCATCCCGAGGCTCTCAATCCCGATGCGCGCGGGTCCGGCCTTCTGCCGCAGGATCAGGCCGATGAGCAGCACCCCCGACATGAGCAGCCCGACCGAGAGCCAGAGCAGATCGCCCACCCCGATGGCGTGGTAGAGCGAGCCCTCGCGGTAGCCTATGTCGGCCAGGCTGAGGAAGAGGATGTCGAAGGTATTGCCCCCGATGATTCCCCCCACGGCAAGCTGAAGCGCGCCGCGCCGCACGGCCGCCAGGGTGGTGATGAGCTCCGGCAAGGAGGTGATCACCGCGGTCAGCAGGGCGCCGACGAGCGAGGAGGAGAGAGAAAAGCGGACCACCAGAACCTCGGCGCTGCGGGCGATGACCCAGCCCGCCGAGCCAAGGATCAGCATGAGGACGACGAAGGCCAGGATCGGCTTCAAGGGGCTACGGTCGGCCTCGTCTGGGTCTTCCGGTTCGTCGGCGCGGGTCTCATCCGTCTGGACGGCGCGCCACATGGGCTGCTCGCGAACCTTGGCGGCATAGCGCAGCCCCGCGACGTAGACCGCGACCAACACGAGGGAGGCCGGATGCAGGCCCAGTAGGCTCATCTCCGGCCCGGTATGGGCCACCAGCGGGATCGAGAGGAGCGTGATCAGCAGCGCGCACTGGAAGAGGTTGCCCGGGTCCGCCGCCGCATGCTCCAGGTTGGCCTTGCGGTAGATCAGATCCGCGAGGGCCAGGAACAGGGTCTGGGCGGCAATCCCGCCGATGGAGTTGGAGAAGGCCAACGGGGCGTCCCCCGCGCTGGCCGCCGTGAAGCTGACAACCATCCCCGAAAGCGAGGTGGCCGCCCCCAGCACCGTCGCCCCGACAAGCGCCTCGCCCAGCCGGGTCCTGTCGGCGATGGTGTCGGCCAGCTGGGTGAGCTTGAGCGAGACCACCAGCACGACCAGCCCCGCAAGGGCGAGGCAGGTGAGCAGGATCGGCGTGGCGAGCTGGGCAAAGATGGGGCTGTCCTCCGCTTGTCAGGGAGGAGGTATGGCGACATTCCGTCGCGGCCAGCCCTTAGTTGTTCGGCAAGTGTATCATCCGGCCCGGTGCGCCACCGGCGATGGCCGCGCAAAGGTCAGGAGCCTGCGAGCAATAGAGAAGGGATCGCCCCGTCAATTGCCGCAGCCGTTCAGGCAAAGCAGTTTCAAACTGAACGAAAGCCTTTTTCGCCGATCCCATGCTCATGGCGGTGCCGTCAAGCAGGACCGGCGTGCTCTCTTCCGAAACCATCTCGGCGATGGTCCGCGTCTCGGCCTGCCAGGTTCGGTAGAGGCTGTACTGGTAACCTGTTCGCAAGGCATAGCTGAGGACAATCAACAGAATGAGATTGCGCGCCAGGCGGGCAAGGTTCGGATGTTTCTCGGCAAGAAGAACGGCGGCGCGCAGAGCGATGATGGCATAGAAGACCCAAGCAAAGAGGAAGGCTCGGGGGGGCGCGATCACCCCGAGTTTCAGAACCTGAACCAACATCAGAGCCATGCCGGTCCAGAGACCGGCGTGCAGATAAAGCGCCTCCCGAGGGGCCAGCCTCACGAGGGCGCCGCTGACAAAGAGGAAGAGCGCGAGGTGATAGTAGGCCGCGGGTGCATAGTTGTAGCTAGCAGTCCTGGCGAAAGCTCCCAGCGACCAGAAGAAGGTGGGAAGGTTGGCAAGCGGACCGGGCAAATCCGCCAGGCCGACACCTTCACGCCAATCTGCCGGTGGAACGCCGAAGACGCCATGGAAGTGCCAGTTGAGGCTGTAGGTAACCAAGAGTGCAACAACGAAGCTTACCGCAAAGAGCGCCAGCAAACCCATCAAATCGCGCAGGCTACGCCGCCGGGACCCGGCCAAACAGAGTGCCAACAGCAAGAGCGGGTAGGTCGTGTAGGACATGAAGGTCACAACGACGAAGGGCAGCAGCAGGGCCCGGTGCACAACGGTCGGCAGAAAGACAACCGCAAGACCATATAGGGCCACCAGCCAGAGGCCCGGTATCAAGGTGTTGAACCAAAGCGAGATCATCGTCGCAGGCGCCGCGATCAGAACCATGAGGGCGAGCACGGCAGCGTACCAGCGCGGCCCATCCCGCCCCATCGCGGCAATGCCGAGGCTCGCCGCAAAGGTTGCCCAGGCGCCCTGGTAGAGAATGAAGTTGAACCAGGACGGGGTGACGGTCTCACGCAAATGCCAAAGGTAATTGATCCATCTGCCTTCGTGCAACGTCTTGGACCAGAAGCGCTCTGCGTCCGTGAAGTAGGCGGGATAGTCGTCATGCCGGATCATGGGATCCAGAAGATTGGGGAGCGAGACCAGCAATATGCCGGCAAAGGCGATCGCGAAGACCGGCCAGGTGGCTGGCGCCGTCCGAAGTGCCGCCGAAGCTTGATTGCTTCCGTAGGTCCAGGTGGCGTCTGTCATGCTGTGCTGCGCGTTTGGTTGACGCGGCGCGCACGTTTCGCGATCAGGCTGGCCCGAACCCGCGCGATCTCTGTCACAATGGAGCGAGGCAACGCCTTTACGAGGGTCCGGCGGAGCCGCCAAGCGAGGCTGCCTCCTTCCCGGAGTGGCTGGCCAAGGGGCACCTCCGTCGCCAGGATTTCTTCCGGCAGATGGGCTCTTCCCGCCGCGTTAACGTAGAGAACGGCGTTGTAGCGATACCAGGGTTCGACGTCCGAAGCCCCCCGCAGAGCGGGGCGCAGACAATCGTAGGCTCGGTATCCGCGTGCGGCAAAGAGCTCCTGCCAGAAGGCCATTGGCTGTTCGTTGACATGGAACTCGCCGCCCTGTCCCGGCACCGCGGCGGAAAAGAGCACCCGGTCGGAAGCGCGGGTGAGGCTGTCGACGAGTGTTTCGGAGGCCGACGTGGGCAGATGTTCCCCCACTTCAAGGCTCTGGGCCAGATCGAAGCGGCGATCGGTCTCTACGGGTTCGGTCAGGTCCGCGGCCATGAAATCCGCAGGCGCAACGGCCAGCTGTTCGCGGTCCACATAAGACCCGTCGACACCAAGAACCTCCGCCACACCGGCCTGCTGCCATTCCGCAAGCCAGACTCCGCGGCCACTGCCGAGGTCCAGCACACTGGAGGGATGCAGCAGGGGGCCGAGATGCCCGATCAACCGCCGCGCTGAGCTGCGTGCGCCACTGTCGATATAGTCGAAAAAGGTATCGTTGTAGACATGGGTCATGAGAGCTTTTCCCTTTGGTCGGGGCGCACGAACACCCACAAAGACATGATGAGGTAGTTCTGCACGGGCAGAAACAGGACGACGATCAAGGCGGCCAGAGCAGGAGAGAGGCTGAGCAGAGGCGCCAGCCCTGTGGTGACCAACAGCGAAGTCACGAAACCGAGGCCCACCATCAGGGCAAAGCGGACAATCTGCGACCGATCCGCCAAAGGTGCAGCAAAGGTGAAGGCGGCCTGACCGAGGTATTGCAGGAGGATTGCCGTCCCGAAGGCGAGACTGTTGGCTGCGAAGGCGCCCATCTCGCTGCGCAACAGAAGAAGGTACGCCGCAAGGTAGTAGACGGCCACGCCGCCACCAACGATGCCGAAGCGGATCAAGCGCGTCCTCAGTGACATGTCAGGCGCGCTTTCGCAGAGGGGTCGGCTCCGACATCAAGTCGCTGCCTTCTTGGGACGCCGTGGCGTGCTCGGATGTGAAGTAGAGCGGGCGGCCCTTTGCCTCCACGTAGAGGCGTCCGATGTACTCCCCCAGGATGCCCAGTGTCAGGAGCTGGATGCCAGAGAAGGTACTGATCGCCAGGATGATGGAGGCCCAGCCCGGGGCTGTCTGATAGACCAGCAGCGAGTGTAGGACGTAGACCATCATGAGCGCTGCCACCAGAAGGCTGACAAAGGAGAGGCGCGTCGCCAGCTTGAGCGGTTTGGTCGAGAAGGCCGTCACTGCATCGGTAGCGAAGCGCAGCATCTTGCGAAGGGGATACTTGGTTTCGCCCCACTCGCGTCCGGCCCGTGTGTATTCGATTCCGATCTGCTTGAAACCAACCCAAGCAAACATGCCGCGGATGAAGCGGGCCCGCTCCGGCATCGCCAAGACGGCCTCGAGGGATCGGCGGCTCACCAGTCGGAAGTCACCCGTATCACGGGGGATCTCGACGTCCGACATGAGGTTGAGAAAGCGGTAGAAGAGATGCGCCGTGGCGCGCTTGAAGAAAGTTTCGCCATGGCGCTCGATGCGCCGACCGTAGACGACGTCGTAGCCGCGATCCATCATCTGCATCATGTCGCCGAGCAGTTCGGGCGGATCCTGAAGATCTGCGTCCAGCATGAAGATCCGATCTCCTTGGGCAGCTTCGAGGCCGGCCGTCAGGGCGACCTGGTGCCCTCGATTGCTCGAAAGCCGCAGCCCGGCCAGCTGGGGGCAGGTCTTTCTTGCCGCCTCGATCGCAGCCCAGGTGCCGTCAGTGGAGCCATCATCAACGAGTAGGATTTCGGCCCGCGACCCGTATGCGGCCGTAGCCGACGCGAGACGTTCCACGAGGTGCGGAATGGACTCCTCTTCGTTCATGCAGGGGACGACGACGGACAGAAACATGGCAGGCCTCGGGGCTGGTCATTTCCCCTGCAGATTAGGCGCGCAATATGGCCCAAGTTTGTCGTCCATTGGGCCATTCTCGGAAATGCTCTGTTGCGAAAGCCGAAACAGTCCGTGGCTCGCCAGCGCCCCTCCTGTCGCGAAATCCGCGAGTCGTTTCAGACGCTTGAGGCGCCTTGCCCGCCCCGTCGCGGCCAAAAAATTGGAACCCAGCGCGGGGGCTGCCCGTTTCTGTGGCAACACCGCCCCGAGCGGATCAGACATGAAAGGACCAATGCCATGAAAACCGGTTTTGCAATCGCAGGTGCCGTCGTGGTCGCCGTAGTCGCGGCCGCCGGCTTTTACATGATCGACGTGGACCAGACGCAGGAAACCCGCCTGCCTGACGTGAACGTCTCCGTGGAAGAGGGCCAGATGCCCGAATTCGACGCCGAGGTCGGCTCCGTTTCCATGACCGAAGAAGAGGTCGAGGTAGAGGTACCCGAGATCGAGGTCACCACCAACGAGGAAACCGTCACGGTGCCGGGCATCGAGGTCAATCCCCCCAAGGACTAAGTGCCCTTCCCTCGCACCGAAAGGCCCCGCAGTTTTGCGGGGCCTTTTTTCATGCTGGCCGGGCAGGAAAGCGCAGGTGGTGCAGGCCCCGTCGCTTGGGCTATGAGAGGGCAAGACCCGCCGCGCAGGAGTGCCCTTGTCCCGTCTTTTCTCGTCCCGCAACCGGCCCATGGCGGCCGGACCCTACCCCAGCGAACTGCTGCGCCGCTGCGCCGATCTGCCCGATCTGGCCGAAGTCCCGCCCATGCGGCCGCTTTCCTTCGACCGGAGCGAGGTGCCCCTCTCCATCGTCAACGCCATGCGGGATCACCAGGCGATGATGGATACGATCCGGGAGGGGCAGATCAACGGTGTGAAGGCCGATGCCCCCGAGGACCCGCGAGAGCGGGCCGATCACCTCAAGTCTTTCGGCTACTTCGCCGATGCGGCCGCGGTGGGGATCTGCGAGCTGCCCCGGGAAGCGCTTTTGAAGACCCCTGTCGAGAACCCAGACGTGGCGCGCCTGGCGAGCGAGCTGCGCACGCAGCAAACCAAGACCCTGGCCTCGGGCATCGACATGATCATGGCGGACCTGCGGGATTCCGCCGCCGCGGAGCTCGGCGGGATCGAGGATCACACACACGCGCTGGTCGTCCTCTACGAAAACCCACGCGAGCCCGAGGCCGGGGAGCCCGGCACCGACTGGATCATGGATGCCCAGGCCCATCGTGCGGGCCTGCTCGCAGCGGAAACGGCCTGCGTCATCGCCAACTATCTGCGCCTTCTGGGCCATGCCGCGCGCTGCCACACGGTGAGCGCCACCGAAGTGGACCTCAATCGCCTCGCCGTGGCCTCTGGGCTGGCCACGGTCGAGCAGTGTGAACTGCACCATCCCTACATCGGCACCCGCTTCGGCCTCGCGGCGGTCACTACCTCCTTTGCCCTGGCGCCAGACCAGCCGCTGGTGCCCCTGGCGGAACAGCCCCGCGCCGCCTTCGGGCGCGGCTGGCACTTCGGCACGGCGCCGAAGCAGGCGCGCAACGCAGTGCCCTACGCGGGGCGGCGCTTCGTTGATGGGGCCTATCCCTTCGAGCGGCTGAAACGGGTTGAGACGCCGACCACCTACATCGACGAGGCGCAGGTTGCCCGGGTGCCCAAGCGCACGGACATGTTTGCCCGCGCCCAGTTCGGCGACATGGGCAAGAAGCTGCAGAAAGCGGCGACGGGCGGGCACTATGTCCGCAAGGCGGCGCCCTCGATGGCGCAGCGCCGGGCGCTGGGGGCCTTCGTGCTGTTGCAGGACGGTGAACCGGCCGTCGAGCAACAGAAGCTGAACCCGCAGGAGGCGGCCGAGCTGGTGAAGGCCACGAGCTATTTCCTCGGCATCGACGCGGTGGGCATTTCCCGCTGCCCGGAGTGGGCCTGGTACAGCCACGATGCCCGAGGCGAGGAGATCGTGCCATCGCACGATCAGGCCATCTCCATGGTGGTCGATCAGGGCTACGAGACCATGGAGGGCTCCTCGGGCGATGACTGGATCGCCGTGGCCCAATCCATGCGGGCCTACCTGCGCTTTTCGTTGTTGGGCGGTGTGATCGCGCGTCAGATCCGCAACCTCGGCTACAGCGCCAAGGCCCACACGGTGATGGACGGCGAGGTCCTGCAGCCGCCGCTCCTGCTGCTCTCCGGGCTGGGTGAGGTCAGCCGCATCGGCGAGGTGATCCTCAACCCCTACCTCGGGCCGCGCCTGAAGTCCGGCGTGGTGACGACCGATCTGCCGATGGCCCATGACAAGCCCATCGACTTCGGCCTCCAGAGCTTCTGCGAGAGCTGCAACAAGTGTGCCCGTGAATGCCCCTCGGGGGCCATCACGGCCGGGCCGAAGCTGATGTTCAACGGCTACGAGATTTGGAAGTCCGACAGCCAAAAATGCACCACCTACCGCATCACCACGGAGGGCGGCGCCATGTGCGGCCGCTGCATGAAGACCTGCCCCTGGAACCTGGAGGGCATCTTCAAGGAGAAACCTTTTCGTTGGGCGGCGATGAATTTGCCCAAGATGGCTCCGGCCCTGGCCAAGCTGGACGATGCCGTGGGCAACGGCGGGCTCAACCCGGTCAAGAAGTGGTGGTGGGACCTCGAGATCGAGGAGGACGGCGGCTACCGCCCGACAGACAAGCCCGTAAATCGGCGCGATCTCCAGCGAGACCTTAACCTGAAGTACGAGGATCAGACGCTCGCCGTCTATCCCGCACCGCTGGCCCCGCACCCCTATCCCTATCCCTTCCCGATGGACCGGGAGGCGGGCATTGCCGCCTACCAGGCCCTTGTCACCGCCAAGGAGTACCGCCGCCGCCGCGCCGAGGGCGACGAGAGCGTGCTGCACCGCTACGCCGGACAGGCGGAAAGCCCGGTCCTCCAGGTGGAGATCAGCAAGGCGGAGAAGATGGCCGAGGGGGTGATGAAGTACGAGTTCCGGAGGCCCGACGGCGGTGACCTGCCAGCCTGGGAGGCCGGCGCCCACCTCGATCTGGTCGTGGCGCCGGAGTTCCTGCGGCAGTATTCCATGTCCGGTGATCCCGCGGACCGCAGCCATTACCAGATCGGCGTGCTGCGCGAGGAGGGTGGCCGGGGCGGCTCGAAGCTGCTGCACCGGATCTTCACCGAGGGCCGCCGCATCTTCATCTCGCGCCCCATCAACCACTTCCCGCTGGACCCTGACGCCAGCCGCGTCTTCCTGATGGGCGGAGGTATCGGCATTACCCCGATGATCGCCATGGCCCACAGCCTGCATCGCGAGGGGCGCGCCTTCGAGCTGCACTACTCGGGCCGAAGCCGCGCCACCATGGGCTACCTTGAGGACCTGGCGCACTTCGACTGGGCCGACAGGGTGCATCTGCACATCAGCGAGGAGGGCACACGCCTGGAACTTGGCCAGCTCTTCCCAGCCCACCAGCCGGGCTGGCACGTCTACACCTGTGGCGCCGATGGCTACATGGGCGCCGTCCTGGCGGCGGCCGAGGCGGCGGGCTTTCCGGGGGAGGCGCGGCACCTTGAGTATTTCTCGGTCCCCGAGGTGCCCGACTACGTCAACCATCCCTTCACCGTGCGGCTCAAGTCCACCGGCGAGGTGATCCCGATCCCGGCAGACAAGTCGGCCGCCGAGGTGCTGGTGGCGCACGGCCTGCCGGTGGACATGAAGTGCGACGATGGCATCTGTGGCGTCTGCCGCTGCGGGCTCGTTTCAGGCGAGGTGGAGCACCGGGATTTCGTGCTCTCGGCCAGGCAGCGGGAGGAGGGGATCATCCTCTGCCAGTCCCGCGCGCGGGAGCCGGAGGGTGAGATCACCATCGACCTCTGAGCCGCTTTGCCCTTGTCAGGGGCGCGACACTTGCCTTTGATCTGCCAGAGGCAAGGCAGGGAGTGTGCATGATGGATTGGAACCTGGTGGCGGACGTGGGCGGGACCAACATGCGCCTGGCCGCCCTTTCGCCCGAGGGCGAGATCCTGCGCCAGATCACCCATGAGAGCAGCGGACCGCTGACCGTGGCCGCCGCCTGCAAGGCCTTCATCGAGGATGTCGGCCCGCCGCCGGCCTGGCTCGTCGTGGCCGCGGCAGGCCCGGTGCGCGGCGGACAGGTGGAGCTGACCAACGTGAAGCAGACCCTGAGCGAGGCCGAGTTGGCGTCCCTCTGCCCCGAGGCGCAGGTGCGCATCCTCAACGATTTCGAGGCCGCGGCCTGGTCTCTCGCCACGGTGGGGAAGGCGCAGGTCGAAAGCCTTCAGGGGCGGATCGACAATTGGACGGCGCCGCGCGTCATCGTCGGGCCGGGCACGGGGCTGGGCGTGGGCGCGCTGGTCTGGGCCGGGGGGCGGCCACAGGTGGTGGCGGGCGAGGGTGGCCACGTCAGCCTGGCGCCCCGTTGCCGCGCAGAGGTGGACTACTTCGAGTGCCTGGTGGCGGCCCATCCCGAGTTCGCCATCGGCGACAGCCTTGCCGTGGAGGCCGAGGCGATCCTGTCGGGCACCGGCGTGCCGCTCTTCTACCGCGCCATAGGCAAGGCCACGGGGCAGGACGCGCCCCTCCGAACCGCTGGCGAGATCTTCGGCGCAGCCCGGGCGGGGGCGGACTCGCTGGCGCAGCAGACCGTCTCCCTCTTCCGAGACTACCTCGGCACCCTGTCGGGGGACCTGGGCCTGGCCTTCGGCGCCTGGGGCGGTGTCTTCATCACCGGCGGTGTGGCCCAGGCCAACCGCTTCATCTTCGATGAGGCCTTCCTCGCCGCCTTCCGGGCGGGCGGGCGCCACAGCGATTGGCGCGCGGCCCTGCCGCTCTGCCTCTACCAGGATGCCAACTTCGGCCTCCTGGGCGCGCGCAACTTCATCGCCGCCCAGGATGCCCCCTAGAAGGGGCTGAGGAAGGCCGCCGCCAGCCCGAGGAGGATCAGCCCGGCGCGCATCCAGAGCGCGCCGCGCCCGATCAGCGCGAAGGAGAGGCAGGAGAGGCCCACGCCCACCTGGAGAAAGGCCCAGAGGGCAAAGAGCGGCGCTTCCGTGAGACGGATCAGGCTCTCGTGCACGATCATGCTGAGCGGGATGACATAGAGCCCGACCCCCAGCGCCATGGCGGTGAAGGCGACCTTGAGCCAGTTCTCCCCGATCATGCCCGCCGCGATGAAGACGGCCCCGCAGACCGGCGGTGTGATGGTCGAAAGGAGCGCGAACCAGAAGGCGAAGAGGTGCGCCTGAAGCGGTTGCAGCCCCAGTTCGATCAGGGCGGGCCCGGCGACGGAAACGCAGATCACGTAGGCCGCCGTCGTGGGCACTTCCATCCCGAGCAGCAGGCAGGCGAGGGCCGTCAGGAGAAGGGCGGGCCAGAGCTGTCCGCCGGAGCCGGAGAGGATCACCGAGGTGATCTTGACTCCCAGCCCGGTGATCCCCAGCACCCCGATGATGATTGAGGCGCAGAGGATGATGGCTGCGATCATGGCCACCTGGGAGCCCGCGTTGATCAGGGCGTCGCCGAGGCGCGAGAGGCCCTGTCGCAGATCCACCCCGGGCCGCGCATCGAAGAAAAGTGCGGCGGCGGCGGCGAAGATCGCCAGCGCCGCGGCGTATTGGGGCGTGAACCCCAGGGCGAACATGGCCCCGAGCAGAACCGTGAAGGGGATGAGAAAGAACCCCGAGGTAATGAGAACAGCGCGTCGTGCCGGGCGTTCCTCGGCGGGCACGCCCTTCAGCTCGAACCGCTGGGCGTAGGCGTTGATCCCCATCCAGACGGTCAGGAAGTAGAGCAGCGCGGGCAGGAGTGCCGCCAGCATGATCTGGCTGTAGGGCACGCCCGTAAGCTCCACCATAACAAAGGCGCCGGCGCCCATCAGGGGCGGCATGATCTGCCCGCCGGAGGAGGCCACGGCCTCGACCGCCGCCGCCAGTCGCTTCGGGTAGCCCAGCTTGGTCATGGCGGGCAGGGTGATGGCCCCGGTCGAAGCGACGTTGGCCGAGGCCGACCCGGAGATGGAGCCGAAAAGCGCCGAGGACAGGACCGAAACCTTGGCAGCCCCGCCGCGCAGACGCCCGGCGGCGGCGGAGGCCAGGTTCATGAAACCCTGGCCGGCCTCGCCCGCGTTGAGCACCGCGCCAAAGATGACAAAGATCGCCACCACCCCGACGGAGACCCCGGTGAGGCTGCCCCAGAGCCCACCCTCTGCGGCCACGAGGGTGCCGAGGAAAGAGCGCAGGGGCGTGCCCGCGTGGCCGAACTCGCCCGGAATGTGTTGGCCGAAAAAGCCGTAGAGCAGCGCCAGGAAGGCCACCAACGGCAGAGGCCAACCGATCATCCGGCGCGCCCCCTCGAGCGCCACGCCAAGGAGCAGGAAGGCCAGGACGACCTGGAAGGTGCTTTCAAGAAAGCCGTACTGGTTGCGCAGGATCTGGTGGTTAAAGGCCACCCAGAGGCAGGCAAGCACCCCGAGCAGGGTGATCGGAATACCCGTCCAACGCGCCCAGGGCGTGCGGGCGGCGTATAGAAAGACCCATGGCAGGATCAGCGCCATGTGCAAGGTCCGGGCCACCAGGTTGGGCACCAGCCCGTAGAAGATCAGGCCCAGGTGAAAGAGGCAGGTCAGCCCGCCGAGGAAGATCCAGACGGGGCGCGGGAAGAGGTCGGTCATGTGGGGGATGCTGCCTGCAGGGGCCCGCCCCCGGCGTTCCGGGGGCAGGCGGATCGTTTACATATGGGCGTCGCTCAGGGGCGCGCCGACTTCCTTGTAGTACTTCAGGGCGCCGGGATGGATCTGGCTGGTGATGTTGCCCAGCAGGTCGGTGGAGACACCCGCCCACCAGGCGGCGTCGCCCGCCATCTTGGCCTTGTTCTCCCAGTAGGTCTTGGTCAGCGTGTAGGCCGTTTCCTCGTCCATCTTGGTGGTGGTGTAGGCCACCACGGGTAGGGATGTGGTGACGACATCGTTCTCCTGGCCGGCGTAGGTGCCCGCCGGGATCACCAGCCGCGTGCGCTTGGACTGGGCCACCTGATCATCGCTCAGCGACAGAACCGTGACCCCGGTGGAGGCCGCTGCCTCGATCACGTTCGGTGCCGGGTAGGAGCCGGCCGTGACGAAGCCGTCGATCTGGCCGTTCTTGAGCGCGTTGACGGCGTTCGACAACTCCGAATCGGCGACATTCACTTTGCCTTCGAGCCCGAAGAGCCCCAG
The DNA here is from genome assembly GCA_965212515.1 of Sulfitobacter sp. Classification (GTDB taxonomy): domain Bacteria; phylum Pseudomonadota; class Alphaproteobacteria; order Rhodobacterales; family Rhodobacteraceae; genus Sulfitobacter. The sequence continues at coordinate 2,133,010 of OZ243122.1, forward strand.
GTACTTCTCCCCCTCGCGGGCGCCGAAGGAGCCGGAGCCGAGTAGGATGGTTTTGCCTTCCATGCCCGCGAAGTCGGTCACGCCGCTCGCTTCGGACATGACAAAGTGCATCGTCAGGGAAGGGATCGGGAAGAGCGCGCGGATCTCGTCGAAGGCGGGATCGCCCTTGCCCTCGAACATGGCCTTGCCGCCCTGGGCCAGGCCGACAAGGGCAGGCGGCGTGGTGAAGACATAGTCGCCGCCGCGGGCGCGGACCTCCATCACGTTCTGGACCGAGCCCTGGCTCTCCTCCACGGTCACGTTGATGGCGCCGTCTGTCCCGGCCTTCATGGCCTCGGCCAGCTGCACGCCCATCTGGTAGTAGGAAGATGTGCTCTTGGCCGATTTGTAGGTCACGCGGGTTTCGGCCCAGGCGGCAGTGCCGAGGGCGGCGACGGTGGCAGCCGCAAGGCTGAGGGTTCTTGCAAAGGTCATGGGGTCCTCCCGGGGTTGCTCTGCGGGCAAAATGCGGCCTCAAGCCGCGGAGGGCAAGGCCCGGCGGCCCCGGGCGCCCTTGCCAGCATGGCGCGGCGGCGATAGGCAAAGGCGACCGCCGCGCGCTGAAGGAGAGCTGCCATGCAAGACGATCCCCGGACACTCGTGTCGACCGACTGGTTGGCGAAGCATCTGAAGGATCCCGACATGCGCATTCTCGATGCCTCCTGGTATCTGCCCGATGCGGGCCGGGATGCCCGCGCGGAGTATGAGGCGGCCCACATCCCCGGTGCCCGTTTCTTCGACATCGACGATATCTCCGACAACCGCTCGGACTTGCCGCACATGGCGCCGCCGGTGGAGAAGTTCATGTCGCGGATGCGGGCCATGGGCGTGGGCGATGGCCACCAGGTGGTGATCTACGACGGCGACGGGATGATCTCGGCGCCACGGGTCTGGTGGCTCTTCCGGCTCATGGGGCAGGAGAACGTCGCCGTGCTGGACGGCGGCCTGCCCAAGTGGGTCGCTGAGGGGCATCCGACGGAGGACATGCCGCCCATCGCCCGCGATCGCCACATGACCGTGCGCTTCCAGAACCAGCTCGTGCGCGACGTGACGCAGGTGGCCCAGGCCTCAAAGCTGCGCGATCCGCAGATCCTCGACGCCCGTGCCGCCGCCCGCTTCCGTGGCGAGGCGCCGGAACCGCGCGAGGGGCTGCGGGCGGGGCACATCCCCGGGTCGCGCAACCTGCCCTTCGGCACCCTGCTGAACGAAGACAAGACGATGAAGGAGGGCGCTGAGCTGCGCGCCGCCTTCGAAGCGGCGGGCATCGATCTCGATCGCCCCGTCATCACAACCTGCGGATCGGGCGTGACCGCCGCGATCCTCGCCCTGGCGCTCGAGCGCCTGGGTCACCATGAATGGTCCCTCTACGATGGGTCCTGGGCCGAGTGGGGCGCCTTCCCCACCGTGTCCGTAGCAACCGGAGACGCTTGATGTTCGAAAGCCTGCAATCTCAACCCGCCGACAAGATCCTCATGCTGATGCAGATGTATCGCGAGGACCCGCGCGAGACTAAGATCGACCTCGGGGTCGGCGTCTACAAGGATGCCTCTGGGCTGACCCCAGTGATGCGCGCCGTAAAGAAGGCGGAGCACCGGATCTGGGAGGCCCAGGACACCAAGGTCTATACCGGCCTGGCCGGTGATCCGGCCTTTGCCGATGCCATGGTCTCGCTCGTCCTGGACGATGCCGTGAACCGTGACCAGGTGGCAGCCGTCGCCACGCCGGGCGGCACCGGCGCCGTGCGCCAGGCTTTCGAGATGGTCAAGATGGCCAACCCGAAGGCCCGCGTCTTTGTCTCCGACCCGACCTGGCCCAACCACCTGTCGATCCTCAAGTACCTCGGCATGGAGGTCGTGCCCTATCGCTACTTCGACGGGGAAACCGGCGGCGTGAACTTCGAGGGCATGGTCGAGGACCTGCGCCAGGCCCGGAAGGGCGACCTGGTGCTGCTGCACGGCTGCTGCCACAACCCCACCGGCGCCAACCTGCTGTCGGGCGAGTGGGACGCGGTGATCGACATCCTGCGCGAAAGCGGCGCCACTCCGATGATCGACATCGCCTACCAGGGCTTCGGAGACGGGCTGGACGCGGACGCGGCGGCAACCCGCAAGGTGGCCGCCTCCCTGCCCGAATGCATCATCGCGGCAAGCTGCTCCAAGAACTTCGGCATCTATCGGGAACGCACCGGCCTGCTGATGGTCGTGGCCGCCGACGCAGGAGCGCGCAAGCTCAACCAGGAGACGCTGGCCTTCCTCAACCGCCAGAACTATTCCTTCCCGCCCGACCACGGCGCCCGCGTTGTCAGCACCATCCTGACGGACGAGGGACTGCGCGCGGACTGGGCCGCGGAGCTGGAGGAGGTGCGCCTCTCGATGCTCGGCCTGCGCCAGCAGCTGGCCGACGAACTGCAGCGCCTCTCGAACTCCGACCGCTTCGGCTTCCTCGCCCAGCACCGCGGCATGTTCTCGCGGCTGGGCACCTCGCCCGAGAAGGTGGAGGCCCTGCGCAAGGAGCACGGCATCTACATGGTGGGCGACAGCCGAATGAACATCGCAGGCCTGAACGCCGAGACGGTGCCGATCCTGGCGAAGGCCATCATCGACGTCGGGATCTGAGGAAGGCCCTAGATAGATTGCTTGATTCGGATGCACCTGAGCCTCTGCGGATCGGGTGCATTCAAAACGCGTCAATTCAGCGGTAAGGTGCTGATCTTCTCCGCTCTGAGGCTCAAAAAGCATTCCGTAGATGAAGGCGTTTCGAATAAATTGACTGGTTGCATATTCGCAACTTAAGGTTTTGAAAAAGATGACTTTTCTTTGCCGATTTTATCATAACTGCAGTTAGGCCAAGAAGCGACCGATCGCAATTCTTGGAGACATTGAACCAGTGGTTGAGAGGTGGAAAAACCATTCTCGGGTAGATTTGCCCGCGTAAACCATTGAGAAGTACCAATGACAAAAAACACCAAAATCAAACTTACCTTGTTCGCCTCCCTGGCCGCAGTTGGCCTGTCCGCATGTAGTGGATCGGGGATTTCCATTGATGATATTGTCAGTGAAGGCGATCGTCTCTTTCAAGAGGCGGACAGTGCGGAACTGACAGCCATCGCTGATATGCCGCAGACCGGATCAGCTACCTTCAACGGCGTTGCGGGCTTTGCCGAAGACGCCTCTTCGGAGGAGCCTGACGCGGCTGCCCGAGTGGAGTTGACCGCCGATTTCGAAAACCAGACTGTTTCTGGATCGTTCTACGATTTCACGACTATGGCGGAAGACATGCCCGCAGTTGCAGGCACGGTGAACATCGAGAACGGTACTTTTGTCGACGATGGGGGCAATCAGGGCTTCAAGGCCGACCTTAACGGTCAGTTGACCGTCGAAGATCAAAGTGCAACCCTTGTCGGTACCACTGAGGGTAACTTCGCCAATCAGGCCACATTGGTTGTGGGTGAGGCCGAAGCGACCCTGACGCTTGATGACAGTGGCGATTCGACTACGATCTTCGGTGCCTACGCCGCGGACTGATCATCGCTGACAAGCGGGGCGGGACTGCCCCGCTTGTCGAATGATGAGCTGATCAAACGGATACCTCATGAAAATTGGTCTATGGGCGGCTTTCGTCGCCTGCCCCGCCGTGGCGCAGGCGGGGACTCTGACAGAGTGGCAATCCGCCTTTCTTTCGGGATCACAGCGTCTCGCCTTTTACTCGACAATGCAGGACCGGCCCCAGGGGGCCGATAGTTTCCTGAAGTCTTTCCTGCGCCTCGATGGCTTTGCGCACCGGACAGGCGAGGGGCCAAAAAAACTGGCTTTGAAGGCATCTCTCCAGCCATTGCTTGGCTACGATACGAACCTCAACAATGGCATTCCTGGCAGCGAGTTCGAGATCGGCGGTCTCCGCCTGGAGGTAAAAGAAGAGGCGGTCGCGAAGAGTGGATTCACCGTCGGCGCGTCAGCAGGTCTCCTTTCGGCCTTCAGCATCGCGCCGCGGCAGGTCGTGAAGCTCACGGCAACGGTGTCATATGAGTCTGCCCCGGAACATGACCTCGACAAGTTTGCCCTCACGGGGCAGGCCTGCCTTCAATCGCACGTGGCGCGGTGGACCTGGATGGATAGCTGCCTCGGCTATCGCATGCTCGACAAGAACACGCGGATTGAGGAGCCCTACTTCTCTATCGGCGGGTCGCAGATGTTCAGCTCCGCACTCGGGGACCATGAGCTCAAGTTCCATGCCGAGCGGGCCTTCCGTAGCGACTATGCAAAGACAACGGCCCGGTTTGGCGTCCTTAGCGCGATCGAGGGTATCGGCGCCGTCTATGCTGGGGTGAACTGGGGGGAGCGGATCAGCGGGCGTCATACCTCTCTGAGAGGCCTGACGGCGTCTTTCACTCGACCCGTCTTTGGTGAGACCACGAACTTCATTCTGAGCTACCAGCAGTCGGGTGGCGGGACCCACTTTGGCCTGCCGCGTACGGACGAGACCTACAAAATCGCGGTCAAAAGGCCGGTCTCGGAGTATCTTTCCGTGACGCTCGGCTATCGGGTGAATGCTTCCAACGTAGATCTTTATGACCAGGGCGAAGCAATCCTTGGGCTAGACCTCAAGTCCTGGAGGTTTTGAGGCGACACCAGCCCCCAGACACAAAGAACCCGGGGCGCGCGAGGGACGCGCCCCGGGTTTCCGCTTCTCCGCTCGGCCTCAGCCCTTGGAGAAGTCGGGGTAGGCTTCCATGCCCAGCTCGGTGGTATCCAGGCCGTTGATCTCGGCCTCTTCGCTCACCCGGATGCCCATGACACCCTTGAGGATGAACCAGAGGATGCCGGCCGCCACGAAGGTGAAGACGCCGTAGGCCACGATGCCGGTCAGCTGGGCCGAGATGGTGGCGTCGGCATTGTAGAAGACCACTGCGATGGTGCCCCAGATGCCCGCGAAGAGGTGCACCGGGATGGCGCCGACCACGTCGTCGATCTTCAGCTTGTCCAGCATCGGCACGGTGAGGACCACGATGACGCCGCCGATGGCACCGATCCAGAGGGCGCCGAAGAGGGTGGGCGCGAGCGGTTCGGCGGTGATCGAGACGAGGCCCGCAAGACAGCCGTTCAGCACCATGGTCAGGTCGACCTTCTTGTAGAGGACCTGCGTCAGGATCAGCGCGGCGACGGCGCCGGAGGCTGCGGCCATGTTGGTGTTGGCGAAGATCCGGCCGACGTCGGTGATGTCACCCACGGTGCCCGCCGCGAGCTGCGAGCCACCATTGAAGCCGAACCAGCCGAGCCACAGGATGAAGGTGCCGAGCGTCGCGAGGGCGAGGTTCGAACCGGGCATCGGGTTGACGCGGCCGTCCTTGTACTTGCCCAGGCGCGGCCCGAGGATCAGGGCGCCTGCCAGAGCCGCCCAGCCGCCGACGGAGTGGACGATGGTGGAGCCGGCGAAATCGTTGAAGCCGATGGCGTCGAGCCAGCCGCCGCCCCACTTCCAGGAGCCGGTGATCGGGTAGAAGATGCCCGTCAGCACGACGACGAAGACCAGGAAGGGCCAGAGCTTGATCCGCTCCGCTAGGGCGCCCGAAACGATGGAGGCGGTGGCGGCGACGAACATCAGCTGGAAGAAGAAGTCGGAGGCCACGGAGGCATAGTCGAGCGAGGCATCCGCGGCGCCAAGGCCTACGGGCTCGAGCACCGTCGGGACGAAGTTGAAGGCGAAGTAGCCGTTGAAATCGCCCGGGTACATCAGGTTGAAGCCCACGAGCCAGTACATGATCGCGGCGATGGAGAAGAGCGCGATGTTCTTCGTCAGCTGCATGGTCACGTTCTTGGAGCGCACCAGCCCAGCCTCGAGCATGGCAAAGCCCGCCGCCATCCAAAAGACCAGGAAGCCGCCCACAAGGAACAGCAGGGTGGTCATGATGTAGGGGCCGATCTCGTCGAAACCGGGGGCCGCGTCCTGTGCCAGGGCGAGGGACGGCAGGACCGTCAGCGCGCCGGCAAGGGGGAGGAGATATGTCTTTTTCATCTTTTCGTCCTTTGGGATTAGATGGCGTCTTCGCCGGTTTCGCCGGTGCGCACCCGGACCGCCTGTTCGACGTCGAGGACAAAGATCTTGCCGTCGCCGATCTTGCCGGTCTTGGCGGTGGAGGAGATCACCTCGACCATCTGGTCGGCGACGGAATCCGCCACGACCAGTTCCAGCTTCACCTTGGGCACGAAATTCACGACGTATTCAGCGCCGCGGTAGATTTCCGTGTGGCCGGACTGGGCACCGAAGCCCTTGATCTCGGTCACCATGAGCCCGCGAACGCCCGCCTCGGTCAGTGCTTCTCGCACCTCCTCGAGCTTGAATGGTTTAATGGTTGCAATGATGAGTTTCACCGATCTTTCCCCTTTCGGTTCGCAGGGTGCCCCTGCATGATGCAGCCGCAGAAGGCCGACAAAATGGCCCTACAGGGAAGGCGAGGGGGCGATAATCAGTCTGGACTCAGCCCGAATTGCACATAATTTGTGCGCAGAGCGCGATGTGCACAAAAAATATGCAGTCAAATCACGCCCGTTGCGCCCGCGGGCGCTAAACACTACCTGCCGCAAAGTCTAAGCTGTTCCAAAACGAAGCCCGCGAGCAGGCCCGCCCATGACCGATTCACGCAAGCCCAAGCGCCCCCTGGTGGCGGACAACCGCCACAAGGGGAGGCCGCCGAAGAAGGCTACGAAAAAGAAAACGCCGAAGAAGGCGCCGCCTAAGGCGCGCGCCAAGGCAAAGGCGCCCGCGCGGCGCCGGGCGGCTGCTCCGCGCAAGCCCCGGCGCGGCGGGATCGTCGGTGCAGTCTCGGCCCTGTTTCGCTGGATCTTGCGGCTCTTCTGGCGGATCACCTGGCGGCTTGGCGCGCTCACGGCGCTCGCCCTGGCGCTGATCGTCGGCTACCTCTACACGACCCTGCCGCCGCTGACCGATCTGCTGGACGGCCGCGCACGCGGGTCGGTGACGCTGCTGGACAGGGAGGGCGAGGTCTTCGCCTGGCGCGGCGACCAGTTCGGCGGCGCGGTGAGTGCCGAGTCCGTCTCGAAGCACCTGCGCAACGCCGTCATCGCGACGGAGGACAAACGTTTCTACAATCACTTCGGCGTCTCGCCGCGCGGCATCGCCTCGGCCATCCGGATCAACCTCTCCGAGGGGCGCGGGCCGCTCCAAGGGCACGGCGGCTCCACCATCACGCAGCAGGTGGCCAAGCTGATCTGCCTGGGCGAGCCCTACGACCCGGAGTCCGGCCTGACGGAGCGCGAGTACGAGGCCGAGTGCCGCCGCAATTCGCTTCAGCGCAAGGCCAAGGAGGCGCTCTTTGCCCTGGCGATGGAGCTGAAGTACTCCAAGGACGACATCCTTTCGATCTACCTCAACCGCGCCTACATGGGCGGCGGCGCCTACGGGGCAGAGGCCGCCTCACAGCGTTTCTTCGGCAAGCCCGCGGCGGCCCTGAACGCCTCGGAAGGGGCCATGCTGGCGGGCCTTCTGACGGCTCCGACCACGCTTTCGCCGACCAACAACCTGGACCGGTCCCAGGAAAGGGCAGCCACGGTTCTGCGGCTCATGGCCGACCAGGGCTACCTGACAAGCGAGGAGGCGGCCCAGGCACGCGCCCGTCCGGCGGAACTGTCCGAGGCGGCGGAGGCCCGGGCGGGCGGTTACTTTGCCGATTGGGTCATGTCCACCGGGCCGGAGTTCTTCACCCGCAACACGACCGAGGACGTGATCATCAAGACGACCCTCGATCAGGGCCTCCAGCGCGCGGCCGAGGAGGGCCTGAAGCACATCTTCGAGACCAAGGTGCGCGAGGGCTCCGAAGCCCAGGCGGCGATTGTCGTCATGTCCGCCGACGGGGCGGTGCGGGCCATGGTCGGCGGGCGCAAGACAAAGGTGGCGGGGGCCTTCAACCGGGCCACCCAGGCGCTGCGCCAGACGGGATCGGCCTTCAAGCCCTTCGTCTATGCCGCCGCGCTGGACCTGGGCTATTCCCCGAACGACCTTGTGATGGACGCGCCCTACTGCCTCGACATCCCCGGCTCCGGCGAATGGTGCCCGCGCAACTACACCAACAATCACTACGGCCAGATCAGCCTGACCCGGGCCCTGCGCGATTCGCTCAACATCCCGGCGGTGAAGATTTCCGAAAGCGTGGGCCGTGACCTGGTCAGCCGCGTGGCCACCGACTTCGGGATCGACAGCGATCTGGCGGCAGGCCCGGCCCTGGCCCTCGGGGCGTCGGAAAGCACCCTGACGGAAATGACAGGCGCCTATGCGGGCATCCTCAACGGCGGTTCCGCCGTGACCCCCTATGGCCTGGTGGAACTGCGGCTTCTCGGAGACGATGAGCCCCTCATGGGCACCGGCGGTGGCATCGGCGAAAGAGTGATCCAAGAAGAGGCGGCGGCGCAGCTCGTCTACATGATGGAGAAGGTGATCAGCGAGGGGACAGGATCCCGTGCCCAGTTCGGCGGCCGGGAACTGGCCGGCAAGACGGGCACCACTTCGGCCGCCAAGGATGCCTGGTTCATCGGTTTCTCCGCCGACTATGTAGCGGGCGTCTGGATGGGCTATGATGATAACACGCCGCTTCAGGGAGTGACGGGCGGCGGACTGCCGGCCGACATCTGGCGCGAAGTGATGCTGCGGGTCCACGAGGATGTGCCGCCGCGACCTCTGCCGATGGCAAACCCCAGCCCCCAGAGCGGCATGGGCGAGAGCGGGCGCAGCAGCGGCGGCTCGGGTGGCGGCAGCCTGATCGACCAGGTGCTGCGCGACATCTTCGGCGGTGGCAGCAGCGGCGGCGGCTCCTCCGCACCCGCCCCGGGCGCCGGGGACAGGTAAAGGGGAGGCTGATCCCCCTTTCCCATCCCGGCGCGGGGCGCTAGCGTCCGCCCGACTGCAACCGCAACCGAGGATCATCCCCATGTCCATCACCGAAAGGCTCTCCGCCCTTGGCGTGACCCTGCCCGACGCGCCCACACCGGCGGCCAACTACGTCCCCTACGTGCAGGTGGGCAACATCCTCTACGTCTCCGGCCAGATCTCCAACGGCCCCGAAGGGCTGATCACCGGCAAGTTGGGCGATAGCATGACGGTCGAGGCCGGGGCCGAGGCTGCGCGCTCCTGCGCCATCAGCCTCCTCGCCCAAGTCAAGGCAGCCTGCGGCGGTGACATTGAGCGCCTGAAGCGGGTCGTCAAGCTCACCGGGTTCGTCAACTCCACCGCCGATTTCACCGATCAGCCCAAGGTCATCAACGGCGCTTCCGACTTCCTGGTCGAGGCCCTGGGCGAAGCCGGCCGCCATTCCCGTTCCGCCGTCTCCGCCGCCGCCCTGCCGCTTGGCGTCGCGGTGGAGATCGAAGGCATCTTCGAGATCGCATGACTCTGGACCCTGCCTTCCGCAAGCGCGCCTTCGCCCACCGGGGGCTGCATGACGTTGCCCGCGGCCTGCCCGAGAACAGCCGCGCCGCCGTGCGCGCGGCCATCGCGGGCGGCTACGGGATCGAAATCGACTGCCAGCTCAGCGCCGATGGGGCCGCCATGGTCTTCCACGACTACGGACTCGAACGGCTCGCCGAAGCGCGCGGCCCGATCCGCCTGCACAGGGCCGAGGATCTCGCGAAGGTGCCGCTCAAGGGCGGCGATGAGGGCATCCCGACCCTGCCGGAGATCCTGAAGATTGTGGCGGGGCAGGTGCCCCTGCTGGTGGAGCTGAAGGATCAGGACGGCGCCATGGGGGATGATTTGGGCCCATTGGAGGCCGCCGCCGCGGCGGCCATCGCGGACTATCGGGGGCCTCTCGCGCTCATGTCCTTCAACCCCAACTCCATGGCCCGCATGGCGGAGCTTCTGCCGAGCGTGCCGCGCGGCCTGGTGACGAGCGCCTACCGGCCGGAGGATTGGCCCCTGCCCGTCGCAACCTGCGAGCGCCTGCGGGAGATCCCGGATTACGACCGGGTTGGTGCCAGCTTCATCAGCCACGAATGGGACGATCTTGGCCGCCCGAGGGTGGCGGAGCTCAAGGCCCAGGGGGCGATGATCTGCTGCTGGACGATCCGCTCCGAGGCCCAGGCGCGGGAGGCCCTGAAGGTCGCTGAAAGCATCACCTTCGAGGGCTACGCCGCCGCCCCGGACGCTTGATTCCCCGCCCCCGAGCTACAGATTGAGCCCAACAAAAGAGGGCAGAGCATGAGCGCGCAGGAAGTGGAGATCAGGGTGGTGCCGCGCCTAGCCGAGATCGGCCAGGCGGACTGGGATGCCTGCGCCTGCCCCGAGGCGGCGGATGGCGGGCCACCCAACGATCCCTTCACCACCTACCGCTTTCTTTCGGCGCTCGAGGAAAGCGGCAGCGTCGGCCCCGGCACCGGCTGGCAGCCGCAGTACCTGGTGGCCGCCGTGGCGGGCCAGGTCATTGCCGTCGCGCCGCTCTATGCCAAATCGCATAGCCAGGGGGAGTACATCTTCGATCACAGCTGGGCCCATGCCTACGAACGGGCGGGCGGGCGCTACTATCCCAAGCTCCAGATCGCCGTGCCCCACACCCCGGCCACCGGGCGGCGCTTCCTGGTGCGTCCGGGCTTCGAGGAAACGGGCCTTGCCGCCCTGATCCAAGGCGCGGTGCAGCTGACGGACAACAACGGCATTTCATCGCTGCACGTGACCTTCTGCACCGGCGCCGAGGCCCGCCAGGCCGAGGAGATCGGCCTAATGGTGCGCAAGACCCAGCAGTTCCATTGGCGCAACGCGGGCTACGCCGATTTCGACGCCTTCCTCGCCACGCTCAATTCGCGCAAGCGCAAGAACATCCGCAAGGAGCGCGCCCAGGCGAAAGCCTTTGGCGGGACGATCCACACCTTTTCCGGCGATGATCTGCAGCCCGAGCACTGGGATGCCTTTTGGCGCTTCTATCAGGACACCGGCGCGCGCAAGTGGGGCTCTCCCTACCTCACGCGCTCCTTTTTTGATCTGGCACAGGAGCACCTGCGCGACGACATGGCGCTTGTCCTTGCCGAGCGCGAGGGCCGCTGGGTGGCCGGGGCGCTCAACTTCATCGGGCGCGACACGCTCTATGGCCGCTACTGGGGCTGCACGGAGCATCACCCCTGCCTGCACTTTGAACTGTGCTACTATCAGGCGATCGACATCGCCATCGCGCGGGGCCTGGCAACGGTCGAGGCGGGCGCCCAGGGGGAGCACAAGCTGGCGCGGGGCTACCTGCCGACGCCCACCTGGTCCCTGCACTGGATGCGCGACGAAGGCTTCGCCAATGCCGTCGGCGAGTACCTTCAGGCCGAGCGGGACGCGGTGGACCAGGAGATCGAGATACTGACGGACTACGGGCCCTTCCGGCGGGCCCAGGTGGAGGAACAGGAATGACCGAAAAACTCAGTGACGCAACGCGGCAGACGGTCCTTGGGCCGCTTTTCGAGACCGGGTGGGCCATGACCGAGGGGCGCGACGCCATCGAGAAGGAATTCACCTTCGAGAACTTCGTGGAGGCCTTCGGCTTCATTTCGCGGGCCGCCCTCTACGCAGAAAAGTGGAATCACCACCCGGAGTGGTTCAATGTCTACAAGACGGTGAAGGTGACCCTCACCACCCACGATTGCGACGGTCTCAGCGCCCTGGACGCCAAGCTGGCGCGCAAGATGGACGGGCTCTACGGCGTGGCAGACGACTGAAGGCGGCACGATGGAAGACATACTGAACACCGAACTCTGGCAGGGCCGCACACTCGGCGATCTGCTGACCCTCGAATTCCTGGCCAGCGCGGCGGGCTCCGTTCTTGGTGCCATCGCCATCCTGATCCTGGGCTGGATCATCTCGCGCTGGCTTCAGCACCGGGTCCAGAGCCTGGGCAAGAACAACCCGCAACTCGATGAGATGCTCTTCGATTTCCTGGCCTCCATCGTGCGCTACGTTGTGCTGGGCTTTGCGGTTCTCTTCGTGCTCAACACCTTCGGCGTGCAGACGACATCGGTTGTCGCCGTCATCGGTGCCGCGGGTCTGGCCATTGGCCTGGCGCTCCAAGGCACCCTTTCGAACGTGGCGGCCGGGGTCATGCTGATCCTCTTCCGCCCGATCAAGGTCGGGGACTTCGTCGAGGTGGCGGGCAAGATGGGCACGGTGAAGCAGATCAACCTCAACTTCACCGAATTGGCGGACCTCTCCAACGTCTATGTCGTCGTTCCCAATTCCGAAGTTTGGGGCAACATCATCACCAACTATTCGGTCAACGAAAGTCGGCGTGCAGAATGGACCTTCGGCGTGGGGTACGGCGCCAACCTCAAGACCGCCGAGGAGATCATCCGCAAGACGATCCTCTCCGATCCCCGGGCACGGGAAGAGCCCGCGCCCTTCATCCAGGTGACGAACCTCGGCGACAGCTCGGTCGATTTCCTGGTGCGGGTCTGGTGCAGCGCGGGCGACTACTTTGCCTTCAAGGCGGACATGACCCGCAAGGTGAAGGAGGCCCTGGACGAGGGCGGCGTGGACATTCCCTTCCCCACCCGCACGCTGGTGCAGGCCGCCGAATAGTGGACAAGCCGGGGCAGGGTTGCCCCGGCCATGGACTTACATCGAGGCCAGCAGCCCCTCGCCGCCGGAGACGTCGCAGACGCCCGGGCTCTCTTCGGGTTGGAAGAGCGTCACCTTGCCGTCCTCAACCAGCATCGCGTAGCGCTTGGAGCGGGCCATCAGCCCGGCGGGCGCCGCGTCGAAATCCATGCCGATGGCCTTGGTGAACTCGGACTTGGCGTCCGCCAGCATGGTGATCCCGGCCGCCGTGGCGCCTGTCGCTTCGCCCCAGGCCTTCATCACGAAGGGATCGTTGCAGGAGATGCAGATGATTTCGTCCACGCCCTTGGCGTCGAACTGATCCTTGGTGCGCACGAAGCTCGGCACGTGGGCGGAATGGCAGGTGGGAGTGAAGGCCCCGGGCACGGCAAAGAGGACGACCTTGCGGTCCTTCACCTTGTCGGCCATCTGTACCGGCGTCGGTCCCTCCTCCCCGAGCTGAACCAGGGTGGCGTCGGGCAGGCTGTCCCCTTGGGCGATCGTCATGGTGTCTTCCTCATGTGATTGTGTTTCTCCGCCCGCAGCATATAGGTTTCGCCCCGAGAGGCGACAGGTCAAATGCGGAAGGAACAGCGGGATGCGCCACATCGTCGTGATCGGGGCCGGGCAGGCCGGGGCCTCCTGCGTAGCGCGGCTGCGCAGCAAGGGTTTCAAGGGCCAGATTACCCTCTTCGGAGAGGAACCGCAACCGCCCTACCAGCGCCCGCCGCTGAGCAAGGGTTATCTCCTGGGCGAGATGGCGCTGGAGCGGCTCTACCTGCGGCCCGAGAGCTTTTATGCCGATCAGGAGATCACCCTGTGCACCGGCGCGCGGGTCAGTGCCATCGACACCGCGGGCCAGACGGTTCACCTGGGCGATGAGGTGATCAGCTACGACGAGCTGGTCCTCACCACCGGTTCCACCCCGAACCGCCTGCCCGAGGCCATCGGCGGCACGCTTGAAGGGGTCTTCAGCGTGCGCGACCTGGCCGATGTGGATGCCATGGCGCCGCGTTTTGTCGAAGGCGCGCGGGTGCTGATCGTCGGCGGTGGCTACATCGGGTTGGAGGCCGCGGCGGTGGCCGCCAAGCGCGGGCTGGAGGTCACCCTCATTGAAATGGCGCCGCGCATCCTGCAACGGGTGGCGGCACCGGAAACCAGCGACTACTTCCGCGCTCTTCACCAGGACCACGGCGTCACGATCCGCGAAGGCATCGGCCTGGATCATTTGACCGGAGAGGGCGGTGTCAGCGGTGCTGTCCTGAGCGACGGCAGCTCGTTGGAGGTCGATTTCGTTGTCGTCGGGGTGGGCATCCGGCCTGCCGTCGAGCTGGCCGAGAGTGCCGCCATCGAGATCGAAAACGGCATTCGAACCGACGACCGGGGCCGCACCTCGGCGCCCCATGTCTGGGCGGCGGGGGACTGCGCCTCCTTTCCCTACCGGGGCGCGCGGATCAGGCTGGAATCGGTGCCCAATGCAATCGAGCAGGCGGAATGCGTGGCCGATAATATACTGGGCGCGGACGAAGAGTACGTCGCCAAGCCCTGGTTCTGGTCCGATCAGTATGACGTGAAGCTACAGATCGCGGGACTGAACGCTGGCTACGATCACGTGGTCACCCGTGAGGGCGAGGGGCGCAGCGCCTCCTTCTGGTACTACGCTGGAAATGAGCTGCTGGCGGTGGACGCAATGAACGATCCGCGCGCCTACATGGTCGGCAAGCGGTTGATCGAGGGCGGGAAGTCGCCCAACCCAGCCGCGGTGGCCGACCCGGAAACGGACCTCAAGAGCCTGATGCGTCCATGAGGATCATCGCCGGACGGTTCCGCGGCACCAGCTTGGCAGCCCTTGGCAAGGGGGACGCGGGCGCCCACCTGCGGCCCACGCCCGACAGGGTGCGCGAGAGCCTCTTTTCGATGCTGACCCACCGCGACGTGATCGAGGGCGCACGGGTGCTCGACCTCTTCGCCGGCACGGGCGCCCTGGGGCTGGAGGCCCTGTCGCGCGGCGCAAAGGAGCTTTGCCTGGTGGAGAAAGGCCGCGTCGGCCAGCGGCTGATCGGCGAGAACATTGAGAAGCTACGGGTGGCCGACGAGGCCCTGCTGATGCGCAACGATGCCACCCGTCTTGGTGCCTGGCCCAATGCCCCCTTCGATCTGGTCTTCCTTGATCCGCCCTACGGCCAGGGCCTGGGCGAGAAGGCCCTTGCAGCGGCCCTGGCGGGGGGTTGGCTGGCTCCCGGCGCCCTTGTCGTCTGGGAGGAGAACGGCCCCATGGCGGCGCCAGAGGGCTTCGAGCGGATCGACCATCGCCGCTACGGCGACACCCACGTAACCCTGCTCGAGGTCCTCGCTTAGGCCGTCTGAGCCGCCCGGATGGCCTCTCCCAGACGGGTGATCCCCGCCACGATCTGGCTGTCGGAGGCGAGGGAGAAGCTGAGCCGAAGGGTGTTGGCGTTGCTCCTGTCCGCGTAGAAGGCCTGGCCCGGCACGAAGGCCACGCGCTGTTCCTTGAGCGCCTGAGCCAGCAGCGCGGTGGCATCCATCCCCTCGGGCAGGGTGACCCAGATGAACATGCCGCCCTCTGGCCGTGTCCAGCTTACGCCCTCGGGCATCTGCTCTTCCAGTGCCGCCAGCATGGCGTCGCGGCGGCCCCTGTAGGTGCGGCGCAGCTTCTCTGTGTGCTCTTCGAAGATGGTGCGTGCCACCCGTTCCACCGCCATCTGGTTCAGGCTGGCGCTGTGCAGATCCCCGGCCTGCTTCAGAAGCACCAGCCGGGAGATCAGATCGCGGGCCCCGCAAACCCAGCCGACGCGCAGCCCGGGCGCCAGGGTCTTGGAAAAAGAGCCGCAGTACAGGGTGCGGCAGGCGTCGATCTCGCCCTTGCGTTCAACCTCTAGCGCCAGCATCGGCGGGATCGCCTCGCCGTCGTAGCGCAGGGACTGGTAGGCGGCATCCTCGATCACTGCCATGTCGAGCTGATCGGCCAGATCCAGCACCCGCTCCCGGGCGGCGCGGTCCAGGGTCTCGCCGGTGGGGTTGGCGAAATCGACGGAGGCATAGGCGAACTTCACCCGGCCGCCCTTGGTCTCCGCCGCCTGGGCGAACTCCTCGGGGGCGCGGTTTGTCCCGGCCAAGAGGCGCTCGAAATTGGCCTCGTAGGCGTTGAAGGCGCCGAGGGCGCCGAGGTAGGTGGGCCAGCCCACAAGTGCCGTGTCGCCGGGCGAAAGGAACATCTTGCCGAGGTAGTCCAGCGCCTGCTGAGAGCCGGACGTGATGAGGATGTTGTCCCGGCTGCAAGGCACGCCCAGCTTGCCCATCTCGAGCGCGATCCAGTCGCGCAGCGGCGGGTAGCCTTCCGAGACCGAGTACTGCAGCGCCGAGGCTGCCTGGCCGGGGGCGAGTGCTTCACCCAGGGCCTCCTGAAAAGCTTCGGTGGGAAAGAGCGCCGGATCGGGGATGCCCCCGGCAAAGGAGATGATGTCGGGCTGATCCAGCAGTTTGAGCAGTTCGCGGATCTCGCTTGCGGTCATGCGGGCCATGCGGCTGGCAAAGACGTCGTGCCAATTCATGTCAGGTCTCCTTCCCTATTTTCGGGAGGACAGCACAGGGCGGCTAATATGGCAATCTTTATTACCTAAAGCGGCGAGCTTGGACGCAGGCGCAAGCCGCGCTACCCTTCAGTCATGACGGACACGACGCACTTCGGCGGTCCCTGGGTCCGCCCCCGCGAAGAACCACGGCAGGAAAGCCTGAGGTTGCCTGCGCCCGATCCGCTCGGCGCCCCCGTCTTCATCCACGATTGCGTGACACCCCTGGGCGACGAGACGCTCCTCTCGCTTCTGATGAAGCGGATGGAGGGGCGCGATCAGCCGTAGGTCGGGTGGAACTTGCCCGCGGGCGAGAGTGTGAAGATCTCGCAGCCCTCTTCCGTCACCCCGACCGAATGTTCGAACTGGGCCGAGAGGCTCTTGTCGCGAGTCACTGCGGTCCAGTCGTCCTGGAGTGTCTTGGTCTCCGGGCGGCCGAGGTTCACCATGGGCTCGATCGTGAAGAACATGCCCGGCTCCAGAACCGCGCCGGTGCCCGGGCGGCCATAGTGCAGAACGTTCGGCGGCGCGTGGAAGACCCGGCCCAAGCCGTGGCCGCAGAAGTCCGTCACGACGGACATGCGGTGGCCCTCGACGAAGCTCTGGATGGCATGGCCGATGTCGCCGAAGGTATTGCCCGGCTTGACCGCCTCGATGCCCCGCATGAGGCTGTCGTGGGTCACCTGCATCAGGCGCTCGGCCTTCCGGCTCAGCTTGCCCGCTACGTACATGCGGCTGGTGTCACCGAACCAGCCGTCGACGATCACGGTGACGTCGATGTTCAGGATGTCGCCATCCTTCAGCTTCTTGTCGCCCGGAATGCCGTGGCAGACCACGTGGTTGACGGAGATGCAGCTCGCGTGCTCGTAACCCTTGTAGCCGATGGTGGCCGACTTGGCGCCTGCCTGCTCCACCTTCTCTTCGATGATGCGGTCGATCTCGCCGGTGGTCTGGCCGACGAAGACATGCTCCGCCACCTCGTCAAGGATACGCGCGGCGAGCTCCCCCGCCTTGTGCATCCCGGCGAAATCCGAGGGGTCGTAGATGCGGATGCCGTCCTTCGTCTGGCGGCCACGGTGCAGTTCGTTCACCGGTTTCTCCATTCCTGTTCTCCGTCTCTACTTAGCTTGCGGGGCCCCCGGGGGCCAGAGGGGCACCGAGCCGCACCTCTTCCGGGGTGATATGGGTGCCGTAGCAGAGGGTTTCCACCCCTGCCGCCGTGGCGGCTCGGTGCGCCTCGGCATAGGTCGGATCAATGTCTTGGGCGACGGCGTAGCCTATGCAGTCCGTCCGCTGCACCAGGTAGAGCAGAACGGCCCTATGCCCCTCTGCCGCCATCTCAGCCAGATTGCCCAGGTGCTTGGCGCCACGCGCGGTCACGCTGTCAGGAAACTCGGCCAGGCCGGGCTGGCGGCTGAGGGTCACGGATTTCACCTCCACGTAGGCGTCGGGCAGACCCGGCTCGCTCAGGAGGAAGTCAATGCGCGAGCCTTCCGCGTACTTCACCTCGGGGCGCACCGTGCCATAGGCGGCGAGTGGCGCGATCTGGCGCGCCTCCAGCGCTGCGCGCAGGGCGCGGTTGGGCAGGCCCGTATCCACGCCCACGAAATGGCCGTCCGCCTGCTCCACCAGTCGCCAGCCGTACTTGAGCTTTTTCTTCGGGTCGTCGTTCGGTTCCAGCCAGATCTTGGTGCCGGGTTCCGCGAGGCCCATCATGGAGCCGGGATTGGCGCAGTGGGCCACCACTTCAGTGCCGTCCGCCAGCAGGCAATCGGCCAGGAACCTCTTGTAACGGCGGACCAGCCGGGCGGGCACAAGTTCGGTTTGAAAGCGCATGGGGCGCGGCCTATACCGACAGGACCGCCTGCTCAAGGAGAGATGAGATGCCCAACCCCAGTGCCGCCATGATCGTGATCGGGGACGAGATCCTCTCGGGGCGGACGCGCGACAGCAATATGCACCACCTGGCGCAGCAGCTCGCCGAGGTGGGGATAGACCTGCGCGAGGTGCGGATGATCGGGGACGAGCGGGGCACCATCATCGCAGCCGTCCAGGCGCTTGCCCGGGCCTATGACCATGTATTCACCAGCGGTGGCATTGGCCCGACTCACGATGACATCACCGCCGACTGCATCGCCGCCGCCTTCGACCGTGAGATCGACGTGCGCGACGATGCCCGCCAGATCCTTGCGGAGTTCTACCGGAAGACCGGGACGGAGCTGAACCAGGCGCGCCTGCGCATGGCCCGCATCCCGGAGGGTGCGACCCTGATCGACAACCCTGTCTCGGCGGCGCCGGGCTTCCGGGTCGAGAACGTGCACGTCATGGCCGGGGTGCCTGCGGTCTTTCAGGCGATGGTGGCCTCTGTCCTGCCAACGCTCACCGGGGGGGCGCCTCTGATCTCTGAAACCCTGCGGGTAGAGCGGGGCGAGGGGGACATCGCCGGACCGCTGGGCGAGGTGGCCGAGGCCCATCCGGACCTTTCCATCGGTTCCTACCCCTTCCAGCGTGATGGCCGCTTTGGCGCCCATTTGGTGGTCCGGGGCCAGGACAGGGCGGAGGTGGACCGCGCCATGGCCCGGCTCAAGGCGATCTTCGCATGAGCGGGAGCGTGCCCGATCTGGACCGTCTGATGGCGGCCTCCGAGGCCACCTGGCCCGCTGCCTCCCGCCGCGAGGTGGCGGGCTTCATCCTGCGCGAGGGGCAAGGCGGAGGGCAGCGCGTCTCGGCCGCCACGGCCCTCGGCCCGGTGCGGGAGGATCAGATCGAAGAGGCGGCGAAGGCTATGACGGAGATGGGGCAGCGCCCGATCTTCCAGCTTAAGGAGAGCGAAACCGAGCTCGACGCCCAGCTCGCGGCGCTGGGTTACGTGGTGAAGGACCCGACCCTTGCCTACAGCCTGCCCATCGAGCGGCTCACGGATGTGCCGATCCCCCGGGTCACGGCCTTCACCCTCTGGGAGCCGCTGGCGATCATGCGCGAGATCTGGGAGACCGACGGCGTTGGTCCGGCCCGCCTGGCGGTGATGCACCGGGCGGCGGAGAAAACCGCCGTGCTGGTCCGCTGGCGCGAGAAGCCTGGCGGTGTGGCCTATGTGGGCCGCGACGATGAGGTGGCCATGGTCCATGCCCTGGTGACCCTCCCGCACCAGCGCCGCCAGGGGGTCGCCCAGTGGATGATGCGGGCCGCCGCCTTCTGGGCCGAGGGCCGGGGCGCGCGCCACATCGGCGTGCTCTGCGTGCAGGACAATGCGCCCGCCATTGCCCTCTACCGCGCACTGGGCTTCACCCAAAGCGGCGGCTACCATTACCGTGTGAAACCAGACTGAAAGACCCGATATGCCCGACGATATGCCCACCGCCCTTGATCTGCCGATGGTGGACCCCCTGCCGCCCGAGACCCAGAAGTACTTCGACATCTGCCAGGAAAAGCTGGGTATGGTGCCCAACGTCCTGCGGGCCTACGCCTTCGATGTCGAAAAGCTCAACGCCTTCACCGCCATGTACAATGACCTCATGCTCGGCGACAGCAGTCTTAGCAAGCTCGAGCGCGAGATGATCGCCGTGGCCGTGTCCTCCTACAACAAGTGCTACTACTGCCTGGTGGCCCACGGCGCCGCCGTCCGCCAGCTTTCGGGCGATCCGGAACTGGGCGAGGCGCTGGTGATGAACTACCGCGTCGCCAAGATCAGCGCGAAGCAGCGCGCCATGCTGGACTTCGCGGTGAAGCTCACCCGCGAGAGCGCCGCCGTTGAGGAGGCGGACCGCCAAGAACTCCGTGACCAGGGCTTCAATGACCGTGGCATCTGGGACATCGCCAGCGTGGCGGGCTTCTTCAACATGACGAACCGGGTCGCCAGCGGCACGGACATGCGGCCCAACGCCGAATACCACGCCCAGGCGCGATGATCCGGGCGGCGGTTCTCCTCTGCCTTCTGGCCGGTCCCGTTGCGGCGCTGGAAATCGCCCTGCCCGCCACGGCCCGCCTCACGGTGGAGAGGGACACCGCCCCCGACATCTACGAAGCCCCGATCGGCCCCTATGCCGAGGGGGCGGTGCCGACGCTGACGATCGAGGGCGCTGTAGAGCGGGCCGCCTGGCGGCTCGATTCTCCCGGTCTGACGCCGCTCCAGGTGATCCGCCCGCTGCGCGCGCAGCTCCTGGAGGCGGGCTTCGAGATCCTTCTCGACTGTGCCAGCAAGACCTGCGGCGGCTTCGATTTCCGGTTTGAAACGGAGGTTCTGCCGGGACCGAACATGTATGTGAATCTGCGCGCCTATCACGCCATAACCGCCGTGGAGGGCGGCACGCCCGCACAGCCGGAGCGGGTTGTGACCCTCCTGGCCAGCACCTCGGCCACGGCGGCCTACGTGCAGATCATCCAAGCAGCGGCGGTGGAGGCCGAAGCGGAGCTGGACGTTGAGCCAATCGCGCCCCTGCCGCTGTCGCAGGAGCCACATGCCGAAGCGGGCGATCTAGCAACGCAACTGTTGGGCCGGGGCCATGCGGTTCTGGGCGATCTCGATTTCGACAGTGGCAGCACCGATCTGGGGCCCGGGCCCTTCGGCTCCCTTGCCGCCCTGGCGGATTTCCTGGCCGAGAGGCCCGAGTTGCGTCTCGCCCTCGTCGGACACACCGACACTGTGGGCGGCCTCGCCCCCAACATTGACATCAGCCGCGCCCGCGCCGCTTCCGTGCGGCAGCGGCTTATCACCGAATTTGGCGTGGATGCTGCGCGGCTCGATGCCGAGGGCATGGGCTACCTCTCCCCCCTGGCCAGCAATCTTGACGCTGCGGGCCGGGATAGGAACCGGCGGGTGGAGGCGGTGATCCTTCCGGAATGAAAAAAGGCCCCGGCGCGGGCATGCGTCGGGGCCAGGTTCACACCGAGGGGAAGGGTGTGTCTACCAGTCGGTCGGTCCCTTGTCGGCAAAGGAGTGGACCAGAAAATCAATGAAGGCGCGCACCTTGGGCTGGGTGAACCGGCCCGGGGGGTAGACGGCGTAGATGCCCTGGGTCTCCAGCGGCAGGTCGGGGATGGCATCCTCCACCAGCCCCTTCTCCATCGCGTCGGCGTAGAGGAAGCTGGGCAGATAGGCGATCCCGAGGCCCGAGATGGCGGCATTGAGCAGACTCTGCCCGTCGTTCACCGAAAGCCAACCGGCGGTGCGCACCTGGCGCTTCTCGCCCGAGGGGGCCGTCAGCTTCCAGACGTTGCCGCTCGATTGGTTGGAATAGTGCAGAAGTTTGTGATTGTTCAGATCGTCGATCTTTTCCGGGCGACCGTATTCCTGGAAGTACTTGGGGCTGGCGATCATGCGCTTGGTGGATTCGGTCAGCTTGCGGGCGCGCAGGGTGCTGTCTTCCAGCTCCCCGATGCGGACGGCCATGTCGAAGCCTTCCGAAATCAGCTCCACGTAGCGGTTGTTGAGAACCATGTTGACCGTGATGTCGGGAAACTCGCTGAGGAAGTCCGACAGGACCGGGGAGAGATGATTCACCCCGAAGTCCGTCGCCACCGAGATCCGCAGCAGGCCCGAGGGGGCGGACTGCATAGAGGTTACCAGCGCGTCGGCCTCTCCCGCGTCGTTCAGAACGCGGCGGGCGCGGTCATAGTAGGCCAGGCCAATCTCCGTCGGGCTGACCCGGCGGGTGGTGCGGTTGAGAAGGCGGGCGCCGAGCCGCGCCTCGAGCGAGGAAACGTGCTTGGAGACGGCGGACTTGGAGATCCCCATCTTCTTGGCGGCATCCGTGAACCCGCCCTGGTCCACAACGGTGGCAAAGGCTTCCATTTCAGTAAGGCGGTCCATTCCAGATCCTTTCACGCATAAAACTTCTAGGATCAGTCTTGCCGCTCAATTCGGGCAGGATCGCGGCGCTGCTGGGACAGTTGGAAGGTAATTGCGCTATCGTCGCGCGAGGGGAAACAGGGAAACGACCCGTTTCCGTCAGAGCCAGCGCACCAGCCGCAGGATTGCCACCATGAGCACCGCGAGCGCCGCCATGCCCAGGCAGAGCAACGTGAAGGCGGCGGGATTGTCCACGCCGGGCATGCCGGCGACATTGACGCCGAAGAGCCCGGTGAGGAAGCCCAGCGGCAGGAAGACCGCCGCCGCGACCGAAAGGACATAACCGTGCCGGGCCTGGCGCTGGGCGACGTTGGCATCGTGTTCGTCCTGGACGGAAACCATGCGGTCGCGCAGTTCGTCCAGTTCCTCGACCGAGATGAGCGCCTGGATCGCCCGCTCGCGCAGCTTTAGGGCGATCTCGCCGGGGATCAGGGGCATCTCCAGCTCGGCCAGGCGGGCCAGCGCCACGCGCTGGGGGTCAAGGTAGCGGCGCAGCCGGATCACCGCGCGGCGGCTTTCCGGCAGTTTGCGCGGCATGGGGATCTCCTTGTCCTCCAGGGCATCCTCGAAGGTCTCCGCCAGGGCGTCGATGCTGAGGACGTGGCTCTGGACTCGGTCCGTCAGCTTGCCGACGAGCCGCTCCAGGAAGTGCGCCGGGCTTGGCGGGGCCTGGCCCTGCTCCACCGCCTCGCGGATCTCGTTGATGGCAAAGACCTTGTTGCGGCGCACGGTGATGAGGACGTCCTCGCGCACGAACATCCGGATCGAAATCATCTCGTCCGCGTCCATGCCTTCGTTCATGTTGATGCCTCGCAGGTTCAGGATCAACGCATCGCGGAAACGGTCACAGCGCGGGCGCGTCTGGCTCTGAACGAGGGACCCGGCGGGCACCTCGTGCAGGTTGGCGCGCGCCCAGGGTTCAAGCTCGGGCTCGCCCAGGTCGAAATGCCACCAGCGGTAGGCGCCCCCGCCGGTCAGCGCCGCGTCGTCGGCGGCGCGGGCGGTGCCGTCCTCAAAAATGTCGTACACGCAGATCGCCATGGCGCGACTCTGTCCCGAAAGCCCGGGGGCGGCAATCGCTTTCTCAGAGCGCCGCGGCGAGCCGGGTGCCCTGATTGATCGCGCGCTTGGCGTCCAACTCAGCGGCCACGTCGGCACCGCCGATCACGTGCACCTGGGTGCCCCGTTCCTCCAGCGCATCGGCCAGGGAGCGTTCGGAGAGCTGCCCGGCGCAGAGCACGATGGTGTCGGCCTCAATCACCTGGGGGTTCTCGCGTGCTTCCCCGAAGGAGATGTGCAGGCCCTTCTCGTCGATGCGCTCGTAGTTCACCCCGGCCACCATCTTCACGTCCCGCATGGTGAGGGAGGCGCGGTGGATCCAACCTGTCGTCTTGCCCAGGCCCTTGCCGAGCTTGGTTGTCTTGCGCTGCAGCATGGTGATCTCGCGGGCGGGGGCGTGGGGCTGTGGCCCCTCGGGGGCGAGGCCCGCACGGTGATCAGCGGGATCGGCGACGCCCCATTCCTTCATCCACTCGGGCAGGTTCAGGGTCGTGCTCTCGCCCGCATGCACCAGGTGCTCGGAAACATCGAAGCCAATGCCCCCGGCGCCGATCACGGCGACACGCTGGCCCACCTTGGCGGTGCCGTTGAGCACGTCGATGTAGCTCACCACCTTGTCGCTCTCCTGGCCGGGGATCTGTGGATCGCGCGGGATCACGCCAGTGGCGATCACCACCTCGTCAAAATCCTCCAGATCATCGGCGCGGGCCTCCTGGCCGAGCTTCACCTCGATGTCGAGTTCATCGACCATGGTGCGGTACCAGTCGACAAAGCCCCAGAACTCCTCCTTCCCGGCCACCTGCTTTGCGAGGTTGAGCTGGCCGCCGATCTCCTCGGCCCGGTCGATGAGCGTGACCCGGTGCCCGCGCTGGGCGGCGGTGATGGCCGTCGAAAGGCCGGCGGGCCCGGCACCCACCACGGCGATGCTCTTGGGCGTCTCGACCGCCTCGATCTTCAGCTCGGTCTCGTAGCAGGCGCGCGGGTTCACCAGGCAGGAGGAGATCTTGCCGCCGAAGGTGTGATCCAGGCAGGCCTGGTTGCAGGCGATGCAGGGCGCGATGGTGTTGGCGCGCCCCTCCATCGCCTTCTTCACGAAGTTCTCGTCGGCGAGCATCGGGCGGGCAAGGCTCACCATGTCGGCGCAGCCCTCGGCCAGCACCTCTTCGGCCACTTCCGGGGTGTTGATCCGGTTCGAGGTGATAAGCGGGATGCCGACTTTGCCCATCAGTTTCTTCGTCACCCAGGCGAAGGCCGCGCGCGGCACGGAGGTGGCGATGGTCGGAATGCGCGCCTCGTGCCAGCCGATACCGGTGTTGATGATGGTGGCACCCGCCTTCTCGATCTCCTGTGCTAGTTGCACCACCTCTTCGTAGGTGGAGCCATTGGGCACCAGGTCGATCATCGAGAGGCGGTAAATGATGATGAAGTCCTCGCCCACGGTCTCGCGCACGCGCTTCACGATCTCGATCGGCAGACGCATCCGGTTCTCGTAGGAGCCGCCCCAGCGGTCTGTCCGCTTGTTGGTGTGGGTGACGAGGAACTGGTTGATGAAGTAACCTTCGGAGCCCATCACCTCGACCCCGTCGTAGCCCGCCTGCTTCGCCCGGCCCGCACAGGCGGCAATATCGGCGATCTGCTTCTCAATGCCCTCCTCGTCCAGCTCCTTCGGGGCGAACATGGAGATCGGGCTCTTGATCGGGGAGGGGGCCACGCATTCGGGCGAGAAGGCGTAGCGGCCGGCGTGCAGGATCTGCATGGCGATCTTACCGCCCGCTTCATGCACGCGGCTGGTAATGACAGAATGGTTCTTCACATCCTCGTCCGAGATCATCATGGCCGCGTCGTGCGCCACGGAGCCCTCGGGGTTGGGCCCGATGCCGCCGGTGACCATCAGCCCCACCTCGCCGCGCGCCCGCTCGGCGTAGAACTCCGCCACACGGTTCCAGTCCTTCGTCTCTTCCAGCCCGGTGTGCATGGAGCCCATGAGCACCCGGTTCTTCAGCGTGGTGAAGCCCAGGTCGAGCGGGGCGAGCATGTGCGGGTAGCTGGACATCGGGAACCCTTTCTGGCTATCGGCAAGTTGCCGGTGACATGAGCGGATGCAGGCCCCCCTGTCACCAAGAACGCGGCGTCAACGCCCGCGAGGGGACTGGAATCGGCCTGCGGAGGCAAGCGGAATTGATTGAAGTGAGACCCCGCGCCGCGGACGGATCGGAAGATGCCGCGCTGGCGCAACTAATGTACGAGGCGATCCACCAGGGGCGGAGCCTCTACAGCGCGGCCGAGCGGCAGGCCTGGATGCCCGCACCCCACAGCGGGCCGGACTGGGCGGCGCGGCTCGACGCGCAGGCGGTGATGGTGGCGCATGAGGGGGCGGGCCCGCTCGGCTTCATGTCGCTGAAGGGGGACTACGTCGACCTCGCCTTCGTCGCGCCCGCGGCCCAGGGCAAGGGGCTCTTCCGCCGTCTCTTCGCCCCGCTGGAAGAGGTGGCTCGGGAAGGAGGGATCGAGCGCCTCACCACCCACGCCAGCCTCATGGCCCAGCCCGCCTTCCGGGCAATGGGCTTCCATGTTATCCGGCACGAGAGGATCGCGCAGAGAGGCCAGCGGCTGGCCCGCGCCGAGATGGAGAAGCTGCTGCCATGACTCCCGAGGAAAAAGCCAAGCTGCCCTACCGCCCCTGCGTCGGGGTGATGCTGCTGGACAGCGCGGGCCGCGCCTTTGTCGGCCAGCGGATGGACCGTTACCAGGAAGCCTGGCAGATGCCCCAGGGCGGGATCGACCCGGGCGAGAGCCCGCGCGAAGCGGCCCTGCGCGAACTGGAAGAGGAAACCGGCGTGACGGCCGACCTCGTCACCGTGGAGGCGGAGACGGAGGAGTGGGTCACCTACGATCTGCCGGACGAACTGGTGGGCCAGATCTGGAAGGGCCGCTACCGGGGCCAGAAGCAGAAATGGTTCCTGCTGCGCTTCCAGGGCCGCGACGACCAGGTGAACATCGAAACCGAGCATCAGGAATTTTCCTGCTGGCAATGGCTGCCCACCGGGGAACTTGTCGAGCGTATCGTGCCTTTCAAGAGAGAGGTCTACCGGACCGTCCTGAAGGCATTCGAGGCGCACCTATGAAACCCCTGCTCATCCTGCTCCTGTCCTTGGCCCCGCTGCCCGCCCTGGCGCTTTCCTGCCTGAAGCCCTCGGTGCCGCGGTCTTTCCAAGAGTACGATGCGGCTGAGGAAACCTACGTGGTGGTCCATGGCCGCCTGATCCTCGACGAATCTCTCCTGCCCCAGGGTGATCTGGACCAGGAACCGCCGCAGATGACGGAGATCCCTGGCCGCCTGGAGGGCATGTCCCTCACCGAGGCGGGCGCCTTCGATCTGCCCTTCGAGCAGGCGGTGACCCTGGAGGTGGCCTGCTACGGCCCCTGGTGCGGGGACGCGGAGAACGGCACCGACATTCTCGCCTTCCTGCGCAAGGACGAGAGCGGCTACGCGCTGGATCTCAACCCCTGCGGCGGTGCGGCCTTCCCGGTCCCGCACGGGGATCTGCTGGAAGAGGTCAAGAGCTGCATGACGGGCGGGCCCTGCGAGGCCGAGGACTGATCAGCGCTTGCGCATCCCGCCCGGCACCTTGGAGCGGAAACCCGGAGGCCGCTTGGCCACCCAGGCGGCGAACTTGGCCAGACGCGGGTGGCTGCGCAGGGCTTCGGGCGTATTGTAGCTGCGCGCCAACTCCGCTTCGGTCAGCGTCGCGTGAACTTCCCGGTGGCAGATGTGATGCATGAGAACCGTCGGCCCGCCCTTGCCGCCCTTGAGCTTGGGGATGAGGTGGTGCTGGCTTTGCGGCACCTCCGGCGGGATCTCCCGCCCGCAGAGGGGGCAGATGGGGTGGGACATGGGCAAACCTTGCGCCTTGGTCTCGGGACGGGCAAGAGGATGATGCAAGTGCGGCGCAGGACAAGGTGACAAGATGGCCGAGACCCCGGCAGGAGAGACCTTGCCGCCCCGCGCGCTGGTGATCGGGGCGGGCCCTGCGGGCCTCATGGCGGCGGAAGTGCTGGCCGGTCAGGGGCTGCGGGTCATCTGCTGCGAGGCCAAGCCTTCTGTCGGGCGCAAGTTTCTGATGGCCGGAAAGTCGGGGCTCAACCTGACCAAGGCCGAACCCTTCGATCCCTTCTTGGCGAGCTTCGAGGAGGCCGCCGCGCCCCTCGCGCCGATCCTACGCGCCTTCGAAGGCGACGCCGTGCAGGACTGGGCGAGGGGCCTGGGGCAGGCGCTATTCACGGGCTCGACGGGCCGGGTCTTTCCGACAGTGATGAAGGCATCGCCGCTGCTCCGGACCTGGCTGGCGCGGCTGGAGGGCATGGGGGTTGAGGTCCGGACCCGCTGGCGCTGGCTCGGCTGGGAAGGCAGCGCCCATCGGTTCGAGACGCCGGAGGGGCAGCAAGTGCTTGAGGCCGACGTGACGGTGTTGGCCACGGGCGGCGCAAGCTGGTCTCGCCTGGGCTCGGACGGCGCCTGGGCCGAGGTGCTGCGCGCGCAGGGAATCGAGAGCCGCCCCTTCGCACCCGCCAATGCCGCCCTCTCTGTGCCCTGGTCCGATCATATGACGCGTCATTTCGGCAGCCCGCTAAAGGGCGTCGCCTGGCGGGCTGGAACCTACCACTCGCGCGGGGAAGCGGCCCTTTCTTTCCGGGGTCTGGAGGGCGGGGGCATCTACACCGTCTCGCGCGGGGTGCGCGAGGGGGCTGCACTGCTGCTAGACTTGGCGCCGGACCTGAGCGAGACCGAGGTCGCGCGCCGCCTGGCCCGCCCGCGCGGCAAGGCGAGCCTCGCCAACCACCTGCGCAAAGCCCTCTCATTGCCGCCGGTCCAGGTGGCGCTGTTGCAGGAACTGGCCCGCCCCCTGCCGCAGGCGCCCGCTGCACTGGCCGCCCTGATCAAGGCGCTGCCGATCCGCCACAGTGGGCTGAGACCGTTGGACGAGGCCATCTCCACCGCCGGGGGCCTGCCCTTCGCGGCACTGGACGAGAGGCTCATGGTGAAGGCCCGCCCGGGCCTCTTTGCCGCGGGCGAGATGTTAAATTGGGAGGCACCGACCGGGGGCTACTTGCTCACCGCCTGCCTCGCCACGGGGCGCTGGGCCGGGCTGGGCGCGGCGAACTGGCTGCGCGAGACTGGAAGGCTGGCGTAGGCGGGGATCAGGCCCCGCCTTTCTCCCGCGCGGCAACGAAGGCAGGCCGCTCTCGCATCGTCTTGGCCCAGGCGTTCAGCCGGTCCGGCACCCGCGCAAAGCCCGCGCCGATGGACCAGTTGATGCAGTGGCAGGCCAGGATGTCGGCGATGCTCATTTCCTCGCCCAGAAGGAAGGGCCCCTCCAGCCGTTCCGAGAGGATGCCCGCATTGCGGGCGAACTCGGCCATCAGGCTGTCCTTCAGGGTCGGCAGGCGCTGCTCCTCGGGCAGGACGAAGGAATGCTTCGCCGCCGCCCAGAGCAGGGCGTCCATTTCGTCGATCAACCAGAAGGTCATGGCATCCTGGTGGGCCCGCGCCGGGGAGCCTGCAGGGGCCGTGAGCTTGCCGTGCTTGTCGCCCAGGTAGGTCATGATGGCGACCGAATCGGTCAGCACCTCGTCACCGTCCACCAGGGCCGGGATCTTGCCGTTGGGATTGTACTTGCGGGCCTCGTCGGACTGCGGCCCGGCGGCGATCTGACGGTAGGCTTCACCCATTTCCTCCAGCATCCACAGGACGCGGAAGGCACGGCTCTTGGTGGCACCGACAACGGTGTACATGGTTTCTCTCCTCCGAGTTACTTTTGCGCGCCCAGCATCGCCAGGCGGATGAAAGTCCGCTCCACCAGCGCGAGGGCCGGGGCCTTCTGCCCCGCCGAACGTAGCGCCAGGTCGGTGTCCGTTAGTGCCCCGAGCGCGGTTTCCAGCTTCACCGCCCCCCAGGCGCGGGCCTGTCGGGTGACCCTGTCCCGGTCGCGCACGCCCCAGACGGGTGCGCCCGGGTTGGCCGCGATGCGGTGCAGGGTGCGGAAGTGGCGGATCGCCATGATCATGAGGGTCACCGCGTTGGCACCCTGTGCCTGGAGCCGCCGCATCACCGGCCCGATCTCGCCCGCCCGGGCCTCGGCCACCACGTGCAGGATGTCATCCACCTCGGCCTCGGTCGAGCTGGGCGCGCAGGCCGCCACATCGGCAAGGGAGAGGGGCGCGGAATCGTTCAGCTTATAGAGCGTGATCTTCTCCAACGTCTGGCGGAAGTCGCCGGGATCGAGCGCGCGGGCCAGCTCCATCAGGGCGCCCATGGCCTCCCCTTCGGGCGTCAGCCCCGCCTCCGAGAGCAGCCGTTCGATTTCGGCCCGGTCGGGGGGGTCGTCGTAGATCGCCAGGGCGTAAGCGTTGGGGTGGGCCTCGAAGGCCTTGCGCAGCTTCGAGGTCTTTTTCAGATCGCCCGCCGTGACAATGATCTGGGCGTCGCCCGGCTGCCAGTCGGAGAGGGCGTCCAGCACCGTGGGCGCCACGAGATCGTTCGCCTCCTCCACGAAGGCGGCCCGGGGGCCGGGGAAGAAGCCCACCGCCTTGACCGCGTCGAGGAGCATCGCCTTGTCGCGCCGCAGGTCCCCCACGGGCAGGCGGGAGAGGCGCATTTCCTCTTCCGCGGCGGGGCCGAGGAGCGCTTTCAGGTAGGACTGACGCTGGAGGGCGACGCGCATGGCATCGGCGCCAAAGATCAAAAGCCCGGCCTTCGTGGGGTCGGGCTTGGCAAAGAGGCTGCGGGCGTCGCGGGTGGAGAGCTTCATGCCGAAAGGTCGGCGGTCAGCAGCCGGGCCATGATCTGGTCCGCAAGGATGTTCATCAGCCGTTCGCGGGCGTCCCTCTGGCCTGCCAGGGTCACCACGGTGGTGCCGGTTGCGGAGTAGGCGGTGAAGTTCTCGACGGTGCCCGACGTGATGATCTGGCCGGTGTCGAGATCGCGCAGGGCATAGTCGGCCCGGCCGAGCAGGTTGAAGCGTTCGATGTAGCCGGAGCGGTTGACGGCGAGCTGGCTTTCGCCCGTGCCGACCGTCACGGCTAGGCCGTAGGCCGCGGCGCCCCCCCGGCCCAGCCGCTCTTCCAGGGCGCGGGTAAGGAGGTATCCGTCCTGGTCGCCGGGTTCGTCCAGCGATACCCTGTCGTATAGCGCGGCGCCGCTGCCCCCGGGGGCAAAGGCCGGTTCAAAGCCGCAGGCCGCCAGCGCCAGGGGCGCCAGCAGCAGAAGTCTTCGCGAGCGATCAGGCGACGACATTCACGATCCGTCCGGGCACGACAATCACCTTCTTGGGCCTGGCCCCGTCCAGGGTCCTGATGACAGCTTCGTGCGCCAGTGCGATCTTTTCAACCTCTTCCTTGTCGAGGTCGGCGGGCACCTCGATCTCGGCCCGGCGCTTGCCATTGACCTGGATCGGCAGGGTCACCTTGTCGTCCACCAACAGGGCCTCATCGGCCTTGGGCCAGGGCGCCGTGACGATCAGGCCCTCACCGCCCTGGTGATTCCAGATGTCCTCGGCCAGGTGCGGTGTCATCGGTGACATGAGCTGCGCCAGGGTCATGATGGCCTCGCGCTGCGCCGCCTTGCCCGCCTTCGACTTCTGCAGGGTGGCGGTGAAGGCATAGAGCTTGGCGATGGCCGCGTTGAAGCCGAAGCTCTCGATCCCCATGGTGACGTCGTGGATCGTCTTGTGCAGGGCACGGCGTAGCTCCTCGTCGCCTTCCCCTTTTGCATCTTCGTCCATGGCGCCGATGCGGTCGCAGATGTTCCAGACGCGGCTCAGATGCTTGTAGGCCGCCTCGGCCCCAGAGGCGGTCCACTCAACGTCGCGCTCGGGCGGCGAATCGCTCAGCACGAACCAGCGGGCGGTGTCCGCGCCGTAGTTGGAAATGATGTTGAGCGGGTCCACCACGTTCTTCTTGGACTTGGACATCTTGGCCGAGGGGATGATCTCGACCTCGGTGCCGTCCGCCAGCTTGCCGTCCGTCACCTCCTCGGGCAGGTGGTAGATGGGCCGCCCGTTGGCGTCGCGCGTCTGGTAGATCTCGTGGGTCACCATGCCTTGGGTGAAGAGCGCATCGAAGGGCTCGATGGCCTTCTCGGGCAGGTGGCCGGTGATCTGCATGGCCCGGGCAAAGAAGCGGCTGTAGAGCAGGTGCAGGATCGCGTGCTCGATGCCGCCGATGTACTGGTCCACGTTCATCCAGTAGGCGGCATCCTCAAGGTTCGTCGGGGTCTCGGCCTCGGGCGCGGTGAAGCGCGCGAAGTACCAGGAGCTGTCGACGAAGGTGTCCATCGTGTCCGTCTCGCGCCGGGCGGGAACACCGCAAGAGGGGCAGGCGCAGTTGCGCCAGGTCGGATGCCGGTCGAGCGGGTTGCCGGGGACGTCGAAGGAAACGTCATAAGGCAGCTCGATGGGCAGGTTTTCCTTCTTCTCCGGCACCACCCCGCAGGCATCGCAGTGGACCACCGGGATCGGGCAGCCCCAGTAGCGCTGGCGGGAAAGGCCCCAGTCGCGCAGGCGGTACTTGGTCACGCCATGACCGACGCCGTTCTCCTCGCAGAAGCGAATCGCGGCGTCGATGCCCTCGTTCCCCGTCTGCCATTGCTCTCCCGCGAAACCACGGTTGTAGAAGACCCGGTCGGTCTTGGGCGGCACGTAGGCCTCGCTGAAGACGGTGTCGGCTTCCGCGTCGGGCAGGTAGGTGGGGATGATCGGCAGGCCGTACTTGGTCGCGAACTCGAAGTCGCGCTGGTCATGCGCCGGGCAACCGAAGATGGCGCCGGTGCCATAGTCCATGAGGATGAAGTTGGCGATGTAGACCGGCAGTTCATGCGCCGTGTCGAAAGGATGGCGCACCTTGATACCCGTGTCGAAACCGCGCTTCTCCGCCGTCTCGATCGCCTCCTCCGTGGTGCCGCCCTTGCGGCATTCCGCGTTGAAAGCGGCCACGTCGGCATTGTCTTTTTCCAGGGCCTTGGCAAGCGGATGATCGGCGGAGATGCCGACGAAGGAGGCACCCAGGAGGGTGTCCGGACGGGTGGTATAGACCTCGATCCGGTCGTGCCCCTCGGGCGCCTCGACCGTGGAGAAGGCAAACTGGAGGCCACGCGACTTGCCGATCCAATTGGCCTGCATCAGCTTGACCTTGGCGGGCCAGTTGTCGAGCCCGTCGAGGGCGTTCAACAGTTCCTCCGAATGGTCTGAGATCTTAAAAAACCATTGGGTCAGTTCGCGCCGCTCCACCAGCGCGCCCGAGCGCCAGCCGCGGCCGTTCTCCACCTGCTCGTTGGCGAGCACGGTCATGTCCACCGGATCCCAGTTGACCACGGCATTCTTGCGGTAGACCAGACCGGTCTGAAGGAAATCGAGGAAGAGCGCCTGCTGCTGGCCGTAGTACTCCGGGTCGCAGGTGGCGAACTCGCGGGACCAGTCGATCGAGAGGCCCAGGGGCTTCATCTGGTCGCGCATGTCGGCGATGTTGCCGTAGGTCCAGTCCTTCGGGTGGCCCCCGATGGCCATGGCGGCGTTCTCCGCGGGCATACCGAAGGCGTCCCAGCCCATGGGGTGGAGGACATTGTGCCCGGTGGCCAGCTTGTAGCGCGCGATCACGTCCCCCATGGTGTAGTTGCGCACGTGGCCCATGTGGATCCGGCCGCTCGGATAAGGGAACATCTCCAGCACGTAGTACTTTGGCTTCTCGGCGTTGCGCCGGGCCTGGAAGACGGCGTCCTTTTCCCAGGCCTGCTGCCAGCGGGCTTCGATTTCGGCGGGGCTGTAGCGGGACATGGCTGTCTACCTTCGAAAACTGAAAACGCCGGGCTCTTTGACCACAGAACCCGGCGCGGAAACAAGATGCGAAAAGGAGGTGCTCAGAGCCGGTTGTCGGCGATCCGAAGCTCCCTCGCGCGGGACAGGATGGCGTCCTCCACCGCACGCACGGTGTCGCGGTCCACGGCGCGGCCGCCGCTGCTTTGCAGGGCGAGGTTGAGGGAGCGCGCGTCGAGCGCGGGA
The DNA here is from genome assembly GCA_965212515.1 of Sulfitobacter sp. Taxonomy (GTDB): domain Bacteria; phylum Pseudomonadota; class Alphaproteobacteria; order Rhodobacterales; family Rhodobacteraceae; genus Sulfitobacter. The sequence continues at coordinate 2,166,168 of OZ243122.1, forward strand.
TCGTCGATCAGAACGGTGGCGCGGTAGGAGCGCCCGCCCCCCGGCGGCACGCCGTAGCCCGTCACGATGACCCCGGTGAAGGGATCGACGGACTGGATGGGCAAGAAATTCAGCACTTCAAGCGAAGCCGCCCAGAGGTAGCGGTTCACCTCCACGTTCTGTTCCGCCGATCCGCGCTGGAAGATCGACCAGATGGTATTGCTGGGATCGGTCTCGATCACGGAGGGGTTGTTGGGGTTGGTGTAGGTCGCGGCCTGCTCTGTCGGCGGGCCCGCGAGGGAGCGCAGCGTGCCACAGGCGCTCAGCGCGCCGAGCACCGTGAGAAGGACTGCAATTCTGCAAGTGAAACGACGCGACATCCCAGCATTCCTTTGCTATTCGGCCACTGGTCTACCCGCGCAAGCGGAACGGGGCAAGGGCCTAGCAGGGAAGGGCTTTTGAGCTGCTATGTGCGGCCCGTGAAGGGCGATTGGCGCGGTGCCAAGACGGGACTGGGGAAAAACTGTGGCAAAGCTGCACCAATGGTCGCGACATTCATAGCAGGGCGATTGTGGCTTCTTGCAATGAAAGCCCGGTTGGAGGCAAACACCCTGCATACCCTTTCCGGATTCCCCGGTCTGGGCATATGAATTCAAACCGAGGGAAAACTCATGAAAAAAGTTCTCTTCGCTACAACCGCCCTGGTCGCGACCGCCGGCGTTGCAGCAGCAGACGTTACATTCGGTGGCTACGGCCGCTTTGGCCTTGAGTACCGCGAAGGTGCTGCCGACGAGCTGAACGTCACCAGCCGTTTCCGCCTGCAGATCGACGCAACCGCTGAGTCCGACGCCGGCGTCGTGTTCGGTGCCCGCGTTCGCATCCAGCAGAACGAAGGCGATCTCGGTGACACCAACGGTGCACGCTTCTTCGCCCGCTCCGGCGGCCTGGAAGTCGGCGTTGGCAACATCTTCGGCGCACTCGAGTTCATGCCCGGCATGTACCCGATCGACCTTGGTCTGACCGGCCTGGGCTATGACTACACCGCCTACAACTTCCGCGCCGACGCCTACTCCTCCGGCGGCCTGGGCGCTTCCGGCAGCAACGGTGTTGAAGTCCTGTACTCCGCTGGCGACCTGTCCGTGCACGTCTCCGCTTCCGACACCAGCGACCGTGTTGCCGCTCACGTGGCTTACACCTGGAACGGCTGGACCTTCGCTCTGGGCGCTCAAGACTCCGACAGCGCGACCGACACCGAGCTGGCTGCCTCCGTTGGCGGTTCCTTCGGTCCGGCTGACGTGACCCTGGCATGGGCCGACAACGGCACCGACGGCGACCACGTCGTTCTGGTCGGCCGCTTCGACGTTGGCGCTGCCACGAACGTTGAAGTCTATGTCGCAGACGCAGACTACTTCTCCGACACCTCCTACGGTGTGGACTTCAACCACGACCTGGGCGGCGGCACCTCGCTGCGCGGTGGTGTGGCAAGCCGCAACGACGGCAACGTCCGTGCCGACATGGGTGTGCGCTTCAACTTCTAAGTTGATCCGAACCACGGTATGGGGGGCAGACCAATGGTCTGCCCCTTTTCTTTTGCGCGGGCCATCTAACTGACACTGAAGATCAGGAGGCCGACATGGGTTTGCAGGAGATAAAGCAGCGGATCGCTGAGGCGGAAAAGGCTGCGGGGCGGGCACCGGGCTCGGTGCGGCTGATCGCCGTCAGCAAGGTCCAGCCCGAAGCGCGGGTCACGGCGGTGCTGAAGGAAGGGCACCGCATGTTCGGCGAGAACAAGGTGCAGGAAGCGGCCGGAAGATGGCCGGACTACCGGCACACCTACGGCGAGATCGAGCTGCATCTGATCGGGCCGCTTCAGTCGAACAAGACGCGCCAGGCGACGCAGCTCTTCGATGCGATCCATTCACTGGACCGGCCGAAGCTGGCCAAGGCGCTGGCCCGGATCGCGCAGGAAGAGGGGCGCTGCCCAGAACTCTTTATCCAGGTGAATACGGGCGAGGAGGCGCAGAAGGCCGGAATTCTGCCTGCAGAGGCCGATCGCTTCATTGCCGATTGCCGGGGGCTCGATCTGCCGGTGCGGGGGCTCATGTGCATTCCACCGCTCGAGGAGGAACCGAGCCTGCACTTTGCGCTGCTGGCCAAGATCGCCGCGCGCAACGGGCTGGAAGGGCTCTCCATGGGCATGAGCGGGGATTTCGAGAAGGCGATTGCGCTGGGGGCAACCCATGTCCGCGTCGGCTCGGCCATCTTTGGCGAGCGCACCGCGGGCTGAGAGGACGGACCGGGGGCCAGCCCCCGGACCCCCGGAGTTTATCTGGCAAAACGAAGCAGGATCAGAAGGGAGCCTTGGCGCGGATCTTCATCGAGCGGCCGCCCTGGGGGTGCTTGAAGCGCAGCTCTTCGGAATGGAGCATCAGCCGGGGGAAGTCCCGCGCAGGGCCCTCGGCGTAGAAGGGGTCACCCAGGATCGGGTGACCGAGCGCGAGCATGTGCACGCGTAACTGATGGCTGCGCCCGGTGCGGGGCATCAGCCGCATCCGCGCCGTGTCGCCATCATCGCGGAGCACCTTCCAGTCCGTCTGGGCCGGCTTTCCCGTTGCATGGCAGACCATTTGGCGCGGGCGGTTGGGCCAGTCCACGATCAGCGGCAGGTCCACCGTCCCCTCCTTCCCTGTCGGCACGCCCCAGACGCGCGCCACGTAGGTCTTGCGAGTCATCCGTTTTTCGAACTGCAAGCCGAGGTGCCGCTGGGCATGGGGCGTGAGGGCAAAGATCATCACGCCCGAGGTGTCCCGGTCCAGCCGGTGGACGAGGAGCGCGTCGGGAAAGGCGGCTTGGACACGGGTGAGCAGGCAGTCGGCCAACTCCGGCCCCTTGCCCGGCACGGAGAGCAGGCCAGAGGGCTTGTCGACCAGAAGCACCTCAGCATCTTCGTGCAGCACCACGAGCGGGTCCTGCGGCGGGGAATAAGTTGCGTCCATGGCGGGCCTCGTCCCAGATCGCGCTTGGGTTTTCAAGCTGCCTCGTGTCACCCTTAGGTCAAAAGTACGGAGATCCCCATGCACCCCACGATCCAGAAGTTTCACGACATGGTCCTGGCCGACGATCACGCGGGCGTGCCCGCCCTGATGGCCGAGGACATCCGCTTCCGCCCGCCCACCTACTGGGCCACCTGGAACGGGCGCGAGGCCGTGGCGGCGGTCCTGGGCCATGTCGGGGCCGTCTTCGAGGAGTTCCAGTACCGCCGGGTCATGGGCGCGGACCGCGATTGGGCGCTGGAGTTCCAGTGCAAGGTCGCCGGGCTGGACTGCGTGGGAGTGGACCTGATCACCCTGAACGAGGCGGGCCTGATGCAGGATTTCGAGGTGGTCATGCGCCCCTACAAGACCATCGGCGCGCTGCGCGAGGCAATGAACGAGCGGGTCAAGACCGATGCCCGTTTCATCAGGTTCCGCGAGGCGCTCGCCTAGCTCAGCCGGGCTGGGGCGCGCGCATCTGGCGCAGCATCGACCAGGAGTAGATGACGAGGGCGGCCCAGATCATCGGGAAGGCGATCATCCGGGCCCGCCCGAAAGGCTCCTCGAAGACAAAGACGGCCACCAGGAAGATCATCGTCGGGGCGATGTACTGAAGGACGCCAATGGTCGAGAGGCGCAGCAGCTTGGCACCATTCGCGTAGATCATCAGGGGTACGGCGGTCACCAGGCCGCAGCCCAGAAGCAGCCAGGCGTCGGGGCCGAAGTCCAGCGTGAAGTGGGAGGCACCTGTCACGCCGAGATAGCCGACGTAGGCCAGGGCCGGGATCGTGAGGATCATGACCTCCAGCAGGAAACCCTGGTTGGGGCCAATTGGAAGGCTCTTCTTCGCCAGGGCATAGAAACCCCAGCTCACGGTGAGCGCGAGGGCCGCCCAGGGGATGCGCCCCGCCTCCAGCGCCAGGACCAGCACGGCCCCTGCCGCCAGGGCGATGGCCACCAGCTGCGTCCGGCTGAGCCTTTCGCCCAGCAGAAGGGCGGCCAGGAAGATGCTGAAGAGCGGATTGATGTAGTAGCCCAGGGCCGCGTCCAGCGCGTGATCCGTGGCGATGGCCCAGACATAGACCCCCCAATTGATCGAGATCAGCGCCGCCGTGATGCAGCCCATGGCGAGCATCCGCGGGGTGCGCAGGGCCTCGCGCAGATCGCCGGTGCGGCGCAGGAAGATCAGCACGCCGGCCGCAATGGGCAGGGACCAGAGGACGCGGTGCGCCACCACCTCGGCGGCGGGCATGTGGGCTAAGAGCTTCATGTAGAGCGGCAGGAAGCCCCAGAGCCCGTAGGCCGTGACGGCAAAGGCCAGCCCCTGGGGGGTGTCCTGGTTGGCGGTGGGGATCTGTGGGCCGGGCGTGCGCATGGGTCTTTCCTCCCCGCTAGGGGTAGTCAAAGCGGTGCCGGGGGGAAAGCCTTAGATTGTACCGATCACACTTTCACGCGCTCGGATTTGGGATCGTAGAGCGGCCTGAGCGAGGCCTCCGCCGCCACCCGGGTCCCGGCCACGTCGATCTCGTAGCTTGAGGCCAGCACCTCAGCCGCGCTTTCGCCGCGGCAGGGCACGTAGCCCATGCCGATGGCCGCGCCCAAGGCGTGGCCGTAGGCCCCTGAGGAGAGGTAGCCCACGATCTCGCCGTCCCGCACGACCGGCTCGTTGTGATAGAGCAGCGGCTCTGGATCTTTCAGACGGAACTGCAGAAGCCGCGTGCGCAGGCCCTCCTCCTTTCGGCGCAGGACCGCCTCGCGGCCGATGAAGTCGGGCTTGTCGGTCTTGACGGCAAAGCCCAGGCCCGCCTCCAGCACATGGTCTTCGGGCGTGATGTCGTGGCCGAAATGGCGGAAGCCCTTCTCGATGCGGCAGGTGTCCATCATGTGCATCCCGCAGAGCTTCAGGTCGATCTCCTCACCGGCGGTCAGCAGGGTCTCGAAAACGTGCCCGGCCATGTCGCTGCTCACGTAGACCTCCCAGCCGAGCTCGCCCACGTAGGTGACGCGGTGCACGCGGGCGAGACCCATGCCGATCTCGATCTCCTGCGCGGTACCGAAGGGGTTTATCTCGTTCCCGAAATCGGCGGGAGAGACACTTTGCAGCAGCTCGCGGGAGCGGGGACCCATCACGGCCAGCACGCCTTCGGCTGCCGTCACATCGGTAATGACCACGTTGAAGCCGCCCGCGTGCCGCCGCATCCAGGTCTCGTCCGTGAGGCGCGTGGCGGCGGGCGTCACCACCAGGTAGGCCCACTCGCTCAGACGGGTCACGGTCACGTCCGCCTCGATCCCGGCGCGGCTGTTGAGGAATTGGGTATAGACGATCTTGCCCACTGGCACGTCATACTGGCCGCCGCCGATATGGTTCAGAAAGGCGGTGGCGTCGCGCCCCTCGACCCGCAGCTTACCGAAGGAGGACATGTCATAGAGGCCGACGTTCTCGCGCACGGCCATATGTTCTTCGCGGACGTTGTCGAAGAAGCTCTGGCGTCCCCAGGAATATTCGTAGGCGGCCTTCTGATTGGGCCGGGCGAACCAGTTGGCCCTTTCCCATCCGGCGAGCTCCCCCATCACCGCGCCCCGTTCCAGCAGGTGGTGGTGGAAGGGTGTGCGCCTTACACCGCGCGCGGTCTCCTTCTGGCGGTAGGGGAAGTGATCCGCGTAGAGCAGGCCCAGGGTCTCCTTGGCGCGCTCGGCGAGGTAGGTGCGGTTGCCCTGGAAGGGCATCATCCGGGCGATGTCCACATCGCCGAGGTCGAAGGGCTTCTCGCCCGCCTCCATCCACTGCGCCAGTGCCATTCCCGCGCCGCCAGCGGACTGGATGCCGATGGAGTTGAACCCGGCGGCGACCCAAACATTGTCCATCTCGGGCGCCTGGCCCAGGTGATAGGCGTCGTCGGGGGTAAAGCACTCGGGGCCGTTGAAGAAGGTATGGATGCCCGCCTCGGCCAGCATCGGCATCCTCTCGATGGCGCGTTCCAGGATAGGCTCGAAATGGTCGAAATCCTCGGGCAGTTGATCGAACTCGAAGTCCGCCGGAATACCCCCGAGCGCCCAGGGCTTGGCGTTGGGCTCGAAGGCGCCGAGCAGCATCTTGCCCGCATCCTCCTTGTAGTAGGCGCACTCGTCCGGCACCCGCAGGACGGGAAGCTGGGTCAGCCCGGGGATCGCCTCTGTCACAATGTAGAAGTGCTCGCAGGCCTGAAGCGGCACGTTGGTGCCGAGCATCCGGCCCACCTGGTGGCCCCACATACCCGCGCAGTTGATCACCGTCTCACAGGCGATGGTGCCGCTCTCGCCGCCCTGCTGCCAGTTGACGCCGGTGATGCGCCGCCCCTCCTTCTGCACGCCCGTCACCGCGCAGTTCTCGATCACCCGTGCGCCGCGCTGCCGGGCCCCCTTGGCGAGGGCCAGGGCAATGTTGGCCGGGTCTCCCTGTCCGTCCTTGTCGAGATAGACAGCCCCGGTGACGCCCGCGATGTTGAGGTGGGGATAGCGCTCCTGCACCTCCCCGGGGCTGATCTCGGCCACATCCACGCCAAAGGCCCGCGCCATGGCGGCCTGGCGGTAGATCTCCTCGCGCCGTTCCTCAGTCAGGGCCACGGTGATGGAGCCCACACGCTTGAAGCCTGTCGCCACCCCGGTCTCGGCCTCCAGGTTGCCGTAGAGCTCCTGGCTGTACTTGGCGAGCTTGGTCATGTTGGCCGTTGCCCGCAGCTGCGCGATCAGGCCGGCCGCGTGCCAGGTGGTGCCGGAGGTGAGCCGCTTGCGCTCCAGCAGGACCACGTCCTGCCACCCCAGTTGCGTCAGGTGGTAGGCGACAGAACAGCCGATGACGCCGCCGCCGATGATCACGGCGCGGGCCTGGGACGGAGGGGTGCTCATGGGCGGGTTCCTTTAGACGATGCGGTGCCCGGCGGCGGTCAGGCCGCGGGCGATTTCGGCGATGTGGGCGGGCGAGACCTCGCAGCAGCCGCCGACGATGCTGGCCCCCATCTCGACCCAGGACAGGGCGTGGCGGGCGTAGATCTCGGGCGTCATGTCGCGGCGCCGGGAGAGGGCATCGACCGTGGGTTTCTCCTTCAGGAAATCCTCGGTGATGCGCTCGAAGGCGTTGGCATAGGCGCCAAAGGGCAGGGCGCCGCGAGCCAGAATCTCCAGTGCGGCGGGCATGGCCTCGGGGGCGGCGCAGTTGATGAGGACGGCAGAGGCCGCGGCTTCGGCCAGGGGCAGGGCCTCTGCCAGAGGCTCGCCCGAGCGGAGGCGAGTGCCGTCCGTGTCGCTCACGGTCAGGGCCAGCCAGATCGGCTTGCCCGCCATGGCAGCGCCGCGCAAAACCGCCTCGGCGTGGGTGACGGAAGCGACCGTCTCGCAGATCAGGATGTCGCAGGAGGGGCCAATCAGCTGCGCAATCTCGGCATAGAGCGCCGCGCCGCTGTCGGCATCGGGATGCAGATCGGGCCGGTAGGAGGCCACCAGAGGCCCGATGGCCCCGGCGATGCGCTTGGGCTTGGACAGGCGCGCCTCGGCCAGGGCCAGGCTGTGCAGCTCGCGCAAACGGCCCTCATGCTCCGTCCCCGCCAGCCTGTCGCGGTGGATGGCGTAGGTGTTGGCCGTCGCGACAGTGGCGCCGGCGGCGGTGAAGTCACGGTGCACCTGTGCCACCAGGCCGGGGTGGTTCAGCATCACCTGGGTGGACCAGAGCGGCGTCGGTGCCTCCTCGGTCCGGTGTACCAGTTCCTGCCCCATGCCCCCGTCCAGCAGGGTGACGTCGCTCATGCCCGCAGCCTTTCGTTGTCCGGATCCCAGAGCGGCCTGTCGGGCTGGACGATGGCAGGGCAGCGGCGGCCGAAGATGTCGATCTCCAGCGCGGTGCCCGGCTCGGCCAAGTCGGCCCGCACTGTGCCCAGGGCGATGGAGCTGCCGACGCGGTAGCCCCAGTCGCCGCTGGTGGTCTCGCCCACCACGCTGTCGCCCTGCCAGACGGTGGACATGTAGGGTGCATCCTGGTCGCCCGCCTCCACCAGCAGGGTGACGAAACGCTTCTTAACCCCCTGCTGGCGTTCTTTCAGCAGCGCTGCCTTGCCCGGGAAGTCCTGCGGCTTGTCGAGCTTGACGAAACGGTCGAGCCCCGCTTCCAGCAGAGAGTAGTCGGTCGAGAGATCGCCCTTCCAGGTGCGATAGCCCTTCTCGATCCGCATGGCATTGAGGGCGAACATACCGAAGGGCCGCGCTCCCGCTTCGAGCACGGCGGCATAGAGCGCCGGGATATTCTCGTTGGCGGCGTGGATCTCCCAACCCAGTTCCCCCGCGAAAGAGACCCTTGCCAGCGCGCAGTCCCGTCCCGCCACCTTGGCGGGCTGGTGGCTGAGCCAGGGGGCCTGAAGATCCGCCTCCGTGCCCAGGGCCTCAAAAAGGGCGCGCGTTGCGGGGCCAGTGACGATCAGGGTCGAGTAGTCGCGGGTATGGTCTGTCAGGCGCAGCCCTTCGGGCAGGTCGCGGGCAAGCAGCTCGTAGTCATGCCACTGGGCGGTGGCGGCAGTGATCAGGGTGAAGTGATCCTCGCTGTGCCGCAGGACCGACATCTCCGTCAGGATGCGGCCGCGGCTGTCGGGGAAGTAGGCGAGGTTCATGCGCCCTACCTTGGGCAGGGCACCGGCGATGCGGGTCCGCAGCCATTCGGCGGCCCCCTCGCCGGAGATGTTGAAGCGCGAGAAGCCGGGCAGGTCCAGCACGCCGACATGGTCACGCACGGCCTCCACCTCCTCCTTCACGCGGATCGCCCAGGGGCCGTTGCGGTCCCAGGTCTGGGTCGCCTCCTCCGAGGTGTCATCCCCTTCCTTGGCGAACCAGTTGGCCCTTTCCCAGCCGTTGTAGGCGCCCATCTGACCACCCAGCTCGATGATGCGGTCATGCACCGGCGAGAGCTTCTTGCCCCGCCCGGCGGGCCAGGCGTGGTGCGGGAAGTGCATGGCATATTCGTGGCCGTAGGTTTCCAGCGCCTTGGCGAGGCAGTAGTCGTGATCGGCATAGTCCGTGTAGCGGCGCGGATCGACGGCCCACATGTCCTGCTCCGTCTCGCCCTCGATGATCCACTCCGAGAGAACCTTGCCCGCGCCGCCGCCTTGGGCGATCCCGAAGGTGAAGGAATGGCCCTCGAAGGCGTTCTTCACGCCCGGCATGGGGCCGACCATCGGCAGGCCATCCGGGGCATAGGGGATCGGGCCGTTGATGTTGCGGCCCACCCCGGCGGTGCCAAGGATCGGCACGCGGGCCATGGCATCCTCGATATACCACTCCAGCCGCTCCAGATCGTCTGGGTAGAGCTGGAAGGAGAAGTCCTCCGGCATGGGGTCTTCCGGCGTGACCCAGTGCGCCTTGCAGTTGCGCTCGTAGGGGCCGAGGTTGAGGCCATACTTGTCCTGCCGCAGGTAGTAAGAGGTATCGACATCACGCAAAAGCGGCACCTTGTGGCCCTTCTCCTTGGTCCAGGCCTCCAGTTCGGCGATCGGTTCGGTGAGGAAGTACTGGTGGGACATGGTGACCATAGGCACGGTGCGCCCGCCGAAGGGCTTGAACATCTCGCCCACCCGCTGGGCATAGTAGCCCGCGCAGTTCACCACGTAGTCGCAGCGGACCTCACCCTTCGGTGTCTTGACGATCCACTCCTCGCCCAGCCTGTCGATCCCGGTTACGGGGCAGAAGCGTTCGATCCGGGCTCCGAGATCGCGCGCGCCCTTGGCCATGGCCTGGGTGAGCTGGGCCGGGTCGATGTCCCCGTCGAGCGGGTCCCAGAGCCCGCCCTGCAGGTCGTGGGTCTCCATGAAGGGGTGCATCTCCTTCAACTCGGCCGGGGTGCAGATCTTCATCTCCAGCCCCTGATAGCGGCCCATGGAGGCGACGCGCTCGAACTCCTGCATGCGCTCTTTGGAGTGGGCCAACCGGATGGAGCCGGTGACGTGGTAGTTCATCGGGTAGTCCACATCCTCGCCCAGGGTGCGGTACATGGCGGCGGCGTAGCGCTGCATGTTCATCACGGCCCAAGAACCCGCGAAGTTCGGCACGTTGCCAGCCGCGTGCCAGGTGGAACCGGCCGTCAGTTCGTTCTTCTCCAGCAGCAGGCAGTCGGTCCAGCCTGCCTTGGCCAGGTGATAGAGCGTCGAGGTGCCGACGACGCCGCCGCCGATGATGACCACGCGGGCGGTGGTGGGAAGGGTGCTCATGTCTCTTGCTCCTCCTGGCGGACCTGGTCCGCGATCTCGTAGTAGTCGCCCTTGTCGGCGGTGAAGATGTGCCGTTCCAACCTCAGCCCCGTCGGCGCTTCGAGCGCCCCGAGGGCCACGCCGGTGTCGGGATCGTCCTGCCCCTTCCAGAAGAGGAAGGAACCGCAGTTGGGGCAGAAACCGCGCCTGGCCGTCGCGCTCGCCGCGTACCAGTGCGGGCTGCCGGAGATCGTCAGGTTCTCGTCCAGCACCTGGACCGACGCCCAATAGTGCCCCGACTGCTTGCGGCACTGGCTGCAATGGCAGGCGGCAAGGTCCCGCGCCGGGCCGGTGGCGGTGAAAGTGATGGCGCCGCAGAGGCAGGAACCCTTGAGCATCGTCAGCTCCTATGCGGGGTGGCGGCGCTGCCCAGGGCGAGGCCGTAGAGGATGAAGCAGCAGGCCATGAAGCGCCGGAACCAGGTGTTGAACACGGCCCCGAGGGCCGCCCGCCCGAGGCCCGCGCCGAGGGCGGTGAAGGTGACGTAGGAGGCCGCCGTGATGGTCAAGGCGGTGGGTACGATGATGACCATCTGGGACCAGATCGGCACCTCAGGTTGGACGAACTGGGAGAAGGCGGCGAGGTAGCCCGCCACGCTTTTGGGGTTGATCGTGGCGATGGCCAGGGCGCGCAAGTAGATGTGCCGGGCGGGCGCCGCGCTCAGTTTCGGCGGCGTCCCCGCGCGCATCAGGCCCCTCACGCCGAGGAAGATCAGGAAGCCCGCGCCGATCACCTTAGCGATCAGGAAGCCGGTGGGGGAGGCGGCGATGAGGGCCGTGACCCCGGCGGCGGAGAGGAAGAGAAAGAGAGTGGCCTGGGTCAGGATCGCCAGGACACCGACGAGGGCGCGGCGGAAGCCCTGGCTCATGCCGTTCTGAATGCAGTTGACCGCGTTCGGGCCGGGGGTGGTGACGAAGACCACCCAGAACAGCGCGAAGATGATCCACCCCTCCAGGCTCATGTCAGTAGACCGGCGGGGCGATGACCCAGATGGCCACCGCGGGTTCGTCATGGGGGTTGGCCCAGCGGAAGGGCTCTCCCCGAATGCGGAAGCTGTCTCCTGCGTCTAGCTTGTGGGTGATGCCTGCGATCTCAACCTCGAAGCGGCCCGAGAGGATGTAGGCCACTTCCTGGGTCGGGCGGGTCACCGGCTCCACGATGCGGCTGTGCGGGGCGAAGGTGGAGTGGACCATCTCGAAATCGTCGGTCAGATCCGGCGAAAGCAGCTCCTCCACCAGCCCGTCCGTGGCGCTGCCGATCTGGCGCCGCGCGCCGCGTCGCACGACGCATCCCGCCTCCTCCGCCGGGGCGGCGGCATGGCGGAAGAGCATGGACAGGGGCACGCCAAGGGCCGCCGCGATTTGGCGCAGATCCACGATCGAGGGCTCGGAAATATCCCGCTCCACCTGACTCAGCCAGCCGACGGACCGGTCCAGCGCCTCGGCCAGGTCGGCCAGGGTCAGGCCCCGGGCCTTGCGCAGGGCGCGCAGATCGGCGCCCAGGGTTTCCGGCTTGTGAGGATCGGAATGCTGCACGGTGACTCCCTGACCTTGGCCTGTCGGGCCTCACTAGGGCACAGCTTCGTGAAATTTTCCAGAATTATTTCACGGCTGCAAAGGTTCTCTTCAGGATCGCCGCCAGCTCGCGGGCATCCTCTTCGGTGAAGGCATCGGGCTGATCGCTGTCGATGTCGAAGACGGCGATGAGCTCATTGTTCCCGTCGAAGACCGGCAGGACCAGCTCCGAGCGGGTCGAGGAGGCGCAGGCGATATGCCCGGGGAAGGCCTCCACGTCGGGCACCAGCTGCACCTCGCGGGTGCGGGCCGCGGCCCCGCAAACGCCACGCGCGAAGGGAATCACGAGGCAGCCATGGCCGCCCTGGTAGGGGCCGATCTTCAGAAGCTCCGGCTCCACCACGCGGTAGAAGCCCGTCCAGTCGAAGCGCGCATCCGCGTGGTGAACCTCGCAGGCGAGTGTGGCCATCAGGGCCACCGCGTCAGTCTCGCCTTCGGTGAGGGCGGCAACGGTCTTGGCCAGGGTCGCATAGTCGGTCATGGTTTGCATCCTGTGGCAGGCCCCGGGGGCTGTCTGCCCCCGGACCCCCGAGAGTTTAGGGGCAAAACGAAGTCAGGGGCGCTCGATCGCGATGGCCGTGCCCTCGCCGCCGCCGATGCAGATGGCCGCGACGCCGCGCTTAAGGCCGCGCTTTTCAAGGGCGTTGAGCAGGGTCACCATGATCCGCGCGCCCGAGGCGCCGATGGGGTGGCCGAGCGCGCAGGCGCCGCCGTTCACGTTCACGATGTCATGGGAGAGGCCCATCTCCTGCATGAAGGCCATGGGCACCACGGCGAAGGCCTCGTTCACCTCCCAGAGGTCCACCTCCTCCTTCTTCCAGCCGATCCGCTCCAACAGCTTCTGGGCGGCGGGCACGGGCGCCGTGGTGAAGAGGCCGGGCGCCTGGGCGTGGCTGGCGTGGCCGAGGATCCGGGCGCGCACGGTCAGACCCTGGGCCGATGCCGCCTCTTCCGAGGCGAGCACGAGGGCCGCCGCGCCGTCGGAGATGGAGGAAGAGTTGGCCGCCGTCACCGTGCCGTCCTTGCGGAAGGCGGGCTTGAGCTGGGGGATCTTGTCGGGCCGGGCGTTGCCGGGCTGCTCGTCCGCCGTGACGGTGGCGCTGCCCCGGCGCGAGGTCACCTCGAGGGGCACGATCTCGTCCGCGAAGGCGCCGCCCTCTTGGGCCTCCAACGCGCGGGAGAGAGAGGCGAGGGCGTATTCGTCTTGGCGCTCACGGGTGAACTGGAAGGTCTCGGCGCAGTCCTCGGCGAAGGTGCCCATCAGGCGGCCCTTGTCGTAGGCATCCTCCAGCCCGTCGAGGAACATGTGATCCACCACCTGGGCGTGGCCGAGCCGGGCGCCGCCGCGCATCTTGGGCAGAACGTAGGGTGCGTTGGTCATGGATTCCATGCCGCCCGCCACCATCACGTCACTCTGGCCGAGGGCGATCTGGTCGAAGGCCATCATCGCCGCCTTCATGCCCGAGCCGCACATCTTGTTGAGCGTCGTCGCCGGAACCTCTTCGCCCAGGCCCGCGTGGAAGCCCGCCTGGCGCGCCGGTGCCTGGCCCTGGCCCGCAGGCAGGACACAGCCCATCAGGACCTCCTGCGCGGTCGCCGTGCCGGCGCCCTTGAGGGCTGCCTTGATCGCCGCTCCGCCCAGTTCGGCGGCGCTGAGCTCGGACAGGGCCCCCTGAAAACCGCCCATGGCGGTCCGTGCCGCCCCAGAGATCACAACCTGTCGCATTCCGTCCTCCTGATCTGACGGTCACCGGATGGTAAGCAAATGGGCCTATGCATTCGGCGACCGGAACGACCCGATTGGTAGAGTGATGCACCTTTCCGCGCAAGCCAAAGACCGAACCTGCCTTGTCACCGCCGAGGAGGAGCGGCTGGACGCCGCCGCCGCCCTGGCCTTCAAGGAGGCCATGCGCCGCCTCCCCGAGACGGCGGGCCCCATCGTCCTGCTGGACCTATCGCGCGTCACCTTCCTGGACAGCAGCGGCCTGGGCGCCCTGGTGGCGGCGATGAAGGCCCTGGCGCCTACACGCGAGCTGCGCCTGGCCGGGCTGACGCCGCCGGTGCGCAAGGTCTTCGAGCTGACACGCATGGACCAGGTCTTCGTCCTCTACGAAAGCGCGGAGGCGGCGCTGGACGCCTGCCTGGACTGAGGGGAGGGGGGCTCGTGCCGAACCCTGCGTCACTCGGGCCGCCGCCCTTGCCGCCCTTTCGCCTGGGCGGTGACGCAAGGCGCGAAGGGGTGCGCGCGCTTCTGCGCCGCGCGATGGCGCGGCTCGAGGCGCTGGACCTGCCGGAGCCGGAGCGCGCACGGATCGAGCTTGTCCTGGCCGAGGTTCTGAACAACGTGGCGCTCCATGCCTACGGCGACAGGCCCGGCCCCTGTCCGATCCGGCTGACCTGCCGTCCGGGCATCGGCAACCTCGCCATCGGCGTCTGCGACAGCGGCCATCCCATGCCCGACGGGCGCCTGCCCGCGGGGCAGCCGCAACGGGTCAACCTGCCGCTCGCCGAGCTGCCGGAGGGCGGCTTTGGCTGGTTCCTGATCCGCGGGCTGGCGGAGGACTTGCAGTATGAGAGGCGCTCTGGCCGCAACCATCTGCAGTTCCGCCTGCCGCTTGGGCGGCCCGGATGAAGGCGCCGTGCCCGATTTCCCGTTGCCCTAGAATCGCCTTCAATGACCCCCGAAGGGCCGCGCGGGCATCACATTTAGGCCACGGATCGGCGGCATATAGAGACCTGTAGCTGCTTAGGCTTCCCTCGGTGCCGCGTTTTATAGCCCCCACCCAGTGCGCGGCACCGAGGACTTTCCCCCAAATCGCGCCCCGTGACATTGGCAAGCCCGCGAAAGCCGGTTACCCCTGCGGCACCCAGAACAATCGAGGTGCCAGATGCGCGACTTTCACCTACCCGGACGTTCCCCCGTTCTTGCCAGTAACGGCCTCTGTGCCACCTCACACCCGCTCGCGGCCAAGGTGGCCGTCGACATCCTGGAGCGCGGCGGCAACGCCATGGACGCGGCCATCGCGGGCGGCGTGCTGCTGGGCCTCTGCGAACCCCAGATGACCGGTATCGGTGGTGACTGCTTCGTGCTCTACACCCTGCCTGGCAGCGAGGAAGTGCGGGCGCTGAACGGCTCGGGCCGGGCCCCTGCCGCGCTTGATGCGGCGGACCTGCGGGACCGGGGCGAGGAGGTCGTATCGACCCACGGGGTGGAATCGGTCACCCTGCCCGGGGCCATTGATGCCTTCTGCCACCTCTCCAACTCGGTCGGCCGGATCGGCCTTGAGGCCATCCTGGCGCCCGCCATCCGCTACGCCGAAGAGGGCGTGCCGGTGGCCCCCCGCGTCGCCTTCGACTGGGCGCGGGAGACCGAGAAGCTGAAGGGCGCCGCGCGCGAGCACTACCTTGTTGGCGGTAAGGTGCCCGAGGTGGGCCAGATGTTCCGCGCGCCGGGCCAGGCCGAGGTGCTGCGCCGCATCGCCAAGGAGGGACGCGACGGCTTCTACAAGGGCGAGGTGGCCGAGGACATGCTCAAGACCCTGCGCGCCATGGGCGGGGTTCACACGGAGGAGGATTTCGCCAAGGTCGCCTGTTCACCGGCCGAGCCCGTCTCCGGCCCCTACAAGGGGATCGAGGTGGTGGAGCATCCGCCCAACGGCCAGGGCGCCACGGCGCTTCTGCTGCTCAACATCCTGGACCAGTTCGACATCGCCGGAATGGACCCCTTCGGCGCCCAGCGGGTTCACATCGAGGCCGAGGCGACCAAGCTGGCCTACGACGCCCGCAACCGTTTCCTGGCCGACCCCGACCATATGAGCCGCCTTGACCACATGCTCTCCCTGGACACGGCCAAGGAGCTGGCCGCGCTGATTGACCCCAAGCGCGCCATGGCTTCGCCTGCCGAGCTGTCGGAGCAGGTGCACAAGGATACGATCTACATCACCGTGGTGGACCGCGACGGCATGAAGGTCTCGCTCATTTATTCGATCTTCCACGGCTTCGGCTCGGGCATCGCCTCGGACCGCTTCGGCATCCTGATGCAGAACCGTGGTGCTGGCTTCACGCTCGAGGAGGGACACGCCAACGAGCTGAAGGGCGGCAAGAGGCCCATGCACACCATCATCCCGGGCATGATCCGCGAGGGCGGGCGCATCACCATGCCCTTCGGCGTGATGGGCGGCGCCTATCAGTGCACCGGCCACGCGCGTTTTGCTTCCAACCTGGTGGATTTCGGGATGGACCCGCAGAGCGCCATCGACGCGCCCCGGGCCTTTGCCGAGCAGGGCAAGCTCTTCGTGGAGAGGGGCTACAGCGAGGCTGTCCGTGCCGAGCTGGCAGAGATGGGCCACAACGTCGAGGTGCGGGAGACGGCCATCGGCGGTGCCCAGGCGATCAAGGTGCACGAGAGCGGCCTGCTCGAAGGTGCCAGCGATGCCCGTAAGGACGGCTGCGCCCTCGGCTACTGAGGGCCGGGCCCCGGCGCTGCGGTGCCGGGGCTCAGTTCAGCTGGAAGTGCAACGGGTAGGCTCCGTCCGTCAGGGGGCCGAAAAGATCGGCGATGTCGGGATGATCCACCGGCTCGCCGGAATAGTCGGCGACAAGGTTCTGCTCTGACACGTAGGCCACGTAGTAGCTCTGCTCGTTCTCGGCCAGCAGGTGGTAGAAGGGCTGTTCCTTGATCGGGCGGCTGTCTTCGGGGATCGCCTCGTACCATTCCTCGGTGTTGGCGAATTCGGGATCGACATCAAAGATTACCCCCCGGAAGGGATACTTCTTGTGCCTCACGATCTGGCCGAGATGATATTTCGCACGTGTCCGAAGCATTGCATTGCAGGCCCTACCTTTCGTTAGTAGTCGGTTCAAGGGCCTTTTGTCCAATCACGACCCGCGCCGCCCAAGGAAACATACTGTTGCAACTGGCCCTGACCGTCCTCGAAATCGTGGCGCCTGTGTTCATCCTGGGGGCCATCGGCTTTGCCTGGGTCAAGCTGGGGTTCGAGTACCGGCTGGCCTTCGTGACACGCCTGGCCATGACACTGGCGGTGCCCTGTCTGATCTTCACCGCCCTGGTGGAGACCGATCTGGCGCCTGCCGCCCTGACGGCCCTGACCTTTGCCAGCCTTGTCGCCTATGGCCTGATCTCGCTGCTGGTGCTGCTTCTGGTTCGCCTCGGGCGGCTTGAGCAGCGAATATTTGCCGCACCGCTGATCTTTGGCAACACCGGCAACCTCGGCCTGCCCCTGGCGCTTTTTGCCTTCGGCGAGGTGGGGCTTCAGTATGCCGTCGTGGTCTTTGCCGTGATGGCGATTCTCTCCTTCACCTACGGCATCTGGCTGGTGGCGGGGGCCGGTTCCTTCACCAAGGTCCTGACCGAGCCGCTGGTCGGGGCGACGCTGCTGGGCGCGCTCTTTCTTTGGCAGGACTGGCCTCTGCCCACCTTCGCGGCGAACACCCTAGGTCTCATCGGCCAGATGGCCATTCCGCTGATGCTTCTCACTCTCGGGGTGGCAGTTGCGCGCCTGAATCCGCGCGGTTTCGGCCGGGCGGTGCTCCTGTCGCTGGTCAAGCTGGTCCTCTGCGTGGCCATTGCCTGGGGCGTCGGTCTGGTCTTCGAGCTCGACCGGGTGGCCTTCGGCATCCTCGTGCTCCAGGTGGCCACCCCGGTGGCCGTCACCTCCTACATGCTGGCGGAGAAGTACGGCGCCGATGCCCAATCGGTTGCCGGCCTTGTGGTGGTCTCGACCCTGCTCTCCATCGGCGCGCTGCCGCTCCTGCTGGCGGTGCTGCTTTGAATTGGGGATGGGCTGTGGCCCCGGAATCGGTTAGACTCTTAACAAAACACCAAGCAAAAAAAGCGAGAGGCAGATGAGCAAGACCCTTCGCGCGCTTATTGTTGTATTGCTGGTCGCCTCCTGCGGGGGCGGGCAATCTTCTGCGCCCCGTGACCTGGACAATGCCTGCGCCATTCTCAAGCAGCGCCCCGAATATTACCGCGCCTTCAGCAGGGTGGAGCGCAAGTGGGGCGTGCCGATCCACGTGCAGATGGCCACCATCCACCAGGAAAGCAAGTTCGTCTCGGACGCCCGGACGCCCTTCAAGTACGTCCTGGGGGTGATCCCCATGGGCCGCCAATCCAGCGCCTTTGGCTATTCCCAGGCGCTTGACGGCACCTGGGAGGAGTACCTGAAGGCCGAGGGCCGCTGGTCGGCCAAGCGCGACCGCATCCGTGACGCCTCCGATTTCATGGGCTGGTACATGAACCAGACGCGGGAGCGGAACGGCATCCGGCTGGACGATGCCCGCAACCAGTACCTCGCTTACCACGAAGGCCACACGGGCTATTCGCGAGCCAGCTACAACGGCAAACCCTGGCTGGTGTCGGTGGCGGGCAAGGTGGCGGCGCGGGCCCAGATGTACGAGGGCCAGATCGCCACCTGCCGCCTGCGCCGCTGGTAGGCGCTTAGCGGTTCACCGACCCGGGGCTGCCCACGTCGAAGAGGCTGTTGGGCAGGTTGCCGCCGCGCGCCAGGTCACCCAGCACCACCGTGGTCTGGCTGCCATTACCGTCATTGATCACCCACTGGCGCAGTTCAACGGGGTTGGCGGTGAACTTGAGCTGGATATTGCCGTACTGCGGATTCTCGGGGTCCTGTGCCGTCACGATCGTCGCGGTGCCGTCGTAGCTGTGGCCCGTCACCATGTTGGCGCGCCCCAGGTCCACCTGGCGGGCCAGGATGATCGAAAGCGGCGTCCGGCTCAGCGGGTAGGTCTCGGGCGGCTGGTTGGACTTGTTGTCGTAGATCACCACCGTGTTGCTGCCCGCGACGACGAGGGCCTCCTCCGGCGGATTGTACTCGAAACGCACCTTGCCGGGGCGCTTGATGTAGATCGTCCCGGTGCTGATGGAGCCGTCATCGTTGATCTGGGTGAACTCGCCCCGCGCCGTCTGAAGCTCGTTCAGGTAAGCCGAGATGTCGCCCAAGGGGAGCTTCTGCGCCAGGGCCGCGAGGGGGGCGGCAAGGGTGAGCGCCAGGGCGAGGGAGAGGGTCTTGATGGGAATCATGGTCTACTTTCCAGTCTGCGGTTCGACCCTGAGATAGGGGCGATCCAGGTGATATGCGATAACGGCGGCCAAAACCCGCTTCAAGCCAGCCAAAGGTAGAGGCCGAAGAGCGCTCCGGCCGAGCAAATCAGCCCCACCAGCATCCAGATTCCATCCTTCACCGTCAGGGCGAGGGCAAGGATCGCGATGGCCGCCATGGGCAGGATGGCGGCGAAGGGCACCACCTCTGAGAAGGGGACGGTGAGGCACAGCAGCACGATGACCGCGGCGGCGAGCGAGGGCGCGGGTTCGCGCACCAGCAGGGTCAGCCGTTCCCCGGTGACACGGTCGATCACGCGGGCCACCGGGCGCAGCCTGTCGGCGCTGTTCTGAACCTTCTCGTCCGTCACGGCGCGGTTCTCGAGCGCCTTGGGCAGCCAGATGCGGTTGCGTTGCAGGATGAGTTGAATGGCTACGAGGGCGATCAGCAGAGCCATCAGGGAGGGGAAGATCGGGATGCCGCCAAGCGGCGTGATCACCAAGAGCGCGGGCAGCAGCATCAGCGGGCCGAAGCCGCGACCGCCGAAGGTATGGGTCACGTCGCCCACCGTCACCTCGTCCTCGGACTCCGCAAGATCCTCCAGCGTGTCCACGACGTCTTTGATCGACGATGTACCTTGCTGCGACATTCCGCGCACCTCCTGCCTTGCAAACAGCATAAGCGGCGGGGCGGTTCCACCAAGCCCAACGAAAAACACCGCCGAACCGGAGGGTTCGGCGGTGCCACGATGCCAGGGGGATTGGAGGTAAGCCTAGCCCGGTTCCGGCACAAGTATCTCGCGTTTGCCCACGTGGTTGGCGGGGCTGACAAGGCCCTCTTCCTCCATCTGCTCAACGAGACGTGCCGCCTTGTTGTAGCCGATGGCCAGCTTGCGCTGAATGTAGGAGGTGGAGCACTTGCGGTCCTTGATCACGACCTGGACCGCCTGATCGTAGAGGGCATCCTCGCCGTCCGTGTTGCCGCCGGTGTTGAGGCCCAGGACGGCGTCGATGTCGCCCTCCTTGTCGTCCGCCGGGCCTTCGACGACGCCGCTCACGTAGTCCGGCTCGCCGAACTGCTTGAGGTGGTTGACGATCTCCTCGACCTCCTCGTCGCTGACGAAGGGGCCGTGGCAGCGCGTGATCTTGGCGCCGCCCGCCATGTAGAGCATGTCACCCATGCCCAGGAGCTGCTCGGCGCCCATCTCGCCCAAGATGGTGCGGCTGTCGATCTTGGAGGTCACCTGGAAGGAGATCCGAGTGGGGAAGTTGGCCTTGATGGTGCCGGTGATGACATCGACCGAGGGGCGCTGCGTGGCCATGATGAGGTGGATGCCCGAGGCACGTGCCATCTGCGCCAGGCGCTGGATGCAGGCTTCGATCTCCTTGCCCGCGACCATCATCAGGTCCGCCATCTCGTCCACGATGACGACGATATAGGGCAGGGCGACGGGGGTGTTTTCCTCGGTCTCGAAGATCGGCTCGCCGGTCTCCTCGTCGAAGCCCGTCTGGACCGTGCGGCTGAACATCTCGCCTTTGGCCAGGGCCTCGCGGACGCGGCCGTTGTAGCCCTCGATGTTGCGCACGCCCATCTTGGACATCTTGCGGTAGCGCTCTTCCATCTCTCCCACGACCCACTTGAGTGCCACAACGGCCTTCTTCGGGTCCGTCACCACGGGCGACAGAAGGTGCGGAATGCCGTCGTAGACGCTGAGTTCCAGCATCTTCGGGTCAATCATTATGAGGCGGCATTCCTCTGGGGTGAGCTTGTAGAGCAGGCTCAGGATCATGGTGTTGATCGCCACCGACTTGCCCGAACCCGTGGTGCCCGCGATCAGCAGGTGGGGCATCTTTGCAAGGTTGGCGACAACCGGGTCTCCCCCGATGTCCTTGCCCAGGGCCAGCGGCAGGCGCATGTTGCTGTCGCCGAAGTCGCGCGCGGCGAGGATCTCGCGCAGGACCACCTTCTCGCGGTTCTCGTTGGGCAGTTCGATGCCGATCACGGAGCGGCCCGGCACGGTGGAGACACGGGCCGAGAGGGCCGCCATCGAGCGGGCGATGTCGTCCGCCAGGCCGATCACGCGGCTCGCCTTGAGGCCCGGGGCCGGCTCCAGCTCGTACATGGTAACGACGGGGCCGGGCCGGACGGCGACAATCTCGCCCTTCACGCCGTAGTCGTCGAGCACCGATTCGAGCATCCGGGCATTTTCCTCGAGGGCCTCGTCGCTCAGGTGCAGGCGCTTGATGTTGTCCGGGTTCTCCAGAAGCGACAGCGGCGGCAGTTCGTAGCCCGGGTGCGTGTCATCGAACGAAAGGGTCGGCTGGGCCTCGGCCTGGGCGCGTGCCGACGGCTGCACCGGCTTGCGGGGGGCCTGCTGGACGACCTTGCGCGGTTCGGCCACGGGGATCGAGGGGGCCTCCGCCACCGGCTCGAAGGGCAGGGGGGTTTCGGCCTCGTCCTCGATGACGGCATAGTCCTCGTCGATCGTCCGCTCGATCCGGCTGCGCGGGGCGCTGCCACTGGTGAGCGGCGGCTCGGCCCGGCCGCCAGGGCCTGCGGCGGTAAGGGGCGGCTCGGGCGGCAGGCCGCCGGTGCGCTGGGTGTTGAGGAGGAGCGGGTCGGGCCCGCGGCCGCGGCCCTTGGTCAGGGGCGCTGTCGTCGGCGTGTGCACCGCGGTGGTGCTGCGCACGCGGTTCTTGATGACATCGGCGATCTTATTCTTGATCCGCTCGTCGCCCACGCTGGTTTCTTCGATCTCAATTTCGGCGGTCCGCTCCACAAGCTCCGGCTCGGGCAGGGGCTCGGGCCGCTTGATGAGACCTGGCATTCGCGAGAGCAGCCCGGCCTTGGTGGGCGTCGGCGCGCCGCCGTAGGGGTCCTGCGGCAGGGCAGGGGGGGCAGAGAGCGCGGCGGCCTCGGCTTCGGCGGCCTCAAGCTCGGCCTGGCGGCGGGCGCGGCGTTCCGCCTGGCGCTGTTGCAGGTGATGGGCGCCGTGCAGCGCCCCCTGGGCACCCCGACCGAGAAGCGACATGAGCATCGCGTAGGCCATGATCACGCCAATCAAAAGAAAGCGCGCGATCCGCATCAGTTCGGCCCGGTTGAAGCCCAAAACGAAGGCCCCGAAGACCAGGATGGCGATCCCCATGACAAGCGACATGAACTTGACCGTGAAGGCAGACCCGACGGGCAGGACCGTCAGCAGGAAGCCCATGACGGTGTCCCCGAAGAGCCCGCCCAGGCCGAAGCTGTGGGTCTGCAGCCAGACGTCGCCCGGCGCCAGGGTGGCGGCGTAGATGGCGCCAAGGGCGACGGAGATGGGGGCGAAGATCAGCCGCCCGATGGCCCGGTCCTCGCCGGTGTGGAGCGCAAAGCGGACGCCCCAGACCAGCAGCACCACGGCAAGGCCCCAGGAGCCCCAGCCGACAATCATGAAGAGCGGCGCGGCCAGCGAGGCGCCGACGCGGCCCATCCAGTTCTGCACCGGCGCGTCGGTCGAGACCATCCAATTGGGATCATCGGGGGTGTAGGAGCCCACCATCATGGCGGCCATGACGCCAAGGACGATCAGCACCAGGCCCAGCAGTTCCTTGCCGCGCTTCTCGATCGCCTCGGCCATGTTGCTGTCGATCAGCGGATCACGCCCGCGGGTCTGATATGCCATGCCTCTTTCCTCGCCTCTTTATCCGTAGAGACAGTCGCGGATCAGGGTCAGCCCGCGCTCCGTCTCTTCCTTTGGGGCCACCAGGGCGACCCTTATGTATTTCTTGCCGGGGTTCTCCTGCCCCGGGACTTCCTGCGCCAGGTAGCCGCCGGGCAGGACCTTCACGCCGGTTTCGCGCCAAAGCTTGACCGCCGCCGCCTCGTCATCCTTCACCGGGAGCCAGAGGAAGAAGCCCGCCGCCGGGCTGCGGTAGCCGGGCACGTTGCCCAGGATGCGGTCCGCCAGGGCGTACTTCTCGGAGTAGAGTGCGCGATTCTCCTCCACGTGCGCCTCGTCCGCCCAGACGGCCGCGGCGGCGGCCTGGAGCGGCAGAGGCAGGGGGGCGCCGGCGTAGTTGCGCAGTTGCTTGATCTCGCGCATCGTCTGGGTGCCGCTGGCGACAAAGCCCGCCCGCAGGCCCGGCAGGTTGGAGCGCTTCGAGAGGGAGTGGAAGATCGCCACCCGGTTGCGGTCCGCGCCCAACTCCTCGGCCACCTGCATGGCGCCGGGGGGCGGCGTGTCGCGGTAGATCTCCGAATAGCACTCGTCCGCGAAAATCTTGAAATCGTAGGTTTCCGCCAGCTCGATCAGGCGGACCCAGTAGTCCCGATCCGCCACCGCGCCCTGGGGGTTGGCCGGCGAACAGATGTAGCAGGCCGTCGTCCGCTGCAGCAGGTTGGCCGTCAGGCGATGGAAGTCGGGCAGGTGGCCCGTCTCTTCCGTGGCATTGACCATGATCGGGTCCGCGTTGCCCGAAATCGCCCCGATCATGTAAACTTGGTAGAAGGGATTGGGCATCAGAATGGCGGGCTTCTGGCCGTGCTTCTGCTCGGGCGAGAGGGCCATGACCGCGTTGTAAAGCCCCTCGCGGGTGCCGTTCAGGGCCATCACCTCGGTCTCGGGGTCCATCTTCACGCCGTAGCGGCGTTCAATCCAGTCGGCGATTGCGCCGCGCAGTTCGGGCGAGCCATCGTTCGGCGGATAGCGGTTGAAGCCCTCGGAAGCCTCGACGATCTTGTCCGTCACCCAGGCCGGAAAGGCGTGCCGAGGCTCGCCGATGGTCATCTGGATCAAGGGGCCGCCGCCCTCGTGCACGTCCAGCAAGGCGCGCAGGCGCGGCCAAGCGTGGGCCGGAAGGGTTGAGAACCGCTCAGGATAGATCATCAATAATGCCTCGGATCGGGATCGTTGGTCGCCCCGTTGTCGGCAGAGTACCGAAGCCTCCGGCAACCGTCCAGATAAACCGAAAGGCAATCAGACGGTTGTGGCATTTAGGCAAGATCTAGGCGAGCGCCTCCTCGACCGCCGCGCCGACCCTCAACAGCCGTGCTTCGCCCATGGCCGCGCCCAGCAGCATGAAGCCGCAGGCGGGCGTTCCGGTGGGCAGGGTGAGGGCGCTGAGCCCCAGGAGGTTGGCGATCCGCGTGTTGCGCAGGGTCATGAGGTTGGACTTCACGTAGTAGTCGCTCTCCTCGATCAGCCGGGTCAGCTTGGGCGGCATGATCGGGGCCGTGGGCAGGACCAGCGCGTCGAACCGCGCGGCGGCACGGGCGTGGCTGGCGCGGCACCGGTCGACGGTTTCCCAGGCGGCGACGTAGTCGGGACCGGAGAAGCCCTTGCCCAGCCGGAAACGTTCGAGGATTTCGGCATACATGGCATCCGGGTTGGCTTCGATCTTGTCGCGCCAGATGCCATAGGCTTCCGCCGTAAAAAGGCAGCCGCTCAGAGGCATGACCTCCTCCACCTCGGCGCTTTCCACCTCCTCGAAGGTGACGCCCGCTTCCTTCAGGCGCGCCACGCTCTCTTCAAAGGCGCGGCGCGGCGCCTCTTCCAGCTCATCCATCGCGATGGTCTTGAGGATGCCGAAGTGCAGGCCCTTCGTCGGGGCATCGTGCAGATCCACCGCCGCGCGGCCCTCGAGGATCGCCAGCAGCTCGGCCGCGTCCTGGACCGAGCGGCAGAGCGGGCCGACCGTGTCGAACTTCTTGGCCAGGGGCACCACCCCTTCGAGCGAGAGCCGCCCGGAGGTGGTCTTGAGCCCCACCAGATCATTCCAGGCCGAGGGGATGCGCACCGAGCCGCCGGTGTCCGAGCCGATTGCCGCCGCCGCCAGCCCCTGCGCCACGGAGGCCGCCGCGCCGGAGGAGGAGCCGCCGGAGACGGCGTCGGCATCGCTGAAGGCGGGCGGCGTGGCGGTGGAGGGATTGTGGCCGAGGCCGGAGAAGGCCAGCTCGCTCATGTGGGTCTTGCCCAGGCAGACAAGGCCCGCGGCGGTGGCGTTGCGCAGCACCTCGGCATCGCGGTCGGGCACCCGGCCTTTGAGCAGATTGGAACCGGCCTCGGTGCCGATGCCCGCGGTATCGAAAAGATCTTTCCAGGAAACAGGCACGCCGTCCAGCGGGGAGAGGCGCTGACCGGCGCGCGCCCGCTCCGCGGCGGCGGCGGCCTCGGCCCGGGCGCGCTCTGGGGTGACGCGGGCATAGATGCGGTCTGTCAGGGGATGGGCGGCGATGGCCTCCAGGTAGGTCTCGGTCAGGGCAACGGGGTCGATCTCGCCCGCGCCGATACCCCGCCCGAGGGAGGTTGCGCTCATCCAAAGCCAGTCTTGCATGTCTCTTTCCTTCTGATGGTCGCGCGACGGTAGCGACCAGCGGGCGCATGGACAATCCCCACCGCGCGCCCATATTGAGGGCCATGAAATTCGACACCGATATCGCCATCGTCGGCGGCGGGCTCGTGGGCACCGCCCTGGCCCTGGCGCTGGCCAAGGCAGGCCAGCAGATCACCCTGATCGACGCCGCCGATGTGGCCCCGCGCAAGGCGCCCGGCTTTGACGGACGCTCCTACGCCATGGCGCTGACCTCCGTGCGACTGATGCAGGGCCTGGGGCTTTGGGATGGGTTGGAAGAGAGCGCCCAGCCGATGCTGGAGATCAAGGTCACCGATGGCCGCGCGGGCGACGGGCCCTCGCCTTTCCTGATGCAGTTCGACCATGCCGAGATCGAGGAAGGACCGATGGGCTGGATGGTGGAGGACCGCCACCTGCGTCCCGCACTCCTGGCCGCCGTGGAGGCGGAGGAGCGGATCAACCTGCGCAATGGCGCGACGGTGACAGCGCAGGAAGGCGACCCTCAGGGCATCACCCTGACCCTCGGGGACGGAAGCCAGCTGCGCGCGCGGCTGGTCGTGGGGGCGGACGGTCGTGCCAGCGGTACGGCCCAGCGGGCCGGCATCCGGCGCATTGCTTGGGACTATGGGCAGACGGCGCTGGTCTGCGCCATCGAGCACGAAAAGCCGCACCAGGGCGTTGCCCATCAGTTCTTCATGCCGCCTGGGCCCCTCGCGATCCTGCCACTTGCAGGCAATCGCTCCTCCATCGTCTGGAGCGAGACCAGCGCCAACGCCACCCGCATCAACGGGTTGCCGGAGGCTGAGTACATCGAGGTGCTGAAACCGCGCTTTGGTTCATTCCTGGGCGAAATCTCCCTCGCCGGGGCGCGCTACACCTACCCTCTGGGCCTCTCGCTGGCGACGGAGATGGTGGCGGAACGCGTGGCCCTGGTGGGCGACGCGGCGCATGGGGTGCATCCCATCGCAGGCCAGGGGCTCAATGCCGGTCTGCGGGATGTGGCGGCCCTGGCCGAGGTGATCGCCGATGCCGCCCGGCGTGGCGAGGAGATCGGCAATGCCACCGTGCTGGGCGCCTACCAGCAGTGGCGGCGCTTCGACAATGTGACGCTGGCGCTGGCGACGGACACCTTCAACCGGCTCTTCTCCAATGACAATCCGGTTCTGCGGCTGGCCCGAGACGTGGGCATGGCGGCGGTCAACGCCCTCCCCGGTTTGCGCCGCAGCTTCATCCGCGAGGCGGCCGGTCTGACGGGCGAGCTGCCCCGGCTGATGCAGGGCCGCCCGCTCTGAACGGTGTCTCAGTCGATCTTGCGGGCCTCGTCCACCAGCATGATCGGGATGCCATTACGGATCGGGTAGGCCAAGCCCGCGGACTCAGACACCAGCTCCTGCCGTTCGGCGTCAAAGCTCAGTGTGCTCTGGGTGCGCGGGCAGATCAGCCCGTCGAGCATGCGCCGGTCGAAGGGGGTCTCTGTTCCGCTCACTGGATCATCCCCTTGCCCTCTTCCTGGCCGCCCCGCAGGGCATATTCGATCAGGGTCACCAGTGTCTCCCGCCGGGTCTGGAGCGAAGGAGCTTCCAGAAGCGCCTGTTTGTCCTCGGCCTCGAAGTCCAGCATCATGGAGAGGCTGTTGATCAGCAGCTCGTCGTCCGCCTCCTTCAGGGTAGCCCAATCCGCAGACAGGCCGCGCGCATCGAAGTAGCGGCCAAGCAGGGTAAGAAACCCCTCGCGTTCGAAGCCCGCGTCGCTCTCCTCGGCCTTGCGATCTTGCTCGAAGCCGCTCCAGTCCACCTCGCAGCGGCGGTAGGGGGTAAAGCCCTCGACCTCCTTCTGCACCCGGTAGCGCGAGATGCCGCCCAGGGTGATCATGTAGCGGCCATCCTCGGTTTCCGAGAACTGGGTGATGCGGCCGGCACAGCCGATGGTGTGCAGGCCATGACCCTCGCGACCCGGAACGGCGTTCGGCTGGACCATGCCGATGAGGCGGTGATCCGTCTTCAGGGCATCTTCGATCATCTGAAGATACCGCGGCTCAAAAATGTGCAGCGGCAACCGCGAGCGGGGCAGCAGCAGGGCCCCCGCCAGCGGAAAAATCGCAATCATCTCTGGCAGGTCTGTTGGCTGTTTCATGTCCCGGGACCTAGCGCGCGCGGCGGCTCAGGCAAATATCATCGAGCTGAGTTTGCGGCGCCCGTTGAGGACCACGGGATCGTTCGGTTTCAGGGCATCGAAGATGGTGAAAAGCTGCTGCTTGGCGGCCTCGTCATTCCAGCTCCGGTCGCGGCGGAAAAGCTCAAGCAGGTGGGTCACCGCCGCCTCCGCGTCACCGTGCGCATAGAGCGCCTGGGCCAGATCGAAGCGCGCCTGATGATCATCGGGGTTCTGCTCCACCTTCTCCGTCAGTTCGGCCACCGGGCCAGCATCTGCCGCTTGGCGGGCAAGCTGAAGCTGGGCGTGGGCGGCCTCCAGTTCCGGTGCCTTGGAAATCTCAATGGAAGCGCCGTTCAGCAGGGCCTCCGCCTGATCGAGGTCGCCGAGGGCGATGTGTGCCCGCACAAGGCCCCCGTAGGCCGGGGCATTCTTCTCGTCCTCGCCAAGAATGGCGGCAAAGGTCTGGGCCGCATCGGTCACCGCGCCTTCGGCCAGCATTTCTTCGGCGGCCTCGATCGCCTCGGCCAGGCCGTCACTCGGCGCCTCGCCGCCCGCGGCCTTGATGACACGGTCGATGAAGGCCTTGATCTCGGACGGGGGCAGGGCGCCCTGGAAACCGTCGACCGGCTGGCCCTTGAAGAAGGCATAGACCGTGGGGATGGATTGAATCTGAAGCTGCCCGGCGATCATCTGGGCCTCGTCCACGTTCACCTTGACCATCTTCACCGCCCCCTTGGCGGCGCGCACGGCCTCTTCAAGTTGGGGGCCGAGGGTCTTGCAGGGGCCGCACCAGGGGGCCCAGAAATCGACGATGATCGGGACCTGCTGAGAGGCCTCGACCACGTCCTGCATGAAGGTGGCCTCGCTGCTGTCGGAGATGAGGGTGTCGTCGGTGGCGCCGGTCAGATTCAGTTCCATGGTCTTGTCCTCGCAAATGCGGTTTGGGCTTATATGTCGGCCCCGGCGGGGCTTTTAAAGGTCGAAGGTGGCAAAAACCGGGGCATGGTCGCTGGGCTGCTCCCAGCCCCGGGCGGCGCGCAGGATGCGGCTGTCCCGGGCACTGTCGGCGATGTCCTGGGTGGCCCAGACGTGATCCAGGCGGCGGCCCCGGTCGGCCGTCTCCCAATCGGGCTGGCGGTAGGTCCACCAGCTGTAGAGCTTGCCCTCGGGGATGTGGCGGCGGGTGATGTCCACGAAGCCGCCGGTCTCGCGCAGACCCTCCAGCGCCTGCCGTTCGAGCGGCGTGTGGCTGACGACGCGCGAGAGCTTCTTGCTGTCGTAGACGTCCTCCTCGAGCGGGGCGATGTTCAGATCGCCCACCAGGATCGCGCGCTCGGGCCGAGCGCAGCGGAACCAGCCGCGCATCTCGGCCAGGAAATCCAGCTTCTGGCCGAACTTCTCGTTCACCGCGCGGTCCGGCTTGTCGCCCCCTGCGGGGATGTAGAAGTTGTGGATCGTCACGCCGTTCTCAAGCTGCCCTGCCACGTGGCGGGCATGCCCCATGTCGACGAAGTCCCAGGCGGCCACTTCCTTGATCGGCAGTTTGGAGAGGATCGCCACGCCGTTGTAGCTTTTCTGCCCGCGGGCGATCATGTGGCGGTAGCCCAGCTCTTCGAAGCGGGCGAGGGGGATCTTGTCCACCGGGCTCTTGCATTCCTGCAGGCAGAGGATGTCGGGTGCCTCCTCCTCCAGAAGCTTCACCACCAGGGGTTCGCGCAGGCGGACCGAATTGATGTTCCAGGTGGCGAGGGTAAAGGGCATGGGCAGGCTCCGCTTGGTTGTTCGCCGCGCAACCTAGCGGCCCGAGGACGCAATCGCCATGGGCAATTGCCGCCCGGGGGGTCAGACAAAAAAATGGCCGAACCCGAGGGTTCGGCCAAGTCCAACAGGGAGGTGTGCCTTAACCCGGGCACAGCGGGTTCAAACCGAGAACAGGTAGGGACGACCTGTCACTCGCATCCCCAACGCCCCCGCACCGCTTCGGTTCCCGGGGGCGTGAAAAAAACTAGGCCATGAGCCTGTAGCCGCCACTTTCCGTCACCAGCAGGCGGGCGTTCGAGGGGTCCGGCTCGATCTTTTGACGCAGGCGGTAGATGTGGGTTTCCAGCGTGTGGGTCGTGACCCCGGCGTTGTAGCCCCAGACCTCGTGCAGCAGCACGTCGCGCGGCACCACGCCATCGTTCGAGCGGTAGAGGAACTTGAGGATGTTCGTCTCCTTCTCGGTCAGGCGGACCTTCTTGTCGTCCTCGGTGATGAGCATCTTGACCGAAGGCTTGAAGGTGTAGGGGCCAAGCTGGAAGACGGCATCTTCGGATTGTTCGTGCTGGCGCAGCTGGGCGCGGATGCGGGCCAGCAGGACGGGAAACTTGAAGGGCTTGCTGACGTAATCGTTCGCCCCGGCATCGAGGCCCAGAATGGTGTCGGCGTCACTGTCGTGGCCGGTCAGCATGACGATGGGGCATTTTACCCCCTGCTTGCGCATGAGGCGGCAGAGCTCTCGGCCGTCCGTGTCGGGCAGGCCGACGTCGAGGATCACCAGGTCGTAGATCGCCTCCTTGGCGCGGGCCATGGCGTCCGATCCGTTGGCAGCCTCGAAGACGTCGAAGTCCTCGGTCATGATCAGCTGTTCGCTGAGCGCCTCGCGCAGATCGTCGTCGTCGTCGACAAGGAGGATTTTCTTGAGTTGCGCCATCTGTTGTTTCCCCTGCACTGGTGCCCCATAGATGTGGCCAACCTGCCCCAGCGGCAAGGGAGCGGTGCAATTCTCTCACGCCCTCGTTATGGCCGTCGCGGAATTGTTTCAATTCCCGTCCCGGGGGCCTAGATATGCTGCAAGCGACTGGGAAAGCTGTAACACGCATGAGCCTTGCCCCCGACATAACCGAACAGATCGCGCGCGCCCGCTCGGACCTGCGCATGGGCGTGCCCGTTGTCCTGACGGGGCCCCAGCCCGCCCTCGTGATGGCGACCGAAACGTTGGTGCCGCAACGCCTGGTGGATCTCATGGCACTGGGCGGCCAGCCGGTCCTGGCGATCACCGCGCGGCGGGCCGAGACCCTCAAGGCGCGGGTCTATGACGGTGATCTGGCGCGGGTGGAACTGCCCGCCGATGCCACGCCCGCCTGGGTACAGAGCCTCTCCGATCCGGCGGACGATCTGCGCTCTCCCATGAAGGGGCCGCTCTCCTGTGCGCGGGGCGGATCGGTGCGGGCACACCGCGTGGCGCTGCAACTGGCCAAGGATGCGAGGCTCCTGCCCGCCGCCCTCGTCCTGGAGATGGCCGGGGCTGAGGATCTGGCGCGCGACCGGGGCCTGACCTGCCTGCCGCTCGACCATGTGGAGGGCAAGCTCTTGGAGCGCAGCCCGCTCAACCCCGTGGTTCACGCGCGCCTGCCGATGGAGGTATCTGAGGCCGGGCGCCTGCACATCTTCCGCCCCGAGGATGGCGGCGAGGAGCACTATGCCATCGAGATCGGCCGCCCCGACCGGGCGGCGCCGGTGCTGGCCCGCCTGCACTCCGCCTGCTTCACGGGTGACTTGATGGGCTCGCTCAAGTGCGACTGCGGCCCCCAGCTTCGGGCAGCCCTGGCCCAAATGGGCGAGGCAGGGCACGGCG
The DNA here is from genome assembly GCA_965212515.1 of Sulfitobacter sp. GTDB lineage: Bacteria > Pseudomonadota > Alphaproteobacteria > Rhodobacterales > Rhodobacteraceae > Sulfitobacter. Next base: position 2,197,196 of record OZ243122.1, read on the forward strand.
TCCTGCTTTACCTCAACCAGGAGGGCCGTGGCATTGGCTTGGCCAACAAGATGCGGGCCTATTCGCTTCAGGATCAGGGCTTTGACACGGTGGAGGCCAACCACCGCCTGGGTTTCGAGGATGACGAAAGGGATTTCCGCCTCGGCGCGGACATCCTGCGATCCATGGGCTTCGGCGCCGTGCGGCTGTTGACGAACAACCCCCGCAAGGTGGCGATGATGGAGGAGAGCGGCATTGAGGTGGCCGAACGGGTGCCTCTGAAGGTCGGCCTCAACCGCCACAACGCGGGCTACCTCGACACCAAGGCACGCAAATCAGGGCACCTGCTGTGAGCCCCTGGGACATGGTGCTGACCCCGCGCGGCCTGCGCTTTGCGGGGCGCACCTGGCCCTGCACCATCGGCCGCGGCGGCCTTGCCCAGAACAAGCGCGAGGGTGATGGCGCGACGCCCGTGGGACTGCACCGGATCGTCGGGATGCTCTACCGGCCTGACCGCCTGGCCAAGCCCACCGATTGGGCCCTGCCCATCGGCCCGCAGGATCTCTGGTCGGACGATTCCGACCGGCCGGACTACAACCGCATGGTCCGGGCGCCCTACGGGGGTAGCCATGAGAGGCTGTCGCGCAGCGATCCTCTCTATGATCTGGTGATCCTGACGGATTGGAACTGGCCTTATGCGGTCAAGGGCCGAGGCTCGGCGATCTTCATCCACCAGTGGCGCCGCCCAGGCTATCCCACCGAGGGCTGCATTGCCCTGCGCCGCGATCATTTGCACCAGATCGCGCCGCTGATCCGCTACGAGACCCGGCTGATCGTGCCGCCGCTCGCCGGCCTCTGAAACAGAACTTCTCAAACCTCGAAAAAGAAAAAGGGCCGCCCCATCTGGAGCGGCCCCAAAAAATGTGCTCCCGAAGAGCCCTACTCGGCAGCCCAGCCGGAAACGGCCTTCACCTCGAGGAATTCTTCCAGACCGTAGGCGCCGCCCTCGCGGCCATTGCCGGATTGCTTGTAGCCGCCGAAGGGCGAACCCTGGGCAAAGCCCTGGCCGTTGGTCTCCACCATACCCGAGCGGAGCTGGCGCGCCACGCGGCGGCGTTTCTCCGTGTCGTCGGTCTGAACGTAGTTGGTCAGGCCGTAGGGCGTGTCGTTCGCGATGGCGATGGCCTCCTCCTCGGTCTCGAAGGGGATGATCGACAGGACCGGGCCAAAGATTTCCTCCTGGGCGATGGTCATGTCGTTGGTCACGTCCGCAAAGACCGTGGGCTTCACGTAGTAGCCGCGGTTCAGCCCGTCGGGGCGGCCCAGGCCACCGGCCACCAGGCGCGCCTCGGACATGCCCTTTTCGATCAGGCCCTGGATTTTGTTGAACTGCGCTTCGGAGACCACGGGGCCGATGTGACGCCCCTCTTCGGAGGCCGGACCGACGTGGGTGTTGTTGGCCACCTCGGCCGCGGTTTCGACGGCCTCGTCGTAGCGGCTCTTGTGAACCAGCATCCGCGTGGGCGCGTTGCAGGACTGGCCGGAGTTGCGGAAGCAGCGAATCGCGCCCTGCTTGGCGGCCTTGGGGTTGGCATCCTCGAAGATGATGTTGGCGCCCTTGCCGCCCAGCTCCAGGCTGACGCGCTTGAGGGTGTCGGCCGCCGCCTTGGAGATGGCGATGCCCGCGCGGGTGGAGCCGGTGAAGCTCACCATATCCACGCCCGGGTGAGCCGAAAGCTGGCTGCCGACGCCAGCGCCGTCCCCGTTGACGAGGTTGAAGACGCCCGGCGGGAAGCCCGCCTCATCCATGAACTCGGCAAAGAGCAGGCCCGAGAGGGGCGCAATCTCGGAAGGCTTCAGGACCACGGTGCAGCCCACGGCGATGGCCGGGATCGCCTTCAGGACAATCTGGTTCATCGGCCAGTTCCAGGGCGTGATCAGGGCGCAGACGCCAATCGGCTCCAGCAGGGTCTTTTCGCTGTCGGTGAAGTCCCGCTCGAACTCGAACTTGTCGAGCGCCTTCAGGAAGCCGCCGATGTGCCAGGGGCCGGAGCCCACCTGCTGGGTGCGCGAGAGGTCGATCGGGGCGCCCATTTCCTTGGACATGGCCTGGGCCATCTCTTCGGAGCGGCGCTCGTAGATTTCGGCCAGCTTCTCGATCTTGGCGCGGCGCTCGGCGGGCGCGGTCAGGGACCAGGTGCCGAAGGCGCGGCGCGCGGCCTTGACGGCAGCATCCGTGTCGGCCTGGCCTCCAAGGGAGATGACGGCGCACTGTTCTTCGGTGGAGGGGTCGATGACGGCGTAATCGTTGGCCTCGGCCGGATCGACCCACTGGCCGTCGATGTAGAACTGACGTTTCTCAAGCATGGCGGAACTCCTCTATTTTTCTGGCCCCGGATCGCCCCGTCGCCAATTTTCGCGCCACTGTGTCACCGCGCCTGTCGCGCCGCAAGGGGGTGCATTACGCAGCGGAGGCGCTTACATCTTGGGGGAACGCACCAGGTAACAAGGAGGGACCCATGAGCCTGCGCATCAACGATACCATCCCCGATCTGACAGTCGAAACCGATCAGGGCAGCTTCTCCCTGCACGAGTTCGTCGGTGACAGCTGGGCTATCCTCTTTTCCCACCCCAAGGACTTCACCCCCGTCTGCACCACGGAGTTCGGCGCCGTGGCCCAGCTTGCCGACGAGTGGGAGAAACGCGGCACGAAGGTGATCGGGGTCTCGGTCGATGGCGTCGAGGACCACAAGAAGTGGAAGAACGACATCGAGAAGGTGGGCGGCGCCAAGGCCGGTTTCCCGATCATCGCGGACGACGGACTGGCCGTGTCCAAGGCCTTCGACATGCTGCCCGCCGAGGCCTACCTGCCCGATGGCCGCACCCCCGCCGACAGTGCCACCGTGCGCTCCGTCTTCATCATCGGGCCGGACAAGCAGCTGAAGCTCTCCATGACCTACCCGATGACCGTGGGCCGCAACTTCGCCGAGGTGCTGCGCGCGCTCGACGGGCTGCAGATGTCCATCGGCAAAGGGGTGGCCACCCCGGCCAACTGGAACGTGGGCGATGACGTGATCATCCCGGCCACCGTCTCGGACGCGGATGCCAAGGCCAAGTTCGGCGAGTTCGAGACCGTTCTGCCCTACCTGCGTACCACGAAGGCGCCGCAGTAAGGCTTAGGTTCGCCCTCTTCGTCAGAGGGCGAAGCCAAGGGCCCCGCGCGGTGGCGAAAATCACCGCGCGGGGCCGCTCACTTTATTGCCAGTTGCCCCTGATCGGCCGCCAGAAGCTGCTCGTCGCGCCATCGGCGTTAAAGGTAAAGAGCTTTTGACCGTCGATGCGATAGCCGTCGATCAGCTCTTGGGCCTTTGGCCCCGTCAGCCAGCTCTCCAGGGTCTTGGCGGCTTCGTTCTTCACGTGAGGGTGGAAATCAGGATCGACCGGTATGTAGGCATATTGGTTGTGCAGGATCGCATCGCCCTCGAAGAGCACCTCCAGCCCGCCCCTGTTCTCGAAGTTGAGCCAGCTTGCCCGGTCCGTCAGCAGATAGGCATCGAGGGCCGCGGCGGTGTTGAGGCTCGCGCCCATAGAGGCGCCGACCTCCTTGTACCAGTCACCGAAGGTCGCGGGATCGAGCCGCGCCTCGCGCCAGATCGCCCTCTCCTTCTTGTGCGTGCCGCTGTCATCGCCACGGCTGACGTAGGAAGGCCGCCGGGCGGCGATCAGGGTCAGGGCCTCGGCGGCGCTACGGGCTTGGGAGATGCCGGCCGGATCTTCGTCCGGGCCGACGATGACGAAATCGTTGTACATGATCTCGCGCCGGTGGCTGCCGAAGCCTTCCTTGACGAAGCGTTCCTCCGCATCCCGCGAGTGGACCAGAATGGCGTCCACGTCGCCCGCCCGGCCCAGCCGCAGAGCCTGGCCGGTGCCCACGATGACAAGCTGTACGGTGATCCCGGTGTCCTCTTCGATCTCGGGCAGGAGGAGATCTGAAAGGCCCGAATTGTTGAAGGAGGTGGTGACGGCCAGGCGCAGCGTCTCGGCCCAGGTAATGGTGCCGAGCGAGAGGAAGAGCAGGGTCAGGAGGGCGCGGATCATTCGACGATGTCTCCTTTCACGAAGGATGCGAGGGCGGCGGTGGCGGGGGCACTCAGGACCTCGGCGGCGGGACCCTCCTCGAGAATGCGCCCCCGATGCAGAAAGAGTACCCGGTCGGCAAGCCTGCGGGCCTGTCCGATGTCGTGGGTTGCCATCAGGACCGTTGTCCCGCGTGCTGCCTCTGCCTGCAATAACTCTTCAATTTCGCGCGTCGCGCGACCGTCGAGGTTTGTACAGGGTTCATCCAGAAAGAGAAAGTCGGGCGCGGCAATAAGCGCGCGGGCCAGGGCGAGCTTCTGCCTCTCGCCCCCGGAAAGGCGGGTTGCCGGGCGGTCAAGCAGCGCGACAAGACCCGCCCGGTCGGCCCAGTCTGCGACCCGTTTGCCGCGCTCGGGCCCCGGCAGGCGGGCGATCTTGAGAGGGTAGGTAAGGTTCTCGCGTACCGTGCGGCGCAGCATGATCGGGGTCTGGAAGACGAAGGCCTGGCGCGCTGCGGCCTCGGCGGCGTGCAGCCCCCAGGTGACGGTCCCGGCGCTGCGCCGCTCCAGCCCGTGCAGGGCCTTCAGCAGGGTCGTCTTGCCACCGCCATTGGGGCCCACCACGATGGTGATGCCCGGCTCGGTGATGGCCAGGTCGAGGGGGCCCAGGAGGGGCCTGCCCCGGCGGCGCACCTCCAGCCCGCTGGCGCGCAGGGGCAGAATTTGGCTTACCATCGGCGCCCCCTTTCGGTGCCGGAGACGGCGTGGATCAGAAGGTTCACCCCTACCGCGAGGCCGATCAGCACGAAGCCCAGTCCGAGGGCCAGCGCGAAGTCCCCCTTGCCGGTCTCCAGGGCGATGGCGGTGGTTAGGACGCGGGTGGCATGGTCGATGTTGCCGCCGACGATCATGATCGCCCCGACCTCCCCGATGGCGCGGCCAAAGCCCGCGAGGGCGGCGGTGATCAGGGCCCGGCGGCCATCCTTGATCAGGGTCAGGATGCGCCGGTGCGGCGGCACGTTCATGGAGATCAGCAGATCGTGGTAGTCCGCCCAGAGGTCGCGCATCGCCTGGTGGGCGACAGAGGCGATGAGTGGCGTGATGATGATCACCTGGGCGATGATCATTGCCGAGGGCGTGAAGAGCAGGCCGAAGACGCCGAAGGGCCCGGAGCGCGAGAGTAGCAGATAGACCAGCAGCCCCACTACCACCGGCGGCAGGCCCATGAGGGCGTTCATCAGGGCGATGGTGGTGCGGCGCAAGGGGAAGCGCCGGATTGCCAGGAAGGTGCCCAGCGGAAAGGCGATCAGGCTGGCGATCACCAGGGCGGTAAGGCTCACGCGGAGCGACCGGAGGGTGATCTCCACCAGATCGGCGTCCAGCGTGACGACCAGCCAGAAGGCCGCCTGCAAACCCTGCCAGATGTCCGTCATGTGCCCTGCTTACCCCATGCCTTCTGGCCCTTATAGGGGGCGGGCGCGGGGCGCCGACAGGCAAATGCGACCGAAGGGGCGGATTTTCCGGTCCCGCCCGGGCCAGAAAAAAGGCCCCGTCCCGAGGGGCGGAGCCTTTCGCGGTGTCTGTCGGGGCCGTCAGTGCAGCACCACGCGGGTCCCGTTGGGAACACGCTCGGCAAGGTCGATCACGTGGGCGTTGATCATCCGCACGCAGCCGTTCGAGACGCGGGCGCCGACGGACTGGGGGTTGGGCGTCCCGTGAATCCGCAGGAGGGAATCGCGGTTGCCCTCGTAGAGATAGAGCGCGCGGGCGCCGAGAGGATTATTCGGACCGCCAGGCATCCCGTCGGCATGCTGCGCATAGAGGTTTGGTTCCCGCTCGATCATTGCTTTTGTGGGGGTCCAGCTTGGCCACTCGCGGCGGTGGGCGATGCGGAAGGTGCCGGACTCGTAAAGGCCGACCTTGCCGATGCCGACGGGGTAGCGGATCGCCTGGCCGCCCTCCAGCGTCCAGTAGAGCGCGTACTGACCGGGATCGACGTGAATCTCGTAAGGGGCAAAGGTGTCGCGGATGCGGACCACGCGAGCGCGGTGCTGTTCGGGAATACGGTAATTGCCCGTCGCGGCGGCGGCCGGTGTGGCAAAAAGGGCGGCGGCGCCCAGCGACAGGAAAGAGCGGCGGTCAAGTGCAGACATGAAGCGTCCTCCGTTGATGGGTTGTTGCCTTTCCAACGCCATTGCCCGGCGATGGTTGCAAATTTTCCCGCCGGAACAGTGACAAGGGCGTGAGCCGAGGCCCCCACGACGCCCTTCTGCCGCTTTGCAAAAATTCGCTCATGTGCCGGAATTGCAACGATCTAGCCCTGCGCGCCGACTTTTCCGGCCGCGGCCATTTTCCTCGCGGCCAGAACACCTAGGTCCTCGGTCAGACGGCGCCCTGTCGGGTGTCGCTGTGACTTAAACCTCGAATGTATCTGTAATGAGGACACCAAAAATGAAAAAGCTTCTTGCAACCTCCGCCATCCTCCTGACCGCCGGCAGCACCGCTGCCCTGGCCGGCACCCTGGAAGAGCCCACCGTCGAGGCGCCGGTCGTCTATGACGCCCCCGCCACGCCGACCCTGGACTGGACCGGCTTCTACTCGGGTGCCCAGCTTGGCTACGGTGACGTGAACGCCAGCGGCGGCCTGGACGGTGACGGCGCCATCGGCGGTCTGCACGCGGGCTACCTCTGGGACATGGGCAACTATGTCGTCGGCGGTGAACTCGACTACGACGCGGCCGACATCGACCTCGGCACCACCGGCGATCTCGACTCCGTGGCCCGCGCCAAGCTGAAGGTCGGCTATGACGCCGGTCAGACCCTTTACTACGGTATCCTGGGTGCCGCCTACGCTGACGCGGACGTCGGTGGTACGGGCCTCTCCGACACCGGCTATGTCGTCGGTGCGGGCGTGGACTACCAGGTCGCGCCGCAGTGGGTTGTGGGCGGCGAAGTGCTGTACCACGACTTCGGTGACGACTTCGACAACTCCGGTGTGTCCGTCGACGCGACCACCGTTCAGATGCGCGTCTCCTACAAGTTCTAATCGCGCCGCGGGGTTTCCCGTGAAACAGGGCCCCGGTCGAAAGACCGGGGCCTTTTTCGTTTCGCCTGTTGGAGATGGACCAAAGAAAAAGCCCCGCGACAGACGCGGGGCTTTTCCGATGTCAGCAGGGGAAAGGGCCTCAGTCGGCCTTCTCTTCCTTCTTGATCTCTTCGCCGGTTTCCTGGTCCACGACCTTCATGGAGAGGCGCACCTTGCCACGATCGTCAAAGCCCAGCAGCTTGACCTTCACTTCCTGGCCTTCCTTCAGGACGTCGGAAGGATGGTTCAGGCGGCGGTTCTCGATCTGGGAGACGTGCACCAGGCCATCGCGCTTGCCGAAGAAGTTCACGAAGGCGCCGAAGTCCACAATCTTCACGACCGTGCCGGTGTAGACCTGACCCTCTTCGGGCTCGGCCACGATGGCATAGATCATGTCGTGAGCCTTCTTGATCGAATCCGCGTTCGGGGATGCGATCTTGATGATGCCCTCGTCGTTGATGTCGACCTTGGCACCGGAGACTTCCACGATCTCGCGGATGACCTTGCCGCCCGAGCCGATCACTTCGCGGATCTTGTCGGTGGGCACCTGCATCGTCTCGATGCGCGGCGCGTGGACGGAGAAGTCAGCCGCACCGGAGATGGCCTTGTTCATCTCGCCGAGGATGTGCATCCGGCCGTCCTTTGCCTGAGCCAGCGCCTTCTCCATGATCTCGGGCGTGATGCCGGCGACCTTGATGTCCATCTGGAGCGAGGTGATGCCGTTCTCGGTCCCCGCGACCTTGAAGTCCATGTCGCCAAGGTGGTCTTCGTCACCCAGGATGTCGGACAGGATCGCGTAGGAGCCGTCATCCTCAAGGATCAGGCCCATGGCGACACCGGCCACGGCGGACTTCAGCGGCACGCCCGCGTCCATCATGGACAGGGAGCCACCGCAGACAGAGGCCATCGAGGAGGAGCCGTTGGACTCCGTGATCTCGGAGACCACGCGGATGGTGTAGGGGAAGTCCGTGGCGGCGGGCAGGACGGCCTGAAGGGCGCGCCATGCGAGCTTGCCGTGACCCACTTCGCGGCGGCCCGGAGGGCCCACGCGACCCACTTCACCGACCGAGTAGGGCGGGAAGTTGTAGTGCAGCAGGAAGTTGGATTTGAAGTTGCCGTGCAGGGCGTCGATGAACTGCTCATCGTCGCCGGTGCCGAGCGTGGTCACCACGAGGCCCTGGGTCTCACCACGGGTGAAGAGCGCGGAACCGTGGGTCCGGGGCAGGATGCCCGTCTCGGCCACGATGTCGCGGATCTCGTCGGTGCGGCGGCCGTCGATGCGCTTGCCGGTCTTGACCACGTCACCGCGCAGGATCGAAGCCTCGAGCTTCTTCATGGCGGCGCCCAGGTTGCCGTCTTCGAGCTGCTCGTCGGAGAGCTGCTCCTTGATGGCATCGCGCGCCGCGGAAACGGCGGCGGTGCGTTCCTGCTTGTCGGCGATGGCGAAGGCGTCGCGCATCTGGCTCTCACCGGCCTTCTTCACCGCCTCGTACAGCTCCGAGTAGTCCTCGGGCTGGAAGTCGAAGGGTTCCTTCGCGGCCTCTTCGGCCAGGTCGATGATCAGGTCGATGACCGGCTGGATCTGCTCGTGGGCGAACTTCACGGCGCCCAGCATCTCCTCTTCCGACAGCTCGTAGGCTTCGGATTCCACCATCATCACCGCGTCCTTGGTGCCGGCGACGACGAGGTCGAGGCGCTGGTCGGGGTTGGTACGCAGGTCCTGCATGTCGTCCACGGTGGGGTTCAGGATGTAGTCGCCATCCTCGTAGCCCACGCGGCAGCCCGCGATCGGCCCCATGAAGGGCGCGCCCGAAAGCGTGAGGGCGGCGGAGGCCGCGATCATCGCCACCATGTCGGGGTCATTGACCAGGTCGTGGCTCAGCACGGTGCACATCACCAGGACTTCGTTCTTGAAGCCGGGCACGAACAGCGGGCGGATCGGACGGTCAATCAGGCGGGCGGTGAGCGTCTCTTTCTCGGTCGGACGCGCCTCGCGCTTGAAGAAGCCGCCGGGCACCTTGCCCGCAGCATAGTATTTTTCCTGGTAGTGAACGGTCAGGGGAAAGAAGTCCTGACCCGGCTTCTGCTGCCGAGCGAAGGTCACGTTGGCCATGACGCTGGTCTCGCCGTAGGTGGCGATGACCGAGCCGTCGGCCTGACGGGCAACCTTGCCGGTTTCCAGTGTGAGCGTCTCTTCGCCCCACTGCATGGATTTCGTCGTTACGTTAAACATCTACGTTTCCTTTTCGGCCCGCCTTCGGGCCAATTTGCATAGAGGCCGAATTGCCTCTGACCGCGGTATCTTCTTTGTCTGGCGCTGCGGTCCCGGCGCCGGCTTTCAGATTGTGGGGCCATACAGCAGAAAAGGGCCCTTGGGAAGGGCGGCAAATTGCCCAAGGGGCACCTGACACAAAGCTTTGACGCAGCGACTCACCCAACCGTGCTAGGGTAGGGACGCATCCAACAGGGGGGAGCAAGGGATGACGGACCGACCACTCGACCACCAGGCCAGACGGCTGGCGGAGGCCCTTCAACGGGCCCGCCCTGCCGAGCGCGCGCAGATCCGATCAGAGATCGAACGGATCATCGCCAGCCTCGGCCAGCGCGAGGGGGCGGTCCGCGCCCGGCCGAAGGTCCTGCGGCACAGGCCCTCCTTCGACGGTGACGAGGATTTCTTCGACAACATGCCGGTTTAATCGGCCACGCGCCGGGCGTCTGACCATCCGCCTCTCCGGGGCGGGCGCCCTCCCCACTTGGGCGGTTGCCGCCCCCTTCCCTTGGTGCCACTCTGCCGCGAAAAGGGGAGGGCATCATGGACCTGTGGCAACTGACCGGCACCGAGATCACCGCGCTCATCGAAAAGGGTGAGGTGACCGCCCGCGCCGTCTGCGAGGCGACGCTGGCGCGCATGGATGCCGTCAACCCGGCGATCAACGCGGTGGTGGACCGCGGCGACGAAGAGGCCCTGTCGGCGGCCGATGCCGTTGATGCGGCGCGGGCCCGGGGCGAGCCGCTGGGTTCTATGGCGGGGGTGCCTATAACCATCAAAGTCAACGTCGACCAAGCAGGGTTTGCCACTACAAACGGGCTGCGAATCCAGAAGGATCTGGTGGCCGAAAGGGACAGCCCGCTGGTGGCCAACCTGCGGGCGGCGGGTGCCGTCATCGTGGGGCGGACCAACACCCCCGCCTTCTCGCTGCGCTGGTTCACCCGCAACGGGCTGCACGGCCATACCCTCAACCCGCACAACAGCGCCATCACGCCCGGCGGTTCCTCCGGCGGCGCGGCGGCGGCCACGGCGGCGGGGATCGGAGCCATGGGCCATGGCTCGGACATCGGCGGCTCGATCCGCTACCCGGCCTATGCCTGCGGCCTCCAGGGCATTCGGCCCACCCTCGGGCGGGTGCCCGCCCGCAATGCCTCCGCCCCCGACAGGCACATCGGCGCCCAGCTCATGGCCGTCTCGGGCCCGCACGCCCGGTCCGTCGCCGACCTCCGCGTCAGCCTCGCCGCCATGGCCGCGCCCGATCTGCAGGACCCCTGGTATGCCCCGGCCCCTCTCAAAGGCGCCGAGTACCCGCGCCGTGCCGCCCTCTGCGTGGCGCCGGAGGGAATGGAGGTGCGTCCCCTGGTGGAGGCCGCCCTGCGCGCCGCCGCCGAACGGCTGCGCGACGCGGGCTGGGAGATCACCGAGGTGGAAAGCCCGCCCTTCCGCGAACCGGCCCGGCTCCAGGCGCAGCTTTGGCTGGCCGAGATGGCCCATGCCGCCAGCGACGCCTTCGCGCGGGAAGCGGACCCGGACGCGATGCACGTCTTTGCCGAGATGCAGAAGATCACCCCGACGCCCGACATGGGCGATCTGCTCGACGCCTTGCAGGCGCGGGTTGGCTTCCTGCGCGACTGGCAGGTCTTCTTGCACCGTCACCGGGTGCTGATCTGCCCCATCTCGGGCGAACCGCCTTTCCCGGACCTATTGGACCTGGAGGATTTCCCCCGTGTCATGGCCGCCCAGCTCACGCAGGTGGGGCTGCCGCTGATGGGCCTGCCGGGCATGAACGTCTTTACCGGTTTCGCCAACGGCGAGGAGGGTCACACGCCGATGGGCGCCCAGCTCATCGCAAGCCGGTTCCGTGAGGACATTCTCCTTGATGCAGCCGAGGCCATCGAGGCGCGCAGCCCGAAGATCGAGGTGGTTACCCCGGCGTAGACGGGTGCGGCCCCGAGACGAAGGCAAAGAAAAGCCGGGCGAGAGCCGAGAGCATCTGCGCCTCGTGCTCCTCCGAATGGCTGGCCTGAAAAGCAGAAAACCGCGCCGAAGCGCGGTTTTCGTGAGCTTGAAAAGCGGGTCCGCTTAGCGGCGCAGGCCCAGGCGCTTGATCAGGTCCTGGTAGCGGGCTTCGTCCTTGTTCTTGACGTAGTCCAGCAGCTTGCGGCGGGTGGCGACCATCTTGAGGAGGCCACGGCGGCCGTGGTTGTCCTTCTTGTGGGTCTTGAAGTGCTCGGTCAGGGTCGCGATGCGCGAGCTGAGCACGGCCACCTGCACCTCGGGCGAACCGGTGTCGCCTTCAGAGGTGCCGAATTCTTTGATGAGGCGGGTCTTTTCTTCTGCAGTGATCGACATCGGGATCTCCTTTGCAAAGGTTGGTGTGATGGCGCAGGCCGGGATGTCGTCCAGCTCAGGCCCGTGGAGGCGCCCGCCGATGGGATTCGACAAGCGATGGGAGCCTATAGGAGATCATGGGCCGGAAGGCAAAGGGTTATTGGCTCAGGCCGCTGAGGGGCCGAGGCCGAGCGCGGACTGCGCCTCCTGCGGCAGCAGGACGAGGTCCGCTGGGCCGGGGATCGCCCCGCCTTGGACCGTGAGCTGTGCGATCACCGCGTCATCCGCCAGCACCAGCCAGCCCTCTTCGTCCTCCGGATTGGGCCTGAGGGAGAGCTCGGGCGGCCCGCCCTCCGCCGGGTCCCAGAGATAGACCAGCAGGTCTTCGCCCGGGGCGAAGTCGAGCACCTGAACCGGCTCCGCGGAGTCTACTCAGGGGCCGAGCTGGATCTCGTCCTCGCCCGCGCCCGAGGTCACCAGATCCTGCGCCCCGGCCCGGATCGTGTCGTCGCCGCCGCCGCCGTTGAGGAAATCCTGGGTCTGGCGGCCCTCTTCCACGCCGTCGAGCGCATCGTCGCCCCAGCCGCCGAACAGCGCGTCCTCATCCGCGCCGCCCGTCAGGCTGTCATCGCCCAAACTGCCGTGCAGGGAATCCGCGCCCGCGCCGCCCCAAAGCCTGTCATGCCCGGCAGAACCGTTCAGATGGTCGTCGCCGCCGTTGCCCTCGATCCAGTCATTGTCGTTTTGGCCCGCGATCCTGTCGTCCAGCGCCCCGCCGATAAGCGAATCGTCGCCCGACGCGCCGCTGAGACTGTCGTTGCCGAGCCCGCCGATCAGGGTATCGTCGCCCGTGCCGCCGCGCACCTCGTCGTCGCCCGCGAGGGCCGCCACCAGATCGGCGCCGCCCGCGCCCGCGATCCGGTCGGCCTCTTCCGTGCCCGTGATCTCCTCCGCCGCATCGGTGCCGAGGAGCAGATTGATTGAAGTCGGCGCGCCCTCCGGTGTCGGCGGCAGGGCCTCTTCCTCCTCCTCATCGGTCGTCTCCGAGTAGGCCACCGCCCCGGCGGCCATGAGGCCCATCAACCCTGCCAGTATCCACATCGCGCACGCTCCCCTTCGAGGCGCCCCATCAAGCCACAGATGAAGCGCCCGATCAAAAGCCGATTGGCAAGGTGGTTAACGGGCGCTTTTCGGCACCCAATCCTCGGGCAGGGCGCTATAGGGCAGGTAGAGCGGATGGCGCGGGTGGCCCTCCTTGCTCAGACCCAGGTGAAAGAGCGGCGTGCCGCAGCGGGCCAGCATCTCCGTCACCTCCAGGCCGCGGCCCCGGTGGGCGCCATGCACGCCCCAGGCGGCGATGATCGCATCGGCCCAGGCGGCGCCCTCGAGCAGGGCGGCATCGTTCTGCGGCCCCACGGGTTCCGGCGCCGCCTTAAGGTCCCGCGGATCGGTGGCGCGCCAGGCGAAGATGTTGGTCACCCGGAAGGCGCCGTAACCCAGCCGCCGGGCGCGACGCTCGCAGCGTTCCACGGTGGGATCGTTGGCGAGCTCGGTCGCCGTGGAGGGGTTGAGCATGACGAACATCACCCGGCGCCCGCCCGCGTCCCAGCAGCGGCTGAGGGCGTAGCGATAGCCTTCGCAGGGGGAGTAGAGCGCCTCCGAGAGGGCATCGCCCTTGGTATGGCTGCGACGGATCACGAGCCGGTGTTGAAGACCCGCGAGGGGTGCAACTCTCCCGCTTTGAAGCGGCCCACGGCCACGGCCTGGCCCTCGAAGGAGGCCCAGCATTCGTCGCCGTACTCCACATCCTTTGCGATCACCATGCCGGGATTGCCATTGCGCAGGCGCGTGGCGCCCTCGGCGGTGGCCGTCACCTCGGGTAGGTCAGCCAGCCCCGCCTCCAGCGGCAGCAGGTGTTCGGCGAGGTCAGGCGTGCGGGCCATTTCCTCGATCCGGTCCAGGGTCAGGCCCTCGGTGGCCTCGAAGGGACCGGACCAGAGGCGCCGCAGGCTCTGCACGTGGCCCAGGCAGTTGAGCTTCTGGCCCAGGTCGCGGGCGATGGAGCGGACATAGCCGCCCTTGCCGCAGACCATCTCCAGCACAACATGGTCCGGGTCTGGCCGGTCCACCAGCAGAAGGCTGTCGACGTAGAGAGGCCGGGCGGCGATCTCCATCTCTTCGCCCTCGCGGGCGCGCTTGTAGGCGCGCTGGCCGTCGATCTTCACTGCCGAGAACTGCGGCGGCACCTGCTGGATGTCGCCAATGAAGCCGTTGAGGGCCTCCTTGATCGCCGCATCGTCGGGCCGCAGGTCGGAGCTGCCGATCTCCTCGCCCTCGGCGTCGTCGGTGTTAGTGGCAATGCCCAGGCGCACCGTGAACTCGTAGGCCTTCAGCGCGTCGGTGATGTAGGGCACCGTCTTGGTCGCCTCTCCCAGCGCCACGGCGAGAACACCAGTCGCCTCGGGATCGAGCGTGCCCGCATGGCCGGCCTTCTTGGCCTCCAGCGCCCAGCGCACCTTGTTCACCACGGCGGTCGAGGTCAGGCCCGCGGGCTTGTCCACCACCAGCCAGCCGGAAATGTCGCGTCCCTTGCGTTTGCGCCCCATGTGCGGCCCTCCTGAGATTTTGTCGCAGCGCGCTATAGCCAAGTCGGGCGGGCCTGCCCAGCAGGTTTCTGGCAGTGCGCCTCAGTCCGCCGGGTCTTCGACCACGCCGACGATCGGGCCGAGCGCGGTGAAGCCCGCATCATCCCGCCCCAGGTCCGGCGCCCGGATGCGCGAGACGTTGCCGTCGAGGTATAGCGCGTTGGGCAGCTTCAGATGGTCGCGGAAAAGCAACCCGAAGGCGTGGAAGGTGACGACATTGTCCGAGATGACAAAGACCGCGCGCTTGCCGTTGGCGCTGGTGCCGACGCCGTTGCGGATGAATTTCGACGTGCTGTCAGGCAGGAAGCGGGGATGCAGCGCGCCCCCGACCACAAGCATCGGCCCAGACTGTGTGGCAAAGCGGCAGTCAGGCGGGCGGCCGATGTAGGCCTGGGTTTCGATGACATCGGCCCGGCCCTCGCGCAGGCAGAGAACGCCGTTGGGCAGGAGCCCGAAGTTGCCCGGCCCGGCCTGGGGCACCACGCCGCGCTGTTCGACGCCCCCCTCGATATAGAGGCCGACGGGGCGTCTGTCCTCGTGATACATGCCGGCGTTCATGGCAAATCCGAGACGCTTGCCCTCTTTCCGAAGGGCCTCGTCCACCCGGCCGAAGTGGCCGAGCACGGTGCCGCCCGAATCATTTAGGAACAGTCGCAGCTCTTCCTGCTCGAGATCGACCTCGCAGATGGTGTAGGCATTGCCGCGATAGCTTTCGTTGCGGCACTCCGCCGCCCCGGCGAGGCCGGGCAGCGCCGCAAGCGCCGCTAGCAGCGCGAGGGGGCGGATCATGTGTCGCCGATCGGGTCCGGGGCCTCGGCGTCCTTGCGCACCCGCTCCTCCGACAGCATCCGCCGGGTCTCGTCCATCTGGTCAAAGGTCTCGTCCAGCCGGAAGCGGAGATCGGGCGCGAACTTCAGCGTGAGCTTCTTGGCCACCAGCCGACGCAGCTCGCCCTTGTTGCGCGCGAGCAGCTGCAGCACCTCGTCCTGGCCCTCGCCGCCCAGGGGCAGCACGTAGGCCGTCGCGATCTTGAGGTCAGGCGAGGTTCGCACCTCCCCCACGGTGATCGAGAGGCGGTTCAGCTCGGGGTCATGCACGTCGCCGCGCGCCAGCACGTCGGAGAGCGCCCGGCGGATCGTCTCGCCCACGCGAAGCTGGCGTTGCGAGGGACCAGCGCCCTGATGAAACTTGTTCTTACCCATGCCCTCCATCTACGCATTCCGCAGCCCTTTGCCAAGGAGAGGCGCACAGGCTAAACCGGCCCGGCACAGATTGAAGGAGCCCCGCCATGTCCTCTTCCCTGCCCGGCATTGCCGTCACCGGCGCCTCTGGCCGCATGGGGCGGATGCTGATCGCCCAGATCCTGCAGTCCGACCGGATGAAGCTGGCCGCCGCTATCGAGCGCGCGGGGCATGACTGGGTCGGGAAAGACGTTGGCGAAGCCATGGGTGGGGCCCCGCTTGGCGTCACGGTGACCGACGATGCGCGCGCGGGGATCGCCGCCGCGGACGTGGTGATCGACTTCACGGCCCCCGCGGCGACCATCGCCTTTGCCGAGATCGCGGCGGAGACCGGTGCGGTCCATGTGATTGGCACGACCGGCATGTCGGAGGAGGAGATCGCGGCCCTGGCACCCGCCACCGAAAAGACGGCGGTGATCCGGGCGGGCAACATGAGCCTGGGGGTGAACCTGCTGGTGCAGCTTACCAAGCGGGTCGCCGCCGCGCTGGACGAGGATTTCGACATCGAGGTGATCGAGGCGCACCACAACCAGAAGGTCGATGCCCCCTCCGGCACGGCCCTGATGCTGGGCGAGGCCGCCGCCGAAGGCCGGGGCGTGCGGCTGAAGGAGGTCTCCGACCGGGGGCGCGACGGGATCACCGGCGCCCGCAAACGCGGCGACATCGGCTTCACCGCCATCCGGGGCGGCGACATCGTGGGCGAGCATGACGTGCTCTTCGCCGCGGCAGGGGAGCGGATCGTGCTGCGCCACATCGCCTCTGACCGAACCGTCTTCGCCCGGGGCGCGCTGAAGGCCGCGCTCTGGGGGCTTGGACGGGCACCCGGTGCCTATGATATGCTGGACGTTCTGGGGCTGTCCGACGAAGGCTGAGTCACCATTCTTTTGAAACCATCGCCGGTTCCGCTCCGTATCTAGGTCAATACGGATCCAAAGGAGTTGCGCGATGAAGACTTCGGGACTGACCTTGGCAGGGCTCTTGCTGGCCCTTGCGACACCGGCCTTGGCCGACTTTCAGCAGATCACCAAACGTGCCGATTTTTTGGCGCTCATGGAGGGGCGGGAGTTAACCCGGCCCCTGGTGCGGATTCAGGTCCTGCCCGATGGCCGCATCTCCGGCACCGGCGCGGCCTGGGAGGTGACCGGCCAATGGAGCTGGGAGGGCAACTACCTCTGCCGCAGCCTGAAATGGGGCGGTGACGATCTGGGCTACAATTGCCAGGAGGTGCTTGTGGACGGTGCCACCGTGCGCATCACATCCGACCGTGGCGCGGGCCGCTCGGCGGACTTCAGCCTACGCTGAGCGTGGCGGCCATCAGAAATCGACGGCCAGCCCCTTCTTCTCCCAATCACCGTAGCGCACGGGCTCCGGCCCGTCGCGTCCGCCCAGCTCTTTTGGGCGGACTTCTTCTTTCGCGAGGCGCCGCCGTTCAGCCGCCTCGGCCAAGGCGCGCTGGGCGGCGGGAGGGATCGGCGTGGGCTCCGGTGTGGGGTCCGGCGTCGGCCCCGGCGGGATCGGGCTCGGCCCCGGGTTGGGCTCAGGCGAGGGGCCGGGCGGCAGGTCAGGCTGCGGCGTGGGCGCCGGCTGGCCGGGGGTGTCGGGGATCGGCGGGCGCCCGGCGTCTGCGGCCTGGGCAGGCTTCTTGTCGGTCATGGCATCCTCTTGAGGCGGCTTGACCTTTGATATACGGCGGTCCGCGATCCAAACAAGTGAACGGAACCTGAAGATGTTGAAGACGGGGCTGGAGCCGCGCAAAGCGGCTGTCCATCTGCTGGACCGCATCCTCGGAGAGGAGCCGCGCCTCCTGTCGGAACTGCTGGCGGGCGGCGCGCTCGACCACCTCGCCCCCGAGGACCGGGCCCGCGCCCAGCGCCTGACGTTGGAGACCCTGCGCGGCCTCGAGCGGGCCGACCGACTGCTTCAGAAACACCTCAAGAAGTACCCGCCCCTGACCGTGCGCAACGCCCTGCGGCTGGGCACAGTGGAGCTCTGCCATGGCGCGGCGGCGCACGGGGTGGTCAATGCCATGGTCACCCTGGTCTCGCGGCATCGCAAGCTGGGACACCTGAAGGGGCTGACCAACGCCGTCCTGCGCAAGGTCGCCGCCGAGGGACCGGAGGCCTGGGCCACGCTGCGGTCGCCGCGCCTGCCGAAATGGCTGCGGGCACCGCTGGTGCAGGCCTGGGGCGGTGAGGCCATGGCCGCGATGGAGGCGGCACACTTCGCCGGGGCGCCGCTGGACCTGAGCGCCAAGGTCAGAACCGAAGAGGTGGCGGAGATGACGGGCGGCACGCTTCTGCCCACCGGATCGGTCCGGGTGTCGGGCAACGTCCAGGTCTCGGCCCTGCCGGGCTACGAGGCCGGTGCCTGGTGGGTGCAGGACGCAGCTGCCGCCTTGCCGGTCCAGATCCTCGCGCCCCAGCCCGGGGAAAGCGTGCTCGACCTCTGCGCGGCGCCCGGCGGCAAGACGCTGCAACTGGCCGCCGCCGGTGTCCGGGTGACGGCACTGGACGATTCGGCCCAGCGCATGGTGCGGGTGAAGGAGAACCTCGCCCGGACCGGACTGAGCGCGGAGCTGGTGGTGGCCGATGCCCGCAAGAGCACGGGCAGCTTCGATGCCGTTTTGCTCGATGCCCCCTGTTCCGCCACCGGCACCATTCGGCGCCACCCGGATCTGCCCTTCGCCAAGGATGGATCGGACTTCGGCGCCCTGATCGCGCTGCAAACGGAGCTGCTGGACCATGCCTGGGCGCGCGTGCGGCCGGGCGGGCGGCTGCTCTTCTGTACCTGTAGCTTGCTGCCAGACGAGGGCGAGGTCCAGGTGGAGGAAGCCCTTGAGCGCCACACCGACATGCGCATCGACCGCGACGCTCTGGACCGCCCCGGGGTGGAACCCGGCTGGATCACCCAGGAGGGCGGCCTGCGGCTGCGGCCGGACTATTGGCCCGAACGGGGCGGCATGGATGGCTTCTACATGGCGCTTCTGCGCAAGGCAGGCTGAGCCTCAGGCCCCGTCTGGCGGGTTGGGAATGGCCAGGTAGGCGCTTTCGGGGATCTGCACCAGGCCCCGCAAGCCCAGAGCCGCGCGATCTTCTTCCGATAGGGCGGCAATGGCCGCACGGACGGCCTCCGCGATCTCTTCGCGCTGGGCCTTCAGAGCGGTGATGTAGGGCAGCCCCGGCGTCGGTGCCGTTTCACAGAGCACACGTAGATCCCCCGCGTAATCTTCGTAGCGCTGGATCAGGCGCCAGGTGACCGCATCGAGCGCGGCGATGTCGGCGCGCGCTTCGGCGACGGCCCGCGCGGAATGAAGGTGGCCCCCGGTCTGAAGTCGGTCCTCGAACCAGAAACCTGCCTCCTTTGTCGCCTGGTAGGGGGCGGCATAGCCCGATTGGGAACCCCGTTCGTTGTAGGCAAAGCGTGCTGCTCGGAAGGCGCTCAGCTCCTCCCGCGGATCGTCCGCGCGCACCACCATCACGCTGCGGTAGTAGCCCGAGGGGCAGCCCGGCACGCCAAAATCCGGCGTGCCGACGAGGGCGACCTGCCCGGCGAGCCGCGTCCGGTAGGGCATCCCGCAGGTCTGGGAGAGCACAAGGTCCGGCGCCTGCCAGACCGCCCAGGGATCGCCCTCGTTCGTCAGCCGCTCCGGCGCGGCGATGCCCCGTGCGCCCAGGGCCTCCCGGATCAGCGCCCAGTAGCGTTCGGTGGCGCCTGCCAGTTCAGGCCGGGCGTACATCATCAGGCTTGCGATCATCGGCTTCTCCCTACCGTCCTTGCTAGCCGCCCGCGCCCCGCCGCGACAGCCCCCGCCCGACAAAACCCGCCGAGCGGGCGGCGCGAGGGGAAAAGGCGGTGACTTGGAAGGCCCTCGCGGCTATGCTGACCGAAAGCGCCTTCAGAGCGTCAGGGCAGTGATTATGATGGGCATCTCCCGACTGAAAGCGCGCCAGTCGCACTTTCTGAACAAGTGGCATGCACGCATGGCCACCCGGACCCGTGCGCAGGTTCGAGGCTTCGTTTCTTCACCCGAGCCGCGCACCATCGGCTCCTTCGCGCGCGGCCGGCAGCTTATCTCGGGCAACTACCTCTTTGCCGGTTCCCTGATCCATGCCCCCGAGCAGACCCCCTGGGAGGTGACGGCGCCCGACAGTGCCTATGCTGCGGATCTGCACGGTTTCGCCTGGCTCGACGATCTGGCGGCGGTGGGCGATCCGGCGGCGCGGGCCAAGGCCCAGGCCTGGCTCTGGGACTGGATCGACCGCTACGGCAAGGGCAGGGGGCAGGGCTGGACGCCGGACCTCACCGGGCGCCGTCTGATCCGCTGGATCAATCACGCCATCTTCCTGCTGCGCGGTTGCGAAAGCGATCAGAGCCGGGCCTTCTACCGCTCGCTCGAACAGCAGACCCACTTCCTGGCACGCCGGTGGCGGGGTGCCGCGGCGGGCCTGCCCCGGTTCGAGGCGCTGACCGGGCTGATCTACGCCGGGCTGGCGCTGGAGGGGCAGGAATCGCTGGCCGATCCGGCGGTGAAGGCCCTGGCCCGCGAATGCGAGACCCAGATCGACGCCGAGGGCGGCCTGCCGACCCGCAACCCCGAGGAGCTGCTGGCCGTCTTCACCCTGCTCACCTGGGCCGCCGCCGCACTCAGCGACGCCGGAAGGGGCACGCCCCGGGCCCACCTGGCGGGGATCGAACGGATCGCGCCCACCCTGCGCAGCCTGCGGCACGCCGATGGCGGGCTGGCGCGCTTTCACGGCGGCGGGCGCGGGCTAGAGGGCTGGCTGGACCACGCCCTGGCCGCGTCTCACGTGAAACGGGCCCAGCCGGACGGACTGGCCATGGGCTTTGCCCGCCTCTCGGGCGGCCGTACCAGCGTCGTGGTGGATGCCGCGGCGCCACCGAGGGGCGAGGCCTCCTTCAATGCCCATGCCTCCACCCTGGCCTTCGAGCTGACCTCCGGACGGCGGCCGCTCATCGTCAACTGCGGTTCGGGCGCCTCCTTCGGCCTGGCCTGGCGCCGCGCCGGGCGGGCCACGCCCTCCCATTCGGCCCTCTGCCTGGGCGGATTTTCCAGCGCGCGCCTCTCGGGGCCTGACCGCTACAGCGGCCACGAAGCCCTGATCGACGGCCCCGACTACGTGCCCGTGGAGATGAGCCACGCCCCCGACGGGGTGCGGTTCCAGGGCGGGCATGACGGCTATGTCCCGAGCCACGGGCTGACCCACGCCCGCACTCTTGAGCTGACCCACGATGGCCGGGGTCTGGCTGGCGAAGACATGCTCCTGGCCATGGAGGATGTGGAGAAACGCCGCTTCGATGCCGCCCTCGACGCCTCCTCGCTCAAGGGGCTGCGCTTTGACATCCGCTTCCACCTGCATCCGGACGTGGACGCGACGATTGACCTGGGCGGTGCCGCCGTTTCCATGGCCCTGCGCAGCGGTGAGATCTGGGTCTTCCGCCACGATGGGACCCAGGAGCTGCGACTGGAACCGGGCGTCTACCTCGAGACCACCCGCCTGAAACCCCGCGCGGCGGAGCAGATCGTCCTCTCGGGGGTGGCCTACTCCTATGCCACCCGGGTTCGCTGGTCCTTGTCCAAGGCGCAGGAAACTGCGATTGGCGTGCGTGACTTGTCCATGGACGAGCCGTACCTCGAGGAAGACTGACCAAAGGACCCTGCCATGCCCGATCTCGCCCCCGTCAAACGCGCCCTGCTGTCCGTCTCGGACAAGTCCGGACTGGTGGAGCTGGGCAAGGCCCTGGCGGCGCAGGGGGTCGAACTGCTTTCGACCGGGGGTACTGCGCGCACCCTGCGCGAGGCGGGGCTGGAGGTGAAGGACGTGGCTGAGGTGACGGGCTTCCCCGAAATGATGGACGGCAGGGTAAAGACACTGCACCCGGTGGTGCACGGTGGGCTCCTGGCGCTGCGCGACAACGATGAGCACCGCGCGGCGATGGAGACCCACGGCATCGGCGGGATCGACCTGGTGGTGGTGAACCTCTACCCCTTCGAAGAGACGGTCGCCAAGGGCGCGGCCTACGCGGAGGTGATCGAGAACATCGACATCGGCGGCCCGGCGATGATCCGTTCGGCGGCCAAGAACCACGGCTTCGTCACCGTCGTGGTAGACGTGGAGGACTATGCCGCGGTCATCGAGGAGATGGAGGCCAATGGTGGGCAGACCAGCCTGGCCCTGCGCCAGCGCCTGGCCCAGTCGGCCTATGGCCGGACGGCGGCCTATGATACCGCGGTCTCCACCTGGATGGCCGGAGAGGTGGGCGGCACCCCGCGCCGCCGGACTTTCGGCGGCACCCTCGCCCAGGGCCTGCGCTACGGCGAGAACCCGCACCAGGCCGCCGCCTTCTACCGCGACGGCAGCGACCGGCCCGGCATTGCCACGGCGGTGCAGCACCAGGGCAAGGAGCTTTCCTACAACAACATCAACGACACCGATGCCGCCTTCGAACTGGTGAGCGAATTCGATCCTGCCGAGGGGCCCGCCTGCGCCATCATCAAGCACGCCAACCCCTGCGGCGTGGCCCGCGGGGCGACCCTGAAGGAGGCCTATGGCCGCGCCTTCGACTGTGACCGGACCTCCGCCTTTGGCGGCATCATCGCCCTGAACCAGCCGCTGGACGGGGCCACCGCCGAGGCCATCGCGGAGATTTTCACCGAGGTGGTGATCGCCCCCGGCGCGGACGCGGCGGCGCGCGAGGTCTTTGCTGCCAAGAAGAACCTGCGCCTGCTGACCACCGAGGGCCTGGCCGATGCGGGGGCCGCGCAGCTTGCCGTGCGGCAGGTCTCGGGCGGCTTCCTGGTGCAGGACAAGGACGTGGGCCGGATCAGCCGCGACGATCTGAAGGTGGTGACGGAGCGGACGCCTTCCGAGCAGGAGCTCTCGGACCTGCTCTTTGCCTGGACCGTGGCCAAGCACGTCAAGTCCAACGCCATCATCTACGTCAAGGAGGGCGCCACAGTGGGCGTCGGCGCGGGCCAGATGAGCCGGGTTGATTCCACCCGCATTGCCGCCCGCAAGGCCCAGGACATGGCCGAGACGATGGGCCTGCCCGCGCCCCGCACCCAAGGCGCCGTTGTGGCCTCCGACGCCTTCTTCCCCTTCGCCGACGGCCTGATCACGGCAGCCGAGGCCGGGGCGACGGCGCTGATCCAGCCCGGCGGCTCGATGCGCGACGAAGAGGTGATCGAGGCCGCCAACCGGCTGGGCCTGGCCATGGTCTTCACTGGCATGCGCCACTTCCGCCACTAAGGAGCGCCCGCCATGCGCCTGCTCACCTGGTCCGCCTTCGCCGCCTTCCTGATCGACCAGATCAGCAAGTACGTGGTGATCCACATGATGGAGCTGTCGCGTGTGCGGGCCATCGAGGTTCTGCCGCCGCTGCTCAACTTCCGCTACGGCGAGAACCGGGGCATCAACTTCGGTCTCTTCGCGGACGGCTCGGAGGCCAGCCGTTGGTTCCTGATCGTGCTGGCGCTGCTGATCTGCGGCGGTGTCCTGCTCTGGGTGCGCAGGACGCGGCTGCGGCCCATCGCGCTCATCAGTGCGGGGCTGCTGATCGGCGGCGCGCTGGGCAACGTGGTGGACCGGCTGCTCTACGGCTACGTTCTGGATTTCCTGAACAACAGCTGTTGTGGCCTGAACAATCCCTTTGTTTACAACGTGGCGGACATCTTCATCTTTGCCGGCGCCATCGGCCTGATCTTCTTCTCGGACGAGAAGAGGGCCGAGAAAAAACGCCAGTGACATTCTTGGCCTCCCTGCGATATTGAGAGGCGATGCCGAAGGAGACGCACATGCGCCTGATCGTTCTGACCGCCCTCTTGCCGCTGGCGCTGGCCGCCTGCTCGAACCAGGGGCTGCGGGATCTGCGCACCAACACCGGCGGCCCCGACGAGTTCATGATCCAGCCGGTAAAGCCGTTGGAAGCGCCCGACAGCTACAACAGCCTGCCGGCGCCGACGCCCGGCCAGGCCAACCTGGCGGATCGCTCCGCCATCAGCGAGGGTATCGCCGCCTTCGGCGGCCAGCAGGAACCGCTCGCAGGCACCATTCCGGCGGCTGACGCGGGCCTTGTGCAGCACGCCAGCCGCTTCGGTGTCGATGGCGACATCCGCGCCGATCTGGCCGAGGCTGACGCCGCCTTCCGCAAGCGCAAGGCGCGCTTCACCCAGTTCCGCATCGTGCCGGTGGACCGCTACAACCAGGCTTATCGCCGTCAGGCGCTGGACCAGGCCGCGGAGGCGCGGCGCTGGCGCCGGGCCGGGGCCCGCACGCCTTCCGCACCCCCCGCCGAGTAGGGCCTTACACTTTTGTAACTTGTCTTGATTGTGGGGGCGGCGCACACACCTTTGGTCACATGAGTTTCCGACCAAAGGACCCAGCATGATCAGAAAGCCGATCATCGCCGCCCTGCTGGCCTGGGCGCTGCCGCTTGCCGCAGCAGCCCAAGGTGCAGCCGACGAGGCGGTGACGACCTTTACCCTCGACAATGGCATGGAGGTCGTCGTGGTGGAGGACCATCGCGCCCCCGCCGTGCAGCACATGGTTTGGTACCGCGCGGGCTCCGCTGATGAGCCGAAGGGCGCCTCGGGCGTCGCGCACTTCCTGGAACATCTGCTCTTCAAGGCGACCGACAAGATGGAGGCGGGCGAGTTCTCCGCCACCGTGGCCGCCAATGGGGGCCGCGACAATGCCTTCACCAGCTACGACTACACCGCCTATTTCCAGCGCGTCGCCGCAGACAGGCTGGAACTGATGATGCGGATGGAGGCGGACCGGATGAAGAACATCCGGCTGACGCCCGAGAATATCCGCACCGAGCGCGACGTGATCCTGGAGGAGCGCAACCAGCGCACCGAGAACAATCCAAACGCGCTCTTCGGCGAGCAGCTAAACGCGGCACAGTTCCTCAACCATCGCTACGGCACGCCGATCATCGGCTGGCGCCACGAGATGGAGGAACTGGACCTCGAGGATGCCCTCTCCTTCTACGAGACCTACTATTCCCCCAACAACGCGATCCTCGTGGTCTCGGGCGATGTGGAGCCGGAAGAGGTGAAACGCCTGGCCGAGCAATACTACGGTGTGATCCCGGCCAACCCCGATCTGCCCGAGCGCATCCGCACCGAAGAGCCGCCGCAGATCGCGGAGCGGCGCCTCATCTACCGGGATCCGCGGGTGGCCCAGCCCTACGTGAGCCGCTCCTACCTGGCCCCTGAACGCGACCCGGGGGAGCAGGAAAAGGCCGCCGCGCTGACCATCCTGGCCGAGATCCTGGGCGGTGGGACGACCTCCTTCCTGGCCGAGAAGCTCCAGTTCGACAGCCAGCTTGCCACCTACACCGGGGCCTTCTACCGGGGCACCTCTCTGGATGACACGACCTTCGATCTGGTCGTCGTGCCCGCCGCGGGGGTGACGCTGGAGCAAGCCGAGGATGCCATGGACCAGGCGCTCGCCACCTTCATGGAAGAGGGGATCGACCCCGAACAGCTTGAGCGCATCAAGTATCAACTGCGCGCCAGCCAGATCTACGCCCGCGACGATGCCGACGCAGTGGGCAACCGCTACGGCCGGGCCCTCTCCATCGGGCTGACGGTCGAGGACGTGCAGAACTGGCCGAAGGTTCTGGATGCCGTCACCGAGGAGCAGATCATGCAGGCCGCGCGCGAGGTCTTTGACCGGCGCCAGTCCGTCACCGGCTGGCTGATGAAAGAGGAGGCCGCACAATGAGGCTGATCTACGCCCTGATCTTGACCCTGCTGGCAAGCCTGCCCGCCCGGGCCGAGGTGGACATTCAGGAGGTCACCAGCCCCGGCGGACTGACCGCCTGGCTGGTGGAGGATCACTCCATCCCCTTCGCCGCGCTCGAAATCCGCTTTCGCGGCGGCGCCTCGCTTGATACGCGCGACAAGCTGGGAGCGGTGAACCTGATGACGGCTCTGCTCGAGGAGGGCGCCGGGGAGATGGATGCGCGGGAATTCTCGCGTGCGACCGAGGCCCTCGCCTCCGCCATCTCCTTCGACGCCTCGCGTGACGCGGTGTCCATCTCGGCCCGGTTCCTGACGGAAAACCGCGAAGCCACCGGCGCCCTGCTGCGTGCCGCCCTGACCGAACCGCGCTTCGACGCGGAGGCCATCGAGCGGGTGCGCGGACAGGTCCTCTCGATCATCCAATCTGACCTGAAGGACCCGGACGACATCGCCGGCGACACCTTCGGCAATATCGCCTACGGGGATCACCCCTATGCCTTCCCGGTAAATGGCACGATCGAGACGGTCACGGGCCTGACCCGCGAAGACCTGGTGCAGGCCCACCGCGACGTGCTGGCGCGCGACCGCATCTACATCGGTGCGGTGGGAGACATCACACCGGAGCAACTTGGCAGCCTTTTGGACGAGGTTCTGGGCGACCTGCCGGAAGAGGGCGCGCCCATGCCGCCCGAGGCCGAGGTGCAGATCGCCCCCGGCGTCACCGTGGTGGATTTCGCCACGCCGCAATCCGTCGCGCTCTTTGGCCAGCCCGGGATCAAGCAAAGCGATCCGGATTACTTCGCCGCCGTCCTGCTGAACCACGTCCTCGGCGGGGGCTCCTTCGAGAGCCGCCTGATGGAAGAGGTGCGCGAGAAGCGGGGCCTGACCTACGGTGTCTATTCCTACCTCCTGTCGCGCGATTTGGCAGAGGTCTGGATGGGTTCCGTCGCCTCGGCCAATGACAGGATCGCGGAAGCCGTGCAGGTGATCCGCGACGAATGGGCCAAGGCCGCCGAGGAAGGCATTACGGAAGAAGAGCTGGAGGCCGCCAAGACCTACATCACCGGCGCCTATCCTTTGCGCTTCGACGGCAACGCGCCCATCGCCAACATCCTTGTCGGGATGCAGATGCTGGGCCTGCCGATCGACTACATCGCGACCCGCAACGACAAGGTGGAGGCCGTGACCATGGCCGACATCGAAAGGGTGGCAGCCGAGCTGATGGACCCGGAGGGCCTGCACTTCGTCGTGGTGGGTCAGCCCGAGGGGCTGGAGAGCACGGCGCCCAGCGACGGCTGAAGGCCGTTCGAGAAAGATAAAGGCCCGGCGCTGGGGATCAGCGCCGGGCCTTTATCTTTTTTCTTGGGATAGCCTACTCGCCGTAGGGCACCCAGATGTTCTTCACCTCGGTCGCGGCCTGGAGGAACTCCCGGCCTTCGCCTTCGGCGCCCATCCAGTCACGTGCCAGGCCGTTGTTGACCCAGGTACGCTTGATGTTGCCCGCCGCGGCCTTCTCAACCACGCCGCTCAACTCCTTCGCGCCGAAGGACCAGACGGCATCGACATCCATGTGAGAGGCGAGGGGCTTGGCCAGATCGGCCTGGGGGCCGGTGAGGATGTTGACCACGCCGGCGGGCACGTCCGATGTTTCCAGCACCTGGACGAAGTCGGTCGCCGCGAGCGGGTAGGGCTCCGAAGCCGCGAGAATCACGCGGTTTCCCATCGCGATGGCGGGTGCCATGCAGGAGATGAGGCCAAGCAGCGGCGCCTCGGCGGGGCAGAGGGCGCCGATCACGCCGACGGGCTCCTTCATCGCCAGGGCAACGCCGCGGATCGGCACGCCGTGGACCTGGCCATCGTACTTGTCGGCCCAGGCGGCGTAGGTGAAGAGGCGCCGGATCGCGGCTTCCACTTCCTTCTCGCCCCCGCGACCTCCGACCATGGCGTCGATTCGCTGGGTGAACTCACCACTGCGAGCGGCGAGGTTTTCGGCCAGGTAGTAGAGGATCTGGGCGCGCAGGTGGCCGGTGGTCTTGGACCAGCCCTTGGCGGCGTGTGCTGCCTCGACCGCATTGCGCACGTCCTTGCGGTTGGCCAGGCTGGCGTGCCCCAGAAGGCTGCCGTTCTTGCCCCAAACGGGCGCGGAGTAGCCGCCATCCGGCCGGGCCTGCTTGCCGCCGATGTAGAGCTTCGCGGTTCTGTCGATCGGATCGGCAGGGGTGCCCTCGCCGCTGTTCGGCTCGATCTCCTTCAGCGCCTTGCGGGCGCCCTTGGGCCGGGTGTAGGCCGCCAGCCCTTCCCAGCCGCCCTCGCGCCCGAAGCCGCTTTCGCGCACCCCGCCGAAACCGGCGGCGGCGTCCATCATGTTGGTGCCGTTGATCCAGACGATCCCGGCGGCCAGCTTGGGCGCGATGTCCAGGGCCAGGTTCACGTTCTCGGACCAGACCGTGGCGGCAAGACCGTAGCGCGTGTTGTTGGCCAGCTGCACGGCCTCTTCCGGCGTGCGGAAGGTGGTGGAGACAAGCACCGGCCCGAAGATCTCTTCCTGCATCAGTGTATCAGCCGGGTTCAGGCCGGTGATGAGGGTGGGGGGATAGAAGCTGCCCTCGGAGGGCAGAGGTACGTCGGCCACGAAGGCCTGGCCCGCGCTGTTTTCCGAGACCATACGGCTGACGTTCTGAAGCTGCACCGGGTCCACCAGGGCCCCGACGTCAATCGACTTGTCCAGCGGATCGCCGACGCGCAGCTTTTCCATCCGGGCGCGCAACTTGCCGTAGAAGAGATCCGCGATCGGTTCATGCACCAGGAGCCGCGAGCCGGCACAGCAGACCTGGCCCTGGTTGAACCAGATGGCATCGACGAGCCCCTCGACAGCCGAGTCGATGTCAGCGTCGTCGAAGACGATGTAGGGGCTCTTGCCGCCCAGCTCCAGCGTCAGGGCCTTGCCCGAACCCGCCGTCGCCTCGCGGATGCGGCGGCCCACCTCGGTGGAGCCGGTGAAGGCGATCTTGTCCACCTCGGAGGCGACGATCATCTCGCCCACCGCACCGTCTCCGGTAATGATGTTGACAACGCCCTTGGGCAGGCCCGCCTGGCGGCAGATGTCGGCAAAGAGCAGGGCCGTCAGCGATGTGTACTCGGCCGGTTTCAGAACCACCGTGTTGCCCATCGCCAGCGCCGGGGCGACCTTCCAGGCCAGCATCAGCAGCGGGAAGTTCCAGGGGATGATCTGGCCGCAGACGCCCAGGGCCTCGGCCTCGGGGAGTTCGGCCTCCATCAGTTGGGCCATGCCTGCGTGGTAGTAGAAATGACGCTGCGCCAGGGGCACGTCGATGTCGCGCGCCTCGCGGATAGGCTTGCCGTTGTCCAGAACCTCGAGCACGGCGAAGAGGCGGGCGTGCTTCTGCAGCAGCCGCGCCAGGGCGTAGATGTAGCGTGCACGGCCATGGCCGCCGAGCTTCTCCCACTTGGGCTGAGCTCGCCGGGCGGCCTTCACGGCCTCGTCCACGTCAGCCTGGGTGGCCTGACTGATGGTCGCCAGCACCTCGCCCGTGGCCGGATTGCGGCTCTCGAAGCCCTTGCCCGGGTCGGTGAAGGCGCCGTCGATGAAATGGCCGAAACGGCTGCCCTGATCGACAAGCCAGGCCAGCGCCTCGGCCGCCGATTCCGGCGCCGGGCCGTAGTCCATGGTTTCGAAGATGTCCGCCACGCTCATGGGGTGGTCCTTTCTGTGGTCATGCCGTGCTTAGCTCGTGGCATGTCGGTAGCCGGCCGAGTAGGCGCCGGTGACGTGGTGTTCGAGCTGGCGCTCGATGTCGTTCAGCAGCGACGAGGCGCCGAAGCGGAAGAGGTCGGGCCGGGTCCAGCGGTCGCCCAGCTCTTCCTTCATCAGCGCGAGGTAGGTGATGGCGTCCTTGGCCTTGGAGATCCCGCCGGCTGGCTTGTAGCCCACGCGGATGCCCGTCCGGTCGTAAAAGTCGCGGATGGCGCGGATCATCACGAGGCTGACGGGCAGGGTGGCGTTGACGCTCTCCTTGCCGGTCGAGGTCTTGATGAAGTCGGCCCCGGCCATCATGCAGACCAGGCTGGCCCGCGCGACGTTGCGCAGGCTGCCAAGCTCTCCGGTCGCCAGAATGGCCTTCACGTGGGCCTCGCCGCAGGCATCGCGCATCGCGCGCATTTCGTCGTAGAGGGCCTGCCAATCACCCGAGAGGACGTGACGGCGCGAGATCACGATGTCGATCTCGGTGGCGCCTTCGGCGACGCTCAGTTCGATCTCGCGCAGGCGCAGCGGAAAGGGCGAGAGGCCGGCCGGAAAGCCGGTGGAGACGGCGGCGATGGGGATGTTGGTGCCCTGAAGGGCGGCGCGCGCGGCCGGGATCATCTCGTGGTAAACGCAGACGGCGCCGGTGGTGATCGGGCCCATGCCCAATTCAGCGAGGAGCGCCGGGGCCACCGGCTGGCGCGCCTTGGCGCAGAGCCGCTCGACCCGGCGGGCGGTATCGTCACCCGAGAGGGTCGTCAGATCCATGCAGGTGATGGCCCGCAGCAGCCAGGCTGCCTGGTGGGCCTTCTTGACTGAGCGGCGGGCGGGTAGGGTGGCGGCGCGTCTTTCGATGGCCGAGGTGTTGGCCTGGGCGCCCAGCACCCAGTTCAGGTCCAGCGGCATCCCCGGATTGCGCTGCTCGGTCACCTGGGGCAACTGGCCCGCGGTGGTCGTGGGAGCGGTTTGCTGGGCGTG
The DNA here is from genome assembly GCA_965212515.1 of Sulfitobacter sp. Lineage (GTDB taxonomy): Bacteria > Pseudomonadota > Alphaproteobacteria > Rhodobacterales > Rhodobacteraceae > Sulfitobacter. Next base: position 2,227,331 of record OZ243122.1, read on the forward strand.
TGTCGGGGCTTCCATAGGGGTCTCCGGCATAATGAGAGAGCCAAGGTGCCACGCGCGCGCGGCCCTTGGCAAGGCGGGCCGATGGCGGATGACCCGCGGTCGCCCGGTGATTTGGCGGGGTTTAGCTGCCCCGGTAGGTCGAATACCCGTAGGGCGAGAGGAGTAGGGGCACGTGATAGTGCGCCTCGGCGTCGGAGATGCCGAAGCGGATCGGAATCTCCTCCAGGAATCGGGGCGCTTCAGGCGGGTTACCCGCCTGGTCGAGGTAGGCACCCGCCTCGAAGACAAGCTCGTAGCTGCCGGGCGACATCTGGCCTTTCGGCAGGATTGGCGCGTCCGTCCTGCCATCGCCATTGGTGATCATGCTGGCCAGTTTCAGGCGGTTCGCCCCCTCGATGCGGTAGAGCGTGATGGCAAGCCCCCCGGCGGGCACGCCCCGCGCGGTGTCGAGGACGTGGGTGGTAAGATAACCTTCTGCCATGGCTGCTCCTGTGGGTTGCGTGGGCGGGCCGAAAATAGGCACTCACGGGGGGCGGTCAAGGCTGGGGCCGCCTTTTGCGGGGGAGGGCATGGAGGCCGACACTCGGAATGGTGGAAAAAATCCACTTCCGATTCGTTTTTCCTTTGACCTGCGAATCACTCTGCGCCTATATGGTGTTATTCTACACAATATCTGGGGCATTCGCTCCAAGTCATACTACCACTACATCGAGCAGGGCATCTTGGGGGCGACAGGTGCGCGGATTGGTTTCACATCATTCCATCAAGGCGGGGCGGGTTTCCGGTGCGGGCTGCCTTTTCTCCCAAATGCAATCGATGCCTGGTCAGACCTCGGGCGACGGCAAGACGCCTCGGAGGTGCAAGGGACCTGACCGGAAACAGATTGGCCCGCGCCTAACAATGGCAATGAACAGATAAACACAGACGCAGCAGTCAATCTGCGACGGGTCGCTCCCTCGGGCGGCCCGTTTGCTTTTGTGCCGCGCTTTGAGAATTGCGCAGGGGCCCGGTTCTGTGCAGGTTGCCAGCGATCAAGGAGGCCCGGATGCAGAGATACCCCAGAGATTTTCGCGGCTACGGCGCCACCCCGCCGGATGCCCAGTGGCCCGGTGGGGCCCGCATCGCGGTGCAGTTCGTGCTCAACTACGAAGAGGGTGGCGAGAACTGCCTGCTGCACGGCGATGCCGCCTCCGAGGCCTTCCTATCCGAGATCGTCGGCGCCCAGCCCTGGCCGGGGCAGCGGCATTGGAACATGGAATCGATCTACGACTACGGCGCGCGCGCGGGCTTCTGGCGCCTCCACCGGCTCTTCACCGGCGCGGGGGTGCCCGTCACCGTCTATGGCGTCGCATCGGCCCTCGCGCGGGCGCCGCAGCAGGTGGAGGCGATGCAGCAGGCGGGCTGGGAAATCGCGAGCCACGGTCTGAAATGGATCGACTACCGGGACCACAGTGAAGAGGCCGAGCGGGCCGACATTGCCGAGGCGATCCGTCTGCACACGGAGGTGACGGGCGAGGCGCCGCGCGGCTGGTACTGCGGGCGCACCTCGGTCAACACCGTGGCTTTGGCGGCTGATACCGGACAGTTCGCCTATATCTCTGACACCTACGACGACGATCTGCCCTATTATATGGAGATCGACGGCCGCGAGCAGCTCATCATTCCCTACACGCTCGACTGCAACGACATGCGCTTTGCGACGGCCCAGGGTTTCAACTCGGGCGATCAGTTCTTTGCCTACCTGCGCGATACCTTCGACGCGCTCTACGAGGAGGGGGCCGCGGGCAGCGCCAAGATGATGTCTGTCGGGCTGCACTGCCGCCTTGTCGGTCGACCAGGCCGCATTCAGGCGCTGAAGCGGTTCCTGGACTACATCGCGGAATTCGAAGGCGTCTGGACGCCGCGCCGCATCGAGATTGCCGAGCACTGGCGCCGGACCCATCCGCCGCAGCCGCGCGGCCTCCGGCCCAGCCACATGAGCGAGTCGGATTTCGTCACGGCCTTCGGTGGTATCTTCGAGCACTCCCCCTGGATCGCGGAGCGCGCTTTCGGGCTCGAGCTTGGCCCCGCCCACGACTGCGCGGCTGGCCTGCACCACGCCCTGGCCCGGATCTTCCGCTCCGCCACCCGCGAGGAACGGCTGGGCGTGCTGACGGCCCACCCGGATCTGGCGGGCAAGCTGGCCGCCGCCAAGCGGCTGACGGCGGAAAGCACCGCGGAACAGGCCAGCGCGGGCCTCGACGCCCTGACCGACGCGGAGCGCACGCGCTTCGAGCAGTTGAACGCCGACTATACCACCAAGCACGGCTTCCCCTTCATCATAGCGGTGAAGGACCACGACAAGGCGGGCATCCTGCGCGCCTTTGAGGCCCGCATCGCCAACGACACCGAGACGGAGTTCGCCACCGCCTGCAAGCAGGTGGAGCGGATCGCCCGCATCCGGCTGGAGGACCTGTTTTGAGCTACGCCTTTCCGCCCGGCGGCCTGCCGGACCAATCCGTAAGCCCCGAAGGCACGGCCATCTTCACGGAGGCCTACGCCGTTCTGCCTGCCGTCACCCAGCGCGACATCGTCACCTCCTTCCTTCCTGGATGGACGGGGATGCGCATGTGGGTTCTGGCGCGGCCCCTCTCGGGCTTTGCCGAGACCTTCTCCCAGTACGCGGTGGAGCTTCAGCCCGGCGGCGGCACCGACACGCCCGAGGTGGACCCGGAGGCCCAGTCGGTGCTCTTTGTCGCCGAAGGGGAGCTGACCCTGAACCTGGACGGCCGGCGGCACACCCTTGCCGCTGGCGGCTATGCCTACCTGCCGCCCGAGGTGGTCTGGACGCTCTGGAACGATGGCGAGGGGCTGGCGAAGTTCCATTGGGTGCGGAAACGCTACGTGGAGGCAGAGGGGGTGGCGCGGCCCGAGGCTTTCGTCACCTCGGATCAGGAGGTCGCCCCCATCGAGATGCCGGATTGCGACGGCGTCTGGGCCACCACCCGCTTCGTCGACCCCTCGGACCTGCGGCACGACATGCATGTCAACATCGTGACCTTCCAGCCCGGCGGCCGCATTCCCTTCGCCGAGACCCACGTGATGGAGCACGGGCTATACGTCTTGCAGGGTGAGGCGGAGTACCTGCTGAACAAGGACTGGGTGCCGGTAGGCCCCGGCGATTTCATGTGGTTGCGGGCCTTTTGCCCCCAGGCCTGCATCGCCAAGGGAGACCAGCCCTTCCGCTACCTCCTCTACAAGGACGTCAATCGGCACATGCCGCTATGAGCCGAGAAATCCGCATTGCGCCCCTCACTGCGGCGGCCTTCGCCCCCTTCGGGGACCTCCTGGACACGGCGGGCGCGCCCGACAAGATGATCAACGCGGGCCTCTGCGGCCGCTTCCACGATCGGGCCCACCTGGACTTCGGTCCAGAGGGGCGGGCGGGCATCAGCATCTTCGACGCCGAGCCGCGCGACTTGCCCTACGAGCTGACCCTACTGGAGCGCCATCCACTGGGTTCGCAGGCCTTTCTGCCGCTGTCAGGTCATCCCTTCCTCGTCATCGTGGCGCCCGACGAAGGGGGCCAGCCGGGCCACCCCCTGGCCTTCCGCACCGCGTCACACCAGGGGATCAACCTGCACCGGGGCACCTGGCACGGGGTGCTGACGCCGCTTTCCGCGCCAGGCCTCTTTGCGGTGGTGGACCGGATCGGCCCGGGCGCGAACCTCGAAGAGGTTTTTCTTGATCGGTCCTACAAAGTGGTCCCATAAATTTCGCAGCCCAAAAAATGGGCGCTGAAAAAAGAACCACAGGGACAGACAGATGACAGATCAGCTTGCCGCGGGGATCTATGCCGACCCCGACGAGACGCCCCCGCTTGCCCAGGCCGTGCCGCTCGGGCTTCAGCATGTCCTGGCGATGTTCGCCTCCAACGTCACCCCTTCGATCATCGTCGCCGGAGCCGCGGGCCTGGCCTTCGGCGGGGCCGAGCAGGTCTATCTGATCCAGATGGCCATGCTCTTTGCCGGGGTGGCGACACTCTTCCAGACGGTGGGCCTGGGCCCGATCGGGGCGCGCCTGCCGATCATGCAGGGCACCTCATTCGCCTTCGTCGGCGTCCTCGCCGGCGTAGCGGCGACCCAGGGGCTCTCGGTGGCCCTTTCGGCCTGCATCGTGGCCGGTGTGATCCATTTCCTGCTCGGCTCCGTCATCGGCTCCCTGCGCTGGCTCTTTCCGCCGCTCATCACTGGCCTGGTGATCCTGGCCATCGGCCTCTACCTCATCCCGGTAGCGATCAAGTATGCGGCGGGCGGGGCGGCCCAGTTCCAGATGGAGGCGGAGAGCTTCGGCTCCCTCATGCACTGGTCGGTCGCCCTCTCGGTGGTCCTGGTGGCGCTGGTCTTCAAATTCTTCACCCGCGGCACCACCAGCAACGCGGCGATCCTCATTGGCCTTCTGGTGGGCTACCTGCTGGCCTACCTCTTCGGCATGGTCAGCTTCGATGCGGTGAACCGCTCGGCCTGGCTCACGACAATCCAGCCGCTGCCCTACGGCTTCGAATTCTCGCTCGGCGCGGTGATCGCGGTCACTCTTGTCTCCATCGTCTCGGCCATCGAGACGGTGGGAGACACCTCGGCCACCACCAAGGCCGGTGCGGGCCGCGAGGCGACGGACAAGGAGATTGCGGGCGCCACCTACGCCGATGGCCTTGGCACGGCGGTGGCGGGTGTCTTTGGCGGCCTGCCCAATACCTCCTTCAGCCAGAATGTCGGCATTGTCGGCATGACCGGCATCATGTCACGCCACGTGGTGACCATCGGGGCGCTGGTGCTGATCCTCTGCGGGTTGGTGCCCAAGATCGGCGCCGTCATCGCCTCCATGCCCCTACCGGTGCTGGGCGGTGGCGTGATCGTCATGTTCGGCATGGTGGCTGCGGCGGGCCTCAACGTCCTGACCGAGGTGACCATGAACCGTCGCAACATGGTGATCATCGCCGTGGCCCTGGCTGCGGGCCTTGGGTTGAATTTGGTGCCCACGGCGGTCCAGTACCTGCCCGGCGTGGTCAAGACGCTGGCCACCTCCGCCGTGGCACCCACCGCCATCGTGGCCATCCTCCTCAACCTTGTCTTGCCCGAGGAAATCTGACAGCAGGAAGGAGGCGCGCCGCCCGGTCGGCGCCGCGCCTCCTCCCGTCACCGCGCTTTCCCAGGCTGCCCCACCCGGACCCCTTGCCCATGTATGATTTCGCCGCCCTGTCCGCCTGGATCGAGTTCGCCGTGCGCTGGACACACGTGATCGTGGCCATCGCCTGGATCGGCTCCTCCTTCTACTTCATCGCGCTGGACCTGGGCCTGCACCGTGACCGAAACCTGCCCAGCGGCGCCGACGGGGACGAGTGGCAGGTGCACGGCGGCGGCTTCTATCACATCCAGAAGTATCTGATCGCCCCCGACAAGATGCCGGACGACCTCGTCTGGTTCAAATGGGAGAGCTATTCGACCTGGCTCAGCGGCTTCGCCCTGCTGATCCTGGTCTACTACTTCGGGGCCGATTTCTATCTGGTGGACCCGGCCGTCGCCGACATCGGCACGGCCACGGCCATCGCCATTTCCCTGGCCTCGCTCGGCTTCGGCTGGCTGGCCTATGACCTCATCTGCAAGAGCCGCGTCGGCGACAACAACACCCGCCTGATGATCCTGCTTTACGTGATCTTGGTGGGCATGGCCTACTTCTACACCTCGGTTTTTTCGGGCCGCGCGGCGATGCTGCACCTCGGTGCCTTCACCGCCACCATCATGTCGGCCAACGTTTTCTTCATCATTATGCCGAACCAGCGCATCGTCGTGGCGGACCTCAGGGCCGGGCGCACGCCGGATGCCAAGTACGGCAAGATCGCCAAGCAGCGCAGCACGCATAACAACTACCTCACCCTGCCGGTGATCTTCTTGATGCTGTCGAACCACTATCCCTTGGCCTTCGCCACGGAGGCCAACTGGATCATCGCCAGCCTGGTTTTCCTGATGGGTGTCACGATCCGGCATTACTTCAACACAATGCACGCCCGGCAGGGGGATCCGATCTGGACCTGGTTGGTGACGGCGCTGATCTTCGTTGTCATCGTCTGGCTTTCCACCGCGCCCATGTTCCGCGCCGAGGAGCCGGAAAAAGCCCAGGGCCCCGCCCTGCGCTTTGCCGAGGCGGAAGGCTTTGACCGGGTGCAGGACATCGTCTTGGGCCGCTGCTCCATGTGCCACGCGGAGGAGCCCGCCTGGGAGGGCCTGCACTGGGCGCCCAAGGGCGTGCGGCTGGAGACGGAGCATCAGATCGCCAGCGCCGCGCGCGAAATCTACCTGCAATCCGGTCTGACCCACGCCATGCCACCGGCGAACCTGACCTACATGCAGGCCGAGGAGCGGGCCGAGATCGTTGCCTGGTACCGCGCGGCCACCGACAAATAGGTTGGGGATAAGCGCCAGAGGGCTCTGGCCCGGTGGGGGGATGCCATGCTAGGTTTAGCGACATGGCAAGTGCGAACCCCAATATAAGCGATAATCGCCCCGTCATCCGGCAACTGGACGAGTCGGCCATCAACCGCATTGCCGCGGGCGAGGTGGTGGAGCGTCCGGCCTCGGCAGTCAAGGAACTGGTCGAGAACGCGCTCGACGCCGGGGCGCGGCGGATCACGGTGGAATATGCCGATGGTGGCAAGGGCCTGATCCGGGTCAGCGACGATGGTTGCGGGATCGCGGGGGCGGACCTGCCGCTGGCGCTGAGCCGCCATGCCACCTCCAAGATCGACGGCAGCGACCTGCTGAACATTCACACCTTCGGCTTCAGGGGCGAGGCTCTGCCCTCGCTCGGCGCCGTTGGCCGCATCACGATCCAGAGCCGCCCGGCCGGGGAGGCGGGTGCCGAGATTCGCGTCACCGGCGGCCAGATCGGCGAGGTCCGCCCGGCGGCCCTCAACCCCGGTACGGTGGTGAGCCTGCGCGATCTCTTCTACGCCACGCCCGCGCGGCTGAAGTTCCTGCGCACCGACCGGGCCGAGGCGCAGGCCATCGGTGACGTCATCAAGCGCCTGGCCATGGCAGAGCCCTTCGTCCAGTTCACCCTACGCGATGTCTCGGGCGAGGGCGGCGGCCGCGATGTGCTGCGCTATGATGCCGCCCAGGGCGATCTCTTTGATGCCCTGCATGCCCGTCTCTCGCAGGTGCTCGGGCGCGAGTTCGCCGAGAACTGCCTCCCGATCGACGCCACCCGCGAGGGGCTGAGCCTGACCGGTTACGCTGCCCTGCCGACCTATTCGCGCGGCTCCGCCGTGGCGCAGTTTCTTTTTGTCAACGGCCGCCCGGTGCGGGACAAGCTTTTGGTGGGGGCCTTGCGCGGCGCCTATCGCGATTTCCTGAGCCGGGACCGCCACCCGGCGGCGGCGCTATTCGTCGAGTGCGACCCGAAGCTCGTCGATGTAAACGTGCACCCCGCCAAGTCCGAAGTGCGTTTCCGCGACCCCGGCCTGGCGCGCGGTCTCATCGTCTCGGGCCTGCGCCACGCTCTGGCTGACGCCGGGCACAGGGCCTCCACCACCGTCGCGGGGGCGACTCTGGGGGCCATGAAACCCGAACCGACGGGCGCGCGCGTCTACCAGATGGACCGCCCGAGCGCGGGCGCCCGCAGTGCGGCCTACCAGGCCCAGGCGCCCGGCTTTGCCGAAACCCAGCCCGTCTGGGCGCGGGTCGAGGAGACGCCGGAGCCGGAGATGGTCGAGCAGGCGGCGGAGGCCCCGGCAGTGCCCGCGCCCGATTATCCACTCGGTACGGCCCGGGGGCAGGTGCACGAGAACTACATCATCGCCCAGACCGCCAACGGCATGGTCATCGTGGATCAGCACGCGGCGCACGAAAGGCTGGTCTACGAGAAGCTCAAGCGCCAGATGGCCGAGAATGGCGTCGCCGCCCAGGCACTGCTGATACCCGAGATCGTGGAGCTTTCGGCGGGGGATTGCGCGCGGCTGATGGAGCACGCGGAGGACCTCGCGCGCTTCGGCCTTGGGCTGGAGCCCTTCGGCGGCGGCGCCATCGCGGTCCGCGAAACCCCGGCGATCCTGGGGGAGGTGAATGCCCGCGCCATGCTGCTCGACATCCTGGACGAGCTTTCCGAAAGCGAGGGCAGCGCTCTGGTGCAGTCGCGCATCGAGGCGATCCTGAGCCGGGTTGCCTGCCATGGCTCCATCCGGTCGGGCCGCCGGATGCGGGCGGAGGAGATGAACGCCCTCCTGCGCGAGATGGAGGCGACGCCCCATTCCGGGCAGTGCAACCACGGCCGACCCACCTACGTGGAGCTGAAGCTCTCCGACATTGAAAGGCTTTTCGGGCGCACATGATCGAACTGAACGGACAGAGCTACGCCCTGAGCGATCCCATGGTGATGCTGGCCCTGGCGGGAGCGGCCCTGGTGCTGCTGATCCTCGTCCTGCTGGTGGCCTCCGTGCGGGCGGCAGGCCGCTCGGCCCGTGTGGCGGCGCCCCTGGCACAGCAGATGCAGATGCTGGGCGCCCACGTGCAGCAGCTCGGGGCCAACCAGGAACGCCTTCAGGGCGGCCTGCAGACCGTCTCCGACACCCAGGTGAATGCCCAGAACCGGATGATCCAGTCCATGGAATCGCGCCTGGCTCACGTCCAGCAGCAGATGCAGGACCGCTTGGCCGACAATGCGACCCGCACCCAGCGCAGCCTGACCGAAATGCAGGAGCGCATGAACCAAAGCCTGCATGGCTCGGCCAAGCAGACCACGACGAGCCTGACCCAACTTCAGGAGCGGCTGGCCGCCATCGACAAGGCCCAGGACAACATCACCAAGCTCTCGGGCGACGTTCTGAGCCTTCAGGACATTCTTTCCAACAAGCAGACCCGCGGCAGCTTCGGCGAGATCCAGTTGCGGGACATCGTCTCCAAGGCCCTGCCGAGCGACAGCTACTCGCTTCAGACGACCCTCTCCAACGGCAAGCGGCCCGACTGCCTGATCCATCTGCCCAATCCGCCTGGCCCTATCGTGATCGACAGCAAGTTCCCGCTGGAGGCCTACGAGGCCCTGCGCCGGGCGGAGAACGAGCAGCAGTTGAAGGAGGCCGCCCGGGCCATGCGCACGGCAGTGAAGCTGCACATCGACGCGATCGCCGACAAGTACATCATCGAGGGCGAGACAGCAGAGGGGGCGCTGATGTTCCTGCCCTCCGAGGCGGTCTATGCCGAGCTTCACGCCAACTTCGGCGAGCTCACCCGCTACGGTTTCGAGCGGCGTGTCTGGATCGTGTCTCCCACCACCTGCATGGCCACGCTCAACACCATGCGGGCGATCCTCAAGGATGCCCGGATGCGCGAACAGGCGGGCGCCATCCGCAAGGAGCTGGGAATGCTGCACGCCGATGTGGAGCGGCTGGTGACGCGGGTGGGCAACCTGGATCGGCATTTTGGCCAGGCGCGCAAGGACGTGGACGAGATCATGATCTCGAGTGAGAAGGCCGCCAAGCGGGCCGGGCGGCTTCACAACTTTGACTTCGAGGAACTCTCCGAGAGCCGCGAGGCCCAGACCGTCGTGCCCCTTGGAACGAGCGAGCGGGGCTAGGCACCTGGGCCGGGCAAGATCCTGACCTCAGATGCCCACGATCCGCTGCACGATGCGGGGCAGCCAGCCTTTGAACTTCAGCGGCGCGTCGGTCACGGCAAGACAGATGCAATCCTCGCTCACGTCGGCCACCGGCTGATGGTGCAGGCTGTCGTCGGCAATCTCCACGTCGCCCCGGGCGAAGCGGTCCACCTCGTCCTCGAAGGCGCCCTTGAGCACCAGGGTCAACTCGTTGCCCTGGTGGCTGTGATCGGGCACTGCGGCGCCTGCGGGGATGAAGAGCAGCCGCGCGCTTGCCTCGGCGCTGGTGGGCAGAATGGCCTGCTTCACCCCCATGCCGATGGGGCGCCACTTGACCGCTTCCAGATCGCCGCCGACGTAGGCCTGGACCGGGGCGGGCAGGGTGCCGCCGAGGCGCGGGGCGGCCACGGGAGCTACGGGTTCCTCAATCTGGGCCAGGGTCCGGGCCAGGCTGTCATCGCCCAGCTCGGCCGCGGCCATGTCCTCCAGAAGGGCGCCGCCGACCGTGTCGAAGCTCTCGACCGTCGCGCGGCATTCGTCGCAAAGCGACACGTGGGCCGCCACGATGAGGTTCAGGGCCTCGGGCAGGTTGCCCGTCGCGTAGGCCAGGAGCGTGTGCTCTTCCAGGTGATGTTTGATGGTCATTTCACGTCACTTCATTGCGTGGCGCAGCCTCTCCAGCGCCAATCTCAATCTCGATTTGATCGTGCCCAGGGGCAGACCGGTGATGCGGGCAATTTCCGACTGCGTCAGCTCGCCGAAGTAGGCCTTCTGTATGAGGTCGCGTTGCGCCTCGGGCAGGGCGGCGATCGCCCGGCCAAGCTGCTCCGTCTCTTGCTGCAAAACCATCACCTCGGCCTGCTCCGGTTCCGGCTCGGGCCCCCAGGGAAGATCCTCCGGCTCGGGGCGGTTCTGGCGGCGCAGAAGGTCGATCCGCCGGTTGCGGGCAATGGTGAAGATCCAGGTGGAAAGCGAAGCGCGCGCCGGATCGAACTGATCGGCCTTGCGCCAGAGGGTGGTCATGACGTCCTGGGCACATTCCTCGGCCATGGCCGCATCGGCGCCGGACTTCATCAGAAAGCCTTTTACCCGCGGCGCGAAGTGGCGGAAGAGCATGGCGAAGGCTGCACGGTCGCGCTCGTCCCGAACGCGGACCATCAACGCCACCCACTGAAGTGCCTCCGGCGACTTCTCACCGGGCCCCTTTGCCCGGGCGGCGGTCGGGCTATCATCCTTGTTTGCCATGGCGTTCTGCAACACGCGCGGGCGGGCAACGCCGGGTCGCGCGGAGCCTTTCGAGATCGGGCTGTCTATTGCAGGAGCTAACATGACCTTAGTACGCGGCAACAGAGGGCCCGGATCAAAAATCTCTGCAACTCTTTTCGATCCGGGGGCGTGTCTCAGCCGTATGCCCTTGCGCACCACAAGACCAACAAAAGGACCTGCCCGCACATGCCATTCGAACAGCCGGCCTCGCCAAGACACTCCCCCACTGGCCCGGGCCGCAGGATCGCCGTCATCGGCGCGGGAATCTCAGGGATGGGCGCCGCCTACCGCCTTGCGGAGAGCCATAGGGTCACGCTTTTCGAGGCCGGGCCGCGGCTGGGAGGGCACGCCCGCACGGTGATGGCGGGCAAGCGCGGCGATCAGCCTGTCGACACTGGCTTCATCGTTTTTAACTATGCCAACTACCCCCACCTCGCCGCGCTCTTTGCCGAGCTTGAGGTGCCTGTTGTCAAATCCAACATGAGCTTCGGCGCCTCCATCGACGGGGGGCGGCTGGAGTACGCCCTGCACGGCCCAGACGCCTTCTTCGCCCAGCGCCAGAATGCCCTGAACCCGCGCTTCATCCGGATGCTGCGGGACATCTTCAAGTTCAATAAGAACGCCCTGCGGGTGGCCGAGGACCGGACGCTGAAGATCGGCGAGTTTCTCAGCGTGCTGGGCACCGGGCGCTACTTCCGGGACTACTACCTGGCGCCGCTATCGGGGGCGATCTGGTCCACCCCGACAGAGAAAATCATGGATTTCCCGGCCCATGCCATGGTCAACTTCTTCGAGAACCACGCCCTGCTGAACTACTCGGGCCAGCACCAGTGGTACACGGTGAAGGGCGGTTCCATATCCTACGTCACGCGGCTGGAGCGGGCTATGCGCGACCGGGGCGTCGAGATTCGATTGCAGGCCCCGGTGGCGGGCGTGCGGCGCCACGGCCTGGGCGCCGATGTGAAAAGCTCCGGCGGCGACTGGGAGAGCTTTGACGAGGTGGTCTTTGCCACCCACTCCGACGACACCCTGGCGATGCTGTCCGATCCCAGCCCGCAGGAACAGGCGGCCCTCTCGGCGATCCGCTATCAGCCGAACGACATCGTGCTGCACGCCGACACGGGGATCATGCCCAAGCGGCGCAAGACCTGGGCTTCCTGGGTCTATACCGAAGACCGCCATAGCCCCTCGGATCGGATTGATCTGACCTACTGGATGAACTCCCTCCAGCCGATCCCGATGGACGATCTGCATTTTGTCACGCTCAACAGCAAGCGCGAGATCCGGCAGGAATTGATCTACGATCAGGTGACCCTGCGCCACCCGGTCTACGATCTGGCCGCGCTCGACGCCCAGGCCGACGTGGCCGCCTTCAACGGCGCCCGCCGGACCTGGTTCTGCGGCGCCTGGATGCGGCACGGCTTCCATGAGGACGGGCTGGCCAGCGCCATGGAGGTGGTCCACGGCATCGAGGGCCTGGCCACGGCCCCCTTGGCGGCCGAGTGACGGCGCAGCTCGATCATATCGCCGGCCATACCTATCACGGGCGCCGGGGCGCGGTGGAGAATGCCTTTCGCTACTCCATCGACTACGTGCTCTGTGACGCGGAAGCGAAGCTGCGCACGCCTGCCCTTTTCGGGCGCAACCGGGGTAACCTCATGTCGCTCCAGGACGGGGACCATGGCGGACCGCCGGGCAAGGGACGCGGCGCGCCCTGGGTGCGTGATGTTCTGACGAAAGCGGGCGTCACGGGCGTGGCCCGAATCGAGCTGCTGGCCCAGCCACGGGTGCTCGGGCATGTCTTCAACCCGGTGAGCTTCTGGCTTTGCCGGGATGCGGAAGAGCGTCTGATCGCGGTGATCCCGGAGGTGACCAACACCTACGGCGACCGCCACAGCTATCTCTGCCACCACGATGATCTGCGCCCCATCGGCCCGCAGGATCAGCTCTTCGCCCGCAAGCTGCTGCATGTCTCGCCCTTCCAGCCCATCGAGGGCGGCTACCAGTTCCGCTTTGACATCCGGGCGGACCGCATCGGCATCTGGATCGACTACCGGGCGGGCAACGGCGGGCTGATCGCCACTCTGACGGGGCCGCGGCGCCGCCTGACCAACGGCGCCATTTTGCGCGCGATGCTGCGGCGGCCTCTGGGCGCGCGGCGGGTGCTGGCGCTGATCCACTGGCAGGCGCTCAAGCTCTGGTGGAAGGGGGCAACCTTCCGCAGCCGCCCCTTGCCCCCCGAAGAGGAAGTCAGCCGGTGACTGCGACGGAAGCCCCCCCAAGCGCGGCAGCGGGACAGCGGTTGCCTGCCTACGCGCTCTTCGCCGCGCTCCTCTCGGCGGCAGGCCTGCCGATCTACATCCATGCGCCCAAATTCTACGTGGACGAGTACGGCGTCTCGCTCGCGGCGCTGGGCACGGTGCTCTTTGGCCTCCGGTTGCTCGACGTGGTGCAGGACCCGCTTCTCGGGCGCCTTTCGGAGCGTCTGCGGCGGCAACGGGGCAAGGCGGTTCCCTTGGGGGCCGCCGTAATGGCCGGGGCCATGGTGGGGCTCTTCGCGGTGGAGCCGCCGATTCGACCGCTCTACTGGTTTGCCCTGATGCTGACCCTTGTCTTCTCCGGCTTCAGCTTTCTGACCATCTGTTTCTACGCCCAAGGCGTGGCCAAGGCTGAGGCCATGCCGGGGCAGGGGCATTTGAACCTTGCCCGCTGGCGCGAGACCGGGGCTCTGCTTGGCGTCTGCCTGGCCTCCGTCGCGCCGGTGGCGCTTGGGGCCCTGATGGGCGCACCCTTCACCGGCTTTGCCCTCGGCTTCGCCGTCCTGGCCCTCGCAGCCGTGGCAGCCATGTGGCCCGAATGGCGCGCGGCGGACCTGCCCGCCTCCACCGGCTTCGGCCCGATCCTGCGGGACCCCTTGGCGCGCAGCCTGCTGCTCATCGCCCTGCTCAATGCCGCCCCCGTGGCCGTTTCCTCCACGCTCTTCCTCTTCTACGTCGAAATCGCGCTCGAGGCGCCGGGATGGGAAGGGCCGCTGCTGCTGCTCTTCTTCCTTTCCGCCGCCCTGGCCGCACCCCTCTGGGGCAAGCTGGCAGAAAGCCATGGCGCCAAGCGGATGCTCCTGGTGGCCATGGTCCTCGGTATCCTCTCATTCGGCGGCGCGCTTTTCCTCGGCCCCGGCGATGCCTGGATCTTCGCCCTCATCTGCCTCGCCTCCGGCGCCGTCCTGGGGGCTGACCTGACGCTCCTGCCCGCCATGTTCGCCAACCGCATGGCGCGCATCGCGCCCACCGCCGCCGAGGGCTTCGGCCTCTGGTCCTTCGTGTCGAAATTCACGTTGGCACTGGCCGCCGTCGCCCTACTTCCGTTACTCGAGGGGGCGGGCCTGCAGAGCGCCGGGGCGGAAAGCCCGCAGGCGGCCGTAGATCTGCTGGTCCTGCTCTACGCCGGTGTGCCCTGTGTTCTGAAGCTGTTCGCCATCGTTCTGCTCTCTCGCCTGACGGAGCCCGAAGAAACGTGATCGAAGCCCTGCTGTTCTTCTTCCTTGGCCTGCTTTGCGCCAGCCTCGTCGTGGTGGCGCGCCGCCGCTATGGCGAGTTCTTCGGCCAGCAGCCGGCGGACTACGAGGATGGCTATCCGGTCCTGCACATCAAGGAGCACCTGCAGGGAGACATGGTCTGCGACGGCGTGATTTTTGGCCCCCTGGGGCGGGTGACAAGCACATTTACCGCGGATTTCAAGATCACCTGGGAGGGCGACACGGGCCTGATGGCCGAGCGGTTCCGCTACAATGACGGCTCCTTCCAGGACCGCGCGTGGCACATCACGCTGGGGCGTCACGGCCACTTTACCTGCACCGCCGACGACGTGGAGGGTGACGGGATGGGCGTGGTCTCGGGCTCTACCGTGCAGATGCGCTACCGCATCCGCCTGCCCGAGGAATCCGGCGGGCACCTCCTTAAGACCGTGGACTGGATGTACCTCACGCCGGACGGGACCATCGTGAACCGCAGCCAGTTCCGCAAGTTTGGCATCCGGGTGGCGGAGCTTGTCGCCACCATCAGACCCAAGGAGACAGAATGAGAGACTTTGCCAACAAGCGATACTGGCTGGTCGGCGCCAGCGACGGACTTGGCGCGGCCCTGGCCCATCAGTTGAGCCGCTCCGGGGCGGATCTGGTTCTCTCGGCGCGGTCCGAGGACAAGCTGATGCGCCTCGCGGAGGAGCTGCCGGGGCGGGCAACGGTGCAGACAATCGACGTTTCCGACAACGAGAGCGTGATGGCGGCCTACAAGGCGGTGGGCGAGGTCGATGGCATCGTCTTCCTGGCCGGGGCCTACTGGCCCTTCTCGGCCCGCGAATGGAACGCCGAACAGGCCAACACAATGGCGGATGTGAACTTTACCGGCCTGATGCGGGTCATGGGGCAGGTCGTGCCGGATTTCGTCGCGCGCGACAGCGGCCACATCGTCATCACCTCCAGCCTGACGGGCTTTCGGGGGCTGCCGGGCTCGATTGGCTATACGGCCTCCAAGGCTGGCACCATGTCCCTGGCCGAATGCATGCACGCCGACCTGCGCAAGACCGGCGTGGACGTGCAGGTGGTCAACCCGGGCTTTATCCGGACCCAGTTGACCGACAAGAACGACTTCCACATGCCCTTCCTGATGGAGCCCGAAGAGGCGGCGCAGCAGGTCATCGACCACATGCGCACCGACATCTTCAAGAAGAGCTTCCCCTGGGCCTTCTCGCTGGTCTTCCGCTTGAGCCAGTTCTTGCCCGATTGGCTCTACTTCCGGATCTTCTCCTGACCTTTCAGAGGTGCCGCTCGAAGGTGGCGCGGGCCCTGGCCCAGACGCCGTCGGGATCTCCCTTCAGGCCCTCGAGCACCGGCAGAAGCTGGCCCGCATAGTCGGCCGAGCTTTCGAGCGGCAGCGTGGAGGGCAGGTTGTCGATGGCCATCACGTCCAGCGGCGGATCATCATGGACACGAAGCGCGGGGGCCTGCCAATCGGTGGCGCGGTCGTAGACCTGGATCGGGTTGTAGTCCCCGTCCGGATCGCAGGCGATGTCTCCGATGACCGAGAGGGCGCGCGGCTGTTCGGGCGCATCGACGGTGACGAAGGTTGGGCTCTGCGGCCCGGCGAGGATGCAGTTGAGAAAGAGATCGTGCTCGAGGATTTCCGGGAAGGGGCCGCCATGGGCCGTCTCGGCCATGTCCCATGCGGTGACGGGCACCTCCATGGCGGAGCAGAGATCGCGCGCGCCGGTGCCGACTCGGCCCAGGGCCCCCACCACCAGGGCCACGGGGCGTTTCTTGGCGGTGGCGTCCAGGTCGGCCTTGAGGGTCCGCTTCATCGCCTCGGCGTTGGGGTAGGGGGCCACCGGACCGGTTGTGCGCCCGTGCTGCTGGGCGATCCAGCACTTCAGGGCCACGGCGGCGCCCGCAAAGCCGGCCCAGTAGCCAAAGGCGGCGAGGCGGCGGCCCTTTTCGTCCAGCAGGTATTCGAGATCCAGAAGGGTGCCGCCGCCCGCCGCGAATCTGTCCAGCAGGCGCCGCCCGGCGGCCTGGCCCTTGAAGGCGTGGCCGAACATGATGTGGTGGTGGCTGAGGGGTGTGTCCTCTTCGGGCAGCTCCTTGAGGCCGAGGATGATCGCCTCTTCCGGTGCCTCGGGCCAGCTTCCCTCCGGTGCCAACGCGGCCCCAGCAGCGGCGTAGCGCTCCGCCGGGATGATCCGGCTCTCGGACTGCTCGACCGTCACGCTAAAGCCGACCTCGATCAGGTGCCGCGCCCCCTCCGGCATCAGTGGTGTGCGGCTCTCGTTCGGCCTTTGCTCGGCCCGCAGCCAGAGATGGGGCCCGCTCACAGCATCCCCCTTTCGCGCATGGCTTTGACCGAGGGCCGCTCGGCCATGCGCTCCATGAAGGCAGCGATGCGGGGATA
The DNA here is from genome assembly GCA_965212515.1 of Sulfitobacter sp. GTDB lineage: Bacteria > Pseudomonadota > Alphaproteobacteria > Rhodobacterales > Rhodobacteraceae > Sulfitobacter. The sequence continues at coordinate 2,244,163 of OZ243122.1, forward strand.
GTCCGCCAGGGGCACGCCATCCCCTTCGAGCCAGTTGCAGACGATGTAGAGGTAGGGATCGGCCAGGGAGAGACTGTCACCCGCCACGAAGTCGCCCAGCAGGGCATTTTCTTCCACGTAGGCGGCACAGGCGGCCATGGTCTGGGGCACCTTGGCCGTCATGTCAGCGTGGCTCTCGGGGCGGTCCGCCCAGCGGGTGCCCCGCATCTTGTGGGCATGGGCCACGTGCATGGTGGAGGCGAGGTAGTACATTACGCCCCGCGCGTGAGCCGCCACTTCGGGCTGCGCTGGCACCAGCGCCGCGGCGGGATTGAGGGCGGCGATGTAGTCCAGCAGGGCGCCGGTCTCGGTCAGGACCTGGCCCCCCTCCAGCACCAGGGAAGGCACGCGGCCCTTGGGGTTCAGCTCCAGATAGGGCGCCTTCGTCTGCTCGGCGGTGGCGAAATCGACCTTCACCGCCTCGTAGCTCAGGCCCGCCTCTTCCAAGGCGATGGCCACCGCGATGGAGATGGTGCCGGGGGCGTAGTAGAGTTTCATGGCATGGTTCCTGTCAGATATGGGTCTGGGCCTGGCGCCTGTCGGGCGCTTCGAGGTGGGGCACGGCGTTGAAGAGCACCGGCGACCAGTGGCCGCCGATGGGAAAAAGCCGGTGCATGGAGGTGTGCATGATCGCCAGGGCGATCCGCGCCATGGCGGGAACGCCAAGCCCCATGGCCTGGGCCATGACCATGGAGATGAGCCCGCCCGAGGTGACCACGAGCGCCGGACCCTGGCCTTCGGCGATCTCTCTCAGGGCATCCTCGATCCGGGAGTGGAATACGTCCCAGGTCTCAGGCGTGCCCTCTATCTTGCCGCCCTTCCAGTACTCGAAGACGGTCGGCAGGTGCTGGGTAAACTGGGCCTGCTCCAGCGGAATCGGGATGGCGTGCTGCTCCTCGAGCAGGGCGGCGAGGGTGAAGTACTCCAGCTCGTTCAGCCGCGCGTCGCGGATCGGCTCAAGATCCAGGGAGAGGCCCTCCGCCGTCTGGACGTGGCGGCGCAGCGTTCCGGTATAGAGGCGGGTGTGGTGGCTCTGGGTGTCGCGCAGGTGGGCGCCCAGCCAGGCCGCCTGGCGGTGGCCAAGGTCGCTCAGCCGGTCATAGCTGATCTCGTCCTTGGCGGCGGAATTGGCCTGGCCATGGCGTATCAGGGTAATGTGGGACATGGGTCTTTCCTTCCTCGCCCCCTTGATAGGCGAGGGCGCCACCGGTTGAAAGCGGCAGCGGCCCCGCCTTGGTTTTTTCGGACGCGATGGGCCGCAGGGGGTGCGGATCGGAAACCGGCGGTGGCGCAAATCCGGGGCAGGTTGTCGGGATTGGGACTCCTGCCGTGGCCAGCGATTGGCTATGAAAGGGCAACTGCGGGAGGACGCGATGTCGGATAAGATCAGGTTCACGCTCGACGGCCGGGAGGTCGAGGCCGAGCCGGGCATGACCATCTGGGAGGTCGCCAATGGCCGCGGCCTCAAGATTCCGCACCTCTGCCACAAGCCCGCGCCCGGCTATCGCCCCGATGGCAATTGCCGCGCCTGCATGGTGGAGATCGAGGGCGAGCGCGTGCTCGCCGCCTCCTGCATCCGCGAGCCTGCCGAGGGCATGGTGGTCACCACCGACAGCGCCCGCGCTGAAAGTGCCCGCAAGATGGTCATGGAACTGCTCCTGGCCGATCACCCCGAACAGGCGGCGGCACACGACCGCTCCAGCCACATGTGGGACATGGCCGAGGCGAACGGGGTGACGGAGAGCCGTTTCCCCACGCTGGAGGCGGAGCGCATCCCGCTGCTGGACGACAGCCACGTCGCCATGCGCGTGAACCTCGATGCCTGCATCCAGTGCGGGCTCTGCGTGCGGGCCTGCCGCGAGGTCCAGGTGAATGACGTGATCGGTATGGCGGGGCGCGGCCACGATGCCTATCCTGTCTTCGACATGGATGATCCCATGGGCGCCTCCACCTGCGTGGCCTGCGGCGAATGTGTCCAGGCCTGCCCCACGGGTGCGCTCATGCCCGCCACGGTGTTGGAGGAGGACCAGCAGGGCGACAGCGCGGATTTTGATCGCGAGGTGCAGAGCGTCTGCCCCTTCTGCGGCGTGGGGTGCCAGGTTTCCCTCAAGGTGAAGGGCGACAGAATTAAGTACGTGGAGGGCATCAACGGCCCCGCGAACGAAGGACGGCTCTGCGTCAAGGGGCGCTTTGGCTTTGACTACATCCACCACCCGCACCGCCTGACCAAGCCGCTGATCCGGCGGGCGGACGCGCCTGAGAAGGGGCTGAACGTTGATCCGGGCAATTGGCAGGCCCACTTCCGCGAGGCCACCTGGGACGAGGCGCTGGACGTGGCGGCGGCGGGCCTCAAGGGCCGGGGCACGGAGGTGGCGGGCTTCGGCTCTGCCAAGTGCACCAACGAGGAGGCCTATCTTTTCCAGAAACTGATCCGCCAGGGTTTTGGCCACAACAACGTTGACCACTGCACAAGGCTTTGTCACGCCTCCTCCGTCGCGGCCCTGATGGAGAACGTCGGGAGCGGCGCCGTCACGGCCACCTTCAACGAGATCGAGAATGCCGACGTGGCCATTGTCATCGGGGCCAACCCGGTTGAGAACCACCCCGTCGCAGCCACCTACTTCAAGCAGTTCACCAAGCGTGGCGGCAAGCTCATCGTGATGGACCCGCGCGGCGTTGGCCTGCGGCGCTTCGCCAGCCACATGCTCCAGTTCCGGCCCGGCACCGACGTGGCCATGCTCAACGCGATCATGAACGTCATCGTGGAGGAGGAGCTTTATGACCAGCAGTATATCGCCGGGTACACGGAGAACTGGGAGGCCGAAAAGGCCCACCTGAAGGACTTCACCCCCGAGGCCATGGCGCCGGTCTGCGGCATCGAGGCCGAGACCCTGCGCGAGGTCGCCCGCACCTTCGCCGGGGCCAAGGCGGCGATGATCTTCTGGGGCATGGGGGTCAGCCAGCACATTCACGGCACGGACAATTCGCGCTGCCTGATCTCCCTGGCGCTCATGTGCGGGCAGGTGGGGCGGCCCGGCGCGGGCCTGCATCCGCTGCGCGGTCAGAACAATGTCCAGGGCGCCTCGGACGCGGGGCTGATCCCGATGTTCCTGCCGGACTACCAGTCGGTGATGGACGAGGGCGTGCGCCGCGCCTTCACCGAGGTCTGGGGTTCTGAGGATTTCTCCGGCCAGAAGGGCCTGACGGTGACCGAGATCATGGATGCCGTCCACGCCGATCAGATCAAGGCCATGTACATCCTGGGCGAAAATCCGGCCATGTCGGACCCAGACGTGGCCCACGCCCGCGATGCCCTGGCCAAGCTCGACCACCTGGTGGTGCAGGACATCTTCATCACCGAAACGGCCAACTACGCCGATGTGATCCTGCCCGCCTCGGCCTTCGCCGAGAAGAGCGGCACGGTGACCAACACCAACCGCCAGGTCCAGATGGGGCGGCCCGCCCTGCCGCCGCCGGGCGAGGCGCGGGAGGACTGGTGGATCGAGGTGGAGCTGGCCAAGCGCCTGGGGCTGGACTGGCGCTACGAGAGCCCGGCGGATGTCTTTGCCGAGATGAAGCGCAACATGGGGTCCCTTGCCAATATCACCTGGGAACGGCTGGAGGCGGAGAATGCCGTCACCTATCCCTCCCTTTCTCCCGAAGACCCGGGCCAGGCCATCGTCTTCGCCGAGGGCTTCCCGCGGCCCGACGGACGGGCACGCTTTACCCCTGCCTCGATCATCCCGCCGGATGACGTGCCGGACAGCGATTTTCCGATGATCCTCACCACCGGTCGGCAGTTGGAGCATTGGCACACGGGTTCCATGACCCGCCGCTCCCAGGTGCTGGACGCGGTCGAGCCCGAGGCCAACTGCTCCCTGCATCCCTCGACCCTGCGCAAGCTCGGTGTGGCGCCGGGCGAGGCGGTCCGCCTGACCACCAAGCGCGGCTCCATCGAGATCATGGCCCGCGAGGATCGGGCGGTGGCGCCCGACATGGTCTTCCTGCCCTTCGCCTTCGTCGAGGCGGCGGCCAACATCCTGACCAATCCGGCGATCGACCCCTATGGCAAGATCCCCGAGTTCAAGTTTTCCGCCGTGCGCGTCGAAGCGGCGGCGGACCGGGTGGCGGCCGAGTAGGCCGAAGGTGCGCCCCGTTGGGGCGCACTTGACCTTTGGATGAGGGGGCTGCATGCCCCCTCAAACTCCCCCTGGAGTTTATCTGGCAAAGCGAAGGAGGCTTGGCGTGCAGGTTGATGGGGCGCGGTTCCTGGCGGATCTGGAAAGGCTGCGGCAGTTCGGCGCCGCGGGCGTCGGCAAGGGCGTGCAGCGTCCGGCCTATTCGGAGGCGGACCTGGCGGCGCGGGATTGGCTGGCGGCGCAGTTCATCGCCGCGGGCCTGCGCGTCGAGATGGATGCGATGGGCAACCTCTTCGGCCTGGCCGAGGGGCCCTCGCTGCTTCTTGGATCGCACAGCGACAGCCAGCCCGAGGGCGGCTGGCTCGACGGGGCGCTGGGCGTGGTGGCGGCGCTCGAGGTGGCCCGGGCGGCGCGCGCAAGTGGCGGGCCCGCCATTTCGGTGGTTTCCTTCCAGGACGAAGAGGGCCGCTTCGGCGTGACCACGGGATCGGCCGTTTGGTCGGGGCAGCTCGACCAGGAGAAGTCGGACGGGCTGAGGGACACCGGCGGCGTGACCCTGGGCGAGGCGCGCAAGGCGCTGGGCAGCCGGGTGACCGGGCCGGTCGATCCGGGCCAGTTCACCGGCTTCATCGAGATGCACATCGAGCAAGGGCCGACGCTCGACAGCGCGGGCGAGAGGATCGGCGTGGTGACCGACATCGTCGGTATCCGGGACATGAAGATCACCTTTGCAGGCCAGCAGAACCACGCGGGCACGACGCCGATGCACCTGCGGCGGGATGCCTTCCAGGCCCTGGCGGCTTTCAGCGAGATGCTGAACGACCGGCTGCGCAACGTGGTTACCCCCAGCACGGTCTGGACCATCGGCCATGTCAGCCTGCATCCCAACGCCTCCTCCATCGTGCCGGGGCGGGCCACCTTCTCCATGCAGTGGCGCGATGGCACGGCGGATCGGTTGGGGCGGATGGAAGCGGTGATCCGCGAAACGGCGGCCGAGGTGGCTGAGGCGCGCGGGCTGGAACTGAGCTACGGGCCGCTCCTGGGGCTGGAGCCGGTGGCGATGGATGGGCGGCTGCGGGGCGCCCTGGAGGCGGCGGCCGAGGCGCTGGCGCCCGGAGCCTGGCGTGCCATGCCGTCCGGCGCGCTGCACGATGCCACGAACGTCTCCCGGCTGATGCCGGTGGCGATGCTTTTTGTGCCCTCGATCGGCGGGATCAGCCATGATTTCGCCGAGGACACGGCGGCGGAGGATTTGGTGGCGGGCCTCCAGGTGCTGGCGCGGGCGGTGGCTCAGGCGGGCTGAGCGAGACTTCTCGCGAAGTGAATGGTGGTCGGCCGGTCGAAGCCTGGGTGGGCCGACCGGGCGATCTCGGCAAAGCCGAGGTGGACAAAGGCGGCGTGAACCTCCGTCAGCTCGACGCGCGACTCGAGCTCGAGCCTGGTGAGACCCAACCGAGCGGCGCGACTTTCTGCCTGCGCCACGATCTTCCGAAGGAGGCCCTGGCCGCGGAAATCCGGGGAGACGGCGATCTTGCCGAGGTAGAGGGCCTCGCCCTCGACCGTGAAGATGGCGCAGGCTTGAAGCGGATTCTCCCAGGCCCAGACCTCCTCCTGGGCGGCTTGGGCGGTGAGGCTTTCGAGCGTCATGCGGTGCATGGAGGAGGGGGGATTGATGGGTCCCTCCTGTTCGGAAAAGGCGCTGCGGATCAGGCCCAGAACCTCCTGCAAGGCCGCATCCTCCGGTCCCAGCCGCCGCCCCCTCAGCTCCAAGTCACATCCCCGAGAAAGATGTAGCCCGCGCCGTAGATCGTCTTGATCAGCTGGGGGTTCTTCGGGTCCTCGCGCAGCTTGGTGCGCAGGCGGGAGATGCGCACGTCCATGGCCCTGTCAAAGCTCTCCGAGGCCGCGCCGCCCAGGCTTTCCTGCATCTGGGTGCGGCTGATCAGGCGCTTTGGGCTTTCGAGAAAGAGCCGCAGAACCTCGCCCTCGGCATGGGAAAAGGGCGTCTCCTCCCCTGCGGCATCTTCGAGGACGTAGCGGTTGAAGTGGGCCGTCCAGCCGTTGAAGCGGGCGCTTTCGCCGGCCTGCGCGGCGGGCTTGTTGGAGCGCAGGCGAGCGCGGATGCGGGCCACCACCTCGGCCGGGTCGAAGGGCTTGATGATGTAGTCGTCGGCCCCGAGGTCGAGACCCGTCACCCTGTCCTGCACCTGGGCGCGGCCCGAGATGATGATGACGATGGCGCCTTGTTCCAGGGCCAGGCGGTGTACCAGGGTCAGGCCGTCGCTGTCGGGCAGGCTGAGGTCCACCAGGCAGACGTCGGGCGTGTGCCGCGCGAGGGCCGCCTCGAAGGCACGGGCGCGTCCGAAGGAGAGGGTCTCGAAGCCCGCCTCCTCCAGCACGTCCACCAGCATGGCGCGGATTTCCGGCTCATCGTCGAGCACGGTGACCAGAGGCTTGCTCATTGCGCGGCCACCTCCTGGGGATGGATGAAGGCCTCCAGGTCGGCCTTCTCGAAGGGTTTGAGCAGCACGGGCGCCCGCTCCTGCGCGGCCTGGTGCAGAGGATGATCGGGCGAGAGCGAGGTCATCAGCACCAGGGGCATGTGGGGCGCCAGGCGAGCGGCCAGGTCGATCCCCGTGGCCTCCCCTTCGAGCTGGATGTCGGAGAGGACCATGGAGATGTCGGGCAGGTCGGCCAGCAGGGCCGTCGCCTCGTCGGCGCTGGCGGCCTCGATCACCGAATGGCCAATCTCCATCAGCATGTCGCGCACGGTTGCGCGAATGCCGTCCTCGTCCTCCACCAGCAGCACGAGACCCGTGGTGGCGGGCATGGCGGGCCGGTAGGGCAGGCGCAGCGTGACCCGAGCGCCGCCTTCGGGCCGGTTGCCCAGGCGCAGGTCCCCGCCGGCGGATTTGGTCATGTCGTAGACCATCGAAAGGCCGAGGCCCGAGCCCTCGCTGCCCTTGGTGGTGAAGAAGGGGTCGATCCCGTGTTCCAGCGCCGAGGGGGCAAAGCCGGGACCGCTGTCGCAGAGCTCCCATTCCACCCAGGTGTCGTGGACCAGCCGCTGCGTGAGGGTGATGCGGCCCTCGCTGCCGCAGGCGTCGCGGGCGTTGAGGATGAGGTTCAGCAGGCTGTCCTGGGCCTGGCCCTTGTCGAGGTGGGCGCAGGTCTCGGGGGCCTCGTCGATCACCGCGAGGGTCACCCCCGGCGGCAGGGTCGGGGCGGCCAGGACCTCGATCTCGCTCAGCAGGGCCGACAGTTCGGTGGCGCTGGGCCGCTGGGCGCGCGGACCAGTCATGTCGGCGATGCCGCTGAGCAGGGCGCCGCCGCGGCGGGCCGCGGTCAGGGTGCCGTCGATCAGCTCGCCCGCGCCCTCCGGCAGCTCCGGCAGGCGCAGGAGCTTCGACTGGAGGCCGAGGATGATGGTCAGCAGGTTGGAGAAATCGTGCGCCAGGCCCGAGATCATCTGGGCCGCGGTCTCCCGCTTGCGGGTCTGCTGGAGGGCGACTCGGGCCTGGGTTTCTTCAGTGATGTCCATCGAGAGGATGTAGACGCCGCCGCGCCGGTCGGGGGTGAAGGCGGCGCGGATGCGGCGGGCGCTGGTCTCGTCGGTGAACTCCATGACCGCCGGGTCGCCGCGGTAGGCCCGGCTCAGGGCCGCCTCGATCCGGCCGAAGGCATAGCTTCCGAGGACCGCGCTGATGTGACGCCCGACGATGTTGCGCGGCCGCCCTGGCAGGACAGAGGAGAGGCGGCGGTTGGAATAGGTGTAGAGGCCCGATGGGTCCACGTGTGCGATGTGGGCCGGCATCATCTCGGTGGTGAGGCGGGTCCGGGCCTCGCTCTCGGTGAGCTGGCGTTTGGTCTCTTCTAGCCGGGTGATCATGGCGGCGAGCTGCCGGTTGCTGGCCGAGAGCTGCTCGGCATGGGCGATCACCTGCTCCGAAAGGGCATCGGAGCGGGCCCGCAGCAGGGCCTCCTGCTGCTTGGTGCGGGTGATGTCGGTATAGACGGTGACCCAGCCGCCCTGGGGCAGGGGCGAGCCTTCGACGCTGATGGTGCGGCCATTGGCGCGGGTGCGTTCCATGTAATGGGGCTGAAAGGCCTGGGCCTGCTCTACCCGCTCGCGCACGAAGAGGTCGATGTCCTCCACCTCGCCGTACTCGCCGCGATCGGCCAGGTGGCGGATGGTCTCCTCGAAGGCGGCGCCGGGGGTGACCAGGTGATCGGGCAGGTCGAACATGTTCTGAAAGGGGGCGTTGCAGACTGCCAGGCGCAGATCGGAATCGTAGATCGTCAGCGCCTGGGCGATGAGATTCAGCCCGGCCTTCGTCTGTTCATCCGTCTGGTGCATCGGCACGCCCCTCCCCGCAGATGCTCTAGCACCGTGGCGGGCGCAGGCAAAGACCCGCGCGGCACGCCCTGGGCGCAGGTGGCGCGGTTTGCCTCGGGGGGTGAGGCCCCGTAGATAGGGGGCATGAAAAGGTGCGCGCTCCTGGCCCTCTGCTGTCTTGCCTCCCCTCTCGGGGCCCATCCCCACATCTTTGTCGATGTGGGCTTTGATCTGCGCGTCGATGCGGCGGGCCGACTGGAGGCGGTGGAGGTGACCTGGGCCTACGATGCCCTCTACAGCCTTCTGGTGACCGAGGAGATGGGCCTCGATGCGGATGGCGACATGGTCCTCACCGAAGGCGAGGAGCGGGCGCTGACGGGGTTCGATATGAATTGGATCGAGGGCTTCGAGGGCGATCTGGTGGCCCGGCTGGAGGGCCAGAAGCTGGCCCTTTCCGGCCCGAAGCAGCCCACCGCACGGCTAAGCGAGGGGCGCATCGTCACCACCCACTTGCGCCGGCTGGAGGCGCCGCAGGACCTGGCGGGCACGCTGCTCACGCTCAAACCCTTCGATCCGACCTATTACACAGCCTATGAGGTGACCCTGGCGGTCACGGTCAGCGGCGGCGCTCTTTGTGACATTGAGAAGCAACTGCCGGACCTCGATGCCGAGACGAAGCGCCTTCAGGAGGAGCTGGCCGCCCTGGGCAGGGATGAGAGCACCATCGAAATGGGCTTCCCGGAGGTGGGGGAGAACTTTGCCACCGAGGTGCAGGTGCGATGCGCCGGGGTCTGATTCTGATCCTCCTGGGCCTCGCTGCCCTGGCTTTCTGGGGCTGGTGGGGTGGCGGGCTGGATCGGCTCGGGGCCTGGGCGGCGGCCCATCAGCGCGATTTCCAGAATCAGATGGCCCTCGCGCTACGCGGTGTTCGGGCCGGGCAAGCGGACGGGCTCTGGCTGTTGTTGGGGGTCTGCTTTGCCTATGGCTTCTTTCACGCCGTCGGGCCGGGGCACGGGAAGGTGCTGATCGGCGGCTACGGGCTGGGGCGCCAGGTTTCGGCGCTGCGGCTTTCCGTCATCACCCTCGCCGCGAGCCTCGGCCAGGCGGTGACCGCCGTGGCACTTGTCCAGGTCGGCGCGATGATCTTTGCCCTGGGGCGGGAGGAACTGGTCGGAACGACCGAGGCGGTCCTGGCCCCGGCAAGCTACGGCGCCATCTGCCTGATCGGAGCCTGGCTGGCGGGGCGCGGCCTGCTGCGGATTTGGCGGCGGCGGACCACCCACAACCACCATCATGAGGAGGGCGTCTGCCCCGACTGCGGCCATCGCCATGGTCCGAGCCTGGCGGAGGTCGAGCAGGCGGGCACGCTGCGCGAGGCGGCGGCTCTGATCCTGGGCATTGCCCTGCGGCCCTGTACCGGGGCGCTCTTTGTCCTGGTGATCACCTATGGCATGGGCATCGCTTGGGTGGGCATCGCCGGGGCCTTTGCCATGGCCCTCGGCACCGCCGCGGTCACCCTGGCGGTGGGCCTGGGTGCGCTTGGGCTGCGGGGCGGTCTGTTGCGCGCCGTGGCCGACAGCCCGCTGGCGGCGGGCGCCCTTCCACTGATCGAGCTGGCGGCGGGGGGCATGGTGATCCTGGTGGCTGGCGGGTTACTGCTGCGCAGCCTTGGGGGGCTGTCGTAACAATTCGTAAGGATTGAGAAACCATCAGGAAAAAGTTGACCTGCATTCCAGACCCTACATCCTTGGGTGTCACCAGAATCGCCTAAGCGAACGGGCCCGCCGACAAGAAGGCGGGTAGGGAGGAAGAGAATTGGTCAAGCCGCAGACGCGCGCCGACGGGCCTCGGTCCGTCCCGGCGCTGTTGCATCGCAACGCGAAGCAATTCGCGAATGCCCCCGCCTACCGGGAAAAGGAATTCGGCATCTGGCAAAGCTGGACCTGGGCCCAGACCGAGGCCGAGGTCGAGGCGCTGGCGCTGGGTCTGCTGAACCTGGGCGTCAAGGAAGGCGACTTCATCGCCATCATCGGGCGCAACCGGCCCTACCTCTACTGGTCGATGGTGGCGGCCCAGATGGTGGGCGCCGTGCCCGTGCCGCTTTACCAGGACGCTAACGCTGAAGAGATGGCCTACGTGCTCGACCACTGTGGCGCGCGCTTTGTCATAGCGGGCGATCAGGAGCAGGTGGACAAGGTGATCGAGGTGCAGGACACGCTGCACCAGTTCGAGCACATGATCTACCTCGATGCCCGCGGCATGCGGAAGTATGACCACACCCATCTGCACCAGTACTCCCACGTGCAGGACCAGGGCCGCGCCGCCCGCGATGAATACATCAAGGAGCTTCAGGCGCGGGAAGCCAAGCTCGACTACGACAGCACCGGTGTGATGCTTTACACCTCCGGCACCACCGGCAAGCCCAAGGGTGTTGTCCTCTCAAACCGCAACATCATCGAGACGGCGCGCTCCTCCTCCGAGTTCGACAACCTGCGCCAGAGCGATGACATTCTGGCCTACCTGCCGATGGCCTGGGTGGGCGATTTCATCTTCTCCGTCGGTCAGGCGATGTGGACGGGCTTCTGCACCAACTGCCCGGAAAGCGCCGACACGATGCACGTGGACCTGCGCGAGATTGGGCCGACTTACTACTTCGCCCCGCCGCGGGTGTTCGAGACGCAGCTGACCAACGTCATGATCCGCATGGAGGACGCAAGCCGCTTCAAGAAGTGGCTCTTCCACCACTTCATGGAGCATGCCCGCAAGGTCGGCCCCGCCATTCTGGACGGCAGGAAGGCCAGTTTCGGCGACAGGCTCAAGTACCAGCTGGGCGAACTGATGGTTTACGGCCCGCTGAAGAACACCCTCGGCTTCTCCCGCGTACGCGTCGGCTACACCGCCGGTGAGGCGATTGGACCAGAGATCTTCGATTTCTACCGCTCGCTTGGGATCAACCTCAAGCAGCTCTACGGCCAGACCGAGGCGACCGTCTTCATCACCGCCCAGCCCGATGGCGAGGTGCGGTCTGACACCGTCGGCGTGACCTGCCCGGGGGTGGAGCTGAAGATCGCCGAGAACGGGGAGGTCTTCTACCGTTCGCCCGGCGTCTTCGTGGAGTACTACAAGAACCCCGAAAGCACCGCCGACACGAAGGACCCCGAAGGCTGGGTCGCCACCGGTGACGCGGGCTTCATCGAGGAAGACACCGGCCACCTGCGGATCATCGACCGCGCCAAGGACGTGGGCCAGATGGCGGACGGATCGCTCTTTGCGCCCAAGTACGTGGAAAACAAGCTCAAGTTCTTCCCCAACATCCTGGAGGCCGTGGTCTTCGGCAACGGGCGGGACGAGTGCACGGCCTTCATCAACATTGATCTTACGGCCGTGGGCAACTGGGCCGAGCGCAACAACATCGGCTACGCCTCCTACCAGGAACTCGCCCGCCATCCCCAGGTGATGGACACGATCCAGTCCCACGTGGAGGAGGTGAACGCCTCCATCGCCGAGGACGAGATGCTCTCGGGCTGCCAGGTGCACCGCTTCGTGGTGCTGCACAAGGAACTGGACGCGGACGACGGCGAACTGACCCGGACCCGCAAGGTGCGCCGGAAGATCATCGGCGAGAAGTATGACGACATCATCACCGCCCTCTACGACGGCTCCTCCTCGATCAGCACGGAAACGGAAGTGACCTACGAGGATGGACGCAAGGGCTCGATCAAGGCGACGCTGGAGATCCGCGAGGCCAAGGTTGTGCCGGTTCAGACCAAGAAGCTGGCGGCGGAATGAGACGAGAGACCAAGACGAAGGGCCTAGGCGCGTGAAGGACAGCAACGAAAGCTACGTGACGGCGGACGGGCGCACCATCGGCGGCGTCGTGATGGAGATGAAGAACATCACCCTGCGCTTTGGCGGCGTGGAGGCCATCAAGGACATCTCCTTCGACATCCGCGAGGGCGAGATCCGCGCGATCATTGGCCCCAACGGCGCGGGCAAGAGCTCCATGCTCAACGTCATTTCGGGCTTCTACATCCCGCAGGAGGGCGAGGTCTGGTACAAGGGGTCCCGCCGCCCGGCCATGAAGCCCTACCAGGTGGCCCAGCAGGGCATCGCCCGGACCTTCCAGAACATCGCGCTCTTCGAGGGCATGTCCGTGCTCGACAATGTCATGACGGGCCGCCTCACCCACATGAACACCGGCCTCTTCGCCCAGTCGATCTGGAAGGGAAAGGCCGAGGAGGAGGAGATCCGCAACCGCGAGGTGGCGGAGAAGATCATCGACTTCCTCGAAATCCAGGCGATCCGCAAGACCCCGGTGGCGCGCCTGCCCTACGGCCTGAAGAAGCGCGTGGAACTGGCCCGCGCCCTCGCGGCCGAGCCCTCCATCCTGCTGCTGGACGAACCGATGGCCGGCATGAACGTGGAGGAAAAGGAAGACATGAGCCGCTTCGTCCTCGACGTGAACGACGAGTTCGGCACCACCATCGCCCTGATTGAGCACGACATGGGCGTGGTGATGGACCTCTCGGACCGGGTCGTCGTGATGGACTACGGCAAGAAGATCGGGGACGGCACACCCGACGAGGTGCGCAACAACCAGGACGTGATCGACGCCTATCTCGGGGTGTCGCATGACTGAGGCCCGGTCTCCGGTTCCGGTGGTCCTGCGGCCTGCCGCCGGCCCTTGCGCTGGGCGCGGCATGCTGTCCGGCGCCCGGAACATTGCCCTGTCCCTTTCGTTGATCTTGCAGCAAGCAAGGAGCGAAAGAGATGACAGAGCACGAGACTTGGTTGAAGAAAACACTGGCCGACATCTTGGGCGAGGACCGCGGCCTACCGGACCATCTGATCGACCGGATGCGGTCTTTCCGGCCCGAGGATCTGGACGAGCTGCTCAAGGACGAGCGCCAGGCGGTGACGAGCGCCATGAAACGCGCCGCGCACCAGTCGCGGGACGTTCGCGGCGGCCAACTGGGCCAGGGCGCGGACCGTCCGGCCTACGTGGACGGGGACATGGACTGGGCGCTGCGCGCGGCCCGTTCCGCGCTGGAAGCGGTACCTGCGGGCAAGCGCTCGGCCAAGGCCAACGAGCTTTTGGCGGCCTGCACCTGTCCGGCAGCCACCGGGCCGACACCGGGCGGGGACGGGGGCAGCCACTACGATCACGTGGAGCCTGCGCTGGACCGCGACTGAACCTGACCGAAAAAGAAAAGAACGTCACGCAGGGGCGTGCCGCGGTGAGCCGTGGTGCGCCCCTTTTGCTGTGCGCTGCTGGGGAGGAAGCACATGCCTGAACAATTGGCCTTTACCATCGAGGTCTTTCTCAACGGCCTCATGGCCGGGGTGCTCTATGCCCTCGTCGCCCTGGGCTTCGTGCTGATCTACAAGGCCTCTGGCATCTTCAACTATGCCCAGGGGGTGATGGCGCTCTTTGCCGCCATGACCTTGGTGGGCATCCAGAACGGGCAGGTGCCCTTCGCACACCTCATCAACGCGATCCTCGGGACGGACGTGCACAAGTTCGGCTGGTCGGTCCACTCCTTCCTGGCCATCGCCCTGACGGTGCTGGTGATGATCGCCCTGGCCATCGCGGTGCAGCGGTTTGTCTTCCGGCATCTGGTGGGGCAGGAACCGATCATCCTCTTTATGGCCACCATCGGCCTGGCCTACTTCTTGGAGGGCGTGGCGGACCTCATGTGGGGCTCCGAGCTGAAAGCCCTCAACGTCTGCGTGGCCGAGGGCGCCTGCCTGCCGCAGGGCCTAAACCTCTGGATCGACGAGACCACCTACAATGCCTTCGGCTACGGCTTCTTCATCGACAACCTGGACATCGTGGCCTCCATCGTGGCCGCTATCCTGGTGGCGGGGCTCATCGCCTTTGCCCAGTACACCAAACAGGGCCGCGCGATGCGGGCCGTGGCGGACGATCACCAAGCGGCCCTTTCCGTCGGGGTCTCGCTCAACTTTATTTGGATCCTCGTCTGGTCGCTCGCGGGCTTCGTCGCCCTGGTGGCGGGCATCATGTGGGGCGCCAAGTCCGGCGTTCAGTTCTCGCTCTCGCTGATCGCGCTCAAGGCCTTGCCTGTGCTCATGCTGGGCGGCTTCACCTCGATCCCCGGCGCCATCATTGGCGGCCTGATCATCGGGGTGGGCGAGAAGCTCTTCGAGTTCCTAATTGGCGCCCCCTTCCTGGGTGGCGCGACCGAGAACTGGTTCGCCTACATGCTGGCGCTGGTCTTCCTGGTCTTCCGGCCCCAGGGCCTCTTTGGGGAGAAGATCATTGAACGTGTCTAGTGCCTTCGCGCGGCGGACCGGGGCTCTGCCCCGGACCCCGGGATTTTTGACCATTTGGAAGCAGGAGCGTCGCTGATGTTCTACCGTGAAGCAGGTGACTTCAACACGTCCTACGCCCAGGACCAGCAGACCTTTCCGATCAAGTTCGATCGTTATCGCTACTACCTGGTGCTCTTCGTGGCCATCGTGGTGGTGCCCTTCCTGATCAACGACTACTGGGCCAATTCGCTGCTCCTGCCCTTCCTGATCTACGCCATCGCGGCCATCGGGCTGAACATCCTGGTGGGCTACTGCGGTCAGGTCAGCCTCGGCACCGGCGGCTTCATGGCGGTAGGGGCCTACGCCTGCTACAAGTTCATGACCGGCGTCGATATCTGGTGGGGCGGGGAGCTTGTCTTCCAGCTGCCGGAGTTCAACATCTTCTTCTCGGTCATCATGGGGGGCGTGATGACGGCCCTGGTGGGGGTGCTCTTCGGCCTGCCGTCCCTGCGGATCAAGGGCTTCTACCTGGCGGTGGCAACCCTGGCGGCGCAGTTCTTCCTGGTCTGGCTCTTCAACCGGGTGTCCTGGTTCTACAACTACTCCGCCTCCGGCCAGATCAACGCGCCAGAGCGTGACCTCTTCGGGGTGCTGATCACCGGCCCCTCGACGGAGCCCTGGGCCACCTACCTTTTCTGCCTCTTCTTCACCATCGTCTGCGCCATCGTGGCGCGCAACATGACCCGCGGGGCGACCGGGCGGAAGTGGATGGCGATCCGCGACATGGACATCGCGGCCGAGATCATTGGGGTGAACCCGCTGCGCGCCAAGCTCACGGCCTTCGCCGTCTCCTCCTTCTTCATCGGCATCTCTGGGGCGCTCTTCTTCGCCGTCTACCTGGGCGCCGTCGAGGTGGGCGAGGCCTTCGGCATCACCAAGTCCTTCCTGGTGCTCTTCATGATCATCATCGGCGGACTGGGCTCCATCTTCGGCTCCTTCGCCGGGGCGGCCTTCCTGGTGCTTCTGCCGGTGCTCCTGAAGATCGTGGGGGTGGACTGGCTTGGCTGGCCCACCGACATCGTGGCGCACCTGCAGCTGGTCATCGTGGGCGGGCTGATCGTGGTCTTCCTGATCGCCGAGCCGCACGGCCTGGCGCAGCTTTGGCGGGTGGCCAAGGAAAAATTGAGATTGTGGCCCTTCCCGCACTGACGGGGCGGCCGCGGAAGGAGGGCGGGCACCAAAAGCCCGCCGGGAGAAAATCGGATAAACCTAGGGAGGAAACACCGATGAAATACAGACTGGGAACCATGGCCGTGGCTGCGATGATGGCAGCCGGCCCCGTAATGGCGGATCTTGTCTTTCCGTCGCTGAGCTACCGGACCGGCCCCTACGCCGCGGGCGGCATTCCCTTTGCCGACGGTTACGCCGACTATTTCACCATGCTGAACGAGCGTGACGGCGGCATCGGCGGCGTCATGACCCGCGTGGTGGAGTGCGAGACCGGTTACAACACCGAGAAGGGCGTGGAGTGCTACGAGGCCACCAAGGGCGAAGGCTCGCTGGTCTATCAGCCGCTTTCCACCGGCATCACCTACCAGCTGATCCCCAAGACCACCGCCGACAACATTCCCATGCACACCATGGGCTATGGACGGACCTCGGCGGCCAACGGCGATGTCTTCAGCCACACCTTCAACTACCCGGCCAACTACTGGAACGGGGCCTCCGGCGCGATCAACTATCTGCTGGCTGAAAACGGCGGGTCGCTCGAGGGCAAGAAGATCGCTCTGGTTTATCACAACTCCGCCTACGGCAAGGAGCCGATCCGCACCCTGGAGGAGTTGAGCAAGAAGCACGGCTTCGAGCTGAGCCTGGTGCCGGTCGATCACCCGGGGCAGGAGCAGAAGAGCCAGTGGCTTCAGATCCGCCGTGACCGTCCCGACAATGTCATTATGTATGGCTGGGGCGTGATGAACCAGGTGGCCGTCCAGGAAGCCGCCAACATCCGCTTCCCGATGGAGAACTTCATCGGCATCTGGTGGTCCGGCTCCGAGAACGACGTGCTGGCGGCGGGTGATGCGGCCAACGGCTACAAGGCCCTTACCTTCCACGGCGTCGGCAGCGACTTCCCCGTCTTCGACGACATCCAGACCCACGTGGTGGACAAGGGCAAGGCGGCCGGCGCGGGCGACCAGATCGGCACCGTGCTCTACAACCGCGGTCTCTATGCGGCGATGCTGGCGGCCGAGGCGGTGAAGACCGCCCAGGAGATCCACGGCACCGCCGAAATCACCCCGGCCCAGATGCGCGACGGCATGGAAGCCCTGGAGATGACCGAAGAGAAGATGGCTGCACTGGGCCTGCCGAACTTCGGGCCGACCTTCAAGGTCTCCTGTGAGAACCACGGCGGCACCGGCCTTGTCGGGGTCACACAGTGGGATGCCTCTGCCAAGGAGTGGTCGCTGATCTCCGACTTCGCCGAGACCGACATGGAAGTGATCGGGCCCCTCATTGAGGAGGACTCCGCGGCCTATGCCTCGGAGAACAACATCGAGAGCAACTGCGGCTGATTCCGCGCCCGGCCCTCTGCGGGCCGGGCACCCCAAGAGACAGGTGCGCGCCCCGGGGCGGGCGCGCGCCGAGCGAAGCTGAGACCCCGCACAAGACCGGGGCGTGATGGAGAGTGCCCATGCTGGATGCCGCGACGAAGCCCGAAGCACAGGTCGAGAATGTGCTCGAGGTGAACAACATCGAGGTGATCTACAACCACGTGATCCTGGTCCTGAAGGGGGTCAGCCTGAACGTGCCGAAGGGGGGCATCACCGCCCTGCTGGGGGGCAACGGGGCCGGCAAGACCACCACGCTGAAGGCCATCTCGGGCCTGCTGCATTCCGAGCGCGGCGAGGTCACCAAGGGCTCCATCAAGTACCGCGGCGTGGACATCGCCCATGCCGATCCGGCGGAAACGGTGAAGAAGGGCGTTGTCCAGGTCATGGAGGGGCGCCACTGCTTCGAGCACCTGACGGTGGAGGAAAACCTTCTGACCGGCGCCTACACCCGGACCGACGGCAATGCCGCCATTCAGCGCGACCTGGAGATGGTCTATGACTACTTCCCGCGCCTGAAGGAGCGCCGCCGCAGCCAGGCGGGCTACACCTCGGGCGGAGAACAGCAAATGTGCGCCGTGGGCCGCGCGCTCATGTCGAAGCCCGAGACGATTCTGCTGGACGAGCCCTCCATGGGGCTGGCACCGCAGTTGGTGGAGCAGATTTTCGAGATCGTGAAATCCATCAACGAGCAGGAGGGCGTGACCTTCCTGCTGGCCGAGCAGAACACCAACGTCGCCCTGCGCTTTGCTCACTACGGCTACATCCTTGAATCGGGCCGGGTGGTGATGGACGGCCCCGCCGCCGACCTGCGGGAAAACCAGGACGTGAAGGAATTCTACCTCGGCATGTCGGACGAGGGGCGCAAGTCTTTCCGCGAGGTGCGTTCCTACCGGCGCCGCAAGCGCTGGCTGTCCTGAGGAAGATGGGTGCAAGCGCCCATCCTAAGAAACCAAGAATTCAGAGTTAGGGCGGGTGTTTGCGCCCGTCCCGGATGGAGCAACAGAGATGGCCGAGCCTTCCTTCTACGATGATCTCGAAACCCGCAGCGCGGACCAGCGGGCGGCGGAGCAGGGGGCAGCCCTGCGCGACATCCTGGCCGGGGTCACCGAGGCCCCGGAGGATTGGCGCGCCGCGGCCGCCGAGGTGCAGGGTGCCGAGGATCTGACGCGCCTCCCGGTGCTGCGGAAATCAGACCTCGGCAAGTGGCAGAAGGCGCGGCCCCCCTTCGGCGGCATCCGGGTGAGCAACGTCAACTACATCTTCCAGTCCCCCGGGCCGATCTACGAACCGGGCAGCCTGGGCACCGACTGGTGGCGCATGGGGCGCTTCCTTCATGCCGCGGGCATCGGCTCGACCGACATCGTGCAGAACTGCTTTGGCTATCACCTCACCCCGGCGGGCCACATGTTCGAGAGCGGGGCGCGGGCCGTGGGGGCGACCGTCCTGCCTGCGGGCACCGGCCAGACCGAGCTTCAGGTGGAGGCGGCGCAGCACGTGGCCGCGACGGCCTATGCGGGGACACCGGACTACCTCAAGGTGATCCTTGAGAAGGCCGATGCCCTGGGCGTCAAGCTGGGCATCGCAAAGGCGGCGGTGGGGGGCGGCGCGCTCTTCCCCTCGCTGCGGCAGTACTACCAGGATCGGGGGATTGCCTGCTTGCAATGCTATGCGACCGCCGATCTGGGAAACATCGCCTATGAGAGCGCCGCGATGGAGGGGATGATCGTCGATGAGGGCGTGATCGTCGAGATCGTGACCCCCGGAACGGGCGACCCGGTGGCGCCGGGCGAGGTGGGCGAGGTTGTCGTGACCTCCCTCAACCGGGACTATCCACTGATCCGCTTTGCCACCGGTGATCTCAGCGCGGTCATGCCCGGGCAATCGCCCTGCGGGCGGACCAACCAGCGCATCAAGGGCTGGATGGGCCGGGCTGACCAGACGACCAAGATCAAGGGCATGTTTGTAAGGCCCGAGCAGGTGGCACAACTTGTGGCCGCCCATGCCGAGGTTTCCAAGGCGCGGGTCATTGCCAGCCGGACCGGGGAGCAGGACGTCATGACCGTCCGTATCGAGAGCGCGGGCGGCGATGCCGACACCTACGCCCAGTCTGTTGCGAGCCTTTTGAAGCTGAAGGGAAAGGTGGAGGTTGTCTCCCCCGGAAGCCTACCGAAGGACGGCCTGGTGATCGAGGATCAGCGCAGCTACGAGTGACGGCTTAGGTGAAGGCGCGGGCCGCCGTCCAGGCGCCCATCGCCAGCATCATCAGGTTCTCGGTGAGAGAGACGAACCCGAGGGGCACATTGCTGCCGCCGCCGACGCAGGCGCACTTGAGTTCACGCTTGTCGATGTAGACGGCCTTGATCACCGAGGCCGCGCCGACCCCGCCAATAAAGATGGCGATCGGTGCCGAAAGCCAGGGCAGGAGGCCCGCCAGCATCAGAAGGCCCGCCAGTCCCTCTCCGAAAGGGTAGAGATAGCCGTAGGGCACCCAGCGGCGGGCGAGCAGATCGTAGTTCAGGAACATGGTCGAGAAGCTCTCAACGTCCTGAAGCTTCTGAAGCGCCAAAAGGCACATGGCGATGGCAACGAAATCCGGGAAGACCGGGAAGGCGAGAACCGTGCCGCGGGCGAGAAGGCTGACGGCGAGGGATAGTGCGAACGCCATGGCGAAAATGGCGATGACCGGCTGATAGCTCTCCTCGCCCTTTTCCTTCACCCGGCGGCCGAGATGCTTGCGCAGCGCCTCGTATCCCCCGATGCGTGACCCATCGACGTAGACCTGCGGCGTGGTCTCGACGCCCGCTTGCTCCTTGAAGGCATCCGTCTCTGCGCGTGTTTCGAGCCAGTGGTCGTCCACCACAAAGCCCTCGCGTTCCAGCAGGTCCTTGGCCTTGAGGCCGAAGGGGCAGAGGTGATCGGGCATGACCATCCGGTAGAGGGTCGCCTGGCGCGTCGCGTCGGTGGGGGCGCTGTCCTTCATCTGGCGGGCTCCTTTACGCTGCTGAGGACGAAACCCGGGCGCCTGCGGCAATGTTCCCGGGTCGCGCGGGGCCACTGGCAATTCCTACGGAAATGGTCGAAATAGGGCTCATGACGGCCCCCAGCACCGATATGCCGCGTCCCGCGCGCACACGCGATGGCACACGCGGCCTGCGCGCCGCCGCCCTGACGGTGGCGGCGCTCTGCGCCCTGCCCATGGTGGCCGTGCTGATCGCGGCCCTCACGGGCGGCACGGAAACGGTGCAGCACCTCCTGGAAACCGTCCTCGGCCGCTATACCTGGACGACGCTGGCGCTGGTTCTCCTGGTCTCGCTGGGGACGTTCTCCATCGGCGTCGGGGCGGCCTGGTTTGTCACCATGACGCGCTTTCCCGGCGTGCGCCTGCTGGAGATCGCCCTGGTGCTGCCGCTGGCCTTCCCGGCCTACGTCCTAGCCTATGCCTATACCAACCTGCTGGACCATCCCGGCATCGTTCAGACCACCCTGCGCGACATCACCGGCTGGGGGCCCCGGGACTACTGGTTCCCCGACATCCGCTCGCTCGGCGGGGCGGCCCTGATGCTCGTCCTCGTGCTCTATCCATATGTCTACCTTCTGGCCCGGGCGGCCTTCCTGCAGCAGAGTGGCACGACCTTCCTGGCGGCCCGCGCCCTGGGCACCAGCGCCATCGGCGCCTTCTTCAAGGTCTCCCTGCCGCTGGCCCGTCCGGCCATCGCCGCGGGCGTCCTGCTGGCGGTTATGGAGACCATCGCCGATTTCGGTACGGTCGCCTACTTCGGTGTTCAGACTTTCGCCACAGGCATCTACACCGCCTGGTTCTCTATGTTCGACAGGGCCGCGGCGGCGCAGCTGGCCCTTTGCCTGCTGAGCTTTGCTCTGCTGCTCGCGGTGCTGGAACGCTACCAGCGCGGACGGGCCAAGTACCACGACAGCGCCCGGCGTAGCCAGGCTATGCCGCCGATGGAGTTGCGCGGCTGGCAGGCGGGCCTTGCGCTGATGCTCTGCGGTATCCCGGTGCTTTTCGGGGCGCTGCTGCCGGTGGTGGTGCTCTTCGACATGGGGCTGCGCTCTGAGCAGGACCTGCTGAGCCCGCGTTATCTGGGTTTCATGCGCAATTCCTTCACCCTGGCGGCGGTGGCGGCGGGCCTGACGGTGACGGCGGCGATCTGCGTGGGTTTTTTCAAGCGGCTCTATCCGGGGCGCCTTTCGTCAGGGGCAACCTACGTGGCGCGGCTCGGCTATGCCGTGCCCGGCGGGGTCATCGCCGTGGGCCTGCTGGTGCCCTTCGCCGCCTTCGACAATGCGCTCGACGCCTGGATGCGGGCCACCTTCGACATCTCCACCGGGCTGCTGCTGACGGGCTCGATCTGGCTTCTGGTACTGGCCTACATGGTGCGCTTCCTGGCGGCTGCGCTCGGCGCCTATGAGGGCGGGCAGGCGATGGTTCATGCCAACATGGATGCCGCGGCGCGCTCTCTCGGCCAGAGCCCCCTGGGCACACTGCGCCGGGTGCATCTGCCGATCCTGGCGCCCAGCCTGCTAACGGCGCTGCTGATCGTCTTCGTGGATGTGATGAAGGAACTGCCGGCCACCCTGATCATGCGGCCCTTCAACTACGACACGCTCGCGGTCCAGGCCTACCGGCTGGCCAGTGATGAAAGGCTGTCGGGGGCGGCGGTGCCCTCGCTCGTCATCGTTGCGATGGGCCTTTTGCCGGTGATTCTGATCTGCCGCCAGGTTGGCAGACAGGGGTAGGGCAGGGCCCCGGGGCGTGCCCGGGGCCGCGCCTTGATCAGGCCTCTTCGCCGATCTTGTCTTGGGTCTTGGTCTCGAAGTCCGAGGCATCGTGACGCTCGTGCAGCTGCATCGAGAGATCATCGCCGAAAGCGCGGTTGACCATGCGGCCCCGCTTCACGGCCGGGCGCGCGTCGATCGCCTCGGCCCAGCGGACGACGTTCTTGTAGGAGGCCACGTCGAGGAACTCGGCGGCGGAGTAGAGGCGGCCAAGCACGAGCTGACCGTACCATGCCCAGATCGCCATGTCGGCGATGGAGTATTCTCCGGCGAGCCAGTCCTTGCCCTCCAGATGGCGGTCCAGCACGTCGAGCTGACGCTTGGCTTCCATGGCGAAACGGTTGATCGGGTACTCCCACTTCTCTGGTGCATAGGCGTAGAAATGGCCGAAACCACCGCCGAGGTAGGGCGCGGAGCCCATCTGCCAGAAGAGCCAGCTGAGCGCCTCGGTGCGCTGGCTCGGATCCTTCGGCAGGAAGGCCCCGAACTTCTCTGCGAGGTGCAGCAGGATGGCGCCCGATTCGAAGACGCGCTGCGGCGTCTCGCCGGAATGGTCCATCAGGGCCGGGATCTTGGAGTTGGGGTTGGCTTCGACGAAACCCGAGCCGAACTGCTGTCCCTCCGAGATGTCGATGATCCAGGCATCGTACTCGGCGCCCGTGTGGCCTGCCGCCAGCAGCTCCTCGAAGAGCACTGTGACCTTCACGCCGTTCGGGGTGGCGAGGGAATAAAGCTGGAAGGGGTGCTTGCCGACCGGCAGTTCCTTGTCGTGGGTTGCACCGGCGATGGGGCGATTGATACTGGCAAAGCGCCCGCCGCTCTCGCGGTCCCAGGTCCAGACCTTGGGCGGGGTGTAGTCGGAGGTGTCGGTCATCTGTCGTCCTTCTTCTGTCACGGCGGGGCGGGCTGCCCCCTTGGCGTGCAGGGTAAGGTGGGGTGCGCGGAGTGCAAGGGCCAGCGCGGGACGGCAGAAATCGAGAGACTGTGATCGCGGCGGGCGCCAAAAAACGCCTCTCCGAAAACAAAAAAGCCGCCCCGAAGAGCAGCTTTTCCAGATCGCTTGTGCGGCAGGGTTCAGCCCTGGCGGGCTTTGAACCGGCGCTGCGTCTTGTTGATCACGTAGACGCGGCCCTTGCGACGCACAACGCGGCAATCCCGGTGCCGGTTCTTGAGCGAGCGGAGCGAATTGCGAACTTTCATGTCCATCTCCATCCATTCTGTGGCGCGAACCAGCGCCGGTTTACGGTCGGGCCCGCGAGGGGCCGGTGAATTCGGTGGTGGGCGATACTGGGATCGAACCAGTGACCCCTTCGATGTCAACGAAGTGCTCTACCGCTGAGCTAATCACCCACTTTTCCGCCTTGGCGTCCCGGCCCCAAACAAAATGGGGCGCGAAGTGCCGCGCCGGTTGCGCTGCTATAAAAGGAGTCGAAGGTGGGATCAAGGGCTTTTGGCAAAGCAATGTTTTGCGCTATGTACGGCCCAAAGGGGATAGTCATGCCCAAGTCCGCATACGAAGTTCTGCATCCCGATCGCAACCTTTCCTGCGTGCTCTTTGCCTCGCCCCATTCCGGGAGGGACTACCCCTGGAGCTTCCTCCGCCACACGGTGTTGAACGAACATGCGATTCGCTCTTCCGAGGATGCCTTCGTCGACGAACTCTTTGAATGTGCACCGGAATTTGGCGCCACTTTCATCCGGGCTGGCGCGCCGCGAGCCTTCGTCGATCTCAACCGTTCGGCCGCCGAGCTGGACCCGGCGCTGATCGAGGGGGTGCGCCGCCAGGGCCACAATCCGCGCGTCGCCTCGGGGCTGGGGGTGATCCCGCGCGTGGTGGCGAACGGCCGCGCCATCTATTCCGGCAAGATTTCCGCCGCCGAGGCGCGGCGCCGGATAGATCACTATTGGAAGCCCTATCACGATACGCTCCAGCGGCTCCTGGATGACCTCCACCGCCGCCATGGACAGGCGGTGCTGATTGATTGCCACTCCATGCCGCACGAGGCGATGGATTCGGTCGCCCGGACGGGTGTGCGGCGCCCTGACGTGGTGCTGGGAGACCGCTTCGGCGCCTCCAGCGCGGGGGAGATCGTGGACCGGATCGAATCGGCGCTTATCAGCGCGGGTTTCGTGGTGACCCGCAACATGCCCTTCGCGGGCGCCTATATCACTCAGGCCTACGGGCGCCCCGGGCGCGGACAGCACGCGGTACAGGTGGAGATCGACCGCTCGCTCTACATGGACGAGAAACTCATCCGGCCCAACGGCGCCTACGAGGAGGTCCGCGCCGCCCTGCGCCAGGTGGTGGCCGAGGTGGCGCAGATCGGCCAGGGCCGGGTGCCCCTGGCGGCCGAGTAGCACCTACCGAAGCGCGCGCCCCTTCACGATGGCTTTCGGCCCGAAGCGGCCCCGAATCGCATCCGTCGCCCGTTCCGCCTTGTTGCGCTGATCGGCGCCGGGATCGAGCAGATCGCCCTCCTTGTCCGCCGCCGCCCCTGGGCTAAGATCGGAAATGCCGACCCCGATGAGGCGGAAGGGGCCGGGGTCCTCCAGCTGATCGAAAAGCGCTCTGGCGGTGCGGTAGATCCTGTCCGCCAGCTGCGTCGGATCGCTTAGCGACAGGCGGCGCGTCAGGGCCTTGAAGTCGGCCCGCTTGATCTTCAGCGTCACCACCCGCCCCGCCAGCTCCTTGGCCTTGGCCCGGTCCGCCACCTGCACCGAAAGGCGCCAGATGTGGCCGTCGAGGATGTCGGCGTCGCCCGTGTCCTCGCCAAAGGTGGTCTCTTTTGAGATGGACTTCACCGGCTCGTGCGCCGATACGCGGCGATGGTCTTCGCCCCGCGCCAGGTGCCAGAGTCTGTCGCCCATGCCGCCGAAGCGCAGGATCAGGTCCTGCCTCTCCCAGCGCAGCAGGTCCGCGAAGGTGCGGATGCCTGCCTTATCCAAGGCGGTCTGGGTGGCGGCGCCGACGCCCCAGATCAGGCCCACGGGTTTGTCGCGCAGGAAACTGGCGGTCTCGGCCTTGCCGATGATTGAGAAGCCGTGCGGCTTGTCGAGGTCCGAGGCGACCTTGGCGAGAAACTTGTTGTGGCTGAGCCCGATGGAGCCGGTCAGCCCCAGCTCGCTTTTCATCCGCCGCACCAGGCGCGCCAGCATCACGGCGGGCGGCGCCCCGTGCAGGCGGGCCGTGCCGGTCATGTCGAGGAAGGCCTCGTCGAGCGAAAGCGGCTGGATCGCCGGGGTCAGCTCTTCCATCATGGCGCGGATCGCGCGCGAGGCCTCCACGTAGGCTTCCATCCGCGGTTTCACGATGACGGCCTCGGGGCAGAGCTTGAGCGCCTTGAACATCGGCATCGCCGAACGCACGCCCCGGATGCGCGCCACGTAGCAGGCCGTCGAGACGACACCCCGGCGGCCGCCGCCGATGATCACCGGCTTGCCTTCCAGCTCCGGGTTGTCCCGCTTCTCGACCGAGGCATAGAAGGCGTCGCAGTCCATATGGGCGATGCCCAGCTCGAAGAGCTCTGGGTGGGACAGGACACGGGGGCTGCCGCAGGCCGGGCAGCGGCGCGCCGGGGCCATTTCGGCAAGGCAATCTCGGCAGAGGGCGGGCATGGGCAGATTCGGATCTCGCGGCGCAGGCGCTCATCATAGCCTTTGCGATGGGGCTTGAGAATGGCGCCTGATGGGGTTGGCATGGCCCCCACAGAAAGGCCCCCCGCAGCCTTATGCGGGGGGAAGGTGACGAACATCAGGAAGAGAGTTCGTCGGGGAGTATCACCTAGGTTAAAGGTACCACGCGCGGGGCCTTGGACATAGATGTGATAGTCCCTTTCCGGGTCCTATCCTCTAGATGTTGTGTATTTGGCACAGTGGGGCGGCGCGCCGTGCTTAGCCCGACAGCTCCGACAGGATTGCCCGGGCGGCGGCGCGCGGGTCTTCGGCCTGCCAAATCGGGCGCCCGACGACGATGTGATCTGCCCCGCCCGCGATAGCAGCGGCAGGGGTGGCGATGCGTTTCTGGTCGCCCGCCTCGGCCCCCGCGGGGCGCACGCCTGGGGTGACGATCAGGCGGCCCGCCGCACCGGGCAGATCGCGGATCAGTGCCGCCTCGCGGGGGGAGGCGATGACCCCGTCGGCGCCCGCTTCGAAGGCCGCCTCGGCCCGGCTGAGCACCAGCTCCTCCATCTCGCCAGGGCGGATTTGCGCGGCGTCGAGGTCGCTCCGGTCGAGCGAGGTAAGGATCGTCACCGCAAGGATTTTTGTGCCCGATCCGGCGGCCCCTTCCCGGGCCGCGCGGACCACGTGCGGGTCTCCGTGGACCGTCAGGAAGTCGATGTCGAAGCTGGTGAGGCCGCGCACCGCCGCCTCCACCGTGGCGCCGATGTCGAAGAGCTTCATGTCGAGGAAGATGCGCTTGCCGTGCTCCTGCTTGAGCTCGTTGGCGAGGGCGAGCCCGCCGCCGGTGAGCATCCCGAGGCCGATCTTGTAGAAGCCCACGGCGTCGCCCAGGGTCCGGGCCAACTCCAGCCCGGCCACGGCGTGGGGCACATCGAGCGCGACGATAAGGCGGTCATCAGACATGGCGGGTCTCCCTCTTGCGTCGCCCGCTCTGTTAGGGATGCGGGGGCGCCCTGTCCAGCGTGGCAACCACTGTCCGGAAAATAGTACACCCATGACGCGAAAATTCACTCGCCGCAGCGGGGGCTTTCCAGTAGAATTCGGCATGGAAAAGCCCGGCACACGCGAAGCGTGTACCGGGCCAGAACAGAGACAGTGCAGGCAGGCTTTGTCTCTGTCACGGCGTAGGCTGTGCGCCCGGACAGATGGGCGCTGTGGTCGCCTCGCCTACCTGCGCGGTTGGCAGCTGCCGCGCAGGTATCCAGGTCAGGCCGCGGAGCGGCCGTTCTTGCCAAGCAGGCCCTGCAGCCAGCGGGAGGGATCAAAGGCCCTTCCCCCGGCGCGCAGGCGCGTCACGTGGGCCGTCCGCCGTGAATGCAGCCCGCCGCGGCCGCTGTAGCGCCGCTGTGCCTGGACTGCGAGACCCTCGGCGGCCTCGGCAAAGGTGGTGGTGATGGGGGCTTCGATGGCACAGGCATAGCTGCGGATGCCACGGTCGCCGTAGACGGTGACCGCCGCCTCGAAACTCTGGGTGGCGGCATTGTACCGGACGGAGTCGATCTTGACCGGGTGCTTGCTCATGTCGCGTTCCTCGGGACTGCCTCGTTGTCATGCATATGGGTGCACATGCTTGAACTGGAAACGCATTTGCTTGCGAAATGGTTTCCTCGTGGCCGGGGCAGCCCGCCATCACCAAGAATAATCTTTAGAAAGCAACCAAGTATAGGCGATGGACCTTGCTAAGCAGTCATCAATTTTTGGTGAGGGCGCGGGCGGGCTGCGCTTTGAGCGCACTGGACGAAAGCCGCGTGAGCGTCTTGAACTGGGGGGAAGGCTCCCCAAATCGTTTGGGGAAGGCTCCAAGCGGATGTGCTGCTTGCCAGGCATCCGCGGGACGGGGCGCTTATAGATAAGGAGAAGACCATGGACTTGAACAAGTTCACGGACCGGTCGCGCGGCTTCATTCAAGCGGCCCAGACCATCGCGATTCGCGAGAACCATCAAAGACTTACCCCCGAACATCTGCTCAAGGCGCTGCTGGACGACGACCAGGGCCTCGCCGCCAACCTCATCGCCGCCTCGGGCGGTGATCTGCCGCGTGTGCAGCAGGCCCTGTCCCTGGCACTGGGCAAGCAGCCCAAGGTCAGCGGTGACGCGGCTCAGGCTTACATCGACAACGCCACCACCCGGGTGCTGGACCAGGCCGAGCAGCTGGCCAAGAAGGCGGGGGACAATTTTGTGCCGGTGGAGCGCCTGCTGATGGCCCTCTGCATGGTGAAGTCCGGCGCCAAGGAGGCCCTGGAGGCGGGCAAGGTGTCTGCCCAGGCGCTGAATGGCGCGATCAACGAGGTTCGCAAGGGCCGCACCGCGGACAGCGCCAACGCGGAAGAGGGCTATGAGGCGCTGAAGAAGTACAGCACCGATCTGACGGCGCGCGCCCAGGAGGGCAAGATCGATCCGATCATCGGCCGGGACGAGGAGATCCGCCGCGCCATGCAGGTCCTGAGCCGCCGGACCAAGAACAACCCTGTGCTCATCGGTGAGCCCGGCGTCGGCAAGACGGCCATCGCCGAGGGCCTGGCACTGCGCATCGTCGATGGCGACGTGCCGGAGAGCCTGCGCAACAAGCGGCTGCTGGCGCTCGACATGGGGGCGCTGATTGCCGGTGCGAAGTACCGCGGCGAGTTTGAAGAACGCTTGAAGGCCGTCCTAACGGAAGTGACGGAGGCCGCGGGCGAAGTGATCCTCTTCATCGACGAGATGCACACGCTGGTCGGCGCGGGCAAGGCGGATGGGGCCATGGATGCTTCCAACCTGCTCAAGCCCGCCCTGGCGCGCGGTGAGCTGCACTGCGTCGGCGCCACAACCCTCGACGAATACCGCAAGTACGTGGAGAAGGACGCTGCCCTGGCCCGCCGTTTCCAGCCCGTGATGGTGCAGGAGCCGACGGTGGAGGATACCGTCTCCATCCTGCGCGGTATCAAGGAGAAGTACGAACTGCACCACGGGGTCCGCATCTCTGACAGCGCCCTTGTCGCTGCCTCCACCCTCTCGCACCGCTACATCACGGACCGTTTCCTGCCCGACAAGGCGATCGACCTGATGGACGAGGCCGCGAGCCGCCTGCGCATGGAGGTAGACAGCAAGCCCGAAGAACTGGACGCGCTGGACCGCCAGATTCTGCAGCTCCAGATCGAGGAAGAGGCTCTCAAGTTGGAAGACGACGCCGCCTCCAAGGACCGGCTCGCCAGCCTTCAGCGGGAACTGGGCGATCTCAAGGAGCGCTCGGCTGAGATGACGGCGACCTGGCAGGCGGAGCGCGACAAGCTCGCCTCGGCCCGCGACCTGAAGGAGAAGCTGGACCGCGCCCGCGCCGAACTCGACATCGCCAAGCGCGAGGGCAACCTGGCCCGCGCCGGCGAGCTTTCCTACGGCGTGATCCCGCAGCTCGAGAAGGATCTCGAGGCGGCGGAATCGCGCGAGGACGGCATGATGGTCGAAGAGGCCGTGCGGCCCGAGCAGATCGCCTCCGTCGTCGAGCGCTGGACGGGTATCCCGGCTGGCAAAATGCTGGAGGGCGAGCGCGAGAAGCTGCTGCAGATGGAAGAGAAACTGCATGACCGGGTGATCGGCCAGGATGCGGCAGTAAAGGCCGTCGCCAATGCCGTCCGCCGGGCACGCGCCGGTTTGAACGACGAGAACCGCCCCCTTGGCTCCTTCCTCTTCCTCGGGCCCACCGGCGTCGGCAAGACGGAGCTGACGAAGGCCGTGGCGGAGTTTCTCTTCGATGATGACAGCGCGATGGTGCGCATCGACATGAGCGAGTTCATGGAGAAGCACGCCGTCGCCCGCCTGATCGGCGCCCCGCCGGGTTATGTGGGCTATGACGAGGGTGGCGTTCTGACGGAGGCGGTGCGGCGCAGGCCCTACCAGGTTGTCCTTTTCGACGAGGTCGAGAAGGCCCACCCGGATGTCTTCAACGTGCTCCTGCAGGTGCTGGACGACGGTGTTCTGACCGATGGCCAGGGCCGCACGGTGGACTTCAAGCAGACCCTGATCGTGCTCACCTCCAACCTCGGCGCCCAGGCCCTGAGCCAGCTGCCCGAGGGCGGCGACATGGCCCAGGCGCGGCGCGACGTGATGGATGCGGTGCGGGCTCACTTCCGCCCCGAGTTCCTGAACCGTCTGGACGAGACCATCATCTTCGACCGTCTGGCCCGCAAGGACATGGCCGGGATCGTGGAGATCCAGCTCGCCCGGCTGCTCAAACGGCTGGAGGGGCGCAAGATCTCCCTGGCGCTGGAGGAGTCGGCCAAGCAGTGGCTGGCGGACGAGGGCTACGATCCGGTCTTCGGTGCGCGGCCCTTGAAGCGGGTCATCCAGCGCACGCTGCAGGATCCTCTGGCCGAGATGCTGCTGGCCGGAGACATCAAGGACGGCGAGGCGGTGACCGTCAGCGCGGGCACCGATGGGCTAATCATCGGCGACAGGGTTGCCCCCAGCAACCGGGCCAAGCCGGACAGCGCGACGGTGCATTGAAGCCGATAGATAGAGTATAGAGGCCGGGCCCGCGCCCGGCCTTTTTCATCGCGGCATAAAAATGCCCGCCAACCCTGGGGGGAGGGGCTGACGGGCCTGCAGCGCCCCTCGGGGCGCCGGGTGTGGCGCGCTTAGGAGCCGGGCATGATCACCTTGTCGATCACGTGAATCACGCCATTCGAGGCCTCGATGTCCGCGGTGGTCACGGTCGCGTCCTCGACCATCACGCCATTGTCGAGGTCGATCGTCACGGTGGTGCCCTGTGCGGTCTCCGCCTCCATGTCATCCTGCAGGTCGGTCGACATGACCTTGCCCGGCACGACATGGTAGGTGAGGATCGCGGTCAGCTGATCCTTGTTCTCGGGCTGGAGAAGGCTGTCCACGGTGCCCTCGGGCAGCGCGGCAAAGGCTTCGTCGGTGGGCGCGAAGACGGTGAAGGGGCCTTCACTCTTCAGGGTCTCGACAAGACCGGCGGCTTCGGCGGCAGC